>CP042279.1:3722500-6040000 GCA_007858575.1 Streptomyces sp. WAC08241
GATGCGGATGACTCAAAAGACTCTCTCACCACGCGCGCCACGTACCCCTGGCACGTGGCGCGCATGACAATCGTGCACTTGCTGTTGTGGGTGTTCAGTTGTCGAGACCTTGTTCAGTTGTGAAGTCCGTTGTCAGAGTTCTACCCCGCCGGCGGCCAGGTCGACCTTGAGCTGCTCCGTCTCCTGCGGGGAGAGTTCCACGAGCGGCAGCCGGAGGGGGCCGGCGGGCAGGCCCTGGAGGGCGAGGGCGGCCTTGGTGGTCATGACGCCCTGGGTGCGGAACATGCCGGTGTAGACCGGGAGCAGCTTCTGGTGGATCTCGGTCGCCTTCTGCACCTCGCCGCCCAGGTGGGCGTCGAGGAGGGCGCGGAGCTCGGGGGTGACGACGTGGCCTACGACGGAGACGAAAGCCGCAGGCGCCCACGGAGAGCAGCGGCAGGTTGAGCATGTCGTCGCCGGAGTACCAGGCGAGGCCGGAGCGGGCGATGGCCCAGCTCGCGCGGCCGAGGTCGCCCTTGGCGTCCTTGTTGGCGACGACGCGCGGGTGCTCGGCCAAGCGGACGATCGTCGCGGTGTCGATCGGGACGCCGCTGCGGCCGGGGATGTCGTAGAGCATCACCGGGAGCTCGGTGGCGTCGGCGATGGCCGAGAAGTGCCGGTACAGGCCCTCCTGCGAGGGCTTGTTGTAGTAGGGCGTCACGGCGAGGAGGCCGTGGGCGCCGTCGCGCTCGGCCGTGCGGGCGAGCTCGATCGAGTGGTGGGTGTCGTTGGTGCCGATGCCGGCGACGACGTGGGCGCGGTCGCCGACCGCCTCCAGGACGGCTCGTACCAGCTCCGATTTCTCCGCGTCGCTGGTGGTGGGGGACTCGCCGGTGGTGCCGTTGATGACGAGGCCGTCGTTGCCCGCGTCCACCAGGTGGGTGGCGAGCCGCTGGGCGCCGTCGAGGTCGAGTGCGCCGTCCGCCGTGAAGGGCGTGACCATGGCGGTGAGGACCCGCCCGAAGGGGGTCTGCGGAGTGGAGATCGGAGCCATGGGTAACACGCTACTCGCTGCTCAGCGCCGGGTGTCCCCCTGGGGGACGGAGAAGGAGCCCGGCGCTGCCTGCTCGGGGGTTCAGACAGCGCCGGGTCCGTTTGATCAGCCTAGATGAACTTCGTGAAACGTCGCAATACGGACACTTCGCGTGACGAGGTCGGACATGTGTGCCCTACGGGGCCACGCGCCCGTTCTTGTTGAAGGCGGCGTGGGTCAGCGGCATCAGCCGGGCCCAGTGCTCCTCCATCTTCTCGCCGACCATCTCGATCTCCCGCTGCGGAAAGGACGGGACGGCGGCCAGCTCGTGCTGGGTGCGCAGGCCGAGGAAGTGCATGAGCGAGCGCGCGTTGCAGGTGGCGTACATCGAGGAGAAGAGGCCGACCGGGAGGACCGAACGGGCGACCTCGCGGGCGACGCCGGCGGCCAGCATCTCCTGGTACGTCTCGTACGCCTGCCGGTACGAGTCCTCCATCGTGCGGCTCACCAGGTCGTGCTGCTCCCGGGTGCCCTCGACGAAGACGTACTTGCCGGGGCGGCCCTCCTGGACGAGCTTGCGGGAGGCGTCGGGGACGTAGAAGACCGGCTGGAGCTCCCTGTAGCGGCCCGACTCCTCGTTGTACGACCAGCCCACGCGGTGCCGCATGAACTCGCGGAACACGAAGATCGGGGCGCTGATGAAGAAGGTCATCGAGTTGTGCTCGAACGGGCTGCCGTGGCGGTCCCGCATCAAGAAGTTGATGAGGCCCTTCGAGCGCTCCGGGTCCTTCTGGAGCTCTTCGAGGGACTGTTCGCCCGCCGTGGAGACCCGGGCGGCCCACAGGACGTCGGAGTCGGCCGCCGCGCTCTTGACCAGGTCGACGGTGACGTCGCTCCGGAAGTCGATCTTCACGTTCTCGGTGGGGCTGTCGCTCACCAGCGGTCCTTCCAGTCGGGGGTGCAGCCGCCCACTTTAACGAGGGGCCGACGGAGGATCCGCCGTAGGTCGGACCCCTCCTACCGGAGGTCCTACCGGAGGACTACATTCGGCCGGTTTGGTGAAATCCTTGACGAAAACGGGCACCAAAGGACCGGTTTCGTCGTCTGTACCGGTGAAGCACGACGACACCCGAGGAGAGTGGCCCTGATGTTCCGCCGCCGAGAGCCCGTACCGTTCGCGTTCGTGGCGGAGGCCGAAAGTTTTCGCAGTAACGTCACTCCTCCGCCCCGGGAGCGCCTCAGCGCCTCGCAGCTCGTGGGTCGCACCCTGCTCGGGCTGACCGTCGTGGCCGGCCTCGTCGGGTCGCTGATCCTCGGGATGCCCTCGCTCCAGTCGGGTGACTCGGCCACGCGTCAGCAGCAGTCCGAGGCCTCCGACAACCGCTGAGGTAGCCTCACCGGGCATCGCCCCTTCGAGCGTGCTTGTGAGTGAGGATCTGTCGTGCCCCTGCCCTTTCTGACGGCCGACCGTGCTTTTGACGCGAACGACCAGGTCGCCCTGCCGTTCGACGACCACGACCAGTGGCGTCGTCCGTACCGGCCGGGGTCCTGGCGGGTCGGGGCGGCGGCGCTTTCCCTGCTGCTCGCCTCCTTCGTCCTCCTCGCCGCGGTGATCATCGCCGCCGCGGGCTCCGTCGGCGGCGCGTCCGCCACCTTCGGCGTCGCCGGGCTCGTCATCGTGGCCACGCTGCGGATGCTGCGGATGGGCACCTGGGTGAGCCGGGCCGGTGTGCGGCGCGTGGGCTTCTCTCGACCGTCACCGTGCCGTGGGCCAAGGTGACGTCCGTACGGACCGTCCAGCAGCCGGTGCGCTGGCTGGGGCTCCCCGCACCGTCCAGGGCCAGGCCCTGGTGCTCGGCTGACAGGGCGGTGAGCAGCTCGTGCTGCTCACCGACCACAACGCCGACTTCCTCTCCCGGGTCGAGGCCTTCGACCGGGCGGCCGACACGGTCGAGGCCTGGGAGGCCGAGTACGGCCCGGCTCCCGGCCCCGGTCGCCGCTACGCGCTGACCGGACGCCCCTCGTGGAGCGCGATGGCCCGCTGCATCGCCCGGCGGGCCCTGGGGGTGTCGCGGGCGTCGTGATAGGCGACCGCGAGCCGGAACCAGCAGCGCCAGTCCTCGGGTGAGTCCTCCGTCTCGGCCTTGCGCCGGGCGAAGACCTCGTCGGCCGAGTCCCGGTCGATCCGGCCGCCCGCCGTGCGCTTCAGCTCGTCGACGGGCAGGCCGCCCTCGGCCTCCAGCTCGGCGGCGAGGCGGTTGGCCCGGCGCGCGAAACGGGTGTTCTTCCAGAGGAACCAGCCGCCGACCAGCGGCAGCAGGAACGCCACCGCGCCCATGCCCATGGCGGCCGGTTCGCCCGTGAGGAGCAGCAGGACGCCCTCCATCGCCACCACGCCGAAGACGAGCACGAGCACGGTGGCGAGGAAGACGTACGTGATCTTTCCGCCCACGGCCGTCAGCCCAGGTCCAGGAAGTGCTCCAGGCCGAAGGTGAGGCCGGGGGCGGCGGTCACGCGACGGGCGCCGAGCAGGATGCCCGGCATGAAGCTGGAGTGGTGCAGGGAGTCGTGCCGGACGGTGAGGGTCTCGCCCTCGCCGCCGAGCAGCACCTCCTGGTGGGCCAGGAGCCCGCGCAGGCGCACGGCGTGCACCGGGACGCCGTCGACGTCGAGCGCCGCGGGCGCCGTCCAGGGCCGTGGCCGTGGCGTCGGGCTGCGGGCGCAGCCTGCCTTCGACCGGGCCTCGGCGATGAGCTGGGCGGTGCGGGTGGCGGTGCCCGAGGGGCGTCCACCTTGTTCGGGTGGTGCAGCTCGACGACCTCGACCGATTCGAAGTACGGGGCCGCGATCTGGGCGAACTTCATGGTGAGGACCGCGCCGATGGAGAAGTTCGGCGCGATGAGGACGCCGGTCCCCGGGGCGGCGTCGAGCCGGGTCCGCAGGTGCGCGAGGCGCTCCTCGGTCCAGCCGGTGGTGCCGACGACCGCGTGGATGCCGTGGCCCAGGCAGAACTCGAGGTTCTCCATCACCGAGTCGGGCGTGGTCAGTTCGACCACGACCTGGGCGTCCGCCTCGACGAGCTTCGACAGCTCGTCGCCGCGGCCGAGGGCCGCGACCAGTTCCATGTCCTCGGCGGCCTCGACGGCCCGGACCGCTTCGGAGCCGATGCGGCCCCGGGCTCCGAGGACCGCCACGCGCAGCTTGCTCATTGCTCTTCCTTAAGGGGGACTCGTGGGTCAGGAGACCGCTTGCCGGAGGCGGTCGGCCTGCTTGTCCTTCAGCGGGCCGATCACCGCGAGCGAGGGTCGCTGCTCCAGTACATCGCGGGCGACCTCCCGGACCTCGTCCGGGGTGACGGCCGCGATCCGGGTCAGCATGTCGTCGACCGACATCTGGCTGCCCCAGCACAGCTCGCTCTTGCCGATGCGGTTCATCAGCGCGCCGGTGTCCTCCAGGCCGAGCACGGTCGAGCCGGAGAGCTGGCCGACGGCGCGGCGGATCTCCTCGTCCGTGAGGCCGTCGGAGGCGACCTTGGCGAGCTCGTCCCGGCAGATCTTCAGGACGTCGTGGACCTGGCCGGGCCGGCAGCCCGCGTACACCCCGAAGAGGCCGCAGTCGGCGAAGCCCGAGGTGTACGAGTACACGCTGTAGGCCAGGCCGCGCTTCTCGCGGACCTCCTGGAAGAGGCGGGAGGACATGCCGCCGCCGAGGGCGGTGTTCAGCACGCCGAGGGCCCAGCGGCGCTCGTCGGTGCGGGCCAGGCCCGGCATGCCGAGGACCACGTGGGCCTGCTCGGTCTTGCGGTTCAGGAGCTCGACGCGGCCCGCCGCGCGCAGGGTGCGGCGGCCGTCGCGGGGGCGACGGGGACGGCGTCGGCGTGCCCGAGGGCGCCGGCCTTCTCGAAGGCGCGGCGGACCTGGCGCACCACCGTGGCGTGGTCGACGTTGCCCGCGGCGGCGACGACCAGGTGGGTCGGGTCGTAGTGCTTCTTGTAGAAGCGGGCGATCTGGTTCCGGGTGAGCGCCTCGACGGTGTCGACGGTGCCGAGGACCGGGCGGCCGAGCGGGGTGTCGCCGAACATCGTCTGCGCGAACAGCTCGTGCACGACGTCGCCGGGGTCGTCCTCGGTCATCGCGATCTCCTCGAGGATGACGCCGCGCTCGGCGTCCACGTCCTCGTCGAGGACGAGCGAGCCGGTGAGCATGTCGCAGACGACGTCGATCGCGAGCGGCAGGTCGGTGTCGAGGACCCGGGCGTAGTAGCAGGTGTACTCCTTCGCCGTGAAGGCGTTCATCTCGCCGCCGACCGCGTCGATCGCGGCGGAGATGTCGAGGGCGGACCGCTTGCGGGTGCCCTTGAAGAGGAGGTGCTCCAGGTAGTGGGTCGCGCCGTTGAGCGCGGGCGTCTCGTCGCGGGACCCGACGTGCGCCCAGATGCCGAAGGTGGCGGAGCGCACGGAGGGAGGGTCTCGGTGACGATGCGGAGGCCGCCGGGGAGGGTCGTGCGGCGGACCGTGCCGACGCCGTCCTTGCCCGGGAGAAGCGTTTAGGTACGGCGACGGCCCGCCCCTCCGAGGAGGGGCGGGCCGTCGCGCGGGAACTACGGGACGTCACTTGGCGGTGTCGTCCTTGTCGCCCTCGGCGGCGCCGTCCTCGTCCGCGATCACGGGGACCAGGGAGAGCTTGCCGCGCTGGTCGATCTCGGCGATCTCGACCTGGACCTTGGAGCCGATCGCGAGCACGTCCTCGACGTTCTCCACGCGCTTGCCACCGGCGAGCTTGCGGATCTGCGAGATGTGCAGCAGGCCGTCCTTGCCCGGCATGAGGGAGACGAAGGCACCGAAGGTGGTGGTCTTGACGACCGTGCCCAGGTAGCGCTCGCCGACCTCCGGCATGGTCGGGTTGGCGATGCCGTTGATCGTGGCGCGGGCGGCCTCGGCCTGCGAGCCCTGCTGGGCACCGATGTAGATGGTGCCGTCGTCCTCGATCGTGATCTCGGCGCCGGTGTCCTCCTGGATCTGGTTGATCATCTTGCCCTTGGGGCCGATGACCTCGCCGATCTTGTCCACGGGGATCTTGACGGTGATGATCCGCGGGGCGTTGGGGACATCTCGTCCGGCGTGTCGATCGCTTCCATCATCACGTCGAGGATGTGGAGGCGGGCGTCGCGGGCCTGCTTGAGGGCCGCGGCCAGGACGGAGGCCGGGATGCCGTCCAGCTTGGTGTCGAGCTGGAGGGCGGTGACGAAGTCCTTCGTGCCGGCGACCTTGAAGTCCATGTCGCCGAAGGCGTCCTCCGCACCGAGGATGTCGGTGAGGGCGACGTAGTGCGTCTGGCCCTCGATCTCCTCGGAGATCAGGCCCATGGCGATGCCGGCGACGGGGGCCTTGAGGGGCACGCCGGCGTTCAGCAGCGACATGGTGGAGGCGCAGACCGAGCCCATCGACGTCGAGCCGTTGGAGCCGAGGGCCTCGGACACCTGGCGGATCGCGTAGGGGAACTCCTCGCGGGTCGGGAGGACCGGCACGAGGGCTCGCTCGGCGAGGGCGCCGTGGCCGATCTCGCGGCGCTTGGGCGAGCCCACGCGGCCGGTCTCGCCGACGGAGTACGGCGGAAGTTGTAGTTGTGCATGTAGCGCTTGCGCGTCACCGGGGAGAGGGTGTCGAGCTGCTGCTCCATGCGGAGCATGTTGAGGGTGGTGACGCCCAGGATCTGGGTCTCGCCGCGCTCGAACAGCGCCGAGCCGTGCACGCGCGGGATGGCCTCGACCTCGGCGGCGAGCGTACGGATGTCCGTGATGCCGCGGCCGTCGATGCGGACCTTGTCCTTGATGATGCGCTCGCGGACCAGCTTCTTGGTCAGCGCGCGGTAGGCGCCCGAGATCTCCTTCTCGCGGCCCTCGAAGGCCGGAGGAGCTTCTCGGCGGCGAGCTCCTTGATGCGGTCGAGCTCGGCCTCGCGCTCCTGCTTGCCGGCGATGGTGAGCGCCTGGGCGAGCTCGCCCTTGACGGCGGAGGAGAGCGCCTCCAGGACGTCGTCCTGGTAGTCGAGGAAGACCGGGAACTCGCCGGTGGGCTTGGCGGCCTTGGCGGCGAGGTCCGACTGGGCCTTGCAGAGGACCTTGATGAAGGGCTTCGCGGCCTCGAGACCGGCGGCGACGACCTCCTCGGTCGGCGCCTCGGCGCCGTCCTTGACGAGCTGGACGGTCTTCTCGGTGGCCTCGGCCTCGACCATCATGATCGCGACGTCGCCGTCCTCCAGGACGCGACCGGCGACGACCATGTCGAAGACGGCGTCCTCGAGCTCGGTGTGCGTCGGGAACGCGACCCACTGGCCCTTGATCAGGGCGACGCGGGTGGCGCCGATCGGGCCGGAGAAGGGCAGGCCCGCCAGGATCGTGGAGGCGGAGGCGGCGTTGATCGCGACCACGTCGTACAGGTGGTCGGGGTTGAGCGCCATGATCGTCTCGACGATCTGGATCTCGTTGCGCAGGCCCTTCTTGAAGGAGGGGCGCAGCGGGCGGTCGATCAGACGACAGGTGAGGACGGCGTCCTCGGAGGGCAGCCCTCCCGGCGGAAGAAGGAGCCGGGGATCTTGCCGGCCGCGTACTGCCGCTCCTCGACGTCCACCGTCAGGGGAAGAAGTCGAGCTGGTCCTTGGGGCGCTTCGAGGCGGTGGTCGCCGAGAGGACCATCGTGTCGTCGTCCAGGTAGGCGACGGCGGAGCCGGCGGCCTGCTTGGCGAGGCGGCCGGTCTCGAAGCGGATGGTGCGGGTGCCGAAGGTGCCGTTGTCGATGACGGCCTCGGCGTAGTGGGTCTCGTTCTCCACTAGGGGGTTCTCCTACGTGTTCGTCTTTGCGTCCGGGGCCCGTGTGGCCGGGGACGGTGTGCGACGGCGGCGGAGAAGCTCGGAGGGCGGGCCGGTCTTCGATCGAAGCACCCGGGGTTTCGGTTCCGGGGCCACTACCGAGGACCGGCGGCTGGCCGGCGGCTTCTCGCTCGTCGTTATGGGGTTGTAGCTACCAGACTAAATGTCCGTGCGCACTTCGCGCACGTACGGCGGCGTGTACGAGCCGTTGCGCTGCCGTACGCACGAGCCGTACGTACGGCAAAGGAGCGGCCCCTGGTCCCGGGAACCGCTCCCTTCACGGCGTCTTACTTGGCGCCGCCGGCCGCACCGCGGCGGATGCCGAGGTGGTCGACCAGCGCACGGAAGCGCTGGATGTCCTTCTTGGCCAGGTACTGCAGCAGGCGGCGGCGCTGGCCGACCAGGATCAGCAGACCACGGCGGGAGTGGTGGTCGTGCTTGTGCTGCTTGAGGTGCTCGGTCAGGTCCGAGATGCGACGGGACAGCATCGCGACCTGGACCTCGGGGAGCCGGTGTCGCCCTCCTTGGTGCCGAACTCGGCCATGATCTGCTTCTTGACGGCGGCGTCGAGAGCCACGCGGATCTCCTCTTGGTTCGTGCGCCCGCGAGTGCCCCTGGTCCATGTCTCAGGGAAGCTTCCGTGACTCGACGGGCGAAGGTCCGATGGGCGCAGCTTCCAGAGGCTTCGAGGGCTTCCGGGAGCGCGTACACAAACGGCCGTCACACAGCGTACCAGCTCGCCGGAGCGCCCCCGGGGTCCTTTTCCGCCCCTTCCCGTCGGTGCCTATTTGCTGGTGAGGGAGCGGACCGTGGTGAAGACGTCGAGGACGGCGAGGCAGAGCGGGACGAGGGAGAGCAGGACGAAGCCCTCGGCCAGGTCGAGGAGGCGGCCCCAGAAGGGCGAGAGCCCCTTCTTCGGGATGATCAGGCCGATCGCGGTGATCAGCGCGGCCCCGCCGGCGACGGCGGCGGTGAGCCAGATCGTGCGGATGTCGAGGCCGCCGCGGTCCCCGTACATCAGGAGGTCCTTGACCAGGTCGGCCGGCGGGTTCAGGGAGAGGCCGAGGACGAGCAGCGCGATGGCGGCGATGCCGGCGACCAGGACGCAGGCGACCTGGGAGGTGTAGCGGAAGAGGCGGGCGCGCAGCAGCATCGCGAGGCCGGAGGCGAGGGCGAGGAGCTGGCCCCAGACGTTTCCGGCGAAGCCGAGGACGGCGGCGGAGCCGACGACGACGGTCGCGCAGCCGCCGACCAGGCCGAGGAGCATCTCGTGGCCGCGGCGGGCCTGGAGCGCGATGCGCTCGCCGTCGACGGGACGGCCCTCCCCGGCGGACTGCTGCGGGTCGCCGGGGAACTCGTCGTCGGCGGCGCTGCGCGGGGCGGCGTAGCCGATGGGGAGCCGGGCGAAGCGGGCGGAGAGGCCGGGCAGGAAGGCGACGAGGCCGATGGCGACGGGGGCGCAGACGGCGGCGGTCTCGGTGGCGGTCGACTCGGTGAGGATCGCGACGAAGGTGGCGAGGGTGCCGACGGCGGCGAGGAAGGTGGCGGCGACGAAGGGGCGTCCCCGCTGGGGGTGAGCGCGACGAGGGCGACGGAGGCGACGAGGACGGTGACGCAGCCGAGCAGGAACTGGAGGCGGCCGGGGCCCTGGCCGGCGTCGGGGCCGACGATGCCGGAGCCGGCTATGAGGAGCAGGGGCAGGGCGCCGAGGCCGAGGGCGACGGCGGTCGGCCGGTCCCGGTAGACGCGGGCGCGGACGCCGGCGAAGGCGGTGAGGAGGAGTCCCGCGGCGCCCGCGACGATCCCGGGGAGGCCGTGCATGTCGTGGCGGACCGGGTCGGCGTACCAGAGGACGAAGCCCATGAGGACGAGGAGCAGCACGCCGCCGAGGAGTCCGGCGCCGCGCAGCAGGTCGTCGCTCCACAGGTGCCGGTCGCGGGTGACGGCGGAGGCGACGGCGTCGGAGACGTCGTCGTAGACGGCCGGCGGCAGGGACTGGGCGAAGGGGCGCAGGGAGAGCACCTCGCCGTCGAGGACCTGCTGGGCGGCCAGGGTGCGGGCGCCGTCCAGGACGGATCCGTCGCGGCGGACCAGGTGGTAGCCGGTGGGGTGCCCGCGGCCTGGGTCTGGCCGGTGAGCCGCAGGATCTCCGGGTGGACGTCGGCGACGGCGATGTCCTCGGGGAGCGCGACGTCGATGCGGCTGTCCGGCGCCACGACGGTGACGCGGCAGAAGCCGGTCGCTGCGGTCGTACTCACGTGTGTGGACCCCTGATTCGCGGTTGCGCACGATGCGCGCGCCACCCTACCGGGGACCGCCGACGGGGCTGCAAGTAGGATCGCCGTCCCATGGGGAAGTCCGCGCGCCCGGCTGCCGACGGGAGCGCCGGCGCGGATGCTCCCGCCACGAGCCCGCCTCCAACGAGGGATTGATGCGCCGGTGAGCCAGATCGTCGTCAAACGCCCGCCGAGGTCCCTTCCTCCGGAAGTGCCCGGTGAGGAACTGGTCCTGGAGTCTCCGCCGGAACTTCCGCGGGGTCAGCAGGAGTCGGCGCTGATGCAGTTGCTCCCGATGCTCGGCATGGGTTCGTCGGTGGTCTTCTTCTTCATGACGCCGTCTCCGATCATGCGGATCATGGGCGTGCTGATGCTGGCGTCGACGGTCGGCATGGCCATCGCGCAGGTCGTCCGGTTCCGTCGCGGTACGCAGGGGCAAATGGCCGATGTCCGCCGCGACTACCTCAAATACCTCGCGCAGACCCGGCGTACGGTCCGCCGCACGGCGCGCAGGCAGCGGGACGCGCAGCTCTATCTGCACCCCGCTCCCGAGCAGTTGTGGTCGGTGGTGGCCGAGGGCTCGCGGGTGTGGGAGCGGCGGGTCGGCGACCACGACTTCGGGCAGGCCCGGATAGGCCTGGGCGCCCAGCAGCTCGCGACGCCGCTGGTGGCGCCGGAGACCGCGCCGGTGGACGAGCTGGAGCCGCTGTGCGCGGGGGCGATGCAGCAGTTCCTCGCGGTGCACGGCACGCTGGACGGGCTGCCGATGGCGGTCTCGATGCGGGCGTTCTACCACGTGACGGTGTCGGGCGAGCCGGAGTCGGCGCAGGCGGCGGCGCGCGCCCTGGTGGCGCAGCTCGTGACGCTGCACTCCCCGACGACCTGATGCTGGCCGTGGTGGCGGCGCGCTCGGCGCAGGAGCGCTGGGACTGGACGAAGTGGCTGCCGCACGCGCAGGTGCCGGGGCAGGTCGACGGGGCCGGTACGAAGCGGCTGTTCGGCGACGACCTCGGTGAGCTGGAGCAGGCGGTGCGCTCCCGGCTGGACGGGCGGCCGCGGTTCTCCCGGGAGAACCAGCCGGTGCTGGACCAGCCGCACGTGGTCGTGGTCCTGGACGGCGGCATGGTGCCGCCGGACTCGCTGCTCGCGGCGGCCGAGGGCCTCCAGGGCGTGACGATCGTGGAAGTGGTGTCCGGCGAGCTCGACGAGCGCGCGGCGGGCTGTCGGTGGTGGTGCGGCCGGGGCGGCTGCGTCTGGAGTCGGGCGGCGGCTTCGCGTACGAGGGGCTGCCGGACGGCATGTCCCTGCCGGCGGCCGAGGCGCTGGCCCGTAGCCGGCGCCGCTGCGGATGGGCGGCGGGGACGACGACGAGCCGCTGCTCGCCAACCTGGACTTCACGGACCTGCTGAACCTGGGGGACGCGGGCTCGGTGGACGTGGCCAGGACCTGGCGGCCGAGGTCGGTGGCCGAGCGGCTGCGGGTGCCGATCGGCGTCGGCGAGGACGGGCAGCCGGTCATGCTGGACCTGAAGGAGGCCGCGCAGGAGGGCATGGGCCCGCACGGCCTGTGCGTGGGCGCGACGGGTTCGGGCAAGTCGGAGCTGCTGCGGACGCTGGTGCTGGGTCTGGCGGTGACGCACTCCTCGGAGACGCTGAACTTCGTCCTCGCGGACTTCAAGGGCGGCGCGACCTTCGCGGGCATGTCGCAGATGCCGCACGTGGCGGCGGTCATCACCAACCTGGCGGACGACCTGACGCTGGTGGACCGCATGGGCGACGCGATCCGCGGCGAGCTCCAGCGGCGCCAGGAGCTGCTGCGCTCGGCGGGCAACTACGCCAACATCCACGACTACGAGAAGGCGCGGGCGGCGGGCGCGCCGCTCGAACCGCTGGCGTCGCTGGTCTTGGTGATCGACGAGTTCTCCGAACTCCTCACCGCCAAGCCGGACTTCATCGACATGTTCATCCAGATCGGCCGGATCGGCCGTTCGCTGGGCGTGCACCTGCTGCTGGCCTCGCAGCGCCTGGAGGAGGGCAAGCTGCGCGGCCTCGACACGTACCTCTCGTACCGGATCGGTCTGCGGACGTTCTCGGCGGCGGAGTCGCGGACGGCGATCGGCGTGCCGGACGCGTACCACCCGCCGTCGGTGCCGGGTTCGGGCTATCTGAAGTTCGGCACGGACGAGATGACCCGCTTCAAGGCGGCGTACGTCTCGGGGACGTACCGGACGGACGGGCCGCGCCTGGAGGTGGGGCAACTGCCGGTGGAGCGGCGGCCCGCGCTGTTCACGGCGGCGCCGGTGCCGGTGGTGTACGCGGCGCCGGACCCGGCGTACCTGACGGAGCGGCGCGCGGAGGAGGACGACGCCCTGGCGGACACGGTCCTCGACGTGATCGTGCGCCGTCTGGAGGGGCAGGGGTGCCGGCGCACCAGGTGTGGCTGCCGCCGCTCGACCGGGCGCCCTCGCTCGACCAACTGCTGCCGGGGCTCGCACGGACGGCGGAGCGGGGCTTCACGGCGACCGAGTACACGCGTCAGGGCGCGCTCACCGTGCCGCTCGGGCTCATCGACAAGCCGTTCGAGCAGCGGCGCGAGGTGCTGTACCGGGACTTCTCGGGCGCGGCCGGTCACATGATGGTGGTCGGCGGTCCGCAGTCCGGGAAGTCGACGATGCTGCGGACGCTGATCTCGTCGTTCGCGCTCACCCACACCCCGGCCGAGGTGCAGTTCTACTGCCTGGACTTCGGCGGCGGCGGCATGGTGTCGCTGGCGGACCTGCCGCACGTCGGCGGGGTCGCGTCCCGGCTGGACCCGGAGCGGGTGCGGCGGACGGTGGCCGAGGTGATGGGGGTGCTGAACCGGCGGGAGGAGTTCTTCCGCGCGCACTCCATCGACTCGATCGCGACCTACCGGCGCAAGCGGCCGCGGGCGAGCTGCCGGGCGAGGCGTGGGGCGACGTCTTCCTGGTGGTGGACGGCTGGGGCGGCTTCCGGAACGAGTACGAGGGCCTGGAGGGGACCGTGTCCGACCTGGCGCGCGCGGCCTCGGCTACGGCATCCACGTGGTGATCACGGCCTCCCGGTACATGGAGGTGCGGGCGGCCCTCAAGGACCAGATGCTGGGCCGGCTCGAACTGCGGCTCGGTGACGTCATGGACTCGGAGTTCGACCGGAAGGTCGCGGCGAACGTGCCGACCGGGGTGCCGGGGCGCGGTCAGGTGCCGGAGAAGCTGCACTTCATGGGGCGCTGCCGCGGATCGACGGGTCGAGCGCGAACGACGACCTCGCGGCGGGCACGGCGTCCTTCGTCGAGGCCGTGCGGACCGGCTGGCAGGGTCCGCCGGCGCCGCCGGTGCGGCTGCTTCCGCACAAGCTGTCGGCCGACCGGCTGCCGAAGGGCTTCGAGTTCCCGCAGCACGGCGTCGCGATCGGCATCGACGAGACCCGGCTCGAGCCGGTCTTCGTCAACTTCGAGACGGATCCGTTCTTCCTGATCTTCGGCGAGAGCGAGTCCGGCAAGACGAACCTGCTGCGGCTGATCGTCCAGCAGATCGCCCAGCGGTACTCCCCCGACGAGGCGAAGCTCGTCGTGGGCGACTACCGCCGGGCGCTGCTCGGCAGCCTGCCGGAGGAGCACCTGCTCGAGTACGCGCCGATGGCGAGCTCGATGCAGATGCACATGGAGGCGCTCTCGGGCGTGTTCGCCCGCCGGCAGCCGCCGCAGGACGTGACGCCGCAGCAGCTCCGGGACCGGAGCTGGTGGTCGGTCCGCAGGTCTTCATCGTCGTCGACGACTACGACCTGGTGGCGACGAGCGCGGGGAACTCGCTGGCGCCGCTCGCGGAGTACCTGCCCTTCGCCCGGGACACGGGCGTGCGGTTCATCATCGCGCGCAACAGCGCGGGCGCCTCCCGCTCGATGTACGAGTCCTTCATGCAGCGCATCAAGGAACTGGGCGCGCAGGGCGTCGTCCTGTCGGGCGACCCGGCGGAGGGCGACCTGCTCGGCGCGGTGCGGCCCCGTCCGATGCCGCCGGGCCGCGGCTACTTCGTGGGGCGCCGGGGCGGCGCGTCGCTGGTGCAGACGGGGCGGCTGCCGGAGCTGTGACCGGACGCGCGGCCGGGTGCCGGGCCCGGGGCGGGAGCTTCCGCCCCGGGCCCGACCGGCGGTCTCCACGTCCGCACCGACGTCGTTGGACGTGCACACCTCACAACTGAAAACATCGCACCAGCCCGGCCGAGGCTCGACCAAGGAGGAGACCGTGTCGTTCGACGACGAGTGGGCCCAGCACAAGAACGCCGCCATGGAGCACCGGTCGTCCAGCACGCGACTGAACCAGGTTCCTCCGATCCCGGCGGGGCGGGGGCAGCCGGACCTGGCGACGTCTCCGGCCAGGAAGAAGGCGGCCGCCGGAACCATCGAGAACCACATCCAGCCCGGTGTGAAGGCGGCCGCGGACGCCGGTGACGAGGGCACCGACGGCGCCGTCGCCGAGTTCAAGGGCTGGGACACGGCGGCCGGGCTGCAGAAGGCCCACGCCCACTGGGACAGCTAGGTGAAGCGCCTGATGGCGCGGCTGGACTCGGAGAAGACGGCGCTGCGGGGCGCGTCGACGCTGTTCACCCACAACGACATCACGACGGGGTACAGCTTCACCCCGGTGCAGTCCAAGGTCTCGGGTCTCTAGGGGAATCGCAGTGCCGACGTACCAGGAGATCATGGAGATCGACCTCGGCAAGCTGAGCACCGCCGCCGACGGCTGGAAGAGCATGGCGGAGAAGTTCAAGAAGGTCGAGGACACGTACGAGAAGGAGGTCCAGAGCGTCGCCACGGGCGGGCCGCTGTGGACCGGCCAGGCTCAGCAGGTCAGCGCGACCAACTTCGGCATCACCCGCAAGGAGCTCGACTCGGCGCAGAAGGAGGCGCGCGCCATGGAGTCGCTCCTCCGGGACGCGCACAGCACGTTCACCGAGCTCAAGGGCCGGGTGAAGGCGGCGGTCGACGAGGCCGTGGCCGCCGGCATGAAGGTCTCCGCGTACGGGAACGCCAGCTACGACTTCAGCAAGGTCAGCGCCCAGGAGGCCAACGCCATCCGCCACGACCCGGACCTGCGGGACGTGGAGATGTCGTACACGACCAAGATCAACGACGCGGTCAAGGCGGTCACGGAGTTCGACGCGGACGTCAAGACCGCCCTGCTCAACGCCTCCGGGGCGGACGGCACCGCTCCCCTGGGCTTCAACGCGAAGCGGTCGGCGACGTCGAGGCCGTCGAGGCGCTGGCGCTGTCGGAGAAGGTGCGCGAGGGCAAGGCGTCGAAGGAGGAGCTGGAGCACTACCGGGACCTGCTCCAGCAGAACTCCAAGGACGAGCACTTCAGCGAGGCGTACCTGGACGGCCTCGGCGCGAAGGACGCCCTGAAGATCGCGGACCGGATGAACCTGGCGTCGAACGAGCGGGGCATCTCGGACGCCGAGAAGAAGCTCTACAACTCGATCAACGCCGGGCTCGCGGACACGATCGCCTCCGGCACGAAGGACCCGAACGGTTACGCGTACCGGCCGTTCGTGGACGGGCTCAAGAAGCTCGGCGCGGAGAACCTCGCGAGCAACGTCAGCCCGACCAACGGCTACCAGATGCTCGTCACGCTGATGAAGCAGGGGACCCCAAGGCGTACGGCAAGGAGTTCCTGAACGAGATCGGCGGCGACATGATCCGGGCCGAGAAGGAGAAGCCCAACATCTGGCTGCACTTCTTCGACGGCGAGCGGCCGAACATCGCCCACGATCCGCTGGACGGCCTGCTCGACATCATGAGCAAGGACCCCGGGGACGCGGAGTACTTCCTCGACCCCAAGGCCCCCGGGAACGCGAACGAGCACCTGAAGTTCCTCCTCACGGACCGGAAGTGGCCGGACCCGGTGATGAACACCCTCTACTCGGCGCCCATGGAGATGGACGACCCCTTCAAGGCGACGGGGCTCGGCAACGCGATCCAGGCGGCGGCGACGGGGCACGCGCCGGGTGAGAAGCCGGGTCCGATCGGCGCGCACACCGAGGGCCAGTCCCGGGTCATGCACCACGCGATCCGGTACCTCGACTCCGAGATGAACGGCGACGAGCTCCCCGACGAGCTCAAGAACATCCAGAAGCCCATGGCGCACGCCCTCGCCGACTACGTGGCCGACACCCACGTGATCCTGGGCGGCGAGGACGCGAACTACGGCGGCAGCGCCGGCAAGGATGCGATCCACGGCTCCGGGAACGACTCCCACATCGCGGTCGGCCAGGGCAGCCTCGTCCGCGTCATGCGCGGCATCGGCGACGACAGCGAGTCCTTCGCCCTGATGTACGAGTCCGAGCTCGCCTACTCCGCCCAGCAGCTCGCCGACGCCCCCGCGTTCGAGGGCGACGCGCAGCACGGGCAGAGCGCCGAATGGGACCACGGTCGCGCGGCGTCGGCCTGGCGGTGGGCGCCCTCAACGGGATCGGTGCGGACATCTACATCGACAAGGAGGACGACAAGGTCAAGTGGGCCGAGTCGACCGCGGAGTACGCGGGGAACGGCGTCAACAGCGTCGTCGGCGAGATCCCCCTGGCCGGTTCCCGCCGCCGGCGCCATCGTCGACACCGCCAAGTTCGAATGGGTCCAGGACGTCACCGACGCGGCGGAGGAGCAGGGCAAGAAGGATTCGAGCGAGAACTACTCCAAGGGCAAGGACGGCTTGAACAGCCTGTACAACGCCCGGCAGACGGAGGAAGGAAACCTCAACCATGCTGCGTACGGTTCGGCGAAGGACACCGCGAACGGCGCCTACGAGGACGGACGCGGTGGCGCGGCGGCGCACCTGGGCAACTGAGCGCGCCCGGGCCCTCGCCTGCGTGACCGCGACGGCGTTGGTGGCGCTGACCGCCACCGCCTGCTCCTCCGGGGATTCCGGCTCGCGGGTCGAGGGACTGTGCGGCCCGGCGGCGGACTCCGCCGCCGGGAAGTCCCTGCGCGAGGTCCTCGGGACCGACGACTTCACGGCCGAAGCCCTCGTGTCGGACGACCGCTTCGCCGAGCGGTTCAAGCAGGACCTGGAGGAGTGGGGAGGCGGCCCGAACTCGACCTCGCCCTCCTTCCTGTGCAGGTTCGTGCCCGAGGGCAGCAAGAACCACGTGCTCCTCGGCTTCGCGTGGTCCCCCGCCGACCAGCCCGGGAAGGAGCGCGCGCGGGGCGGCACGGTCTACGACGTGAGCGGTGCCACGGGGACGGCCGTTCCTCTGGCCACCGAGCTCTTCGCACCGTGCGAGCTGGGGGCGAGCTGAGCGGACCGTCGCGCAAGGCCGTTCTCCGCGCCGACGCCACCCTCACGGTGGACCGCGGCAGGGACACGGACCGGCAGAGGGAGACGCGTGAGCTCGCCTTCCTCTACCTCATGACGCGCGAGGCCGCGAAGGTCCTCGGCTGCGAGAACCACCCCTGGCGGACGACCCCGTCGTCAAGCCCCTGACCGGAAGCACCCCCTGATGATCCACGTGAAGCACACCGCCCGGAGCGCGGCGAGCGCCGTCCTCCTCCTCGTCCTGGCCGGCTGCGGGAGCGGTGGGAGGAGGCCGGAGGGGCCCTGAGCGTGGACCGGGTGGTCGAGGTCGCCGACGGGGCCGACGCGGCCGGGGCCGACGCGTGCCCGCTGCCCTACGACGCCGGCGCGGCGGCGAAGGCCGCGAAGCTGGACGGCGACCTGCGGCCGGGGGCGGCCGGGGCCGGACGGACGAGCCTGCCGCGACCGCCGAGGGCGGGCGGACGACGGACGCGCGGTCGCCCTGGGCGGGCAAGCCGGGGGCGCTGATCACCTGCTCGTACCACCTGGGCGGGGAGGACCTGAAGGTCCGCACCGGCGCCGTGAGCGAGGGGAACGCCGTGTACCTCCAGGCACCCGTCATCCAGGCCGCCGGCGGCATGGACTTCTCCGCGCTCAAGGCGTACACCGTCAAGGGGCCGGGGCGAAGGCCGGGGAGGCCGTGCAGAGCGAGGGCGGGAACGTGGTGACGGTCCGGCTCGACTCCGGCGGCAAGGGCGACCTCGCCCTGGTCCTGACCGCCGGGGACGCCGGGAAGACCTCGCTGGAGCGCGGGCAGGTCCTCGCACTCGCGCGGGCCTTCGCCTCGCAGGCGAAGTGAATCCCCCGGTTCCGTCTGACAGGGCGTCCGCCCGGCGTCCATGATGGGACCGCTACGCCGTTCCGCCTTTTCCACCGCACGAAGGAGCAGAGCCAGATGGGCACCCAGCAGGAGAAGGACGAGCTGTACGCGCTCGACATCAGCGGTGTCGAGTGGCAGGGAGCCCCCGGGACGAGCCCCGACGAGGAGCGCGTGGAGATCGCCCACCTGCCGGGCGGCGCCATCGCGATGCGCTCCTCCCTCGACCACGACACCGTGCTGCGGTACACCAAGGCCGAGTGGGACGCCTTCGTCCTGGGCGCCAAGGACGGGGAGTTCGACCTGCGGTAGGCCCCGCCGAACGAAGGGGCCCGCTCCCCCGAGGGAGTGGGCCCCTTCCGCGTCCCCGGGGGCGCCGCGGCGCGGACGCGGGTCAGTACGCCTCGGTGAAGAGGCGGGAGGCCTTGACGTCGGTGGCGCGGTAGCTGTCCTTGCCCTGCTCGACGATCTGGGCGACCTTCTCGAGCCGGTCCTTCATGTCCTCGGCGCGCTTCTTGTACTTGCCCTGGAGGAGCTCGTACTCGTGGTGCGCGTCGCCGTCCCAGGTGTCGGTGACGACCTTGAGCGCGGTGTCCATCTCCTGGATGTCCTTGATGATGTTCTGCGAGACCGTGCGGATGCGGTTCGCCATCTCCTGGACGGTCTCGTACCGTACCCGGGTGCCGGCGCTGTCGACAGACATTTCGTCCCCTTTCTTAGAGGTTGTTGAGCGCGGAGCTGTTGGCGGCGGCGAACGCGGCGCGGACCTCGTCGTCGTTCGCGTTGCTGAGGTTCTTCGTCTCGCCGACGGCGTTGAGCAGCACGCCCAGCAGACGGCGGATGGTGTCGTGGTCCTCGTTCAGGAGCGTCTGGGCCTGCTTGAAGCCGATGGCGCCGACACCGGTCCAGCCGGCGCTGCACGTCTCCAGGATGTTGGCGAGCTCGCGCGCCTGCTTGGAGACCGCCTCACCGGTCTCCGTGATCTTGTTCTTGGCCTTGACGACCGGGTCGTCTGCGAGTCCGAACCCGCCGGCGGGAGTGCTCATTCGTGCTCCTCGGTTGGTGAAGTGACCTTGCTCATGCGTCTGTCGACGCTCTCCTGCGTACTACCACCGTCACGACGGCGCCCAGGACGGCGACGACGGCGACGGCGCTCGCGGCGACGGCCCAGAGCGGAAGGCCGCTCTCCTCGGACCCGGTGGCCGACCCGGTCTTCCCGGGTGTCCCGGGGTCCGTGGCCGGGCTCGTGCCGCTTGCCCCCGTGTTCTCAGGAGAGGGGAAGTCTGCGGTGCGGAGGGGCGGGCGACGCGCGCCCGCGCGGCGAGCAGCGGATTGACGTCCGGTCGCCGGGCTCCCCTTGCCCTCCAGGAGCACCTGGGCGGGACGTACGGAGCCGTAGCCGATGTACTTGCTGGGGACGGGGCCGTTGTGCCCGGCCGTCTCCAGCATGACCCGGAGGACCTGGTTGGCGGTCCAGTCGGGGTGGGCGGACCAGATGAGGGCGGCGGTGCCGGAGGCGAGGGCGGTGGCCTGGCTGGTGCCCTGGGTGGCGCAGTACTTGTTCTTGTTCTCGGTACAGCGTCCCGGGATCTCGACGCCGGGGGCGCTGAGGCCAGGTGCGAACCGTAGTTGGAGAACTTGGCGGTCTTGCCCTTGGTGTCGAGGGCGCCGACGGCGACGACGCCGGGAATCGCCGCCGGGTACTCCTGGTTCCCTGAGCCTTCGTTACCGGACGCCGCGAAGATCAGGGCCCCTTCTCGCGGGCGTAGTCCACCGCAGCCTGCCACTCGGCGGTCTCCTTCTCATACGCGGCTCTGCCCAACGAGATGTTGAGGACCCGGGCCCCGTTGTCGACCGCGTACCTGATGCCCCGGCTTCCCAGGACGTCCAGCCCCTCGGAGACGAAGTCACCGACCTTGACCGGCAGGATCGTGGCGTCCGGTGCGATTCCCTTGACGCCACCGCCCGTTCCGTTGCCGGCGATGATGAGGGACATGTTGGTGCCGTGGCGCTCCGTGTCCTCACTGTCCACGCGACCGGGCCCCTCGCCCCCGTCGTAGAAGTTGCGGCCGGGCAGCACCTTGCCCCGCAGCTCCGACACCGTCGAGTCGACTCCGGTGTCGATCACGGCGACCGTGACGCCCTTGCCCGTGGCCACCTTCCACAGCTCGTCCGCCTTCATCGCGTCCAGGTACCACTGACGCGACTGCATGTCGTCCGCCTGTGCCGCCGGCGCCGCGACGGTCCACGTCGCGACGACGGCGGTCAGGGCGCCGAGCAGTCCGACCGCTCGGCTGCGAACGGCCCGGGTGGGGAGGGACATCAGGAAGGGCTCCTAGTCGATGACGGGCGGGACGATCCGGCGCTGTCCCGAGGTCCACGTCTCCTCGTCCTCGGACAAGTAGTCGGGACGGTTGCGCGCTTCGCGGCGCTCTTCCTGCTCCGGGTTGGTCGAGGCCGGGGACGGACGAGTCCCGTACCGCCGGTGAAGGCGCGCCCACCCGTGGTGGACGCGGCGGCGGACCCGACGGTTCCGCCCGGCTGGTCGCCAGTCGGCGGCCCGCCGCACCGGGCGCGCCGACGGGAGTACCGCCGTGCATCCCCGCGCCGGGGCCGTGCATGCCCGCGGCACCACGGCCGAGCTGGGAGGCGGCGCGCTCCTCGCCGATGACCGTGCCCATGGGCATGCGCCCTATCTGCTGGCCGGCCACGGGACGTCCGGGGACCTGCCGGCCGCCGGTAATGCCCTCGGTCCGGGCACCGGGGCCCAGCGGGCTGGGGCCCATGAGACCGGGGGCACGGCCGACCGGGCCCGTCGCGGTCGGGCCCGGGACGACCGGACGCCCGAACTGCTGGCCACCCTGGGGCCCGGTCTGCGGGACGAGGGGCGGAGCGAGCGGTGGAGCACGGGCCCCGGTCCGCTCGTCGTCGGGGGCTGCAGGACCGGGGGCTGTGCCGTGGGCGGGTCGGCGCCTCCGGCGCGACGGTCACCGAGTCGAGGTTGGTGTCCACCGCCCTGTCCGGCGGCGCGACCGGCGGAGTGGGCAGGGTCGGCGTGGTCGGCGGTGTCGTCGGCGTCGGTGTCGTCGGCGAGTTCGGTGTCGTCGGCGGGGACAGCGGCGTGACCCGGTCGGTGCCACCGGTGCCCGGCTCGGCGGATCGCAGGGACGACGAGTGGCCGACCGGGGCGGAGCCCGTACTCGCGCCCGTGCCCGAGGACGTACCGGAGCCGGCTCCGCCTCCGACCCCGTACTCGTGCTCTCCCTCGCCTCGTCCCACCGACGTGAGCGGCTTGAACTCCGGCTGCCGCTCCGCCCCCATCCGCTCCCGCGTCGCGTCGTAGTACGACGACAGGCGCTGGAGCTGCTGGATCGCCTCCTGGAGCTTCGGGCCCTTCTCGGACTCGATGCGGGCCTTCTCCTTCTCCGGGTCCGCGAAGCACATGCCCGCCGGCTTCGGCACGGCGGCCTTCGCCTCGGTGAGGGCCTGGCCGGCGCGCTTCATCTCCTCGGAGACGACCTTGGTGAAGTCGCCGAGGACCAGCGTCTCGGAGACCATGCCGGCGCCCCACTTGCGGAACGCGTCGCCGCCCGCGCCCTCCCATTCCACACGGCTGATGTAGTGCCGCAGGTCGGAGGCGATGGCGAGGATCTTGGGCACCGCGGCCGCGAGGGCGGTGCCGCTGCCCGACAGCTCCTCGGGCTTGGCCGCCGCGATCATCGCGTACAGGGCGTCCAGGGACTTCCCCTCGAACTCTCCCGACATCGTGTGTTCCTCCCCGTTAGCTGAATCCGCCGGTGTCGGCGGTCCCCTGCGTCGGTGTGGCCGGCTGCTCGGACTTGACGCGCCCCGGCCCTCGGTGCCGTGGTACTTGTTCTGGTCCTTCTCCACGGACTTCTGGATCGCGGCGAAGCGCTGCCGCTCCTCTTCGTCCACGCCCTCGTAGCCCTTGTCGGCGATCTGGGCACGGATGCCCATCGCCTCGATCGTCTCCCCGAAGATCTTCGTCAGCTCCTCGAGCCGCGTGCGCACCTTGTCGTACGCCCCGTGCAGCTCGGTCGCGGCGGCGAAGCCCGTGCCGTACGCGTCCGAGTGATCTTCTGCTCGCCGATCTTCGTGTGCTCGGCGGGCGAGCCCTTCAGCTCGTCGAGCAGTTTCTGCATGCGCGTCTGGAATGTCCGGAGCGTCACCTCTCCGACTTCCAGGTCCTTCTTGCCGTTCCCGTCCGGCCCTGCCACGTCAACTCCCCCGTCCCGCAAGAACAACGGCCACTCTAGCCACTTGGTACGACAGTTCCAACTGCAAAGTCCTGTTCGGAGGACCGTTCATGGGCGTACCCCCTTTCGACGGCGGCTGTCACGGATCACGGTGGCCGTTCCGGCGACCACGGCCACCAGGACGCCTCCGATCCCCAACGCGTAGGTGGCCAGCCGTTCGGAGCGTTCCTGGGGCGTCTCCGACAGCGTCAGGCGGGCCGGCTCCGGGGCCGGCGGCCTGGGCGGGCCGGGGTCGGGCGTGGGCGAGGACGGCGGCGTGCCGGGGAGGTCGGCGAGGGCCCGTACGGGGTCCACCACGCCCCAACCGACGTGGTTGTCGTGCCCGTTGACGGAGCGGACGGCGGTCTGCTCGATGCGGGCGACGATCTGGGCCGGGGTCCACTTCGGGTACTTGGCGCGGAGCAGGGCGGCGACGCCGGCGACGTACGGGGCGGAGAAGCTGGTGCCGTTGTCGACGCACTGGCCGCCGCCGGGGACGGTGGAGACGATGTCGACGCCGGGGGCGGCGACGCCCACGAAGGTCCCGGACTGGGAGAAGGCGGCGCGTTCGTTGTTGCGGTCGGAGGAGGCGACGGCGAGGACGCCGGGAAGGCGGCCGGGTAGGTGGTCTTGAGGGCGCCGTCCATGCCGTCGTTGCCCGCCGAGGCGACGACGACGACGCCCTTGGATATCGCGTTCGCCACGGACCTGGCCAGGGGCGAGTCCGGGCGGAGGGCCTGGGTGGTGTCCTGCGAGATGTTGATGACGTGGGCGTTCTTCGCGACGGCCCAGTCGACGGCCCGGGCCATCGTGTCGGTCTTGCCGCTGTTCTTCTCGTCGTTCTGCCGGATCGGGATGATCGTCGCCTCGGGGGCGAGGCCGACGAAGCCGGTGCCCTTGCGGGGGCGGGCGGCGATGATGCCGGCGACCTTGGTGCCGTGGCCGACCTCGTCGACGGTGCCGTCCGTCTTGCCGCGCTTCTCGTCGCCGGAGCCCGGGTTCTTCCTGTCGGGCTTGAGGTAGTCCTTGCCCGCCTTGGCGTCGACGGCGGTGCGCAGTTGCGGGTTGACGTCGTCGACCCCGGTGTCGATGACGGCGACCCGGACGCCCTTGCCCTTGGTGTCCTGCCACAGCTCGTCGAGGAGGACCCGCTGGAGCGGCCAGGGTGCCCTCGATCTGCTTCTTCATGGGGAAGGTGCACTCGCCGCTGCCGTCGAGGACCGGCGCGTCCCGGCGCGGCGCGGCGGCCGCCGCGGGGCCGCGAGGAGGAGGGCGAGGGTGCCGGCGGTGAGCAGGGCCGCCGTGCGGTGCGTGGTCGTCACCGGTGCCACCCCCTAGGAACCCTGCGGCTGGCGCGCGCTGTTGGTGTCCAGGCGCGGGCCCTTCGAGAGGAACTCGGACCACTCCATCGGCACCAGGACCGGGGTGACCTTCTCGTAGCCGAGGCGCTTCTGGGCGTCGCTGGGTTCCGGGCGTCCGTCGCTCTGCGGCTGCTCCCCCGCGCCGATCTCGGAGCGGTCGGAGTCGCTGTCGCCGTTGGCCTGGACGGCGTACCGCAGGCCGGTGTCGGTGACGAGGAAGAGGGAGCCGTCGGGCGTCTTCTGCCGGCCCTGGATCTGGGTGTAGAGGAGGCCGGTGCCGGGCGTGACGTACGTGCTGGTGCCCCCGGCGGTGATGTCGGCGGGGTAGTCGCGGCCGGCCCAGGTGGTGAGGGTCGTCCCGCCCTTCTCGTCGACGTGGGTGAGGACGCTGCAGACGGTGTCGCGGGCGCCGGAGCCGGTGGCGGCGTTGACCTGGCCGGACTTCAGCCGGGGCCAGCGCACGCCGTCGTGGAAGGGGTGGGGTCCGGGTCGATGGAGGAGGCGTCGACGGTGGTCGCCCTGCCGTCCATGTCGAGGACGCCGGTCTGCGGGGAGTTGATGAGGAGCCAGGCGGTGAAGGGGTGACCGGCTGGACCTTCCCGGCGAGCACGACGTAGTGCTGGGGGCCGGAGCCGGTCTGGGCGAGGAGGACCATGCCGATGCGGTTCTCGGTCCCGGTGAGGGTGTTGCCGGGTATGCCGGCGGAGTCCCCGACGCGTCCGTCGAGGTGCGGGAAGTCGATCTCGTCGCCGGTCTTCAGGGTGGCGAGCCAGTCGTCGGTGACGGGCTGCGGCTCCTTGCCGAGGCCGACGAGGGCGGTGAGGAGTCCGGTGGAGTCGGCCTTCACCGGGTACTTGGTGCCGGTGTGGTCGACGAGGAACTGCGCGTTCCCCTTCTGGCCCTTGACGTACAGGACCTGTCCGTCCTTGAGCCGGCCGGCGCCCTCGGTCCGCTGGAGGTCGCGCTCGGCGAAGAGGAAGGTCGCCTTCTGGACCCCGGCGCCCTTGCCGCCGCCGGGCTGCTCGCAGACGGCCCAGCGCTTCGCCCGGCCCGCGTCGTCCGCCGAGGGCAGCCGGTCGGGGGCGTAGGGGATGCCGAGGATCGGGCCGCGCGGCGGCTTGCCCTCGTCGAGCTTCTTGTCCTCGACCTGGATGACCTGGAACTTGTCGGGGTCGAGCAGGAGCCGGGCGGAGGCGAGGTTGAGGACGGGGTGGAGCAGGGTCTTCCGGTCCTTGCCCTTGCCGGTCTCCAGGACGACGTACCGGGTCGTCGACTGCTTGCCGACGATCACGCGGGTGCCGGGGTCGTCCCAGCCCTTGGGGGCGGTGGGCTTGAACATGCCCCAGGCGCCGAACCCGGCGACGACCAACGCGGCGACGATCACCCCGGGGAGGACCGCGCGCAGCGAGCTTGGCGCCCCTCCTCCGTACCGGAGGGAGAGGGTTGGAGGAATGCCGCCACCGTGCGCTTCTTCGCAAAGGTGTACGCGTTGAGCTCGTCCCGCCGCGATGCCATGAGTCCCCATTCTCGTCAGGCGCGATCTTCTCGCGGGGCGGCCGGGGGATGGCACCCGGGCCCCGGCCGTCGGACCGGCCCCCTACTATGCCTGCTGTCCCGTGGGGTCCGTGGGGCGGGTAGGGTGATCCGGCCGCCAAAGCCCTGGCGGGCCAGGGTCATCGGGACGGATTGAGGGGATTCTCCATCATGGCTTCCGCGACGCGGAGGCGGCCCGCCGCGGCCTCCGTCTCCGCACCCCCGTCCGCGACCCCGTCCGCGGGGTCCGGCTCCTCGGTCTCGCCGAGGCTCCAGGCCCGTCCCGGTCATTTCGGTTCGTTCCGATTGCAACAGCTCGTACTGGTCGAGGTGGCGGCGGCCCTGCTGCTCGTCGCCTGGGTCGTGGAGCCGATGCTGCTGGTCCCGGCGGGCGTGGTGGCCGTCGTGCTCGTCCTGCTGGCCGTGGTGCGCCGGCACCGGCGTTCCCTGCCCGAGTGGCTCGGCACCTTCCTCGCGCTGCGCGCCCGGACGCGCCGGTCCGCGTCGTTCACGGTGCCCGAGGGCACCGAGCCGGGCTTCGCGCCGATCGTGGAGTGCGACCCGGCGCTGCGGACCCTCACGTACAGCGACCGCGACCGGCGTCCGGTCGGCATGGTCGGGGACGGCACCTTCCCGACCGCGGTCCTGCGGGTCGAGTCGGAGGGCACGGCGCTGCGGTCGGACCGGGCGGCGCGGCCGCTGCCGGTCGGGATCGTCCGGGACGTGCTGAGCGTGGACGGCATCCGGCTGGAGTCGGCGCAGGTCGTGCAGCACACGCAGCCGGCGCCCGCGCCGCACCTGCCGGCGCAGTCGATGGCGGCGCGCAACTACGGGCCGCTCCAGGCGCAGACGGGTTCGCCCGCGGTGCGGATCACCTGGATCGCGCTCAAGCTCGACCCCGAGCTGTGCCCGGAGGCGGTCGCCGCGCGGCGGCGGCATGACGGGCGCGCAGAAGTGCCTGGTGCGCGCGGCGGACCAGTTGGCGAGCCGGCTCGCGGGCGCCGGGTTCCGGGCGGGCGTGCTGACCGAGCAGGAGCTCACCTCGGCGCTTGCCACGTCCAGTTGCGCGAGCCCGATGGCGATCGCGCAGGCGGGCCGGGGCCGGGCGCAGGAGCGCCGGACCCAGGAGACCGCCCGGACCTGGCGGGTGGACGACCGCCGGCACACGACGTACTGGTGGGGCGCTGGCCCCAGTTGGGCGGCCGGAACGGCGGCGCGGGCGCGTCGATGCCGCAACTGGTGGCCCTGCTGACCTCGCTGCCCGCGCTCGCGACGACGTTCAGCCTGACGCTGAGCGGCGGGGACCGGCAGGAGGTGACGGTGACCGGACACGTACGGATCACCGGGCGCAGCGACGAGGAACTGGTGACCGCGCGGCACGAGTTGGAGCGCGTGCGGCGCGCGGGGTGAGGACGGGGCTCGTGCGACTGGACCGGGAACAGGTGCCCGGCGTCCTGGCGACGCTTCCGCTGGGTGGTGCGCGCTGATGTCCACCGCGACCTCGCCCGGCGCCCCCGGTACGCAGCCGGGCGCGGGTGTTCCCGGCGCGTCCGGTGCCTACGGCGCGCAGCCGGCCCCCGGTACGTACGGCGGACGGGCGGCCGCGCCCTCCCCCGCTCCCTCCCCCGGCCCCCCGCCGGGCGGGGCGGGCGGCCCCGGTTCGGCTTCGGGCTGGTCGGACCGCGCCGCGACCGGCACTCCGTCTCCGTGGAGCAACTCGACGCGCTGGCCTCCCGGTGGGCGACGACGGCATGGTGATAGGCGTCGACGCCGAGGGCCGCCCCGCCGTGCTCGGCATCAACCGGCCCGTCCCGTACGACGTCGCCCTCATCGGCGGCCTGTGGACCGCGCAGGTCCTGGCGCTGCGGGCCGCCGCGACGGGCGCCCGGGTGGCGGTCGAGACCGGCCGCGCGCAGGCGTGGACGGCGCTGGCGCAGGCCGCGGGCGGCGGGCAGCCGTGCATCACGCTGCACGACGTGGGCCGGTGCCGCCGCAGGGCGCGTCGGCGGGCAGTCCGGTGGTCGTGGTGCGCGACTGCGGCATGCGGCCGCCGCGCGGCCGTGTCGTGTCGGCGCCCTGGCAGTCGGTGGTGACGCTGCTCCCCTATCTGAGCCCGGTCGCGCCCCGCCTCCTGGAGAAGTCCTCCCTGGTCGGGGTCCAGCGGGTGTCCCCGGACGAGGCGGTCCAGATCGGCCGCATCATGAACCTGCCGCGCCACGAGTACGAGGCGCTGTCCACGCTCGCGGACGGGGTGACCCTCTGGTGCACCCCGGACGACCGCCAGTTTGTGATGACGCAGGCGACGGATGCCGAGACCGGATTGTTGGGCGGCGCGCGCCGGATGGACTGAGCGGCACGAAGTCGCTCGCGTACGTCCCTTTTGCATCGTTTTGAACGGTGGGGTTCTCACTCGCGGCGCGGCCGGGTCACTTGGGGACCGGAGCGGGCGCCGGGGGCGGGCGGGAGGGCCCGCCGGGCCTGCCCGCGGGTCGCCCGCGCCGATTAGGCTGGAAGGGCCCCGCCCACGACGGCACAAGGGTGCTCGACCACACCAGGAGGCAAAGTGAACGGCGATCGCGACGAGATCCACGGGGTTGGAATCCACCCGCCGACGATCAGTCCGACGCGGATCCCGCCGAGATGACGGGTGAGTTCACCATCGACTACACCCCGCCCGCCTGGTACACGCAGAACGCGGCGGGCGGTACGGGGCGGGCGGCGCCACTCCCCGCCGCCGAGCGGAGCGCCGCTCCCCGTGCCGGGCCTTCCGGCGGGCAGCGGTTTCGAGCCCCACTGGAGCCCCGCGCCGCCGGTGACGCCGACGCCGCCCGCCGCACCGGCGGCACCCGTCGCACCGGCTGAGTCCGTCGCACCTGTCGCGCCTGTCGCACCGGAGCCCGCGCCGCCGGTCACGCCGGCCGCGGGGTGCCGTCGGCGGCGGTGCCGCCGGTGGACGGCCCTCCGGCAGGCGGATCTCCCACCGCCGGACCGGCGGTTCCGGTGCCGGGCGACCCCACGCCGGAGGACCCCACCGCGCCGGGCGACCCGTTGCCCGGCGGCTTCACGGCGGACGCTCCGTCGTCCGGCGGCCCCACCCCCGCCGACGCGTCGTCCGGCGGCCCCGCGGCCGGCGGTCCGCCGCCCGCCGACTCCCCCTTCGACAACGGCGGCGGAGACGTGGAGAGCGGTGCCACCGTGCGCTTTCTCCCCCGCCGCGCTCCGGCGCGAGATCGCGGAGCGGACCGCGGCGTCCCCGGCGACCGGCGCCGCCGAGGAGGCGGACGCCCCCACGGGCCCGGACGCCGGTCCGGCCCCGGTCGAGGACGACCACGCCCCGGCGGATTCCGGCGAGACCTCCTCCGAAGATCCGGAAGGGGCCGGGGAGCCGAGCCGTCCGTGACGGACTCCGCTACGGACTCCACGGCGAACTCCCCTACGGACTCCTCGAAGGACCGCGACGAGCCGGCCGGAGCCCCCGACGACACCGCGACCCCGGAGGACCGGCCCGCCGGGGCCGGAGCGGAGACGACGACGGAGGCGGAGGCCGCGGGCCCGACGGCCGCGCCCTCGGACGCCCCCGCCGAAGCGCCCCCGGCCGCCGCCGGTCCCCAGGGCTTCGGCCCCGGCGCCGCTCCCGGCCCGTACGACGCCGTCGGCCGGCCGGCCGACGCCCCGGGCGCCTTCCCGGCCCCCGGGAGCCCCGCCGCCCCCGGCCCCTTCCCGGCCGCCGGTGACCCCGCCCTCCCGGCCCCTTCCCGGCCGCCGGACCGCAGCCCGGGGCCGCGCCCGGACTGCCCCCGCTGCCGCCGTCGTTCCAGCCCGCCGCGCCCGCGCCCGCGCAGCAGTGGCCCGCGCCGCCGGTCGCGGGCGCCCAGCTGGGGCCCCGGCCGCGCCGCTGCCGCCCACCGCCGCCTGGCCGTCGTCGGCCTCCGCGCCCGCCGCGCCCGGCCCCGTACCGCCGCAGGCCCAGGAGCCGGGCGGGTACGGCTATCCCCAAGCTCCCCAGGCCCCCAGACCCCGCAGGCCCCCCACGCCCCCCAGCCCCCGCACGGACAGCAGCCCCCGGCCCCGCAGGGCGGTTACGGCTTCCCGCACCCCGGGACGCCCCCGCAGCAGGCCGGTTACGGCTACCCGCAGCAGCAGCCCGGCGGTGTGCCGCCGCAGGCCCGGCAGCCGGGCGGGTACGGCTTCCCGCACCCCGGCGCCGTACCCCCGCAGGCTCCCCAGCCGCAGCCCCAGCCGCAGCCCCCGGCCCAGCCGCAGCCCCCGCACGACGCGCAGCCGCCCGTCGACCCCCGGACCGGTGCCGCCTGGCCCTCGCCCGTGACGCACGACCAGCGGGAGCGGTCCGTGCCGGGCGCCCCGCTCGGGTACAACGCGGCCGTCGAGCTCTCCTCCGACCGGCTGCTGCGGAACAACAAGCAGAAGCCCAAGTCCAGCCGCACCCCCGGCGCCGCCTCCCGCTTCCAAGCTCGGCGGCAAGAAGGAGGAGGCGGAGCGGCAGCGGAAGCTGGACCTGATCCGGACGCCGGTCCTCTCCTGCTACCGGATCGCGGTCATCTCGCTCAAGGGCGGCGTCGGCAAGACCACGACGACCACCGCGCTCGGCGCGACCCTGGCGACCGAGCGGCAGGACAAGATCCTGGCGATCGACGCCAACCCGGACGCCGGCACCCTGGGCCGCCGGGTGCGGCGCGAGACCGGGGCGACCATCCGCGACCTGGTGCAGGCGATCCCGTACCTGAACTCGTACATGGACATCCGCCGGTTCACCTCGCAGGCGCCCTCGGGCCTGGAGATCCTCGCCAACGACGTGGACCCGGCCGTCTCGACGACCTTCAACGACGAGGACTACCGGCGGGCGATCGACGTCCTGGGCAAGCAGTACCCGATCATCCTCACCGACTCGGGCACGGGCCTGCTCTACAGCGCCATGCGCGGGGTGCTCGACCTCGCCGACCAGCTCATCATCATCTCCACGCCCTCCGTGGACGGCGCGTCCAGCGCGTCGACCACCCTGGACTGGCTCTCCGCGCACGGCTACGCGGACCTGGTGCAGCGCTCCCTCACCGTCATCTCCGGCGTCCGCGAGACCGGCAAGATGATCAAGGTCGACGACATCGTGCAGCACTTCCGGACCCGTTGCCGCGGGGTCGTGGTCGTGCCCTTCGACGAGCACCTCGCGGCCGGTGCCGAGGTCGACCTCGACATGATGCGGCCGAAGACCCGCGAGGCGTACTTCCACCTGTCGGCGCTGGTGGCCGAGGACTTCGTACGGGCACAGCAGGCGCAGGGCCTGTGGACCGGCGACGGCCAGGGCGCGGCGCCGCCGCACATGGCCCCGCCGATGCCGGGACAGCCGTACCCCGGGCAGCAGCAGTACGCCGGACAGCAGCCGGTCCCGGGCCGATTCGCCCCGCCCCAGCCGATGCCCGGCCGGCCGGGACAGCCCGGCCAACCCGGTCACCCCGGCCGGCCGCTGCCGGGGCAGTTCGCGCCCGGTCAGCCCTCCCCCGGCCAGCCGTACGCCCCCAGGCGCCCCAGCCCGACCGGCCCTACCCGCAGCAGGCGTACCCGGCCCCCGGTCAGCCCGTCCCCGGTCAGCCGGGTCAGGCCCCCGGCCCGATGCCCGGTCAGTTCGCCCCGGCCCAGCCGCTGCCCGGCCAGTCGGCGCCCGGTCACCCGGCACCCGGTCAGCCGTACGCCCCCAGGCCCCGCACCCCGGCCAGCCCTACCCGCAGCAGCCCGGTCAGCCGGGCGCTCCCGGCGGGCCCGGCGTGCCCCCGGCCTGGCAGCAGCAGCCGGCCCCGGCCCAGGTTCCGCCGCAGGAGCTTCCCGAGCAGCAGTACGGGCAGCCGCTGCCCCCGCAGGCCGGTCCGCAGGCCCCTCCGCAGGCGCCGCCAGCCCCTCAGCAGTAGGGCGTCACAGGAGTAGACCAATGAGGCCCCGTATCGGTCGTCCGATACGGGGCCTCATGGCGTTCCCGCAGCCCACAAGGGGTTTGAGTCATCGTTGACGACGGCAGACCACCGCTGATACACCTTCGCTTCACTCACCGTCAGCCCAAGATCCACGACAGAAACCCCGACGCGAGGTCACGTCCCATGGTCATGGTCACGAAGGTCCCACCCCGCCCCGCCCCCGCCCGCAGACCCCTCCGGCTGCTGCTCGCCGCCGGTGTCGCCGCCACCTCGCTCGTCGTCGTCCCCGGCACCGCGCGGGCGGAGGACGAGAAGCCCGGCGGCACCACCCTCACGGTGGCGGTCTCGCAGAGCATCGACTCGCTGAGCCCGTTCCTCGCCCAGAAGCTCACCTCGACGAGCATCCACCGCCTGGCCTACGAGTACCTGACGAACTACGACCCGAAGGACGCCCGTACGGTCCCGGGCCTGGCGACCGAGTGGAAGCCCTCGCCCGACAAGCTCACGTGGACGTACACGATCCGCGGGGACTCCTTCTGGTCGGACGGGACGCAGGCGACCGCGCGGACGCGGCCTGGACCTTCAACAAGATGATGACCGACCCGAACGCCGCCACCGCCAACGGCAGCTTCACGGCCAACTTCGAGAAGGTCACCGCCCCCGACCCGCGGACCCTCGTCATCAAGCTGAAGAAGCCCCAGGCGACGATGACCGCGCTCGACGTGCCGATCGTGCCGAAGCACGTCTGGGAGAAGGTCGGCGACTTCTCGAAGTTCAACAACGACCGGCAGTTCCCGATCGTGGGCAACGGGCCCTTCGTCATCACCGACTACAAGGTCGACCAGTACATCAAGCTCAAGCCGAACAAGAAGTTCTGGCGGGGCGCGCCCAAGTTCGACGAGCTGGTCTTCAAGTACTACAAGGACGGGGACGCCGCCGTCGCCGCCCTCCAGAAGGGCGAGGTGTCCTTCGTACCGAACCTGACGCCGGCCCAGGCCGACGCGCTGAAGACCCAGGAGAACATCAAGGTCAACGACGCCCCGGGCCGCCGCTTCTACGCCCTCGCCACCAACCCGGGCGCCCGGGCGCGGGACGGGAAGACGTTCGGCAACGGGCACAAGGCGCTGCTCGACCCGGCCGTGCGCAAGGCGCTCTTCCTCGCGGTCGACCGCGCCACCCTCGTCGACAAGGTCTTCCAGGGCCACGCCGTCGAGGGCGAGGGTACGTCCCGCCCCGCTTCGGCTCGTACTTCTGGAAGCCCGACGGCGACCAGGAGCGGGCGTACGACCCGGAGGAGGCGGCGAAGCTCCTCGACGCCGCCGGGTACCGGAAGGGCGCCGGGGGCAAGCGGGTCGGCAAGGACGGCAGGCCGCTGGACTTCCGGATCCTCTGTCACGCCACCGACCCGAACGACAAGGCGGTCGGCAAGTACCTCCAGGAGTGGTGGGGAAGCTCGGCATCGGCCTGAAGGTCGAGTGCCTGGACAGCGTCTCGGACCCGTGGGTGAAGGGCGACTACGACCTCGCGTTCGACGGCTGGTCGGTCAACCCCGACCCGGACTACGTCCTCTCCATCCACACCTGCGGCGCCCTCCCGGCCACCCCGAAGGACAGCGGGGCCACCGACAACTTCATCTGCGACGAGGAGTTCGACGGGCTCTACGCGCAGCAGGCGGTGGAGTACGACACCGCCAAGCGGGCGGATCTGGTGAAGCGGATGCAGTCCCGCCTGTACGACACGGGGTACATGAACGTCATGGCCTATCCGAACGCCCTGGAGGCGTACCGCACGGACCGGATCGCGTCCATCACGACCATGCCCGAGGCCGCCGGGAACCTGTGGGGCCAGGACGGCTACTGGAGCTGGTGGTCGGCCGTGCCGGCGGCCTCGAGCCTCCGGCGGGTCCGAGGGCGGCGGCTCCTCCACCGGGGTGATCGTCGGCATCGGCGCGGCCGTGGTGGTCGTGGTCGGCCTCGGCGTCGTCCTCGGCCTGCGCCGCCGGTCCACCGCCGACGACCGCGAGTAGTCCGTGACGACGACCAGCACCCCGCCGACGCGGTGCGGGCCGACCAGGCCCGCGCCGCGGACGGCGCGCCCCGCACCGGCGCCTCCTCCGGCTACCTCCGCCACGCGGCGGGCAAGCTGGGCGGCGCGCTCGTCTCGCTCTTCGCCGTGCTCGTCACCAGCTTCTTCCTGTTCCGGATCATCCCCGGCGACCCGGTGAAGGCGATGACCCACGGCCTGCCCACCTCGGCCGAGCAACTGGCGACGCTGAGGCGGCAGTTCGGCCTCGACCTGCCGCTCTGGCAGCAGTTCGCCGACTACTGCGCGAAGGCCCTGACGGGCGACCTCGGCACCTCGTTCCAGTTCCGCGCCCCCGTCGGGGAGCTGATCGGGGAGAAGCTTCCGGCGACGCTGCTGCTCACCGGGGTCGCCGTGGTGATCTACTCGGCGCTCGGGCTGTGGCTCGGCACCCGCTCGGCCTGGCGCCACGGCGGCCTCGGGGACCGGCTGAACACCGGGATCGCGCTGACCCTGTGGTCGGTGCCGTCCTTCTGGCTCGGGCTGCTCCTCATCATCGTGTTCTCCGTCGGCGCGGGCCCGGTCCCGGGGCTCTTCCCGACCGGCGGCATGGAGTCGGGCACGGGCGAGACCGGTCTCGCCCACGTCCTGGACGTCGCCCACCACCTGGTCCTGCCGGTGGTGACCCTGGTGGCGGTCGGCTACGCGCAGACGCTGCTCGTGATGCGCTCCTCGCTCCTGGACGAGATGGGCGGCGACTACCTGACGACGGCGCGGGCGAAGGGGCTGCGCGACGACGTCGTGCGCCGCAGGCACGCGGTGCCGAACGCGCTGCTCCCGACCGTGACCATGATCTTCATCAACCTGGGCCACGTGGCGGCGGGTTCGATCCTGGTGGAGACGGTGTTCTCCTGGCCGGGGCTCGGCGGGCTCTTCTACCAGGCGCTCAGCGTGCCCGACCTGCCCCTTGTGCAGGGCCTGTTCGTGGTCTTCGCCGGAGCGATGATCCTGATGAACCTGCTCGCCGACCTGCTCTATCCGCTGCTCGATCCCCGGGTGGGCCGATGACCTCCTCCACGACCTCCGCGACACCCGCGCCGGAGCCCCTGGAACCCCCTCCCGCCGTCCCCGGACCCGCGCGGAAGCCGCCCTCCGCGGCCTCCCTCGCCCGGCAGCGCCGCAAGGCCTCGGCGGTCCGCTTCTGGAAGGAGTACCGCACCCACCGCGCCGGGCTGTACGGCCTCGCCGGACTCGTCCTGATCGCCCTGCTCGCGCTCGCCGCCCCGCTGCTCGTCGGCGCCGACGTGCAGTCGGTGACCGAGGCGCCAGGCACGGCCCTGGAGTCCCCGAGCGCCGAGTTCCCGCTCGGCACCGACCAGTTCGGGCGCTCGCTGCTGGGGCTGCTGGTCTGGGGGCGCGGATCTCGCTGCTCGTCGGTCTGCTCGCGGCGGCCCTCTCGGTCGCCATCGGCACCCTGGTGGGGATCGTCGCCGGGCACTACGGCGGCTGGTTCTCGACCGTCGTCATGCGGATCACCGACTGGTTCCTGGTGATGCCGACGCTGGTCCTGGCGATCGTGCTCGCCACCGTGATGTCCCGCTCGATGTGGACGGTGGTCCTGGCGATCGGGGTGACCTCCTGGCCGACCACCGCCCGCCTGGTGCGGGCGCAGACCATCGCGGTGGAGTCCCGTCCGTACATCGAGCGGGCGACCGCGCTCGGCGGCGGCCACCGGCACGTCATGACCCGGCACGTGCTGCCGAACGTGATGCCGCTGGTCCTCGCGCAGACCACGCTCGGCATCTCGACCGCCATCCTCACCGAGGCCACCCTCGCCTTCCTGGGCCTGGGCGATCCGACGGTGGTCTCCTGGGGCGGGATGCTCCAGGACGCCCGCGAGGCCGGCGCGGTCTCCTCCGGGCACTGGTGGTACCTGGCCCCGCCCGGGATCGCGATTGCTCTGGTCGCGCTCGCGTTCACGCTGTGCGGCCGGGCCGTCGAGTCCGTGCTCAACCCGAAGCTGGGGGTGGGGCGATGAGCCTCCTGGAGGTACGGGACCTCAGGGTGACGTACGGGTCGGGCGCGGCGGCCGTGCCCGCCGTGCGCGGGGTCGACCTGACCCTGGAGGCGGGCACCAAGCTGGGCGTGGCCGGCGAGTCCGGCTGCGGCAAGTCGACGCTCGCGCTCGCGCTGCTCCGGCTGCTCCCGGCGTCGGCGCGCCTGGAGGGCGAGATCCTGCTCGACGGCGAGGACGTCCTCGCGATGTCGTGGGGGCGGCTGCGGGCCGTGCGCTGGGCGGGCGCGTCGATCGTCTTCCAGGGCGCGATGCACTCGCTGAACGCCGTGCACCGGATCGGGGACCAGATCGCGGAGCCGCTGCTCGTGCACGGCCGGGCGACCCCGGCGGCGGCCCGCGGGCGGGTCGGCGAGCTGCTCGAACACGTCGGTCTGCCCGCCGCCCGCGCCGCCGCCTACCCGCACGAGCTGTCCGGCGGGCAGCGGCAGCGCGTGATGATCGCGATGGCGCTCGCCTGCGATCCGCGGCTGATCGTCGCGGACGAGCCGACGACCGCCCTTGACGTGATGATCCAGGCGCAGATCCTGCGCCTGATCGAGGGCCTGGTCGCCGAGCAGTCGATCAGCCTCCTGATGATCAGCCACGATCTGGCGGTCCTCGCCGACACCTGCGACCGGCTCGCCGTGATGTACGCGGGCCGGATCGTCGAGGAGGGCCCGGCACGGAGGTGTACGAGGCGGCCGCGCACCCCTACGGGCGGGCGCTGTCCTCGGCGTTCCCGCGCATCGGCGACCCCGCGTCCCGGCGGGCGCCGCGCGGCCTGCCGGGCGATCCGTTGACCCGGCCGCCCTGCCGGGCGGCTGCGCCTTCCACCCGCGCTGCCCGGTGGCGCTCGACGTCTGCGGGGACCTGGACCAGGAACTGCGGGAGGCCGGCGCGGGGCGCCGGGCCGCCTGCGTGCACGTGGGGAGCGCTTCATGACGACGGACACCACCGCGCGCCCGGAGCCGGGGACGGCGACCGGATCGCTGCTCTCGGCCCGGGACCTGCGCGTGGTCTTCCCCGGACGCTGGGGCGCGCCGCCCGCACGGGCGGTGGACGGGGTGGACCTGGACGTCGGCGCGGGCGAGATCGTGGCCCTCGTCGGTGAGTCGGGCTGCGGCAAGACGACGCTGGCCCGCTCGCTGCTCGGCCTGGTCCGGCCCACGTCGGGCACGGTCTCCTTCGACGGGAAGCCGCTCGCGTACTCCTCCGGAGCCCTCAAGTCCTACCGGAAGCGGGCGCAGTTGGTCCTCCAGGACCCGAGCGGCTCGCTGAACCCCCGGCACACCGTGTACGACGCGGTGGCGGAGGGGCTGCGGATCCACGGGTACGCGGGGGACGAGCGGGCCGCCGTCGCCGAGGCGCTCGCGCGGGCCGGGCTGCGCCCGCCGGAGCGCTTCTTCCTGCGCTACCCGCACGAGCTGTCCGGCGGGCAGCGGCAGCGGGTGGTCATCGCGGGCGCGCTCGTCCTGGAGCCCGAACTGATCGTCGCGGACGAGCCGGTGGCCTCCCTGGACGCGTCCGTACGGGGCGAGATCCTGGCGCTGCTGCTGCGCCTGCGCGACGAACTGGGCCTGTCGGCCCTGGTGGTGACGCACGACCTGGGCCTCGCGTGGAACATCGCGGACCGGGTGGCGGTGATGTACCTGGGCCGGGTCGTGGAGACGGGCCCGGTGGAGTCCGTCCTGACCAGCCCCCGGCACCCGTACACGCGGGCGCTGCTCTCGGTGCTCCCGGAGTCCGAGGGGCGCCGGTGGTGCTGACCGGGGAGCCCCCGGACCCGTCCCGGATCCCCTCCGGGTGCTGCTTCCACGCCCGCTGCCAGATCCTGGCTCGGGCGCGGCGGCGGTCGCGGACCGCTGCCGGGCGAGGACCCGCCGGTCCTGCCCGGCGGCGGGGCGGGCGCGGTGGCCTGCCACTGGGTGGAGCGGGAGGAGCGGGAGGGGCGGTCTGACTGCCCCCGGCGGGTCAGACCCGCTCCGGGTGCTCCCGGTCGTACTCCCCGGTCAGCTCGCGGCAGCGCTTCACGTCGTCCGCCATGGCCAGGAGCAGGTCGTCCAGGGTGTCGAACCGCAGCATCCCGCGCACGTACGCCAGGAAGTCGACGGCCACGTGCAGCCCGTACAGGTCGAGCCCCTCGCGGTCGATCGCGTACGCCTCGACGGTCCGTTCGGTGCCGTCGAACTGGGGGTTCGTGCCGACCGAGATGGCCGCCGGCATCCGCTCGCCGGCGGCCGTCAGCCAGCCCGCGTAGACGCCGTCGGCCGGGATCGCGGTGTGCGGCAGGGTCTCGACGTTGGCGGTCGGGAAGCCGAGCTCGCGGCTGCGCTGGGCGCCGCGGACCACGACGCCCTCGACGCGGTGCGGGCGGCCGAGGATCTCGGCGGCCCCGGCCATGTCGCCCTCGGCGACCAGCCGGCGGGTGAGGGTGGAGGAGAAGGGCTCGCCGCCGCCCGCGCTGCCGCTGACGTACAGGTCGACGACCTCGACCTCGTAGTCGTAGGTGGCGCCGAGCTCGGCGAGGAAGGCGACGTTCCCGGCGGCCCGGTGGCCGAAGCGGAAGTTGGGGCCCTCGATGACGGCCCTGGCGTGCAGCTTGTCGACGAGGACCTTGACGATGAAGTCGGCCGGGGAGAGCTGGGAGAACTCGGCGGTGAACGGCAGCACGAGCACCGCGTCCACGCCGAGGCCGGCCATCAGCTCGGCGCGCCGGTGGTGCGGGGCGAGCAGCGGCGGGTGGCTGCCGGGCCGCACGACCTCGGAGGGGTGCGGGTCGAAGGTGACCACGACGGAGGGGACGCCGAGCTCGCGGGCGCGCTCGACGGCCCGCCCGACGATGAGCTGGTGCCCGCGGTGCACCCCGTCGTAGGAGCCGATGGTGACGACGCTGCGCCCCCAGTCCTGGGGGATGTCCTCCAAGCCACGCCAGCGCTGCACTGTGACCGCTCCTCGTCCGCCTGTTCGCCGATTACGCAGGTCTAAGACTGCCATGCCCACGCCCGTCGGCACGCATCGGCATGGAAGTGCCGGGGCGGCGCAGCGCGTCGAGGGCCTCGATGCCGAGCAGCGGGGCCCAGTCGCCGGGCGCGGCGACGATCCAGCCGCCGAGGAGGTCGGTGAAGACGGGCCGCTCGTGGACGAGGGCGGCGAGGAGCCGGTCGAGCCGTGCGGCGCCCTCGGGGTGCGGACGCACAGCAGCCCGGCCCGGTGGGTGAGCTGCCGGGTGCGGGGCTCGCTGCGCCGCTCCGCGTCCTCGGCGGCGGCGGTCACGAGGGCCTCCAGGACGGAGAGTTCCCCGGCGTCGGCCCGGTGCCGCTCGTGTTCCAGGAGTACGTCGAGCAGCTCGGCCCGCAGGTGGCGGGAGGCGCCGGTGCCGGGGGCGGCGAGCACGGGGGCGAGGGCGCGCCGGAGGACCACGGGCCCGCTCCGGATCAGGCCGGTGACCAGGGGGAACAGCACGGCCCTCGCCTCGGGTCCGGCTTCGAGGCGCCGGTCCGTGAAGGCGGCCACGCGGGGCGCTGCCGGGGTGGAGGAGGGCTTGGTCGCGGACGAGGACGGCGGCGCGGCGGGCGAGGGCGGGCGTGTCGATCCCGGCGAGGGCCCCCAGGACGGCGGCCGGGTCCTCGCCGGTGGCGTCGAGCCGGAACCGGAGGGCGTCGAGGACCTCCCCGGGGTGGGTGGCGAGGGCGTCGACGAGGGCGTCGAGGGGACGCCGGGCTCGGTGGCGGCGCGGGGCAGGTGGCGGGCGCGGGTCTCGGGGTCGCGGATCAGGAGGCCGAGGGCGGCGCCGTGCAGGTCCCGGTCGGCGGGGCGGGCGAGGAGGGCGAGGGCGGCGTAGCGCAGGAGTTCGCGGTCGGCGGGGAGGGTGGCGCGGTCGGCGGCCGGGCGTCCGTACGCGGCGGCCGCGGCGCGCCGCTCGGGGCGCCCGTCGTCGTGGGCCCAGCGGTCGACGGCCCGGCAGAGGGCGGAGGTCTCGTCCCGGGCGAGGGCGGCGAGGAGGTCTTCGGCGAGGGGTGGGCGGTGGCGACGAGCGCCTCGCACAGGTCGTCGACGGCGAGGTGCCGGTGGGCGTGCAGGAGGGTCCGGGCGGCAGTGGCGACGGTGGCGTGCGGGGCGGCGGGCAGGGGCCGCTCGTCGCCGAACCAGCGGCACAGGAGCGGCTGGACGCCCCGGGGATCGGCGGCGAGCAGCTCCGCGACCGTGCGGGACCAGCGGTCCTCGCCCGGCGGGTCGGCGGTGACGAGCCGCCGCAGCAGGTCGATCCGCTCGTCCTCGCCGACCGCGAGGCCCCGCCAGAACTCCGGCCCGAAGGCGGCGAAGGCGGGGCCGTCCCGGGCGGGCGCCGATCCGGTCGGCGAGCAGCCGCAGGACGGGCAGGTGGGCGCGGAGGTCCGGCACCCGCCGCAGGCCCTCCCCGAGCAGCCGCGCGGCCCACCAGGCTCCGTCCCCGTCGTCCTCCCCGGCGTCCGCGAACCGCCCGAGCGCCTCCACGAGCCCGCCGAGCCGCTGCCCGAGCCCGCCCGCCCCGCGCTCCCGGCCCGCGAGCAGCAGGGCCTGGAGCACGGGCCCGATCCGGTGCCGGGGCACGGGCGGCGGCCCGTCGGACGCCCGCGCGTCCCCGGCGGCCCGGGGCCGGGGCACGGCGGGACCGGGACCGGCCGCTCCGGCGGGGACGGGACGCCCGCGCCCGTACGGCCGAGGGGGCGGGGGCGTCCGGTCCGGCCGAAGGCTCCGGAGCACTCGGGCCCCCGGGGCGCGGGACACCCGTGTCCTCGCGGCCGGTGCCGGCCGGGTCGTGGGCGGGGGCGTTCGGGCCGGTCTCGTGGCCGGGCGTGGCCGGAGCGGCCCCGGGGGCGGGGGCGGGGGCGACCGGGCCTGGGGCGCGGGCGGCCTGGGCGGTCCCGTGGGCGTGGGCGGCCGGGCCTGGGGCGGGGGCAGTCGGGTCGGTCCCGTGGCCGGGGGTATCCGGAGTCCCCGGCGCCGGGCCCCCGTCGGAGGCGTGGTGGGCGTGGACCAGGGCGTGCAGGGCCGTGTCCAGGTCGAGGTGGGCGGCCTGGAGCCAGTCGGCGAACTCCTCGTGGGCGAAGCGGTAGCCGGAGCCCGCCGGGACGAGGAGGCCTCGGTGAGGACGGCCGGGGCCCAGCCCTCCCGCCAGGGGAACAGCTCCTCGAAGGAGGCCCGGTCGAGGACGCCGTGGCCGGGGCCGAGGCACCGGCGGGCCGCCTCGTGGACCCGGCCGGTCACGCGCGCGGCGAGCCGGCGGACGGCGGTCCCCCGGACCGGGGGAGGATCCCGGCGGCGATCCGGACGGCGGTCCGCAGGCACACCAGGTCGAGGTGGGCGGTGAAGACCTCCTCGCGGCAGGGCTGCCCCGGCGCCCCTCCGGGCAGCGCGGCCCGCACCTCGGCGAGCAGCCGCAGGGCGAGCGGGTGCCGGGCGTCCGCCTCGGCGAGGTCCGTCTCGCGGAGCCCGTACCCTCCCGTACGGCCCGGGCCTCCGCCTCGGTGTACGGGCCGAGGACGACGGCCGGGGAGGCCGGCCCCGCCGTACCCGGCCCCGTCGTACCCGCTCCCGTCGTCCCCGGTCGCGTCGTCCCCGGTCGCGGGGCGGTGCAGGGCCTCCGGGCCGTAGAGGGCGCCCGCCCGCTCCCAGTGCTCGGGGCGGCAGGCGGTGGCGAGCCGGACCCCATGGGCGCGGAGCCACCGTTCGGTGGCCGCGGTCCAGGCGGGGAGCCGGTGGGCGAGGAGCGGGGCATCTCTCGGGGCCGTCGAGGACGACGAGGAGCGGCCGGCCGGCCTCCCGGGCGAGGGCGGCGGCCCGCTCGGGGTGGCGGTGGTGGTGTCGCCGGGGCTCCGGAGGCGGCGACGATGCGGCCGGCCCGGTCCAGGGCGCGGCCGACGGCGTCGGCGAGGGAGCGGTCCTCGGCGTGCAGGTCGGCGCCGCGCAGCCGGACGGTGGGGCCGGGGCCTCGCCCCGGCGCGGCGGGCGCAGAGCGCGGCGAGGGCGGTGGTGCGGCCGGTGCCGGGGGCTCCGACCAGGGCGAGGACGGGGCCTGCCCGGTGGTGAAGCGGTCGAGTTCGCGGGCGCAGTCGGCGCGTTCGACGGGCTCGGGCCAGGGTCCGGGGTCCCGTACGGGGCCGGTGGAGGTGGCGGCGAGTTCGAGGATCCCGGCGAGGTTGAGGTCGGGGCCGTAGGCGGGGACGGTGGCGGCGTTGCGCCGCAGCAGGGCGGTGAGCGGACCGTCGGGCCGGAGCGGGACCACGTATCCGGCGGTTCTGCGGCCGCCGTGGAGGGCGGTGCCGAGGACGGCGAGGACGGTGCCGGTGGCGGTGTCGAGGACGGGGCTCCCCGCGGCCCGGCCGTCGCGGCGGAGGCCTCGGCGCCCTCGGTGCCGATGGCGAGGGCGAGGGCCGCGTCGAGGTCGTGGAAGCGGTCGGCGGCGGTGTACGTGACGGCGGCGGAGCTGAGGACGCGCGCCTCGCGCCAGCCGTGGGCCTCGATCCGGACGTAGGTGCCGGGCTCGATCTCGGGGCGGGTGGCGAGCGGCAGGGGCGGACGCCGAGCCCTTCGCTGCGGACGAGGGCGAGCCCGCTCTCGGGCAGGGGGGTGACGGCCCCGGCCTCGGCGAGCCAGCTCCGGTCGCCGGGGGCGCGCAGCAGGACGCGGCTGAGCCCGTCGACGGCCTCGTGGCTGGTGACGACCGTCCCGTGGTGGTCGGCGAGGAAGCCGGTGCCGCGCGTCCGGCCCGCCGGATCGCAGATCCGCACCAGCGTCGCCAGGTCCCCGCGTCCCATGGTGACGACGGTAGGCGGCCCGTGATCACACGACGGCGCGCGCGGGGAATGCGCCCCTCTCACTCCCCCGTTCGCTCCGAGCGCCTCCCCGGTGGAGTGAATTTCCGTGACTTTCGCGGACAAGGATCCCGTGGGGAACGAGTGGGGCGGGTACGCGCGCGTACCCGCCCCACTCATGGACGTCCTCCTGTTCTGCCGGCTCCTCAGCCGAAGACGGCCAGGCTCTTCGCCTTGCCCCGCTGGTCCTCGACCAGGGCGAGCAGCTTCCCCTCCGGCCCGAAGACCGCGACGGGACCCTTGGGGTACTCCGGCATCTCCAGGCGGACGCCGTTGAGCAGCAGCCGGGCCCGCTTCTCGTCGACGTCCCAGCGCGGGAACGCCGCCGCGGCCGCGTCCGCGACCGGCATGACCGTCAGCTCCTCCTGGAGCTGGTCCAGGTCCTGGCCGAGTCCAGCTTGTACGGACCGACCCGGGTGCGGCGCAGCGCGGTCAGGTGGCCGCCCACGCCGAGCCCGGCACCGAGGTCCCGGGCGAGCGCCCGGATGTACGTGCCGGAGGAGCAGACCACCGAGACGACCAGGTCGACCACGGGGTGCTGTCCTCGGCGACGGCCTCGCGGACGTCGTACACCCGGAAGGAGGAGACGGTGACCGGGCGGGCCGGGATCTCGAACTCCTCGCCGCCGCGCACGCGCGCGTAGGACCGCTTGCCGTCGATCTTGATCGCGGAGACCTTCGACGGCACCTGCATGAGGGCGCCGGTCAGCTCCGCCACACCGGCGTCGATCTGCTCGCGGGTGACCTTCGACGCGTCGACCGACGCCGTGATCTCGCCCTCGGCGTCGTCGGTGATCGTGCTCTGGCCCAGGCGGATGGTGCCCAGGTACTCCTTCTCGGTCAGCGCGAGGTGACCGAGGAGCTTGGTCGCCCGCTCCACGCCGAGGACGAGGACGCCCGTGGCCATGGGGTCGAGCGTTCCGGCGTGGCCGACGCGGCGGGTCTTCGCGATCCCGCGCATCTTGGCCACGACGTCGTGCGAAGTGAAGCCCGACGGCTTGTCGACGATGACAAGGCCGTCGGGCGTGGGGGTCGTGTCGCTCATTCGGCGGTGTCGTCCTCGCCCGGCTTCTTGTAAGGGTCGGCTTCGCCCGCGAAGGAGGCGCCCGAAGAGGCCTCCCGCACCTGGGCGTCGGAGGCGCGCGCCTTGTCGAGGAGGTCCTCGATGGTGCGGGCGTTCTCCGGGAGGGCGTCGGCCACGAAGGTCAGCGTCGGGGTGAACTTGTCCCCGCCGCCCGGCCCACGGCCGAACGGAGGATGCCCTTGGCGCTCTCCAGGCCGGCCGCGGCGCTCGCGCGCTCCTCGTCGTCGCCGTAGACCGTGTAGAAGACCGTGGCCTCCCGCAGGTCACCGGTGACGCGGGTGTCCGTGATGGTCACGTGCGTACCCAGGCGGGGGTCCTTGATGCCGCGCTGCAGCTTCTCGGCGACCACCTCCCGGATGAGGTCCGCCAGCTTCTTCGCCCGCGCGTTGTCGGCCACTGGTCCTTCTCCTTCTTCGCCTTGCTCAATCAGTCTTCATCAGTGTGGAGCCTGCGGCGCACCGACAGCAGCTCCACCTCCGGCCGGGCGGCGACGAGCCGCTCGCACCGGTCCAGCACGTCGCTGAGGTGTCCCGGGTCCCCGTCACCATCGCGACGCCGATCTCGGTCCGCCGGTGGAGGTCCTGGCCGCCGACCTCCGCCACGCTCACCGCGAACTTGCGCTGGAGCTCGGCGACGATCGGCCTGACGACGGAGCGCTTCTCCTTCAGCGACCGTACGTCGCCCAGGAGCAGATCGAAGGACAGTGTCCCCACGTACATGTGTGTCCGGATGTCCCGCCGGTTCGGGGTCAGTGGCCCCGCCCACCCCAGGGCGGGTACACCAGGAACCGTACACGCAACGGCCGGGGCCGATCGACGGAATAAGTTCCGCCGACCGGCCCCTGCTCACTGCTGCGATCGGACGCGATCAGGCGCGCGGCTTCTCGCGCATCTCGTACGTCGCGATGACGTCGTCGATCTTGATGTCGTTGAAGTTTCCGAGGTTGATACCACCCTCGAAGCCCTCGCGGATCTCGGTGACGTCGTCCTTGAAGCGGCGCAGGCCCTCGATGTTGAGGTTCTCCGCGATGACCTTGCCGTCGCGGATGAGGCGCGCCTTGGTGTTGCGCTTGACCTCGCCCGAGCGGATGAGGACACCGGCGATGTTGCCCAGCTTGGACGAGCGGAAGACCTCGCGGATCTCCGCCGTGCCGAGCTCGACCTCTTCGTACTCCGGCTTGAGGAGGCCCTTGAGCGCCGCCTCGATCTCCTCGATCGCCTGGTAGATGACCGAGTAGTACCGGACGTCGACGCCCTCGCGCTCCGCCATCTGCGCGGCACGGCCGGCCGCGCGGACGTTGTAGCCGATGACGATGGCGTCGGAGCCCATGGCCAGGTCGATGTCCGACTCGGTGACCGCACCCACACCGCGGTGCAGGACGCGGATGTCGACCTCTTCGCCGACGTCGAGCTGGAGCAGCGAGGACTCGAGGGCCTCGACCGCACCGGACGCGTCGCCCTTGATGATGAGGTTGAGTTCCTGGACGAGACCGGCCTTGAGCACCTTGTCGAGGTCCTCCAGGGACACCCGGCGGACGCGCTTGGCGAAGGCCGCGTTGCGCTCGCGCGCAGCACGCTTCTCGGCGATCTGACGGGCCGTGCGGTCCTCGTCGACGACCAGGAAGTTGTCGCCGGCACCCGGGACGTTGGTGAGACCCAGGACGAGGACGGGAGTCGACGGGGTCGCCTCCTCGACGTTGTTGCCCTTGTCGTCGAGCATCGCCCGGACGCGGCCGTACGCGTCGCCGACCACCATCGTGTCGCCGATGCGCAGCGTTCCGCGCTGGACCAGGACGGTCGAGACCGCACCGCGGCCGCGGTCGAGGTGGGACTCGATCGCGATGCCCTGCGCGTCCTGGTTCGGGTTGGCCCGCAGGTCGAGCGAGGCGTCGGCGGTGAGGACGACGGCCTCGAGCAGGGAGTCGATGTGCAGACCCTGCTTGGCGGAGATGTCGACGAACATCGTGTCGCCGCCGTACTCCTCGGCCACCAGACCGAACTCGGTGAGCTGACCGCGCACCTTGGTCGGGTCCGCGCCCTCGACGTCGATCTTGTTGACCGCGACGACGATCGGGACGCCGGCGGCCTTGGCGTGGTTGAGCGCCTCGATCGTCTGCGGCATGACGCCGTCGTTGGCCGCGACCACGAGGATCGCGATGTCGGTCGACTTCGCACCACGGGCACGCATGGCGGTGAACGCCTCGTGACCCGGGGTGTCGATGAAGGTGATGCGACGCTCTTCGCCGTTGACCTCGGTGCCCACCTGGTAGGCGCCGATGTGCTGGGTGATGCTGCCGGCCTCGCCCGCGACCACGTTGGTCTTGCGGATCGCGTCGAGGAGGCGGGTCTTTCCGTGGTCGACGTGACCCATGACGGTCACGACCGGCGGACGGGAGACCAGGGCCTCTTCGCCGCCCTCGTCCTCGCCGAACTCGATGTCGAAGGACTCCAGCAGCTCGCGGTCCTCTCCTCGGGGCTGACGATCTGAACCTGGTAGTTCATCTCGTCGCCGAGGAGCTGCAGCGTCTCGTCGGAGACGGACTGCGTGGCCGTGACCATCTCGCCGAGGTTCATCATGACCGCGACGAGCGACGCCGGGTTGGCGCCGATCTTCTCCGCGAAGTCGGTGAGGGACGCACCGCGCGACAGGCGAATGGCTTCGCCGTTGCCGCGGGGAAGCATCACGCCGCCCACGGACGGGGCCTGCATGGCCTCGTACTCCTGGCGCCTCTGACGCTTCGACTTGCGACCGCGACGCGCGGGACCGCCGGGACGGCCGAAGGCACCCTGCGTGCCACCACGGCCACCGGGACCGCCGGGACGACCGCCGAAGCCGCCGGGACGACCGCCGAAGCCGCCGCCACCGCCGGGACCACCCGGACGACCGCCGCCGCCACCGGGACCACCGGACGGCCGGCGAAGCCGCCGCCGCCACCGCCGGGACCGGCCGGACGACCGGCGAAGCCGGGACGACCGCCGCCGCCACCGCCGGGACCGCCCGGACGGCCGCCGGGGCCACCGGGACCACGGCCGCCGGGGCCGGACGCGGGCCGGCAGCGGGACGCTGCGGCATCATGCCCGGGTTCGGACGGTTGCCGCCGGGCGCGCCGCCCGGACGGGGAGCCTGCGGACGGGGCATGCCGCCCGAGTCGGACGGGCGCCGCCCTGTCCCTGCGGGCGCGGGGCGCCGCCGGGGCCGCCCTGCGGACGCGGGGCGCCCGGAACGGCACCGGGGCCGCCGGGACGCGGGGCACCGCCACCGGGACGGGCGCCTGCGGGCGCGCCATGCCGGTGGAGCCGCCCGAGGTGAACGGGTTGTTGCCCGGACGGGGACCGGCCGGACGGGCACCGCCCGGACGGGGCCTGCTGGCCGCCGGGCGCGGCGCGCCCTGGCCCTGCGGGCGGGCGCCTGCTGGCCCGGACGGGCGGCCGGGCGGGGCCCGGGGTCGCGCCGGCGGGACGCTGCTGACCGGCGGCGGGGGCCGCCGGAGGCGCGGTGAACTCCGGGGTGGTCGGAGCTGGGGAGGCCGGCGCCGGCTTCGAGCGCGGCCGCGGGCTTCGGACCCGGGGTCGGACGCGGGCCGGGGCGGCCGGCGTCGAGGGCTTCTCCGCGGCCGCGGGCTTGGGCGCCGGGGTGGGCGCGCCAGGCTTGGGGGCGGCCGGACGGAGGCCTGCGCCGGGGACGGCGCGGATGCCTGCGCCGGCTTCGGCGCGGCGGGGTGGGCGTCGCCTTGCGGGCGCGCCGGGCTTGGTAGCGGTCTTGCCGGCGTTGCCACCGGGACCCTGCAAAGCGTCAGTCAACTTGCGCACGACCGGCGCCTCGATCGTCGAGGACGCCGAACGGACGAATTCACCGAGTTCTTGGAGCTTGGCCATGACGACCTTGCTCTCCACGCCGAACTCCTTGGCGAGTTCGTATACCCGGACCTTAGCCACTTCGCTCCTTTGAGGTCCGGTTACCGCCGGACCGTCGCTACTTCATGGGCGTACTCATCGCGTACTCATCGAGTGCTCATCGCAATCTCGACCTACTTCCAACTCGCGAGGTACCTGACCGCACGGTGTTCCGTGCCGTACTTCTTCACTGCTGTGCCGATCGCTCGACGTGGTGGCGGAGCGCCGCGGTGTCGAGCGGACCCTGGACCCTGAAGGCCCTGGGGAACGCTCGGCGGCGGACCGCCAGGTCGAGACAGACCACGGCGGGGTGCAGGTACGCACCCCGGCCGGGCAGCGTACCGCGATGATCCGGGACGCACTCGTCCTCGTTCACCACGATCCGCAGCAGATCGCTCTTGGCCGCTCGCTCCCGGCATCCCACGCAGGTTCGCTCAGGGCACACGCGGGCGTGCGTCCGGCCAGACACGATTAAGTCTACCTCCCCGTACCGACCCCGCCCGATCGGGGCAAGAATCGAACAGTCGTTGGCCAAAACGGTCTCAGGCCTGCTCGGCCTGCTCCGTGTCCGGGCGGATGTCGATGCGCCAGCCGGTGAGGCGGGCGGCGAGGCGGGCGTTCTGCCCTCCTTGCCGATCGCCAGGGAGAGCTGGTAGTCCGGCACCGTCACCCGGGCCGAACGGGCGGCCAGGTCGACGATCTCGACCTTGGAGACCCGGGCCGGGGAGAGCGCGTTCGCCACCATCTCGGCCGGGTCGTCCGACCAGTCGACGATGTCGATCTTCTCGCCGAGCAGCTCCGCCATCACGTTGCGGACGCGGCTGCCCATCGGGCCGATGCAGGCGCCCTTGGGGTTCAGGCCCGAACGGGTGGCGCGGACGGCGATCTTGGTGCGGTGGCCGGCCTCGCGGGCGATGGCCGAGATCTCGACCGAGCCGTCCGCGATCTCCGGCACCTCCAGGGCGAAGAGCTTCTTCACCAGGTTGGGGTGGGTGCGCGACAGGGTGACGGAGGGACCGCGGACGCCCTTGGCGACCCGGACGACGTACGTCCGCAGGCGCAGGCCGTGGGTGTACTCCTCGCCCGGCACCTGCTCCTGGACCGGGAGGATGGCCTCCAGCTTGTCGTCCAGCTTGACCAGGACGTTCTTCGGGTCCTTGCCCTGCTGGACCACACCGGCGACGACGTCGCTCGCGGCGCGCGTACTCGCCGAAGGTCACGTCGTTCTCGGCGTCCCGCAGCCGCTGCTGGATGACCTGGCGGGCGGTGCTCGCCGCGATCCGGCCGAAGTCCGAGGGGTGTCGTCGAAGTCCTTGGGCTCCTGGCCCTCCTCCAGGTCGGAGGGGTCCTCCTTGGCCCAGACGGTCACGTGGCCGGTGTGCCGGTCCAGCTCCACGCGCGCGTGACGGCGGGCGTCGGGGGTGCGGTGGTAGGCGATGAGGAGGGCCGACTCGATCGCCTCGACCAGCAGGTCGAAGGAGATCTCCTTCTCATGCGCCAAGCCCTTGAGAAGCTTCACGTCGATGTCCACGGCTACGCCTCCTCTTCCTTCTTGTCCTTGCGGTTGAACTCGATCTCGACACGCGCCTTGGAGATGTCGGCGAACCCGATCCTGCGGGCGGTCGGCCTGCGCCCCTTCACGCCCGGCACTTCGAGGTCGAGGCCGTCCTCGTCCACGGCGAGGATCCGGGCGACGAGCTCTCCCGCCTCGGCGAGCTGGAGGCGCACGAGGCGGCCGGTGGCGCGCACGTAGTGGCGGTGCTCGGTGAGGGGCGGTCGGCGCCGGGGAGCTGACTTCGAGGACGTACTCGCCCTCGCCCATCGCGTCGGTCTCGTCCAGCTTCTCGGAGATCGCGCGGCTCAGCTCGGCGCATGCGTCCAGTTCCACGCCCTCGTCCGAGTCGACGACGATCCGCAGCAGCCCGCGGCGGCCCGCCCGGGACACCTCGATCTCTTCCAGATCCAGGTCCTTCGCGCGGACGAGCGGCTCGACGAGTCCGCGCAGCCTGTCGCTCTGGGTGGTGCTCATCCGGGTGACTCCTCGGCCGCGTGTGCTGTTGTGTGTCGTCGCGTGTCAGACCAAAGGGTATCCGGTCCGGAGGGTGTTGCCGTCCACCGCCCCGGGCCCCGCGGGTACGCTCGCCTGCGGTGATCCGAACGATCTTCCGGTACGGACGGATCTTCGACTGCGGACGACGGCCGAGGAGCTGGCGTGACGACGACGGGCAGACGCGCGCTCCTCGCGGCGGGGGCGGCCGCGGGGGCGACGGCCCTGGTGGGCTGCACCTCCGGCGGGAGGGCCCCGGCGGCCGGGCGCCGCCGAGCGGGAGGCCGAGCGGGTGGCGCGCGCCGAGGCGGCGCTGCGGGCACGCTCGGTGACGGTCGCGCGCGGACTCCTCGAACACTACGACGCGGTGCTCTCCGCGCACCCCGCCCTGGCGCCCCGGCTGACCCCGCTGCGGCGCTCCGTGGCGGCGCACGTGCGGGCCCTCGGCGAGGGCGGTACGGGCCCGGTGAAGCCCGCCGCGGCCTCCCCGGCGCCCTCCGTCTCCGCGCGCCCCACGACGGCCTCCGCCGTGTCCGTACCGGTCGCGACCGACCCGGGGACCGCCCTCCGGGAACTGGCGGCGGCCGAGCGGACCGCCTCCGACGGGCACGCGGACGCGCTGCTCGCCGCCCCGCCCGAGTACGCCCGGCTGCTCGCCTCGGTGGCCGCCTCGGGGCCGTCCACGCCTATCTGCTGACCGAAGGAGCCCGGACATGAGCGCCCTCGACGCCACCCAGGCTGCGCTGGCCGCCGAGCACGCGGCGGTGTACGGGTACGGGGTCGTCGGCGGCCGGATCGGTACGGAGCGCCGGGCGGAGGTCACGGCCGCGTACGAGGCCCACCGGGCCCGCCGGGAGGTGCTGCGCCGGGCGGTGCGGGACCTCGGCGGCGCGCCGGTGGCCTCGGCCGCCGCGTACGAGCTGCCGTTCCGGGTGGCGGATCCGGCGGGCGCGGTGCGGCTCGCCGCCGTCCTGGAGGACCGGGTGGCGGGCGTCTACTCCGACCTGGTCCGGGCCACCGAGGCCCGGCCCGGCGGAGGCGGCCGCCGCGCTCAGGGAGGCGGCGGTACGCGCCGGCGCTGGCGCGGCGGGGACGTAACCTTTCCTGGGCTCGCCGAGCGGGCCTGAGCCCCGCCCGACCGCCCCGTCCCGACCGAAGGAACAACGTACGCATGGCTTTCGAACCGCCGCAGCGACTCGTCCGGGCGCTCGGCGAGACGTACGGGGAGACCGTCGCGGCCGAGTGGCTCGGGGAGCTGCCGGAGCGGGCGCGGACCGCGCTCGACCGGGACTCCCTGGACGCCGAGCGGGTGATGGCCCCCGGCGGGCGGAGCAGCCTGGTGGTGCTCGTCCGGCGGTCCGACGGCTCCCCCGCCGCGCTCAAGGTGGCGCTGCCGTTCGCCCGGCCGGACCGGGAGCGGGAGGCGCTCGCCCACTGGAACGGCTGGGGCGCCGTGCGGCTGCTCGAAGGGGCGGGCGAAGGGGGATCCTGCTCGAACGGCTCCACCCCGAGGTGTCCCTGCGCTCCCTGCCGGAGGCGAAGGCGCTCCTGGAGGCGGCCGGGACCGTGCGGAAGCTGTGGGTCGAGCCCCGGCGGAGCACGGCTTCGAGTCGGTGGCCGAGCGGACGGCCCGGCAGGCGGAGGCGATGGACCACCACCGCGCGGACGCGACCGCCGGCGAACTGGCGGCGGCGGCGCTGGCGGCGCGCGAGGAGCTGGTGGCCGGGGAGGCCGAGACGGTGCTCCTGCACGGCAATTTCCGGCAGGGCAAGGTCCTGGGCGGCGACCGGGCGCCCTGGCTGGCCGTGGGGCCCGAGCCGCTGGTCGGCGAGCGGGCCTACGACCTGCCCGGCTGGTGCGGGACCGGGTGGAGGACCTGGTGGCGGCCTCGGCGGGCGCCTCGGCGGCCCGGCGGCGGGTGAACAAGCTGGCGGACTCGCTCGACGTGGACCGGGAGCGGCTGCGGGCTGGACCCTGTTCCGCGCGGTGGAGTCGGGGACGCGGGCGCTGACGGCGGGGCGGCGGCAGGACGCGGAGCTGCTCCTGGAGTTCGCGGGCTGGCTGTAGGCCGCGGGCCGGTCCCGGTTCGCCGGTCGGCCGGAGTTCGCGGGCGGACTGAGGGGAATACCCTTTTGTACCGTTCGCCGGGCGGCCGGCCTCGACGTCCGGCCCGACTCCAGGGGCCGTGATGATCGAAGAGCTGCTGATGGCGGCGGCCGGCGCGGCGCGGCGGCCGTGGTGTACGCGGGCGCGGCGGCCCGGGTGGTCAAGCAGTACGAGCGCGGGGTCGTCTTCCGCTTCGGCAAGCTGCGCGGCCGGGTGCGCTCCCCGGGTTCACGATGATCGTCCCCGTGGTCGACCGGATGCACAAGGTGAACATGCAGATCGTCACGATGCCGGTGCCCGCGCAGGAGGGCATCACCCGGGACAACGTGACGGTCCGGGTGGACGCGGTCGTGTACTTCGAGGTGGTCGACCCGGCGGACGCGCTCGTGCGGGTGGAGGACTACCGGTTCGCGGTCTCGCAGATGGCGCAGACCTCGCTGCGGTCGATCATCGGCAAGAGCGACCTCGACGACCTGCTGTCCAACCGGGAGAAGCTCAACCAGGGCCTGGAGCTGATGCTCGACAGTCCGGCGATGGGGTGGGGCGTCGCCATCGACCGGGTCGAGATCAAGGACGTGTCGCTGCCGGAGACCATGAAGCGGTTGATGGCCCGGCAGGCGGAGGCGGACCGCGAGCGGCGGGCGCGGGTGATCAACGCGGACGCGGAGCTCCAGGCGTCGAAGAAGCTGTCCGAGGCGGCGGCGATGATGTCCGACCAGCCGGCGGCGCTCCAGTTGCGGCTGCTGCAGACGGTGGTGGCGGTGGCCGCCGAGAAGAACTCCACGCTGGTGCTGCCCTTCCCGGTGGAGCTGCTCCGCTTCCTGGAGCGCGCGACCCCGGACGCCAAGCCGGACGCGGCGCCGCACGCGCCGCACCGGGCCCCGGAGCGGGAGATACCGCCGTTGGTCGACGGCGCCGGTGCCGGCGGCGGCGCAGACGCGTACCCGTGGAGCCGGACGGCGGCGGCGGAGGACGCCATCGAGGACCTGACGGGCACGTCGGTGGAGCCCGCGCAGGCGCCCCGGGAGGACTGACACGGCGACGGCCCCGCCCCCGCGCGGGGGGCGGGGCCGTCGTACGGCGTGACCGGGCGGTCAGGCGGTCAGGCGGGCGATCGCCTCGTCCACCGTCAGCTCCTCGCGCTCGCCCGTGCGGCGGTCCTTCAGCTCCACGACGCCCTCGCCGGAGCGGCGGCCCGCGACGAGGATCTTCGGGACGCCGATGAGCTCCGCGTCGGTGAACTTGACGCCCGGGGAGACGCCCGCGCGGTCGTCGACCAGGACGCGCAGGCCCGCGGCGGACAGCTTGTCGGAGACCTCCAGGCCAGCTCGATCTGGAGGGCCTTGCCGGCGGCGACCACGTGGACGTCGGCCGGGGCGACCTCGGCGGGCCAGCACAGGCCCTTGTCGTCGGCGGTCTGCTCGGCGAGCGCGGCCACGGCGCGCGAGACGCCGATGCCGTACGAGCCCATGGTCACGCGGACCGGCTTACCGTTCTGGCCGAGGACGTCGAGCTTGAGGGCGTCGGCGTACTTGCGGCCGAGCTGGAAGATGTGGCCGATCTCGATGGCGCGGTCCAGCTTGAGGCCGGTGCCGCACTTCGGGCAGGGTCGCCCTCCTCGACGACGACCACGTCGACGTACTCGGTGACCTCGAAGTCGCGCCCCGCGACCACGTTCTTCGCGTGGGTGTGCTCCTTGTTGGCGCCCGTGATCCAGGCTGTGCCCGGCGCGACGCGGGGTCGGCGAGGTAGGTGACCTTGTCGAGGCCCTGCGGGCCGACGTAGCCGCGCACCAGGTCGGGGCGGCCGGCGAAGTCGGTCTCGGTGACCATCTCGACGGTGGCCGGCGCGAAGTGCGCCTCGACCTTGCCGAGGTCGACCTCGCGGTCGCCGGGGACGCCCACGGCGACGATCTCGCCGTCGACCTTCACCAGGAGGTTCTTGAGGGTGGCGGAGGCCGGGACGCCGAGGGAGGCGGCGAGGGTCTCGATGGTCGGGGTGTCCGGGGTGGGGATCTCCTCGGCGGCGGGCACGGCGGAGCCGTCCACGGCCGTCAGCGCGAAGGAGACCGCCTCGGTGTTGGCGGCGAAGTCGCAGTTCGGGCAGTCGGCGAAGGTGTCCTCGCCGGCCTCGGCCGGGGCGAGGAACTCCTCGGACTTCGAGCCGCCCATGGCGCCCGCCGTGGCGGCGCAGATGCGGTAGTCGAGGCCGAGGCGCTCGAAGACCCGCCGGTAGGCCTGGCGGTGCAGGGCGTACGACTCGGCGAGGCCCTCGTCCTCGGTGTCGAAGGAGTACGAGTCCTTCATCAGGAACTCGCGGCCGCGCAGGATGCCGGCGCGGGGCGGGCCTCGTCGCGGAACTTGTTCTGGATCTGGTAGAGGATGACCGGCAGGTCCTTGTAGGAGGACGCCTGGTCCTTCACCAGGAGGGTGAAGATCTCCTCGTGGGTCGGGCCGAGGAGGTAGTCGCCGCCCTTGCGGTCCTGGAGGCGGAACAGCTCGGCGCCGTACTCGTCCCAGCGGCCGGTCGCGTCGTAGGGCTCGCGGGGCAGCAGGGCCGGCAGGGAGACCTCCTGGGCGCCGATGGCGTCCATCTCCTCGCGGACGATCCGCTCGACGTTGGAGAGGACCTTCTTGCCGAGGGGCAGCCAGCTCCAGATGCCGGCGGCCGTGCGGCGCACGTACCCCGCGCGGACGAGGAGCTTGTGGCTGAGGACCTCGGCGTCCGCCGGGTCGTCGCGCAGCGTCTTCGCCATCAACTTCGACATGCGCTGGACCGGTGCGTTGGCCATGGTTCTCGTACTCCTGCCGGATTGGGGGTCCCCCTGCCCGAGCGAAGCCGAGGGCCTGGGGGAGGTGATGGGCCCGAGGTTAGCCGGGCCGCCCGGGGGACGGGAAATCAGTTCCGGCGCGGCAGCGGCAGCGGGGCGCCCATCACGGCGTACGGGCGGGGGCGCTCGGGAAGTGCACCCGGCGGGCGAGGTCCCGGTAGCCGAGGGACCGGTAGAGGCCCCGGGCGGGGCTCTCGGTGTCGATCGCGGAGAGGATCGAACGCGGCTCGTCGGCCGTGTCGGTGATGGTGGTGATCAGCGCGCGGCCCGCGCCCCGGCCCTGGAAGTCGGGGTGGACGTGGAGCTCGGTGATGGTGAAGGAGTCGTCGAGCCAGTCGGCGGTGCCGGTGGCGCGCAGGTACGTCTCGACGACGGTGGACCACCAGTGGTGCGGTCGTTGGGCATCCCGTACACGAAGCCGACGAGCCGTCCGCCGGGGGTGGTGGCCCCGTAGGCGCGGGCGCCGGGGCTGAGCAGGTGGCGCAGCACGATGTGGCGGCGCACGGCGACCTCGTCGGCGTCCAGGCCGAAGGCGACCGCCTGCACGGCCAGGGCCTCGTCCACCCGGGCGGCGAGGTCGACCGGCCCGATCACGATCTCCGCGTCATCCATGCGGCGCACCCTACAAGCGGCCCGCTCCTCAGAACAGCACGCTCATGAAGGCCCCGGTCTCCCGGAAGCCGACGCGGCGGTACGAGGCCCGGGCGGGGGTGTTGTAGTCGTTGACGTACAGGCTGACCACGGGGGCGACGTCGGCCAGGGCGTAGCGGAGGACGGCGGCCATGCCGGTCTCGGAGAGGCCCTTGCCGCGGTGCTCGGGGGCGACCCAGACGCCCTGGATCTGGCAGGCCTGGCGGGTGGCGGCGCCGATCTCGGCCTTGAAGACGACCTTGCCGTCCTCGATGCGGGCGAAGGAGCGGCCCGCGCCGACGAGTTCGGCGACCCGTGCCTGGTAGAGCAGGCCGCCGTCGTTGGCGAGCGGGGAGACGCCGACCTCCTCGGTGAACATGGCCACGCAGGCGGGCATGATCGTCTCCATCTCGTCCTTGCGGACGCGGCGCACCAGCGGGTCGGGCTCGACGGTGGTGGAGGGCTCCTCGGCGACCATCAGGGGCTGGTTGGCCCTGACGTCCCTGGCGGGGCCCCAACTGGGCTCCAGGAGGCGCCACAGCTCGGTGGTGGGCTCGGCGGGGCCGACGATGGAGGAGCAGCGGCGGCCGGTCCTGCGGGCCCGGTCGGCGAAGGCGCGGACGGCCTGGGGGTGGCGCAGATCGGGACCAGGTTGGCGCCGGAGTAGCAGAGCGAGCGCAGCCGCCCCCGGCGTACCAGCCCCACATCTCGCCGCCGAGGCGCCAGGGTCGAGCCCGGCGAGCTGGACGCGGGCGGTCACGAACGCGTTCTCGACCGGGGCGCTCTCCAGGACGGCCAGTGCGGCGCCGAGGTCGGTGGGTTCGAGGACCCGAGTGGTGGTCTCTGTCAACACGAGGGGGCCTCACCGTGCGGTTCCGCTGATTCCCCGCACTTTACCCGGAGGGCCTGGGGGCACGCCTCCGGTAGTGGGAAGCCCCGCCTCCCGGAGCGGGGCGGGCTTCGCACCGGAGTCGTGCGCGTCAGCCGGCGACGGCGACCGACGGCTCGCCGCTGGCGACGCCGTCCTTCTCCATCTGCTCGGCGATCTTCAGCGCCTCCTCGATGAGGGTCTCGACGATCTTCGACTCGGGCACGGTCTTGATGACCTCGCCCTTGACGAAGATCTGGCCCTTGCCGTTGCCGGAGGCGACGCCGAGGTCGGCCTCGCGGGCCTCGCCGGGGCCGTTGACGACGCAGCCCATGACGGCGACGCGCAGCGGGACGGTCATGCCGTCGAGACCGGCGGTGACCTCCTCGGCGAGCTTGTAGACGTCGACCTGGGCGCGGCCGCAGGACGGGCAGGAGACGATCTCCAGGCGCCGCTGGCGCAGGTTCAGCGACTCCAGGATCTGGATGCCGACCTTGATCTCTCGGCCGGGGGCGCGGAGAGCGAGACGCGGATGGTGTCGCCGATGCCCTGGGAGAGCAGCGCGCCGAAGGCGACGGCGGACTTGATGGTGCCCTGGAAGGCCGGGCCCGCCTCGGTGACGCCGAGGTGCAGCGGATAGTCGCACTGGGCGGCGAGCTGGCGGTAGGCCTCGACCATGACGACCGGGTCGTTGTGCTTGACCGAGATCTTGATGTCGCGGAAGTCGTGCTCCTCGAAGAGGGACGCCTCCCAGAGGGCGGACTCGACGAGCGCCTCGGGGGTGGCCTTGCCGTACTTCTTGAGCAGCCGCGCGTCGAGCGAACCGGCGTTGACGCCGATCCGGATCGGGGTGCCCGCGTCGTTGGCGGCCCGCGCGATCTCCTTGACCTTGTCGTCGAACTGCTTGATGTTGCCCGGGTTGACCCGGACGGCGGCGCAGCCCGCGTCGATCGCGGCGAAGACGTACTTCGGCTGGAAGTGGATGTCGGCGATCACCGGGATCTGGGACTTCCGGGCGATCGTCGCGAGGGCGTCGGCGTCGTCCTGGGTCGGGCAGGCCACGCGCACGATCTGGCAGCCGGAGGCCGTCAGCTCGGCGATCTGCTGGAGCGTGGCGCCGATGTCGGACGTCCGGGTGGTGGTCATCGACTGCACGGAGACGGGTGCGTCACCGCCGACGGCCACGGTGCCGACCTGGATCTGACGGCTCTTGCGCCGCTCGGCGAGCCGGGTCGGGACGGTAGGGATACCGAGAGAAATCGCGGTCATCTGTTGTGCAACCTCAAGGTTGTGCGTCGGCGGGCTCAGGTCTCCGAGGTTACTGCCCCGGCGGCGGAGGGCCGGACACCACCGGGTCCGGCCCCCTGGGGTTCACGTCAGCTTCACCGGGTTGACGATGTCGGCGGCGAGGACGAGCAGGGTGAAGCAGACGAAGACGCCGGCCACCACGTACGCGGCGGGCATCAGCCTGGCCACGTCGAACGGGCCGGGGTCGGGGCGCTTGAAGATCCGGGCCGTGTGGCGGCGGACGGACTCCCACAGGGCGCCTGCGATGTGGCCGCCGTCGAGCGGCAGCAGCGGGAGCATGTTGAACAGGAACAGCGAGACGTTGAACATGACCAGCAGGTTCATGAACATCACGAGGATGCGCTCCGGCGGCGCGTCCACGGTCATCAGCTCGCCGGTGAGGCGGGCGGCGCCGAGGACGCCGACGGGCGAGTCGTCCGCCCGCTCGCCGTCGCCGAAGGTGGCGTCCCAGAGGCCGGGGATCTTGCCCGGGAGGGCGATGACCGAGTGGACGCCGTTCTCCAGGAGGTCGGTCATCCGGTCGGTGGTCTCGCCGAAGGTGAGGGGCGCGACCTCGGTCTTGGAGGCGAAGCCGAGGTAGCCGGCGTCGACGTAGGTCAGCGGCTGGACGACCTGGCCGTCCTCGTCCTTCTTCGGGACCTTGTTGGTGACGAGGGTGGGGTGGAGGTCGACGCGCTGTCCGGCCCGCTCGACGGTGACCGTGGCGGGGCCGAGGGTGTCGCGGATGCGGTCGGAGAGGGTGTCCCAGTCGCTCACGGGCGCGCCGTTGAAGGCGACGATCCGGTCGCCCTCCTTCAGGCCGGCCGCGAACGCCGGGGAGACGGGGTCGCCCGCCGCGCACGTGTCGCGCTTCTCGCTCTGCTCGATGACGCACTTCTGGACGCCGGCGACCGCGGTCGTCTGGCCCTCGATGCCGAGCGTCATCATCGAGCCGAAGAAGAGCGCCGCCGCCAGGACCAGGTTCATGAACGGCCCGGCGAACATCACGATGACGCGCTTCCACGGCCTGCGCGTGTAGAAGAGCCGGGTCTCGTCGCCCTCCTGGAGCTCCTCGTACGAGGCCTCGCGGGCGTCCTCGATCATGGAGCGCCACGGGGAGGTGGAGCGGGCCTCGATCCGTCCGTCGTCGCCGGGCGGGAACATGCCGATCATGCGGATGTAGCCGCCGGCCGGGATCGCCTTGATGCCGTACTCGGTCTCGCCGCGCTTCCTCGACCAGATCGTGGGGCCGAAGCCGACCATGTACTGCGGGACGCGGATGCCGAAGAGCTTGGCCGTGGAGAGGTGGCCGAGCTCGTGCCAGGCGATGGAGACGAGCAGTCCGAACGCGAACAGCACGATGCCCAGGACGTACAGGAGCGTTTCGTTCATGCGCGGGCCTCCGCTGTTGCCTTCGCTGCGAGCTCTCGGGCCCGGGCCCGTGCCCAGGTCTCCGCTTCCAGGACGTCCGGCACGGTGAGGGAGGTTCCCGCGGCGGGCGCGCCGTGTTCCGTCACGACCGCCGTGACCGTGTCCATGATGCCGTTGAACGGCAGCCGGCCGGCCAGGAACGCCTCGACGCACTCCTCGTTGGCGGCGTTGAAGACGGCGGGGCGGTGCCGCCCAGCTCGCCGACGTGCCGGGCCAGGCCGACGGACGGGAAGGCCTCGGTGTCGAGCGGGAAGAACTCCCAGGTGGAGGCCTTGCTCCAGTCGAAGGCGGGGGCCGCGTCCGGGACCCGCTCGGGCCAGCCGATGCCGATGGCGATCGGGCCGCGCATGTCGGGCGGGGTGGCCTGGGCGAGCGTGGAGCCGTCGGTGAACTCCACCATCGAGTGGACGTACGACTGGTGGACGACGACCTCGATGCGGTCGAAGGGGATGTCGTAGAGCAGGTGGGCCTCGATGACCTCCAGGCCCTTGTTCACCAGGGTCGCGCTGTTCACCGTGATCACCGGGCCCATGGCCCAGGTCGGTGGGCGAGGGCGTCCTCGCGGGTGACGTGGGCCAACTGCTCCCTCGTACGGCCGCGGAAGGGGCCGCCGGAGGCGGTGACGACCAGTTTGCGGACGTCGGCGCGGGTGCCGGCGGCGAGCGCCTGGAAGAGGGCCGCGTGCTCGGAGTCGACCGGGATGATCTGGCCCGGCTTGGCGAGCGCCTTCACCAGGGGCCGCCGACGATCAGCGACTCCTTGTTGGCGAGGGCGAGGGTGCGGCCGGCTTCGAGGGCGGCGAGGGTGGGCGCGAGGCCGATGGAGCCGGTGATGCCGTTGAGGACCGTGTGGCACGGGGACGCGGCGAGCCGCGTGGCGGCGTCCGGCCCCGCCAGGAGCTCGGGCAGGGGCGCGGAGCCGTACAGCGCCTTCAGGGCCTCGCGCAGCTCGGGCAGCGCCTCCTCGCGGGCGACCGCGACCGCGGCGACCCCCAGCTCATGCGCCTGCTCGGCGAGCAGTTCGATCCGGCCGCCGGAGGCGGCCAGGGCGGTGACCCGGAAGCGGTCGGGGTTGCGCAGCACCAGATCGATGGCCTGGGTGCCGATGGACCCGGTCGAGCCGAGGACGACGATGTCCCGGCGTCCTTCGGAGACGTCGAAGGCGACGTGCGGGTCGGCGAGGGGTGAGGGGCGGTCGGTCATGCCCCCATTCTTGCCCCAAACGCGGCGCGGTCTTCACGGGGTGCGGACGAACGCGTCGAAGACCCGGTGGAAGTCGGGGAACGTCTTCTTCACGCAGCCGGGGTCGTCGAAGGTGACGCCGGGGGTGCGCAGGGCGGTGACCGCGAAGGACATGACGATCCGGTGGTCGCCGTGGGTGGCGATCTCGACGGGTCCGGCGGGGGTGCCCGGGTGGATCTCGATCCAGTCGGGGCCGGTGCGGACGGTGATCCCGAGGCGGCGCAGGTTCTCGGCGCAGGCGTCGAGCCGGTCGCACTCCTTGACCCGGGTGTTGGCGACGTCCTCGATGCGGACCGGTCCGTCGGCGAACGGCGCGATCGCGGCGAGGGTCGGCATGGTGTCCGAGATGTCCCGCATGGTGACGGTGAGTCCGCGCAGGGTGCCGGTGGAGCGGACGGTGGTGGCGTCCGCGCCGATCTCGACGTCGGCGCCCATGCGGCGCAGGACGTCGACGAAGGCGAGGTCGCCCTGGAGGGCGCCGGTGCCGAGGCCGGGGACGGTGACGGAGCGGCCGGGTTCGAGGGCGGCGGCGGCGAAGAAGTAGCTCGCGGTGGAGGCGTCGGGCTCGATGCCGTACGTCCTGGCCCGGTAGCCGGTGGGGGCGACGCGGTAGGTGCGCCCCTCCCGCCGGACCTCGGCGCCGAAGCCGCGCATCATGGCGAGGGTGATCTCGACGTACGGCTCCGAGACCAGGTCGGTGACGGTGATGTCGAGGCCCTCGGCGGTGAGCGGGCCGAGCATGAGCAGGGCGGTGAGGTACTGGGAGGACTGCCCGGCGTCCAGGGTGAGCGCGCCGCCCTTGACGCCGTGGGCGTGGACGGCGAGCGGGTGGTGGCCTCCTGTCCGCCGTGCCGCAGGTCGACGCCGAGGGCCCGCAGGGCGGTGGTGAGCGGGCCGAGGGGGCGCCTGCGCATCTGGGCGGAGGCGTCGAAGCGGTACGTGCCGTGGCCGGCGGCGGCGAGGGCGGGCAGGAAGCGGGCGGTGGTGGCGCCGTCGCGGCAGTAGATGTCGGCGGTCTCCGCGCCGGGTCCGGCGGGCCGGCCCTCGACGTGCCAGGCGCCGGGCTCGCGGCGGACGGCGTAGCCGAGGGCGGCGAGCCCTTCGGCGAAGCCCTCGGTGTCGTCGGAGACGAGGGGCCGCAGGAGGGTGGTGGTGCCTCGGCGGCCGCGGCGAGGAAGAGCGCGCGGGCGGTGACGGACTTGGAGCCGGGGATGTCGATGACGGTCACGGCGCCATCCTGCCGTCTCGTGCGGCGGGCGGCCCGGCGTTCCGCATGGCGGAACGGGGCCCGACGGGTAGGAAAGGCGGCCCGGCTCCCCGCACAGTGGAGCCGGACCGCCTGGTCCGGTGGGGCGTGCGCCCCGGAGGACGTGCGGCCCGGAGGGGCCGTACGTCTTCGGGTCCTCCAGGTGTCCTCCAGGCCTTCCGGGGCCTACAGGTCCCTACAGGTCCTACAGGGCGAGGCCCGTCAGGACGAGGACGCGCTCGTAGGTGTAGTCGTCCATCGCGTACTTGACGCCCTCGCGGCCGACGCCGGAACGCTTGGCACCGCCGTACGGCATCTGGTCGGCGCGGTACGAGGGGACGTCGCCGACGATCACGCCGCCGACCTCCAGGGCGCGGTGAGCGCGGAAGGCGGCCTGGAGGTCGTGGGTGAAGACGCCGGCCTGGAGGCCGAAGTCGGAGTCGTTGACCGCGGCGAACGCCTCGGCCTCGCCGTCGACCTCGGTGATCGTCAGGACCGGGCCGAAGACCTCGGCGCGGGCCAGGGTGACGTCGGCCGGGAGGCCGGTGAGGACGGTGGGGCGTAGGTGGCGCCCTCGCGCTTGCCGCCGGTCAGGAGCGTGGCGCCGGCCTCGACGGCCTCGTCCACCCAGGACTCGACGCGCTTCGCGGCGGCCTCGTCGACGAGCGGGCCGACGTCGGTGGCGTCGTCCGCCGGGTCACCGGTGACCTGGGCCTCGACGGCGGCGACGATCTTCGGCAGCAGGCGGTCGTGGACGGAGGAGTCGACGATCACGCGCTGGACGGAGATGCAGGACTGGCCGCCCTGGTAGTTGGAGAAGGTGGCGATGCGGGTCGCGGCCCAGTCCAGGTCGGCCTCGGAGGACCAGTCGGGCAGGACGACGGCCGCGGCGTTGCCGCCGAGCCCAGGGTGCAGTGCTTGTGCGGCACGGACTCCTGGATGGCGTAGCCGACCGTGTCGGAGCCGGTGAAGGAGATGACGGGGAGACGCTCGTCCTGGACGAGGGCGGGCATCCGGTCGTTCGGCACGGTGAGGATCGACCAGGAGCCGGCCGGCAGGTCGGTCTCGGCCAGGATCTCGCCCAGGATCAGGGAGGAGATCGGGGTCGACGGGGCCGGCTTGAGGATGATCGGGGCGCCGACGGCGATGGCCGGGGCGACCTTGTGGGCGCTGAGGTTCAGCGGGAAGTTGAACGGCGCGATGCCGAGGACGACGCCCTTGGGGATGCGGCGGGTCAGCGCGAGCCGACCCACGCCGCCGGCCTCGGTGTCGAGGCGTTGGGCCTCGCCGCCGTTGAAGCGGCGGGCCTCCTCGGCGGCGAAACGGAAGACGGAGACGGCGCGGCCGACCTCGCCGCGGGCCCACTTGATGGGCTTGCCGTTCTCGGCGGAGATCAACTGGGCGATCTCCTCGGTGCGCTCGGCGAGCCGCTTCGACACGTGGTCGAGGGCGGCGGCGCGGACGTGCGCCGGGGTGGCGGCGAACTCGTCGACGACGGCGTGCGCGGCGGCGACGGCCTCCTCGACCTGGGCCTCGGTGGGCACGCTGACCTTGCCGACCAGACGTCCGTCGAAGGAGTTCGTGACGTCGAAGGCGGCTCGCCGGTGGCCTCGCGGCCGGCGAGCCAGAAGGCGTGGGTGGTCGTCATTGCGTCCCGGCCCTTTCCGTATCGGGGGTGCGAGCGATTGCTCTCGTGACACGTTAGGGCCGGGGCGGCCGGTGGGTTTGTCCGGTGTGGAGTGGTGCGGCGGAGAGCCTGTCCGAATTGGCCGAAGGACCGGGGAGGCCCGCCCGGTGGGCTCCGGCTCATCCCCTCCGCTCGGTCGACACGATCAGACAGACCCCGGCCACGACGATCGCGCCGCCGAGGACGACGGGCCAGGTCAGGGCCTCGTTCAGGAGGAGGGCGCCGAGGGCGACCGCGACGACGGGGTTGACGTACGCGTAGGTCGCGACGAGGGAGAGCGGGGCCGCCTGGAGGAGCCAGGCGTAGGCGGTGAAGGCGATCAGCGAGCCGAAGACGACCAGGTAGGCGAGGGCGGTCCAGGAGCGGGGAGACCTCGGCGAGGTCGAGGCCGTGGTGCTCGCCGCGGAACAGGCCGAGGGCGGCCCCGGCGAGGCCGCCCGCGATCATCTCGTACGCGCTGGCGGCGAAGGGGCTGGCGGGCATCGGGAGGCGCGCGGAGGAGAAGGAGCCCACGGACCAGCTCAGCGCGCCGGCGACCACGAGCAGGACGCCGCCGATGCCCACCTCGCCGGTCAGGCCGGGGAGGGTGAGGACGCCGAGTCCCGCGAGGCCGAGCAGGACGCCGCCGATCGCGCCGGGGCCGGGGCGCTCGCCGGCGGCGGTGCGCAGGACGACGACCCAGACGGGGACGACGGCGACGAGGAGCGCGGCGAGTCCGGAGGGACGGAGGTCTCGGCGAGGACGACGAGGCCGTTGCCGCCGAGGACGAGGAGCAGGCCGACGAGGACGGCGGAGCCGAGCTGCCGGCGGGTGACCCCGAGGGCGGCGGGGCCCTGGCGCCAGGCGACGATCCCGGCGAGCAGCAGTCCGGCGACGACGAAGCGGGCGCCGGCGGAGAGGAACGGCGGCAGGGTCTCGACGACGACCCGGATGCCGAGGTAGGTGGACCCCCACACGACGTACACGATGCCGAGCGCGGCCCAGACGGCGCCGGTGATCCGGCGGGCGGGCGCCGGGGGCGCGGCGGGGAGGGCGGCACGGGCGCCGGGGGCCGGGTCGGCGGCGGGCTCTGTCATGAGCAGGAGGGTAGGGAGTACGGGACGGACTCGGCCAGGAATGTGCCCGCGGGCGGCAGGGGCGGCGGAACGCGGCGGCGTTCGGACGGCGGGGACGGAGGGAAGCGGAATGGAAGGATGGGAGGGACCGCAGAACCGCAGAACCGCAGAACCGCAGGGGAAACACATGTTCCTGTTCGTGATGTCCGCTGTCCTGGTGCTCGTCGTGGGCGGGTGCGTCTGCGTGGTGTGGGCGGCCCGGGGCGGCCCGCGCTGGACCCGCGGGGTGGCGGCGGTGGTGCTCCTGGGCGGGGAGCTGGTGCGCGCCGGGGGCAGGCGGGGCCGTGGCGGGAACAGGGGGTCGGGGAACGACTACGTCGGGGGCGACGGCGGGGGCTCGGGCGACTGAGACGGGTGGGCCTCGGGCTGGGGCCTCGGGGGCGGGGCCGGGCCCCCGGGGGCTTACTCGGCCCCTCCCCGTGGCCTTCAGGGCGAGCCACAGCTCCATCCGTACGTCCGGGTCGTCCAGGGAGCGGCCCAGGATCTCCTCCACGCGGCGCATCCGGTAGCGCAGGGTGTGCCGGTGGACGCCCAGGTCGGCCGCCGCCGCGTCCCACTGGCCGTGCCGGGAGAGCCAGGCGCGCAGGGAGGCCACCAGGTCGCCGCGGCCGGTGGCGTCATGGTCGCGCAGGGCCCGGAGCATCCCGTCGGCGAAGGCGCGGACGGCGTCGTCGGCGAGGAGCGGCAGGACCGAGCCCGCCGCGAGGTCCTCGTGCTCGACGAGGGCCCTGCCCCGGCGGCGGGCCACCGAGAGCGCCTGCTCGGCCTGCTTGTACGCGGCGGCGGCCGCGATCGGGCCGGCCGGGGCGGAGAGGCCGACGACGACGCCGGCCTCCTCGGCCTCGCGTTCGGCGTACCCCTCGCAGGCGGTGACGACCGCGCCGCCGTCGCCGGCGAGGACGACGAGCCGCTGCTCGCCCTCGGGGACGGTAAGGACCGCCTCGCCCGCGCGGGCGGCGGCGGCCTCCAGGGCCTCGGCGAGGACGGGGAGGGGCGGTTCGGCGGCCGGTTCGCCGCCGGCGGGTTCGGCGACGAGGATCCGGAAGGGGGCGTCGAGGAGCCCGCCGTACACGTCGCCGGCCACCGCGCGCGCGTGGTCGGGCTGTCCGGCGAGCATCATGCGCAGGACGGCGGCGCCGAGGCGCTGTTCGGCGGCCTGGAGGAACGGGAGCGTTCCGTGGTGAGGGTGAGCAGGGCGATGGCCGAGTGGACGGCGTACCGCTCGGCGGTGCCGAGGGGGCGCCGGTGCCGACGGCGAGGGCGCCCCGGACGCGGCGGCCGGTGCCGAGCGACTGGAGCTCGACGCGGTCGTCCGTGCCGCCGACGACGGCGCTGGCGGGGCGGGGCGTTCGCGCAGCTTCTCCACGTCGGGGGTGAGGCGGGCGGCCCGGCGGGCGGCCCACTCGGGCGAGACGGCGACGGGCTTGCCGGAGGTGTCGTAGAGGGCGGCCCAGCCGTCGACGTGCGCGGCGAGGCGGGCGACGACGGCGTCGGGGCCCTCGGCGAGGGCGGCCCGGGTCAGCTCGCGCTGCACTTCGAAGCCGGCGGTGACGGCGCGGTACTGGTCGGCGGAGATGGCGGCGGAGACGGCCTTGCTGATGGCGAGGAAGGGGGTGCGGCGCGGCACTTCGAGCAGCGGCAGGTGCTCCTCGCGGGCCGCTTCGAGGAGCGCCGCCGGAATCTCCTCGTAGTTCACCCCCACGGCGAACCCGAGCCCGACGACCCCCGCCCCCAGCAGCCGCCGCACGTAGCGGCGCATCGCCTCCAGGTCCTCCGCGTCGAGGGTGAGCGCGGTGGTGAGCAGCAGCTCGCCCCCTCCATGTACGGCACGGGATCGGCGAGCTCACTGACGTGCGCCCAGCGGACGGGCGTGTCGAGACGGTCCTCACCGGCCCGGACGACGAGCTTGAGGGCGGAGTGCTGCGCGAGCGAGGCGAGGGTGGGCGGCATTGGCGACCGTCGGACCTTTGGGAGGGGCGCCGCTCAGCCGAGCGGCGCCCCCGATTGTGCCAGGGGTGGGGGCGGGTGCTCAGTTGCGGAGGTCGACGAGGAGGGGGTGTGTGCTCGCCGGCGACCGTGCTCAGGGAGACGACGGCGTGGCCGGGCGGCACGGAGTGCGCGAGTTCGAGGCGGACCACCGCTCGCGCTCGACCTTTCGTGTCGTGACGGCGTCGGTGGTGACGGCCTTGCCCGTGATCTTCTTGCGCAGGGCGTGGATGAAACGGGTCATGGGCTGGTCGGCGAAGACCGTGTGGTGCGCCACCTCCGTGGTCTCCACCCATTCCTTGCCCCAGGTCTCGGCGAAGCCCCGGCCGTCCCAGGTGCTGATGCCGGAGAGCGCCACGCGGCAGCCGACGGCGCCGAGCAGCGGACCGTGCAGCGCCTCGGGCACCTCGCCGAGGGTACGGAGGCCGAGGACGACTCCGGCGTTGTACGGACGCAGTCGCTGCAGGGAGCGGACGGTGCCGGGGGTGAGCGCCCCGGTGGCGTCGTCGAGCACGAGGGAGACGAAGTGCGCGCGGCCGGTGGCCGCCCGGGACGCCGTCAGGAACTGGGCGAGGATCAGGCGGACGAGGAGCCGCGACGCCTCTTCGTGGCCGTGTTCGGGCAGCTCGATCCGGACGCGCAGCGGGTGGTGCGTGACGGACTTCAGCGAGAACGGACGTACGGCTCCTCCGTCGGCACCGAAGAACTCGGCGAACGCGGGCCGGTCGAGGAGCGACAGGCGGTCCGCGAGGAGCGGCCCGGCGTCGGCCGCGGTGCCGGCCTGCCGGATCCGCGCCTCCAGCTCGCGCCGCATCGTGGCGGCGCCGTCCGCCGGCAGCCGGTCGAGCAGAGCCGTCAGCGCCACCGGGCCCGCTTCGAGCAGTTCGCGGAGGACGGGGACGGACGGGAAGCGGCCGTGTGCCGCCCGGTAGGGGCCGATGAGCTGGGCGAGGACGGTGGCGGCGCGCCGGGCGTCGACGTTCTCGATGTCCCCCGCCAGACCTTCGGCGAGCAGGGCCGCGGCCTCGTCGGGGTCGGTGAGGCCGGCGTACGGGTCGAGGTCGTACGGCGAGGACGGGTCGCCCGGCCGGATCACGACGTCGTACGCCGTCTCGGGTCCGAAAGGCGCTTCCGCCGTGCCGACGGCGACGACCGCGCAGGTGCCGGTGAGCGCCTGGAGGGTGAGGGACTCGACGACCGGGCCGGTCGGACGGCCCGTTCCGCCGATGCCGGAGGGCCCCACGACGAGCAGGGAGGTGCCGAGCGCGGACGGGTCGAGGGCCAGGCCGGCGCCCCGGTAGGCGGCCGGATTCCGTTCCTCGGCCGCGCAGCGTCCGATGCGGACCTGGCCCAGCAGGAGGTCGTGGGCGGCGGCACGGACCGGCAGGTCCCGGTGGCCCGACGGGTGTGCCCAGGCCGCCGCGCCCCGGCGGAGCACGGTGTCGACGAAGGAGGCGAGACCCCTGCGTCGCTCCGGCCCCGCTCCAGGTTCCTGCGGATCCGTGCGCAGTCCACGTCGTTCATGCGTCCGGCGGCGAGTTCGCCGGCGAGCAGGTCCGCGGTCCGCCACTCCCCGCCGCCCTCAGCTCGGGCCACTGCGAGGGGGACGGGCACGGCCCGGTCGGGCTGCGGGGTGGCGGTGTCGGCGCGGGAGCGCAGCCGTTCACGGACGAAGGCGGGCCAGGAGCCGAGGCGGGCGAAGGGCCACAGGACGGCCGCTCCGATCAGCGCGTAGACGGTGTATACGAGAACCGGTGAGGTGAGGACGTCGTATCCGCCGCCGATCAGCGTCACGAGGGAGAACACCGGCCTGGAGACCGGCAGTGCCTCCCAGCCGACGCCGGGAAAGGCGCGGGGCCAGACGAACGTCAGAGCGATCAGGGCCGCGCCGGCCGTGAGCCCGGCGCGCGCGGGAGGGCGGCGGTCGGCAAGTGGTGGCGGGCGAGTTCGGCCCAGGCCCCGAGCCGGGCGATCGCGTAGAGGAGCACCGCGAAGAAGACGCCGTCGTAGACGGCCCGGGCCTCCTCGCCGTGCCAGTCGCGGGGCGAGGTGGTCCCGGCGTACCACCAGTCGGCGGGGGTGAACGCGATCAGCGGGACGGACTGGTAGGGAACGGCGCCGCGCCGCCAGGCCGACCACAGGAGCAGTCCCACCACCAGGGGGATGAGGAGTCCGGCCACGGTGACGGGCGCGAGTCGACGGGCCTCCCGGGGCGGCGGCGGTGGCACGTGCCGGAACCGCCAGATGCCGGGCGCGGCCTCGGGCCGGGGGCGTCGAGCCAGGCGACCATGGGCGCGGTGGCCGCACCGGGCACGGGGAGGGAGACACCGGGCGCGGTGGCCGGCCTGGGCGGGACGGGCGGCGGCGCGGAAGGCGGGGCCGCGGGCCGCGGCCCCGTCCCGGGTCGCGGTGGCTGCGTGGTCTGGCCGGTGTGCGGCGCGGGAGGCGGTCCCTGGGTCGGAGGGAGCGGCGGTACGGGCGGCCCCGCCGGCGCGGTACCGCGCCCCCGTGGTGTCGCGTGACTCGTACGTGCCGTCGGTCTCCATGAACCCCTGCCCCTGACCAGCCAGGTCGCCGCGTCTGTGCCCTCGTCAATCTAGTGGGCCCGCGGCGCCCCGGAGGGATTTCGACCACCCGTGCGGCCGGATCCCCGCCGGCGCACCGCGTCAACGCCCTCCCGTAAGGCTTCCTGTCCATCCCGGACAACGACACACCCGCCACCACTCCCGATCGGCGCATGCCTCTCCCCTCCGCCCCGCCTAGCCTGCGGAGGAAACCCACAAGTGCGTCCAGATCACCCCCAGGAGCCCCGCATGAACGCTGTCCCGCAGGAGCGGCGCGTCGTCACCGCCATCCCCGGTCCGAAGTCGCAGGAGCTTCAGGCCCGACGCCTCGACGCGGTCGCCGGTGGCGTGGGCTCCACGCTGCCCGTCTTCACCAAGCGGGCCGGCGGCGGCATCATCGAGGACGTCGACGGCAACCGCCTGATCGACTTCGGCTCCGGCATCGCCGTGACCTCGGTCGGCGCCTCCGCCGAGGCCGTCGTGCGCCGCGCCTCCGCGCAGCTCCAGGACTTCACCCACACCTGTTTCATGGTGACGCCGTACGAGGGCTACGTGGAGGTCTGCGAGGCGCTCGCCGAGCTGACCCCGGGCGACCACGCCAAGAAGTCGGCGCTGTTCAACTCGGGCGCCGAGGCCGTCGAGAACGCGGTCAAGATCGCCCGTTCGTACACCAAGCGCCAGGCCGTCGTCGTCTTCGACCACGGCTACCACGGCCGTACGAACCTGACGATGGCGCTCACCTCGAAGAACATGCCGTACAAGCAGGGCTTCGGTCCGTTCGCGCCCGAGGTGTACCGCGTGCCGGTGGCCTACGGCTACCGCTGGCCCACCGGCGCCGAGAACTGCGGCCCCGAGGCCGCCGCCCAGGCGATCGACCAGATCAGCAAGCAGATCGGCGCCGACAACGTCGCCGCGATCATCATCGAGCCGGTCCTCGGCGAGGGCGGCTTCATCGAGCCGGCCAAGGGCTTCCTGCCGGCGATCGTGAAGTTCGCCAACGACAACGGCATCGTCTTCGTCGCGGACGAGATCCAGTCCGGCTTCTGCCGCACCGGCCAGTGGTTCGCCTGCGAGGACGAGGGCGTCGTCCCGGACCTCATCACCACCGCCAAGGGCATCGCGGGCGGTCTGCCGCTCGCCGCCGTCACCGGCCGCGCCGAGATCATGGACTCCGTCCACGGCGGCGGCCTGGGCGGCACCTACGGCGGCAACCCGGTGGCCTGCGCCGGTGCGCTCGGCTCCATCGAGACGATGAAGGAGCTGGACCTCAACGGGAAGGCCAAGCGCATCGAGGAGGTCATGAAGGCCCGCCTCACCGCCATGCAGGAGAAGTTCCCGGCCATCGGCGACATCCGCGGCCGCGGCGCCATGATCGCCATCGAGCTGGTGAAGGACCCGGCGACCAAGGAGCCGTACGCGGAGGCCGCCGGCGCCCTGGCGAAGGCCTGCCACGCGGAGGGCCTCCTGGTCCTGACCTGCGGCACCTACGGCAACGTGCTCCGCTTCCTGCCGCCGCTGGTCATCGGCGAGGACCTGCTGAACGAGGGCCTCGACATCATCGAGAACGCGTTCGCCCAGATCTGACACACGGGCCCGTGAGGGCCGCGGTGTGAAGACTCCGTGGGGACCGATGGCGGGACGCGTTTCCCGCTGTCGGCCCCCTTCCTCTGGCGTACGGTTCCCACGGATGAGAGAAACACCCCGGGCGGAGCCTCCCCAGCCCCGTCCGCACCGTGCCTCCGCGCACGTCGCCGGCGCCTCGTGCCCCGGCACTCCTCACCGATCGGATGGCCGCACGCCCCATACCCCCGGGGCGCGCGGCAGCCCGATCCCCTCGGCTGCCCTGGAACCACCCCCCTGTTCCAGGGCGGCCGGCTCTTCTCGGCGCTCGTCGCCCTCGCCGTCGTGACCTGGCAGGTGCTCGTCCACGGCCCCTTGGCCAGGCTCGACGAGCGGGTGTCCCGGGCCCTGGTGGACACGGTCCCCGGCCCCTGAGCGAACTCGCCTCCGACCTCGGCAACATGACGGTCGCCCTGCCCGTGCTCGGCTGCGCGATGGCGTACGCGGTGTGGCGGGGGCGCGGGCGGGCTGCCCTGTGCGCGGGGCTCGCCATGGCCGCCGTACCCCTGCTCGTGATCCCGCTGAAGGAGTGGACCGCCCGGCCCGGGCCCCTGGAGCCGTGGGCGCACGGCTACTACCCGTCGGGCCACACGGCCACCGCGATGGTGGCCTACTTCGGCGCGGCCTTCCTCGTCTCGAACCGCCTGGTTCCCGTCGCCGCCGTGCTGACGGCGGTGACGGGGACCGGCTTGGTGCTGCGGGGCTACCACTGGCCGCTGGACGTGGTGGCCAGTCTCTGCCTGGGGCTGTGGATCCTGGCCGTCAGCTCCACTTGTACGCGTCGAAGTTCTGCGAGAACTGCCACTGGTTGAAGCGGTCCCAGTTGATGGACTAGGTCATCAGGCCGCGCAGGGCGGGCCAGGTGCCGTGGGTCTGGTAGGAGCCGCAGTTGGTCTTCTTGGTCAGGCAGTCCAGGGCCTTGTTCACCTCGGACGGGCTGGTGTGGCCGTTGCCCGCCTGGGTGGAGGCCGGGAGGCCGATGGCGACCTGCTCGGGGCGGAGGGCCGGGAAGACGCGGTCCGTGTTGCCGGCGACCGGGAAGCCGGTGAGGAGCATGTCGGTCATGGCGATGTGGAAGTCCGCGCCGCCCATGGAGTGGTACTGGTTGTCCAGGCCCATGATGGAGCCCGAGTTGTAGTCCTGGACGTGCAGCAGGGTGAGGTCGTCGCGCAGGGCGTGGATGACCGGCAGGTAGGCGCCGGCGCGCGGGTCCTGGCCGCCCCAGGGCCGGAGCCGTAGTACTGGTAGCCGAGCTGGACGAAGAAGGTCTCCGGGGCCATGGTCAGGACGAACTTCGCGCCGTACTTGGCCTTGAGGGTCTTGACCGCCTGGATCAGGTTGACGATGACCGGGCTGGTCGGGCTCCGGAAGTCGGTGTCGCCGGTCTGGAGCGAGAGGGAGTGGCCCTCGAAGTCGATGTCCAGGCCGTCGAGCCCGTACTCGTCGATGATCTTCGAGACGGAGGTGACGAAGGCGTCGCGGGCGGCCGTGGTCGAGAGCTGGACCTGGCCGTTCTGGCCGCCGATGGAGATGAGGACCTTCTTGCCGGCGGCCTGCTTGGCCTTGATCGCCGCCTTGAAGTCGGCGGGCGACTCGACGTTGGGGCACTCGGTGGCCGGGCAGAGGCTGAAGCGGATGTCGCCCGAGGTCACCGAGGTCGGCTCGCCGAAGGCCAGGTTGATGACATCCCAGGAGTCGGGGACGTCGGCCATGCGGGTGTAGCCGGAGCCGTTGGCGAAGCTGGCGTGGAGGTAGCCGACGAGGGCGTGCGCGGGCAGGCCGTTGGTGCCGCCGTTCCCGCCGCCGCTGGTGGTGGTCGCGGTGACGGCCGCGGACTTCGGGGACTCGCCCGCCGCGTTCGCGGCGCTGACCTGGAAGGTGTACGCGGTGGAGGGCGTGAGACCGGTCGCGGTGGCCGAGGTGCCGGTCACCGTCTGGATCTTCGTGGTGCCCCGGTAGACGTGGTACGAGGTGGCGCCGGGGACCGCGCTCCAGGTCAGCGGCACGGTGGTGGAGGTCGGGGAACCGGCCGCGAGCCCGGTGGGGGCGGCGGGGAGCTGGACCGGGTCGCCGCCGGGGCCGTACAGGGAGAGGTCGTCGGCCTGGTAGGCGGGGGTGCCGTACCAGCCGTGGGTGTAGATCGTGACCGAGGTGGTGGAGGGCCCGTGGTGAAGCTCGTGCTGAGCTTCTGCCAGTCGGGGGCCGAGCCCGTCCAGGTGGAGACGTCGGTGGTGCCGGTGCCGGTGGCGCCCAGGTAGACGTAGCTGCCGCGCACCCAGCCGCTCAGCGCGTACGTGGAGTTGGGCTTCACGGTGACGGTCTGGGAGCAGCGGGCGTTGTCGCTGCCGGCCGGGGTGGCCTGGAGCGCCTTCGTCCCGCCGTGCACGGGCGACGAGACGGCGGCGCCGCTGCCCGCCGTACAGGTCCAGCCGTCGAGTCCGGCCTCAAGCCGCCGTTGCGGGCGAGTTCGGCGTCGGCGGCCTGGGCGCCGGGGTGAGCGCGAGGAGTCCACCGGCGGCGAGGGCGCCCGCCAGTATCAGGGTGAGGGGTCTGGAGCGGGCCACAACTGCCTCCGGGGAAGGGAGATCGAAGGGTGATCGAGGGACGATCGGGGGTGGGGAATCGAAGGGAGCGCGGCACAGCATGGTCCAGACCAATCGAGTGGTCAAGACCTCTGTACGGACGACGCCTCCGCCCCTCCCCCTCAGCGCCCCTCAGCGCCCCTCGATCTCCCCCTCTCCCCGGCCAGCCGGCCCGCCGCCTCGTGCATCGCCAGCTCCAGGAGCGGGGCGTCGGTGAGGGTTCCCGAGCCGTCCGGCACCACCAGCCAGCGCACCGCGCCGGCCGCCCGGCCCGGGTACGGGACGACGATCCAGGTCCCGGCGCCCGCGCTGCGGATCCCGGTGCCGAGCCAGCGGGCGGCGGTGCCCGGCGGGACGAAGAAGCCCATCCGGGCGTCGCCGAAGTCGGCCAGGACCGGGCCCGGACGGCCCACCAGGCGGGTCAGCACGTCGAGCGTGGGATAGCCCAGCCCGGCCGGCAGGATCAGCACGTCCCAGCGCACGCCGGCGGGCAGGAGCGCGACCCCGTGCGGGTTGCGCTCCCACTCCCACCGGCAGGCGTCGGGATCGGGCGCGGCCGCGAGCAGCCACTCCACCGCACTCCTGGCGCCCGTGGCCCCCGTACCAGTCATCGCGACGTCCTCCTTCCGTGTGGACACGGTGTCCACACGGAGAGAGCGGGAGGGCGGCCGCTCTTACGCGACTTCGCCTACTCGTCGGTTGTGACGTACGTCACGCGACCGGTCAACTGTCGAAGCCAAGACCCAGGCGGTCCATGGTCTTCAGCCACAGGTTGCGCCGGCCGCCGTTCTCGTCGGCGCGGGCGAGCGACCACTTGGTGAGGCCGATGCCGGCCCAGGCGACCGGCTCGGGCGGGAACGGCAGCGGCTTGGAGCGGACCATGTCCAGCTCGGTGCGCTCGGTGCGCTCCCCCGCGAGCAGGTCGAGCATCACGTCGGCGCCGAAGCGGGTGGCGCCGACGCCGAGGCCGGTGAACCCGGCCGCGTACGCCACCTTCCCCTTGTGGGCCGTGCCGAAGAAGGCCGAGAAGCGGGAGCAGGTGTCGATCGCGCCGCCCCAGGCGTGGCTGAAGCGGAGCCCCTCCAACTGCGGGAAGCAGCGGAAGAAGTGCTCGGCCAGCTTGAGGTACGTCTCGGGGCGGTGGTCCATGTCGGCGCTGACCTTGCCGCCGAAGGGGTAGATCGCGTCGTAGCCGCCCCACAGGATCCGGTGGTCGGCGGTGATCCGGAAGTAGTGGAACTGGTTGGCGGAGTCGCCGAGGCCCTGCCGGTTCTTCCAGCCGATCGAGGCGAGCTGCTCCGGGCTGAGCGGCTCGGTCGTCAGGGCGTAGTCGTAGACCGGGACCGTGTAGGCCCGGACGCGCTTGACCAGGGACGGGAAGACGTTGGTGCCGAGCGCGACCCGGCGGGCGAGGACCTTGCCGTACGGGGTGCGCACGCCCATGCCGGCGCCGACGGAGACCAGGTCGAGGCCGGGGTGTTCTCGTAGATCCGGACGCCCAGGCCGAGGCAGGCCCGCTTGAGGCCCCAGGCCAGCTTGGCGGGGTTCAGCATGGCGACGCCGCGGCGGTCCCAGAGGCCGCCGAGGAAGGTCGGCGAGTCGACCTCGGCGCGCACCGCGTCCCGGTCGAGGAGGTCGACGCCGTCCGCGAGGCCGAGCCGGTCGAGCTCGGCGTGCACCTCGTGCAGCTCCTCGACCTGGTACGGCTCGGTGGCCACGTCGATCTCGCCGGTGCGCTCGAAGTCGCAGTCCAGGGAGTAGCGGGCGACGGCCTCCTCGATGGCGTCGAGGTTCCGCTCGCCCAGCTCCTCCAGCTTCGGCAGCTCGCCCGGCCAGCGGGCGAGCCCGTTGCCGAAGCCGTGGGTGAGGGAGGCCGCGCAGAAGCCGCCGTTGCGGCCCGAGGCGGCCCAGCCCACCTCGCGCCCCTCGATCAGGACGACGTCCTTGGAGGGATCGCGCTCCTTGGCGAGGAGCGCGGTCCACAGGCCGCTGTAGCCGCCGCCGACCACGAGGAGGTCGCACTTCTCGGTGCCGGTGAGGGCGGGCAGGGCTCCGGGCTTGCCGGGGTCTTCCAGCCAGAAGGGGACGGGCTGGGCGTCGGAGAGAGATTGGGCGGCGAGACGCATGGCGACTGGGGCCATGGTTTCCAACTCCTTCGGTGCCTGGGCGGCCTTCGCTCAGGCTGTTGCTGTTTTCTTGCGCCGGTTCGTAATGATTTGCCCGGCCATGACCACCAGTACCGCGAGGACGAACATCGCGGTGCCGATGACGTTGATCTGAACGGGTGTGCCGCGCTGCGCCGAGCCCCAGACGAACATGGGGAAGGTGACCGTGGACGGTCCCGCGTTGAAGTTGGTGATGATGAAGTCGTCGAACGAGAGCGCGAAGGCGAGCAGCGCGCCGGCGGCGATGCCGGGGGCGGCGATCGGCAGGGTGACGCGCAGGAAGGTCTGCGCGGGCCCCGCGTAGAGGTCGCGCGCGGCCTCCTCAAGACGCGGGTCCATGGACATGACCCGGGCCTTGACCGCCGTCACGACGAACGACAGGCAGAAGGTGATGTGGGCGATCAGGACCGTCCAGAAGCCCAGCTCGATCCCCATGTTGAGGAAGAGGGTGAGCAGCGAGGCGGCCATGACGACCTCGGGCATCGCCATCGGCAGGAAGATCAGCGAGTTGGTCGCGCCGCGCGCCCGGAAGCGGTAGCGGACGAGCGCGAAGGCGATCGCCGTGCCGAGGGCGACGGCGCCGAGGGTGGCCCAGGCGGCGAGCTGGAGCGAGAGCGACAACGACTGGCACATGTCGGCGACCCCGCAGGGTCCTTCCAGGCGTCCAGGGAGAACTGCTGCCAGGAGTAGTTGAAGCGCCCGTTCGGCTTGTTGAACGAGAACGCCATCACGACGAGGTTCGGCAGGATCATGTACGCGAGCGTCAGCAGGCCCGCGACGACGACGAGGTTCTTGCGGATCCAGCGCATCAGACGAGGTCCTCGTTCCGGCGCGGCGGATGTAGACGGTGACCATGACCAGGACGATCGCCATGAGGATGAAGGAGAGCGCGGCGGCCGTCGGGTAGTCGAGGACCCGCAGGAACTGCGACTGGATGACGTTGCCGACCATCTTGGTGTCGGTCGAGCCGAGCAGTTCGGAGTTCACGTAGTCGCCGCTCGCCGGGATGAAGGTGAGCAGGGTGCCGGAGACGACGCCGGGCATCGACAGCGGGAAGGTCACCTTGCGGAAGGTGGTCGCCGGGGAGGCGTAGAGGTCCTGCGCGGCCTCGTGGAGCCGTCCGTCGATCCGCTCCAGGGAGGTGTAGAGGGCAGGATCATGAAGGGCAGGAAGTTGTACGTGAGGCCGCAGACGACCGCCATCGGGGTGGCGAGCACGCGGTCGCCCTCGGTCCAGCCGAGCCAGCTCGTCACGTCGAGGACGTGCAGCGCGTTCAGCGCGTCGACCACGACGCTGTCGTCCGCCAGGATCGTCTTCCACGCCAGCGTCCGGATGAGGAAGCTGGTGAAGAAGGGGCGATGACGAGGACGAGGAGCAGATTGCGCCAGCGCCCGGCCCGGAAGGCGATCAGGTACGCGAGCGGGTAGCCGAGGAGCAGGCAGAGCACGGTCGCGGTCCCGGCGTAGAGCAGGGAGCGGACGAACTGCGGCCAGTACTCCTGGAGGGCCTCCCAGTAGGTCTGGAAGTGCCAGGTGACCTGGAAGCCGGCTTCGAGGGAGCCGGTCTGGACCGAGGTGGAGGCCTGGTAGACCAGCGGCAGCGCGAAGAAGACGAGCAGCCAGACGATGCCGGGGAGCAGCAGCCAGTAGGGGACGAGCCGCTTGCGGGTGGCGGGCTTGCGCAGAACCGGTTCCTCCACCGATTCCGGCGTCTCCTTCGTGAGGGTCGGGGCGCTCATCCGGCGTCCTCCACGCTCTCCACGCCCGCGTCGATGTCCTGATCGGCGTCGAGTCCGAAGGTGTGCGCCGGGTTCCAGTGCAGGACCACCTCGGCGCCCGGGACCAGGCGGGTGTCGCGCTCGATGTTCTGCTCGTACACCTGGAGCTCGGCTCCGGCGGGCGAGTTCACCACGTACTGGGTGGAGACGCCGATGAAGGAGGAGTCGGCGATCCGGCCGGTGACGCGGTTGCGGCCGTCGGCTATCGCGCCGGCGTCGTCCGCGTGGGTGAGGGAGATCTTCTCGGGGCGGACGCCCACGAGCAGCTTGCCGCCCGCCCGGACGGCGGGGGTACAGCGGCCGCCGGGGACCCTGAGCCTGCCGCCGCCCGCCGTGACGAGCACGTCGGAGCCGGTGGAGCCGGTCTCCAGGACCTCGGCCTCGATGAGGTTGGAGGTGCCGAGGAAGTTGGCGACGAAGGTGGTCCGCGGGTTCTCGTACAGGTCGGCGGGGGCGCCGAGCTGCTCGACCCGGCTGCCGTTCATCACTGCGACCTGGTCGGCCATGGTCATGGCCTCCTCCTGGTCGTGGGTGACGTGCACGAAGGTGATGCCGACCTCGGTCTGGATCCGCTTGAGTTCGAGCTGCATCTGGCGGCGCAGCTTGAGGTCGAGGGCGCCGAGGGGCTCGTCGAGGAGGAGCACCTGCGGGTGGTTGATGAGGGCGCGGGCCACGGCGACGCGCTGCTGCTGGCCGCCGGAGAGCTGGTGCGGCTTGTGCCGGGCCTTGTCGCCGAGCTGGACGAGCTCCAGCATGTCGTCGACCTGCTTCTTGACCGACTTGATGCCGCGGCGGCGCAGGCCGAAGGCGATGTTCTCGGAGATGTCCATGTGCGGGAAGAGCGCGTAGGACTGGAAGACGGTGTTGACCGGCCGCTTGTAGGGCGGGAGGTCGGTGACGTCGGTGTCGCCGAGGAAGACGGTGCCGGTGCTCGGGTCCTCCAGGCCGGCGATCATGCGCAGGGTGGTGGTCTTGCCGCAGCCGGAGGCGCCGAGGAGGGCGAAGAAGGAGGCCCTGCGGGACGGTCAGGTCGAGCGGGTGGACGGCGGTGAAGGAGCCGTACGTCTTGCTGATCCCGGTGAGACGGACGTCGCCGCCGCCCGTGTTCTTCCAGTGTGAGCAGTGTTGTCAGTCATGGGTCGTGGTCCCAGGGGAGTGAGAGGGGTGGACGAGGCCGGACTCAGGCGCCGATGAGCTTGGCGAACTTCTCCTCGTACGCCGTCTCCTCCGCGCCGGTGAGCGAGCGGAAGGCGTGCGACTTCTTCGCCATGGCCTTGTCGGGGAGGATCAGCGTGTTGTCCGCGAGCTCGGGGTCGATCTTCGCGAGCTCGTCCTTCACCCCGTCGACGGGGCAGACGTAGTTGATGTACGCGGCGAGCTGGGCGGCGACGGGGAGCTCGTAGTAGTGGTCGATGAGCTTCTCGGCGTTGGTCTTGTGCCGGGACTGCGCGGGGACGAGCAGGTTGTCGGTGGAGGTGATGTAGCCGGCCGCCGGTATGGAGTAACGGATGTCGGGGTTGTCCGCCTGGAGCTGGATGATGTCGCCGGCCCAGGCGAGACAGGCGGCGATGTCGCCCTTGTCGAGGTCGGACGTGTAGTCGTTGCCGGTGAAGCGGCGTATCTGCTTCTTGTCGACGCCCTTCTGGAGGCGTCCGACCGCCGCGTCGAAGTCGGCGTCCGTGAAGCCGCCCGGGTCCTTGCCGAGGTCGAGCAGGGTCATGCCGACGGTGTCGCGCATCTCGGTGAGGAAGCCGACCCGGCCCTTGAGCGAGGGGTCGTCCAGGAGCTGGGTGACGGAGTCGACCTTCTTCCCGCCGGTCGCCTTCACGTTGTACGCGATGACGGTGGAGATGCCGGTCCAGGGTACGAGTGGGCCCGGCCCGGGTCCCAGTCGGGGTTGCGGAACTGGGCGGAGAGGTTGCTGTACGCGTGGGGAGGTTCGCGGGGTCGAGCTTCTGCGCCCAGCCGAGCCGGATCATCCGGGCGGCGAGCCAGTCGGTGACGCATATGAGGTCGCGGCCGGTGTCCTGGCCGGCCGCGAGCTGCGGCTTGATCTTGCCGAAGAACTCGACGTTGTCGTTGATGTCCTCGGTGTACTTGACCTTGATCCCGGTGCGCTTCTCGAACGCCTCCAGGGAGGGGCGGGACTTCTCGTCCTCGCTGACGTCCATGTACTCGGTCCAGTTGGAGAAGGCGACCGTCTTCTCCTTGGCCGAGTCGTCCGTGGAGGCGGTGCTCGGGCCCTCCCGCTTGGCGGGCGGGATGCCGCACGCGGTCAGGGACGCGAGGCCGCCGACGGCGAGCGCGCCGACGCCGCCCGCGCGCAGCATCGAACGGCGGCTGAGGGCGCCCCGGCCGCTCGTCAGACTGCGGCGTATCGCCGCGAGCTGCGCCGCGGACAGGCTGTCGGGCTCGTACTGCTCCATGCGCTGTGCCCTTTCGGAGGGTTGCGTCGCCGGTCGGGCGACGGTCGGCTATCGGTCCCCGAAGATCGTGCGGTGCCAGTCCTTCGCGGCGACCGCGGTGTTGTCGTACATCACGTGCTTGACCTGCGTGTACTCCTCGAAGGAGTACGCCGACATGTCCTTTCCGTAGCCCGAGGCCCGGGTTCCCCCGTGGGGCATCTCGCTGATGATCGGGATGTGGTCGTTGACCCAGACGCAGCCGGCCTTGATCTCCCGAGTGGCGCGGCCCGTCCGGTAGACGTCGCGGCTCCAGGCGGAGGCGGCGAGGCCGTAGGGGTGTCGTTGGCGAGCTCGATGCCCTCGTCGTCGGTGTCGAAGGGCAGGGCCACCAGGACCGGGCCGAAGATCTCCGACTGCACGACCTCGCTGTCCTGCGCGGCGCCCGTGATCAGGGTCGGACGGTAGTACGCCCCGTCCTCCAGGTCCCCGCCGGGGCCCTCGCCGCCGGTGACGACGGTGGCGTAGCCGCGGGCGCGGTCGACGAAGCCGGCGACCCGGTCGCGCTGGGCGTGGCTGATCAGCGGGCCGAGGTCGGTGTCCGGGGCGAAGGGGTCGCCGAGCCGGACGGAGTCCATGAGCTCGGCGACGCGGGCGGTGAAGGCGTCGAAGAGGGGCGCTGGACGTACGCGCGCGTGGCGGCGGTGCAGTCCTGGCCGCTGTTGATGAGGGAGGCGGCGACGGCGCCCTGGGCGGCGGCCTCCAGGTCGGCGTCGTCGAAGACGACGAAGGGGCCTTGCCGCCGAGTTCGAGGTGGAGGCGCTTGACGGTGGCGGTGGCGATCTCGGCGACCCGCTTGCCGACCGGGGTGGAGCCGGTGAAGGAGGTCATGACGACGTCGGGGTGGCCGACGAGGTGCTCGCCGACGGTCCGGCCGGCCCCGTTGACGATGTTGATCACGCCGTCGGGGATGCCGGCGTCGGTGGCGGCCTGCGCGAACATCAGGGAGGTGAGGGGGTGAGCTCGGCGGGCTTCAGGACGATCGTGTTGCCGGCGGCGACCGCCGGGAGGATCTTCCAGGCGGCCATCTGGAGGGGGTAGTTCCAGGGGCGATGGAGCCGACGACGCCGAGGGGCTCGCGCCGTACGTAGGAGGTGTGGTCGCCGGAGTACTCGGCGGCGGCCTGGCCCTGGAGGTGGCGGGCGGCCCCGGCGAAGAAGGCGGTGTTGTCGACCGTGCCGGGCACGTCGAACTCGGTGGTGAGCTTGAGCGGCTTGCCGCACTGGAGGGACTCGGCGCGGGCGAAGTCTCGGCCCGCTCGGCGAGGACGCCGGCGAAGCGGTGGAGGGCGTCGGAGCGCTCCCCTGGGGTGGCGCCCGCCCAGCCGGGGAAGGCGGCCTTGGCGGCGGCCACGGCCTCGTCCACGTCAGCGGTGGAGGCGAGGGCGTACGTGTACACGGTCTTCCCGGTCGCCGGGTCGATCACGTGGTGGTCCTCGCCGGACGTTCCGGGGCGGAGCCTGCCGCCGATGTACTGTGCGCCGTCCGCGAAGCGGTCCGTCGCCTGGAAGCGGTTGCCCATGACGCTCTCCGTTGTTCCAGCTCGAATTGAGTGCCGATCCTGACAGAGGGACGACTACCCAACAAGTGATTCCGTTGTTGCCTTTTGGTTACGCGACGGATTCGGTCGACCATGTGTCGAGGTCGCCGGAAAATCTCCGTACGGAGTGTCCGTGGCGGATGCCAGACTCCCATGCATGAGCGCGATCGAAGAGCTGACACAGCAGGTCAGCAGGGGTGACAGGGTGAAGTGGCTGCACTTCTGGGGTCACCGTCCGCACCCGGACGGACACCTTTCGGCGAGCTGTCTCAGCCAGTGGTGGCCCTCCCCTTCACGGTCGACGGGGTGGCGTACGCGACCGCGGAGCACTGGATGATGGCCGCCAAGGCGCGGCTCTTCGGGGACGCGGACGCCGAGCGGGCTGCGCTGGCCGCCCGCACCCCCGCCGAGGCCAGAAGGCGGGCCGCCTCGTGCGGGACTTCGACGGCGCGGTGTGGGAGCGGGAGCGGTTCGGGATCGTCGTCGAGGGCGGCGTCCACAAGTTCTCCTCGGACGGGGCCCTGCGCGCGTATCTGCTCGGCACGGGCGACCGCGTCCTGGTGGAGGCCAGTCCGGTGGACCGGATCTGGGGCATCGGGCTCGCCGCGACCGACCCCGGCGCCCACGACCCGGCCCGCTGGCGCGGCCTCAACCTCCTGGGCTTCGCCCTCATGGAGGTGCGGGAGCGGCTGCGGAGCGCCTGACGTCACGGGAAAGGCCCGGGAAGCACCGGGAAAGGGCCGGGAAAAGCCCCGGGAAAGGGCGAAGGGCCCCGCACCGGGTGTCCGGTGCGGGGCCCTTCCGGGTGCGTACGCCGTCTCAGCGGGTGATCTCCAGGACAAGCGACGAGGCGAACGGGTCCTCGTCGGAGGTGCCGGAGTCCTCGAAGGCCGAGGGTCCTGGGCGATCGCCCAGACGAAGAAGGCGAGGAAGGCCGCGCCGACCAGGGTGCCGATGGCGCCGAGCACGATGCCGGCGATCGCCATGCCCCGGTTGGTCGCCTCGCCCCGGCCCGCCTTCTTCACGCCGATGATGCCGAAGATCAGGCCCAGGACGCCGAGGACCACGCCCAGGCCGTACAGGCAGAAGCCCGCGACCGAGACGATGCCGAGCACCATCGCGGCCGTGCCCATGCCGTTGGAGGGCCTGCGGCCAGGCCTGCTGGCCGCCGTACCCCGGATATCCGGGATAGCCGTACCCGGAGGTCGCCATGGGCGCCGGAGCGGCCGGGTAGCCGTAGCTCCCGGCGGTGTCCGCCGGATGGCCGTATCCGCCGGGCGTCGCCGCCGGGCCGCCGGGCGCGACCGGGGGCGGCGGGACGTCGCCGCCGGGGCCGGACGCCGCCGGCATGGACGTCACGGTCTGCTGGTCGTGCACCGGCGGGGACGACGGCGCCGCCGGCTTGCTCAGTTCCACCCCGTCGCGGTTCGGCGGAGCCCACGGGTCCGCCGGGTCGTAGCCGCCCGGCTGCTGGTCTCGATTGTCAGACATGGGCCTCCCCCATCGTGGTCACGTCATGCTAAGGCCTCACTCCTGCGGGGAACCGTCCGGCCTACGATGACCCGATGACCGATCTGCACCCCTTCATCGCGGGCCTCCCCAAGGCCGAGCTGCACGTCCACCACGTGGGCTCCGCCTCGCCCCGGATCGTCGCCGAGCTCGCGGCCCGCCACCCGGACTCCAAGGTCCCCACGGACCCGGAGGCCCTGGCCGACTACTTCACGTTCACCGACTTCGCGCACTTCATCGACGTCTACCTGTCGGTCGTCGACCTGGTCCGCACCCCCGAGGACGTCCGGCTGCTGACCTTCGAGGTCGCCCGGGACATGGCCCGGCAGAACATCCGCTACGCCGAGCTGACCATCACCCCCTACTCCTCCACCCGCCGGGGCATCGACGAGAACGCGTTCATGGACGCGATCGAGGACGCTCGCAAGGCGGCCGAGGCGGAGTTCGGCACGGTCCTGCGCTGGTGCTTCGACATCCCCGGCGAGGCCGGGCTCGAAGCCGCCGAGGAGACCGCGCGGCTCGCCACCAGCGAGGGGCTGCGTCCGGAGGGCCTGGTCTCCTTCGGCCTCGGCGGCCCGGAGATCGGGGTGCCGCGCCCGCAGTTCAAGCCGTACTTCGACCGGGCCCGGGCGGCCGGTCTGCGCTCCGTGCCGCACGCGGGCGAGACGACCGGCCCGGAGACCGTCTGGGACGCGATCCGCGAGCTGGGCGCCGAGCGCATCGGCCACGGCACCAGCTCGGTCCGGGACCCGGAGCTCCTGGCACACCTGGCCGAGCACCGGATCGCCCTGGAGGTCTGCCCGACCTCCAACATCGCCACCCGGGCCGTCGCCACCCTGGACGAGCACCCGATCCGGAGGATGGTGGACGCGGGGGTCCTGGTCACCGTCAACAGCGACGACCCGCCGATGTTCGGCACCGACCTGAACAACGAGTACGCGGTCGCCGCCCGGCTCCTGGACCTCGACGAGCGCGGCCTCGCCGCCCTTGCCAGGAACGCGGTGGAGGCCTCCTTCCTGGACGCGGCCGGCAAGGCCCGGATCGCCGCCGAGATCGACGCGTACACCGAGGCGTGGCTGGCGCGCTGACGCGCTGACGACACGGAAGGCCGTCGGGGCCGACGCGCCGACGACACCGGCGGGCGTCCCCGGCGACAATGGCCCCATGCGATCCGTCACTGTCGTAGGTCACCGCGGCGACCCGTACCGCTTCCGCGAGAACACGCTCCGTTCGATCTCCTCGGCGATCGAACGGGGCGCGGACGCGGTCGAGGTCGACGTCCGGCTGACGAAGGACGGGGTGCCCGTCCTCCTGCACGACGACACCCTCAAGCGCCTCTGGGGCCCGGACCGGGCGCTCTCCGCGCTCTCGTACGAACAGGTGCGGGAGGCGACGGCGGACGGGGTGCCGACCCTGCGGGAGGCGCTGCTGACCGCCGGGGACCACCGGCTGATGCTGGACCTGCCGGGCGGGAACGAGCATTCGGTCCGGAAGATCGTCGGCACGGTCCGCGAGTGCGGGGCCGGGGAGCGCGTGTACTACTGCGCCGGGACCGTCGCCATGCTCCAGGTGCGGGCCGCCGACCCGGCCGCCGAGATCGCCCTGACCTGGACCTCGCTCGCGCCGCCCCGGCCGGTGCTCCTCGACGCCGTGCGCCCGCGCTGGCTCAACTACCGCTTCGGCCTGGTGAGTCGGGAGCTGGGCGAGCGGGTGCACCGGGACGGGCTGCTCCTGTCGGCCTGGACGGCGGACACGAAGCGCACCATGCGTAAGCTGATCATGAACGGGGTGGACGCGATCACCACGAACCGCGTCGACGCCCTCGCCGCCGTCCTGCGAGAGGACTCCTGAGGTGAACGACAGCGTGCACGACAGCGCGGACGAGAGCACGGACGAGAGCGCGAACGAGAGCGCGAGCAGTGGTGCGAACGGCAGCGTGACCGACCGGATCCGCACCGACATCGCCCACAACGCCCGCGTGTGGAACTACTGGCTGGGCGGCAAGGACAACTACCCGGTCGACCGCGCGGTCGGCGCGCAGGTCACCGGCTTCTATCCGAGCATCGGCGAAGTGGCGCGCGCCGACCGGGCGTTCCTCGGCCGGGCGGTGACCCACCTGGCCGCCGAGGAGGGCGTCCGGCAGTTCCTGGACATCGGCACCGGCCTGCCGACCGCCGACAACACCCACGAGGTGGCGCAGCGGGTCGCGCCGGAGGCCCGGATCGTCTACGTCGACAACGACCCGATCGTCCTCACCCACGCCCGCGCGCTCCTGACGAGCTCCCCGGAGGGCGTCACCGAGTACGTCGACGCCGACGCGCACGACCCGGAGCGGATCCTGGCGGCGGCCTCGGCCACCCTCGACCTCTCCCGTCCGGTCGCGGTGATGATGCTCGGCATCCTCAACTTCGTGATGGACACCGACGAGGCCCGCTCCGTCGTGCGGACCCTGATGGCCGCCGTCCCTCCGGCAGCTTCCTGGTCCTCACCCACCCCACCCTGGAGCCGGAGCTGGGCGGCGAGGGCAACGAGGCGGCGATGGCGTTCTGGAACGAGAACGCGACCCCGCCGATCACCGCCCGCACCCGCGCCGAGTTCGCCTCCTTCCTGGACGGCCTCGACCCGCTCCCGCCGGGCATCGTCTCCTGCTCCCGCTGGCGCTCCGAGGAGGGCGACGTGGTGGCCCAGTTCGGCGCGGTGGGCCGCAAGCCGTAGGGGCGGCCCCGGAACGGCTACGCGGGTACGGCCTCCGGAGCCGTCGCCGTGGCGGCCTCCAGGCGCTTGATCAGCCGGCGGACGAGGAGCAGCGGCAGGATGCCGAAGACGCCGAAGGACATGTCGACGACCGACCACCAGAAGGGGATGTCGCGGATCGGGCCGCAGATCAGGGCGAGCGGGATGATGCCGACGCAGGCGATCATGCCGAACTCGACGACCCAGACGTTGCGGACGGGGTCGCGCCAGACGCCGTGGAAGGCGACGGCGATGACGAGGTGGGCGAAGGCCAGCCAGTCGTTGCCGTAGAGGAGGTAGGGGCGTCCCGGTCGGTGGTCTCCAGGCCTCCCCGGACCCGGTGGATCCACTCGGCGAGGCCGGGCAGGGCGTCGCCCACGGGCGCGGCCCATCCGGTCAACGCGGAGTCGAGGAAACGGAGTTCGGTGACGAGCGGGAAGGCGGTGAGCCCGCTCAGGACCAGACAGACGACGAAGAGGACCAGCCACCGACGGATGCGCTCAACAAGGGCTCTCGGCCCGTTCGTGTCGCTCATGGGTACACCGTACGCCCGCTCTGAACGTGTTCAAAAGCCGGGGTGCCGTTTTTGGAACACGTTCAAAAGAGCGGAACGGGCCGTGCGCGGCACGAGGGCCGGGGCACGGGTCCGTCGGGCGGGGACCGACTCACAGCCCCACGATCGAGTTCCACTTCTTGGCGAAGGTGAGGCGCTCCTCGGCGGTGATGTCCCGGGCGATGGCGAGCCGGCTCCGCATGGCGGAGTCGGGGAAGATCAGCGGGTCCTCGGCGAGTGCGACCAGCTCCTCGTCGCCGGAGTCCGCGAGGACCCGCTGGGCGGCCGGCACGGGGCAGACGTAGTTGACCCAGGCGGCGAGCCCGGCGGCGACCTCGGGCTCGTAGTAGTGGTCGACCAGCTTCTCGGCGTTGGTCTTGTGCCGGGCGAGGTTGGGGACCATGAGGGACTCGGCCCAGAGCTCGGCGCCCTCCTCGGGGACGACGAACTCGATGTCCGGGTTGTCGGCCTGGAGCTGGATGACGTCGCCGGAGTACGCCTGACAGGCCAGGACGTCGCCGGTGGAGAGGTCCTTGATGTAGTCGTTCCCGGTGAAGCGGCGGATGTGCTTCGCGCGGACGAGCCGCTCGGTCCGCTCGCACACGGCGTGGAAGTCGTCGGCGGTCCAGCGGGTCACGTCGACGCCGTCGCCCAGCATGAGCAGGGCGAAGGACTCGTCGAGCCCGGACAGCAGGGTGACCTTCCCGCGCAGGTCGTCGGCCCACAGCTCCTTGACGGAGCGCAGCTCGCGGCCCAGCTTCCTGCGGTTGTACGCGATGCCGGTGATGCCGGACTGCCAGGGCACGGTGTGCAGCCGGCCGGGGTCGAAGGCGGGCGAGCGCAACTGCGGGTCGAGGTGCGCCGCGACGTTCGGCTGGGCGGCGCGGTCCATCTCCTGGACCCAGCCGAGGCGGACGAAGCGGGCGGCCATCCAGTCGCTGAGGACGATCAGGTCGCGCCCGGTCTCCTGGTGGTTCATCAGGGAGGGGCTGATCTTGCCGAAGAACTCGTCGTTGTCGTTGATCTCCTCGGTGTAGCGGACGGATATCCCGGTCCGCTTCCGGAAGGACTCCAGGGTGGGGCGCCTCGACTCGTCGTCCTCGTCGGTGTCGATGTAGAGCGGCCAGTTGGCGAAGTCGAGGATCCGGTCGCGGGCCGAGAGGTCCCGGGCGGCGGCCCGGTCGCCCTCCTCGACGAAGGCGGCGGGGACCCCGCACCCGGCGAGCAGGGCGGCGGCCCCGGCACCGCCGATGCCGCGCAGCAGGGACCGGCGGGACGTGTTCTTCCTGGCTGTCGCTCTCATCCGGGCAGCATCCCGGCCGGTCGGTCCCCACGGCAATGGACGCTCCGTCCGGGCGACGCGGCGCGGCCCCGACACCCTGTCGACCGGGGTGCCGGGGCCGCGCGCGGCGGGGCTGGCCGGCGCACCGGCCGGCCGTTCGGCGGATCAGCCGAGGGAGGTCATGACGTGCTTGATCCGGGTGTAGTCCTCGAAGCCGTAGCCCGAGAGGTCCTTGCCGTAGCCGGACTTCTTGAAGCCGCCGTGGGGCATCTCGGCGACCAGCGGGATGTGGTGTTGATCCACACGCAGCCGAAGTCGAGCGCCTTGGACATGCGCATCGCGCGCGCGTGGTCCTTGGTCCAGACGGAGGAGGCGAGGGCGTACTCGACGCCGTTGGCGTACTCCAGGGCCTGGGCCTCGTCCGTGAAGGACTGGACGGTGATGACCGGGCCGAAGACCTCGTTCTGGACGATCTCGTCGTCCTGCTTGAGGCCGGAGACGACGGTCGGGGCGTAGAAGTAGCCCTTGTCGCCGACCCGCCGGCCGCCGGCCTCGACCTTGGCGTGGGCCGGGAGGCGGTCGATGAAGCCGGAGACCTGCTTGAGCTGGTTGGCGTTGTTGAGCGGGCCGTACAGCACGTCCTCGTCGTCCGGCTGTCCCGTCTTGTCGCGGCGGCGGCCTTGGCGAGGGCGGAGACGAACTCGTCGTGGATGGACTCGTGGACGAGGACGCGGGTGGCGGCCGTACAGTCCTGGCCGGCGTTGAAGAAGCCCGCGACGGAGATGTCCTCGACGGCCTTGTCGATGTCGGTGTCCTCGAAGACCACGACGGGGCCTTGCCGCCCAGCTCCAGGTGGACGCGCTTGACGTCCTTGGCGGCCGACTCGGCGACCTGCATGCCGGCGCGGACGGAGCCGGTGATGGAGGCCATGGCGGGGGTCGGGTGCTCGACCATGGCGCGGCCGGTGTCGCGGTCGCCGCAGACGACGTTGAAGACGCCCTTGGGGACGATCCGCCCGATGATCTCGGCCATCAGGACGGTCGACGCGGGGTCGTGTCCGAGGGCTTGAGGACGACGGTGTTGCCCGCGGCCAGGGCCGGGGCGAACTTCCAGACGGCCATCATCATCGGGTAGTTCCACGGCGCGACCTGGGCGCAGACGCCGACGGGCTCGCGGCGGACGATGGAGGTCAGGCCCTCCATGTACTCGCCGGCCGAGCGGCCCTCCAGGAGCCGGGCGGCACCCGCGAAGAAGCGGATCTGGTCCACCATCGGCGGGATCTCCTCGCTCGCGGTGAGGGCGACCGGCTTGCCGGTGTTCTCGACCTCGGCGGCGATCAGGTCCTCGGCGCGCTCCTCGAAGGCGTCCGCGATCTTGAGGAGCACCTTCTGGCGCTCGGCCGGGGTGCTGTCGCGCCAGGCGGGGAAGGCGGCCGCGGCGGCCTCCATGGCGGCGTCGACGTCGGCCTGGCCGGAGAGCGGGAGGTCGCGTACACCTCGCCGGTGGCCGGGTTGATCACGTCGATCGTGCGGCCGTCGGCGCGTCGCGGAACTCCCCGTTGATGTAGTTACGCAGCCGGCGCAGCTCGGTGGTCACTTGCCACCCCTCCTGTCACGTTCTGACTTCGCACGTCCTCGTGCGCTGTCCCGATGGGTGAGACACCCCAGCCTAATCGCTCGGCTGACGCTTTCAACAGGCCCGACCCCCACAACTTCGGATTCAGTGAGATTAGGAGCCTCACACAACGAATTACATCGCTCCGGGGTTGCGAGACCGACGAGTCTCGGTGCACAGTGAGGTGTGGCCAGTCGAAGCGCAGACTCCAGAACCGGAACCGGTTCGTCCCCGACGATCGACGCCGTCTCCCTGGCGATCATCGAACAGCTCCAGGAGGACGGTCGCCGTCCCTACGCGGCGATCGGCAAGGCCGTCGGCCTCTCCGAGGCCGCCGTGCGGCAGCGCGTCCAGAAGCTGCTCGACCAGGGCGTCATGCAGATCGTCGCCGTCACCGACCCGCTCACCGTGGGCTTCCGGCGGCAGGCGATGGTCGGCATCAACGTCGAGGGCGACCTCGATCCGGTTGCGGAAGCGCTGACGGCCATGGCCGAATGCGAGTACGTGGTGATGACCGCGGGCTCCTTCGACCTCATGGTGGAGATCGTCTGCGAGGACGACGACCACCTGCTGGATGTGATCAACAAGCGCATCCGCACCCTCCCCGGCGTGCGCTCCACCGAGAGCTTCGTCTACCTCAAGCTCAAGAAGCAGACCTATATGTGGGGAACCCGATAGCCGTGAGCAAGGACCTCTCCAAGACCGCCTACGACCACCTGTGGATGCACTTCACCCGCATGTCGTCGTACGAGAACTCGCCCGTTCCCACCATCGTGCGTGGCGAGGGCACCTACATCTTCGACGACAAGGGCAAGCGCTACCTCGACGGTCTCGCGGGCCTCTTCGTGGTCAACGCCGGACACGGCCGCCAGGAGCTGGCCGAGGTCGCGTACAAGCAGGCCCAGGAGCTCGCGTTCTTCCCCGTGTGGTCGTACGCGCACCCCAAGGCCGTCGAGCTGGCCGAGCGCCTCGCGGACTACGCCCCGGGCGACCTGAACAAGGTCTTCTTCACCACCGGTGGCGGAGAGGCCGTCGAGACCGCCTGGAAGCTCGCCAAGCAGTACTTCAAGCTGCAGGGCAAGCACACCAAGTACAAGGTCATCTCGCGCGCGGTCGCCTACCACGGCACCCCGCAGGGCGCCCTGTCCATCACCGGCCTGCCGGCCCTCAAGGCCCCCTTCGAGCCGCTGGTCCCCGGCGCGCACAAGGTGCCGAACACCAACATCTACCGCGCCCCGATCCACGGCGACGACCCGGAGGCCTTCGGCCGCTGGGCCGCCGACCAGATCGAGCAGCAGATCCTCTTCGAGGGCCCCGACACCGTCGCGGCCGTCTTCCTGGAGCCGGTGCAGAACGCCGGCGGCTGCTTCCCGCCGCCGCCCGGGTACTTCCAGCGGGTCCGCGAGATCTGCGACCAGTACGACGTGCTGCTCGTCTCCGACGAGACGATCTGCGCCTTCGGCCGCCTCGGCACGATGTTCGCCTGTGACAAGTTCGGCTACGTCCCGGACATGATCACCTGCGCCAAGGGCATGACCTCGGGCTACTCCCCGATCGGCGCCTGCATCGTCTCCGACCGCATCGCGGAGCCGTTCTACAAGGGCGACAACACCTTCCTGCACGGCTACACCTTCGGTGGCCACCCGGTGTCGTCGGCGGTCGCCATCGCCAACCTCGACATCTTCGACAAGGAGGGCCTCAACCAGCACGTCCTGGACAACGAGGACGCCTTCTTCTCGACGCTGAGGAAGCTGCACGACCTGCCGATCGTCGGCGACGTCCGCGGCAACGGCTTCTTCTACGGCATCGAGCTCGTCAAGGACAAGGTCACCAAGGAGTCCTTCACGGACGAGGAGACCGAGCGCGTCCTGTACGGCTTCCTGTCCAAGGCGCTGTTCGAGAACGGCCTGTACTGCCGTGCCGACGACCGCGGCGACCCGGTCATCCAGCTCGCCCCGCCGCTGATCGCCGACCAGGGCACCTTCGACGAGATCGAGGGATCCTGCGCTCGGTGCTCACCGAGGCGTGGACCAAGCTCTAGCGGGACCTCACGCCGCCCTCACGGCGTGACACCACGGCCTGGTCTGCCCGCCATCCGAGTGGATGGCGGCGGCCCGGGCCGTGTGCTGTCCCTACGAACCGATCCGAATACTTACGGTGCCGAGTGACCGACAGGCCCGTCCTTCGTTCACCCGTACGGGGAAAACCCCTCCGGACGGGGGACACAGATCGGATCGACAGAGGTGTACGCGATGGCCCCACCGGACAACGACGTGCTCTGGGCGCGTTCCCTGCACTGCTCCCTGGACGGCGCGGAGGCCCTCAGCGGCGTCTCCCTCGGCGTCCGCGAGGGCGAGATCCTCGCCCTGACCGGTCCGCGGGGCAGCGGCAAGACGACCCTCCTGCGCTGTCTCTCCGGCCAGCTCGTCCCCAGCAGGGCGAGGTCTGGTTCAACAGCGGCCCCGTGCACACCTTGGGCCCCGCCCAGCGCGAACGGCTCCGCCGCGAGCGCTTCGGCTGGATCGGCCCCGAGCCCGGCCTGGTCCCCGAGCTCACCGGCTGGGAGAACACCGCCCTGCCCCTGCTGCTGCGCGGGGTCTCCCGCCGCGCCGCGAAGACCACCGCACTGGAGTGGCTGGACCGGCTCGACGCCGGGGCCTGCGCCCGCAAGCGGCCCGGCGCCCTCACCCGGTCCCAGTGCCAGCGGATCTCGATCGCCCGCGCCCTCGTCACCACTCCCCGGTGCTCTTCGCCGACGAGCCCACGGCTGCCCTGCACCGCGCCGACGGCGCCTAGGTGCTGCGCACCCTGACGGCCGCCGCCCGCTCGCACGGCATCACCGTGGTCCTCGCCACCCACGACGCGGAGGTCGCGGCGCTCGCCGACCGCACGGTCGCGCTCCTCGACGGGCGCCGGCCCGGCACCGTGTCCCCGGCGACCGGGGCGGAGGGCGTCGCCGCGTGCTCGCTCTCCGTCTGACCCGGGGCACCCACCCCTCGTCCTGGCGCGCCGGCTGCTCGTCGCCGCCGCGTCCGCGGGGTGGGCTTCTCCTGCTCTGCACCCTCGGCCACGCCCTCGGGCACCCGGAACAGTCCTCGGCCTCGGCGCTCCGGCTCCTCTGGTGCGTCCTGCCGCTCGCCGCCACCGTCCAGTTCGCGGTCGCGGTGGCCCGCACCGACCCCAGCACCCGGCCGCGCCCCGGGCTCTCCGCGATCGGCCTCGGGCCGGCCCGGCTCACCCTGCTCGCCGCCGCCTCGACGGCCGTCACCTGCACGCTCGGCTCGGCGGTCGCGCTCCTGCTCTACCTGCACCTGCGCGGCGACCTCACGGGCCTGCCCTCGACGGGGCGGCCGCCGGGCTGCTCGCCGCCGACCAGCCGAGTGCCGCTCGCGGCCGTCCTCACCCTGCTCGCGGTCGTCCCCGTGACTGCCGCCGCGGCCGCGGCCCTGGCCCTGCGCCCCGCGCCGTGCCCACCGCGCCGGAGGGCGGGGAGGAGGCCGACGCGAGCATGCCGTCCGGGCTCCCGTGGGGCGTCGCCCTGGTCGCGATCGGCCTCGCCGTCGAGACGTACGCGGGGGCCGGAGCGGCGGCGGGGACGGCCTCCCGCTGCCGGGCCGCTTCGACGGCAGCCCGGCGGCCGTCCTGGCCGGCTGGATCCTCACCGCGATCGGCCTCGCCATGGCGGGCCCCGGCCTCGTCCACGCCTGCGGCCGCCTCCTCCAGGCGGTCCGCCCGGGCGCCGTCCGGCTGCTCGCCGGCCGCGTCCTGACGGCGGAGGCCCGCCGCGTCGGCCGGCCGCTCGGCGTGGTCTGCGCGGTGCTCTCCGGGATGCTCGCGGCGGCCACGGTGTACGCGTCGCACACGGACGCCGCCGCGTTCGGGCCGCTCACCGGCCTGGGCGCCACCCTGATCCTGGCCTGCACCGGCGCCACGCTCCTGACCGCGGCCCTGGAGTCCCGGCAGAGCCGCGCCCCCGTCACCGAGGCCCTCCTGCTCGTCGGCGCCCCGCCCGCGACCCTGCGCAGGGCGGCCCTCCTGCGCGCGGGCGCCCTGCTCGCCGTCTTCCTGCCCCTGACGTGGGCGGTGGCGGAACTGGCGGCGCTGCCGCTGAAGGGGTGACTCCGCGGCTCCTCGGGGCCCTCGCTCACTTCCGCCAGAACAGGTGGTGCGTGACCGTGCCGCCCGGACTGGGCACGACGTCGCGGTGGTAGCGGTCGAGGAGCTCGTCGGACGACTCCCAGAGCCGGGATCCGGAGCCGAGCTCCACCGGCGAGACCGCGACGTGCAGGGTGTCGACGAGGCCGGCGTCGAGGAACGCGCGGACGGTGGCGGCACCGCCGCCGAGCCGCACGTCCTTGCCGTCCGCCGCCTCCCGCGCCGCCGCGAGGGCGGTGGCCGGGTCGGCGTCGAGGAAGTGGAACGTGGTGTCGCCGAGCGCGAACGAGGGGCGCGGATGGTGGGTGAGGACGAACACCGGCGTGTGGAACGGCGGCTCGTCGCCCCACCAGCCGCGCCACTCGTGGTCCCGCCAGGGCCCGCGCTGGGGCCCGAACTTGTTGCGGCCCATGATCTCGGCGCCGATGTTCCGCCCGTAGTCCCGCGTCAGGTAGTCGTCGAGGCCGCGGCTGCCGCCGGGGTCGGTGCGCCGGGGCCAGCTCGCCGTGGCGCCGGCCCAGGCGAACATCGCCTCCGGGTCCGCGTGCCCGAAGGGCCGTTCGAGGCTCTGTCCCTCCCCGGCGCCGTACCCGTCGGACGAGACGTTGAAGTTCTGGACTCTGAGCAACTGGGCCATGGGGTTCCTCCCGTGCGGGACGTGCCGGACGTGCGGGCGTGCGGACGGCGGAGACGCCGTACGTACGGGAGACTCCCCGGCGGGCGGAACTCATCGCGCCCGCGCTGCCCGCTACGGCGTGTCGTCGCCGAGCACCACCACGTCCTCCGGCCGGAAGGCGATCCCGGTCTCCGCGCCCTCCCCGGGCGCGTCCCGCAGCGGGATCTCGGCCTCCAGGGCGGGCCGCCGGCCGGCCGGAGCCGTACGACGACGTGGCTGCCCCGGAAGGTCCGGGACTCCACCGTTCAGGCCGGCCCGTCCCCGGCGGGGACCGGGCGCACGCCGCCGGGGCGGACGAGGAGCCGCCGCTCGCCCTGCGGGGAGCCCTCCGGCACCGGGACCTTGCCCCAGACGGTCTCGGCGACCGTCCCGGTGACCCGGGCGGGCACCACGTTGTCGAAGCCGAGGAAGCGGGCGACGAACTCGGAGGCCGGGCGGCGCCACACCTCGACGGGCGTCCCCGACTGGGCGATCCGCCCGTCCCGCATGACCACGACCCGGTCCGCGAGCGCGAAGGCCTCGCCCTGGTCGTGGGTGACGGCGAGGACCGTCGTCCCCAGCCGCCCGAAAAGCTGCCGCAGCTCCACCACGAGCCGCTCCCGCAGGCCCCGGTCGAGCTGGCCGAGGGGCTCGTCGAGCATGAGCAGCTGGGGCCGGGGCGCGAGCGCCCGGGCCAGGGCCACCCGCTGCTGCTCGCCGCCGGAGAGCGCGGCGACGGACCGCCGCCCGGCGCCCGGCAGGCCGACGAGGTCGAGCAGCTCCCGCACCCGCTCCGTCCGCTCGGCTTCCCTCGCCCCGCATCCGCAGGCCGAAGGCGACGTTGCCGCCGACGTCCCGCTGCGGGAAGAGCTGGTGGTCCTGGAACATGAGCCCGACGCCCCGCCGGTGCGTCGGCACCCCGGCCTGGTCGGCGCCGTCGAGGAACACCCGGCCGCCGTCGAGCGGCTGGAGGCCCGCGACGGCCCGCAGCAGCGTGGACTTGCCGCTGCCGCTGGGGCCGAGCACACACACGGTCTCGTGGTCGGCGACCTCCAGGTCCACGGCGTCGAGCACGGCCCGCGCCCCGAACCGTACGGTCGCCCCGTCGAGTCTCAGCATCAGAACTCCCCGGAGGTCCGGTCGGTGCGGAGCCGTTCGAGCAGCAGCAGGGACACCGCGCACACCACCATCAGAATCGTCGAGAGGGCCATCGCCTGGCCGTAGTTGAGCTCGCCGGGCCGGCTGAGCAGCCGGGCGACCGCGACCGGCAGCGTCGGGCTGTCGGGCCGGGCGATGAACACGGTCGCGCCGAACTCGCCGAGCGAGACGGCGAACGCGAAGCCGGCCGCGACGAGCAGCGCCCGCCGCACCAGCGGCAGGTCCACCTCCCGCCAGGCCCGCCACGGCGAGGCGCCGAGCACGGCCGCCGCCTCCCGCAGCCTCTCGTCGACCGCGCGCAGGACCGGCAGCATCGTCCGGACGACGAAGGGGACGCCGACGAGGGCCTGCGCGAGCGGGACGAGGATCCAGCTCGCGCGCAGGTCGAACGGCGGCTCGTCGAGCGTGATGAGGAAGCCGAAGCCGACGGTGACGGCGGAGACGCCCAGCGGCAGCATCAGCAGCGCGTCGAAGCCCCGGACGAGCCGCCCCGCCCGCCGGGTGAGCGCCGCCGCCGCGAGCCCGCCGATCACGACGGCGATGGCGGTGGCGGCCAGCGCGTACCGCAGCGAGTTCCCGATCGCCTCCAGGGGCGGCACCAGGAAGGTCCCGCTCTCGTCGAGCGAGCCGAGCGCCCGGTAGTAGCCGAGCCCGTACCCCCGGGGCCGGCGAACGACCGCTCCACGAGCACCCCGAGCGGCAGCAGGATCAGGAGGGCCACCGAGACGAGGACGCCGCCGAGCAGCGCCCACTGCCCGGCGCCGCGCGGCCGGCGCGCGGTCCGCTCCGGCGGTACGAGCCGCAGCGCGGTCTCCCGCCGCCGTACCGTCCACGCGTGCAGGGCGAGGATCGCGCCGACCGCGACGAACTGCACGAGGGTGAGGACGGCCGCCGTCGGCAGGTCGAGCAGCCGGGCGGTCTGCCGGTAGATCTCCGCCTCCAGGGTCGTGTACGCGTCCCCGCCGAGGATCTGCACGACGCCGAAGGAGGTGAAGGTGAAGAGGAAGACCATCAGGGCCGCCGCCGACACGGCCGGGACGAGCGCGGGCAGCGTCACCGTCCGCCAGGCCGTGAAGCGCGAGGCGCCGAGGACCCGGGCGGCCTCCTCCTGGCGCGGGTCGAGCTGCGCCCAGAGGCCGCCGACGGTCCGGACGACGACCGCGTAGTTGAAGAAGACGTGGGCGAGCAGGATCGCCCACACGCTCGTGTCGAGCCGCAGCCCCCACAGCTCGTCGGTGAGCCCGTTCCGGCCGACGAGGGCCAGGAAGGCGGTGCCGACCAGGACGGTGGGCAGCACGAACGGCACCGTGACCACGGCCCGCAGGACGGTCTTGCCGGGGAAGTCGAAGCGGGCGAAGACGTACGCGCCGGGCAGCGCGACGAGCAGGGTGAGGCCGGTGGAGGCGAGGGCCTGCCAGGCGGTGAAGCCGAGCACGTCGAGGATGTCCGGCCGGCTCAGCGTCTCGCCGATCCGGCCGAACCGCCAGTCGCCGTCGGGCCGCAGCCCCCGGTCCACGATGGACACGACGGGCCACGCGAAGAACACCGCGAAGAACGCGACGGGCAGGGCCATGAGCCCGAGCCGCGCCGCGTTCCCGCGCGCGTCGCGCCTTACTTCAGGACGAGCGACGACCACTGCTGGATCCACGCGTCGCGCTTCTCGGCGATCTTCCCGGGCTCCATGGTCTCCGGCTTCTCCACGACCACGCCGTGCTTCGTGAACAGCTCGGGCAGGGCCGCGTCCTTCGCCACCGGGTTGACGAACATCTGGAGCGGCATGTCCTCCTGGAACTTCTTCGAGATCAGGAAGTCGATCAGCGCCTTGCCGCCCTCGGGGTTCTTCGCCCCGTTCAGCAGGCCCGCGAACTCGGTCTGCCGGAAGCAGGTGCCGGTGGAGACGCCGGTGGGCGCCACCTTCGGCTGCGGCTCGCCGTACAGCACCTCGACCGGCGGGCTGGAGGCGTACGACACGACCAGCGGCCGGTCGCCCTTGGCCTGCTTGCCGCCGGCCGAGCCGGAGAACTCCTGGTTGTAGGCGAGCTCCCAACTGTCGACGGTCTTCACGCCGTTGGCCCTGAGCTTCTTCCAGTAGTCCTGCCAGCCGTCGTCGCCGTACTTGGCGGCCGTGCCGAGGAGGAAGCCGAGGCCCGGGAGGAGCGCTCCGGGTTCTCGACGACGAGCAGGTCCCTGTACGCCGGCTTCGCCAGGTCGTCGAAGGTCACCGGCGGCGCCAGCTTCTTGTCGGCGAAGTACTTCTTGTCGTAGTTGACGCAGATGTCGCCGGAGTCGATCGGGGTGACCCGGTCCTCCTTGTCGAGGCGGTACTCCGCCGGGACCCGGTCCAGGCCCTTCGCCTCGTACGGCACGAAGATCCCGTTGTCGAGGGCGCGGGAGAGCAGGGTGTTGTCGACGCCGAAGAAGACGTCGCCCTGCGGGGAGCCCTTGGTCAGGATCTCCTTGTTGACGGCCTCGCCGGCGTCCCCGGCCTTGAGGACCTTGACGGTGAACCCGGTCCGCTTCGTGAACTCGGCCAGGACCTCCTTGGAGGCGTTGAACGAGTCGTGGCTGACCAGGGTCACGGTCTTCGGCGCGGGCGCGCCGGACTTGCTGGCGGCCCCGCCGGCGTCGTCGGTGCCGCAGGCGGCGAGGGCGGTGACGCCGAGCGCCGCGAGGACCGCGACGGCGGCCCGCTTCTTGATGCTCACTGGATTCCTCCTGGGTGGGACCAGGAAGAGACGTAGCCCCGCCCGCGTCCGGCGGACCGGACGCGGGCAGGGCGCAACAGCTCGAGTTACGACCGAACTCCCTACCCAGAATGACCTGGGCGAGGTTCAGAGGGTCTGCGGTCTGACGGTCACCGCACTCTCAGCGCTGTGGCGCTCCCCTGTCGGAATGATTCCTGTCGGAATGGCTATGAAGATGTGTTCGAGCCCAGAGTACAAGGTCAGCGTTCGGCGGCCGCGAGCTGTCCACAGGCGCCGTCGATCTCCTGGCCCCGGGTGTCGCGCACGGTCACCGGCACGCCGTGGCGGGCGATGGCCTCGACGAACGCCTTCTCGTCCTCCGGGCGGGAGGCGGTCCACTTCGACCCGGGCGTCGGGTTCAGCGGGATCAGGTTGACGTGCACCCGCTTGCCCTTGAGCAGCCTGCCGAGCAGGTCGCCGCGCCAGGCCTGGTCGTTGATGTCCCGGATGAGGGCGTACTCGATGGAGATCCGGCGCCCGGACTTCTCCGCGTACTCCCAGGCCGCGTCGAGGACCTCCCGCACCTTCCAGCGCGTGTTGACGGGCACGAGGGTGTCGCGCAGCTCGTCGTCCGGGGCGTGCAGGGAGACCGCGAGGCGGCACTTGAAGCCCTCGTCGGCGAAGCGCAGCATGGCGGGCACGAGTCCGACGGTGGAGACGGTGATGCCGCGCTGGGACAGGCCCAGGCCGTCCGGCTCGGGGTCGGTGAGGCGGCGGATGGCGCCGACGACCCGCTTGTAGTTGGCGAGCGGCTCGCCCATGCCCATGAACACGATGTTCGACAGGCGCGCCGGGCCGCCGGGGACCTCGCCGTCGCGCAGGGCCCGCATGCCGTCGACGATCTGGTGCACGATCTCGGCGGTCGACAGGTTCCGGTCGAGGCCGGCCTGTCCGGTCGCGCAGAACGGGCAGTTCATCCCGCAGCCGGCCTGCGAGGAGATGCACATGGTCACCCGGTCCGGGTAGCGCATGAGCACCGACTCCACGAGCGTGCCGTCGTGCAGCCGCCACAGGGTCTTGCGGGTGGTGTCGTCGTCGCACGAGATGTGCCGCACCACGGACATCAGGTCGGGCAGCAGCTCCCCGGCCAGCTTCTCCCGCGAGGCGGCCGGGATGTCGGTCCACTCGGCGGGGTCGTGTGCGTACCGCGCGAAGTAGTGCGTGGACAACTGCTTGGCGCGGAAGGGCTTCTCGCCGATCGCGGCGACGGCCTCCTTCGCTCGGCGGGCGTGAGGTCGGCGAGGTGCCGCGGCGGCTTCTTGGCTCCGCGGGGGCGACGAAAGTGAGTTCTCCGGGCTTGGGCATGGTGCTACCAGTGTCGCAGAGATACGAAGAGGGACCCGCCGTCCTGTGGACAACGGGCCCTCGTCCGAAGAACCGCAGGTCAGCCGGTACCCACGAACAGCGCGAGCAGCAGCCACACCACCGGCGCCGTCGGCAGCAGCGAGTCCAGCCGGTCCATGATGCCGCCGTGGCCGGGCAGCAGCGTGCCCATGTCCTTGATGCCCAGGTCGCGCTTGATCATCGACTCGCCGAGGTCGCCGAGCGTCGCGCTCGCCGCCACCGCGAGGCCGAGGATCAGGCCCTGCCACCAGACCCCGTCGTCGATCATGAACTGCATGCACAGCGCGCCCGCCGCCATCGCGAACGTCACCGCGCCGACCAGGCCCTCGCGGGTCTTGCCGGGCTGATCCTCGGCGCCAGCTTGCGCTTGCCGAAGCGCCAGCCGATCGCGTACGCCCCGGTGTCGCTGACCACCGTCAGGAGCAGGAAGGTCAGCACCCGCCACGGGCCGTCGTCCGCGGCGAGCAGCAGCGACACGAACGTCGCCAGGAACGGCACGTAGAACGCGGCGAACACGCCCGCCGTGACGTCCTTCAGATAGCCCTCGGGCGGCTCCGTCATGCGCCAGACCAGGACCGCGAGCGCCGTCAGGGCCATCGCGACCCAGGCGCCCTCGGCACCGCGCACGTACCCGGCGACGACCATCGCCGCGCCGCCGACCGCGAGCGGCACCAGCGGCGCCTTGATCTGCTTGCGCTCCTGGAGCCGGGAGGTCAGCTCCCACAGCCCGACCACCACGGCGACCGCGACCACTCCGACGAAGGCCGCCTTCCAGATGAACAGGGAGGCGATGATGACGGCGCCGAGACCGACCCCGACCCCTATGGCCGCGCTCAGGTCGCGCCCCGCGCTCTTCTTCTGCCGTGGCGCCGGCGGCGCGGGCGGCGGAGGCGGGGTGCGGCTGGACATGGGCTCTGCGGGTGCTCGTGCGGGGTCTCGTCACGGAACAGGGGACCGCTCGGGTGAGCGGCCCCCGGCCGTGACCGTCCTGGAATCCGCCGGCGGGAACGTCGGGCACGATGGGCATGGGGCGAGTCTGCGCCGCCGGATGTCCTCGTGGGCGGGACCCGCCGGGGCGGGCCCCTGGTGGTCCCCGCGGCCGGAACCGGCCGGGGCATCCCAGGAAGAGTCGTTCATCAGACCTCGAGCAGCTCGGCTTCCTTGTGCTTGAGCAGCTCGTCCACCTGCGCGACGTACTTCGCGGTGGTGTCGTCGAGCTCCTTCTCCCGCGACGGCCCTCGTCCTCGCCGACCTCGCCGTCCTTGACGAGCTTGTCGATGGTCTCCTTGGCCTTGCGGCGCACCGAGCGGATCGAGATCTTCGAGTCCTCGGCCTTGCCCTTGGCGACCTTGATGTACTCGCGGCGGCGCTCCTCGGTCAGCTCGGGGAACACCACCCGGATGATGTTGCCGTCGTTGCTCGGGTTGACGCCGAGGTCGGAGTCGCGGATCGCCTGCTCGATGTTGCGCAGCGCGCTCTTGTCGAACGGGGTCACCACGGCCATCCGCGGCTCGGGCACCGAGAAGGACGCGAGCTGGTTGATGGGGGTGAGGGCGCCGTAGTACTCCGCCACGATCTTGTTGAACATCGCCGGGTGCGCACGGCCGGTGCGGATCGCGGCGAAGTCCTCCTTGGCGACCACGACGGCCTTCTCCATCTTCTCCTCGGCCTCGAGGAGGGTCTCTTCGATCACCACATGCTCCTGCGTGTCGTCGCGTTGTGTCCTGCACGGTGTACGACCGGCAGGGTTGTCGTCCAGCCCCGTGCGGGGCGGTTCCCGGTTCGGGTCAGGCCCGGGTGCCCTGGTCGCTCACGAGCGTGCCGATCTTCTCACCCTTCACCGCGCGCGCGATATTGCCCTCGGCGAGCAGTTCGAAGACGAGGATCGGGAGGTTGTTGTCCCGGCACAGGGTGACGGCGGTGGCGTCGGCGACCTTGAGGTCGCGGGCGATCACCTCGCCGTACTCGAGCGCGTCGAACTTGACCGCGTCGGGGTTGCGCTTCGGGTCGGAGTCGTACACGCCGTCGACGCCGTTCTTGCCCATGAGCAGGGCCTCGGCGTCGATCTCCAGGGCGCGCTGGGCGGCGGTGGTGTCCGTGGAGAAGTACGGCATGCCCATGCCCGCGCCGAAGATGACCACACGGCCCTTCTCCAGGTGGCGCACGGCGCGCAGCGGGATGTACGGCTCGGCGACCTGGCCCATGGTGATGGCGGTCTGGACGCGGGAGTCGATGCCTCCTTCTCCAGGAAGTCCTGGAGGGCGAGGCAGTTCATCACGGTGCCGAGCATGCCCATGTAGTCGGAGCGGGCCCGGTCCATGCCGCGCTGCTGGAGTTCGGCGCCACGGAAGAAGTTGCCCCGCCGATCACGATCGCGATCTCCGCGCCGTCGCGGACGACGGCCGCGATCTCGCGCGCGATGGCGTGCACGACGTCGGGGTCGACGCCCAGGCCGGTACCGCCGGAGAAGGCTTCTCCGGACAGCTTCAGCATGTAGCGGCCGGCCTTTTGCCGTTGTTGTCGTCGCCCTGTACGGCGCCCTGGTTCATGGAGCTCTCCTCGTGCACATACGAAGGAGGCCATTGCCTTGGGTCCTCGCGGTATCCCGTGCGGCAATGGCCTCCTCGTCAGATCTGCGGTCGTCCTGCGCGGGCGCGGACGACTGCTTCAGACCCTACCGGTCCGGTGTCCGTCGCGTTCGCGACCGGACTCAGATGCCGACCTTGATGCGGGTGAAGCGCTTCAGGGTGACACCGGCCTCGTCCAGGATCTGCTGGACGGACTTCTTGTTGTCCAGGGCGTACGGCTGGCCGAGCAGCGTGGCGTCCTTGAAGAAGCCGTTGACGCGACCCTCGACGATCTTGGCGATCGCGGCCTCGGGCTTGCCCTCGGCGCGGGTGGTCTCCTCGGCGATGCGGCGCTCGGACTCGACGACCTCGGCCGGGACGTCCTCACGGGTGAGGTACTTCGGCGCGAAGGCGGCGATGTGCTGCGCGACGCCCTTGGCGACCTCGGCGTTCTCCTTGTCGAACTCGACGAGGACACCGATCTGCGGCGGGAGGTCGGGCATGGTGCGGTGCATGTACGCGGAGACGTAGCCGTCGGCGTACTGCGCGAAGCGGTCGAGGACGATCTTCTCGCCGAGGTTGGCGTTGGCCTCGTCCACGTAGGCCTGCACGGTCTTGCCGGGCTCGATCTCGGAGGCGAGGAGGGCCTCGATGTCGGCCGGGGTGGTCGCGGCCACGTGGGCGGCGAGCGCGTTGGCGACGGCGAGGAACTTGTCGCCCTTGGCGACGAAGTCCGTCTCGCACTTCAGCTCGACGAGGACGCCGGAGGTGTTGTCGTCGGCGATGAGGGAGACCACGGCGCCGTTCTCGGCGGAGCGGCCTCGCGCTTGGCGACGCCCTTCTGGCCCTTGATGCGCAGGGCCTCGACGGCCTTGTCGACGTCGCCGTCGGCCTCGTCCAGGGCCTTCTTGCAGTCCATCATGCCGGCGCCGGTGAGCTCGCGGAGCTTCTTGACGTCAGCGGCGGTGTAGTTCGCCATGAGTCTGTTTCTCTCTCGAAGTCTGAAAGATCGGGCGGGTCCACGGGAGGACGGCGGGGCTTCGTGGGCCCCCGCCGTCGTCACCCGAGGACCTGGGTCCTGAAGGGTCAGGCCTGCTCGGCGGCCTCGGCCGGAGCGTCGGCGGCCTCGGCGTCCGCGACCTTCTCGGTCTCGGCGGAGGTCTGGACCTCGGCGGCCTCGGCGGCGGGGGCCTCGGCCTCGTCGGCCTTCTTCTCACCCTCGAGCAGGTCGCGCTCCCACTCGGCGAGCGGCTCGCCCTGGGCCTTCTCGCCCGGCTTCGAGTCGCCGGTCGCGGCGCCGGAGCGGGCGATGAGGCCCTCGGCGACGGCGTCGGCGATCACGCGGGTGAGCAGGGTGACGGAGCGGATCGCGTCGTCGTTGCCCGGGATCTTGTAGTCGACCTCGTCGGGGTCGCAGTTGGTGTCGAGGATCGCGACGACCGGGATGTGGAGCTTGCGCGCCTCACCGACGGCGATGTGCTCCTTCTTGGTGTCGACGATCCAGACGGCGCTCGGCACCTTCTGCATCTCGCGGATGCCACCGAGGGTCTTCTCCAGCTTGGCCTTCTCGCGGGAGAGGACCAGGAGCTCCTTCTTGGTGAGACCCGAGGCGGCGACGTCCTCGAAGTCGATCTGCTCGAGCTCCTTGAGGCGCTGCAGACGCTTGTAGACGGTGGAGAAGTTGGTGAGCATGCCACCGAGCCAACGCTGGTTGACGTACGGCATGCCGACGCGCGTCGCCTGCTCGGCGATGGCCTCCTGGGCCTGCTTCTTCGTACCGACGAACATGATGGAGCCGCCGTGCGCGACGGTCTCCTTGACGAACTCGTAGGCGCGGTCGATGTACGACAGCGACTGGAGCAGGTCGATGATGTAGATGCCGTTGCGCTCGGTGAAGATGAAGCGCTTCATCTTCGGGTTCCAGCGACGGGTCTGGTGACCGAAGTGGACGCCGCTCTCCAGCAGCTCCCGCATCGTGACGACGGCCATGGCCGTATCTCCTTGGGTTTCTCGGTTGTGTTCCTGACGCCCCGGCGCGCCATGCCCACGAGGGACCGAAAGGCGCTGCCACCGTCGGAGGACCGTGGCGGGCGTGCGAAGTCGACCCGGTGACCCGAGTCGCCATAGGAAGTGTACGGGACCCCGGGGGCAGCGGGTGACGGCGCTGTCCACAACCGGTGAGTAGTCCACAGAAACCGCCCGCGAACCGCACGGACCGGACGGCCGGGGAGCCTCTCCCCATGCACTTCACGACGACCTGGCTCACGACCCTGCTCCTGGCCCTCGGCTCCTTCCGGCCGGTGGGCGGCCCACCGCCGCCCGAGATCGTCCGCGGCTGGCAGCCCCGCCGGGCCCGTACGCGGCGGGCCACCGCGGCGTCGACCTCGCCGCACCACCGGGCACCCCGGTCCTGGCCCCGGTGGCGGGCACGGTCACCTTCGCGGGCCCGGTCGGCGGCCGGGGCGTCCTCACCCTGACCCTCCCGGGTACGGGCACTCCCCCCTGCGCACGACCTTCTCCCCGGTGACCCCCTGGTCCCGGCCGGCACCACCGTCCCGGCGGGCACCCCGATCGCCCGCGTCACCCCCGGCACCCACTGCCCGGAGACCTGCCTCCACTGGGGCCTCCGCAGGGGCGACCAGTACCTGAACCCCCTGCTCCTGACGAGACGGGGGCCGTCACGGCTGCCGCCGCTGGGTGGCTGAGAAACGACGGGGAGGGGCGGGGCGGGGGGAGGGAGGGAGGGGGGGCGGGGGGGGGGGGGGGGCCCCTGATGTTTTCTTCGGGCGGTCAGGCCGGGGAGCCGTTGACGCCGTGGAGGGCCATCGTGACCGCCGCGTCGGTGATCTCCGCGGGGTCCTCGGCCGCGCCGAGTTCGAGGCGGCGGACGGCGGCGTCGACGACGCCCTGAAGGAGCATGGCGGCCAGGCGGGGACGGGGCTGCCCCAGGGCGGCGAGCGCTTCGACGACCATGGTGACGAGGCCGCCGTGGGCCGCGCGGATCTTCTCGCGGGCGCCGTCGTCCAGCTCGCCGGCGGAGATGGCGACGACCGCGCGGTGGCGCCGGTCCCCGACCAGCTCCAGTTGCTTGCGGACGTACGCCTCGACCTTGTCCTGGGGCGTCTCCGCGTCCGCCATGGCCAGCTCGACCTCGGCGGCCCAGACCGGGAAGTCGACGGCGCACAGCTCCTCGACGACGGCGGCGCGCGATCGGAAGTACTCGTAGACCGACGAGCGGGCGAGGCCCGTGCGCTCGGCGAGTGCGGGGAAGGTCAGTGCCTCCGTCCCGCCCTCGGACAGCAGGGAACGCGCGGCGTCCAGCAGGGCGCCGCGCTGCATCGTCCGGTGCTCGGCCACGGAGGCCGCTCGAATCCTGGGCACGGCTCCACTGTACGACCGGACCGCGCCGCTCAGCGTCCGACGTCGGCCAGCTTGGCGCGGAGCTGGAGGACGGACTTGGTGTGGATCTGGCTGACGCGGCTCTCGGTGACGCCCAGGACGTGGCCGATCTCGGCGAGCGTGAGGCCCTCGTAGTAGTAGAGGGTGACGACCGTCTTCTCGCGTTCGGGGAGCGTGTTGATGGCGCGGGCGAGCAGCCGGCGCAGCTCGCGGTCCTCGGCGATCTCGACGGGGTTGTCGGCGGCCGTGTCCTCCAGCGTGTCCATCAGGGAGAGCCGGTCCCCGCCCTCGCCGCCGACGTGCAGCAGCTCCTCCAGGGCGACCACGTTGGCCAGGGACAACTGGCTGAAGACCGCGTGCAGTTCCTCCAGCGTGATGTCCATCTCCGCGGCGACCTCGCTCTCGGAGGGGTGCGGCGGAGCTGGGCCTCCAGGGTGGCGTAGGCGCGTTCGACGTTCCGCGCCTTCTGCCGGACGGAGCGCGGGATCCAGTCGAGGGCGCGGAGCTCGTCGATCATCGCGCCGCGGATGCGGGTGATGGCGTACGTCTCGAACTTGATGGCGCGCTCGACGTCGAACTTCTCGATGGCGTCGATGAGGCCGAAGACGCCGGAGGAGACGAAGTCGGCCTGTTCCACGTTGGACGGCAGCCCGACGCTGACCCGTCCCGCGACGTACTTGACGAGGGGCGAGTAGTGCAGGATCAGTTGCTCCCGCAGCCGCTCGTCGCCCGTGTCCTTGTACGACCGCCACAGTTCGTCGAGGGAGGTCGGTGCGGGCGGTCGCACGGTGCTCCTGGCCGCTGGGGGCACCGCAGCGCGGTCAGACCCGGAGGTGTGCTGGGGCATGCGTCGCCTTGAGCCGTTCTGCTGTCGGGTGTGTCGGTGTGGGCGTGGGTGTCGTGGAGGGAATCCCGGTGAGCGTAGCGTGAGTGCGCCGTCGCGGTGAGCGAACATCGGTGGATCGCGCCGCTCCGGGTGGACCCCGTCGGTCACGTCTTCGAACCGGGGCCGTGGCGCGGGTCGGCCCCTCGGAGGCGGTCGAGGAACTCGATTGTTCATCGGCATCACCTTTCACCCGAATGCTCCAGGTCAAGTACCGCCTCGCCGCGCGTTCGACGCTTGTGTAGCGCCGTTCGTCAACTGCCAGCCCACTCCGCACCGTTCGACGAAGCCGAGGGAGTGGAGTTCGTACAGCTTGGCGAGGGTCTCGTCGGGGTGGGTCCCGGCGCGCCGGGCGATGACGGTGGTGGGGGTGGGGCCGCGGGCGGGGACGGCCTCCAGGACGTGCGCCGTGGCGGGGGCGAGGAGGTCGCGGGAAGGACGGGTCCCCGGCGTACCGGGGCGAGCTGGCCCATGTCCCCGACGAGTTCCACGATCTCCTCGGCGTCGGTGACGAGGGTGGCGTCGCCGCGCAGGAGTTCGTGGACGCCCGCCGAGAGCGCGCTGGTGGCCGGCCCGGGCACGCCCATGGTGTGGCGGCCGAGGCAGCGGCGGCGCGGGCGGTGGAGAGGAGCCGCTGCGGTGCTGCGCCTCGACGACGACGGTTCCGCGGGTGAGGGCGGCGATGACGCGGTTGCGGAGGATGAAGCGGCTGGGGGTGGGGTGGCTTCCGGGCGGTAACTCGCCCGCGACCAGGCCCTGCTCGGTGATGCGCCGGATGAGCCGGTCGTGGCCGCGGGGGTAGGGGACGTCGACGCCGCAGGCGAGGACGGCGACGGTGGCGCCGTCGGCGGCGAGGGCTCCCCGGTGGGCGGCGGCGTCGATGCCGTAGGCGGCTCCCGAGACGACGACCCAGCCCTTTCTCGCGAGGCCGGTGGCGAGGTCGGTGGCGATGTGGGCGCCGTAGGGGTGTAGGCGCGGGCGCCCACCAGGGCGACGGAGCGCAGGGCCCAGGTGCGCAGGTCGGCGGGGCCCCGGAGCCAGAGGCCGATGGGGCGGGCGTCTCCGAGGTCGTCGAGCTGCCGGGGCCATTCGGTGTCGCCGGGGATGAGGAAGCGGCCGCCGAGGGCGTGGACGGTGTCGAGGTCGCGGGCGGGTTCGGCGGCGTTGGCGCGCAGTCGCCAGGAGGCGACGCGTCTGTGACCGGTGCCGGGGAAGGGCCCCTGTCGGAATGGGCGTCGTCGTCGGGGCGAGTGGCGGCGTCACGGCGGGTGCCGTCGTCGGCTCGGATGTCGGCGACTCGGGTGTCGGCGGCTCGGATGTCGTTGAGGCGCATGCCGTCGGGGCGAATGCCGTCGGAGCGGGTGTCGTCGAGACGGTCGTCGTCGGGGTGCAGGAGTCGTTCGAGGAAGCCGGTGGCTCCGTACCGGCGGATCCAGCGGCCGGCGTGTTCGTCGCCGGGTTCGACGGTGCGGGTGAGGGCGGCGCGGGCGAGCCGCTCGGCCGTGGAGGAGGCGGAGGTGGCGGCCGAGGAAGCAGTGGAGGGGTGGAGGGGTGGGAGCGCCGGGGATCATGCGCGGTCCCCCGTTCCGACGGGCACGCCGCGGGCGACGCCGGTGCGCATCTCCAGGGCGAGGGCGACGTCCCGGTGGTCCGGCCGGTCGTGTCCGGCCAGGTCGGCGACGGTCCAGGCGACGCGCAGGACGCGGTCGAGGCCGCGGGCGGTGAGCAGTCCGCGTTCGATGTCGCGTTCGGCCTCGGCGAGGGCTCCGGGCGCCGCGTGGTAGCGGGTGCGGAGCTCGTGGCCGGGGATCTCGCTGTTGACCCTCCAGGGGTGTCGGCGAGCCGGGCGGCGGCCCGGGCGCGGGCCTCGCGGACGCGCTCGGCGACGAGGGCGGTGGTCTCTCCCCGCCGCCCTGTCCGAGGAGGTCGGCGCGGGTGACGGGCTCGGCCTCGACGCGCAGGTCGACCCGGTCGAGCAGGGGCCCGGAGAGGCGCGCCTGGTAGCGGCGGACGAGCGAGGGCGGGCATTCGCAGCCGGCGCCGTACAGCGTGTGCCGTCCGCAGGGCAGGGGTTGGCGGCGAGAGCGAGGAGGAAACGGGCGGGAAGGCGGACGACACCGGCGGCGCGGGCGATGACGACGTGCCCGGATTCGAGGGGCTGGCGGAGCGCGTCCAGTGCCTTGCCCGAGAATTCGGGGGCTTCGTCGAGGAAGAGGATGCCGCGGTGGGCGAGGGAGACGGCGCCGGGCCTCGGGAGGCCGTTCCCGCCGCCGACGAGGGACTGCATGGTGGCGGAGTGGTGGGGCGCGCAGTAGGGGCGCGGCGGACGAGGGGTTCGCCGGGCGGGAGGATGCCGGCGACGGAGTGGACGGCGGTGACCTCCAGGGACTCCTGCCGGGTGAGGGGCGGGAGGATGCCGGGGAGGCGCTCGGCCAGCATGGTCTTCCCGCTCCGGGCGGTCCCGAGAGCAGGAGGTGGTGGCTGCCGGCGGCGGCGATCTCCAGGGCGCGGCGGGCACGGTGCTGGCCGGCGACGTCGGCGAGGTCGGGTCCTTCGGCGGGGTCGGCGGCGAGGCCGGTGCCGATGCCGGCGCCGGGGACGAGGAGCCCGGCGAGCATGGCGTCGGGCCGTCCCTCCTCGGTGGGTTCCTCGTCGGGGACGGGTTCGTCCGTGAGGACGGCGATCAGTTGGCGGAGGCTGCGGACGCCGAGGACGGAGACCCCGGGGACGAGCGAGGCCTCGCCCGCCGTCTGCTCGGGGACGACGACCTGCCGGTATCCGGCGTCGGCGGCGGCGAGGACGGCGGGCAGGATGCCGCGGACGGGGCGGACGCGTCCGTCGAGTCCGAGTTCGCCGATGAGGACGAGGTCGGCGATGGTGCGCGGGTCGATCCGCTCGGCGGCGCCGAGTACGGCGGCGGCGACGGCCAAATCAAAGCCGCTGCCTCCTTTGGGGACGGACGCCGGGCTGAGGCCGACGGTGAGTTTCTTCTGGGGCCATTCGCCGCCGGAATTGACGACGGCGGCGCGGACGCGGTCGCGGCTCTCGGTGAGGCTCTTGTCGGGGAGGCCGACGAGGGCGAAGGCGGCGACGCCGGGTTCGAGGTCGGCCTGTACTTCGACGACGACGCCTTCGACGCCGACGAGGGCGACGGAGCAGGTGCGGGCGAATCCCATCAGGCCACCCCTGGGCGTGGGTGAGGACGGGGCGCCGCGGCGGGCAGGACGATGCCGACGAGGTCGATGCGGACGCCTCCGGCGGGGCCGGGGTACCACTGCGGTCGAGCCAGCAGTCGGCGAGGCGGCGGAGCCGGGCGGCCTTGCGGGGCGTGACGGCGGCCATCGGTGCTCGTAGGCGCCGTGGCGCCGGGTCTTGACCTCGCAGATGACGAGGGTGTCGCCGTCGCGGGCGACGATGTCGATCTCGCCTGCCCGGCCGCAGCGCCAGTTGCGGGCGAGGATGTGCATGCCGGTCGCGGTGAGCCGGCGGGTCGCCAGCTCCTCCCCGTACTGTCCGAGCGCGCGGGTGGCGCCGGTCCTGTCCGTCGTGCCGGTCGTGTCGGTCGTGTTCATACGGACCACCTCCGTCACCGACTGTGACGGGTTGGGGCGTTCCGTGTGCGGGGCTGTGGACGACCGAGGTGCTGTGGAGAATCCCCTCACCCGTGGGGTGATCGTCCGGCGGATCCCCCGCCGCCGGGCTCGATTACTACCGGGCTCGACTACCGCCGGTCTCAGCTACCGGGAAGCTCGAGGTCGCTCTTGTTGAGCTCCTCGATGTTCACGTCCTTGAACGTGAGGACACGGACCTGCTTGACGAACCTGGCCGGCCTGTACATGTCCCAGACCCAGGCGTCGGCCATGCTGACCTCGAAGAAGACCTCGCCCTGCACCGAGTGCACCTGCATCTCGTAGTCGTTGGTGAGGTAGAAGCGCCGCTCGGTCTCGATCACGTATTTGAACAGGCCGACGACGTCGCGGTACTCCCGGTAGAGCTTCAGCTCCATCTCGGTCTCGTACTTCTCGAGGTCCTCGGCGCTCATGGCATGTTCCCCTTCAGCCGTGCGTCCCCCAATTGTGCGCCAGCCGTACGCGCCCCCTAGACGATTTCCGGGGCGAGGACGACCGGTGCACGCGGAGGTCCCTCGTCGAGCAGCGTGCGCAGCAGCTCGGCGAGCCTGGTCGGGTACACCGTCTCACGGGCGGCCGACAGTTCGGCGGAGGTCCACCATCTCAGGCCCGAGAGACTGCGGGTCTCCAGCTCCGTGAGGGTCCGCGGCCCGGGTGCGGCTCCGGCCCGGCGGGTGCGGGCGAGGTAGTACCACTCGTCCTGGTCCCAGCCGTCCGGCGAAGGGGAAGGAGCAGTGCCGGGTCCAGAGGACGGGGCCGAGGTCGATGTCGGTGATGCCGGTCTCCTCAGCGAGTTCGCGCAGCGCCGCCGCTTCCCGGGTCTCGTCGCCCTCCAGTCCTCCGCCGGGGTGAACCACCAGGAGAGGTCGGGGTCCTCGGGCTCGTGGCCGTGCAGCAGCAGGACGCGGTCCTCCGGATCGAGCAGGACGACCCGCGCGACCTTCCGGACCACGGGCCCCGCACCCGTCACGTACTCCTCCGCGCCCCCGCGGGCTCCCCCGCACCAGGCACAGCCTCCCCCACACCCACCACGAACTCCCCCGTACCCGCCCTCGCCTCCGCCCCCGTCTCCGTCTCCGCCCTCGTCTCCGTCTCCGCCCCCATCTCCGTCTCCGCCCCCGTCTCCCGCACAGGCTCCGTCATACCCCCGCCCCTCCCGGGCCCCGGTCCGCCGGCCGCCCGGTCGTCGGTTCAGGAGCCGCGCCACCGGCCCGTACGCGGCCCCCACGAAGACCAGTGTGCCGCCGGCCACGATCACCGTGAGGAGGGTCGTGAACGGCCCCGGCCGCGAGACGCCCCCGGAAGGCCCGCGAAGCCCGTGGGCGGTCCAGGAGGCCCTTGGCGGGCTAGACGACGGCGTCGACCCTGGCGACGACCGTGGAACGGGGCACCGAGCCGTGCCCGGCCTCTTCGAGGTGGGTGCGGGAGTCGAGGGAGGTGTGCCGGTCGTCGCCGAGGAGGAAGAGGCTGTCCTCGGGGACGGTCACGGAGAACTCTGGCCGGAGGCGAGCGTGAGGCCGCCTATTCCGGGCCTGAGGTACGGCTCGTCGACGGCCCGGCCGTTGACGGTGAGCCGCCCCTGCGCGTCGCAGCAGGCGACGGTGTCGCCGCCGACGGCCACGACCCGCTTGACCATGGGCGAGGAGCTCCAGAGGGGTCGTCGAAGACGACGACGTCGCCGCGCTTCACCTCGGCCCCGTCGACGCGCTCGGCGAGCACGCGCGAGTTCACGTCGAGGGTGGGGGTCATGGAGTCGGTGGGGACGGTGAACGGCCGGTAGAGCACGGCGCCCCAGACGAACCCGCCGAGGAAGAGCACACAGCCGACGGCCACGGCCAGCCCCGACAGCACGTTGCCGAGGCGGCCGCGGCCGCCCTTGGTCCGTATGGTTCCGCTCATGTGCACCCCAGAGGTCTGTCGACGGTCCGGGACGGCACACTACCCGCGGGTCGTTACCCGGCGGTATGCCGCGCGAGCTGCTTCTTCCGGCGCCACAGCACCAGCGGGAGCGCTCCGGCGACGCTCGCCGCGCCCAGCGGGGCGGCGGCCACCGCCTTGTTCAGGGCCGGGTTGTCGAAGATGCCGGGCACGGGGAGCGTGGCCCAGCGGGTGACCGGCCAGGCGACGACGACGGCGCGGCCCACGACCAGGTCGTTGGCGACGGTGCCGCCGCCCGGGAGCTCCTGGTGGAAGCGGGAGTCCAGGGAGTTCTGCCGGTTGTCGCCCATGACCCAGATGCGGCCCTCGGGGACCTTGATCGGGCCGAAGGAGTCCTGGCAGGGCACGGAGCCGGGGTAGAGGTACGAGGTCTCGTCGAGCGCCACTCCATTGAGGACGACCTTGCCGCCCTCCTTGCAGGAGACGGTGTCGCCGCCGACCGCGATGACGCGCTTGATGAGGTCCTTCTCCTCGGCGGACGGCATGAGGCCGATGAAGCTGAGGAACTTCTGGACGACGTTCGGCTTGGGCGTCTCGGCGGTCTCCAGCCAGCCGCCCGGGTCGTGGAAGACGACGACCTCGCCGCGCTCGGGCTCGGAGCCGAACCACGGCGTCAGCTTGTCGACGAGCACCCGGTCGCCCTTCTTGAGGGTGTTCATCATCGATTCCGAGGGGATCGAGAACGCCTGCACCAGGAAGGTCTTGATCAGCAGCGCGAGCACCAGCGCGATGCCGACGAGGAGCGGCAGTTCCTTCCAGAAGGAACGCTGCTTCTTCGGGGCCCTGCCGGACCCGCCCGTCTCGTCGTCGCGCGGCGCGCCGCCGCCGTGCGACACCTCGTCATCCGTCACGTTGCCACCCGTCACGTCGTCGGCCCTGGCCTCGTCGGCCCTCTTCTCGGGCCCGTCGTGTCCGGATCGTGCGCCGACGGCCACATCCCCCACATCCACTCCTCAGTCCGTGCGAACGCCTGCCCCGGAACAGGGACAGGCCCACCACCCCATAACGAGCAGAAGTTCCGCAGGGTCGGGAGCCCGGGCAATCCGTTCAGATTCCTCGGGGACACACTATGCGAAGGACCGAGCGCCTCACCGGAGCCCGCACGGGCGTCCGGCACTCCGGCGAAGGTCCCCGTTCCTCCAGGCCCCGCCAGTGGCCGACGGGCCAGACGATCGCCACGGCACGCCCCACGACCTGCTCCTCCGCGACCGTGCCGTGGTCCTCCTCGTCGAGGTGGAAGCGGGAGTCGGCCGAGTCGGAGCGGTGGTCGCCGAGGACGAAGATCCGGCCCTCGGGGACCTTCACCTCGAAGGGGATGGTGGACGGCGGGTTCCCCGGGTGGAGGTACGGCTCGTTCAGGGTACGCCGTTGACGGTGAGCCGCCCGTCCGCGTCGCAGCAGCGGACGGTGTCGCCGCCGACGGCCACGACCCGCTTGATGAGGTCCCGTTCGTCGGCCGAGGGCAGCAGCCCGATGAAGGTCAGCGCCTGCTTGGCCTGTTTGATGCCGACGGGGTCGTCGGAGGGGGCACGGGGTCCTCGTGGAGCCAGCCGCCGGGGTCCTTGAAGACGACGACGTCGCCGCGCTCCGGGTGGGAGCCGAACCAGGGGTGAGCTTGTCGACGACCACCCGGTCGCTGATCCGGATCGTCTGCTCCATGGAGCCGGAGGGGATGACGAACGCCTGGACGAGGAAGGTCTTGAGGACGAGGGCGATGAGCACGGCGACCGTGATCAGGATCGGGATCTCCCGGATCGCGGAGCGCTGCCGGCGCCGCTTGACCTTGCGGGCGAGCTTGCGCCGTTCGGCGCGTCCGGGCCGGGCGGAACCGCGCTCGGGGCGTGACCGGCCCCGCCGGCCGGGCGGCCCCGGCTACCCACGGGTCCCCGCCCCGCCGCCCGCGGGCCCCGTCGGGTGTCCGCCGGGCGGTGGCGCCGGTACGGCGTCGAAGCCGTCCGTGCCCGCCACGCCGGTCCAGCGGCCGAAGGGCCAGGCGATCCAGTCGGCGCGTCCGACGACCTTGTCGACGGGGACCATGCCTCCGCCGGGGCTGCCCAGGTGGTCCCGGGAGTCGCTGGACTGGCTGCGGTGGTCGCCCATGACCCAGAGCCGGTCCGGGGGACGACGATGTCGAAGGGCACGCCGGAGGGCGGGTCCCCGGGCATCAGGTACCGCTCCACGACGGTGACGCCGTTGACGGTGAGCCGGCCGTCCCGGTCGCAGCAGACGACCCGGTCGCCGCCGGTGCCGACGACCCGCTTCACGAAGTCGGTCTCGGCGGGCTCCGCGAGTCCGAGGGCAGCGGCCGCGTCGCGCAGCAGGCCGGTGACGGTCGCCCCGGGCTCCTCCCGTACGAAGGAGCCGGTGCCGTCGAAGACGACGACGTCGCCGCGGCGCGGCTCGTCCCCGAAGCGGTACGCCAGTTTGTTCACCAGGATCCGGTCGCCGACCCGGAGCGTCGGTTCCATGGAGCGGCTGGGGATGAGGAACGGCTGCACCACGAAGTGGCTCAGGAGCAGCAGGAAGGCCACGCAGGCGCCGCCCACGAGGGCCGTGCGCCGCCAGGAGGACACGATGCCGGCGTCCTCGGTGCCACCGGAGCCGGAGCCAGGGTCGGGGCCTCGGTGCCGCCGGAGGCGGAGCCAGGGTCGGAGCCCTCGGCGCCGCCGGAGCCGGAGCCCCCGAATCCCCGGAAACGCGCGCGGAGCGCGGCCCTTCCCGTACCGGAGTCCCTGTCGGGATCCGTGTGGGAAGAGGGCCGCGCTCCGTGTGCTGTGCTTCGGTGTCCATCGCCGGGCAAGCCTATCCGGCCTGCCTGTGCGAGGAGTCGGAAGCGTGGTGCGTGCCGGGAGCCGGGGCTCAGCGGTCGCGCTTCTCCTTGATCTTGGCGGCCTTGCCGCGCAGCTCGCGGAGGTAGTAGAGCTTGGCGCGACGGACGTCACCGCGGGTCACGAGCTCGATCTTCTCGAAGATCGGGCTGTTGACCGGGAAGGTGCGCTCGACGCCGACGGAGAACGAGACCTTGCGGACCGTGAAGGTCTCGCTGACGCCCGAGCCCTGGCGGCGGATGACGACGCCCTTGAACTGCTGGATGCGGGAGCGGTTGCCCTCGATGACGCGGACGTGCACGTTGACGGTGTCGCCCGGGCGGAAGGCGGGGAGGTCGGAGCGGAGCGAAGCCGCGTTGACCTGGTCGAGCAGGGAGGCCATGGAGGTCTTTTTCCTCGCTGATGCCACAGGTCATCAGCGGTACGTTCGAAGGTGATGTCAGAGGCCGTCCGCTCCTGGCGGCGTCGTTCCCCTGTGGCAGGGGCGCGCGCCGGACGGACGACAGCGCCCTATTCTTCCACGCCCTCGACCCTGCGCCAAAATCGGCCGCCGGGCTCGGGGCCCACCCCATCATGGAGAGGACCTCCCGGTCCTTCTTGTCGAAGGCGGCCGGGTCGCAGCGCTCGATGAGGTCGGGCCGGTGGGCGGCGGTGCGGCGGAAGGCCTCGTCGCGCCGCCAGCGGGCGATCTTCCCGTGGTGGCCGCTGAGGAGGACGTCGGGGATGCCCCGGCCGCGCCACTCGGGGGCTTGGTGTAGACGGGGCCTCCAGGAGGTTGGCCATGGCCCCGGGGGCGAAGGAGTCGTCCCGGTGGGACTCGGCGTTGCCGAGGACGCCGGGCAGGAGCCGGGCGACGGCCTCGGTGACGACGAGGACGGCGGCCTCCCCGCCGGCCAGGACGTAGTCGCCGATGGAGACCTCGTAGACCGGCATCCGGGTCGCGTACTCGTCCACGACGCGGCGGTCGATGCCCTCGTAGCGGGCCGGGGTGAAGATCAGCCAGGGCCGCTCGGAGAGTTCGACGGCCAGTTCCTGGGTGAAGGGCCGGCCGCTGGGGGTGGGGACGACGAGGACGGGACCGTGGGCACCGCCCTCGTACCCGTCGGCGAGCGCCTGGTCGAGCGCGTCGCCCCAGGGCCCGGTCTTCATGACCATGCCGGGGCCGCCGCCGTACGGGGTGTCGTCGACCGTGTTGTGCCGGTCGTGGGTCCACGCGCGCAGGTCGTGGACGTGGACGTCGAGCTGTCCGCGCGCGCGTGCCTTGCCGACGAGGGAGACGTTCAGCGGTTCGAGGTACTCGGGGAAGATCGTGACGACGTCGAGCCTCATGCCCGCTCCTCACCGGAACCGGAACCAGAACCGGAACCAGAACCGGAACCGGAACCGGCCTCGTCCTCGGACTCCTCGCGGGAGGAGGCGATCTCGGCGCGGTCGTCGATCAGGCCGGGCGGCGGGTCGATCACGGCCCGCTGCTCCTCCAGGTCGATCTCGGTGACGATCTCCCCGACGAAGGGGATCATCAGCTCGGTGCCGTCGGGGCGTTCGACGATGAAGAGGTCCTGGGACGGCAGGTGGGAGATCTCGGTGATGCGCCCGATCTCGGTGCCGTCGGCGAGGACGACATCGAGGTCCATGAGCTGGTGGTCGTAGTACTCGTCCTCCTCCTCGGGCATCTCCGTGGGGTCGACCTCGGCGATGAGGAGGGTGTTGCGCAGGGCCTCGGCGGCGTTGCGGTCGCGGACGCCCTCGAAGCGGAGCAACAGGCGGCCGCTGTGCACGCGGCCGGTCTCGATGGTCAGCGGCCCGGTGGAGGCCGGGTCGGTGAGCAGGACGGCGCCGGGGCCGAGCCTGAGCTCGGGCTCGTCCGTGCGCACCTCGACGGTGACCTCGCCCTTGATGCCGTGGGCGCGCCCGATCCGCGCGACTACCAACTGCACTGCTTCACTCTCTCCTGTCACACAGCTCGTACGACAACGGGCCGGGGCGGGCTCGTAAGCCCTCCCCGGCCCGTGCCGGCACAACTCAAGGTGATGCTGCCGAACTTCTCAGCGGACCTGGTCCACGTCGACGAGGTCGACCCGGATCCCACGGCCGCCGATGGCCCCCACGACGGTGCGCAGCGCACGCGCGGTGCGGCCGTTGCGGCCGATCACCTTGCCGAGGTCGTCGGGGTGGACCCGGACCTCCAGCACGCGGCCCCGGCGCAGGTTGCGCGAAGCGACCTGCACCTCGTCGGGGTTGTCGACGATGCCCTTCACGAGGTGCTCGAGAGCCTCCTCGAGCATGATCAGGCCTCGGTCGACTCGGTGGACGCGGCCTCGGCCTCGTCCGCCTTCTTGTCGGCCTTCTTGGCCTTCGGGGTGATGGCCTCACCCTTGTCGTCGCCGCCCTCGAGGGTCTTCGCGAACTCGTCGAACGAGGCGCGCTTCGCCTCCTTGGTCGCCGGGACGAGCAGAGCCTTCTCGGGGCCGGGAGGCCCTTGTGCTTCTGCCAGTCGCCGGTGAGCTTCAGGATGGCGAGGACCGGCTCGGTCGGCTGGGCGCCGACGGACAGCCAGTACTGCGCACGCTCGGAGTCGACCTCGATGCGCGACGGGTTGTACGTCGGGTGGTAGAGGCCGATCTCCTCGATCGCGCGACCGTCACGGCGGGTGCGGGAGTCGGCGACGACGATGCGGTAGTGCGGCTGGCGGATCTTGCCGAGGCGCTTGAGCTTGATCTTGACTGCCACTGGAGTGGTGTCTCCTGGTCTATGACGTGGTTGGGCACTTGAGATGCCACGTGGGGTTGCGGTACTCGGATGCCCGATGGACGCGTCAGCCGGAGGAGAGAGGGTCCTGTGCGACTGTCGAGTACAGCTAGCCATTGTGCCACACGCCGCGGGGTCAGTTGGCGGCGCCCACCGTCTCCGGGATGCGGAAGGGCTTGCCGCAGCCGCCGCAGACGATGGGGGCCTGGGCGAGGACCGACGGGACCACGCGCACGTTGCGCCCGCAGTCGCAGACGGCCTTGACGCGCACGCCGCCGCCCGAGGAGCCGTGCCGGGCGGCCGGTCCGCGGAAGGAGCGCTTGGTGTCGGCGGCCGTGGCGACCGTGTGGGCCTTGAGGGCGCGCTGGAGCCGCTCGATGGTGGGACGGTAGCGCCGCCTGGCCTCGGCGTTGAGCGTGACCAGGGAGAAGCCGCTGCTGGCGTGCGGCTCCTCGGGGTGGTCGAGGCCCATCTCCTCGGCGATCGCGAGGAAGCGGCGGTTGTGGTAGCGGCCGGCGCGGGAGGTGTCCCGGACACCTCTGGCGGCGGCGATGCCGTGGACTGCCTCGTGGAGGAGTCGTTCGAAGGAGAGCTCGGCGCCGCAGGCGGACGAGGACTCTCCGATGAGGGATTCGGGCGCGGCAAGGTCGGGCAGCTCGGGGTGGTGCCGCTGAATGTCGGCCCACGCCTGTGCCAGCTCTGCGGCGAGAACAGGTGGTGTCGTGCTCACGTCGGGTACAACGAGCCGGAGCGCCCCCGGGTTCCATTCCGGGGCATCCCAAATATTTTGCACGTACCAGTCAGTTGCCGTTGATGCGTCCCGACGAGGGCCAGTGCGCCGATCTGCGGAGAAGCCGCGCAGGGGCCGCAAGCCCGTACGTAGCGGCGCATACGCCCCGGCGCGCAGTCCGGCCGCGTACGCCCCCGTGCTCCGGGGACCCGAGCGCGTGCACCCCTCCCGCGAGGGGGCCCGGAACGGGCGCGAAGTGTTGCGGGGACATTACCGGGTCGGCGCACGCGGGCGCACACCGCCCCTCCCCGGACGAATCGGTCCGCCCCGACCACTGGACGCGGCACCGGATGCGCAGTTCCCTGACTACGGGGGCTGTCGTCCGAGCACTGATTGGGGCGCTTATCCATGACACCTACGCTCGTCCCGCACCACCCCGCGCGCGACTGGGCCGAGATCCAGGAACGGATGCTCGTCCCCTCTACGAGGCGGTGTACGACCGCCTCGGCGTGGGCGGGAACTCCCGGGTCCTCGGCCTGGGCTGCGGCTCGGGCCTGGCCCTCCTCATGGCGGCCGCGCGGGGCGCCCGGGTGGCCGGCGCGGACCGGGACCACGCGCGCGTGGAGCTGGCCAGGAGCGGCTCCCGGAGGACGTGGCCGTCACCGACGAGCCGCCGGAGTGCGCCCCGTACGACGTGGTCACCGCCTTCCACGCGACGGACGCCCTGCTCCCGGAGCTCGCGGCGGTCACCCGTACGGCCCAACCGGGCACGACCGTCGTCCTCGCCGGCTGGGGACCCCCGGAGCGGTGCGCCACGGAGCCGGTCCTGCGGCTCGCGGCCCGGCTCGCCGACTGCCGCCCGGCGGCGGGCTCGGGCCCGACCCGGACGCGCTCGCGGCCTCGGCGGGGCTGCGGCCGGTCGGTTCGGGCCGGTGGCCTGCCCCTTCGGGTACGCGGACGGGGCCAGCGCGGTGCGGGGCCTCCTGTCGACGGGCGCCTTCGACGAGGCGGTCCGGGCCACCGACCCCTCGCAGGTGGAGAAGGAGATCGAGGAGGCGCTCGCCCCGTACGTCCGCCCGGACGGGACGGTGTGGATGCCGAACGTCTTCCGGTACGTGCTCGCCCGCACGCCTTGAGACCGGGACGCCCTGGGACCCGTACGCCCTGAGACCGGGACGCCCTGGAGACCCGTACGCCCTGAGACCGGGACGCCCTGAGACCCGTACGCCCTGAGGCCCGTACGCGCCGCTGCCGCCACGCCCTGAGACCCGTACCGCGCCGCTGCCGCCGCGCCCTGGGACCCGTACGCGCCTCTCCCGTCACGCCCCGGGGCCCGCGCGCTCCGCCCCCCGTCACACTCCCTGCCGCTCCGGGTTCGGGCCCACGCCCGGCTCGGGGCCCGGGGCCGGCGGGTGATGCCCGCCGCGCGGTAGGCCGCGTCCTCCTCCAGGGTCTCGTTCGCCAGGAGGGCCTCGGCCAGGGCGTCCAGCCTGTCGCGGTGGTCGCCGAGCTGCCGCAGGGCGACCTCGTAGCACTCGTCGACGATCCGCCGCATCTCCCGGTCGACGGTGTCGAGGGTCGCGGGGCCGCCGACAGGCCGTACGCCTGCTGGGCGTCGCTCGGGATGGCCGTGAGGCGGCCGACGCGCTCGCTCATCCCCCACCGGCCCGCCATGCCCCGGGCGATGGTGGTGACCTGCTCCAGGTCGCTCTCGGCGCCGGTGGTGATCACGCCGAAGACGACCTGCTCGGCCGCCATCCCGCCGAGGGCGCCGACGATCCGGCCGCGCAGGTACTCCTCGGTGTAGGCGTACTTGTCGGCGTCGGGGGTCGACAGGGTCACGCCCAGGGCCCGGCCGCGCGGCACGATGGTGATCTTCCGGACCGGGTCGGCGCCGGGCTGGAGCATGCCGAGCAGGGCGTGGCCGCTCTCGTGGTACGCGGTCCGCCGCCGTTCCTCCTCCGGCATCACCAGGGCCGTTCCGCGCCGAGCTGGACCTTCTCCAGGGCGTCGGACAGATCGGACTGCGTGACGGCCTCCTGCTCGCGCTTGACCGCGAGGAGCGCGGCCTCGTTGGCGAGGTTGGCGAGCTCGGCGCCGGTCATGCCGGGGTCGTGCGGGCCACCTGCTCCAGGTCGACGTCCTTGGCGAGCGGGATCTCCCGGGTGTGGATCCGCAGGATGGCCTCCCGGCCGCCCCGGTCCGGCGGGTTGACGTGGACGATCCGGTCGAAGCGGCCGGGCCGGGTGAGGGCGGGGTCGAGGACGTCGGCGCGGTTGGTGGCGGCGAGGACGATGACCCCTCGGAGCCGGTGAAGCCGTCCATCTCGGTGAGGATCTGGTTGAGGGTCTGCTCGCGCTCGTCGTGGCCGCCCATCCCGGAGCCGCCGCCCCGGGCCCGGCCGATGGTGTCGATCTCGTCGATGAAGACGATCGCCGGGGCGACCTTGCGGGCCTCGGAGAACAGCTCCCGCACCCGGGAGGCGCCCACGCCCACGATCATCTCGATGAAGCCGGAGGCGGAGGCCGAGAAGAACGGCACCCCGGCCTCGCCCGCGACGGCCCGCGCGAGGAGCGTCTTGCCGGTGCCGGGAGGCCCGGCGAGGAGCACGCCGCGGGGCATCTTGGCGCCCATCGCCCGGTAGGCGTCCGGGTTCTTGAGGAAGTCGACGACGTCGTTGAGCTCGCCCTCGACCTCGTCGATGCCGGCGACGTCGGCGAAGGTGGTGCGCTTCCCGGTCTCCAGCTCGACCGGCTTGGGCGGCTGCTTGCGGCCCAGCATGCCGCCCGCGCCGCCCATGCCCGCGCTCATCCGGCGGGCGATGAACACCCAGAGCAGGACGAGCAGCAGCATCGGGGCGAGCGAGAGGAGCAGATTGGCCAGGAAGCTGCGCTCCTGGACGACCGGCTCGGCGGTGACGACGACGTTCTGCCGGGTGAGCTGCGTCCACAGGTCGTCGTCGGCGAAGGCGGGCCGCTGGGTGGTGAACTTGGTGTAGTCGCCCTTGCCGCCGGGGACGGGCCGCTTGTCCTTGAGCTGCCCCTGGATCGCGTCGCCCTTGGAGTAGATCTTGGTGACGTTCCCGGCGGCGACCTGCTTGTCGAACTCGGTGTACGAGATCGTCGGACCGTCGCCGTCGTTGAAGAACGACAGGACGATGTTGGTGATCAGGTACACGACGAGCGCGGTGAGGATCAGTCCGCCCCAGCCGCCCGGCATCCGCTTCCTCGGCGACGGGGGCGGCGGGGCCCCTTCCGAGCGCCAGGGCTGGTCGGTCCGGTCGCGCGGGGTGCGGGGTCGGCCACGTGACTCTCCTCGGGGCGGCAGTGGCCCCAGTATCGAAGAGCGGGAGGAACCGGGCATCGCGGGCGGTCCGGAGGGATGAAGCGGGACGAAGGGGCCCGGGGCGGTTTCCGCCGCCCCGGGCCCCTTCTCGTACGGGCCGTCAGCCCATGAACTTCTTGAACTCGTCCGGCAGCTCGAAGTCCTTCGGGCTCTGGCCGCCCGCCGGCAGGCCGAAGGCGCCGCCCTGCTGCGCCTGCTCGCGGCGCTCGGCGGCGGCCTGCTCCTCGGCCTTCCGCTTCATCGGGTTGCCGCTCTTGCGCTTGCCCTTGGCCTGCTTGACCTGCTTCTTCTGCCGGCCGGGACCGCCGCCCATGCCGGGGATGCCGGGCATGCCCGGGAGGCCGCCGCCCTGGGCCATGCGGGACATCATCTTGCGGGCCTCGAAGAACCGCTCGACCAGGCCCTTGACCGCGCTGACCTCGACGCCGGAGCCCTTGGCGATGCGGGCGCGGCGGGAGCCGTTGATGATCGTCGGGTCCTGGCGCTCGCCGGGGGTCATCGACTTGATGATGGCGGCGGTGCGGTCGACGTCCTTCTCGTCGATGTTGTTGATCTGCTCCTTCATCTGGGCCATGCCCGGGAGCATGCCGAGGAGCTTCGAGATGGAGCCCATCTTGCGGACCTGCTCCATCTGGGCGAGGAAGTCGTCGAGCGTGAACTCCTGGCCCTTCTTCGACGCGAGCTTCGAGGCCATCTTGGCGGCTCTTCCTCGTCGAAGGTCTGCTGGGCCTTCTCGATGAGGGAGAGCATGTCGCCCATGCCGAGGATGCGGGACGCCATGCGGTCCGGGTGGAACGCGTCGAAGTCGTCCAGCTTCTCGCCGTTGGAGGCGAACATGATCTGCTTGCCGGTGACGTGCGCGATGGAGAGCGCGGCACCGCGGGCGTCGCCGTCGAGCTTGGAGAGCACGACGCCGTCGAAGCCGACGCCGTCGCGGAAGGCCTCGGCGGTGTTGACCGCGTCCTGGCCGATCATGGCGTCGACGACGAAGAGGATCTCGTCGGGCTGACGGCGTCGCGGATGTCCGCGGCCTGCTGCATCAGCTCCTGGTCGATGCCGAGGCGGCCGGCGGTGTCGACGATGACGACGTCGTAGAGCTTGGTGCGCGCGTGCTCGATCGAGTCCTTGGCGACCTGGACCGGTCGCCGACGCCGTTGCCCGGCTGGGGGCCGTAGAAGGCCACGCCCGCGCGGTCGGCGACGACGGAGAGCTGGTTGACGGCGTTGGGGCGCTGGAGGTCGCAGGCGACGAGCAGCGGGGAGTGGCCCTGGCCCTTGAGCCAGAGGCCGAGCTTTCCGGCGAGGGTGGTCTTACCGGCGCCCTGGAGACCGGCGAGCATGATCACGGTCGGCGCGGTCTTGGCGAACCGGAGGCGGCGGGTCTCGCCGCCGAGGATGGAGACCAGCTCGTCGTTGACGATCTTGATGACCTGCTGGCTCGGGTTCAGAGCCTTGGAGACCTCGGCCCCGAGGACCGCTCCTTGACGTTCCGGATGAACTCGCGCACGACCGGCAGGGCGACGTCGGCCTCGAGGAGGGCGATACGGATTTCCCGGGCCGCGCTGTCGATGTCCTGCTCGGAAAGGCGACCCTTGCCCCGGAGGTTTTTGAAGGTCGCGCTCAGGCGGTCGGAGAGAGTATCGAACACGGCGCTCGTCGGTCCTTGAGGTCGGGGGCGGAGAATCGCCCTCCAGGGTATCCGGCCCGGCAGGAATCGTCCCCGCCCGCCGGATCGGACGGACGGGGACGCGTTCCCGGGTCACCCCAGCGCCGTCTCCAGCGTCCTCGCCAGGTCCACCGCCTCCTCCGGCGGCAGCAGGAGCCGTCCGGGCGGGTCACGTAGAGGGTGTCGACGGCGTTGGCGCCCAGGGTGGAGACGTGGGCGCTCCTGACCCGGACCGCCGCCCCTTCCAGGGCGCGGCCGATCCGGTGCAGGAGGCCGGGGGCGTCCTGGGCGCGGACCTCGATGACGGTGGCGAGGCGGGAGTCGGCGGCGGCGACGGTGACGCGGGGCGGCGGGCGGTGAGGCCCCGGCGCTGGGGTAGGCGGCCTCGCGTTCGGCGAGCCGGGCGGGGATGTCCAGGGAGCCGTCGAGGGCCCGGACGAGGTCGGCGCGGAGCCGGGCGGCCTCGGGCAGGGAGCCGTACTCGGCGGCGACGCGCCAGTCGAGGACGAGGACGGAGCCGGAGCCGAGGCCGGTGGGGAGGTCGACGGCCCGCAGGTCGGCGGCGCGGACGGTGAGGCGGTGCAGGGCGAGGACGCCGGCGACGGCGGGCAGGACGCCGGGCTGGTCGGGCAGGGCGATGACGAGTTCGACGCCGACGGGCTCGGGAGCGGGTTCGCCGGGGTCGGCCGCGTGCCCGTCCCGGGCGTGGAGGGCGAGGACGGGTTCGCCGGTGCGCAGGGCCTCGATGGCGAGGCGTTCCTGTTCGGCGCTGGGGGCGGCGGCCTCGGGGTCGGGCAGGGGTTCGCTGGCGAGGACGCCCGCGACCCGTTTGACCAGGTCGGCAACCAACGAGGCGCGCCAGGAGGACCAGGCGGCGGGGCCGGTGGCGAGGGCGTCGGCCTCGGTGAGGGCGTGCAGGAGCTCCAGGGTGCCGAGGGTGCCGACGGCGGTGGCGACGGTCTGGACGGTGGCGGGGTCGTCGAGGTCGCGCCGGGTGGCGGTCTCGACGAGGAGCAGGTGGTGGCGGACGGCGGTGGCGACGGTGGCGGTGTCGGTGCGGTCGAAGCCGACGCGGGCGGCGAGGTCGCGGGCGATGGTCTCGCCGGCGACGGAGTGGTCGCCGGGCCAGCCCTTGCCGATGTCGTGGAGGAGGGCGGCGACGAGGAGGAGGTCGGGGCGGCCGACGCGGCGGGTGAGCGAGGCGGCGCGGACGGCGGTCTCGACGAGGTGGCGGTCGACGGTCCAGGTGTGGACGGGGTTGCGCTGGGGGCGGCAGCGGACGCGTTCCCAGTCGGGGAGCAGCCGGGTGACGATTCCCTCGGCCTCCAGGGCCTCCCAGACGGGGACGGTGGCCTCGCCGGCGCCGAGGAGGGTGACGAGTTCCTCGCGCGCCTCGGCGGGCCAGGGCACCGGGAGGGGCTTGGCGGTGGCGGCGAGCCGGCGTACGGCGTGCGGGGAGAGCGGCAGGCCGGACTGGGCGGCCGCGGCGGCGACCCGCAGGGGCAGGACGGGGTCGCGTTCGGGCCGGGCGGTGCGGGCGAGGACGACCTCGCCGTCCATCTCGACCACGCCCTCGGCGAGCGGGGTGCGCTCGACCGGGGGTTTGGCGCCGGAGCGGCCGCCCAGGAGGGACCGGAGCCGGGGGCGGGCCGAGCGGGCCTTGAGGACGCGGTTGACCTCGCGCCAGGTGACGTCGGTGGCGTACGAGATGGTCCGGGCGGCCTCGTACACCTCGCGGAGCAGGGTGTCGGCGTCGAGGAGGCCGAGTTCGGCGGCGACGGCGTCCTGTTCCTGGAGGGCGAGCCGGTCGGTGGCGCGGCCGGTGGTCAGGTGGAGGGCGTCGCGGGTGTCGAGGAGGCGGCGGCGGGCGCGGTCGAGGCCCTCGCGGGGGCGTCGGCGAGCCAGGAGGCGGCGACGGCGCGGAGGGCCTGGGCGTCGCGCAGTCCGCCGCGGGCCTCCTTGAGGTCGGGTTCGAGGAGGAACTGGAGCTCGCCCGTGCGTTCGGCGCGTTCGCGGCAGAGTTCGTCGAGTTCGGGGAGGCGTCGGGGGCCTGGGTTGCGCCAGTCGGCGAGGACGGTGGTGCGCAGGGCGGCGACGAGTTCGGCGTCCCCGGCGAGGGCCGGGCGTCGAGGAGGCCGAGGTGGACCTTGAGGTCCTCGGCGGCGGTGGTGCGGGCCTCGGCGGGGTGCGGACCGAGTGGTCGAGGGCGAGGCCGAGGTCCCAGACGGGATACCAGATCCGGTCGGCGAGGGCGGCGATCGCGGCCTGGTCGGCGGTGCCGTCGTGGAGCAGGAGGATGTCGAGGTCGCTGCGGGGAGAGTTCGGAGCGGCCGTAGCCGCCGACGGCGACGAGGGCGGTGCTGCGGGCGGCGCGGCGGCGGCGAAGAGGCCGGCCAGCCAGTCGTCGGTGAGGCGGGCGAGGGCGGTACGGCGCGGCGGCCCGGACCGCTCCTTCTCGTGGAGGAGGAGCAGCCGGGCCGCCGCGTAACCGCCGGGTCCCGCGTCTTCGTTCTGCGTGCTGACTTCGAGGCTCGTCACCCGGCGGCTCCTCACGTGTTCCCTACAGTGCGTCCGGACCGCGCTCGCCGGTGCGGACCCGTACGGCGGTCTCGACCGGCACGCTCCACACCTTGCCGTCTCCGATCTTGCCGGTTCGGGCGGCCTTGACGACGACGTCGATGAGTTGTTCGGCGTCCTCGTCCTCGACGAGGACCTCGATGCGGATCTTGGGGACCAGGTCGACGGTGTACTCGGCGCCCCGGTAGACCTCGGTGTGGCTGCGCTGGCGGCCGTAGCCGCTGGCCTCGGTGACGGTGAGGCCGTGGACGCCGAACGCCTGGAGGGCCTCCTTGATCTCGTCGAGCCGGTGCGGCTTCACGACCGCGGTGATGAGCTTCATGCGTCCACCTTCTTGTTCTGCGTGACGGCCGGGGCGGGGGCGGCGGTGGTGCGGGAGGAGGTGCGCCGCCGGCGCCGCTGAAGTCGTACGCGGTCTCGGCGTGCTCGACCTGGTCGATGCCGGAGACCTCGTCGTCCTCGCTGACCAGCATTCCGATCGTCTTGTCGACGATCAGGGCGAGGATCGCGGAGGCGATCAGAGAGTAGGCGAGGACCGCGAAGACGCCGACGGCCTGCTTGCCGAGCTGTTCGAGGCCGCCGCCGTAGAAGAGGCCCTTGGCGTCGGACTGGACGCCGCCGGTGGCGAAGAAGCCGACGAGGAGGGAGCCGATGACACCGCCGACGAGGTGGACGCCGACGACGTCGAGGGAGTCGTCGTAGCCGAACCTGTACTTGAGGCCGACGGCCAGGGCGCAGAGGAGGCCGGCGATCGCGCCGACGGCGATGGCGCCGAGGGGCTGACGGAGCCGCCGGCGGGGGTGATGGCGACGAGGCCGGCGACCGCGCCGGAGGCGGCGCCGAGGGTGGTGAAGGAGCCGTGGCGGATCTTCTCGTACGCGAGCCAGGCGAGCATGGCGGCGGCGGTGGCGACCTGGGTGTTGACGAACATCACGGCGCCGACGCCGTCGTCGTTGCCGAGCCAGGAGCCGGCGTTGAAGCCGAACCAGCCGAACCAGAGGAGCGCGGCGCCGAGCATGACCAGCGGGAGGCTGTGCGGGCGCATCGGGTCCTTCTTGAAGCCGACGCGCTTGCCGATGACGAGGATGACGCCGAGGGCGGCGGCGCCGGCGTTGATGTGGACGGCCGTGCCGCCGGCGAAGTCGATGACGCCCATCTCGAAGAGCCAGCCGCCGGAGCCCCAGACCCAGTGGGCGACGGGGAAGTACACGACCGTGACCCAGAGGGTGATGAAGAGGCCCAGGCGGTGAACTTGACGCGGTCGGCGAGGGCGCCGCTGATGAGGGCGGGGGTGATGATCGCGAACATCAACTGGAAGACGGCGAAGACGTAGACCGGGATGGTGTAGCCGTCCCACAGTTCGGTGATGCCGATGCCGCTGAGGCCGACGTAGTCGGAGGACCAGCCGACGATCGAGCCGACGTCGGTGCCGAAGGCGATGCTGAAGCCGTAGAGCACCCACAGGATCGTGACGATCCCGAGGCTGACGAAGCTCATCATCAGCATGTTGAGGGTGGACTTGACGCGGACCATGCCTCCGTAGAAGAAGGCGAGTCCCGGGGTCATCAGCATGACCAGGGCGGAGCAGATGAGCATGAACCCGGTGTTGGCGGCGGACAGCGCGGGGGCGTCTGCGGCCAGGGTCGTGATGGCTGCTGCCATCGGCGTCTCCTCGTCGTCGGTACGGCCTGTGCGGGCGGGGCCGGAGAGCGGCCGGCCGTGAGGGATGGCCGGTTATGGGCCAGAGATTCGCGCAGCGCGGTTTCGGCGGTGCCGCTCGATGTTTCGGAGCCGTGACGAAGGGGTGGGGCGTGTTACGTGACCGTGAACACGCGGGTCACGGGCAGGTAACGGCGTACTCTCCGCCCGTACGGTGCCGGGCGGGCGGCCGGTACGGGCCGGGGGACGCGAACCGGCCGCGTCGGCGTCCGTGTGTCCTTGCGGCGGGGGAGCCGAGTCGGGCAGTACGGGACGTCCGGCGCGGCCGGGGTCCTGGCGGGCCCTCGGGGCCCGGGTAGGGGGTCAGACCGCTTCGGCGGCCTCGGGGAGGAGCTGGGCGAGCCGGTCGGTGAACCGGACGACTCGGCGACGTCGCCGAAGCCGCGGGCGGCGTGGTCGACGGTCTTGCGGAGCCGGGTGTTGACCCGCTCGGAGCGGATGCTGCGGGCGACGCCGAGGGCCTTCTCGGCGAGGACGACGGACTGCTCGGGCTCGCGCTTGAGGAGGTGGACGGTGGCCAGGCCGATCAGGTTGAGGGCGTAGGACCGCTGGTGGTCGGGGTCCTTCTCGAAGAGTTCGACGGCCCGCTCCATGAGGGGCTCGGCGAGCGAGGCGTACGTCGGGGAGCGTCCGGCGACATAGGCGAGGTCGCGGTAGGAGTGGGAGTTCTCGCCGTTGAGCTCGGCCTCGGAGAAGAACCTGATCCAGTCGGGCTCGGGCTCGCCCTCGAGTCCGGCGTCGGCGAAGGTGTCCTCGGCCATCCGGACGGCCCGCTTGCACTTGGAGGGCTGGCCCATGTTGGCGTAGGCGCGGGCCTCCATCGCATACAGCATGGCCTGGGTGCGGGCGGTGGCGCAGTCGCGGCTGCCGTACTGGGCGAGGTGGATGAGTTCGAGGGCGTCGTCGGGCCGGCCGAGGTGGATCATCTGGCGGCTCATGGACGACAGGATGTACGAGCCGAGGGGCTTGTCCCCGGCCTCCTTGGCGGCGTGCAGGGCGAGCACGAAGTACTTCTGGGCGGTGGGCTGGAGGCCGACGTCGTAGCTCATCCAGCCGGCGAGTTCGGCGAGTTCGGCGGCGCAGGTGAAGAGGCGCTTGGAGACGTCGAGGGCTGGGCCTCCTGGAGGAGGTCGGTGACCTCGTGGAGCTGTCCGACGACGGCCTTGTGGCGCAGTCCGCCGCCGCACTGGGCGTCCCACGTGCGGAACATGGCGGTGGTGGACTCCAGGAGGTTGAGCTCGGCCTCGGAGAGCCGGTGCGGACGGCGGGCGTCGGCGGAGGGGCGGGGCGCTCGACGTCGCCGGCCGGGGTGGGGACGAGCCAGCGCTGCATCGGTTCGATGAGGGCGGGTCCCGCGGCGAGGGAGAGGGAGGAGCCGAGGAAGCCCCGGCGGGCGAGCATGAGGTCGCTGCGGGAGAACTCGCTGAGCAGGGCGACGGTCTGGGGACCGGCCCAGGGGAGGTCGACCCCGGAGACGGAGGGCGACTGGTGGGCGGCGCGCAGGCCGAGGTCCTCGACGGCGACGACGGATCCGAAGCGCTCGGAGAAGCGCTCGGAGAGGATCCGCGGGATGGGCTCGCGGGGCTGCTCGCCGTCGAGCCAGCGGCGCACGCGCGAGGTGTCGGTGGAGATGTGGTGCGCGCCCATCTGCCGTGCCCTGCGGTTCACCTGGCGCGCCAGCTCGCCCTTGGACCAGCCGCTGCGCACGAACCACGAGCCCAACTGCTCGTTCGGGCGCTTGCCGGCAGTCGTACCGTCTGCGCCGTTGCCGCCCACTGGAACGCCCCCATCCACCTGATTGCCTGTCGTGCGAACCCTTACCAGGATGCCGTCTCTCGCGGCCCCCGTCCGGCGTTCCCACTCCTTCGAACGGAAAACCGGGTTGCCACCGGCATACCCACGCGTGCAGTGCGCCCCGTGGTTCGAGTACCGAAAGTAACCCCACGATCACCTCTCTACGAGAGGGATTCAAGAAACGCCACCATTCGCCACCCCTTCGAATGAACCCGCCACCCGTGGAACGCGCTTCACTTGACATGCGACGAACCGGAGTCGGCGGACGGATGCGCGGAGAGGCGCGTGTCGCGGCCCGCACCACCCCCGTACGGCCGTGCGCCACGCGCGATGACGGAGCGTGACGGGGAGTGACGACGGCACTCCTGGTCGTAACCACCGGCGCGCTCGACCCGTTGGAGGGGACATGGGTTTCACGATCGGCGGCATTCGTGAGATGCGGTCTGGCGCACGCCGCCGCGTACGCGCCACGGAGTGCACAGCGGTGGCGGAGTACACGGGGCTGTGGGGCTGGGACGTGGTCCCCGGCGCGCGGGCCGTCTCGGGTCGGTGCTCCTGCGGCGATCCGGTGTGCGCGGCCCCGGGGCGCACCCGCTCTCCTTCGCGGAGCCGGTCCCGGCGGGCGCCGGGCTCGACGACGCGACCAGGGCGTGGTCGGAGTACCCGGGCGCGGCGCTGCTCCTTCCGGTGGGCCGGGCCTTCGACGTGATCGAGGTGGCGGAGGCGGCGGGCCGGCGGGCCCTGGTCCGCCTGGAGCGCATGGGCCTTCCGCTCGGCCCGGTGTGCGCGACCCCGACCGGCCGGGCGCGCTTCTTCGTGGCGCCGGGGGCTGCGGCCGAGCTGCCGCGGCTCCTGTACCGGATGGGCTGGGACGACGCCGATCTGGACCTGCACTGTCTGGGCCCCGGCTCCTACGTCACCGCTCCCCCGTCGGACCTGGGCGGCCTCGGCCCCGTGCGCTGGCTGCGGCCCCCGACCCTGGACACGGCGGGCGCGCGCCGCAGGCGCGGCTGCTGCTCGGCACTCTGGCGTACATCTGCCACCGCACGCACTGCTGACGTACGTACGGAAAGGGCCCCGCCGGGGATCGGCGGGGCCCTTCACGCGTGCGCGTGGACGCGGTCAGTCGCCGATCAGGGCGTCGACGAAGGCGCCCGGCTCGAAGGGGGCCAGGTCGTCCGGGCCCTCGCCCAGGCCGATCAGCTTGACTGGGACGCCCAGCTCGCGCTGGACGGCGATGACGATGCCGCCCTTGGCGGTGCCGTCGAGCTTGGTCAGGACGATGCCGGTGATGTCGACGACCTCGGCGAAGACGCGGGCCTGGATGAGGCCGTTCTGGCCGGTGGTGGCGTCGAGGACGAGGAGGACCTCGTCGAGCGGGCCGTGCTTCTCGACGACGCGCTTGACCTTGCCGAGCTCGTCCATGAGGCCGGTCTTGGTGTGGAGGCGGCCGGCGGTGTCGATGAGGACGACGTCGGCGCCCTCCGCGATGCTCCTCCTTGACCGCGTCGAAGGCGATCGACGCCGGGTCGCCGCCCTCCGGGCCGCGGATGGTGCGGGCGCCGACGCGCTCGCCCCAGGTCTGGAGCTGGTCGGCGGCGGCGGCGCGGAAGGTGTCGGCGGCGCCGAGGACGACGGACTTGCCGTCGGCGACGAGGACGCGGGCCAGCTTGCCGGTGGTGGTGGTCTTGCCGGTGCCGTTGACGCCGACGACCATGACGACGCCGGGGACGTCGGCGGGGCTCTCGGTCTTCACCGTGCGGTCGAGGTCGGGGCCGAGGAGGGTGATCAGCTCCTCGCGGAGCAGGTCGCGCAGTTCCTCGGGGGTGTGGGTGCCGAGCACCCTGACGCGCTCGCGCAGCCGCTCGACGAGCTCCTGGTGGGGCGACGCCGACGTCGGCGGTGAGGAGGGTCTCCTCGATCTCCTCCCAGGTGTCCTCGTCGAGGTGCTCGCGGGACAGGAGCGTGAGCAGCCCCTTGCCGAGCGAGTTCTGGGAGCGGGCGAGGCGGGCCCGGAGCCGTACGAGACGGCCGGCGGTGGGCTCGGGGACCTCGATCACGGGGCCGGGGGCTCGGCGACGACCGGGTCCTCGACGGCGGTCGGGGTCCCGGTGGCCTCCTCGGCCGTGGGGAGCTCGACCTCCTCGACCGTGCGGCGTGGTTCTTCCCGCGGTGTCTCCGCCTCATCGCCGACGCGCGGTTCGGCGGGCGGAGCGGTGATGGTCGGCGGGGTGGACGGCGGCTCGGCCGGGGCAGCTTCTTCTTGCGGCCGCTGACCACGAGCCCGCTCGTCACGGCGACCGCGACGACCAGAGCGATGACTACAGCAAGGATGAGTTCCATAACGGGTCCAGTATGGCGTCACCCCGCCCGCGCCCCCGTACTCCCCGTGGGGCACGCCTCCGCGCACCGGACCGGTCCGCCGTTCGGCGGTGCCGGACACGAGGACCGCCCCGGTCCGGGGCGCGGGCCTCGGAGCGGGCGGTCTCGATGGACGAGGAGAGGGGCAGCGGGGGTCAGCCCATCTCCTCCAACGCCTTGCCCTTGGTCTCCTTGACGTACCGGAGCACGAAGGGGATCGAGAGCACGGCGAAGACCGTGTAGATGATGTAGGTGCCGGAGAGGTTCCAGTCCGCGAGGGACGGGAAGCTGGCGGTGATGGCCCAGTTGGCGATCCACTGGGCGGAGGCGGCGACGCCGAGGGCGGCGGCGCGGATCCGGTTGGGGAACATCTCGCCGAGGAAGACCCAGACCACCACGCCCCACGAGAGGGCGAAGAAGAGCACGAAGACGTGGGCGGCGAGAGGCCACGACGCCCTGGGTGTTGGGCAGCTTGCCGTCGACGAGGTCGGCGGAGAAGGCCCAGGCCTCGAAGGCGAGGGCGATCGCCATGCCGGCGGAGCCGACGAGGGCGAGCGGCTTGCGGCCGACCCGGTCGACCAGGACCATCGCGATCACGGTGCCGATGATGTTGATGATCGACGTGGTGAACGAGTAGAGGAACGAGCTGGACGGGTCGATGCCGACGGACTGCCAGAGGGTCGCGGAGTAGTAGAACGCGACGTTGATGCCGACGAGCTGCTGGAAGACCGAGAGTCCGATGCCGACCCAGACGATGGGCAGCAGCTTGAAGCGGCTGCCGGAGACGAACAGGTCCCAGAAGCTGGACTTGTGCTCGCGGCGCATGGCCTGCTTGATCTCGTCCACCCGGTGGTCCAGGTTCACGCCCTTGCCCTCGACCTCGGAGAGCACCTCCTTGGCCTTGTCGATCTTGCCGACGGAGATCAGGAAGCGGGGGACTCGGGGATCGCGAAGGAGAGCAGGCCGTAGAGGAGGGCGGGCACGACCATGACGCCGAGCATCCACTGCCAGGCCTCCAGGCCGCCGATCTTGCCGCGCTGGTCGCCGTCGGCGAGCTGGAGGATGCCGTAGTTGACCAACTGGGAGATGGCGATGCCGATGACGATGGCGGCCTGCTGGAAGGAGCCGAGCCGGCCGCGGTAGGCGGCGGGGCCACTTCGGCGATGTAGGCGGGGCCGATGACGGAGGCCATGCCGATGGCGAAGCCGCCGATGATCCGCCAGAAGGCGAGGTCCCAGAGGGCGAAGGGCAGGGCCGAGCCGATCGCGCTGACGGTGAAGAGGACGGCGGCGATCTGCATGCAGCGGATGCGGCCGATGCGGTCGGCGATCCGGCCGGCGGTGGCGGCGCCGATGGCGCAGCCGATCAGCGCGATGGCGATGACCTGGGCGAGGGTGCCGGAGCCGATGTCGTACCGGTGGCGGATCGCCTCCACGGCGCCGTTGATGACGGAGCTGTCGTAGCCGAAGAGGAAACCGCCCATCGCGGCGGAGGCCGTGATGAAGATGACGTGACCGAGGTGGTCCGGGTGGGCGGCGCGGCCTTCGGAGGGGGCGGCGGGGCGCCTGCTCAGTGCTGGTCACATGGACTCCTGGGGGCTCCGGCAGCGTTGTCGGGGCATGGGGGCGAACCCTTCCAGTGGCGCACAACTTCACGCCGCCCACCACTTGAAGGTAAAAGCAACGTTGCAGAGACTATGCCTTCAAGTTTCGAAGTCAATACCCACCCTCTGGACGGGTAGAGAACAAGGCGGTGCCTCACGCGTTCAATTCTTGAATGCGGGCTCGGGCGGAGCCGCTAACGCAGCCTTTGGCTGATGACCTTGGATACCCCGTCGCCCTGCATGGAAACGCCGTACAGCGCGTCCGCGACCTCCATCGTCCGCTTCTGGTGTGTGATCACGATGAGCTGCGAGGACTCCTGGAGCTCCTGCATGATCCGGATCAGCCGCTGGAGGTTGGTGTCGTCGAGCGCCGCCTCGACCTCGTCCATCACGTAGAACGGGCTGGGCCTGGCCTTGAAGATGGAGACGAGCAGCGCCACGGCCGTCAGCGAGCGCTCGCCGCCGGAGAGCAGCGAGAGCCGCTTGACCTTCTTGCCCGGCGGGCGGGCCTCCACCTCGACGCCGGTGGTGAGCATGTCGTCCGGATCGGTGAGGACGAGACGGCCCTCGCCGCCCGGGAAGAGGCGCGAGAAGACGCCCTCGAACTCGCGGGCCGTGTCCCGGTACGCCTCGGTGAAGACCTGCTCGACGCGCAGGTCGACCTCCTTCACGACCTGAAGCAGGTCGGCCCGGGTCTTCCTCAGGTCCTCCAACTGCTCCGAGAGGAACTTATGCCGCTCCTCCAGGGCCGCGAACTCCTCCAGGGCCAGCGGATTCACCTTGCCGAGCTGGTGGTGGGCTCGTTCGGCGGCCTTCAGCCGCTTCTCCTGCTCCGAACGGACGAACGGCCGGGGCCGCGGGCTCCGCGCCCTCCTCCCCCTCGACCGCGGGCGGCGGGGGACGGGCTGGTCGGGGCCGTACTCGGCGACCAGGGCGGCCGCCCCGACGCCGAACTCCTCCAGGGCCTTGGCCTCCAGTTGCTCGATCCGCAGCCGCTTCTCGGCACCGAGGACCTCGCCGCGGTGGACGGAGTCGGTCAGCTTGTCCAGCTCGGCCTTGAGGTCCCGGCCCCGGGCCCTGGCCTCCGCGAGTCCCCGTTCCCGGTCGGCCCTGGCCGCCTCGGCGACTGCCCGCTCCCGCTCGGCACGGGACAGCGAGACCTCGACGTGGGCCAGGAGCGTCCGGGCCCCGGCGGCGACCGCGCCGGCGACCTCCGCCTCGTGGCGGAGCCGGGTCCGGCGCTGCTCGGCACGCGCGCGTGCCTCCCGTTCGGCGCGGGCGGCCCGGTCGAGGGAGTCGGCCCGCCCGGCGAGCCCCCTGACCCGCTCCTCGTGGGTGCGGACCTGGAGCCGCGCCTCCATCTCGGTCTGGCGCGCCCGGGAGCCGTCGGCCGCGAGCCGGTCGCGGACGGAGGCGTCGGGCTCCTCGTCCCTCCTCCCCGGCGGCCTCCTCGGCCACCAGGAGCCGCTCGGCCAGCTCCTCGGCGTCCGCGGCGGCCTTCTCCAGGGCCTCCTGTGCGCGGGCGGCGGCCGCGGCGGCGCGCTCGGCCTCCGCCGCCGCTCCCCCGGCCTGTCCGGCGAGCCGGCCGAGCCGCTGGGCGACGGCGGACTTCTCGCGTTCGGCGGTACGGCGGTGGGCGTCGAGCTCCTCGACGAGCGCGGTGGCGGTGCGGCGCCGCTCGCCGGCTCTCTCCCGCGCGGCCGCCAGCGCCTCGCACCGCGCGCCCAGTTCGTCGAGCTCGGCGGCGGCCTCGGCCACGGAGGCCTGGACCTCCAGGAGGCTGGGGGCGCCGGCGGAGCCGCCGTGCGCGAAGTGCGCGCCGAGCACGTCCCCCTCGGTGGTGACGGCGGTCAGCGCGGGCCGGGTCCTGACGAGTTCCGCGGCCTCGTCCAGGTCGTCCACGACGACGACGCCGTCGAGCAGGCGGCGGACGGCGCCCATGAGTTCGGCGGGTCCCCGGACGAGGTCGGCGGCGAACGGGCGGCCTCCGGGCGCGGGGCCCACCGGCTCCGGGGCCGGGTCCCGGGCCCCGGTGAGGAGCAGCGAGGCGCGGCCCGCGTCCTGCTTGCGCAGCAGGCGGAGGGCCTCGGCGGCGGCGGAGGGCCCGGCGGCGACTGCGTCGGCGGCCGCGCCGAGGGCGGCGGCGACGGGGACCTCGTACCCGGGGGTGACGGTGAGGAGGTCGGCCGCCGGGCCGAGGAGTCCGGCGATCCCGGCGGCGAGCAGGGCGCCCGTGCCGTCCTTGCGGCGCAGTCCGAGGGCGAGGGTGTCGTGGCGGGCGCGGGTCGCGGCGCGGCGGCGCTCGGCGGCGTCGAGGGCTTCGCGGGCGGCGCCCAGAGCGGTCTCGGCCTCGGCGAGCTCGCGGCGGGCGGCCTCGTGCCGTTCGGCGTGCTCGGTGTCCTCCGCGTCGAGGCCGTCGACCTCGGCCCTGAGCCGTTCGTACTCCTCCCGGGCGGCGGCGGCTCGCTCGGCCGCCTCGTCCCGGGCGGCGGCGAGCCGGTCGATCTCGGCCCGGGCGGCGGCGGCGCGCGAGCGGGCCGCGTTGACCTGGCCGTGGAGGCGGGCGAGGCCCTCGCGGCGGTCGGCGAGGGCGCGGGCGGCGTCCTTGAGGCGGCGCTCCTCGTCCGTCAGCGCCCGCTCCAGGTCGGAGCGGTGGGCGACGGCGTCCTCCAGGGCTCGTTCGGCGGCCTCCAGGGCGGCTTCGAGCTCGGCCTCCTGCTCGCGGACGCGGGCCGCCTCCCGTTCCAGGTCCTCGGGGTCGCGGCCGCGCCGCTCCTCGGGGGCGCGGTGGTGGCGCTCTTCACGCGCGCGTCGGCCAGGGAGACGGTGCCCCGGACGCGTTCGGCGAGCTGGGAGAGGTCGTACCAGGTCTGCTGGGCGCGTTCCAGGCGGGGCACGAGCGCGCGTGCCCCGGCCTCCAGGGCGGTCTCCCGCGCGAGGGCGGCGCGCAGCTCGGTCCCGGTGGCCTCCTTGCGCGCGAGGAGGGCCGCCTCGTCGGCGACCTCGGCGTCGAGCGCCGCCCTGAGGTGGACGAGGTCGTCGGCGAGGAGGCGCAGGCGCGCGTCGCGCAGGTCGGCCTGGATGACGACGGCCCGGCGGGCGACGGCGGCCTGCCGGCCCAGCGGCTTGAGCTGTCGGCGCAGCTCGTCGGTGAGGTCCTGCACGCGCGCGAGGTTGGCCTGCATCGCGTCGAGCTTCCGCAGCGCCTTCTCTTCCGCTTGCGGTGCTTGAGGACGCCGGCGGCCTCCTCGATGAAGGCGCGGCGGCCCATGGGGTCGGCGTGCAGCACGGAGTCGAGCTGCCCCTGTCCGACGATGACGTGCATCTCGCGTCCGATGCCGGAGTCGGAGAGCAGGTCCTGGAAGTCGAGCAGGCGGCAGGTGTCGCCGTTGATCTGGTACTCGCTGCCGCCGCCGCGGAACATGATCCGGGTGAGGGTGACCTCGGCGTAGTCGATGGGCAGGGCACCGTCGGAGTTGTCGATGGTCAGCGAGACCTCGGCGCGGCCGAGCGGGGGCGCCCGGTCGTGCCGGCGAAGATGACGTCCTCCATCTTGCCGCCGCGCAGCGACTTGGCGCCCTGTTCGCCCATGACCCAGGAGAGGGCGTCCACGACATTGGACTTGCCCGATCCGTTGGGGCCCACGACACAGGTGATTCCCGGTTCGAACCTCAGCGTGGTGGCCGAGGCGAACGACTTGAATCCGCGGAGCGTCAAGGCCTTGAGGTGCACGTCGGGGACTCTACCGGGGCCCGCGCGTTTCACCCGCGAACGTGCAGGGCAGATCCTCGGTTGGAGAAGGGGATGTGGGGACTCCGGGGAAACAGCGGGTGAAAGCAAGAAGGGACGCCGAAGCGCCCCTTGCGTGTTCAGCGACATGCGTCGAGCTCTATATGCGGTTGTGTGGCGGCCGGCCTCGCCGACCTGTGCGTTTCCCACCTGGCCCCTCGGGGCTGGGTTGTCAGGTGAGCGCAGGCTCCGCCTGGGGTACGTCGAGATCGATGCTGTCCAGCAGCGACTCTCCCTGGTGCTGAGCGGCGGCAGCGGCGAGCGCGTCGTTCTCGGACTGGATCCGTACCAGCTCGGATTCGAGGTCCTGGACGCGCTGCTGGAGCCGTCGCATCTCGGCGAGGAGTCGCGGGTCGGAGCCGCCGACGTATCCGAGAAGCGCCTTTGCCATGATGGATGGTCCTCCACAATGAGTGACCGACCGAAGCGGTGTGGGTCGTGAGGGATTGGCACCCGCGGTGTTCGGCAGTGACTTGTTGTGCCGGTTCCACTGCCCCACAGCCAAGGTGCGCGGGGCTTCCAGAGTCTCACCAAAAGTTTGACGGTCAACACGATCACGCCCCGTTCGAAGGAGCGACCGGGGAGTCCACGGCCGCTCAGGGGCGGCGGCGCGTCTCGACCCGGCGCCTCGGGGCGTCGCGATCAACCTCATCGGGCAGCCTTCCACGGCGGGCGCTCCTTGGCAACCACCAGGCGCTTTTCCCTTCACACGCCCGTTACGGCGCGTTCGCACGGAGCCCCGACGGGTCACCGGAGGGGTGTCGGAGAGTGATCGTCAGCGGATGGCGAATCCTTCGTAGCCGCCGCGCGGGGTGTCCCAGATCTCAGTGACTCCGTCCACGCGTCCGGGTGTGTCGTCGGAGTGGAGCCAGTCGAGCAGACGGTGGCAATTCTCACGCGGCCCCTCGGCCACGACCTGGACCCGGCCGTCGTCGAGGTTGAGGGCGAAGCCCACCAGGCCGCCGATCTCCAGGGCGTTTGCCCTGGTGAACCAGCGGAAGCCCACTCCCTGTACACGGCCGCGCACCCAGGCGGTCATCCGTACGTCGTCGCTCATGGCTGCACGCTAACGGGCAGCCCGGTCGAAGAGCACATCGCCCCCGCTTCCCACTCGCGTACAGTCCCGACGAACGCGTCTCACCCGTTCGGGCGCGCGCCGTTCGACGGTCGGACCGCAACGGTACCGACCGCAAAGATCAGCAAAGACCAGCAGGAGGGCAGAGCCATGGGACGCCACTGTCGCTCCGGCGCCGCACCCGCCGCAGAAGACTACGCGGCCGGTACGGACCGCCGGCACCGGGGTGACCGCCGCAGGCGGACCGTGCGCACCGGCCTGCTCGGCGCCTCCGCGGCGGTCGCGGTCGGCGCGGTCGCGGTCGCCTCGGGCCTCCTGCCGGGCGGGGACACCCTCACGGTCGGCAGCACCGGCACGGTCGAGCACCGGGCGCCGTCCCGGCAGGCCCCGGAGCTGACCACGCAGGGCGGGGCGACGGAGACCCCGACGACCACGCGCACGGGGACCGGCAGCGGGAAGCCGGCCTCCCCTCGGCGAAGCCCGGCCCGAAGCCGAAGGCCACGAAGACGGCGACCCCGAAGCCCTCGAAGACCACCGCCTCCCCGAGCGCGAAGCCCAAGCCCAAGCCGACGTCGACCCCTCCCCCGCGCCGAAGGCCACGAAGAAGGCGGCCCCGAAGCCCGTGCGGACGGCCGCCCCGAAGACCTCGGCCGCGCCCACCACCGAGGCGCCCGCGCCGAAGCCCGACCCGACCACGCAGGCCCCCACCAAGGCCCCGGTCCGGAAGGCCGCGCCGGCCCCCACCGCCAACCGGAACGACGCCGCCGAGGCGGAGGTCCTCCGCCTGGTCAACACCGAGCGCGCCACCGTGGGCTGCACCCCGGTGACCGCCGACGCGCGGCTCGCCTCGCTGGCGGGCGCGTTCAGCGCGGACATGGCCGCCCGCGGCTTCTTCGACCACACGGACCCCGACGGGAACACCCCGTGGGCGCGCGCCCAGAAGGCGGGCGTCTCGACCCTGGCCGGCGAGAACATAGCCCGCGGCCAGGTGGACGCGGCGGCCGTGATGGAGTCCTGGATGAACAGCGACGGCCACCGCGCCAACATCCTGAACTGCGACTTCAAGACGATGGGCGTCGGCGTGTACTTCGGCGACGGCGGCCCGTGGTGGACCCAGGACTTCGGCTACTGACATTCCCGCGGGCCACCGTGGCCGTCCCGGAGCCGCGACCGGCATCCGGGCGGCCCACACCGCGTCGACGGGGCCGCCGACGAGCGGCTCCGCGACCGCATCGGCGCGCGGTTCTCCGAGCTGTACGTGATCCTCGACGAGGACGTGTCCTTCGGGTACGACCCGGTCCGCCCGCATAAGGTCGTCGCCCGGGGCGAGACGACCGAGGACTACGACCTCGTGGGCGAGGGCGGCGAGACGTCCGGCGGAGCCCGGCGGGTCCAGCGACCCCGGGTGCGGTCCGGCAGCACCCGGGAGACCACCGGAAGGAACTTCGACCGTGACGCACACCGACCCCCTCACCGAGACCCTGGCGAACGCCCGCGTCCTCCTCTTCGACTTCGACGGGCCCGTGTGCGACGTGTTCGCGGGACTGCCCGCCCCCGACGTCGCACGAGAGCTGACCGCACTCCTCTCCGCCCAGGACGAAGCCGCGGGTGCGAAGGCGGCTCGGACCGACGACCCGATCGAAGTCCTGCGCATCGCGCACGAGGCCGGCTCCGCACCGGGCCGGAGGATCGAGCGGGCCCTGACGGCCGCCGAGGTACGAGCCGTCGCACGGGCCGGACGGCCGACCCCGAGCGGCCGAAGCCCTCCGGGCAGCACGCGCGTCCGGCCGGGGGTCGCGGTGGTGAGCGACAACTCCACCGAGTGCGTACAGGCCTTCCTGGAACTCCACGGCCTCCAGGAGTACGTCACGCACATCGTGGGCCGCCCCTCCGAACAGCCCCACCTGATGAAGCCGAACCCGTTCCCGCTCATCACGGCGGCCGAACAGATGCACATCGACGTCACCAACTGCACCCTGATCGGCGACTCCCCCACCGACGTCCGGGCTGCCCACGCCGCCGGCGCGACGGCCATCGGCTACGCCGACGAGCCCCACAAGGCGGACCTTTTCGGCGAGGCGCAGGCCGACGCCGTCACCGAGCACATGCAGGACATCGCCGTCGCCCTCACAGCGGAGTAGCCGAGGAGCGGCGGGTCGAAGTACCTCATCTTGACGCCGGCCCCGGCTCCGCGCGGCCGGCTCACCCCGTGACGACGCGTGGCGGGCGCTGGCAGCGGGGGCAGAAGTAGCTGGAGCGGTTCATCCAGGGGCGGCGGCGTATCGGGGTGCCGCAGCGGCGGTAGGGCTCGTCCCTCGCGGCCGTAGGCGTCGAGGAGCGGTCGAAGTAGCCGGATTCGCCGTTGACGTTGACGTACAGGCTGTCGAAGCTGGTGCCGCCGACGGCGAGCGCCGCGTTCATCACGTCCCGGACGTGTCCGAGGAGTTCGGCCGAGCGCGGCCGGGTCAGGGTGGCGGTCGGCCGGTCGTAGTGCAGCCGTGAGCGCCAGAGCGCCTCGTCCGCGTAGATGTTGCCGACGCCGCTGATCAGCGACTGGTCCAGGAGGGCCCGCTTGATCGTCGTACGGCGCAGGCGCAGCGCGGCCTGGAAGGCGGCGTCGTCGAACGCCGGGTCCAGCGGGTCGCGGGCGATGTGCGCGATGACGTCCGGGAGCCCGTCGGGGCTCTGGTCGTGGAGCGAGAGCCCGCCGAAGGTGCGCTGGTCGACGAAGCGGAGCTCGGTGCCGACGGCGCCCGTGACGAAGTCGCTGTCGGACGGCGTGAAGCGGACCCGGATGCGCAGGTGCTTCTCGTCGGGGGCGTCGTGCGGCTGGACGAGCAACTGGCCGCTCATCCCGAGGTGTCCGAGGACGGCCGTCCCGGTGTCGGCCAGCGGCAGCCAGAGGTACTTGCTGCGCCGCCGCGCGCCCTCGACCCGCTGCCCCTTCAGCCGGGCCGCGAAGTCCTCGCCGCCCGCCGGGTGGCGGCGCACGGCCCTGGGGTGCAGGACCTCGACCTCGGTCACGGTCCGGCCGGCGATCCAGCGCTCCAGACCGCGCCGTACGACCTCGACCTCGGGCAGCTCGGGCACGGTGTTCCTCCGGAGTCGTTCGTCGCTTCGTCACTTCTTCGACGGCGGAACCACCCTACTGCCGTCCGGATCGCGCGTGAAAAGCGCGTGAAAGGCGCGGAAGATGGGAACCCCGCCCTGGGGGCGGGGTTCCCAAAAGGCTCCGGAAGCGAGCAGGACGAAAGGTCAGGCCGAGGCCCGGTCCTTGGCAGGAGAGGGGTCGGCGACCGCTCCCGCCTCGGCCGCGGCCTTCGCCGCTGCCACGCGCTCGTCCGCGGCCGCGCGGATCGCGCGCCACGCGGACTCCGCCGCCTGCTGTTCCGCTTCCTTCTTGCTGCGGCCGGTGCCGGTGCCGTACGAGACACCACCGACGCGGGCGGCAGCGGTGAAGGTCTTCTCGTGGTCCGGGCCCTCCTCGGAGACGAGGTACTCCGGGACGCCCAGGCCCTCGGCCGCGGTGAGCTCCTGGAGGCTGGTCTTCCAGTCCAGGCCGGCACCGAGGTTCGAGGACTTCTCGATCAGCGGGTCGAAGAGCCGGTGCACCAGCTCGGACGCCGCTTCGAGGCCCTGGTCGAGATAGACCGCGCCGATCACCGCTTCGAGGGTGTCGGCGAGGATGGACGCCTTGTCCCGGCCGCCCGTGCCTCTTCGCCCCGGCCGAGCCGGATGAAGGAGCCGAGGTCGAGTCCGCGGCCCACGTCCGCCAGTGCACGAGAGTTGACCACCGCGGCCCGCAGCTTGGCCAGTTGGCCCTCGGGCAGGTCGGGGTGGGTGCGGTACAGCGTGTCAGTGACCACTAGGCCGAGCACGGAGTCCCCGAGGAACTCCAGGCGCTCGTTGGTGGGCAGACCGCCGTTCTCGTACGCGTACGAACGGTGGGTCAGCGCACGCACCAGAAGGGCGGACTCGAGCTTGTAGCCGAGCCGCCCTTCCAGAAGCGTGTGGGACGAGGCATGGTCCGTCTTGTCGTCCGTCTTGCGGGACTCAGACATTGCGCCTCTCACCAGCCCAATCAGACCGAGAGGACCTGGCGCTTGTTGTAGGTGCCGCAGCTCGGGCACGCGATGTGCTGCAGCTTCGGCTCCTGGCAACGCTCACACGAAACCAGGGTGGGGACCGCAGCCTTCCACTGCGACCGGCGGTGGCGCGTGTTGCTGCGCGACATCTTCCGCTTCGGAACAGCCACGGCTACTTCTCCTGCTTCTCGGCGGCGCTTCGGACGTCCCCGTCAGAGGCTTTGCCGCTCATGTTGTCCTTCTCATCGGTTCCCAGCGAACCGGCGAGTCCCTGCAGTGCCGCCCAACGGATGTCGACGGCGTCGTGGTGGTGGTCCGGGTTCTCGTTCAGGTTGGTTCCGCACTCGGAACACAGGCCCGCACAGTCCTCCCGGCACACCGGCTGCATCGGCAGTGCGAGCACCACCGCATCACGCAGCACGGGTTCGAGGTCGAACATGCCGTCCTCGAGGGGGATCATGTCCTCTTCGCCCTCGGCTCGTCGTCCGCGGCCGCCTTGGAGCGGCCCCGGTCGTCGGACTCGGGGTACGAGAACATCTCCTGAAGTCCACGTCGAGCTCCAGCTCGACGGGCTCCAGACACCTTACGCACTCCCCTCGGCCGACGCACGGGCGGTGCCTGTGACAAGCACCCCTTCCATGACCGACTCAAGACGGAGATCGATGTCGATCGGGGCGCCCTCGGGCACTCCGATCACTCCTTCGACGCCCATGGCCGCAGGGCCTCGACCGATCGCGAGAGCCGCTGCAGGGCACCAGGACGCCGCCCCAGCTCGTGCGTGTCGAACACGAGGGGGTTGCGGTGGTCGAGGCGCGTGCTCAGGGCTCTTCCTGCTTTCGGATCGTTCTGCGTCGTGGAGGGTTCGTGGGCTGCCGACCGTGGGCAGCACGGGTCGCGGGCATACGCGCGACCGAAGAGCCAGGATACTGGACGCTTCGCCCAGGGCCCAATCCGGGCCCTTCGCCCGTTCCCGCGCCCGCTCGCCTACTGCTGCTGCCCCTGGTCGTACTGCTGCTCGTACCGGCGCAACTGGTCCAGGTCGATCATGCTCGTGTCGAAGAAGCTGGTCTCGTCGAGCGCGGCGGTCTGCTGGCTGCTGGGCCGGCTGGTGGCCGGCTGCTGGTACGCGTAGGGGTCCTGCTGCTGGTAGCCGTACGGGTCGGCCTGCTGCTGGTACGCGTAGGGGTCCGGCTGCTGCTGGACCTGCTGGTACCCGTAGGGGTCCTGCTGGTAGCCGTACGGGTCGGGCTGCTGCGGCGGGTCGGGGACGTGCGCCGGGGTCTGGACCGGGGCCTGTGCCGGGATCGGGGCCGGCTCGGGGTCGGAGAGTTCCGCGAGGCCGGCCAGGTAGTCGGCGTCGCTGGTGTGGACCGTGCCGCCGAGGCCGTCCTGGGCGGCCATGTGCTCGCCGAGGTCGTCGGTGGCGATCCGGCCGTGCAGCTTCTGCCGGCCGCGCCCGACCGCCTCCAGGGTCTTGCTGAGCACCGCCTCGAAGGCGCCCAGCTTGGCGTCCACGTACTCGTCCGCCCGGTGGATCAGCGTCTGCGGGTCGGCGCTGTACTCGGGGCGTCCTCGTCGGCGTAACCGTCCGGCCCGAGCCCCGGGCCGCGGCCGAGGAGCTTCTCGCGGCCCCGGTCGACGGAGCCGATGGTCTTGTTGAGGACGACCTCGAAGTTGGCGAGCTTGGAGTCGACGTAGTCGTCGGCCTCGGCGCGGATCTCCTCGGCCTCGCGGCGGGCCTCGGAGAGGATCCGGTCGGCCTCCTCCTGCGACTGCCGGGCGACCTGGGTGTCGGAGACGATCGAGCCCCGCTCGGCGTGGGCGGCCTCGATGATCCGCTCGGCCTCCCGGCGGGCCTCCTCGACCATCTGCTCGCGGCCGCCGATCAGCTCCCGGGCCTGGGCGAGGGAGCGGGCAGGGCCTGGCGCACCTCTTCGAGCAGGGAGAGCAGCTCGGCGCGGTTGACCACGCAGGATGCCGACATGGCATGGAGCGGGCGCCCTGCACGGTCGCCACGATCTCGTCGAGCTTCTTCTGCACGTCCACCTGGTGCTCGCCACTCTCTACAGCCGGTTGGAGAAGGACGGGACGACTGTAAGGGCAGTCGGCGCCCGTCCGACACCAGGTGACGGAGCGTCAGCGGCGGTGGCCGCCCGTCACTTCTGCGCGAGCCGTTCGGTCAGGTGTCCGAGGACCAGCGGCGGGACCAGGTGGGAGACGTCGCCGCCCCAGGCCGCGACCTCCTTGACCAGGGAGGAGGAGAGGAAGCTGTACGTCGGGTTGGTGGGGACGAAGAGGGTCTCCACGCCCGAGAGGCCGTTGTTCATCTGGGCCATCTGCAGCTCGTAGTCGAAGTCGCTGACCGCGCGCAGGCCCTTGACGATGGCGGGGATGTCGCGCTGCTTGCAGAAGTCGACGAGGAGGCCGTGGAAGGACTCCACCCGGACGTTGCCGAAGTCGGCGGTGACCTCGCGGATCAGCTCGATCCGCTCGTCGACCGTGAAGAGGCCCTTCTTCGACTGGTTGATCATCACGGCCACGTGTACGACGTCGTACAGCTTGGAGGCACGGGCGATGATGTCGAGGTGTCCGTTGGTGATGGGGTCGAATGACCCCGGACAGACGGCGCGGCGCAACGTGGGTCCCTCGCTCTCCGGTCCGGTCATCGTGCGTCTTCGCACGTAGAGGCGGCGCGACCGTACCAAAACGTTCCCTCGCCGTAACGACGGGCCCGCAGTGGCTCGAAACCGGCCGGCCAGCCGAATTCTCCGCCTCGGGTGCTGCGCTCCACGGTGACGAGGGCATCCTCGCCCAGCCAGCCCCCTGAGCGCAGTGTGAGGAGAATCTCCCGGAGACCGGCGTCCTCGACGGCGTACGGCGGGTCGAGGAAGACCAGGTCGTACGGGTCGGCGGGGCCGGTCCGGTCACGATCTGCTCGGCCTTGCCGGTACGGAGTTCCGCGCCCGGCAGGCCGATCGCCCGGACGTTCTCCCGGATCGTCCGCGCGGCGCGGGGTCGGCCTCGACGAGGAGGGCGTGGGCGGCGCCCCGGGAGAGCGCTTCGAGGCCGACGGCGCCGGAGCCCGCGTACAGGTCGGCGACCCGGGTCCCGTCGAGGGTGCCGAGGAGCGCCTCCCAGGTGGAGAAGAGGCCCTCGCGCGCCCGGTCGGAGGTGGGCGGGTGCCGTTGCCGGGCGGCACGGCCAGGCGCCGGCCGCCGGCCGTACCGGCGATCACGCGGGTCATCGGTGTCCTCGTCCTGCGTCGTCCAGTGCGTACGTCCAGTGCGTACGTCTCAGGATATGGCCGCGGTCGGACCGGTGGTCGGTCAGCCCTTCTCCAGGTACTCCTCCCGGTCCTTGTCGAGGAGGGCGTCGAGGGCGGTGCGCAGGCCCGGGTGGGCGGCGAGGTCCGGGTCGGCGAGGACGAGGGCGGTGGCCTCCTCGCGGGCGGCGGTGATGACCTCCTCGTCGTCGATGACGGTGAGGACCCGCAGGGAGGAGCGGACGCCGGACTGGGCCTGGCTGAGGACGTCGCCCTCGCGCCGCTGTTCGAGGTCGATGCGGAGAGCTCGAAGCCGTCCAGGGTGGAGGCGACGGCGCCGAGGCGCTGGCGGGCGGGGCTCGCCTCGGGCATCTCGGTGACGAGGAGGCAGAGGCCGGCGGAGCCGCGGCCCACGCGGCCGCGGAGCTGGTGGAGCTGGGAGACGCCGAAGCGGTCCGCGTCCATGATGACCATGGCGGTGGCGTTGGGGACGTTGACGCCGACCTCGATGACGGTGGTGGCGACGAGGACGTCGAGGTCGCCGGCGGCGAAGCGGCGCATGACGTCGTCCTTGTCGTCGGGGTGCATGCGGCCGTGCAGGACGGCGATCCGCAGGCCCGCGAGAGGGCCGGTGCGGAGCTTCTCGGCGACGTCGAGGACGGCGAGCGGGGCCGCTTCTCGGCCTCGTCCTCCGCGGACGCCCTGGACTTCTTCTTCTGGTCCTCCTCGTCGCCGATGCGGGGCAGACCACGTACGCCTGGTGTCCGTTCTCGACCTCCTCGCGGACCCGTTCCCACGCGCGGGCGAGGAAGTGCGGCTTGTCGGCGGCGGGGACGACGTGGCTGGCGATCGGGGAGCGGCCGGCGGGCAACTGGTCGAGGACGGAGGTCTCCAGGTCGCCGAAGACGGTCATGGCGACCGTGCGCGGGATGGGCGTCGCGGTCATGACGAGGAGGTGCGGGGCTGCTTGCCCTTGCCGCGCAGGGCGTCGCGCTGCTCGACGCCGAAGCGGTGCTGCTCGTCGACGACGACCAGGCCCAGGTCGTGGAACTGGACCTTGTCCTCGATCAGGGCGTGCGTGCCGATGACGACCCCGGCCTCGCCGGTGACCAGGTCGAGCAGGGCCTGACGGCGGGCGGCGGCGCCCATGGACCCGGTGAGCAGGACGACCTTGGTGGCCCGGTCCGCACCGCCGAGCATCCCGCCTCGGCCAGCTCGCCCATCATCTCGGTGACGGAGCGGTGGTGCTGCTGGGCGAGGACCTCGGTGGGCGCGAGCATCGCGGCCTGTCCCCCGGAGTCGACGACGGCGAGCATGGCGCGCAGGGCGACCATGGTCTTTCCGCTTCCGACCTCGCCCTGGAGGAGGCGGTGCATGGGGTGGTCGGTGGCGAGGTCGTCGAAGATCTCCTTCGAGACCTTCCGCTGGCCGTCGGTGAGGGTGAAGGGGAGCTTGGCGTCGAAGGCGTCGAGGATGCCCTCGGGGACGGCCTCCGGGGACGGCGGGCAGTTGGGTGTCGGCGTGCCGGCGGCGGGCGAGGGCGACCTGGAGGACGAAGGCCTCGTCCCACTTGAGCCGGTCCCGGGCGGCGGCGACGTCGGCCTTGGTGCGGGGCCGGTGGATCATCCGCAGGGCGTCGGGCAGTTCGGCGAGGCCGCGGCCCTCGCGCAGGGCGTCCGGGAGCGGGTCGACGGCGTCGGTGACGCTCGGCAGGACCGCGTCGACGGCCTTGGCGATCTTCCAGGACTCCAGCTTGGTGGTGGCCGGGTAGATCGGGATGAGGGCCCCGGCCCAGACGTCCACGGCCTCCTCGCGGTCGCCGCGCAGGAGTTCGTACGACGGGTGGGCGAGCTGGAGGCGCCGGTTGAAGAGCGAGACCTTGCCCGCGAACATCGCGCGGGTGCCGGGCAGCAGGTCCTTGTGCGGCTTGTGCACGCCCTTGCCGAAGAAGACGAGCTGCACGCGGCCGCTGCCGTCGGTGATGGTCACTTCGAGGCGCTGGCCGCGCCCCTTGGAGCCGTTGAAGGTGAGCACACGGGCGTCGGCGACCTGCGCGACCACCGTGACGTGCTCGTCGAGCGGCAGGTCGGAGAGGGTGGTTAGCTCCCCCGCTCGGCGTACCGGCGGGGGTAGTGGTGCAGCAGGTCCCCGACCGTGTGCAGGTCGAGCGCCTCGGCCATGACCTTGGCGGTGGCGGGGCCGAGGGACTTCTTGAGTGGTTCGTCGAGCGCGGGCACGCGGTCCATTGCACACCACGGGACCGACAGTCGGGGCGAGGCCTGTGGACGACCGCCGGGAGCGGCGCCTATTCCACCCCGATGAGCAGCGGCGGAGCCTCCGCGCCCGCGTGGTACGTGGTGGTGTCGACGGCCAGGTAGCCGCGCCGGACGTGGCGTTCGAGGTCGGCGGCGAGGCCGGCGGGGTGTCGTCGGCGACGACGAGGGTGACGAGTTCGCCGCCCGCCGAGAGCATCCGGTCCAGGACGGTGCGGGCGGTCTCGGTGAGGTCCTGGCCGATGACGGCGACGTCCCCTCGATGAGGCCGAGGACGTCGCCGGCCTGGCAGACGCCGGCCGAGGTGAAGGAGCGGTGCTCGGCGACGGCGAGTTCGGCGTAGCGGGTGGCCCCGGCGGCGGCCGTCATGGCGACGACGTCCTCGTCGAAGCGCCGGTCGGGCTCGTGGACGGCGAGGGCGGCGATGCCCTGGACGGCGGCCCGGGTGGGGATGAGGGCGACGCGGACGCCCTCGGCCCTGACGCGTTCGGCGGCGGCCGCGGCGGTCTCGCGCAGGTCGGTGTCGTTGGGCAGGAGGACGACCTCGCGCGCGTGCGCCCGCCGGACGGCCTCGACGAGTTCGTCCTCGGCGGGGGCTCGCCGGGGCGGGTCCGGACGGTGGTCGCGCCGGCCTCGGCGCAGAGCCCGGCGAGGCCTTCGCCGGGGACGACGGCGACGACCGCGCGCCGGGCGCGGGTTGCCTCCGGCGGGGTCCGTGGGGTCGGGGCGTCCGGTGCGCCCGGCGGTCCCCGGGCCCTCGTCCCCGTGACCGGTCGCGTGACCGGACTCGGCGCCGGCTCCGTAACCGCCCCCGGCCTCGTCGTCGGCCCCGTGGCCACTCCCGTGACCACGTCCGCCCCCAGCGCCCCCACGGCTCCCCGCCCGGCCTCGTACCCCGCCCCGTAACCGGCCTCGTACCCGTCCTCCCGGGCCGGAGGAGTCGGTGCGGTGGACGCGAAGTGGGTGATCCGGATGCGGTGGGGCGGCCGGCCTCGACGCCGGCCTCGACGGCGGCGCCCGCGTCGTCCGCGTGTGCACGTGGACGTTCCAGAGGCCGTCGCCGCCGACGACGACCAGGGACTCCCCAGGGCGTCGAGGCGGGCGCGCAGCAGCTCGACGGCCGTGTCGTCGGCCTCCAGGAGGTAGATCACCTCGTAGGCGGGCTCGTCCTCGCCCGCGCACGTCTCGCGGGGGCGGCCGGCGGGAGCGACGCGGCCCTGGCCGGTCTGGGCTCCGCCCGGTGACGGTCTCCAGGAGGGCCCCGAGGACGGCCACCAGGCCCCTGCCGCCCGCGTCCACGACCCCGGCGCGTTCGAGGACGTCCAACTGGCCTGAGGTGGCCGCTAGGGCGGTCGCGGCCCCTCGTGGGCGCCGCGGGCCACCTCCACGAGCGTGCCGCCCGCCGCGCACGCCTCGGCGGCGGCGCCCGCCACGGTGAGGATGGTGCCCTCCACGGGGCGGGCGACGGCCTGCCGGGTTGCGCGCGCGGCCTCGGCGAGGGCGCGGGCGAGGTGATCACCGTCACATCCGTCGGCGAGGACGGTCGCCATGCCGCGCAGGAGCTGGGAGAGGATGGTCCCGGAGTTGCCGCGGGCCCCGAGGAGGGCGCCGTGGGCCATGGCCCGCACGGCCTCGGCCGCGTCCGGGCCGGAGGCCGCGAAGACGGCTTCGACGGCCCGGTGGGCGGCTTCCGCCGTCAGGTAGAGGTTGGTGCCGGTGTCCCCGTCCGCGACCGGGTAGACGTTGATCGCGTCGATCTCCTCGCGCTCCCGTCCGAGGGCGTCGAAGGCCCTCGCGCACCAGGTCCGGACCGCTTCGGCGTCGAGCTCGACGAGCTCCTCGTCAGGCTGAAGGGCTCGCGACAACGGGGGTCCTCCTTCGGCGGTGAGCTCACCGCAGGGTAGAGCCGGAGGTGTCCCGGGCGTGACCGGGGCCCGGGCGGGGCCGGCGGGGAACATGGTAGTTTCGTTCCACGGAAGCAGGCGTTGTATGCTGCTTCGGTTGCCCGGTTCAGTCCGGGCCGTTCCCCGGCAAGCCACTTCAGACTCCTGATTCCGGTGCGCCGGATTTCACTGTAATTCTGAAGTCTTTGGAGTGACCCGTGGCTGCCAACTGCGACGTCTGCGGCAAGGGGCCGGGCTTCGGCAACAACATTTCGCACTCGCACCGCCGTACGTCCCGTCGCTGGAACCCGAACATCCAGCGCGTGCGTGCCGTGGTCGGTCGGACGCCGAAGCGGCTCAACGTCTGCACCTCGTGCATCAAGGCCGGCAAGGTCTCGCGCTAACCGCGACGTTCCGTCGTAGCGCAGCCCCTGCGGTTGTTTGAGAGGCCGGTTCACCTCGGTGAACCGGCCTTTGCCATGCCCTGGGGTGGGTACGGGCGGGCCCGGGAGCCGTCGCCGCCCCCGGCCCCCGGCCCCTCGTGCCGCTCAGTCCCTGAACCGCCAGCCGTGGTCGACCGGGCCTATGCCCGCGCCCAGGGCGAATCCGGCGCCGATGGCCCCGGTCACGTACTCCTTGGCCTCCCGCACCGCCTCCGGCACCGTGCGGCCCTTGGCGAGCCCGGAGGCGACCGCCGAGGCGAGCGTGCAGCCCGTCCCGTGGGTGTGCCGGTTGTCGTGGCGCGGGGCGCGGAGCCAGTGCTCCTCCTCGCCGTCGGTGAGCAGGTCCACGGCCTCCCCGCCCGTGGGCAGGTGCCCGCCCTTGATCAGGACCCAGGCCGGTCCGTACGCCAGGACGGCCCCGGCGGCGGTCCTCATGTCGGCCTCCCGCACGACGCGCACGCCCGTGAGCTGCGTCACCTCGTCCAGGTTGGGCGTGGCGACGGTCGCGCGGGGCAGCAGTCTCGTGCGGACGGAGTCGAGCGCGGACGCGGCGAGGAGCGGGTCGCCGTGCTTGGAGACCCCGACCGGGTCGACGACGACGGGCGCTCCGGTGTCCGCGAGGAGTTCCGCGACGGTCTCCACGAGCGGGGCGGTGGCCAGCATGCCGGTCTTCACGGCCTGGACGCCGATGTCGTCGACGACGGACCGGTACTGGGCGCGCACGGCCTCCACCGGCAGTTCCCAGACGCCCTGGACGCCCCGGGAGTTCTGAGCGGTGACGGCGGTGAGGACGCTCATGCCGTGGACGCCGAGCGCCAGCATCGTCTTCAGGTCGGCCTGGATGCCGGCGCCGCCGCCGGAGTCGGATCCGGCGACGGTGAGGACGAGCGGCGGCCGCCCCGGGTCTCCCGCGCGCACTCCGCCTTCCGTACGCGCTCCGCCTTCCGTACTCACTCCGTCTCCCCGAAGTGGTCCCAGCCGCCGACCGCGTGCCAGGGCGCGCCGTCCACGGTGACCTGGGGCAGCGCCGAGGGGTTGAGGACCTCGCCGATGACCTTCCAGCGGGCGGGCAGCTTCACGTCCGGCGGAAGGTGGCGACGATGGCGTGGTCCTCTCCCCGGTGAGCACCCACTGCATGGGGTCGACGCCGACGGCCTGGCCGATGTCGTTCATCTGGGTGGGGATGTCGATGAGTCCGGAGCGCAGGTCGATGCGGACCTTGCTGGCCTCCGCGATGTGGCCGAGGTCGGCGATGAGGCCGTCGCTGACGTCGCACATGGCGGTGGCGCTGAGCCCCGCGGCGGCCGGGCCCGCGTGGTACGGCGGTTCGGGCCTGCGGTGCGCCTCGACGAAGGCGCGCGGGGAGCGGAAGCCGCGCGAGAGGACCGCGTATCCGGCGGCGGACCAGCCGAGCCAGCCGGTGTAGGCGACGACGTCGCCGGTTGCGCGCCGCCCCGGGTGACCGGGTCGTGGTTGCGCAGGTCGCCCAGGGCGGTGATGGAGACCATGATCGTGTCGCCGCGCACGACGTCGCTGCCGACCACGGCCGCGCCCGCGACCCGACATTCGTCGCGCAGGCCGTCCATGAGTTCGGTGGGCCAGGTGACGGGGAGTTCGGCGGGACGACGAGGCCGAGGAGGAGGGCGGTGGGGACCGCGCCCATGGCGGCGATGTCGGCGAGGTTCTGCGCGGCGGCCTTGCGGCCGACGTCGTACGCCGTCGACCAGTCGCGGCGGAAGTGACGTCCTTCGAGGAGGATGTCCGTGCTGGCCACCACGCGCCGGTCGGGGGCGGAGACGACCGCGGCGTCGTCGCCGGGCCCGATCCGTACCGCCGGGGTGGAGGTGAGCCGGGACGTGAGCTCTGATGAGCCCGAACTCGCCCAGCTCTCCGACTGTGCCCTTCACCGCGTCTCACCTCGTGTCGTCGTGCCGGCCGGCGGGCGGGGCGCGTCCGTGCGCGCCGCGGGTCGCGGGCCGTCACCGTGCTGGGTACCGTCAAGTAGACCGTCAACTTCTGTCCTGCGTACGCCACGCCCCGGGTGTGCCGGGACACGCGGGTCTCCCCGTGGCCCGCGGCGACGCGGTACCGTGGCGTCCCTTTCTCCACAAGATCCTCGTGGCCGCCCTGGAGGTTCCGTGGTACAGGCGTACATCCTTATTCAGACCGAGGTGGGCAAGGCGTCGACCGTCGCCGACACCATCTCCAAGATCCCGGGGTGATCCAGGCGGAGGACGTGACCGGACCGTACGACGTCATCGTGCGCGCGCAGGCGGACACGGTCGACGAGCTGGGCCGCATGGTGGTCGCCAAGGTCCAGCAAGTGGACGGCATCACGCGCACCCTCACCTGCCCGGTCGTTCATCTGTAGCCCCCGTCTACGCTTGGCCGGTGACGTCTTCCCACCGGCCCTTCGGCCTGTCCGCCGCCGTCGCGGCCGCCGTGCTGCTGCTGGCGTCCGCCGGCTGTTCCTCGTCCGGCGCCTCGGCGTCCGTCGCGGTTCCCAGCCCTCCCGCGGAGGAGGCCGCCCTCTGCCAGGCGCTGGCGAAGGAGCTGCCCGACACCGTGGCGGGGCTGGAGCGGAGTGACCCGGAGCCCGGCTCCGAGTTGACCGCCGGGTGGGGTGACGGTGCGATCGTACTGCGCTGCGGAGTCCCCCGGCCCGAAAAGATGAGCGATCCGAAGGCGCAGGGCGTCGAGGTGAACGGGGTCAACTGGATGCTGGAGCGTCCGGAGGGCTCGGGCCCCGGTTCACCTCGGTGTACCGGAAGACGTACGTCGAGGTGAGCCTCGACGCGCGGTACGAGCACGACGCGGGGCCGCTCGGCGATCTCGCCGCCCCCGTGGCGAGGGCGGTTCCGTGCGCGCTCGCGCAGGAGTGCTCCTGACGCCGTCCGGACGTGCCCGGGGAGGTGCGCTCCCGACGCCGTGCCGACGCGCCCGGGGAGGTGCGCTCCCGACGCCGTCCGGACGTGCCCGGGGAGCCGGTCGCGCGGGCGCGTCCGCTCCCCGGTCGCGGTCCCGCTAGCGCAGGCCCGTGGAGCGGGTCAGGGCGGCCTGGAGGAGCCGGTCGACCAGCTCGGGGTAGCTCACGCCGCTCTCCCGCCACATGCGCGGGTACATGGAGATGGGCGTGAAGCCCGGCATGGTGTTGATCTCGTTGATGACGAACTCGCCGTCCTCGGTGAGGAAGAAGTCGGCGCGGACCAGGCCCTCGCAGGAGACGGCCTCGTAGGCGGCGACGGCGAGGCGCTGGATCTCGGCGGTGGCCCCGTCCCCGATGGGGGCGGGCACGATGCCGGAGGCCGAGTCGATGTACTTCGCCCTCGAAGTCGTAGAAGTCGTGGTCGGTGACGGGCGGGATCTCGGCCGGCACGCTGGCGCGGGGCCGTCCTCGAACTCCAGGACGCCGCACTCGATCTCGCGGCTGCGGACCAGCGCCTCCACGATGACCTTGGGGTCGTGGCGGCGGGCCTCCTCGATCGCCCTCGTCGAGGCCGGAGAGGTCGTCGACCTTGGTGATGCCCACGGACGAGCGCCGCGGGCGGGCTTCACGAAGAGCGGCCAGCCGTGGTCGGCGGCGAACTCGACGATCTTCTTGCGGGCGGCGGCCGGGTTCTGGTCCCACTCGCGCGGCCGGACGACCTCGTACGGGCCGACTGGGAGGCCGAAGGAGACGAAGACCCGCTTCATGTACTCCTTGTCCTGGCCGACGGCGGAGGCGAGGACGCCCGCGCCGACGTAGGGGACGCCGGAGAGTTCCAGGAGGCCCTGGAGGGTGCCGTCCTCGCCGTACGGGCCGTGGAGGACGGGGAAGACCACGTCGACCTCGCCGAGGGCGCGCGGCACGGCGCCGGGCTCGGCGAGGACGACCTCGCGGTTGGCGGGGTCGACGGAGAGGACGACGCCGCCCTGCTCGGACTCGGCGAGGTCGGCGACGTTCGGCAGGGCGCGGTCGGCGATGGCCATGCGCTCCGGGGCGTCGGCGGTGAGCGCCCAGCGCCCGTCCGTCGTGATGCCGATGGGCAGCACGTCGTACTTGTCCCGGTCGATGGCGCTCAGGACGGCGCCGGCCGTGACGACGGAGATGGCGTGCTCGGAGCTGCGTCCGCCGAAGACGACGGCCACGCGCGGCTTGCGGGGGCTCTGGGTGTTCTCGCTCATATCGCGATGAGGGTACCTTGCGGTTCCCGAACTCCTGAGCGCCCCGCCGCGCGCGCGTCCGAGTCGTCCGGGCTCGCGCGGACTCGCCCCGGTCTCCGGTCCCGGCCCCGGCCCCGGCCCCGGGTCAGCGGCGTTCGGACTTCGCCGAGCGCGACATGAGTTCCTTGAGGGCGACGATCGGCGGCTTGCCCTCGTGGACGATCGAGACGACCGTCTCGGTGATCGGCATGTCGACGCCGTGGCGGCGGGCCAGATCGAGCACGGACTCGCAGGACTTGACGCCCTCGGCGGTCTGCCGGGTGGCGGCGATGGTCTCCTGGAGGGTCATCCCGCGGCCCAGGTTGGTGCCGAAGGTGTTGTTCCGGGAGAGCGGCGAGGAGCAGGTGGCGACCAGGTCGCCGAGGCCGGCGAGGCCGGCGAAGGTGAGCGGGTCGGCGCCCATGGCGAGGCCGAGCCGGGTGGTCTCGGCGAGGCCGCGGGTGATGAGCGTGGCCTTGGAGTTGTCGCCGAGTCCCATGCCGTTGGCGATGCCGACGGCGAGGCCGATGACGTTCTTGACGGCCCCGCCGAGCTCGCAGCCCACCACGTCGGTGTTGGTGTACGGGCGGAAGTACGGGGTCATGCAGGCGGTCTGGAACCGCTGGCGACCGTCTCGTCGACGCAGGCGACGACGGCGGCGGCGGGCTGCCGGGAGGCGATCTCCAGGGCCAGGTTGGGGCCGGAGAGGACGGCGACGCGCTCGGCGGGGACGTCGGCGACCTCCATGACGACCTCGCTCATCCGCTCGGCGGTGCCGAGTTCGACGCCCTTCATGAGGGAGACGAGGACGGTGTCGGGGGCGAGGAGCGGCTTCCAGGCGGCGAGGTTGCCGCGGAGGGTCTGGGAGGGACGACCAGGACGGTGAAGTCGGCGTCCGCGGCGGCCTCGGCCGGGTCGGCGGTGGCCGTGATCGCGCCGGGGAGTTCGATCCCCGGCAGGTAGTCGGGGTTGGTCCGGGTGGTGTTGATCTCCTTCGCGAGCTCGGCGCGGCCCCAGAGGCTCACCTCGCAGCCCGCGTCGGCGAGCACCATGGCGAAGGCGGTGCCCCAGGATCCGTTGCCGAAGACGGCTGCCCTGGTCATTTGGCGTTCCCTTCGGCGGCCTTGCGCCGCTGTTCCAGGCGGGCCCTGCGGTGGTCGTACGGTTCGGCGGGCGCCTTCTCGCCGCGGACCTCCTCCAGGAGGGCGGTGATGGCGGCCATGATGGTCTCGGTGGCCTCGCGGAGCACCTCGGGCGTGGGGTCGAGCCCGTGGAAGCGGGAGAGGTCGACCGGCGGACCGGCCTGCACGATCAGCGTCTTGCGGGGAACAGCCGGAACTTGTTCTCCTTGGCGTACGGCGGCATCGCGAGGTTCGCGCCCCACTGGGCCACCGGGATGACGGGGCCTCGGTGAGCAGCGCGACGCGGGCGGCGCCGGTCTTGCCGGCCATGGGCCACATGTCGGGGTCGCGGGTCAGGGTGCCCTCGGGGTAGAAGGCGACGCACTCGCCGCGCTCGATGGCGTCGACAGCGGCGCGGAAGGCGTCGAGCGCGTCGGTCGTCTCGCGGTAGACGGGGATCTGGCCGGTGCCGCGCAGCATCGTGCCGACGAAGGAGCCCCTGAAGAGGGCGGCCTTGGCGAGGAAGGCGGGACGCGGCCGGTGTTGTACTGGTAGTGCGCGTAGGAGAGCGGGTCCAGGTAGGAGTTGTGGTTCACGGCGGTGATGAATCCGCCGTCGGCCGGGATGTGCTCCGTGCCGCGCCAGTCCCGCTTGAACAGAACCACCAGGGGGTTTGGCGATGACCGCCGCGAGGCGGTACCAGAAGCCGATTCTGCGGCGGGGCACGCGGACACCTTTCTCCGGGACTGGCTGGCAGGGGGTCAGTGTCGCCCCATGCTCCTGCTCTGTCGAGTGACACCGTACGCCCCGGCCCCTCGGGCGGGCCGCACGGGCGGGACAGAATGGTCGGCGATGAACACCGATGCGGACGACGGCTGGTCCCTCGTCGTACCCCTGAAGCCCCTTGCCCTGGCGAAGAGCAGGCTGGCCGCGGCGGCGGGCGCGCGACTGCGCCCCGGCTCGCGCTCGCGTTCGCCGAGGACACGGTGGGGGCGGTGCTGGAGTGCGCGCGGGTGCGGGAGGCGGTGGTCGTCACCGACGATCCCGCGGCCGGGGCGGCTCTCGCGGCGCTGGGCGCGCGGATCGTGCCGGACGCGCCGGCGGCGGGCTCAACGCGGCGCTCGCGCACGGGGCGCGGGCCGTGCGGGCCCGGCGTCCGCACGCGCGCGTGGCGGCGCTCAACGCGGACCTCCCCGCGCTGCGCCCGGCGGAGCTGGCCCGGGTCCTGGACGCGGCCCTGGGATTTCCGAGGGCATTTCTCGCGGACGCCGCCGAAATCGGTACGACATTCCTCTCGGCTGCTCCGGGAGTGGAATTGGCACCGGCATTCGGGGGCGCGTCGAGGCGGCGGCATTTGTCGTCGGGGGCGGTGGAAATCCGGCTCGCGGGGGTGGATTCCGTACGCCGGGACGTGGACACCGGGGAGGACCTGGCGGCGGCCCGGGAGCTGGGGCTCGGCCCGCGGACGGCCGCCCGGTGGCTGCCGGCGGCCGGATAGGCTGCGGTCCATGCAGGCGACCGCGTACACGTACGACCCCGAGACCCGCAGCGGCAGCGTGCTGCTCGACGACGGCACCCCGGTGGAGTTCGGGACGGAGGCCTTCGAGGCGGGCGGGCTCCTGCTGCTGCGGCCGGGCCAGCGGGTGCGGATCGAGACGGAGCCGGGCGGCCCGGGGAGCGGCCCGCGGATCACGCTGGTGACGCTCCAGACGTTCTAGGAGCCGTTCGACGCGCCGCGGGCTGGGCTCCCCGAGGGGAGCCCGGCCCGGCGGATCGTTCCCGCACGTCCTACTTCTTGGCGGCGGTCTTCTTGGCGGTGGTCTTGCGCGCCGTCGTCTTCTTGGCGGGCGCCTTCGTCGCCGTGGCCTTCTTCGCGGCCGGCGCGGTCTTCTTGGCGGCCGAGGTCTTCTTGGCCGCGGCGGCCGTGGTGGTCTTCTTCGCGGCGGCGGAGGTCTTCTTGGCCGCGGCGGTGGTCGCGGTCTTCTTCGCCGGGGTCGCCTTCTTGGCGGCCGCCGCGGTGGTCTTCTTCGTGGGCGTCGCCTTCTTCGCGACGGCCGCGGTGGTCTTCTTGGCCGGGGTCGCCTTCTTCGCGGCGGCCTTCTTGGCGGTGGTGGCCTTCTTGGCGGCGGCCTTCTTGACCGTCGCGGAGGCGCCGCCGGTGAGGCTGCCCTTGGGGGCCTTCTTGACGGAGACCTCGCCGCCCTTGGGGAGCTTCTTCGAGCCGCTGACCAGGTCCTTGAAGCCCTGACCGGCGCGGAAGCGGGGACGGAGGTCTTCTTCACGCGGACCCGCTCACCCGTCTGCGGGTTGCGGGCGTAGCGGGCCGGCCGGTCGACCTTCTCGAACGAGCCGAAACCCGTGACGGAGACCCGGTCGCCCCCGACCACGGCACGCACGATGGCGTCGAGCACGTGGTCGACGGCTTCGGCGGCCTGCTGGCGACCGCCCATCTTGTCGGCAATCGCTTCTACGAGCTGCGCCTTGTTCACGTCTTCCCCTTCGGAGACATTGCCAGAACGAAAGTGTTCAAGCTTTTTCGCACGTTAGGCATGTATATACCGCAAATCAAACACGAAACGGTCTAATCATTCTAGTGCCGCAACGCGGAAGAGCCGTTGCGGAGTTCCTGGTGTCAGTCGTCCTCTGGGAATCGGCCCTCGTCGAGGTCCTTCATCAACCGGTCCAGACGCGTCGCCGCGTCCTTGAGATCGTGCTTCGCCGCGGCCGTCACGACCAGCAGCTTCCGGGACAGCGCCATCCTTACGCCCTCCGGGACTTGCAGTGAGCGCACCCTTGTGTGCGCTTCCTTCAATCGGGCGGCGACTGCCTCGTAGAGCTCGAGTTGGCTGTCGCGTTCCATGCACCGATTGTGCCATCTAGGGCGAGTTGTCGCCCGACAGGGGCTCAACAGACTGCGCCCCCACCGGAGGGTGGGGGCGCAGTCGTGAAAAGCGCTGCTCAGACCGTAATTGTACGGGGTTTGAAGGAAGGCCTGGCCGCCTCGTAGGCCGCGATGTCGGCTTCGTTCTGAAGGGTGAGGCTGATGTCGTCGAGTCCGTTCAGGAGGCGCCAGCGGGCGTTCTCGTCGAGCTCGAAGTCGGCGTCGATCCCGGCGGCCAGGACCTTGCGGCGCTCCAGGTCGACGGTGACCTCGGCGGTCGGGTCGGCCTCGGTCAGCTCCCAGAGCGCGTCCACCGTCTCCTGCGGCAGGACGACGGTCAGCAGGCCGTTCTTCAGCGAGTTGCCGCGGAAGATGTCGGCGAAGCGGGAGGAGATCACGGCCTGGAAGCCGTAGTTCTGGAGCGCCCAGACGGCGTGCTCGCGGGAGGAGCCGGTGCCGAAGTCGGGGCCGGCGACCAGGACCGTGGCGCCCTGCCGCTCGGGGCGGTTGAGGACGAACTCGGAGTCCTTGCGCCAGGCCTCGAAGAGGCCGTCCTCGAAGCCGTCGCGGGTGACCTTCTTCAGCCAGTGCGCGGGGATGATCTGGTCGGTGTCGACGTTGCTGCGGCGCAGCGGGACGGCCCGGCCGGTGTGTGTGGTGAAGGCTTCCATGGTTCCTCAGACTCCCGCGGGCGTGGCGACGTCGGACAGATCGGCCGGGGAGGCCAGATGGCCCAGTACGGCGGTGGCGGCGGCGACCTGGGGGAGACCAGGTGGGTCCGGCCGCCCTTGCCCTGCCGGCCCTCGAAGTTGCGGTTGGAGGTGGACGCGGAGCGCTCGCCGGGAGCCAGTTGGTCGGGGTTCATGCCCAGGCACATCGAGCAGCCCGCGTGCCGCCATTCGGCGCCGGCCTCCTTGAAGACCTTGTCCAGGCCCTCCTCGACGGCCTGAGGGCGACCCGGACGGAGCCGGGGACGACCAGCATCCGGACGCCGTCGGCGACCCTGCGGCCCTGGAGCAGGTCCGCGGCGTTGCGCAGGTCCTCGATGCGGCCGTTGGTGCAGGAGCCTACGAAGACGGTGTCGACCTTGATGTCGCGCAGCGGCTGCCCGGCGGTCAACCCCATGTACTCCAGGGCCTTTTCGGCGGCGAGGCGCTCCGAAGCGTCTTCGTACGAAGCCGGGTCGGGGACGTTCGCCGAAAGCGGGGCCCCCTGGCCGGGGTTGGTGCCCCAGGTGACGAACGGCGCCAGGGAGGCGGCGTCGATGACGACCTCGGCGTCGAAGACCGCGTCCTCGTCGGACCTCAGGGTCTTCCAGTACGCGACGGCGGCGTCCCAGTCCTCGCCCTCGGGAGCGTGGGCGCGGCCCTTCAGGTAGGCGAAGGTGGTCTCGTCGGGGGCGATCATGCCCGCGCGGGCGCCGGCCTCGATCGACATGTTGCAGATGGTCATCCGGGCCTCCATCGAGAGCTTCTCGACGGCGGAGCCGCGGTACTCCAGGACGTAGCCCTGGCCGCCGCCGGTGCCGATCTTCGCGATGATCGCCAGGATCAGGTCCTTGGCGGTGACGTCTCGGGCAGCTCGCCGTCGACCGTGATGGCCATGGTCTTCGGGCGGGCCAGCGGCAGGGTCTGGGTGGCGAGGACGTGCTCGACCTGGCTGGTGCCGATGCCGAACGCCAGCGCGCCGAAGGCGCCGTGCGTGGAGGTGTGGGAGTCGCCGCAGACCACGGTGGTGCCGGGCTGGGTCAGGCCGAGCTGGGGGCCCACGACGTGGACGACGCCCTGCTCGACGTCGCCCAGCGAGTGCAGCCGGACGCCGAACTCGGCACAGTTCTTGCGGAGGGTCTCGAGCTGGGCGCGGGAGACGGGGTCGGCGATCGGCTTGTCGATGTCGAGGGTCGGGGTGTTGTGGTCCTCGGTGGCGATGGTGAGGTCGAGGCGCCGCACCTGGCGGCCGTTCTGGCGGAGACCGTCGAAGGCCTGCGGGCTGGTCACCTCGTGCAGCAGGTGCAGATCGATGAAGAGGAGGTCGGGCTCGCCCTCGGCGCGCCGGACGACGTGGTCGTCCCAGACCTTCTCCGCGAGTGTCCTACCCATCGCTTTCCCTCCGGCCGACGTCTACGCCGGCACAACTAGAGACCCGTTTCGCGGGCCGTCGTGCGGCCGCCCCACCAGAGTGACAAGTTCCTCGAAATTGAACTTGCGTTTCACAGAGTGAGACGCGAATATCGTTGCATGGACAACTCTAGCGGCGTAGGCGTTCTCGACAAGGCAGCCCTTGTCCTGAGCGCCCTGGAGTCCGGTCCGGCCACCCTCGCAGGACTGGTCGCGGCGACGGGACTCGCACGACCCACGGCACATCGTCTCGCCGTGGCACTGGAACACCACCGGATGGTGGCGCGTGACATGCAGGGCCGGTTCATCCTCGGACCGCGCCTCGCGGAGCTCGCCGCCGCGGCCGGCGAGGACCGCCTCCTCGCGACCGCGGGCCCGGTGCTCACGCACCTGCGCGACGTCACCGGCGAGAGCGCCCAGCTCTACCGGCGCCAGGGCGACATGCGCATCTGCGTGGCGGCGGCCGAGCGGTTTTCCGGCCTCCGGGACACGGTCCCGGTCGGTTCGACGCTGACGATGAAGGCCGGCTCGTCGGCGCAGATCCTGATGGCCTGGGAGGAGCCCGAGCGGCTGCACTGCGGTCTCCAGGGCGCCCGCTTCACGGCGACCGCCCTGTCGGGCGTGCGGCGCCGCGGCTGGGCCCAGTCGATCGGCGAGCGGGAGCCGGGCGTGGCGTCCGTCTCCGCGCCCGTGCGCGGCCCCTCGAACCGCGTGGTGGCCGCCGTGTCGGTCTCGGGCCCCATCGAGCGCCTGACGCGCCACCCGGGCCGCATGCACGCCCAGGCGGTCATCGACGCCGCCGCCCGCCTCTCCGAGGCGCTCCGCCGCAACGGCTGACGCTCCACCGCTCCCCGTTCGTCCCGGCCCACCGCTCCAACGCCGCAGCGGTGGGCCGGAGTTGTGTCTGGGGCCGGACGCCGCGGAGACGGCGAGGAGGGATAGTGAAGAAGCCCTCCCCGAAGGGAAGGGCTTCTCCTGTGCGTACCCCCGACCGGATTCGAACCGGCGCTACCGCCTTGAGAGGGCGGCGTGCTAGGCCGCTACACAACGGGGCCTTGTGGATCATCGTCCACGGTTGCAGATGAGCTCTGCGAGCTGGCCTACCTGGACTCGAACCAAGAATGACGGTACCAGAAACCGTAGTGTTGCCAATTACACCATAGGCCATGGTGGTTAAACCGTACCCCCGACCGGATTCGAACCGGCGCTACCGCCTTGAGAGGGCGGCGTGCTAGGCCGCTACACAACGGGGGCCCTAGCGATCCTGCATCGGGTTCACCGGGAGCTACCCAAGTGATCCCGCGGGAAGGATCTGTACCCCCGACCGGATTCGAACCGGCGCTACCGCCTTGAGAGGGCGGCGTGCTAGGCCGCTACACAACGGGGGCTTTGTGGATGATCGTCCACGGTTGCAGATGAGCTCTGCGAGCTGGCCTACCTGGACTCGAACCAAGACTAACTGAACCAGAATCAGTCGTGCTGCCAATTACACCATAGGCCACCGGGGCAACCTCCCCACCAGGGGGATCTTGCTCGGCTTGCGCTTTCCGGGTTTTCGCCTTTCGGCTTGCTCCCCTCGGCGCAGGAAGAACATTACCCGAAGGTGGACCGCGCTCCAAAACGGGTATCCCGGCGCAGCAGGTCGGGGAGGGCGCTCAGCTCCGTGATCCGGTGCAGCTCGGGCCGGCCGCCGCTGTCCGAGCGGTCCAGCCAGATCCCCAGGAGCCCAGCCTCCGCCGCGCCCCGGGCGTCGATGTCCGGCTGGTCCCCGACGTACGCCACCTGGTGCGGGGCAGGCCGAGGGCGGTGCAGGCGGCGTGGAAGGCCTCCGGGGCGGGCTTGGCCACGCCGAGCTCGGCGGCGCACAGGACGGCCTCGAAGCGGTCCCGGATGCCCAGGATCCGGAGCTTGCGCTCCTGGTTGCGGATGCTGGAGTTCGACAGGACCGCGTGACGGTAGTCACGGGCCAGCAGGTCGAGCACGGGCACGGTGTCGGGGAAGAGCGCCCAGGCCGCCTCGTAGTGGACGACGTACCGGTCGAACCAGGCGTCGGCCTCGTCGGGGGTGAGCTCCGGCCTGCCGAGGAAGTCGCGGACCCGGTCGCGGCGCTGGTCCAGGAAGTCGCCGCCCTCCCGCTCGAAGCGGCGCCAGTGGAGGACGGTGAGCTCCCGCCACCGGTCGAGGGCCGCCTCCACCGAGCCGAACCCTTCGAGGAGCCCTTCGGCCGCGAGGTGGCCGCGCATCCCGGCCGTGTCGGCGGTGGCGTAGTCGAAGATCGTGTCATCGATGTCCCAGAGGACCGCCCGGATGGTCATGGGGCCACGGTACCGACGGCGGGTGTGGAAGGGGGCGGCGACCGGATCCGGTCGCTGCCCCCTTCCGCACACCGGTGCGGTGCCTACGCGGCGAGTTTCGCCAGGGCCGCGTCGACGCGGGCCAGGGTCTTCTCCTTGCCCAGGATCTCCAGGGACTCGAAGAGCGGCAGGCCGACCGTGCGGCCGGTGACCGCGACGCGGACCGGGGCCTGGGCCTTGCCGAGCTTGAGGCCGTGAGCTCGCCGGCGGCCAGGACGGCGTTCTTGAGGGACTCGGGGTCGCTCCAGTCGGCGGCGTCGAGCTTCTCCCGGGCGGTGGTGAGGAGCGCGGCGGGCTCGCCCTTCATCGCCTTGTCCCACGAGGGCTGGTCGAAGACCGGCTCGGGCAGGAAGAGGAAGTCGACGTTGGCCGTGATGTCCGAGAGGACGGTCAGGCGGGTCTGGGCGTGCGGCGCGATGGCCTCCCAGGCGGCCCGGTCGAAGTCCTCGGGCGCCCAGGGGCGTGCGGGGCGCGCAGCCAGGGCTCGCAGGCTCGGCGAACGCCTTCACGTCCAGCCTGCGGATGTGGTCGGCGTTGATCGACTCGGCCTTCTTGAGGTCGAAGCGGGCCGGGTTGGCGTTGACGTCGGCGATGTCGAACCTCTCCACCATCTCGGGGACGGTGAAGAGGTCCTGGTCGGCGGAGAAGGACCAGCCGAGCAGGGAGAGGTAGTTCAGCAGGCCCTCGGGGAGGAAGCCGCGCTCCCGGTAGAGGTTGAGGGAGGCCTGCGGGTCGCGCTTGGAGAGCTTCTTGTTGCCCTCGCCCATCACGTACGGCAGGTGGCCGAAGGCGGGGATCTCCTTGGCGACGCCCAGCTCGATCAGCGCCTTGTAGAGGGCGATCTGGCGCGGGGTGGAGGAGAGCAGGTCCTCGCCGCGCAGGACGTGGGTGATCTCCATCAGGGCGTCGTCGACCGGGTTGACCAGGGTGTAGAGCGGGCGCCGTTGGCCCGGAGGATGCCGTAGTCCGGCACGTTCTCCGGGGTGAAGGTGAGCTCGCCGCGGACCAGGTCGGTGAAGGTGATCGGCTCGTCGGGCATCCGGAAGCGGACGATCGGCGTGCGGCCCTCGGCCTCGTACGCGGTCTTCTGCTCGTCCGTGAGGTCGCGGCAGTGGCCGTCGTAGCCGGAGGGGCGGCCGGCGGCGCGGGCGGCCTCGCGGCGCTCGTCGAGCTCCTCGGTGGTGCAGTAGCAGGGTACGCGTGGCCGCCGGCGACCAGTCGGTCGGCGACGTCCTTGTAGACGTCCATCCGCTGCGACTGGCGGTACGGCGCGTGCGGGCCGCCGATCTCCGGGCCCTCGTCCCAGTCGAGGCCGAGCCAGCGCAGCGAGTCGAGGAGCTGCTGGTACGACTCCTCGGAGTCGCGCGCCGCGTCGGTGTCCTCGATGCGGAAGACCATGGTGCCCTGGTTGTGCCGGGCGAAGGCCCAGTTGAAGAGGGCGGTGCGGACCAGACCCACGTGGGGGTTGCCGGTCGGCGAGGGACAGAAACGGACGCGGGGGTACCCCTGCTCGAGCGAAGTCGAGAGCTTGGGGAGTTCGCGTTAGCCACGCTTGATCACCTTATTGGTGAGAGTGCCGATGCCTTCGATGGTGACGGCGACCTCGTCGCCGACGTTGAGGGCCGACCCCGGCCGGGGTGCCGGTGAGGATGACGTCGCCGGAAGGAGCGTCATGGCCTCGGTGATGTGGACGACCAGGTCCTCGATGGAGCGGATCATGTCGCTCGTGCGCCCGAGCTGGCGCTGCTCGCCGTTGACCGTGGCCTGGACGGTCAGGTCGCCTGCCTGCGCGAGGCTCAGGCCGGTCTCCACCCAGGGCCGAGCGGGCAGGAGGTGTCGAAGCCCTTGGCGCGGGCCCACTGCTTCTCGCGCTTCTGCACGTCGCGGGCGGTGACGTCGTTGGCGCAGGTGTAGCCGAAGATCACGTCCTGGACGCGTTCGCGGGGACCTCGCGGCACATGCGGCCGATCACCACGGCCAGTTCGGCCTCGTGGTGCAGCTCGTCGGAGAAGGAGGGGTACTCGATGGCGTCGCCGGGGCCGATCACCGAGGTGGTGGGCTTGAAGAAGGCGACGGGCACGTCGGGGACCTCGTTGCCGAGTTCGGCGGCGTGCTCGGCGTAGTTGCGGCCGATGCCCACGACCTTGTTGGGGAGCACGGGCGGCAGGAGCCGTACCTTGCTCAGCGGGACCTTGGTGCCGCTGAGTTCGAAGTCGGTGTACGGGATGCCCTTGATGATGTCGAGGACGAGGCCGCCGGACTCGGTAGGTCCTCGCCCTCGACGGCGCCGAAGGCCACATTGCCGTCGATGGAGAATCTGGCGATGCGCACGAGTGCTGTCGCCCCTCACTTGGTACTGGCTGGAGTCTGACGCTCCAGGCTAACGCGGTGAGGGCCGCCGAACGGCGGTGGACAGGCGTACGGACCGGTGGGGGCGGGGCCCCGGGAGGACGCGACCGTCAGCGGGCGACCGTGGCGTACGGGGCGGGCTCGTACGGCGCCGGGGGCTGCATGAGGACGGTGCGGCGGGGTTGGCCGTGCGGCCGGGCAGCTCGGCCGCGTACTCCGGCCGGGCGCCCCGGTCGAGCTGTGCGGCGTCCGCGAGGTGGACGAGGGTGGAGCGGCGGGGTTGGCCGTGGTGCGGAGCGTCGTCTTGTTCATCGCGGTGATCAGACCTTGTTCTGGGACGGGCGCCCGGGCGGGCGCGTAAGGGGCGTAAAGCGTCAGGCTAAACATGGGATTCCCTTCGAATGCATGGCTAAGACATCGATCGGCGTGTGAGTTTGCTCACCCGTGAGGGTATATTCCAGGCATTACGGACAGCCATCGGTCGCCACGGAAAGGGACATTACGCCACTGAATGCTCTATTCCGCTCCTGATCATGGCGACTGGGACACACGGGGACGCCGGGTCATTGGCACGGAAAAGTCCGAATCCTCCGTGATCATCTTCTACATGGGGTGACGCGCCGGGCACGCGTTGTCATACCCTTCCCGGCGCGACACGCGGCCCTTGTTGGAGATCCGGCACTGTGCTGGAATTCCCGCACCGCCGCGGGTTTCAAGCCGGCGCGCAGGAGGCGCAACGCAGCGCCGGCCGAGTGGCGGGACGAAGGGGGAACTGCGCCGGTCACCGACGACCACCTGGGGTGCTCCACACACCCCGATCGACACCGACACCGCCCTCTCCGTTCATCCGGAAGGGCGCCTGGTCCAGAGGTTGCGACGCTAGTGCAGGGACGTTTCAAGAGGGATGGCTCGGGGTCTCCCCAGGCCCGCCAGGGCCGAGCGGATGCTCCGGCGGAGCAGGAACCGCGTGCCGGGACCGACCGCGGTCCCTCGGCCCCGCACACCCCGAACCAGGGTCAGGGACCGTCCGGCGAGGGCGGTGACGGCGGCCGTCGCGCGGGCGCCGCGGCCGCGTCGTCCGAGCCGTCGGCCGCCCCCGCGCCCAAGGCCGAGAACGAGGTCGGCCCCCGAATAGCCCTCCGCAACTGGCGCATCTCCACGCGCCTGGTCGCGCTCCTCACCCTCCCCGTGGTCGCGGCCACCGCCCTGGGCGGCATCCGCATCAACGAGTCGCTCCAGGACATGGAGCAGCTCGACCACATGCAGCTCCTCACCAAGCTGACCCGTGAGGCGACGGACCTCGCCAAGGCCCTCCAGGCCGAGCGCGACCACTCCGCCGGCCCGCTGGCCAACAACCGCCCGGTCAGCGACTACCAGGTCGCCAACCCGCGCCGGAAGACGGACCTGGAGCTCAAGGCCTTCCTCGCCGCCACCGAGGAGATCCTCCTCCGACAGCGACGAGGCGCTGCGCAGCATCCGGCAGAACGTCAGCCAGATCGCCTCGCAGGTCACCGAGCTCCACTCGATCCGGGGCAGCGCGTACAAGAAGGACGTCTCCAACTCGGTGACGGTCGAGGCGTACAGCCGCCTCATCCGCTCGCTCCTGAGCCTGTCCCAGGACATGGCGCAGGCGACCAGCAACCCCGAGATGATCAAGCGGACCCGCGCGCTCGCCGCGTTCTCGTCCGCCAAGGAGTACGCCTCCATCCAGCAGGCGATCATCGCGGCGGCGCTGCCCCCGAGCGACCGGACGTCCGGCAGGATCGCCCAGGGCGACCGGCTGTACGGCGAGGCCGCGCGCAACAGTGAGAACGTCGAGCTCAAGTCCTTCCAGGCGATCTACAAGTCGATCGGCGGCGACGCCGACGAGCTGACCTCGACCCTGAACCGGGGCAACCCCTCCATCTCGAACGCCGACAAGTACGCCGAGCGCGTGCTGAACTCGGACAACGCGATGCAGAGCGGCGCCAAGCGCGGTCACCTGAACTTCACCGACGAGTACGGCACCAAGATCGCCGCCATGGACCGCATCGAGAGCGTCCTGCTCGGCGACATGGAGTCCATGGCCCGTGAGCTGCGGCAGGAGTCGCAGCGCGAGGCCATCATCAACGGTGCGCTGATCCTGCTCGTCCTCGGCGTCTCCCTCGTCGGCGCCTTCGTCGTGGCGCGGTCCATGATCCGCTCGCTGCGCCGGCTCCAGGACACCGCCACCAAGGTCGCCCAGGAACGCCTGCCCGAGCTCGTCAAGCAGCTCTCCGAGTCGGACCCGCAGGACGTCGACACCTCCGTCGAGTCCGTCGGCGTGCACTCCCGGGACGAGATCGGCCAGGTGGCCGCGGCCTTCGACGACGTGCACCGCGAGGCCGTCCGCCTCGCCGCCGAGCAGGCCCTCCTCCGGGGCAACGTCAACGCGATGTTCACCAACCTCTCGCGCCGTTCCCAGGGCCTCATCCAGCGCCAGCTCTCGCTCATCTCCGAGCTGGAGTCCCGCGAGGCCGACCCGGACCAGCTCTCCTCGCTCTTCAAGCTCGACCACCTCGCGACCCGCATGCGCCGGAACGGCGAGAACCTCTCGTCCTCGCCGGCGAGGAGCCGGGCCGCCGCTGGACCCGCCCGGTCCCGCTGGTCGACGTCCTGCGCGCCGCCGCCTCCGAGGTGGAGCAGTACGAGCGCATCGAACTGGCCGCGGTCCCGGCGACCGAGGTCGCCGGCCGGGTCGTCAACGACCTCGTGCACCTCCTCGCCGAGCTCCTTGAGAACGCCACCTCGTTCTCCTCCCCGCAGACCAAGGTCCGGGTCACCGGTCACGCGCTGCCCGACGGCCGGGTGCTCGTCGAGATCCACGACACCGGCATCGGCCTCTCCCCGAGGACCTCGCGGCGATCAACGAGCGGCTCGCCTCGCCGCCCACCGTGGACGTCTCGGTCTCCCGCCGCATGGGCCTCTTCGTGGTCGGCCGCCTGTCCCTGCGACACGGCATCCGCATCCAGCTCCGTCCCTCCGACTCGGGCGGCACCACCGCGCTCGTCATGCTCCCGGTCGACGTCGCCCAGGGCGGCAAGAAGCCCATGCCCAAGCCGGGCGCGGGCGGCCAGGGCGCGATGCCTCCGGGCGCCTCCGCCCCGGGCGGCCGGCTGCCCGGCGGCCCCGGCGCGGCCGGCGGTCCCGGCGGACGTCCGGGCCAGGGCGGCGCGCCGTCCTCGGCGGCCGGGCGCCTCGGCGCCGGTGCCGGTGCCGCGCGCGGCCAGGTCGGCGCGGGCGGCCCCCGTGCCGCGCTGCCCGCCCGTGACGGTGCTCCGCAGGCCGGCGGCCCGCAGGGCGCGCCGCAGCAGCGCACCCCGCAGCCGCAGAACGCGCAGCTCGACCAGACCGGCCGGCTGCCGCAGGTCCCCCAGAACCCGCAGGCGCCCCAGGCCCCCGAGGCCCCGCGCCCGGGCGGTGGCGGCTCATCGGCGGCGCCGCGAGCGCCATCCCCTCCCGTACGGACGTGTGGGGCAACCAGGGCGCCCCGCAGGTCGGACCGGGCCCGCAGCAGCAGGCGCCGCAGGGCGGGTACGACTTCCCGCGCGCCGAGCTGCCGGGCGGCAACCCCAGCAGCAGCGTCCGCAGGCCGCGAGCTGGGGTGCCGAGCAGGCCCCGCAGCAGCCGGTGCGGCGTCCGCAGCAGGAGATGTCCCCGCTGGACGCCCCGCGCGGTCACGAGGACCCGGAGGCCACGGGCCGGTTCGCGGCTCCCCAGGCCCCGCAGGGTCCGGGTGCCACGGGCCAGTTCCCGCGCCCCGACTTCGGTGCGCAGCAGGCGCAGCAGCAGGTCCCGCAGCAGCCGCACCAGCCCCAGGCCCCGCAGGGGTACCAGGGCGGTGCGCAGGACCCGGCGTCCACGGCGCAGTTCCCGCGCCCGGACTTCGGCGCCCCGCAGGGTCCCGGCTCCACCGGCCAGTTCCCCCGCCCCGACTTCGGCGCGCAGCAGGCGCAGCAGGCTCCGCAGCAGCCGCACCAGCCCCAGGCCCCGCAGGGGTACCAGGGCGGCCAGCAGCAGCAGTTCGGCCGGCAGCCCTTCGTACCGCAGCCGCAGCAGCACCAGCAGCAGCAGCCCCCGGCGCCGGCCCAGCGGAACGGCGGGAACGACTTCGGCGCCCCGCGTCCGGCCGAGCCGGCCCGGCAGCAGCCTCAGCAGCCTCAGCAGCCGCAGCTCCAGCAGCCGCGCCGTCCGGAGGCGCTGCCGCCGGCGGGCGGCGCGGGCGACGGCCGCACGCCGCTGTACGACAACCTGGAGACCAACTGGTTCCACCAGGACCAGGCGGCCCAGCAGGCCCAGGCCCAGGATCCGGCGCAGACGGGCAGACCCCGGTCGCGCCGCGGTCCTCCGCCCCGGCCCCCGCCAGGGCGGCGACCAGAACGGCGGGGCCGCCTGGCGGTCCTCGCCCAACGACGAGCTGGTGCGCCAGGCCGAGCGGGTCCGCAAGCCCGCGGCCGGCGGCGTCACCACCTCCGGCCTCCCCCGGCGCGTGCCGAAGGCCAACCTCGTACCCGGGACCGCCCAGGAGCAGGCCCACACGGCCGGCCCCCAGGTCTCGCGTGCACCCGACGACGTCCGCGGCCGGCTCACCAATCTGCGCCGCGGCATTCAGCAGGGCCGTCAGGCCGGTAACTCGACCACGGGTAATCACCACCTCGGTCCGAACCATCAGCAGGAGCGTTAGTTGAACGCGATGAGCCAGGCGGCGCAGAATCTGAACTGGTTGATCACCAACTTCGTGGACAACACCCCCGGGGTGTCCCACACGGTGGTGGTGTCCGCCGACGGACTCCTGCTGGCCATGTCCGAAGGATTCCCCGCGACCGTGCCGACCAGTTGGCGGCGGTCGCGTCCGGACTGACCTCGCTGACCGCGGGCGCGTCCCGGATCTTCGAGGGGGACCGGTCGCGCAGACCGTCGTGGAGATGGAGCGCGGCTTCCTCTTCCTCATGCAGGTCTCGGACGGCTCCTCGCTGGCCGTGCTCGCCCACCCGGAGTGCGACATCGGCCTCGTGGGCTACGAGATGGCGCTGCTGGTCGACCGGGCCGGCAGCGTGCTCACCCCGGACCTCCGCGCGGAGCTCCAGGGCAGCCTGCTCCACTAGCGGGACCCGCAATCCGGACCCCGAACCCCCGTAACGAATGACCGACGGGGCGGTGCGCCCCTCCGTACCGCCCCGGACACCGTTCACCGTCCGGCCGCCCCACCCGGCCCCCCACCGGCCCCATCAGACGGCAGAAGTCTTGCTGTCACGCCCGGAGGATTCATGACCCCGCCCCCGCCTCTCACGATCCGTACGGCTCCTCAGTGGACGAGTACGGGCACGAGGGCGACCAGCCGCTGGTGCGTCCGTACGCGATGACCGGCGGCCGGACCCGGCCGCGCTACCAGCTCGCCATCGAGGCGCTGGTCAGCACCACGGCCGACCCGGCGCACCTCGCCACGCTGCTCCCCGAGCACCAGCGGATCTGCCACCTGTGCCGCGAGGTCAAGTCGGTGGCCGAGGTGTCGGCCCTCCTGTCGATGCCGCTCGGCGTCGCCCGGATCCTCGTCGCCGACCTGGCGGAGGCCGGCATGGTGGCGATCCACCAGCCGGGCAACGGAGAGACCGGCGGCACGCCGGACGTGACTCTGCTCGAAAGGGTGCTCAGTGGACTTCGCAAGCTCTAACGGCGGTGCGGCCCGGTCGACCACCAGCGCGAAGATCGTGGTGGCGGGTGGCTTCGGCGTGGGCAAGACCACGTTCGTCGGCGCGGTCTCGGAGATCAATCCGCTGCGTACCGAGGCCGTGATGACCTCCGCCTCGGCGGGCATCGACGACCTCACGCACACGGGTGGCAAGACCACGACGACCGTGGCCATGGACTTCGGCCGCATCACCCTGGACCAGGACCTGATCCTGTACCTGTTCGGCACGCCGGGTCAGGACCGCTTCTGGTTCATGTGGGACGACCTCGTCCGCGGTGCCATCGGCGCCGTCGTGCTCGTGGACACCCGCCGCCTCGCGGACTGTTTCCCGGCGGTGGACTACTTCGAGAACAGCGGTCTTCCGTTCGTCATCGCCCTCAACGGCTTCGACGGCAACCAGCCCTACCAGCCGGAGGAGGTGCGCGAGGCCCTCCAGATCGGCCCCGACACCCCCATCATCACCACCGACGCCCGCCACCGCGCCGACGCCAAGAGCGCGCTCATCACCCTCGTCGAGCACGCCCTCATGGCGCGGCTCAGTAGGAGGGCGGAACGGGCCGTTGCCCGTGCCGCCGGGGCGGTCTGTGTCGTTCGACACGGCCGCCCCCGTGTTCATAACGTTTCGACAGAGAATTGGGGCGCCTCGGACACCCGACGCATCCGATCGGTGTCACTGCGCTCACATGAGCCCCGCTTTTGGCGGGGCTCGCTCTTATGCCCGTTTTATTCGCGGTCCGGACCACGGAAAGGAGCGGTGTCCGACTGTTTGGAAGGGACCCCTTCACGTGCTGCAATTCATGAACTCCCGAGTAGTACGGCCCTGAACGAAACACCGGCACAACGTAGGTGCCGACGCCGAGAGGTTGTTGGTCGAGTGAGGCGAAGCAAGGAAAGCTCCGCGGAGCAGGAGACGCGGGGCAACTTCACGCCGCCGTCGCGGACGGCGGTGTCGCCCGCGGACGCGCCCGTCACGCCGCCGCCCGTCGAGGCGGTCGCGGGGAGCTCCAGCAAGCTGTCGCCCCGCAACTGGCGGGTGCCCACCCGGCTGAACGCGATCCTCCTCATACCCGTGCTCGTCGGCCTCGTCATGGGCGGCTTCCAGGTCAAGGGGTCGATCGACACCTGGCAGGAGGCCCAGGACGCCGAGAAGACGGCGCTCATCGTGCGCGCCGCCTCGGAGTACAGCACCGCGCTGCTCAACGAGCGGGACCTCACCGCCGCCCCCTCCTCGTCGCCAAGAGCCCCGAGGACCGCAAGGCCGACGAGGTCCAGCGGGCGTACGCCGCGACCGACGCCGCCCGCCTCAAGTTCGACGAGGCCGCCAGGAACCTGCCCTCGGGCCAGGGCCTGGAGCGCCGGCTGCGCCTGTTCAAGGACGAGGAGCCGAAGCTCGAAGCGCTCCGCAAGGGCGCCTACTCCCGCTCCTACGACCCGGTGAACACCCAGCTCGGGTACACGGCCGTCCAGCACTACCTGACCGAGTTCTCCAACGAGCTCGGCCTGGGCACCGGCAACATCACCAGCTACGGCCGCAGCGTCTACGCGATCCAGCTCTCAAGGGCGCCGAGTCCCTCCAGCGGTCCATCGGCACCCAGCTCCTCGTCCGTCCCAGCAGCGACGAGGCCGTCTTCGCCCAGCAGTCCGTGGCGTTCAACTCGTACAACTACCTGGAGCAGATCGCCCTCGGCGAGTTCAGCTCCGGCGGCATGCCCGAGGACGTCGAGCTCCTCAAGAAGGTCATGGCCTCCAAGGCCGCCGAGGGCGCCAAGCAGATGCAGGCCGCCGACGTCGAGCTGCCCAAGGGCAAGGACGGCTCCGTCTACTCCGGCGTGGCCGCCGCGATCGGCACGGCCAAGGGCCCCGAGGGCATCAAGGACCTGAAGGCCAGGGGCATCACCCCCGAGACCTGGATGGCGATCGCCACCGCCAAGTTCGAGGGCTACAGCGAGGTCGAGAAGGCCCTCGTCGACAAGGCCGTGACCGAGGCCGTCGCGATCTCCGACGACGCCAAGTCCGACGCCTGGCTCAACGGCGCCATCGTCGTCGTCGCCCTGCTCGCCGCGTTCATCCTGGCCGGGATGATGGCCCGCCAGATGAGCCGCTCGATGCGCACCCTGCGGACCGCCGCCTTCGGCATCGCCGAGCAGCGCCTGCCGATGCTGGTCGACCAGCTCTCCCGCACCGAGCCGGGCCGGGTCGACACCCGCGTCCAGCCGATCCCGATCGACTCCCAGGACGAGATCGGCGAGGTCGCCCGCGCGTTCGACCAGGTCCACCGCGAGGCCGTCCGGCTCGCCGCCGAGCAGGCCATGCTCCGGGGCAACGTCAACGCGATCTTCACCAACCTCTCGCGCCGCAACCAGTCGCTGATCGAGGGCCAGCTCACCCTCATCACCGACCTGGAGAACAACGAGGCCGACCCGGACCAGCTCGAGAACCTCTTCAAGCTGGACCACCTGGCGACCCGCATGCGCCGCAACGGCGAGAACCTCTCGTCCTCGCCGGCGAGGAGCCCGGCCGCCGCTGGGACCAGCCGGTCCCCTGGTCGACGTCATGCGCGCCGCCTCCTCCGAGGTGGAGCAGTACGAGCGCATCGAGCTGGCGGGCGTCCCGGAGGCCGAGATCCACGGCCAGGCCGTGACCGACCTCGTGCACCTGCTCGCCGAGCTCCTGGAGAACGCCACCACCTTCTCCTCCCCGCAGACCAAGGTCCGCGTCACCGCGACCCGCCTGCCCGACGGCCGCGTGATGGTCGAGATCCACGACAAGGGCATCGGCCTCACCGCCGAGGACTTCGCGGACATCAACCACAAGCTGGCCAACCCGCCGACCGTGGACGCCGCCGTCTCGCAGCGCATGGGCTCTTCGTGGTCGGCCGGCTCGCCGACCGGCACGGCATCCGGGTCCAGCTCCGCCCCTCGGGCGAGCAGGCCGGGACGACCTCGCTCGTCATGCTGCCGGACGCGATCACGCACGGCGGTGGCGGCGAGCAGCCGATCCAGGACGACTTCACCGTCTCCCAGATCATCCCGGAACAGCAGCAGCAGCCGCAGAACGCCTTCGAGGCCGCTCCCGCGCAGCCGATGCTGACCGCGGCCGACCTCGGCTTCGACGACTCGCGCTACGAGCAGCAGCCGGACGGGGAGCAGCCGAACCTCGACCCGGTCAACCGCTCGCTGCGGCGCGAGGGGCGGCGTGCCGCCCTGGGCGACCGGGCGCAGAACGGCGACCGTCCGCTCTTCCGCGACGAGGCGGAGCAGCAGCAGGGCGAGTACGGCCAGGCCCGGGAGTACGGGCAGGAGCAGGCCGTCCCGGGCCAGGAGTACGCCCAGGAGCAGCCGCAGGGCCAGGAGTACGCGGCGGAGTACGCCCCGCGCAGGAGTACGGCCACCAGCAGCCGCAGCAGCAGGAGTACGGCCAGGAGTACGCGGCCGGCTACCCGCAGCAGGACGGTTACGGCGGCACCCCCGGGGCCGGCGGCTACGGGAGTCCCCAGCAGGGCTACGAGGCGTACCCTCAGCAGGGCTATGCGGAAGCTTCGTACGGAACTCCGGAAGCCGAACACCAGCAGTACGATCAGGCGTTCGGTCCCCAGTCCCACCAGGCGGAGTGGCCGGATCAGAACGCCTATCAGGGCGGTTACGCGCAGGAGTACCGGACCGAACCGGAATCTGCCCACGCCGCTCCCGAACAGGCCGCCGACCGCGTAGGCTTCGACCGTCCGGGTCCGACTCCTCCGAATCCCGCCCCGGACGCCGGCCACGCGCTGACCGACGCCGGACTGCCGCGCCGCGGCAGCGTCGCCCCGCCGACGCAGCGGACGCCGCAGCCGGCCAAGCCCGCGCAGCCGGAACAGCAGCAGAACGAAGCCGATGGCACCGACGCATGGCGCTCGACCAACGACGAGCGCTGGCAGCGGGCCGGAAAGCTCAAGGACCCGAAGGCGGGCGGGGTCACCTCGTCCGGTCTCCCCCGACGCGTCCCCAAGGCCAACCTGGTCGAGGGCACGGCTGAGCAGACCCCGCAGGGCGGCCCCCAGGTCTCCCGCGCACCCGAGGACGTACGGGGCAGGTTGAGCAACCTGCGCCGGGGCGTTCAGCAGGGACGCAACGCGGAACGGACACGAACGGATCGGGCCTCGGCCCGGGCAGTACCTACAACCAGGAGCGTTAGTGTGAGCATGAGCCAGGCGGCGCAGAATCTGAACTGGTTGATCACCAACTTCGTGGACAACACCCCCGGGGTGTCCCACACGGTGGTGGTCTCCGCCGACGGACTCCTGCTGGCGATGTCCGAGGGCTTCCCCGGGACCGCGCCGACCAGTTGGCGGCCGTCGCGTCCGGACTGACTCGCTGACCGCGGGCGCGTCCCGGATCTTCGAGGGCGGTGCGGTCAACCAGACCGTGGTGGAGATGGAGCGCGGCTTCCTCTTCATCATGTCGATCTCGGACGGCTCCTCGCTGGCCGTCCTCGCCCACCCCGAGGCGGACATCGGCCTCGTGGGCTACGAGATGGCCCTGCTCGTGGACCGCGCGGGCACCGTCCTGACCCCCGATCTCCGGGCGGAACTCCAGGGCAGTCTCCTCAACTGACCGTTCTCAACCAACAGACAGATCGTACGTTTCGCGCCACCGCCCCGTAAGGTGCGGTGGCGCGCTCCAAGGACATGGACCGCGAGGCAGTCGGAGGAGGAAACGTGGGAACACCCCCGGGCGGGAGCCCTTACAACGGTTACGACGCGCGCCAGGCGCCGCTGGGCGACGCCGCGCAGAACCGGTTCAACTTTCCCTCCGCACCGAGCGGACAGGGTGGGGCACAGCCCTACCGGCAGCCGCACGCCCCGTCGGCACCCGCCGGCCCGTCCGCCTCGCGCGGCCCGTCCGCCCAGGGCGGTTCGGGCGGGCACAACCCGCTGGTGCGTCCGTACGCGATGACCGGCGGCCGGACCAGGCCGCGTTACCAGCTCGCCATCGAGGCGTTGGTCAGTACGACGGCCGATCCGTCCCGGCTGCAGGGCAGTTGCCCGAGCACCAGCGGATCTGCCGGCTCTGCTTCGAGATCAAGTCGGTCGCCGAGATCTCGGCACTTCTCTCCATCCCCCTCGGCGTCGCCCGAATCCTCGTCGCCGACCTGGCCGAGGCCGGACTCGTCGCCATCCACCAGCCCGGCGGCGACGAGGGCCGCCGGCGGTCAGCCAGACGTGACACTGCTCGAAAGGGTGCTCAGTGGACTTCGCAAGCTCTAGCGGCGGCGCGGCCCGTTCAACCACCAGCGCGAAGATCGTGGTGGCGGGTGGCTTCGGCGTGGGCAAGACCACGTTCGTCGGCGCCGTCTCGGAGATCAATCCGCTGCGTACCGAAGCCGTCATGACGTCCGCCTCGGCGGGCATCGACGACCTCACCCACACCGGCGACAAGACGACGACGACCGTCGCCATGGACTTCGGCCGCATCACGCTCGACCAGGACCTGATCCTGTACCTGTTCGGCACCCCCGGACAGGACCGCTTCTGGTTCATGTGGGACGACCTCGTCCGCGGTGCCATCGGCGCCGTCGTCCTCGTCGACACCCGCCGCCTCGCGGACTGTTTCCCGGCGGTGGACTACTTCGAGAACTCGGGACTGCCGTTCGTCATCGCCCTCAACGGCTTCGACGGCAACCAGCCCTACCAGCCCGAGGAAGTCCGCGAGGCCCTCCAGATCGGCCCCGACACCCCCATCATCACCACCGACGCCCGCCACCGCGCCGACGCCAAGAGCGCGCTCATCACCCTCGTCGAGCACGCCCTCATGGCCCGACTGCGGTAGCTGTCCCCCGCGTCGTACGCCGAAGGCCGCGTTCCCCGCCCGGGACGCGGCCTTCGGCGCATTCCGGCATATGCCGCCATGTGCGGAAAGCCCTCCCGGGAACGGGCGTCTCCACTACGTTGTGCGGACGGGGACCTCGGGGAGGAAGACATGGGCCTTGGTGACGGCACGCGCCGGATCGGGCAGTTCACCGTCGTCCGCACGCTCGGCGGCGGGGGCATGGGCAAGGTGTACCTCTGCCGGACGCCCGCCGGACAGCGGCTCGCGGTCAAGGTGATCCGCCGGGAGCTGGCGGACCTGCACGACATCAGGCTGCGGTTCGCCCGCGAGGTGAAGGCCCTGCGCGCCGTGCACAGCCCGTACACCGTCCCGGTCTACGACGCCGAGACGGCCGTCCCGCCGCTCTGGCTCGCCACCCGGTACGTGGACGGCCCGACTCTGGAGGCCCGGGTGTCCACGGCGGGCCCGCTGCGGCTGCCGGAGGCGGCCGGACTGGGCGGGATGCTCGCGGAGGCCCTGTCGGAGGTGCACGCGCGCGGGGTGATCCACCGCGACCTCAAGCCGAGCAACATCATCCTGGAGCGCGGCGAGCCCCGGCTCATCGACTTCGGGATCGCCCGGTCGGCGACGGCGCGGGGCTGACGCTCCCGGGAACCGTGCTCGGCACCCACGGCTACATGGCGCCCGAGCAGCTCCTCGGGCGGGAGCCGACGCCCGCCGTGGACGTCTTCGCGCTCGGCGCCGTCCTCACGTACGCGGCGACGGGCCGGCCGCCGTTCGGCACCGGCGCGGCCGCGAGCGGGCGCATCGCCCGGGGCGACCGGCCCCGGCTCGCCCGGGTCCCGGCCCCGCTCGCGGAGGTCGTCGCCGCCTGCCTGGCCGGCGACCCGGCCGCCCGTCCCCTTCCCGCCGACCTCACGGCTGCCCTCGGCGCCCTCCTGGCGGAGGAGCCCACCGCCGGCCGCGTCCCGGCACCGGGGCCGGTACCGGGGCCGGTGCCTGTGCCTGGCCCGGTTCCGGTGCCGGTGCCGGTGCCGCGTCGGCGCACCGAACCGGTGTGCGATCCGCCGCACCGCTGCCACGTGCCCGCGCCGGGCGGGCTGCCGATCCGTGCGCCCTGCGCCCGGTCGCCGCCCGGCTCCTCGGCGCCGGGATGACCCGCTCGCTGATCCGGAAGGCGGTGGAGCACGGTGCCCGCTGAACACGTCGTCGAACTGCGCGACGGCTGGGAGACGCTGGTCCGGGGAGTGGGCCCGCCGCCGCGGCGAACCCGTCACCGGCGAGGACGGCGCCCTGTGGCTGGAGACGCAGGCGGGCGGCCCGTCCGGCCTCCGGCTCACCGTGGACATCAGCCGTGCCGCCGGTTCGCTCGTGGTGGCCGTCACGGACGGGACCCTCGTTCCGGCCGACCGGCTCGCGCCGACGGCGGCGGCCGCGACCGCCTGGAACTCCCGCGAGGTGACGCCGACGGCGGTCCTGGGGACGCCCGCAGCGAGACGCCGCTGCTCTCCTCCGTCCTCGCGCTGCCCCTGGCCGCCCACCTGTCCCCCACCGGCCTCGCGACGACGCTGGACACGCTGCTCGACCGGTCGGTCCGGCTGCTGCGCGAGTGCCACGACCTCGGATTCATCCTGCGGAGCGGCGATGACCTCACCACGCGGGGGTGAACGGATGGAATGGCTCGCCGTTCTCCTGACGGTCGCGGTGGTCCCCTGGGCCTGACGCTCGTCGTCCTGTGGACGAGCACGGCTTCCTGGCTCCCCGGGTCCCGGCGCACGAAACGGGACCGGGAGCGGGAACAGAAGCGGGATTCCGGGCGGGAACCGGTGCTCGGCCGGGACCCCGTACGAGGACGGGAACCGGGACCCGCGCAGAGGCGGGAGCCGGGGTCCCGGCAGCAGCCCGATGCCCGGCGGCCGCCGGAGTCCGGCGCCGGTGGTCCGGGCCGCCCCCGGGAGACCGGAGGGCCCGGACGGCCGGTTCCGCCGCCCGTACCGCCGCCTCGGCTGCGGGACCACGCGGAGCGGCTGAGGGACGCCGGGCGGTCGCTCCTGGACAGTGCCGCCCACGTCCTGCCGTACCGCGGCGGCCCGGAGCCGCACGAGGAGCCGCCCCGCACACGGCCCCGCACCCCGCCCCGCACGCGCGGCCGTTCCCCGGGGAGCGGCCCCGGACGGCGGTCCCCTTCGCCGCGCACCGGTCCGAGTCGGAGAACGACACCGCGACCCGGGCCGTCCCGGCCGCGCCCGTCGCACCGGCCCTCCCGGTCGCCCAGGCCGCTCCGGCCGTCCCCACCCCCGCCGCCGCTCCGGTCGCGGGACCGGACGAGCCGGACGAGCCGGACGACGGGGACCGGGACCGGGACCTCGACACCCTCGCGCTCGCGCCCGGACGCAGGGCCGTGGCGACCGTCGCGACCTGGCTGCGGCCCCACGGCTACGTGGAGTGGGACGGGGCCCTGTGCCGCGCCCACTGGCAGGGCGCCGCGTCGGCCTACCCGCGTCCCGGCGACATGGTCCGCGTCACGGAGCACCCGGAGTCCGATCCGCCGCTCCTCCGGGCCCTCCCGCTCCACTGAAACCCTTCCGCTCCACCGACCCTCCCCTCCCGGCCGGCCGCGCACCGCCGCACCGCGCCGCGACGCCCACCCGTCCCCACCGCTCCACGGAGTAGCCGTGTCTCCCACCAGCAGTTCCGACGAAGTCCCGCTCCCCGTGCCGTACATGGGGTTCGAATTCGACAGCGCCCAGCGGCTGCCGCTCCTGCTCTGCCTGGACACCTCCTCCTCGCTGAGCTCGAACGGTGCCATCGGGTCGCTCAACTCGGCCCTCGCCTCGTGGGCGACGAGCCTCACCGAGGACATGGCGCTCAGCGCCGCCGTCGACGTCGCCGTCATCACCTTCGGCGGGAGCGACGGCATCACCGTCTGGCAGGGGCCCGTACCGCTCGGGCCCACCGCCCCGGAGTGGCCGCACAGCCCGTTCGTGCCCGCCCACGAGTTCAAGCCGCCGACGCTGCGCGCCCACGGCGTGACCCTCCTCGACCGGGCGCTGCGCCTGGCGATGGAGGTCGTCACCGACTACAAGGCGGGGCTGCGCGCCGAGGGCCTGACCTACTACCGGCCGCAGATCTGCGTCGTCACGGACGGCGCCCCCAGCGACGAGCGGGGCAGCTTCTCGTACGCCTACCGCGAGCTGCTGCCCGAACTGCGCAAGGCGGAGGAGGAGCGCCGGTTCCGGCTCTTCGCGGTCGGGGTCGGGGAGCGGCGCACGGGCGCGGAAGGGGTGCTGCAGGAGCTGGCCCCGCACTACCACGCGTGGCTGGACGGCTTCCCCTTCACGGAACTGCTCACCGCCATGTCGCACAGCGCCAAGGCCACCCAGGGCGGCGCGGCGGAGGCCGAGTTCCAGGAGATCTTCGCCCGGCTGAAGCGCCGGCGCGGCGGCGGGCAGGTCCCCGCGTGACGGCGGCGGGCGGGCCGCCCGGGGACTGGCGGGTGCACGGGATCAGGTCGACCGGTTACCGGCACCTGCGGGAGGGGACGCCCTGCCAGGACGCGCTGCGGTACCGGCGGACCTCCTCGGGCGGCCTCGTCCTCGCGGTGGCGGACGGCGCCGGGAGCGCGCCGCGCTCCCGGGAGGGGGCCGAGAAGGCCGTGCGGCTCGCGACGGACGCGTTCGCCCCGCTGGTGACGCCGTGGCGGCGGTTGCCGGACGCGCGGGCGCGCAAGGAGGAGCTGACCGGGGCGTTCCGGAAGGTGCGGGACGCGTTCCTGGACTGGTGCGCCGGTCCCCCGGCCCGTACGCGACCACGCTGACGGTGGTGGTCGTCGCCGAGGGGTGGCTGGGACAGCTCTCGATCGGCGACGGCCTGGTCCTGGTCCGCGCGGAGGAGGCGCGGGGCGGGGCCCGGGGAGCCGGGACCCGGCGACGCGGGGTCCGGCGACGCGGGTCGCGAAGCCGCCGGTCGCGAGGCCGCCGGTCACGGGTCCGCGCGGGAGCCGGCCGCCTCGTACCACCTGCTGCCCCGGACGCACACCGGCAGCGAGTACGCGAACGAGACCGTCTTCGTCGGCTCCCCCCGCGCCCTCGACCAGCTCCGGGTGGACTGCGTCCGGGACGACGCGATCGGCGGCGTGCTGCTGTCCACGGACGGGCTGACCCACGCCCTGCTCCGGCGCTCCCCGACCGGCCCTCCGCTGCCGCACGACGCCTTCCTCGGCCACCTCTTCGACCGGCTCGCCCGGCCCGACTACGACCACGACGAGGAGCAGGACCGGCTCTCGGCCTTCCTCGCCTCCGACCAGATCACCCGGGTGACCGGGGACGACAAGACTCTCCTGTGGGCGATACGGACATGACATCCACCGACGGCACCGACGAGCACGGCCCCGCCCTGGTGTTGGGGGACGGCACCCGCGTCACCCGGGGGCCGAAGCCGCTGGGCACGGGCGGCCAGGGCAGGGTGTGGAGCATCGAGGAGCGCGCCGACCTCGCCGCCAAGATCTACGACCGTTCCCCGGAACCCGCGCAGTTGCGCCGGCTCGCGGCCATGCTGCGGGCCGATCCGCTCGCCGGGGAGCGGCTCGCGCCCGGTCAGCCGCCGATGCTGGTGTGGCCGGTGGTGCTGGTCGAGGCGGGCGGACGCCCGGTCGGGTACGGGATGCCGTACTGGACCCGGCGGCGCACACGCCGCTGAGCGGGCTGCTCCAGAAGCAGGTGCGGCTGCGCCGGTTCAACGGCCGGGCGCACTGGAAGTTCCTGCTCGGGGTGGCGACGAACCTCGCCTACATGACGGCGGAGCTGCACCAGCAGCGCTTCGTGGTGGGCGACCTGTCCAGCGCCAACGCGGTCGTGGACACGAACGGGTACGTCACCTTCCTCGACTGCGACTCGTTCGCCTTCACCGACTCCCCTGACCGGGGAGTCCTTCGGCTGCGACGTCTTCACGGACGACTACGCGAGCCCCGAGCGGCAGCGCGGGGAGCAGCCCACCCGGCAGTCGGACGACTTCGCGCTCGCGGTCCTCGTCTACCAGCTCCTCACCGCCGGGAACCACCCGTTCGACGGGGCGCCGCTGTACGGCTCCGAGGAGTCCACCCGCAAGGACAGCATCATGGCCGGCACGTCCTTCCTCGTCCATCCGGACCGGGTGCGGGTGCCGGCGCAACTGCTTCCGGCCGAGGTGCTGCCGCCCCGGCTGGTGGAGCTGGCGCGGCGGACGTTCGGTCCGGGGCTGCGGGACCCCGGCGGCGGCCCTCGTCGGCCGTGTGGCTGGACGCGCTCGACGAGGCCCGCGAGGGGACCGTGCAGTGTGCCGACGTACCGGAGCACCACTTCGGCGGGCACCTGGTCGACTGCCCGTGGTGCGGGCGCCGGGCGGACGGGCAGCCCGATCCGTTCGTCCCGGGCCCGGGGCGGTCGCCGGGGAGCGGGGCGGGGGCGTCGAGCAGGGCGAGTACGGGAGGTGCTGCGAGCAAGGCGGGCGCGTCGGCCGGTGCGTCGGGCCGGGCCTCCGCCAAGGCCTCCTCGTCCCCGCCTCCTCCCCCGCCGACATCCCGTCCGAAGCCGAGCCCGAAGCCCGACCCGGGCCCGAACCCGAAACCGGCCCCGAAGCCGACCGCTCAGGGAACGGCGAACACGCCCGGTGCGACGGGCACGGCGAGTACGAAGAGTGGGACGGGGACGGCAGGTACGACGGGCACGGCGAGTACGAAGAGTGCGACGGGCACGGCAGGTACGACGGGCACGGCCGCCGAGAAGCCGGAGTCCGGGGCCGGAGCCGCCGCCTCCTCCTCCTCGTCCTCGTCCTCCCCTCCCCTCACCAAGGGCGGGATCGCGTTCGTCTGCGCGGCGTTCCTGATCCTCGTCGGCATCGTGGCCGCGGTGATCTGGGGGATCGTGGCGCTGGTCCAGGCACTGATCAACTAGCGTCCGGGCAGCGCGAAGGGCCGGGACCCGGTCTCCCCGGGTTCCGGCCCTTCGGCGTGTTCGGCGGCGGTCAGCGCCAACTGTGCGGGGCGCGGAAGCCGTGCTCGCGCTCCAGGCGCCGCTAGCCGGCCGCGGTGCGGCCGCGGTGGGCGCCGGCGGTGTCGGCGGCGGGCTGGGCGGCGGCGCGGGCGAGGAGCACCGCGGTGATGGCGGCGAGCTCCTCGGGGTCGGCGTGGCCCTTCTCGACGCGCAGGAGATTGGCGGGAGTGGTCATGGGAAGCGGGCTCCTCTTACTGCGGCGGGTTGCCGTGCTTGCGGGAGGGCAGGTCGGCGTGCTTGGTGCGGAGCATGGCCAGGGAGCGGATGAGGACCTGGCGGGTGTCGGCGGGGTCGATGACGTCGTCGACCAGGCCGAGCTCCGCGGCGTAGTACGGTGCATCAGCTCGGCCTTGTACTCCTTGACCATGCGGGTGCGCATGGCCTCGGGGTCCTCGGCCTCCGCGATCTGCTTGCGGAAGATCACGTTGGCGGCGCCCTCGGCGCCCATGACCGCGATCTCGTTGGTGGGCCAGGCGTACGTCAGGTCGGCGCCGATGGACTGGGAGTCCATCACGATGTACGCGCCGCCGTAGGCCTTGCGCAGGATCAGGCTGATCCGGGGCACGGTCGCGTTGCAGTAGGCGTAGAGCAGCTTGGCGCCGTGCCGGATGATCCCACTGTGCTCCTGGTCGACCCCGGGAAGGAAGCCGGGGACGTCCAGAAGGGTGATGATCGGGATGTTGAAGGCGTCGCACATCTGGACGAAGCGGGCGGCCTTCTCGCTCGCCTCGATGTCCAGGACGCCGGCCAGCGTCTGCGGCTGGTTGGCGACGATGCCGACGACCTGGCCGTCGAGCCGGGCCAGGGCGCAGATGATGTTGCGGGCCCAGCGCTCGTGGACCTCCAGGTAGTCGCCGTCGTCGACGAGCTCCTCGATGACCTTGTGCATGTCGTACGGGCGGTTGCCGTCGGCCGGGACCAGGTCGAGCAGGACGTCGGAGCGGCGGTCGGCCGGGTCCTCGGAGGGGCGGCCGGGGGTTCTCGCGGTTGTTCTGCGGGAGCATCGACAGGAGGTAGCGGACCTCCGCGATGCAGGTCTCCTCGTCGTCGTACGCGAAGTGCGCCACGCCGCTCGTCCCGGCGTGCACGTCCGCGCCGCCCAGGCCGTTCTGGGTGATCTCCTCGCCGGTGACCGCCTTGACGACGTCCGGGCCGGTGATGAACATCTGCGAGGTCTCGCGGACCATGAAGACGAAGTCCGTCAGGGCGGGGTTGTAGGCCGCGCCGCCGGCGCACGGGCCGAGCATGACGCTGATCTGCGGGATGACGCCCGAGGCGCGGGTGTTGCGCTGGAAGATGCCGCCGTATCCGGCGAGGGCGGAGACGCCCTCCTGGATGCGGGCGCCGGCGCCGTCGTTGAGGGAGACCAGCGGGGCGCCGGCCGCGATGGCCATGTCCATGATCTTGTGGATCTTGGTGGCGTGGGCCTCGCCGAGGGCGCCGCCGAAGATCCGGAAGTCGTGCGCGTAGACGAAAACCGTGCGGCCCTCGACCGTGCCCCAGCCGGTGATGACGCCGTCGGTGTACGGCTTCTTCGCCTCCAGGCCGAAGCCCTGCGCGCGGTGCCGGCGCAACTGCTCGACCTCGTTGAAGGAACCAGGGTCGAGGAGGAGCTCGATGCGCTCGCGCGCGGTCAGCTTGCCCTTGGCGTGCTGCGCCTCGGTCGCCCGCTCGCTCGGGCCCGCCAGGGCGCCCGCTCGCGCAGGACGTGCAGCTCGGCCACGCGGCCACGGGCGTCGGCGGGCTCGCTCGGGATCTGGTCCACAACGGTCATGTACCGACCCTACGAAGTCGGACAAGAAAACCTTGCCGTCGACTCCGTACAGTCTCGCGTGTCGATTTCTGGCGGGGCCGGACAGAAACGTGCCCTGTACGTCCTAAGTCAACAGCCGGACACCCCTTGTGTTTGTAGGGGTTCGACATAGACCTCGGCGGGGGACGCGTCGGCGGGCGGCACCCACCGTACCGGGGTGCCGCCCGCCTTCTTCGCTTCCCTACAAGTCCCCTCCGCCGGAAGGGGCCGTATGGGCTACCCGCCGCAGTGGAAGCGGGCGCTCCCCCAGTCGGCGTGGTCGTTGCCGTTGCCGTCGCCGCCGTCGTCGGCCACCAGGTCGACGTAGGACGCGCCGGTGACGTCGGCGGTGAGGGACCAGGCGGGGTCCACGGCCTTGAGGACCGGGGACTTCGCCTTCTCCGCGCCGTCGGCGAGGACGGTGAACCGGACGCTGCCCCGGCCGGTCTGGTGTCGTCCACGCCGACCTCGGCGGTGAAGGAGGCGCACCGGCCGCCGAGGTAGTAGCGGACGGTGGCGGGGGCGTGGGTGCCCAGGCCCTTGGCGTGGGCCACTCCCCCGATCCTCAGCGGGGAGCCGTCCCCGGCGGCGGTCCCGCCGTTGGAGAGGTCGCGCTCGACGGGTCCCCAGCCGCTGGCCGCCGAGGTCCAGTCGTGGTCGCTCGCCCAGGTGTCGGCGGTGGGCGGCGGGGGCAGGGTGCGGACGGTGGCGGCGGCGGTCAGCCTCCGCCCGTCCCCGCCGACGGTGTACGTGAGGGAGGCGCTCAGCGGGTACGAGCGGTAGGCCGCGTCCACCGGCGGGGTCACCTGCCAGGTGGCGCCGGCCTTTCCGCCCGCCGCGACCGTGCCGAGGTCGACGGGCGCGGCCGGTGCGGCGGTCCAGCCCTCCGGCAGGGCGAGGGCGGCCCGCGCGCCGGTGACCCCGTCGGCCTCGTCGTTGCCGAAGGTGACGGTGACCCGGTTCGGGCGGCCGGGCTCCAGGGTCTCGGGCGCGGTGACGGCGAGGGTGCCGCAGGCGGCGCGCTCGGGGCCGGGCCGAGGTCGGTCACGGTGAAGTCGTCCAGGACGAAGTCGGCGCCGTCGGGGGCGTCGGCGCTTGCGCAGGCCGGTCCAGGTGTCGCCGCAGCCCGCCGTGACGGTCTCGGTGAAGTGCCCGGTGGTCCGCTGCTGTCCGAGGGGGTGCGCCGGGTCTCGACGGCCGCTCCGGTGCCGCTGGTGCGGTCGTAGCCGGTGACCCACTCGTACGCGCCCGCGTGGCTGGACTGGTAGGCGTACTCCACGCGGTACCGGTGGCCGTCCTTCAGGGGACGGTCCAGGGCGCGGTCCGGTAGACGAGGCCGCTGTTCTCGTCGTGCGACTTGAGGGACTCGGCGCCGCCGATGACGTCGTCGACGAGCTTCCCGTTCCAGCCGGCCCGGGTGTAGGGGCGTGGAGCTGGGCGATGTGGGTGCGCGGGTCGTTCGTGCCGCCGGCGTCGCCCTTGAGGAAGGGGCCCCAGCCCTGGTCGACGGCCTCGAAGTCCTCGTACGCCGTGGCCCCTCCTTGGTGGCGGGGTCGTTGGCGACGATCCGGACGTCGTCGACGCGGACGGTGGCGGGGCTGCCGCCCGCGGCCCCGATCCTCAGGGTGGTGAGCGCCGCGCGGCGCGGTGAAGGTGACCTTGGCGCGCTGGAGGCGGGTGTCGTTCCAGTCGGAGGCGGCGATCCGGTTCTGGAGCGGGGAGCGCTCGACGGTGACGGACGCGCCGCCGACGGAGAGGGTGGTGGGCGGGTCTTCCCGGGTTCGACCTCGATCAGGGCGGAGGCGGTGTACCGCTCGCCGGAGTGAGGCCGGCGATCCGCTGGCCGACCGAGGCGGCGGCGGTGCCGGTGAGCTTCGCGCTGGTGCGGCCCTGATCGTCGGTGTCGCGGGCGACGGTGCCGGTCTTCGTCCAGGCGGTGAGCTCCGCGTCGTTGAAGCCGGGGTCCTTCACTGGGGTGCCCCGGCCCCACCGCGGGTCGGCCGGGGCGGGGCCTTGCCGGGGTAGAGGACGTAGGCCTGTCCGGCGGCGGCCTCCAGGGTGACCTTCCCTCCGGCGGGCCGCACGGTGGCGGTCTTCACGCGCCCGTTGTCGGTGAGCCGGTACACGGTGTACGAGCGGGTGCCGGGCGGGACCTGCCAACTGGTCGTGCCGCCGGACTCGTTGTAGTGGTAGAGCTTCTTGCCGCCGTCCCAGGGGAGCAGGTAGCTCTTGCCGTCGAGGACCTTGCGGCCGTTCTCGTAGAAGGTGCGGCGGCCGTCCTCCACGGTGCCGCGGACGCCGCCGGTGAAGGTGATGTCATTGCCGTTCCAGCGGGTGATCTCCTGCTGCTGGAGGTACTTGGCGGGCAGGTTGCGCTGCCAGACGTTGGCGGTGAAGGCGTTCCAGTCGGTCTCGCCGGTCCAGCCCTCGAAGTCGACGAGGGCGGTCTGGCCGAGGACCGGGTGGTCGTTCCAGACGTCCTTCTCACCGTTGCGGACGAAGCGGATGATCTGCGAGTTGAGGCCCTTGTTGGTGGCGCCGCCGTAGTCGAGGTCGTTGGCCCAGTGGGACCAGAGGGAGGAGCGCTCGAACTTGTCCGCCCACTCGGTGGCGACGTTCCAGCCCTGTGCCCGGACGGCCCGCATCGTCTTGTCGGCGATCCAGCCGTGCGTGTAGTAGACGTCGATGTAGAGCGTGGAGAGGTTGGGGTCGGTCTCGTCGCGGAGCTGCTGGAAGCGGCGGGCGAGGTCGCCGCTGTTGATGTCCCGGCGCTGGTCGATGTAGTAGCTCTGGTTGAGCCAGTTCCAGCCGGGCTTCGTCTTGTCCACGAGGGTCTCGCTGAAGTTCTTCGCCTCGGGGTAGGACTCGGTGGCGTTCACGTGGACACCGAAGCCGGCGTTCCACTTCTTGCCCTCCTTCAGGAGGGTGTTGAGGTCGGCGAGGCCGCCGGCGCGCTCGTTGTAGTTGCCGCCGTAGTCGGGGTGGGCGGAGTCGTGGCCCTCGGAGCCATACCCCTTGAGCAGGGCGAACTGGCCGAGTCCGTCGGTGGCGAGCGAGATCCGCTTGACGTCGTCGAGGGTGCGCAGGAAGGGGTGGGTGGCCTGGGAGGCGAAGTTGAACGGGATGTGGGCGACGACCCGGTCGGGGGTCCGCTCGCTGCCGGGGGCCTTGATCCCGATCGTGCGGAAGGCGACGGCGCCGTCCTGCCAGTCGACGGTGCCGTCGGCGTTGGCGTCGGGGGTGACGACGACCTTGGCCCAGGGCAGGCCGTCGCCGCTCTCGGGCTCCGGGGCGCCCTCGCCGCGGTGGGTCCACTGGCCGGACCAGACGCCGACGCGGGTCTCGGTGCCGTTCTTGCGGGCCTGGTGCCAGAAGCGGGCGCCGTCGCGGGCGGAGGCCCCGGAGGGCTTGTCGTAGCTGGAGTTGGACTCGACGGCGGCGGCGAGGCGGCCGGTGTGGACGATCGCGTACGAGGCGCCGGCGGGGCCCGCCTCGGCCGGGGCGGCGTCGGTGACCCGCGTGAAGACGTCGGCGGTGCGGGTGGAGTCCGGGTCGAGGCGGGTGAAGGCGGTCGCGGCGCCGCCGGCGTCCGAGGAGCCCACGGAGACCAGGTCGTGGCCGGGTATGTCGATCGTCCCGACCCGGAAGGCCTCGGTGTCGCGGACGGCGGTGATCCGGAAGGTGGTGGTCCGGCCTCGACGTCCAGCCGCGCGTCGATCTCGACGCCGGGCAGGTCGGGGAAGACGAGGGTGTACGCGGCGGAGGCGGGCTTCAGGGCGGGGGCGGCCTTGGTCCGGACGGCGCGGGCGGCGCCGTTGAGGACCACCTCGGTGATCGGGGCCGTACTGCCGAGGAGGCGGGCGCGCTCGCGCGGTCGGTGTACGAGAGGACGCGGGGAAGTCCTCGGCGACGGCGACGGAGAGCTGCCGGGAGGCGAGGACGGCGCCCGTGGAGGTGGCCGCGGCGGCGTCCGGGGCGGTCCCGGCGGGCGGGGTCCGGGGGCCGGCCAGGGCGGGTCCCGCCAGGGCGAACACGGCGGAGGAGGCGACGGCGAGCGCGCAGGCCGCACGGATCCTGCGGCCTCGTGGCGAGTGAGGGAGGGCATGCGCACCAGTTGGCCCCGGGCCCGGCGGCACCGTCAACGAGATCGCGCCGCACGGGCCCCTCCAGTCCAACAACCCCTTCGGTTAGTCCAAGTGGACTCCGGAGGGGGCGCGTTGGGCCGCGTACGGGGTCAGCAGCCGCCGCAGTTGTAGAAGGTCACGTCCCAGTGGTTGCCCTCGTCGGCGTAGACGTTGCCCGCGCCGGACTTCCACTGCGGGGCCCCGTCACCGCGCACGCCGATGTAGGCGAAGGTGTTCTTGACGTAGTTCGTGAGGCAGGTGGCCTTGCCGAAGTCGAGCTTGTAGCCGTTCCAGTGGGAGTACGTGCCGCTCGCGTGCCCGGTCTCGGTGCCGCCGGTGATGTTGAGGGCGCAGCCGCTGGCGCTCTTGAGGGTCTGGGCGCCCTGGGCGCTGGCGAGGTTGAGCTGGTCGAAGGACGTGCAGGTCGCGACGTTGCGGTTGGAGCAGCCGCCGGACGAGGACCAGGTGATCCCGGAGGACCGGAACATCGAGGTCGCGGTGGCGTGGCTGATCTTGGTGACCGCGTGGGCCTCGCCGGCGGAGGCGAGGACGCCGACGCCGGGCGCGAAGAGCGCGCCGAGGACGAGGGCGAGGGCGGTCAGGACGGAGCGGAGCTTCATCGGGGGTTCCTCCTGCTGGTGACCGTGAGGGGTGGGGACGGCGGTGCAGGTGGTGCGGAGGGCGCAGGGAGATGGTGCCGCAGTTCTACGCGCGTCCGGAAGAGGGCCTCGGCGCTTTCCCGGGGGCTTCCGGGTGAACATCCTCCGAAGATGTTGAAAGTTGAACGGAAGGGGGTTACAGTCGTTCTCGTTGAAGGTTCAACCAATCCCGAGCAAGGAGCAGCCATGGGTCTCTTCGGCCGCAAGAACACCGAGTCCGCCACCGCCGTCGCCACCTCCCGGTGGACCCGGCCCTGGCCGCCCTGACCGGCGACTACACCATCGACCCCGCCCACAGCAGCATCGGCTTCACCGTCCGCCACGCCATGGTCACCAACGTCCGCGGCACCTTCGCCGAGCACGAGGGCACGCTGAGGCTGGACGGGACGGACCCGGGCGCCTCCACCGCCTCGATCGACGTGCGGATCGCCTCCGTCGACACCGGCATCGCCGACCGCGACGGCCACCTGCGCGGCGGCGACTTTTTCGACGCCGAGCGGTTCCCGCTGATGACCTTCCGCTCCACCCGGGCCGAGCAGCTCGGCGGCGACGCGTACCGGATCACCGGCGACCTGACCATCAAGGACGTCACCCGGCCGCTCTCCATCGACCTGGAGTTCAACGGCAGCGCGACGGACGTCTACGGCAACGAGCGCGTCGGCTTCGAGGGCTCCGCCGAGATCCTGCGCTCCGCGTGGGCCTGACCTGGAACGCGGCCCTGGAGACCGGTGGCGTCATGGTCAGCGACAAGGTCAAGCTGAACTTCGACATCTCCGCGATCAAGAACGCCGCCTGATCCCCCGGCCCCGAGGCCGCACGAGCGCGCCCGCCCTCCGCAGCAGTACGGCGGACGGCGGGCGCTCGGCGTCTGAAGGACCCGGCACCCCGACGGCCCCGGGCCCCTTCAGGCGGCCTTCGCCGCCGCCTCCACCACCGCCGGGACCAGGCGGTCGTTCTCCGGCGCGCCCGGGCCCGCCATGAAGGCGAAGCGCCGGCGGGCGTAGGTGTAGGCGAGGCCGGTGGACGGGTCCGCGAAGGCCTGGGAGCCGGGGGCGCCGCTGTGGCCGACCGCGCCCGCGCCCAGCGACGGGTAGCGGGTGGCGAGCGGGACGAACCCGAGCCCGAAGGCGTTCTCCGAGCCCGTGACGAGGTCGGTGCCCGCCGAGTGGATCCGGGCGAACTCGGCCAGGGTGCCGGGGGCCAGGAGCGGGGCCGGCCGTCCAGCTCGCCCGCGATCGCCGCGTACATCCGGGACAGGCCCCGGGCGGAGCCGACGCCGCCGCCCAAGAGCGGCGCCCGCGCCCGCACGGCACGGCTGTTGGCGTACGCGACGTCGTCGAACGGCGGGTCGGCGTGCAGGTCGAAGGCGACGGCGAGGAGGCTGTCGGGCGCGACCGGGTGCTCCGCGAGGAGCGCCCGCTGCCCGGGGTGGGGACCAGCGGCAGGGCCGTGCGGAAGCGGGGTTCGAGCTCCTCGGGCAGGCCCAGGTGGTAGTCGAGGGCGTACGGAGCGCGGACCCGCTCCTCGAACAGCTCCCGGACCGTCCGGCCGGTGGCCTGCAGGACCACCTCGCCGACCAGGGCGCCGAAGGTGAGGGCGTGGTAGCCGTGCCCGGTGTCCGGCTCCCAGAAGGGACGCTGGCCGGCGAGGCGGGCGGCGGTCCTGCGGTCGTCGGCCAGCTCCTCCAGGGAGAGGCCGCCGTCCGCGCCGATCACCCCGGAGCGGTGGGCGAGGAGCTGGCGCAGGGTGATCTCCCCTGCCCCCGGCGGCGAACTCGGGCCACCAGGAGGCGACCGTGCGGTCGAGGTCCAGGGCGCCGTCCTGGACGAGGAGGGCGACGACCAGGGCCGTGGCGCCCTTGGAGCAGGAGTAGAGGGCGAGCAGCGAGTCCCCGTCGACGCCGTCACCGCCCCAGAGGTCGACGACGAGGCGGCTGCGGTGGTGGACGGCGAGCTGCGCGCCGCCGTCCCGCGCCTCGTCCGCGGCGATCCCCGCGAACACCTCCCGTACGGACTCGAAACCGGGCTCCACCGTGCCGTGGACGTGGACGTCGTTCATCGCGCCTCTTCCCCTGCGGGCCGCCGCCGCGGCCGTGGTCGTGTCGGTCGTGCCAGTCGTCTCTTCCGACCGTAACGGCCGCCACTGACAACGGAGTCGGCGCCGGGCGGCCGGGGCGGACCCGCGGTCCGGGGCCGTTGTCAGTGGCGGCCGTTAGCGTCGGCGGCATGGAATTCCGTATCGACAGCGCCGTGTTGACCGACGCCGTGGCCTGGGCCGCGCGCGTCCTGCCGGCCTGCTCCCCGATGCCCGTCCTCGGGGCCTGCTCCTGGAGGCGACGGGGACGGGCTGCGCGTCTCGGGGCTCGACCACGAGGCCTCGGCGCGGATCGAGGTCGGGGCCGAGACGGTCGCCGGGGCCGGGCGCTGGTCCTGGGCCGGCGGCTGCTCGACATCTGCAAGGTGCTCCCCGGGGCCGCGCCGAGCTGGCCGTGGAGGGCGCCCGCCTCTCGGTGACCTCGGGCGACGCCCGGTTCGGCCTCTCGCTGCTGCCGCTCGACGACCATCCGGCCCCGCCGCCGCTGCCCGAGGTGCTCGGCCTGGTCGACGGGGACGCCTTCGCGGCGGCGGTCGGCCAGGTGGCGGTGGCGGCGGGCCGGGACGACTCGCTGCCCGTCCTCACCGGGGTGCGGCTCTCCCTGGACGGGCCGGTCATGACCCTCGCCGCCACCGACCGCTACCGGTACGCCGTCCGCACCCTGGAGTGGAAGCCCGGGGCCGGGGCGGAGGCGGCGGACGCCGACGTGGTCGTCCCGGCCCGGCGCCTCGCCGAGACCGCCCGCTCCCTCGCGGGCGCGGGCCCGGCCCGGATCGCGCTCGACTCCGGCTCCCTGGGCTTCGAGAGCGGCGGCATGCGGACCACCACCCGGCTGCTCGACGGCCGGCTCCCCCGTCACGACAAGCTCTTCGCCCTCGGCGAGCACGCCCTCGCGGTCACCGGGCGGGTCCCGCTGGCCGAGGCCGTGAAGCGGGTCGCGGTCGTCGCGGAGGGCGACAGCCCGGTCCAACTGGCCTTCTCCCCGAGGGGCTGCACCTGCGGGCGGGGTACGAGGACGACGTGGCGTCCCAGCGGCTGCCGGCCTCCCTCACCGGGGCGGACGCCCTGACGGTCGCCTTCAACCCCGGCTACCTCCTGGACACCCTGACCTCCCTGGACAGCCCGGAGGTCCGCTTCCACCTCCTGGGCCCCGGCCAGCGGGCCCTGCTCACCGACGGCTCGGACTCGGCCCACCGCCATCTGCTGATGTCGGTGAAGCCGCTGGTCTGAGTTCCCCGGACAGGCTAGGGCCTGTCCGGCGGATCAGGGTCGGGTAGGTCGCGGCGTCTGGTGCGGTGCTCGCAAGGCGCCGGAGCGGCTCGATAGCGGAGCTATCGGGACGTTTCGGCAACGCGGCGAGGTGCCGTGCCAGGCGTCGCGGCCCCGGCCATGATCCGCCGGACAGGCCCTAGAAGCCGCCTCCGCCGTCGAAGCCGCCGCCCCCGCCGAAGTCCCCGCCGCCTCCGAAGCCGCCTCCGTCGAAACCGCCCCCGCCGTCGAAACCGCCGGACCCGAAGTCCCCGGCGGAGAAGTCGCCGCCCTGGAAGTCGCCGCCGCCGTACTCGGAGGCGTAGGCCGGGGTGGAGAGCATCGAGCCGAGGACGGTGCCCATGAGGAGGCCGGGGAGCAGGCCGCCGCCGAAGTAGCCGCCGGCCCAGGGGCCGTAGGCGGGTCCCGCCTCCCAGTAGGGGCGGCGGCCGGCCTCGGTGTCGACCGTGCGGACGGCGGGGTCGAGGCCGTCGTCCAGGCGGGCCGCGTCGGCGGCGCAGACCGGGACCTCGCGGGCGGTTCCGCCGGCCGGGGTCCAGAGCCGGTCCCCGGTGGAGGGCCGTGGCGCGGGTCGAAGAAGTAGGGGCGCGCCGCTCGGGCAGCGGGCGGTGCTCGCGGCGGGCGGCCAGGACGGCGAGGGAGAAGCGGCCGTCCTCCAGGGCCTCGGTCACCCCGCGCACGTCGTGCGGGCGGGCGGCGGAGCCCATGAGGGACTTGGCCCGGTCGTAGGCGTCGAGGGCGCGCTCGTAGTCGCCGCGCATGGCGTCGTCGGCGCCGGCCTCGGCGGGGTGGAAGTCGAGGCGGTCGAGCTCCTCGCCGAAGGCGGTGATGTCCTCGTCGACGACGACCCGGAGCTTCTCCAGGGCGGCTCGCTCCTCGGCCTCCTTGCGGAGCCGGTTGCGGCGGACGACCGCGTAGGCGCCCGCGCCGCCCGCGACGACGACGCCGCCGAGGACGGCGAGTCCGGCGACCGGCACTCCCGAGTCGGAGCCCGCGGAGCCCCAGGAGGACGGGGCGGAGCCGCGCAGGGCGGGCAGGGCCTGGTCCACGAAGGCGTTCAGCTCGGTGGCCGCGTCCACGCCCGGCGTACGGACGGAGGCGGCGAGGTTCCGGACGGCCGCCGGGGACATCACGCGGGGTCGACCCCGGCGTCGAACCGGTCGCCGAGCCGCACGGCGTACAGACCGGTGGCGCCGGTCTGGGCCCGCAGGTTGTCGATGAGCCCCTGCGGCGGGAACTGGGCGTTCGCGGGCAGCACGGCCACGAAGAGCGGCTTGTCCGCGTCCTCGATCTTCCGCGCGAGGGCGTCCGCGTCGGCCTTGAGAGCTGTCCGGCGGCGCCGGGGTCGACGTAGACCGGGCCCTGGCGCAGGGCGGCGGCCGCGTCGGACACGCCCGTGGCCCTGGCACCCGCGGCGGGCACCAGGACCAGGAGCAGCAGCAGTATCAACCCGCCGAGAGCCGCGGGGCGGGCGAGCGGCCTGTCCTCATACGTCGACGCTACCCGAACGGCGTCGAACAGAACATAAAAGGCCAAGGCGACTATTCGGCGGGGTCGACTCCCGCCTCAGCAGGCCGTAGGTGAAGGCGTCCTCCAGGGCCTGCCAGGAGGCGGCGATGACGTTCTCGCCGACGCCGACCGTGGACCAGTCGCCGTTGCCGTCGCTGGTGGTGACCAGGACCCGGGTGGTGGACTCGGTGCCGTGGCGGCCCTCCAGGATGCGGACCTTGTAGTCGGTCAGCTCGAACTTGGCGAGCTGCGGGTAGATCCGCTCCAGGCCGACCCGGATCGCCCGGTCGAGGGCGTTGACCGGGCCGTTGCCCTCGGCGGTGGCGACGATCCGCTCGCCCTTGGCCCAGAGCTTCACGGTGGCCTCGTTGGCGTGGGTGCCGTCGGGGCGGTCTCGACGATCGCCCGCCAGGACTCCGTGCGGAAGTAGCGGCGGGCGCGGCCTCGGCCTCCTCGCGCAGGAGCAGCTCGAAGGAGGCGTCGGCGGCCTCGTACGTGTAGCCCCGGAGCTCGCGCTCCTTGACCCGCTCGACGACCCGGGCGACGAGCGCCCGGTCGCCGCCGAGGTCGACGCCCAGCTCCTTGCCCTTGAGCTCGATGGAGGCGCGGCCGGCCATGTCGGAGACCAGCATCCGCATGGTGTTGCCGACCAGCTCGGGGTCGATGTGCTGGTAGAGGTCGGGGTCGACCTTGATCGCGGAGGCGTGCAGTCCGGCCTTGTGGGCGAAGGCGGAGACGCCCACGTACGGCTGGTGGGTGGAGGGGTGAGGTTGACGACCTCGGCGATGGCGTGCGAGATCCGGGTCATCTCGGCGAGGGCGCCCGCGGGCAGCACCCGCTTGCCGTACTTGAGCTCCAGGCCGCGACGACGGGGAAGAGGTTGGCGTTGCCGACCCGCTCGCCATAGCCGTTGGCGGTGCACTGGACGTGGGTGGCACCCGCGTCGACGGCGGCGAGGGTGTTGGCGACGGCGCAGCCGGTGTCGTCCTGGGCGTGGATGCCGAGGCGGGCGCCGGTGTCGGCGATGACGGTGGCGACGACGGCCTGGACCTGGGCGGGGAGCATGCCGCCGTTGGTGTCGCAGAGGACGACGACGTCGGCGCCGGCCTCGTGGGCGGTGCGGACGACGGCCTTGGCGTAGTCCGGGTTCGCCTTGTAGCCGTCGAAGAAGTGCTCGCAGTCGACGAAGACGCGGCGGCCCTGCTCGCGCAGGTGGGAGACGGTGTCGCGGACCATCTCCAGGTTCTCTTCGAGGGTGGTGCGCAGGGCCAGTTCGACGTGCCGGTCGTGCGACTTGGCGACCAGGACGACGACCGGGGCGCCGGAGTCGAGGAGGGCCTTGACCTGCGGGTCCTCGGCGGCGGTGCCGCCGGCCCTGCGGGTGGCGCCGAAGGCGACGAGCTGCGCGTTCTTGAACGCGATCTCCTGGCGGGCGCGGGCGAAGAACTCCGTGTCGCGGGGTTGGCGCCGGGCCAGCCGCCCTCGATGAAGCCGACGCCGAAGTCGTCGAGGTGCCGGGCGATGGTCAGCTTGTCCGCGACGGTGAGGTTGATGCCTCGCGCTGCGCCCCGTCGCGCAGCGTCGTGTCGAAGACGTGGAAACTGTCGTCGAGGGGTGAGGCCTCGGCGTTCTCCGTGGTCATGGCTGTCATGGCTCCTGTCGGATGTGGCTCCGGAAGGTCTGGCTCCACTTGCCCCCATTCTCGCGCCGCCTCCGTCTCCGGCATGGGTGGGGCCGGAAAACGAAAAACCTCGCGGGTGCGAGAGGTCTGCGCGCGGGTCTGGGGCACGGTGTCCGCCGGCGTGGGGGTCGTTCCACGCCTCAGCGGCTACTGCGGACCGGCGCGCCGCTGCCGATAATCATCGTGGTAGCAGGCACGCCGGAAGTCTGGCACAGGTGGCCGCCCCGCGGGCGGGGATCTCACGATACGGGCAGGCTGTCCGGTTTCCGTCCGGTCGCGGCGCCGTCGCCGCCCCTCCCCACCCGGCCGAGGTCGATGTCGCGGGTCTCGCGCATCGTGAGGTAGACGACCAGGGAGACGGCCGCGCAGCCGGCCACGTACCAGGAGAAGCCCGACTCGATTCCGGCGTCCTTGAACCAGAGGGCCACGTACTCGGCGGTGCCGCCGAAGAGGGCGTTGGCGACGGCGTACGGGAGGGCGACGCCGAGGGCGCGGACGCCGGTGGGGAAGAGCTCGGCCTTCACGCAGGCGTTGATCGAGGTGTAGCCGGTGACGACGAGGAGCGCGAGGAGGGAGAGGCCGAGGGCCGGCCAGAAGGAGCCCGCGTGCCGGAGCAGCGCCATGATCGGCACGGTGAGGAGGGTGGAGCCGACCGCGAAGGTGATGAGGAGGGGCGGCGCCCGATCCGGTCGGAGAGCCGGCCGGCGAGCGGCTGGAGGCAGGCGAAGACGATCAGGGCGCAGAAGGAGACCAGGGTGGCGGTCTGCTTGGGGAGCCCGGCGGAGTTCGAGAGGTACTTGGTGAGGTAGGTGGTGTACGTGTAGTACGCCACGGTTCCGCCCATGGTGAGCGCGACGACGAGGAAGGCCTCGCGGCGGTGCGCCCAGAGGGCCCTGAGGGTGCCCTGCTGTCCGCGCTCGACGCCGTCGCCCGCGGACTCCTCGTACACCTCGGTCTCCAGCATGGTGCGGCGCAGGTAGAAGACGACGGCCGCGCCGAGGGCGCCGACGACGAAGGGGATCCGCCAGCCCCAGGAGTGCAGGGCCGCGTCGGAGAGGGTCTGCTGGAGCAGGAGCAGCAGGCCGAGGCCGAGGACCCGGCCCGCGGTCATCAACACGTACTGGAAGCTGGAGGCGAAGCCGCGGTGCTCGGGGGCGGAGGCCTCGGTGAGGTAGGTGGCGCTGGCCGCGTACTCGCCGCCGACGGAGAGGCCCTGGAGGAGGCGGGCGACCAGGAGGATGGCGGCGCCGCCGTATCCGGCGACGGCGTAGGTCGGGGCGACGGCGATGAGGACGGCGGAGGCGGACATCAGGGTGACGGTGAGGGTGAGGGCCGCCTTGCGGCCCCTGCGGTCGCCGACGCGGCCGAGGAGCCAGCCGCCGACCGGGCGCATGAAGAAGCCGACGGCGAAGATGCCGGCGGTGTTCATGAGTTTGGCGGTGTCGTTGCCCTCGGGGAAGAACGCCCCCGCGAAGTAGGTGGCGAAGCTCGCGTACACGAACCAGTCGAACCACTCGACCATGTTGCCGGCGGAGCCGACCCAGATCTTCTTCCAGTGCTCTCGTCCCATGGGCAGGAACCGTGCCGGAGCACCGGGCCGGCCAACAAGGGTGCCGGGGACAACGATCCTGTGTACTTGCGTGCGTTACGGTCGCGCGAGCAACTCCTGCTCGACGAACTCCCTTACGTGTTGGAGGACTTGGCCCCGTCCCGTGCCGGGGATGCCGACGGCGACGTGCACGCTGAAGCCGTCGAGCAGGGCCCGCATCCGGGTGGCGAACCGGTCCGGGTCGACCGGCCGGAACTCGCCGCGCGACACGCCCTCGGCCAGGATCGCGACCAGGTCCCGGTGCCAGGCGCCCTCGATGGCGGCCTGGCGGGCGCGGGCGTCGCCGTCGGCGTTCTGCGAGCGGTTCCAGACCTCCAGCCAGAGCGTCCAGTGCGGGTCGCGCGGCCCCTCGGGCACGTACACGTCCACGTATCCGTCGAGCCGCTCGCGGACGGTCCCGGGCCGGAGAGCAGGGCGCCGCGCCGGGCCCCGAGCCGCCCCTCGCTCCACTCCAGGGTCTGGAGCAGCAGCTCGTCCTTGGTGCGGAAGTAGTACAGCAGGTGCCCGCTGCTCATCCCGACCTGCCGCCCGAGCCCGGCCATGGTGAGCCCGTCGAGCCCGCGCTCGGCGATGGTCCCCATGGCGGCGGCGAGCACCTCCTCGCGGGAGGCGCGGCCTGGTTGCGGCGACGGGGGTGGGACGGCGGACTGCTGCTCTGACTCACTCGTACGTTCTACCTGATGACGGGCCCGGGAGGTCCGGCCGTCAGACCTTCGGCTGCTGCTGGGTGATGCAGTGGATGCCGCCGCCGGCCGCGAAGATCGTGCGGGCGTCGACCAGGACGACCTCGCGGTCGGGGAAGAGGCGGCGGAAGATCTCGGCGGCGAGTTCGTCGTGGGGGTCGTCGAAGGCGCAGAGGATCACGGCGCCGTCGCACAGGTAGTGGTTGATGTACGAGTAGTCGACCCAGTCGCCCTCCTCGTCCCTGAGGACGGTGGGGGCCGGGACCTCGATGACCTCCAGGGGCGGCCCTGGGCGTCGGTGGCGGCGCGCAGGACGCTCGCGTGGGTCCGGGAGCGCTCGTAGTCGGGGTGGGCCGGGTCCTGCTGGCTGTGGACGAGGACGGTGCCGGGGCGGGCGAAGGCGGCGACGATGTCGACGTGGCCCTGGGTGCCGTACGTGCCGTAGTCGGCGGCGAGACCGTGCGGGAGCCAGATCGCCTTCGTGGTGCCGAGCTTGGCGTGGATCTCGGTCTCGACCTGCTCGCGGGTCCACCCGGGGTTGCGGCCGGAGCCGAGCTGGACGGTGTCGGTGAGGAGGACGGTGCCCTCGCCGTCGACGTGGATCGCGCCGCCCTCGTTGACCAGGGGCTGCTCACGACGGGGACGGACGCGATGTCCGCGACGTGGCGGGCGATCGTGGAGTCGTGCTCCCAGCGGGCCCAGTCCTGGGCGCCCCAGCCGTTGAACACCCAGTCGACGGCGGCCAGTTCGCGGCCGTTCGTCACGAAGGTCGGGCCGATGTCCCGCATCCAGGCGTCGTCGAGGTCGCGCTCGACCAGGTCGACGTCCTCGCCGAGGAGCGCGCGGGCGCCCTCCGCGTCGCCGGGGACACGACCATCGTGACCGGCTCGAAGCGGCGGACGGCGCGGGCCACCGAGGCCCAGGCGGCGCGGGCGGCGGCCAGCTCCTCGTCGTCGGTGAAGGTGGGGTTCGGGCCGGGCCAGGCCATCCAGGTGCGCTCGTGGGGCGTCCACTCGGCGGGCATGCGGTACGTCATGGTCAGCGGGTCCTAGAGGAAGTAGGGGCGGTCGAGGGGCGAGGTCGGTCCGGTCGCCGGCGCGACGGCGCCGTGGGCGCCGGACCGCGTTCCGGGGGCGAGCCGGTGCACAGGTGCCGGTGGTGGTGTTGGATCGCCCACGGCCCCGCGTACGGGGTCGTGGGCGATCGCCGGGTCGGGGCCGGCCCGGCCGTGGCGAAGGTCCGGCGTACGGTCTCGCCGGTCCTTCCCGTCCCCCGCGCGCCGGAGGAGGTGATCCCGGTCGCGCCGAGGTCGTGCGGGACGCCCCGCGGGTCCATCGCCCCGGCCCGGAGCCGGTCGCGTTCCGTGGGGGTCGGTCGCACGTCCCGAACACCTCCTGTTTGAGCGACACTCTAAATGTTGAGACGCCGGGTTCCAAGCATTGACTCGGGGTACGGGCACAGGTCACATTGAGCGCCACTCTAAAAGTCGTCCACTCAGCCCCCTCTTTCGTTCTCCTCCCCTCAGCTCCCCAGGAGGCGCCATGCCGATAGAACAGCGCGGAGTCGACACCGTCCCCGAGGCCGAACGCACCAGCGGCCCCCGCGACCTCGTCTCGATCCTGCTCGGCTCCAACCTCTGCCTGGGGGTGATCGTCTTCGGCTGGCTCCCCGTCTCCTTCGGCCTGGGCCTGTGGGCCTCGGTGACCTCCGTCGTCACCGGCACCCTCGTCGGCGTCGCGGTCACCGCTCCGCTCGCGCTGGTCTCCTCCGCACCGCGACCAACCTCTCCACCTCCTCCGGCGCCTTCTTCGGCGTCCGCGGCCGGCTCGTCGGCTCGGTGGTGGGGCTGCTGCTCGCTCGGTTACACCGCCCTGACCCTCTGGATCGGCGGCGACGTCGTGGTGGGCACCCTCGCCCGGCTGACCGGCCTGCCCACGGGCGGCGCCGTCCACGCCGTCGTCTACGCGCTGCTCGCCGCCTGCACGGTGGTCGGCGCGGTGTACGGCTACCGGCTGCTGCTGCGGCTGAGCAAGGCGCTCGCGGTCGGCATGACCGCGCTCCTCGCCGTCGGCCTGGTCGCGTACGCCGGGGACGTCACGACGGCGGCGGTGCCGGACACCCCGTACCTCCTGGGCTCCTTCTGGCCGACCTGGCTGCTCTCGGCGGTGGCGGCGGGCCTCAGCGGGCCGGTCGCCTTCATCACCCTGCTCGGCGACTACACGCGGTACGTCTCCCCCGAGCGGCACAGCCCCGGACCGTGTGGCGGGCGACCTGTCTGGGCCTGGTCGTGGGTCTGCTCGTCCCGCAGCTCTTCGGCACGTACACGGCGCTCGCGGCCCGCGGGCGCTCGACTACGCCGGTCCGCTCGTCGCCGCCTCGCCCGGCTGGTACCTGGTGCCGCTGCTCGTCGCGGCCACGGCCGGCACCGTCGGCAACGCCGGTCTGATGCTGTACTCCATGGGGCTCGACCTGGACGCGATCCTGCCCCGGGCCACCCGGGCGCGCGCCACCCTCGTGGTCGCGGCGGTGGCCACGGCCTTCGTGTTCCTGGGCCACTTCGCCTCGGACGCGCAGACGGCGATGACCTCGTTCGTGCTGCTGCTCACCGCGATCGGCACCCCAGGGCGGTGATCACCCTGATCGGGCACGCGCGCTGCGGGCGTCTACGACCCGGAGGCGCTCCAGGTCTACAACCGAGCGCTCGCGCGGCGGGATCTACTGGTTCTCGGCGGGCTGGCACCCGCGCGCCACCGCCTCCTGGGCGATCGGCGCGGCGGTCGGCCTGGCCGCGGTGTCGACGCCGCTCTACGAAGGGCTGCTGCTCGCCCTGACGGGCGGGATCGACTGCAGCTTCTTGCTGCTCGGGGATCGCGGGCGGCGCGCTGTACGCCGTACTGACGCCGAACGGGGCCCCCGGGACCGTGACGGCCCCGGAGACCCCGGTGCGGGTGGAGCCGTAGGGACTAGCCCAGCTCGTGCATCCAGCCGTGGGTGTCCGCGGCCCGGCCGGTCTGGACGGCGAGGAGCGCCTCGCGCAGCTTCATCGTGACCGCGCCGGGCTCGCCGCCCGACTGGGTCCACTCGCCGCGCTCGGACTTGACCGTGCCGACGGGGTGATGACGGCGGCGGTGCCGCAGGCGAAGACCTCGGTCAGGGTGCCGTTCTCGCTGTCGGCCTGCCACTGGTCGATGGAGACGCGGCCCTCCTCGGCCTCCAGGCCCAGGTCGGCGGCGAGCTTGAGCAGCGAGTCGCGGGTGATGCCGGCGAGCAGCGAGCCGGTGAGGGTGGGGTGATCAGCTTGTTCCCGTACACGAAGTACAGGTTCATGCCGCCGAGCTCCTCGACCCACTTGTGCTCGACGGCGTCGAGGTAGGCGACCTGGTCGCAGCCCTTGGCCGCCGCCTCGGCCTGCGCGAGCAGGGAGGCCGCGTAGTTGCCGCCGGTCTTGGCGTCGCCCATGCCGCCGGGGACGGCGCGGACGCGGTTCTCGGAGAGCCAGATGGAGACGGGCTTCACGCCGCCGGGGAAGTACGGGCCGGCCGGGGAGGCGATGACGACGAAGAGGTACTCGCCCGCCGGGCGGACGCCCAGGCCGACCTCGGTCGCGATCATGAACGGGCGCAGGTAGAGCGAGGCCTCGCCGCCGTGCTCCGGGACCCACGCCTTGTCGTGCTGGACGAGGACGTCACAGGCCTCGACGAAGGTCTCGACGGGCAGCTCGGGCATGGCCAGGCGGCGGGCGGAGGCCTGGAAGCGGCGGGCGTTGGCGTCGGGACGGAAGCTGGCGACCGAGCCGTCGGGACGACGGTAGGCCTTCAGGCCCTCGAAGATCTCCTGCGCGTAGTGCAGGACGTTGGTGGCCGGGTCGAGTGCGAGCGGGCCGTACGGGACGAGCTGGGCGTCGTGCCAGCCGCGGCCCTCGGTCCACCGGATGGTGACCATGTGGTCGGTGAAGTGGCGGCCGAATCCCGGGTTGGCTAGGATCGCCTCGCGCTCCGCGTCGGACAGCGGGCTGGAGGAGGGCTTGAGCTCGATCGTGGGCGTCGTCATGAGTGCGTGTCCTTCACCGGTCGTGTGGGGAGGACCGCGCGCGTACGCCACCGTCGGAGACGTTCGTCCCCGGCGGGGTGGACGTCCGGGCATGCCTGCATGCCGCGGCCCCACGTTCGATTATCGCTCGCGGGGACCGGTGCGGGAAACGGGTGTGCGCGGTCCGGGAGGGGAGAGGGTGCGCTCCCGGTGGCCGCACAGGGGACAGCCGCCGGAGCGCTGTGCGACCCGGCGGCTGCTGTCTGGTGTCAGTCGGCGCGGGTCAGCTCGCTACTCGCGCGGCGAGCGCGTCGCCGATCTCGTCCGTGGTGTGGACGGCGTCGCCGCGCTCGGTGAGGTCGGCGGCGACGGCCTCCTCGACGCGGACGGCCTCGGCTTCGTGACCGAGGTGGCGCAGGAGGAGGGCGACGGAGAGGACGGTGGCCGTGGGGTCGGCCTTGCCCTGGCCCGCGATGTCTGGCGCGGAGCCGTGGACCGGCTCGAACATGGACGGGAAGTCGCCGCTCGGGTTGATGTTGCCCGAGGCGGCGACGCCGATGCCGCCGGAGACGGCCGCGGCGAGGTCGGTGATGATGTCGCCGAAGAGGTTGTCGGTGACGATCACGTCGAAGCGGGCCGGGTCGGTGACGAGGAAGATCGTCGCGGCGTCGACGTGCAGGTAGTCGGTGGCGACCTCGGGGAACTCGGCGGCCACCCGGTGGAAGGTGTCCGTCCAGAGGTGCCCGGCGAAGGTCAGCACGTTGTTCTTGTGGACCAGCGTGAGCTTCTTGCGCGGGCGGGCCTGGGCGCGGGCGAAGGCGTCCCGGACCACGCGCTCGACGCCGAAGGCGGTGTTGACCGAGACCTCGGTGGCGACCTCGTGCGGGGTGCCCTTGCGGATGGTGCCGCCGTTGCCGGTGTACGGGCCCTCGGTGCCCTCGCGGACCACGACGAAGTCGATCTCGGGCTGGCCGGCGAGCGGGGTGGCGACGCCGGGGAGCAGCTTCGAGGGACGCAGGTTCACGTGGTGGTCGAAGGCGAAGCGGAGCTTCAGGAGGAAGCCGCGCTCCAGGACGCCGGAGGGCACCGACGGGTCGCCGATGGCGCCGAGCAGGATGGCGTCGTGCTTCTTGAGGGAGTCGAGGTCGGCGTCGGTGAGGGTCTCACCGGTGGCGTGGTAGCGCTGGGCGCCGAAGTCGTACTCCTCGGTCTCCAGCTTCACGTCCTGGGGAAGCACGGCCGAGAGGACCTTGAGGCCCTGGGCCACGACCTCCTGGCCGATGCCGTCGCCGGGGATGACTGCGAGATCGATGCTGTGAGACATGTCGGCACCCTACTGGTCGTCCCATCGTCTGACACGTCACGTCCACCATGTGGACGAACGTCCGAGGCGGGACGCCGTGGTTCAGTGACCGGTGGAGCCGCCGTTGTCGCGGCGGTCGAGGGCGCGTTGGAGGGCGGCGGCGGCGTTCTGGCGGGCCTCGTCGGCGGGACGGGCGGCGGAGTGGCGGACGCGGCGGGCGGCCTGGGCGGCGACGGGGCCATGGGGATCGACTCCTCGAGATCAGTGGTGATCCGGCGTGCGGAGATCTGCGACGTACGGGACCGGCGGCGGGCCGCGACCGGTGACGGCCGGAGACCGGTGAAGGCCGGTGACGTGCGGGGATCAGTGGTGATCGAAGGCGCCGGAAGGGGCGGGGAGCGCCGCCGCGGGGTTGCCCGCACGAAGGCGTCGCGCTCTCGACCGCCATTCGCTGATGGAGCGAGACGTTCGGCTCCTACAAAGCTAGGGCAGGGCGCCGCATCTGTCTCCACAATTACTCGGACTTCCTACTATCTGAGACGGCGGGGCACCGAGGGTCACCCCGCAACGGCCAGACTCGGCACACCCACCTAGGTTGTTTTCCCACCTAGATAGTGATGAGATGTGCCCATGGCCGCAGACCGCAGATCCAGTTGGCTCAAGGGAGTCCTCGACCTGCTCGTCCTCTCCTGCCCGACCGGCGGCGAGAGTTACGGGTACGAGATCGCGAAGGCGCTCGCCGGGGCCGGCCTGGGCGAGATCAAGGGCGGGACGCTCTATCCCGTGCTGAACCGCCTGGAGGAGGCCGGTCTGGTGGAGGCCGAGTTCCGCGCCGCCGAGCGCGGGCCCGGCCGCCGCTACTACCGGCTCACCGGGCCGGGCCGGGAGCACCTGGCGGCCGAGGGCGCGGCCTGGAGCGAGTTCCACCGGGCCGTACGGACGCAACTGCACGCAGGGGAGCAGCACCATGACCACCGACGCCTACTTCGAGGAGTTGACGGTGCGCTGCGCGCGGCGGACGTGCCCGAGGAGCAGATCGACCGGACCACAGCCGAGTTGCGCGGGCACCTCGCGGAGACGGGGACCGCGCCGGAGGAGGAGTTCGGGCCCGCCGCGCGGTTCGCGGCCCGGCTCGGCGGGCTCGCCCCGGCGCCCGGGGAGCCGGACGGGGCGGCGGAGCACTGGACGTGGACCGCGGACCTCTTCAACGACCGCCGGATGCTGGCCGTGCACGGGGACCAGGGCTGGGAGGTGGAGCGCCTGGACGCGGTCGGCCGGTTCGTCTGCCGCCGGGTGCCGGGGCCGCGCTCGCCTGGGAGTACCGGCGCGAGGTGATCACGGACCGCCGCCGCGCGCAGGTCCTGGAGGAACTGGAGCCGGAGGGCTGGGAGTTGTGTGGCGAGTGGCTGACGTACGGCTACTTCAAGCGCCCGAAGGCGGCGACCACGGGCCCCGAAGGGGCCTGGAGGCGCTGCCGGCCCGCCCGCACGGGTGGTTGTTCCTCAGCCGCCGGGGCAAGGCGGCGCTGGCGGTCTGGGCGCTCGCCGTCCTCGCCTGTCTGGCGGTGGCCCTGAGCGGCCTCGGGCTGCCGGGCTACACGATGGCGCTGCTCGGCTTCGGCTACGCGATCGGCATGACGTACACGGCGAAGAAGGAGACGGAGAAGGGCCGGGTCCACGCGGACCGCGCGGCGCCCGGGGAGCAACGGGAACTGACGCCCCTCCCCTCCTTACGTCACGCCCCTCCCCCTCCTCACGTCACGTCGCCGTCCCGCCAGTCGAAGACGAGCGGGGCGGCGGGTCCGGTAGGGCCCCGCGCCCGCCGGGCGCAGGAAGACGCCCCCTCCTCCTCCGGGAGGTGGACGATCCCGTCGGGCGTGAACGCCTCGACGCGCCCCTCCCAGAGCTGCCAGCCGCGCCCCCGGTAGAGGGCGGCGCCCGCGTCCGAGGCGGCGAGCGCCCCGAAGGCGTACGCCCCGTCGATCACGCGCTCCAGCTCGGCCATCACCGCTCCGCCGAGCCCCTTGCGGCGCAGGTCGGCCCGGACGGCGACCCCTTCCACGTACCCGACGCGGTGCGAGCGGCCGCCGTGGAGCAGCCGGCGCATGACGACGGCGCCGTGGGCGGCGATCCCCGCTCGTCCTCGATCCAGGCGTGGAAGCCGCCGAGGGTGTGGTCCCAGTCCTCGCCGTCGAAGTTCCCCTCGAAGGCGAGGTCGAGCATCTCGCGTACGGAGCGGAGCCGGGCGGCTCCGAGTTCATGGGTGGGTGCGGTCCTCACGGTCATGCGCTTCACCCTTCCACAACCACCTAACTACCGAAAGCGAATTGACAGGTTACTCACGGTCTGCTGGAATCACCCTGTCGAGACCTAACCACTAAACCGATCTCAAGGGGTTAGAAGATGTCCGTACTGCCGACCCACCACCGCACCGTCGCCGTCCGGGGACACGAGATCGCCTACCGGGAGGCGGGCCCGGCCGACGCCCCCGCGCTGCTCCTGCTGCACGGCTTCCCGACCAGCTCGCACATGTTCCGCGACCTGATCCCGCTCCTGGCCGACCGCTACCGCCTGATCGCCCCCGACCACCTGGGCTTCGGCCGCAGCGCCGCGCCCTCCGCCGACGACTTCGCCTACACCTTCGCCGAACTGGCCTCGCTCACGGCCGAGTTCACGGAGGCCGTCGGCCTGGACCGGTTCGCGCTCTACGTCCAGGACTACGGCGCGCCCATCGGCCTCCGGCTCGCCCTCGCCCACCCCGAGCGGGTCACCGCGATCGTCACCCAGAACGGCAACGCGTACGAGGAGGGGCTCGGCGCCGAGGCCTGGGCCCCGGTCCTCGCCCTGATCGAGGAGCGCACCCCGGAGACCGAGGAGCCGGTCCGCGCCCTCCGCTCCCCCGCCGGCATCCGGTGGCAGTACGAGACGGGCGTCCCCGCCGAGTACCGCGACCTCCTCAGCCCCGACGCCTGGCACCACGACGCCGCCCTGATGGCCCGCGAGGGCTGGTGGACGGCGTCCAGTTGGCCCTGATCGCCGACTACGGCTCCAACTTCGCCCTCTACCCGGCCTTCCAGGAGTACTTCCGCACCTCCCGGGTCCCCTCCGCCGTCTGGGGCGAGGGCGACCAGGTCTTCGTCCCGGCGGGCGCCGAGGCCTTCCGCCACGACCTCCCGGACGCGGAGGTCCACCTCCTGCCCACCGGCCACTTCGCCCTGGAGACCCACGCGCCGGGGATCGCCTCATTGATCGACGACTTCCTGACCCGGCGGGTGTCCTGATCTCCCGTTCGGCTCGGCCGGGCCGAACCGCATCTGCGCAGTGGAGTTCAGGGCTCCGGCCAACCGCAAACACACATGGGCCCGTTCGGCGGGAGTACAGTCCGACAGCATCGCTCGAACGTGACGAACGATGTACATGTCCCTGGCCGCCTTCGCCAAGGCCAGCAGCAATCCCAGCGCGAGCACCACCAGCGCTCCCGTCAAGGCGATGGCCATCACTGGTACCGCCTCAGGTTGCTCCGGGCGATCGCGGCAGGACCGGCCCAGTCGTCGCCACGGCACCAAGAGGCGTTCAGACAACGCAGGACGATGCTGGCATCTCCCATGTCGATGCGTTCCGCATGGGGCTCGCAATCGAACGAGGCGCGGAAGTCAATCGTCTCGATCCTATTCTCGATACCGCTGACTCGGAGGGCATCAGCCAACTCCTCGGCCTCGGCACCGCAGCACCATTCAAAAACGATGTCGTGGTCATGATGGCTGTACGTGTTCACCCAGCCGTGCGAAGTGCCGGCACGATTCACCAACAGCGGGCGCCGAAGAATCCTGCTGAACAGCAGGTCACGGGCATCAGTGGTCCGCCGACACTCGCTGCCCGTTTCCCAGGAGACAATCTCGTCGCGCTCGATACGGGAGAGCCGATCAGGACATCTCTCCACACAGGTGTCAGCCCGCGCTCGACGGCAGGAAGCTTCGGACCTGGGCGAAGGTCAAACCCTTCCAGGTGCACACGAGCCGAGGACCTGACATCGACCAGGGACCATTCACCCGCGCGGTACCGGATGCGTAGCCCGGGAACTCCCCGGAGGCCTCCGTAGGCCACGTCGAAGACGGGCAACAGGTCAGCCACGATACGCCTAGCCATGATGGGATGAAGGCGCAGCGTGAGTTGTTCGCCCTGTAGTCGCACGCCCTGCACACCTAGGACGGCGCTGTCGAGCTGCCGGTCCCGGAGCGTATAGGCCAGCGTGTGCGCGATGCGCGCTTCAAAGCGTCTCTGCTCGGGCGAGTTTGCGTCAGGAACAGGCCGAAGCGGAGTGATGTGACCATTCATGGCCGACTCGAGGCAACGGCTGTACGTCATGCCCGTTGCACGGCTGCATAGGCTGGCCGCACGCTTGCGATTGCTCTGTTTCTTGGACATACGTCTCCCTACGACCCCACCCGGCATGGGCCACAGAGTTCGGTGTACATCCTGACAACTGTGAGCACTTGTGTTCTGGCGGGTTCGTGAGAGCCCTTCGCTCCCCTCGGGCAATGCCGGGACCCGAGGTACGGAACGCGTCTCCATGTCGACGCACGCTCAGGCTAAGGCAAAACTCTCTTTGACCGTAGTTCGACACCCCGCCTGCCACCCTGCCCCATCGAGGTGGAGAAGCTACGCGGCACCAGAAAGATCGGGTTCGCCCGGGTCGGTGCCTTGTTCGCCCTTCTTGTCCAGAACGGCAACCAAACCAATCGGCAGTTCGTCACCCGCTAAAACCAAACCACTTCTCTCCCATTACGGGAGGGAAGTGGTTTCACCATGTCCAGGCGTTCAACGGAGCCACTCCGCCCCGGGCACGGGGCACGACTCGTCGTCGAGCCACGCCACCGTGGAGCGGGGCCCGGCCGTCAGGCCGAACCGCTCGAATCCGGGTCGGCCACGATCGCTCCACCAGTGGTACGCGGCCTCGGTCTCGTCCCACAGGCGCCGGGGCCCGCTCTGGTGGACGACGAACTCGGTCTCGCCGGGCTCGTGGTCGACCGACGCCCACGAGGTGCCGTCGAGGCCGTACGTCCACAGGGTGTACGCCCCGTCGTCGTACCGCTCGACCGACCACCAGGCGTCATGCACCTGGAGGCCGACGGCGAACTGCTCGATCCATCCGCCCACGGCGGACGGCGGGGTCGTCGTCGTGCTCCTGACCCCGTCGGCCGGCCATGCCCGCCCGCCCATGTACCGCTCATGGGGCGGGAACGTGGCGCGCTGCTGCCGGAGCCGCATGAACGCGGACGAGCGGGTGAAGCGCCCCGCGCCGTCCCGTCCTCGTCGACCACCAGGCGCGCGATGGCCTCGCCGCCGTAGAGCGGTCCCCACGGGGCGACGATCACCCCGCCGGGCGCGGCCTGTTCGGCCCAGGCCGGGGCAGGTCGCCGACCGAACAGGTGGCGATGATCCGGTCGTACGGCGCGCGGTCCGCGAACCCCTGTCGGCCGTCGCCGACGTGCACGAGCGGCTTGATCCCGAACTCGGCGAGGTTCCGCCGGGCGCCCTTGGCGACGTCCGGGTCGTACTCGACCGAGACGACGTTCGCCGCCCCCACGCGGTGGGCGAGGAGGGCCGCGTTCCAACCGGTGCCCGTCCCGATCTCCAGCACCCTGTGCCCGGCCTCGACGTTGAGGTCGTCGAGCATCGCGAACACCATGCTGGGCAGGCTGTTGCTGCTCGTCGGGGTCGTACCGAGGTCGTCGCCCCGGTGCTCGCCGTCGTCCCACTGCGTGGTGAGCGGCCGGTCGGAGTAGACCGCCGCGAGCCACGCGTGCGGGTCGGTCCGGCGGTCGACGAGGGCTTCCTGACGGGTGCCTTCGGGGATGCCGGGCCAGATCCGGTCCGGGACGAACATCGCCCGGGGACGGCGCGGTACGTGTTCAGCCAGTCGGATCGCAGGGCGCCCGACGCGACGAGCGCGGAGGCGAGCCCCTGGGGGCCCGCCTCCTCCACGTGTGTGTTCACCTGTGCCTCTACTTCTTCGCGGGGCCGGAACCGTCGGAGGAGTTCCCGCCGCTCGTCTCCGAGCCGCCGCCTCCGTGCTGCCGGCCGCTGCTGCTGTCGTCCTGCTGGCTGCCGCCGGATCCACTGCCCGTACCGCCACCGTGCTTCGGCATGTCACTCCTTCGTTGTCGGGTCGTGCTCGGAACGGCCGCCCATGAAACGGGGGCCGGCCCCTCGCCCGGACTCGGACCGAGGCCTGCGGGGGCGTCATCGGCGGGGCGGCTGACTATGGGGTGCGTAGCCACAGGGCGGCGTCGTACGCGCCCACGGCGAGCGTGGTCAGGAAGACGGCGATACGGGTGCCGAGGACTCCGATGCGGTGCTGATGACCTGCACGGCACCACGAAGGGTGATGCTCGCGCGCTCCTCCGGGCTCGCCGTCCAGCAGTTCTCCGGAGTGGCGGTCCACTCGGCTCCTCCCGGGCGGGTGAGGGTGAGGAAAGACCGGCCGACCACGCGCACTCGCCCCACCAGGGCCCGCGTCCCGTCGACGACGACGTCGCCCTCCCGGTATTTCATGCCGGCTGCCCTTCACCGAGTTCGGCGTCGGCCTCGGAGGCGAGCGGGGTGGCTTGTACGGGGTTCGGAATGCCTTCGAGGCTGGGGTCGGGCACAGGGGCGATCGGTACGGGCGGTGGGGCGAAGATCACGGCTCTCCTCCTGGTGGACGTCTCGTTCCGGCTGCTGTGACCATTCAACGACTCTGTGTGTACGGGAACTTGCACACGTCTTGCACAGGAGCGGACACCGGTCGGCACGGCCTGTGACCATGGATCGTGACCTGGCCTCGACGGGGTAGGACTGACACATGAGCACGACCAGCGAATGGCGCCGGGGGCGAATCTCGCCCTGATCCGAAAAGAGCGCGGCCTCTCAGACCCAGCTCGCGCGGATGGCCAATGTGTCCGTGTCACTGCTGTCCAAGATCGAGGTGGGCGACCGAACGCTCACGCCCACGGTTGCCGCGACGATCGGCAGGGCCCTCGGCCTGTCCATGGCGGAAGTGCTTGGGAAGGCCCGAGTCGCGGAAGACGACGAGGAACGGCTCACGGCCCTGCGGTCCGCCGTTCGGGACTACGATCTGCCGGGCCGCGCGCAGGTGGAGGAAGCAGCCCTTCTGGACGACTTGGAGTCGGTTCGGAGGCCCGTGACGCAGCTCGCGTCCATCAAGTGCTCGCCCGGCTACCGGGCCTCCTTCGGAGTGCCACGACACACGCCCACGCGGTGAACACGGTCGAAGCGTGGATGTCCTTGGCGGAGGTCTACAGCTCCGTCTACTGGCTCGCTGCCCGGCACCGGTGGATGGACATGGCCGAGCTGGCGGTGACCCGGCAGCGGTGGGCCGTCGAACAACAGGCCAATCCACTCGGCGAGGCGATCGCGGCCCGGGACCGTGCCGGTGCCTATCTCAACGGCGGCGACGCAGAGGGCGGCCTCGTGGTCGTCGACCGGGCCATCGCACGGGCCGAGTCGACGCTGTCCGGGAAGGACCGGGCGTTCGCGGTCGGAGTACTGAACCTCCGGGGATGACGCTGGCGGGGCGATTGGAGGACAAGGTCGAAGGCGCCCGCGAGGCCGAGCGGCACATCACGTCGGCCGAACGGGTGGCCGACGAGTGGTTCAGCGGGGCGACTCGAACCAGTACTCGATGATCTTCGGTCCGCAGAACACGGCCACACACGTCCTCGCGACCCGGCTCGACCTCGGCCGACCGCAGGAGGCCCTCGCGGTCGCGGAGAACCTCGACACGGTCCTCGACGGGCTGCCCGCCACCCGTGTCGCGCCCTCGCGGTTGAACGTCGCCAGGGCTCACCTCGATGTCGGGAACCGAGAGGCCGCCCTCGCGAACCTGTCGGCAGCGTGGGAAGCCGCGCCGCAGATGGCTCGTATCCACCCCACGGCGCGCGAGGTGTTCCGGGTACTGGCCTCCTTGCACCGTCGGAGCAATCCCGAGTTGCTACGTCTCTCACATGTCCGGGATACCGCTGTGACGCAGGAGGGCCTCACCTCCTTGGTGTAAGAGGCGCGCCCCGGAATGGGAACCGCCCCCGACCTCGGTTGGGGGACCGAGGAAGGGGCGGTGTCAGGGCCTGCCCGCGGGGGCAGGGCGCTCGCGCGGCGGACCGGCGTCAGCCCATGTGCGGGTAGCCGTACTCGGTCGGCGGGACCAGCGTCTCCTTGATCGCGCGGGTCAGCGTCCAGCGCATCAGGTTCTGCGGGGCGCCGGCCTTGTCGTCGGTGCCGGAGGCGCGGCCGCCGCCGAAGGGCTGCTGGCCGACAACGGCGCCGGTCGACTTGTCGTTGATGTAGAAGTTGCCCGCGGCGTAGCGGAGCTTCTCCATCGTGTACGCGGCGGCGGCGCGGTCGTTGGCGATGACCGAGCCGGTGAGCGCGTAGTCCGAGACCGACTCCATCTGGGTCAGCATCTCGTCGTACTTGTCGTCCTCATAGACGTGCACCGCGAGGATCGGGCCGAAGTACTCGGTCGTGAAGACCTCGTTCTCCGGGTCGGTGCACTCGATGACGGTCGGCGGACGAAGTAGCCGACCGAGTCGTCGTAGGTGCCGCCGGCGACGATCGTGCAGCTCGGTCGGACTTGGCGCGGTCGATCGCCGCCTTGTTCTTGGCGAACGAGCGGTCGTCGATGACGGCGCCGATGAAGTGCGACAGGTCGGTGACGTCACCCATGGTGATGCCGTCGACCTCGGCCGCGAACTCCTCCTTGAAACCGTCGTTCCAGATCGAGGCCGGGACGTACGCGCGCGAGGACGCGGAGCACTTCTGGCCCTGGTACTCGAAGGAGCCGCGGGTCAGCGCGGTCTTCAGGACGGCGCGGTCGGCGCTGGGGTGGGCGACGACGAAGTCCTTGCCGCCGGTCTCTCCGACGATCCGCGGGTACGAGCGGTAGTTCTCGATGTTGTTGCCGACCGTCTTCCACAGGTGCTGGAAGGTCTTGGTCGAGCCGGTGAAGTGGATGCCGGCCAGGTCGCGGTGGTTCAGGGCCACCTCGGAGACGGCGATGCCGTCGCCGGTCACCAGGTTGATGACGCCCTTGGGCAGGCCGGCCTCCTCCAGGAGCTCCATGAGGAGCACCGCGGCGTGGGTCTGCGTCGGGGACGGCTTCCAGACCACCACGTTGCCCATGAGGGCGGGGGCGGTGGCAGGTTGCCCGCGATGGCCGTGAAGTTGAACGGCGTGATCGCGTAGACGAAGCCTTCGAGCGGGCGGTGGTCCAGGCGGTTCCAGACGCCCGGCGAGTTGGCCGGGGCTGCTCGGCCAGGATCTGGCGGGCGTACGCCACGTTGAAGCGCCAGAAGTCGACGAGCTCGCACGGGGTGTCGATCTCGGCCTGCTGGGCGGTCTTGGACTGGCCGAGCATGGTGGACGCGGCCAGCGTCTCGCGCCACGGACCGGCGAGCAGCTCGGCGGCGCGCAGGATGATCGCGGCGCGGTCGTCGAAGGACATCGCGCGCCAGGCCGGGGCGGCGGCCAGGGCGGCGTCGATCGCGTCCTGGGCGTCCTGCTGCGTGGCGCCCCGGAAGGTGCCGATGACGGCCCGGTGGTTGTGCGGCTGGACGACCTCGAACTCCTCGCCGCCGCCCAGGCGCCACGCCGCCGATGGTCATCGGCAGCTCGCGCGGGTTCTCGGCCAGCTCCTTGAGCTTGAGCTCCAGACGGGCGCGCTCGGGGAGCCGGGGCGTAGCCGTGCACCGGCTCGTTGACGGGAGTGGGGACCTGGGTCACAGCGTCCATGAGTCTCTGTACTCCTTCGGAGGGGTGGTGGGGCTCAGCCCTTGGTGAGGATGGAGCGGACGAAGAAGAGGAGGTTGGCCGGCTTCTCCGCCAGGCGGCGCATGAAGTAGCCGTACCAGTCGGTGCCGTACGCGGTGTAGACGCGCATGCGGTGCCCCTCGGCGGCGAGGCGGTTCTGCTCCTCGCTCCGGATGCCGTACAGCATCTGGAACTCGTACTCGTCCGGCTTGCGCCCGGCGCGGCGGGCCAGCTCCTGGCCGACGGAGATGAGGCGCGGGTCGTGGGACCCGATCATCGGGTAGCCCTTGCCCTCCATCAGGATCTTCATGATCCGGACGTACGCCTTGTCGATCTCCGGCTTGTCCTGGATCGCGACGGAGGCGGGCTCCTTGTAGGCGCCCTTGACGATCCGGACGCGGGAGCCGTTCGCGGCGAGGCGGCGGGCGTCGTCCTCGGTGCGGAAGAGGTACGCCTGGATGACGCAGCCGGTCTGCGGGAAGTCCTTCCGCAGCTCCTCGTGGATGGCGAACATCGAGTCGAGGGTGGTGTGGTCCTCGGCGTCCAGGGTGACGGTGGTGCCGATCTCGGCGGCGGCCTCGACGACCGGCCGGACGTTGGCGAGCGCCAGCTCGTGCCCGTCGTCGAGCGACTGGCCGAACATCGACAGCTTCACGGACATCTCGGCGCGCTCGCCGAGGCCCAGCTCCTTCAGGCGGCCGATGAGCTCCAGGTAGGCGTCCCGGGCGGCGTGCGACTGCTCGACGGTGGTGATGTCCTCGCCGACGACGTCGAGGGTGACCTCCAGGCCGCGCTCGCTCAGCTCCCGCACGATCGGGACGACGTCGTCGACCGTCTCGCCGGCGATGAAGCGTGCCACGACCTGCTTGGTCCCGGGCGCGGCCGACACGAAACGGCGCATCTTGTCGCTGCGCGACGCGGCGAGGATCACGGGACCCAGCACGGGGCACCTCCAGAGGGCAAGGGTAGAACGGGGCCGTACCCGGACGAAGGCCACGAGGCGAACGAACCGGAACAGCACGGATAACCACTGTGAAACCTACGAATCGCTCCGATCGTCCGCCACCTACACCTGTCACGCATCCGTGGCCCGCCTCTCATACATCTGTCTGAGAGGGTGCGAGAATGGGTCGGTGAAGGGCGATTACCAAGACCTGGTGGACGAGATCTCCGCGCTCCTCGGGGCCCCGGCGACCCTGGAGAACCGCGACTTCGGCCTGATCGCCTTCGGCGCCCACGACAGCGACGACGACACCGCGATGGACCCGGTCCGGACGCGGTCGATCCTGACCCGGCGGTCCACCCCGGCGGTCCGCGCCTGGTTCGAGGGCTTCGGCATCACCCGGGCGGAGGGCCCGGTCCGCATCCCCGCCTCCCCGGACGCGGGCGTCTTCCGGGACCGGATCTGCCTTCCCGTACGCCATCGGGGTGTGGTCCTCGGGTACGTGTGGCTGCTCGACGCCGAGCCGGGGCCCCCGCCCGGGCGGCTGGCGGCGGCCATGGAGGTGGCCGCCCGGATCGGCGGACTCCTGGCGGACGAGGAGCGGGCGGGCGCGGACCTCTCGCGCGAGTTCGCCGCGGCCCTGACCGCCGGGCGCGGCTGGCAGAGCGACATGGCCGTCGCGGCCCTGCGGGCGGCCCTGGGGCCCAGCGCGGACGGACTGCACGCCGTCGTCTGCGTGACCCCGTGGCAGGGCGAGACCCCTCGGTACGGGCCGTGCCCGGCGCGGCGGCGGTGGCCGCCCTCCCGGACGCCGCGTCCCTCGCCGTCCTCGTACGGCTGCGCACAGCCGAGGACCCTCCCCGCCCGCTCGGCCGCCGAGCGGCTGCGGGGACGCCCCGGCCGGGATCGCCACCCCGGCGCGGCCTCGGGGAGCTCCCGGCGGCCTGGCGGGAGGCGAGCACGGCGGCCCGTGCCGCGACGGCGCAGCCGAGGCTGGGCCCGGTCGCGGAGTGGGCCGGCATCGGCCCGTACCGGCTCCTGGCCGCGCTCTACCACCCCGAGGTCGACCCGGTCGTCGCGCCGCTGCTCGCCCCCGCCCACACGGAACTGGCCCGCACGGCCGAGGCGTACCTCGACCACGCGGGCCAGGCGGGCGCACGGCGGCGGCCCTGGGCATCCACCGGCAGACCCTCTACTACCGGCTGTCCCGGGTGGAGCAGCTCACCGGCCTCGACCTGGACGACGGCGAGGACCGGCTGCTGCTCCACATGTCCCTGAAGTCGGCCCGGCTGTAGGCGTCCGGGCCCGCCGGAGCGACGGGGACGGGTGCGCGGGGCGGTCGCGCACGGTACGGCCGGGCGGTGAGGACGCCCCGTCAGTCCCCTCCCCCATCAGCACCCTGAGCCCCTCCGTGAGGTCGTCCGCCGTCGGGGCCGTCTCCGGGTCGACCATCCACTGGATCATGACGCCGGCCGCCAGGGCCTGGCAGAGCAGTCCGGCCACCCGGGCCTTCTCCGGGTCCTTCTCGGGGTCGATGCCGAGGAGCCCTCGGCCATGCCGAGCCGGCTCCTCCCGCTGCGGCTCCTTGATCGCCTCGCGCAGCCGCTCGTCGTCGTCGAGCCGGGTGACGACCTCGGTCTGGAGCCTCCAGACCGGGCGGCTCGCCTCCGCCGTCGCGACGACCCGCTCCCAGACGGCGTGGAAGCGTCCGTACGGATCGGCCGGGAGTTCGCGCCCGGCGGGCTCCGCCGGCCGATCCGGTCGCCCCACTCCTCCGTGAGGGCGAGGAAGGCCTGCTGGAGCAGGGCGTCCTTGGAGCCGTAGTGGTAGCCGATGGAGGCGAGGTTGGTGCCCGAGGCGGCGACGATGTCGCGCGCGGTGGTCCGCCCGTACCCCTTCTCCAGGAGACAGCGCTTGGCGCCTTCGAGGAGGTCTTCCTTGTGTCCCATGAACAGCACTGTACCCGGCCGTTAGACACTCGTATAAGACGAGCGTCCAACGACCGGGTACGGGCCGTGTGGGGCGGACGGCGCGGGCGCGTCAGATCAGGTTGACCGAGCGGGCCGAGGTGGCGCCGATCTCCGCCGAGATCTCCGAGAGCACCGCCGCCGGGACGGTGTCGTCCACGGTGAGCACGACGAGCGCCTCGCCGCCCTCCTCCGCGCGGGAGACCTGCATGCCGGCGATGTTCAGACCGGCCTCGCCGAGGATGCGGCCGACCGTGCCGACGACGCCCGGGCGGTCCTCGTAGCGCAGGACGACCATGTGGTCGGCGAGCGCCAGGTCCACGTCGTACTCGCCGACGGCGACGATCTTCTGGAGGTGCTTGGGGCCGGCCAGGGTGCCGGAGACCGAGACCTCCTCGCCGCCGGCGAGGGTGCCGCGCACGGTGACCACGTTGCGGTGGTCGGGCGACTCGGAGCTGGTGGTCAGGCGCACCTCGACGCCGCGCTCCTGCGCGAACAGCGGGGCGTTGACGTACGACACGGTCTCGTCGACCACGTCCTCGAACACGCCCTTGAGCGCGGAGAGTTCGAGCACCTTCACGTCGTGCTGGGTGATCTCGCCGTAGACCTCGACGTCGAGCCGGGCCGCGACCTCGCCCGCGAGGGCGGTGAAGATCCGGCCGAGCTTCTCGGCGAGCGGCAGACCGGGCTTGACGTCCTCGGCGATGACGCCGCCCTGGACGTTGACCGCGTCCGGGACCAGCTCGCCGGCGAGCGCCAGGCGCACCGAGCGGGCGACGGCGATGCCGGCCTTCTCCTGGGCCTCGTCCGTGGAGGCGCCGAGGTGCGGGGTGCAGACGACCTGGTCGAGCTCGAAGAGCGGGGAGTCCGTGCAGGGCTCCTTCGCGTACACGTCGAGGCCCGCGCCGGCGACCCGGCCCTCCTTGAGCGCCGAGTACAGCGCCTCCTCGTCCACGATCCCGCCGCGCGCGGCGTTGACGATGCGGACGGAGGGCTTGACCTTGTGCAGCGCCTCGTCGCCGATGAGACCGAGGGTCTCCGGGGTCTTCGGCAGGTGGACGGTGATGAAGTCCGCGACCTCCAGGAGCTCGTCCAGGGTCAGCAGCTTCACCCCCATCTGGGCGGCGCGGGCCGGCTGCACGTAGGGGTCGTACGCGACGATCTTCATGCCGAAGGCGGACATGCGCTGGGCCACCAGGACGCCGATGCGGCCGAGGCCGACGACGCCGAGGGTCTTCTCGCTCAGCTCGACGCCGGTGTACTTGGAGCGCTTCCACTCGCCGTTCTTCAGCGCCGTGTTGGCCTGCGGGATGTTGCGCGCGGTGGCGACGAGCAGGCCGCACGCGAGCTCGGCGGCGGTGACGATGTTCGACGTCGGGGCGTTGACGACCATCACGCCGGCCTTGGTGGCGGCGGAGACGTCGACGTTGTCCAGACCGACGCCGGCGCGGGCGACCACGCGCAGCTTCTGCGCGGCGGCGATGGCCTCGGCGTCGACCTTGGTGGCGGAACGGACCAGGATCGCGTCCACGTCCGCGATGGCGGGGATCAGCTCGGCGCGGTCGGCGCCGTTGCAGTGCCGGATCTCGAAGTCCGGGCCCAGCGCGTCGACGGTGGCGGGCGACAGCTCTTCAGCGATGAGTACGACAGGTTTCGAGCTCACGTGAGTCCTCACAGGTCCAGTGCGGACGGCCGTCCCGACGGCCGCAGGCGGTGGAGGGGCTTGCCGCGTGAAAGCGCACGACGCTGTGGGCCTGACGCGTATGTTGTTGAGAAGTGTAGTGGTGCGCGGGCGCCGCTCGTGCGCCTCGTCGGCAGGATCACCCGTCCGTGTTGGACGGCGTGTCCAACGACGCGGAACGGGCCGGACAGCACGTCCGGCCCCGCCCCGAAGGCTTACGCCTCCTCGTCGTTCACCCAGCTCATGAGCTTGCGCAGCTCCTTGCCGGTGGTCTCCAGGAGGTGCTGCTCGTCCTGGGTCTTGTACTCGTTGTACTTCTTCAGGCCGCCGTGGTACTCGTCCATCCAGTTCTTGGCGAAGGTGCCGTCCTGGATGTCGGTGAGGACCTTCTTCATCTCGGCCTTGGTGGCGTCGGTGATGATGCGGGGCCGGTGACGTAGTCGCCCCACTCGGCGGTCTCGGAGACCGACCAGCGCATCTTCTCCAGGCCGCCCTCGTACATGAGGTCGACGATCAGCTTCAGCTCGTGCAGGCACTCGAAGTAGGCGATCTCCGGCTGGTAGCCGGCCTCGACCAGGGTCTCGAAGCCGGCCTTGACCAGCGCCGAGGCACCGCCGCACAGGACGGCCTGCTCGCCGAAGAGGTCGGTCTCGGTCTCCTCGGTGAAGGTGGTCTTGATGACGCCGGCGCGGGTGCCGCCGATGGCCTTGGCGTACGAGAGCGCCAGGGCGAAGGCGTTGCCGGTCGCGTCCTGCTCGACGGCGGCGATCGCGGGGACGCCGCGGCCCTCCTCGTACTGGCGGCGGACCAGGTGGCCCGGGCCCTTCGGGGCGACCAGGGCGACGTCGACGCCGGCCGGGGGCTTGATGAAGCCGAAGCGGACGTTGAAGCCGTGCGCGAAGAAGAGGGCGTCGCCGTCGTTCAGGTTCGGGGCGATGGACTCCTCGTAGACCTGGGCCTGGATCGGGTCCGGGATGAGGATCATGATGACGTCGGCCTCGGCGGCGGCCTCGGCGGGCGTGACCACGCGCAGGCCCTGCTCCTCGGCCTTGGCCTTGGACTTGGACCCCTCGTGCAGACCGACGCGGACGTCGACACCCGAGTCACGGAGCGACAGCGCGTGGGCGTGCCCCTGGCTGCCGTAACCGATCACCGCGACCTTGCGGCCCTGGATGATGGACAGGTCGGCGTCGGCGTCGTAGAACAGCTCGGCCACTGGGATTCTCCTTGGTGTGCTGGTGTTGCGTCCCACCGTACGGCGGGCGGGGAAGGGAGGTCGTGCGGTCTCGTCAGACGGACCGGGGGTCAGGCGGAGCGGTCGAGGGACCGCAGGGACCGGTCCGTGATGGACCGGGCGCCGCGCCCTATGGCGATCGTGCCGGACTGGACGAGCTCCTTGACGCCGAACTGCTCCAGCATCTTGAGCATGGCGTCCAGCTTGTCACTCGAACCGGTGGCCTCGATGGTGACGGCCTCGGGCGAGACGTCCACGGTCTTGGCGCGGAACAACTGGACGATCTCGACGATCTGGGAGCGGGTCTCGTTGTCGGCGCGGACCTTCACCAGGACGAGCTCGCGCTGGATCGCGGCGCTGGGCTCGAGTTCGACGATCTTCAGGACGTTGACCAGCTTGTTGAGCTGCTTGGTCACCTGCTCCAGGGCAGGCCCTCGACGTTGACCACGATGGTGATGCGGGAGATGTCGGGGTGCTCGGTGACGCCGACGGCGAGCGAGTCGATGTTGAAGCCGCGACGGGAGAACAGGGCGGCGATCCGGGCGAGGATGCCGGGCGTGTTCTCGACGAGGACGGAGAGCGTGTGCTTGGTGGACATGTCTGGGTCTCTTCCTTTCGCTGTCGCTCTTCGTGCTCAGTCGTCTTCGCCGTCGCCGAAGTCGGGGCGGACGCCCCGGGCGGCCATGACCTCGTCGTTGGAGGTGCCGGCGGCCACCATCGGCCAGACCTGGGCGTCCTCGTGGACGATGAAGTCGACGACGACCGGACGGTCGTTGATGGCGTTGGCCTCGGCGATGACCTTGTCCAGGTCGGCCGGGTCCTCACAGCGCAGGGCGACGCAGCCCATGGCCTCGGAGAGCTTGACGAAGTCGGGGACGCGGGTGCCCCGGTTCGCCTTCTGCTCGTCCGGGCCGGAGTGCAGGACGGTGTTGGAGTAGCGCTGGTTGTAGAAGAGGGTCTGCCACTGGCGGACCATCCCGAGGGCGCCGTTGTTGATGATGGCGACCTTGATCGGGATGTTGTTCAGGGCGCAGGTGGTGAGCTCCTGGTTGGTCATCTGGAAGCAGCCGTCGCCGTCGATCGCCCAGACGGGGCGGTCGGGCATGCCGGCCTTGGCGCCCATCGCGGCGGGGACCGCGTAGCCCATCGTCCCGGCGCCGCCGGAGTTCAGCCAGGTGGCCGGCTGCTCGTAGTCGATGAAGTGGGCGGCCCACATCTGGTGCTGGCCGACGCCCGCGGTGAAGATCGTGTCGTCGGGGGCGAGCTGTCCGATGCGCTGGATGACCTGCTGCGGCGAGAGGCTGCCGTCCTCGGGCAGGTCGTAGCCGAGCGGGTAGGTCTCGCGCCAGCGGTTCAGGTCGCTCCACCAGGCGCTGTAGTCGCCCTTGTTGCCCTCGCTGTGCTCGGCCTGGACGGCCTGGACCAGATCGGCGATGACCTCGCGGGCGTCGCCGACGATCGGGACGTCGGCGGCGCGGTTCTTGCCGATCTCGGCCGGGTCGATGTCCGCGTGGACGATCTTGGCGTACGGGGCGAAGCTGTCGAGCTTGCCGGTGACGCGGTCGTCGAAGCGGGCGCCGAGGGCGACGATCAGGTCGGCCTTCTGGAGCGCGGTGACGGCGGTGACCGAACCGTGCATGCCCGGCATGCCCACGCAGCGGGTGGCTGTCGGGGAAGGCCCCGAGGGCCATCAGGGTGGTGGTGACCGGGGCGCCGGTGAGCTCGGCGAGGATCTTCAGCTCGGCGGTGGCGCCGGACTTGATGACGCCGCCGCCGACGTACAGGACGGGCCGTTTGGCGGCGCTGATCAGCTTGGCGGCCTCGCGGATCTGCTTGGCGTGCGGCTTGGTGACCGGGCGGTAGCCGGGCAGGTCGGTCTGCGGCGGCCAACTGAAGGTGGTCTTCGCCTGGAGGGCGTCCTTGGCGATGTCGACCAGGACCGGGCCCGGGCGGCCGGTGGAGGCGATGTGGAAGGCCTCGGCGATCGTCCGCGGGATGTCCTCGGCCTTGGTGACCAGGAAGTTGTGCTTGGTGATGGGCATCGTGATGCCGCAGATGTCCGCCTCCTGGAAGGCGTCCGTGCCGATGGCCTTGGAGGCGACCTGACCGGTGATCGCGACGAGCGGGACGGAGTCCATGTGCGCGTCGGCGATCGGGGTGACTAGGTTGGTGGCGCCGGGGCCGCTGGTGACCATGCAGACGCCGACCTTGCCGGTCGCCTGGGCGTAGCCGGTGGCGGCGTGGCCCGCGCCCTGCTCGTGGCGGACCAGGATGTGGCGCACCTTCCGCGAGTCCATCAGCGGGTCGTAGGCCGGGAGGATGCAGCCACCGGGGAGACCGAAGATGGTGTCCGCGCCCACCTCTTCGAGAGAACGGATGAGGGACTGCGCGCCCGTGACGTGCTCGACGGGGAGGTCGTCGCGCCGTTGCGGGGCCGCGGCTGCGGATGGTGCCCGGTGGCCTGCTCGGTCATCAGCATCTCTTCTCGAAGCAGAGGGTTGGTGCGAGGGTTTTGCGAGGTGTTTTACGAGGGTTTAAGGCGATTTCAAGGTGAGCCGGTGCAACAAAAACCCCTCGTGCCGTGAGGCAAGCGAGGGGAGCGCGTCGGTGCGTTCTAAGCCGGGCCTACGGTGGCCCTGCTTCAGCCGACGCGCTGTCCAAGCACGAGAATTCGGGTGCGCATGGCATTGACCCTCTCCCTCAGCCCGCTTCACTGTCAAGTGGTGGGACGGGCGTCTCACTATGCGAGCCGATCGGGGCCGGTTTCCGACGGGCACGGGGACCGCTCCGGGCAGCGGGTACTCGTCCCGGACCAGGGCCCTGCGCAGCCGGTACTCGTCGAGCGGGCCCGAGAAGGCCATGCCCTGGGCGTGGGTGCAGCCCATCGCGCGCAGGGCGACGACCTGCTCCGGGACGTCCACGCCGTCGGCGACGGTCCGCAGGCCCAGGTCGCCGGCGAGGCGGAGCACCCCGCGGGTGATCTTGCGGAGCCGGGCGGACTCCACCACGCCCTCGACGAGCCCCCGGTCCAGCTTCAGTATGTCGACGGGGAGCCGCCGCAGGGCGTTGACCGCCACGTGTCCGCTGCCGAAGCCGTCGAGCGCGATCCGCACCCCGAGCCTGCGCAGGGCGGCCAGGCGCTGCTCCAGCTCGTCGAGCGGGATCCGGGGGTCGCTGTCGGCGAGCTCGACGATCAGCGAGCCGGACGGGAGGCCGTGCCGGGTGAGCAGGGACTCGACGGAGCCGAGCGGCAGCGAGCGGTCCAGGAGGCGGCGGGCGGAGAGCCGGATGGAGACCGGGGTGCGATGGCCGATTCCCGCCCGTTCGGCGGCCTGCTCCACGGCCTCTTCGAGGAGCCAGCGGCCGAGCTCGGCGGTGCGCTCGCCGTCGTCGGTGACGCGGAGGTACTCGGCGGGGGTGAAGAGGATCCCTGGGCGGAGCGCCAGCGGGCCTGGGCGCTGACGGCGGCGATCCGGCCGGTGGCGAGGTCGACGACCGGCTGGTGGAGCAGGGCGAACTCGCCGTCGTGGAGGGCGGTGCGCAGCCGGGCGGCCAGCTCGGTCCGCCGGACGACCTCGGCCTGCATCTGGGGGGCGTAGAGCTCGACGCGGTCTCTTGCCGGCGGCCTTGGCGCGGTACATGGCGAGGTCGGCGTTGCGCAGCAGGTCTCCGGCGTCGATGCCGGGCTCGGCGAAGGCGACGCCGATGGAGGCGGCGACCCGCACCTCCTGGCCGCCGTCCAGGCGGTACGGCCGGGAGAGCGTGAGCCGGAGCCGGTCGGCGATCTCCTGGACCTGGTTCCTGCGGGCCGTGCGGTCGCGGCCGCCGTCGCCCAGGATGAGGGCGGCGAACTCGTCGCCGCCGAGCCGGGCGGCCGTGTCCCCGGTCCGTACGGAGTCGTGGAGGCGGCGGGCGGCCTGGACGAGGAGGTCGTCGCCGGCCTGAGTGGCCGAGGCGGTCGTTGACCGCCTTGAAGCCGTCGAGGTCGATGAAGAGCACGGCGGTGCCGGGGTCGGAGGCGCGGCGGCCGCCGAGGGCCTGGCGGACCCGCCGGGTGAAGAGGCCCGGTTGGGCAGGTCGGTGAGCGGGTCGTGCTCGGCGTTGTGCTGGAGCTGGGCCTGGAGCCGGACGCGCTCGGTGACGTCCCGGCTGTTGAAGAGCAGGCCGCCCTGGTGGCGGTTGACGGTCGACTCGACGTGGAGCCACGCTCCCCGCGGCCGGAGCGGAAGCGGCACTCGATCCGGGTGGTGGGCTCCTCGGCGGGCGAGGCGGCCAGGAACCGCCGCACCGCGTGGACGACGGCGCCGAGGTCGTCGGGGTGGATGAGGGCGGCGAGCTCGGTGCCGACGAGCTCGTCGGCGTCCCGCCCGTACACCCCGGAGGCGGCCGGGCTGACGTAGTGGAGCCGGCCGTTGGGCGCGGCGATCATGATGACGTCGCTGGAGCCCTGCACGAGCGACCTGAAGTGGTTCTCCTTGTGGGCCAGCTCGTGGGTGAGGGCGATGTTGTCCAGGAGCATGATGCCCTGCCGCACGACGAGGGCGAGCACCACCGCGCAGCCGGTGAGGACGACGACGCGGTCGACCCGGCGCCCCTCCACCACGTTGTAGAGGATGCCGAGGGTGCAGACGGCGGCGGCGAGGTACGGGGTGAGGGCGGCGAGCGAGCCGGCGACCGGGCGGCTGTGGAGCCCCTGGCCGCGCGCGGCGGCCGCGGCGTCCGGGAGCCGGCGGACCCCCAGGGCGCGTAGGCGAGCAGCAGGGAGCCGGCGAACCAGCCGGCGTCGAGGAGCTGGCCGGAGGCGTAGTTCTCGCGGAGCAGCGGCGAGGTGAACAGGGCGTCGCACAGGACGGTGAGCGCGAGGGCGGCGATCGCGGTGTTGGTCGCCGAGCGGTTCGCCTGCGAGCGCCGGAAGTGCAGGACGAGCACCATGCTGACCGACAGGCAGGGGGTACGCGAGGGAGAGCGCGGCCCGGGCGACGGACTCGCCCTCGACGTGGGCGGTGCGGGCGAGGCCAGGCTCCAGGAGAGGGTGAGCAGGGAGCCGCCGATGAGCCAGGTGTCGAGGGCCAGGCAGACCCAGCCGGCCCGGTTGGCCGGTTTCTTGGCCAGGACGAGGAGGCCGACGATGGCGGGCGGCGCGAAGAGCAGGAAGAAGAGGTTGGCGACGGAGAAGTCCGGCACCTCGGTGCGCAGGACGACCTCGTACCAGCCCCACACCGCGCTCCCCGCGGCGGCCATGAACGAGGAGAAGGCGAAGAGCAGCCAGGCGGGGCGGGCGCTGCCGCGGTGGGCCCGGGCGTAGAGGTAGCAGGAGATCGCGGCGGTGAGGGCGGCGGCGCTCAGTCCGAAGTCGCCCATGAAGAGCGCCGTCTCCGGCGAGCCCCAGCCGAGGGAGGCGCCGGTCGTGTAGCCCGCGCACAGCAGCCCCAGGGCGATCTGGCGAGGATCGCCCCGGCGCCGGGGCGTGCGGCGGGCGGGGGCCCCGGGTCCTTGTCGGCGACGGGGCGCCGCGCGAGGACGGCCCCGGGCGCGCTCACCGGGCCCTCCGGCGCCGGGCTCGCACGCGGCCGCGTCGTGCGGCCGGGCGGGCGGCTCGTCGGCACTCCCGGGGGCGTGCCCGTCGCAGTCGTGGGGCCGGGGCGGCGCCGCGGCCTGGGGGCGCGACGCCGGCCACCGCGCGCCCACTGGGGTCCGGCGGCCCCGCGCGGTCCGGCGTAAGGCGCGGCGCGGCCTGGTCCGGCACCGCGCACACGAGGCCGGCGGCGAGGCGCGGAAGGCCGGCGGACGGCGGCGCCGTCGCGTCGGATCGTCGGTCCTCAGGCCGTGCTCCACCCGTCGCCCCCTCGGAATCTGATGTCCCGTCACTTCGCTCCCCGGCGTCAGCCCGTACTCGACGCAGTCCCCCGCTCCGGGACGATACACCAGGTTGGTCACTCAGGACAGGGTCGCAGTACTCTCCGTGACGGGGCCGGGGTTGTGCTCGGTGCGCCCGGCGTGCGCCGGGCGGCCGCGGCGCACGGACGCGGCTCAGTCGGTGGTGAGGAGGACGTTGGCCGGCCCCTCCCCGCCGCGAACCGCCGCAGTTGTCCCGCGATCAGCCGCTTCGCCCTCGGCATGAAGGCGGAGGTGGAACCGCCCACATGGGGACTGATCAGGACACCGGGAGCGTGCCACAAAGGATGCCCGGCCGGCAGCGGTTCCGGGTCGGTGACGTCGAGCGCCGCCGTGATCCTGCCGCTCTCGACCTCCTTGAGCAGCGCGTTCGTGTCGACGACGGGGCCCCGGGCGATGTTCACGAGGAGCGCCCCGTCCTTCATCCGCGCGAGGAACCCGGCGTCGGCGAGATGCCTGGTCGCGGGCGTGAGCGGGGTGGAGAGGACCACCACGTCCGCCTCCGGGAGGAGCGCCGGCAGGTCGGCCAGGGCGTGGACCGGGCCGCGCCCTGTGGTGCGTGCGGAGCGTGCGACGCGCGCCACCCGCGCGCATTCGAAGGACGCGAGCCGGTCCTCGACGGCGGCGCCGATCGAGCCGTACCCGACGATCAGGACGGACTTGTCGGCGAGCGCCGGTAGAAGCCGGCCCGCCACTCCTCGGCGTCCTGGCCGCGCACGAATCCGGGGATCCCGCGCAGCGAGGCCAGGATCAGGGCGAGCGCGAGTTCGGCGGTGCTGGTCTCGTGGACGCCCTTGGCGTTGCACAGGGCGACGCCGGGCCGCAGCGATCCGATGCCGGGGTGACGTGGTCGATGCCCGCGGAGAGGGTCTGCACGACCCGGACCGAGGTCATCGCGGCCAGCGGCCGGACGGCGATCTCCGAGCCCTTCATGTACGGGACGACGTAGAAGGCGCAGTGCGCGGGGTCGGCCGGGAACTCGGGTCCGCCGTCCCAGAAACGGTAGTTGAGGCCCGACCCGCCCGGCTCGGGGAGATCCTCGATCTCGTCCGCGGGAATCGGGAGCCACACGTCGGCGGCGGTGTCTTCGCATCTCATGTCCGGGAGGCTATGCGAAGAATCCCGTGCCCCATTGGTTACTTTGGGGGCGGCACAGGGAGGGGTACCGGCAGGTGGAGCGCAGGACTATCGGGGCGACGGCGCTCGACGTGGGTGCGATCGGCCTGGGGTGCATGCCGATGAGCTGGGCGTACAGCCGTTCGCAACAGCGCGGGGACCGCTCGCTGCGGACCGTGCACGCGGCCCTCGACGCCGGGGTGAGCCTGCTCGACACCGCCGACATGTACGGCCCGTTCACCAACGAGCTGCTCGTGGGCGGGTGTTGAAGGAGCGCCGGGCCGACGCGTTCGTCTCGACCAAGTGCGGGCTGCTCGTCGGCGACCAGCACGTGAGTGGCCAACGGGCGCCCGGGGTACGTGCGTCGGGCCTGCGACGCCTCGCTGCGGCGGCTCCAGACCGACGTCATCGACCTGTACCAGTTGCACCGGGCGGACCCCGAGGTGCCGGTCGAGGAGACCTGGGGCGCGATGGCGGAGCTGGTGTCGGCGGGCAAGGTGCGGGCGCTCGGGCTCTGCGCCGTCGGCGCCCGGCCGGGGCGCTGGGGCACGGGCCGCGACGCCCACGAGGGAACGATCCGGCAGTTGGAGCGGATCCAGCAGGTCTTCCCGGTGGCGGCGGTGGAGGCCGAGCTGTCGGTGTGGTCGCAGGAGGCGCTGGCGCGGCTGCTGCCCTGGTGCGCGGCCCGGGGCGTCGGGTTCCTGGCGGCGATGCCGCTGGGCAGCGGCTTCCTGACCGGGACGCTGACCCCGGGCGGCGGTTTCGAACCGGACGACCCACGGGCCCGGCACCCCGGTTCACGGCGGAGATGATGGCGGCGAACCAGCCCCTCGTGGCGGGCCTGCGGCGGGTGGCCGCGCGGCACGGGGCGGACGTCACCCCGGCGCAGGTGGCCCTGGCGTGGGTGCTCGGCCGGGGCGGCACGTCGTGCCGGTGCCGGGGACGAAGCGGGAGCACTGGGCGGTGGAGAACGCGGCGGCGGCCTCGCTGCGGCTGACGGCGGAGGACCTGACGGAGATCGCGGCGCTCCCGGCGCCCCGGGGGTCGTGGGACTGAGCGGGCCGGGGCCGGACGGATCGGGACCGGGCGGGCCGGAGCCGGGTGGGACGGGCCGGGGCCGGGCCGGGCGGGCCGGGGCTGGACGAGCGGGAGCCGGACAGGCCGGGCCGGACGAGCCGGGACCGGGCGGGCTGGGCCGGGTGGCCCGGCGGGAACCCCGTCGGGCCGGGAGGTGTTCTCAGGGTAGGGATGCCGTTCGACCCGTCGAGCCCGCCGGACCCTCCGAAGGGGAGCGCGCCATGAAACGTCCTGTCGTCGTGAAGGCCCTGGGAGGCGCCGCCGCGCTGGTCCTGGCGGCGGGCTGCTCCTCGGGAGGTACCGCTTCGGGGAGCGCGGAGGAGCGCCCGGGAGCGGCCTCGTCGTCGGCCCCGTCGTCGGCCTCCGCGCCCGCCTCCCCTCGCCCTCCGCCACGGCCCCGGCCGCCGCCGGGGTGACGGTGGCGGGACGCTGACCGAGGGGCTGAAGTCGCCGTGGGGGCTCGCGGAGCTGCCCGGCGGGGACCTGCTCGTCTCCTCGCGGGACGAGCGGACGATCACCCGGATCGACGGGCGGACCGGTGCGAAGACGCCGCTCGGCGAGGTGCCGGGGTCGTGCCGGGCGGCGAGGGCGGACTGCTCGGCCTCGCGTTCCGGGACGGCCGGGTGTACGCGTACCTGACGGCGGCCTCGGACAACCGGATCGTGCGCATGGCGTACGGGGGCGGGGCCGGCGACCGGCTCGGCCCGCCGGAGCCGGTCCTGACCGGCATCCCGAAGGGGTTCACGCACAACGGCGGACGGATCGCGTTCGGCCCCGACGGGATGCTGTACGCGGGGACGGGCGAGACCGGCCGGACCGGTCTGGCGCAGGACCGGGAGTCGCTGGGCGGGAAGGTCCTGCGGATGACGCCGGAGGGTCGCCCGGCGCCCGGCAACCCCTTCCCGGACTCGGTCGTGTACTCGTACGGCCACCGGAACGTGCAGGGGCTCGCCTGGGACGCGGACGGGCGCCTGTGGGCGGCCGAGTTCGGCCAGAACACCTGGGACGAGCTGAACCTGATCGCGGCCGGGCGGAACTACGGCCGGCCGGAGGCCGAGGGGAGGGCCGGGCGGGAGGGGTTCACGGACCCGGTGGCCCAGTGGCCGACCTCGGAGGCGTCCCCCAGCGGGATCGCGTACGCGAAGGGCGCGATCTGGATGGCCGGCCTCAGGGGCGAGCGGCTGTGGCGGATCCCGCTCTCCGGCGCGGAACGTTCCGGGGAGCCCGAGGCGTTCCTCCGGGGTGACCACGGACGGCTGCGGACCGTGCTCGCGACGGGCGGCGACCGGCTCTGGCTGGTGACGAGCGAGACCGACACGCGGGGCACGCCCGGGCCCGGCGACGACAGGATCCTCCGCCTCCGGGTGGGGTGAGGGAGGCGGTGACCGTGTTCGGTCCGATGGCGGAGCTGTTCGCACCGGGGCGCAAGCACGCGGAGGACGAGCGGCAGCGGCTGGCCCTGACCCGGGAGGACCAGGGGACGCGGATCCGGGGCGCGGGCCGATAGACCTGCGGTCGGGACGGGTGACGATACGGGTGCCCCGCGCGGGGAGGACTCCGGCACCGAGTCGGGATCCGGCGCAGGATCGGACTCAGGCTCCGGGGCGGAGGGGACGTCGAGCAGGTGCAGGCGGTGGGCCAGGGCGGCGGCCTCGCCGCGGCCGGCGACCCCGAGCTTGGCGAGGATGTGGGAGACGTGGACGCTCGCCGTCTTCGGTGAGATGAACAGCTCCTCGGCGATCTGGCGGTTGGTGCGGCCGGCCGCCACCAGGCGCAGCACGTCCTGTTCGCGGCGGGTCAGGCCGAAGGCGTCGTCCCCAGGCTCCGCCGGTGCCGGGGCCGCTCCTCGGGGGCGAGGGAGAGCCGGGCGCGGGCGGCGAGCAGGTCCACGTCTCGCGGAGCGGGCGGGCGCCGAGGAGGTCGGCGGTGGCGCGGACCTCGCGCAGCAGGGCTGCGGCCTCTCGCGCCGGCCGCCCTCGACGAGCAGGGCGTCGGCGAGGCGGTAGCGGGCGCGGGCCAGTTGGGCGGGGCGGTCCAGCGGCTCGTAGGCGGCGACGACCTCGGCCCAGCGGGCGGCGGTCTCGCGGCCCTCGGCGCGGGCCAGCTCCTCGGAGACGTGCCGGGAGTGCGCCTCCCAGACGGGGACCGGGGCGGCCAGGGCGCGCAGGCAGCGGCGGACCAGGGCGAGGGCCTCGGCGCGGCCCTCGTCGGCGGCGGGCAGCCCCCGGCTGTCGGCCTCGGCGGTGACGGCGGTGAGGACGAGCGGCCAGCCGTAGCGGTGGGTGCCGGGCGGGAAGCCGCCCCGCTCGGCGGCGGCCAGCTCGGCCCGTACGTCGGCGATGCGGCCCTCGGCGGCGGCCGCGGCGACCGCGACCTGGGCCATGGGCAGGGTGTACTGCGGGATGGGGTCGCGGGTGCCGTAGACGGCGCGGGCGGCGGCGAGGTGGCGGGCGGCGGCGTCGGGTTCGCCCCGGGCGGCGGCGAGCTGGGCGAGGCGGAGGGAGGCGGAGCCCCGGGGCTTGGTGCTGCTCGCCGAGCGCAGCAGCCGCTCGGCGGCCTCCCGGACCTCGTCCCACCGGCCCAGGGAGAAGAGGGACTCGGCCCGGTTGGCCTCGACCCAGCCGATGCTGTCGACGAGCCCGTAGGCGCGGGCGAGGCGGAGGCCGGCCTCGGCGGTCTCGACGGCCTCGTGGGAGCGGCCGAGGAACTCCAGGGCGGAGGAGATGTTGATGTGGGCGCGCGCGGCCTCGGTGAACTGGCCGAGGACGGTGGTCCGTTCCCGTACCTCGTGCATCTCGGCGAGGCCGGCCGCCACGTCGCCGGCCGCGACCATGATGGTGCCGAGGGTGAGGCGGGCGTTGAGCTCGATCGACTCGGCCTTGACGAGGCGGGCGTACTCGACGGCGCGTTCGGCGGCGGTGAGGGCCTCGGGGCCGGGGTCGCGGAGCATGCCCCAGCCGGCGGCGCCGACGAGGACGACGGCGTGCACGGCGGAGGGCGGGAGGCCCTTGACGAGCTCCTGGGCGCGGGCGATCTCCTCGCGGCCGTCGCCCCGGCCGAGGTTGGACTGGAGGCGGGCCCTCTCGGTCCAGAACCAGGCGGCGCGCAGGGGTCGTTCTCCTCCTCGCCGCCGAGGATCCGCAGCGCCGTCCTGCCGATCTTGAGGGCGCGTTCGCGTTCGCCGCTGAGCCGGGCCGCGACGGCGGCCTCGGCGAGCAGGTCGAGGTAGCGCAGCGGAGTGGTGTCGGGGTCGCAGCCGCAGGGCGGGTAGGCGTCGGCGTAGTCGATGGGGCGCAGCGCGGCCCGGACCTCGGCGGGGCCTCGTCCCAGAGTTCCATGGCCCGTTCGAGGAGCCGGAGCTGCTCGGCGTAGGCGTGGCGCTTGCGGGTGGCGACGGAGGCGCGCAGGACGGCGGGCAGGGCCTTGGCCGGGTCGTGGGCGTGGTACCAGTACGTGGCGAGCCGGGTGGCGCGCTCGTCGGCCCGCACGAGGGCCGGGTCGGCCTGGAGGGCCTCGGCGTAGCGGCGGTTGAGGCGGGAGCGCTCGCCGGGCAGCAGGTCGTCGCTGACGGCCTCGCGGACGAGGGAGTGCCGGAAGCGGTAGCCGTCGCCGTCGGGCACGGCGAGCAGGATGTTGGCGCCGACGGCGGCCCGCAGCGCCTCGATGAGTTCGTCCTCCGTGAGCCGGGCGACGGCGGCGAGCAGGCCGTACTCGACGGTGGAGCCGCCCTCGGCGGCGATCCTGACGATCCGCTGGGCGTCCTCGGGGAGGGCCTCGACCCGGACCAGGAGGAGGTCGCGCAGGGAGTCGCTGAGCTGTCCGGGGGCGCAGCCGGCCTCGTGGGAGACGACGAGCTCCTCGACGAAGAAGGCGTTGCCGTCGGAGCGTTCGAAGACCTCCTCGACGAGGCCGGGGTCGGGTTCGGCGGCGAGGATGCCGGTGAGCTGGCGGTGCACCTCGGTGCGGGTGAAGCGGGGAGTTCGATGCGGCGGATGGTGCGGAGCCGGTCGAGTTCGGCGAGGAGGGGGCGCAGCGGGTGGCGGCGGTGGATGTCGTCGGCGCGGTAGCTGGCGACGACGACGATCCGGCCGCGCCGGAGGTGCGCAGCAGGTAGGTGAGCAGGTGCCGGTGGAGGTGTCGGCCCAGTGCAGGTCCTCCAGGACGAGCACGATCGTGCGGTCGGCGGCGAGCCGTTCCAGGAGCCGTACGGTCAGCTCGAAGAGGCGGGCGGTGGAGTCCTCGTCGGCGGGGTCGTGGCCGCCGGGGTCGCCCAGCTCCGGCAGCAGCCGGGCGAGTTCGCCGTGCTGGCCGTCGGCGGCGGCGGTCAGCTCGTCGGGGAGCCGGCGGCGGAGGGCGCGCAGGGCGGTGGAGAAGGGGCGAAGGGCAGCCCGTCGGCGCCGAGTTCGACGCAGCCGCCGAGGGCGACGACGGCGCCCCGGTCGCAGGCCGTGCCGGTGAACTCCTCGATGAGCCGGGTCTTCCCGACGCCCGCCTCGCCGCCGATGAGCAGCGCCTGGGGCTCCCCCGCGGTCGCGCGGGAGAGCGCCTCGGTGAGGGCGGTGAGTTCGCCGGCCCGGCCGACGAAGACGGGGCTGACGGACCTGGTCTCCACGGATCCGAGCATCGCACAGGCACCGCCGGGGGCGCTCGTACGGGGGCCGGGGTGGCGAGAAGGCCGGGGTCGGCGGCTGGGGAGAGGAGGTCCATACGGAGGTCACGCGGCCCGGACGAAGCGGCCGGGGCCGTCGCCGTCCGCCGGTCCCTCCGCGTCCGGGTCCGCGCCCTGGTCCCCGCTCCGGCGGCCGGAGCCTCGCGACTCCCGGGCGGCGGACGCGGCGGCCTCGCGGGACAGGCGCCGGGCGGCGGCCTCGCGGACGAGCTGGGAGTGGTTCATGCGGTCGATCTCGTACTCGAACATCGGGCGCTCCCCGGGTGGTCCGGCATCGGCGTCGCTTCTCGCGACGCCTCTACGGTCGTCTCCCAGGGGCCCGGCCGCATCGGGCGAGTGCCGCATGTTCGGGGGCGGGGGTCCTTAGGCGCTCCTCGGGGATCCTTAGGCGCTCCTCGGGGTGCCTTAGACCGTGTCCTCCACGGCCGGCCGTCCGGGTGCTGGTCATCGGGGGTGGAGGGCGGAGGGTGGAGACGGACCGTTCCGGACGGGCCGGGGAGGCGGCGGGCCGTTTCCGCCTCCCGCTCGCGTGCGGCCGCAGGACGGTGGGGTCGCGAACGTCGACGACAGGGCCGGCCGCATCAGGAGGTGCTCGAGCTCCTGGACGGCCACGGTCCGGCCGGTCCGGCCCGGGCGGTCCTCGACCCCGCCCGTGTCCACACGGAAGAGGGGAGGACCTCGCAGACCCGAGCCCCGTGGACCGGGTGAGGCCCGGTGGACCGAGGTCAGAGCTTGAGGACCGCTCCGCGCCAGGTCCATCCCGCGCCGAGGACCGCGGCCCGCAGCGGGTCCTTCATGTCCGAGGTGTCGAAGCGGTAGAACTCCGTCGCCCGGAGGTCGCCCTCGGCCTCCCGCTCCACCGACCGGCGCCACGACACCGTCTTCACCTGCCCTCGTGACGCTTCGGCCGACACGGCCAGTGTGGGCGTACCACCGACCCACGAGACCTCGAACTGGCGATCGATGGTGCGGACTTCGTGGGAAGCCGGGACCAGACGCATCCTGAACTGGGTGACCCGGCTCACCTGGGTGCGGAGGAAGAACGTGTGCCAGGCGGGATCCGAGATCCGCCATTCCGCCACGAGGTCGGCACCTTCGGGGGCGCCACTACGCACGACGAACGGCACGTCCGGCCCGTTGAGCGCGAGCAGCGCTGCCCGGACCTCCTCCGCGGAACGCGGGGAGTGTCACGGTCGGGACGCTCGGTGCCGGTCAGTCTGTCGAAGATGCCCATCCGCTCAACCTACGAAGCCCCGGCCCCGACCACAACACCTTCCTGCGGCAGGACCGGACCCGTCCAGCCCGTAACCTTGCGTGATCAGGCGTGGTCAGGTCCGCCGGAGGATACCTGCCCGGTGTCCGGGCGGACTGTCTGGAGGAAGTCCTGGAAGTCTTCCAGGACATGGTCGTGCTGTGTCGCGGTGGCCGTCAGGATCAGCCGGATCACGGCGCGTCGCCTGGGGTCCGTGCTGTCCAGCATGGCCAGGTAGACCTGCGACTGGACGAGGTCGCGGCGCACGCCCCGGACGACGGCCGTGAGCGCCAGCCGCTGTGTGAGGCCGGGAGCCTGCGCGGATCCGACGTCGCGACGCTGGACCACCGTCACGGACTCGGCGCCGTCACGCAGACGTTCCACCGCGTCGTCGGCGACGCCTTCCAGCGTCTCGGCCTCCGACAGGAAGTCGCCGTCAATGGTGATGTTCGCCGTGAATCCGGCGTCCGCCCGCGGATGCAGAGCGACGAAGGCCACGGCCGGGGCGTCGACCTCGTCCGGCGGTGCCGGGATCCAGCCCTCCGGCAGGAGGAACTCGATCGGGAGGGGCAGGGTCGTGGCCATTCAGGTCCTTCCTTCCACTGAAACGCACATCAGTCGAACCAACTGGTGACTTCGTCCTTGACGGAGCCGGCGGCGTCGCCGACCGCACCGGCCGCGTCCCCGACGGCGTCGGCGGCGTCGCTCGCGGCGGCCGAAACCTTGGCCGGATCGACCGTGAACTCTCCGCCCAGCTTTCCACCCAGGCCGACGGCGACGCCGAGTTCGCCACCGATGTGGAACTTGCCGTCCTCGCCCTTGCCGAAGGTCACCTTCGCCTCGGCGCCCGCCCCGGCCCATCCCTCGGCCGTCCCGCCGGCGCCGATCCCGGCGAGCTCTCCACCCGCCGCGTACGAGGCCTTGGCCCCGGCGAAGGCCTTGGCACCCGCGTTGACGCCGCTCAGGCCCGCCCCCGCGCTGACTCCGGCCTCGGCTCCGGCGAACCCCTCACCGCGCATGTAGGAGCCCATGTGCCCGTACTCCACCCGGCCCTCGGCCAATGCCCGCCCGCCCACGGAGGCCTCGGCCTTGCCGGTGAGACCGCTTTCGGTGAACCCGACGTTGGCGGTGGCCCGGGCTCCCGCGTAGGCGTCGGCGATGCCGGAAAGCTTCGTGGACCCATGGGACAGAGATCCTTCGGCGGTGGCATGGCCGAGGTCGGCATAGGCCTTGGCCGAGGCCTCCTTGCCGTACTGGGGGCCGTAGGCGGAAACGCCTGCCGCAGGACCGGTCGCCGAGGCCTTGCCCTCGGACTGCCACCCGTCGGTCTTCGTGGTGGCGTCCTCGTCGGCCGCCCTCGGCATCGGAACCTTCGCCAGGTCTCCCTCGGCGTCGGCGTTGAAACCGTTGAGGGTCTGGTCGGCACCCTTGCCGAAGTTGTCCTTGTTGCTGTCGACCACAGCGGCCTCAAGAGCGATCTTGACGTGCTCGTCCGCCTGGGTGACGGCCCTGACCCGATCGTCGATGTACTGCTGCCACTTGGCGACCGCGGTGCGGATCGAGGTCTCGCCGTCGGGGTCGTGCCGGTAGGCGCTGCGCTCGGCGGGGTGAGTTTGGCGTAGTCGAAGGCCACACGCCCCTGCTCCGAAACGGTCATGCCGGCGGCTGTCGCCTCGGTCCGTGCGCTCTCGACCCGCTTCTTCAGGTCCGTGAACTGCGCGTGGGCGTCCCGCAACAGGCCGGCGATCGCCTTGGCCTGGATCTGCGCGGCCGCGTACTCGTAGCGGGTCGCCTTGAAACCCGTCTGCGCGGTGCCGGCACTGACACCGACCCAGTTCTGGCCGCCGGTCGATGTCTTCTGCACGGTTTCCCCGTAGCGGATCTCGACCTTGTGCAACTCACCCGCCATGGCGTCCCACTTGGCGGCCGCCGTCGTCAGCAGGCCCAGGTCCGTGGTCATGACTTCGTGGTACGTAGGCACAGCGGTCCCCCTACAGGCCGTTCAGCTTCGACTGCGACAGGAACTGGTCGCCGAGGCCGGTGTCGTTGCGGACGAAGAGGCCCGAGGCGCCGCGCAGCGCGCTCTTCTCGCCGGCAAGGCGGCCCATGAGGGTCTTCACCTGCTGGTCCCAGGTGTCCGCCACCTTCTTCAGACCGGCGGCCGTGTCCCAGCCCTCGAAGCCCTTCTGGGCCGACCCTGTGGCGTCGTCCGCGTGCTCCGAAGCCTTCTTGGTGTTCGGCTCCAGCTCCGTCTCGATCGTGCCGGCCGCTGCCTTCTTCTCCGCAGGCGTCGAGGCGAAGTCCTGGGACCCGCCCGGAGAGAACAGTCCCGCCGAGGGCGGAGTGAAGCCCGGGGCATACGGCCCAGGCGGTCCGCTGTTCAGCCGCAGGCCCGCGTCCTGCTCCGCGCTGCTCGCACTTTCGAGAACCGGTTCCCTTTCGGAACTCCCTGACATGGTGCGCCTCCCCGTTGGCAGGCACCGATCATAGGATCGTCGCTCGTCCCGGAGGTGAACAGGGGCCCTACCGCGCCGAACCGGTGAGGAGCCGGGCGGACTCAGGAGCCCGCGGTCGGGAGGGACAGGAACAGGTCGAAGTAGGTGCCGATCGACAGGAGGACGCCGAGGCCGCCCAGGACGGCGCCCGCGGCGGCGACGGCGCGGACCCGGGCGGGGCGCCGGGAAGGAGCAGCACGGTGACGGCGACGATCAGGGCGAGCAGCGCGAAGACGCCGTTCACCAGGGCGGTGCTGTGCCAGGCGTCGCCGTAGATCTCGCTGATCTGCTGGGCGGGGGTGCCGGAGCCGGAGGTCTTGATCTGGCCGACGAGCGTCTCGCGCTCGGAGACCACCTTGCCGGTCCAGGTGCCGGTGAGCGCGACGGCGCCGAGGGCGGCGGAGACCACGGCGGCGGCACTGGCGCCGATGCCGGCGTCCTTGCCGGCGGGGGCCTCTCGTCGAGGTCGCCGTCGAGGTCGCCGTCGAACTCCTCGGCCGAATCCTCCGGCGCCCCCGACGGCTCCGACGGCTCCGTCGGCTCCCCGGCGAGCGGGCCCGCGTCCTTCGCCGTCCCCGCCTCTCCGTCGACCTTCTCGGTCGTCTCGGCGGGCTCGGTCTTCTCGGTCGTCTTGATGTCCATGCGGCGCACGCTAGGGGTCCCGCATGAGAGCGGTCTTAACGCGCCCGTCCCGGGCTACTCCCCCGTCCGCTCCTTCTCCTTCGCCGCGCGCCACTCCGGGGCCAGGACCGACCAGAGCTCCGTGTCCGCGCGGGAGCCCCGGTGCGGGTAGTTCTCGCGCAGGACGCCCTCCCGCGTCATCCCGAGGCGGCGGGCGACGGCGACGCTGGAGCGGTTCTCCGTGGAGGCGTACCACTCGACGCGGTGGATGCCGCGCTCCTCGACCGCCCAGTCGACGATGATCCGGCAGGCCCGGGTGACCAGGCCCTTCCCGGCGGCGGACGGCTCCAGCCAGCAGCCCGCCTCGGCGGTGCCGTACGTCACGTCCATGGTCCGGAGCATGACGCCGCCGACGAGGGTGCCCCCGGTCCAGATGCCGAGGATCCGGCCCGCGTCGTTCGCGGCCTTCTCGGCGTACGAGCGGAGGAAGGAGCGGGCGGAGTCCAGGTCCGTGACGATGTCCGGGAGGCCGATGTGCCGCCCGATGTACTCCCGCCCCCGGTCCATGTGGGCCAGGAACTCCTCGGCCCGCCAGGGTTCCAGGGCCGCAGCTCGGCGCCGTCGTCACCCAGCGATATCGCGAACATCCTCGTTCTCCTCCGTGGTCGGGACCGTCGGACACTGTGCGGGGATCTTCGCACGCGCGTCGGCGGTGGCCCGGCACTCCGGCGGTTCGATGCTGATCCGGGGCAGCAGGCGGTCGAGACCCTTCGGCAGCCACCAGTTCGCGCCGCCGAGCAGGTGCATGAGGGCGGGGACCAGGAGGGTGCGCAGGACGAAGGCGTCGAGGGCGACGGCGGCCGCGAGCGCGATGCCGAACATGGCGACGACCCGGTCGCCGGAGAGCACGAACGCCAGGAAGACGGAGATCATGATGACGGCGGCGGAGTTGATCACCCGGCTGGTCTCGGCGAGGCCGATCCGGACCGCCCGCCGAGTTGTCGCCGGTCTCCAGCCACTCCTCGTACATCCGGCTGACCAGGAAGACCTGGTAGTCCATGGAGAGTCCGAAGAGGACGGAGACCATGATCACGGGGAGGAAGGGCTCGATCGGCCCGGCGCTGCCCAGGCCGAGGAGTTCGCTCCCCAGCCCCACTGGAAGACCGCCACGACGACGCCGAAGGCCCCGGCGACGGCCATGACGTTCATGGCGGCGGCCTTGAGCGGGATGCCGATCGAGCGGAAGGCGAGCAGGAGCAGCAGACAGCCGAGGGCGATGACGACGCCGACGAAGAGCGGCAGCTTGCCGACGATGATCTCGGCGAAGTCGTCGTACGAGGCGGTGACGCCGCCCACGTTCACGTCGAGGGAGGTGCCCGCCCCGGCCCTCGGCAGGACGTCCTGGCGCAGCCGGTCGACCAGTTCGCTGGTGGCCTTCGACTGCGGCGAGGAGTCGGGGACGACGGTGAGGACGGCGGTGTCGCCGGAGCTGTTGTACGTGACCGGGGAGACGGCCTCGACGCCCTTGGTCGCGGAGAGCGCGGCCGGCAGTTGGTCCAGGGCGACCCGGTCGTCGGCGCCGTCGAGTCCGGCGACGAGGGTGAGGGGCCGTTGACGCCGGGTCCGAAGCCCTCGGCGAGCAGGTCGTAGGCCTTGCGCGTGGTCGCGGTGGCCGGGCCGTTGCCCTGGTCGGAGGTGCCGAGGTGGAGCGAGAGGGTGGCAGCGCCAGGACCGCCATGACGACGGCGGCGACGGCCCCGAGGAGCTTGGGGTGGCGCTCGACGAAGGCGGACCAGCGGGCGGCGAGGCCGGTGGGCAGCTCGGGCTGCGGCCCGTGCTCGGCGAGGGTGCGGCGCTCGCGCCGGGACAGGGCGCGCGGGCCGATCAGGAGAGCAGCGCGGGCAGGAGGGTGACGGAGGCGGCGACCGTGAGGACGACGGTGAGGGAGGCGGCGACGGCGACGCCGTTGAGGAAGCTCAGCCGCAGGATCAGCATGCCGAGCAGGGCGATGCAGACGGTGGCCCCGGCGAAGACGACGGCGCGGCCGGTGGTGGCGACGGCGGTCTCGGCGGCCTCGGCGACGGACAGGCCGCGTTTGAGGCCCCTGCGGTGCCGGGTGACGATGAAGAGCGCGTAGTCGATGCCGACGCCGAGGCCCACGAGCATGCCGAGCATGGGGGCGAAGTCGGCGACGGTCATCAGGTGGCCGAGCAGCACGATCCCGGAGTACGCGATGCCGACGCTGACGAGCGCGGTGGCGATGGGGAGCGCGGAGGCGGCGAGCGAGCCGAAGGCGAGGAAGAGGACGACGGCCGCGACGGCGACGCCGACGACCTCCGCGACGTGTCCGCCGGGGGCCTCGGTGAGGGCGACGGCGGTGCCGCCCAGCTCCACCTGGAGGCCGTCGGTCGCGGCGCTCCTGGCGGTGTCGACGACGGCCTTCGCCTGCCCCTCGGGGATGTCGTCGGCCTGCGCGGCGAAGGTGACGGTGGCGTAGGCGGTGCGTCCGTCCTCGCTGATCCGTCCCGCCGTCTCCCCGTAGGGGGAGGTGACGGCGGCGACGCCGGGCAGGCCGGCGACCTCGCGGAGCACGCCGGTCATGCGCTCCTGGACGGCGTCGGCGCGGACGCTGCCCCGTTCGGTGTGCCAGACGACGGTGTCCTCGTCGCCGCCGAGGCCGTGGAAGCCGCGTTCGAGGAGGGCGGTGGCGCGGCCGGACTCGGTGCCGGGGACCTCGTAGTCGTTGGAGTACGCGTTCCCCGCGAGGATCGCCCCGGTGCCGGCCCCCGCCGAGGGCGAGGAACCAGAGGAGGACGGCGACGAGGCGGTGCCTGATGCACCACCGGGCGATGGCTGCCAAAGGACGTGCTCCCTGGGTGGTTCGTGGATCTTTCCCGGAACGGCCCGATAAAGAACGCATGACCTACGTGCGCCCACTCTCGCAGCCTAAAGTGATCGTTTGCCCCTTTCGTGTCGATGGTCACACGGGTGTGGTTCACCGGGGCGCGGGAGGATCGGCCCCGCGCCCCGGCCCGCCCTCCGCGCTCAGCCGGAGACGCTGGCGCGGCCGTTCTCGACGTGGCCCATGAGCCGGCGGCGGAAGCCTCCGGGGCGGTCACCTCGACGTCGTACCAGCCGTGCGCGTCGGCGGCGGAGTGGACGACGGTACGGCTCTTCCCGGGCTTCACGGTGACGGTGCGGGTCCAGTCCGCGAGGTCGTCCTCGTCCACGCAGCCCAGCGGCCGGACGGTGAAGGAGACGGGGCGCGGCCGGTGTTCCGTACGGTCAGGTGCAGGTCGCGGTCGTGGTGGTCGATCCGGGTGGCCAGCTCGGCGCCGCCCGTCGCGGGGCCCTCGAACTCGCGCCGGAAGCCGTTGGGGCCGGTGATCGTGAAGCGGTAGCGGTCGCCGGGGACCGGGACGGTCCACTCCCCGTACCCCTGACGTCCCGGTGCTGCGGGACGACGAACTCGCCCGCGTACGGGTAGAGGGCGAGGTGCGCGCTCGCCTTCCCCGGTTGCTCAGCGCGACCGTGACGGCGCCGGTGCGGACGGTGGCGGCGGCGTCCACCTGGTAGGGCAGGGGGCGGGCGGGGCGGACGCCGGGCTCCTGGACGGGCATCCGCTGCACGGCCGGGGGATGGGGCCGCCAGCGGCCGGTGAACGGCGGGACCGGTCCCGGCCGCTCGACCTCGGGCCGCCTGCGGCCCCGGTGGAAGTCGAAGGCGGAGGTGAGGTCGCCGGTGACGGTCCGGCGCCAGGGGTGACGTTCGGCTCGCGGACGCCGGTGAGCCTCTCCAGGAAGCGGATCACGGAGGTGTGGTCGAAGGTCTCGGAGCAGACGTAGCCGCCGACCGACCAGGGCGAGACGACCAGCAGCGGGACGCGGATGCCGAGGCCGGTGGGCTGTCCCTGCCAGCGCTCGTCCGTGTCGTCGGCGGGCGGGACGGGCGGCGGGACGTGGTCGAAGAAGCCGTCGTTCTCGTCGTAGTTGATCAGGACGACGGTGTGCCGCCAGACGTCCGGGTGGGAGCCGAGGGCGTCGAGCACCTTGTAGACGAGGGTGGCGGAGGCGATCGGGGAGGAGGAGCCGGGGTGCTCGGAGTCGATCGCGGAGGGCACGAGGTACGAGACCTCGGGCAGGGTCCCGGCGGCGACGTCGGCGCGGAAGGCGTCGGCGAGGGTGCCGCTCTCGACGCGGCGGAGTCCGCGCTCGAAGAGGGAGCGCTCGGCCTTCGTGAGCTCCGCGACGCCTTCTTCGAGCAGGCCGAGGAGCCGGGTCCGCTCGGCGGGGTCCTTCGTGCCGCGCACGGCGGCGTAGAAGGACTCCATGAAGGTGTGGCCGCCGGTGCGGGCGAGCGCCTTGCGGGCGATCTTCTTGAAGGTGGCGAAGAACTCGATGTTGTTGTCGGTGAAGTTCTCCCACTCGGTGTACGTCTTCCAGCTCCGCCCGGCGGCTTCGAGCCGCTCGGCGTAGGTGGACCAGTCGTAGCCGGGGTGGGTGGCCTCGGCGTAGGCGGCGTTGGTGACGGCCCGGCTGCCGTCGGCCTCGTGGCCGGTCCAGCCGGACCAGAGGTGGTTGTGGTTGGGGCTCGTCGAGGTGTGGATCGACGAGTGGTAGGCGTCGCAGACGGTGAAGGTGTCCGCCAGCTCGTAGTGCAGGGGGATGTCACGGCGGTCGTAGTACGCCATGGTGGCGGCGGTCTTGGCCGAAACCCAGCCGTCCATCCAGCCGCCGTGCCAGGCCTTGGCGCCGCCGCCCCAGGAATGGTCGAGGTCGCCGATGTACTGGAGGTCCTTCTTCTGCGTCTCGGCGGCGTCCCGGATCGGGAAGGGGAGGACGGTCTTGCCGGCTCCGGCGGGCTGCTCGAAGACCGGCCTGCCGGAGGGAAGCTCAATGGCATTGCGGTCGCCGAATCCGCGGACCCCGCGGAGGGTGCCGAAGTAGTGGTCGAAGGAGCGGTTCTCCTGCATCAGGATCACCACGTGCCGAACCGCCGAAAGCCCCCGGAGTGGGGCTCCGCGGCCATCGCGGCCTGCAGGGACGGCGGCAGCAGCGATCCGGCCGCGGCGGCGCCGAGGGCGCCTCCGCCCAGTGCGAGGAGCCTTCTGCGGGACATCTCGGACGACAAGACCGACCTCCAGTCGACGGCCAATGGTTCTCCTTCGAGCCATTGGGTGGTTCGTCGGGGACGGTAGTGAGACGGGGTGACGGCGAGAAGACCCGGCGGGGGCGCGGTGGTGAACGTCCAAGGGGACGCGAAGGGAATCCAAGCGATTTCCGGCCATCTCGCCGTGTCCCACCGGGGCCGCGGGAGGGCTGGGGAGCCCCGCCCGGACGGGGGCGCGGGACTGACCGGGCAGGTGGGCGGACCCGATCGGGCAGGCGGGCGGACCCAGCCGAATGCGTGGACGCATCCGGGCGGGCGGGCGGCGGGATGGGGATTCCGCGCCCGCGCGGTCGCGTTGACCCCGGGCCCACCGGAGCGGCAAGCTGAGCGCCTGTCAATCACTGTGCCCTGGGGAAACTTGAGCAAGACGGCACACCACATCGGCCCCGACTCCGCTCCCGACCGGTACCGGCTCCTGCGGTCCATCGGACGCGGCGGCGAGGCCGTGCTCTACCTGGCGGAGATCGAGCTGGCCGGCGGCACGGAGCCGGTCGTCGTCAAGGTCCTCGACTCGAAGACGACGATCACGCCCGAGATCTTCGAGCGGATCAGCCAGAAGTGGAACGAGCAGGCCGAACTGCTCCGCTTCGTGCACCGCCCCGGCGTCGTCGGCGTGCGGGAGCACTTCCAGGGCCCGCCGATCCACCGGCCCGGCGAGTCCGCGACGATCACCGGCCGGGCCCTGGTGCTCGTCATGAACCACGTCGACGGCCTCGACCTGCGCGACTGGCGGGCCGAGCGCACCTCGCCTCCCCGCCGAGCGGCGCGAGGTGATGCGGACCCTGGAGCAGCTCGCGGACGTCCTCGACTGGCTGCACTCCGGAAGGCCACCCCGTCCGGGCGCACGGTCGTCCACGGCGACCTCTCGCCCGGCAACGTCATGGTGGACGAGTACGGACAGGCGACCCTCGTCGACTTCGGCCTCAGCAAGCTGACCGCCGACCACCAGACCGCCGAGGTGTGGTTCACCCCGGCTACGCGGCCCCCGAGGTCTTCGACGGCAAGCGCACCCCGGCCGCCGACCGGTACGCCTTCGGCGCCCTCGCGTACTTCCTGCTCAGCGGGCAGTCCCCGCCGACCGCGCCCGAGCAGTTGGTCTCCGCGTTCCGCGCGCTGCCGCAGATCGCCGGGCTGCCGGAGGAACAGCGCGACCGGGTCCTGAGCATCGCCGCGGCCGACGCCGGGCGGCGCCCGATCTCCCTGTCGTCCTGGGTGAAGGACGTACGGCACGGGATGGTGTCCACCACGACGACCTCGCGCCCGGCGACGGTCGCGGACGCGGTCCCGGCGGTCGCGGACGCGGTCCCGCCCGCCCCCACCGCCCCGCCGGTCCCGACCACCCCGCCGGAACTGTCCGCGCCGCCGCGGCCCGCGACCCCGCCGCCGGCCGGCACGACGGGCCCCGCGGCCGGCACGCCGACGCCGGAGGACCGGCCGTCCGCGACGCCCCCGGCGCCCGTCGTGTCGCCGCCCCCGGTCGTGACCCCGCAGCCGGTGGCCGCCCCGCCCGTCGCCGCCCCGGCGTCCCCGTCGCCCCGCAGCACGCCGCGCACCACCTGTCCGCCGAGCCGCCGACTGCCGCCACCCCCGCCGCCGGGGGCCCGGCTTCGGGAGCCCCGGTTCGGACCCCGGCTTCGGCGGCCCCGGTTCCGGCCCCGGCTTCGGAGCGCCCGGCTTCGGTCCGCCGACTCCTCCCCCGGCGTCCGGCCCGGCCACCGCCCCCACCCCGGCCCCCGCGCCGCGCCGCCGCCGCAAGGGCCCGCTGATCGGCGCCGTGGCCGGCGTCGTCGTGGTCGCCGCCCTCGCGGTGGCCGGCGTCCAGTTCCTCGGCGACACGAAGGACGACGGCAAGAACGCCGCCGCCGGCCCGGTCTCCACCTCCCCGGTCGCCCCCACGGAACCCACCCCGGACCCCGCCACCGAGAGCCCGTCGGAGGAGCCCACGAGCGAGGCGCCGACCGAGGAGTCCGCCCCGCCCTCGGAGTCGGCGAGCCCGACGGACGACCCCGGCTCGGTGCCGGACCTCCCCGTGGCCGATCTGACCACGCTCGCCTCCGTCAGCGATCCCGACGACTTCACCGTCGGCGCCGCCAAGATCAACACCAAGGAGTACGGCGCGGCCCTGATCGGCGACTGCTACAGCGGCGCCTACGTGGAGTACGACCTCAACCGGGAGTGGAAGAACTTCGAGTTCACCGCCGGAATCGACGACGGCTCGAAGATCGAGTCCGCCCGGGTCGTCGTCTCCGTCGACAACCAGCCCGCCCTCTTCAACGAGACGGTGGAGCTGGGCAAGCCGATCACGGAGAGCCTGAAGATCGACGGGGCCCTGCGGCTGCGCCTGAAGGTCGAGGCGACCTGCACCGACACCGGCAACGCCGTCATCGCCGCCCCGCTCCTCAAGCGGTGACTGGGATGGCGGCAGCGGCCCCGCACCGGAGTTCCGGTGCGGGGCCGCTGTCGTGTCCGTACGCGTACGGCGGGGATCAGCCCTCGCTGACGCCCAGCTTCTCCAGGATCAGGTCCTTGACCTTCGCCGCGTCCGCCTGGCCGCGGGTGGCCTTCATGACCGCGCCCACCAGGGCGCCGACCGCCGCGACCTTGCCGCCGCGGATCTTGTCCGCGATCGCCGCGTTGCCCGCGATGGCCTCGTCGACCGCCGTGCCGAGCGCGCCGTCGTCGGAGACGACCTTCAGACCGCGCTTCTCGACGACCTCGTCCGGGGTGCCTCGCCGGCGAGGACGCCCTCGATGACCTGACGGGCCAGCTTGTCGTTGAGGTCGCCGGAGGCGACCAGGGCCGACACCCGGGCCACGTCCGCCGGGGTGATCGCCAGCTCCTCCAGGGAGACGCCCTGCTCGTTGGCGTTCCGGGCGAGCTCGCCCAGCCACCACTTGCGGGCCGAGGCCGCGTCCGCGCCCGCCTCGATCGTGGCCACGATCGGGTCGACCGCGCCCGCGTTGAGGATCGACTGCATGTCCAGCTCGGACACGCCCCACTCCTCGCGCAGCCGGTTGCGGCGCACGCGCGGCAGCTCGGGCAGGCCGCCCCGCAGCTCCTCGACCCACTCGCGGGAGGGGCCACCGGCACCAGGTCCGGCTCGGGGAAGTAGCGGTAGTCCTCGGCGTTGTCCTTGATGCGGCCGGAGGTGGTGGAGCCGTCGTCCTCGTGGAAGTGACGGGTCTCCTGCACGATCGTCCCGCCGGAGGACAGGACGGCCGCGTGCCGCTGGATCTCGAAGCGCGCCGCGCGCTCCACCGAACGGAGCGAGTTGACGTTCTTCGTCTCCGAGCGGGTGCCGAAGGTCTTCGTGCCGTGCGGGCGCAGCGACAGGTTCACGTCGCAGCGCATCTGGCCCTTGTCCATGCGCGCCTCGGAGACGCCCAGGGCGCGGATCAGCTCGCGCAGCTCGGCGACGTACGCCTTGGCGACCTCGGGGCCCGCTCGCCCGCGCCCTCGATCGGCTTGGTGACGATCTCGATGAGCGGGATGCCGGCCCGGTTGTAGTCGAGCAGCGAGTGCGAGGCGCCGTGGATGCGGCCGGTCGCGCCACCGATGTGGGTGGACTTGCCGGTGTCCTCTCCATGTGGGCGCGCTCGATCTCCACGCGGAAGACCTCGCCGTCCTCCAGTTGGACGTCCAGGTAGCCGTCGAAGGCGATCGGCTCGTCGTACTGGGAGGTCTGGAAGTTCTTCGGCATGTCCGGATAGAAGTAGTTCTTCCGGGCGAAGCGGCACCACTCGGCGATCTCGCAGTTCAGCGCGAGGCCGATCTTGATCGCGGACTCGACGCCGATCGCGTTGACGACCGGGAGCGAGCCGGGCAGGCCGAGGCAGGTCGGACAGGTCTGCGAGTTGGCGTCCGCGCCCAGCTCGGTGGAGCACCCGCAGAACATCTTGGTCCGGGTGCCGAGCTCGACATGGACCTCCAGGCCCATGACGGGGTCGTACTCGGCGAGCGCCGCGTCGTACGACAGCAGTTCAGTGACAGTCACGGTGAGACTTTCCTCTCAGCCCAGCAGGACGTCGTCGTCGCCCAGGCGCTTCAGCTCCCGGTAGAGGATCGCCAGGCCGGTCGCGATCGCGGCGGCGGACACCGCGGCGTCGAGCAGCCGCAGGACGTCGTTGTCGGCGCGGGCCAGCTTGGCCTGCTTGGCGACGCTGACCGCGCCGAAGGCGGTGGTGGCCAGCGAGACGTACAGACCGGTCTTCGACTTCTTGAAGTTCTTGGCCTTCTTTGCCATGGCACTCACAGCGACGGAGCCTCCTCGAGCAGCGGGTGTCCCCACTTTTCCACGAAGGCGGCCTCGACGGCTGCTCCGACCCTGTAGAGCCGGTCGTCCTTCAGGGCGGGGGCGATGATCTGCAGACCGACCGGCAGGCCGTCCTCGGGCGCGAGGCCGCAGGGCAGCGACATGGCGGCGTTGCCGGCCAGGTTGGTCGGGATGGTGCACAGGTCCGCGAGGTACATGGCCATCGGGTCGTCGGCGCGCTCGCCGATCGGGAAGGCGGTGGTGGGGGTCGTCGGGGAGACGATCACGTCCACCTCCTCGAAGGCCTTCTCGAACTCGCGGGTGATGAGGGTGCGGACCTTCTGGGCCGAGCCGTAGTACGCGTCGTAGTAGCCGGAGCTGAGCGCGTACGTGCCGAGGATGATGCGGCGCTTGACCTCGTCGCCGAAGCCGGCCTCGCGGGTGAGGGCGGTGACGTCCTCGGCCGAACGGGTGCCGTCGTCGCCGACGCGCAGGCCGTAGCGCATGGCGTCGAAGCGGGCCAGGTTCGAGGAGCACTCGGACGGCGCGATCAGGTAGTACGCCGAGAGGGCCAGGTCGAAGGTGGGGCAGTCCAGCTCGACGATCTCGGCGCCCAGCGACTTCAGCAGCTCGACGGACTCGTCGAAGCGCTGCACGACGCCGGCCTGGTAGCCCTCGCCGCGGAACTGCTTGACGACGCCGACGCGCATGCCGGCGACGGAGCCGTTGTGGGCGGCCTCGACGACCGGCGGGACCGGGGCGTCGATGGAGGTGGAGTCGAGCGGGTCGTGCCCGGCGATCGCCTCGTGCAGCAGGGCCGCGTCCAGGACCGTGCGGGCGCAGGGGCCGCCCTGGTCGAGGGAGGAGGAGAAGGCCACCATGCCGTAGCGGGAGACCGCGCCGTAGGTCGGCTTGACGCCGACGGTGCCGGTGACGGCGGCGGGCTGGCGGATGGAGCCGCCGGTGTCCGTGCCGATGGCGAGGGGGGCCTCGTACGCGGCGAGGGCGGCCGACGAGCCGCCGCCGGAGCCGCCGGGGATCCGGGTGAGGTCCCAGGGGTTGCCGGTCGGGCCGTAGGCGCTGTTCTCGGTGGAGGAGCCCATCGCGAACTCGTCCATGTTGGTCTTGCCGAGGATGACGACGTCGGCGGCCTTCAGGTTCTTGACCAGGGTCGCGTCGTACGGCGGGATCCAGCCCTCCAGCATCTTCGAGCCCACGGTCGTCGGGATGCCGACGGTGGTGAAGATGTCCTTGAGCGCGAGCGGCACACCGGCGAGCGGGCTGAGCTTCTCGCCCCGGGCGCGCTTCTCGTCCACGGCGCGGGCCTGGGCGAGGGCGCCGTCGCGGTCGACGTGCAGGAAGGCGTGGACCTTCTCGTCGACGGCCTCGATGCGGGCGAGGTGGGCCTCGGTGACCTCGACGGCGGTCAGCTCGCCGGCGGCGATCTTCCCGGCGATCTCGGCCGCGGTGAGCGTGATGATGGTGTTGTCCGTCATGACTTCTTAGTCCTCCCCAGGATCTGCGGCACCTTGAAACGCTGCTGCTCCTGGGCCGGGGCGCCGGAGAGCGCCTGCTCGGGGTGAGCGACGGACGGACCTCGTCCGCGCGCATGACATTGGTCAGCGGCAGCGGGTGGGAGGTCGGCGGTACGTCTTGGTCGGCGACCTCGGAGACGCGGGCGACCGCGCCGATGACGTCGTCGAGCTGGTCGGCGAAGTGGCTGAGCTCTTCGCCGGACAGCTCCAGACGCGCCAGCCGGGCGAGGTGGGCGACCTCCTCGCGCGTAATGCCAGGCATGCAGCGATCCTCTGGGTGAGTCTTATGGTGTGCCGCAATCCTATGTTGTGCGGGCCGTCACAACTCACGCGACCGATTATCCCCGCGTACGCGGGGAGCACAGTTGCCCGGCGAAATGATCGAGTTCTCGCCCGGACCACCCCCGTACGGGGAGCGCCTGGCCGACGCACGGACACAGTACTCCCCGGCCGGGTCAGGCCTGGGGGCGACCTGGCCCGAGGGGTGGTCCAGGTCGGTCGGGGGCGCGAGGTCGGCGGGGCGGCGCCAGCCGTGCTCGCCGCGGGCCAGGAGCCAGGCGGTCGCCTCGTCGGGCGGCATGGCGGCGGCGACCAGCCAGCCCTGGACGGCGTCGCAGCCCAGGTCGCGCAGCCGCTCCCAGGTCTCGTCGTTCCTCGACGCCCTCGGCGACGACGAGGAGGCCGAGGGAGTGGGCGAGGTCGACGGTGCAGCGGACGATCTCGGCGTCCTCGGTGTCGACGGCGAGCCGGGCGACGAAGGAGCGGTCGATCTTCAGTTCGCTGACCGGGAGCCGGCGCAGGTGGACGAGGGAGGAGTAGCCGGTGCCGAAGTCGTCGAGGGACATCTTGACGCCGTGGCCGGTGAGTCCGTTGAGCGTGTCGGCGGCCCGCTGGGGGTCCTCCAGGAGCACGTGTTCCGTTATCTCCAACTGGAGGGAGCCGGCCGGGACGCCGTGGCGGGCGAGCCGGGCGGCGACGGCGCCCGCGAAGCCGGGGGTGTGGACGTCGCGCGGCGAGACGTTGACGGCGACCGGGACGTCGAGGCCCTGGGCGCGCCAGCGGGCGACCTGGGCGAGGGCGGTCTCCAGGACGTACTCGGTGAGGTGGGGCATCAGGCCGGAGGACTCGGCGATGGCGATGAACTCGTCCGGGGGACCTTTCCCCGCTCGGGGTGGACCCAGCGGACGAGCGCCTCCAGACCCGCGACCTGGCCGTCGAAGCGGACCTTGGGCTGGTAGTGGAGCTGGACCTCGTGGGCGTCGAGGGCGCGGCGCAGGTCGCCGAGGAGGCCGAGCCGGTCGGGGGTGTTGGAGTCGCGCTTGGACTCGTAGACCTCGACGCCGGTGCGGTCGCGCTTGGCCTGGTACATGGCGACGTCGGCGCGGCGCAGCAGCCCCTCGGCGTCGAGGGCGTGGTCGGGGAAGACGGCGACGCCGGCGCTGGCCTCCAGGACGAGGGTGAGGCCGTCGAGGTCGAGCGGGGAGGAGAGCTCGGCGACGAGGTGGCGGGCGACGCGCTGGGCGCTGGTGGTGGAGTCGGCGGTGGGCAGCAGGACGGCGAACTCGTCGCCGCCGAGCCGGGCGGCCTCGGCGCCGCGGGCAGGGCGAGGCGGAGCCGGTCGGCGATCTGGAGGAGCAACCGGTCGCCCGCGAGGTGCCCGAGGGTGTCGTTGACCGAGCGGAAGCGGTCGAGGTCGATGAGGACGAGGGCGGCGCGGGCCCCTGGCCCTCGGCGTCCTCCAGGGCGGTCCAGGCGCGCTCCAGGAGCCACTGGCGGTTGGGGAGGCCGGTGAGGGGGTCGCGGAGTTGCTCCTCGGCGCGGGCGCGGGCGATCCAGAGGGTGGAGTCGAGGGCGATGAGGGGACGGCGAAGAGCGGCAGGAGGACCGGGCGGCTCGCGGCGACGGCGCAGATGAGCGGGGCGATGCCGAGGAGGGCGACGGCGACGAGGCCCTGCCGGAGGAGGGCGGTGCGGGCAGCGGTGGGCAGCCCGCGGCCCTGGGGGCGAGCGTGTACCACAGGAGGAGCCGGGTGACCACGAGGTAGGTGGTCGCGGCGAGCACGATTTCCGGGAGGTCCCCGATCGTCCAGTCGAGGGCCGCCAGGGCTGCTCGACGGTCGGCACGTCGCCGAAGAGGGCGAGGACGAGGGCGGCGGCGCCGACGCCGAGGACGTCGGCGGCGCCGTGCAGCAGGCCCTGTCGCCAGCGGTGGTGGCGGGCGGCGCCGACGAGGGTGACGACGGTCAGCGAGACGAGTCCGGCGGGCACCCAGCCGTACAGCAGGAGGACGGCGAGGGTGAGGGCGGCGCCGGAGCCGGTGCCGCCCCACCAGCGGTCGCGGCCGAGGGCGACCAGGTGGCCGACGATGAGGCCGGTGAGGACGGCGAGGGACCAGCCGGTGACCCCGCCGGGGAAGAGTCCGTGCCCGGTGGTGAGGGCCCGCTGGAGTCCGGCGGCGAGCAGGACGGCGGCGATGCCCACCACGACTGCGGGCAGCCGGGAGGTGGAGCCCCCGGGGCCACGTGGCCGTGCGGCCGGGGACCGGGGCGGCGCTCTCGGTCGGTTCCATTTCCGTCCTCTCACAGGCGGCGGTGCCGTCGGTGTGCCATGGGCCGCGGTGGGCGGCCGTCCGTCGTGCGGCCGCCGTCGTCCGGTGCGGGACCGCCGGCGGGCGGCCGCTCCTCGTGCCACGGGACCGTTGTCCTGACGCCACGACCGGCAGAGCCCTCGCGCGGTCGTGCAGGACGAGACGCACGGTCACCACACTAGGCCGCCGAGGGCTCCGACGGGCAGCGCTCTCCGTGTCTTGCCCGAATGAGACCCGGCCACCCCTCCCGGTCTGGTATGCGCCGAACGGGTGATGTTCTCCGGGACGGAAAGGGGCTATTGGGGAGTCTCGGGTACGGGGACCGCGGCCTCCCGGGCGGCGTCGGGTCCCTGTGCGAGCAGGATCGAGAAGCCCTCCTCGTCCAGGACCGGAACTTTGAGCTGCATCGCCTTGTCGTACTTCGAACCGGGGTTCTCCCCACCACGACGAAGGAGGTCTTCTTCGAGACGGAACCGGTCACCTTCGCTCCGAGCCGCTGGAGCGACTCTTTGCGCCATCCCTGGTGAACTTCTCCAGGGTGCCGGTCACCACGACCGTGAGCCCCTCCAGCGGACGCGGCCCTCGTCCTCGCCGGCGCCCTCGTCCTCCAGGGCGACCCCGGCGGCCCGCCACCTGCGCACGATCTCGCGGTGCCACTCCTCGGCGAACCACTGCTTCACCGCCGCCGCGATGATCCCGCCGACCCCGTCGACGGCCGCCAGTTTCTTCCTCGCTCGCCTGCTCGATCCGCTCCAGGGAGCGGAACTCGCGGGCGAGGGCCGTGGCCGCGACCGGACCGACGTGCCGGATCGAGAGCCCGTTGATGAAGCGGGCGAGCGGGCGGGTCTTCGCCTCCTCGATGTTCCTCAGCATCGCCAGGGCGTTCTTCTTCGGCTCGCCCTTCTGGTTGGCGAAGACGGTGACGACCTTCTCCTCGCCGGTCTTCGGGTCCCGCTTGGGCAGCCCGCTGCTCTGGTCGAGGACGTACGCCTTGATCGGCAGGAGCTGCTCGATGGTGAGGTCGAAGAGGCCGCCCTCGTCCGCGAGCGGCGGCTCGGACGGCTCCAGGGGCCGGTCAGCGCCGCGGCGGCCACCATGCCGAAGTGCTCGATGTCCAGGCACTGCCGCCCGGCCAGGAAGAAGAGCCGCTCGCGCAACTGGGCCGGGCAGGTCCGGGCGTTCGGACAGCGGAGGTCGATGTCGCCCTCCTTCATCGGCTTCAGCGGCGTCCCGCACTCGGGGCACTCGGTCGGCATCACGAACTCCCGCTCGCTGCCGTCCCGCAGGTCCGCGACCGGCCCGAGGATCTCCGGGATGACGTCGCCGGCCTTGCGCAGCACGACCGTGTCGCCGATCAGGACGCCCTTGGCCCTGACCACCTCCTGGTTGTGGAGGGTGGCGAACTCGACCTCGGAGCCGGCCACGGTCACCGGCTCCACCTGCGCGTACGGGTGACGCGGCCGGTCCGGCCGACGCCGACCTTGATGTCGAGCAGCTTGGTGTTGACCTCCTCCGGCGCGTACTTCCAGGCGATGGCCCAGCGCGGGGCGCGGGCCGTGGAGCCCAGCCGGCCCTGGAGGGGGATCTCGTCGAGCTTGACGACGACGCCGTCGATCTCGTGCTCGACGGAGTGCCGGTTCTCGCCGAAGTACGCGATGAACTCCCGCACCTGGTCGAGCGTCTCGACCACCTTGTTGTGCCGGGCGGTGGGCAGGCCCCACTCGTGGAGCAGCGCGTAGGCCTCCGAGAGCCGGGCGATGTCGAAGCCCTCGCGGGCGCCGATGCCGTGCACCACCATGTGGAGCGGGCGGGAGGCGGTGACCTTCGGGTCCTTCTGGCGGAGCGAACCGGCCGCCGCGTTGCGCGGGTTGGCGAAGGGCTTCTCGCCGGCCTCGACCAGGCGGGCGTTGAGCCCGAGGAAGGCCTCCATCGGGAAGTAGACCTCGCCGCGGATCTCCACGAGCTCCGGGATCCGGTCGCCGCTCAGCCGCTCCGGGACGTCCTCGATCGTGCGCACGTTGGGCGTGATGTCCTCGCCGGTGCGTCCGTCGCCGCGGGTCGCGGCCCGGTGAGGCGTCCGTGCTCGTACGTCAGGTTCACGGCCAGGCCGTCGACCTTCAGCTCGCACAGGAAGTGGTGGTCGGGCGTGCCGACGTCCCGGGCGACGCGCTCGGCCCAGGCGGCCAGTTCCTCGTCGTCGAAGGCGTTGTCCAGGGAGAGCATGCGCTCCCGGTGCTCGACGGCCGTGAACTCGGTCTCGTACTGGCCCGCGACCTTCTGGGTCGGCGAGTCGGGGGTCCGCAGCTCCGGGTACTCCTCCTCCAGCGCCTCCAGGAGCGCAGCAGCCTGTCGAACTCGCCGTCGCTGATGACCGGCTGGTCCTTCACGTAGTACCGGAAGCGGTGCTCCTCGATCCGCTCGGCCAGGTCCGCGTGCTTCTCCCGTGCCTCGGCGGGCAGGGCCCCTCGTCGACTGCCACCTTCGTCCGTCCTCCCGTGCCTCGGTCCCCGGTCACTCCGGGTTGTCCGCGAGCGACTTCGCAGCCCGGACGCAGTGGGCGAGCGCCGCGCGGGCGTGGGCGGGCGACGCGCCCGCGAGCCCGCACGTGGGGGTGATCACCACGGACTCCGCGAGGGTCCCCGGATTCAGCCCCAGCCTGCGCCACAGCGTCCTGACACCCATGACGCTACCGCCCGGGTCCGACAACGGGCCGTCGGTGGACGGCACCACACCGGCGAAGAGCTTCGTGCCGCCCTCCACGGCCTCCCCGATCGCCTCCTCGTCACGCTCGGTGAGCAGCCCGAAGTCGAACGAGATCCCGGCGACGCCGGCCCGGCGCAGCAGCGCGAAGGGGACGTCGGGAGCGCAGGAGTGGACGACCACCGGCCCGTCGTGGACCGCGGCCACGTCCCGCAGGGCACCCTCCACGACCTGCCGGTCCACGGCCCGGTGGGTGCGGTAGCCGCTGGCGGTGCGGACCTGCCCGCGCAGCACGGCGGTGAGCGAGGGCTCGTCGAGCTGGAGGAGGACCCGGGCGCCGGGCACGCGCTTGCGCACCTCGGCCAGGTGCTGGTGGAGCCCCTCGGCGAGCGATCCCGCCAGGTCCCGGCAGGCGCCCGCGTCGCCGAGGGCGGCCTCGCCGCCGCGCAGCTCCAGTGCGGCGGCGAGCGTCCAGGGGCCCACCGCCTGCACCTTGAGCGCGCCCTCGTACCCCTGGGTGAACTCCTCCAGGGCGTCGAGGTCCTCGCCGAGCCAGGAGCGGGCCCGCCGGGTGTCGCGGCCGGGCCGGTCGCTGATCCGCCAGCCGCTCGGCTCCACGTGCGCGTACAGGTCGACGAGCATCCCGATCGTCCGGCCGGTCATGTCGGCGCCGGGCCCGCGCGCGGGCAGCTCCGCGAGGAACGGGAAGTCCTCGAAGGAGCCGGTGACGGTCTTGGCGGCCTCGCGGGCGTCGCCGCCGGGCAGGGACCCGACGCCGGTGGCGGGGCCCCAGGGAAGTCGTTCTTCTCGGTCGTGTCGCTCACCGGGGAAGCGTACGTCCCGGGGACCCGGTCCTCTCCGTCAGCGTCCCGGGCGGACGGTGAGGTCGTTGATCTCGGCGTCGCGCGGCAGGTCGAGCGCGGTGAGGATCGCCGTCGCGACCGACTCGGGGTCGATCCACCGCGACGGGTCGTACTCCTTGCCCTCCTGCTGGTGCACCTTCGCCTGCATGGGGCTGGCGGTGCGGCCCGGGTAGACCGAGGTGACCCGGACGCCGTGGGCGTGCTCCTCGTGGCGCAGGGAGTCCGCGAGGGCCTTCAGGCCGTGCTTGAGGCGGCGTACGCGCCCCACTCGGCGTGCGCGTTGAGCCCGGCGCCCGAGTTCACGAAGACGACGTGCCCCCGGGAGACGCGCAGTTGGGGCAGGAAGTGGCGGGTGAGCTCGGCCGGGGCGACCAGGTTCACGTTCAACTGGTGGTGCCAGGTCTTGGGGTGAGCTCGCCGACCGGCCCGAGGTCCACGACGCCCGCGACGTGCAGCAGCCCGTCGACCCGCTCGGGCAGGCTCTGGTGCGAGAACGCCCAGGAGAGCCGGTCCGGGTCCGCGAGGTCCCCGACCAGGGTGCGCGCGCCGGGGAACCCGGCGGCGAGCTCCTTGGCCCGCCCCGCGTCGCGCGCGTGGAGCACGAGGTCGTCCCCGCGCGCGTGGAGGCGGCGCGCGACGGCCGCGCCGATGCCGGAGCCGGCTCCGGTGATCACATGAGTAGCCATGGCTCCCATGCTCGCACCCGTGGTCAGGAGGAGGGGCCGGGGACGGGGGTCGTGGCGGACCAGAAGTCGGAGTGGACGTTCGGGGCGGGGATCTTGCCGTAGGGGTGGGCGGGGCCGTTGGGCTTGGCTGTCGGCTCGAGGACGTCGGACTTCTCCACGCACGCGGTGGTGACGTCGAAGAACACCTGGCCCTTGTAGGCGACCTCCACGGACATCATGAAGCCGTCGGACGTCCTGGCGAAGACGGCCGGCGCCTCCTTGTGCGGGTTCACGCCGGTGATCTCGTATCCGCTCTTCTTCCAGAACCGCTCGATCACGCCCAGGAAACTCCCGCGCCGCTGCTCGGAGACGACGGTCGTCACGGTTCGCCGCCGGGTCACGGTGCAGCTTCCACTGGTCCAGGTGTCGTGGGCCCACTGGACCTCGGGCACAACCGCTCCCAGTGTGGCGTCGAGGATCGCGTCCGCCCGCTCCGCCGCTTCCTGCATGTTCATGTCGTTCCTCGCTCCTCCGTCGCCGTCCTGACCCGCGCACCCCACCAGCATCGCGCCCGCCAGGAGGACGGAGGCGACACCTCGTAGCGCCCGTTCCGTTCGCTTCATCGGTGTTCCTCCGTAGTGATCCAGTCAGGCCGGCCGGCGACGATCCGCGCGATGTTCTTGGCCGACTCCGGGTCCAGCTCGGGGGTGAAGTACTGGGAGTGGGCGTCGAAGCCACCGCCCTCCATGATCATCCCCGGGCCGTCGTCCACCTTGAAGCGGCGGGCGCCGAAGGCCCCGCTCGCCGGGTCCTTGCCGAAGTACACGTCGTCGTTGCCGATGTCGAAGAGGTCGCGGGCCGGCAGAACGCCCAACGGGCCGCTCAGCGCCCAGCCCAGCACCGCCTCGTCCTTGCTCGGGAGGTGGGTGACAGGGTCGTTGTCGGCGGCGCCGACGAAGACGTGGTCCTTGCCCACACCGAGCTCCGTCGCCTTCTGCGCGTCCACACCCGGACTGCCGAGGAGGATGATGTCGTCGGCGCCCGGGATCCCGCCGGACCGCTGGGCAGCCGTTCCCACGGTGAGCGAACCGTAGGAGTGGCCGATGGCCGTCACATGGGGGTCGGCGTTCCGGTTGGTCGCCGAGAGCCCCGCCATGAACTCGTTGTACGCCGGGGCGCCCCGCTGGGCGTCGCCCTTCGACATGACGTCCACGTGCTGCGGGGCGTCGTAGCCGAGCCAGACGATGGAGGCACTGGACGGATCGATACGCCGGGCCCCGATGGCCGTGTCCTGCGCCCGCTTCAGCGTGTCGTCGACGAACTCCCCGTTCAGTTTGGTACCCAGGCCCGGTACGTACGCCGAGACGTTCTTCGTCGTGTCCGGGTTGCCGTACGAGACGATCGCGCGGCCGTTGCCCTCGTCGCCGATGCCGAGGAGGAACACGGGCGGATCGCTCGGCGCGTTCAGCTTGTCCTGGATCCCCGCAGGGCGTCCAGCTTCGTCTTCGCGTCGTCGCCGCCCTCCCGGGACAGTTCGTCCATGAGGATCGGCAGGTAGGTGCGGTTCGCCTCGTCGCGGGCCGCCGCAGGGATGCCGTCGAGGCCGCCGATCAGGTCCGGCGCGACCTCCAGGTACTCCTGGCGCCGCTCGTCGGTGAGGCCGTCCCACCACTTCTTGCGTTCGGCGGGGTTCTTGTCCTCCGGGACCCCTCGCCGAGGTGCCCGCCGGCGGTGGAGCGGACGTCGGCGGTGTCGCGGAAGACGTCCCTCAGTGTGGCCTCGGTGACGTCGAGGCCCTTCTCCGCCTTGAGGCCGTTCAGGGTCTTCGCGTACCGGTCGTCCACGTCCCGCGCGGCCCGCACCGCCCGGACGATGCGGTCGGCCACCTCCCGCGCCCCGGCCGCGTTCGGGTTGATCGGCTTGAAGCCCGAGTACCCCGGGTACAGCGACGGCCGCCCGTCGGCACCGAGGACGGGCGAGGCCGGGGCGAGCCCGTCGTGGCCGCGGACCGTGCCGCCCGGCGCCTCCTTCTTCGCCCCGGTCAGGTCCTCGACCTCGGCGGCCGGGTAGCTCACGGAACCGTCCTCGTGGACGGTGAGGTTGTGGGCGGAGGCGTCCGCGAGTGCCTGCCTGAGGAGGCTCTGCGGCTCTACGAGGTCGGCGGCGAGGCCGTTGAGCGCGGTACGGACGAGACCGCACTCGGTGTGCAGGTACTGGAAGTTGCGGCCGAGGCGCCGGAGCCTGCCGAGGGCCGCCTCGGCCGACTCGCTCTCCTGGGTCTCGCGGAGCTTCGCGGTCATCGCCCGGTCGACCCGTACCCGGTCGGCGTCGGAGCGGTTCGAGACCTTGTGCCAGGCGTCGCCCGCGTCCGTGAACTCCGAGGTCCTGAGGTCGCGGAGCTGACGCCAGGTGAGTGTTCCGGTCATCGCCGTGTCCCCGCCTTCTCCCCGGCCGCGCCGACGGGGCCGAAGGACTTGTCGACCGCGATCTCGGTCTCGCCCATCTCCTTGGCCACCGCGAGCAGCGCCCCGCCGAGCCGGTCGCACTCGTCGCGTACCGCCCGCAGACGGTCCTCCCATGACGTCAGCACGCCCTTGAGGGCCGCGACCGAGCCGAGGCCCGCGGCGCCCGCGGCGATGCCCTCGTGCCCGGGGCCGAGCAGCGCCCGGCTCGTCTCGGTGCTGGTGCGGAGGTCGTCGGCGGTTCCGGAGGCGCTGGTCCAGGGGCCGCCGTGGTGCTTGAGCGTTCCGGTCCCGCCGCCCGCCCCGGCCCCCGGCGCCGATGCCGTCGAGGCGAGCCGCATCGACGGCCCATCGGCCGTCCCCCGCCGATCGGCCCGAACAGTTCCTGCCAGCGCTCCGAATAGGACATGATCCCCCGCTCCCCGTGCGTTTCGCTGTCGTGCTCCGCGACGTTAACGCGGCACGCGCGCGCGTACACAGTCGCGAAGGGGGCCCGGGGCGAGGAAATCTCGCATCCCGCAGCAGAGCGGCAAAGGGCCGCGCAAGAGTATCCGTGCGCGGTTCACAGGTGCGGAGTGTCCGTCGTCCTGCTCAGCTCAGCTCCGCTTCCAGGTACGCGAGGGCCGCCGCCCCGTCGTCCGCGAAGAAGACGAGGTCGGCGAGGGGAGCGGGAGGAAACCTTCCTCCTCCATGCGCCGGAACTGCTCCTTCAGGCCGTCGTAGAAGCCCTCCGTGTTGAGGAGGACCACCGGCTTGCGGTGCTTGCCGTGCTTCTTCAGCTCCAGGATCTCGGTGGCCTCGTCGAGGGTGCCGGTGCCGCCGACCATGACGACGATCGCGTCGGACTTGGCGAGGAGCAGGGCCTTGCGCCGCGCGAGGTCCTCGGTGACGACCATCTCGTCGGCGTTCGGGCGGGCCTTGTGGGCGAGGAAGTCGACGGAGACGCCGACGAGCCGGCCGCCCGCCTCCTGGACGCCGTCCGCGACGACCTTCATCAGGCCGGTGTCGGAGCCGCCCCAGACGAGGGTGTGCCCCGCCTTGCCGAGGAGCGTGGCGAAGTCACGGGCCGGGGCCGTGTAGCGCTCGTCGAGCCGGGCGGCGGAGAGGAAGACGCAGATGTTCATGGCCCCACCGTACGGCTCCCGGAAAAGTCCGGGCCGGGGCGATGAGTTCCGGTGACGGTCCCGGTCTGCCCTGCCATGGACGAGGTGAGCAGGTTCGGGGGCGCGTCACGTCACGGGACGGGACGACGGTCGCGTACGAGCGGTACGGGGAGGGCGGGCCGCCGCTCGTCCTGGTGGGCGGGGCCCCGGGGACGGCGGACGGGCGGGCGCTGGCCGGGTTGCTCGCCCGGCGCCTCCCGGTCGTGGCGTACGGCCGCCGGGAGCACGGGGGCGTCGAGCGGGAGGTCGAGGACCTGGCGGCCGTCCTGGCGGCGGTGGGTCTGGGGGCGGCCGTGCACGGCACGGGTACGGGGGCGTCTCGCGCTCGCCGCCGCGGCGGCCGGGCTGCCGGTGGGCCCGGTCTCGGTGTACGAGCCGCCGCACGCGGACGTGCCCTCGGGCGGGTCTCCGCACGCGTGCTCGTGGTCGACGGGGCTTCAGCCCGGCGGAGACCCGGCGCGCGGCCCGCGCGCTGGCGGCGGCCCTCCCCGGGCCCGGCACCGCACCCTGACGGGCCAGACCCACGAGGTCGCCCCGCACGTCCTGGCCCCGGTCCTGGCGGAGTTCCTCGCGGATTCCCTCGCGGAGGAGCGGAGGTTTCCGGGCGGGTCCTAGCCTTGGCCCATGATCACATGCGTCGTGCGGTACACGATCGACCCGAAGAAGATCGCCGCCTTCGAGCGGTTCGGCCGCCGCTGGATGGAGCTGGTGCAGGCCCACGGCGGCACGCACCACGGCTACTTCCTTCCGGCGGAGGGGGCGAGCGACGAGGCCCTGGCCCTGTTCAGCTTTCCCGGCCTGGCCGCCTACGAGGAGTACCGGCGGCTCTTCGGACGGGACCCCGAGTTCATCGAGGCGGACCGCATCCGCGACGACAGCGGATGCGTGCTGCGGTACGAGCGCACCTTCATGCGTCCGCTGCTGCCCGGCGACCTCGCGGCGGCCGTCGCCGCGCCCGGACCGGCGGCCGGGGAGCCGGAGGAGCCGCCCCGGCCATGATCCGCCGGACGGGCCTTAGGCGCCGGCCGGTTCCGTCGTCCGGCGGACCGTCGTGGCGATCGTCGCCGAGCCCACCACGCGCGTGCCGTCGTACAGCACGATCGCCTGGCCGGGGCGACGCCCCGGACGGGCTCGTCGAAGACGACCCGCAGTGCGCCGTCTCCATCGCCGCGCTCACCGGCGTCTCGCCGCCGTGGGCGCGGAGCTGGGCGGTGTAGCGGCCGGGGCCCTCCGGGGCGGTGCCGCACCAGCGGGGCTTGATCGCGGTGAGGGCGGTGACGTCGAGGGCCTCGACGGGGCCGACCGTGACGGTGTTGTTCACGGGCGAGATGTCGAGGACGTAGCGGGGCTTGCCGTCCGGCGCCGGGTGGCCGATCCGCAGGCCCTTGCGCTGGCCGATGGTGAAGCCGTACGCGCCCTCGTGGGTGCCGACCTTCGCGCCCGCCTCGTCGACGATGTCGCCCTCCGCCTTCCCCAGGCGGGTGGCGAGGAAGCCCTGGGTGTCGCCGTCGGCGATGAAGCAGATGTCGTGGCTGTCGGGCTTCTTCGCGACCGCGAGCCCGCGCCGCTCGGCCTCCGCCCGGATCTCGTCCTTGGTGGTGAGGGTGTCGCCCAGCGGGAACATCGCGTGCGCGAGCTGCTTCTCGTCGAGCACGCCGAGGACGTACGACTGGTCCTTGGCCATGTCGGAGGCGCGGTGCAGCTCGCGGGTGCCGTCCTCGCCCAGGACGACGGTGGCGTAGTGGCCGGTGCAGACCGCGTCGAAGCCGAGGGCGAGCGCCTTGTCGAGGAGCGCCGCGAACTTGATCTTCTCGTTGCAGCGCAGGCAGGGGTTGGGGTGCGGCCGGCCTCGTACTCCGCGACGAAGTCGTCCACCACGTCCTCGCGGAACCGCTCGGCCAGGTCCCACACGTAGAAGGGGATGCCGATGACGTCGGCGGCCCGGCGCGTCGCGGGAGTCCTCGATCGTGCAGCAGCCGCGCGCTCCGGTGCGGAACGACTGGGGGTTCGCGGAGAGGGCGAGGTGGACGCCGGTGACGTCGTGGCCCGCCTCGGCGGCACGGGCGGCGGCGACGGCGGAGTCCACGCCGCCCGACATGGCGGCGAGGACCCGGAGGGGCGGGCGTGGGGGCGCTGGGGCGGGGTCTGAGTCATAGCCCCACCAGGGTACGGGGCGCCGGGAACCACCGTCGCGGTAGTAAGCGTTCTCGAAGACATGGGGAGCAAGGGGAACGGGCGGTGGGGCGGCGGGCCGTCCTGCTCGGCGGCGGGGCCGCCGTGGTGGGCACGGCCGTGCTCGCCCGGGAGGAGCTGGCGCGCTTCTGGTGGCGGCTGCCGGGGTCGCAGAAGAAGCGGGTGGAGGGGGAGCTGGACCACGCGGGCGCGGAGTGGACGTCGGCGGCGCGGGCGAACTGGCGGCGGGCGGACCGGCCGGACGACTACACGATCGACCGGGTCGTGATCCACGTCGTGCAGGGCAGCTACGCGACCGCCCTGCGGGTCTTCAAGAACCCGGGGCACGGGGCCGCCGCGCACTACGTGGTCCGCAAGGACGGGCACGTGGCGCAGATGATCCGGGAGCTCGACGTCGCCTTCCACGCCGGGAACCGGGGCATGAACGAGCGGAGCGTCGGCATCGAGCACGAGGGCTTCGTCGACCGGCCGAAGGACTTCACGGCGGCGATGTACGAGGGTCGGCGCGGCTGACGGCCGACATCTGCGCCCGGTACGGGATACCCGTGGACCGGGAGCACATCATCGGGCACGTCGAGGTCGAGGGCACTGACCACACCGATCCCGGTCCGCACTGGGACTGGGACCGGTATCTGCGGATGGTGCGGGAGGCGTCGAAGAAGCCGGCGTGAGGCGGCGGGGCCGGGCTCAGGTGAGGCCGGCCGTGCGGGCCCGCTCCACGGCCGGGCCGATCGCGTCGGCGACCGCCGCCACGTCCTCCTTGGTGGAGGTGTGGCCGAGGGAGAAGCGCAGGGTGCCCCGGGCCAGGTCGGGGTCGGTGCCGGTGGCGAGCAGGACGTGGCTGGGCTGGGCGATGCCGGCGGTGCAGGCGGAGCCGGTGGAGCAGGCGATGCCGGCCGCGTCGAGCAGCAGGAGCAGCGAGTCGCCCTCGCAGCCGGGGAAGGTGAAGTGGGCGTTGGCGGGGAGCCGGTCGACCGGGTCGCCGCCGAGGATCGCGTCGGGGACGGACGTACGGACGGCGGTGACGAGTTCGTCGCGCAGGGCGCCGACCTCGCGGGCGAACTCCTCGCGCCGTTCGGCGGCGAGCCGGGCGGCGACGGCGAAGGCGGCGACGGCCGGGACGTCGAGGGTGCCGGAGCGGACGTGCCGCTCCTGGCCGCCGCCGTGCAGGACGGGCACGGGGTGTGCTCGCGGCCCAGGAGCAGGGCGCCGATGCCGTAGGGGCCGCCGATCTTGTGGCCGGAGACGGTCATGGCGGCGAGTCCGGAGGCGGCGAAGTCGACCGGGACCTGCCCCACGGCCTGGACGGCGTCGGCGTGCAGGGGGACGTCGAACTCGGCGGCCACGTCGGCGAGTTCGCGGACCGGCATGAGGGTGCCGATCTCGTTGTTGGCCCACATGACGGTGGCCAGGGCGACGGTCCCGGGGTCGCGGGCGATCGCCTCGCGCAGGGCCTCGGGGTGCACCCGGCCGTGGCGGTCGACGGCAGGTACTCGACCCGCGCGTCCTCGTGGACGGCGAGCCAGTCGACGGCGTCGAGGACGGCGTGGTGCTCGACCGGGCTGGCCAGGACGCGGACGCGGCGGGGTCGGCGTCGCGGCGGGACCAGTAGAGGCCCTTGACGGCGAGGTTGTCGGCCTCGGTGCCGCCGGAGGTGAGGACGACCTCGCTCGGCCGGGCGCCGAGGGCGGCGGCGAGGGTCTCGCGGCCTTCCTCGACGGTCTGCCGGGCCGCCGTCCGGCGGCGTGGAGGGAGGAGGCGTTGCCCGTGACGGCGAGGTGGGCGGTCATCGCCTCGATCGCCTCGGGCAGCATGGGCGTGGTCGCGGCGTGGTCGAGGTAAGCCATGGTGGGTCGATTCTACGAGCCCGCCGCGGCGCTCCCCGCGCCCGGCTCGTTCGCGCCGCCGCACTCGGCGGCCGCCGCCCCGCCCCTGTGCGGCAAGGGCGGGGCGGCGGTGGTCCGGGCGTACGGGGCGTACGGGCGTACGTACGGGGATGCCGGCGTACGTACGGGGATGCGGGCGTACGGGCTCAGCTGCGCGGCGCGCGGGCGAGCTGGCGGGACTGGGCGACCAGGCGGTCGGCGCTGTCCCAGACCTCGGCGTCCTCCTCCAGGAAAGCCGCCGGCCAGGTTGCGGGTGGTGATGGAGACCCGCAGCGGGCCGGGGCCGGGCGGCAGCGGACGTGGGTGGTGAGCTCGACGGTCGGGGTCCAGCCCTTGAGGCCCAGCTCGAAGGAGGTCGGCGGCAGGGCGTCGACGGTGAGCAGCAGGGAGAGGGCGTCGGGCTCGCGTCCGTCGGCGAGGCCGAACCAGGCGCGCATCTCGCCCTTGCCCGAGGGGGCGCCGATCGCCCAGCCGACGCAGGCCGGGTCGAGGCGGATGTCGAGCCGCTCGGTGATGGCGGAGGAGCCGGGGATCTGCGGGGTGGGGCCGTCGGAGGCGCCGAAGCAGTTCTCGATCGGGGCCATCGCCGGGGGCGTCGCGCTGGTGCGGACGTCGTCGAGGAGGGCGTCGAGGTCGCCGTACGAGGCGAGGACGCGGATGCGCTCGACCTCGGTGCCGTCCTCGGCGTACTGAAAGAGCGAGGCCTGTCCGGTGGAGAGGGTCCGGCCGGTGCGGACGGTCTCGGTCCGGATCACCGCGGGACCGGGCACGGACGGCGTGAGGTAGTGCGCCGAGATCGTGAACGGGTCGGGGTGCGGGAGGTGGTGGCCGAGGGCGCGGCCGAGCAGGGCGAGGAGGTAGCCGCCGTTGACGGCGTGGATGATCGTCCAGCCGGCGGAGAGGTCGGCGTCGTAGACGCCGGGCTCCCGGAGGGTGACGGCGGTGTCGCGGTCGAACTCGTTCGCGACGACGGCGTTCGGCTCGGTGCTCGTCTCGGTGCTCGTGCTCATGGACCCGAAGGTACCGCAGGTTACTACTGAGCGGTAGTTTTCTCCGGCTCCTCGCTGGTGGAGGAGCGGCGGTTCCAGGCGCGGGGCGCGCGCCAGTGGTAGCGCATGGCGAGGAGGCGGAGCACGAAGGCGGTGAGGACGGCGGCGCCGCTCGTGAAGGCGTTGAGGGTGTCGAAGCGGATGCAGAGCACGACCGTCGTCGCGCCCACGATCGCCGGGACGGCGTACAGGTCCCGGTCCCAGCGCAGCAGCGAGGGCACCTCGTTGGCGAGCACGTCGCGCAGGACGCCGCCGCCGACGGCGGTGGCGAGGCCGAGGGCGGCGGAGGAGGTGAGGCCGAGGCCGTAGTCGTACGCCTTCGTCGTCCCCGTCACGCAGAAGAGGCCGAGCCCGGCGGCGTCGAACACGTTGACGGCGGCCTGGGTGCGCTCCACCTGGGGGTGCAGGAAGAAGACGAGGACCGTCGCGACCAGGGCATGAGGAAGTAGCCGAGGTCGGTGAAGGCGGCGGGGGTACGGCGCCGATGATCAGGTCGCGGAAGAGGCCGCCGCCGAGGGCGGTGACCTCGGCGAGGACGGCGATGCCGAAGACGTCGAAGTTCTTCCGGACGGCGAGGAGGGCGCCGGAGATGGCGAACACGAAGATGCCGACGAGATCGAGGGCGTGTTGGACGGAGGGGGTGAACAGGTCGTGAGCACCGCCCAATTGTGCCGGTAGTTCCCGTGGGGGTGGGCGGCGGCCTGCGGGTCCGGTGTCCCGGTGGCCTCGGTGGGACTGGAGTCGGTTCTCGTGTCGCGCCTCTTCCGGCGGGGGCGGAGCCGTCTTGCCCCGGCCCCTGGTGGGTGGGGAGGGGTCTCCCCACCCCGCCCTTCCCGAAACCCTGACGGGACCGGGGGCCGCGCCCCCGAACCCCTCTGACGCGAGGCGCTCCGCGCCGCGAGCCGGCGCGGCCGGGGCGCCGTACGGAGCGCTCGGCCCCGCCGGGCGTGGAGTGCCGGGCGGGCGCCGCCCCGCGCGAGAGGCCCCGGCCTGGCGGTACGGAACGCCGTTGGGCGAGGCGCGCCGCCCGCACACGCGAGAGGTCCCCGTCGCCGGGCGGCGACGGGGACCTCTCGGGGTTCACGCCTTCGGCGCGTCGCCCTCGGCGGCGGGGCCGGCCGGCTTCGTCACCCCGGGCGCGGGCTCGGCAGCGGCTTCGGCCGCCCCGTCCGCCTCGGCGGGCGCCTCGACCTTGGCGGGCGCCTCGGCCTTGGCCCGGACCTCGGTCTCGACGGGTGCCCCGGCCTCGACCGGAGCCTCCACAGCCTCGGGCTTCCCGGCCTCGGCCAGGGCCTCCGCCTCCGCAGCCGCCCCGCCCTCGACCGGAGCCGTCCCGGCCGCAGGCTTCCCGGTCTCGGCCGGGGTCTCCGTCCCGGTGGCGACCGACGCCGTCGGCTCCGGGCGCTTCGTGATCTCCACCGACTCCCGTGCGCCCGGCAGCGTCACGCCCTCCGCGTTCTCCGGGTGGTGGCAGGCCACGCGCTGGCCGGGCGGAGTTCCAGGAGCGGGGGCTCCTGGGTCTTGCAGATCTCCGTGGCCTTCCAGCAGCGGGTGTGGAAGCGGCAGCCCGGCGGCGGGGCGATCGGGGAGGGACGTCGCCGTTGAGGAGGATGCGCTCGCTCTTGACGCCCCGGCGGCGCGGGTCCGGGACCGGGACCGCCGACATCAGGCCCGGGTGTACGGGTGCATCGGGGCCGTGTAGAGGGACGTGCGGTCCGCGAGCTCGACGATCTTGCCGAGGTACATCACGGCGATGCGGTCCGAGACGTGCCGGACGACCGAGAGGTCGTGCGCGATGAACACGTAGGTGAGGCCCAGCTCGTCCTGGAGGTCGTCCAGGAGGTTGACCACCTGCGCCTGGATGGAGACGTCCAGGGCCGAGACCGGCTCGTCCGCCACGACCAGCTTCGGCTTGAGCGCGAGCGCGCGGGCGATGCCGATGCGCTGGCGCTGGCCGCCGGAGAACTCGTGCGGGTAGCGGTTGTAGTGCTCCGGGTTGAGGCCCACCAGGCCGAGGAGGCGCTGCACCTCCTTCTTCACGCCGCCCTCGGGCTCGACGCCCTGGAGCCGGAAGGGCGCGGAGACGATCGTGCCGACCGTGTGGCGCGGGTTCAGCGAGCCGTACGGGTCCTGGAAGATCATCTGGATGTCCCGGCGGAAGGGCCGCATCCCGGACACTCCGAGGTGGGAGATGTCCTTGCCCTGGAACTCGACCGTGCCGCCGGTCGGTTCGAGCAGGCGGGTGATGAGCCGGCCCATCGTCGACTTGCCGCAGCCGGACTCGCCGACGACGCCGAGGGTCTCGCCGGGGTAGACCTCGAAGTCGAGGCCGTCGACCGCCTTGACCGCGCCGGTCTGGCGCTGGAGCAGGCCCTTCCGGATGGGGAAGTGCTTCTGCAGGCCGGTGACCTTGAGCAGGGGTTCCATGGTCTCGCTCACAGCTTCGGCGCAATCTCTTCGGTCCAGATGCGGGTGCGCTCCTCCCGCGGCATGTGGCAGGCGGAGTAGTGGCGCTCTCCGACGAGCTCCAGCTCGGGCCGCTGGGTGCGCGTGATGCCGCCCTTGGGGACGTCCGCGTACGGGCAGCGCGGGTTGAAGCGCGCAGCCGCTCGGGATGTTGATGAGGCTGGGCGGGTTGCCCTTGACCGGGATGAGGCGGTCGGTCTGCTCGCGGTCGATGCGGGGCATCGAGCCGAGCAGGCCCCAGGTGTAGGGGTGCTGCGGCTCGTAGAAGACCTGCTCGGCCGGGCCGCGCTCGACGCAGCGCCCGCCGTACATGACGAGGATGTCGTCGGCGAGCTCGGCGACGACGCCGAGGTCGTGGGTGATGATGACGACCGCGGAGCCGAACTCCTTCTGGAGGTCCCGCATCAGGTCGAGGATCTGCGCCTGCACGGTCACGTCGAGGGCCGTGGTCGGCTCGTCGGCGATGAGCAGCTCGGGGTTGTTGACGAGCGCCATGGCGATCATCGCGCGCTGCCGCATGCCGCCGGAGAGCTCGTGCGGGTAGTTGTCGAACCGCTTGGCGGGCTCGGGGATGCCGACCCGGTCGAGGAGTTCGACGGCCCGGGTGCGCGCCGTCTTCTTGTTCACGTCGTGGTGGACGCGGTACGCCTCCACGATCTGGGCGCCCACCGTGTAGTACGGGTGCATCGCGGACAGCGGGTCCTGGAAGATCATGGCCATCTCGCGGCCGCGCATCCGGCGGACCTCTTCCGGGTCGGCCGAGAGCAGCTCGCGCCCGTTCAGCCAGATCTCGCCGGAGATCCGGGCCTTCTGCCGGCCGTACTGGCCGACCGTGTGCAGGCCCATGATGCCGAGCGAGGTCACCGACTTGCCGGAGCCGGACTCGCCGACGATGCCGAGGGTCTTGCCCTTCTCCAGTTGGAAGGAGAGGCCGTCGACCGACTTGACCAGGCCGTCGTCGGTCGGGAAGTGGATCTTCAGGTCGCGCACGTCGAGGAAGGCCTCGGAGGGGGCGGAGCCGCCCGCGGCGACGGCGGGCTCCTCCACCGCCGTTCCGGTCTTCGGCAGCTTGTCCGTCATGCGAGCCTCACTCGGGGGTCGATCACCGCGTACAGAAGGTCCACCACGAGGTTGGCGATGACCACGGAGGCGGCCGTGATGAGGGTGACCGCGAGGATCACCGGCAGGTCGCGGTCGCCGACCGCCTTGAAGGCGGCGTTGCCGAGACCCGACAGGTTGAACGCGGTCTCGGTCAGGACCGCGCCGCCGACGAGGGCGCCCAGGTCCATGCCGAAGATGGTCAGGATGGGGGTCATGGTGGAGCGCATCGCGTGCTTGCCGAGCACGACCGGCTCCGGCAGGCCCTTGGCGCGGGCGGTGCGGATGTAGTCCTCGCCGAGGACCTCCAGCATGGTGGCGCGGGTGAGGCGCGCGTACATCGCCGCGTAGAGGAAGGCGAGGGTGACCCAGGGCAGCAGCAGGCCGACGAACCACTCGCCCGGGGACTCGGTGAACGGCACGTACGTGGCGTCCAGCCAGCCGAGCTGGGTGCGGAAGAGAACATCGCCAGCATGGCGGTGAAGTAGATGGGGAGCGAGACGCCGGCGAGCGCGGTGACCATCGCGGCCCGGTCGACCACGGTGCCGCGCTTCAGCGCGGAGACGACGCCGGTGGTGACGCCCATGAGGAGCCAGAGCACCGCCGCGCCGAGGACCATGGAGAGGGTGACCGGGATCCGGTCGACCAGCATGGTCCAGACGTCCTGCTCGGTCTTGAAGGAGTAGCCGAAGCACGGGGCCGCGCAGTGGATGCTGTCGCCGCCGCCGACGTAGTCGCGGCCGACGAAGATGCCCGAGACGAAGTGCCAGAACTGCACCAGGATCGGCTCGTCCAGGCCCAGCTTCTGCCGGATGCCCTCGATGGAGGCCGGGTCCGCCTGCTTGCCGACGAACATCGCGGCAGGATCGCTGCCGGTCAGCTTGGGAATGAGGAAGAAGATGCTGAGCGTCACGAGCGTGACGACGAGCAGCATCACGACGACCGCGAAGAGTCGCCGGACTATGTATGCAAGCATGCGGTCGGTTGGCGGTCGGCGGCCGGGGCACCCGATCGGGTGCCCCGGCCGCCGCCCTCGGCCATCACCTGCCCTTCGGACCTGGCGGCGGGTGGTGCGCCGGTGGAGCGGGTCGGATTACTTGACGACGCCGAGCGACGCGTAGTCGTAGCGGCCGTTGTAGGCGTCCGCCGTGTAGACGTTGGTCAGCCGGGAGCTGCGCCAGATGATGTTCTTCTCGTGGGTGAAGGGCAGGTAGACCGCGGCCTCCGAGACCTTCGTGTTGATCTGCTTGTAGAGCTCGCCGGCCTTGGCCGGGTCGGTCTCCTTCAGCGCCTGGTCGAACAGGCCGTTGACGGCCTTGTCGTTCAGCTCCGAGAAGTTGTTGTTGCCGCTCTGGAGGATGAAGCGGCCGTCGACCAGCGGCTGGAGGAAGCCCTGGCCCGACGGGAAGTCGGCGCCCCAGCCCATGATGATGATGCCGTAGCCCTTCTCCTTGACCACCTTCGGCGAACCGATGATGCCCGAGGTCTGGGCGCCGTCGAACTGGTCGATCTGGGCGTCGATGCCGACGGCCTTCAGCGACTGCTGGAGGGACTCGGCGGTGGCGATCTCGATCGGCTTGTTGTTGCGGACCGCGATGGTGGTCTTGAAGCCGTTCGGCTTGCCGCACTTGGCGAGGGCCGCCTTGGCCTTCGCGGTGTCCGGCTTGCCCGCGAGCTTGCCGTACGGGTCGGCCTTCGGGTCGGCGCCCTTGATCGCCGGGGGCAGCATGTTGGAGGCGATGTCGCCACCGGCCTGCGGGCCGCCGCGGGCGGTCTGGAGGACTTCGAGTCGGCCGCGTAGATGATGGCCTTGCGGCACTCGACGTTGTCGATGACCGTCTGCGGGAAGACCGCGTAGCGGATGAAGCCCGTCTGCGGGTTGTCGATGTTGCCCTTGTGCTGCTGGAGCACCTTCTGGCGGGCGGCGGCGCCGACGCCGGTGGCGTTGATGTCGAGGTCGTACTCGCCCTCGATCAGGCGGTTGTCCATGTCGTCGGCGTTCGTGGTGAACGTGACGCTGATCTTGTCCGGCAGGGCCTTGCGGACGGTGTCCGACTTGGCGTCCCACTTGTCGTTGCGGACGAGCTTGATCGACTTGTTGGGGGTGTACGACTCCCACTTGTACGGGCCGGAGGAGAAGGGCTTCAGGCCGTACTTGGACTTGGTGTCCTTGTCCTGGCGGACCGGGGAGGCCGCGGGCATCGCCAGCATCTGCAGGAAGTCGCCGTTGGCGACCGGCAGCTTGAAGACGATGGTCTTGTCGTCCGGGGTCTCGATCGCCTTCAGGCCGAGCTTGTCCGCGGAGGTGTCCTTGTACGGGCCCTTGTACTCGCCCTTGGGGTCGAGGACCTGCTGGAGGTAGATCGGGCCGCCGGAGATGACGTCCTGGGCCCAGATGCGCTCGATGCCGTACTTGATGTCCTTGGAGGTGATCGGCTTGCCGTCCTCCCAGGTGACCCCGTCCTTCAGGGTGAAGGTGTAGGTGAGGCCGTCGGCCGAGACCTTGCCGGTGTCGGTGGCGAGGTCGGAGACCAGCTCGGTGGAGGCGGCGCCCGGCTCGGCCTTGAAGGTGACGAGCTGGCGCGTGTAGTAGCGGGCGAAGTCCCACACGAAGCCGTAGTAGCCGCGCTGCGGGTCCCACGAGTCGGCCTCCTGCGAGCCGATGAACTTCAGCTCGCCGCCCTTCTTGTCGGAGGCGTTGAGGACCTTGTTGACGCCGCCGTTGAAGGCGAGGCCGTCCTTGCCCTTGTCGCCGCTGCCGCCGCCGCAGGCCGTGGTGACGACCATCGTGGCCGCCGCGAGCAGCGCGCCCGCGGCGATTCTGCGCCTCTGAGTGCTCATCAGGTCATGGGTCTCGCAACCTCCGGGATAGTGGCGGCCGTCACGGCGGTCCGCCGGTGGGGATGGGCCTCCTGTCGCCAGCGGCAGGGGCGGGTCTTGCGGGTCGTCGGCGAGCGGTCAGCGGGAGCCCTTCGGGTCCAGCGCGTCGCGCACGCCGTCGCCGAAGAGGTTGAACGCCAGGACGGTGATGAAGATCGCGAGGCCGGGGATCACCATGAACAGGGGGTCCGACTCGTAGGTGTTGACGGCCTTGGACAGCATCTGTCCCCAGGAGGCGGTGGGCGGTTTCACGCCGGCGCCGAGGAAGCTGAGGCCGCTTCGGTGAGGATGTTGGTGGGGATCATGAGGGTCGCGTAGACCGTGATCGGGGCCACCAGGTTGGGCAGCAGCTCCTTGCGGAGGATGTAGAGGCGGCCGGCGCCCAGGCTGCGGGCGGCCTCCACGTACTCGCGCTCGCGCAGCGAGAGGGTCTGGCCGCGGACGATGCGGCCGACGTACGGCCAGCCGAAGAAGCCGATCACCATCACGAGGGCGCCGATGCGCACGCCCGAACCCTCGATCCCGAAGAGTTCGTTGGGCAGCACCGAGACGAGCGCGATCGTGAAGAGGAGCTGCGGGAAGGCGAGCATGACGTCCATGACCCGGCTGAGGGCCGCGTCGATCCAGCCGCCGAAGTAGCCCGCGACGATGCCGAGGACGGTGCCGAGGAGGACCGCGAAGACCGCCGCCAGGAAGGCGACGAGCAGCGAGATCCGCGCGCCGTAGACGATGCGGCTGAAGACGTCGCGGCCGTTGACCGGCTCGACCCCGAGGAGGAAGTCGGAGCTGATGCCGCCCCAGGAGCCGATCGGGGTGCCGAAGAGCGGGTCGATTTGGTCCTCGTGGAACTCGTCCGGCGGGTGGCCGAGGAGACCGACGATGAGCGGCGCGAAGATCGCGACCAGGATGAGGAAGACGACGACGCAGGCGCCGGCGAGGGCGAGCTTGTCGCGCTTGAGGCGGGTCCAGGCGATCTTCCAGGGCGAGCGGCCCTGGATCCCCTTCTCGGGGGTGCCGGGGGTGCCGGAGGAGCCGGGATCGGCGGGCACGCCGTCGACGGTGGCGGTCGACGCGCCCGCACTGGTCTCGTGCAGTGGTGCCGTCATCGTGGTGAGGACCCTCTCGGCCGCCGGTAGCCGGCCCTTGCCCGCCGCGGGTGGCGGCTCGGTGGAACAACCTGCCGGGGACCTGCTCGAAAAGGAGCGGAACACCCGGTGTTCCGGGGAGTCTTCAATGTGCTCGTGATCACCCGCCAGCCCTGACGGGGAATGTTTGCTCAAACGTGATGCGGTGCTGCGACTTCCGTTATCCGGACGTCGCACGGGTGTGAGCGGACCATCTCGGCCCCTCTTCTCCCCAATCGGACATGTCACCCAACTGGGCTTTTGAGCTCTTCAATTGGGGCGAACGAAGGCTTCGGCGGGGCCCGCGGGACGGACGGGGAGACAGCGGCCGTCTCAGTATCCGGACGGTGCCGCCGGCGGGTAGCCGTACCCCGGGGCGGGGGCCGGGCCGCGCCCCGCGTGCGCCTCGCGGTCGTAGAAGGGGCGCGCGTTCGCCCGCAGCCAGAGCGCCACCGGGTCGTACGGGTCGGAGAGGGCGACCGTCGAGACGGGCAGCCCGTCGGGGACGGAGCCGATGGACTGGCGCATCATCGACCGGACCGTGTCGACGGCCGCCGGGGAGGTGTCGTACAGGTCGAGCCCGATGACGAGGTACGGGGAGCCGAGCGCGGGCTGGACCCAGCCGCGGCGCAGCGCCCGGACGGCCGGGGTGCGGTGCGCGTTCTGCGTGATCAGGGCGTAGAACTGCGGGATCTCCAGGGCGGGCTCGGTGACGCGCAGCGGCCCGGCGGGCATCCGGTCGAGGCCGGTGGCGATCCGGCGCAGGTCGGCCCAGGGATGCCGACGCCGCCGCCGGGGGCGTGCGGGTTCAGCCAGACGCCCCAGCGGTCGGGGTAGAGGGCGCGGGCGATCTCGCGGCCGGTGACGCGCTCGTGGCCGCGGTTCCAGCCGGAGGCGGCGAGCTCCTGGTCGGAGGTGACGCAGGGCGCGTAGCCGAAGCCGTCGACCTCCATGTTCCCGTACTGGGCGTCGGGCGAGCCGGGCGAGCCCTGCCAGAGCAGTATCCGCAGCTCGCCGTCGGCGAGGGCGTGCAGCAGCCGCTCGTACGCGTCGTAGCGTCCGGGTGCCACCTGGCGCAGCATGTGCTCGACCTGACCGGCCGCAGCGGTGCCTGACGCACTCACCCTGGGTCCCGCCCTCTTCCGTCCACCGAATCAGTTCAGCTTAAACAGGGAGCCGCTCACACGGCGGCGCGCTGGTAGAAGGGGCGGACCCGCTCCGTCATCCAGTCCCCGACCGGGTCCTGCGCCATGTCGAGCAGGATGAGGTTGACCGGCCAGGCGACCTCGACGCGGCCGAGGCCCGGCCGAGGGCGTCCAGGGGGCGGTCCGGTCGGCGCCCTCCCAGTGGGAGAGCTGGACGCCGATGAAGAGGGCTGGCTCGGTGCCCTCGACGCTGGCGAGGGCGCGGCGGGCGGTGGCGACGACGCCGGTGGCCTCGAACTCGGCGGAGGCGGCGGCGAGGAAGTCGACGGGGTCGTCCTGCCAGTCGGGCTCGAAGAGCCGGACGCGGCCGCCGGACGCGGGGCCGTCGAGCGGGGTCCGGCCGGCGCGGCAGAGCTCGGCGACGGCGGGCGGGGCAGCGGGACGCCGACGGTGCCGCCGGGGTTCACGGCGATGCCGAGCTGCGGGGGCAGGCCGCGGGCGAAGTCGCGGGCGGGGGCGACGGCGAAGGACATGTGGTCGCCCGCGCAGGCGCGGAGCTGCTGCTCGGAGCTGAAGACGGGGACGTAGGCCGCGCCCTCGATCTCCATGGTGGCGAGGTCCAGGTCGGGGCTGTCGGGGCCGCCGCCGTTGGGCAGGGGGACCCAGACCGGGCTGCGGCCCAGGACCTCCAGGAGGCGGCCGCCCGCCTCGGGTTGCCGAGCGAGGCGGCAAGCACCTCTTCGAGCTCGTTGCCCGGCCACGTCACGTCCACGGTCCCGTTCCCCTTCTCGCGCGGCCTGCCGTACCCGGCCGCCCGGCAGCACTCTAACGCCGCCCGGGCGTCGCCGTGGCCGGAAGGGAAGGGCAGGGACGCCCGGGACGCGCGGGGAAGGGGTCAGACCGCCTCCCCGAAGCCGATCGTCCGGAGGGCGTCCGCGGCGTCCCGGTCGAGCAGGGTCACCGAGGCGCAGCCGTGCGGGAGCCGGCCGTCCCCGGCGGCCCGCAGCAGCCGGCCGACCGCGCGCCGGTGCCGGGCGAAGGCGTACGCGGAGACGCCCCGGCCCCGGGCGTGCTGCCCGGCCCTGGCGGTGTCCGGGGTGACGTCGAGGAGGACCAGGTGCAGCTCGCTCCCCCGCCGGCGGGCCTCGCGGGCGAGCCAGCCGCGCACCCAGGACTGGGTGCCGCAGTCGTGCACGACCACGCTCGCGCCGGAGCGCAGGGCGCGGCGCAGCCCGGCGTAGTGCGCGATCCGGACCAGGGGCGGTAGAGGGCGTACGGCAGGAGGCGGGGCATCCGGGCCTCCCAGCGCTCCCGGGCGTCCTGGGAGTCGATGCCCGGTCCCCGGCCGTCCGCTTCATGAGGGTGGACTTGCCGCTGCCGGGCAGCCCGGAGACGACCACGAGGTCCCCGGCCGCGAAGGCCAGGGCGCGGGGGCCCCGGCCGCCGCGCTCGCGCAGGTCCTGCAGGATCCGGCCCCGTCCCCGGGACCGGGCGCGGGCCCGTGGGGACGGTATGCCGGTACTCGTCGCGTACGCGCCGGTGTGCTGGATCGTCATCGCCTTCTCCCCCTGCCGGGCCTCGGGAGACCCTTCCCAAGAAGTGTAAAGAAACGGTAATGGGGCACAAGCGATTTGCCGCGCCGACACCGCGTGCAATGATGTGCCCGCCAGGACCTGTCCGGCCCTGGGCGCGCACAGTCGCCGTACAACCGCATACCGGCCGTTCGAATCCGCGCGGGAGAGTTCCGGAGCGCGACGTGGGTCACCACGGAGTGTGTCCGGGCGCCGAAGGAGCAAGACCCTCCCTTGAATCTCTCAGGCCCCGTACCGCGTGGATGAGGCAGATCTGAAAAGCGGGACACCGTCGTGTCCCCACCCAAGGTGCAAGCCGGGCTCTCGGTGACGAGATGCCCCCGGTGAACCTCTCAGGTTCCATGACAGATGGGGAGGACGTCCTCGCCCGTCATGTCTTCGTCACCGAACGCCCTTGGGACCCGGGAGCCACCCCATGACCTCTGCCCCCGCCTGACCGCCCTCGATGCGCTGCATCGTTCGCTGGGCGCGACCATGACCGACTTCGCGGGCTGGGACATGCCCCTGCGGTACGGCAGCGAGCGCGACGAGCACCACGCCGTCCGCACCCGGGCCGGCCTCTTCGACCTCTCCCACATGGGCGAGATCACCGTCACCGGGCCGCAGGCCGTCGAGCTCCTGGACTTCGCCCTGGTCGGCAACATCTCCACGGTGGGCACCGGCCGCGCCCGGTACACCATGATCTGTCGCGAGGACGGCGGCATCCTGGACGACCTGATCGTCTACCGCCTGGGCGAGACCGAGTACATGGTGGTCGCCAACGCCTCCAACGCCCGGACCGTCCTGGACGCCCTCACCGAGCGCGCGGCCGGCTTCGACGCCGAGGTCCGCGACGACCGCGACGCGTACGCCCTGATCGCGGTCCAGGCCCGGAGTCCCCGGCATCCTGAAGTCGGTGACCGACGCCGACCTGGACGGCCTGAGTACTACGCCGGCCTGCCGGCACGGTCGCGGGCGTGCCCGCCCTGATCGCCCGCACCGGCTACACCGGCGAGGACGGCTTCGAGCTCTTCCTGAAGCCGGAGCACGCCGAGGGCGTGTGGAAGGCCCTGACCGAGGCGGGCGAGGGCGTCGGCCTGATCCCCTGCGGCCTGTCCTGCCGCGACACGCTCCGCCTGGAGGCGGGCATGCCGCTGTACGGCCACGAGCTGACCACCTCCTCACCCCTTCGACGCCGGCCTCGGCCGGGTCGTGAAGTTCGAGAAGACGACCAACGGGGCCGCTTCGTCGGCCGCGAGGCCCTGGAGAAGGCCGCCGAGCGCGCCGAGACCGCCCCGCCGCGCAAGCTGGTCGGCCTGGTCGCCGAGGGCCGCCGGGTCCCGCGCGCCGGGTTTTCCGTCGTCAAGGACGGCCGGGTCGTCGGCGAGGTCACCTCCGGCGCCCCGTCCCCGACCCTCGGGAAGCCGATCGCGATGGCGTACGTGGACGCGGCGCACGCGGAGCCCGGCACCCCGGGCGTGGGCGTGGACGTCCGGGGCACCCACGAGCCGTACGAGGTCGTGGCGCTGCTCTTCTACAAGCGCCGGAAGTGACGTATCCGTCCCACCCGGCGTCTCACCCCGCAAGACCGACGTTCATCAGCACTCCCCCGATCCAGGAGAATCAGGTCATGAGCAACCCCCAGCAGCTTCGGTACACCAAGGAGCACGAGTGGCTGTCGGACGCCGTGGACGGCGTCGCGACCGTCGGCATCACGGAGTTCGCGGCCAACGCGCTCGGTGACGTCGTCTACGCCCAGCTCCCCGAGGTCGGCGACACCGTCACCGCGGGCGAGACCTGCGGCGAGCTGGAGTCGACGAAGTCCGTGAGCGACCTGTACTCCCCCGTCTCGGTGAGATCGTCGCCGCCAACCAGGACGTGGTGGACGACCCGTCCCTGGTGAACACGGCTCCGTTCGAGGGTGGCTGGCTGTTCAAGGTGCGCGTCGCGGGTGAGCCGGACGACCTGCTCACCGCCGACGAGTACGCCGCGTTCTCCGCCGGGAACTGAGACCGGGCCCGAGACCCCTAGGGATCGATTCATGTCGCTTCTGAACACTCCCCTCCACGAGCTGGACCCCGACGTCGCCGCCGCCGTCGACGCCGAGCTCCGCCGTCAGCAGTCCACCCTCGAGATGATCGCCTCGGAGAACTTCGCTCCGGTCGCGGTCATGGAGGCCCAGGGCTCCGTCCTCACCAACAAGTACGCCGAGGGCTACCCGGGCCGCCGCTACTACGGCGGCTGCGAGCACGTCGACGTGGCCGAGCAGATCGCGATCGACCGGATCAAGGACCTGTTCGGCGCCGAGTACGCCAACGTCCAGCCGCACTCCGGCGCCTCCGCGAACCAGGCTGCCTCTTCGCGATCGCCCAGCCGGGCGACACGATCCTGGGCCTGGACCTGGCGCACGGCGGCCACCTCACCCACGGCATGCGCCTGAACTTCTCCGGCAAGCAGTTCGACGTGGTCGCGTACCACGTGGACGGGGCCGGTCTGGTCGACATGGCCGAGGTCGAGAGCCTCGCCAAGGAGCACCGCCCGAAGGTGATCATCGCGGGCTGGTCGGCGTACCCGCGTCAGCTCGACTTCGCGGAGTTCCGCCGGATCGCGGACGAGGTCGGCGCCTACCTGTGGTCGACATGGCCCACTTCGCGGGCCTGGTCGCCGCCGGTCTGCACCCGAACCCGGTCGAGCACGCGGACGTGGTGACCTCCACCACGCACAAGACGCTCGGCGGCCGCGCGGCGGCATCATCCTGGCGAAGAAGGAGTTCGCGAAGAAGCTGAACTCCTCCGTCTTCCCGGGCTTCCAGGGCGGCCCCTGGAGCACGTGATCGCGGCCAAGGCCGTCTCCTTCAAGGTCGCGGCCTCGGAGGAGTTCAAGGAGCGCCAGGAGCGCACCCTGGAGGGCGCCCGGATCATCGCCGAGCGCCTGGTCCAGGACGACGTGACCGCCCACGGCGTCTCGGTCCTGTCCGGCGGCACGGACGTGCACCTGCTCCTGGTCGACCTGCGCGACTCGGAGCTGGACGGCCAGCAGGCCGAGGACCGCCTCCACGAGGTCGGCATCACGGTCAACCGGAACGCGGTCCCGAACGACCCGCGTCCCCCGATGGTCACCTCCGGTCTGCGCATCGGCACGCCGGCGCTGGCGACCCGCGGTTTCGGGGCCGAGGACTTCCGCGAGGTCGCGGACGTCATCGCCGAGACCCTCAAGCCGGGCTTCGACGCCGAGAAGGCCGAGGCCCTCAAGGCCCGGGTGACCGCCCTCGCGGACAAGCACCCGCTGTACCCCGGCCTGAAGTGACACCTTAGTAATTTCGTACGCTTTTGTTCGTACGGACATCCGGGGCACCGCGCACACTGGAACAACGGGCGCGGTGCCCCGACCCGTGTCCCCCGCCCCACGCGCTCTCTGCACCACCCCGGCAGACAACGACGTCCAGCCCCCACAAGGAGTCTTCCCGTGGCCATCTCGGTCTTCGACCTGTTCTCGATCGGCATCGGTCCGTCGAGCTCCCACACGGTGGGCCCCATGCGCGCGGCCCGGATGTTCGCCCGCCGACTGAAGAACGAGGGCCTGCTGGCCCACACCGCGAAGGTGCGGGCGGAGCTGTACGGCTCCCTCGGCGCCACCGGCCACGGCCACGGCACCCCCAAGGCCGTCCTGCTCGGCCTGGAGGGGAACTCGCCCCGCACGGTCGACGTGGAGCACGCGGACGAGGAGTTCGAGCGGATCAAGGCGAGCGGCCGGATCGACCTGCTCGGCACCCACGCGATCCCCTTCGACTTCGACGCCGACCTGATACTGCACCGGCGCAAGGCGCTCCCGTACCACGCCAACGGCATGACGGTCTTCGCGTACGACGCGGAGGGCGGGCTCGTCCTGGAGAAGACGTACTACTCGGTGGGCGGCGGCTTCGTCGTCGACGAGGACGCCGTGGCGGGCGAGAACCCGATCGTCCCGGACGACACGGTCCTGAAGTACCCCTTCCGCACCGGCGACGAGCTGCTCCGCCTCGCGAAAGAGACCGGCCTGTCGATCTCCGCGATGATGCTGGAGAACGAGAAGGCCTGGCGCACCGAGGACGAGATCCGCGCGGGCCTCCTGGAGATCTGGCGGGTCATGCAGTCCTGCGTCTCGCGCGGCATGTCCCGCGAGGGCATCCTGCCCGGCGGCCTGAAGGTCCGCCGGCGCGCGGCGAACTCCGCGCGCAAGCTGCGCTCCGAGGGCAACCCCGAGGCCCACGCCATGGAGTGGATCACCCTGTACGCGATGGCGGTGAACGAGGAGAACGCGGCGGGCGGGCGGGTGGTCACGGCCCCGACGAACGGCGCGGCCGGCATCATCCCCGCCGTCCTGCACTACTACATGAACTTCGTCCCCGGCGCGGACGAGGACGGCGTGGTCCGCTTCCTCCTCGCGGCCGGCGCGGTCGGCATGCTCTTCAAGGAGAACGCCTCGATCTCCGGCGCCGAGGTCGGCTGCCAGGGCGAGGTCGGCTCGGCCTGCTCGATGGCGGCCGGCGCCCTCGCCGAGGTCCTGGGCGGCTCCCCGGAGCAGGTGGAGAACGCCGCCGAGATCGGCATGGAGCACAACCTGGGCCTGACCTGCGACCCGGTCGGCGGCCTGGTCCAGATCCCCTGCATCGAGCGCAACGGCATGGCGGCGGTCAAGGCCGTCACGGCCGCGAAGATGTCGATGCGCGGCGACGGCAGCCACCTGGTCTCCCTCGACAAGGTCATCAAGACCATGAAGGAGACGGGCGCCGACATGAGCGTCAAGTACAAGGAGACGGCGCGGGGCGGCCTCGCGGTGAACATCATCGAGTGCTGATCCCCGGGCCTCCGGGGGCCGGGGCCGGGCCCCGGGCGTGCTCAGCCGCGCCCGCGCAGCGCGCGGGCGATCTCGATGTCACTTGCGAGGGCGCTGAGCCTCGGAGGGTCCTGGAATCGTCGAGGACCACGGCGCGCAGGCGGTCGCCGACCCGGGGAGGGGGACGTCCGCCGACCACCACGACGGGTGTTTCGCCCGGTCGACGAAGCCGGGGTCCCCGTCGGCGTCCACCTGTGACCCGACGCGGGCCACGGCCGTGACCGTGACGTCCGCCTCCTGGTGGTCCACCAGTGCCATCGGAGTGCCTCCGGGGGTCGGGGCCGGCCCCGGACGGGCGGGCGACCGGGGTCGCGCGGCCCGTCCGGGCGGGCGGGTCAGGCCTTGCTGAGGTGGGACCAGAACTCGTCCCACGACAGCTTGCCGTCGCCGTTGTCGTCGCGCTGCTTGATGAGCGCCTCGGCGACCGTCTCGGTGACGTGGAAGTCGCCCAACTGGGCCATCACGCTCTTGTACTCCGTGGCGGTGATGAAGCCGTCCCCGTCCACGTCGTACCGGTTGAATGCCGTGCGTGCCGACTCGATGTCCGCCACTGTTTCCGCCCCTTCATGGTGCTTGTCCGACGGGGTCAGATTAGCCGCCCCGGCCCGGCGGCCCGACGGGGTCAGCGGAAGACGCCGGTGTGGCCGAGCGAGTAGCGGCCCGGCTGCGGGTAGACGGCGAGGCCGTGGGGGCCGTTGCCGACGGGGACGCGGGCGAGCTGCTTCCCGGTGCCGGTGTCGATCGCGTACACCTCGGAGTCGTAGCGCCCGGAGAGCCACAGGACCTTGCCGTCGGCGGAGACGCCGCCCATGTCGGGGGAGCCGCCGCCCGGGAGCCGCCACTTCTTCGTCAGCCGGTTCTTCCGGAAGTCGAAGACGGAGACCGTGCCCTCGCCCCGGTTGGAGACGTACATCTCGCGCGAGTCCCGGCCGACGTAGAGGCCGTGGCAGCCCTTGCCGGTGGGCAGCAGGGTGGGGTGGTGAACTTCTCGCCGTCGAGGACCCACATGCCGTGGGCCGTCATGTCGGCGACGTAGAAGGTCCTGCCGTCCGGGGAGATCTTCACGTCCTGGGGCATGGCGCCCTCGAAGGGCAGCTTCTGCTGTCCGATCACCTCCATCCGCTCCGTGTCGACCTTGAGCAGCTCGCCGGAGAACTCGCAGGAGACGACGAAGTAGCGCCCGTCGGCGGAGAAGTCGGCGTGGTTGACGCCGTAGCAGTCGACGGGGACGGACTTCTTCCGCTCCATGGTGTGCGGGTCGCGGAAGACGAGCTCGCGGTCGAGCGAGGCCATGACGATCGCGTACCTGCCGTCGGGCGTGAAGTAGAGGTTGTACGGGTCGTGGACCTCGACGGGCTTGCCCGCCTGCCGGTGGCCGGGTCGATGGGGGTGAGGGTGTGGCCCCGGTTGTTGTTGACCCACAGGGTCTTCAGGTCCCAGGACGGGACGACGTGCTGGGGCTGGTCGCCGACGGGGACGGTCGCGACGACCCGGTAGGTGGCGGGGTCGATGACCGAGACGGTGCCGGAGCCGGTGTTGGGGACGTAGATCCGGGAGGGAAGTCCTTCACCACCGGGGAGAGCATGCCGGGCCGGTCGGCGGCGTAGACGTCGTGCGGGTCGAGGAGCGGCGGCATCCCGGGCAGTCCGGCGGGGCGGTCGCCCTGGGTACGGCAGGGGCCGCGGCCTTCTTCACGGGGGCGGCGCCCTCTCCGGGCCGCCGCCGCAGCCGGCGAGGAGGATCCCGGCAGGACGGCGGCCGCACCCGCCCGGAGGGCTCGGCGGCGATCGGTCTGCTTCACCCGGCCATTCAAAGGGAGATCGGCGCGCTTTGTAACGATTAGGCCGATTCAGGACGTTTACGGCCTTCGTCGGTCGTCCAGCATGCGGACGACCCCGGGAAACAATCAATGAACCGCATAGCCATTCACTGTTTACAAGGCAGGTGCCACACGTCACCAACGATTCACAGTTAAAGTGTCAGCGTTTGACCGTTTTCATCACGATAAGGACTTTTGGCGATGAGGGTACTCGTCTGCCATAGTCGATGACACGACCCCCATTGACCCGGGCCAGGTCGACACAGCGGCCGTGGATACACCCCCCGTCCACGGCGCATCACACGGAAGCCCCCAGCACGCCCCACCACGGCGCACGGGGCTTCCGTGCGTCCGGGGCGGACCGTCGAAGGGTTCAGACGCGGTCCGCGACCCGCATCTCGAACCAGGTCGTCTTGCCGCGCGGCGCCAGGTCCACGCCCCAGCGGTCCGCCAGCTTGTCGACCAGGAAGAGCCCCCGGCCGCTCGTGTCCAGCTCGTGCACCGGCATCAGACAGGGCAGCCCGCGCGAGGGGTCGCGCACCTCGATCCGGATCCAGCCCCGGCGCCGCTGCAACCGCAGCGCGAAGGACCGGGCGCCGGTGTGCCGGACGGCGTTCCCCACCAGTTCCGAGACCAGGAGGACCGCGTGCTCGGCGATCTGCGGCCCCAGCGCCCACTGGCGCATCACGACGTGCTGCGTGAGCCTGCGGGCCAACCACGCGGACTCGGGACGGGACGGCAGCCGCACGTCGTCCTCGGCCGGATTGCCGTACAACTCCACTGCTTCGGCGGCCTGTTCGTCGTCCGCGGCCAATGACCACTGCCCTGCGGCGGCGCTCGCGCGCTGCCGTGGTTGTTCTCTGCCCTCCAGGCCCGCCATGCCCCCCATCATGGCCGCATCGGGGCAGGCCGCGGGGCCGTTCCACGGGAAACGGCCCCTACGGGCCCCGGAGAGGCGCCTTACGGGCTCCGGGCAGGTGCCTTACGGACACCTGGCCGACACCCGACGGCCCCCTTTCGGTCAGCTCAGCCGAATTTCGCCTTCCCGGGGCCCTCCTCGACGAAGCTGCGCATCCCGCGCTCGCGGTCCTCGGTGGCGAACAGGCCGGCGAACCAGGTGCGCTCGATGGCCAGACCGGTGTCGATGTCGGTCTCCAGGCCCTGGTCGATCGCCTCCTTGGCGGCCCGCAGGGCGACGGCCGGGCCCTGCGCCAGCTTCGCGGCCCACGCGTGCGCCTGCTCTGCACACCTCGGCGGCCGGGACGACCCGGTCGACCAGGCCGAGGGAGAGGGCCTCGTCCGCCTTCACCATCCGGCCGGTGAAGACGAGGTCCTTGGCCTTGGAGGGGCCGACGAGGCGGGAGAGGCGCTGGTGCCGCCCGCGCCCGGGATCAGGCCGAGCAGGATCTCGGGCTGGCCGAGCTTGGCGTTGTCGGCGGCGATCCGGAAGTCGGCGCAGAGCGCCAGCTCGCAGCCGCCGCCGAGGGCGTAGCCGGTGACGGCGGCGACGACCGGCTTGGGGATGCGGGCCACCGCGGTGAAGGCGTCCTGGAGGGCGCGCGAGCGCTTGACCATGGCCACGTGGTCCATGACCTGCATCTCCTTGATGTCCGCGCCGGCCGCGAACACCTTCTCGCCACCGTAGAGGACCACGGCCCGCACGTCGTCGCGGTCGGTCGCCTCCTGGGCGAGCTCGCGCAGCCGGTCCTGGGTGGCGACGTCCAGGGCGTTCATCGGGGGCGGTCGAGGCGGATCGTTCCGACGCCGTCGGCGACTTCGAGGTTCACAGTCATGGGAGAAGGTTAGAACTCGTCAACGGAAGAGGGCCCGGTGCTGTTGCTCACAGCACCGGGCCCCGCCGAAAGCTCGGGAACGCCTAGGCGGTCCACTCCGACCACGGCATGTTCCAGCCGTTGAGGCCGTTCTCCGGCTTGATCTGCTTGTCCTTGGAGTTCTTCACGACGACCACGTCACCGATGATCGAGCTGTCGTAGAACCAGGCGGCCGGGGTCGAGCTGTCCCCGCGCCCCGCGCGTCCTGGAGGCCGACGCAGCCGTGGCTGACGTTCTCCGAGCCGAAGGTGCTCGCCGAGGCCCAGTAGTTGCCGTGCACGAAGGTGCCCGACTGGGACAGGCGCATCGCGTGCGGCACGTCCTTGATGTCGTACTCGCCGCCGAAGCCGACCGTGGCGCCGTTCATCCGCGTCACCTTGTACTTCTCGCTGATGACCATCTGACCGTTGTACGTGGTCGTGGACGGCGCGCCCGCGGTGATCGGCAGCGTCTTGACGATCTTCCCGTCGCGCTCGACCTTCATGGTCTTCGCGCTCGCGTCGACGGTGGAGACCTGGCGGCGGCCGATGGTGAAGGTGATGGTCTTCTTCTGCTTGCCGTAGACGCCGGGGCGGCCCTCGACGCCGTCCAGGTTGAGGTGGACCGTCACCTTGGTGCCGGCGGCCCAGTACTGCTCGGGCCGGAAGTCCAGGCGGTCGTTGCCGAACCAGTGGCCCTCGATCGGGACGGACGGCACGGCCGTCACCTTGATGGCCTTCGACGGCCTCGGGGTCGGTGATGCCCCGGGTGAAGTTGATGGAGACCGGCATGCCGACGCCGACGGTCGAGCCGTCCTCCGGCGTGTAGTGGCCGATGAAGGTGTTCTTCGGGACCAGGGTCGTGAAGGTGGTGTCCTTCGCCGACTCGCGGCCCGCGGCGTCCTTCGCGACGGCGTGGACCTTGTACTGGGTGCCTCCGGCCAGGTGGGCGGTCGGCTGCCAGCTCGTGCCGTCCGCCGCGATCCGGCCCTCGACCGCGGTGCCCTTGGAGTCGGCGACCGTGACCGTGGTGAGCTTGCCCTGCTGGGCGGTCACCTTGAGGACGCCGCTGGTGGCGACCGAGTCGGCGCCGTCCTTCGGAAGGATCGTCACGACGGCCTGGGAGGCCGCGTTCTCCTGCTTGGCGCCGCCCTGGGCCTCGGGGCCCTTCGCGCCGTCGGCGGAACCCCCGCCGCCGCAGGCGGTGAGCACCAGGAGCAGCGCCCCCGCCGCCAGGGCCTGGAACCGGACGCCCCCGCGTCGCCGGCCCCGTCCCGTGGTCCCTACCGATGCCCCCGATATCGGCTGCCCGTTCACTGTGGTCGTCTCCCCTCGCACGGCCCGGCACCGCCGCGGCCCCACCCCCGTGCGCATTCACTCGCGCACACGGCGCTAGATAATCACACCGCAGGACACGAAAGATCCTCGCGCATGTCACCGTTCCGTCCCGATCGACGTGCGAGGACGACGGAAGCGACGGGGTGGCGGGGACGACGGAAGCGACGGGGACAGACGGGAGCGACGGGGGGTGGCGGGGGACAGACGGGAGCGACGGGGGCGGGTCAGCGCAGCGCGGAGCCCGCCTTCCAGCTCTTCCAGTCCGTGTTCCAGCCGCCGAGCCCGTTGTCCGGGGCGACCTTCCGGTCCCGGGAGTTGACCACCTCCACCACGTCGCCGACCAGGGTCCGGTCGAAGAACCAGCCGGCGGGCGAGCGCTCGCTGCCGCCCTTCTCGTCCCGGAGCCCCACGCAGCCGTGGCTGACGTTGGCGGTGCCGAAGGTCTCGGACGGGGCCCAGTAGTTGCCGTGCAGGAAGGTCCCGGACTCGGTGAGCCGCATCGCGTGCGGCACGTCCTTGATGTCGTACTCGCCGCCGAAGCCGACCGTGGCGCCGTTCATCCGCGTCACGTCGTACAGCTCGGTGACGACCATCTTCCCGTTGTACGTGGTGGTCTTCGGCGCTCCCGCGGTGACCGGCAGGGTGGCCAGGACCTCGCCGTCCCTGCGGACCTCCATGGTGTGCGCGGCGGCGTCCACGACGGAGACCTGGGAGCGGCCGACGGTGAAGCCGACCCTCTTGCGCTGGATGCCGTACACGCCGGGCGCCCCTCGACGTCCCGCAGGCCGATGTCGACGGTGACCCGGGTGCCGGCGGCCCAGTACCGCTCGGGGCGGAAGTCGAGCCGCTCCTTGCCGAACCAGTGGCCGACGACCTCGACCGGCGGGTCGGAGGTGATCCGGACGGCGCGCTCGACCGCGGCCCGGTTCTCGACGGGACGGTTGAAGGAGAAGGAGACGATCATGCCGGTGCCGACCGTGGAGCGGTTCTCCGGCGTGAAGTAGCCGATGAAGCGGGACTCGGGCACCACGGTGGTGAAGGCGGTGTGGCGGGCCGAGCGGCGCCCGTGCGCGTCGAGGGCGACGGCGTCCACGCTGTACTTGGCGGCCGGTGCGAGCCGGCCCGGGGCCAGCGGCCGCCAGCGCAGCCCGTCGGCGGAGACCTTCCCGGCGACCTCGGTCCGCCGGCCGTCCTCGATCCGGGCGACGGTCACCCGTTCGAGCCGTCCGCCGTCCACCTCCACCTCGACCGTCCGCCCGGTCGGGACTGCGCGGCTGCCGTCCTCCGGGACGACCCGGATGACGTCGCCGGGGCCCGTCCCTTGCCCGGCAGGGAGAGGTCGAAGCCCCCGCCGCCGTCCGTTCCGGTGCAGCCCGCGAGGCCCGCCACCAGTCCCACCACCGCGAGGGCGCGTCCCGCCCGCTTCCATAGGGATCTCACGCCCGGCCCAACGACGGCCACCTCCAGGGAAACGTGCGTGCGGGTCATGTTGGGAGCACGGCCGTGCGGGAAGAACAGGAGGAGAACCGCGCCCGGGGACCGGTGGCAGGGACGCCACCGGTCCCCGGGCGCGGGCCCGACGGAGCCGCGGGAGGCCGGACGGTGGCGAGCGCAGCCGAGCAGGAGGCGGTACAGCAGCGTGCCCTGGAGCGGGCGGGGCCGCCCGTGTGGCTGGGGCCCCGACGCCCCTCGGCGCCCGCTGCCGGGTCGGGCCCGGCGGGGTCGCGGGCACCAACTTCGCCCTGTGGGCGGGCGGGCGGAGGCCGTCGAGCTGTGCCTGTTCGACGAGGACGGGACGGAGGCGCGGCTGCCGCTGACCGAGCTGACCCACGAGATCTGGCACGGTTTCGTGCCCGGGATCGGCCCGGGGCAGCGGTACGGCTACCGGGTGCACGGCCGCTGGGACCCGTGGACGGGCGCCCGGTGGAACCCGGCGAAGCTGCTCCTCGACCCGTACGCGCGGGCCGTCGACGGCGAGTTCTCCCTCCCGCCCGAGGTGTACGGGCACGTGCGGGACTGGCCGCAGCAGCACGTGGCCGACACCGTCCGCGACGAGCGGGACTCCGCCCCGCACGTCCCAAGGGGTCGTCGTCCACGACGACGACGACTGGTCCGACGACCGCAGGCCCAAGACGCCCTGGCAGGACTCGGTCATCTACGAGGTGCACGTCAAGGGCTTCACCAAGCTGCACCCGGGCATCCCCGAGCACCTGCGCGGCACGTACGCGGGGCTCGCGCACCCGGCGGCGGTCGACCACCTCGTACGGCTCGGGGTGACGGCGGTGGAGCTGCTGCCGGTGCACCAGTTCGCGCACGAGGACCACCTGCTGCGGCGGGGCCTGCGCAACTACTGGGGGTACAACTCCGTCGGCTACTTCGCGCCGCACGCCGGCTACTCCTCCTCGGGGACGGCCGGGCAACAGGTCGGCGAGTTCAAGAAGATGGTGCGGCGCTGCACGCGGCCGGGATCGAGGTCATCCTCGACGTGGTCTACAACCACACGGCGGAGGCGGGCGAGCTGGGCCCGACCCTCTCCCTGAAGGGCATCGACAACCGGGGCTACTACCGGCTCCAGTCCGACGCCCGCCGGTACGCCGACTACACGGGCTGCGGCAACACCCTGCACGTGGTGCAGCCGCAGGTGCTGCGGCTCATCACCGACAGCCTGCGCTACTGGGTGACCGAGATGGGGTGGACGGCTTCCGCTTCGACCTGGCGGCGGCCCTCGCCCGCTCCTTCCACGACGTCGACATGCTCTCCCCTTCCTCGCCGTCATCGCCCAGGACCCGGTCCTGCGCCGGGTGAAGCTGATCGCGGAGCCCTGGGACGTGGGCAACGGCGGCTACCAGGTGGGGCCTTCCCGCCGCTGTGGACCGAGTGGAACGACCGCTACCGGGACGCGGTGCGGGACTTCTGGCGCGGGGCGCTGCCGGACGTGCGGGACCTCGGCTACCGGCTGTCCGGCTCCAGCGACCTGTACGCCTGGGGCGGGCGCCGGCCGTACGCCTCGGTCAACTTCGTCACCGCCCACGACGGCTTCACGCTGCGGGACCTCGTCACGTACGAGCGGAAGCACAACGAGGCCAACGGCGAGGGGAACCGGGACGGCACCCACGACAACCGCTCCTGGAACTGCGGGGCGGAGGGCGAGACCGACGACCCGGAGACCGGGCGCTGCGGCTGCGCCAGCAGCGCAACCTGCTCACCACCCTGCTCCTGTCGACCGGGGTGCCGATGCTGGTCTCCGGCGACGAGATGGGCCGCACCCAGGGCGGCAACAACAACGCGTACTGCCAGGACAACGAGATCGGCTGGCTCGACTGGTCGCTGCCGGAGGACCCCGGCCGGGCCCAGCTCCTCGCCCTGTCCCGGCGGCTGCTCGCCCTGCGCCACCGGCATCCGGTGCTGCGCCGCCGGCCTTCTTCTCCGGCCGGCCGCAGCGGGCGGACGGGCTGCGGGACCTGGCCTGGTTCACGGCCGAGGGGCGGAGATGACGGAGGGCGACTGGTACGCGCGGACGGGGACGCTCGGCCTCTACCTGTCGGGCCGGGACATCCCGGGCCGGGACGCGCGGGGCGAGCGGATCACCGACGACAGCTTCCTCGCCGTCCTGCACTCCGGCCACCGCCCGCTGGACTTCCGGCTGCCGGGCCCGCCGTGGGCGGAGACGTACGAACTGGTCGTGGACACCGCCCGCGAGGACCAGTCCGGGCCGCCGGGCACGGTCCACCGGGGCGGCGAGGTGCTCCCGGTGGGGGCCCGGTCGGTGGTGCTGCTGCGGGTGTCCCGGTAGGGGAACGCGAGGGGGATCCGGGCGCTCAGGAGCGGCCCAGGATCCCCCGGTCGTACCCGGCGGCGACGGCGGCCGCCCGGTCCTTCACGCCCAGCTTGCCGTAGATGTGGGTGAGGTGGGTCTTGACGGTGGCCTCGCTGATGAACAGCTCGGCGGCGATGGCGCGGTTGGCGGTGCCCCGGGCGACGAGGGTGAGGATCTCGGCCTCGCGCGCGGAGAGGGTGGTGTCGGCGGGCGGGGCGGCGGGGGCGCGAACGGCGGTGACGAGCCGGGAGGCCACGGCCGGGGAGAGGACGGTGCGGCCTCGGCGGCGGCCCGCACGGCCGCGAACAGCTCTCGCGCGGGGCGTCCTTGAGGAGGTAGCCGGTGGCGCCGGCCTCGATCGCCGGGAGGGTGTCGGTGTCCGTGTCGTACGTGGTGAGGACGAGGACCCGGGCGCGGGCGCCGTGCCGGGCGAGCGCGGCGATGGCGTCGACGCCGCCGCCGCCCGGCATCCGCAGGTCCATGAGAACCACGTCGGGGTCGAGTTCCAGGGCGAGGGCGACGCCCCGGACGCCGTCGGGGCCTCGCCGAGGACGCAGAAGCCGGAGCCCTCGGCGGCGAACATGCCGCGCAGGCCGTCCCGTACGACGGGTGGTCGTCGACGATCAGCAGGGTGATGTCGGTCATGGTGTGGCCAACGGTACGCGGGCGGAGACCGCCGTGCCCTCGCCGGGGGCGGTCTCGACGGTGACGGTGCCGGTGAGGCGCTCGGCGCGGGCCCGCATGCCGTCGAGTCCGAACCCGCCGCCCTCGCCGTCCCGTTCGGGCCGGGCGAGCGGGTCGAAGCCGCGGCCGTCGTCCCGTACGTCCAGGGTGATCTCGTCGTCCATGTAGGAGAGGGTGACGCCGGCCCGGGCGGCCCCGGCGTGGCGGGCGGTGTTGGACAGGGCCTCCTGGGCGATCCGCAGCAGGGTGGCGGCGACCTCGCCGTGGAGCGGTGCCTCGGTGCCGGTGACGGTGAAGCGGGTGGCGACGCCGGTGCGTTCGGCCCACTCCTCGACGGTCTTGCGCAGGGCCTCGGGGAGGGCGTCGTGCTCCAGGGCGACCGGGCTCAGGTTCCGCACGGAGCGCCGGGCCTCGCCGAGACCGTGCCGGGCGAGGTCGGCGGCGCGCCGCAGGTGGGTCTCGGCGCGCTCCCGGTCGGGGGCGGCGGAGGCGGCCTGGAGTTGGGTGACGACCCCGGTGAGGCCCTGGGCGATGGTGTCGTGGATCTCGGCGGCGAGCCGGCGCCGCTCGTCGGCGACCCCGGCCTCCCGTGCCTGGAGCAGGAGTTGGGCCTGGAGGGCGGCGTTCTCGGCGAGGGCCTGTTCGAGGCGGCTGTTGGCGCGGGCGAGCTCCGCGATGGTGGCGGCGCGCTCGGCCGCCTTCTCCGCCTCCTTCGTGCCGAGGTGGGAGAGGCCGACGACGAGGCAGGCGTTCAGGGCGAACAGTCCGCCGAAGGCGAGCCACTGCACGAGGGAGGCGGGCGGCAGTCCGCCGGACTGGGACCCGGCCATGGTGACGGCGACGAGGAGGAGCCCGGCCCGGGAGAGGCGGCGGGGCAGCAGGTGGACGGCGTCGAAGTAGCCCGCGCAGGCGTAGACCGCGAAGAAGGGGTTGAGCCAGGTCAGCACGAAGGCGAGGGCGGTGCGGAGGACGAAGTACGCGGTGGAGGCGGGGCCGGGGGCGCCGGGGACGAGGAGGGCGACGGGGCGTCGGGGACGGGGCCGGGGCCGGGGGCGGGGTCTTCCGTCGGGGGTTGCCTGCGGGCTCTTCCCGTGGGGCCGGACTCTTCCCTTACGGGGCCCGGTCCTTCCCGTACGGGATCCGGCTCGTCCCGTACGGGATCCGGCCCTCCCGTAGGGGCCCGGTCCTTCCCGTAGGGGCTCCGGGTCTTCCCCTGGAGGCCCGACGCAGGGGCGGCCGGTCGTCCAGCCGTGGGCCGCGACGAAGCGGACGCAGCGGCGGTCCCACACCGCGTGGAGGAGGAGGGCCACCGGCACCAGGAACGCGGCGGTCACCGTCTCCGCGCGGTCCGACAGCGTCCCTGCCGACGCCCCGGCGATCGCGGTGGCGATGCCGAGCAGGCCGTACGGCCCCCAGCGGAAGAACTGGCGCCAGCGTTCCTCGACGGTGGTGGCCGTCATCCGCCCCGCTCCCTTCACTCCCCGCGTCACCCCCGACGTCACTCCCAGCGGAACCAGCGCACCGAGGCGCCGGTCAGGACGACCGCCCACAGGGCCATGATCCCGAGCGCGGCCCATCCGGGCTGGCCGCCGACGCGGCCGCGTCGAGGGCCTCGGAAGCGGCGCCGAAGGGGTGAGCCCGACGATCCGCTGAAGGGTATCCGGCATGGCCTGGACCGGGACCCAGACCCCGGCGGTGAACATGGTGGGGAAGAAGACGGCCGAACCGACGGCGGTGGCGACCTTCTGCGTGCGCGCGACGGCGCACACGGCCGCGCCGAGCGCGAGCCCGCACGCGACGGCGAGCAGCAGGGCGATCAGGTACCCCGCCGGGTTATCCGGCAGGGCGACGCCGAAGGCGAGGCGGCCGACCGCGACCACGAGCAGCGCGGAGACGAGCGCGGCGGCGGCGTGTAGGACGAGCTGCGCGGTGAGCAGGGTCCCGGGCCGTACGGGAGTGGTGGACATGCGGCGCAGGATGCCGCGCTCGCGGTAACCGGAGAGGACCGGGGCATGGCCTGGAGCCCGGACATGATGAGGGCGAAGAGGACGGAGACGGGGACGTAGAGGTCGATGACCCGGCGTCCGCCGAGGTCCTCGGACGCCTCCCGGAAGGAGGGATCAGGCCGAGGATCACGAGGAGCAGGGTCGGCGAGAGCATCACCCAGAACAGGCTTCCGGGCTCGCGGCCGAAGAGCCGCGCCTCGGTCTTCAGGACGGTCGTGGTGGCGGTGCTCATCGGTGATCGGTTCCCGTCAGGTCGAGGTAGGCGTCGTCGAGGGTGGCGTCGGCGACCCGGAGGCGGGAGGCGGTGACGCCGTGGCGGGCGAGGAGGGAGACGAAGGCGGTGACGGTCTCGTCGGTGCCGCCGACGACCGTGCGCCCGTCGGCGGTCGTGACGGAGACGGCCCGGGGAGCGCCCGCAGCGCGGCCGGGTCGAGCGGGGTGTCGGCGGCGAAGGAGATCTCCTTGGCTCCGGCGGCGCGCCCGATCAGCCCGTCGGGGGTGTCGAGGGCGGCGATCCGGCCGCGGTCGAGGACGGCGATCCGGTCGCAGAGGCGCTGGGCCTCCTCCATGAAGTGGGTGACGAGCAGGACGGTCACCCCGGTGTCCCGGACGGCCTCGACGAGCTCCCAGACCTCGCGGCGGGCGCGCGGGTCGAGGCCGGTGGTGAGTTCGTCGAGGACGACGACCCGGGGTCCCCGATCAGGGCGAGGGCGATGAACAGCCGCTGCTTCTGGCCGCCGGACAGCTTCCCGAACCGCACCTTCAGGTGGGGCAGGAGGCCGAGCCGCTCGGCGAGCGCGTGCGGGTCGGCGGGCCGCTCGTGGAAGGAGGCGTACAGGGAGAGCGCCTCGCGGACGGTCAGTTTGGGCTGGAGCCCGCTCTCCTGAGCTGGACGCCGAGGACCCGGGTGGTCTCGGCGCGCCGAACGGCCGGGTCGTGTCCACAGACGCGGACCAGGCCCTCGTCGGGGTCCGCAGCCCTTCGACGCACTCGACGGTGGTGGTCTTGCCGGCGCCGTTGGGCCCGAGGATCCCGAAGACCTCCCCTCGCCGACCTCGAAGGAGACCCCGTCGACGACCTTCCGGCCGTCGTAGGACTTGTGCAGTCCCCGCACTTCGATCGCTGCTGTCGTCATGCCCCGAGCCTCCCGCTCCGGGCGGCCCTCCGGCATCGGCCGATCCGCTCGTACCCGCCGTCAACCGATCGGAGGATGGCGGGTACGACCTCTCGGTACGGCCCTCCGTACGGCCCTGGGGCCCGGTCGGCTCGGCCCCCGGCCGGCTCGGCCCCGGCCTGCTCAGTCCCGGCCGGCGAGCGTCGCTTCGAGCCGGGTCACGTACCGGGCCTCGGCCTCCTTGCGCACGGCGGCGAAGCGGCGGTCGACGAGGAGGACCGGCAGCATCCAGAGGTAGCCCCACGGGCTGAAGGCCCCGGCGATCCCCGCCTGCCGGAGCAGTTGGTTGGTGACCAGGGCGAGGCAGCCGGAGAGGACCCAGATCACCCCGCGGTGGCGCCCGAGGAAGCGCACCGGCGCGTTCCGGGGCCCGCGAGCGCCTCGGCGGTCGCGGCCCGTACGGCCGCCGCGCGGTCGGTGGGGTCGGCGGCCTCGGCGGCGCGGACGGCGGCGGCCCCGTCGGCGAGGTCGTCGTCGAGGGCCCGGGCCTGCTCCTGCGTCCGCCCGGCGGCGAGCCTCCCTCGACGGCCGCCATCCGCAGGTCCTCCCAGTAGCCCCGGCGGGCCCAGCGCTCGGCGGCGGCGAGCCGGTCGGCCTCGGCGGAGCCGGGGCCAGCTCCTTCAGGCGCCGGGAGAGGACGACGGCGCGGGCGGCACGGCCCGGGTGGTCGAAACCGTCGGCGCGCAGGCACAGTTCGGCGTAGCCGGCGAGGAGCCCGAGGTGGTCGCGGTCGAGGGCGAGACCGACGCGGAAGGCCTCCTCGGCGCGGTCGTCGTGGTCGTCCTCGTCCTCGGCGGCGTGCCCGAGGGCGAGCCAGCAGTAGAGGTCGGCCTGCGGGCCGAGGGCGTCGAGCCCCTCCTGCGCGGTCCGGCGCACGGCCGCGTTGCCGCCCTCCAGGAAGAGCTGTTCGCAGCGGGTCTCATAGGTGTCGAGCGTGGTCATGCGGTCCCCTCCGTGCACACCCCGGTGCGGGCCGGGCAAGTCTCCGGCCCGCGGCTTCGTCCGGTCAAGGCGGTTCCGGGGAGCGGTCCGGAGGAACGGACGGAAGAGGTCGGAAGGACGGTCGGCGGGGGCCGGAGGCACGGACGGAAGCGGACCGGCGGGACGACCGGCGGGAGGCCGGAGGAGCAGCCGGAAGAGGTCCGGAGAAGCAGCCTGCCGGAAGCGGACCGGAGGAGCAGCCTGCCGGAGGCCGGAGGCGCGGCCGGAAAACCGGGTGAGCGGTGTCAGTGGCGAACCGTAAGGTCGGACCTGATGCCCGAGAACCCCGTACCCCAGCAAGCGCCCCCGACCGGTCGGCGGTGCGCGTCCTGTTCCGTCTGTGGCCGTACGTACGTCCCGTGCGGGGGCGGCTGTTCACGGCCGCCTTCGTCGCGATCGTGGCCTCCTGTCTGTCGCTCGTCATCCCGCTCGTCCTGAAGTGGTTGGTGGACGGGCCCGTCGCGGACCGGGACCCCGGGGGCGTGTGGCTCGGGGCGCTGTACCTGCTGCTGCTCGGGATCGCGGAGGCGGCGCTCTTCGGCTTCCGGCGCTGGCTGGCGGCGCGGCCGCTCGCCGGGGTGGAGGCGCGGATGCGGTCGGACCTGTACGGCAGGCTCCAGCGGCTGCCGATCGCCTTCCACGACCGGTGGGCGTCGGGCCAGCTCCTGTCGCGGGGACGACGGACCTGATGCTGGTCCGGATGTTCTCGCCTTCCCGCTGACCTTCCTCCTGGTCAACGGCGTGACGATCCTCGCCGGGTACGTGCTGCTGCTCTCCCAGGACTGGTCCCTCGGCCTGGTGCTGCTGACCCCGGTGCTGCCGCTCGTGGTCGTCTGCTCGCTCTTCGAGGGCCGGTACGGCCGGGTGGCGCGCAGGGCCCAGGACCAGGTGGGCGACCTGACGACGGTCGTGGAGGAGAGCGTCCTCGGCATCCGGATCGTCAAGGGCTTCGGCCGGCACCGCAGCCAGGCGCGGGCCTTCCGCGAGCTCTCCGAGCACCTGCGGGCACGGAACTGGTCAAGGCCCGGCTGCTCGCCATGATCTGGGCGGTCATCACGGTCGTACCGGAACTGGCCATCGGGGCGGCGCTCGTCCTCGGCACGGTGCAGGTCGCGGACGGGGACCTGTCGGCGGGCACGCTCGTGGCGTTCCTGTCGACGGCGCTGGCGCTGCGCTGGCCGGTGGAGTCGATCGGCTTCCTGCTCGCGATGAGCCAGGAGGCGGCGACGGCGACGGAGCGGTACTTCGAGGTGATGGACGCCGAGGAGGAACCGGAGACGGCCGCCGCCCCGGAGGCCCCGCGGACCGGCGGCCCGGACGGGGTCCGCTTCGAGAACGTCACCTTCCGCTACCCGGACGCCCCGGAGGGCGCCCCGCCGGTCCTGGACGGCGTCGACCTGCACATCCGCCCCGGCGAGACGCTGGCCCTGGTCGGCGGCACGGGCTCCGGGAAGACGACGCTCACCGCCCTCGTACCGCGCCTGCACGAGACGACGGGCGGCCGGATCCTCCTCGACGGCGAGGACATCGCGCGGATGGAGCGCCGCCGCCTGCGCTCCCTGGTGTCGGTGGCCTTCGAGGAACTCCACCCTGTTCTCGGCCTCCGTCGGCGAGAACGTGCTGATGGGGGCCGACGACGCGGCGGGCGAGCCGGAGCTGCGGCGCGCCCTCGCCGTGGCCCAGGCGGACGGCTTCGTGGACCGGCTGCCCGAGGCCGCCGCGACCCGGGTCGGCGAGCAGGGCCTGAGCCTGTCGGGCGGTCAGCGGCAACGGCTCGCCCTGGCCCGCGCGGTGGTCGGCCGCCCCGCTTCCTGGTCCTGGACGACCCCCTCGGCCCTCGACGTGCACACGGAGGCGCGGGTGGAGGCGGCCCTGCGGGAGGTGCTGCGGGAGACGACGGCCCTGGTGGTGGCGCACCGCCCGTCGACGGTGATGCTGGCCGACCGGGTCGCGCTGCTGTCCGGGGCCGGATCGCGGCCGTGGGCACCCACCAGGAACTGCTGCGGAGCAACGAGGAGTACGCCTGGCTGATGTCGGGCGGGGAGGAACGGCGATGACGGACACCACGCTCACGAAACCGCCCGTCCCCGTGCCGGACGAGCCGGACCCCTTCGACCGCGACGACCTGCCCGCTCCCCCGGGGCGACGGGCGCCCTGCTCCGCTCCCTCCTGTCCGCGCACCGCGCGCGGGTCGCGGTCGCCGCGCTCGTGCTCCTGGTCAAGGAGGCCGCGGTCCAGGCGGGCCCGCTGCTCGTGGCGTACGCCATCGACCGCGGCGTCCCGGCCTTCCGCGCGGGCGACCACGGCCCGGTGATCGCCGTGGGCCTCGGCTACCTCTCTGCGCGGCCCTCTCGGGCCTCCTCCAGTACGCCTTCGTCCGGGGGCGGCCCGGATCAACCAGGACGTCCTCCTGGACCTGCGCGGCCGGATCTTCCGCCACGCGCAGGTCCTCAGCGTCGACTTCCACGAGCGCTACACCTCGGGCCGGCTGATCTCCCGCTCCACCACGGACGTCGAGTCCCTGCGCGAGCTGCTCTCGGAGGGCCTCCAGGAGCTGATCGGCGTGGTCCTCTCCTTCCTTTCGATCACCCTGGTCCTGCTCTGGCTGGACCTGGGCATCGGCGCGGTGGCGACGGCGTCCTTCGTCCCCTCACCTCCTGGTGCAGCTCTACCGCCGCCGGGCGGCCGGGTGTACGGCGAGCGCTCCACCGCGATCGCGGGCGTGATCGTGAAGTTCGCGGAGACGATGAACGGCATCCGCCCGGTCAGGGCGTTCCGCCGGGAGAAGACCAACGACGCGGAGTTCGGCACGCTCAACCGCCGCCACGAACGAAGCAACGGCGACGCGCTCCTCGAAATGGCCCGCTACGTCGTGGGCTCGCGTCTGGTGGCGAACACGGCGGTGGCCGGAATGTGTCTCTGGGGCGCGTACCGAGTCGCGGAGGGCTCCTGAACTGGGCGTCCTGGCGGCGGCCGTCCTCTACATGCGGCGCCTGTACGACCCGATCGACCGCCTGGGCATGTTCCTCAACTCGTACGAGTCGGCGGCGGCGTCCCTCACCAAGATCGCGGGCCTCCTGGCCCAGGAACCGGGCGTCCCGGAGACGACGGCGCCCCGGGAACTCCCCCACCGCGAGGGCGCTCCGGGCCGGGAGGTGGTTCGAGGCCGTGCGGTTCGCGTACCGCACGGGCGAGGTCCTGCCCGCCTTCGACCTGCGGATCCCGGCGGGCCGGACGGTGGCGGTGGTGGGTGCCACGGGCGCGGGCAAGTCGACCCTGGCAAAGCTCCTGGCGCGCTTCTACGACCCGACGGAGGGCCGGGTCCTCCTCGACGGCGTCGATCTCCGCGATCTCACCACCCCCGACCTCCGGCGCGGAGTCGTCATGGTCACCCAGGAGGCGTTCTCTTCTCGGGCACGGTGGCGGAGAACATCGCGATCGGCCGTCCGGACGCGACGCGCGCCGAGATCGAGGAGGCGGCGAGGGCGATCGGCGCCCACGACTTCATCGCCGGCCTCCCCGACGGCTACGACACGGACGTGCGCAAGCGCGGCGGCCGCATCTCGGCGGGCCAGCGCCAACTGGTCGCCTTCGCCCGCGCTCTCCTGGCGGACCCGGCGGTCCTGATCCTGGACGAGGCGACGAGCTCGCTCGACGTACCCGGCGAACGGGCGGTCCAGCAGGCCATGGACACGGTCCTGAAGGGCCGTACGGCGGTGGTCATCGCCCACCGCCCGTCGACGGTCGAGGTGGCGGACCGGGTCCTGGTGATGGAGGCGGGCCGGATCGTCGAGGACGGCCCCCGTCGGCCCTGGTGACGGGAGACGGCCACTACGCGGGTCTGCACCAGGCGTGGCGGGACAGCCTGGTGGGCTGAGGAGGACCCCACGGCCGCGAGCGCGCCCCCGCACGCGGGTGGGGGCCGTGGAGGGAGGGGTCGCGTTCGGGACGCGGGGCTTGATGGGGGCGCACGAGAACCGGTCACTCCGCCGAGACCCGCACGCGCCGTACGTCACGCGGTCCCGGGCGCGCCCCCGGAACGGCCCTCCCGCCGCCGAAGAACCGGAGCGTGCCCCACCGCCCAACTCCCACGGGCGAAAACGCGCCTCCGGCCGAACAGCACCCCACGCCCACCCCACAGCTCACGAAACGTCCGCTTAACGAACGCGCCCGTACCAGCAGCGGACGATTTCGGCCAACTTGTATCCGCACTCCTGACAGGTCCTCGTCATCCCTGTCACTCTCTCCCCGGCCCTCCGAACGAAAGTCCGGAGACCGACGAACGTGCTCAACCGCTCTCCTTGCTCTGCCCGACGGACTCACCCAGGCCCGCCGGTACCCCCTCGCAAAGGAGTCCGCGTGAGATCCACGCCCAGCCGTCGCGCCACCGCGACCGGTGCCCTGATAGCCGCCGCCGCCATGATCGCCGTGAGCGTCCAGACGGGCGCCGCCACCGCGGCGGACACCCCGTTCGGCGTCGCGCCCAAGGCCCAGCAGGGCACGTCGGCGAACCCGGGCAAGCTCCCGGCCGACCTCACCCCGCCCAGCGCACCGCGCTGATCAAGGCGGCCGACGCCGACAAGGCCGCCACGGCCGAGTCCCTCGGCCTCGGCGCCCAGGAGAAGCTGGTCGTCCGCGACGTCGTGCAGGACCGCGACGGCACGACCCACACCCGCTACGAGCGGACCTACGCCGGTCTGCCCGTGCTCGGCGGCGACCTGGTCGTCGAGGAGTCCAAGGCCGGCGTCCGGCAGGGCGTCACCAAGGCGGTCCGCACGGAGCTGAAGAACGTCGACACGACCGCCAAGGTCGCGCCGGCGGCCGCCGAGAAGCAGGCCGTCGGCCTCGCCCAGGCGGACGGCTCCGACAAGGCCGCCGCGAGCCGCGCCCCGCGCAAGGTGGTCTGGCTCGCCGGGGCACCCCCGTCCTCGCGTACGAGACCGTCGTCGGCGGCCTCCAGCACGACGGCACCCCGAACGAGCTGCACGTCGTCACCGACGCCAAGTCGGGCGCGAAGCTCTACGAGTGGCAGGCCATCGAGACCGGCACCGGCAACACGCAGTACAGCGGCCAGGTGACGCTCGGCACCGCGCCCTCGTACTCGCTGACGGACACCGGCCGCGGCAACCACAAGACGTACAACCTCAACGGCGGCAGCTCCGGCACGGGAACGCTGTTCACCAACACCACCGACGTGTGGGGCAACGGCAACCCGTCCAACAAGGAGACCGCGGGCGCCGACGCGCACTACGGCGCCGCGCTCACCTGGGACTACTACAAGAACGTGCACGGCCGCACCGGCATCCGCGGTGACGGCGTCGGCGCGTACTCCCGGGTCCACTACGGCAACGCGTACGTCAACGCCTTCTGGCAGGACTCCTGCTTCTGCATGACCTACGGCGACGGCGCGGGCAACACCAAGCCGCTGACCTCCATCGACGTGGCCGCGCACGAGATGACGCACGGCGTCACCTCCAACACCGCCGGCCTGGTCTACAGCGGCGAGTCCGGCGGCCTCAACGAGGCCACCTCGGACATCTTCGCGGCGGCCGTCGAGTTCTACGCCAACAACGCCCAGGACCAGGGCGACTACCTCGTCGGCGAGAAGATCGACATCCGCGGCAACGGCACCCCGCTGCGCTACATGGACAAGCCGAGCAAGGACGGCTCGTCCAAGGACGCCTGGTACTCGGGCATCGGCTCGATCGACGTCCACTACTCCTCGGGCCCGGCGAACCACTGGTTCTACCTGCTCTCCGAGGGCAGCGGCACCAAGACGATCAACGGCGTGACCTACGACTCCCCGACCTCGGACGGCCTGCCCGTCACGGGCATCGGCCGGGACAAGGCCGCGCTGATCTGGTTCAAGGCGCTCACCACCAAGTTCGGCTCCAACACCAACTACGCCGCCGCCCGCACGGGCACGGTCGACGTGGCCAAGGCGCTCTACGGCGCCACCAGCCCCGAGGTGACGGCCGTCGAGAACGCCTGGGCCGCGATCAACGTCGGCGCCGTCCCGGCGGCGGCAACCCCGGTGGCAAGGTCTTCGAGAACACCGCCGACGTCTCCATCCCGGACAACGGCGCCGCGGTCACCTCGACGGTCAACGTCACCGGCGTCACCGGCAACGCCCCGAGCAACCTCTCGGTCGGCGTGGACATCGTCCACACCTACAAGGGGGACCTGATCGTCGACCTCGTCGCCCCCGACGGCTCGGTCTACAACCTGCACAACCGCACCGGCGGCAGCGCCGACAACATCGTCCAGACCTACACCGTCAACGCCTCCTCCGAGGTCGCTAACGGCGCCTGGAAGCTCCGCGTCCAGGACAAGGCCTCGGCCGACACCGGCTACATCAACGCCTTCAAGCTGACCTTCCCGTAACCGTCACGGGCAAGGCCGGAACGAAGTGACGGACGCCCCGGGGCAACGCCCCGGGGCGTCCGCGCGTCCTCCGTGGGGTGGAACACGTGATCAGGGTGCCGCCGTTCGATCTGCGTCCTGAGTCCCGTCGCGGGCGGCTTTGAGAACCGTGGCGCCTCGGGAGCGAGGCACCACGGTTCGAGGCACCACGGTTCAGGGCACCCGCCCCGCCCCTACCGCAACAATACCCCGCCCCTCCCCGCCGTCTCCTCCGGGAGGGCCGCCAGCCCGTTTCGGAGGGGTGGGCGAGGAGGGGTGGGTGGGAGGATGCGGACGGTGCAGCCGAAGGAGCCGGTGCGGTCGAGTTCCAGGGTGCCCGCGTACGGGAAGCGGCCCTCCAGGTCGGGGCCGCCCGCCGGCTTGAGGGCGACCGTGCGGGGCGGTGAGGGTGTCGTCGGCGTCGACCCGGCCGGTGACGGCCTGGACCTCGACGTCGTCGGGGGTGAGGGTGCCGAGGGCGACCCGGACGCGGACGACCGGGGTGGCGCCCAGCTCCGCGTCGGCCACGTCGTCCGCGAGGCCGTCGCCGACCTCGACGCGGTCGACGGTCACCTTGGGCCAGGCCTCCCGGACCCGGGCCTTCCAGGCGGCGAGCTCGCGGGCCCGGTCCGGGGCGAGCGCCCGGCGGGCGGCGGCGGCGGGGCGTAGAGCCGCTCGACGTACTCGCGGACCATCCGGTCGGCGAGGACCTTGGGCCGAGGTCGGCGAGGGTGCGCCGGACCATCGCCGTCCAGCCGGACGGGACGCCGTCGGGGCCCCGGTCGTAGAAGCGGGGGCGACCCGGCGCTCGATCAGCTCGTAGAGGGCGGCGGCCTCCAGGTCGTCGCGGCGCTCCTCGTCGGCGGCGGCCGCGCCGTCGGCGGTGGGGATGGCCCAGCCGAAGTCGGGCTCGAACCACTCGTCCCACCAGCCGTCGAGGACGGAGAGGTTGAGGCAGCCGTTGAGGGCGGCCTTCATGCCGCTGGTGCCGCAGGCTCCAGGGGCGCAGGGGTTGTTGAGCCAGACGTCGCAGCCGGGGTAGAGGCCGCGGGCCATCGCCATGCCGTAGTCGGGCAGGAAGACGATCCGGTGCCGGACCCGGGGGTCGTCGGCGAAGCGGACGAGCTCCTGCACGAGCTGCTTGCCGCCGTCGTCGGCGGGGTGGGCCTTGCCGGCGACGACGAGCTGCACGGGCCGCTCGGGGTGGAGCAGCAGCGACCGCAGCCGGTCCTTGTCGCGCAGCATCAGGGTGAGCCGCTTGTACGAGGGGACGCGGCGGGCGAAGCCGATGGTGAGGACGTCGGGGTCGAGGACGGTGTCGGTCCAGCCGAGTTCGGCGGCGGCGGCGCCGCGCTGCCGCCAGGAGGCCCGCAGCCGGTCCCGTACGTCGGCGACGAGCCGCTCGCGCAGGGTGCGGCGCAGGTCCCACAGCTCCCGGTCGCTCGCGTCGGGGCCGAGCGGGCCGACCTCGGGGGCGACCCAGGTGGGGGCGTGGACGCCGTTGGTGATGGAGGTGATGGGCACCTCTTCGGGTCGAATCCCGGCCATAGTCCGGCGAACATGGCGCGGCTGACGGCGCCGTGGAGGGTGGAGACGCCGTTGGCGCGCTGGGCGAGGCGCAGGCCCATGGCGGCCATGTTGAAGACGCCGGGCTCGCCGCCGAGGGGGTCTCGTCGCCGAGGGCGAGGACGCGGCCGGTGTCGACGCCGGGCAGGGCGCCGTCCTCGCCGAGGTGGCGGGCGACCAGGGCGCGGTCGAAGCGGTCGATGCCGGCCGGGACGGGGTGTGGGTGGTGAAGACGGTGCCGGCCCGGACGGTCTCCAGGGCGCTGTCGAAGTCGAGCCCCTCGCCCTGGAGTTCACGGATGCGTTCGAGGCCGAGGAAGCCGGCGTGGCCCTCGTTGGTGTGGAAGACCTCGGGGCCGGGTGGCCGGTGAGCCGGGTGTACGCGCGGACGGCGCGGACGCCGCCGATGCCGAGCAGCATCTCTTGGAGGAGCCGGTGCTCGCTGCCGCCGCCGTAGAGGCGGTCGGTGACGCCGCGCTCGCCGGGGCGTTCTCCTCGACGTCGGAGTCGAGCATGAGCAGCGGGACGCGGCCGACCTGGGCGGTCCACAGGTGGGCGTGCAGGCTGCGGCCGCCGGGCAGGGCGAGGGTGACGCGGGCGGGGTGCCGTCGGGCTCGCGGAGCAGGGTGACGGGCAGCTCGCCGGGGTCGAGGACGGGGTACTGCTCCTGCTGCCAGCCGTCCCTGCCGAGGGACTGGCGGAAGTAGCCGTGCCGGTAGAGCAGTCCGACGCCGATCAGGGGGACGCCGAGGTCGCTGGCGGCCTTGAGGTGGTCGCCGGCGAGGATGCCGAGGCCGCCGGAGTACTGGGGCAGGGCCGCGGCGACGCCGAACTCGGGCGAGAAGTAGGCGACGGCGGCGGGCAGGTCGCCGGACTGCTCCTGGTACCAGCGGGGGCGTGCAGATAGGCGTCGAGGTCCTCGGCGGCGGCGCGGAGCCGGGCCAGGAAGTCCTGGTCGGCGGCGAGCGCGGCGAGCCGGGGGCTTCGAGGGAGCCGAGGATCCGGACGGTCGGTGCCGGTGCCGGCGGGGTGCCCGGCCCGGGGGTGCCGAGGAGTCGAAGAGGGCCCGGGTGGGCTCGTGCCAGGACCAGCGCAGGTTGCGCGCCAGGTCGGCGAGGGGTCGAAGGGTGTCGGGGAGGACGGGGCGCACGGTGAATCGACGGATTGCCTTCACGTGTTCCACCTTCGCAGGCGAGTACGGACCGGAGCGGACGCACCACGCTGTGTGTCCGGCGTGCCGCTCCGATGGTAGCCCCGACCGGATCGGAGCAACGGGAACCGACGGGTACGGAAAGCCCTGTGACGGACCGGGCGGGAGCAACGTCCTGATGCCACAGGGGCGGTGACGGCCTCGTGTCCGACTTCAACCCTGGCCCGATTTGCTACGACCGAGTAGTTAACAAAGCGCCGGATTGCCCGAGGGTGCACCATGGAAGGCTCCTCCGGTAACGCCCGGCACGCGCCCCTTCCTGACCCCCTTTCACCCCCTCGGTTCGGCCGTCCGGGTGAACGCGGACGGAGAGGGCACGCCCCGGCCCGCCGGCCGTCGGCGGAGCTAGAAAGAGCGCACCACCACCCGCACCCCCGTAACCCGTCAGGTGATGCTGTGAATCCGCTCATGGGACGCATTCCCGTACTGGACGTCCGCCCACTGGTCGACTGCGGCCGGCGCCCCGCGAAGGCGGTGGCCGGAGAGACCTTCGAGGTGACGGCGACCGTCTTCCGCGAGGGACACGACGCGGTCGCCGCCAACGTCGTGCTGCGCGGCCCGTCGGGCCGTCCCGGCCCCTGGATCCCGATGCGCGAACTGGCCCCGGGCACCGACCGGTGGGGCCGAGGTCACCCCGGACGCCGAGGGCTCCTGGACGTACGCCGTGGAGGCCTGGAGCGACCCGATCGCGACCTGGCGGCACGCGGCGAGGATCAAGATCCCGGCCGGGATCGACTCCGAACCGGTCCTCGCCGAGGGGCCGAGCTGCACGAGCGGGCGGCGAAGGGCGTCCCGAAGAAGGGCGGCGGCCGGGAGGCCGTGCTCGCGGTGGCGGACACGCTGCGCGACCCGTCCCGCCCCGCCGCCGTGCGGCTCGCGGCGGCCCTGGCCCCCGGGTGGTGGAGGTCCTGGACCGCCACCCGCTGCGCGAACTGCTCACCTCCTCGCCGAAGTTCCCCTCCAGGTGGAGCGGGAGCGCGCCCTGTACGGCTCGTGGTACGAGTTCTTCCCGCGCTCCGAGGGGCGCGGACGGTCGACGGGCGCACGGTCCCGGGGAACTTCCGGACGGCCGCCGAGCGGCTGCCGGCGGTGGCGGCGATGGGCTTCGACGTGGTGTACCTGCCGCCGGTGCACCCGATCGGCGAGACCCACCGCAAGGGGCCGAACAACTCCCTGTCGGCGTCGCCGAGCGACGTGGGCGTGCCGTGGGCGATCGGTTCGCCGGAGGGCGGGCACGACGCGCTCCACCCGGACCTGGGCACCTTCGAGGACTTCGACGCCTTCGTGGCGCGGGCCCGGGAGCTGCGCCTGGAGATCGCGCTCGACTTCGCGCTCCAGTGCTCGCCGGACCACCCGTGGGTGGAGAAGCACCCGGACTGGTTCCACCACCGCCCGGACGGCTCGATCGCGTACGCGGAGAACCCGCCGAAGAAGTACCAGGACATCTACCCGATCGCGTTCGACAAGGACATGGACGGGATCGTCGAGGAGACCGTGCGGGTGCTGCGGCACTGGATGGACCACGGGATCCGGATCTTCCGCGTCGACAACCCGCACACCAAGCCGGTGGTGTTCTGGGAGCGGGTCATCGGGGAGGTCAACAAGAGCGACCCGGACGTGATCTTCCTGGCGGAGGCGTTCACCCGGCCCGCGATGATGCGGACCCTGGGCGCGATCGGCTTCCAGCAGTCGTACACGTACTTCACCCGGCGCAACACCAAGGAGGAGCTGACGGAGTACCTGACGGAGCTGTCCCGGGAGACGGCCGCGCAGATGCGGCCGAACTTCTGGGTGAACACCCCGGACATCCTGCCCGGCGTCCTCCAGAAGGGCGGCCGGCCCGCGTTCGAGGCGCGGGCGGTGCTCGCGGCGACGCTCTCGCCGTCCTGGGGCATGTACGCCGGGTACGAGCTGTGCGAGAACACCCCGCTGCGGGAGGGCGGCGAGGAGTACCTGGACTCGGAGAAGTACGAACTGCGGCCCCGTGACTGGGAGTCGGCGGAGCGCGCGGGGCGGACGATCACCCCGCTGATCACGAACCTGAACCGGATCAGGCGCCGCCACCCGGCCCTGCGCCGACTGCGGAACCTGACCTTCCACGAGGCGGACAACCCGCAGGTGATCGCGTACAGCAAGCGCTCCGGTTCGAACACCGTTCTGGTGGTCGTCAACCTCGACCCGCACCACACCCAGGAGGCGACGGTCTCGTTGAACATGCCGGAACTCGGCCTGGACTGGCACGAGACCGCACCGGTGCGCGACGAGCTCACCGGCGACACCTATCACTGGGGCAGGTCCAACTACGTGCGCCTGGAACCGGGCGTCGCGCCCGCGCACGTGCTGGCCCTGCGACCGTCCCCGCAGACCGGAGGGTCACCCACCTCATGACTGTCAACGAGCCCGTCCCCGACACGTTCGAGGACACCCCTGCCAAGGACCGCGATCCCGAGTGGTTCAAGCGGGCCGTCTTCTACGAGGTCCTGGTCCGTTCCTTCCAGGACAGCAACGGCGACGGCGTCGGCGACCTGAAGGGCATCACGTCCAAGCTGGACTACCTCCAGTGGCTGGGCGTGGACTGCCTCTGGCTGCCGCCGTTCTTCAAGTCCCGCTGCGCGACGGCGGTTACGACGTCGCCGACTACACGTCCGTGCTCCCGGAGTTCGGCGACCTCGCCGACTTCGTGGAGTTCGTCGACGCGGCCCACCAGCGCGGCATGCGCGTGGTCATCGACTTCGTCATGAACCACACCAGCGACCAGCACATGTGGTTCCAGGAGTCGCGGCGCGATCCGGACGGGCCGTACGGCGACTACTACGTCTGGGCCGACGACGACAAGCAGTACCCGGACGCCCGGATCATCTTCGTCGACACGGAGACCTCCAACTGGACCTTCGACCCGGTGCGCAAGCAGTACTACTGGCACCGGTTCTTCTCGCACCAGCCGGACCTCAACTACGAGAACCCGGCGGTGCAGAAGGAGATCCTGTCCGCGCTGAAGTTCTGGCTGGACCTGGGGATCGACGGCTTCCGGCTCGACGCGGTGCCGTACCTGTACCAGGAGGAGGGGACCAACTGCGAGAACCTCCCGGCCACCCACGCCTTCCTGAAGCGGGTCCGCAAGGAGATCGACGACCACTACCCGGACACGGTGCTGCTCGCCGAGGCCAACCAGTGGCCGGAGGACGTCGTCGACTACTTCGGCGACTTCCGGTCGGGCGGCGACGAGTGCCACATGGCCTTCCACTTCCCGGTCATGCCGCGGATCTTCATGGCCGTGCGGCGCGAGTCCCGCTACCCGGTCTCGGAGATCCTGGCGAAGACGCCGGCGATCCCGTCCGGCTGCCAGTGGGCATCTTCCTGCGCAACCACGACGAGCTGACGCTCGAGATGGTCACGGACGAAGAGCGCGACTACATGTACGCCGAGTACGCCAAGGACCCGCGGATGCGGGCCAACATCGGCATCCGGCGCCGGCTCGCCCCGCTCCTGGACAACGACCGCAACCAGATGGAGCTGTTCACCGCGCTGCTCTTCTCGCTGCCGGGCTCGCCGGTGCTGTACTACGGCGACGAGATCGGCATGGGCGACAACATCTGGCTGGGCGACCGGGACGGGGTGCGGACCCCGATGCAGTGGACGCCCGACCGGAACGCCGGCTTCTCCTCCTGTGACCCGGGCAGGCTCTACCTTCCGGCCATCATGGATCCGGTCCACGGCTACCAGGTGACCAACGTGGAGTCGGGGATGGCGTCGCCGTCGTCGCTGCTGCACTGGACGAAGCGGATGATCGAGATCCGGAAGCAGAACCGGGCCTTCGGCACGGGGACGTACACGGAACTTCCGGCGTCCAATCCGGCGGTGCTCGCGTTCCTGCGCGAAGCCGCCCCGAAGAGGGAGAGGACGCCGATCTGGTGCTCTGCGTGAACAACTTCTCGCGGTTCGCGCAGCCGACCGAGCTGGACCTGCGGCGCTTCGCGGGTCTGCACCCCATGGAGCTGATCGGTGGCGTGAAGTTTCCTGCCATCGGTCAACTCCCGTACCTCCTGACCCTGGCGGGACACGGGTTCTACTGGTTCCGCCTCAAGAAGGGCTGAGACCGCGACGGTTCGGCCACGTCCGCGGCGGGGCGGTTTCGCCCGTCCCGCCGGGGCACTGTGAACGACAGCACGATTCAGGTCCATACGGGCCTTCTTCCCGGGCCCATACGGATCTTCCCTTTCCGACACGTCCCGCACATCCGGACAGTCCAAGCCGCCATCCGGGACACTCTGCGCATTTGAACGTATACGAACGCCAACTGCGCGCCCCGGGAAAGGACGCGATGCCATGCCGGAGACCGCATCCGACACCCGGGCCCCGGACGCCCTCCTTCCGTCCCTCGCCCCCTGCTCCACGAATGGCTGCCACGGCAGCGTTGGTTCGCGGGCAAGGGCCGCCGGGTCACCGGATTCACACTGGACGCGGCCACGGAGCTGCTGCCGCTGGACGGCCCGGGGCCCGGCCTCCTCCACCTGCTCGTACGGGTCGAACAGCCGGGCCGCCCGGCCGGTTCGCCCTCCGACTGCTACCAACTGCTCCTGGGCGTAAGGACCCAGCTCCCGCCCTGCTCGCCCCCGCCCTGATCGGGCGGATCCGGCAGGGGCCGCTCGCCGGGCGGGCCGTCTACGAAGGGCTGCGCGACCCGCGGCTCGCCGGGCTCCTCTACGAGCGGCTGCGCACCCCGGGCCGGACCGGTCCGCTGCGCTTCCACGCCACCACCGCCCTGCCGGCCGCGCTCGCGCCCCGCGTGCTCGACGCCGAGCAGTCCAACTCCTCGCTCGTCTACGGCGACGCGTACATCCTGAAGATCTTCCGGCGCGTCAGCCCCGGCGCCAACCCCGACCTGGAGCTGCCGCTGGCGCTCAGCCGGGCCGGCTGCGCCCGGGTGCCCGCGCCGGTCGCCTGGTTCGAGTCGGGGCCGCGACCCTCGGCGTCCTCCAGCCCTATCTGCGGGACTCCCGCGACGGTTGGCGGCTCGCGCTCGACGCGCTGGCCGACGGGCGGGAGTTCACCGGCGAGGCGCGGGACCTCGGACGCGCCACGGCCGAGGTGCACCTGGCGCTCGCCGGGGCGCTGCCGACGCGGCGGCTCGGGAAGGCCGAGGCCGAGCTGCTCGCCGACGCGATGGACCGGCGGCTGCACGCGGCGGCGCAGGCCGTGCCCGCGCTGCTGCCGCACGTGCCGGGGCTGCGGGCCGTCTTCGCGGCGGCGAGCGGCGCCGCCGGGGCGGGCGCGCTCCAGCGCATCCACGGCGACCTGCACCTCGGGCAGACCCTGCGGGGCTCCGACGGGGCCTGGGCGGTGATCGACTTCGAGGGCGAGCCCGCCAAGCCGCTGGACGAGCGGCGCAGCCCCCAGCCCACGGTCCGGGACGTCGCCGGGATGCTCCGCTCCTTCGACTACGCGGCCCGCACCCACCGGCCGTGGAACGCCGACTGGGCGGCCCGCTGCCGCGACGCCTTCTGCACCGGCTACGCGGAGGCGGCGGGCGCCGACCCCGCTCGGACCCGGCGCTGCTGCGCGCCTACGAGACCGACAAGGCGGTGTACGAGGTCGTCTACGAGGCCCGGCACCGGCCGGACTGGCTGCCGGTGCCGATGGCGGCGATCGAACGGCTGGCGGCGATCCCGTGAGTACCCCGTTCGGAGCAGCGGGCCCGTCCCGCGGGCCCCGTCCCACCCGCGAGAACCCCCACCGGCCCCGTTCGGCCGAGTGTCCCGGCGTCCCCGCGGCCCGTTCCACAAGCGTGTCCCCCACCGATTCCCCCTTCCCCTTCCCGTCCTCCAGGAGGCATCCCCGTGACCGCCCGATCCGCAGGAAAGACGTCCACAGCCAAGAAGGCGCCCGCGTCGGCCACTGCCAAGAAGGCGTCCGCGGCGGACCTGCTCGCCGTGCGGAAGGAGCCGGCGCCGGAGCGGCCCGCCGTACGGAAGGCGCCACCGCTCGACCCGGGCGACGGGCCCGGCTGCTCGCCGGGGAGCACCACGACCCGCACGGTGCTCGGCGCGCACCCGGTGCGCGGCGGGGTGGTGGTGCGGGTGCTGCGCCCGTTCGCCCGGGAGGTCGCCGTCCTCGTCAAGGGCCGCCGGATCGTGCTCCACGACGACGGGGACGGGCTCTTCTCCGGGCTGCTGCCGCTGCTGCGGAAGGTGCCGGCGTACGAGCTGCGGGTGCGGTACGACGAAGGCGCCGGAGGTACGGAGCTGGAGGTGCAGGACCCGTACCGCTTCCTGCCCTCGCTGGGCGACCTCGACCTGCACCTGATCGGCGAGGGCCGGCACGAGGAGCTGTGGAAGGCGCTCGGCTCCCGGATCATGACGCACGAGGGCGTGACCGGCACCCGGTTCGCGGTCTGGGCGCCGAACGCGCGCGGGGTGCGGCTCACCGGCGCGTTCACGTACTGGGGCACGGGCCTGCCGATGCGCTCGCTCGGCTCGACGGGCGTGTGGGAGCTGTTCGTGCCCGGCCTCGGCGAGGGCACGGTCTACAAGTACGACATCGCCCGGCCCGACGGCTCGCACACGCTGCGGGCGGACCCGATGGCCCGGCGGACCGAGTGCCCGCCGAACACCGCGTCGATCGTCACCGAGTCGCACCACGCGTGGAGCGACGGCGAGTGGATGGAGCGGCGGGCGCCCGTCCGGCGCACGAGTCGCCGCTGTCGGTGTACGAGGTGCACCTGGCTTCCTGGCGGCCGGGGCTCACCTACCGCGAGCTGGCCGAGCAGTTGCCCGCGTACGTGCGCGACCTCGGCTTCACGCACGTGGAGTTCATGCCGGTCGCCGAGCACCCCTTCGGCGGCTCGTGGGGCTACCAGGTGACGGGCTTCTACGCGCCGACGGCCCGGCTGGGCACCCCGGACGACTTCAAGTACCTGGTGGACGCGCTGCACCGGGCGGGGATCGGGGTCCTGATGGACTGGGTCCCGGCGCACTTCCCGAAGGACGACTGGGCGCTCGCGGAGTTCGACGGGCGGCCGCTGTACGAGCACGAGGACCCGCGCCGGTCGCACCACCCGGACTGGGGGACCCTGGAGTTCGACTACGGCCGCAAGGAGGTGCGGAACTTCCTGGTCGCCAACGCCGTGTACTGGTGCCAGGAGTTCCACATCGACGGCCTGCGGGTGGACGCGGTCGCCTCGATGCTCTACTGGACTACTCGCGCGAGCACGGCGAGTGGGTGCCGAACGAGTTCGGGGCCGGGAGAACCCGGACGCGGTGGCGTTCCTCCAGGAGATGAACGCGACCGTGCACCGGCGCTGCCCGGGGATCGTGACCTTCGCGGAGGAGTCGACGGCCTGGGACGGGGTGACGCGGCCGACGGACCAGGTGGGTCCGGGCGGCTTCGGCGGCCTCGGCTTCGGCATGAAATGGAACATGGCTGGATGCACGACTCCCTGGAGTACGTGCAGAAGGAGCCGGTGCACCGCAAGTACCACCACAACGAGATGACGTTCTCGATGGTGTACGCGTACAGCGAGAACTACATCCTGCCGATCTCGCACGACGAGGTCGTGCACGGCAAGCGGTCGCTGGTGTCGAAGATGCCGGGCGACTGGTGGCAGCAGCGGGCCAACCACCGCGCCTACCTGGGCTACATGTGGGCCCACCCCGGCAAGCAACTCCTCTACATGGGACAGGAGTTCGCGCAGGGCGGGAGTGGTCGGCGGACCAGGGCCCGGACTGGTGGCTGCTCGACCCGGCGTACGGGGCGGCGGACGACCACCGGGGCGTGCGGGACCTGGTCCGCGACCTGAACGCGGTCTACACGGCGTCGCCGTCGCTGTGGGAGCGGGACACCTCGCCCGAGGGGTTCGAGTGGGTGGTCGGGGACGCGGCCGACGACAACGTCTTCGCGTTCCTGCGCTTCGACGGGCTCGGCTCGCCGCTGCTCGCCGTGTCGAACTTCTCGCCGGTGGTGCGGCACGACTACCGGCTCGGGGTGCCGGACACCTTCGCGGCCTGGACGGAGGTGCTGAACACGGACGCGGCCCGGTACGGGGGCTCGGACGTGGTCGGCACCGACCCGGTGAAGACCGAGTCGGTGCCGTGGCACGGGCGGTCGTCCAGCGTGCGGATGACGCTGCCGCCGCTGGCGACGGTGTGGTTCAGGCCGGCTTGAAGGGCACGGCGGGCGTGAGCCCCGGCCCCGGTCTCAGGCCGGCCTGATCACGCCGAGTCGCTGGGTGGCCCGGGTCAGCGCCACGTACAGGTCGTTCACGCCGTGCGGGCGCCGGCCCGGATGCCGTCCGGGTCGACGACGAGGACCGTGTCGAACTCCAGGCCCTTGGCCTGCCGGGGTCGAGCAGGACCACCGGCCGGGTGAGGTCGGGGCCTGGCCGTGGTCGGCGTCCGGGAGGGCGGCGGCCAGGGCGGAGTGCAGCTCCGGCGGGGCGATCACCGCGAGCCGTCCGTCGGGGCGCCGCTCGGCGGCCACCGCGTCGGCGGCCTCCTTGACCGGGTCCTCGACCGTGCGGTCCCAGGGCTCGACACCGGTGGAGCGGACCGAGCCGGGCGGCTCGAAGCCGGGGTCGTCCGCGCGCCGCACCTCGGCGGCGACGGCCATGATCTCGGCGGGGGTGCGGTAGTTGACGCCGAGCCGGACCAGGTCCCAGCGGTCCTCCACGTACGGGCCGAGGATGTCCTGCCAGGCGCCGACGCCGGCCGGGTCGCCGGTCTGGGCGGGGTCGCCGACCAGGGTCATGGAGCGGCTGGGGCTGCGGCGCATCAGGAGCCGCCAGGCCATCGCGGAGAGCTCCTGTGCCTCGTCGACGACGATGTGTCCGAAGGCCCAGGTGCGGTCGGCGGCGGCCCGTTCGGCGGCGGTGCGGTGGTCGGCCTCCTCGTGCCGGTCGGCGAACCGCTCGGCGTCGATGATGTCGTGGGCGGAGAGGACCTCGGAGGCGTCCTTGTCCTGTTCCTCCTTGTCCTCGAACTCGTAGGTGCGGGAGGCGTAGGAGACGTCGAGGACCCCTTGCGCGTACTGGATCCGCTTCTGCCGTTCGGCCTCCTGGGCGGCCCGGGCCGCCGAGTCGTCCTCGCCGAGCAGCTCGGCGGCCTCGTCGAGCAGGGGCACGTCGGCGGGGGTCCACGCGCCGTCCTCGCGCCGGATCGCGGCGGCGTCGGCGTCGGGCAGGTGGGTGGGGTCGGCGAGGTAGTCGGCGAGGAACTCCCGCGGGGTGAGGGCGGGCCAGAGGGTGTCGAGGGCGGCGTACACCTCGGCGTTCGCGGCGATGCCCTTGGCGAGCAGGGCGATGTCGTCGGGGCCGAGGAAGTTGGGGCCGCCGTAGGGGTCGGCGCCGATCCGGTCGGCGAGCTGCTCGGCGAGGGCGTCGAGGATCCGGAAGACGAAGTAGGGGCGGGCGAGGTTGTGCGGGAGGGCGGTCTCGCGGGCCTTGTGGCGGGCCTCCAGGGCCATGTCCCAGTCGACGACCAGGTCGCCGTCCTCGTGGGGGACGACGAGGGGCTCGCCGCGCTCGGGGACCCGCTGGCGGTCCCGTACGGCGGCGGCGAGGGCGTCGGCCATGGCGGCGGAGCCCTTGACGGCGGCGGCGCGCGGGGTGTCGGTGCCGGTGGCGCGGACGCCGGGGAAGAGCTCGGCGGGGTGGCGAGGAGGACGCCGGTCTCGCCGAGGGAGGGCAGGACGTTGCCGATGTAGCCGAGGAAGGCGGGGTGGGGGCCGACGATGAGGACGGCCCGGCGGGCGAGCTGCTCGCGGTGGGCGTAGAGGAGGTAGGCGGCGCGGTGCAGGGCGACGGCGGTCTTGCCGGTGCCGGGGCCGCCCTCGACGACGAGGACGCCGCGGTGCGGGGAGCGGATGATGGCGTCCTGCTCGGCCTGGATGGTCTGCACGATGTCGTGCATGCGGCCGGTGCGGGCGGCGTCGAGCGAGGCGAGCAGCACCTCGTCGGCGTCCCGGCTCTCGTGGCCGGTGCGGGTGGCGTCGGCGAGGTCGAGGACCTCGTCGTGGAGGGCGGTGACCGTGCGGCCGGTGGTGCTGATGTGGCGGCGGCGGAGAGGCCCATCGGCTCGTACCCGGTGGCGAGGTAGAAGGGGCGGGCGACCTCGGCGCGCCAGTCGACGACGAGGGGGTGCGGTTCGGGTCGTCCTCGCGGATGCCGAGCCGTCCGATGTGGTGGTCGCGGCCGTCGCGGAAGACGAGCCGGCCGAAGCAGAGGCCGCTCTCCCCGCGTCGAGCGCGGCGAGCAGTCCGGACTGCTCGGCGACCATCACGTCCCGTTCGAGCCGGCCCTGGTTGCTGCCGGTGCCGGGGTGCGCAGGGCGCGGTCGACGGCGGCCTCGGCCTGGTCCCTCAGGTCGTCGAGTCGGGTGTAGAGATCGGTGATGAATCGCTGTTCATTCCGAAATTCCTCGGTTGACAATTCGACTCCCGGCGCGATACAGTGCGTTTAGTGAACTTCTCTGTGTTACTGCTGTGCGCAGACACGGAATCCATGAATATACGCGAGGCAATACCCCGACTGTCAATTCTAGTCGGGGTATTTCTGTATGCACTGCGGAAACCGGGTCCGGCCCGGTGGGCCCTAAGCCAGCACGTCCTCCAGCTCCTCCAGGAGGCGGCGCTTCGGGCGGGCGCCGACCAGGGACTTCACGGGCTCGCCGTCCCGGAAGACCATGAGGGTCGGGTGGCGAGGACCCCGTACCCCACCGTGGTCCCGGGGTTGCGGTCCACGTCGATCTCGACGATCCGGAGGCGCGCGGCCTCCTCCTCGGCGAGCGCGCCGAGCACCGGCTTGAGCTGCCGGCACGGCCCGCACCACTCGGCGGTGAACTTCACCAGGACCGGCAGCCCGGAGCCCAGTACCTCCGTGCCGAAGTCCGCGTCCGTCACCTCGGTCACGCCCGTCGTATGCGTCGTCATGTCCGTCATTCCCCTTCCTCCGTGGCTTTCCCGGTGGCTTTCCCGATGGCTTTCTCCGTGCCCAGCTCGCACCGGGGCTCCGGGCCGTGCGGCAGTTCCGCCTCGGCCCGCAGGAGCTGGGCGCCCACCTGGGCGCGTACCGCCCGGAGCTGTTCGATCAGGCCGTCCAGCTCGGCGACCTTGCGCCGGTAGACGGCGATCGACGCGGGCACGCGTCCCCGCCGGGTGCCCCGCGCGCAGGCAGTCGACGAACGGCCGCGTCTCCTCCAGCTCGAACCCGAAGTCCTGAAGGGTCCTGATCTGCCGGAGGAGCCGCAGGTCGTCCTCGTCGTACGTCCGGTGCCCCAGGTCCGTGCGCCGCGCGGTCAGGAGACCGCGCGACTCGTAGTACCGCAGGGTCCGCGGGTGGTCCCGGCCCGCTCGGCCAGCTCTCCGATGCGCATGTCCCCGACGGTAGGCCTTGACGTCGGGGTCAGGGCAAGGGCCGGTGCTCCGGGGAGGTCGGCCGGCCGCGCGGCTCCCGTGACCCGCCGTGACCATGAAAGAGCAGGAGATCAGCGTTCCCGGCCCGCGCGGGTGAGGTAGGCGTGAAGGCGGCCGGTCTCGTCCATCCCGGTAGGGCGTTCCTCGCGCGGCCCGCACTCGCCCGGGTCGGCGTGCCAGTACGCCGGGGCGTGAGCTCCTGTGGCGGCGCCGTCGGGGATCGGCTTGGCCTGGCCGGTGATCGGCTGACCGCAGTACGAGCAGCGCTTCACCGGGCTGCCTTCCTCTCCTGGACCTTGTGGCACGGGCAGTCGCAGCGTTTCGGGGGAACACGAGGGTGGCGCCGACGTAGACCGGGCCGGTCTTGCACCACGTGTGCTCGCCGAACCGGCAATCGGGCCGGATGACTTGCCCGGTGGGTGCGGCAGCGCTCACCGTGCGGCCTCGGGGCGGTAGGCGTCTCGACGGCCGCCCTCAGGGCGGTGACGTCCGTGAGCCAGGTATCGCCGGGGCAGATCCGCCAGAACGGCCCCGGCCCGGCCGTCTGCCGCGCGGGCGGTACGAGCACCTTCACGCCCACCCCGAGGACGGTGGTGTTCGTGATGTCCCACCCGGCCGCGGAGCCCGTCGGCACGAGCCAGTACAGGGCCCGGTCGTCTCGATGACGGCGCCGGAGCGGGCGCCGAGGGTCGCCAGGGCGAGGAGACCGATACTGCGCGGGACGCGGACGGCGTCCCAGGCCCGGCTGGCGGGTTGCGCCGCGGTCGCGGCGCCGAGCTGTAGTGCGGGTGATGTCATCGCCGCCTCCGTTCGGTGGGGGTTCATCGTCGCCACCGGGCACGAACGCACGCGATGACTTTCACCGGACTTTCCCAGGCGGAGAACCGGACCTATGGACACTCATGAGGGTCAACGCTGGTGTACGTAGCGACTTTTGGCGACACTGAAACACGCACCCGAGGAGGTGAGCCATGCCGAAACCCGGCAACACCAAGCTCGTCGCCGCGCGCGTCGCGGCCGGCTACCGCTCCCAAGAGGCGCTCGCCGCCGCCTTGGACGTCACCGTCCGACAGGTCGGCCGCTGGGAGTCCGCGAACCCGCCCTGGCCCCAGCCCGTCCACCAGGAACGCCTCACCCGGCTGCTCGGCCAGAGCCTCACCGACCTCGGTTTCACCCCGCCCACCGGCCGCGTCGAAACCTCCGCCCCGCGCCCCGGACACCTCGCCGCCCCGCGCGGCACCGGGTCCGTCCCCTCACAGGGCCGCCCCGGCATCCATCCGGCGGCCGTGGCCGATCACTACACGAGCGCCGTCATCGCCCACCGGGGTCTGTACTGGACGGTCGCACCGTCCGCGCTTCACCCCTCGGTCCTCGCGCACGCCGGGCTTGGTCACGTCCTCCTCCAGGAGACCGCCGGGGCGACCCGGCAGCGCATCGCCACCGCGCTCGCCGAGACCTATCTTCTCGCCGGGCGGATCGAGTTCTTCGACGTGCAGCAGCCCGAGCGTGCCGCCGACACCTGGGTCCGCGCCCTCCAGGCCGCGGGCGAGGCCGACGACCCGCTGCTCGGTTCCGCGATCCTCGCGCACACCGCGTTCATCCCCGGGTGGCGGCAGCAGCACGACGAGGCCGCCGAGCGGATGACGGCCGCCCGCACGTACGCCCGCCGGGGCCCGGCGTCCGCACTGCACCTGGCGTGGCTCGACGCGGTGGAGGCCGAGTGCGAGACCCGCTGCGGCAACACGCGAACCGCCCTGCACCTGCTGCGGCACGCGGAGACCCTTCTCGCCGACGGCACCGGGCCGGGCGCCCCGGAGTGGCTGAACTGGTTCAGCCCCGCACGGCTGGCCGCGTTCAAGGGGAACACCGAACTGATGGCCGGCCTCCTCCCGCAGGCCCGCGACACCCTCCTCGGCGCCCTGGACTCGATCCTCCGGCGAGGACAAGCAGAAGTCCGTCATCCTCGGAGACCTGGCCGCCGTCGAGGCCGCGGCCAAGCGCCCCGAGGAGGCCTGTGCCTACGCGCTGCGAGCGCTCGCGCAGCTACGGGACACCTGGTACGCGACCGGCATGGAGCGGGTCCGCGAGGTACGACGCGCCCTGATGCCGTGGCAGCACGAACCGTGCGTGCGTGACCTCGACGACCAGTTGTACGGGTGGGAGACGACCGTCAGCGCGCTCGTTCGTTGAACCGGGCGATCTCCTCCGGCAGTTCGGTGAGGCTCTCGACCCGGAAGGTCGGGAGCTTCTCCGCTTCCTCGGTCCGCCACTGGATCGTCGCCCACGGGCCGCGGTGCACGAGCGCGGTTTCCATCCCGGCCGCGACCGCGGGCGGAGGTCGTTGTCGACGCGGTCGCCGACGTAGAGGATCTCGTGGTTCTCGCACGGCACGACCTCGGCGACCCGTACGAAGAACTCGGGATCGGGCTTGCCGGCCCCCAGTCGTCCGAGGTGCCGATCAGGTCGACGTCCTCGGTGAACAGCTCCCGCAGGATGCCGCCCGCGCGCACGGTCTGGTTCCCGGCGATCCCCAGCCACAGCCCGTCCGCGCGGAGCTGCGCGAGCGCCGGGCGGACGTCGGGATAGAGGTCGTCCTCACCGAAGTGCTCCGGCCGGCCGGCGGCCGCCGCGGGCCTCGCGCTGTTCGTAGAGGTCGAAGCCGGGCCGGAACTCCTGGAAGACGTCCCGGTAGTCGCGGCCCTGGGCGATGACGGCGCCGAACACGGCGGCGAAGGTGTGGCGGGGACGCCGAGCCAGTCGGCCCAGGTGCCGTACTCCCGGGTCTCGTCCACCAGGCACTCGCCGACGTCGAAAACCACTGCGCGAATCGTCATGGGCCGGATCCTACGGACCGGGTGGATACGTGTGGAGACACGGGTCGCGCCGTCCGGGCCCGGCGCCATCGGTCCCGTCCCATAGGCGGGCCGTGAGGAGTACGGACGGCTACCGGTGGAGTGGGAGACGGCAGTGCGGGCCGGTCATCACGCGGGATTCCAGGCTGGCGGAACTCGTGAGAAGAGGCGTCCGGCGTCAGGGGTGTTTCCGGTCCGGTGGCAGCAGGGGCTTTCCCTCCACCGGGGAGGAGAGCACGATCGAGGTCGTGGTGCGGCCGAGGGCCGAGGTCTGTTCCAGGACGTCTTCGAGGTGGACGGTGTCGGTGACGGCGACCTTGAGGATCCAGCAGTCCTCGCCCACCACGTGGTGGGCCTCCAGGACCTCGGGGCGGGCGAGCAGTTCGAGGGTGCGGGGGTGCTTGAGGGTGTAGCCGCCGTGCGGGTTCACGCGGATGAAGGCCTGGATGCCGTAGCCGAGGCGGGCCGGGGAGACCCTGGCGCCGTAGCCGGTGACCGCGCCGCTCTCCTCCAGGCGGCGGACCCGTTCGGTGACGGCCGCCGGGCTGAGCCGGACGCGGCGGCCGAGCTCGCTGAGCTTGATCCGGCCGTCGGTCTGGAGGAGGTCCAGGATCTGCCGGTCGATGGGGTCGAAAGCCGCGTAAGGGGCCGCCGAGGTTTCATCGGCGCCGGCCCGCGAACGCCGTGGTTCCTTCGGTGCGATGACCGGGACGCCCATGTTTCCCCTTCAGGCGGCGAACGCGCAACGTAACACTTGTCGACACAGGCGAGGGAGTGGGAATTCATGGACGTTCTGGTCATCGGCGGGAGCCGCTATTTCGGCAAGCGGGTCATCGCGCTTCTGCGGGAATCCGGGCACCGCGTCACGGTGCTCAACCGGGGTTCTTCCGGTGGGCTCCCCGGGGCTCTCCGGGGAATCGGGCACCTCAGGCCGACCGCGACGACGAGGCCGCGCTCGCGTCCGTGCTCGCGGGCCGCTCCTTCGACGTCGTCCTCGACCAGGTCTGCTACACCCCGCGCCAGGCGGAGATCGCCCTGCGGGTCTTCGCGGGGCGCGTCCGGCGCTACGTGATGACGTCGACGGTCGAGGTGTACGGGGACGAGGACTCGCCCGTACCGCTCCCGGAGACCGCCCTCGACCTGGCGTCGGTCGTCGTCGACACGGGCGCGCCCTGGGACGACCCGGAGTTCCGCGACGCCCATTACGGGGAGGGCAAGCGGCAGGCCGAGGCGGTGTTCGCGGCCGGGGCGCCGTTCGCGTGGAGCTCGGTGCGGGTGGCGCACGTCCTCGGCGGCGACGACGACTTCACCGGCCGGCTCGACCACTACGTGCGGCGCGTCCGGGACGGCGAGCCGATCGCGGTCCCGGCGGTGAACCGTCCGGCGACCTACGTGTACGTGGAGGAGATCGCCGCGTTCCTCGCCTGGGCGGTGGAGGCGGACTTCACCGGGCCGGTGAACGCGCACTCCCACGGCCTGCTCCACACCGCCGACCTCTGCGCGGAGATCGAGCGGCAGGTGGGCGGCCGGACGGTGTTCCGGGAGGTGGAGGGCGGGGAGGGCGGGCCCGGGGAAGCCGGGGGCGAGGAGATTTCGCCGTTCTCCTTCGGCCGTTCCTACGGGATGGACAACTCCCGTGCCACCGAGCTCGGTTACTCCTTCACCCACTCCTCCGCATGGCTCCCGCGGGCCGTCTCCGAGGCGGTCCGGGCGGCCGGGCTCGCCGGGGCGGGGCGGTGATGCCGTTCCGGACGCTGGGGGACGTGCGGGTCGGGGCGGTCGGGCTCGGCACGATGCCGCTCTCCATCGAGGGGCGGCCCGACCCGGCGCGGGCCGTCGCCACGGTGCACGCGGCCCTGGACGCGGGCGTGACCCTGCTCGACACCGCCGACTCGTACCACCCGCCGGGCGGCGCGCCCGGTGAGGGCGAACTCCTCGTGGCCCGGGCCCTGGCCTCGTACGGGGGCCGTACGGACGGGGTGCTGGTGGCGACGAAGGGCGGGCGGGGGCGGACGGCCGACGGCGACTGGACCGTGGACGGCCGGCCCGCGCACCTGCGGCGGGCGGCGGAGGCCTCGGCCCGGCGGCTCGGCGGCGACGCGATCGGCCTGTACCAGCTCCACAAGCCGGACCCGGCCGTCCCGTACGCCGAATCGCTCGGCGCGGTAAGGGAGTTGCTGGACGCGGGCACGGTCCGGCTCGCCGGGGTCTCGAACGTGGACACCGGGCAGATCCTGCTGGCCCGGGAGGTCCTGGGCGACCGGCTCGTCTCCGTGCAGAACCGGTACTCCCCGCCGTCCGGGACGGTGGGGCGGAGCTGCGGCTCTGCGCGGAGCTGGGGCTCGCCTTCCTGCCGTGGAGCCCGCTGGGCGGGATCTCGCGCAGCTCCCTGGACGGGGCGTCCGCGCTGGAGGAGGACCCGGGGTTCGGGGCGTTCCACCGGGTGGCCCGGGCACGCGGGACCAGCCCGCAGCGGGTGGCGCTCGCCTGGCTGCTCTCGCTCTCGGAGACCGTGCTCCCGATCCCGGGGGCGAGCCGCCCGGAGACGGCCCGGGACTCGGCGGCCGCGGCCGGGCTCGTCCTGACCGAGGAGGAGCTGACGGAGCTGGCGGTACGGGGGTGAACGGGAGGGCCCCGGCCGCGCGTGGCGACCGGGGTCCTCCCGTTCCCGGGGCCCGGATCCGGCTCAAGGCCCGGGACTCGGGGGCTCTTCGCGGGGCGGGGCCCGTTCAGACGGCCGCCGGGGTCTTCTCGCCCTCCCCGTCCGCCCGCTGGTCCGGGACCGGGGTCGGGGCGTGGTCGTCGACGAGGGTCTTCTCGTCGAAGGGGATCCGGCCGGCGAGCACCTCGGTCACCCGCGCCTTGTCGATCTCCTTCGTCCACGTGCCGACGAGGACGGTGGCGACGGCGTTGCCGGCGAAGTTGGTGAGGGCGCGCGCCTCGCTCATGAAGCGGTCGATGCCGACGATCAGGCCCACGCCGTCGACCAGTTCGGGCCGGTGGGACTGGAGGCCGCCCGCGAGGGTGGCGAGGCCCGCGCCGGTGACGCCCGCCGCGCCCTTCGAGGCGATGACCATGAAGACGAGGAGGGAGACCTGCTCGCCGATCGACAGCGGGTCGCCCATCGCCTCGGCGACGAAGAGCGAGGCCATCGTGAGGTAGATGGCGGTGCCGTCGAGGTTGAAGGAGTAGCCGGTCGGCACGGTGATGCCGACGACCGGCTTGGAGACGCCCAGGTGCTCCATCTTCGCGATGAGGCGCGGCAGCGCCGACTCGGAGGAGGAGGTGGAGAGGATCAGCAGGAACTCGCGGCCCAGGTACTTCAGGAGGGCCCAGATGCTGATCCCGGCGACCAGGCGCAGGATCGCGCCGAGCACGACGAAGACGAAGATTCCGCAGGTCAGGTAGAAGCCGATCATGATGACGGTGAGGGACTTCAGGGCGTCCACGCCGGTCGCGCCGACGACGGCCGCGATGGCGCCGAACGCGCCGACCGGGGCGGCCCACATGATCATGGCGAGGATGCGGAAGACCAGCCGCTGGATGTGCCCGATCCCCCGGAGCACCGGCTCCCCGGCCGCGCCCATCGCCTGGAGCGCGAAGCCCGCGAGGAGGGCGACCAGGAGGGTCTAGAGGACCTCGCCCCGGTGAAGGCGGAGACGAGGGTGGTGGGGATGATCCCGAGGAGGAAGTCGGCCGTGGACTCGCTCGCGCCCTCCGCCTGCTGGGCGCCGGCCTCGGCCAGCTCCTTGGTGAGGTGGAGGCCGGAGCCGGGCTCCAGGAGGTTGCCAACGAGCAGGCCGATCGCGAGCGCCACCGTCGACATGAGCAGGAAGTAGCCGAGGGCGAGGCCGCCGACGGCGCCGACCTTCGCGGCCTTCCGGACCGAGCCGACGCCGAGCACGATCGTGCAGAAGATGATCGGGGAGATCATCATCTTGATGAGGTTGACGAAGCCGGTGCCGAGCGGCTTGAGCTCGACGGCGACGCCCGGCGCCAGGAAACCGACCGCGATGCCGAGCAGTACGGCGCCGATGACGGCCAGGTACAGATAGTGGGTGCGGTCCCGACGTGCGGCCACGGGGGTCCTCCTCGTGCTGGTGGGTGTCCCCGGGCGTCCGCGTCCCGGTGGACCTCCGCGACTATCCACCAGCCTGTGACCCGGGTCACGGTTGCGTACGTTTCGTTCATGGCCGAAACGACGGGGGTGGGGGCCGGGCGGGGCCGCGCCGCCGCCGCGGGCGTCCGGACGTGCACACTTACCGGCATGCGTGTGCCCCTCCCCGGCTCCACCGGCTCTCCCGGCTTCCCCGCCCCCGCAGCCTGGCCGGCCAGCTCTTCGCGATGCAGGTCGTGCTCGTGGCCGTCGTCGTGGCGGGGTGCGCGGTCTTCGCGTACCTCACGGACCGGGCGCAGGCCGAGGAGACGGCGCGGCGCCAGGCCACGGCCACCGCCGCGGCCGTGGCCGACTCGCCGTCGGTGGCCGCCGCCGCGCGCTCGGCCGACCCGTCGGCGGCGCTCCAGCCGTACGCCGAGTCGCTGCGCCGCCACGCGGACGTCGCCTTCGTGGTGGTCATGGCCCCGGACGGCACCCGCTGGACGCATCCGGAACCGGACCAGATCGGGCGCACGTACCTCGGCCACATCGAGCAGGCGCGGCGGGGAGGTCTACTCCGAGACGCACCTGGGGGTGCTCGGGCCCTCCGTGCGGACGGTGGCGCCCGTCTTCGGCGCCGACGGGCGGGTCGTCGCCCTGGTCAGCGCGGGCATCACGATCGAGCGGATCAGCGAGCAGGTACGGGAGCAGGTGACCGCCCTGCTCGGCATGGCGGGCGCGGCGCTCGCGCTCGGCGGGGCGGGGACGTACGTCGTGAACGCGCGCCTGCGCCGGCACACCCACGGCATGAACGCGACCGAGCTGAGCCGGATGCACGACTACCACGAGGCCGCGCTGCACGCCGTGCGGGAGGGGCTCGTGATGCTCGACGGGCGGCGGCGGATCGCGCTGATCAACGACGGGGCGCGGGAGCTGCTCGGTCTGGACGAAGGGGTCGTGGGGCGTCCGGCGGCCGACCTCGGCCTGCCCGCGCCGCTGACGGGGGCGCTGCTGTCCTCGGAGCCGCGCGTGGACGAGACGCACCTGACGGACGAGCGGGTCCTCGTCGTCAACACCCGCCCGGTGGTGGGCGGGGAGCGGCGCGGCACCGTGGTCACGCTGCGGGACCGCACGGAGCTCCAGGCCCTGTCGGGCGAGCTGGACTCGAGCGGGGCTTCACGGAGGCGCTGCGCTCGCAGGCGCACGAGGCGGCGAACCGGCTGCACACGGTCGTCTCGCTGATCGAGCTGGGCCGGGTGGCGGAGGCGGTGGAGTTCGCGACGGCGGAACTGGAGCTGGCGTAGGCGCTCACCGACCGGGTCGTGGACGCGGTCGGCGAGCCTGTCCTCGCCGCGCTGCTGCTCGGCAAGGCGGCGCAGGCCAACGAGCGGGGCGTGGAGCTGGTCCTCACCGAGGACAGCCGCATCGACGACGGCCGGTGCCGGAGGCCCTGCCGGCCCGGGACCTGGTGACGATCCTCGGCAACCTGATCGACAACGCGGTGGAGGCGGCGGGCGGGACGCCGCACGCGCGCGTGACGGTCACGGTCGCGGCCCGCGCGGGGACGGCGAGCTGCTGCTCCGGGTCTCGGACAGCGGCCCCGGCGTCCGCCCGGCCGACCGGGACGCGGTCCTCGGCCGCGGCTGGTCCACCCGCGGCCCGGGCCGCGGCCTCGGCCTGGCCCTGGTCCGCCAGGCGGTCTCCCGCGCCGCGGGCACGCTGGTCCTCACGGACGGGGAGGGGGCGGGGCGGAGTTCACGGTACGGCTGCCGCTGCGGGGGCGGGGCCTGCGGGGCGGACGCGGTACGGGGGCGGTGCCGCGCCGCGGAGGGGGCGGGTCCGGAGTGGGGGCGCCCTGGGTGAACGGCGCCCTGAGTACGAATGGGGCCCTGGGCACGGACGGCACCCCTGGCACGGATGAGGCTCCGAACGCGGACGAGGTCCCGAGCGCGGGTAGCGCCCCAGGGGCGGACGGCGCCCCGGACCCGGGCGGGTCCTCCCGTACGGGCGAAGGCGTCCGCGCGAGGGGTGGCGACGGGTCCGGCGGGATCGAGGTGGTGTCGTGAGTACCGCTCCCCTCAGGGTGCTGATCGTCGAGGACGACCCCGTGGCCGCCGACGCGCACGCGCTCTACGCCGGGCGCGTCGAGGGCTTCGCCGTCGTCGGGGTCGCGCACTCACGGGCCGCCGCCGTGCGGGTGCTCGACCGGACGCCGGTCGACCTGATCCTGCTCGACCTGTACCTGCCCGACGGGCACGGCCTCCAGCTCCTGCGGGCGCTGCGCGCCGCCGGGCACGCCGCCGACGTGATCGCGGTGACCTCCGCCCGGGACCTGGCGGTCGTACGGGAGGGCGTCTCCTGGGGGTCGTCCAGTACGTGCTCAAGCCCTTCGCCTTCGCGACCCTCAGGGACCGCCTCGTCCGGTACGCCGAGTTCCGGGCGGCCGCCGGGGAGGCCTCCGGGCAGGACGAGGTGGACCGGGCGCTCGCCGCACTGCGGGCCCCGCACCCCGCCGCGCTTCCCAAGGGCCTGAGCGCCCCCACCCTGGAGGCGGTCACCCGCACCCTCCGGGCCGCCCCGGACGGGCTCACCGCCGCCGAGGCGGGGCGGCCCTCGGGATCTCCCGGATCACCGCCCGCCGCTATCTGGAGCACCTCGTCACCGAGGGCCGGGCCGTGCGGGCGCCGCAGTACGGGCAGATCGGACGGCCCGAACTCCAGTACCGCTGGCTGGAGGGGCCCGCGCGCGGTCACTGAACAGGCGAAACGGTGTTACCGGGCGGTTCCCACGTTCCTACGAACCTTTGGCCTTGGGGAACGCACCGTATCCACCCGTCACCCTCCGCACCTACGGTGGCCGCGTGCACAGACCCACCCCTCCCTTCGACGCCCAGGCCGCGCGCCGCCTGCGCGAGGGCCTCGGCATGGCCCACGGCCACGTCGCGTACGGCCTGCGGGCGCAGTACGGCGTCTTCGCCACCCCGAGACCGTCCTCGCCTGGGAACGCGGCCGGGCGTTCCCCACCGAGCAGGAGATCACCGCCCTCGCGGGCGTCCTGTGGTGCTCCCCCGCCGAGCTGATCGCCGCCGCCTCCACCCTGCGCGAGCACCGGGTGGCGCGCGGGCTCGCCCCCGAGGAGCTGGCGCGGCGGGTGGGGCTCGCGGCCTCCGCGTACCAGCGGATGGAGGACGAGGGCGCTGGCGCGGCACCGAACGCCAGACGGCCGCCCTCGCCGAAGTCCTCGGCCTCGGTCCGCGCGCCCTGATCACCGCGACCGGCGGCGACGAGCGCCTCGCCGAGCTGCTGCGCGACGCGGTCACCACCCGCTGGCAGGCGTACGTGAAGCCGGTGGTGCGGACGGTTCCGCTGCCCAGGCGGACCGTGGAGTCGGCGCTCCAGCGGCTGCACACGGAGTACCACGCCCGGATGGCGGCGGTCAGCAGTTGGGGCGCCGCAGGACCACGGGTGACGAGGGACGCGCGTACCTGGACGGGGTCATCGACCACTTCTGGGCGGCCGCCGGAACGTGACCGGGCGGAGGCCCGCGCCCTGCACGGGCGCCGCGAGACGACGCGTACCCTTCGAACAGTTCCACAACTTCCTCGACCCGGGCGGCTGTCGGACCGCCGGCGGCGGAACCGGCCGCGGTCTAGTCCCGGCGGTCGAAGTCGAAGAGCTGTCCGGCGGCGTCCGGGGCGCAGGGGCCTGGGCGAGGCGGGACCCGGGGCCGTGCGGTCGCCGACGACGGTGACGCAGCCGCCGGGGGCGCGGAGCCGGCCGGGACGATCCGGTAGCCCCGGACGGGGGTGCCGTACGGCTCCAGGGAGAACTCCTCGATCCGGTGGGGTCGCCGCACTCGGCGTCCTCGTACGGCGCGTCGGGCACGCGCCCGCCGGAGGGCAGTCCGGAGCAGCCGGCGCCGTAGTCGGGGTGGTCGGAGGCGATCCGCCACCGGCCGCCGCCCCTCCACGAGCGCGTACAGCGGGACGTCCGCGGCGGCGCACGGCACCTGGCGGATCTGGCCGCTCCGGGAGCCGCGCCGCTCGCCGAGGCAGAAGTCGGTGCCGACGACCCGGACGAGCACGTCCCCGGCGGCGGGGGCGGTGGAGGTACGGGGCGGGTGCCCGGTGTGGCCGTCCCGCAGGAAGGCGACGACGCTGACGCCGGCGAACACGAGGGCGGCGACCGCGACCAGCGGGACGAGGAGGCCGCGTATGCCGCTCATGCCGTGCATGCCGTGTATGCCGTGTATGCCGCGTATTCGGAGCCGGTTCCCGGGGCCCGGGGGCTCGTCGGCGGGGGCGCCGGGCCAGACGAGCGGGGAGCCGGGGGTGTTCTCAGGGGTGTTCTCGGGGGTGTTCTCGGGGGCGGGTGGCTCCCCGCGGGCCGGGCCGGTTTCCTTCGGGGCCGTTCCCTCGGAGGCCCTTTCCTCCGGGGCCGGGGTTTCGGGGCCCGCCCTCCGGGTCCGGATCCGGGCCCCCTCGTCCCCCCGCCGCCCCGCCAGTTCCCTCCGTACCGTCCGCCACTGCTCCAGCGCGACCGGGCCGGTCCCGCACGCGCGGACGAAGGCGGTCAGGAGTTCCTCGCGGGGCAGGGTCGTACGGGACAGCATGTTCGCCACCGTCGAGCGCGGCAGGACGTCCCCGCGCGCCTCCGCCCGCACCGAGAGCTCGCGGTACGTCAGGCCCGACCAGTCCTTGAGCGCCTGGAGGCGCGCGAGGAACTCGGCGGGCTCCGTGCGCCCCTCGGGTCGGGGACGTGCTCCCCGGCGTCATCCGCGCCTCCCCTTCCCCCGGACGGGCGGACGGCGTTGGGACATGTCCGGGACAGGCCCCAAGCCTTGTTGATCTCGCGCTCCGGCTCAAGAGTGGAATCCGGCATTTACGGGCGGTGCCGCACGAACGGCCCCGACCGTCCACGGGGGACGGTCGGGGCTGCTGGCCCACGGGCCTGGAAGGTCCGTGAGGCTAGGAGGTCCGTGAGGCTAGGAGGTCCATGGTCCTAGAAGACCGACTCCGCCTCGCGCATGCGGTCCGCCGGGACCCTCTTGAGCTGGGTCACGGCCTCCGCGAGCGGCACCATCTCGATGTCCGTGCCGCGCAGCGCCGTCATCCGGCCGAAGTCGCCGCGGTGCGCCGCCTCCACCGCGTGCCAGCCGAAGCGGGTCGCGAGCACCCGGTCGTACGCGGTCGGGGTGCCGCCGCGCTGGACGTGGCCGAGGATGACCGGGCGGGCCTCCTTGCCGAGGCGCCGCTCCAGCTCGACGGCGAGCTGGGTGCCGATGCCCTGGAAGCGCTCGTGGCCGAACTGGTCGATCTCGCCCTTGGCGTACTCCATGGAGCCTCGGCCGGGTGCGCGCCCTCGGCGACGCAGATGACGGCGAACTTCTTGCCGCGCGCGAAGCGCCTCGACCATCTTGACGAGGTCGTCGACCTCGAAGGGGCGCTCGGGGAGGCAGATGCCGTGCGCGCCGCCGGCCATGCCGGACTCCAGGGCGATCCAGCCGGCGTGGCGGCCCATCACCTCGACGACCATCACGCGCTGGTGGGACTCGGCGGTGGTCTTGAGGCGGTCCATGGCCTCGGTGGCGACGCCGACGGCGGTGTCGAAGCCGAAGGTGCGGTCCGTGGAGGAGATGTCGTTGTCGATGGTCTTCGGGACGCCGACGACGGGCATGCCGGCGTCGGAGAGCATCCGCGCGGCGGTCAGGGTGCCCTCGCCGCCGATCGGGATGAGGACGTCGATGCCGTACTGGTGCGCCAGGTCGGAGGCGGACTCGGCGGCCTCGCGCAGCCGGTTCCGCTCCAGGCGGGCCGAGCCGAGGATGGTGCCGCCGCGGGCCAGGATGCCGCTGACGGCGTTGAGGTCGAGGGCCGGAAGTGGCCGTCGAGGAGGCCCTTGAAGCCGTCCTCGAAGCCGATGACCTCGTCTCCGTGGCCGGTCATCGCCCGGTGCACGACCGACCGGATCACTGCGTTCAGGCCGGGGCAGTCGCCGCCTGCGGTGAGAACTCCGATGCGCATCGTGCTGTGTCTCCTGCTCGGTCGCGGTCCGTGTGAGCCAGGGCAATTCTCACACGCCGGGCCTGAGGGGCGCGCTCGTCGCCGTTCCGCGCGTCCTTCCGGGCGGGCCTCCGGAGGCTTCCCGGGACCCCTTCCGCCGGTTCCCTTCGACGGGCCTCGGGCCGGCCTCCTGGGGCCCTTCGGCCCGGACTTCCGGCCCTTCGTCCGGCGGGCGACTTAACCACCGCCGGGGGTATTGTCAAGGGGTAATGCCGCCCTATCGGGGCTTTCCGAGCCCTTTTGATTGACGTACGGGCCGGGAAGGCGGAGCTGGGGCACCGCCCGGGCCCTTCCGCAGGACTGGACAGGAGACCACGGCGTGACGCGCAGCGTGTACGTGACCGGGATCGACCGCGGGACGGCCGCCAGGTCGTCGAGCTGGGAGTCATGGAGCTCCTCACCCGCCAGGTGGACCGGGTGGGGTGTTCCGGCCGCTGGTGCACGACGGTCCGGACCGGCTCTTCGACCTGCTGCGCGCCCGCTACCGGCTCTCGCAGGACGCCGCGACGGTCTACGGCATGGACTACCAGGAGGCGTCCGCCCTCCAGGCCGAGCGGGGCACCGACGAACTGGTCTCCCGGCTCGTCGACCGCTTCCACGCCGTCGCCCGCGACTACGAGGTCGTCTCGTCCTGGGCACCGACTTCGCCGCCACCCAGCTTCCCGACGAGCTGGCGATCAACGCGCGGCTCGCCAACGAGTTCGGCGCCTCCGTCATCCCGGTGGTCGGCGGCAAGGGCCAGTCGGCGGAGTCCGTGCGGGCCGAGGCGCGCAACGCCTTCCGGGCGTACGACGGACTCGGCTGCGACGTGCTCGCGATGGTGGTCAACCGGGTCGCGGCCGAGGACCGGGAGGCCATCGCGGAGCGGCTCGCGGCCCGGCTGCCCGTGCCCTGCTACGTCCTGCCGGACGAGCCGGCCCTGTCCGCGCCGACGGTCGCCCAGATCACCCACGCGCTCGGCGCCACCGTCGTCCTCGGGGACGACGCCGGGCTCGCCCGGGACGCCCTGGACTTCGTCTTCGGCGGCGCGATGCTGCCGAACTTCCTGAACGCCCTGACGCCCGGCTGTCTGGTCGTCACCCCCGGGGACCGGGCCGACCTGGTCGTCGGCGCGCTCGCCGCCCACTGGCCGGCACCCCGCCGATCGCCGGGGTGGTGCTGACCCTGAACGAGCGGCCCAGCGAGGAGATCCTGACCCTGGCGGCCCGGCTCGCGCCCGGCACCCCGGTCGTCTCGGTCGCCGGGAACAGCTTCCCGACGGCCGCCGAACTCTTCGCCCTGGAGGGTAAGCTGAACGCGGCCACGCCGCGCAAGGCGGAGACCGCGCTCGGTCTGTTCGAGCGGCACGTGGACACCGCCGACCTGCTCAAGCGGATCTCGGTGGCCCGCAGCGGCCGGGTCACGCCGATGATGTTCGAGCACGAGCTGCTCGAACAGGCGCGGGCCGACCGGCGCCGGGTGGTGCTCCCGGAGGGCACGGAGGAGCGGGTCCTGCGCGCGGCCGACGTGCTACTGCGCCGGGACGTGTGCGACCTGACCCTGCTCGGGGACGTGGAGACCATCCGCAAGAAGGCCGCCGACCTGAGCGTGGACCTGCGCGACACGCAGCTCATCGACCCGCACACCTCGGAGCTGCGGGACGCGTTCGCGGAGAAGTACGCGGCGCTGCGGGCCCACAAGGGCGTGACCGTGGAGCTGGCGTACGACGTGGTGTCGGACGTGAACTACTTCGGCACCCTGATGGTCCAGGAGGGCCTGGCCGACGGGATGGTGTCCGGCGCGGTGCACTCCACGGCGGCGACGATCCGCCCGGCCTTCGAGATCATCAAGACGAAGCCGGACGCGTCGATCGTCTCGTCGGTCTTCTTCATGTGCCTGGCGGACAAGGTCCTGGTGTACGGCGACTGCGCGGTCAACCCGGACCCGAACGCCGAGCAGCTCGCGGACATCGCCGTGCAGTCGGCGGCGACCGCGGCCCGGTTCGGCGTGGAGCCGCGGATCGCGATGCTCTCGTACTCCACGGGCACCTCGGGCTCCGGCGCCGACGTCGACAAGGTGCGGGAGGCGACCAAGCTCGTCCGGGAGGCGCACCCGGAGCTGCGGATCGAGGGGCCCATCCAGTACGACGCGGCCGTGGAGCCTCGGTGGCGGCGACGAAGCTGCCGGGTTCGGAGGTGGCGGGCCAGGCGTCCGTGCTGGTCTTCCCCGACCTGAACACCGGCAACAACACGTACAAGGCCGTGCAGCGTTCGGCCGGCGCCGTGGCCGTCGGTCCGGTGCTCCAGGGCCTGCGCAAGCCCGTGAACGACCTCTCGCGCGGCGCGCTCGTCAGCGACATCGTCAACACGGTCGCCATCACGGCGATCCAGTCCCAGGGTCAGGAGCTCCCCGCATGACCGCGCCCACGTCCACGTCCACGTCCTCGGCCACGTCCTCGGCCTCGTCCGCGTCCGTGCCCACCCGCGTCCTGGTCCTCAACTCCGGTTCCTCCTCGCTGAAGTACCAGCTCATCGACATGCGCGACGGCAGCCGGCTGGCGCAGGGGCTCGTGGAGCGGATCGGCGAGGAGACCTCGCGGCTCGTGCACACCCCGCTCGGGGCGGAGGACGGGGCCGGCGCGAGAAGGACGGTCCGATCTCCGACCACTCGGCCGCCCTGAAGGCGGTCGCCGGGGAGCTGGCGGCGGACGGCCTGGGCCTGGACTCCCCGAACTGGCGGCGATCGGGCACCGGTGGTGCACGGCGGGCTGCGGTTCACCGAGCCGACCGTCGTGAACGGCGAGGTGCTGGCGGAGATCGAGCGGCTCGTCCCGGTGGCGCCGCTGCACAACCCGGCGAACCTCATCGGCATCCGTACGGCGATGGTGCTGCGGCCCGACCTGCCGCAGGTGGCGGTCTTCGACACCGCCTTCCACACCACGATGCCGGAGGCCGCGGCCCGGTACGCGATCGACGTGGAGACCGCCGACGCGCACCGGATCCGGCGGTACGGCTTCACGGCACCTCGCACGCGTACGTCTCGCGGGAGACGGCGCGGCTGCTCGGCAAGGAGCCGGAGGAGGTGAACGTGATCGTGCTGCACCTGGGGAACGGGGCGTCCGCCTCGGCGGTGCGGGGCGGCCGGTGCGTGGACACTTCGATGGGCCTGACGCCCCTGGAGGGCCTGGTCATGGGGACCCGCTCGGGCGACATCGACCCGGCGGTCACCTTCCACCTGCGGCGGGTGGCGGGGATGTCGGCGGACGAGATCGACGTCCTGCTGAACAAGCGGTCGGGTCTGGTGGGGCTCTGCGGCGACAACGACATGCGGGAGATCCGCCGCCGGATCGACGAGGGCGACGAGCGGGCGGCGCTCGCCTTCGACGTCTACGTCCACCGGCTGAAGAAGTACATCGGCGCGTACTACGCGGTGCTGGGCCGGGTGGACGCGGTGGCGTTCACGGCGGGGTCGGCGAGAACGCGGCGCCGGTGCGGCAGGCGGCGATCGCGGGCCTGGAGGAGCTGGGCCTGGTGGTGGACGCGGAGCTGAACGCCGCGCGTTCGGACGGAGCGCGGATCATCTCGCCGGAGTACGCGCGGGTGGCGGTCGCCGTGGTGCCGACGGACGAGGAGCTGGAGATCGCGCGCCAGAGCTACGCGCTCGTACGGGGTACGGACGCACCGGACGGGACCGCTCGGGAGGCGCTCGTACGGAGTGCGGAGGGCTCGAACGAGTGATCGCTTGAGCGGCCGCCCGCCCATGTGTACTTTCCGCCAGTCGGAATATTCCGCAGTGAAACAAACCGATAGGATCCGCCTCATGCGCCGTTCCAAAATCGTCTGCACGCTGGGCCCCGCCGTCGACTCGTATGAGCAGCTCAAGGCTCTCATCGAGGCCGGCATGAACGTGGCCCGATTCAATTTCAGCCACGGCTCCCAGGCAGAACACCAGGAGCGGTACGACCGCGTCCGGCAGGTCGCCGCGGACACCGGGCGCGCCGTCGGCGTCCTCGCCGACCTCCAGGCCCGAAGATCCGTCTGGAGACCTTCGCCGAGGGTCCGGTCGAGCTGGTGCGCGGTGACGAGTTCACCATCACCACCGAGGACGTCCCGGGCGACAAGTCGATCTGCGGCACCACCTACAAGGGGCTGCCCGGCGACGTCTCCAAGGGCGACCAGGTCCTCATCAACGACGGCAACGTCGAGCTGCGGGTGGTCGAGGTCGAGGGCCCCCGGGTCCGGACCATCGTCATCGAGGGCGGCGTCGTCTCGGACCACAAGGGCATCAACCTGCCCGGCGCGGCCGTCAACGTCCCGGCCCTGTCCGAGAAGGACGTCGACGACCTGCGCTTCGCCCTGCGGATGGGCTGCGACATGGTCGCCCTGTCGTTCGTCCGGGACGCCGACGACGTCAAGGACGTCCACAAGGTGATGGACGAGGAGGGCCGCCGGGTCCCCGTCATCGCCAAGGTGGAGAAGCCGCAGGCCGTGGAGAACATGGCCGACGTCGTCGCCGCGTTCGACGCGGTCATGGTGGCCCGCGGCGACCTCGCCGTGGAGTACCCGCTGGAGAAGGTCCCGATGGTGCAGAAGCGCCTGGTGGAGCTCTGCCGCCGGAACGCCAAGCCGGTCATCGTCGCCACCCAGATGATGGAGTCGATGATCACCAACTCGCGTCCGACCCGCGCCGAGGCGAGCGACGTCGCCAACGCGATCCTGGACGGCGCGGACGCGGTCATGCTGTCGGCCGAGTCCTCGGTCGGCGCGTACCCGATCGAGACCGTCAAGACGATGTCGAAGATCGTCACGGCGGCCGAGGAGGAGCTGCTCTCCAAGGGCCTCCAGCCCCTGGTCCCGGGCAAGAAGCCGCGCACGCAGGGCGGTTCGGTCGCCCGCGCGGCCTGCGAGATCGCGGACTTCCTGGGCGGCAAGGCCCTGGTCGCCTTCACCCAGTCCGGCGACACGGCCCGCCGCCTCTCGCGCTACCGCGTCCAGCAGCCGATCCTCGCCTTCACGACGGACGAGAACACCCGCAACCAGCTCACCCTGAGCTGGGGCGTCGAGTCCTTCGTCGTCCCGCACGTGGACAACACCGACGCGATGGTCGACCTCGTGGACGCCGAGCTGCTCAAGCTCCAGCGCTACAACGAGGGCGACACCATGGTCATCACGGCCGGCTCGCCCCCGGCGTCCCCGGCACCACGAACATGGTCCGCGTCCACCACCTCGGTGGCGGCGAGCGCGCCTGACCCTCGCCACGAACGCCGGCACGCCCCGTGGGCCGCAACCTGTCCAGGGTTGCGGCCCACGGGGCGTGTACGCCTGTCGAGCGACGTCAGTCGAGTTCGGGCCACACGTTGAGACATCCTTCATCAATGACGTCGCGGTTGTAGCCGAAGCGCTCGCCCAACGCGAGCAGGCTTGCCTGTCGCACTGCGCTGATCCTCACGAAGTAGGCCTTCATCACACGCAGGAACAGCCTGAACCCCAGGTCCGCGTCGACCTCGGCTATCACCTTCTCCAGTGGTGCCACGATGTCCGGCAGCGGAACCGCGTGCGAGGTCGTCACAGCGGCCTCGGACAGCACGGGGCCGACACTGCGAACCTGCTCAAGAACAGATCTGGTCAAGCCCTCGTCGATCGTCGGCTCCGAAAGATCCGATGTCGTAGTGCGATCACCCTGACGTATCCGATCGATGCACAGCGCAGCGATGCGTTCCATCCAGTCCCGTCCGCTCATGCCATGCCGTGTCGGATCGAAGTGCGTGGCCGTCGCAGCGAGCCACAGACGGACGATGAGATCGTCAGAAAGTGGCGACTCGAGCAGGCGGCGGACATCTTCCAGCAGCCAGATGCCGTAGGAGCCATCCCACTCTTCCGCCATCACCGTGACGAGAGCAGCCGCAGCGTCAGCGTCGTCCAGTGGCACATGCGGATACTGGAACTTGCCGGCAAGCCCACTGAGTCCGAAGTCCTCGTCAAATTCTTGATGCGACGTCATCATCACCACTTCTATTCAGGATAGGACGTGTATACGACATACTTCTTCGCATGCCCCTTTCCGACATACTTGAGTGATATCACGACAGTACTTCCCGTCAGACTTCCTGCTTGCGGACCGCCCTGCACCCATGACCTCCCCAATGACCCTTCGCCTCTCAATTCCCAGCGGAACGTCTTGAGATCGGTCATCGGATTGAAAATGGCACCGGGTTTGGCCATCTTCTGCCCCATCTTTCCGATCCATTTAGCAATGCTGTCGGCGTTTCCGGGCTGCTGCGCCCACTGACTGAAGGCCTCGGAAACTGCACGTGCCGCCGTCGCTTCATCATTCCACCTGGTGGCACGCCCCTTCTTCTGTGCGTCCGCGAGCATTTGCGCATCGGTCCGGTGGACATGATCACCCAGAGTATGAGCTCCCCAATGCCTTCGTCACCGATTATGTTCAGGCAATTGTGTACCAGAACATTCCCGGAATAGTCACCCGAGCCGCTCACATAGAAGGTGTGCAGTTCACCGACTGTCAGATCGTAGACAGTCCGAGGAGAGAGACCACGATGATCGGCGATGGAGGACACGAGGCGAAGTGCCCTTCATCACTCACGAGCCGGTCCTCCACGCGGAGGTCCGCCACCATCGTCCACCCACGGTTTACCACGTAAACCTTGTGGCCCGACGTGCTGGTCAGCACCGATCCGTCAGCCAACCGGATGTCCAGAAGCCGATCGGTGTCATGCCGGAATGTGTCCGTGACGGGGCGCGCGACGAGTGCCCCCGACTCCATGTCCCGCGCACGTACCAGATCCCCCACTCCAACCCGGGCGACGGACTTGTAGGTCCCATCCGCCATCAGCACACCGGTTTCTGCCGGGAAGCTGTTCCTTACGCACGCGGTGAGAGCATCCTCGACGATGTTGACCTGCTGCGTGATAGCAGCCATCACTTGCGGATCGAGATTGATGGCTTTCAGGGCCCGATAGGCATCGGCCACGCCTACACCGGTCTTCAGAGCAGCGTCTAGTGCGCGTATCGCAACGACCGCATCAGCGATCTTCTTGCCCGGAATGAAGTTGCTGGCGGCCCATAGGCAACCGCTCACGCTCCCCTTAGCGCATTGGACGAAGTCGTCCGTCAGGACGTGCCACACCGTCTTGAGGAACGCCTTGTCCATTTCCATGACGATTTCCCACCGCGTGAAGTAGTGGTCGACATAGGCAACCTGGTTGTCGAACCGCTGACTTCCCACCCACGTGGTCGCCGCCGTAGGGCAATGGGCGGCCGTCGGAGCGTCTCCGACGCCGGGGTCCTGGCAGAGATAGAAGTCGACGGTGACGTTGAACGTCAGTTTGAACTTGACCGTGCACCCGTCGAATCCGATGCCCAGCAGGCAGGGGCCCTGGGGCTCCGCCTCGCCGACCTGCTCCATGTTCTGCCTGGTGAAAACTCCTCCGATACCAGTGGCACCACCGGTCGAGATGCTCTCCTGCGCCTTGGCGTTCTCGGCGCGGGTGGCCGCTGCCTCCGCTTCGTCCGCGGCCTCGTCGGCCCGGCCGGCCGCTTCCTCGGCCTCTGTCGCGTCCTGTTCGGCCTTGGTGGCCACACCGCTTGCGGTGCCGGCATCGCTCTCCGCCGCCGTCGCCGAAGCACGCGCCGCTCCCGCGTCCTTCTCCGCATCGGTGGCTGCCGCGTCCGCCTGCGCCGCGTAGTCCCCGGCGGAGTTCGCGGCCCCTGCGCCGCTTCGGCATCCTCCTTCGCCTGCTGGTGGTACTCCACCGTTCTGGCGAGCGACTTCTTGGCCGCCTCGACCGACTTCGACGCGGCGTCCGCGGACGCCTGGGCGGCTTCGGCCGACGCCGTGGCGGCGGCAGCGTACTCGGCGCTGCGGGCAGCCGCTTCCGCGGCGGCCTTCGCGTCGGCGGTCGCCCGGGCCGCGACGGCCTTCGCCTGAACGGCCGCGGCGGCGGCCTGGACGGACTTGGCCTTCGCGAGAGCGGCCTGCTGCTCGGCATGGGTTTTGGACGACTGCCCGATGAGCACCGCAAGTCCCGCTGAGGGGTCGGTGTCCGCGTACGGAGATCCGAGTTCGATGGCATCGTTGGCGGGCTTGATCACCTGCTGCGCCGAACTCCGGGCCGCGGCCGCCGCCTGCGCGGTGGCGTAGGCGAAACCGGCCGCGCGCACCGAATCGGCGACTGCCGCTACCGCTTCCCGGCGAGCGACGTCCGCGTGATCCTTGGACTCGGCCGCCTTCTCCCGGGCCGTGGCGGCCTGCGCCTTCGCCGTGACCGCGTTCCATTTCGCCCGGTCGGCGGCGTCGATGGCATCGGCTGTGGCCGCGGTGGCCTTCGCCACAGCGGCCTCGGTGATCGCGACGTCCCGCTTGGCCGCGTCCGCCGCCGCCTGAGCCTGCTTGGCCGCGCCTTCGGCACGGGTGGCAGCCGCCCTGGCGCCGGCCGAAGCCGCAGTGGCCGAGTCCGCTGCCGTACGGGCGTTCGCCGCCGCCGTACCCGCCTCGTTGGCAGCGGTGCGCGCCTCCGTGGCCGCAGTCCGCGACGCGGCAGCGGCATCGGTGCTCTCGTCGGCTTCCGCTCGGGCTTCCAGTGCGAACGCTTTGGCCTCCAGGGCGTCGCGTCGGCCTTCCGCGGTGATGGCGTTGTCCCTGGCCTTGACCGCGTTCCGTTCGGCGGCCAGCGCCTCGTCCTTCTTCGTCGCGGCAGTGGCGCTGGCAGTCTGAGCGGCGGCCAGCTTGTCCGCCGCAACCCGGCGTTCGGCATCCGCCTTCGTCCTCGCGGTGGCGGCCTTGGCCCGCTCCGTGTCCGCCAGTTCCTTCTGGGTCTTGGCGTACGCGGCTTCCGACTCGGCCTTCTTGCGCTTGGCGTCCGCGTCGGCGGCGGCCGTCTTCGCCTCTGCCTCGGCGGCCTTGGCTCGATTCTCCGCGTCCTTGGCCTTGGTGGCGTTCTCCGCGGCCAGCTTCGCCTGGTAGGCGGCGCCTCAGCGGCGGCCTTGGCCTGCGCCTCGGCCTCCTCGGCGGCCTTGCGGCGGAACTCGGCCTTCATGGCGTGCGCCTGCGTCTCGGCGAGTGCCATCAGCGTCTTGCTGTCCGACGCCGATGCGCGGGTGGCGTTCGCCGCCGTCTCGGTCGCCTTGAAGGCCGCCTGCGCGGCGGCGGCGGACGCCTTGAGACCTGCACGGCCTGCTGCCCGTACATCAGACCGCGGCCGCGCGGCAGGCCGGCGGCGTCGGCGACGGCGTACGCCTCGCCCTTCGCCTTGTCCGCCCGCGCCGCCTCGACCTGGGCGGCGAGCGCGGCACGCCCGGCGACGAAGACCCGGCCCTGGGCCCGCTCCCGGGCGCGTTCGATGTTCGTCTTGACCTCGGCGAACTCGGTGGCCGTCGGGTAGAACATCGTCGAACTCGGAGCTTGCTTGAGCCAGTGGGCCTGCCAGTCGGTGAGCCGGATCGCGATGAGGGACTGGCCCAGCGCTTCGCCCATCGCCTGGGCGGCCACCCTCAGGTGTCCGGACGCCTTCTCCTCGGCGTCCATGATCACGGCCCGCTGGGTCTTCTGGCCGGACAGCTCGTTCTGCCATTCGGCGGAGGCCTGGACAACCTCGGCGCCCAGCACGTTGTTCGGATCGTGCGGGTTGTCCGTCGTGCAGGAGGCGAACTGCGCCTTGAGCGCCTCGACATCGAGGCGGAACTCCATGGTGTCCGGCTCCGGCGCGGTCGTCGGAAAGCCACCGTGCTGGAGGAAGATGCGCGCGTCGTCCGCGCACATCCGGTGCATGAGGACATGGCGTCCAGTGCTTGCCGCTCCTCGTAGTCCTCGTAGCGGTCCTCGGAGTAGCGGGCCGCGGCTATCGCGTTGACCGCGTCGACCGACTCCTTGTTCGCGACCGGCGTCTGGTCCGTGAGGTAGAGGTCGGACTCGGACTGGAAGTACATGGCGGCCAGTCCGGCGGTGAGGCCGATGGTGGAGAAGGGATTGTCCTCGTCGTAGATCCACTCGAAACCGGCCACCGTGTAGCCGGGCGGGGTGGTCTGCGCCGGGATGTCCAGGGAGTTCTCCCAGACGTCGACCCGGGCGTTCAGTTCACGGAACTTGGCCAGCGTCCAAGCGTCGTCCTTGTCCCAGGCGTTGGTGAGGGGTGTTGCCGTCCTGCCAATGGTCGCTCTCGGCCGCGGTGTGGAGTTCGGCCTCTGTGCCGTTCAGGCCTTTGCTGGAGACGGCCTGGAGTTCCCGACCGCTCTGCGGAGCGCCAGGTTGAGCAGACACTGCTCGGCGCGCATCCGCTCGTCGGCGTCCAGGTCGTAGGGGTTGTACTTGTATGCCGGTACGTCGGTCAGGACGGCGGCGGGAGCCATGGGCTCCGCCCGCCCGGGCAGTTGATTGCTCGTGAGGGACACCGCGAGCGCGGTGGTCAGGGCGGTCGCGCTCAGCAACCGCGTCCATCCGCGGGAGGCGCGGCGGCCACCCGGAGGTGCGTACGTACGCATGGTGGGTCAACCGTTCGTATACGGAAGTCGTGGAGGGACGGGCGCACCGTCAGAAGAGGGTGTCGAAGGCGGCCCAGCCGCCAGTGCCGATCTGCACACGGGGCGCGAAGGGGCGCCGGGACTTCCAGTGCCCTTGAAGAGCCAGAGCAGACCGGCCGTGTCAGCGGCGATCAGATCGGTCCTGCCGTCGCCGTCGTTGTCGCCCGCGGAGGCGATCATTTTGTGGATGTTCCAGCCGGTGCCCACGGTGATCCGTGCTCCGAGCGCCGCGTTCGCGACGGCGTTGCCCGTGCCCGGGTAGATGTAGAGGGTGCCGTCGGTGCCACGGGCGACCAGGTCGGCCTTGCCGTCCCCGGTGTAGTCGCCGCGCCCGGCCAGGGCGCTCATCCCGTTCCAGCCACCGGTCCCGATCTGCACCCGGGCCGCGAGGGTGCCGTCGGCTCGCCCCTGGTAGAGCCACAGCGTCCCGTCGGTGCCGCGTGCGACCAGGTCGGGGTGGGAGCTGCCTCCCATGTTGCCGACGGACACCAGCAGGCTGTACTGGTCCCAACCTCCGCCGATGAGCTGCGTGTCGCCGCCGCGCTCGGCGGTGTAGTAGAGGGAGGTGCCACTGCGGTGGTAGAGGTCGTTGCCGGCCCCGCCCTCGGACAGGTTGACCTGGACCAGCGCGTCGGCGTCACCCCAACCGCCGCCCATGTCCACCAGAGACTTGAAGCCCGGTGCGGTTCCCTTGGGCTCGTAGTCGTAGAGGCGGCCGGACTTGCGGCCGAAGAGGGGAACGTCACGGGCCGGGAGCGGCTTGGACCTGCTGGGCCGCAGCCGCGTCCGTACGGTCACTCCACGGGAGCGATGGTCTCGTGACGGTGAACAAGGCGGCCAGTGCGGCGCTCAGGGCGATCGCGCAGATCACCGCTCTCCGGAGCGGGTGATCGGTCGTACGAGACATAAGCGTGGTGGGTCCTCACAGGTTCTACCTGCGCGGGACGCACGGAGGAGACTGCACGACGGCCGCCCCCGACGCCCGCACGCCGAGGTGGTCGACCTCAGTGACACTGAAAATAGAGCACCAGTTTGATTGAGTAAAGATCTTTTCAAGCCTGAAGACCATGGGCCGCATCTCACGAAGTGAGTGCGGCCCATGGCGTGGTGCGGCTCCCGGAGTGGTACGGGGTCAGCTCGGCTCGATCGTGTTGCGCAGGCCCGGAATCCTGAGGGTGCCGCCGAACTGGCCGGCCTGCTTGATCTTCACCTTGGTGAAGTCCGCGAACGGGACGTCCAGCGGCGGCGGGGACTCCGGGCTGAAGGTGATCGGGATGATGCCGAAGAGGTTGCCCTTCAGCTCCTCCGTGTACATCGTCACCGTGCCGTCGGTGATGGTCGACGGGTTGAGCGCGGGCACGGCGGAAGGGAGCGGACGTGGGCCGTGCGGCCCTCGGAGTGGACCGTCGTCTGGTGCAGGTCGTAGATGGTCACCGAAGTCGCGGTGAACTTCAGCGCCTTCTTGACCTTTCCGCCGTAGGTCTTCACCTCGACGATGCCGTGGTACTCGAGACCCCGCAGTTTGAGCAGTGAGCTCTCCAGGATCCACGGCTCGTCCGGGAGCAGCGGGATGCCGGGCTCCACCTCGGCCGCCGCGAGCGCCGCGTCGTCGCGCTCGGGGCACGGGAAGCGGGGCTTGGCGCCCTCGGGTATGTCCTCGTCCTTCTTGGCGTCGAGGCCCTGCGCGCTCTCCGGCAGCTCCTTGGTCTCGGCACCGGACTTCTCCGCCGCCTCGCGGATCGCGGCCTTCGTGCGCTCGGCCGCCGGGTCGGCGGTCGGCTTCGGGGCCACGGTGGCCTTCCGGCCGGCCGTCGGTCGGCCGTCGCCTTCGGCGCGGTGGTGGTGGCCGAGGCGGTCGGGCCGGGGTCGTCGGCGCCGTCGTGGGCGCGGCCGCCGGCTTCTTGTCCGGGCCGTCGAAGAGGTCCTTCAACGCGTCGCCCAGGCCCAGCGGGTCCAGCGGGTTCTTCGACTTCGCCGGCGTGGGTGCGGCCGTCGGGGTCGGGGTGGCGGCGGGCTTCGGGGCCGTGGTGGCGGCCGGCTTCCGCTGCGTGGTCGCCTGCTCGGTCGCGGTCGGCGTCGGCGTGGCGGTGGCGGAAGGGGTGCCGGAGGGAGTGGCCGAGGGGAGGCGGTCGCGGTCGCCGAGGGGTGGCCGTCGGCTTCGCCGTCTCCTTCTCCTTGTCCGTCTCCTTCGCCGTCTCCGAGGCCTCCGGCGTCGGCTCGTCCGAGCGCGTCACGCAGGGGCCGGGGGCGAAGGGGACGTCGTCGTCGGCGAGGGCGACCTTGGGCGTGAGGCCCATGCCCACGAACACCGCGGTCGGCATGGCGGCCAGTGCCATCGCCTTGCCCGCGGGGCCCTGGATCCTGTTCAGCAGCGTCTTGCGTGGGGCCGCGTGCCGCGGTCCGCTCTTCGCGGGCGCCGGCTGGGTCTCGTCACCCCGCACTGTTCCTCCCACCGTTGGCGTCGATCGTCTTGTCGGTCGTGTGGTGCTCCGGTCCGCGCTGGTCCGGAAGACCGGCCGTCAGCACGGCCCCGGCCTCCGCGGAGGTCTCCGGCTCGCCGGCGTCCTCCGTGTCCGCGGTCTCCTCGACCGGGAGCGCGGGCGCCCAGGCGATGGACATGCCGCCGCCGATGAGGGCGAGCAGGAACCCGACGCCGAAACCGCCGAAGTTCGACACGGGGATGGAGACCAGTCCGAGGACGATCGTCGCGACGCCCGTGAAGACGCGTACGGCGGGCTGGAACCACATCATCAGGCCGAGCGTGATGAGCAGGACACCGATGATCAGCGCGCTGGATCCGGCGGTCGTCTTCATCGCGAGGGTGATGTTGCCGAGCCGCATGTCCCCGTAGGGGAGGTAGGCGATCGGCACGCCGCCGAGGAAGGTGAGCAGTCCCGCCCAGAAGGGCCGGGTCTGCCGCCAGACCTTGAACCGGTTCTCCTTCTGGGGGACTTCACGGGAGGCGGGGATCTCGGCGCTCATGGAACAGCTCCCTGGAAGCGGTGTTGCTGAAGAAAGGTGGAGAAGGGTGCCACGGGTGGGACTACGCGCGGCGGCTCCCACCCTGCGGACGGATCGGTCCCGGTGGGCCGGTCAGTCCTTGTAGCACTCCGCCGAGGTGCCCCGGTGCAGGGACAGGCTCAGGTCGGGGAGCTTGAAGGTGGCGGCCGTGGTGGCCCACGCCTTCTGGCGCACGTTGGTGAGCTTCGCCTTGTCGGCGCGCTGGCCGAAGCCGTACGGGTTGGCCTTGGTGTTGGGTTGGATGCCCGGCTTGCCCGCGGACTTCGGGAGCGAGCCCGCGGCGACGCCGATGTCGATGTTGGTGAACTCGGCGTCGGCCTTCAGGTCGGACACGTCGAGGTAGATGCCCTCGGCGTAGACCTGCTCGCTCTCCGTGCCCTTCTTGGCAGCGTCGCTGTCGCCCGCCGTCAGGCGGAGGGTGACGTCACCGATGAACGGGATCTTCGGCGTCACGACGGACTGGCACATGTTGGTGATGTGCGCGGTGGAGAAGCCGGAGACGGCGACCGGGGCGGCGAAGTCCTTGCCCTCCAGGTCCTTGCCGGCGTCCACGCTTCCGTACTGGACGAAGTCGTCGCCGACGAGGCTGTCGGCCTTCACCTTGAACTCCTGGCCGGAGATGCTGAACGACGCGGCCAGCGCGCCCTGCGCGAGCCCGACGCCGATCGCTGCCGTCGCGGCCACGCTGGGCACCATGACGACGGCGAAACGCTTCCATCTGGTCCCGCCACGAACCTGGGACTTCATGAGAATCCTCCTTCTCGGACGTACATCTCCAGAAGGGGCGTGGGCCCGATCTGCGATGGGAGAAGAGCTACGTCCTCGGGAAGGAGAGCGCCGAGGCATCAGAACGACGCGATGCGCTGCGCGTCCGAATCACCGGCGATCACCCCCGAGCGACAACCATGGGCCACGCGGTGCGCGTGGCCTGTTCGGACAGGCCCCGTTCGGTGAGAGCGGGAACCCCTGTCCGCGACCGGCGCCGGAGCGCCGGTCCACCTGGTGGGGACCCTCCCGCGATCCCGGTTGGTTGCCGGGGTCGTGCGGTTCGGACCGAGCGTGGCCGATCGTGGTCCATTCCGGGCGCCCGCACAAGGGGTTCGTTACTGGCTAGTAACGGGTGGATAACCACGCCATGGCGGGACGGGACCGAACGGGCACACAGGGTGCGTTCGAAGGGAGGGAATGTCAGGAGATCGCCTGATGAATCCGGACAGAACGTCTGGTTCGATTTACTGCAGTAACAGCGGCCGCGATTACCAAGTTTTGGTAAAGCGCGGCCGCCGTTTGTCACCCCGATGCCAAATCGCCGGGCGATCCGGCGCGCGGAAAGGGGCTTCGGAACGCCCTAGAAGAGCACGCGGGCCAGGGCCTGCCGGGCCGCCGTCACCCGCGGGTCGTCGGCGCCGATCACCTCGAACAGCTCCAGGAGCCGCAGCCGCGCCGCGTCCCGGTCCTCGCCGGCCGTGCGGCGCACGGCCTCCACCAGGCGCCCGAAGGCGTCCTGCACGTGGCCGCCCGCCAGGTCGAGGTCGGCGGCGGCGAGCTGCGCGGTGACGTCGGCCGGATTGTCCGCGGCGTTCTTGCGGACGGCGCCCGGGTCCAGGTCCTGCACACGGGCGAGGAGTTCGGCCTGCGCGAGGCCGAGCTTGGCCTCCGGGTGGGCCGGGTCGTCGGCGAGCACGTTCTTGTACGCCTGGACGGCGCCGGCCAGGTCGCCCGCGTCGAGCGCGACCATGGCCGCCTCGAGGAGGGAGTCGTACGGGCCGGCCGGGCGCGCGGCGGGGGCCGAGGGGTCGGCGCCCGCGTCCACGGCGATCCCGGTGAGGCCGAAGCGCTCCTCGCCGACCGCGATGAGCTGGTCGAGGGTCTCGCGGATCTGGGCCTCGGGCACCGCGCCCTGAAGAGCGGCAGCGCCTGACCGGCGACCACCGCGAAAACGGCCGGAATTCCCTGGATGCCGAACTGCTGCATCAGCATCTGGTTGGCGTCGACGTCGATCTTCGCGAGCAGGAAGCGGCCGTTGTACTCGACGGCGAGCCGCTCCAGGAGGGGCCGAGCTGCTTGCAGGGCTCGCACCACTCGGCCCAGAAGTCGAGGACGACCGGGACCTCGGCGGAGCGCTGGAGCACGTCGCGCTCGAAGCCCGCCTCGTCGACGTCGATCACCAGGGCGGACGGGGCACGGCGGCCGTTCCGCCCTGCCGGGCGGCTTCGGCGCGCGTCTGCTCCGCCTTCGCCTTGGCCTCTCCGGCCGCCTTCACCGCGGCGAGGTCGACGACGCCGCTCATGGACATGTTTCGGGGCTGCATGGCTACATCCTCCCCCCTCCGCGCGCGTAACCGTTAAGCTGTGGCCGAACCGCGCCGTCCACCCGCCTCCCGCCGGTGTGCGAGACGCGCGGACGACACGGTTGCCCGTCTTCTGTTGTCTGCTTTCGCGCCGGGTCCCCACCCGGCACCATGGTCGTCGCTCGGGCCGCTCAAAGCCTTTCGCTACGAGTCGTAGCGTAACTGCCGGGGCAGAGGCGGCGGGAGGGCGCACGGCCGATCCGTAGGGTGAACTGCCTCACATCACGGCCCCTGGCGCCGTACCTACCGGCGGGTATGGTCGTCGTCCATGTGCAGCCGTACCAACCCCCGCAGCAGCCGTACCGGCCGCCCCCGCTCCACCGAGGCCGACGAGGCCATCCTGGAGGCGACGCGCGCGGCCCTGGTCGAGCTGGGCTGGTCCAAGCTCACGATGGGGACGTCGCCGGCCGCGCCGGGGTCGCGAAGACGACCCTCACCGCCGCTGGGCCAACAAGAGCGAGCTGGTGGTGGACGCGGTCGCCGTCCTCTTCGACGAGCTCGAACTCCCCGACCTGGGCTCGCTGCGGGCCGACATCGAGCACGTGGTGCTCCAGTTCGCGGCGCTCCTCGAACGCCCCGAGACCAAGACGGCCCTGATGGCCGTGGTCGCCGAGTCGACCTTGGGACGAGCTGTTGCGCGAGCGCATCCGCGCCTCCATCGTCGACCGCCAGAAGCGGCTCGTCCTGGAGGGCCGGATGCGGGCGCAGCGGCGCGGCGAACTCCCGGCCGACTGGGACCTGCCGGCCGTCGGCGCCACCGACGACCTGATCTTCGACGTGATCGCGGGCGCGGTCGTGCACCGCGCCCTGGTCAGCGCCGAGCCGGTGGACGGGTTGTGGGTGGCGCGCCTGTCGGCCCTCCTGGTGGGGGGCTGGGCGCGGCGGCGACGGCCGGGGGCTGAGGAGTTACGGACGCGGGAGGGGCGGTACGGGAAGTCCCGTACCGCCCCTCCCGCGTGCCGGGTGCCCGTCAGAAGCCCGGGGGCTCCGTGTAGACGCCCCACTCGTCGCGCAGGGCGTCGCAGATCTCGCCGAGGGTGGCCTCGGCGCGGACGGCCTCCAGCATGGGTCCGATCATGTTCGAGCCGTCGCGGGCGGCGGCCAGCATCGCGTCCAGCGAGGCGCGGACCTTGGCGTCGTCCCGGCGCGCCTTGCGCTCGCCGAGGATGCGGACCTGCTCCCGCTCGACCTCGTGACTGACCCGCAGGATCTCCAGGTCGCCGGTGACGGAGCCGTGGTGGACGTTGACGCCGACGACCCGCTTGTCGCCCTTCTCCAGGGCGCGCTGGTACTGGAAGGCGGACTCGGCGATCTCGCCGGTGAACCAGCCGTCCTCGATGCCGCGCAGGATGCCGGAGGTGATCGGGCCGATGGGGTGCTGCCCGTCCGGGTGGGCGCGGCGGCCGCGCCCCTGATCCGGTCGAAGATCCGCTCGGCGTCGGCCTCGATGCGGTCGGTGAGCTGCTCGACGTACCAGGAACCGCCCAGCGGGTCCGCGACGTTGGCGACGCCGGTCTCTCCATGAGCACCTGCTGGGTGCGCAGCGCGATCTCGGCGGCCTGCTCGCTGGGGAGCGCGAGGGTCTCGTCGAGGGCGTTGGTGTGGAGGGGTTGGTGCCGCCGAGGACGGCGGAGAGGGCCTCGACCGCGGTCCGCACGACGTTGTTGTACGGCTGCTGGGCGGTGAGGGAGACGCCGGCGGTCTGGGTGTGGAAGCGGAGCCACTGCGCCTTGTCGGTCTTCGCGCCGTACACCTCCTTCATCCAGCGGGCCCAGATCCGGCGGGCGGCGCGGAACTTGGCGATCTCCTCGAAGAAGTCGAGGTGGGCGTCGAAGAAGAAGGAGAGGCCGGGGCGAAGACGTCGACGTCGAGGCCGCGGGAGAGGCCGAGCTCCACGTAGCCGAAGCCGTCGGCGAGGGTGTACGCCAGCTCCTGCGCGGCCGTCGCCCCGGCCTCGCGGATGTGGTAGCCGGAGACGGAGAGCGGCTTGTACGCGGGGATCTTCGCCGCGCAGTGCTCCATCAGGTCGCCGATGAGGCGCAGGTGGGGCTCGGGCTCGAAGAGCCACTCCTTCTGCGCGATGTACTCCTTGAAGATGTCGGTCTGGAGCGTGCCGTTGAGCACGGCCGGGTCGACGCCCTGGCGCTCGGCGGCGACGAGGTACATGCAGAAGGCCGGGACGGCGGGCCCGGAGATCGTCATGGACGTCGTGACGTCGCCGAGCGGGATGTCCTTGAAGAGGACCTCCATGTCGGCGGCGGAGTCGATGGCGACGCCGCAGTGGCCGACCTCGCCGAGGGAGCGGGGGTCGTCGGAGTCGCGGCCCATGAGGGTGGGCATGTCGAAGGCGACGGAGAGGCCGCGCCGCCGGCGGCCAGGATCATCTTGTACCGCTCGTTGGTCTGCTCGGCGTTGCCGAAGCCGGCGAACTGGCGGATGGTCCAGGTCCGGCCGCGGTAGCCGGTGGGGTGCAGTCCCCGGGTGAAGGGGTACTCGCCGGGCCAGCCGATGCGCTCGAACCCCTCGTAGGCGTCCCCGGGCCGGGGGCCGTAGACGGGCTCGACGGCGTCGCCGGAGAGCGTGGTGAAGTCGGCGTCCCGCTTGCGGGCCTTGTCGTAACGGGCCTGCCAGCGACGGCGGCCTTCCTCGATGGCGTCAGCGTCCATGCTTCGAATTTACTAGGACGTCCTAGTAAATGTCGATGTAGACCCCGCGCCGGTGTGGCGCGGGGTGGGGCTACGCCTTGGCCGGGACCGGCTGCGCGCCGTTGACCAGCGGAAGGGTCTCGCGGTGGACCTTGCGCTCGACGAAGAAGGCGGCGAACGGGATGGTGCCGGAGACCAGCACCCACAGCAGCTTCTCGAAGGGCCAGCGCGCCTTGGAACCCAGGTCGAAGGCGAAGACGAGGTAGATGATGTAGAGGACGCCGTGGGCCTGGGAGACCGCGAAGGTGAGGTCCTCGCCCGTGTGGAAGCCGTACTTGGCGACCATGCACGCGCACAGGATGAGGAGCATGACCGCGGTCACGTACGCCATGACGCGGTAGCGGGTCAGCACGCTGGATTTCATGCCGTCGAGCGTAACCGTACGTTCCGGGCGATCTTCGCGCGGGTCAGGCCTCGTCGAAGTCGTTCGCCGCCACCCGGAGCGGGCGGAGCATCGCGAAGATCTCGGCGCACTCCTCGGCGTCGTACGCGCCGAGGCCGAAGTCCATCCCCATCAGGTCGCGGGTCGCGGCCTCGACCACCTCGCGCCCCTTGCCGGTGATGGTGGCGAGGTGCCGCGGCCGTCGTTGGGGTTGGGGCGCTTGGCGACGAGACCGGACTTCACGAGCCGGTCGACCGTGTTCGTCACCGAGGTGGGGTGCACCATCAGCCGCTCGCCGATCTTCGACATCGGCAGCTCGCCCTCCTTGGAGAAGGTGAGCAGGACCAGGGCCTCGTAGCGCGCGAAGGTCAGGCCGTACGGCTTGACGACGGCGTCGACCTCCGCGAGGAGGATCTGGTGGGCGCGCATGATCGAGGTGATCGCGGCCATCGAGGGACCGGGCCCCAGCGTTTCTGCCAGAGTTCGTCGGCGCGGGCGATGGGGTCGAAGGGGAGACTGAGCGGCTTCGGCACGCGTCGACCTTACCCATGGGGAACATGGCGGTCAGCCCCGTCTCGTCCTTCGGTCGCCCCGGCCGCCCGCAGCTCCGCGGCGGCGGCGAGGAGGCAGAGGGTGCCGACGACCCCGGTGCCCGCGACGACCGTGTGCACGGGGACGAACTCGGCCGCGAGCCCGGCCCCCGCCATCCCGAGGCCCTGGACGGTCATCATGCCCGCCGTCATCAGGGTCATGGCCCTCCCCGCCGCTCCTCGGGGACGGCGGCGACGAACCAGGCGTCGAGGCCGAGGGTGTACGCGCCGGTGGCGCCGGCCAGGAAGAGCGCGGCGGCGGCGAGGGCGACGCCGGGCTCGACGGCGTACAGGAGGTAGGGCAGGACGCCGGTGACGGCGAGCGGCACCACGATCCGGGAGCGGGCGGCGGCGGGCAGGAGGGAGCCGGCGAGCAGCTCGCCCGTGATGGTGCCGACGGGCAGCGCGCACATGAGGAGGCCGAGGGCGGCGGTGGAGACGCCGGCCTCGTCGGCGTAGGGGCGGCGAGCGCCTCCGGTACGACGGCGAAGAACGGCGGCACCCAGAACATCACCATCAGGGCGCGCACGCGCCGGTCGCGCAGGACGGCCCAGGTGCCGGAGAGCCCGCCCGCGGACCCGGCGCCCCGGGCGGGGCGGCGGACGGTGCCGAGGCGGAGCAGCAGCGCCGAGGCGAGGAAGGTGGCGGCGGTGACGACGAGGAGCGCCGCGCGGCGGGACGACGGTGAGCAGGACCCGCCGGCGGCGAACCCGGCGAGCAGGGCGCTCTGGGAGACGATCCGCAGGAGGGAGCGGCCGAGGACGAAGAGGTCGCCCTCGCCGAGGACGTCGGCGAGGGTCGCCGCGCGGGTGCCGTGGAAGACGGGCGAGACGACGGCGATGGCGCAGCGCAGCGCGAGCAGGGCGGCGACGGGGGTGGCGGGACGGTCATCAGGACGACGCAGGCGGCGCAGACGAGGTCGCAGACGACGAGGATCCGGCGGGGCGGGAGGCGGTCGGCGAGACCGGCGAGGAGGGTGCCGCCGAGGAGGTGGGGGAGGAAGCCGAGGGCGAAGGTGAGGGAGGAGAGGAGCGGGGAGCGGGTGAGGTCGTAGACGAGCACGGTGAGCGCGAGCTCGCTGACGACGACCCCGAGGAGCGAGAACAGGTGCGCCACGAACACGAACCGGAACTCCCGCACGCGGAAGAGGGCCCGGTAGCTGGGGGTGGGCCCGCCGGCTCCTGGGCCGGGGCCGGGCGCGTGGGCGGCTTCCGGCGGGTGGGCGGGCGGGGTGCGGTCGTTCCGGCGGGTGCGGTCGTGGGCGTACCGGTGTGCGTGGAGGCGCCGGTGGGCGCGGGCGCTCCGGCGGGCTCGGACGTCCCGGCGGACTCGGACGTCCCGGCGGACTCGGGTGCGGCCCCGGTGGGCGTGGGCGCGGGTGTCCCCGGGTCCCGGGGCGTGGCGGGCTTCGGCATGGGCGCAGGGTGCCGTCGGAGGGTGGGGTGCCTAGACTTTCGGGTCCAGGCGAATGTTCCGGAGGGCCGTGCCGTACCACCTGCGTTTCGGGGAGGCCGACCCGCTGCGGATCCGGTTCGCGATCTCGCCGCTGTGGGAGACGCACTCCGCCGTGCGGGTCCTCGCGCGGCCCCGGCAGCAGGGGTACCACCTGCCCTGGATGCGGCGGATCGCGGGCGCCGCGCGGGGGCTCGACCTGGGGCCGCTGCACCTGCTGATGCCGGCGCGCGGGCACAGCCCGGACTTCCTGTACCCGCCGCCGCTGGGGCCGGCCGCCTCCTTCGAGGAGGAGATCGGGGCCGTACGGAGGACCGATCCGGCGCTCGTCCTGGACGACTTCGAGAAGGCGCTCGCCGCGACCCCGGGGGCGGCGGAGACCGACGGGGGCGGCGGATGCTCGCGGATCCCGCCGGCGCGGTGGAGCGGCTCGCCGGGCTGCTGGAGGCCGCGTGGAGGCGCTGGTCGCGCCCGACTGGCCGCGGCTGCGGGCCCTGCTGGAGGCGGACGTGGCGTACCACTCGCGGCGGCTCGCGGAGGGCGGGCTCGAACGGCTCCTGGGCGAGCTGCACCCGTCCTTCGACTGGGCGGCGGAGACGGCGACGCTCCGGGTGGGCTACCACGGGGAGCACGTGCGGCCGCTGGACGGACAGGGCCTCGTCCTGATGCCGTCCGTGTTCACCTGGCCCGAGGTGGTGAGCGGTTTCGACCCGCCGTGGCAGCCGACGGTGGTGTATCCGGCGCGGGGATCGGCGGGCTGTGGACGGACGCCCGGGACCGCACCCCGGAGGCCCTGGGGCGGCTGCTCGGCCCGGTGCGGGCGGACGTGCTGTGCGCCCTGACGGAGCCGATGGGGACCACGGCCCTCGCCCACCTCCTGGGCCGGGCGCCCTCCACTGTCTCGGCGCACCTGGCGGTGCTGCGGGACGCGGGACTCCTCGCCTCCCGGCGCTACGGCCACCAGGTGCTGTACGAGCGGACCCCGCTGGGCCTCGCGGTGTCACAGCCCTGGCCGTGACCCGCCGGACGGGGCCCGGCGGGCGGGGCCGCCCTGCCGTCGCAGGGTGTACGCGACGGCCCTGCGGGCGACCGGGTTCAGCTCCTCGACCGCGGCCATCAGGGCGCCGAGCCGCTCCAGGGCGGTGAGGGCGGCCTCGGCGCCCGCCGGGTCGACGCCCTCGTAGAGTTCGAGGCCCACGAAGGAGGCGGCGACCGCGCGGGCGAGCCCGGCGGGTCGGTGAACCCGGCGAGCGGGGTGGGCGCGAGGACCCGGGTGAGGACCTGCTCGATCTCGGCGATCCACAGGTCGAGCCCGGCGGCGGTGGCGGGGCGAGCCGGGGTGGGTCTGGGCGCCGGCGAGCAGTTGCCCGAGGAAGGCGACGTGGCCGGCGTCCCGCTCCTCGGCGTGCATCTCGCGTCCGAAGGCGAGCAGTTCGGAGAGGCTGCCGACGGACCGGAGCCGTTCCCGGTGGCGGGCCACCCGCTGTTCGGCGCCGCGCCGGCAGGCGGCGGAGAGCAGTTCGTCGACGGAGCCGAAGTGGTAGAAGACGAGGGCCTGGTTGACCCCGGCGGCGGTCGCGATCGCGCGGGCGGAGGCCTTGGCGATGCCCTGCTCGACGAGGGTGCGCAGGGCGCCGTCGAGCAGCTTCTCCCGGGTCTCCAGACTGCGGGCGTCCTTGACCCCGACCCGGTCCTCCGGGGTGTCGGGCGCCCCGGCCCCGGCCCGGTCCTCCGGAGGACGGGCGCCCCGGCCCCGGCCCGCTCCCCCGCCGCGCTCCCGTTCCCGCCCCCGGCCCCGTCCCCGCCCCCGGTCCGCCCGCTCATGTCCGTGCCTCCTCGCGCACCGGGCGCAGCCCCGCGCGCACCCCGTGGGAGCGTACGTCGGCGTAGGAGGCGGTGAAGGACCCCTCGTACCCGAAGAGCGGGCCGAAGCGGCGGTTGACGACCCGTACGGAGATCCGGAAGCGGCCCGCGTCCTCGTCGAAGGACTCGCGGACCTCTGCCCGCCCGCCGAGGAGTTCGGGGACGCGCACGTCCAGCGGGCCCTCGCGGAAGCGGTGTTCGCCGGAGCGGACGAGGAGCGAGCCGTCCGGCTCGGCGGACAGGTGCAGGTCGCTGGCGAGGTGCTGGTGGGTGCCGAGGTAGTCGAGGACGCAGCCGCGCTCGGGGCTGTGCACCATCGTGGCGTCGAAGCGCCGGGGCCCGCCGGGCAGGTCGAAGGTGCGCACGAAGGTGACGGTCTCGCGCCCGTACGAGTCGGCGTAGGGCACGTTCTCGATGGTGAAGGGGACGTCGCGGCCGGTGCGGGGCAGCAGGATGTTCCGGGTGGCGCCGAGCGCGAGGAAGGGCTTCACGAAGGCCCGGCCGTGCCAGATCCGGTCCATGACGCCTCGGCCGACGCACAGCTCCCCGCTCGCGAGCCCCACCGAGAAGCGGCGCCGGAGCTCCGGGTGCAGCCGGCCGAAGGCGGCGTCGCCCATGGCGGTGCGGAAGATCGAGGTCACGGCTGCTCCAGGGTGTCGAGGAGGCGGGGCTCCCGGGTGCGGGCGGGCGGGACGCGCAGACAGCGCCGGGCCGCGGGACGCGGGACGAGGGCGGTACGAGGAGGGCGGCGGCGCAGGCGAGGGCAGGGTCGCCGCCGCGCCGGGCCCGGCGGCGCAGAGGGCCACGAGCAGGGCGCGGGCGGCGAGTTCCAGGAGCCAGCGGTCGCGGGAGCGCTCGGGGCGGTCCCGTGCTCGCACCAGAGCCGCAGCCGGTCGAAGGACCAGGCGGTGGCCCAGCCCATGAGGGCCGGAAGAGGAGGCGGTCGGCGGCCCGGCCGAAGCGGCCCCAGCGCGGCCGGTAGTCGTAGCCGGTGAGGAAGCGGACGCCGTCGGCGGTGGGAACGTAGCGCCAGTAGCCGCTGCCCTCGGCGAGGAGCGAGAGCGGGTGCGCGGAGGCGAACCGGAGGGCGGAGACCCGGTCGCCGCCGGCCCGGTGGCGCTCCCCGCGGAGACACCGGTGCCGGCGACGACCAGGAAGGGCAGGACGCGGGTCGCGTAGCGGAAGCGCCGGGGTCCGTCCCCGGCCCCGTCCTCGGTCCCGTCCTCCGGGAGGAGGGCGATCTCCGTGAACCGCAGGTCCCACCGCTGGTGGCGGCCGGGGTCCTGGGTGCGTTCCCAGAGCGTCTCCGGGTCCGTGCGGATCCGCGTCTCGACGTACAGACCCATGGCGTTTCCCCGCCCGCTCGTCCGGGGTTTTGAGCGACTGCTCAAAACTGCCCACGAGCGAAGGTAGCCGATGTTGAGCACTCGCTCAACCAGCGGGCACGAGAAGCCCCCGCCCCGGAGGACCCGGGTCGGGGCTTCGTGCGGAAGCGGGGCGCTCAGCCCTCCAGGTGCCGCTCGACGGTGGCGACCTTGCTGTGCAGGCCGTCCGTCACGCCGGGGCGGATGTCGGCCTTGAGGACGACGGAGACGCGGGGCGCGCGGGCCTCGACGGCGGCGACGGCGCGCTTGACGACGTCCATCACCTCGTCCCACTCGCCCTCGATCGAGGTGAACATGGCGTCGGTGCGGTTCGGCAGGCCGGACTCCCGGACGACCCGGACGGCGTCGGCGACGTACGCGCCGACCTCCTCGCCCACGCCGAGGGGGTCACCGAGAAGGCGACGATCACGCGTTCACCGTGCCCTCGCGGCGGGCGCGGGACGCGATGACCGCGTCCTCGGCCTCGCGCTTCAGCCTCCGCTCGGCGTAGAAGCCGCCCAGGGCAGGACCGAGAGGACGAAGTAGAGCGCGGCGGTCCCGAAGCTCCACTTGGTCCGGTTCCAGGCGTCCAGCCAGAAGAGGACGTACAGGACGAACAGGATGCCGTGGATCGCTCCCATGACCGGCACTGCGTTGAACTCCGTCGTCCGCTTGAGCACCGAGCAGACGAGCAGGAGCAGGAACGAGACGGCCTCCGGCGCGGAGACGAGCCGGAGCCGGTGGAGGGAGGAGGCGGTCTTGATGTCCACGGAGGGGATCACCTTCGTTCGGTCTTGTGACGCGATCTTGTGAACGGATGCACAAGGGCCCGTCCATTGTGCACGGCGACTTTGCTGTTCCTTTAGGCGGGTCCCCAGTACCTTCGGGCCGTGGCAACGTTCCGACTGCAAGGCAGCAAGGTGCTCGCCGTCTCCCTGACCGGCGACGCCGTGAAGGCGAAGAACGGCTCGATGGTCGCCTACGACGGCCAGATGGCGTTCAAGAAGATGAGCGGCGGCGGTGAGGGCCTGCGCGGCATGGTCACCCGCCGGCTCACGGGTGAGCAGATGGAGGTGATGGAGGTGCGCGGGCAGGGGACCTGCTGGTTCGCCGACCGGGCCTCCGAGATCAACCTCGTCTCCCTGCACGGCGACAAGCTGTGGGTGGAGGCCAGCAACCTGCTCTGCACCGACGCGGGCTGCGCACCGGCACCACCTTCACGGGCCTGCGCGGCGGGGCCACCGGCAACGGCCTCTTCACCACGACGGTGGAGGGGACGGGCCAGGCGGCGCTCCTGTCGGACGGCCCGGCGGTGGTGCTGCGGGTGACCCCGCAGTACCCGCTCCAGGTCGACCCCGGCGCGTACATAGCCCACCAGGGCAACCTCCAGCAGCACTTCCAGTCGGGTGTGACCTTCCGCACCTTCCTGGGCGAGGGCGGCGGCGAGGCCTTCCAGATCCGCTTCGAGGGGGACGGCCTGGTGTACGTCCAGCCCAGCGAGCGGAACACGATCGGGGGCGACGTCTGATGCCGTTCCGCGAGATCAACTCGAAGATGGTCGAGGCGACCGTCGTGCCGGGGCAGCGGCTGTTCAGCCAGCGCGGCGCGATGCTGGCGTACCGGGGCGACGTCACTTTCACGCCGAACACGGTGGGCGGCCAGGGCGGCCTGATGTCGATGATCGGGCGCCGGGTGGCCGGCGAGGCGACCCCGCTGATGACGGTGGAGGGCAGCGGCACGGTGATGTTCGGGCACGGCGGCCACCACATCCAGGTGATCGCGCTGACCGGCGACACCCTGTACGTGGAGGCCGACCGGCTGCTCGCCTTCGACGGGACCCTGGAGCAGGGCACGATGTTCATGGGCTCGCAGGGCGGGGTCATGGGCATGGTCCGCGGCCAGGTGACCGGCCAGGGCCTCTTCACCACCACCCTGAAGGGCCACGGCTCGGTGGCCGTGATGGCGCACGGCGGCGTGATCGAGCTGCCGATCGTCCCGGGCCGTCCGGTCCACGTGGACCCGCAGGCGTACGTGGCCCACCACGGCGACGTGCGCAACAAGCTCTCCACCGCGCTCGGCTGGCGCGACATGGTGGGGCGCGGCTCGGGCGAGGCGTTCCAACTGGAGCTGAGCGGCAGCGGCGCGGTGTACGTCCAGGCCTCGGAGGAGAAGCTGTGAGCACCCCTGTGATCCACGACCCGCACACGCTGCCGTCGGACGACAACGTCAACCCGTACACCTTCTGCGTGGAGCTCAAGGGCTCCCAGTGGTTCCTCCAGAAGGGCAAGATGATCGCCTACTACGGGCGGATCGAGTTCAACGGCATCGGGCACGGGCGGCTCGACCGGCTGGTGCGGACGTCCTTCCACTCGCCGCTGCACGCGAGCGACTGGGTGGTGGCCGAGGGCAGCGGCAAGATGCTGCTCGCGGACCGGGCCTTCGACGTGAACTCCTTCGACCTGGACGAGGGCAACCTGACGATCCGGTCCGGGAATCTGCTGGCCTACCAGCCGACGCTGGCGCTCAAGCAGTCGATCGTGCCGGGCTTCGTGACGCTGATCGGGACGGGCAAGTTCGTGGCCGCGTCGAACGGTCCGGTGGTCTTCATGGAGCCGCCGCTGCGGGTGGACCCGCAGGCGCTGGTCGGCTGGGCGGACTGCCTCGCCGTGCCACCACTACGACCACGGCTATCTGACGGGCGTGATGGGCGGCGTACGGGCCCTGACGGCCTGGGCGGCACCTCGGGCGAGGAGCACCAGTTCGAGTTCGTGGGGGCGGGCACGGTGCTGCTCCAGTCGACGGAGCTGCTGATGGCGGAGCGGGACACCGGCACGCCCCCGGCCCAGGCGGGCGTCCCGGGCGGCCACGGCGGGTACGGTTCGGGCCACGGGCAGCAGGGCTCGACACCGCGCCTTCCCGGCCAGCTCGGAGACCTCCAGCGTCGCTTCGGGCTGTGAACGGTAGTCTGCGGAGTGTGACGCCACCGAACACCCCGCGCCGGTGGCGCGGCGGGGCGGTGTCCGGTGGGGCCCCGGGTGCGCGGCGTCACGCCCCAGACTTCGTCAAGATTTCAACTTCTTAGGTAGAATCCATACATGGAGACCGAGACGGCCACCCCGTGGCTCACCGACGGCGAGCAGTGTGCCTGGCGCACCTTCCTGGACGTCCAGAGGATGCTGACGCACCAGTTGGAGAAGGACCTCCAGCCCTTCGGCCTGACGATGAACGACTACGAGATCCTGGTGAACCTCTCGGAGTCGGCCGAGCGCCGGCTGCGCATGAGCGACCTCGCCTCGGCCACCCTCCAGTCGAAGAGCCGCCTCCCACCAGATCACCCGGATGGAGAACGCCGGCCTGGTCCGGCGCGAGAACTGCGAGTCCGACCGGCGCGGCCTGTACGCGGTCCTCACCGACCAGGGCATGGAGACCATGCGCAAGGTCGCCCCGCACCACGTCGAGTCGGTGCGCAGGCACTTCATCGACCAGCTCACCCCCGAGGCGCTCGGTGACCTCCACGAGTCCCTGAAGCCGATCGCGGAGCAGTTGCGCGGACGGCGCGGCAAGCCGTAGCCCCGTATGGGAAAGGGCCTCCCCGGCGATCCGGGGAGGCCCTTCCTCGTGCGTGCCGCTCAGGTGCCCGTCAGCTCCGCCACCAGTTCGTCGGCGGCCGCGTACGGGTCGAGGCCGCCCGCCGTGATCCGCTCCGCGAGCGCGTCGAGCCGCCGGTCGCCGCGCAGGTCCCCGATCCGCTCGCGCAGGGCCGTGACCGCGATGGTCTCGACCTCGCGGGCGGCGCGGGCTCGGCGGCGCCCGGCCAGGACCCCGTGCTCCTCCATCCAGGCGCGGTGCTTCTCCAGGGCCTCCACGACCTCGTCGACGCCTCGCCGCGGGCCGCGACCGTCTTCACGATCGGCGGCCGCCAGTCGCTCGGGCCGCGCGCCTCGCCGAGGCCCAGCATGTGGTTGAGCTCGCGGGCGGTGGCGTCCGCGCCGTCCCGGTCGGCCTTGTTCACCACGCACACGTCGCCGATCTCCAGGATGCCCGCCTTCGCGGCCTGGATGCCGTCGCCCATGCCCGGCGCGAGCAGGACCACGGAGGTGTCGGCCTGGGAGGCGATCTCGACCTCCGACTGCCCGACGCCGACGGTCTCCACGAGGATCACCTCGCAGCCGGCCGCGTCCAGGACGCGGATGGCCTGCGGGGCGGACCAGGCGAGGCCGCCCAGGTGGCCGCGGGTGGCCATGGAGCGGATGTAGACGCCCGGGTCGGAGGCGTGGTCCGACATCCGGACCCGGTCGCCGAGCAGCGCCCCGCCGCTGAACGGGGAGGACGGGTCGACGGCCAGGACGCCGACGCGCTTCCCCGCCCGCCGGTAGGCGGTGACGAGCGCGGACGTCGAGGTGGACTTGCCGACGCCGGGCGAGCCGGTCAGGCCCACCACGTACGCGCTGCCGGTGAGCGGCGCGAGCGCCGCCATCACCTCGCGCAACTGCGGGGACGCCCCTCCACGAGCGAGATCAGCCGGGCCACGGCCTGGGGCCTGCCCTCGCGCGCCTGGGCGACGAGTGCGGGGACGTCCACCATGTGCGGAACTCCTTGCCTGGGTGCTTACTTGCCGGAGACGCCGGAGACACCGGGAACACGGACGATCAGGGCGTCGCCCTGGCCGCCGCCGCCGCACAGGGCCGCCGCGCCGACGCCGCCGCCGCGCCGCTTGAGCTCCAGGGCGAGGTGGAGCACGAGGCGGGCGCCGGACATGCCGATCGGGTGGCCGAGCGCGATGGCGCCGCCGTTGACGTTCACCTTGTCGGTGGTGACGCCGAGGTCCTTCATGGACTGGACGGCGACCGCGGCGAAGGCCTCGTTGATCTCGATCAGGTCGAGGTCGTCGACGCCCAGGCCCTCCTTCTTCAGGGCGTGCAGGATCGCGTGGGACGGCTGCGACTGGAGGGAGTTGTCCGGACCGGCCACGTTGCCGTGGGCGCCGATCTCGGCGATCCACTCCAGGCCCAGCTCCTCGGCCTTGGCCCTGCTCATCACGACGACGGCGGCGGCGCCGTCGGAGATCTGCGAGGAGGTGCCGGCGGTGATCGTGCCGTCCCTGGTGAAGGCCGGGCGGAGCTTGCCGAGGGACTCGGCGGTGGTCTCGGCGCGGATGCCCTCGTCCTTGGCGAAGATCACCGGGTCGCCCTTGCGCTGCGGGATCTCGACCGGGGTGATCTCGGCCTCGAAGACGCCGTTCTTCTGGGCGGCGGCGGCGCGCTGGTGCGAGAGGGCCGCGACCTCGTCCTGCTCGGGGCGCTCGATGCCCAGGCGGGTGTTGTGCTTCTCGGTGGACTCGCCCATGGCGACGCCCTCGAAGGAGTCGGTGAGGCCGTCGTACGCCATGGCGTCGAGCATCTCGATCGCGCCGTACTTGAAGCCCTCGCGGGACTTCGGGAGCAGGTGCGGGCGTTGGTCATCGACTCCTGGCCGCCGGCGACGACCACGTCGAACTCGCCGGCGCGGATGAGCTGGTCGGCCAGGGCGATGGCGTCGAGCCCGGAGAGGCAGACCTTGTTGATGGTGAGGGCCGGGACGTTCATCGGGATGCCGGCCTTGACGGCGGCCTGGCGGGCGGGGATCTGACCGGCACCCGCCTGGAGCACCTGGCCCATGATCACGTACTGCACCTGGTCGCCGCCGATGCCGGCCCGGTCGAGGGCGGCCTTGATGGCGAAGCTGCCGAGCTCGGCGCCCGAGAAGGACTTGAGCGAGCCGAGCAGGCGACCCATGGGCGTGCGGGCGCCCGCGACGATCACTGAGGTGGTACCGGTCGTTCCAGACATGAGGCACGGCCCTTGGGATGAGAAGTGAACGAGGGTTTACCGCCAATGTACTGAGACGCCCGGCGCCCGGTCATCGGCCCGACGGTGTGACGGCGCGCACGTTGCGCAACCACTCCTCCGGGGTTGCACTGGAGCCATGCTGACGCGAATCGACCACATCGGGATCGCCTGTTCCAACCTCGACGCGACCGTCGAGTTCTACCGCGCGACCTACGGCTTCGAGGTCTTCCACACCGAGGTCAACGAGGAGCAGGGCGTCCGCGAGGCCATGCTCAGGATCAACGGGACCTCCGACGGAGGGCCTCCTACCTCCAGCTCCTGGAGCCGACCCGGGAGGACTCGGCGGTGGGCAAGTGGCTCGCCAAGAACGGCGAGGGCGTGCACCACATCGCCTTCGGCACCGCCGACGTCGACGGCGACGCCGAGGCCATCCGGGGCAAGGGCGTCCGGGTCTCTACGACGAGCCGCGGACCGGCTCCATGGGCTCCCGGATCACCTTCCTGCACCCCAAGGACTGCCACGGCGTCCTCACGGAACTGGTCACCTCGGCGAAGCCGTCGGCTGACCCTCCTCAGCGGAGCACTGACCTCCGGATTCCCGGCCCGGTAGAGTGGGCGGCTCCGGGCCGGGGCCGGTCGGGGTGCCGCTCCGCGTGGCACCCAAGTCGGGATGTCGGGGTCGTCCGATCTGCCCCGATTCCCCGGGGCCCGTCCTCGGCCGAGGGACGGCGCTCATATGGAGTGTTGCGACCAGGGTTGAGGTCTCCCCTGCTCGAACGCGTTGAGAGCTCGGGGAAGGATGGACCGCGCAGTGCGGGGCTACGAACGCCAGGAGAGCCACCGAGCTGAAGACGACCATCTCGCCCGGTTCGAAGCCGAGATGGACCGGCTGAAGACCGAGCGGGAGAAGGCCGTCCAGCACGCCGAGGACCTCGGTTACCAGGTCGAGGTCTTGCGCGCCAAGCTCCACGAGGCGCGCCGCACCATCGCGTCCCGGCCCGCGTACGACAGCGCCGACATCGGCTACCAGGCCGAGCAGATGCTGCGCAACGCCCAGGCGCAGGCCGAGCAGCTCCGCCAGGACGCCGAGCGGGAGCTGCGCGAGGCCCGCGCCCAGACCCAGCGCATCCTCCAGGAGCACGCCGAGCACCAGGCGCGGCTCCAGGCCGAGCTGCACAACGAGGCCGTCCAGCGCCGCCAGCAGCTCGACCAGGAGCTGAACGAGCGCCGCCAGACCGTCGAGGCGCACGTCAACGAGAACGTGGCCTGGGCCGAGCAGCTCCGCGCCCGTACGGAGTCCCAGGCCCGCCGGCTGATGGAGGAGTCCCGCGCGGAGGCCGAGCAGGCGCTCGCCACCGCCCGCGCCGAGGCCACCCGGCTCGCCGAGGAGACCAGCCGCCGCGTCGGCGCCGAGGCGGAGGCCGCCCGCGCCGAGGCCGAGGCGATCCTGCTGCGCGCCCGCAAGGACGCCGAGCGGTTGCTCGCCGGCGCCGCGGGCAGGCGCAGGAGGCCACCAGCCACGCCGAGCAGCTCCGCTCCTCCACCGCCGCCGAGACCGACCAGGCCCGCCGCCAGGCCACCGAGCTGTCCCGCGCCGCCGAACAGCGCATGCAGGAGGCCGAGGAGAGGCTGCGGCTCGCCCGCGCCGAGGCCGAGAAGGCGCTCACCGAGGCCAAGGAGGCCGCCGCCCGGCAGCTCTCCTCCGCCGCGTCGGTCAACGAGCAGCGCACCCGTACGGCCAAGGCGGAGATCGCCCGGCTCGTCGGCGAGGCCACCAAGGAGGCCGAGACCCTCAAGGGCGAGGCCGAGGAGAAGCTGCGCGAGGCGACCGCCGAGGCGGAGAAGCTGGTCGCGGAGGCCTCCGAGAAGGCCCGTACGGCCGCCGCCGAGGACTCCGCCGCCGCGCTCGCCAAGGCCGCCCGCAGCGCCGAGGAGATCTCACCAAGGCGTCCGAGGACGCCCGGGAGACCACCCGCAAGGCCGCCGAGGAGGCCGAGCGGGTCCGCCGCGAGGCCGAGGCCGAGGCGGACCGGCTGCGCTCCCAGGCCGAGGAGCAGGCGGACGAGCTGCTCGGTTCGGCCAAGGACGACACCAAGGAGTACCGCGCCAAGACCGTCGAGCTCCAGGAGGAGGCGCGGCGGCTGCGCGGCGAGGCCGAGCAGTTGCGCGGCGAGGCCATCGACGAGGGCGAGCGGATCCGCGGCGAGGCCCGCCGCGAGGCCCTCCAGCAGATCGAGGAGGCGGCCAGGACCGCCGAGGAGCTGCTGTCCAAGGCCCGCACGGACGCCGAGGAACTGCGGACGAAGTCCGGCGCGGAGAGCGAGAAGGTCAAGTCCGAGGCGATGGAGCGCGCCCAGACGCTCCGGGCCCAGGCCGAGGAGACCCTGGAGCGCACCCGCGCCGAGGCCGAGCGGCTGCGCGCCGAGGCCGAGGAGCAGGCCGAGTCGGTGCGGACCGCGGCCGAGGAGGCCGCGGCGACGCTGCGCGCGGACGCCGAGCGGGCTGCCGGGGCCCGGCGCGCGGAGGCCGCCGAGGAGCTGGCCCGGCTGCACGCCGAGGCCGGGGCGAGGGTGGCGGCCGCCGGGGAGGAGCTGACCGACGCGCGCGCCGAGGGCGAGCGGATCCGGCGCGAGGCCGCCGAGGAGACGGAGCGGCTGCGGACCGAGGCCGCCGAGCGCATCCGTACCTCCGGGAGCAGGCCGAGCAGGAGGCCGAGCGGCTGCGGAGCGAGGCGGCGGCGGACGCGGGCGCCGCGCGCGCCGAGGCCGAGGCCGTGGCCGTACGGCTGCGCACGGAGGCGTCCGACGAGGCCGAGCGGCTGCGGACCGAGGCCCAGGAGACCGCCGACCGGGTGCGGGCGGAGGCCGGGGCCGCCGCCGAGCGGGTGGCCGCCGAGGCCGCCGAGGCGCTGGCCGCCGCGCAGGAGGAGGCCGTACGGCGCCGCCGGGAGGCCGAGGAGACGCTGGAGTCGGCCCGTTCCGAGGCCGGCCGGGAGCGCGAGCTGGCCCGGGAGCAGTCCGAGGAGCTGCTCGCCGCCGCCCGCAAGCGGGTCGAGGACGCCCAGACCGAGGCGCAGCGCCTGGTCGAGGAGGCGGACGCGCGGGCGACCGAGATGGTCGCGGCGGCCGAGCAGACCGCCCAGGAGGTGCGGGACTCGGTGGCCGGTCTGCGCGAGCAGGCCGAGGAGGAGATCGCCGGGCTGCGGTCGGCGGCCGAGCACGCGGCCGAGCGGACCCGCACCGGGGCGCAGGAGGAGGCGGACCGGGTCCGCGCCGAGGCGCACGAGGAGCGGGAGCGGGCGGCCGGGGACGCGGCCGGCATCCGGGCGCGCGCCCAGGAGGAGTCCGAGGCGGCGAAGGCGCTGGCCGAGCGGACGGTCACGGACGCGCTCGCCGAGTCGGAGAAGCTGCGGTCGGACACCGCCGAGTACGCGCAGCGGGTGCGAACCGAGGTGACGGACTCGCTCGCCGCGGCCGAGCAGGACGCGGCGCGCACGCGGGCGGACGCCCGGGACGACGCGAACCGGATCCGTTCGGAGGCCGCGGAGCGGGCCGAGACGGTGGTCGGCGAGGCGCGGGCCGAGGCCGAGCGGCTCACCGCCGAGGCGGTCGAGCTCATGGAGACCACCGAGCAGGACGCCCTGCGCATCCGTACCGAGGCCGAGCAGGTCAGGGCGGACGGCGAGGCGCACGCGGAGGCGCTGCGGGCGGCCGCGCTCGCGGACGGCGAGCAGGTCCTCGACGAGGCCCGCAGGGCCGCCGACAAGCGCCGCGCCGACGCGGCCGAGCAGGCCGACGCCCTCATCGCCGAGGCCACGAGCGAGGCCGGGCGGCTCACCCGCGAGGCGGCCGAACTGGCCGAGCGGGTCACCACGGAGGCGCGCGCCGAGGCCGAGCGGCTCACCGCCGAGGCGGTCGAGCTCATGGAGACCACCGAGCAGGACGCCCTGCGCATCCGCGCCGAGGCCGAGCAGGTCAGGATCGACGGCGAGGCGCACGCCCAGGCCCTGCGGGCCGCGGCGCTCGCGGACGGCGAGCAGGTCCTCGACGAAGCCCGCAAGGCCGCCGACAAGCGCCGCAGCAACGCGGCCGAGCAGGCCGACGCCCTCATCGCCGAGGCCACGAGCGAGGCCGAGCGGCTCACCCGCGAGGCGGCCGAACTGGCCGAGCGGGTCACCACGGAGGCGCGCGCCGAGGCGGAGGCCGCGGTGGGTTCCGCGCGGCGGGACGCCGAGGAGGTGCGCGCCGGGTCGGAGCGCCTGAAGGCGGACGCCGAGGCGGCGGCCGAGCGGATGCGCGCGGAGGCCCGCGCGGAGGCGGACCGGGTCCTGGACGAGGCGCGGGAGGCCGGGGCGAAGCGCGCGGACGCGGCCGAGCAGGCGGACCAGCTCGTCGCCAAGGCCCAGGAGGAGGCGCTGCGCGCCACCACGGAGGCCGAGTCGCAGGCGGACCTGATGGTCGGCGCGGCCCGCAAGGAGGCCGGGCGGATCGTCGCCGAGGCGACCGTCGAGGCAACTCCCTGGTGGAGAAGGCCCGTACGGACGCGGACGAGCTCCTGGTCGGGGCGCGCAGCGACGCGACGGCGATAAGGGAGCGGGCCGAGGAGCTGCGGGGCCGGATCGAGGGCGAGATCGAGGAGCTGCACGAGCGGGCGCGGCGCGAGACGGCCGAGCAGATGAAGACGGCCGGCGAGCGGGTCGACAAGCTGGTGACGGCGGCGACGGAGCAGCGCGCCGAGGCCGAGGAGAAGGCGAAGGAGCTGGTCTCCGACGCGAGTTCGGAGGCGAGCAAGGTCCGGATCGCCGCGGTGCGGAAGGCCGACGGGCTCCTCAAGGAGGCCGAGCAGAAGAAGGCGTCGCTCGTCGCGGAGGCCGAGGCCATCAAGGCGGAGGCGCAGCGGATCCGGGCCGAGGCCGAGGCCGAGGCGGCGGAGACGATCGCGGAGGGCAAGCGCGAGCTGGAGGTGCTCGTGCGCCGGCGCAAGGACATCAACGCCGAGATCTCCCGTGTCCAGGACGTCCTGGAGGCGTTGGAGTCTTTCGAGACCCCGGGCGGCGGGAAGTCCTCCGGTTCGGCGGGCGCGAGCGGGGGCCTCGGCGGGTTCCACCCGGACGAGTGGCAAGTCCCAGGACGGCTAGCCACTCAAAAGGCTGGACATTCTCCCGACCAAACAGGCATACGCTCGATGACACGCCGCTTCGGCCCCTAGGATTCCCTCTAACACCTCACCGGTCTCATTCGACAGGAACCCCATGAGCGACACTTCCTCCCCTTCGGCTTCGAGCTCGTGCGGCGCGGTTACGACCGCGGTCAGGTGGACGACCGCATTACCAAGCTCGTGGCCGACCGCGACAGTGCTCTTCGCGCATCACCTCTCTGGAGAAGCGCATCGAGGAGCTCCATCTCGAAACGCAGAACGCCCAGGCACAGGTCACCGACGCCGAGCCGTCGTACGCGGGGCTCGGCGCCCGGGTCGAGAAGATCCTCCGGCTCGCCGAGGAGGAGGCGAAGGACCTGCGTGAGGAGGCCCGTCGCGCCGCCGAGCAGCACCGCGAGCTGGCCGAGTCGGCCGCCCAGCAGGTGCGCAACGACGCGGAGTCGTTCGCGGCGGACCGCAAGGCCAAGGCCGAGGACGAGGGCGTCCGGATCGTCGAGAAGGCGCAGGGCGAGGCCAACTCGCTGCGCGCCGAGGCCCAGAAGGACGCGCAGTCGAAGCGCGAGGAGGCCGACGCCTCTTCGAGGAGACCCGCGCCAAGGCCGCCCAGGCCGCCGCGGACTTCGAGACCAACCTGGCGAAGCGCCGCGAGCAGTCGGAGCGGGACCTGGCCTCGCGTCAGGCGAAGGCCGAGAAGCGCCTGGCGGAGATCGAGCACCGGGCCGAGCAGCTCCGCCTGGAGGCCGAGAAGCTGCGTACGGACGCGGAGCGCCGGGCCCGCCAGACGGTGGAGACCGCGCAGCGCCAGGCCGAGGACATCGTGGCCGACGCGAACGCCAAGGCCGACCGGATCCGCAGCGAATCGGAGCGCGAGCTCGCGGCCCTGACGAACCGCCGGGACTCGATCAACGCCCAGCTCACCAACGTCCGCGAGATGCTGGCGACGCTGACCGGTGCCGCGGTGGCGGCGGCCGGCTCCCCGATCGACGACGAGCGCCAGGCCGGCGTCCCGGCCCAGCAGACGCGGTAACGGCCGTCCGGGCGACGCCCGGCCACGTCTGCGAACCCCCGTCATTCCGGTGGCGGGGTTTCGCGCGCCCGTAGGTTGGACGCATGATCGAGCTGGAGGGCCTGACCAAGCGCTACGGGACGAAGACCGCGGTCGATCACCTCTCCTTCCAGGTGCGGCCCGGTGTGGTGACCGGCTTCCTCGGGCCGAACGGGGCGGGCAAGTCGACGACGATGCGGATGATGCTGGACCTGGACAACCCGACGAGCGGGACGGTCCGGATCGACGGACGGCACTACCGGGAGCTGCACGAACCCCTGAAGCACATCGGGGCGCTGCTCGACGCCAAGGCGATGCACGGCGGCCGTTCGGCCTACAACAACCTGCTGTGCCTGGCGCAGTCGAACCGCATCCCGCCGAGCCGGGTGGACGAGGTGCTGGCCCTGGTGGGTCTGACGCCGGTCGCGCGGAAGAAGTCGAAGGGTTTCTCCCTCGGCATGGGGCAGCGGCTCGGCATCGCCTCGGCGCTCCTCGGTGATCCCGAGATCCTGATGTTCGACGAACCCGTCAATGGTCTGGACCCCGAGGGAATTCACTGGATCCGCAATCTCATGAAGGCGTTGGCGGCCGAAGGCCGGACGATCTTCGTTTCCAGCCATCTGATGAGTGAAATGGCGCTGACGGCCGATCATCTGATCGTCATCGGACAGGGAAAGCTGCTGGCCGACACGTCGATGGCTGATTTCATCCAGCAGAATTCCCGGAGTTATGCGCGGCTGCGTTCGCCGCAGCGGGAGCGGTTGCGGGACGTGCTGCACGCCAACGGCTTCGTCGTGGTCGAGGCGGGCGGCGGCGCCCTGGAGGTGGACGGGGCGACGACCGAGAAGCTGGGCGAGCTGGCGGCGGAGAACGGGCTCGTGCTGCACGAGCTGAGCTCCCAGCGCGCCTCGCTCGAAGAGGCGTTCATGCAGATGACGGCGGGCGCGGTGGAGTACCACGCGCACGGCACCGACGTACACGGCGGCGCGGCGGCGCCCGGCCCCTGTGGGGCGCGACCTCCGAGGGAGACTGAGCGATGGCAGTGGCGTCCGCGGTCCTCCAGTCCGAGTGGACCAAGATCCGGACGGTGTCGTCGACCGTCTGGACGCTGGCGAGCGCGCTGCTCGTCACGGTGGGGATGGGCGCGGGTCTGTCCGCGCTCACGGCGACCGGCTTCGACAGTCTGAACGAGGCCGAGCGGCTCACCTTCGATCCGACCGCGGTCAGCTTCTCCGGGATGATCCTGGGCCAGCTCGCGATGGTGATCTTCGGGGTCCTGGTGGTGGGGACCGAGTACTCCTCCGGCATGATCCGCACCTCGCTGGCGGCCGTGCCGCGGCGGGGACCTTCCTCTTCTCGAAGATCGCGGTGGCGGGCGTGCTCGCGCTCCTGGTGAGCCTGGTGACGAGCTTCCTCTCCTTCTTCCTGGGACAGGCGCTGCTCGGCGAGCACCGGACGACGATCGGCGCGGACAACGTGCTGCGGGCGGTGTTCGGCGGCGGGCTCTACATGGGTCTGATCGCGGTCTTCTCGATGGGGTGGCGGCGATGCTGCGCTCGTCGATGCTCTCGCTCGGCATCCTCGTGCCCTTCTTCCCGCTGATCTCCCGCATCCTGGTGGCGGTGCCGAAGGCCAAGGAGGTGGCCCGCTACTTCCCGGACCAGGCCGGATCGAAGGTCATGCAGGTCGTACCGGGTGCCCTGGGCTCGGACAAGGCCCCTACGGCCCCTGGGGCGGGCTCGGGATCATGCTGCTCTGGGTGGCCGCGGCGCTCCTCGGCGGCTATCTGGTGCTGCGGCACCGGGACGCCTGACCCCGGTCCGCCCCCGGTCCGCTCCCCCGGTTTTCGCCGGAACCGTCAACGGCTGGATAAGCTCCTAGCTCATACGGGGGCTCCGGCCGACGGACGCCGCGCCCCGGCACGGATGCGACCGACCTGTCGATGGGGCTGCAGAATGATCGAGGCAGTCGGCCTGACGAAGCGCTACGGCGCCAAGACGGCCGTGTACAACCTTTCCTTCCGGGTGAGGCCCGGTGTGGTCACCGGCTTCCTGGGGCCCAACGGCTCCGGCAAGTCGACGACGATGCGGATGATCCTCGGGCTCGACCGGCCCTCCGCGGGCCACGTGACGATCGGCGGCCACCCCTTCCGGCAGTTGCCGAACGCGCCCCGGCAGGTGGGCGCGCTCCTGACGCCAAGGCCGTGCACGGCGGCCGGAGCGCGCGCAGCCACTTCCTTTCGCTCGCCCAGCTCGCCGGCATCCCGGCGCAGCGGGTCGACGAGGTCCTGGGCGTGGTCGGCCTCCAGGACGTGGCCAAGCGGCGCTCGAAGGGCTTCTCGCTCGGCATGGGCCAGCGGCTCGGCATCGCGGCGGCGCTCCTCGGCGACCCGCAGGTGCTGCTCTTCGACGAGCCCGTCAACGGTCTGGACCCCGAGGGCATCCTCTGGGTGCGCAACCTCATGAAGAAGCTGGCCGCGGAGGGCCGGACGGTTCGTCTCCAGCCACCTCATGAGCGAGATGCGCTGACGGCCGACCACCTGATCGTGATCGGCCGGGGCAGTTGCTCGCGGACATGAGCGTCAAGGACTTCATCTCGGCGAACTCCGCCGACTTCGCCCGGGTGCGGACGCCGGGGACCGAGCCGGCGCAGCGGGAGAAGCTGACGGCGGTCCTGACGGAGGCCGGCGGCCAGGTCCTCTCCGAGCCGGACGGGGCGCTGCGGGTGACGGGCCTGCCGCTGCCGAGGATCAGCGACCTGGCGCACGACGCGGACGTACGGCTCTGGGAGCTGTCCCCGCACCAGGCGTCCCTGGAGGAGGCGTACATGCGCCTGACGCAGGGCGCCGTGGACTACCGCTCCACCGACGACCGGCTCGCCCACCTCCAGCCGCCGCTCCAGCCCGGGCAGCCGGGTACGGGGTGCCGCCGCAGCCGGCGGTCCAGGACGTGCCGCAGCAGGGCTGGTACGCCCCGCCGCCGCCCGGGCAGAACCCGTACGCCACGGCGCCGCAGGCACCCGGCCACGCGCCCGCCCCCGCGCCCGGTCCGTACGCCCCTCCGGCCGCTCCCCGGCCGAGCGACACCCCCAAGGACGCCCGATGACCGCCCCCGCCCACCCGCAGCACGCCCCGGCGCCGCACGCCTACGTCTCCCCCATCCCGGTCCGCCGGGCCCACCTCGGGGACGCCCTCGCCTCCGAGTGGACGAAGATCCGCTCGGTGCGCTCGACGGTGTGGACGCTCGGCGTCATGATCCTGCTGATGGTGGCCATCGGCCTGGCGTGGCGGCCATCGCCTCGGCCTCCGAGGCCCCGATGGGCGAGGAGTCGGCGCTCGCCTTCGGCTTCTTCGGGATGCTGCCGGCGTCGATCTGCGTGATCACGCTCGGGGTGCTCACGATCGCCTCGGAGTACGGCACGGGCATGATCCGCACGACGCTGACGGCGTGCCCGAGCCGGGCCCGGGTCCTGACGGCGAAGGCGATCGTCTTCTTCGTGCTGGTCTTCACGGTCACCACGGTGGTGGCGACGCTGGTCGCCCTGGCGCAGGTCGCCATGGTGGACGCGGCGGAGCCGACGGGCGGCGAGTGGCTGCGCGCGACGGTCGGCGCGGGTGCCTACCTGGCCGCGCTCGGGCTGCTGTCGCTGGCGATCGGCACGGTCATCCGGCACTCGGCGGGCGCGATCACGGTGATGATCGGTCTGCTGCTCCTGCGCTGGTCGCGGCCCTGTTCATGTTCTCCGAGGCGCTGAAGTCGGTGCAGGAGTGGCTGTTCACGTACGCGATCCCGTCGCAGATGATCGCGCTCTACAGCTCGCGGCCGCCGTTCGGCGAGGACGGTCCGGCGGGCTGGGAGCCGCTGCTGATCATGGGCGGCACGGCGGCGCTGGCACTGGCCGGTGCCTACGCCCTGCTGAACAGCCGGGACGTGTAGCCGGTCCGGTGTCCCTCAGTACCTCGGCGCGTTGCGGGACCGCTGCACCCGGCTGGTGCGGCGGTCCTTCGCGTTCCAGCAGGCCTTGTGCCAGTGGCGCCGGTCGTCCACTCCCCGTACTCCGGCCAGGCGACCACGTGCGGGGCGCCGGGCGGGATCTCCTGGTCGCAGCCCGGGCAGCGGTAGCGCTTGCCGGGCGCGCTGGCCCCGGCGACGAGGCGGACGTACCACTCCTCGCCCTGCCAGCTCTCGGTGCGCTGCGCCCCGCCGTACCGGTCGCCGTGGTCGCCCTGCGGCTCGGACTGGTCGCGGCCTCGGGCGCGGTTGTGACGCGGGGACACGGGCACACCTCACGGGATCGGGGACACGGACGGTTCCCTCCAGCCTACGGGCCGCCACGCGGTGCCCCGGGCCCGGTGGGCCGGGGCCGGTCGAAAATCGCAAGAACTTCATGAACGGCCGTTGCCTTTGGCACGTGTCAGGCGTTGGTGCCAGTGCGAGGGGGAGATTCGCGTCGGCCGCAAGGAGGCACAAGGCGATGCGCGTGGGTACGTTCGTTCTGGCCGCCCAGTTCCCGGGCCAGGGCAGGGTGAGGCGCTGCACCGGGCGGTGCGGACCGCCGAGGTCGCCGAGGAGGCGGGGCTCGACTCCGTCTGGCTCGCCGAGCACCACTTCGTGCCGTACGGGGTGTGTCCTCGGCCGTGACGCTGGCGGCGTTGCTCCTCGGCCGCACCCGGCGGTTGCGGGTCGGCACGGCGGTGAGCGTGCTGCCGACCGTCCACCCGGTCGCCCTGGGCGAGCAGGCGGCGCTGCTGCACCTCACCTCGGGCGGCAGGTTCACCCTCGGGGTGGGCCGGGGCGGGCCGTGGGTCGACCTGGAGGTGTTCGGCGCGGGCCTGGAGGCGTACGAGGAGGGGTTCCCGCCTCGCTCGACCTGCTGCTCCGCTGGCTGACCGAGCCGCGCGTCGGCGCCGAGGGGGAACGGTTCTCCTTCCGGGAGGTGCCGGTGGTGCCCCGGCCGGACGAGCTGATCGGCGGGGAGCCGGCCCCGGAGGTGGTAGTGGCGTGCACCTCGCCGAAGAGCGTGCGGCTGGCGGCCGAGCGCGGCCTTCCGATGCTGCTCGGGATGCACTGCGGCGACGAGGACAAGGCCGAGATGGTCGCGGCCTGGACGCGCTGGTCGCGGGAGTCCGGGCGGGACCCGGACGAGACCGCCCGGATCGGCTCCCACCACGTGTCGGCGGGCGTGGCCCAGTTGGCGGACCGGCGCGAGGACGCGGTCGAGGCGCTGGTGAAGGCGATGCCCGGCTGGCTGAGGCAGGGGCTCGACGCACATGTGACGGTGGACGGCCGGCACCGGTCGATGCGGGACCCCGTGGCGTACACGGAGCTGCTGTGCGGGCTGCACCCGGTGGGCACGCCCCGGCTCGCGGCGGACCGGCTGGCGGCGACGGCGGAGCGCACGGGCATCACGCGCTTCGCCCTGCTCGCGGAGGGCTCGGGCGACCTCGCGGCGACCGAGGAGAACGTCCGGCGCCTCGGCGCGGAGGTCCTGCCGCTCCTGGTGTGAGGCGGTGCGGTCCTGCTCTTCCGGTGACCGTGCTGCCGCTCCGGCATCCCTTCGCGCCGGTGCGCGTCGACCCGCACCGGCCCCCTTCTCCCGCGACGGGGAGCGGCAGCAGCATGTCTCAGCAGTCGCGCAGTTCCGGGGACTGGTTCAGGAGCTGTCCCCTGATGGAGGTGAAGCGGGCGAGCCGGTCGTCCACCGCCGGGTCCAGCGGGAAGACCGCCACCCGGTGGCAGTTCTGGAAGGCGAGGCGCACGCCGAAGTGCCGTTGCAGGGCGCCACGAATGGCGTCGCTCGCGAGCGCGCGCAGCAACTGACCGCGTGCCTGCTCGTTCGGCGGCGGCGTCTGGTTGTCGGCGAACTCTCCGCCGTCGACCTTGAGCTGGGCCACCAGAGAGCTGATCATCTCCCATGCGTAGGGCAGGGAGGTCCGGACGCAGTCGACGAAGTCGGCTTCGTCGACCTCGCCTCGCTCGGCCTGTTCCAACAGGGCCGGTGAGACGTCGAGCGACATGGGTTTCTCTCTCGCGACCCCGCGGGCGGGTCTTGCGGGCAGGGCCGAAGGCCGGGCCGTGCGCCACGCAGCGTGCACGGACGACGACCTCCAGCTTCCACGGTAAGCGCGCAGTCCTGGCCGCACCAGAAGATGGCGAACACAACCGGCTGATAACCGACGGGTGTTCGGCTCATGAAGATCCCTGTCCGGGGTGCGGTCACCGCCCGGCCGCCGCCCGGCCGATGCCCGAATCGCGCGGAAGAGCGCCCGTCTTGTAGCGTTGCCGACCATGCGTCTCGTCATTGCCCGCTGTTCCGTCGACTACGCGGGCCGGCTCACCGCCCACCTGCCCTCCGCGCCCCGTCTGATCCTGGTCAAGGCAGACGGCAGCGTCTCCATCCACGCGGACGACCGGGCGTACAAACCGCTCAACTGGATGTCCCCTCCGTGCACGCTGAAGGAGGGCGTCGACACCGAGGCCGGCGTCTGGACCGTGATCAACAAAGCGGGCGAGAAACTGATCATCACGATGGAGGAGATCCTCCACGACTCCTCGCACGAGCTGGGCGTGGACCCGGGCCTCATCAAGGACGGGGTGGAGGCGCACCTCCAGGAGCTGCTCGCCGACCGCATCGAGACCCTCGGTGCGGGCTACTCCCGATCCGCCGCGAGTACCCGACCGCGATCGGCCCCGTGGACATCCTGTGCCGGGACTCGGACGGCGCGACGGTCGCGGTGGAGATCAAGCGGCGCGGCGAGATCGACGGCGTCGAGCAGCTCACCCGCTACCTGGAGCTGCTCAACCGCGACCCGCACCTGGCGCCGGTGAGGGGCGTCTTCGCGGCGCAGGAGATCAAGCCGCAGGCACGGGTGCTCGCGACGGACCGCGGCATCGGCTGCGTGGTCCTCGACTACAACGCCCTGCGCGGCATCGAGGACGACAAGCTGCGCCTGTTCTAGGGTCGGCGGTACGACGGACGGGGCCGGCCCCGGGTGCGGTGGACGCGCCCGGGCCGGCCCCTTCTTCCGCACGCCGGTACGGGGTCAGGCGGCGGTCTCGTGGAGCCCGCGGGGACGGGCGGGCCGCCGAGGGAGGCGGAGGCGGAGTTGCTGGGGCTGCCCTCCTGGGACGTGGAGGTGCTCGGCTCCGGCTCCGGTTCGGTGGTCGGCGGGGTCGTCGGGGTCGGCGGGGGTCGACCGGGGGCTTCGTCGGCGGTGTCGTCGTCTTCGTCGGCGAGGTGGTCGGCTTCGGGGACGTCGTCGTCGGGTCCGGCGTGGTCGGCCCCGACGGCGGCGTCGTGGGCCGTGTCGTCCCCGTCGGGTCCGTCGTCGACGACGGGTCGCCCGAGGGCGAGGAGGAGGGCGGGCCGCCGGTGGTGCCGGGGCTCGTGGAGGAGGACGGCGGGGCGCCGCCGGAGCCGGAGGGGCTCGGGGCGCCGGAGCCGGTGGGCGCGGCCGTCTCCCCGGTGCGGGGTCCTCGGGCGTCTCGTCGGCGTCGGTCTCCTCGTCGGGGACGCCCTGGGTCGGGGTGCTGTCGGAGGTGACGCGCTGCGGGGCGGAGTCCTCGCCGTTCCCGGAGGCGGCGCCGAGGGTCACGACGGTGCCGAGGACGGCGACGAGGAGCGCGCCCGCGCCGACGGCGACGAGGTTGCGGCGGGCGCCGTGGAGGATGCCGGAGCCGAGGCTGGGACGGCCGTCCCCGGGACGGGGACGGGGACGGGGCGCGTGGCGGGCGCCGGGCCCTTGTCGGCGAGGCCGGAGAAGCCGGGGAAGGAGGGCCGGGCTCCGCACGGGTCCGCCGGGCAGCGGGACCGTGACGGGCTCCGGGGCCGGGAGGGCGGCGGGGCGGGCGGCCGGGGTGCCGCGCGGCGGGGAGACGGGCTCTCGGCGCGGAGCGCGGCCGGGACGGCGTGCTCCCCGGAGAGGTCCGCGACGAGGGCGAGGGCCCGGCGGCCGGCGACGGTGCCGCGCTTGTCGGCGAGCGCCCCGCGCATGCCGATGGAGGCCTCCAGTTCGGCGCGGGCCCGCTCCAGGTTGCCCGCGCAGATCGCGAGGACGCCGAGCTCGTGGTGGAAGTAGGCCTCCTCCGCCACGTCCCCGGTCAGCCGGGCGGCCTCCTGTCCGGCGCGCAGGGCCCGCTCCCAGGCGCCCCAGTGGAGTCCGGCGGCGAAGGCGGGGCGGCGGCGCGGGCGAGGAGGACGGCGGTGGCCCGGCGCTCGGCCTCGGTCTCGGTCTCGGCCTCGGTGCCGGCACCGGCACCGGTGAGGAGTGCGGTGAGGGCGGCGAGCGGGGCGTCGGCCTCGGCGGCGGCCCGCTCGGGGGTGACGGAGGGTGGGCGGCCCACCAGGCGTAGTGCTGGGCGGCGGTGTGGGCGCGGTCGGCGGCCTCGCGCTCGTACCCCTGGGCGAGGAGCTGGGTGAGGACCCCGGCGGCGAGCCGGTAGCGGGGCCGGCCGGGGAGAGCAGGCCGCAGGACAGGAGTTCGCCGAGGGCGGCGTCGGCGTGGGTGTCGCCGACCAGGGCCGGCAGGTGGGCCTGGTGGGAGTTCGCCGCCGAGGGCGACGGCGAAGCGCAGGGCGGTCTGGGCGGAGCGGCTGAGCCGGGAGGCGAGGAGGCCGGCGGGGCGGCGCCCTCGCCAAGGCTGGGCAGGGGTATCTCGCGCAGTTCGACGTCGGGGTCGTCGACGCCGTCGAAGGCGGCGGCCGCGGCCTGCGCGCCGCCGCGGGGTCGGTGGGTCCGAAGGCCTCTTCGAGGGCGCCGAAGGCGTCGAACTCGGCGGGGGTGACGCGCAGCCGGTCGCGCTGGCGGAGCAGGGCGCCGGCCTGGACGAAGCGGAGGGCAGGCCCTCGGACTCGAACCACAGGTCGCCGGCCCAGTTGGCCTCCTCGTCGGTGAGGGTGCGGCCGACGGCGCTCTCCAGGAGTTCGAGGGCGGCGCCGCGGCCGAGGCCGGCGAGGAGGACGTCCTCCAGGTGGGCCCCGGCCGAGGGGCGGGGGTGTCGGGGGTCACGGCGAACAGGAAGGCGCACTCGGGGGCGGCGGCGAGGAGTTCGTCGAGGGCGCCGCCGCCGAACTCCAGGTCGTCGACGACGACCACGGCGCCGACCTCGCGGAGCCGGGCGAGGAGTTCGGGCCGGTCGGGGCGGTGGCCGGGGCGTACCGGACGGCGGCGAAGAGCTCGTGGAGGAGTTCGCCGGGGGTGCGGTGGTGGCCGGAGAGGCGGACGACGCCGTCGGGGGCGAGGCCGGCGCAGTCGGCGGCGACCGCGTCCAGGAGGGCGGTGCGGCCGGAGCCGGGGACGCCGAGCAGCCGGGCGGAGCGGCCCCGGCCGAGGACCGCGGTGAGCCGCTCGCGCTCCTCCCGGCGTTCGAGGAGCGGCAGGACGGGGCGGCCGGGCCGGGCGGTACGGGCGGGGCGAGGGCGCGGGCGGCCTCGGCGCGCTCCTCGGGGGTGCGGGGCGGGGGCCTCCGGCTCCTGCCCGGGCGGGCAGGGCTCGATCTCGCTGCCGTCGACGGGGTTGACGGTGAGGAGGAGCCCGCCGGAGACGAGCCGGACGACGCGGGCACGCACGGGCGCGGCCGCGGGTGCGGGCACGCCGCGGCCCTGCCGGGCCTCCTCGCCCTCGGTGTCGTGACCGTACTCCTCCGACCCAGAGTTGATCGGGTCCATGGTCCTAGCCCCCAAGAAGCGGTGTGCGGGCCCGCCGGGTGGGTCGCGTCCTCGTGCGGACGGCCAATGTGCGGACGGCCGAAACCCTAGACCGTGGCCGGACGGCCGGGAACAGTCGGTGATCCCGAGACCAAGACGTCATGGTCTCGTGAGGATCGGGCGTGACGCCCGGTGCGCGCCGTCGGTCCGCTCCGGCCTCCCCGGGGCGGGTCTCAGACCCGGGGCAGCGATTCCAGGGCGAGGCCGCCCTCGATGGCGAGGATGCGGTGCAGCCGGGTGGCGACGAGGAGGCGCTGCATCTGGGGCGGCACCCCGCGCAGGACCAGGCGCCGGCCGCAGCGGCCGGCCCGCCGGTGGGCGCCCATGATGACGCCGAGACCGGTGGCGTCCCAGGAGTCGAGCCCTGTCAGGTCGAGGCACCAGGTCGCCGACTCCGTCGTCGACGGCCGAGTGCAGGACCGTACGGGCGTCCGCCGCGCTGCGGACGTCGAGGCGGCCCCCGACGACCAGCTCGACGTGGTCGCCCCTGATGTGCATATGCGCTCCCCGAGAGTGCTCCGTCTTCGCAACAACTGACTGCCGCATCGGCAGAAGCGTTGCGCCTTGTCAGCGATCCGGTACCGAAATTCACCCCACGGAGTGAGGCGGGGTGGGCGGGCCGGGTCCGGTGGCGTGCCGCGGGCCCGTGTGCCCGTGCGGGCGGGGCCCCGACGGCCCCGGTCCGCTCAGTACGTGTAGTAGCCCTGCCCGCTCTTGCGGCCGATGTCACCCGCGTCCACCATCCGGCGCATCAGCTCCGGCGGCGCGAACTTCTCGTCCTGGGACTCGGTGTAGATGTTGTTCGCCGCGTTCACCAGGATGTCGATGCCGGTCAGGTCGGCGGTGGCGAGCGGGCCCATGGCGTGGCCGAAGCCGAGCTTGCAGGCGGTGTCGATGTCCTCGGCGGTGGCGACGCCCGACTCCTGGAGCTTGGCGGCCTCGACGACGAGGGCGGCGATGAGCCGGGTGGTGACGAAGCCGGCGACGTCGCGGTTGACGACGATGCAGGTCTTGCCGACGGACTCGGCGAACTCACGGGCGGCGGCGAGGGTGGCGTCGCCGGTCTTGTAGCCGCGCACCAGCTCGCAGAGCCGCATCATCGGGACCGGGGAGAAGAAGTGGGTGCCGACGACGGCCTCGGGCGCGCGGTCACCGCGGCGATCTTGGTGATCGGGATCGCGGAGGTGTTGGAGGCGAGGACGGCGCCGTCCTTGGCGACCTTGTCGAGCGAGCGGAAGATCTCGTGCTTGACGTCGAGGTTCTCGAAGACGGCCTCGACGATGACGTCGGCGTCCGCGACGGCTTCGAGCTCGGTGGTGGCGGTGATCCGGCCGAGCGCGGCCTCCGCGTCGGCGGCGTCGAGTGTGCCCTTGGCGACGAAGCGGTCGTACGACGCCTTGATGCCGTCGGTCCCGCGGGTCAGGGCGGCGTCGGTGACGTCCCGCAGGACGACGTCCCAGCCCGCCTGTGCCGAGACCTGTGCGATGCCGGATCCCATGAGTCCGGCACCGATGACGGCGAGCTTCCTGCCCACGATGTTCCACCCCTCCGCGCCTGTTCACTTCTGGCTCTCCGGCGGAGATTAGCGGTCCGGGGCGCCATGTGACCGCTAAGTAATGCGCGTCACGCCCTCTTTGACGGACGTCACACTCGCGACAGGCGGCGGGCGCGGCCGTTCAGACTCGTACGGCGTACGTCAGGACCTTGTCGCCCAGCAGCTCCTCGATCTCGTCGAGGAGGACGAGCGCCTCGCGGGAGACGGCGGTCGCCCGGCGGCCCGCGGTCATCTCACCTGTGATGTAGGCGACGACCGTGTTCTCGATCCAGGCGAGCTGGCCGCCGACGAGGAGCGGCAGCGGGTCGTCGGCGGCGGCGCCGGTCTCCTCGCGGAGGGTGGTGACGACGGCGGCGCGGACCTGTTCCTGGAGGTGGAAGAGGCGGGCCTTGAGGGTGGGGGCGTGCTCGATGACGTTCATGAAGGCGTCGAAGCCGTCCATGAGTCCGTACGCGGGCGACACGGCCCCGATGTCCTGGCGCAGTTCCCGCAGGACCGCGTGGGCGGCGGACTCGCCCCGGTCGCGGCCGCGGATCATGCGGGCGAGGCGCAGGGTGACGCCGTCCATCCGGTCGAGGAAGAGGTCCTCCTTGGCGGGAAGTAGTTGTAGACGGTGTTGACGGAGACGTCGGCCGCCTCGGCGACGTCCGCGACCGTCACGCCCCGAAGCCGCGCTCCAGGAAGAGCCCGGTGGCGATGTCGGAGATCCGCTGCTTCGTCTCGCGCTTCTTGCGCTCCCTGAGTCCCTCGGCCATGCCCCCATCCTAGGCACCCTGAAATCTTGCACCCTCATGATTTTTGGAGAGATTGCAATTTTGGGGTGCCTCTGTTTTTCTGGGCGCATGCCCTCATCAGCACGGCCGGGCTCGCCCGGACCTTCATGACCAAGAGCGGTCCCGTGGAGGCCGTCCGCGGAATCGACCTGACCGTCCGGTCCGGCGAGATCGTCGGCCTCCTCGGCCCCAACGGCGCCGGCAAGACGACCACCCTCCGGATGCTCACGACGCTCCTGCCGCCCACCGGCGGCGCCGCCACCGTCGCCGGGCACGACCTCGTGCGGGACCCCGCCGGCGTCCGCCGTCGCATCGGGTACGTCGCCCAGTCCGGCGGCCTCGACCCCCAGGAGACCGTCCGCGCCGAACTCGTCCTGCAGGCCCGCCTGCACGGCATGGACTGGACGGGCGCGGCGGCCCGCGCCGGGGAACTGGCGGCGGACCTCGGCCTCACCGACCTCCTCGACCGCCGGACCCCGGCGCTCTCCGGCGGCCAGCGCCGCCGGCTCGACCTCGCCATGGGGCTCGTCCACCGCCCGGAGCTGCTCTTCCTCGACGAGCCGACGACCGGGCTCGACCCCGGCAGCCGCGCCGGCCTGTGGGCGCTCGTGCGCCGCCTGCGCGACGAGCACGGCACCACCGTCGTCCTCACCACCCACTACCTCGACGAGGCCGACGCCCTCGCCGACCGGCTCGTGATCGTGGACGGGGCGCGGTCGTCGCCGAGGACAGCCCCGCCGGACTCAAGGCCGCACACGGCGCGACCACCCTCCAGGAGGCCTTCCTCGCCGTCACCGGACGCGGCCCCGCCCCCGCCGACCCCTCCCCCGCAGCCGTCTAGGAGACCTCCGATGCCCCTGCTCCACGACACGGCGCTGATCTTCGGCCGGTACGCCCGCCAGACCCTGCGCTCCCCGTTCCAGATCCTCTTCGGCGTCCTGATGCCGCTGCTCTACCTGCTCTTCTTCGGGCCGCTGCTCACCGGCCTCCCGCTGGGCCGCGAGGGCGACTCCTGGCAGGTCCTCGTCCCCGGCCTGCTGCTCCAACTCGGCCTCTTCGGCGCCTCGTTCGCCGGGTTCTCGATCATCATGGAGAAGAACTGGGGCGTGCTCGACCGGATGCGGGCCACCCCGGTGAGCCGACTGGCGCTGCTGCTCGGCCGGGTGCTGCGGGACGCCGCGCTCTTCGTCTTCCAGGCGGTGCTGCTCGTCCTGGCGGCGCTGCCGATGGGCCTGAGGGCGCCGCTCCCGGGGGTCCTGATCGGCTTCGGCTTCGTGGCGCTGCTCTCGGTGGCCCTCGCCTCCCTCTCGTACGCCCTCGCCCTGAAGCTGCCGAGCCCGCAGGCGTTCGGTCCCGCCGTCAACACGCTCGCCCTGCCGATGATGCTGCTGTCGGCCTGATGCTGCCGATGGCCCTGGCCCCCGGCTGGCTCGACCTGCTCGCGCCTGATCCCGTTCCGCTACCTGGTGGACGCGGTCCGGGAGGCGTACACCGGCCACTACACGACCCCGGCCGTGCTGTACGGGGTGCTCGTCGCCCTCGCCCTGGCGGCGCTCGCGGTGACGATCGGCACACGGACGTTCCGGAGCGCGGGCGCCTGACTACGCTGGCGCCATGGTCAATCTGACGCGCATCTACACCCGTACCGGCGACAAGGGCACCACGGCGCTCGGCGACATGAGCCGCACCGCCAAGACGGATCTGCGGATCTCGGCCTACGCCGACGCCAACGAGGCGAACGCCGTGATCGGTACGGCGATCGCCCTCGGGAAGCTCGACGAGGAGGTCGTGAAGGTCCTGGTCCGCGTCCAGAACGACCTCTTCGACGTCGGCGCGGACCTCTCCACCCCCGTCGTGGAGGACTCCGCAGTACCCGCCGCTGCGGGTGGAGCAGTCCTACGTCGACAAGCTGGAGACCGACTGCGACCGCTTCCTGGAGGAACTGGAGAAGCTGCGCTCCTTCATCCTGCCGGGCGGCACGCCCGGGCGGCGCTGCTGCACCAGGCGTGCACGGTGGTCCGGCGGGCGGAGCGCTCCACCTGGGCGGCCCTGGAGGTGCACGGCGAGACGATGAACCCGCTGACCGCCACGTACCTCAACCGGCTATCGGACCTGCTCTTCATCCTCGAGCGCACGGCCAACAAGGAGGTCGGGGACGTGCTCTGGGTCCCGGGCGGGGACCGCTGAGGCCTTCTCGGGGTCCTTCTCCGGGTCCTTCTCCAAGCCCTTCTCCGGGGCCTTCTTCGGCCAGATCGCGTAGCTGAGCGCGATCAGGCCGTGGATGCCGGCCGCCCGCCAGGCGACGAGGATCCAGTTCCGCAGGCTCGGTGTCCCCGTCGTCGCCGACGTACCGGGCCGCCAGGAGCAGCAGGCCCGAGGCGACGGCGGCGGCGGTCACCGAGCGAGCCAGACCGCCCCTCGTGGCGGGCGCGGGCCATGCCGTACCGCGGCGGCCCGACGGGCGGCGGGCGCCGCCGAGGCGGTGGGCGGCGTGGCCGTCGAGCCACTTCACGGTCCGGTGGCCGTGGCCGACGGTGTAGCCGATGTAGAGCGCGGCGAGGCCGTGCCGCCAGTCGGGCTCGGCGCCGTTCTTGAGGTCGACCGCGGTGACGACGAGGAGCAGGACCTCCAGGAGCGGTTCGCACAGGAGCAGGGCCAGGCCCGTCCGGGGCATCTTCAACAGGTAGCGGACGGCGAGACCGGCGGCCAGCAGGACCCAGAAGCCGACCTCGCAGACGACGATCAGCGTGACGATCACGGGGTTCCCCTTTCGGTTCCCCCTCAGCGTCCCCCGGGACCGGACGCGGTTCGTCGTCGCCGATGACGAATCCCGTCTCCATCGTTCGACGGAGGCGCGGATCGGCCCGGACGAGGAGGCCGGAGCGGGAGCGGGCGTGTTGGATGAGTACGTGACGCTCCCCCGCCCGCACCGCTTCGACCTGCTCATGGGCTCCCTGGGCCTCGCCTGCGGGCTGCTCCTGTGGTCCTTCGGCCTCTACACGACGGGCGACTGCCTCCTCGACCAGCGGTGGGCGCCGCTGGTCCCGCTCGCGGCGACGGCCGGGGCGGAGGTGGTGCGCCGGACGCTGCCGCGGACGGCGCTGGCCGTCGCCACGGCCGCGATCGTCGCCGACCAGTTCACCCACGGGAACCTGGTCACGATCCTGATGTTCACGGACGTGGTCTACGCGGCCGTCGTGTACGGGAATCCCGCCTCCGCACGCCGGATCCCGTACTCGACGGGGCTGGTCACGGTCGCGGTGACGGCCGGCTTCCTCCTCTGGTGGCAGAACGCGATCGCCCTGGTCGTCGGGGTGCTCACGGGCATGGTCTCTTCATGCCCGCCCTGACGGGCGCCGCCGTGCGCAACCACCGGGAGGCGGCGGAGGCCGCCCGGCTGCGGGCCGAACAGACGGCGCTGCTCGCCGAGATGGACCGGACGCAGGCGGTGGTGGCGGAGCGGGCCCGGATGGCGCGGGAGCTGCACGACGTGGTCGCCAACCACCTGTCCGCGATCGCGATCCACTCGACGGCCGCGCTCTCGCTCGACGAGCCGGACACGACCCGGCGGGCCCTGACGGTCATCCGGGAGAACAGCGTGGCGGGCCTGTCGGAGATGCGCCGGCTCATCGGGCTGCTGCGGGAGGGCGGCGAGGACGCGGAGCCGGCGGCCGCGCCGACGCTGGCCGGTCTGGACGCGCTGCTCGCCCGGGCCGGGGCGAACGGCGGGCCGAGCGGGCTGTCCTTCGTGCTCGACGACACCCGGGAGGAGGAGCGGGGCTCCCCGTACCGGTGGAGCTGGCGGCGTACCGGATCGTGCAGGAGTCGCTGACGAACGCGCTCAAGCACGCGGCGCCCGGCGAGGTCCGGGTGCTCCTCGTCCGAGCCGGGCTCCCTCGCGGTCGAGGTGACCAGTCCGTACGGGGAGCGCCTGGGCCGACCGCGCCCGGCTCGGGGGCGGGCCTGGTGGGGATGCGGGAGCGGACGGCCCTGCTCGGCGGGGCCTTCGAGGCGGGTCCGGCGACGGACGACGACGGCCGGAGACGGTGGCGGGTGCGGGCGGAACTGCCCGTGGACATGAGCGACGAGGAGCGGGCATGACGGTGCGGGTAGCGGTCACCGGGGAGCGGGCATGACGGTGCGGGTGGTGGTCGCCGAGGACCAGAGCGCGGTACGGGCGGGCCTGGTGCTCATCCTGGGCAGCGCGCCGGACGTCGAGGTGGTCGGGGAGGCGGCCGACGGGGAGCGGGCGGTGGAGCTGGCGCGCGCACTGCGCCCCGATCTGGTCCTGATGGACGTGCAGATGCCCCGGATGGACGGGGTGACGGCGACCGGGATCGTGGTCGCGGAGGGCCTCGCTGACGTGCTCGTCCTGACCACCTTCGACCTGGACGCCTACGTCTTCGGGGCGCTGCGGGCGGGGGCGGCGGGCTTCCTCCTGAAGAACGCGGAGGCCCGGGAGCTGATCGAGGCGGTGCGGACGGTGGCGCGCGGCGAGGGGCTGATCGCCCCGGCGGTGACGCGCCGGCTCATCGCGGAGTTCGCCGCGTCCGGGCGGCCCGCCGGGCCGGGCGGGGAACGGACCCCGCCGTCCTGGACGCCCTGACGCCCCGGGAACGGGAGGTCCTCTCGGCGCTCGGCCGGGGCCTGTCGAACGCGGAGATCGCGGTACGGCTCGACATGGCGGAGGCGACGGTGAAGACGCACGTCAGCAAGGTGCTGGGGAAGCTGAAACTGCGCAGCCGGGTCCAAGCGGCGGTGCTCGCACAGGAGTTGGGGGTGTAGGAGCAGCCACCGACGTTGGTCTGGACCTCTTGACGATTGGTCCAGACCTTCCTACGCTCGCGGGGCGCGCGCATCTTCACGGACCACCCCCACCCCGTCCGCAACTTGAGGAGCACCGTTGAGCACTCAAGCACCGACGCGCAGAGCAGGGTTCAGACACCGGGCCGCTGCCGGTCTGACTGCCCTCGTGCTGCCGCTGGCCGCCATGGTCGGCCTCGCCACCCCCGCCGAAGCGGCCACCTCGGCCACGGCCACCTACACCAAGACCCAGGACTGGGGCACCGGCTTCGGTGCCAACTGGACGGTCAAGAACACCGGCACCACCACCCTGACCTCCTGGACCGTCGAGTGGGACTACCCCGCCGGCACCTCGGTCACCTCCGCGTGGGACGCCTCCGTCACCAGCTCCGGCACCCACTGGACCGCCAAGAACGTCGGCTGGAACGGCACCTCGCCCCCGGCGCCTCGGTCTCCTTCGGCTACAACGGCGCGGGCCCCGGCGCGCCCAGTGGCTGCAAGATCAACGGCGCCCCGTGCGACGGCTCCACCCAGCCGGGCGACAACCCGCCCTCCGCCCCCGGCACCCCGGTCGCCTCGAACGTCACCAACACCTCGGTGAAGCTCACCTGGACCGCGGCCACCGACGACAAGGGCGTCAAGAACTACGACGTGCTGCGCAACGGCACGAAGGTCGCCACCACCACGGGCCTCACCCACACCGACACGGGCCTGACCGCCGGCACCGACTACAGCTACACGGTCGTCGCCCGCGACACCATCGACCAGACTGGCCCCGCCGGCGGCCCCGTCCAGGTCCGCACCACCGGCGGCCCGGACGTTCCGCCGCCGCCGAACGCGGTCAAGCTGGGCTACTTCACCAACTGGGGCGTCTACGGGCGCAACTACCACGTGAAGAACATCGTGACCTCGGGCTCCGCGTCCAAGATCACCCACATCAACTACGCCTTCGGCAACGTCCAGGGCGGCAAGTGCACCATCGGCGACTCCTACGCCGACTACGACAAGGCCTACACCGCCGACCAGTCGGTCGACGGCGTCGCCGACACCTGGGACCAGCGCTGCGCGGCAACTTCAACCAGCTCCGGAAGCTGAAGAAGGCCTACCCGCACATCAAGGTCCTGTGGTCCTTCGGCGGCTGGACCTGGTCCGGCGGCTTCGGCCAGGCCGCGCAGAACCCGGCCGCCTTCGCCCAGTCCTGCTACGACCTGGTCGAGGACCCGCGCTGGGCCGACGTCTTCGACGGCATCGACCTGGACTGGGAGTACCCCAACGCCTGCGGCCTGACCTGTGACACCAGCGGCCCGGCGGCCTTCAAGAACCTGATGCAGGCCGTGCGCGCCAAGTTCGGCTCCGGCAACCTGGTCACCGCGGCCGTCACGGCCGACGCCTCCTCCGGCGGTAAGATCGACGCCGCCGACTACGGCGGCGCCGCCCCGTACTACGACTGGCTCAACGTCATGACGTACGACTTCTTCGGCGCCTGGGACGCTAAGGGCCCGACCGCCCCGCACTCCCCGCTGACCTCGTACGCCGGCATCCCGCAGGCGGGCTTCAACTCCGCCGAGGCGATCGCCAAGTTCAAGGCGAAGGGCGTCCCCGCCTCCAAGCTGCTGCTCGGCATCGGCTTCTACGGACGCGGCTGGACTGGCGTCACCCAGTCCGCCCCCGGCGGCACGGCCACCGGCGCGGCCCCCGGCACGTACGAGGCGGGCATCGAGGACTACAAGGTCCTCAAGAACACCTGCCCGGCCACCGGCACCATCGCCGGCACCGCCTACGCCCACTGCGGCACCAACTGGTGGAGCTACGACACCCCGGCCACGGTCACGTCCAAGATGTCCTGGGCCAAGAGCCAGGGCCTGGGCGGCGCCTTCTTCTGGGAGTTCAGCGGCGACACCACCAACGGCGAGCTGGTCGGCGCGATCAACAGCGGCCTGAGCTAGCCCGTACGGGAACGAAGGAGCGGGGACGGCGCAGCACGCCGTCCCCCGCTTCCGTCGTCGTACGGACCTACGCGACGTTCACCCTCTGCCCCGGAGGCGCCGCCTCCAGCCAGGCCATGAAGCCCGTCCGGGCGTCCTCGCTCATCGCGAGCTCCAGACGGACGCCCTCGTACATGCAGGGCTGGATCACCGCGTCCGAGAGCAGCGCGAGCTCCTCCTCGCCCGCCGGCATCCGGCGCTCCAGGGCCACGATGGAGGAGCGCTCCAGGACCCGGCGCGGGCGGGGCGCGTACGAGAAGACCCGGAACCAGGCGATCTCGTCACCGCTGTAGCGGGCGACGCCGTACACCCAGCCCTTGCCGGCCTGATCCGGTTCGTCGGGGACGTTCCAGCGCAGGGAACAGTCGAACGTCCCCCCGGCCTTTCTGGATCAGTCTCCGGCGCAAGCCGAAGACGAAGAGCCCGATCACCACCAGTGCGACGACCAGGCCGCACACGAGCAGAGCGAGGAACATCTTCACCGACCTCCTCGCTGCGTCCCGTAGCCGGACCAGCCGGCCGAACCGAATACCACCTGCACCTGCATCGCCTCAGCCGCGGCACGGTCTGGAAAATTCCAGCCGTGCCGCGGCTGAGGGCACTACTCCGCGCGGACCGTCAGCGGACTGCTACCGCGCGCAGCCGGACGTCGGCGCGCGCCGCTCGGCGGCGGCGTCGGAGTCCGACTTGGCGCGCTCGAGCGCGCGCTCGGCGCGCTGGGCGTCGATCTCGTCCGCCAGCTCGCAGACCTCCGCGAGCAGGGACAGCTTGTCGTCGGCGAACGAGATGAATCCGCCGTGGACGGCGGCGACGACGGTCTCGCCCTCGCTCGTACGGATGGTCACCGGGCCCGACTCCAGCACACCGAGCAGCGGCTGGTGGCCGGGCATGACGCCGATGTCGCCGGAGGTGGTACGCGCGATGACCAGGGTGGCCTCGCCGGACCAGACACTCCGGTCCGCGGCGACCAGCTCGACGTGCAGCTCAGCAGCCAAGGGTGGCTCTCGGTCACCACCCGGCGGTCGTGCCGGGTGTTGGGGTTGATTCTAGGGGCGTGGAGAGGGGGCGGGACGGATCCCGCCCCCTGAGGCGAGCGCGGGGCTCAGGAGACGCCGAGCTCCTTGGCGTTCTTCTTGAGGTCCTCGAGACCACCACACATGAAGAAGGCCTGCTCCGGGAAGTGGTCGAACTCACCGTCGCAGATCGCGTTGAACGCGGCGATCGACTCGTCGAGCGGAACGTCCGAACCGTCCACACCGGTGAACTGCTTGGCGGCGTGGGTGTTCTGCGACAGGAAGCGCTCGACGCGGCGCGCGCGGTGGACGACGAGCTTGTCCTCCTCGCTGAGCTCGTCGATGCCGAGGATCGCGATGATGTCCTGGAGGTCCTTGTACTTCTGCAGGATCCCCTTGACGCGCGTGGCGGCGTCGTAGTGCTCCTGCGCGATGTAGCGCGGGTCCAGGATCCGGGACGTGGAGTCCAGCGGGTCCACGGCCGGGTAGATGCCCTTCTCGGAGATCGGACGGGAGAGAACCGTCGTCGCGTCGAGGTGGGCGAAGGTGGTCGCCGGCGCCGGGTCGGTGAGGTCGTCGGCGGGGACGTAGATCGCCTGCATCGAGGTGATCGAGTGACCACGGGTCGAGGTGATGCGCTCCTGGAGGAGACCCATCTCGTCGGCCAGGTTCGGCTGGTAGCCCACCGCGGAGGGCATGCGGCCGAGCAGGGTCGACACCTCGGAACCGGCCTGGGTGAAGCGGAAGATGTTGTCGATGAAGAACAGCACGTCCTGCTTCTGCACATCGCGGAAGTACTCCGCCATGGTCAGACCTGCGAGGGCGACGCGCAGACGGGTGCCCGGGGCTCGTCCATCTGGCCGAAGACCAGGGCGGTCTTGTCCAGAACGCCGGACTCCTCCATCTCCGCGATGAGGTCGTTGCCCTCACGCGTGCGCTCGCCGACGCCGGCGAACACGGAAACGCCCTCGTGCAGCTTGGCCACACGCATGATCATTTCCTGGATCAGAACGGTCTTGCCGACACCGGCGCCACCGAACAGACCGATCTTTCCACCCTTGACGTACGGGGTGAGGAGGTCGACGACCTTCAGGCCGGTCTCGAACATCTCGGTCTTCGACTCGAGGTCCGCGAACGCCGGGGCCTTGCGGTGGATGGACCAGCGCTCGCCGACCTCGGACTCGGCCTCGGGCTCGTTCAGGATCTGACCCAGCGTGTTGAACACGCGGCCCTTGGTGACGTCGCCGACGGGCACGGTGATGCCGTCGCCGGTGTCCACCACGGGGCCTGGCGGACCAGACCGTCGGTGGGCTGCATCGAGATGGTGCGGACGATGCCCTCGCCGAGGTGCTGCGCGACCTCGAGGGTCAGCGTCTTGAGCTTGCCCTCCTCGGCCGGGTCGGCGACCTCGACGTGCAGGGCGTTGTAGATCTCCGGCATCGCGTCGACGGGGAACTCCACGTCGACGACCGGGCCGATGACCCGGGCGACGCGGCGTGGCGGCGGCCGTCTCAACAGTGGTCGTCATTACTTGTCACTCCCCGCGGTCGCGTCGGCCAGGGCTGCGGTGCCACCGACGATCTCGCTGATTTCCTGGGTGATTTCGGCCTGGCGGGCCGCGTTGGCAAGTCGGGAGAGGTTGTTGATCAAGTCTCCCGCGTTGTCGGTGGCCGACTTCATCGCGCGGCGCGTGGCGGCGTGCTTGGAGGCAGCCGACTGGAGCAGCGCGTTGTAGATCCGGCTCTCGACGTAGCGCGGCAGAAGGGCGTCGAGGACGTCCTCCGCCGACGGCTCGAAGTCGTACAGCGGACGGAGGGTGTCCGGCTCGCCGGCCTCCTTCGCCACCTCGTCGAGGCTGAGGGGCAGCAGCCGGGCCTCGATGGCCGTCTGGGTCATCATCGAGACGAACTCGGTGTAGATGATGTGGAGCTCGTCCACACCGCCCTCGGCCGTGTCCTTCTCGATCGCCTCGATCAGCGGTGCCGCGATCTTCTTGGCGTCCGCGTACGTGGGCTCGTCCGTGAAGCCGGTCCACGTGTCGCTCAGCTTCCGCTCACGGAAGTTGAAGTGCGCGACGCCGCGGCGACCGACGACGTAGACGTCGACCGCGCGGCCCTTGCCCTCCAGCTCCTTGATGAGCTTCTCCGCCGCCTTGATGGCGTTGGAGTTGAAGGCACCGGCCAGACCGCGGTCGCTCGAGAGGAGCAGGACCGCGGCACGGCTCGGGTTCTCCGCCTCGGTGGTCAGCGGGTGCTTGTCGTTCGCACCCGTGGCCACCGCCGTGACCGCGCGGGTCAGCTCGGTCGCGTACGGAGTCGACGCCTGCACCTTGCGCTGCGCCTTGACGACGCGCGAGGCGGCGATCATCTCCATCGCCTTGGTGATCTTCTTCGTCGCGGTGACGGATTTGATGCGACGCTTGTAGACCCGGAGCTGCGCTCCCATGAGTCAGGTCCCTTCCGTCGTCACTTCGAGACGTTGACGGCGGCAGGGGCGTCCGCGCCGAGCAGCTTGCCGTCGGACGTCTCGAACTGCTGCTTGAACTCCGCGATGGCGTCGGCGACGGCCGTGAGGGTGTCGTCCGACATCTTCTTGCCCTCGCGGATGGAGGTCATGAGACCGGAGTGGTTCTGACGCAGGTACGCCAGGAGCTCGGCCTCGAAGCGGCGGATGTCGGCGACCGGGACGTCGTCCATCTTGCCGGTGGTGCCGGCCCAGACCGAGACGACCTGGTTCTCCGTGGGCATCGGCTGGTACTGAGCCTGCTTGAGCAGCTCGACCATCCGCTGACCGCGCTCGAGCTGCGCCTTCGAGGCCGCGTCCAGGTCGGAACCGAAGGCCGCGAAGGCCTCCAGCTCACGGAACTGGGCGAGGTCCACGCGGAGGCGGCCGGCGATCTGCTTCATCGCCGGGTGCTGGGCGGAGCCACCGACTCGGGAGACCGAGATGCCGACGTTCAGGGCCGGGCGCTGGCCGGCGTTGAACAGGTCGGACTCCAGGAAGCACTGGCCGTCGGTGATGGAGATGACGTTGGTCGGGATGAACGCCGAGACGTCGTTGGCCTTCGTCTCGACGATCGGCAGACCGGTCATCGAGCCGGCACCCAGCTCGTCCGAGAGCTTCGCGCAGCGCTCCAGGAGACGCGAGTGCAGGTAGAAGACGTCACCCGGGTAGGCCTCACGGCCCGGCGGGCGGCGCAGCAGCAGCGACACGGCGCGGTAGGCGTCGGCCTGCTTCGACAGGTCGTCGAAGACGATCAGGACGTGCTTGCCCTGGTACATCCAGTGCTGACCGATGGCGGAGCCGGTGTACGGCGCCAGGTACTTGAAGCCGGCCGGGTCGGACGCCGGGGCGGCGACGATCGTCGTGTACTCGAGCGCACCGGCTCTTCCAGGGCGCCGCGAACGGACGCGATGGTCGAGCCCTTCTGGCCGACGGCGACGTAGATGCAGCGGACCTGCTTGTTCACGTCGCCCGAGCGCCAGTTGTCGCGCTGGTTGATGATCGTGTCGACGCACAGCGCGGTCTTGCCGGTCTGGCGGTCGCCGATGATGAGCTGGCGCTGGCCGCGGCCGACCGGCGTCATGGCGTCGACGGCCTTGTAGCCGGTCTCCATCGGCTCGTGCACCGACTTACGGGCCATCACGCCCGGGGCCTGCAGCTCGAGGGCGCGGCGGCCCTCGGTCGCGATCTCGCCGAGACCGTCGATCGGGTTGCCGAGCGGGTCGACAACGCGGCCGAGGTATCCTCGCCGACACCGACGGAGAGGACCTCGCCGGTGCGCTGCACCGACTGCCCCTCCTCGATGCCGCTGAACTCGCCGAGGACGATCGCACCGATCTCGCGCTCTTCGAGGTTCAGCGCGAGACCGAGGGTTCCGTCCTCGAACTTCAGCAGCTCGTTCGCCATGGCCGAGGGAAGACCCTCGACCTTCGCGATGCCGTCGCCGGCCAGGCTGACCGTGCCGACCTCCTCGCGCGAGGCCGCGTCCGGCTGGTACGACTGGACAAAGGTCTCCAGTGCGTCCCGGATCTCCTCCGGCCGGATCGTGAGCTCCGCCATCTGGGTTCCCTGCTCTCCTTGTTGGGCCCGAAGTTTCTTAAGGGGTCTGGGGCCGACCCCCAGGAATCTTCTGCATCTCTGCACGGCCCAACCGGGCCGCTGGTAATGCTGTGATGCTGTTCTGCTGTGGTGACCGCGTCAGCCGGCCAGTCGACGGGTCGCCTCGTCGAGGCGCTCCGCGATGGAGCCGTTGATGACCTCGTCGCCGACCCGCACCGTGATCCCGCCGAGGACCGCGGGGTCCACGTCCAGGTTCAGGTGCATCTCGCGGCCGTACAGCTTGGCGAGGACGGCTCCGAGGCGCTGCTTCTGCCGGTCCGACAGCGGCACCGCCGAGGTGATGACCGCGACCATCCGGTCCCGGCGCCGCGGCGAGCTTGGACAGGGACTCGAGTCCCGCTTCCAGGCTACGTCCCCGGGGCTGGGTCACCAGACGGACGACCAGGCGCTCGGTGGTCGCGTGGGCCTTGCCGCCCAGCAGGCTGCGGAGCAGCGTGCCCTTGGCGGTGGCCGTGGCGGCCTTGTCCGTCAGCGCCGAGCGGAGCCCGTTGCTGGAGGACACGATCCGGGCGAAGCGGAACAGCTCGTCCTCGACGTCGTCGAGCGCGCCCGCCTTCTGCGCCGCGGTGAGGTCCGCGGTGTTCGCCAGCTCCTCGGTCGCGTCGACCAGGTCGCGCGAGCGCGACCAGCGCGAACGGACCATCCCGGACACCAGGTCGGTGGTCTCGCCGCCCACCTGACCGCTCAGGAGTCGCTGCGCGAGTTCGGCCTTGGCCTCACCCGGCTGGGCGGGGTCGGTCAGGACCCTGCGCAGCGACACCTCGCGGTCGAGCAGCACGGTGACGGCGGCGAGCTCGTCCGCGAGCTTCGTCGCGTCGACCGGGGTGTTGTCGGTCAGCGCGTCGAGGGACTCGCGGGCGGCGGCCAGTGCCTCACGGCTCGCTCCGTTCATCGGACGGCTCGGCCTTCTCCTCGAGCTCGTCGAGGAAGCGGTCGATCGTGCGGCTCTGGCGGGCGGTGTCCTCGAGGGACTCGCCGACCAGCTTGCCGGCCAGGTCGGTGGCGAGCTTGCCCACGTCCTGGCGCAGCGACGCCGACGCGGACTTGCGGTCCGCCTCGATCTGCGCGTGCCCGGCCGCGATGATCTCCTCGCGCTGGCGCTGGCCTTCCGCCTTCATCTCCTGGATGATCGCGGTGCCCTGCTCCGTCGCCTCCTGGCGAAGACGCGCGGCCTCGTGGCGGGCCTCGGCGAGCTGGGCCTTGTACTGCTCCAGCACACTCTGAGCCTCGATCTGGGCCGACTCGGCCTTCTCGATGCCACCTCGATGGCCTCGCGGCGCTCGTCCAGAACCTTGTTGATGTTCGGGAGGAGCTTCTTGGCGAGGAAGCCGAAGACGATGACGAAGGCGATCAGGCCGATGACGAGCTCGTCAAGATGCGGGATCAGAGGAGGCTGGGGCTCCTCCGCCGCCGCAAGAAGCAGAGCGTTCACATCAGTGCCTTCCGTAAAAGAATCGGGCTGTCGGTCCGGGCTTACTGGTAGACGAAGCCCATGACGATGCCGATGAGGGCGAGCGCCTCACAGAAGGCGAAGCCCATGATCTGGTTGGTGCGGATCAGACCGGCGGCCTCGGGCTGGCGGGCGAGGGCCTGCGTACCGTTACCGAAGATGATGCCGACGCCGACGCCGGGGCCGATCGCGGCCAGGCCGTAGCCGATCGAGGCGACGTTGCCGACGAGGGTGGTCTTGGCGGAGTCACCGGGGGCGGCGAGGTTGACCAGTTCGAGAGCAGCGGACATGCCGTTACTTCCTTCTCTTTCAATGACCCGGTGGGGTTGGCCACCGGACGACTGTTGGCTTGGGGGTGGAGCAGCGGGACCGGGTCGGGCTCAGTGGTGCTCGGAGAGCGCGCCCTGGACGTAGCTGCAGGCCAGGAGGACGAAGACGTACGCCTGGACGGCCTGGATGAAGAGCTCGAACGCGGTCATCACGATGACCATCACGAACGAGGCGCCGGCGTAGACGAAGCCCAGGCCGTTCATGAGGTACCAGGTGGCCAGGGAGAACATCACGATGAGCAGGTGACCGGCGAACATGTTCGCGAACAGTCGGACCGCGTGCGTGAAGGGCCGGATGAGGAGGTTCGAGAAGAACTCGAGGACGACGACCATCGGGAGGATCGCGCCGAGCGACTTGTCGTAGCCGACGATGTTCTTCCAGCCGCCCACGAAGCCGTGCTTCTTGAAGGTGAGCGAGATCCACATGACGTACACGATCAGCGCGAGACCGGCCGGGAAGGCGATCAGCGAGGTGACCGGGAACTGGGCGAGCGGAACGATCGACCAGAGGTTCATGATCCAGACGAAGAAGAACAGCGACACCATGAAGGGGACGTACTTCTCGCCGTCCTTCTTGCCGATGATCTCGTAGACGATGCCGCGGCGCACGAAGTCGTAACCGGCCTCGCCGACCATCTGGAGCTTGCCGGGGATCAGCTTGGGCTTGTTGAAGGCGGCCCAGAAGAACCCGACGACCACGATGGAGCCGAGGATGGCGAGCAGCATCGGCTTGGTGAACTCGATGCCGCCCACCGTCGCGATGGGCTCGTACATGAACGTGTGCAGGCCCGGCGCCGGGAAGCCACATCCGGTGAAGATGTGGCAATCCGGGTCGAAGGCAAGCGTCTGGTCAGCACTCACCGCGGGCTCCTTCAGCGTGGCGCATAGGTACGGCAACCTCGTTGTGTCGGCGCGGCACGCAGCCGCGGGTCGGCACTGGACTGGTCTTACGGATAAGGGGCGGCGGTTCGGCTTCGAGCCTCGCGCTGGGACAGGCGTCTCGGATGCCCGCGCCCGCAGTGCCGCAGTTGGCACCGGACGATAGCAGGAAGCCGAAGGCGGCTTTATCCCGGCCCTACCCTTCACGACTTCGACCCCGTGTTCGCGGGGTCGATGTAAGCGATCTTGGCCTTCATGTAGGCCCGCGCCTGAGCGGCGACCCACACGACGGTGGCCGCGAGCAGCGTGAAGGCGAAGGCCTTGAAGTCGAACAGCGTGGTGTTCTTGAGCAACGCCAGGAAGATGAAGAGCACCAGGAGCTGGGCCGTGTAGAGCATCAGCCCCATCGCCTGGAACAAGTGCGGGAAGGACTTGGCCGTCCGCTGGAGGACCAACTGCCCGATCCCCATGAAGAGGACGACCACCAGGGTGCCGACGACCGCGCCGAGCGCGCCCTTGCCACCGGCGACCACCCCACTGACGACCGTGGCGATCGCGCCGACGGCAACGGTGGGGACGGCGGTGTGCAGGAGGATGCGTGCGTCGTTGGACGGCATGGCGGTGTCTCCGCTTGATGGAGGGGGCGATGGTGTCGTCATGGACGAGCGTAAGCCCGGTCCGAGGTGGGTCTCGGGGCCAACGGACCGTCGCACTACGGTCTTTCGGCACTGTCGCCGGGTCTCGTGAACGGTATCACAAACTATTTGAATAGGTCTTTACCCATAAGGTGTGCCAGTTGTCACACATGAGGGTTACACCGCGCGTGTGTGCACGACAGCGGGGCGCCATGTCTGCTAATGGGCGCCGCTGCGGCTTTCGTCAACTCGGCGTTCCGGCCTTCCGCCGGTCGGTGAAGCGCGCGCGGTTGCCGATGGCGGTGGCGCCGTTGACGCCGGCGGGCACCGGGATCCGCTCGTCCTCCTCGGCCGCGGCCGGCCCGGGAGCCGCCTCCGGGGCGGGGGCCGGCTTGCGGCGCCGGTAGCGGGGCGGCACCACGGACTCGGCCCAGCGGGGGCGCGCGGCCTGAACCGCGGCAGCAGGAGCAGCACTAGGCCGATCGCGCTGAGCGCGACGACCCCGAGGACGATCCACATCGAGGTCGAGTGGACCGAGTACGCCAGCGTCCCGAAGGCGATCAGGGCCGACCAGAAGTACATGATCAGCACCGCGCGGCTGTGCGAGTGCCCGATCTCCAGGAGCCGGTGGTGCAGGTGGCCGCGGTCGGCCGCGAACGGCGACTGGCCCTTCCAGGTGCGGCGCACGATCGCCAGGACCAGGTCCGCCATCGGGATCGCGATGATCGTCAGCGGCAGCAGGAGCGGGATGAAGACGGGCAGGGCGGCGTGGGTGGCCTCGCGGGTCGAGCCCTCGAAGAGCCGCAGGATGTCCGGGTCGACCTGGCCGGTGATCGAGATGGCGGAGGCCGCCAGGATCAGGCCGATCAGCATCGAGCCGGAGTCGCCCATGAAGATCCGCGCCGGGTGCATGTTGTGCGGCAGGAAGCCCAGGCACATGCCCATGAGGATGGCGGCGAAGAGCGTCGCGGGGCGGCGGCCTCGATCGTGTAGCCGTACCAGAGGCGGTAGGCGTACAGGAAGAAGGCCGCGGCGGCGATGCAGACCATGCCGGCGGCGAGGCCGTCGAGGCCGTCGACGAAGTTCACCGCGTTGATCGTCAGGACCACCAGGGCGACCGTGAGGAGCGTGCCCTGCCCGGGGGTGAGGGCGACGGTGCCGATGCCGGGGATCGGGAGCCACAGGATCGTCAGGCCCTGCGCGACCATCACGCCGGCCGAGATCATCTGCGCGCCCAGCTTGATGAGCGCGTCGAGCTCGAACTTGTCGTCCAGGACGCCGATCAGCCAGATCAGCGCGGCGCCGGAGAGCAGCGCGCGGGGCTCGTTGGACAGTTCGAAGACGCTGCCGAGGTTCTGCAGGTGGGCGGCGACGAGCAGGCCCGCGCACAGCCCGAAGAACATGGCGATGCCACCGAGCCGCGGAGTCGGTTCTCGGTGTACGTCGCGGGCGCGGATCTCCGGCATCGCCCCGGTCGCGATGGCGAACTTGCGCACCGGTCCGGTGAGCAGGTAGGTCACTGCGGCCGTGACGCAGAGCGTCAGCAGGTAATCACGCACGGGCTGCCCCACAGGAATCGCTGGCCATCTCAGCCCCACACCCTAGCCGTGCCGTCCATGTGCTGGGAGACACGCGGGGCGCCCGGACGGTTGCACCGGGCCTCCGCTCAGTGTGCGTACGGCGGAAATCGGCCGGTCAGCGCGCGTACGTCCGCCCGTACCCGGGCCGTCTCCTCCGGGTCGTCGCGGAGCGCGGCGGTGAACAGACCGGCGATCCTGGCCATTTCGGGGGTGCCCATGCCCTGGTGGTGACGGCGGCCGTGCCGAGCTGGATCCCGCGCGCCTCCCCGTGCGGGAGCGCGCAGGTGTCGAGCACGATGCCGGCGGCGGCGAGCCGGGCGCGGGCGGTGCGCCCGTCGACGCCGAGGGGGCGGGGTCGGCGGTGATGAGGTGGGTGTCGGTGCCGCCGGTGGTCACCGCGAAGCCCTCGGCGGCGAGGGCGGCGGCCAGGGCCCGGGCGTGCTCGACCACCCGGTGGGCGTACGCGGTGAACGCGGGGCCTCCGCCTCGCCGAGGGCCACGGCCTTCGCCGCGATCGTGTGCATCTGGGCGCCGCCCTGGCTGAACGGGAACACCGCCCGGTCGATCCGGCCCGCGAGCTCCTCCCCGCACAGGATCATTCCGCCGCGCGGGCCGCGCAGCACCTTGTGGGTGGTGGCGCAGACGACGTCGGCGTACGGGACGGGCTGGGGCCGCTCCCCGGCGACCAGGCCGATGGTGTGGGCCGCGTCGGCGATCAGATAGGCGCCGGTCTCGTCGGCGATCCCGCGGAAGACCTCGTAGTCGAAGTGGCGGGGATAGGAGATGGAGCCGCAGACGATCGCCTTGGGGCGGTGGTGGCGGGCGAGGGCGGCGACCTGCTCGTGGTCGACGAGGCCGGTCTCGGCGTCGACGCCGTAGGGGACGAAGTCGAACCAGCGGCCGGAGAAGTTGGCGGGCGAACCGTGGGTGAGGTGCCCGCCGTGCTCCAGGCCCATGGCGAGGACCGTGTCACCGGGCCTGAGAAGGGCCGCGTACGCCGCCAGGACGGCCGAGGAGCCGGAGTGGGCCTGGACGTTCGCGTGGTCGGCTCCGAAGAGCGCGGTGGCCCGTCGCACGGCGATCCGCTCGACGGCGTCGGCGTACTCGCAGCCGCCGTGGTGCCGGGCGCCGGGGTAGCCCTCGGCGTACTTGTTGGCGAGCGGGGAGCCGAGGGCGGCGAGGACGGCGGGCGAGGTGAAGTTCTCCGCCGCTACGAGCTGGAGGCTGTCGGCCTGCCGCCGCTCCTCGCCGAGCAGCACGTCGGCGACCTCCGGGTCCTGCCGGCGCAGGACGTCGAGCTCGTCGTCGGGGGCGCGGTGACCGGCATGGCACCAATCTAGGTACCCCGGGTCGGACGCGCGCGCCGAGCACCGAAGCGCTCAGCGCCGCGCCGTCACCCCGGTCAGCGCCGTCACCACGGGATCGAGCGCCTGGTTGATCTCGTCGCCGATCGAGCGGAAGAACGTGATGGGGGCGCCGTACGGGTCGTTGACCTCGTCCGCGTCCGGGGACGGGGCCAGGAGCCAGCCGCGGAGGGCCGCGGCCGCGCGGACCAGGGCGCGGGCGCGTTCGACCATGCCCTCGTCGCGCGGGTCGGGGAGCGTGGCCGGGTCGATGGCGCGGACCAGGCGGGTGAACTCCTTCAGGGTGAAGGTGCGCAGGCCCGCCGAGTGGCCCATCGAGATGACCTGCGCCCGGTGGTCCCGGGTCGCCGTCAGGACGAGGTCCGCGCGGATGACGTGCTCGTCGAGGAGCTCGCGGCCCACGAAGCCGGTGTGGTCCGCGCCGAAGTCGGCGAGGACGAGTTCCGCGTTGGCCTCCATCGGGGCCCCCTCGTGGCCCCAGGTGCCCGCGCTCTCCACGATCAGGCCGCCGCCGAGGGGTCCCCGAGCCGGTCGCTCAGGGCGTGGCGGGTCAGCCGCTCGGTGATCGGCGAGCGGCAGACGTTGCCGGTGCTGACGTGGAGGATGCGGAAGGTGTCGCTGTCGTCGTGCCCCGCTATGCCACGCCCCTCAGGGGCGGTCAACTGGCCACCTCGAGGTCGGGTACGACCTTCCGGAGCTCCTCCGCGGAGAGCGCTCCCTGCCGCAGCAGCACCGGCACCGGACCCGTCACGTCGACGATGGACGAGGGACGTTCCCGGGCGTCGGACCGCCGTCGAGGTACACGGAGACGGAGTCGCCGAGCATGTGCTGCGCGGCGTCGCAGTCCTCCGGCGACGGGTGGCCGGTGAGGTTGGCCGAGGAGACGGCCATCGGGCCGACCTCGGTGAGCAGCTCGATCGCGACCGGGTGCAGCGGCATCCGGACGGCGACGGTGCCCCGGGTGTCGCCGAGGTCCCACTGGAGGGACGGCTGGTGCTTGGCGACCAGGGTGAGCGCGCCGGGCCAGAAGGCGTCGACGAGCTCCCAGGCCTGCTCGGAGAAGTCGGTGACCAGGCCGTGCAGGGTGTTCGGGGAGCCGATGAGCACGGGCGTGGGCATGTTGCGGCCCCGCCCCTTGGCGGCCAGCAGGTCGGCCACGGCCTCGCCGCTGAAGGCGTCCGCCCCGATCCCGTACACGGTGTCGGTGGGCAGCACGACCAGCTCGCCCCGGCGGACGGCGGACGCGGCCTCGCGCAGGCCGGTCAGTCGGTCGGTCGCCTCGTTGCAGTCGTATCGCCGTGCCATCAGTTCCCGGCCTCCTCGTACGCGTGGTTCGTCGTGGCGGCGATGACGGTCGGGGCCGTCATGGCGTCGCCTTGCGGGCGGTCGCGAAGCGCGGCCGGTTGTTCAGGTCGGGTGGTCGGCGGCGTCCGCCCAGCCGGCCTCCTCGTTGAAGATCCACGGCACCTGGCCGCCCTGGGTGTCCGCGTGCTCGATGACGACGAGGCCGCCGGGGCGGAGCAGACGGTGGGCGGTGCGCTCGATGCCGCGGATGGTGTCGAGGCCGTCCTCGCCGGAGAAGAGGGCCATCTCCGGGTCGTGGTCGCGGGCTCGGGCGCCACGTACTCCCACCTCGGTGAGCGGGATGTACGGCGGGTTGGAGATGACCAGGTCGACCTGGCCGTCGAGGTCGGCAGGGCGGTCAGCGCGTCGCCCCGGTGGACGGTGACGCGGGAGCCCTCGGCGTTCTTCCGGGTCCAGACGAGGGCGTCCTCGGAGAGCTCGACGGCGTGCACGCGGGAGCGCGGCACCTCCTGGGCCATGGCGAGGGCGATGGCCCCGGAGCCGGTGCACAGGTCGACGATGAGCGGCTCGACGACGTCCATGGCGCGCACGGCGTCTATGGCCCAGCCGACGACCGACTCGGTCTCCGGGCGCGGCACGAAGACGCCGGGGCCCACCTGGAGCTCCAGGTAGCGGAAGAACGCCCGTCCGGTGATGTGCTGGAGGGGTTCGCGGGCCTCGCGGCGGGCGACCGTCTCCCAGTAGCGGGCGTCGAAGTCCGCGTCCTTGACGTTGTGCAGCTCCCCCGCTTGACGCCGTGCACGAACGCGGCGAGCTCCTCGGCGTCGAAGCGCGGGGAGGGGACGCCGGCGTCGGCCAGCCGCTGGGTGGCCTGGGCCACCTCGGCAAGCAGCAGACTGCGGGGGCCTGGGGTCGCCCCCAGAAAGTGACTGCACGCTGGTCCTCCGTGGTGCGGGGTGGGGCTTGGGGAAGCCGTACGGGGTCTCGGGCGGCTCCGGACTCCGTACGGCCCTTGCGGGTGCCTTACGCCGCGGCGAGCTTCGCCGCCGAGTCGGCGTCGACGCAGGCCTGGATCACCGCGTCCAGTTCGCCGTCGAGCACCTGGTCCAGGTTGTACGCCTTGAAGCCGACGCGGTGGTCCGAGATGCGGTTCTCCGGGAAGTTGTACGTCCGGATCTTCTCGGAGCGGTCGACGGTGCGGACCTGGCTGCGGCGGGCGTCGGCGGCCTCGGCCTCGGCCTTCTCCTGGGCGGCGGCGAGGAGCCGGGAGCGCAGGATGCGCATGGCCTGCTCCTTGTTCTGGAGCTGGCTCTTCTCGTTCTGGCAGGAGGCGACGATGCCGGTCGGCAGGTGGGTGATGCGGACGGCGGAGTCGGTGGTGTTGACCGACTGGCCGCCGGGGCCGGACGAGCGGTAGACGTCGATCCGCAGGTCGTTGGCGTGGACCTCGACCTCGACCTCCTCGGCCTCGGGCGTGACGAGCACGCCGGCGGCGGAGGTGTGGATGCGGCCCTGGGACTCGGTGGCGGGCACGCGCTGGACGCGGTGCACCCCGCCCTCGTACTTGAGCTGGGCCCAGACGCCCTGGCCGGGCTCGGTGGCGCCGTTGCCGCCCTTGGTCTTCACGGCGACCTGGACGTCCTTGTAGCCGCCCAGCTCGGACTCGGTGGCGTCGATGATCTCGGTCTTCCAGCCGACGCGCTCGGCGTACCGGAGGTACATGCGGAGCAGGTCGCCGGCGAAGAGCGCGGACTCGCGCCGCCGGCGCCGGCCTTGATCTCCAGGATGACGTCCTTGTCGTCGCTGGGGTCGCGCGGGACCAGGAGCAGGCGGAGCTTGTCGGTCAGCTCCTCCCGGTCCTTCTCCAGCAGCTTGACCTCGGCGGCGAAGTCGGGGTCGTCGTGCGCCAGCTCGCGGGCGGTCTCGATGTCGTCACCGGTCTGCTTCCAGGAGCGGTAGGTGCCGACGATCGGGGTCAGCTCGGCGTAGCGCTTGTTCAGCCTGCGCGCGTTCGCCTGGTCGGCGTGGACCGAGGGGTCCGCCAGCTTCTTCTCGAGGTCGGCGTGCTCGCCGACCAGTTCCTCGACCGCCTCGAACATCGGGGGCTCCTGGTTTTCGTCAGTTGCTACGGGGACGCCAGCGCCGGTCCCGGCCACCCGCGCGGGGCGACCGTGGACCGGCGCAGGGGCTCGCTACTTGCTGGCGGAGCCGGCGGCCTTGCCGAAGCGGGCCTCGAAGCGGGCGACGCGGCCGCCGGTGTCGAGGATCTTCTGCTTGCCCGTGTAGAACGGGTGGCACTCGAGCAGACCTCGGCACGGATGGTGCCGTCGGTGAGGGTGCTGCGGGTGGTGAACGACGCGCCACAGGTGCAGCTCACCTGGGTCTCGACGTACTCGGGGTGGATCTCGCGCTTCAAGGTGTCTCCTATGTTCCGGGAGGGCTCCGGTGCTACCGCGGGTTGCGGCATGCGTGAACCGGGGCCGACGTACCAGTCTGCCAGGACCGGCCGCATCTCCCCAAACCGGGGTCGGGCCGGAGGTATTCCCGGGCTATCCCACGATGCCGTCGGCCGCCCCGGTGGCGGTGTCCTTCGTGGCGGAGGCGGGGACGGCCGCGTCGTCCTTGAGGGCCTTCCAGACCTGCCCGGACTGCTTCTCCAGGGGACGACCCGGTTCGGGTCGATCCGGTCGTACGCGACGGGCAGGGTGATCATGTGGACGTTCCCGGCCCCGATGCCGGAGAGGCCCCTGGCGAAGCCCGTCAGCTCTTCGACGGAGTCGAGTTCGGAGTCGGGGGTGATGGCCCTGGTGACGGCGTCGGCGAGGCCGAGGAGCTTCGCGGGGTCGCTCAGGACGCCGACATCCTTGACCTGCTCGACGAGGGCCTTCACGAAGGCCTGCTGGAGCTGTATGCGGCCGAGGTCGCTGCCGTCGCCGACGCTCTTGCGGGTGCGGACGAGGCCGAGGGCCTGCTCGCCGTCGAGGGTGTGGGGCCCGGCGCGAGGTCGAGGTGGCTCTTGTCGTCCTGGATGCGCTCGGTGGTGGTGATCGCGACGCCGCCGAGCTCGTCGATGATCTCCTTGAAGCCGGTGAAGTCGACCTCGACGTAGTGGTCCATGCGGATGCCGGACATCGCCTCGACGGTCTTCACGGCGCAGGCGGGGCCGCCGACCTCGTACGCCGTGTTGAACATGGCGCGGCGCCGGCCGGGGACGTCGGCGCCCCGGGCGTCGGTGCAGTCCGGCCTCGTGACGAGGGTGTCGCGGGGTATGGAGACGACGCTGGCCTTCTTGTGGCCCTCGTGGACGTGGACGACCATCGCGGTGTCGGAGCGGGCGCCGCCCTCGTCCTTGCCGTAGGCGTCGTTGTCGCCGGAGCGCGAGTCGGAGCCGAGGACGAGGACGTCCATCGAGCCGTCGTCGACGTCGACGGGGCGCTGGGGGCCGAGCTGGGCGTTGATGTCGACGCCCTGGATGTTGTGGTCGAGCTTCAGGTAGTACCCGTACCCGCCCCGGCTCCGCCGAGGAGGAGGACCACGAGGGCCCCGGTGAGGAGGAACGTCGCCTTGCGGCGTCGGCCGCTGTTCGTCTGCTCGGTCATCGCCCGTCCTTCGGCCCTGGATTCACCTTCTGTGACGGCGGTGCGTCCGAAAGGGTTGCACGCGAATTCCCGGGCCCCGGGCGGTAATACACGCGCCCACCGTGCGGGCACGGTGGGCGCGGTGGTCGGCGCAGGTCACGGCGGGGTGCGGGCCGGGGCCCGGCCCCGCCGTGTGACGTGGATCTCGTGGACCGCGTCAGTCGTTGTTGTTCGCTCCGGGGTGGTCTTCTGGATCTGGAGGAGGAACTCGCCGTTCGACTTCGTCTGCTTCATCTTGTCGAGGAGCAGTTCGATCGCCTGCTGCTGATCGAGCGCGTGCAGCACGCGGCGCAGCTTCCAGGTGACGGCGAGCTCGTCGCTGCCGAGGAGGATCTCCTCCTTGCGCGTGCCCGAGGCGTCGACGTCGACGGCCGGGAAGATGCGCTTGTCGGCGAGCTTCCGGTCGAGCTTGAGCTCCATGTTGCCGGTGCCCTTGAACTCCTCGAAGATCACCTCGTCCATGCGCGAGCCGGTGTCGACGAGCGCGGTGGCCAGGATGGTCAGCGAGCCGCCGTCCTCGATGTTGCGCGCGGCGCCGAAGAAGCGCTTCGGCGGGTAGAGCGCGGTCGAGTCGACACCACCGGACAGGATGCGGCCCGAGGCCGGGGCGGCGAGGTTGTACGCGCGGCCCAGACGGGTGATCGAGTCGAGCAGGACGACCACGTCGTGGCCCAGCTCCACGAGGCGCTTGGCGCGCTCGATGGCCAGCTCGGCGACGGTGGTGTGGTCTCGGCCGGACGGTCGAAGGTCGAGGAGATGACCTCGCCCTTGACCGACCGCTGCATGTCGGTGACCTCTTCCGGACGCTCGTCGACCAGGACGACCATCAGGTGGCACTCGGGGTTGTTGTGCGTGATCGCGTTGGCGATCGCCTGCATGATCATGGTCTTGCCGGTCTTCGGCGGGGCTACGATCAGACCGCGCTGGCCCTTGCCGATCGGCGACACGAGGTCGATGATCCGCGTGGTCAGCACGCCCGGGTCGGTCTCCAGGCGGAGCCGGTCCTGCGGGTAGAGCGGGTCAGCTTGTTGAACTCCGGGCGGCCGCGGCCGGAGTCGGCGGCCATGCCGTTCGCGGAGTCCAGGCGGACGAGGGCGTTGAACTTCTCGCGGCGCTCGCCCTCCTTCGGCTGGCGCACGGCACCGGTGACGTGGTCGCCCTTGCGCAGGCCGTTCTTGCGGACCTGGGCGAGGGAGACGTACACGTCGTTCGGGCCGGGCAGGTAGCCGGAGGTCCGGATGAACGCGTAGTTGTCCAGGATGTCCAGGATGCCCGCGACGGGGATCAGGACGTCGTCGTCCGCGACCTGCGGCTCGCCGGCCTGGAAGTCGTCGCGGCCACGGCGCCCGCGGCGGTCGCGGTAGCGGCCGCGACGGCTCCCGGCGGCCGCCGGCCTCGTCGTCGTAGTCGTCCTGCGGACCGGCCTGCTGGCCGCCCTGCTGACCCTGGCCGCCGCCCTGGCCCTGGCCCTGGCCCTGGCGCTCCTTGCGCTGGCCGCCCTGGCCGCCGCCCTGCTGGTCGTCGCCCTTGCGGTCGCGCTGGCGGTCCCGGCGGTCGCGGCGGTCACCGCGCTCGCCGCGGTCCCGGCGGTCGCGGCCCTCGGCGCCGTCGACGGCGCCGTCGGTCCGGGTGTCGGTCTGCGCCTCGGCCCTGACCTCGCGGTTCTCGGTACGGGCTTCCGCACGGGCCTCGGTCTTGACGGCCTGCGCGGTCTCGGCCGGGGCGGCGCCGTCCGGCGAACCGGCGGGGGCCGTGGCGCGGCGACGGCGGCGCTCGCCGGCTGGCTGGTCGTCGCCCTGCTCCGACGGGGTCTTGGGCGAGGGCTGGCCCGGGATGTCGATCTGCTGCTGGGCGGGGGCCTTCGGCCTTCTCCGCCTTGGGGGCGGGGCCTCGGCGGCCGGCTCGGCGGCGGTCTCGCCCGTACGGGCCTTGGAGGTGGCGCGGCGCTTCGGCTTGGTCTCGGCGGCGTCGGCGGCCTTGGCCGGGGCGGCGGAGCCCCTCCGGCCTGCGCCTCCTTGATGACCTCGATCAGTTGGCTCTTGCGCATGCGCGCGGTGCCCCTGATGCCGAGGCCGGACGCGACCTGCTGCAGCTCGGCCAGGACCATGCCGTCGAGGCCGGTGCCGGAGCGGCGGCGCCGTGCGGTGCCGCCGGTGGCAGCACCTGCGGCGGGCGCGGCGTTGTCGACACTGTTGTCGGCAGTCACGCCCATCAGATCGGTGGTGTCGCTCACGAAGGGTCCTTCCTGGAGCGGACGTCGGCCATCTGGCTCGGCGACCGGTTGTGCTGTCCGGCAGGGTCCTGGTGTGTGGACCGAGTCCGGGTGGTGGTCCCGCCGGGTGCGGCGGAAGAGAGGAAACGTGTTGTGGGTCCGGCCCGAGGCCCCTGCTCGGCCCTCACGAGAGAAGAGCGAGGGGTGTCGTGCCGGTTCCGGAGCGTGCTCGAAACTGCTCAGGCGGGCTGCTCAGGCAGTTGGGGAGGCTCCCGGAAGAATGGGTGGTCCCTGAGGGACACTCCGCACCGCTCCACAAAGAGGTCGGGTGCAGACTTGAGGTTAACACTACCGGCTCCAACAAACATTCCCCCTCCCTCACCGGCAATCTCCTGACCCGGGCGCTGCCCGGCGCCCCGGCCCCGTCACCTAGGGCGCCAGCGGCAGGACGCACGCGCCGGACGCGTCGAGGTCGAGCCGGTTCGCGGCCCATCCCTCGCCCGCGAGCAGGGCGACCTTGTCGGCGGTCCCCGCTCCGCGAGGGCGAGCACCGTGGGGCCCGCGCCGGAGACGACCGCGGGGACGCCGTCCGCGCGCAGGCGGTTCACCAGGGCGACGCTCTCGGGCATCGCGGGGCGCGGTACTCCTGGTGCAGCCGGTCTCGGTGGCCGCGAGCAGCAGCTCGGGGCGGCGGGTCAGGGCCTCGACGAGGAGGGCGGCGCGGCCGGCGTTGGCGGCGGCGTCCACGTGTGGGACGGTGCGCGGCAGGAGGCCGCGGGCGGTCTCGGTCAGCACGGGCTTCCCGGGGACGAAAACCACCGGAACGATGGAATCGGAGGGCTCCATCCTGATCGCTCGCGCCGCGCCGGACTCGGTCCAGGCGAGGGTGAATCCGCCGAGGAGACAGGCGGCGACGTTGTCGGGGTGGCCCTCGATCTCGGTGGCCAGCTCCAGGAGGGCGGCCTCGTCGAGCTTCGCGTCGCCGCCTATGGTCACGGCGCGGGCGGCGACGATGCCGGCACAGATGGCGGCGGAGGAGGAACCGAGGCCGCGTCCGTGCGGGATGCGGTTGGCGCAGACGACCTCCAGGCCGCGCGGCTGCCCGCCGAGCAGGTCGAAGGCCGTGCGCAGGGAGCGTACGAGCAGGTGGCTCTCGTCGCGCGGGAGCGTCTCGGCGCCCTCTCCGGCGATGTCGACGTGCAGCCCGGAGTCGGCGACCCGGACGACCACGTCGTCGTAGAGCCCCAGCGACAGGCCGAAGGCGTCGAAGCCCGGGCCGAGGTTGGCGCTGGTGGCGGGGACGCGCACCCGTACGGCGGCGGCGCGGAACGCTGGACCGGCCATCGCTCGATGACTCTCCTTGATTGCGACAACGGGTATTTCAACGGGTATTTCAAGAGAAGTACACCGGGACCCGGCGGGCCGTTTCGGCCACGGGGCGACAACGGCAACGACACCGCGCATATGCGTCGGGGCGGGTCGGTACAGCCTATCGAAGGAAGGTTCTGTGGCGACATAGGGCGCACAGGAGGCGCACGATGCGTGTCGCGGGCAACCTGTGCCCCTCTGTGCGTTCCTGATCGGGTTTCGCTCCGTGCGCTCTTCCCGTGCGGGGACGCTCCGGTGAAGGAGGCGTCCCCGTGGGGAGGAACGGGATCAGGCCAGGCCGAGGCGCTCGGCGGCGGCCGCGGCGTCGACCGGGACGGTGACCGGCTGCGGCGCGCCGGCGACGGCCCAGTCGGGGTCCTTGAGGCCGTTGCCGGTGACGGTGCAGACGATCCGCTGGCCGGGGTCGACCTTGCCCTGCTCGGCGGCCTTCAGCAGACCGGCGACCGAGGCGGCCGAGGCGGGCTCGACGAAGACGCCCTCCTGCGCGGCCAACAGGCGGTAGGCGCGCAGGATCTCACGGTCCGTCACCTCGTCGATGAAGCCGCCCGACTCGTCGCGCGCGGCGATCGCGTAGTCCCACGAGGCCGGGTTGCCGATGCGGATCGCGGTGGCGATCGTCGACGGGTCCTTGACGACCTCGCCGCGCACGAGCGGGGCGGAACCGGAGGCCTGGAAGCCCCACATGCGGGGGCGGCGGGTGGCGAGGGCGGGAGGGTGCGACGCGTAGCGTCTCCGTCAAGGGTGGTGGCGGGCGACGGGCGGGCGTACTCGCGGTACCCCTTCCAGTACGCGGTGATGTTGCCCGCGTTGCCGACCGGGAGGACGTGGATGTCGGGGGCGTCGCCCAGCATGTCCACGATCTCGAACGCGGCGGTCTTCTGGCCCTCGATGCGGACCGGGTTGACCGAATTGACCAGCGCCACCGGGTAGTTGTCGGAGAGGCGGCGGGCCAGGGTGAGGCAGTCGTCGAAGTTGCCGTCGACCTGAGGATCTTCGCGCCGTGCACGAGGGCCTGGCCCATCTTGCCGAGCGCGATCTTGCCCTGGGGCACGAGGACGGCGGACACCATCCCGGCGCGCACCGCGTAGGCGGCGGCGGAGGCCGAGGTGTTGCCGGTGGAGGCGCAGATGACGGCCTGCGCGCCCTCCTCCTTGGCCCGGGTGATGGCCATGGTCATGCCCCGGTCCTTGAAGGAGCCGGTGGGATTGGCGCCCTCGACCTTGAGGTGCACCTCGCAGCCCGTGCGCTCGGAGAGGACCTGAGCCGGAACGAGCGGCGTACCGCCCTCACGGAGCGTGACGACTGGCGTCGCGTCCGTGACCGGAAGGCGGTCCCGGTACTCCTCGATGATGCCGCGCCACTGGTGGGTGCCCTTGGTGGTCATGGGTCCTTACTCCCCTTCAACACGCATGATGCTGGCGACACCGCGCACGGTGTCGAGCTTGCGCAGCGCCTCGACGGTCCCGGAGAGGGCGGCGTCGGGCGCGCGGTGGGTGACGACGACGAGGGAGGCCTCGCCGTCTCCGTTCTGTCGACCGTGCTGGCGCACGGTGTCGATGGATACGCCGTGCTCGGCGAAGACCGTCGCCACCTGGGCGAGGACGCCCGGCTTGTCGGCCACGTCGAGGCTGATGTGGTACCGCGTGACGACCTCGCCCATGGAGCTGACGGGCAACTGGTGTACGCGGACTCACCGGGGCCGTTGGCCTCGTTGAGCTTGTTAGGCACACGGCGACGAGGTCGCCGAGCACGGCCGAGGCGGTCGGCGAACCGCCGGCGCCGGGGCCGTAGAACATGAGCCGCCCGGCGGCCTCCGCCTCGACGAAGACCGCGTTGTACGCCTCGCGGACGGAGGCCAGCGGGTGGCTGAGCGGGATCATCGCGGGGTGCACGCGGTGCGGTGACGGACCCGCCGTCGGCGGCCCGCTCGCAGATGGCGAGCAGTTTGATGGTGCAGCCCATCTCCTTGGCGGAGGCGAAGTCGGCGGCGGTGACCTCGGTCATGCCCTCGCGGTAGACGTCGTCGAGGCGCACGCGCGTGTGGAAGGCGATCCCGGCGAGGATGGCGGCCTTGGCGGCGGCGTCGAAGCCCTCGACGTCGGCGGTCGGGTCGGCCTCGGCGTACCCGAGGGCGGTGGCCTCGTCGAGCGCCTCGGAGTAGCCGGCGCCGGAGGTGTCCATCTTGTCGAGGATGAAGTTCGTCGTGCCGTTGACGATGCCCATCACCCGGTTGATCTTGTCGCCGGCGAGGGACTCGCGCAGCGGCCGGACTAGCGGGATGGCGCCGGCGACGGCGGCCTCGTAGTACAGGTCCTGCCCGTGCCGCCCGGCGGCCTCGTGGAGGGCCGCGCCGTCCTGGGCGAGCAGCGCCTTGTTGGCGGAGACGACGGAGGCGCCGTGCTCGAAGGCGGTGGTGATGAGGGTGCGGGCCGGCTCGACGCCGCCGATGACCTCGACGACCACGTCGACGTCCCCCGTTCGACCAGGGCGGTGGCGTCGGTGGTGACCAGTTCCGGGGCGATGCCCTCGCGGACCTTGTCGGGCCGGCGGACCGCCACGCCGGCGAGCTCGACCGGGGCGCCGATGCGCGCGGCGAGGTCGTCGGCGTGCGTCGTCATGATGCGCGCCACCTCTGAGCCGACCACTCCACAGCCCAGCAGCGCCACCTTCAGCGGACGCGTACGCATCATCCGACCTCGTTTCTCGTCCTGCTTCGTGTTTCCACGGTCGTGTTTCCGGGACCTCTACGGTGAGGACCAGTCTCACTCACCGGACGGGGGATTCCGCCCGTCGTCCGGATCGTGAGACATGGATTCCATCACCCGACTATTTCATCATCCGACGTCCAGACGCAGGAGATCTTCCTCCGTCTCGCGGCGGACGATGACGTGCGCCTCGCCGTCGCGGACGGCGACGACGGGCGGGCGGAGCGCGTGGTTGTAGTTGCTGGCCATGGAGCGGCAGTACGCGCCGGTGGCCGGCACGGCGAGGAGGTCGCCGGGCGCCAGGTCGGAGGGCAGGAAGGCGTCCCGTACGACGATGTCGCCGCTCTCGCAGTGCTTGCCGACGACGCGGGAGAGCATCGGCTCGGCGTCGCTGGTCCGCGAGACCAGGCTGACGCTGTACTCGGCGTCGTACAGGGCGGTGCGGATGTTGTCCGACATGCCGCCGTCGACGCTCACGTACGTCCGCAGCCCGTCGAGCGGCTTGATCGTGCCGACCCGGTAGAGGGTGAAGGCGGTGGGCCCGACGATGGCCCGCCCGGGCTCGACGGAGATGCGGGGGTCCGCAGCCCGGCGGCCTCGCACTCCCCGCCCACGATCTCGTGCAGCGCCTTGGCGATCTCGTGCGGCTCGCGCGGGTCGTCGTCGGAGGTGTACGCGATGCCGAGGCCGCCGCCGAGGTCGATCTCGGGCAGTTCGACGCCGTGCTCGTCGCGCACCTCGGCGAGGAGCCGCACGACGCGGCGGGCGGAGACCTCGAAGCCGGCCATGTCGAAGATCTGCGAGCCGATGTGCGAGTGGATGCCGACGAGTTCGAGCCCGTCGAGCTTCAGTGCCCGGCGCACGGCCTCGGCGGCCTGCCCGCCGGCGAGCGCGATGCCGAACTTCTGGTCCTCGTGGGCGGTGGCGATGAACTCGTGCGTGTGGGCCTCGACGCCGACGGTGACGCGGATCTGCACGCGCTGCCGCTTGCCGAGGGACTGGGCGGTGTGGGCGACGCGGACGATCTCCTGGAAGGAGTCGAGCACGATCCGCCCGACGCCGGCGCTCACGGCCTTCTCGATCTCCTCCTCGCTCTTGTTGTTGCCGTGGAAGGCGATGCGCTCGGCGGGCATGCCGGCGGAGAGGGCGGTGGTGAGCTCGCCGCCGGAGCACACGTCGAGGTGGAGCCCCTCCTCCCGGAGCCAGCGCACGACGGCCCGGGAGAGGAAGGCCTTCCCGGCGTAGAAGACGTCGGCGTCCGGACCGAAGGCCTCGGCCCAGGCGCGGCAGCGGGCGCGGAAGTCGTCCTCGTCGAGGAAGTAGGCGGGGTGCCGAACTCCTCGGCGAGGTCGGTCACGCTGATCCCCCCGACCGTGGCGACCCCGCGCTCGTCCCGCGCGACGGTCCGGGACCACACCTTGGGGTCGAGGACGTTGAGGTCGCTGGGCGGGGCGGAGTAGTGGCCCTCGGGGAGGACGTCGGCGTGGCGGGGCCCTGCGGGGTGGGCGGAACGGCTCATGTCTGCGTCTGCTCTTTCAGATCCGATCGGGTGCGCTGATGCCGAGCGCGGAGAGGCTACTGGCGAGCACCGTCCCGGCGGCTTCGGCGAGCGCGAGCCGGGAGCGGTGGGCGGCCGAGGGTTTCTCGTCGCCGAGGGGCAGGACGGTGTGCTGGAACGCGAGCAAGGCGTCGGCGACGGCTTCGAGGTGCCGGGCGACCCGGTCGGGGGCGCGGTGGCGGGCGGCGGAGAGGAGCGCGAGGGGTGGTCGCGGAGGAGTCCGAGGAGTGCGGGGTCGTCGCATTCCCCCGGCTCGGGCGGGAACCCGAGCTGCCGGGCGTTGACGAGCAGCCGGCGGGTGCGGGAGTGGGCGTACTTGACGCGGAAGAGCGGGTTACGCTCGTGCGGGACGAGGAGGGGGCGGGGTCGAGGGCCGGTCGTGGGGGCGGCCCGCAGAAAGGCCCAGCGCGTGATGTCGTCCCCGTACGCGCCCGGCTCACCGGGCCGCACGTGCATCCGCTCGCCGTCGTGTGCCCCGACCTCGACGTCGGCGCCCTGGGAACGCAGCAGTCGGCCGAGGGTCTCGACCACGAGGACGGCACGGGCCTCGCCGACCCCGGCGAAGCGGACGACGGTCCCGGCGAGGGCGGTGCCGTGCCCGTACGACGTCCCGGCGGCCAGGACCTCCCGTACGAGATCGGCATCGGCGTCACCCCGCAGGGTGAAGTTCAGGAACCCGGGCCCGGTGATCTCGACGGCCCGGAGCCCGGGAACGCCGCGGAGCCGCTCTTCGAGGATCCCGGCGACGTCGAGGGCGCTGCGCCCGGCGGGCCGGGCGAGGGCGAGCGCGATGTTGCTGGCGTACTCCCCGCTCCCCGGGCCGGGCCCGCTCGATCTTCGCCCGGGAGGGCACGTCGACCCGCAGAGCACCGTCGTCGACCGCGCGGCGCACGGCGTGCAGCACGGTGAGGGAGAGGTCCGCGGGGGTCACGGGACAAGCGTAGGGGAGGAGGGGGTACCGACGCGAACCGGTTTCGCCATGCGGGCAACGGGGCACGGGCGCGGGCCGCGCCCCGGGGAGCGGATCAGTCGGGGCGGGACTCGCCGAGCCCTTCGACGGCGCCGTCGAGAAGCGCGTCGTGGTCGGTGTCCCGGAGGCTGTCGCGGACCCCGTCGCGGACCCCTTCCCGAAGCCCGTCGTGGCCACCGTCCTGAGGCGCGTCGGCCGCGGCGGCCGACCTGGCTCCGCGGACCACGGCCGGTTCTCTCCGGTGTCCGGCCCGACCGCGTCGGACGCTCCCGCCGCTCGCGGCGCATCAACTGCCGCACGACGCGGACGAGCTCGGCGGGCTCGAAGGGCTTGGCGAGGAAGGCGTCGACGCCGGGGGCGGCCCCGTCGGCGACCTCGCCGCAGGCGCTGATGATGGCGACAGGCAGGTCCCGGGTCCGGGGGTCGGCCCGCAGCCGCTCGGCCGTCCTGATCCCGTCGAGACGGGGCATGACGACGTCGAGGGTGACGACATCGGGCCGAACCCGATGCACGACATCCAGACACTCGGCACCATCGGCCGCGGTCACGACCTCGAACCCCTCGAGTTCGAGATTGACCCTGATCAACTGCCGGATCACCTTGTTGTCATCGACAACGAGCACCCGGCCGGACGCGCCTGACACACGAACGAGAGTAGGCGGCCCCCGACGACCGCGTCCGGCTTTTTCCCACTTCTGACCCGTGCGGGGACACGGCCCCGGTGACACCCTGGAAATACCTGTTCACAGGCACGCCCCAGGAGCTGGTAGGGTTCTACCCGTCGCCGCCGAACGCGGCGGACGCCCCCGTAGCTCAGGGGATAGAGCAACGGCCTCCGGAGCCGTGTGCGCAGGTTCGAATTCTGCCGGGGCACTTCGCGAGAAGTGCCAAAGAAGCCCCTGAACCGCAGAAATGTGGGTCAGGGGCTTCTTTGTCGATACCGGAACGCACACGACCCATGTGGGCGCGGGACATCTCTGGGACGCTCACGGAGAACGTGACGGGCACTCAGGCGTACTCGTTCAGGAGCGCGTCGATGCGCCTGCCGGCAAGGGCCCGACGCCCGTAGAAGCACTTCGCGTACCGGGTCATGAGGACCTCGACGCTGTTGCCGGCTCGCTCGGCCGCCTCGACAGTCAGCCGCACCTCTGCGGGTGCCGTACGCGCATCAGATCGAGGCACCACGAAGGCCCGGTCGTGAAGCGGTCGCCGTGCTCGCCCCGCACCTCCCCATGGACGCTCCTCGTGGCTGGCCTGTCGCCTTCCGCATCGCGTCCACCGCCCCTCTCCACAACAACGCATCACTCATGGAGGCAATGCCAAAGAAGCAAGAGATTCCGCCTCCCCGAAGGCGGGAGGATGAGAGGTAGGATAAGTGGCATGAGCGAGCCCACCGGCAAGTACTCGATCACCATGCCGCGCGACATCGCCGAAGCCGCCAAGGCCCGCAGCGGCCCCTCCGGCCTTTCCGCCTACGTGGCCGCCGCCGTCGCCCGCCAGATCGAACGCGACAACCTCAACGAACTCATCACCGTCGCCGAAGCCGAGCACGGCCCCGTCACGGACGAAGAGATCCAGGCCCTGCGCGACCAGCTCGCCCAGGCCCGCCACGAGCAGACGGAGCACGGAGCGGACGCCGCGTGACCCGCTCCCCCGCAGTCCCCGGCGGCACTCTCGTCCTCGACAGCGAAGGCCTGGCCAAGGCTGTCCTGCGCGACCGCACGGTCACCGCCTGGCTCGCCCTGGCCCGCGCCGACGACCTGCGCGTGATCACCTCGGCAGCCACCCTCGTCGAAGTGGTCCACCCCGCATCAACCGCCCGGCCCTGGAGTGGACGCTCTCCCGTCTCGTCGTGGAGCCGATCACCGAACCGATCGCCCGCCACGCCGCCGCGCTCCTTGCCGACGCCGGCCTGCACGGACACAAGCACGCCATCGACGCCATGCTCGCCGCCACCGCCCTCGCCGTACCCGGGCCGGTCACGATCCTCACCTCCGACCCCGAGGACCTCACAGCCCTGTGCGGCGGACGCGCCACCGTGATCAAAATCTGACCGCTCCCCCTTGAGGCCGAAGTCGGAGTCTCCATGCTTCATCCATTCTTGCGAGGGCAGCCGGTCAGAACGGCGCGCTACGTGGCCCAGCCCATGCTGGTCACCCCGTAGTCGGGGTCGTACAGGCGGAGCATGGAGACGAAGCTGTCGAGCAGATCGAGTTGTTCGGCCTTGAGTGATGGCGCGTTGAAGTGCATAACCGTGTTGCGGACGTCCTTCACGCGGCCGAGCAGCCCGATGAAGTGGGCTCTGTCGACGAGGGGCCAGCCGAGTTTGCCCCAGCGTTCCTCGTTGTCCAAGAGGCGGATGTACTCGCCGAACATCATCTCGTCGACCGACATCTTCTTCTTGTGCACCTTCTGCACGTCGGCCTCGTCGTAGACGCGCCCCAGGCAGCGCCGAAGTCGGCGCTCGATCTCGCCCAGGGTGAAAAAGGGGCGGGCCACGGCGCCGAACTCACCGGCGAGGTCGGCGGAGGTGACGATGCCGCTCACCTGCCCGTCCGCGGCTCGGACGAGAACGAACTCGTGCGTACGGATTACCGGCAGCACTGGCAGCAGATGGGCCGAGGCGTTGACGATCTCGTACTCACTGGTGATCGCGCTGGCCAGACAGGTCTTACGTCCGGTCGCATGCATGTGGACGATCGACGCCCAGGTGACGACCCCGTGCAGGGTTCCCGACGTGTCAATGACGGGAAGCTGTGAGTACCCGTGCTCCGCCATCCTGCCCATCGCCGCGGACAGAGGCTCATCGGGCGTGATCGATGCGACTCTGTGGGCGCAGGGCAGGTCGTACACCCGCATGGCCGCCTGTGGGAACACTCCGACGGCTTCCTCGGAGTCATCGGCCGGGTCCCGCTCGGTGGCATCGTCGGCGTCGCCGGCGTTGGCTACCGTGTCTCGCTCGTGGGCGATCGGGAGGATCGCGACCTCATCGTCCAGTGAACCGGCAGCGAAGTCAGGAACTGTGTTCAAGCCGGCATTCGTCAGATCGAGCCGGATCTGAGGGACCGACGCGTGGTCACGGATCCGATAGCCCCACAGTGACAACAGGCCCCGGATCGGCAGGGATGCGCCTTCCAGTCCCTTGACGGTGGCGTCATCCGGCGTCGGCATCGCTCGCCCCTCGCGCACCGCGCCCTTGCCCATCTCCCGCTCCACGAGTCCCAGAAGCCCGGCCGTCCGATTCCGGTAGAAGGCGTCGAAGTCGTCCGCGCGCAACGCCTTGGCATCGATGAGGTGCGTTCCGATGATGTCGTCGAACCAGTCCCCCGGGCTGCCGGTATGCCGCTCGAAGGTGGTCAGGTACGCCGACGGCGCGCTGCCCCCATCGCCTGCAGCGCCCGGTAGGACAACGGCGTCTTGTTGACGATGCTGCTCATCCGGGAGCCGTCCACGCCGTTCTGCTCGAACCATGCCTTCGGGAAGACCTGCCGGATGTCCACGTACTGCCCGATCAGGAACTGCTCGTTGATCGGCTCCCCGTGGAAGAACCAGTCGATCGCTCCTTCTTTGAGAAGGAGGGCATGGATGCCCTTGTATGCGGCGCTGTTACGTGAGGCGAGCCGGTGCAGACGCTGCTCCTGGAACGTCGCTTCGGTGACCGTGTCGGGCTCTGTACCGCTGCCCCTGATCCAGCCGACCACTTGCTCGACGTCCCGCACGAACCGGGTGTCCGTGACCCTCCGTAGAGCTCGCCGAGGACACCGCACCAGTACCAGCGGGCCAGTTTCTCCTGAGCGTCCGGTTCCTGCAGTGCCTCGCCGAGCAGGACGGCGATGGCCGCCAGGGGACCACCTGTGACCCGTATGGCAGATCACGCTCGCGGAAGACATGCTGTGTAGCCAGGAAGCGGCCCACCCAGGACAGCGCCTCGGCCGTCTTCGGAGCGATCCGGATGTAGTCGGTCAACGGAAGGTGCAGCAGGTCGCGGCGTTTGCAGCTCACCGCTGGGGCGTTCGTCGCGCCGGGGTGCTCCGCCAGGAATTCCTGTTTGCGCAGGTACGTGCGCACCAGCGCGATCGCTTGGAGGAAGTCCAGGCTCGTGAGCCCGGTCTCCTGGCCGCTGTCCTTGTCCAGGGTGCCGAACACCTGGTGGTCGGAACACAGTTCACCCTTGATGGCCTGCCAGTCCTTGATGAGGCTGAAGTCCTGGCCGTCGTGGTGCGCCGAGTACTGCGTGTCGCCCGCGTAGGTCGCCGTGAGCAGCTCGAAGACGTTGAGGACGACGCCGCCGGTGTTCACCCGCTCGAACACCGAGCACACCGCTTCCTTGCGGGTTTCCTTCGGGAGGCGGATCAATGGCACTTTGAAGCCCTTGACCGTGTCGATGACCCGAGCCTGGAAGGCCGACCACAGGTCCCAGCGGTCGTCGCCACCACTCACATAGGCCCTTTGCCACTTCCCGGTCAGGTCCGATTCGAAGATCAGGTTCAGGGGGAACAGGCCGCTCGCGCACTCCTTCTCTCGCGTCGAGAGGTCCCGGGTCGCGTGGCCGTAGGCGCCGCGCACCACCCGGTCCTCGGGGACGGACACGATCGCCTCGTCGCGATCCGCCGCCTCGTCCACCGCCCTTGGCGATGTCGATGTAGTACCAGCGCCTGAGCGGCTTGTTGCGTGCGCCCGTCGTCTCCACCGGCCGGTCGGACCGGAGTGCCTGGAACAAGGAGGTCAACCGCTGCTGACCGTCGAGCAGCAGCTGCTCCGCCACCACGTGCGGCTGCACATCGGTACGTGCAGCGGCCGAGCCTTGAACTGGGCGTCGCCGCCAGTCTCCAGCGTCATCGCGACACCCAGCGGGTAGTCGAGCGTCACGGTCGCCAACAGGGCGCGGATCCGGTCGTCGTCCCACTTCCACTGTCGCTGGAAGTCGGGGAGCTGGATCCTGCCGGCCGCCACATCGTCCAGCATCTTGCCCAGGCTGGGCCCGTCCAACGCCACGCTAAACCCCCCAGTAACACAGTCACTCCCCTACGTAACGGATCGACATGCTACCTACCTTCGGTGACGGCCCGGCCCCCTTCCGCCAACCTTGCAAATAGTCTCCTACACCCCTAAACTTTGAGGTCTTAAAGATTTCACCCATGGAGGCGGTCGTGCCCAAGCGTTCCATCGAGATCGACGACGAGGTGTTCGCCTTCCTGCAGAGCAGGAGCGAGCCCCTGGTGGACACCCCTAATGACGTACTGCGACGCCTGCTCCTCAAGGACACCGACCCCACCACGACGTCCGCGGAGAATCGGCGGCCCGGAGACCTGATGCCGTTCATCAAGGCCGGCTTGCTGGAGGGCGGAGACAAACTGATCCATGTGCAGCCGCGTCGCGGGCTGACTCATGAAGCCATGGTGACGGCGGACGGGTGGCTCGAGATCGAGGATGGCCGCGTTTTCTCCAAGCCTTCGCCCGCCCTCAAGGCGCAGACCGGCGTCGACATCAACGGCTACGGCAAGTACGTCCTCGAGAAGAACCCCGAGGTCCGGCTCCAGGACCTCCGTGAGCAGCTGCGGGCGGTGCCTGATGGCGACGAACCTCATCATCCTCGGCGATCGGGAGCCCCTGGCCTGGGTCCTGGAGAACCAGCGGATGGCCTTCCCGCCGGGCGCAACAGCGGGCTCCCCGAGAAGGGAGACGAGATCCTCCTCTACACGACCAGGGGCTGCTTCCGGAATCCCGGACGCGACCGCGGACGGATCATGGGCCTGGCGACCGTCACCTCCGAGGTCGCGGCACTCCCGGAATCCGTCTCGTTCGGCGACCGGGACTTCACCTCGGGGTGCACCTCCAAGTGCACGGACTCGCCCCGCGCCACGAGGGAGTGATCCTCGCCGACTCGTTCCGCAGCTCCAGGTCTTCCCGGATCCGAAGACCTGGAGCGTGCGCATGCGGCGTGCGTCACTGAAGCTGCCCGAACCGGATGCGGATCTGCTGCGCCGGGAGCTGCAGCCGATACTCCGTACCCGCACGGCGGTTCTCGGCCAGTACGCGCTTTGATCCGGCCGCTGCACCGCCTGGCCTGCTTCGTTTCAGGCGGGGAGGCGAGGCGGCGGTCGTAAACTGGCCGACGAGCTGTGTGCGCCGTCGGCCGGACGCGGCCCTCCCGAGCGCCCTGACTGCTCCAGGGGCACACCGCCGACGACATCACGATCAGGGTTCGACACGGGTGGGGGCGCGGTCCATGCGCGAGCTGAACGAGGAAAAGGATCCGGCGGTACTGGGTCCGTTCGAGTTGCTCGCCGTCCTCGGCGAGGGCGGGATGGGCCGTACCTACCTGGGGCGCAGGCTCCCACTGGACAACCTCGGTCCCGAGCTGGAGACGGGCTACCACCTGGCCGGGTTCACGGAGTCCGCCGGGCCGGCCCTGGCGGCGGTCAAGGTGATCAAGCCGTCGAAGCTGCGGGACGGTTCCGAGCACTCCGAGGAGGAGGTGCGGGCCCGCTTCGCACAGGAGATCGAGACGATGCGCACAGTGACCGGTGCACGAGTGCCCGCGCTGCTGGGCGCCGACGCGGACGCCGAGCAGCCCTGGCTGGCGATGGACTACGTCCACGGTCCAACCCTTCACAAGCTCGTCCAAACCTGCGGCCCCTTGGCCGTAGGGCCGTACGGCGCGCTCGGCCTCGCCCTGGTGGACGCGCTACGCGCCATCCACGGCGCCAAGCTGCTGCACCGGGACCTCAAGCCCGGCAACATCGCACTCGGCCTCGACGGGCCCGTCGTGCTGGACTTCGGTCTCGCTGTCCTCACCGAGCGGGACAGCGCCGCAGCCCTCACCAAGACGGGCGTCGGCTTCGGCACCCCGTCCCACATGTCGCTGGAACAGGCGAGGGACACCAAGCACGTGACGGAGTCGGCGGACATCTACTCGCTGGGAGCTGTGCTCTTCTTCACGGCGGCCAAGCGGCCACCGTACCCTCTCGCGCCCATGCATACCGCACCGAAGTGGGACGGCGTGTACGGGCCGTGCCTGCCGCTGCTGGGCCGGATCCTCGTGCAGGTGGCGGAGCAGCGGCCGTCCCTCGACGAGATCGAGAACGATCTTCGCCAGTTGCTCACCGACCACGGGCTGACGGAAGAGGCCGCCGCGGACCAGCTGCGGGTTCTGGTGACGGAGTCCGGGCTGGTTCCGGAGCTCCCCGCGAAAGCTCTCTCCGACCTTCCGGACCCCGAGGTCCAGCAGGCGGCTCAGGAGGCCGTCAACCAGGGAGGCTCCCCGGACAGCCCGTGGGTGCGCGATCTGTTCGACGAGTTCCTGGAGGCCGAGGCCGAGGCCGAGGACCTGGAACCTCTGGACGTGTCGGCCGAGCCCGCGCCCGGCCCCGCCGGGTATGTGCCGACCCTGGTGGATCCTGGCGCACAGCCGACTCCGGCAGGCGGGGCACCGCTCCCTGCACAGCCCACCGTGACCAGCTACCGCCTGGCACCACCGCAGCCCCTGCGACGCCCGACCCGGCCGTGGCCCCGGCCGTTGCCCTGCAGGCCGCCGAGCGACTGAGGAAGGCCTACGCGCACAGCGGTCGCCTCTGACCTGACAGAACTCCGGGCCCACCACAGCTTGTAGCAGCAAGCTGGAAGCCCTGCGTTGCGAGGGCCTTTGTCCGTTTAGGCTTCGAAAGGGCTCCGCACTATGCCCACCCCCGGTAGAAACGGAACCTCGCACACCCGAGTACGGCGTGCGTCACACCCTCTCGTTGAAAGGAACCGCCCGCCATGCCCGACGCAGTGTCCGACCTCCCTTCGGGCCCGCCCCCGGCCGGCACGGTGATCGAGGTACGGGACGAGGAGTGGCTGGTCCGCAGCAGCAGTCAGGTCCGTGCGGGCGAGATCCTGATCGAGGCCGTCGGCGCCTCCGAGCTGGTCCGCGGACACCGGGCGCGTTTCTCACCTCGCTCGACGGCATGCCCCGCGTCCTGCGCCCCGAGGACACCTGCCTCGTCCACGACACGTCCGAGGGCTTCCGCCTCAGCCGGCTCTTTCTGGAAGCCGTGCTCCGCAAGACCCCGCTTCCCCAGATCGAGCGCCGTCTCGCCCTCACCGAGGGGTTTCTGCTCGACCGCATGGACTACCAGCTGCGGCCGGCGCAGAAGGCCCTCGAGAACCCACTGAGGCCGCGCCTGCTGATCGGTGACGTCGTCGGCCTCGGCAAGACACTGGAGATCGGGATCCTCCTCGGCGAGCTGATCCGCCGGGGACGCGGCGAGCGCATCCTCGTGGTCACCCCCGCGCCGGTCCTCGAACAGTTCCAGCACGAGATGTGGACCCGTTTCTCACTGCCTCTTGTGCGGCTGGACAGCGTGGGAATCTCACGGATCGAGCGGAAGATCCCAGTCGGCCGGAACCCGTTCACGTACTACAAGCGCGTCATCATCTCGATGGACACGTTGAAGAACGCCAAGCGCTACGGCGCCTGGCTCAAGGGCATCGAATGGGACGCCGTCGTGATCGACGAGTCCCACAACCTGATCAATCGCGGGAGTGGCCGCCGCGTCCTGGCCGACCTGCTGGCCAAGCAGACCGACGCCCTGATCCTCGCGAGCGCCACCCCGCACAACGGTGTGATGCGGGACTTCACCGGCCTGGTCCGACTCCTGGACCCGATCGCCGTCAAGGACGAGAAGAACCCGAAGGCCTCCGAGCTGCACCACCTCATGCTGCGCCGTACGAAGGTGAGCAAGGAGGTCGCCAAAGCGTTGACGGGCTCCTGGGCGCCTCGCGGCAAGTCGAAGCCGATCCCCTGTACTGCGGGCGAGCTGGAGGAGCGGGTCTTCGCAGAGCTGGCCGACAGCTGGCTGCGGAATCCGGACCCGCATGGGGCCGATCATCTCTTCCCGTATGTACTGCTGAAGTCTTTCCTGTCTTCGCACCGCGCGCTGTTCGCGACGGCCAGGAAGAAGCTGGCCGGCCTGGGCCATGCTCTGCCCGAAGGCCACAAGAACGTCACCGACCCGCCACTGACCGGTGCGGAGGCGCACTCGCCGGTGCCGGAGGTCGCCTCGCTGCTGCGGCTGACAGAGCTCGCCCGCGGGATCGAGCAGGCGTCGGCTGCCGGAACCATGGCCACGGCCAAGCTCGCCGCCCTCGTCACGTACCTCCGGCGAATCAAGGTCGGACCGGGCAGCACGACTCGCGCGGTCGTGTTCTCGGAGCGCCGCGAGACCCTCAACTGGCTCGGGACGGTCCTACCCGCGCTGCTCGGGTGGAAGAGGCCCGAGGACGGCGAGGAAGCCGTCAAGGTCATGCACAGCGAGGTCTCCGACACGGTGCAGATGGACTACGTGGACGAGTTCGCGCGGGCCGGCAGCGACGTACGGCTGCTGCTGACCGGCGACGGCGCTTCCGAGGGCGTCAACCTGCACCGGCAGTGCCACCACCTCGTCCACTGGGACCTGCCGTGGAGCCTGATCCGTGTCGAGCAGCGCAACGGTCGCATCGACCGATACGGACAGACCGAGAACCCTGAGTTCCGTGCGCTGATCCTGCGCAGCGAGGTCGAGGGCGCCCTGGACGACCGGACCGTCGCCGAGAAGATCCTCGCCCGCGAGGCGCGGGTCCACGAAGTGCTGGGCGCGGTGGAGGCCGCCACGAAGGAGGACGACTGGAGCAAGGAGGAGCGCCGGGTGATGGAGGCGCTGCTCCGCGACGCCCCGCCCGAGGAGGCGGTCGCCGATCTCCAGGCCGTCGATGTGGACGCGCTCGCCAAGCGCGACGGTCTGGGCGACGGGTTCCCGTCGCACGGCGGACGATGAGCGAGTTCGGGACCGGCCCGGTCCCGGTGGAGCCGGAGGCCGACGCGTCCGCCCTCGGTGGTGACGTTGACGAGGACTCCGAGGCCGATGTCGACGGCGACTTCGACTTCGATCTGGACCTCGACCTGGACGACTACGGGTCCGACGCGCCGGAGGAGTCCGTTCCGTCGCAGGACGGGCTCGGCCCGGCCACGGCGGACTCCGACATCCCGACCGTGGACGAGCTGCGCCTCTTCGACCGTGCCCCGGAGCGCAACCGCCTCCTGTACGTACGCACCGGCCTGGAGGAGCTGGCGAAACTGGAGTCGCTCCACCTCGGCACCGCCTTCGTCGGCACCGACCTCAGCTTCGACACCCCCGAGGACCTGGCCGACCGCCTCGGCGTGCTGCCGCCCGGCTATCTCCGTGACCAGAACATCGCCCGACGGATGAAGTTGACCTTCAGCCGCGAGGACGCGGCCGATGCGCTCAAGAGGGCTCGCGAGGACTCGAACTCGTCCTCGCTCTGGCCGGACGCCCACTACGTCGGCGAACTCCACCCGGTGGTCGAGTGGATCACCGACAAGGTGCTCGTCCACCTCGGCCGCCGGCAGGCCCAGGTCCTCCAGGTCGATCCGCGGTGCGCACCCACCCCGGTAGTTCTCACCCAAGGGGTGTGGTCCAACGCCGAGGGACGGCCGACTCTGGTCGCCTGGCTCGCGGTCGACCGGCTCGGCGAGCCGGATCCCCGGGTCCGGGAACTCACCCCGGAACTCCTCGCCGAACTGGGCATCGGCCCGGACATGCCCGATCACTACTCTTCGGGTGACCTGGAAGACCTTCGGCCGCTGGTCCCCAAGGCCGTGGCCGAGACCCGGCGCACCCTCGTCGGGCTGCGAGAGATCGCGGACCGGAGGTCGACGCCCGCTCCGCGCGTACGAGAAGCAGGTCGGCAACTGGCGACAGGAACTGCTCCCGGGCTTCACCCCTCCACCCGCGACGACGCGGCGGACTGCCTCGCCGAGGCCGCCGCCCGGCTGCGGACCTCGGGCGACCCGATGGTCCGGGTCCTGGCCGTACTGGAGCCCGGCGCATGAGTCCCCGGCGCACACATCCCCGTCCCCTCGACGGCACCCCCATGAACAGCGAGCAGGAGCAGCAGGCGTGACGTTCGACTCCCTGATCAACGAGCGCGAGTACTTCCCGTCCTTCTACCTGGACGACATCCTGCCGAAGCAGCTCGCGAGCGGCCCTCAAGGAGTGGTCGGCCCTGGAACGCCAGGGCCGGACCACACCGCGGCAGAACCTTCGCGACCTGACCCGCCCCTACATGGACATCCGGGCGAAGCTCGGCCCGGACGCGGAGAAGTACAACGGGCTGTCGTACGCACCTGCCGTCGCCGCACAGGAGGTGGCCGCCGCCGTACTGAAGGCCCCGGGGCCGGACATGGAGCCGCCCGCCTTCCAGTCGGCGCCGACGGAGGCCGAGGCCGACACCTCGCCCGAGGGCGACTGGCGGACCGCTCTGGCCGATTGGCACGAGCGCCTGCTGAAGGCCCTGGACTTCACCCCGCAGCCGGGCTATTTTACGGCCCACACTCCGACCGGTCCGATCGCCGTACCGGTGGCCCACTCGGAGCCGGGTGTCCTCGTGCTGACCGGCGGCTTCGCGGAGGACCTGGACGCCACCCGCGGGGACGCCTCCGCGAACCTCCTCGACGCCCCGGTCCGGGTCTCGGCCTCGAAGACGCTGACGACGGTCCGCGAGCTCGCCTCGTGGGTGCTGAACGCGGAGAACGCCCCGCGCTACGCGCTGCTCCTCTTCGGTGGCGTGCTGCTCCTGGCCGACCGGCAGTCCTTCTCCCGCGGCCGCTATCTGGCGGTGAACCTGGACACCGCGCTGCCCCGTAAGGCGGCGAAAGGTGCGAAGGCCAACGAGATCGACCTGATCGCGGCGATCTTCGCGGCCTCGTCGCTGCGGCCCGGCGAAGACGGCTCCGACGACGAGATCGCCAAGCTGGTCACCGCGTCCCGGGACCACTCGGCAGACCTGACCGGCAAACTGCGAAGCGGCCTGCAGAAATCTGTCCAGTTGATCGCCAACGAGGTGCTGAGGCGGGCACGCGAGGAACACGGCGTGCTTCCCGAAGATCTGCCTGAGTGGCTGCCCGACGTGCTCAAGGAACCTGGTGATCTGCCACGTCTTCTGACCGAGGAGTCGCTGCGCTACCTGTACCGAATCTTGTTCCTGCTGTACGCGGAGGCCCGGCCGGAACTCGACATCCTGCCGGTGAAGAGCGAGGCGTACGCGACCGGGTACAGCATTGCCCGGCTGCGCGAGCTCGTCGTCCAGGAGAAGCTGGGCAGCGCCTCCCGGGACGGGTTCCACTTCCACGAGTCGCTGGCCCTGCTTTTCGAGAAGGTGTTTACCGGCCACCCAGTGGCGAACACGGTGACCGACCGGAACGCACCGATCGAGGAGACTCCCGAACTGGTCGAGGACGACGGCCACGACGGCGTACGCATTGAGGCCCTGCGCTCGCGGCTCTTCGACCCCGAGTCGATAAAGCTCGTCGGACAGTGCGTCCTGTATCCGCACGCGACCCGCCCCGACGGCTCGCCGGCCCCGGCGAAGCCCCTGGACCTACGCCTGCGCAATAAGGTGCTGCACCAGGTCCTTCGCCATTTGACACTGGTTGAGGGGCAGGGAAGGGGCGGGGTGGGTTCATCAGTTATGCGAACCTCGGCATCAACCCCTGGGCGAGATGTACGAGGGCCTGATGTCGTACACCGGCTTCATCGCCACCAAGCCAATGTACGAAGTGGCCAAGGGCGGCAACCCTGAGGGCGGTTCCTGGCTGATCACGACCGATCAGGTGCGGAGCGGGCTGTACTCGGACGCCCCGGGCGACAGCGTCTTCGTCAAGGAGGACGGCATCAACCCGGAGACGGGCGTGCCCGACTCGGTGGTGCACCCGGTCGGCTCGTATGTCTACCGGCTGGCCGGCCGAGACCGGCAGACCAGCGCGTCGTACTACACGCCCGAGTCCCTGACCCAGGCGACCGTCGAGCAGACGCTCCGCTTCCGCCTGGACGACGAGGGTCGCGTGGACCCGCGCGAACCGGAGAAGTCCGAGGTCACGGCGTCGGAGGTGCTGCGCTGGCGGGTGTGCGAGCCGGCGCTCGGCTCCGGCGCGTTCCTGAACGAGGCGGTCAACCAGCTGGCCGAGCTGTACCTGAAGCTGGCCCAGCACGAGCGGGGCGAGCAGATCGACCCGGAGGGGTACCCGCGCGAACTCCAGAAGGTCAAGGCGTACATCGCCCTCCACAACGCGTACGGCGTCGACCTCAACAAGACGGCCGTAGAGCTGGCGGAGATCTCGCTCTGGCTCAATACCATGTACCCGGGCATGCGGGCCCCTTGGTACGGGCTGCACCTGCACCGGGGCAACTCCCTGATCGGGGCGGCCCGGAAGGTGTACCCGGGCCAGTCCCTGGACAAGGGCGGCTGGCTGAAGGCCTCCGACCAGCAGGCGCCGAGGGCGGTCCCGCTGACCGAGAAGCTGGGGGTACGGGCGTCCACCGGCCGGTGCACCAGTTCCTGCTGCCGGCGCTGGGGTGGGGGTCGGTCGGTGACTCCGTGTCGGTGCGGAAGGCCACAGGGAAGAGCGTGGTGGCCGGTGCGGTCGCGGACTGGCTGGAGCCCGAGCTCATCGAGGCGATGAAGAAGTGGCGTTCGGGCATCCGACGGTCACCTAAGGGCGACAAGAAGACGTCGGTGGCGGCGCCGGAGAAGGCCCCGACGAGCCAGGCCACGGTTCTGGCGCGGGAGGAACGGAGCGGGCAGGGCGCGCTCGATCTGGGCCTGGAGATCTGGGAGCAGTCGGGCTTCGACTTTTCAGCGCCGTCAGCTTCGGCGCCTGCTACCGCGAAGCGGGCTGCGCCGACGCGGCGTAACGGCGCGGGCGCGGACGACGGCTCCTACGGGCAGACGGGGCGCCTGCGGGCCTTGGCCGAGCGGGTGGAATACCTGTGGGGCCTGGTCAGGCTGCGGCTTGAGCTGTCGGAGCGGGAGATTTCGCGTGACATCCCGGTGTGGGGCACGGAGAGAAGGGGCGAGCGGTCTACCCCGGTGATGGACCGCGAGGCCGTCCGTCAGGCTCTCCAGGCGGAGGGCAGCCCGTACTGGCGGCTCAAGCAGGTCATGGACGCATGGTGCGCGCTGTGGTTCTGGCCACTGGAGGAGGTCGCGCTCCTCGACGGCACCGCGCCGGACTACTTCCGTGGGGCGCAGGACCTGAAGAAGCTCAGCAAGGGCGGCGTCGACCGGAAGGTGGCTCTGCGGGACCTGGACGACTGGATCGAGTTCGCGGAGTCGGTCCTCGGCGGGTGGACGCGAAGCCGGGGAAGGACACCGGCTCGCTTTTCGAGGTCCCGAAGGTCGACGGGCTCAAGAGCCTGGATCAGTTCGAGCAGTCCCTCGACGAGAAGATGACGGAGATCTCGGGCTGGGTGGACCCCTGAACCTGGGGGACCTCTTCCCGTGGCATGGAACGGCGGCCCAGATCGCAAAGGAGCGGGGCTTCTTCCACTGGGAGCTGGACTTCGCGCATGTATTTGCAGGGGTGGGTTCGATCTGATGGTCGGCAATCCGCCATGGGTCAAACAGGAATGGAAAGAAGGGACCACTCTCGCCGAATTCGAACCTTGGTTTGAACTCGCGGGTAAGTCGAGCAGTACTGTATGGGTTAACCGAAAGACCTCCATCCTGCAGAGGCCAGTGCCGCGCACAATCTTCCTCGGTGAACTTGCGGACGCTGCGGCGACTTCCGAGTTCCTCTCATCAGCTGACGCATACCCCGAACTCGCCGGGACCCAGCCCGACTTGTATCGCAACTTCATGCTGTTGTCATGGCGAGGCACAGGACGCAGGGGATTTCCGGCCTGATCCACCCCTCAACTCACTTGACGGGAGCAATGGAAGGACAGCTAAGGAAGGCCACCTACAGCCACCTGAGAATTCATGCAGATTTCTCGAACGAACTTTATCTATTCGCGAAACCTGTCATGAACGACACTCGCTTCAGCATCAACGTGTACGGGAGTTCGCGCGAAGTTGGATTCCAACACCTGACTTGGCTATTCCACCCCGACGTTCTTCTAAGCTCCTTGCGGCATGACGGGTCCGGCCCAATTCCAGCGATCAAGCGATGGGATGACCGACAAGGGAAGTACACTTGGGACCTTCGCCCCCATAAGAGCCGAGTAAACTTCGTAGACCGACAGACATTGTCAAATTGGAATGCCCTAAGGGGCGAGGAAGATCGATCTTCAGCGGAAGACACTCCCCTCTTGTTCCCCATTACCACTGCAGAAAAGGAAGCGATCGCCGCTATCGCCGCCTGGCCGCACCGCCTAGGCGGCCTTTCACCAAAGATCAGTCAAGGTTTCCACGAAAAGGTCGACCAAGCGGCAGGGTATTTCGACAGAGGCCCTGCATCGCCAGCCGACTGGGGCGATGTCATCCTTCAGGGTTCGTTCATCGGTGTGGCGACACCGTACAACAAGCAACCGCCCGCGGGGGATCGAAGAACAACCGGGACTATCAGCGATGGGATCACGAAAATCTACCGGCTGACGCCGTCCCCCGAATCAACTTTCGGCGTACGGCGAGCCGCGCACGATACGCAGAGAAGCAGGACCTCTGGTTCGACGACGTAGCTTTCTCCCGAGCCTCCGACGACCAGAAAGCAAGAGAAGACGCAAGGCTTTCCGTCACCCAAGAGAATTCCGAATTGACGGGGAAGAGCTGGAGAGGGCTATTCACGCACGCCTCCGCTCGAGTTTCTATAGGCCCTACTCAACGTTTTATCGAGTCGCCTGGCGCGAAATGAATCGCCCCAAGAACGAGCGGGTGCTCCAGGCGTGCCTAATCCCGCCTGGGCCTACGCACATCCACGCAATGCGAAGCATGGCTCTCGCTTCTTTCGAAGACATCGCACTGGTCGCCGGTTTCTTCGCGAGCATTCCCTGTGAATACCTGCTGCGAATCACGAACCGCAAGCATATGGACGTTTCAGACGCCAAGGTCTTCCCTGTCCCGCAGCAAAACCATCCACTAGCACCGGCTCTGGTTATGCGCACACTGCGTTTGAACTGCCAAACCGCCGCGTACGCGACCCTTTGGCAAGACCTCTTCGAACCTTCATGGCTGGATGAGACATGGGCCACGAATTCCCTGTGGCCATCGGAACTGGCATACCTGGCTGCCAACGTCGGGCCTCAGTGGACACCGGAGGTCCCGCTACGCTCCGAGCTGTCGCGTCGAGCTGCGATCGTCGAGATTGATGCACTCGTCGCCGTTTGGCTGGGAATCAGCGCGGACGAGCTGGCTGCTATTTACCGAGCGAGGTTTCCAGTCTTGCAGCAGTACGAGGAAAGGATGTGGTTCGATGCAAAGGGAGGCGCATCGCCTACGCGCCACATGCCAAGGGTTTTAGGCAGACGGAAGCAGCCTGGAATCAGCTCAGTTCGCATGAGGACTTCCCACTCGAAGCCAACGTGCCCGACGGATACGAGGGCCGCTGTACCGGGCGGACCGTGTGAAGGAGATGCGGGCCGCGCACGCGGAGTTCACTCGGCGGATGCGGGCCGCCGGCTGGGAGCCCGGAGACCCGGAGCCGCCGGGAGCCGCCCAGCAATAGGTCGGACGCCGCAGCCTACGCAGTCGCGGAGCTGCCCGCCCGCTCTCCTTAGGGGACAGGGCGGGCGGGCGGGCCGTAACCGGCACTCCCCGAAACACCCACGGGCCGCACGACAACTGGAACCCGCCCAGCGAGGTTCACGCCTCTCTACGGGGACGCACGGCCATGCAGCGCCGGCCTCTGCTCGGTCGACGACTCACAGTGGTGACCATTGCCGTGGCTCCCCGAGCGCCGAGGCGACACGGCCCCGCACCCGGGCGGGGTGCGGGGCCGCAGCATCGCTCCTGTCAGTTCACCTTGACCAAGGCGCTGTCACGCGAACGACCATGATGACATCGTCGCGTCGGTCTTCCTGGTACCAGACGATCAGGAGGCCACGCGCACAGCTCTTGAGCCGGGGCACCGCAGGCTCGCCCTACCTCGACGGACCCAGGTACCGGACCGAAGTGGCATCCGCGAGCTCCTGGGCGACCTTCTCGGCCTCGTTCCTGTCCTGCAGGGAGAGGTTGGCCCCGCCCTCCCTTGTCGCCTACGACATGATCGGCGTCCGGGTCGTCTCCCACGTCCACTCGCTCAAGCCGCAACCTCGCGCTCCGCCTCAGCGATCATCCGGCCGATCTCCGCCGACGCGGCCCGCCGTACGGCCCTGTCTTCCGCAGTCCCGGAGACGGTCTCCAGCTCGTGCAGCCGGGCGGCCCTCTCCGGGGTCCGCCGCAGCGCCACCCAGATGCCCCACCGGCGGATGAAGAGACGCATCGGCGTCGTGCTGTCGGTCTGAATGGCTTCCTGCCACGCCTGCCGGAACTGGACAGCGGCAGCAAGGTCGATGCGGTTCACAGCCATCCGGAGCGCGGCCTCGGTCAGAGGCGGCATCGGCAGCGCCGCGTCGCCGATGGAAGAGGTCGTCATCGGGTCCTCCTCGGTGATACCGGGTTCACGGTAGCGCGCCCGGGGCGCGCAGGGCGTGCCCTTCTCGACGTGACGCGATGGTGACGCCCTCCTCTCCTTGCGGAACTCAGGGGTCAGCGAATGGGCCGTCACTCGGCACCGCCGTCGTGCAGGCGGTGCCTGTCCTTCAGGAGGTCGAGCACGTCGGGTACCGGCGGGAAGTACGGAGCGCACTCCGGGCAGGCGTACACGTTCCACCCGGGCCCGGAGTTCTGGTGCACCTCGGCGACGACCACGGGCTCGTCCGTGACGCAATGGCAACGCACGCACATGCGGACCGGCTTCCGCGTGGGCGGACGGGAGGGCGGCTCGTTCACCAGGCCGCCCCCGTCGCATGCACGTCGCCGGTGTCCAGGTCGACGCCGAAGTCCGCCGCCATCACGAGGCTGAGGCACCGCCACCGCTGACGGGCGGCGCGCTCCTCCCGCCGCTCGTACGCAGTCAGGTACGGACGGATGAGGGCCGTGGCCTCGCCGTCGAGCGTTTCGATCAGCCCGTACGGGGACCTGGGCCGCACGGCACCGGTCAGGCTTCCTCCGTCCGTCGGCCGGAAGCCTGTGCGGCAGGCAGAGCGCCAGCTCGGCGCCTGCCGGATCCAGGCGCCAGCACGCCCAGCAGTCACGCGAGCAGCACGGCGATAAGGTTTCGTATATCCGAAGCTCCTTTCTTCGGTGAGCCCCTGGGTACGGCCCTGCCCGGCCACCCGGGGGGATTATGTGCTGAATCACACTACAATCGCGGTTATCCACGGTTATCCACGGATGCACAGAAACCTGCGGTCACCCACGCTGGCGGGATGGAGCTTGATCGCACCCGCCCGCTGTGGAGACAGATCGCAGCGGAGATCATCCGGCGCATCGAGAGCGGGACCTACTCGCCGGGAAGCCGCGTGCCGTCCACCCTGGAGTTCGGTGTGGTGAACGCGACGGCAGCCAAGGCCATACGGCAGGTACGCGAACAAGGCTGGACGCGAGGCGAAGTGGGCCTGGGGACGTTCGTCGTCGACCCGCTACCGTCCGGCGGCGGCCCCAACAGCTAGAAGGCCCCGGCCCTCCCACCAACCCCTCCCGGCCGATTCCCACCCCGCTGTCCGACCCTGCACGTAAAGTGGTCGAGATCAGGGGTGAAGCGATCACCGCTGGTCAGTGACACAAGTCCGGGCAGGCCCCGGAACAGAACGTACGGGGAGGGCCGGCGGGCGCCATGAGACCCACACTCGCCGCGCAGGCGTTGCGCGACACGATGGTCGAGTATCTGACCACCACATTCGCGCTGGCCGAGCCCGACACCCAGGAAGCGCTGACCGACTTCCTCACCGACCCGGCCGACGGAATCTTCCGCGGGCCGTACCACTGGATCCGGCGGCCCTTCCGGGCCTCCGAGGACGGCTGGCAGCGGCACCTCGACTGGTACAAGGACGATTTCTGGCCGTACGCGCACCAGGCCGAGACCTTCGCGCGCCTGACCACCAAGGACGGGCACGTCCCGCGGCCCACGCTCGTCACCACCGGCACCGGCTCCGGAAAGACCGAGTCGTTCCTCGTCCCGATCATCGACCACTGCCGACGCGCCAAGGCGGCCGGCAGGCACGGGGTCAAGGCCGTGCTGCTCTATCCGATGAACGCCCTCGCCGGCGACCAAGCCGACCGGATCGGCAAACTCCTGGAGGACGTCCGCCTCGAAGACGTGACGGCGGGGCTGTTCATCGGTGAGGCGAGCTCCACCAAGAACGGCTCGCCGTACGGGCGGGTCGCGGTGGACCGGGTTGAGATCCGGCGGAATCCGCCGGACATCCTGATCACGAACTACAAGATGCTGGACCTGCTGCTCCAGCGGCAGCAGGACGCACCGCTCTGGGCCGACGCCGACCTCGCGTACGTCGTGATCGACGAGTTCCACACGTACGACGGCGCCCAGGGCACCGACGTCGCCATGCTGCTTCGGCGGCTCGGCGCGGTCGTCGGGGCCGCCGAGAAAGGGCGGCCCCTGGGCACGATCTGCCCGGTGGCGACCTCGGCGACACTCGGTGAGTCGCCCGTGCACGATCGGCAGGACCAGGGCGGCTCGGACGGTCCCCGGGCGATGCTCGACGTGGCCTCGCAGGTGTTCGGGGTGCGCTTCCCGGACGACGCGGTGGTCGGGGAGGACCGGCGGGACCTGAACTCCTTCCTCTCCCCCGTCGACCTGTCGCTGCCGCTGCCCTCCCCCGCCGAACTCACCCGCCTGCCCGATCCGGCCGCCGGTGACGGTGGGCTCGACGCCGTCTCCCGCCTGGTGCTCGGCTGCGACACCTCCGACGCCCGCGAGATGGGCCGCCGTCTCCTCGCGCACCCGCTCACCCACGATCTACTGACTGCCGAGGTGGACCAGCCGCTCACGGCCGAGGAGATCCTGGCCTCCTTCCCTACCAGCTCCGCGTGGCGGGTGACGGCGGTCCAGGACCCGGAGACCGCCGCCGAGGCGCTCGCCCGGTTCGTCGCGCTGATCTCGGTGGCCCGCGACCCACAGGCGCCCGCCGACCAGGAGCGGCCCCTGCTGCTCGTCGAGACGCACCTGTGGGTGCGCTCGCTCTCCCGCGTCCTGCGGTTCGTGTCGCCGAAGCCCGTGTTCTCCTGGACGGACGCCGACCAGGCCGCCACCGCCGCCGTCGTCTCCGCCGCGCAGGCGGACCGGCGCCGGGTCGTGGCGCGGGCCGGACGGCTGCCGTCGGCGTACTGCCGGCACTGCGGGCGGTCCGGCTGGAGCGCCGTCGCCCCCGAGCGGAACCCGCGTTCCCTGGTCACCTCGCCCGACGACATCTACCGGCTCAGTGCGGGCGGCGGCAACGGCAAGGCCCGGGTGCGGGCGCTCATCGCGGCGACTCCCGCCGAGGCGGCGCGGCAGGCGCGGGAAGCACTGGGCCGGAGCATGCGGCGCGGAAAGCGGGCGGCGGAGCGCGAGGCAACCGTGCTCGTCCTGGAGGACAGCGGGGAGACGCTGCGCCGGATCGATCCCGACGAGGTATTCCGCGCGGACGGCTCGATCGCGGAGACCCCGGAGAACGGGGTGTTCGTCAAGGCGTGGTTCGACAACGCCGATCAGGACGAGTACGCGAAGCAGGACCGCTGCCCGGCGTGCGGACAGGCTCAGGGCATCCGCTTCCTCGGTGCTGGTGTCGCCCCGCTCGCCTCGGTGGCCGTCACGCAGCTGTTCACCGGCGGGGAGCTGCCGAAGGAGGACGCCGAGGGCCAGGATCGGCGCAAGACCCTGATCTTCAACGACTCCGTGCAGGACGCGGCCCACCGGGCCGGGTTCGTGGCCTCGCGGGCCTGGAAGTTCTCGCTGCGGTCGCTCGTCCAGGAGCAATTGGCGGAGCGCTCGGCACAGGAGCCGGGCTTCGCCACCGACGGCGTACCGCTCAACGAGTTGATCGCCGCTCTGGTGAGGCGGGCCTCCGTGGACAAGGAGAAGCTGCTCGCCTCGGTCGTGCCGCCCGACCTGCACGACGTGGACCGGGTGAAGCGGCTCCTCGCCGGCAAGAAGCGGCTGCCCAAGGAACGTGGGACCTGGTCGGTGAGCGGCTGGCGTTCAACACCCTGCTGGAGTTCGGGCTGAACTCACGGATGGGCCGGACGCTGGAACTCACGCGTACCGTGGCGGCGGAGGTGTACCTGCCGGACCCGGAACGCGCGGCGAAGCTCGCCGAAGGGCTGTACGAGGAACACCTGCGGCGGCAGCTGCCCGCGGCTCCCGAAGAGGCGGGGGAGGCGCCGAGCCGGCCGCGGAAGACCCACGGCCGGTCCTGCCCGCTGCCGGGCCGGAGCGGCTGCGCCGCTTCGAGGGGTTCGTACGCGGGCTCCTGGAGCACGTGCGGATCAGCGGCGGCATCCGGCACGAGTGGCTGGACAGGTTCATAGACGCCGAGGGGCGCAGCCGCTACTCGGTCTGGGGCGGGCGCCCCGAAGGCATGCAGGCCTTCGGCTGGAACTCGGACGCGCCGGCCTTCGTGCTGGTCGGGGCACGCTCGGGTCGGACGGACTTCGAGCGGGTCGACACCAAGGAGAGCTGGTACGCCGACTTCGCCGAGCGCTGCCTGGGCATGGACCGCGCCCTTGCCACCGGCTATCTGGCCGAGCTGCTGCCGCGGCTGGCGGACGCAGAGGTCGGCGCCCTGGCCCACCGGCATACCGGAGAGAACAAGGCGGGTGGCAACAACAGGGAGAACGGGGTGTACGGACTCACCCCCGGGCACATCCGGGTGCGGCCGCTGACCGACGAGCAGACGGCGCACGCGGCGCTGGCCTGCCCAGAGTGCGGCTGGACGCAGACCGTGCCGCCGGAGCGGGTCGGGGTGTGGCAGGGCCTGCCCTGTCCGCTCAAGGGCTGCGCGGGTCGGCTGGCGGTGCCTCCAAGGACGCTCCCGGCCGGGCAGGGCGGGACTACCAGCTGGACTACTACCGGCGGCTGTACCGGGAGGCGGGGCCATACAGCGTAGTCGCCGCCGAGCACACCGGTGTGCTCGGCCGCAAGGAGCGCGAGGAGGTCGAGAAGGGCTTCCGGCAGGGTGTCCGGCACACCGATCCGAACGTGCTCTCCTGTACGCCGACGCTGGAACTCGGCATCGACATCGGCCAGTTGGAGGCGGTCGTGCTGGCCTCACTGCCGCCGAGCACCGCCGGATACGTCCAGCGGGTCGGCCGGGCGGGCCGCTCCACGGGCAACGCGCTCATGGTGTCGCTCGCCGACACCAGCCCCCGCGCCCTCTACCACCTGTCCGAGCCGCGGCAGCTGATCGCGGGCGGATCCTGCCGCCCGGCTGCTTCCTGTCGGCGGGCGAGCTACTGCGGCGTCAGTACGTCGCCCATCTCATCGACCTGGCCGCGCGCGGCCGGCTGGAAGGCGTCCTCCCACTGCCCGACTGGGTGACCGCCCTGTTCGGGCGGGTCGGCTGGCTGCGACGGTTCTCGCAGGCAGTGACCGGGCGGCGGGACCTCGTCGACGACTTCCTGAAGCTCTTCCCCGACATCGACGGGGTGCCGGACTCGGGAGTCTCCAAGGACGCCCGTTCCGCACTGCACCGCTACGCCGCCGGAAAGCTGGCCGAGAAGCTGCGGGACGCCGAGGAGGCGTGGGAGGCCGAGCGGGCCGAACTCGTGGACCGCCGTGCCCTGATCAACGAAGCGGCGGAGGCACTCCACGAGAACGTGGAGGACGAGGCTAGGGAGAAGCGAAACCTCGCCCGGGAGGCGGTGGCCGTCGCCAGGCAGCTCCAGGAGTTCGCGCAGGCGGGGCACAGGCGTTCCTGGTCGAGTGGGGACTGCTCCCGAACTACAGCCTCGTGGAGGACGGCGTACGGCTCGAGGCCGCGCTGACCCGCAGGAGCCCGCCCGGCGCGCCCGGGGCGCCGCCGGATCCGATGCGGACAAGGCTCCGGCGTCGCAGTGGCGCACCGAGACCCGGACGTACACACGGCCGTCCGAGTCCGCGCTCACCGAGCTGGCCCCCGAAACTCGTACTACGTCCTGGGGTACCACCACACGATCGACGGCTTCGATCTCGGGCCGCGCCCCAAGGACGACGAGGAGGACCCGCGTTCCGCCGTGGTCGCCTGGCGGGTGTGCCGCGAGTGCGGACACGTGCGGACGAAGAACGCCGAGGCCGACACGTCGGCCTGCCCCGCTGTGCCGGGCCCGGCATCGGCGGCAGGGCCGCGTTGCATCACGTGATCGTCCCGCACAAGGTGACCTCGCGGGACAAGCGGGACGACGCGCGGATCATCGACGACCACGACTCGCGCAACCAGCGCCACTACTCGACCGCCACGGCGGTGGACGTCGACCCGGCCGCGATCAAGGAGAGCTGGCGACACTCGGGCGCGCCTTCGGCGTCGACCACGTACGCGAGGCGGTCATCCGGAGGTTCAACCTCGGGCCCGCCAGGCTGAGCCGGCGCCCCGACACGTTCTTCGCTGGCACCGAGGTCACCATCACGCCCTTCGTGCTCTGCCCTCTGTGCGGCGGCGCCACCGACCGCGATCCCGGTCACGTCCCCGTGCAGGAGGAGCTGTCCGAGTCGCTGGCCGGACGGCCGGAGCTGGCCCACCACCGCCCTTGGTGTCCCACACGGCGCCGCGGCCGGATCTTCCAGGCCCAGGACCGGCGGGTGATCACCGCGACCGAGCACCGCACCGAGGCGCTGCGCATCCTGCTGCCGGCCGCGACGCTGCACGTGCCGGAGCGGCTGGCGTCGTTCTCCGCGGCCTTGCACCTGGGGCTCGCGCTGCGCTACGGCGGGGATCCGGCGCACATCCGGTCGACGCCGAGCACGGAGCCGGACCGCGAGACCGGACTGACCCGCAACTACCTGGTGCTCTACGACTCGCTGCCCGGTGGCACCGGATACCTCCAGCGGCTCGTCGAGGGTGTGGGCGAGGAGTTCCGGGCGGTCCTGGCGGCCGCCCAGGAGTATCTGCGCGACTGCCCGTGCCAGGACGGGGCCCGGCGCGCGTGCCACCTGTGCCTGCTGGGGTACGCGCCGGAGCGCGAGTACGCGCTCCTCGACCGCCGCGAGGCGCTGTGGATGCTCGACGACGTGCTCGGCGAGGACGGCCGCAGCCGTTGGGACGTCAAGCCCGTCCGCAAGGACCGGACGGGCCGAGTGGAGGACGAGGAGGAGGATCGGCGGCGCTTCGCCCGGCAGGCGCAGAGTGACCTGGAGCGGCGCTTCATCGACTGCCTCGACCGCTGGCTCGCCGAACCCGCCAACCGAGCCGACGTGGAACACGAGGAGACGCCGACCGGCCGGCAGGGCAAGCAGTTCACCCTGCGTCGGCGGGACGGCTCGCGGATCCGCTGGGAGTCGGTGGCCCAGAAGCCGCTGCACGCCCAGGAACGGTACCGGATCTGCTGCTGCGCCCCGTCGCGGGTGAGACCACCTCGGACGGTGTGCCGCCCATGCCTGTGGCCGTCTACCTGGACGGCTACCGGTGGCACGCGTCCGCGGCGACGAACCGGATCGCGGGGACGCCGCCAAGCGGGCCCGGCTGCGAGCCGACGGCACGCTGGTCTGGCAGATCACCTGGGACGACGTCATGGCCTGGGAGAAGGAGCTGCGGGCCGGGCGGGCCGGAGTGCGGCGACGGAGGGGGACGAGACCGCGCAAGCGCTCACGCCCGCTCTGGCCGGGCCAGGGGCGCGGACCGCGTGGCCGCCGTACGACGTCGAGGGCGAAGCTTCTCCGGGCGGTCGGGCACGGGACAACTGGGAGAGGCAGAAGCAGGATCCGGGCGAGATCGACCGGCTGTTCGCCGGTGCCGTCCCGGCTCTGCTCGGCTTCCTCGCCGACCCGGATCTGCGGCGCTGGCGCGCGATGGCCCGCCTCTGTGTCGGGGGATTGCTTCAGCTCGCGAAGCGGAAAGAGGTCGTGGATGCTCTCTCCCGAGGCCGCCGTGCCGTGGATCGAGGCGGCGCTGCGAGGCGACGAACGCCCGTCGGTCAGCGGTGGCGGTCTGAGACTCTTTCCTGTGCGCGACGGGTCCGGTCTGCCACTGGTGTTGATCGGCGATGCCCGGGTGAAACCGCAGGAGTTGAGTGCGCTGGCCGTTTTGGACGACCGCGCGGAGGCTGTGGCTGGTGACAGCGATGCACACCGGCGGCGTTGGAAGGCGTGGCTGAGCTGGGGAACGTACTCCAGTTCCTGGATCCGACCGGGACCGGCCGGGCCGACGGGTTGCAACTCGCCCGCAGCGAACTGGACTCGTTCGATGCGGGCTGCTCGCGGCCACGGCCGTACGGGCGGACGGGCTGCTCACGGCCCTGCGGGAAGAACTCCCGGGGACAGGGCTCGTCGTGCCGGAGCGTGACGACCGGGACGCGATGCCGGGAGCGGCCGGCGAAGCGGCCGCGCATCCCGTACCCACCGCCGCCGGCACTTCCGCGACTCCCACCGCGCTGGAACGCATCGTCTGGGAGCTCGTCCTGCGCGAGCTGTCGTACGTGGGCGACCCGGCGATCGAGACCCTCGCCAAGACGCTCGCGGAACGCGGCGACGTGCGGGCCGCTGAGGCGGGCTGGGATGCCGCCGGCATCTCCCGGCCGCTCGAACTGGCCTGGCCGGACCACAGGATCGCGGTGGTCCTGGACGAGGACGCGGCCGACGACGTCTACATGGCGGAGTGCATCGCGGCGGGGTGGCAGGTCCGGGCACCGGGCGGATGGGACGAGAAGGAGCTCGCAGCCCTACTCGACGATGGGCAGCAGGACGCTTCCAGAGAGGGAGGGGCCGGCGATGAGCCATGGGGTCAGGACGCAGGTCGCGGTCACGCCGCAGGCCAACGAGGACATTCGACGCCTCGACGCGGCGGCGAAGAACGCGGTGGGTGACTTCGTCCGCCGACTGCGGGCCGACCGGTCCAACCGGGCCCTGCGGCTGACCCTGCTGCGTGAGGCGGGCGGAAACGGGCGCCTCTTCCTTGCGGCGCTCGACGGCAGCCGCATGGGCCTGCTGCTCGAAACCGAGGAGAACCGCTTCAGTCTGCTGGCCGTCTGGGTCGGGCCGTCGGCCTGGGAAGAGCTCGCCCGGCTGACCGTGGAGATCAACGCGGTCTCGGGCGGTGTCGAACTCGTCGACCAGAGCGAGGTCAGCGCCCATGTGGTGGCGATGCCCGTGCGCCCCGAACCCGGTCCGGAACCGGGCACCACACCGGAGAAGCCCTCCGCCACCGAGACGTCCGCCCTCCTGTCGGACGTCGGGGCCGCCACCTCCGAGACCGCACCGGCCGCCCTGTCGGTCCTCTCTTCGCCCCGTACGAGGACGAGGAACTGGTTGGCCTGGGGGTCATCGCCTCTCCTGCCCGCCCTGCGAAGGATCACCGACAGCTGTCAGCTGAGTGCCGTCCTCGGCCACAACCTCCCCGGTCTCACCCGGGAAGTGCTGCTCGCGCTGCACGACGGCATGGATCCGAACGAGGTCCGCAGATTCATCACCGCCCCATGGCGGGCGGACGAAGAGGTCGACCCGCGGGACTGGGCCCGGGCGGCACGACGGCCCGTCTCCCAGGTCAGTACCGAGGACGCGGCCGTCCTGGACGCACTCGGGGACGGTTTCGACGCCTGGCGGCTCTTCCTCCACCCCGAACAGCACAGGCTGGCCACCGCTTCGTTCAAAGGATCGGCGAAGGTCACCGGAGGGCCGGGCACCGGCAAGACGGTCGTGGCCCTCCACCGGGTCCGGCACCTCAGGCCCAGCTGCCGCCGGGGCAGACCAGACCCGTCCTGCTGACCACGTACAACACCAACCTCGCAGCCGACCTGAAGGAGCGCCTGCACCGGCTCGGCAACGATGCCCTCGTCCGCCGGGTCGACGTCAAGTCCGTGGACCATCTGGCCAGGGAAGTGGTCGAGCAGTACCCAAGCTCCGTGCTCGGCATGCCCATGGGCGACGAGGAGGCCATGGCGCTCTGGCACCGGGCGTGCGCCGAGGTGGGGTTTTCGACTTCGACGCCGACTTCCTCGATTCGGAGTTCAGCACGTCATCCTCGCCCAGGGCTGCGGTACCGAACGCCTCTACCTCCGGGCCGAACGGCGGGCCGGGGTGCGCTGCACCGAGCCGGCCGGAAGCAGGTGTGGGAGCTGGTGGCGAAGTACCGCGCGCTCCTGGACGGTCCGCCCAAGCGCACCACGTACGCGCTGGTCGCCGACGAGGCCGCGCGGATCGAGGAACACCGCATGACCAAGGCCATCGAACAGGCGCACTGCAAGGAAGAGCACGGCGGTCTGGACCTCATTCACCGCGAGGCCGGCAGTGGCATGTGGCTCAAGCCTCGATACCGCCACGTCGTGGTGGACGAGGCTCAGGACCTGTCGGCCTCGCACTGGCGGATGCTACGCGCGATGGTGGCGCCTGGGCCGAACGACATCTTCCTGGTCGGAGACGCCCATCAGCGCATCTACTCTCACCAGGTCGTCCTGGGCAGGCTCGGCATCAGCACCCCGGCCGGGCCTCCCAGCGACTGACATTGAACTACCGCACGACGCGCGAGATCCTCGGCAGTGCCCACGGCCTGGTGCACGGCGAGAGCTTCGACGATCTCGACGACGGTACGGACACCCTGGACGGGTACCGCTCCGTCCTCACGGGACTGGCCCCCAGTACTGGCGTGCTCCCGACTGGGAGACCGAGATGAGGGCCATTGCCACGCTGCTCAAGGAGCGATACGAGCGCTACGGCACTCCGTACGCCGCCATGGCCGTCAGCGTTCCGGACAAGGCCGCGGTCACTCAGCTCGCCTACACCCTGGCGGGCGAGCCCTTCCTGATCCCCGCGAGTGAGATCGGCAGGGAAGGGCCCCGCGACACCGACACCGTACGCATCGGCACCATGCACCGTTTCAAGGGGCTCGAATTCCAGCGGGTGTTTCTCGCCGGTGTCAGCGAAGGCCTGGTCCCCCATCAGCGCATCGAAGCCTTCCGGCTGGGCAATCCCGACCGATACCGGCAAGAGGAACAGCGAGCCCGTTCTCTGCTCTTCGTGGCGGCCACCCGAGCACGCGACGAGCTGGTTGTCTCCTGGCATGGGCGACCGAGCCGTTACCTGCCCCGGTATGCCGATCGCGATGCCGGCCGTGCGACGTCCCTCCTGACGGGTGACGGTCCTCCGTCGGATTCGAACGCGGCCTGACCTATGCGGCGCACCCGCGCCCAAGTGCACGGACACACCGTTTCAGCTCACAAGCCATGCCGCTCCATCAAACGCATCAGGTTCCGCTTCCGCTCTGGGCGGCTCGCAGGTCGGTGATGTACGTGGTGAAGTCGTCCGGCGTGCCGAGGTAGCGGTGGCAGTCACGCATGCTCAGCAGCAGACCGACGAGCTGTTCGTAGGCGCGGTTGCCAGTCCGGCGGGTGAGCGGGGCGGCCAGGCGGAGGTAGACGACGAGTGCGTTGGCGGGGCGGGTGGGACGGGACTGGTCGGCGAGGGTGAGCCACTGACCGCCGTGGGCGCCGTATGTCGTGGCTGCCTGCCAGGCGGCATCCGTGTCCTTGTCATCGAGTAGGACGTCGACGAGGAAGCGGCCGCCGTGGGCGTCTTTCCATTTCGCGTCGGCGCGCAGGAGGTCCAGGGCTTTCTCGCGCTCAGGCGACAAACACGCGGCGGTCTGGGCTGCGGGTCGATGTCCGTCAGGTCGGCCGCGTCGTCGAGCGCGTGAGTGACCAGCCAGTCCGCACGTTCCTCCGGATCGGGGCCCGTCGCACGGCATGCCTCGTGGTGGGCGTCGGCGAGATCGGTGCCGGTCCGGCCGACCCGGCCGTCGAAGTCGTCGACCCTCTCGATCACCCCGGCCAGCAGCCCGATCGCCTCCCACGCCAGCACCATCGCGTCGGTGGCCCGGCCCGAGACAGTCAGCGAACGGATCGCGGACACCGCCTGCCCCGCCTGGTCGGCGTAGGCGCGGGCATCGGCGTACTCGACATAGCCGTACTGCGCAAACGGGCCGCTGTCGAGCAGCTCACGGACGCGGGACCGGATCCCGACCAGGTCTCCGCGAGCGCTCGCCGTCCGCAGTTCCAGACGGCGGCGCAGCTGCCGGTCCTCGGCGATCTCCTCCCGTACGAGAGTGAGCAGTTCCTCCCCTGGTAGCCCGGACAGCCAGACGTCGAGGCCGTGTGCCCGGTCCCGGCCCGATTCCCGCTGACGGGGACGTCCTCTCCCTGAGCGATCACGGTCAGACCGAGCGCGACCAAGTGCTTGCAGAAGTTGCCCTCCTGACCGTACGGACAGTCACACGTGCCCGTCCGGCCCCTTGCGGCCGCCCGGTACGAGCTCGACCTCGTACTGCTCCGTGCTACGCGCCGACGCCCTGATCCGGTCGTCGCCTACCCCGACACCGGACACCGAATCCGCAATTCACACGGCAGTGCCGCCCTCGCAAGGGCTACGAACCCCGCCCACAGGCCGGGTGACGAGTCCCCACCCCCGATTACAGGTTGGCGCCCCTTCGCACCGCCTCCTGTCCACCTCGCCGGAGCACCCTCGGAAGGCGCTACCGCAGACCCTGAACCGACTGCACCACTGACGGCTCACGGCGGGGACACCCAGCACAAACGCACGCCCGACGCACCAGGCCGACCATGCACTACCAGCCACCCCTTGCTCGGCTAAAGCCGGAGATTGCGCACCCCTAAGCCGACCGAAGCCCCGCGATCTCCATCACGCCAAATCGGCCTGTCTTTTGATCAGAAACTTATAGGGTTCTCGTCGAGGGTGTAGCGGACGTGCGGGCCGCCGAAGTAGCCGCGGGCGATGTGTGGCTGACGTTGTCGACGGTGGAAAAACCTGCGGGTTTCGGCGGCGAGTTCGGCCTGGTTCCTGGCCCGGTGGTGTGGGGCAAGCTGCGCTTGAGGTCGGCGTCGACCAGTTCGTCCGGGTTCGGTTCGGGTGAGCGCGAGGGCAGGAAATGCAGCTCGATCCGGTCCTGATGGTCAGCGAGCCAGGCCCGGACGGTCTTCGAGCGGTGAACCGAGTGCCGGTCGACGATCAAGTGGGCCTTCCGGTCGAAGTGCCCGCCGAGCCGGGCGAGAAAGCGGCACATCATCTGGGCGTCGGAGGTTTCGACGAAGACCATCAAGTGCATCCGGCCGCGGGTGCTGATCGCGGACATCGCGTTCACGGAGAACCGGTTTCCGGTGTGGCGGACGATGGGGGTCACACCCTTGGCACCCCAGCTGCGACCGGTGACCTGGTTCGAGCGGATCCCGACCTGGTCGGCGAAGAGGATCTCGGCGTTCTCCGCCTTGGCCCTGGCCCGGATCGCCGGCCAGGTCTCTCCGTGCCAGACGCGGACCGCTTCCGGATCCCGCTCAACGACTGCTTGTCCGGGCGCTGGAAGGTCAGACCCCAGCGCTTGAGGTACTTGCCCACCCCAGGCTCGGTGAACCGGACCCGGTACAGCTTGAAGATCAGCTCGCCTATCTGCCTCCGTCTCCACAGCTGACCCGAAAGCCCCAAGTCGGAGGGGACGTGGTCGAGGACGGCCTGCCGGACGGCGGCCTGCTCGGTCTCGGACAGGGCCTGATGCTCGCCCACGCGACGGCTTCGCGGGCGCGACAGCAGTGCGTCCCGGCCGCCGGCCTGCCACTTCGCCCACCAGTTGTCCACGGCCTTGACCGACACCTTGAACAGGGCAGCGACCTCTACCCGGCCCCGGCCCTCCGCCAGCGCGGACATCGCCAGCAACCGCACGGCCTCCTGCGCGTCCGGCGACCGGGCTCGCGCGTCCCCCACCAGATCACTCACACGCCATCAACGAGCCTGAACTCAAAGCTTTTCGAATCAATGAGGCCGCGCTTGTCGTGACGCTCCCTCGAGTCCGTGGAGCGGGTTCTCCTCCAGGTAGCCGCACTCGACCGCTTACTCCCTCACCGTGTTGAAGCCGCGACACCGGCGCTTGTACGTCTTCCCGCAGCCGGCGCCACCATGGCGAGACTGTCAGCGAGACACTCTCTCGTCTCGGCCGCCGCCGTCGATCGCCCGGGGCGCGACGCCTACCGGCTCGCCTTCGCCGTGGCCCTTGCTCATCTCGCCGGACCGCACTCGCAGACACACTCTTGGCCAAGCGTCACGAGGCCTCCTGGACGGCGAGGGCGGCGAGGTCCTGGAGCACGCGCGGATCCTCGTACGCGCCGCCGACCTGGTGACATGCTCCTTCGCCCCTGTGGCCGGGGAGAACAGCGTGTTCGCCGTGCGCGACCGGTACATGGCCGAGGCCGTGACGCGGCTGGTGAACGACGATCTCAGGGCGCGCGTCATGGCCTGGGCGCACGACAGGCACATTTCCAAGGGTACGTACGGGCAGCAGGTTCCCGTGCCCGGCAACCGGCTCCGCGACCAGTACGGCGACGACCTTCAACGGGCGTCACAACTCACGACCACAGGGCGTGCAGGGCGTGCAGGGCGTGCAGGGCGTGCAGGGTGTGCAGGGCGAGTTTCCACATCGGTTCGGCGCCTGCTCCGAAGGCGACGGCCGGCGCGTAGCCCGTGGACGCGTCGTGCGGCTCCGGAATCCGGTCGGAATTGCCTTCCGTATCTCACTCCGCGGTCACGTTCCCGTCGCCGGACGACATGAAGACGCCGAGCAGCCGGCCGTCGCGCGGCAGTCTGCTGGTACCGGGGAATCCGGCGCAAGGAGGTACCCGCGTCCCCGCCCCGCGGAGATGACCTCCATGCGGTACGGCCGCCGGGTCAGGAACCCCTTGGCGAGGCGCAGGGTCTTCTCGACGCCGCCGATGGTCAGGGTAAGCCGCTCGGATCGCGGGTGCCGATCGACACCTGGCTCTCCAGAGGGGTTCCGGAAGCACGGCGGATCCCGGTCGGCGGCAGTCCGTCACCGCTCACGGCCACCGCCCCCTCTTGTGATCGAGCACGATGACGACCGCGCCGAAGCGCGAGTCGTCGGCGGGCACATACACGAGCGGTTCCATCGGAATGCTTTCCCCGTTGATCACTCGAACGGTCGTCCTCCGACCAGTCTCCGCCGGGCCTCCGGAGCCGATCTCCTTTTCGACCGAGGGCGGGGCCTGGATGACGGTCGTCGGCCGGAGCATCTCGGGTGCCCATTACCCGGAAGGGCGGAATCCGGGCGTGAGACACAAACGGTCCGGCGGAGACAGCTTCTGCAGTTCTGGTGAGGGAGCCGTCTACGAGGTCACCTCGTCCGGGCGCGGGTCCGTTTCAGTTCGCGGTCGATTGCCCAGGCGTCGGCGACCGGGCCGAGGTGGGTGAGTTTGTCGGGGTTGATGACGGAGTGGATGGTCTGGATCCGGCTGGCGCGTGTGTCCAGGGTCAGGGTGTGGAGCACTCTGCCCTCGCGGTCGTGGAAGAGCGCGCCGGGCCGGCCGTTGATCTCGTGGGGCTCGAAGGTCACGTCGATGCGGGCCATCAGGGGAAGACGGAGGCGAGCAGGCGGGACACGTTCTCGGGGCCGTGGACGGTCCTGGCGAGCCGGGGGCCTTGCCGCCGCTGTCGCCGATCAGGTGGACGTCGGCGGCCAGCAGGTTCCGCAGGCCGTCCACGTCGCCGTCCTTCAGCGCCTCGAAGAACCGCGTCGCCAGTTCCTGCCGTTCCCGGCGGTCCGCTTCGAACCGGGGCGGCCGTCCCGCATATGCCGCCGGGCCCGTACCAGGAGTTGCCGGCACGCCGTCTCCGACCGTCCCACCGACGCGGCGACCTCGTCGAACCCGAAGCCGAACACCTCGCGCAGGACGAAGACCGACCGTTCCAGCGGGCTGAGCCGCTCCAGGAGCAGCAGTGCCGCCGTCGACACCGAGTCGGCCAGCTCCGCCGAACGCGCCGGGTCCTGGTACGGGTCGCCGAGCAGCGGCTCGGGAAGCCACGGGCCCACGTACTCCTCCCGCCGCACCCGCGCGGAACGCAACACGTCGATCGAGATCCGCGTCACCGTGGCCGACAGGAACGCCTTGGCCGACGCGACCCGGGCCTCCGAGCCGTCGAAGCGCAGCCACGCCTCCTGCACCGCGTCCTCGGCCTCGCCCACGCTGCCCAGGATCCGGTAGGCGATCGAGAAGAGCAGCGGCCGCAGTTCCTCGAACTCCTCGACCTTGTTCACGGGGAACCCCTTCCCGTTCAGTGGAAGCGTCCCGGCTCGTAGTCGCCGGCCGGCTGCCGGGTGATGACGTTCAGCCGGTTCACCGCGTTCATGAAGGCGACCAGGATCACCAGGGCGGTGAGCTGTTCCTCGTCGTGGTGCTCGGCGGCGGACGCCCACACCGCGTCGCTGACGCCCCCGCCCGCGTCCGCGACCCGGGTCCCCTCCTCCGTCAGCTCCAGCGCGGCGCGCTCGGCCTCGGTGAAGACCGTGGCCTCCCGCCAGACCGCGACCAGGTTCAGCCGCACCGGGGTCTCGCCGCGGCGGCGGCCTCCTTGGTGTGCATGTCGACGCAGGCGGCGCAGCCGTTGATCTGGCTCACGCGCAGCGCCACCAGCTCCCGCGTCGCGGTCGGCAGCGGCGAGTCCCCGATCGCCTTGCCCGCCGACATGAAGTGCTTCAAGGCCTTGCCGGCGGTCGGGACCGCCGAGTAGTTCAGTCGCGGGTCCATGGGTGCTCCTCCGTGGTCGTCGGTGGCTACATCCCCTGGGACGAGGTGGACCGGCGCCCTGTGACACGGGCCGGTGCGGCCCGCGTCTCGCCGCTCGCGGACCGGGCGCGGGCAGCCGTACGTCAGGGGCGGGCCCTTACGGCCACAGGTCGAGTACGGCGTCCAGGACGAGCCTCCACATCGGTTCGGCGCCCGTGCCGAAGGCGGCGGCCAGGGCGTACCCCATGGAAGCGTCGTACGGCTCCGGAGGGCGGGCGGGGCGTCCGGCGTCTCCCAGTCGGCCGTCACGTGCCCGTCGCCGGACGACGTGAAGACGCCGAGCAGCCGGCCGTCCCGCAGCAGTCTGCTGGTGGCGAGGGAGTCCGGTACCAGACGGTACGTGTGCCCTCGCGTCGTGGAAGTGGCCTCCACGCGGTACGACCGCCGGGTCAGGAACCCCTTGGCGGGGCGCAGGGTCTCCTCGGTGCCGTCGACGGTCAGGGTGAGCCGCTCGGGGTCGCGGGTGCCGATCGGCACCTGGCCGTCCGGGGCGTTCCGGGAGCACGGCGCATCTCGACCGTCGGCAGTCCGGTGCCGCGCACGGTCAAGGCCCCTACCGCGTGGTCGAGTTCTATGGCGATCGCACCGAAGTGCGGGTCTTCGGTGGGCAAGTGCGGCTCTTCGGTGGGCACATGCACGAGCGGTTCCATCGGAACGTCTTCCCCTGTTCGGACGTGGGTCGTCCTCGACTCTCGCACACCGGGGCGCCGTCCCCGTCGTCGAGTTCCAGCTCGTGGGGGATCCCGAACCGGTCGAGGAGCCGTCCCAGCTCGCCGATGCGGTCGGGGTCGACGACGCCGTTGAGCAGGACTTCCGGCTCGCCGGCCGGGTCGACCTCGATCCGGCACCAGTCGGTCTCCAGCTCGTAGCCGCACCAGGACGACGAGCGGGAGCTCCACCCCGCGCCGACGAGGCGAGCGGCCACGGCGGAGGCGTCACGGCAGCCGTGCAGCACGCCGGACACGTTGTTGCCGAGGCCGGCCCACCGCCGGTCGAGCTCCGGGCCCTCGTCCGATGTATCCATGGCCGGAGTATGCGGCACCGGCCGGTTCGGCGGACGCTCCTGGGCGGGGGCTCTTCGGCGGACGCTCCTGGCCGGGGCTCTTCGGCGGACGCCCGGGCCGGGGGCTCTTACGATGCCCTGGCAGCGGCCGGTGGCCGGGAGTCCGTGGAGTTCGGTGAGGTGGGGCGGAATGAGTCGGTCGCGTGATGTCTGGTTGCGGCGGTTCCCGGTGACGGCGGGGCGGGGGCGCCGATCGGAGGCGGTGCGGAGTGCGAGGTGGTGTGCTTCCCGCACGCCGGTGGTTCCGCCTCCTCCTGGCGACCCCTCGCCCTGGCGCTCTCCCCGCCGTCGACGTGGCGGCCGTGCAGTACCCGGGGCGCCACGACCGGCTGCGCGAGGCGCCGGTGGAGGACCTGCACCGGCTCGCCGACCTGATCGCGGAGGCGCTGGGTCCGTCGGACGGCCGGCCCCGGGCGCTGCTCGGGCACAGCATGGGGGCCTCACTGGCGTACGAGGTCGCCGTGCGGCTCGCCCGACTGCCCGGCGGCGAGCCGGACCTCCTGGTCGTGTCGGGCGGCGCGCGCCCGCCGCCGCCCGGTGGCGGGACCGGCACGTGCCGCTCGGCGACGCCGAACTCGTGGAACGGGTCAAGAGGTTGGGCGGGACGGACAGCGCGGTGTTCGACGAGCCCGAGCTGCTGGAGCTGGTCCTGCCCGCGCTGCGCGGGGACTACCTCGCCCTCGCCTCCTACGAGGACACCGCGGGCCGGCTGCTGACCTGCCCGGTCGTCGGCCCGACCGGCGACCGGGACCCCGAGGCGAGCGTCGAGGAGGTCGAGGCCTGGGGCGAGCACACCTCCGGCGCCTTCCGGACGCGCGTCTTCACGGGCGGCCACTTCTTCCTCGACGACCACACCGAGGAGGTGGCCGCCCTCGTCCGCGACCTGCTGCCCGCCCGCGCCGGCCGAGTAGGACGCGCCCGGCCGAGTACGAACGTGCCCGGCTGAGTACGGACACGCCCGGCTGAAGTACGGACGCGCCCGGCTGAGTACGGACACGCCCGGCCGAGTACGGACACGCCCGGCCGAGTACGGACGCGCCCGGCAGGGGCGGCTCGGCGCCCGGCCCCGACGCGCGGCCGGTCCTCCGGCGTTCACAAGAGTCCATTCCCCCAGGGACGACATCGCGCCACGTATGGAGCGGTACGGGGGTTCCCGGCATCGTCCCGCGCGCCGGAGCGGGCGCGGGGCGCGTCGCGGTATGGATACCGACCGCCCGCGCGGGTGACGGCGGTCCGGCCGGGGAGGTGGGAGGAAGCCGCGCACGGGCGGGAGGCGGCGGGGCCGCGGGGCGGGTACGCAGGGCAACTGCCTTGCTCCGCAGCGTACATGGCGCAAAGAGAGCGGAAGGCGGGGCTCCCGCGGGTGGGTATCGGCGGTACGGCCTTGTTGTCCGTCCTGTGGTGCACACTTGCTGCCTGGTACAGCGCTCACGGGGAAGGCGGCGGCGATGCTGACGGGGATCGAGGAGGTCGACTGGGCCTCGCTGGGGCATGCGTACGGCCCCGCGGACGACGTGCCGGAGCTGCTCCGCGGACTCGCCTCCGCCGACCCCGCCGAACGGGAGACGGCCCTCGACGGCATGTACGGGCGGTGCACCACCAGGGCGACGTCTACGACTCGACGCTCGCCTGCATCCCCTTCCTCCTCGAACTCGTCGCCGACCCCGGGGTGCGGGACCGGGGCGGCATCGTCGAACTCCTCACCAGCATCGGCGGGATCGAGCTGGACGACGAGGAGGAGCTGGGCGAACACCCGGGCGAGGACGGGGAGTTCATCCCCGCCGCCAACTACGCCATGGCCGCTGCCGCCATCGCCGCCGGGGCCGGCGTCTTCCTCGGCCTCGTCTCGGACCCCGACCCCGAGGTGCGGCTCGCCGCGCCGTGCGCGCTCGCCTCGCTGCATCCCGAGCCCGCCCGGGTGCTGACCCTGCTGCGGGAGCGGCTCACCGTCGAGCGGGACACCGAGGTGCGGCTCGCCCTCGTGGCCGCCGTCGGGCAGCTCGCCCTGCGGCACGCGTCGCTGCGCGCCGAGACCGTCGAGTGGCTCGGCTGGCTGGCCCGGGCCGCCCAGGACCCGGGGCTCCGGCTCGCGGCCCTCGCCCAGCGGGCGCGCTGCGCGCCGGGCGAGATCCCCGACGACGTCGTGCCGTGGGTGACGGGGCTCCTGGAGGAGATCAGGACCGCGTCCGCCGCCGGGACGGGGCCCGGCACCCCCGGGGCGCGGCCCCGACGCTCATCGGGCAGGTGCGCGAGTTCCTGGAGGAGCACGCGGCCGGGCGGCCCGCCCCTGGACCGAGGAGCTGCTGCGGACGCTGCACGCCGCGCTCGACGACCGCGTCGACGACCGGATCGCGCTGGTCCTCGCCCAGCTCCGCAGCCCCGACCGGTGGCAGCGCGCGGACGCGATCTGGCTGTGCGGAAGTCTGATACGGGTCTGGCGCGGGCGGTACGAGGAGGTCGTCCGGCTCGTCGGCGAGCAGCTCCACGATCCCGAGCCCCGGCTGCGGGAGGCCGCCACCTCCTTCCTGGAGCGGCTCTTCGAGCTGGGCGCGCCCGCCGCCGACGCGCTCGCGGCGCGCCTGGCCTCCGCTCCCCGGGGCCGGCCGGCGGGTACGGCGCCGTCGGGCGGTCCGGGCGCGAGGGGCGCTGATCGCCCTCGCCCGCGCCGGGGACATCCGCGCGGTGCCGCTGCTCGCCCGCGCCCTGGAGGGAGAGGACGAGGTGCGGCGGGAGCTGCTGTACGCCACGGACGGCCTCGGGCCCTCGGCGGCGATGCTCGCCCCGCGCTCCGGCGCCGGCTCGCCCGGGTCGAGCTGGACGAGCGGCTGTACGACCGGGCGGCCCCGCTGCTGCACGCCCTGGCCGCCGTGCGGGGCGCCCAGGCCCTCCCCGAGGTGCTGCGGGTGCTGCGCAGCGCGCCCGCCAACCGGCGCGACCGGGTGCGGGAGGCCGCCCTGCGCACCCTCGCGGCCTTCGGGCCCGCCGCCCGGGAGGCCGTACCGGAGCTGCGGGAGCTCCTGGCCGAAGAGTCGGCCGCCGTCTCCGCGGCGGCGGCGCGCGCCCTGTGGGCGGCCGAGGAGGACGCGGCGGAGGTGCTGCCGGCCCTGGAGCGGTGGCTGCGGCCGGGCCTGCCGGACGCGGACCGGTGCGCCGCCGCCCGGGTCCTCGGCGAGATCGGCCCCGCGGCGGCCTCCGCGGCCCCGGCCCTGCGGCCCGCCCTCGCCTCGCGGGACCCGTGGGTGCGGGTCCGCGCGCCGCGGCGCTGTGGCGGGTGACCGGCGAGACGGAGGAGGTCCTTCCGGTGCTGCTCGCCGCCTGGGAGGAGAACCGGCACGTGCGCGTGGACATCGCGGAGTGCCTGGCGGAGATGGGCCCCGCCGCCTCGGCGGCCCAGCTCGTCGTCCTCACCGAGCTGACCCGCAGACGCCGCCACAACGCCCGCGAGGGCGGTTCGGGCACGCACGACGTCCACCTCGACGAGAAGCTCCTCACCCTGTGCCGGGCCGCCCTCGCCCGGATGGAGCGGGGCGCGTACTGAGCGGTGCGGGACGCGTGCCGAAGGGGTGCGGGGCGCGTAGTGAGGGGTGCGGGGCGCGTACCGAGGAGCGCCCGCGCGGCCCCGCCCGCCGCGGGGGCGGATCCGACGCGGGGGCAAAAGGACTCCGGCCCCCATAAGGTCTTCCGCATAAGGTCTACGGGGAGAAGAGCAGCCCGTCGACGACCGGGGAGCAGGTGGGCACGTGGGACCGCGCGGAGTGCACGTCGCCGTCGGCGCCCTGTGCGCCTTGGGCGTCCTCGCGCTCGCCGGGTGCGGCAGCGCCGGTACGGGCGGCCTGGAGAGCGCCGGGCCCACCAGCCCCGCCGTGGGACCCGTACGGCTCTGGCCCGATCTGCCGCCCGCCACGAACCCGCCGATCGACTACGGCGAGTCCGACATCCAGCGCGTCCCCGGGATCGCGGTCGCCGGCGGCGACGTCCGCTCCGTCGACGCGGTGGAGGTCGTCCGCGCCGAGGTGCGCCCACCCCGACGCGCGCAGCGGCGCGGACGGGCTGTACGAGGAGACCGCCCGGGCGGTCGAGGCCTGCGTGAGCGCGCCCGCCGCCTGTCCGGTCATGCGGCCGTACTACCGCGACCTCACCGGCGACGGCCGGGACGAGCTGATCGTCGGGATCCGGATGCCCGAGCAGCAGGTCGCCGTGCGGGTCTACCGCGCCGAGAAGGGCGGGCTCACCCGGATCATGTCCACCGTCGACCAGGTCATCACCGTGGAGCTGGCCGGCCGGGACCTGATCATGCGGGTCGGGTCGGCCGGCATCCCGGGGTACGAGTACCGCACCGCCTGGTCCTGGGACGAGCAGCAGGGCAGCATGCTGCCCACCCGGGACGAGATCGTCCGGGCGAGGCCGCCCGGAGGGCTGCCGGGTGGGCCGCCGGGGGCGGGCGTCCTGGTGGCGGACGCCTTCCCGGGAACCGGCCTTCCGGGGCCCGTCCTCCGGCGACCGGGCGCCCGGCGACGCGTCCTCCGACGACCGGCCTTCCGGAAGGCCGGCTTCCGGAGGCCCGGCTTCCGGAGGCCCTGCTTCCGGCGCCCGGCCGTCCGGGGACCAGCCCTCCGGCGCGGGCCCGGCGCCCTCCCCCGTACCCCCCGCGCCGTCCGCACCCCTCCCCTCCGGAGGAGACCCCGTGAGGGCGTTCCGGCGGCCCGCCTGGACCGCGACGCTCACCTGGAAGGCCGCGGTGTTCATCGCGGTGATGTGCTGCGCCCTCGCCGCGCTGCTCGGCGCGCTCGTCCACGTGTCCGTGACCCGGCAGACCGTGGACGACGCCCGGGAGAAGGCGCTGGTCCGGCTCGGCGAGGTCACCGACCTGTACGAGGCGGGCGAGCCGCTCCCCGGTTCGCGGGCGTCGACCCGCCCGACCTCCCGGCCCCCTGCGGGCGCTCGCCCTGCGCGGCGAGCGCGGCACGGTGGTCGCCGACCGCGGGGCCGGCCGGCGATGTGGGCGGCGGGCCCCGCCGACGGCCGGGCCCTCGCCGTGCGCCTCGACCACTCGCAGAGCGCCGAGACGATCGACGCGCTCGGCCGTTCGCTGCTCGGCTCCTCCCTCCTGGCGATCGGGGCGACCCTGGTCGTGGGCGTCTTCGCCGTCACCCGGGTCACGCGCCGGCTGCACCTCACCGCGCGGGTGGCCCGCCGGATCAGCGCCGGCGACCTCGACGCGCGCGTGGACGACCCGAGGACGAAGGACCCCACCCGCCCCCAGGACGAGGTGGCGACCGTCTCCGGCGCACTCGACACCATGGCCTCCTCCCTCCAGCGGAAGCTGCAGAGCGAGCAGCGGTTCACCGCCGACGTGGCGCACGAGCTGCGCACCCCCCGACCGGGCTCACGGCCGCGGCCGAACTGCTGCCGGAGGGGCGCCCCTCGGAGCTCGTACGGGACCGGGTGCGGGCGATGCGCGGGCTCACCGAGGACCTCCTGGAGATCTCGCGGCTCGACGCCCGCAACGAGACCGTGGACCTGGCGGTGCACGAACTGGGCCCGCTGGCCGAACGGGTGGTCCGCGCCTCGGGCACGGAGACGGAGGTGCGGATCGTGCGGGACGCCTCCGTGGAGACGGACCGGCGGCGCCTGGAGCGCGTCCTCGGCAACCTGGTGGCCAACGCGCACAAGCACGGGGCGCCCCCGGTGGTGGTCACGGTGGACGGGCCCGTGGTGACCGTGCGGGACCACGGGCCGGGGTATCCCGCGTACCTGCTGGAGTCCGGGCCGCAGCGGTTCCGCACCGAGAGCGGGAGCAAGGGGCACGGCCTGGGGCTGACCATCGCGGCGGGACAGGCGGAGGTGATCGGCGCCGAGCTGGTCTTCGCCGCGGCGCCCGGCGGGGCGCCGAGGCGCGGCTGCGGCTCCCCGCGTACGTACCGCCCCTGCCGGATCCCCCACCCGGCCCCTCATCCGGTCCTTAGCCCGGCCCCTCGTCCGGACCTTGGCCCGGCCCCCACCCGGCCCTTCACCTGACCCCCGCCCAGTCCTCCCGCACCCGCTCCCCGCCGGAGGGGCCGGGCGGCGGGAACGGCTGAGGGCGCCGGGAGACCGCGAGAGGGCTACGGCGGCACACCGCCGCACGGCACACCGTCACGCAAAGGGACATAGCGCATACCGCTTGCTACGTTGCGCCCATGACCGCACCGCGAACGCCCGCGCCCCCGCCCGGCGTACGCGTCCCGAAGCGCCGCGGCGTGGAACTCTCCCTCCTCGTCTGCGCCGTCCTCATCGCCGTCTACGGCTACGCCGCGGTCGGTCTCGCTCGCGGCGGCGCCGTGCCGCCGGACGCCGCCCGCTACGGGGCCGGGCTCGGCCTGCTCGCGCTCGTCGCCCACCTCGCGGTCCGCTTCGGCGCCCCGTACGCCGATCCGCTGCTGCTGCCGATCGCGGTCCTGCTCAACGGCCTGGGCCTGGCCCTGATCCACCGGCTCGACCTGGAGACGCCGTACGACCGGGCCGCGACCACCCAGCTCGTCTGGTCGGCGCTCGGCGTGACGCTCTTCATCCTGGTGGTGCTGTTGCTGCGCGACCACCGCACCCTCCAGGGGTACGCGTACGTCTCCGTCGCCGCCGCGCTCGCCCTGATGCTGCTTCCGATCCTCTTCCCCGCCGTGAACGGCGCCAGGATCTGGATCAGGATCGGCGGGCTCTCCTTCCAGCCGGGCGAGTTCGCCAAGATCCTGCTCGCGGTCTTCTTCGCCGCGTACCTCGCCGCCAACCGCAACGCGCTCGCGTACACCGGCCGCCGGATCTGGCGGATCCAGTTCCCCTCGGGGCGGGTCCTCGGGCCCGTGGTGGCGATCTGGTTGCTGAGCGTCGGCGTCCTCGTCCTGGAGCGGGACCTCGGCACCTCGCTGCTCTTCTTCGGCCTCTTCGTGATCATGCTGTACGTGGCGACCGGCCGGACCGGCTGGGTCGCGGTCGGCCTGGTGCTCGCCTCCGCCGGCGCCTTCCTGGTCGGCTCGCTCGAACCGCACGTCCACGGCCGGGTGCAGGACTGGCTCGACCCCTTCGCCTCGATCCGGGCGGGCGAGGGCCGGGGCAGCTCGCCCAGTCCCTGTTCGCCTTCGCGGCCGGCGGGATGCTCGGCACGGGGCTCGGCCTCGGCCACTCCAGTGCTCATCGGCTTCGCCGCCAAGTCCGACTTCATCCTGGCGACGGCCGGCGAGGAGCTGGGGCTCGTCGGCCTGAGCGCGCTCTTCCTGCTGTACGCGCTGTTCGTCGGCCGCGGCTACCGCGCCGGCCTCCTGCTGCGCGACCCCTTCGGACGGCTCCTCGCGATCGGGCTCGCCTCGATCGTGGCGCTCCAGGTCTTCGTGATCGCGGGCGGGGTGATGGGGCTCATCCCGCTGACCGGCATGGCGATGCCGTTCCTGGCACAGGGAGGCTCGTCCGTGGTGACCAACTGGGTGATCGTCGCCCTCCTCGTCCGGGTCAGCGACTCGGCGCGCGCCGCGGCCCGAGCCGGCCGACACGGGGAGCCCGCGCGGGTCAAGGAGGGCGCCGCGTGACCGCGCGCGTGTCCGCCCCCGTGACCTCGCGCATCCCGTACGGCCCGTACGCCCCCGGGGAGGCCCGGTGACCCGCTACATCCGGCGCGCCGCCGCGCTCTGCCTGCTGCTCCTGGCCGCGCTGCTCGTGAACGCGGGCCGCGTGATGGTCGTCGAGGCCGGTCGCTGAACGACGATCCGGCCAACCGGCGGATCGCGATCGGCCGGTACGCGCAGCCGCGCGGCGAGATCGTCGTCGACGGGAAGCCGGTGACGGGCTCCCGGGACAGCGGACAGCAACTGCGCTGGGAACGGACCTACCGCCAGGGCCCGTTGTACGCGCCGCTGACCGGCTACGCCTCCCAGACGTACGGCACGACGCTCGTCGAGGACGCCGAGGACGCGGTCCTCGCGGGGACGGAGCCGATGCTGGCGCCGCTGCCGCTCCTGAACGGCCTCACCCGGGGCCGGGAGCCCGGCGGCGACGTGCTCACCACGATCCGGGGCCCCGATGCAGGAGCTCGCCTTCCGGGGGCTGGCCGGCAAGCGGGGCGCGGTGGTGGCGGTCGAGCCGGCCACCGGCCGGATCCTGGCGCTCGTCAGCTCCCCCTCGTACGACCCGGGGTGCTCTCCGGGACGGGCCCGGGGTCGCGGGGGCCTGGCGGCGGCTGAACTCCTCGCCGAGCCGGCCGATGCTGAATCGGGCGCTGCGGCAGACGTACCCGCCGGGCTCGACGTTCAAGATCGTGACGGCCGCGGCGGCCCTGGACGCGGGCGTGGTGCGGGACGTGGACGCGCCGACGGACACCCCGGACCCGTTCGTGCTGCCGGGCACCCGGCAGGTGCTGCCGAACGAGGCGAAGGGCTGCGGCGACGCCTCCCTCGCGTACGCCTCCAGTGGTCGTGCAACACGGTGATGGCCGGGCTCGGGGTGGAGGTGGGCCTGACGGGGATGGTCGACGCGGTGGAGCGGTTCGGCTTCAACGACACGGCCCTCCGGGTGCCGTCGTGGGTGGCGAAGTCCCACTTCGACCGGGAGATGAGCACGGACCAGCTCGCGCTGTCGTCGATCGGGCAGTTCGACACGACGGCGACCCCGCTCCAGATGGCGATGGTGGCGGCGGCGGTCGCCAACAACGGCGAGATCGCCCGTCCGCACCTCGTCGACCGCACGACGACCTCCGGCGGCGCGACCGTGGAGCGGACCGCCCGCCGGAGCTACCGGCAGGCGATGAACCCCTCGACGGCGCTCCGGCTCCAGGAGCTGATGGTGCGGGCGGTGGAGGAGGGACGGGGACGAACGCGGCGATCCCGGGGGCCCGGGTCGGCGGCAAGACCGGCACGGCCCAGCACGGCTTCGGCAACACCGGCACCCCCTACGCCTGGTTCATCGCCTGGGCGCAGGGCGAGGACTCCGCCCGGCCGGCGGTGGCGGTGGCGGTGGTCGTCGAGGACGCGGAGGCCTCCCGCACGGACATCAGCGGGGCGGGAGCGCGGCGCCGATCGCGAAGGCGGTGATGGAGGAGGCGCTGCGGCTGGAGGCGGAGGGGAGGGGTAGGCCGCGGAGCCCTCACCCGGTCGTCACTCCGGCCCCGGGGCTCCCTGCTCCGCCCCCGCCTCGATCGCCTCCGCGACCTCCGCCACCCGGTCCCGCTCCTCCCGCGCGAAGGCGCTCCGCGTCGAGCCGTTCCGCGACCTCCTCGTCCTGGGCCATCAGCAGGTCGAGGTGGGAGTCGCCGAGGTCGAAGACGCCCATGTCCAGGTAGGCCTTCCGGAGGCGCGGCCCCCACAGGCCGATGTCCTTGACGCAGGGGACGATCCGGCTGAAGAGCAGCTTGCGGAAGAGCTGGAGGAACTCGCTGCGCTCGGTCAGCTCCCCTGCCTCCTTGCGCGGGACGCCGAAGTTCACCAGGACGTCGGTGGCGCGCAGCCGGTCGCGCATCAGGTGGCAGCCCTCGATGACGAACTCCTCGCGCTCGCGGAGCTCGGCGTCCGAGAGCTGCCGGTAGTGGTCGCGCAGGGCCATCCGGCCGAAGGCCACGTGCCGGGCCTCGTCCCGCATCACGTACGCGAGGATCTGCTTCGGCAGCGGCTTGTCGGTGGTGTCGCGGATCATGCCGAAGGCGGCGAGGGCGAGGCCCTCGATGAGGACCTGCATGCCGAGGTAGGGCATGTCCCAGCGGGAGTCGCGCAGGGTGTCGTCGAGGAGGCCCTTGAGGTTGTCGTCGATCGGGTAGAGCATCCCGACCTTCTCGTGGAGGAAGCGGCCGTAGATCTCGGCGTGCCGGGCCTCGTCCATGGTCTGGGTGGCCGAGTAGAACTTGGCGTCGAGGTCGGGGACGGACTCGACGATCCGGGCGGCGCAGATCATGGCGCCCTGTTCGCCGTGGAGGAACTGGCTGAACTGCCAGGAGGAGTAGTGGCGGCGCAGCTCGCCCCGGTCCTTCTCGGTCATCCGGTCCCAGTACCGGGTGCCGTGCAGGTCCAGGGCCTCGTCCGGGGTGCCGAGCGGGTCGTACGGGTCGACCTCCAGGTCCCAGTCGATGCGGGTGGCGCCGTCCCACTGCTTGTCCTTGCCCTTCTGGTAGAGGGCGAGGAGGCGGTCGCGGCCGTCGTCGTAGTCCCAGGAGAAGCGGGCGGCGCCGGCGGCCGGCACGTCCCAGACGGCTCCGTCGGGGGCGTTCGCGTAGAGGTCGTGCGTCGACATGGACGACTCCTTCTTCCGGCCGGCTTCGGTCCGACCCCAGCAGGCTCACACGCTGTTGACGAACCGTCAACAAGTCGTACGCGTTCTTGCGCGAAGGATTGACGACCCTGCTGACGAGCAGTCCAATAACGGGTGACCCACGGCAACGCGACGGCGAGCAGCGCGAGGTGTCCCCGCCATGACCCTTTCCCACGAGCCCGACTTCACCCTCGTCCGGGACGCGCTGGGGCCCCTGCGCGACCGCGAGCAGGTCGCCGAGCGCCTCCTGGAGTCCTCGCGCAGGCACTCCTACGACCCCGACACCGAGCTGGACTGGGACGCGCCCTTCGAGGAGGGGAAGTGGTTCTGGCCGCCGGAGCTGGTCTCCTCTACGGCACCCCGCTGTGGCGGCGGATGTCCGAGGAGCAGCGGCTCGGCCTCGCGCGCCACGAGGCGGCCTCGCTGGCCTCCCTCGGGATCTGGTTCGAGATCATCCTCATGCAGTTGCTGGCCCGGCACATCTACGACAAGCCGCTGACCAGCCACCACGTGCGGTACGCGCTGACCGAGATCGCCGACGAGTGCCGGCACTCGATGATGTTCGCCCGGCTGATCCGGCGCGGCGGGACGCCCGAGTACCCGGTGCCGCGGGTCCACCACAACCTCGCGCGGGTCCTGAAGACCGTCTCCACCACCCCGGGCTCCTTCGCGGCCACGCTGCTCGGCGAGGAGATCCTGGACTGGATGCAGCGCCTGACGTTCCCGGACGAGCGGGTGCAGCCCCTGGTGCGCGGGGTGACGCGGATCCACGTGGTGGAGGAGGCCCGTCACGTGCGGTACGCCCGCGAGGAGCTGCGCCGCCAGATGGTGACCGCCCCGCGCTGGGAGCGGGAGCTCACCCGGCTGAGCTGCGGCGAGGCCGCCCGGGTCTTCTCGGTCTGCTTCGTCAACCCGGGGGTGTACGCGGCCGTGGGCCTGGACTGGCACGAGGCCGTCGCCCAGGTGCGGGCGAGCGGACACCGGCGGGAGGTCATGCAGGCGGGCGCCAAGCGGCTGACGGACTTCCTCGACGACGTGGGGCTCCTGAGGGGCCGGGGCGCCGGCTGTGGAAGGCGTCGGGGCTGCTGGCATGAGGAAACCGGACGGCACGCCCGGCCGGAAGGGCGCGCGGTTACGCTGCGGAGCATGACGAGTCCCGCCACGCCCGCCTACCGCAGGCTCAGCGTCGAGGAGCGGCGCGGCCAGCTCCTCGAAGCGGCCCTGGGTCTCTTCGCCCACCGGACGCCCGAGGACGTCTCGCTCGACGACGTCGCCGAGGCGGCCGGCGTCTCGCGGCCCTCGTCTACCGCTACTTCCCCGGCGGCAAGCAGCAGCTCTACGAGGCCGCCCTGCGCTCCTCCGCCGACACCCTGAACCGCTGCTTCGCCGAGCCGCTCGACGGACCGCCCACGGAGCGGCTGGGCCGGGTGCTCGACCGCTACCTGGTCTTCGTCGACGAGTACGACGCGGGGTTCAGCGCCCTGCTGCGCGGCGGCAGCGTCGTCGAGACCCCGCAGACCACCGCGATCGTGGACGAGGTGCGGCGGGCCGCGGCCGAGCAGATCCTCCTCCACCTGGGGGTGGAGCGGCCGGGCCTGCGCCTCGGGATGCTGGTGCGGACGTGGATCGCCGCCGTGGAGGCCGCCTCGCTCATCTGGCTGGGCGAGGAGAAGCAGCCCCGGCGGCGGAGCTGCGCGACTGGATGGTGGACCACCTGGTCGCCCTGCTCACGGCGACGGCGGCGGGCGACGCGGAGACGAGGGAGGTCGTCCGGCGGCTGCTCGCCCAGGAGACGTCCGAGGGCCGGTGGCGGACCTGGCCCGCCGGGCGATCCCGGTGGTGAGCGAGGCCGCGCACCTGCTGTGAGCCGTGCGCGGGGACGGTGAGCCGTGCGCGGGGACGGTGAGCCGTGCGCGGGGACGGCGACCCGTCGCGGGCGCGGCGGGAGAGACTGGAGGGGTGAGAAGCGAGAACACCCCTTCCGCGGCGGGCCCCTGGACGGCCGGGTCCTGCCGATCCTGCTCGGCCCGACCGGCCATCCGCCGAAGTGGTACGAGGTCCCGGTCCCGGCGCACGACGGGAAGCCGCCGACGGTGTACGCCTACCGGCGCGAGCCCGCCGGGTACACGAAGCGGCTCGGCCTCCAGCGCGGTTGGTGTACGCGTACGCCCCCGGGGGCCGGGAGCGGCGCGAGCTGAGGTGGCCGTGGACGAAGCCGGGCGGGAGGCCGGAGGGCCCTGGCCCGACCGGATGAGTCCGACTCGATGCGTCCGACTCGATGCGTCCGACTCGATGCGTCCGACCGGATGAGGACGCCGGACGCGCCCCCATTCATACGGTAATCGGATGAAGTGAACCGTCATCATCCCCGTGGAGGTGGTGACGTGTCACGAGACTGCTGCGCACGGTCTGTACGGGAGCGCTCGCCGCGCTGACGGCACTCGCGGGGCGGCTCCGTCGGCGCCGACCCGGCGGACCCGCCGGTGGAGCCCCCGGCCCGGGCCCCGATCGCCCGGCCGGACCCGGAACGGGAACCGGTGGGTCCGGTGGACCCGAAGGTCCCCGACGCACCCGCACCGACGACGGCAGCGGCCCCGGAGGACACGGAACCCGACGACGCGGCTGCCCTCGCGCCCCCCGGCGGAACCTCGGTCACCGGCCTGCTCACCCGCCTGCGCACGCTCTACCGGCAGGCCGAGGAGGCCACCGAGCGCCACAACGCCGCCGAGGAGGCCCTGAAGCTCCGGACCGCCGACGCGAAAGGGCTCGCGGCCCGGCTCACGACCGCGCGGGCGGCCCTCGACCGGGAGCGCGCCGAGGCCGGACGGATCGCCCGGGAGCAGTACCAGGGGAGGTCGGAGCTCTCCTCGTACCTGGACGTGCTCTTCGCCCCGGATCCGCGGGCGGCGATGGACCGGGAGCGGCTGGCGGCCCGGGAGGGACGGGACCGGGCCGGCGCCGTCGCCCGGCTCGAAACGGCCGCCCGCAAGGCCGACGCCCTCGCGGGCGCCTCCCGCAGGACCCTGGACCAGCAGCGCCGACTGGCCGCCGAACAGCGCACCCGGCGCGACGAGGTCCGGACGAGACTGAAGGAGGTCGAGAAGCTGCTCGCCGGCCTCTCCCCGACCCAGCTCACCCGGCTCACCGAGCTGGAGCGGACGCAGACCGCGGGCGCACAGCGCGAACTGCTGGGCTCCGGAGTCCTGGACGGCCCGCGCACCCCGTCCCGGGCGGGCGCGGAGGCCCTGCGGTTCGCGGTGGAACAGCTCGGCAAGCCGTACGAGTGGGGGCCGAGGCCCGGAGGCGTACGACTGCTCGGGGCTGACGCAGCGGGCGTGGGCGGCGGCGGGCCGCGAGATCCCCCGCACCAGCCAGGAGCAATGGGCGACGCTCCCCGGGTGTCCTCGCGGAACTGCGCCCCGGGGACCTGGTGGTCTACTTCCCGGGCGCCACGCACGTGGCGGTCTACCTCGGCGAGGGCCTGGTGGTCCAGGCACCGCGCCCCGGCGCGAAGGTGAAGGTCTCCCCGTCGCGGCGAACCCGCTGCTCGGAGCCGTACGCCCGGACCCGGACGGTACGGCCCTGGCCTCGTACACGCCACCGGACCTCCCGGAGGACGCGAGGGACGGCGGGGACGAGGGCTTCGACCACGCCTGAACCGCCCGGTCGGGCGCTCAGTCCACGAGCGTGAGGAGCCCGATCACCCAGATCGCGATGTTGAGCAGGACTCCCACCGCACAACCACCGCCCATGAGCACGTCCATGAGCGTCCATCCGCCGGGCTCCGGGGCGGAGTACCCGTCCTCCGGTTCCTCGTACGAGGCGGGATCGTCCCAGTCGACCGCCCGCCCCAGCTCCCCGGCCCGGGCGGCCCGCACCTCCGCCAACCGCCCCTCGGCGAACGCGGTGGCGGCCAGCGCCTCGGGCCCGCGCCAGGCGAGGGCCTTCATCCGCCGCGCGGCGGACCCGTACCGCGCCTCGAACGCGGCCGTCTCGTCCTCCCGCCGGTCCTCTTCGAGATACATCCAACGCCCGGCCTCCGCCGCGTCCCCGTACAGCCGGTACACCTCGGCGAGCCGGCGCCGCAGCGTCAGGTCCCACGGAAAGGACGACACGAGCCCCCGCAACCGCTGCCGTGCCACGGGCACCCGCCCGGCGGCCAGGTCCGCGTCGACGCGGGCGATGGTGTTCGAAAGAGACATGCCCCCATGATCGAACAGAACGGGCCACCACCACGACCGGTTTTCGGCGGTCGTGGCCGTGGCCCGCCCTTGTCAGTTCCGGGTCAGCGACGCCAGGTACGCGCCCGTCTTCTCCGGTTCGTAGAAGAAGTCCTCGAAGTCGGACGGGTCGTTGAAGCCGTTGGCGAAGCGGTCGGCGGCGGGCTGGAGTCGTCCGGCGGCGCCGAGGAGGTTCAGGACGTGCTCCGGGGCGGGGACAGCATCGCGTTCGTCCACTTGGTGACGTGCCGGGCCGTCTGCCAGTAGCGGTCGAAGGTGGTGTTCATCCAGGCCTCGTCGAAGGGCGCCTCGCCCTGTTCGACGATCGACGCCAGGTAGGCCGCCGCGCACTTGGAGGCCGAGTTGGAGCCCTGGCCCGTGACCGGGTCGTTGGCGACGACGACGTCCGCGACGCCGAGGACCAGGCCGCCGCCGGGGAGCCGGCCGATCGGGTTGCGGACGGTCGGGCGTAGCGGCCGGCGAGGGTGCCGCCCGCATCGGTTAGTTCGACCCTGGTGGCCCGCGCGTACTCCCACGGCGTGAACCGCTCCATCAGCTCCAGCGTCAGCGCCAGGTGCTCGGAGGGTCCTTGACTCCCTTGAAGACGTCGAGCGGGCCGCCGGGGATCCCCTCCCAGAAGAGGATGTCGGCGCGGCCGCCGGTGGTGAGGGTCGGCATGACGAAGAGCTCGCCGACGCCCGGGACGACGTTGCAGCGGACCGCGTCGAAGTCCGGGTGCTCGGGGCGCGGGCCGAGGCCGTGGACGTACGCGACGGCGAGCGCCCGCTGCGGCTCGGCGTACGGCGAACGGGAGGCGTCCCGCTCGAACATGGAGACCAGCTCGCCCTTGCCGGCCGCGACGAGCACCAGGTCGTAGTTGCGGGAGAAGTAGTCGAGGTCCCCGACGGCCGCCCCGTGGATGACGAGCTGGCCGCCGCGCTGGGCGAAGGTCTCCATCCAGCCGGCCATCTTCACCCGCTGGTCGACGGACTGGGCGTACCCGTCGAGCCTGCCCACCCAGTCGATCGGGCGGGAGGAGTCGGGGCCCGCGACCGAGACGCCGAGGCCCTCGATCCGGGGCGCCTGGGACTCCCAGAAGTTGAGCCCGAGGTCCCGCTCGTGCTGGAGGGCGGTGTCGAACATGCACTGGTGGACATGACCCGGCCGGCGCGGATCTCGTCCGCCGTCCGGTTCGACATGAGGGTGACCTCGTACCCCCGCGACTGCAGTCCGAGGGCGAGCTGGAGGCCGGACTGTCCGGCCCCGACTATGAGTATCTTCCGCATGGGTGGTGCTCCTGGCGTGGCGTGCGTGAGGGGAGGCGGGCTATTCGGGGGTGGCGTCCAGGGCGTGCGCGACCATGGCCAGCAGGGTCTCGACGACGCTGTAGCGCTTGCGCGCGTCCATGATCACCACGGGGACGTGCGGGGCACGGTCAGCGCCTCCCTGACGTCCTCCGCCTCGAACAGCTCGCTGCCCTCGAAGTGGTTGACCGCCACGATGTACGGGAGTCCGCAGCTCTCGAAGTAGTCGAGGGCCGGGAAGCAGTCGGTGAGGCGCCGGGTGTCGGCGAGCACGATCGCCCCGATCGCACCGCGCACCAGGTCGTCCCACATGAACCAGAAGCGCTGCTGTCCCGGCGTGCCGAAGACGTAGAGCACCAGGTCGTTGTCGAGCGTGATCCGGCCGAAGTCCATCGCCACCGTGGTGGTGAGCTTGTCCGGCGTGGCGGTGAGGTCGTCGGTCTCCTCGCTCGCCCGGGTCATCAGCGCCTCGGTCTGGAGCGGGGTGATCTCCGAGACCGCGCGGACGAAGGTGGTCTTGCCGACGCCGAACCCGCCCGCGACGACGATCTTCGTCGCCGTCGGGGCGCGGGTGTGGTCGAGCTGCCAGTCCTGGGCGCCCTCCTCGGCATCCGGTTCGAGCGGATCGGGGTGGGGCTGGCGGGGATGCCGACGGCCACCGGGGCGGCGGGGTCGGCTTCGGCGACGCTTCCGGGGACGGGAACGGTCCCGGAGACGGCGGAGGCGTCAGAGACGACGGAGTCCACTCAGCACCCTTTCGAGGAGCGCGCGGTCGGGCTGGCCGGTGCCGTGACCGGTCCCGTACACACGGATCTTTCCCTGGTCGGCCAGGTCGCTGAGCAGCACCCGGACGACCCCCAACGGCATCTTGAGGAGCGCCGAGATCTCCGCCACCGTCCGCATCCGGCGGCAGATCTCGACGATGGCCCGCATCTCCGGCATCAGGCCGCGGGCGCCGGGCCCGCCGTCCGTCAGGACCTTGCGCGCGGCGGGCGCTTCGAGCGCCGCCACGAAGGTCTCGACGAGCAGGACGTGGCCGAAGCGGGTCCGGCCGCCGGTCAGCGAGTAGGGGCGCACGCGCGCGGGCGGCGTCCCTCCCCGCGCACCGGCAGCTTGAAGGCGTGCGGGGCCGGGACCGCGGAGGACATCGCCGTCACCGGGGGCCCTCCAGCGATTTGCGCAGCTCGCTGCGGACCTCGGGGTGAGGACGTGGCCGGCGCGGCCCACGAAGAGCGCCATGTGGTAGGCCACGACGCTCATGTCGCAGTCGGGCGTGGCGTGCACGCCGAGCAGCGAGCCGTCGCTGATCGACATGACGAAGACGCTGCCCTCGTCCATCGCGACCATGGTCTGCTTGACCCCGCCGCCGTCCATCAGGCGCGCGGCGCCGACGGTCAGGCTGCCGATGCCGGAGACGATGGTGGCCAGGTCGGCGCTGGAGCCGCGCGGCCCCTGGCCCGAGCGGCCCCGTCGGCCTCACCGGCGGCCGGGGCGTCCTGCTGGGCCTCAGGGTCCGAGGACAGCAGCATCAGGCCGTCCGAGGACACGACGGCCACCGAGCGGACCCCGGCACCTCCTCGACCAGATTCCCCAGCAGCCATTGCAGGTTGCGGGCTTCCGTACTCAGTCCGAACGTTCCCGTCGCGGTCAACTGCGTGCCTCCTCGACTGTGTCCCCCGTCTTCTCCTCTGTACGTGCAGTCCTTGCGTTCGCTATCCCCGCCGTCCCCGTCCCCGGCGCGCCGATCTCGGCCTCCACGTCCCGGCGGCCGGCCTCGGCGCCCTGGTGGAAGCCGCCGAGGCGGCGGCGCAGGGCTTGGGTCCACGCCGCCCTTGCGGGCGGGGCGGCGGGCTCGGCCTGGCGCACCACCTGGGGGTGCGCTTGGGCAGGCCCTTGTCGGTGACCCGCTCCCACTGCGCGGGGCGCGGCCCGGGAACCGGCGGCTGGTCGACGGCGGGCTCGGGGCCGGGTGGACGGCGTCGGAACCAGTGGCGGTACCGGCGTCCTCGTCGGCGGCGCGCTCGTGGACGTCCGGCTCCGGCGGCGGGGCGGGCAGCCGGACCTGGAGCGTGGTCTCGGAGACGGACTCCGGGGCGCGGGCCCCTTCGCTCTCGTACGACTCCGAGGGCGCGGGCTCCGGTTCGGGGGCGTACGGCTCCTCCACCGCCCGCCGGGGTTCCAGGCCGTACGCCCCTCGGAGACGGCCTCCGGCTCGTACGGCTCCTCCGGCCGCCCCCCGGCGGGCTCCGCCTCCGCGAGCGCGCGTTCCGCCGCCTCCACCAGGGGGTCGCGGGTGCGGGACGGCAGGGTGTTGAGTTGGCCTCCGCGACCGAGCCGGGGAGCTGGATCACGGGGCCCGTGCCCGCGGCCCGTACGGGCTCCGTCACGGCGGCCGGCGGGGCGGTGGGCAGCAGGGGCAGCGGCAGGACCACGACGGCCGCCGTGCCGCCCGGCTGCTGCTCGCGCAGCTCGACGCGGACGCCGTGGCGGGCGGCGAGCAGGGCGACGACCCGCATGCCGAGCCCCTCGCCCTCGAAGGCGTCGGGGTCGGCCTCGGCCAGGCGCGCGTTCAGCTCGGCGAAGCGGGCGGGAGTCATGCCGATGCCCGCGTCCTGCACGGAGAGCATCACCTCGCCGGTCTCCAGGAGCCAGCCGGAGAGCTGGACCTCGGCGTCGGGCGGCGAGAAGGAGGTGGCGTTCTCCAGGAGCTCCGCGACCAGGTGGCTCAGGTCGTCCGCGGCGAAGCCGGCGACCTGGGCGTGCGGCGGCAGGGACTGGAGGGTGACCCGCTCGTACCGCTCGATCTCGCTGACAGCGGCGCGCAGCACGTCGACGAGCGGGACGGCCCCGGCGTGGCCGTGGACGTGCTCGTGGCCGGCGAGGACGAGGAGGTTCTCGCCGTGGCGGCGCATGACGGTCGCCATGTGGTCGAGCTTGAAGAGGGTGCCGAGGCGGTCCGGGTCCTGCTCGCGCTCCTCCAGCTTCTCGATGACGCCGAGCTGGCGCTCGACGAGCCCGAGGTTGCGCAGGGAGAGGTTGACGAAGGTGTGCCGGACGGTGCCGCGGAGCTTTTCGAGCTCGGCGGTGAGGAGGGCGACCCGCCCCTGGAGCTCGGCGCGCTGGGCGGCGAGCTCGGCGGCGAGGGCCTCCTTGTCGGCGGCCAGGTCGGTCCGCTCGGCGGTGAGGTGCCCGGCGCGCGCGGCGAGCCCGGCGAGCTTGCCGTGCAGGGTGTTGAGGGAGCGGACGGCCTGCGCGAACTCGTCGTTGCGGCCGGTGAAGCGGACCGGCTCCTCGGCGGCCGGGTCGGGGCGGCGGCGAGCGGGCGGCGCCGATGCGGAGCACGGCGAGCGGCCGGGTGAGGCTGCGGGCGACGTAGGTGGAGACGCCGACGGCGAGGAGGAGGCAGCCGCCGAGGTAGGCGAGGCGCAGTTCGAGGGCGGTGACGTCGTCGTCGCGGAGCGCGGAGAGGCGGTCGACGCGCTGGGCGGCGAGGGTGGACTCGACGCCGCGCATCTGCTCGACGCGGGCGGAGAGGGCGGCCTCCAGGGCGGCCGGGTCGGTCGCGCGCTCGGCCTCGGTCAGCCGGGGCTGGTCGGTGAGGGAGGCGAGGAGCGCTCGGCGCTCTTGACGTCGGGTCCGGTGACGGTGCCGGCGAGGGAGTCGCGGGCGGCGGCTCCGGCGGCCTGGTCGAAGTCGCCGAGGGCGGCGAGTTCGCGGACGCGGGCCTGCTGGGCGGCGGCGGTGAGCCGGTCGCGGGTCCGGTGGGCCTCCGCCGTGCCCTTCGGCTCCTCGGGGACGTAGGTGCCGGTCGTGGCGTCGTAGCGGAACTCGCCGGTGGGCTCGGGCTGCGGCACGGCGAGCGCGGCGAGGAGCAGGCCGCGGGTGGCGGAGGCCTGTTCGACGGCGCGGCCGAGGGCGGCGGGGGCGCGGGTGGCCTCGGTGAGCGAGGTGTCGGCGGCACGGGCCGGGGTCCGGTCGGCCAGCTCGTCGGCGAGGGCCTGGAGCTTGTCGATGACGTCGGAGTACGCCTTGTGGGCTCAGGCCGTGCCCTTGCCGGTGAGGGCGGCGCGGCGCACGGAGGGACGCCGGCGAGGTCGCGGCGGAGCTCGGGGAGGCGGCGGGCGGATCTCGTCGATCTGCCGGTCGACGCGGGTGGAGCGCACGTCGGTGACCCGGCGCTTCTTCCCGGCGTCGCCGGTCTGGGCGTCGCGGCCCGCGGCGACGTACGCGACGACCTCGTCGCGCTCGTCGGCGAGGGAGTGCGCGAGGGTGACGGCCTGCCGGTCGAGTTCGGCGAGGGTGACCAGGCGCTGGGAGTCGGTCAGCTCGGCGGAGGCGGCGAGGACCGCGGGGCTCCGGCGGCGAGGACGGTGACGCCCACGAGGGCGACGCCGAGGACGAGGCGGTTGCGGACGCGCTTGGCGCGGCCGGCGGGCTGGATCGGCGCGGTGGGCTGCGTGGGGACGGTCGGCTGCGTCGGGGCGGACGACGGGGCCTGGGCGGACGGCAGGGTCCGGGCCGGGTCGGCGGGCGTGCCTCCGGCGGGGGCCGCGGCGGTGCCGCCCCGGCCGGCGGGACACCGGGGCCCTGGCTCCGCGTGCCGTTCTTGCTCCGAGGCCGCTTCATCTGCACCGGTGCTCGCATTCTTGACTCGTCCAGCCACAAAGCAGAGGTGACGGCCGATCACATGGAGCGCCCCCACCCCCGATACGGCTTCCGACCATTCCAGCGCTTCCGGAAGGGGACGGGCATCGGCCGCTCCGCCACCCGAACGAGTGAACAACACTCCGGAGTTGGCGAACAACTTCCCGGACCGGGTCCCGGGGCCCCGGGGCGACCCCGGTTGGATCTTCCGCGCGGGCTTTGGCAGGATGCCCGCCCGCAGCTCCGCGGGGCGTCCGTTCCGCCCCCGCCGTCACGTCCGCCGTGTTGGTACAGGCCTTTTCGCGTCATTCGCGGGTCCGGTGAAGGGTCCGGCGGGGGCGGGTGCGGGGCCGGGCACACTGGGCTCCATGCGCAGCGACGTCCTCTCCCTTCCCGGCAGCCCCGAACGCCCCAATGAGGACTGGGCGACCACCGTCCTGTCCGCGGCGGAGGGCAGGGGGCGCTGGTCCTCCTCGACGGGGTCACCCCGCCGGTGGGGGACGACGGCTGTGTGCACGGGGTGCCGTGGTTCACCGCCCGCCTCGGCGGGGCTTTGACCGAACTGTCCACTTCCCGTCCGGACCTGCCCCTGTCCGAGATCCTCTCCGCGGCAATCCGGCGCACCGCGGAAGCCCATCGGGTGACCTGTGACCTTTCTCACGTACGGACGCCTCAGGCAACCGTGGTGCTCGCCCGCTGGGACGGGGCGGTGGTCGAGCACCTCGTGCTCTCCGACTCGGTCCTCCTCCTGGAGGCGCCGGACGGGGCGGTGCGGGCGGTCCTCGACGACCGGCTCGACCGGGTGCCGGTCGAAGTGCTGCGGTCCGTGGCGGCGACGGACCGACTGCGGAACCGGGAGGGCGGCTTCTTCACGGCGGCGGCCGATCCGGCGGTCGCGGGGCTCGCGGTGACCGGGACGGTCCCGCGCGCGGAGGTCCGGGCCCTGGCGGCGCTCACGGACGGGGCGAGCCGCTGGGTGGACCTGTTCGGCGCGGGCGACTGGGCGGACTGCCTCGGCGTCCTGCGCACGGAGGGCGCGCCCGGCCTGCTCCGGCGGGTGCGGGAGCGGGAGCTCGCGGACGCGGAGGCGGGGGCGTACGGCGCTGGAAGCTGCACGACGACGCGACGGCGGTGTACGTGGAGCCGGGGCCGTAGGGGGTTCGGGGTCCCGGGCCACCGGCCTCCGGGGCCTGCGCCGTGCGGAGTCCTCAGCCCTCCGACCGTACGTTGAAGTGGTTCAGGAGCCGGGCCAGCTCGGCGACCTCGGCGCGGTCCCAGTCGGCGAGCTTGCGGACGTAGCGCTCGCGCCGGGCGTCGCGGACGCGGCGGAAGCGGTTCCGGCCCTCCTCGGTGAGGCGGACGAGGGAGGCGCGGCCGTCGGCGGGGTCGGGGTCGCGGGCGACGAGCCCGAGGTCTTCGAGGGCCCGGAGCTGGCGGCTCATGGTCGCCTTGCCGACGCCGAAGTACCCGGCGAGTTCGGTGGCCCGCTGGGGCCCGGCGTCGTCGAGGCGCACGAAGAGGCCGTAGGCGGCGGGCTCCAGTTCGGGGTGGACCTCACGGGCCATCTCGCCGGACTGGGCACGGGCGCGCCGCAGGAAGACCGCCAGCTCGCGCTCCAGGGCGAGGAACTCCCGGTCCACGGGAACGGCGCCGACTCCGCCGGGGGTCGCAGGAAGGGTTCCGCCTTCACCGGGGGCCGACGGGGTGATCCGGCTCGCCGCGGGCCGGCGGGGCGCCCTCGCCTTCGCCGGGGGCCGGCGGGGTGCCCTCACTCGCGCCGTGGGCCGGCGGGGCGCTCTCGCCTTCGCCGGAGGCCGGCAGAGCGAGCCGGCCTCGCCGGAGGCCGGCGGGATGTCTCCGCCTCCGCCGGGAGCCGGCGGGCACCCTCACCGCCAGGGACCGGCGGGACGGTCCGGTTTTCACCGGGGGCCGACGGGGTGATCCGGCCGACGCCGGAGACGGACGAGGTGCCTCCGCCCTCACGGGGGCCATCGGGGCGGTCCGGCCCTCGCCGGGGCCGGCAGGACGCCCCACCCTCACCAGGAACCGACGGGACGATCAGGCCCTCGCCGGAGGCCGACAGGACGCCCCCGGCCCCGCCGAGGGTCGACGGGGCGCGCCCACCGCCGGGGGCCGGCGGGGCGACCCGGCCCCGCCGGGAACCGACCGGGCGCGCCCGTCCTCACTTCCCGTACCGCTTCCGTGCACGTCAGCGCCTCCCACGTGTTCCCCGGTGGCGCACCTCCGCCACACCGGCGGCCTTTCGGCCGCTGAAAGTTTCTTCCCGTCGCGGCCGTTTCCGCAGCTCTTCCAGTATTTCGCAGGCGTAGACCAACGGCGGCGGCCGGGCCCCCTTCCACGGGGCGGGTCTACGTGCGTAGCGTCGTTTCCACCACCCCCGCTGACATGTCCACACCAGGACGTGTCACCCCCTCCCCACGAGCCTTTCGGAGGCACGCGATGCGTGTGCACAGATCCGGAACGACCCTCGCCGGCGCCGCCCTGGCGGCCCTGGCCCTCCTCCTGCCCTCGCCGGCTCCGCCGGTGCCGCCCCGGACGCGGGCGCCCGGCAGGTGCCCGCGCGCGGCACCGCCGGCATGGGCATGGGCGTCCTCGCGCACGACGGGCGCGGCGACGCGCCCGGCGGCACGTCGGTCCAGGCCGTCCAGACGGAGGGCGTGGACGTCTCCAGCCACCAGGGGAACGTCGCCTGGTCCACGCTGTGGAACAGCGGTGTCCGGTGGGCCTACGTCAAGGCCACGGAGGGCACCTACTACAAGAACACCTCGTTCACGCAGCAGTACACCGGCTCGTACGGCGTCGGCATGATCCGGGGTTCGTACCACTTCGCCACCCCGGATACGACGGGCGGCGCGGCCCAGGCGGACTACTTCGTCGACAACGGGGCGGCTGGTCGAAGGACGGCAGGACCCTGCCGGGCGTGCTCGACATCGAGTGGAACCCGTACGGCGCGACCTGCTACGGCAAGTCCCAGGCCGGGATGGTGTCCTGGATCCGCGACTTCCTGAACCGCTACAAGGCCCGGACCGGGCGGGACGCCGTCATCTACACGGCGACGACCTGGTGGACCCAGTGCACCGGCAACCACTCCGGCTTCGGCGCCACCAACCCGCTGTGGATCGCGCGGTACGCCTCCGCGGTGGGCGAACTCCCGGCCGGCTGGGCGTACCACACGATGTGGCAGTACACCTCCACCGGCCCGACGGTCGGCGACCACAACCACTTCAACGGGGACCTCTCGCGCGTGCAGGCGCTCGCGAACGGCTGACGCCCTCCGTCACTCCCCTTCCGGCGGCCCCCGGGAGCGCACCGCGCGCTCCCGGGGCCGCTCCCGCTTTTCCCGCCACCCCTTGCTCATTGGTATGGACCAATGCGAGGCTCTACGGCGGTCGCCCGGGTTTCAACTTCCGTGCGCCCCGCGCGCGTTGCTCGTTCCGTACTCCCCACGCACGAGAGAGAGCCCCCGCATGCCCTCCCTGCCCTCCGTCCGGCCTTCCGCCCGCCGCACCGCTGCCGCCGGCGCCGCGGCCCTGTCCGCCGCCGCGCTCGTCGGCCTCACCCCCACGGCGGCCAGTGCGCACGGGGCCGTCTTCAACCCCGTGAGCCGGTTGGCCGCCTGCTACGCCGAGGGCCCCGAGACGCCCAAGTCGCAGGTGTGCAAGGACCTCGTCGCCGACTCGGGCACCCAGCCGCTCTACGACTGGAACGAGGTCAACATCGCCAACGCGGACGGACAGCACCGGGCCCTCATCCCGGACGGCAAGCTCTGTTCGGCGAACCGCGAGAAGTACCGGGCCCTGGACTGGGCGCGCACCGACTGGCCGGCGACGGCGGTCGCCGCCGGGTCGTTCGACTTCAAGGTCCGGGCGACGGCGGCCCACTCGGGCACCATGACCGTCTACATCACCAAGGCCGGCTTCGACCCGACGAAGCCCCTGAAGTGGTCGGACCTGGACGAGACCCCGGTGGCGGTCCACCGGACCACCCGCACCGCCACCGACGGCTACTACAACTTCACCGGCACCCTGCCGGCCCGCACCGGCCGCCACGTCGTCTACAAGGTGTGGCAGCGCAGCGACAGCCCCGAGGCCTTCTACAGTTGCTCGGACGTCACCTTCGGCGGCACGGCCCCGGCCGGTACGGCGGCCAAGGCCGGGGCCCAGACGCAGGCCCAGGCCCCGAGCGAGGCGAGGATCGCGGCGGGCGCCGCCCTGTCCACCGTGAGCCACGCGGGCCACGGCGGCGACGAGCGGCCCCGGCCCTCTCCGCCGAGGCCGCCGGGACCCCTCCCCCTGACGCCGGCCCTCGCGGGCGCGGGCGCCTCGCCGTCTTCGCGGCGGGCAGCCTGCTCCTGGGCCGCCGCCGGAACACGTCCGCCTCCTGACGCGCCCCCGCGCGTCACCGGTGGCGCGGCCCGGCCCGACGGGGCCGGGCGGCGCCTAGAGCCGGACGTCCCGGGCGGGAAGAGGGCGGTGAGCCGGGGCAGGGTCCACCCCTCCGGCCCGGACGCCCCGCGTTCCTCGTCCTCTTCCCGCTCCTCCCCTCTTCGTCCTCCGCCTCCTCGGCCTCCTCGACCGCGTCGAGGAACTCCTCCCGTCGTCGTCCTCCTGGCCGGTCAGCTCGTCGTACGCGTCCTGGGCGACGTAGTCGAGCTCCTCCCACTCGGGCCACTCGTCGTCGTCCCAGTCGTCGCGGTGTCGTCCCGCGAGCGCCCGCACCTCGGGCAGGTCGGCCAGCGCGTCCGGGTCGGCGAGCACCGCCTCGTACACCTTCCGTCCCTGGCCCACCAGCCAGAGCGTGAAGTAGTGGAAGCCGTCGTCCGTGCAGCCGCCGCCCTCGATCCGGTCCGCCGCCCTCCACAGCGCGCGCGTGTGGGCCGCCCCGCACGCCTTCTCCAGGCGCACCTGGAACGCCACGCTCTTCTCGGCCGGGCGCCGCAGCAGCTCCCCTCCAGCCACTCCAGCCGCTCGTCCCGGGTGCCGGGGCGGCTGCTCAACTCCTCGATGAGAGCCCAGAAGGCGTCTTCGTTCATGCGTACGATCATGACAGTCGGGACTGACATCGCGGACCCGGCCCCGCCCTCGCCCCGCCTTCGCCCCGGACCGGTCCCCGCCTTCGCCCCGGACCGGCCCCCGACCCGGCCCGGACCGGCGCCCGGACCCGCCCCATGCCCCGTGCCCGGACCCGCCCCGCGCCCGCGCCCGGACGTGCCGGAGCGGGGCGTCCCCGAGGAACGCCCCGCTCCTGACCGGGGTTACGCCGCCGCGCCCACCGGCACCTCCGCCGGGGCGAGGGCGATCTCCAGGACCTGCCGGACGTCCGTCACCGGGTGGACCTCCAGCTTCTCCAGGATCTCGACCGGGACGTCGTCCAGGTCGGCCTCGTTCCGCTTGGGGATCACGACCGTCGTGATGCCCGCCCGGTGCGCGGCGAGCAGCTTCTGCTTCACGCCGCCGATCGGCAGGACCCGGCCGGTGAGGGAGACCTCGCCGGTCATGGCCACGTCCGTGCGGACGAGCCGGCCGCTCAGCAGGGAGGCGAGGGCGGTCGTCATCGTGATGCCCGCGCTCGGCCCGTCCTTGGGGGACCGCGCCCGCCGGGAAGTGGATGTGCACGCCCCGGTCCTTGAGGCCGGTGACGGGCAGCTCCAGCTCCGCGCCGTGCGAGCGGAGGAAGGAGAGCGCGATCTGCGCCGACTCCTTCATCACGTCGCCGAGCTGTCCGGTGAGGGTCAGGCCCGCGGCGCCGGTCTCCGGGTCGGCCAGGGAGGCCTCCACGAAGAGGACGTCACCGCCCGCGCCGGTCACGGCCAGGCCGGTAGCGACGCCCGGCACGGACGTCCGGCGCTCGGCCGGGTCCTGCGCCGACTCGGGCACGTGGTGCGGACGCCCGATCAGCTCCCGCAGGTCCTCGGGGCGGACCGCGAACGGCAGCTCCCGGTCGCCCAGTTCGTGCTGGGCCGCGACCTTGCGCAGCAACCGGGAGATCGACCGCTCCAGGGTGCGGACGCCCGCCTCGCGGGTGTACTCGCCGGCCAGCTTCCGCAGCGACGCCTCCTCCAGGACGACCTCGCCGGGTTTCAGGCCCGCCCGCTCCAACTGCCGGGGCAGCAGGTGGTCGCGGGCGATGACGACCTTCTCGTCCTCGGTGTAGCCGTCGAGCCGCACCATTTCCATGCGGTCGAGGAGGGCCTCCGGGATGGACTCCAGGACGTTCGCGGTGGCCAGGAAGACCACGTCGGAGAGGTCGAGCTCGACCTCCAGGTAGTGGTCGCGGAAGGTGTGGTTCTGCGCCGGGTCGAGGACTTCGAGGAGGGCCGCCGCGGGGTCGCCGCGGAAGTCGGAGCCGACCTTGTCGATCTCGTCGAGCAGGACCACCGGGTTCATGGACCCGGCCTCCTTGATCGCGCGGACGATCCGGCCGGGCAGGGCGCCGACGTAGGTGCGGCGGTGGCCGCGGATCTCCGCCTCGTCCCGGACGCCGCCGAGGGCGACCCGGACGAACTCCCGGCCCATCGCGTGGGCGACGGACTCGCCGAGGGAGGTCTTGCCGACGCCGGGCGGGCCGACGAGGGCGAGGACGGCCCCGCCCCGGCGCCCGCCGACCACGCCGAGGCCGCGGTCGGCGCGCCGCTTGCGCACCGCCAGGTACTCGGTGATCCGCTCCTTCACGTCGTCCAGGCCCGCGTGCTCGGCGTCGAGCACCGCGCGGGCGCCCCGGATGTCGTACCGGTCCTCGGTCCGCTCGTTCCAGGGCAGTTCGAGGATCGTGTCGAGCCAGGTGCGGATCCAGGAGCCCTCGGGGACTGGTCGCTGGACCGCTCCAGCTTCTCGACCTCCTTGAGGGCGGCCTCACGCACCTTCTCGGGCAGGTCGGCGGCCTCCACGCGGGCGCGGTAGTCGTCGGACTCCTCGCCCTCCGCCTCGCCGTTGAGCTCGCGCAGCTCCTTGCGGACGGCTTCGAGCTGGCGGCGGAGGAGGAACTCGCGCTGCTGCTTGTCGACGCCCTCCTGGACGTCCTTGGCGATGGTCTCGGCGACCTCCTGCTCGGCGAGGTGCTCGCGGAGCTGGGCGGTGGCCAGGCGCAGCCGGGCGACCGGGTCGGCGGTCTCCAGGAGTTCGACGCGCTGGGCGACGGTCAGGAAGGGCGAGTAGCCGGAGTTGTCGGCGAGGGCGCCGACGCCGTCGATCTGCTGGACGCGGTCGACGACCTGCCAGGCCCCGCGCTTCTTGAGCCAGGTGGTGGCGAGCGCCTTGTACTCCTTGACCAGCTCGGTCACGGAGCCGGGCAGCGGGTCGGGCAGGTTCTCCTCGACGGCGGTGCCTCGACCCACAGGGCGGCGCCGGGGCCGGTCGTACCGGCGCCGATGCGGACGCGGCCGCGGCCGCGCACGAGCGCGCCCGGGTCACCGTCGGACAGGCGTCCCACCTGCTCGACGGTCCCGAGGACGCCGGTCCCGGCGTAGGTGCCGTCGACGCGGGGCACGAGCAGCACCCGCGGCTTTCCCGCTCCGGGCCGTGCGGCCGCCTGGGCGGCCTCGACGGCGGCCCGTACGTCGTTGTCGGACAGGTCCAGCGGCACCACCATTCCGGGCAGCACGACCTCGTCGTCGAGCGGCAGCACAGGCAGAGTGAGCGGCGCGGACGCCATGGACTCGGAAGCCATGATCTCCCCTTCGGCAGTCAAGTTGAGCTGTACCGACTCAATGCTTGTGAGCCCATGGATGTTCCCGGACGCCCGTTCGCTGTGAGCGATCACTCTCACGCACCCCTCGAACAGCCGATGTAACACCTCCATGAACATGAGAGCCATTACATCGGCCTGGGTGAGGGGCTGGACCGTCTCCTGGGGCATCCCGGCCGCCGTCGACCGGCCCTGGGGTGCCGGATCGCCGTGGGCCCCCGGCACGTCCTGCGGCACGTGCTGCCCGCGCCCGACGCGGCCGCCGTCGGCGCGCTCTGCGAGCGGCTCACCGGGCCGTACACCTGGCTCAAGGTGACGGCGGACGCCGAGGAGGTGGCGCCGTGGATCACCGAGGGGTGGACGATCCCCGCGACCCCGGCTTCATGCTGGTCAAGCGGCTGGACCCGGGCGCCCGCCCCGCGCCGCCCGAGGGGTACGCCCGGACCGTCGAGTCTCGGGACGGCGTCGTCCGGGTCCGGATCCACGCCCCGGACGGCACCCTCGCCGCCCGGGGACAGATCGCCCCGACCGGCGCCACGCCGTCGCGGACCGGATCGAGACGGACGCGGCGCACCGGCGCCGGGGCCTCGACGCGAACGTCGTACTCATCCTGGAGGCCGAGGCCGAGGCCGCCCGGGCGCCGCGACCGGCGTCCTCTCCGCGACCACGGACGGCCGGCGGCTCTACGGGGCGCTGGGCCGGGAGTACCGGGGCCGCTGACCGGGATCGTACGGGGCGAGGTCTGAGCGCCGGACGCGCCGAACGCTCCGGACGCGCCAGGCAGGGGCGGACACGCCGGACACGGGCGGAATCCGGCCGTCCGGCTGCGCCGGGGCGTTCCGCCGGGCATGCTCCTCCCATGAGGAGAGGCGCGTGGAGAAGGCGATGCGGGGCCGTACTGCTCGCGGCGGCCCTGGCCGGCGGTGCGGTCGGCTGCGGGGCGGACGCGGGAGCCGGGGCCCCTCCGGTGCCGGGCGCGCCGGGGACCACGGCCGGGCCGGACTCCCCGGTGCCACGACCGGGACGGTCACGCCGGGCTCCCCCGGCCCCACCACCGCACCGGGCTCCCCGGCCCCGCCACCACACCGGCCACCCCCGGCTCCCCCACCACGCCCGACGCTCCCCGGCAGGACCCCCGGCCGGGCGAGGTCCTCGTCCAAGTGGTCGTCACCGGTGGTTTCGCCGGGGTGCGGAACCGGCTCGTCGTCCACCGGGACGGGCAGTGGACGGTCCGCTCCGGCGACAAGCCGCCCCGGACCGGCCGGCAGACCGCCGCCGAGGCCGTCGAGCTACGCGCGGCCCTGGAGGACCCCGCCTTCGCCCTCGTCCCGGCGCGGCCGACCGGACGGCCCGTCGCCGACGGCTTCCGGTACGAGGTGACCCACCGCCACCGCGTGGTCGTCGCGGGCGACGGCGACCGCCCGCCCGCGCTCCAGCGCGTCTTCGACGCCCTCCCGGAGGGCGGCCCGCCGACGAGCCCCTGAGGCCGCCCGGCCCGCGGTCCCCGCGAACCGTGAACCGAACCGGGGCCCGCCCGCGATAGAGAGGGCGTGAGACTGTCGCGCCCCGCGGGGAGGCGCCTCCGGGGGCGACGAGGACGACGCGGCGCTGCTGCGCGCGGTGGCCCGGGGGACACCGAGGCGCTCGCCGTGCTCTACGACCGGCACGCCGGCTGGCTGCACGCCCGGCTGGCCCGGCGCTGCCCGGACGAGGAGACCGTGCGGGAGGTCCTCCAGGACACCTTCGTCACGGTCTGGCGCTCGGCCGGCGGACACCGGGGCCGGGGCGAGGCGGGCGGCTGGCTCTGGGTGATCGCCGCCCGGCGCCTGGTGGACGCGCGGCGGGCCGGGGCCCGCGCCGAGCGCGCCTCGGCCGCGCCGGAGCCCGCCGCTCCCGTCCCGTCCGCCGAGGACCGGGTGCTCGCGGGTCTGGAGTACGGGGAGGCGGGCGCCGCCCTGGACCGGATCTCGCCCGAACTCGCCGAGGTCCTGCGCGCCACCGTCGTCGACGGCCTGACGACCCGTGAGGCCGCCCGACTGCTCGGCATCCCCGAGGGCACCGTCAAGACCCGCGCCCTGCGCGCCTGCCGCGAGCTGCGCGCCGCCCTCGACGCCGGACGCGCCCGGGGCCCGCACCCCTGGGAGGCACCGCGTGAGCCGCCGCACGAACCCCCGCACCGCGCCCTCCTGGCACGTCACCGACGCGCTGGCCGCCCGGTACGCCGGGGGCGCCGCCGCCGAGACCGACGCCTGGTCCCTGGAGAAGCACGTCGAGTCGTGCACGGCCTGCGCGGCCCGCGTCTCGACGGCGGTACGGGCCGGGGCTGCGGGCCCGGTCCTCGCCTCCGTACGGGCGGAACTGCTGACCTCGCTGGGACACGCCCCGGAGAAGCCCGCCCCGAGCCCCTCGGGCGGTGGGCGCGGCTCTGGTGGTCCGCCGGGCCCGCTGCGCGGCTCCTGGCTGGTGGCGGTGGTCCTCGTCGTCGGCGGGGCGTTCGGGCTCGCCCACGGCGCCGGGGGTCCAGGGCGCGCGGAACTGGCTGCTCGCTGTCTCCCCCTCCTGCCGCTCGCCGGGGTCGCCGTCTCGTACGGACGGCACGCCGACCCGCTGTACGAGATCACCGCCGCCACCCCGTCCGGCGGGCTGCGGCTGCTGCTCACCCGCACCGCCGCCGTGCTCGCCGTGTGCGTCCCCCTGCTGACCGCGTGCGGGCGCTGCTGCCGGCGGCGGCCGGGTCCCCGGGGGCCGCCGCCTGGCTCCTGCCAGGTCTCGCCCTGACCCTGGCGGCGCTCGCGCTCGGCTCGTTCGTCGGCTGCCGGGCGGCGGCCGCGACGCTCGGCGGCGGGTGGCTGCTCGCCGTCGCGCGCTCCCTCGTCGGGCCCCCGGACGCCGCCGGCGCCGCCCCGTACGTCACCGGCCCCGCCGTCCAGACGGCCTGGGCCGCCGCCGCGCTGGTCTGCGCGGCCCTCCTCGCCCTGCGCCGCCGTTCCTTCGACCACCTGGAGACCCGGTGACCCCACCGACCGCCGTCGCGGTGTCCGGACTGACCGTCCGGCACCGCCGCACCGTCGCCCTCGACGCGCTCGACCTCTCCCTCGGCCCCGGCGTGCACGGCCTGCTGGGCCCCAACGGGGCCGGGAAGACCTCGCTCATACGGGTCCTCGCGACCGTCGCCGCGCCCGCCTCCGGCCGGGTGGAGCTCCTCGGCGGCGACGCCACGCACCACGGCGAGCGGACCGGGATCCGGCGCCGGCTCGGCTACCTGCCGCAGGAGTTCGGGTACTACCCGGCCTTCACGGTCCGGGAGTTCGTCGGGTACGTCGCCTGGCTCAAGGAGCTGCCGGCCGACCGGGCCCCGGCGGCCGTGGAGCGGGCCGTGCGGCGGGTCGGGCTCGCCGACCGGATCGACGCCCGGATGAAGACCCTGTCGGGCGGGATGGTCCGGCGCGCGGGCATCGCGCAGGCCATCGTGAACGACCCCGAACTGCTGCTGCTCGACGAACCGACCGCCGGTCTCGACCCGGAGCAGCGGGTCGACTTCCGCGCCCTGCTGCGGGAGCTCGGCGCGGAGGCGACGGTGGTGGTCTCCACGCACCTGGTCGAGGACGTGGCGGCGGCCTGCACCGAGGTCACCCTGATCGAGGCGGGCCGGCTCGCCTTCCGGGGCACGACGGCGGAACTCACGGCCCTCGGCGAAGCCCCCGACGGGACCGCCGACGGGGCCGCCGACCCCACGACGAGCGCGGTGGAACGCGGCTACACGGCCGCGTTGCGCGCCCACCGCTCCCGCACGGGGACCGGGACGGGGCCCTGCGGTGACGACCGCCTCCCCACTCGGGGCCGCGCGGGGACCTGCGGCGACGACCGCCTCCGTACCCGGACCCGCGCGGGGACCCCGCGATGACGACCGCCTCCCGGAACCGCACGAGGTTCCTCCGGTGACGACCACCTCCATACCCGGGGCCGCGCGGGACCCCGCGATGACGACCGCCTCCCGCGCGGAGCCGCCCCGGCCGTCGCCGTCGCCCGCCCGGGAAGGGCCCGCCGGTGGCCGTTCCTCGCACCCCGCTCCCCCCTCCCGTACGAGAAAGGTCCCCCGTGACCGCCACCCTCGCCCCGTCCCGTACGGGACGGCCCCCGGCCGTCCGCCCGCTCCGGACCGAGCTGCGGCGCGGGCTCGGGCCCTGGGCCGGGGCCGCCGTGCTGGTCGTCGTCCTGGGGACGATGTACGGCAAGGGCGGCTGGCAGGGCCGGTGGGCCGACACCACGAACCTGCTGCACGTCGCCACCGGCGTGTTCTGCGTGCCCTCGCCCTCGCGGCGGGCTGCCGGCAGGGCGGCCGGGACCGGCGGCGCGGCACGGCCGAGCTGTGGGAGTCCGTCCCCGCCCTCCCCTGCGCCGCCTGTTCGTCGCGGTCGCCCCTCCGCCCTCTGGCCCGCCGCCGGGCTGCTCCTCGCCGACGCCGTCTGTCTGCTCTCCACCTGGCCGTACGTCTCCACGGGCCGCCCCTTCCTCGAACTCCTCGCCGCCGACGCGGTCGCCCTCGCCGCCGCCGGAGCCCTCGGCCACGTCGTCGGGCTCCTCGTCCGGTGGCGGCTCGCCGCCCCGCTCCTGGGGATCGCCGGATACGTGGCTCTCTCTTCTCCGCGTACGCGGAGAACTCCACGCGCTGGCTCGGCCCGGCCGGCGAGCACGTCTCCTACTGGGACCGGCCGGTGTGGTGGTACGCCCCCGCGTCCATGGCGTGGACGGCCGGGCTCGCGCTCGCCGCGCTCCTCGCGCACGGCCTGCGCCCGGCCCGGCTGCGGCCGCTCGCCCTGGTCCCGCTGGCCGTCGCGGTCGCCGCCGCGTCCTCGATCCTGCGCCTGCCGCCGGACGAGGGCCGTGGCGCCCGGACCCGGCGCTGGCCCGGCCGGTCTGCGACGACGGCACCCCGCAGGTGTGCGTGACGGCCCTGGACGCGAAGCTCCTGCCGGAGGTCTCGGCAGCCCTCGCCCCGCTGAACGCCCGCCTCGCGGGGCTGCCCGGCGCCCCCGTCCGCTGGGTGAGCGGACCGTACGGAGCGACGCGCCCCGGTGACGTCGAGCTGCCCGACCCCTGGGAGGACACGACCCGCAGCCGGCTCACCCGCCCCGACCTGTACCGGAACTCGGCGGTGACCTGGCTGTTCTCGGCCACCTGCGGCCCCCACGCCGCGTCGGCGGGCGACATCCACCTCGCCGTCACCGAATGGCTGGCGCCGACCCCCGACGACTACGGCCCCGACACCGCCTCCGCGCAGCCGTACATCGACCGGCTCCGCGCCAAGTCCCCGCCGAGCAGCGTGCTTACCTCATCCGCTACCTGGCGGCGGACGCCTGCGACCCGGACGGGGTGCCCGTTCCATGAGGTCCTCTCCCTCTTCTCCTCTACTCCCGTTCCCGCGCCCTGCCCGGCGCGCTCGTCGCCCTCGCCGGTACGGCGGCGGTCGCCGCCGGGACGGTCCGCTGGCTGAAACGATCCCCGGTTCCGGCCCCTCGGACCGGCTCCCGGTCGTCGTCCTCGGCCCGCTGCTCGCGGCGGCCGTCGTCGGCACCTGCCTGCGCACGCCGAGCGACGAGCTGGACCGGACGGCGGTCCGCGCGTGGTGGCCGCGCCGGCTCGCCCACCTCTCGTCCCGGCCGCGCTCGCCGCGCTCCTGCTCGCCCTGGCCGTGCCCGGCCACCCGGCGGAGTTCGGCGCGCCGGCGGCCGTCCGGAACACATTCGGCCTGGTGGGCGTCGCGGCGGCCTCCGCCGTCCTCCTCGGCGCCCGTCTGAGCTGGCTCCCGCCCGCCCTCTACGCGGGCGCGGTCCCCTGGCGGCCCCGCCGGGCGGGCGGCGCGGCGGACTGGTGGGCCTGGGTGACGCGGCCGGGCCCGCAGGACGGGGCGTGGACGGTGGCGGCGGTCGCCTTCGCGGCGGGCACGGCCCTGTACGCGTGGCGGGGCGCCCGGCGCGGGGCCGGCGGACGCTGAGGCGGGACGCGGCGGGCGGCGGGCGGTGAAAGGCCGGAACAGGACGCCGGGCGGGTCCGTGGGCGGTGTAGCCCGGGTGCCCGGCGCGTGACCTCCCGGGGCGGGGCCGGGTCGGGTCGGGGCCGGGCGGGGGGCGGCGGGAGGGCCTCCCGGGAGAGGGGGCGGGCCACGACTGCCCGTTCCCGTAACGCGTTTGTCGTCGTCACCGCCGTCCGACGAGGATGGCGGGAACCACTCGACGAAACGACGAGACGACGAGAACGGAGCGACCGACGATGTCAGGACCCGTGACCCTCGACCGGCGCGAAGGACCCCACGGAGAGGTCGTCCTGCGGCGCCGTGACGAGCACTACGAGATCATCGCCAACGGCACCTTCCTGATGGACACCTCCGACGGGCGCTCCGAGCGGCTCCTGGTCGACGCGGCCCTCGCCGCGCTCCCCGGGGCGCGCCGGGCCGGCGCCTCCGTCCTCGTCGGCGGGCTCGGCGTCGGCTTCTCCCTCGCCCACGCCGCCGCCGACCCCCGCTGGGGCCGGATCGTGGTCGCCGAGCGCGAGGAGGCGATCATCGACTGGCACCGGCGGGGTCCGCTCGCCGCGATCTCCGGGGCCGCGCTCGCCGATCCCCGGACCGTGATCCTGCACACGGACCTCGTCGCGCACGTCCACACCTCCGCCGACACCTACGACGCCCTCTGCCTCGACATCGACAACGGCCCCGACTGGACCGTCACCGAGGACAACGAATCCCTTTACTCCGCCCGGGGTTGGCGGCCTGCGCCGCCCGTCTGAACCCCGGCGGGATCCTCGCCGTGTGGTCCGCGCGGCCCTCCTCGGATTTCGAAGCAACCTTGCGGAATGCCGGATTCAGCGGGGTACGGACGGAAGAGGTGCCCGTTGCCCGGGGCGTCCCGGACGCGGTCCACCTCGCGGTCCGTCCCGGCTGACTCCTGGATAGCCTGGACACCGCCGGTACCTCTAGGCTGCTGCACCGACATCGGCGACGCGAGGCGGGGCAATGGAGCAGACACACACCACTCACCACGGTGCGGCGGCCACTCCGGGGCCCAGCGGCGCGTCCTGGTGGTCGAGGACGACGCCACGATCGTCGAGGCGATCTCCGCCCGGCTGCGCGCCGAGGGCTTCCTCGTGCAGACCGCGACCGACGGGCCCGCCGCCGTCGACGCGGCCGAGGCCTGGCAGCCCGACCTGATGGTCCTGGACATCATGCTGCCCGGCTTCGACGGCCTGGAGGTGTGCCGCAGGGTCCAGGCCCAGCGGCCCGTCCCGGTCCTCATGCTGACCGCCCGCGACGACGAGACCGACATGCTGGTCGGCCTCGGCGTCGGCGCCGACGACTACATGACGAAGCCGTTCTCGATGCGCGAGCTGGCCGCCCGGGTGCACGTGCTGCTCCGCCGGGTCGAGCGGGCCGCGCTCGCGGCGGTCACCCGCGCAGCGGCATCCTGCGCCTGGGCGAGCTGGAGATCGACCACGCCCAGCGGAGGGTCCGGGTCCGCACCGAGGACGTGCACCTGACCCCGACCGAGTTCGACCTCCTCGTCTGTCTGGCGAGCACCCCCGCGCGGTCCTCTCCCGCGAGCAGCTCCTCGCCGAGGTGTGGGACTGGGCGGACGCCTCGGGCACCCGGACCGTGGACAGCCACATCAAGGCGCTGCGCCGGAAGATCGGGGCCGAGCGGATCCGCACGGTCCACGGCGTCGGCTACGCGCTGGAGACTCCGGCACCATGAGCCCCCGCGGGCCCGGAGGGCCGGAGCAGCCGAGGGACCGGGAGGACCGGGAGGACCGGACGGACAGGACGGACTAGACGGGTCTGGTGAGGTCCGTGAGTCCGATGGGGTCGGTGGGTTCCGTGGGCCCGGTGGGTTCCGTGGCGGGCGGCGGCGCCGCCGACGGATCGTGATCTCCATCAAGACCAAACTCGGCGCGCTCGTCGTCGGGGCGGTCCTGCTGACCTCCTGCCTCGCCCTGGTGGCGATCCGCACGTCCACCGAGTTCCGGTACATCACGATCTTCGCGATGATCGCGACCCTGCTCATCACCCAGTTCGTGGCGCAGTCCCTGACCGCCCCGCTGGACGAGATGACCACGGTGGCCGGGACGATCTCGCGCGGCGACTTCAGCCGCCGGGTGCGGGGCGCGGACCGGCGGGACGAGCTGGGCGACCTCGCCTCGACGATCAACCGGATGGCGGACGACCTGGAGGCCGTGGACCGGCACCGCAAGGAGCTGGTGGCCAACGTCTCGCACGAGCTGCGGACGCCGATCGCCGCGCTGCGGGCCGTCCTGGAGAACGTCGTGGACGGGTGTCCGAGGCCGATCCCGAGACGATGCGGTCGGCCCTGAAGCAGACCGAGCGCCTGGGGCGGCTCGTGGAGACGCTCCTGGACCTGTCACGTCTTGACAACGGTGTCGTGGCCCTGCGGGGAAGCCGCTTCGAGGTCTGGCCGTACCTCTCGGGGGTCCTGCGGGAGGCGAACCTCGCCGCGTCCCAGCGCGGCCTGTCGTCCACCTCGGGCCTGCACAACCGCACGGACGTGCACCTGCACCTGGACGTGTCGCCGCCCGAGCTGGTCGCCCACGCGGACACGGAGCGGCTGCACCAGGTGATGGCGAACCTGATCGACAACGCGGTGAAGCACTCCCCGCCGCACGGCCGGGTCACCGTGCGGGCCCGGCGCGGGCCGTACGCGGACTCCCTGGAGCTGGAGGTCGAGGACGAGGGCCCCGGCATCCCGGAGTCGGAGCGGCACAAGGTCTTCCAGCGGTTCAACTGGGGCTCGGCCTCGCGCCGGCAGGGTCCGGGCAGCGATGGCGGGACGGGTCTGGCTCGCGATCGCCCGCTGGGCGGTCGATCTGCACGGCGGCGAGATCGGTGTGGCCGAATCATCACGCGGGTGCCGCATCAGAGTCACTCTTCCGGGCAGTCGTCCACCGACGGATTGACGTAGGGTTCGAACCGGAAGAACACGTTCTGCGTGTACGTGGGCAGGACCTGCGCGCACGTGAGCGGGGTGCGATCAGGGGTGCGGCCGAAGAGGGCCGTGCCGATGCTTTTCCGTACCCTCACACCAGCGGAACCACGCTTGTTTCCCGCCATTCACGGCTCCGAAACACCCCGTCAAGTGTGACTTGCGCGACGTTGGAGTGCCCGGCCTGCACCTCCCGGCCGGACAGGCGTAGCCTTTATTTCCGCTGTCCATCACCTTGTGAAGCGGAAGAGGGCGGTTGCCGCCGTGTCGTCTCAGTCCCCCAGTACCCCGAGCTCCCCGACCGACCAAGACGGGCAGGGCCAGAACCCTGCGACCGCCTTCGGTGCCAATGAGTGGCTCGTCGACGAGATCTACCAGCAGTACCTCCAGGACCCGAATTCGGTCGATCGTGCCTGGTGGGACTTCTTCGCCGACTACAAGCCCGGAGCGTCGGAGACCCCGGCCGCCCAGGCGCCCACCCAGAGCCCGCAGGGCACGCCGAGCGCTCCCGCCGCGCCGCAGACGGGCCCCGCACAGGCCGCGCCTGCCGCTCCGGCCGCCGTGCCCGCCCCTGCTCCGGCTCCCGCCGCCCAGAAGCCGGCTCCGGCCGCCGCCGCCCCGGCCGCGGTGAAGGCGGCTCCCGCGGCCGCCCCGGCCGCCAAGCCGGCCGCCGCCCAGGCCGCGCCGGCCGCCGCGAAGCCCGCCGCCGCGAAGGCCGCCCCGGCCTCCGAGGCCCCGGCCGGTCCCGAGCTGATCACGCTGCGCGGCCCGCCGCCGCGGTCGCGAAGAACATGAACGCCTCCCTGGAGGTGCCGACGGCCACGTCCGTCCGCGCCGTCCCGGTGAAGCTGCTCTTCGACAACCGGATCGTGATCAACAACCACCTGAAGCGCGCCCGGGGCGGGAAGATCTCCTTCACCCACCTCATCGGCTACGCGATGGTGCAGGCCATCAAGGCCATGCCGTCCATGAACAACTCCTTCGCGGAGAAGGACGGCAAGCCGACCCTGGTCAAGCCGGAGCACGTGAACTTCGGCCTCGCGATCGACCTGGTGAAGCCCAACGGCGACCGCCAGCTCGTCGTCGCGGGCATCAAGAAGGCCGAGACGCTCAACTTCTTCGAGTTCTGGCAGGCGTACGAGGACATCGTCAAGCGCGCCCGCGTGGGCAAGCTGACGATGGAGGACTTCTCCGGCGTCACCGTCTCCCTGACCAACCCCGGCGGCCTCGGCACGGTCCACTCCGTGCCGCGTCTGATGCCCGGTCAGTCGGTCATCATGGGCGTCGGTTCGATGGACTACCCGGCCGAGTTCCAGGGCACCTCCCAGGACACCCTGAACAAGCTGGGCATCTCGAAGGTCATGACCCTGACCTCGACCTACGACCACCGGGTCATCCAGGGCGCCGCCTCCGGCGAGTTCCTGCGGATCGTCGCGAACCTGCTCCTCGGCGAGGAGGGCTTCTACGACGAGATCTTCAAGGCCCTGCGCATCCCCTACGAGCCGGTCCGCTGGCTCCGCGACATCGACGCCTCCCACGACGACGACGTCACCAAGGCCGCGCGGGTCTTCGAGCTGATCCACTCCTACCGGGTCCGCGGCCACGTCATGGCCGACACCGACCCGCTGGAGTACAAGCAGCGCAAGCACCCCGACCTGGACATCACCGAGCACGGCCTCACTCTGTGGGACCTGGAGCGCGAGTTCGCGGTCGGCGGCTTCGCCGGCAAGTCGATGATGAAGCTCCGCGACATCCTCGGCGTGCTCCGCGACTCGTACTGCCGCACCACCGGCGTCGAGTTCATGCACATCCAGGACCCGAAGCAGCGCAAGTGGATCCAGGACCGCGTCGAGCGCCCGCACTCCCGCGTGGAGCGCGAGGAGCAGTTGCGGATCCTGCGCCGCCTGAACGCCGCCGAGGCCTTCGAGACCTTCCTGCAGACGAAGTACGTCGGCCAGAAGCGCTTCTCCCTGGAGGGCGGCGAGTCCGTCATCCCGCTGCTCGACGCGGTCATCGACTCGGCCGCCGAGTCGCGCCTCGACGAGGTCGTCATCGGCATGGCCCACCGCGGCCGCCTGAACGTCCTGGCGAACATCGTCGGCAAGTCGTACGCGCAGATCTTCCGCGAGTTCGAGGGCAACCTCGACCCGAAGTCGATGCACGGCTCCGGTGACGTCAAGTACCACCTGGGCGCCGAGGGCACCTTCACCGGCCTGGACGGCGAGCAGATCAAGGTCTCGCTCACCGCCAACCCCTCGCACCTGGAGGCGGTCGACCCGGTCCTGGAGGGCGTCGTCCGCGCCAAGCAGGACGTCATCAACAAGGGCGGCACGGACTTCACCGTCCTGCCCGTCGCCCTCCACGGCGACGCGGCCTTCGCCGGCCAGGGCGTCGTCGCCGAGACGCTGAACATGTCGCAGCTCCGGGGCTACCGCACCGGCGGCACGGTCCACATCGTCATCAACAACCAGGTCGGCTTCACCGCCGCCCCGGAGTCCTCGCGTTCCTCGATGTACGCGACCGACGTGGCCCGCATGATCGAGGCGCCGATCTTCCACGTGAACGGCGACGACCCGGAGGCCGTGGTCCGCGTCGCGCGGCTCGCCTTCGAGTTCCGCCAGACGTTCAACAAGGACGTCGTGATCGACCTCATCTGCTACCGCCGCCGCGGTCACAACGAGGGCGACAACCCCTCGTTCACCAACCCGCAGATGTACAACCTGATCGACAAGAAGCGTTCGGTGCGCAAGCTCTACACCGAGTCGCTCATCGGTCGCGGGGACATCACCCTGGAGGAGGCGGAGCAGTCGCTCCAGGACTTCCAGGGCCAGTTGGAGAAGGTGTTCGCGGAGGTCCGCGAGGCCACCACCGCCGCGCCGTCCTCGGTGCACGTCCCGGACGCCCAGGCCGAGTTCCCGGTCGCCGTCACCACCGCGGTCTCCCAGGAGGTCGTGAAGCGGATCGCCGAGTCCCAGGTCAACGTCCCGGAGCGGATCACGGTCCACCCGCGTCTGCTGCCGCAGATGCAGCGCCGCGCCGCGTCCATCGACGACGGCACCATCGACTGGGGCTTCGGCGAGACCCTCGCCATCGGCTCCCTGCTGATGGAGGGCACCCCGGTCCGGCTCTCCGGCCAGGACTCCCGCCGCGGCACCTTCGGCCAGCGCCACGCGGTCCTGGTGGACCAGGAGACCGGCGAGGACTACACCCCGCTGCTCTACCTGACCGAGGACCAGGCCCACTACAACGTCTACGACTCGCTGCTCAGCGAGTACGCGGCGATGGGCTTCGAGTACGGCTACTCGCTGGCCCGCCCGGACTCCCTGGTCGTCTGGGAGGCCCAGTTCGGCGACTTCGTCAACGGCGCGCAGACCGTCGTCGACGAGTTCATCTCCTCGGCCGAGCAGAAGTGGGGCCAGACCTCCGGCGTCACGCTGCTCCTGCCGCACGGCTACGAGGGCCAGGGCCCGGACCACTCGTCCGCGCGCCCGGAGCGCTTCCTCCAGATGTGCGCCCAGGACAACATGACGGTCGCCATGCCGACGCTGCCGTCGAACTACTTCCACCTCCTGCGCTGGCAGGTGCACAACCCGCACCACAAGCCGCTCATCGTCTTCACCCCGAAGTCGATGCTGCGCCTGAAGGCCGCGGCGTCCAAGGTGGAGGAGTTCACCACCGGCGGCTTCCGCCCGGTGATCGGCGACGAGACGGTCAGCCCGGCCGACGTCCGCAAGGTCGTCTTCTGCGCGGGCAAGGTCTACTACGACCTGGAGGCCGAGCGCCAGAAGCGCGGCGTCACGGACACGGCGATCATCCGTGTGGAGCGCCTGTACCCGCTGCCGGGTGCCGAGCTCCAGGCCGAGATCGCCAAGTACCCGAACGCCGAGAAGTACCTGTGGGCCCAGGAGGAGCCGGCGAACCAGGGTGCCTGGCCGTTCATCGCGCTCAACCTGATCGACCACCTCGACCTGGCGGTCGGCGCGGACATCCCGGCGGGCGAGCGCCTGCGCCGGATCTCGCGTCCGCACTCCTCCTCCCCGGCGGTCGGCTCGGCCAAGCGCCACCAGGCGGAGCAGCAGCAGCTCGTCGACGAGGTCTTCGACGCCTGATCCCGTACCGCTCGCGCGTGACGGGCGGAGGCCCGGCACCCCACCAGGGGCGCCGGGCCTCCGGCGTTTCCGGACCCGGGCGGGCGGCGGGGCGCGCGGGACACGGCCTATCCTGAGCGCATGTACTTCACCGACCGTGGCATCGAGGAACTGGAGAAGCGACGCGGCGAGGAGGAGGTCACCTTCGAGTGGCTCGCCGAGCAGCTACGGACGTTCGTCGACCTCAACCCCGACTTCGAGGTGCCGGTCGAGCGCCTCGCGACCTGGCTGGCCCGTCTGGACGACGAGGACGAGGACGACGAGTAGGACGCCGCCGCGTCCCCGGACGCCGTGCGGTCACCGCTCCCTGAGCCGGTCGTACGTGAGTCCGAGCGCGCCGTGCGCGACGAGCAGGGCCCCGGCCGCCGCCCAGCCGCCGCTGCGCCGGCCGGCGCCCCAGAGCAGCAGCGGCACCCCCGCCGCGAGCTGCGCCCCGCCCAGGACACGCGCCCGCGTGCCGCGCAGGTACGGGCCGAGGGGCCCCTCCTCCACCACGTCGAGCTCGGCGCGGACGGCGTCCTTCCAGCCGGTCCGTTCGAGCTGTTCGGCGCCCTGCGCAAGGGCGACGGAGCGGAGCCGGTCGGCGTGGTCGCCGGGGGCGAGGCCGGCGGGCAGGGCGAGGCCGGCGCGGGCGAGGACCGCGACGATCCCGACGAGCCGGCTGTGGGCGTCGGCCTCCGGGTCGGGCCTGGTGAGCGGTTCGAGGGCCTGCACGTCGAGGACGGGGTCGAGGGCGAGCCGGGCGGCGAAGGTGCGCACGGCCTCGTCCTCGCCGACGGGGGTGCCGTCCGCGAGCCAGGTGTAGCCGACCGTGCGGCGGAAGCCGGCGGCGAGGATGAGTCCGGCCCGGTCGCGGTCCCACCACAGCGCGACGACGGGCCAGGTGGCGGCCGAGACGGCGAGGGCGGTGGCCCAGCCGGTGACGACCTGTTCGACGGGTTCCCCGCCGTGGAGCCAGGGCTTCCCCTCCGGTACGAGCACGCTCCAGCCGGTGCCGGCGGGGGCGAGGAGCAGGCGTTCCCCGAGCAGTCGGGCCGGCGGCCGGACTGCCGGGGGTTCGGCGCGGCAGAGCAGCAGCGCGCCGACGGGGTGCGGTCCGGATGTCGCGTTCATACCCGTACGCTAGGCAATTTGTCCATATAACGAGGTAATTGCCCTCCTCCCTAGGGGAGAGTCAGGGTTGACTTCATCGGGCCGCGATATATCGTGTTGTTCGAAAGACGCGATATGTTGCGTTGCCGATGCGGGAGGTCAGCACCATGACTGAGTGGTCCGTCGCCGAGCCGACGAAACTGGCACCGGCCGACCCCGTGACGCGCCTGCGGATCCGCGTCGTCAACGGCACGGTGAACGTGGTGGGGACGGACGAGAGTTCCGCCCGCGTGGAGATCTCCGAGATCGACGGCCCGCCGCTGATCGTGTCGCAGGACGGCTCCACCCTGACCGTGGGCTACGAGGACCTCCAGTGGAAGCACGTCCTCAAGCTGTTCGACCGCAAGGAGTACCGGCGCCGGGCCGTCGTCTCCGTCGCCGTCCCGCGGGGCCGACGTCGAGGTGGGCGTGGTCGGCGCCGAGGCCGTCGTCTCCGGCATCCGAGGGCGTACGGAGGTGCGCGGCGTCAGCGGCGACACCACCCTCCTGGGGCTCTCCGGCCCGGTCCGCGCCGAGAGCGTCTCGGGGAGCCTGGAGGCCCAGTCGGTCACGGGCGCCCTGCGGGTCAACTCGATGACCGGGGACGTGACGGTGATCGAGGGCGCCGGCGTCTCCGTGCAGGCCGAGACGGTCAGCGGCGACATGGTCGTCGACCTCGCCCCGGCCGGGCCCGGCGGCCCGCCCGCCGACATCCGGCTCACCAGCGTCTCCGGCGAGGTGGCCATCCGGCTCCCCCATCCGGCCGACGCCCGGGTCGAGGCGAGCACCACGAGCGGCTCCGTGTCGAACGCCTTCGAGGACCTGCGGGTCGGGGGCCAATGGGGTGCCAGGACCGTCACCGGCACCCTCGGTCCGGGCCGCGGCACCCTCAGGGCCACCACCGTCTCCGGCTCCATCGCCCTGCTCCGCCGCCCCGAGGCGGACGAGGACACCGGCGCCGGCCCCTCCTCCACCCCCCTCCGCGACCGGAAAGGTGCTCTGACATGCCGCCCGTCTTCGCCCACGGCCGCCTCCGCCTCTATCTGCTCAAACTGCTCGACGAGGCCCCCGCCACGGCTACGAGGTGATCAGACTCCTGGAGGAGCGCTTCCAGGGCCTCTACGCACCCTCGGCCGGCACGGTCTACCCCCGCCTGGCCAAGCTGGAGGCCGAGGGGCTCGTCACCCACGCCAGCGAGGGGGCCGGAAGGTCTACTCGATCACCGACGCGGGCCGCGCCGAACTGGCCGGGCGCGGCGCCGAACTGGACGACCTGGAGCGGGAGATCCGCGAGTCGGTGTCGGAGCTGGCGGCGGAGATCCGCGACGACGTGCGCGGCGCGGCCGGCCGGGTCCGCAGCGAGATGCGCGCGGCGGCGGGCCGGGCCAGGACGGCGGAGGCCTCCTCGTTCACCGACGCCAAGGAGGAGCTGCGCCGGGTCGGGCAGGAGTGGAAGCAGCAGGCCCGCGAGGCCCGCGCGGAGGCCCGGTCGGCGCGCCGCCAGGCGAAGGAGTTCCAGCGGATCGCCCAGCAGGTCCAGGAGGAGGTCCAGGACCACTTCGCGCGGGGCGACTGGCCCAAGGGGGTCTGGGAGGGGATCTCCGGCATCACGGCCCAGCTCGGGGACCTGGTGACGGGCACGACCCACCCGAAGGCCGGTGCCGCCGGACAGGAGCCGCCGTTCGCGGCGGCCCCGGCCGGCGAGGCCCCGGAGTGGGCGCGGGACGTGGAGGGTTCGGGCGATCCGGCCCGCGACCTCGACCGGCTCCTCGACCGCTTCCGCGACGAGATCCGGGACGCCGCCCGCGACCACGGGGTGACCCGGGACCAGGTGGCCGAGACCCGCGACCACCTGGCGGCGGCGGCCCACCGCATCACGGACCTGCTGCGCCCCGACAGGAAGGGGTGAGCGGCCGGGAGCGAAGGGCCGCGGGGCGGGCGACCGGGCACGGTGGGCGGCCGACGCGGTACGAACCGTCGGCGCGGCCCCGGCGTCAGCGGTGGGTGACCGTGACCGTCACCCGGGCGTCCGGGGCCGCGAGGACCCGGGCCCTGCCCCGGTCCTCGCGGAGGACGAGGGCCGCGCCCCGGGCCGTCACCCGCCAGTCGCCCGGCGGCAGGGAGAGCTCGGTGACCCGGGAGCCCCGGCGCCCGGCGGCGTCGTACGAGGCGGTAGACCCCGGTCGCGGGGTCGTAGGCGGCGGAGCGGACCCGGCCCGCGACCGCCTCCGCGTACGGCTCGGCGGTCAGCTCCTTGTTGGTGCGGAAGGCGCCGGTGCCGTCGACCGCGCAGTAGCCGCCGCCGTAGCACCACACGTAACCGGCCCAGCCGGAGCCGTAGCGGCCGAGGGAGGACATCGCGTCACGGTAGAAGCGGTTCATGTTCGGCAGGGAGTTGTTGAGCGGCCCCCACTCCCCCACCACCACGGGCACCTTGTACTGCTCGGGGTAGCGGGTGACGGCCCGCTCGTAGGTCTCGATCCAGCCGGCGGCGGGGTCGTAGTCGGCGCCCGCCTCCATGCCGGTGTTGTAGAAGTGCGGGGCGTAGACGACCTTCGGGTCGTGGATCCGCCCGAGCCCGGTGGCACGCCCTCGCCCACGACGGGGTGGGCTCGACGAAGATCCAGGCGTCCCGGTCGACCGCGCGGACGGCGTCGGCGAGCCGGTTGTAGAGCGGGGTGAGCTGGTCCCGTTCGATGCGCCGAGCCGCCGTCACCAGGTCCTCGCCCTCCCGGACCTCCCCCATCGGCTCGTTGATCAGGTCGTAGCCGAGGACGGCCGGGTGGTCGTCGAAGCGGCCGGCGAGCACCCGCCACATGCGGGCCTGGGCGCGCCTCAGGTCCTCGTCCTCGTACAGGTGGGTGAAGGCCCGCTGGACGGCGGGCTCGAAGTACTCGGAGAACCAGTCGTCCGGGCGCGGGGTGAAGGGTAGCCCGTCGGTCCTGGTCGCCCACGCGGGGATGCCCCGGTGGCCGAACGCGGGCCCGAAGACGTCCTGGTGGGCGTCGAGGAGGACCTTGACGTCGTACTTCTCCGCCCAGTCCAGGATCCGTTCGACCTTCCGCAGATAGGCCTGGCTGTACTGGCTGGGCCGGGGCTCCAGGTCGTCCCAGAAGACCAGGAGGCGGGCGAAGCCGAAGCCCTTGGCCCGCATGTCGCGGAAGTGCTTCTCGGTGACGGCGGAGAGGGCGGCGTCGCCCCGGTTCGCCTTGTCCTCGACGTTCCAGCCGCGCAGGGTGAGGGCGCGGCCGTGCTCGTCGGTGAGAGCGGGGATGCGGCTGCCGCCCGTGGCCCCGGCCCCGGCCCGGGGCTCGGCGCGTGGCTCGGCGTGGGCGGCCGTCGGGGTGAGCAGCGCGGCGGCGACGGCGCTCGCGAGGAGAACGGTTCGCCAGGTGGTGCGCGAGGTGGTTCGCAGCAGGGGACCTCCGGCACGGCGGTGTGTTCGGGGTGCGCGTGCCGGAGATCCCATCAGTACTACTGACGAGTCAACAAGAGGGCGTCGGGAGAACTTCAGGAGGTCGTCAGGACGACCTTGCCGAAGAGGTCGCCGGCGGCCATCTTCTCGAAGCCCTCGCGCGCCCGGTCGAGCGGCAGGACGTCGTCGATGACCGGGCGGAGGCCGGTGGCCGCGCAGAAGGACAGCAGGTCCTCCAGCTCGTCCTTGGAGCCCATCGTGGAGCCGACGACCTTCAGCTCCAGGAAGAAGATCCGGGTCAGCTCGGCGTGCGAGGGGCGGTCGCCGCTGGTGGCGCCCGAGATGACGAGCGTGCCGCCCGGTCGCAGCGACTTGACCGAGTGGGACCAGGTCGCGGCGCCGACGGTCTCGATGACCGCGTCCACGCGCCCCGGGAGCCGCGCACCCGGCTCGTACGCCTCGACGGCGCCCAGCTCGACGGCCCGCTTGCGCTTCTCCTCGTCGCGGCTGGTGGCGAAGACCCGCAGGCCGGCCGCCTTGCCGAGGGCGATCGCGGCGGTGGCCACGCGCCGCCGGCGCCCTGCACGAGGACCGAGTCCCCGGGGCGTACCCCGGCGTTGGTGAAGAGCATGCGGTACGCGGTCAGCCAGGCGGTGGGCAGGCAGGCGGCCTCCTCGAAGGAGAGCTCCTTCGGCTTGGGCAGCACGTTCCAGCGGGGGACGGTGACCCGCTCGGCGAAGGTGCCCTGGTAGCGCTCGGTGAGGATGGAGCGGGGCTCGTCCGGGCCGACCCCGTGACCCGTCTGGCCGATCACGGAGTGCAGGACGACCTCGTTGCCGTCCTCGTCGATCCCGGCGGCGTCGCAGCCGAGGATCATCGGCAGCTTCTCCTCGGGCAGGCCCACTCCGCGCAGCGACCACAGGTCGTGGTGGTTGAGGGAGGCGGCCTTGACGGTCACGGTGGTCCATCCGGCCCGCGCCTCGGGTTCGGGGCGTTCGCCCAACTCGAGGCCGTTCAGCGGCTGGTCACGGTCGATTCGGGCGGCGTAGGCAGCGAACATGGCCCCGACCCTAGGGCGCGCGGGCGGGCGGGGAACCACACCCCGGTGTGACCCGTGTCGCCCGGCTTCGTATGCCGAAGGGCCCCGTCCCGGCGTGCGGAACGGGGCCCTTCGGCGTACTGCCACCGGACGGGCGCGTCAGCGGCGGGCGACGCCCTCGGCGCGGGCGGCGGCGGCGACCGCGGCCGTGACGGCCGGGGCGACCCGCTCGTCGAACGGCGACGGGATCACGTAGTCGGCGGCGAGCCGGTCGCCGACCACGTCCGCGAGCGCGTTCGCCGCGGCGATCTTCATGCCCTCGGTGATCCGGGAGGCCCGGACCTGGAGCGCGCCGGCGAAGATGCCGGGGAACGCGAGGACGTTGTTGATCTGGTTCGGGTAGTCCGAACGGCCGGTCGCCACGACGGCCGCGTACTTGTGCGCGACGTCGGGGTGGACCTCGGGGTTCGGGTTGGCCATCGCGAACACGAAGGCGTTCGGGGCCATGGCGGCGACGGCCTCCTCGGGGACCGTACCGCCGGAGACGCCGATGAAGACGTCGGCGCCGGCGAGGGCGTCCTCCAGGGAGCCGGTCAGACCGGCCTTGTTGGTGATCTCGGCCAGCTCGCGCTTGACGTCCGTGAGGTCCTCGCGGTCGCGGCTGACGATGCCCTTGCGGTCGGCGACGGCGACGTCGCCGAGGCCGGCCTCCAGGAGGAACTTCGCGATCGCGACCCCGGCCGCACCGGCGCCGGAGATGACCGCGCGCAGGTTGCCGAGGTTCCGGTCGGTCAGCTTCGCCGCGTTGCGCAGGGCCGCGAGCGTGACGATCGCGGTGCCGTGCTGGTCGTCGTGGAAGACCGGGATGTCGAGGCGCTCCTGGAGCTTGCGCTCGATCTCGAAGCACCGCGGGGCCGAGATGTCCTCCAGGTTCACGCCGCCGAAGGAGGGGGCGAGCCGGACGACGGTCTCGACGATCTCGTCGGCGTCGGTGGTGGCGAGGGCGATCGGGACCGCGTCCACGCCGCCGAACTGCTTGAAGAGGATGGCCTTCCCTCCATGACCGGGAGGGAGGCCTCCGGGCCGATGTCGCCGAGGCCGAGCACCGCGGTGCCGTCGGTCACGACCGCGACGACCTGGGACTTCCAGGTGTAGTCGTTGACCAGTTCGGGCTGCTCGGCGATCGCGGTGCACACCTTGGCGACGCCGGGCGTGTACGCGAGGGACAGGTCGTCCTTGTCCCGGACGGGGACGGTGGCCTGCACGGCCATCTTGCCGCCCCGGTGGAGGGCGAAGACAGGATCGAAGGGCTCCTCGGGAGCTTCCGTACCGCTGTCGTTACGAGGGTTGACGATCTCCGCTGCCATTGGGTTGACCCCTTGAGTCTGTTTCATTTGAGGGTGGCCGCTCCCGGTTGAGGAGGGTGGAGGCACCGCGGCCGCCTTGTCTGGCAGCCGCTCGGGCGCGCCGCACAACGCGCCCTGAGCCCCGGATGAGGGGTGTAAGGATCCTTCTTACCGGACGGACGGCACCGCAGACGAGTCCATACCCGTTCGGTGACACGACTCATACCGAGAGCATCCGGGCACGTACGGGTGATGACACATCACACGATGTCCGCATAGATGCCCAGGGCACCCGATTGGCGGCCTTCCCGTCGTCCGAATGGCGAGATCAACCGGAGATTTTTCGGTGTCGGGGAAGGGATTCCGCAGAAGGTCCGGCCTTGCTGGAGCGGTCTGTCGCGATTCGCGGTTCACCCGTTACCCGATTTTGACATCCGTGGCCGTCTGTTTGAGGCAGTCCGAATGGCAAGATGCCGTAATCACACGAGGCCGCGACACTCGAAGATGCGTACGTGGCCACCTGGCATCTCCCTGATACGCCGGAGGAACCCGACCATGACCGCACGCTCCACGCGCTGTACGACCGCCGCCAAGACCCGCACCTCCCGTCTTGCCGCGGTCGCCGCCATCGCGGTCGCCGGCTCCATGCTGATGACCGCCTGTGGCGACCAGACCGAGGGCGGCTCGGCGGAGGGCACCTCGTCCTCCCAGAAGCCCGCCTCCACCGCGCCGCTCTTCTCGAAGCTCCCGGCCGACATCCAGAAGTCCGGCGTCATCAAGGTCGGCACGGACGCCTCGTACGCCCCCATGGAGTTCACCGAGGGCGGCAAGATCGTCGGCGTCGACCCCGACATCGCGCAGGCCCTCAGCAAGCAGCTCGGCGTCAAGCTGGAGTTCGTCTCGGGCACCTTCGACGGCCTGATCACCTCGATCTACAGCGGTCGCCAGAACCTGATCATGTCCTCGATGACGGACAACAAGAAGCGCCAGGAGGGCCTGGACGACAACGGGAAGAAGATCGGCAAGGGCATCGACTTCGTCGACTACTTCAGCTCCGGCGTCTCCCTCCTGGTCAAGAAGGGCAACCCGCAGGGCATCAACTCCCTCGACGACCTCTGCGGCAAGACCGTGGCCGTCCAGCGCGGCACGATCTACGAGGACACCTTCAAGGCGCAGGCCACCAAGTGCGGCGACAAGAAGCTGACCATCCAGGCCTTCGACACCGACGCCGAGGCCCAGACGCGCGTCAAGGCCGGCGGCGCGGTCGCCGACCTGAACGACTACCCGGTGGCCGCGTACATCGCGAAGACCTCGGGCGGCGGCAACGACTTCGAGGTCGTCGGCAGCCAGAGCGACGTCGGCCTCTTCGGCATCGGCGTCTCCAAGGACAAGCCCCAGCTCCGCGACGCCGTCAAGGAAGCGCTCGACGCCATCATCAAGGACGGCTCCTACGCCGAGGTCCTGAAGAAGTGGGACGTCGAGGACAGCGCGGTCACGTCGGCCACCGTCAACGCCGGCAAGTGACCTCGTCGCACCACTGAAGGGCAGTCGTCATGACTGACAAGATCCACAAGGACCCGGCCGCCGCTCCGGCCGGGTCCGGCCCGTCGGGCTCCACCCCGTACGAGGCGATCAAGGCCGTCCCCGTGCGGCACTACGGCCGCTGGGTCAGCGCCGTGGTGGTCGTGGTCCTCCTCGGCTGGCTGGCCTACGCCTTCTCCCAGGGCAACATCATCTGGGACACGGTGTGGGACAAGGTGTTCGATCCGTCGATCATCAGCGGCCTGTGGAACACCATCCTCATCAGCGTCGCCTCGATGGCGCTCGGCCTCGTCCTCGGCATCCTCTTCGCCGTGATGCGGCTCTCCAAGAACCCGGTCACCGGCGCGGTGGCCTGGCTCTACATCTGGTTCTTCCGCGGCACGCCGGTCTACCGTGCAGTTGCTCGTCTGGTTCAACCTGTCGCTGATCTTCCAGTACATCGACCTCGGGCCGATCTACAAGAACGAGACCGTGGACGTCATGACGCCGTTCATGGTGGCCCTGCTCGGCCTCGGCCTGAACGAGGGCGCCTACATGGCGGAGATCGTCCGGGCGGGCATCCAGTCGGTCGACGAGGGCCAGACCGAGGCGGCGCACGCGCTCGGCATGTCCCAGACGAAGACCATGGGGCGGATCGTCCTTCCGCAGGCCATGCGGGTGATCGTGCCGCCGACGGGCAACGAGTTCATCAACATGTTGAAGACCTCGTCGCTGGTCTCGGCCGTGCAGTACACCGAGCTCCTGCGGGCCTCGTCGAACATCGGCAACACGGCCGGCGCCGTGATGGAGATGCTGTTCGTCGCCTCCATCTGGTACCTGGCGCTGACCAGCGTGTTCAGCGTCGGCCAGTACTACCTGGAGCGTCGCTTCTCCCGCGGTTCGACCCGCAACCTGCCGCCCACCCCCGGCAGCGGATCAAGGCGAACCTGACCACCTTCAAGCGATCGGCGGTGTCCGGATGACCGGCGAGCCCATGGTCAAGGCGGAGGGCGTCCACAAGTCCTACGGCGCCGCCCACATCCTCCGGGGCATCGACCTGGAGGTCCGCAACGGCGAGGTCTTCTGCCTGGTCGGTCCGTCCGGCTCCGGCAAGTCGACCTTCCTGCGCTGCATCAACCACCTGGAGCGCATCGACGCCGGCCGGCTCTCGGTCGACGGACACCTGGTGGGCTACCGCCAGAAGGGCGACAAGCTCTACGAGCTGAAGGACAGCGAGGTCGCGCTCCAGCGCCGCGACATCGGCATGGTCTTCCAGCGCTTCAACCTCTTCCCGCACATGACGGCCCTGGCCAACGTCATGGAGGCGCCCGTCCAGGTGAAGGGCGAGACGAAGGCGGTGGCGCGCGAGCGCGCCGAGCGCCTGCTCGACCGGGTCGGCCTGCGGGACAAGATGGGGAACTACCCTCGCAGCTCTCCGGCGGCCAGCAGCAGCGCGTGGCGATCGCCCGCGCGCTGGCGATGGAGCCGAAGCTGATGCTCTTCGACGAGCCGACCTCGGCGCTCGACCCGGAGCTGGTCGGCGACGTCCTCGACGTCATGCGGGACCTGGCCGAGTCGGGCATGACGATGGTCGTCGTCACGCACGAGATGGGCTTCGCCCGCGAGGTCGGCGACTCGCTGGTCTTCATGGACGGCGGCGTGGTGGTCGAGTCGGGCAACCCGCGCGACGTCCTGGGCAACCCGCAGCACGACCGGACGAAGGCGTTCCTGTCCAAGGTGCTGTAGGGCGCACGGGAAGGGGCGGTACGGGATCTCCCGTACCGCCCCTTCGTCCGTCTCCGCCCCGGCTACTTCACGGCGAGGAGCAGGGTGTCGGAGGGCGAGGCCCAGACGGTCCGGGCCTCGCCGAAGCCGGCGGCGCGCAGGGTGTCGGCGTGCCAGCGCGGGAGGGCATGTCGCCGTCGGCGTGCTCGCCGTAGATCTCGAAGCGGCGGGCGGTGGGGCCGGCGAGGACGGGGTCCTTGCCGGCGAGGGCCCACCAGTCGGCCCAGTCGAGGACCCCGGCGGCCTTCTCGCGGTCCATGCGCGCGTGCCGCTGCGCCCGCTCGGCGGCGTTGATGCGGGGCGTGGCCCCGTCGATCATGTGGTCGGCGTTCATGAGGACGCCGCCGTCCCGGACGAGCCCGGCGAGCTGCCCGTAGAGGGCGGCGAGGGGCTCGCTGTGAGCCAGTGCAGGGCGGTGGCGGTGAGGACGGCGTCGTACGCGTCGTACGGCAGGTCCGCGGCCCACGCGGGGTCCTTGAGGTCGGCGGTCACGAAGGTGACGCGCTCGTCCCCGGCGAAGTACCCCTCGGCGATGGCGAGGAGGGCGGGGTCGAGGTCGACGCCGGTACTGGTCGCCTCCGGGAACCTCTTGAGGAGCCGATCCGTGATACTTCCCGTACCGCACGCGAGGTCGAGGACGCGGGGCTTCGGCCCCACGAGCGCCTCGACCATGTCGAGCATCACGCGGAACCGCTCCTCGCGGTCCGGCATGTACCACTCCTGCTGACGGTCCCAGCTCTGCTGCCAGCCCGCCCAGTCGGTTCCGGTCATCGCCGCGCCCTCCCCACTTCGTAATACCCTCGAAGGGAAACAGCCGTTACCCCTTCGACCGAAACACTAGCCCGCCGAAGTAAGGACTACAAGTGGAACTGGCCCATTACTCGGATTTCGCCGTGCGTCTGGTCAACACCGAGGAGCCGGCCCGCGGCAAGGACGCCCTCACCTCGGTCGAGGTGGTGCGGGACCTCTTCGGCTCGGCCTCCCAGATGGCCCGGCGGGTCACCGAGGCGGACGTGCCCGCTTCCGCGCGATCCGGGCCCGGCTGCGGGCGGTCTTCACGGCGGCCGACGAGGGCGACCACACGGGGCCGTGGACCTGCTGAACTCCCTGCTCCTGGAGTTCCCGGTCAGCCCCCAGATCTCGGGCCACGACATCCTCGACGAGGAGGGCCGGCCGCGCTGGCACATGCACCTCGCCGACCACTCCTCGAACGCGACGACGGGGTACGCGGCCATCTGCGCGATGGGCCTCGCCTTCCACCTGACCGAGTTCGGCGCGGACCGGCTGGGCCTGTGCCAGGCGCCGCCCTGCCGCAACGCCTACCTCGACACCTCGACCAACCGCTCCCGCCGCTACTGCTCGGACCGCTGCGCGACCCGCGCCAACGTGGCCGCCTACCGGGCCCGCAAGCGCCTGGAGGCCGGGCGCGCGGACCGCACGGGCCTGACGCACGAGACGAGCCAGGAGAGCACCACCCCGGCCGAACGCTGACGCCCCGGCGTCACCGGCCGGTACCGCGCCCGGACCCGCCCGAGCACGAGTTCGGGCGGTACGGCCCCGAAGACCCGGTTGTCCCCTCGGCGTCCGGATTGTCGCCGAGCACCCACCAGCCGCCGTCGCGTCGCTCGATCAGGCGCTTCACGACGAGCAGGTCCTGCTGGAGCGGATGGCGCAGCACGGCCACGCTCCCGGGCCGCAGCCGCCCGCCGTAGTGCACGAGCAGCCGGTCCCCGTGCAGCAGCGTGGGCACCATCGACACGCCCGTCACCTCGGCGATCCCGAACGGAGCCCCGGCCTCCCCGCCCGCTCCCGCCCCGACCCGCTCATCCGGCACCTCCCGATCCACTCGTCCACTCGTACACGAGTCCCATGGTGACCCTGGACTTTTGACCTAAGCCCCAGGGGGCGCCCGAGAAAACGCCCTTCTCACCGAGTAATGTCCCACCTGAGAAGACGATCACGAGGAAGGACGGCTCAATGCTCTCCCGCCTGTTTGCCCCCAAGGTGAAGGTCAGCGCCCACTGCGACCTCCCGTGCGGCGTGTACGACCCGGCCCAGGCCCGCATCGAGGCCGAGTCCGTCAAGGCTGTCCAGGAGAAGTACCAGGCCAACGAGGACCCGCACTTCCGGGCCCGCGCCACGGTCATCAAGGAGCAGCGCGCGGAGCTCGCCAAGCACCACGTCTCGGTGCTCTGGAGCGACTACTTCAAGGCCCCGCACTTCGAGAAGTACCCCGAGCTCAACCAGCTCGTCAACGACACCCTGAAGGCTCCTCTCGGCCGCCAAGGCGTCGACGGACCCGAAGACGGGCGAGAAGGCGCTGGAACTCATCGCCGAGATCGACCGCATCTTCTGGGAGACGAAGAAGGCCTGACCTTCCGTCCCCGCTCGAAGGGGCACGACCGCTCGCCGGTCGTGCCCCTTCGGGCGTTTTGGGAGACGGGTGGGAGATCGGCCGGAGAGAGCGCGTCCGCGCGCGGCGGCCGTGCCAGGGGCTTCGGGTCCCGTTCGCTCACGCCGGTGTCAGGCACGGGCCCACCGAGACCTCCGCCGCCGCCCCTGGCCCCGTAACCACTCGCGGTACGGGGCCGCGCGCAGGCCGCCTCGCGGTAGGCGGCGGCGAGTTCCGCGTACAGGAGGTCCAGCGGGGCGCCCGGGCGGGCGTACAGCAGGAGGCGGACCGCCAGGGGTCGCCGCGCAGGGGGCGGACGGCCATGTCCTCGCGCGGGCCCGAGGTCGGCTGGCAGGGCGACGGCCTCGCCGAGGGCGATGAGCGAGGCGGCCGTGTGGTAGTCGCCGTGCAGCAGCGGCGGGTCGATGCCGGCGGCGTGCAGGACCCGGCGCAGCCCGTCCCACTCGCCGTCGACGGTCGGGTCGACCATCCAGTGGTCGTCGGCGAGGTCGGCGAGGTCCACGACGGGCCGGGCGGCGGCCGGGTGGTCGCGGGCCATGGAGACGAACTGCGGTTCGCGGGCGACCAGGACCCGCCCCGTGAGGCCCTCGGGGACCCGTAGCGGACAGCCCTCCACCTCGTGCACGAAGGCCACGTCGAGCTGGCCGGCGGCGACCATGCGGAGCAGCGCGTGGGCGGAGACGTCCACCCGCAGGCCGACCTCGGTGCCGGGCAGCCGCTGGCGGAGCCGGCGCAGCCAGCCTGGGAGCGCCCGGCTCGCGGTGGAGCCGACCCGGAGCCCGGGACCGCCGGCGCGGGCGACCGCGGCCCGGGTCTCGGTGACGAGCGCGGCCATGTCCGCGACCAGGGGCGGGCCCGGCTGAGCAGCGAGCGGCCGAGCGGGGTGGGGCGGCAGCCGGTGCGGCCGCGCGAGAAGAGCTCGGCGCCCAGGGAGTTCTCGATCCGGCGCAACTGGGTGGTCAACGAGGGCTGGCTCATGCCCAGTTGACGCGCCGCCTTGTGCAGGCTGCCCGCGTCCGCGATGGCGCAGAGCGCGCGCAGATGTCTCACCTCCAGCTCCATGCCCCGAGGGTAGGGCGGCTCCCTGGGACACACCAGATACCCGGAACCCCTCAATCACCTTTTATTCCAAGGTGGTTGACAGGGCAAAGGCGGGGTGATGCGGTGGGGCTATCGGGGTTGGCATCATCCCCGCGCGCCCCGGCTCCTCCAGACTCTCCCCAACCCCACACAGGAGGAGCCCCCATGCGTCATCCCAAGGTCCTCACCGCCGCGTTGACCTCCGTCCTCGGCCTCGGACTCGCCGCCTCCCTCGGCGCGGCCCCGGCCGCCGCCGCGCCCGACGACCGGCCGTGTCCGCCGGCCACGCCGCCGTGGCGTACGCCGGTTCGGCCGAGGAGGCCAAGGCCAACCAGGCCTTCTTCGAGGCCGTCGTGAAGTCGGTGGCGAAGAAGCGGGCCGCCGCTCCCGGCGCGGCCGCCGTCACCGTCGTCTACAGCGCCGCCAACGCGCCGAGCTTCCGCACCCAGATCGCCCGCTCGGCCCAGATATGGAACAGCTCGGTGGCGAACGTCCGTCTCGTCGAGGGCGGCAGCCCCGACTTCTCGTACTACGAGGGCAACGACTCCCGCGGCTCGTACGCCAGCACCAACGGCCACGGCAGCGGCTACATCTTCCTCGACTACCGGCAGAACCAGCAGTACGACTCGACCCGGGTGACCGCCCACGAGACCGGGCACGTCTCGGCCTCCCGGACCACTACAGCGGTCCGTGCAGCGAGCTGATGTCGGGCGGCGGCCCCGGCACGTCCTGCCGGAACTCCCAGCCGAACGCGCAGGAGCGGGCGCGCGTCGACCAGTTGTGGCGCTACGGCCTCGCCTCGGCCCTCAAGAACTGACGGGCGGGAGGACGAGTACGGCGGCGGCGTCCCTCCCCGGACGCCGCCGTCCCCGTTCCCCGAGGCCCTGGGGCCCCGCCCCGGGCCCTGGGGTCCCGCCCCGGGGCCCGCGGTCCGTCAGGCCGGCTGGAGGAGGCCGCGGCCGAAGTCCGTGCCGGGCGGCAACTGGCGCCGGACCCGGTCGAGGGCCCCTCGAGGCGCCGCCGGCGACGCACGCCTCGAAGGCGGCGCCGCCGTAGTGCAGCGTCAGGCTGAGGTCGGACCGCTCGCCGAGCGTCAGCAGGCAGCTCAGCGTGGCCCGCTGGGAGGTGCCGTCCGCGACGACGGGGAGCGGAAGGTCCCACCCAGGACGCAGCCGGTGAGGGCCCGCCCGTCGGCGGCGGTGAGCGCGGCGAAGCCCTCGCCCGCGTACTCGGTCCCCTGATCCGGACGGCGACGTGCCGTCCGTCGGCCGTGATGGCGATCGCTTCCGCGCCGCTGCGGTCCCGGTACCAGCCGGTCCAGACTTCCGTCGACTCCGATGACATGCGCGGACTGTAGCGGCACGACCGGCTCCACCGCGCGTCCGGTCACCCCGGGGCCGGACTTCTCCCGATCTCGTCGTCCTTGCCGGTCACGTGCGGTGTCGCGGCTTCCGCACCTTCACCGCCCTGGCGCCGGTGCTCCTCGGAGCCCTCGCGCTCCTCGTGGAGCGGGCACTCCGGGTCGCGGCAGGGCTGCACCTCCCACTCCGGCACCCAGGCCCCGAGGACCTTGTGCCGGACGGCCAGTACGGTGCGCGGTCCGCCGCAGGCCGGGCAGGGGTGCTCGGCCAGCGGGTCCCGCGTCGTGCGAGACACCTCGTCGCCCATGCCTTCAGGGTAGGACGCCCCGCCCGCGTACGCCTCCGTACGCGCGTCCGCACCCGCCCGCGGGCGTTACCGCTTCCTGGAGTACCGGCGGACGAGCACGCCGTTGCCGAAGGCGCGGACGTCGTCCAGCTCGAAGTCCCGGGTTCGAAACCGGCGCCGAACATCGGCATGCCGGTGCCGTACACCTGCGGGTAGGTCTTGATGATCAGCTCGTCGATCTCGTCGACGAGTTCGCCGGCGACGGTGGAGCCGCCGCAGAGCCAGATGTCCAGCGGGCCGTCCTCGGCCTTGAGTTCGCGGACGCGGCCCACGAGGTCCTCGCGGATCAGCTCGACGTTCGGGTGGGGCGACTCGGCCGTGGAACGGGTGGCGACGAGCTCGCGCAGGTGGTTGTAGGGGCTGGTGACGCCGATGTCCAGGGCGAGCCGGTACGACCCCATCCCCTGGATCACGGTGTCGAAGCGCTCGTTGGGGCCGTCGATGCCGAGGGCCTCCCGCGCCTGGGTGGGGACCGTCTCCGGGTACTCGGCGTTCATCCACCGGAGGTACGCCTCGTCCACGTACTTGTACATGGAGGTGGCGTCGCCCTCGGGGTCGCCGATGAAGCCGTCGATGGTGCAGGCGATGTAGTAGGTGAGCTTGCGCAAACCGGTCCTCTTCGTTCGGGGGCTCGGACGTGGCCGCTTCCGCAACCACGACAGTTATAGTGCTTCACTTGTAGTGGTTGCGCAAGCCCTATCGTCGGCGTGAACACGCTCAGCACGGATGGAGCCCCAGGTGGCGAGAAACCCGGAACGCCGTACGGCCCTGCTCGACGCGGCGATCGAGGCACTGGCGGACGAAGGCGCCCGCGGGCTGACCTTCCGGGCGGTCGACGCCCGGGCCGGGGTCCCCACGGGCACCTCGTCCAACTACTTCACCGACCGGGACCAGTTGCTCTCCCAGGTCGGCGACCGGATCTTCGTACGGCTCACCCCGGAGCCCGGCGCCGTCGACACCGCCATGCGGCCCGCGCCCAGCAGGAGCTGATGGTCGAGCTGATGCGCTGGCTCGCCCGGCGCATGGCGGCCGAGCGCACCTGCTACCTGGGGCTCTTCGAACTGCGTCTGGAGGCCGTGCGCCGCCCGGAGCTGCGGACGCAGCTCACCAAGGTGCTCCGCTCCGACCTGGACGAGAACGTCCGGCTGCACCTGGACTCCGGGATGCCCGGGGACGCGGACACGGTCCGGCTGCTCTACTTCGCCCTCACGGGGCTGCTGTTCGACCACTTCACCGTCCCCGGCCTCCACGGCGAGCGGGACCTGGACGACCTGATCGAGACCGTGGTCAACCGCGTCGTCCCCGAGGCCTGACCGCCTCCGGGCCCGGGACGGGCCCCGGCGTCAAAGCGGGGCTCGGCACGGAACGGGCCCCGGCGCCGGAGCGGGGCTCGGCGCCGGAGCGGGGCTCGGCGCCGGAACGGGCCTCAGCGCCGGAGCGGGGTTCAGCGCGTGCGCCGGGTGACGAACTCCGCCAGGGCGAGCAGGTCCCCGCGGCCACCGGGTCCGGGACCGCCTGCGCCAGGTGCTCGACGGCACGGCCCATCCGCTCGGCCGCCTGGGCCTGCGCCCAGTCGCGCCCGCCGGCCCGCTCCACCGCGTCCGCCGCCGCCCGCACCCCCGCGGCGTCGAGGGCCGGACGGGAGTACAGCTCGGCCAGCTCCTCCCCGCCGGGGTCCCGGAGGTGAGCGCCGCCACCACGGGCAGCGACTTCTTGCGGGCGGCCAGGTCGGCCCCGGCCGGCTTGCCCGTGCGCTCCGGGTCCCCCAGATGCCGATGAGGTCGTCGATCAGTTGGAAGGCGAGGCCCGCCTCCCGGCCGAAGGCGTCCATCGCCGCGACCTCCTCCTCGCCCGCGCCCGCGTAGAGCGCGCCGAGAGCACAGGCGCAGCCGAGCAGCGCGCCGGTCTTGGCGGTGGCCATCGCCGTGCACTCGTCGAGGGAGACCTCGCGCGGGCCGCGCCGCTCGAGGCGCAGTCCGCCTGCTGTCCGGCGCAGAGCTCGATGACGCAGGCGGCGAGGCGCGCGGAGGCGGCCGCCGAGGCGGGGTGCGGGTCCTCGGCGAGCAGCCGCAGGGCGAGCGCGCTCATCGCGTCGCCCGCGATCAGCGCGTCCGGGATGCCGAAGACCGTCCAGGCGGTGGGCCGGTGGCGCCGGTGGGGTCCCCGTCGACGATGTCGTCGTGGAGCAGGGTGAAGTTGTGCGCGAGCTCCACCGCGGCCGCGGCCTTCACGGCGCGGGCCTCCTCGGCGCCGAGCGCGCGGGCCGCGGCGAGGACGAGGGCGGGCCGGACGGCCTTGCCCGCCTGCTCGGCGGCCGGGGTGCCGTCGGCGTGCTCCCAGCCGAAGTGGTACATCGCCACCCGTCGTATGGAACCGGGCAGGGTCTCGACGGTCGAGCGGAGCTGGGGCTGGACGGCCGTCCGCGTCCGGTCCAGGAGCGCCGCGGCCCCTGGCCGCCGGTGGCGGCGTCCGCGCTGGTCATGGTCACGGTCACTCCCTTCGCGTCCTTCGCCGCGGTCGTCCGCCGCGGCGGGCCGGGACGCCCGGGGCGGAGGGTCCACTCCCCGCCCCCGGGCGCCGCGGGCTCAGCGCCAGCGGCTGACCTCGACGTTCTCCAGGACGCCGAGCGCGTCCGGGACGAGGACCGCCGCCGAGTAGTAGGCGGTGACCAGGTAGGAGATGATCGCCTGCTCGTCGATGCCCATGAAGCGGACGGAGAGGCTGGGCTCGATCTCGTCGGGGATGCCGGTCTGGTGCAGACCGATCACACCCTGGTCGGCCTCGCCGGTGCGCATGCAGATGATCGAGGTGGTGCGGGCGTCCGAGACCGGGATCTTGTTGCACGGGTAGATCGGCACGCCGCGCCAGGTCGGGATGCGGTTGCCGTTGACGTCGATGGTCTCGGGCACCAGACCGCGCTTGTTGAGCTCGCGGCCGAAGGCGGCGATGGCGCGCGGGTGGGCGAGGAACATCTTCGAGCCCCGGCGGCGGGAGAGCAGCTCGTCCATGTCGTCCGGACCGGGGGCGCCGTCGTGGGCTGGATCCGCTGCTCGTAGTCGCAGTTGGAGAGGAGGCCGAACTCCTTGTTGTTGACGAGCTCGTACTCCTGGCGCTCGCGGAGCGCTCGACCGTGAGCCGCAACTGCTGCTCGGTCTGGTTCATCGGCTGGTTGTAGAGGTCGGCGACGCGGCTGTGGACCTTCAGGACGGTCTGGGCGACGCTCAGTTCGTACTCGCGGGGCGAGGCGTCGTAGTCGACGTACGTGTGCGGCACGACGGCCTCGCCGACGTGGCCGGCGGAGAGGTCGATGGCGGCCTCGCCGTACTTGTTGGTGCGCTGCTCGGGCAGGGCGGCGACGGTCGCGAGGTGGGCGGCGAGCGAGCCGGCCCGGTCCGCGAGGTTGCGCACGTCGGCCCGGGTGAGCTCCAGGACCGTGCAGGCGGTGGCGGCCCGGGCGGTCCACTCCCAGGTGGCGTCCTCGCGGATCAGGGCGGTCTCGCCGAGGTAGGCGCCGTCGGCGAGGACGCCGAGGACGGCCTCGTCGCCGTACGGCCCCTCGCCGATCTGCTCGATCCGGCCGTGGGCGAGGAGGTACACCCGGTCGGTGGGGGTGCCCGCGACGGCCAGGGTCTCGCCTGCCGCGTACTCCCGCTGGGTGCAGCGGGAGGCGAGCTCGGAGAGCGCGTCCTCGTCCTCGTAACCGCGCAGGGCGGGGAGTTCGCCGAGTTCGGCGGGGATCACCGCGACGCGCTCGCCCGTCTGGACGAAGGTGACGCGCCCGTCCCCCACGGAGTAGCTGAGCCTCCGGTTCACCCGGTACGTGCCGCCCTGCACCTGGACCCACGGCAGCGTCCGCAGCAGCCACCGGGAGGTGATCTCCTGCATCTGCGGGGCCGACTTGGTGGTCGTGGCGAGGTTCGCGCGGCGGCGGTGCCGAGACTCTGCTGCGGCGCCTGCTGCTCCGCGAGGACCTCGTCGCCAACCGAACCTACGGACATGGAACTCCCTCTCGTATGACTGAGTTGCGTGAGAAGCCTTTCAGTACGCAGCGTGTCGGCGCCATTACACAATCGGGTGGGACTGTTCGAAGATCTTCGGGGCATGTCACCGGTTTTCCCACCGGACGGTCGAGCCCCGGCCACCCCTCCGGCCTTGTGTCCGGATCGGCTCGCACACGATCCGAACGGATGGCGGCGGAGCGATGTGCTCCGGTACTCCGGAGGTCCATCCCGTCCCCCGGAAGGAGTCGCCATGGCTGCCCCCATGTCCGCGAACAGGTTCTCACCGCGCTGCGCGGCGAGGGCCTCACGGTCGTCCAGGTCGGCGCCTGGGCCACCCACAACCGCAACCACAAGGGCCCCTGGGGCCCGGTGCACGGCGTGATGATCCACCACACCGTGACCCGGGGCACCGCCGGCACCGTCCGGATCTGCCGGGACGGCTACGCGGGCCTGCCGGGGCCGCTCTGCCACGGCGTGATCGCCAAGGACGGCACGGTCCACCTCGTCGGCTACGGGCGCGCCAACCACGCCGGGCTCGGCGACGACGAGGTGCTCCGGGCGGTCATCGCCGAGCGGGGCCTGCCACCCGACAACGAGGCCACCACGGACGGCAACCGGCACTTCTACGGCTTCGAGTGCGAGAACCTCGGGGACGGCGTGGACCCGTGGCCGAAGGTCCAGTTGGAGGCCATCGCGAAGGCGGCCGCGGCCGTGTGCCGGGTGCACGGCTGGACGCACCGGTCGGTCATCGGCCACCTGGAGTGGCAGCCGGGGAAGTCGGACCCCAGAGGTTTCACGATGGCCTCCATGCGGGAGCGGATCGCCGAACGGATGCGGTAGCCGGGGCGGCGGGGACCGGGAGGGGCGGGGCCGTCCGGAGGGGCCGGGGCGTCCGGGGAGCCGGGGCCGTCCGGGAGTCGGGCTTTTCGGGCGCCGGGGCCGGGTGCTGGGGCTCCGGGCGACACAATGGTCCCGTGAACCCGTTCGACCTCTCCCGGCTGCGGCCCCGGATCCCCTCGCCCCTGGAACCGGTGGAGGACGAACGTTTCGCCCGGCGCGGCCTCGCGCTGCTCCTGAAGCGCGAGGACCTCATCCACCCCGACCTGCCGGGCAACAAGTGGCGCAAGCTCGCGCTCAACCTGGAGGCGGCGGCCGGACGGCCCGTGCTCACCTTCGGCGGGGCGTACTCCAACCACCTGCGGGCCACGGCGGCGGCCGGCCGCCTGCTGGGCTTCCCCACGGTCGGGGTGGTCCGGGGCGACGAGCTGGCCGGGCGCCCGCTCAACCCCTCCCTGGCGCGGTGCGCGGCGGACGGGATGCGCCTGGAGTTCGTGGACCGGGCCACGTACCGCGCGAAGAACGACCCCGCCGTCCTCGCGGAGCTTCCTGGAGCGCGCCCCCGCGGGCGCGTACGTCGTCCCGGAGGGCGGCAGCAACGCGCTCGCCGTGCACGGCTGCGCGGAGCTGGGCCGGGAACTCGCGGGGCGGCGGACGCGGTCGCCGTCGCCTGCGGCACGGGCGGCACCCTGGCGGGCCTCGCGGCCGGTCTCGCCCCCGGGCAGCGGGCCCTGGGCTTCCCGGTCCTCAAGGGGGCTTCCTGGGCGGGGAGGTCCGCGCCTCCAGGAGGCGGCGTTCGGCGGCCCGCGCGGCGACTGGTCCCTGGACGAGCGCTTCCACGGCGGGGCTACGCGCGCGTGTCCCCGGCTTTGGAGGCTTTCACACAGGATTTCGAGGAACGGCATGAACTCGCCATCGAGCGACTGTATGTGGCCAAAATGCTGCACGGGCTCGTGACCCTGGCGGAGGAGGACGCGTTCCCCCGGGCACCCGGATCGCGGCGGTGGTCACGGGCGCCCCGGACGGGGTTCAGCCGTCGGTCTCCTCGCGGTAGGCGGCCGCCTCCTCCAGGTCGAGGCGGCGGAGCAGGACGCGCATCATCTCGTCGTCGATCCGGCGTGCGTCGCGCAGGTGCACGAAGACCTCCCGCTCGGCGTCGATCATCTCGCGCGAGAGGCGCCGGTAGGTGTCGTCGGCGGTCTCCCCGGTGACCTCGTTGACCGACCCGAGCCGCTCCCAGACCGCGTTGCGGCGCCGTTCGAGCACGGTCCGCAGCCGGTCGGCGAGGGGCGGCGGCAGGGCGTTGCGCTCGTCCGCGAGGAGCGCGTCGAGACGCTCCTCGGCGGCCTGCGAGGCCTCGCTCTGGGCCTGCGCCTCGGCGAGCGTCTCGGCGTACCGGTCGCGCCCGGGGAGCTTCAGGAGCCGGATGAGGGGCGGCAGGGTGAGGCCCTGCACCACCAGGGTGCCGATCACGGTGGTGAAGGTGAGGAAGAGGACGAGGTTGCGGGACGGGAACTCCTCGCCGTCGGCGACGACGGGGATGGAGAAGGCGATGGCGAGCGAGACCACTCCGCGCATGCCGGCCCAGCCGACGACGAGCGGCGCCTTCCAGTCCACCCCCGGCTCCCGCTCCCGGACGCGGGCGGAGAGCCACCGGGGCAGGAAGGTCGCCGGGTAGACCCAGAGGAAGCGGACGAGGACCACGGCGACGAAGACGCCGACCGCGTACCCGGCTGCCTCGCCGACGCCGTACCGGCCGAGGCCCTGGACGACGTACGGGAGTTGGAGGCCGATCAGGGCGAAGACGGCGGATTCCAGGACGAAGGCGACCATCTTCCACACGGCCTCCTCCTGGAGCCGCGTCGCGAAGTCGACCTGCCAGGCGCGGTGGCCGAGGAAGAGGCCGACCACGACGACGGCGAGGACCCCGGAGGCGCCGACCTCCTCGGCGGCCGCGTAGGCGACGAAGGGGATGAGGAGGGAGAGGGTGTTCTGGAGCAGGGAGTCCCGCAGGTGGAGGCGGAGCCAGTGGATGGGGACCATGAGGATCAGGCCGACGCCGATGCCGCCGACGGCCGCGAGCGCGAACTCGCCCACCCCGCCGGCCCAACTGACGCCCTCGCCGACGGCCGCCGCGAGGGCGACCTTGTAGGCGGTGATCGCGGTCGCGTCGTTCACCAGGGACTCGCCCTGGAGGATCGTGGTGATCCGGTTCGGCAGGCCCAGCTTGCGGGCGATGGCGGTGGCGGCGACCGCGTCCGGCGGGCGATCACCGCGCCGAGCACGAGGGCGGCGGTGAGCGGCAGGTCGGGCACGAGGACGTACGCGAGCCAGCCGACGGCCACGGTGGCGAAGAGGACGTACCCGACGGAGAGCAGGGCGACGGGCCGGACGTTGGCCCGCAGGTCGAGGTAGGAGGAGTCGACGGCGGCCGTGTAGAGGAGCGGGGCAGGATCAGCGGCAGCACGATGTGCGGGTCGAGCGTGTAGTCGGGGACGCCCGGGACGTACGAGGCGGCGAGCCCGGCGGCGACCAGGAGCAGCGGGGCGGGCACCGGGGTCCGGCGGGCCGCGCCCGCGATCGCGGCGCTCGCCGCCACCAGTCCCACCAGTTGCAGTGCGTCCATGCCGCCGCCCGCCCTCTCGTCCGTACCGCGACGTAACCTGGCCATCATGAGCGAGTGCCCCCACCTGCCGAACTGCCGCGCCCCGAACCGGCGCCGCTGGCCGACACCTGTCCCGAGTGCCTGGCGGACGGCACGCATCCGGTCCAGTTGCGGCTCTGCCTGACCTGCGGGCACGTGGGCTGCTGCGACTCCTCGGTGGGACGCCACGCGACCGCGCACCACGCCTCGACCGGACACCCGGTGATGCGGACCTTCGAGCCGGGCGAGCGGTGGCGCTGGTGCTTCGTGGACGGCGCGATCGTCTGACGGTTGCGGCACGGGCGGTTCGACGGCCTCCCGCTTGGGTACGTCACCCCTCCGCCGGTCGCTCGGTTCCGTTGTCCACAGGCCTCCGTCCACCGTCCGCACCCATGGGCCTACCATGGGTGACGGGCCGTGACGGGGCGGGGAACGCACGGCGACACGGCGGGACGGATCGCGATAGCGTCACGGCGGACTGCGCAGTTCCCTGCGTACCGCCCGGTTCGGGGCCTCTCCCCGGGCCCCGAATGAGTTTGTGCCACCTTGGAGGTGAGGGTGTCCCAGATCGCAGGCGAGCCCGGGACCCAGGACTTCGTGGAAGTCCGGCTGCCCGCTGCGGGTGCCTATCTGTCCGTGCTGCGTACGGCCACGGCCGGCTTCGCGGCGCGCTTGGACTTCACCCTCGACGAGATCGAGGACTTGCGGATCGCGGTCGACGAGGCCTGCGCCATCCTGCTCCAGCAGGCCGTGCCGGGATCCGTCCTCAGTTGCGTCTTCCGGCTGGTCGACGACTCGCTGGACGTGACGGTCTCCGCCCCGACGACGGACGGCCGCGCTCCCGAACGCGACACCTTCGCCTGGACGGTGCTGTCGGCGCTGGCCGGGAAGGTGGAGTCGTCGGTGGCCGACGACCGTACGGTCTCGATCAGCCTGTACAAACAGCGCGGCGCGGGGCCAGGCCCGGCGTGAGGAGCGGGGACGCGACGGCCGGCATCCCCGGGCAGAAGGCGCGGCCGCATGAGGTCGCTACGGAGCGGGCGGACCAGATGAGCGAGCACGAGCAGCAGCACGAGGGTGCTGGGGCGCCGGGCGTGCCCGAGGGCTCCCGCGAAGGCTCCCGGGGCCCGGGGAGCCCGGTGCCGGCGGGACCGACACGGCCGACGCTGACGGGGTCGACGGGATCAACGGGATCGACGGAGCCGGCAAGGTCGACGGATCCGGGGAGGCCGGGGCCGCCGGGACGGCGACGGAAGGTGGCCGGGGCCGACGACAAGGTCGCCGGATCCGGAACCGACGACAAGACCGCCGGATCCGGGGACGAGGACAAGGACGGGGCCGACGAGGCTCCGGAGACCCACGCCGTCCCGGTCCCGTACGACCGGAACGGCGCCCGTGCCCTCTTCGTCGAGCTGCGCGAGCTGCCGGAGGGCTCCCCGAGAAGGCGGAGCTGCGCAACCGGCTGGTACGGATGCACCTGCCGCTGGTGGAGCACCTGGCCCGGCGCTTCCGCAACCGCGGCGAGCCGCTGGACGACCTGACGCAGGTGGCGACGATCGGCCTGATCAAGTCGGTGGACCGGTTCGACCCGGAGCGCGGGGTCGAGTTCTCGACGTACGCGACCCCCACGGTCGTCGGCGAGATCAAGCGCCACTTCCGGGACAAGGGCTGGGCGGTACGGGTGCCCCGCCGGCTCCAGGAGCTGCGGCTCTCGCTGACCACGGCGACGGCGGAGCTGTCCCAGCAGCACGGCCGCTCCCCGACCGTGCACGAGCTGGCCGAGCGGCTCGGGATCTCGGAGGAGGAGGTCCTGGAGGGCCTGGAGTCGGCGAACGCCTACTCGACGCTCTCCCTTGACGTCCCGGACACCGACGACGAGTCGCCGGCGGTGGCGGACACGCTGGGCGCGGAGGACGAGGCCCTGGAGGGGTCGAGTACCGCGAGTCGCTCAAGCCGCTCCTGGAGGACCTGCCGCCCCGGGAGAAGCGGATCCTGCTGCTTCGCTTCTTCGGGAACATGACCCAGTCGCAGATCGCGCAGGAGGTGGGCATCTCGCAGATGCACGTCTCCCGGCTGCTCGCCCGGACGCTGGCGCAGTTGCGGGAGAAGCTCCTGGTGGAGGAGTAGAACCCGGCCCTATCCGTTCACGGGGTGCCGTTCACAGGGCGACGTTCACGGGGCGTCCTGGCCGGGGCGCCGGATGCCGAGCGCCTCGGTCGTGGCCGGGTTCACCAGGAGGACGAGCCCGGTGACGGCCAGGACGCCGAGGACGACGCCCGCCGGGATCATCGCGCTGTTCGCCTGGAGCATCTGCCAGGCGACCGGCAGGGCCAGGATCTGGGTGATGACGGCCGGTCCGCGGCTCCAGGAGCGGCGCAGCCACAGACCGCGGGCGGCGGCCAGTGGGATCAGGCCGAGCGCGACGAGCGTCACGGCGCCCGTCACCGCGCCGGTGAGGTCGCCGGGCGTTCCGGTCAGGGCGTTCACCAGCATGTAGACGCCCCCGGCGACGAGTCCGAGCGCCTCGGCGCCGGCCACGGCGCCGCGGCGGCGAGACGGGTGGGACGGGGGTCTGCTCCGTACCGCTGACGGGGGTCTGCTCCGCACTGCTCATGGAAGGCAGGGTAACGGGGCCGCCCCCAGGACCGCCGGGGCCGGGTGCGGTCGGACGGGCCGTGAGCGAAATAGGAGCGGCATCGCGGTGACGCCGGGGCGGGACCGGGGCCGGGTCCCGCGGAACGGACCGGACTGGGCCCGGTACCGCCGGGTAGGTACGCTGGCGACCATGCGCGCACTTCTCGTGGTCAATCCGGCAGCCACCACCACCAGTGCCCGCACCCGTGACGTCCTCATCCACGCCCTTGCCAGCGAGATGAAGCTGGAGGCGGTCACCACCGAGTACCGCGGACACGCGCATGACCTGGGCCGACGGGCCGCCGAGTCCGGGAACGTCGACCTGGTCGTGGCCCTCGGCGGGGACGGCACGGTCAACGAGGTGGTCAACGGTCTGCTGCACGGCGGTCCCGATCCGGACCGGCTGCTGGCCTCGCGGTCGTCCCCGGCGGGTCGACCAACGTCTTCGCCCGCGCGCTCGGGCTGCCGAACGACGCCGTGGAGGCGACCGGCGCCCTGCTCGACGCGCTGCGTGAGGAGCGGGCACGGACGGTGAGCCTCGGGCTCGCGTCCGGGACGCCGGGCACGGAGGACGAATCGGTGCCGTCCCGCTGGTTCACCTTCTGCGCCGGCCTCGGTTTCGACGCGAGCGTCATCGGCCGGGTCGAACAGCAGCGGGAGCGCGGGAAGAGGTCCACGCACGCCCTCTATCTGCGCCAGGTGGTGCGCCAGTTCCTGGGCGAGACGAACCGCCGGCACGGCACGATCACCCTGGAGCGCCCCGGCGAGGAGCCGGTCGAGGACCTGGTCCTCTCCATCATCTGCAACACCTCTCCCTGGACCTACCTGGGCAATCGTCCGGTGTACGCGTCACCGGAGGCCTCCTTCGAAACCGCGCTGGACGTGCTCGGGCTGAGGCGTCTCTACCCCCGCGGTGGTCCGGTATGCCACCCAGTTGCTCACTTCGTCCCCGGAGCGCGGGCCTCGCGGCAAGCACGCGGTGTCCCTGCACGATCTGACCGACTTCACCTTGCATTCGAAGGTCCCCTCCCCTCCAGATGGACGGAGACCACCTCGGGCTGCGTACGAGCGTGACGTTCACAGGCGTTCGCCGTGCACTGCGTGTGATTGTGTGAGTGGAAGGGCCCAAAGTCCTTTCACTCGAACGTTTAGGCGCGCATCCACCCCTAAGAAGTACGGCTGTGACCTAGCCGACACCGAGGAATCAAAAAACTTTCCAGAAGGGGTTGTATCCGCTGCCGAGGTTTGCGAGTCTCTTCTTGGCGATCGGGACGGCCCGCAAGACCAGCCTCCACTGAGAGCCAGAACCCTCCTCAGTCCAAGGACCACACCAGTTCACCTGGCAGTCGGCCCTTCCCTTGCGGGGGATTCGTGAAAGCGTTCACATTCACAAGCAACCTGCACGTAATACCAAGAGAGGTAGCAGCCATGGACTGGCGTCACAACGCCGTTTGTCGTGAGGAAGACCCCGAGCTGTTCTTCCCCATCGGCAACACCGGTCCTGCGCTGCTGCAGATCGAGGAAGCTAAGGCCGTCTGCCGCCGCTGCCCCGTCATGGAGCAGTGCCTGCAGTGGGCGCTCGAGTCCGGCCAGGACTCCGGCGTCTGGGGTGGCCTCAGCGAGGACGAGCGCCGCGCGATGAAGCGCCGTGCCGCTCGCAACCGGGCGCGCAACGCCAGCGCCTGACGCCCCACTTACAGCCTCAGGCGAGCGGCGCACACATCGCGTGTGCAATCACCGCCCTTGAGTCGCAGCGCGCAGTAGTAACCCACAGCATTCGAGCCCCGGACCGAATTCCCTTCGGTCCGGGGCTCGCTGCTCTGTTCCCCCGCCCGCTTCCCGGTCCCGTTTCCCGATCCGTTTCCCGATCCGTTTCCCCGCCGCGATGGCGGCGGAGGTCACTTCTGGGGTTGTACGGGAATGTCGAGGACCACCTTCGTGCCGCGCTCGGCGCCCGGCAGCATGTCGAAGGTTCCGCCCAACTCCCCCTCCACCAGGGTCCGTACGATCTGGAGGCCGAGGTTTCCGGCCCGCTGCGGGTCGAAGCCCTCGGGCAGACCGCGGCCGTCGTCCTTGACCGTGATGAGGAGACGGGCGTCGGTCCGGGCCTCGCCGCGGACGGCGGAGACCTCGACCGTGCCCTGCTCCCCTGCGCGAAGGCGTGTTCCAGGGCGTTCTGCAAGACCTCGGTCAGGACCATGGAGAGCGGGGTGGCGACCTCGGCGTCGAGGATGCCGAAGCGGCCGTTGCGCCGGCAGGTGACCTTGCCCGGGGAGATCTCCGCGACCATCGCGATGACGCGGTCGGCGATCTCGTCGAACTCCACGCGCTCGTCCAGGTTCTGGGACAGCGTCTCGTGGACGATGGCGATCGAACCGACGCGCCGCACGGCTCGTTGAGGGCCTCGCGGCCCCGGTCGGAGTCCATCCGGCGGGCCTGGAGGCGGAGCAGGGCGGCCACCGTCTGGAGGTTGTTCTTCACCCGGTGGTGGATCTCCCGGATGGTGGCGTCCTTGGTGATCAACTCGCGCTCGCGGCGGCGCAGTTCGGTGACGTCCCGGAGCAGGACGAGCGAACCGATGCGGGTGCCCTTGGGCTTGAGCGGGATCGCCCGCAACTGGATCACCCCGCCGTTGCCCTCGACCTCGAACTCGCGCGGCGCGTAGCCGGAGGCCAGGGTGACCAGGGCCTCGTCCACCGGGCCGCGCGAGGGCGCGAGTTCGGCGGTGATCTGGCCGAGGTGCTGGCCGACGAGGTCGGCGGCGAGGCCGAGCCGGTGGTAGGCGGAGAGGGCGTTGGGCGAGGCGTACTGGACGACGCCCTCCGCGTCCAGGCGGACGAGGCCGTCGCCGGCGCGGGGCGAGGAGTCCATGTCGACCTGCTCGCCGGAGAAGGAAACGTTCCGGCGGCGATCATCTGGGCGAGGTCGGAGGCCGACTGGAGGTAGGTGAGCTCCAGTCGGGAGGGGGTGCGGACGGTCAGCAGGTTGGTGTTGCGGGCGATGACGCCGAGGACCCGGCCCCTCGCGCCGCACGGGGATCGACTCGACCCGCACTGGGACCTCCTCGCGCCACTCCGGATCGCCCTCGCGGACGATCCGCCCCTCGTCGAGGGCGGCGTCGAGCAGCGGGCGGCGGCCGCGCGGGACCAGGTGGCCGACCATGTCGTCCTGGTAGGAGGTGGGGCCGGTGTTCGGCCGCATCTGGGCGACGGAGACGTACCGCGTGCCGTCGAGGGTCGGGACCCAGAGGACGAGGTCGGCGAAGGAGAGGTCGGAGAGCAGTTGCCACTCCGACACCAGCAGGTGGAGCCACTCGAGGTCGGAGTCGCTCAGGGCGGTGTGCTGGCGTACGAGGTCGTTCATGGAGGGCACGGTGCGAGCGTACCCGCGGAATTCGGGGGCGGTGAACCTGGATCTCCGGGGCCGCGTGTTGGAGTATGGGCCGGGAAGGACCGCGTTCCCGTGGATGGACAGACAAGAATGGTCTAGTCCACAATGAACGCAATGAGCCTCCATCCTCCCCGCACAGGAGGGTGGAACGAGGTACCCGACGCTCTCTGCCCTGACTGCGTCGAGACCTCCCACACGGCCGAGGGACCGCACACCCCGGCCGGGCAAACTCCGGGCTGCGGTGCCGGGCGGGCCGAGGGTCCTGCCGGGCGCCGCGGCCCGCGGGTGTTTCCGGGCCTTCGCCGGGATCGCCTTCGGGTCCGCGGCCCTACTCCCCTGATTCTCCCGCTCCTCCCGCTTCCCCCGCCGGCCAGGCGCGCATCGCCGTCTCGGCCACCGCCGCGAGTTCCTCCGCCGTCGCCCCGTCGCGGGCCTGCTGCGACATGCCCTGGAGGACGGCGCCGCTGAAGCGGGCGAGGGCGCGCGGGTCGGTGCCGCCCGGAAGCTCGCCGGACTCCACGTCCCGGCGGATCCGGTCCTCGAAGAAGGCCAGGTTGGCGTTCTGCGGGCGCGCAGGGCCTCCTCGACCTCGGGGGTGGAGCAGTTGGTGGCGGCGGAGATCACCAGGCAGCCGCGGGGGTGGCCGGACTCGGTGAAGAGCCCGGCGGCCTCGCGCAGCATGCGGCCGACGGCGTCCCGGGCGGTCGGCTCCTCGGCGAAGGCGCGGCCGCCGTAGGCCCCGTGCGAGAGCACGTACGCCTCGACGACCTCCTCGAAGAGGGTCTTCTTGTCGCCGAAGGCCGCGTAGAGGCTGGGCGCGCTGATGCCCATGGCGCGGGTGAGGTCGGAGACGGAGGTCGTCTCGTAGCCGTGCTCCCAGAAGGCCATCGTGGCCTGCTCCAGGGCCGTGGGCCGGTCGAAGGAGCGGGGGCGGCCGCGCTGTCTCGTCACCATGGAGTGAATTCTATAGCGCACGCTAAGAAAGTGGGGTACGGTCTTTACATAACGACCGCTACAGATATGAGGGGGGCGTCGTCATGGGCGTGCTCGATGCGAGGGCGACGGGGAAGACGGGAAGCTGGCCGGGAAGACGGCCCTGGTCACGGGCGGCGGCCGGGGCATCGGCCGCGGGATCGCCGAGCGACTGGGGCGCGACGGGGCGCGGGTCGCGGTGCACTACGGGACGAACGAGGCGGCGGCGAAGGAGACGGTCGCGGCGATCGAAGCGGCCGGCGGCGAGGCGTTCGCGCTCGGCCAGGAGCTGGGGGTGCCGGGGACGCGGCGGCGCTCTGGGCGGCCTTCGACGCGCGGGCGGACGGCCTGGACATCCTGGTGAACAACGCGGGGATCGGCGCGTCGAACCCCTTCGCGACGATCGCCGAGGAGGAGTTCGAGCGGGTCTTCGCGGTGAACACGAAGGCGCCGTTCTTCCTGGCGCGGCTCGGCGCGGAGCGGCTGCGGGACGGCGGCCGGATCGTCAACGTGTCGACGGGACTGACGAGGACGGCGTTGCTGCCGGACCTGATCGCCTACTCGATGTCGAAGGGGGCGCTGGACGTCCTCACCCGGGACCTGTCGAAGCTGCTGGGCCCGCGCGGGATCACGGTCAACTCGGTGGCGCCCGGGGTCGTGGCGACGGACAACACGGCGTGGCTGGAGGACGACGAGGAGGCCAGGGCGCGGGCGGCGGGGTACTCGGCGCTGGGCGGGATCGGAAGCACGGCCGAGATAGCCGACGTGGTGGCCTTCCTGGCCTCGGACGACGCGCGATGGGTGACGGGGCCTGGATCGACGCCACGGGGGTTCGCTGACCTGAGCCGCGATCGACGCCACGGGGGTTCGCTGACCTGAGCCGCGATCGACGCCATAGGGGGTTCGCCGACCTGAGCCGCGATCGACGCCATAGGGGGTTCGCCGACCTGAGCCGGCGGGGCCGCGCGCCCGGGGTCCGAGTGGCCGGTGGGGCGGGTGCGGCAGACGATGGGAGCGGGGCCGTCCGGGGGCGGAACGGCATGGGAGGGAGCCTCTCCTCTGCTAGATTTGACCTTAGATTGGTCTATACCACCGGACCCCTTCCCAGCCCCTCACCAGATCGGCAGGCACAGCGTGGAAGTTGTCATCGTCAAGGACGCCAAGGCGGGCGGAGAGCTCATCGCGGACGGCATCGCCGACCTCCTGCGCCGCAAGCCGGACGCGCTGCTCGGCGTGGCCACCGGCTCGACTCCGCTGCCCATCTACGACGCCCTGACCGCCCGGGTCGAGGCCGGCGCGGTGGACGCCTCGCGGGCCCGGATCGCCCAACTGGACGAGTACGTCGGCCTGCCCGCCGGGCACCCGGAGTCGTACCGCTCCACCGTGCTCCGGCAGGTCGTCGAGCCGCTCGGGCTCTCCCCGGAGGCCTTCATGGGGCCGGACGGCTCCGCCGAGGACGTCCAGGCGGCCTGCGAGGACTACGACCGGGCCCTGCGCGACGCCGGCGGCGTGGACCTCCAGATCCTCGGCATCGGCACCGACGGGCACATCGGGTTCAACGAGCCGTGCTCCTCGCTCGCCTCCCGGACCCGGATCAAGACGCTCACCGAGCAGACCCGGGTGGACAACGCGCGCTTCTTCGACGACGACATCGAGCAGGTGCCGCACCACGTCATCACCCAGGGCATCGGCACCATCCTGGAGGCCCGCCACCTGGTGCTGCTGGCCACCGGCGAGGGCAAGGCCGAGGCCGTGGCGCAGACCGTCGAGGGCCCGGTGGCGGCGCTCGTGCCGGCCTCCGCGCTCCAGCTCCACCCGCACGCCACGGTCGTCGTGGACGAGGCCGCAGCCTCCAAGCTGAAGCTCGCGGACTACTTCCGCCACACCTTCGCGAACAAGCCCGCCTGGCAGGGCATCTGAACCTCCGGAGCTCCCGGTGACAGCGTAAGGGGCCCGGCACCCGAGGGCGGGTGCCGGGCCCCTTCGCGTACGGGCGGCCGGGGCGGCCGTCAGGCGCCGGTTCCGACGACGGCCTCGGCGGCGGCGCGGCCGCAGACCCGGGCCGCGCCGTGCGTGGCGATGTGCAGGGCCCCGCGGGGCTCCGCCTCGTTGAGGCCCATCTCGACCACGACGGTGTCGGGGCGGGCCGCGAGCAGGCCGTCCAGGGCCCGGATCATCCACGGGTGCCGGTGGAGGTCGCGTACGACCGCCACGACGCGCCGCTCCCCGCGGCCGCGAGGGCGGTGTCCGCGGTGGTCTCGTCGTACGAGCCGGTCTCCGTGCCGGGCAGCAGGCGCTCCAGCTCGGCGGCGATCCCCCAGGGGGTCTCGTCGCCGACGGCGAAGTTCGCGACCGGGGTGAAGGAGGCCACGTAGGGGCGCTGGTGACCGGGGTGTACGGACGCTCCCCGCGGGTCACCCTCAGGGCCCGGCGGGCGGCGACGAGTCCGACGTCGGCGCCGGGCGCGGTCCCTCCTGCACCGCCGCGCCCGGCACCGATCCAGCCCCCTGGCCCGGTGCGCCTGGGTCCAGGCCGCCAGGGCGCGCACGCGCGCCGCGGCGTCGGCCAGCCGCTCCTCGGGCAGTTCACCGGTCCGTACCGCGTTGACGAGCGCGTCGCGCAGTCGCAGCACGGTGTCCTCGTCGCACAGCCCGCCGCCGACGCAGATGGCGTCGGCGCCCGCGGCGATGGCGAGGACGGATCCGCGCTCGATGCCGTACGTCGCCGAGACGGCCTGCATCTCCATGCCGTCGGTGACGATCAGCCTCGAAGCCCAGCTCCTGGCGCAGCAGACCGGTGAGGATCTGCGGGCTCAGGGTGGCCGGGCGGTGCGGGTCGAGCGCGGACAGAAGGATATGCGCGCTCATGACTGCTTTGGTACCCGCGGCGACGGCCGCGCGGAAAGGCACCAGCTCACGGGCGTGCAGTGTGGCGAGGTCCACATCGATCCGGGGCAGCGCGTCGTGCGAGTCGACGTTGGTGTCGCCGTGTCCGGGGAAGTGCTTCGTGCAGGCCGCGACCCCGACGCCCTGGAGGCCGTCGACGTACGCCACGGTGTGCCGGGCGACTAGGTCCGGGTCCGGCCCGAAGGACCGGACGCCGATGACCGGGTTCTCGGCGTTGGAGTTGACGTCGGCGGAGGGGCCCAGTTGAGGTCCACCCCGCACTGGGCGAGCCGGCGGCCGAGCTCGCGGGCCACGGCCCGGGTGAGCTCGACGTCGTCGACGCTGCCGAGGGCGTAGTTGCCGGGGAAGGACGAGCCCTGCTTGACCTCCAGGCGGGTGACGTCGCCGCCCTCCTCGTCGATGGCGACGAGGACGTCGTCCCGCTCGGCCCTCAGTCGCGCGGTGAGCGCGGTGAGCTGCTCGGGGTGACGATGTTCCGGCCGAAGAGGCCGACCGACGACAGGCCCTCGCCGATGCGGCGGAGCAGCCAGTCGGGGCGGTGGTGCCGACGAAGCCGGGCTGGAGGACCGTGAGCGCGTCACGCGTCAGGGTGTCCGAGCCGTGTACCAGTGTCGTCATGGGGATCCGTTATCCTTCACCGCGCCGGCGGTCATGCCACCGACGGCCTTGCGCTGGACGAAGATGAAGACGATCAGCACGGGGAGCGCGAAGAGGGTCGAGGCGGCCATGGTGGCGCCCCAGTCGCTGCCGAAGGCGGTCTGGAACTCGGTCAGCCAGCGGGTCAGGGTCTGCGACTCCCGGTCCTTGTTGAGCATCAGGATCATCGCGAACTCGTTCCAGGCCGTGATGAAGCCGAAGATCGAGGTCGACATCAGACCCGGGGCGAGCAGCGGGAAGATGACCTTGCGGAAGGCCTGGCCGCGGGTGCAGCCGTCGATCTGGGCGGCCTCCTCCAGCTCCACCGGGACGGCGGCGATGAAGCCGCGCAGGGTCCAGATGGTGAAGGGCAGGACCATCACGAAGTAGATCGCGGTGAGCATCGGGATGCTGTTCAGGAGGTCGTTCTCGCGCGAGATCATGTACATCGCGATGACCATGACCTCCCAGGGGGCCATCTGCGCCATCATCACGACGAGGATGATGCCCTTGCGGCCCCTGAACCTCATCCGGGCGAGCGCGAAGCTCGCGGCGAGGGCGACCAGGAGGGCGAGGAGCACGGCACCGAGGGTGACGGTGAGGCTGTTGCGGACGTAGGTCCAGAACAGGTCGACACTCGTGGAGGTGCCGTAGTTCTCCAGGGTCGGCTTGAAGAAGAAGACCGGGTCCTTCGTCAGGATCTCGTGCTGCGGCTTCAGCGAGGACGAGAACATCCAGTAGACGGGGAAGACGAAGACGGCCGCGACGACGAGCGCGACGACGTTCTTGACGACCGCGCCGGCCGTGAGCTTCTTGCGGGTGCGCAGCTTCTGCGGGGCGGCGGCCGGGGCGCCCAGCGGGGCGGCGGCGTTCTGCGGGGCGGGGGCGGGGGCGGTGGCGCTCACAGCTCGTCCTCCTCCTTCAGGATCAGGCGGAAGTAGAAGGACATGATCGCGACGAGCATCACGATCGTGAGGACCGAGATGGCCGCGGCGACGCCGTAGTGGAACTGGCCGACGCCCTCGATGTAGGCGAAGACGGGAGGGTCTCCGAGGCGCGGTTGGGGCCGCCCAGGTTCATCGCGTAGACCTGCGTGAACGCCTTGAAGATCCAGATGATCTCCAGGAACGTGGTGATCATGAAGAAGGACTTCAGGTTCGGGAAGACCACGGCCCAGAAGGTCCGCCAGCCGCTCGCGCCGTCCATCTTGGCCGCCTCGTACAGCTCGGTGCCGACGGTCGTCAGGGCGGCGTACATGTTGAGGGCGACGAACGGGATGGAGCCCCAGACCAGCAGGATCAGGGAGATGGTGAGGGTCGAGAAGCCGGTCTCGAACCAGTTGTGCTGCTCGTAGCCGGAGAAGCCGAGCGTGCGCATCATCCAGTTGGCGACGCCGAACTGCTCGTCGAAGAGCCAGCGGAAGACGGTCACGGAGGCGACGATCGGCATGGCCCACGCGAGGACGAGGGACAGCGAGAGCACCAGCCGCATCTTCTTGCCCAGGCGGTCGAGGAGCAGGCCGATGCCGGTGCCGATGACCATGATGAGCACGACGTTGACGGCGGTGAAGACGGCGGAGCGGAGGGCGACGGTCCAGAACTGCGAGTCGCCCAGCAGGTCGGTGTAGTTGTCGAAGCCCGTCCACACCGTCTCGCGGGTGATGAACTCCTTCCGGTTGAGCGACTGGAAGGAGAGGATCACATTGCGGATCAACGGGTAGAGGAGCAGTCCGGCCATGGTGAGCAGGGCCGGTGCGACGAGCAGGTACGGCAGCAGCCCGCTGGGCAGGGAGCGTCTCCCGCGCGAGGGCTGAAGGACTTCTTCGGGCCGGAAGAGGCCGGCGGGGAGTCTGAGACGTCCCTGCCGCCCTTCCGGGCGCGTCCTGGGTGACGGCGGCCGCCGTCCCCGGGGAGTCCACGGTCATGGTCTTATTCCTCGCGGTCTTGGGGCTCCCGCGCCCACCGGGTCGCGGCCCTGGGGAGCGGGCCACTGGTCGCTGCGGAACCCCGGTGGTGCGGCCGGTGTCGCACGGCCGCACCACCGGGGTCGCGGATCACTGCTGGTTGATGCGCTCGTTGATGACCTTGTCGGCGGCCTCGGCGGCGGCCTTGGCGTCCTCGCCCTTCAGGACCTTGCTCATGTAGTCCTTGATCGGGTTCGGGGCGGTCTCGACGTTCGCCCAGCCCGGGGTCACCGGGGTGACCTTGCCGGAGACGGAGGAGGCGGCCATGGCCTCGGCGAAGGAGCCGGCGGCCGGCTTGAACTGCGCGGCGTCGGTGTTCGGAAGCAGCGCGCCCTCGGTGGCGGCGGCGCGTACTTCGTCATGTACTCCTTGCCGGCGGCCAGGGCCAGCCATTCCTTCGCGAGCTCCTTGTTCTGGGAGCGCTCGGCGATGGCGAGGTTGGAGCCGCCGAGGAAGACGGAGCCCGGCTTGTCGGCCGTCTTGCCCGGGATCGGGAAGTAGCCGAAGTCGCCCGTCTTGCCGGCCTTCTTGAGGGCGTCGATCGCGCCGCCGGCCTCCCAGCCGAGACCGATCCAGGACGACACGCCGCCCTTGGGAACGACGTCGGTCGACTGCTGCGGGGTCGCCTCGTCCTTGTCCTTCGGAGCGGTGGAGTAGGACGCCAGCTCCTTGTAGAAGTTCATGGCGCTGATGGCCTCGGGGAGGACAGGTTGCCCTTCCACTTGTCGCCGTCCTTGACCGCGAGGTCGCTGCCCTCGTCCCAGATGAGACCGGCGAGGACGTACCAGGACTGGCCGGGCAGGTAGATCGCCTGCGACTTCGGGTCGGAGGCCTTGAGCTTCTTCAGGCCCGCGATCCACTCGGCGCGGGTCTTCGGCGGGTGACGCCGGCCTTCTTGAAGGCGGCCTTGTCGTAGATGACGACGCGGTTGGCGGCGTACCACGGGGCGGAGTAGAGCTTGCCGTCCAACTCGTTGGAGGCGACCATGCCCTTGTTCCAGCCGTCGTAGCCGAGCGTGGCCTTGTCGCCGCTCAGGTCCGCGAGGCCGCCGGTGACCGCGTAGCCGGCGGTCTGGTGTTGCCGAGCTCCAGGACGTCCGGCGGGGTGTCCTCGGAGAGGGCGGTGGTGACCTTCTCCTGGATGCCGTTCCAGACCTGCTTCTCGACCTTGACCTTGACGCCGGGGTGCTTGGCCTCGAACGCCTTGTTGACCTCGGCCATCCAGGCGTCGGGCGCCGAGCCGTCCATGACCCAGACGGTCAGGTTCTTGTTGCCCCCGGCCGTGCCCTTGTCGCCGTCCTTGGCCTTGTCGCTGTCGGAACCACATGCAGCGATGGAGACCATCATGCCCGCGACGCCGATCGCCGCGATGAGCTTGCGCTTCACGCCACCCTCCTCAGGGATGCCTGCAACCCCCCGCCCACCGCGCGAAGACATACGTCGGGTAATGCTCGTGGGGCTGGGACCTGGTCTTTAATGGTTTAGACCAGTACTCGGAGCTTGGCCTAGACCTTTTGGGTGTCAAGGGTACGCAAGACGGGTATGGGCGTCCGTTATCGGACCGACATCTGGTCGACACCCGGCCACGACCGCCGGATTCACGCCAGTCGCCGCCCTCCCCGAGACGCCGTGCGCGCCCCGGCGGACCGGAGGATCCCTTCCGTTCCGCCGGAAGAAGCCTCTCACCTCTCGGCCGGAATGGCCTAGACCAACGGGGGATATCACGGTGTATAAGAAGCAGGGAACGACTCCTCCTCGCCGGCGGTCCGCCGACGCCCCACCGGAGCGGCACGGATCGGCAGGAGAAACCGTGGCGGTACGGGAAGCGTGCCACCATGTGAGCCGCGACAGACGGAGGAGCCGGTGACGGCAACAGCACAGGAGTCGGAAAGGCAGGCCATGGCCACGGACGCGGGCAGCACGGAGACAGAGAGCGGGACGCCCACCCGTACCGCGCGCGTGCCCAAGTACTACCGGCTGAAGCGGCACTTGCTCGACATGACCGAGACCCTGCCGCCCGGCACGCCCGTCCCGCCGGAGCGGACGCTGGCCGCCGAGTTCGACACCTCCCGCACCACCGTGCGCCAGGCCCTCCAGGAGCTGGTCGTCGAGGGGCGCCTGGAGCGCATCCAGGGCAAGGGCACCTTCGTCGCCAAGCCCAAGGTCTCCCAGGCGCTGCAACTCACCTCGTACACCGAGGACATGCGCGCCCAGGGCCTGGAGCCCACCTCGCAGCTCCTCGACATCGGCTACGTCACCGCCGACGACACCCTCGCCGGGCTGCTCGACATCTCGGCCGGCGGCCGGGTGCTCCGCATCGAGCGCCTGCGGCTCGCCAGCGGGGAGCCGATGGCGATCGAGACCACCCACCTGTCGGCGAAGCGCTTCCCGGCCCTGCGCCGCTCGCTCGTCAAGTACACCTCGCTCTACACCGCGCTCGCCGAGGTCTACGACGTGCACCTCGCCGAGGCCGAGGAGACCATCGAGACCTCCCTCGCCACCCCGCGCGAGGCCGGCCTGCTCGGTACGGACGTGGGCCTGCCGATGCTGATGCTCTCCCGCCACTCGCTGGACGCGCAGGGCGAGCCGGTGGAGTGGGTGCGGTCCGTCTACCGCGGCGACCGGTACAAGTTCGTGGCCGCCTCCGGCGCCCCCACGACTGAGCGACTGCGCGCACCCGCGCGACGGCCGCACCCCGGCGGGTGCGGCCGTTTCGCGTTTCCGGGAATGTCGTATTCCCGTCCCGCGGTACCGCGGACGACCGAAGAGGACCGCTTCCGACAAAACGCATCCGTTATGCGGACGGGGGTTCCATGAAGCGGACGCGTCCCCTAGATTTCCCCAGCATTACCGAGGTGATCAGCGAGGGACGGAATCGCCATGTCAGAAGTGGCACAAGGGAAACACCGACCATCACCCCCTGCGGGTGGTGATCGCGCTCTGCCTCGTCGCCCCGTTCGTGGCGATGCTCTGGTGGGCTCCTACGCGAAGGTCGAACCCCTCTTCGCCGGCATCCCCTTCTTCTACTGGTACCAGATGCTCTGGGTGCTGGTCTCCACCGCGCTCACCATGATCGCGTACAAGCTGTGGCAGCGGGACCAGCGGTCCCGCGAGGGGGTGACGCGCGATGAAGGACGGCGTGAACGGCGTGGCGCTCGGCGTCTTCGTCTTCTTCTTCGTGGCCGTCACGGTCATGGGCTTCCTGGCCGCGCGCTGGCGCAAGGCCGAGAACGAGCACAGCCTCGACGAGTGGGGCCTGGGCGGCCGGTCCTTCGGCACCTGGGTGACCTGGTTCCTGCTCGGCGGCGACCTCTACACCGCGTACACCTTCGTCGCCGTCCCGGCGGCCATCTACGCGGCGGGCGCGGCCGGCTTCTTCGCCGTGCCGTACACCATCCTCGTCTACCCGCTGATCTTCACCTTCCTGCCGCGCCTGTGGTCGGTCTCGCACAAGCACGGGTACGTGACCACCTCCGACTTCGTCCGGGGCCGCTTCGGCTCCAAGGGCCTGTCCCTCGCGGTGGCGGTCACCGGCATCCTCGCCACCATGCCGTACATCGCGCTCCAGTTGGTCGGCATCCAGGCCGTCCTGGACGTGATGGGCGTCGGCGGCGGCGAGAACACCCACTGGTTCGTCAAGGACCTGCCGCTGCTCATCGCCTTCGGCGTCCTCGCGGCCTACACGTACTCCTCGGGCCTGCGCGCCCCCGCGCTCATCGCCTTCGTCAAGGACACCCTGATCTACATCGTCATCGCGGTGGCGATCATCTACATCCCGATCAAGCTGGGCGGCTTCGACGAGATCTTCGCCAAGGCGGGCGAGGCGTACGCGCAGACCAACCCGGCGACCGGCAAGCCGCGCGGCGCGCTCGTCCCCGGCGAGGCCGGCCAGTGGACGTACGCGACGCTCGCGCTCGGCTCCGCGCTCGCGCTCTTCATGTACCCGCACTCCATCACGGCGACGCTGTCGTCCCGGAGCCGCGAGGTCATCCGCCGCAACACCACGATCCTGCCGCTGTACTCGCTGATGCTGGGCCTGCTCGCGCTGCTGGGCTTCATGGCGATCGCCGCCGGGATCCAGGTGAAGAACGGCCAGCTCGCCATCCCGCAGCTCTTCGAGACCATGTTCCCCGACTGGTTCGCGGGCGTCGCGTTCGCCGCGATCGGCATCGGCGCGCTCGTCCCGGCCGCGATCATGTCCATCGCCGCGGCCAACCTCTTCACGAGGAACATCTACAAGGACTTCATCAAGAAGGACGCCACCCCGGCGCAGGAGACCAAGGTCTCCAAGATCGTCTCGCTCCTGGTCAAGGTCGGCGCGCTCGCCTTCGTCCTCACCATGGACAAGACGGTCGCCATCAACTTCCAGTTGCTCGGCGGCATCTGGATCCTCCAGACCTTCCCGGCCCTGGTCGGCGGCCTGTTCACCCGCTGGTTCCACCGCTGGGCGCTGCTCGCGGGCTGGGCCGTCGGCATGGTCTACGGCACGGTCGCCGCCTACGGCGTCGCCAGCCCGACCCAGAAGCACTTCGGCGGCTCCTCCGCCGAGATCCCGGGCATCGGCGAGATCGGCTACATCGGCCTCACCGCCTTCGTCCTCAACGTCCTGGTCACCGTGGTCCTCACCTTCGTCCTCAAGGCCGTCAAGGCCCCCGAGGGCGTCGACGAGACCTCCCCGTCGGACTACACGGCCGACGCCGGCGACCCCGGCGTGCAGGTCGAGATGGAGAAGGTCACCGCGCCGACGCACTGACGCCACCCGACGCACTGACACCGGCAGCACCGAAAGGGCCCGGGACCTCCACCAGGAGGCCCCGGGCCCCGTCGCGTCACCGGCAGGCACACTTCCCCCATGGACTTCACGATCAGGGCCGTACGGCCCGAGGAGTACGAGGTGCTCGGCGAGCTGACCGGACGCACCTACCTGGACGACGGACTGCTGGCGCACGGGGCGGAGGACTCCTATCTGGAGCTGCTGCGGGACACGGCGCGCCGGGCCCGCGAGAGCGAGGTCCTCGTCGCGGAGGACACCCGGGACGCGGCGGGCCGGATCGTCGGCGGCGTGACCTTCGCCCGGGGCGGCACCCTGTGGGCCGACATCGCCGTGCCCGGCGAGGCCGAGTTCCGGATGCTCGCGGTCGCGCGGGAGGCCCGCGGCCGGGGCATCGGGGAGGCGCTCGTACGGGCCTGTGTCGACCGGGCGCGGGCCCTGCCGGGGTGCGCCCGGATCGTGCTCTCGACGGGCGCCGAGATGGCCGCGGCGCACCGGATCTACGAGCGGATGGGCTTCGTCCGCACCCCGCACCGGGACTGGGAGCCGATCCCCGATCACTCTCTGCGCACCTACTCCCTGGACTTCTGAACTCGCGTCACGCCCAAGGGCGACACAACATGTGGGGGTTCCACGAGTGGCGCCCCCACATGTATGCTCGTCCTCGCTGTCGACGCAGGGGAATCCGGCGCGAATCCGGAACTGTCCCGCAACGGTGTACTTCGTGCGGTTTCGTCCGGGGTGAGTCCGAACACCTGCCGACAGCGCGCCCGGTCCTTCCGTTCCGGGTGCCACAGACGTCCGGGCCTCGCGGAGTGGGCCGGTGGACGCGGCGCGTCATGCCTGGACGCCCGCCCGTCCGCCTGCCCCCGCCGAGGCCCCGAGCCGAGCGAGGGAGAGCCCCCACGTGACCATCGCGCCCGCCGATCCGGCTTCGGCCGAGGCTTCCGCGGTCGAGAGCGACGGCCCCGGGACCGTACTGCTGCGGACCCTGACCGACCTCACCGCCGATCTCCCCGACACCGACCCCGGCAGGGTCGCCGCCGCCGCGTCTCCGCGGCCGCAGCGCCGCCGCGGACGAGGCGGAGCTGCGCGAGCTGGCCACCGAGGCGGCCGCCGGCCTGATCGCCGAGGACCCGGCGTACTCCCGGCTCGCCGCCCGGCTCCTCACCATCACCATCGCGGACGAGGCCGCCTCCCAGGGCTCGGTGAACTTTCTCCTCGGTGGCCGTCGGCCACCGCGAGGGCCTGATCGCCGACCGCACCGCCGAGTTCGTCGCGCTGCACGCCGACCGCCTCGACGCCACGATCGACCGCGCCGGCGACGACCGCTTCGGCTACTTCGGCCTGCGCACCCTCTACTCGCGCTACCTGCTGCGCCACCCGATCACCCGCAAGGTGATCGAGACCCCGCAGCACTTCATGCTCCGCGTCGCCTGCGGCCTGGCCGAGGACGAGAGCGTCCGCGCGCTCGACGAGGTGGCCGCGCTGTACGGCCTGATGAGCCGTCTGGACTACCTGCCGTCCTCCCCCACGCTCTTCAACTCCGGCACCCGCCACCCGCAGATGTCCTCCTGCTACCTCCTGGACTCCCCCCAGGACGAGCTGGACTCCATCTACGACCGCTACCACCAGGTCGCGCGCCTCTCCAAGCACGCGGGCGGCATCGGCCTCTCGTACTCCCGCATCCGCGCCCGCGGTTCGCTGATCCGGGGCACCAACGGGCACTCCAACGGCATCGTGCCGTTCCTCAAGACCCTCGACGCCTCCGTCGCCGCCGTGAACCAGGGCGGCCGCCGCAAGGGCGCCGCCGCCGTCTACCTGGAGACCTGGCACGCGGACATCGAGGAGTTCCTGGAGCTCCGCGACAACACCGGCGAGGACCAGCGCCGCACGCACAACCTGAACCTGGCGCACTGGATCCCGGACGAGTTCATGCGCCGCGTGAACGCCGACGCCGAGTGGTCGCTGTTCTCCCCCTCGGACGTGCCCGAGCTGGTCGACCTGTGGGGCGAGGAGTTCGACGCCGCCTACCGCGGGGCCGAGGCGGCCGGCCTGGCCCGCAAGACGATGCCGGCCCGCGACCTGTACGGCCGGATGATGCGGACCCTGGCCCAGACCGGCAACGGCTGGATGACCTTCAAGGACGCCTCGAACCGGACGGCCAACCAGACCGCCGAGCCCGGCCACACGGTCCACTCCTCCAACCTCTGCACGGAGATCCTGGAGGTCACCGACGACGGCGAGACCGCGGTCTGCAACCTGGGCTCGGTCAACCTCGGCGCGTTCGTGGTCGGTTCGGACATCGACTGGGAGCGCCTGGACGCGACCGTCCGCACGGCCGTCACCTTCCTCGACCGGGTCGTCGACATCAACTTCTACCCGACCGAGCAGGCGGGCCGCTCCAACTCCCGCTGGCGTCCGGTCGGCCTGGGCGCCATGGGCCTCCAGGACGTCTTCTTCCAGCTCGAGCTGCCCTTCGACTCCCCCGAGGCGCGGGCGCTCTCCACCCGCATCGCCGAGCGGATCATGCTGGCCGCGTACGAGGCCTCCGCCGACCTCGCCGAGCGCAACGGTCCGCTGCCGGCCTGGGAGAAGACCCGCGCCGCCCGCGGCGTGCTGCACCCCGACCACTACGACGTCGAGCTGAACTGGCCGGAGCGCTGGACGGCCCTGCGCGAGCGGATCGCCGCCGTCGGCATGCGCAACAGCCTCCTCCTCGCCATCGCGCCGACCGCGACGATCGCCTCGATCGCCGGCGTGTACGAGTGCATCGAGCCCCAGGTCTCCAACCTGTTCAAGCGCGAGACGCTGTCGGGCGAGTTCCTCCAGGTCAACTCGTACCTCGTCGACGAGCTGAAGAAGCTCGGCGTGTGGGACGCGCAGACCCGTGAGGCGCTGCGCGACTCCAACGGCTCGGTGCAGGGCTTCACCTGGGTGCCGGCCGAGGTGCGCGAGCTGTACCGCACGGCCTGGGAGATCCCGCAGCGCGGCCTGATCGACATGGCCGCCGCCCGCACCCCGTTCCTGGACCAGTCGCAGTCGCTGAACCTGTTCCTGGAGACGCCCACCATCGGCAAGCTGTCGTCGATGTACGCGTACGCCTGGAAGCAGGGCCTGAAGACGACGTACTACCTGCGCTCCCGCCCGGCCACCCGGATCGCCCGCGCCGCCCAGGCGTCGACGGCGGCCGCCGCGCCCATCCCCGTCCAGCAGGTCGCCGACCCCGACGCGGTCGCCTGCTCCCTGGAAAACCCCGAGTCCTGCGAGGCCTGCCAGTAATGAGCTCCACCGAACAGAAGAACCTGCTCGACCCGGGCTTCGAACTCACCCTCCGTCCCATGCGCTACCCGGACTTCTACGAGCGCTACCGGGACGCCATCAAGAACACCTGGACCGTCGAGGAGGTCGACCTCCACTCGGACGTCGCCGACCTCGCGAAGCTCACCCCCGGTGAGCAGCACATGATCGGCCGCCTGGTCGCCTTCTTCGCGACCGGCGACTCGATCGTGGCGAACAACCTGGTCCTGACGCTCTACAAGCACATCAACTCCCCGAGGCGCGGCTCTACCTGAGCCGGCAGCTCTTCGAGGAGGCCGTGCACGTCCAGTTCTACCTGACGCTGCTCGACACCTACCTGCCCGACCCGGACGACCGCGCCGCCGCGTTCGACGCCGTCGAGAACATCCCCTCCATCCGCGAGAAGGCGCAGTTCTGCTTCCGCTGGATGGACTCGGTCGAGAAGATCGACCGCCTGGAGACCCAGGCCGACCGCCGCCGCTTCCTGCTGAACCTGATCTGCTTCGCGGCGTGCATCGAGGGCCTGTTCTTCACGGCGCCTTCGCCTACGTGTACTGGTTCCGGTCCCGGGGCCTGCTGCACGGCCTGGCGACCGGCACCAACTGGGTCTTCCGCGACGAGACGATGCACATGAACTTCGCCTTCGAGGTCGTGGACACCGTCCGCAAGGAGGAGCCCGAGCTCTTCGACGACGCGCTTCAGCAGCAGGTCACGGACATGCTGAAGGAGGCCGTCGAGGCGGAGCTCCAGTTCGGCCGCGACCTGTGCGGCGACGGCCTGCCGGGCATGAACACCGAGTCGATGCGCGAGTACCTCCAGTGCGTCGCCGACCAGCGCCTCCAGCGCCTCGGCTTCGCCCCGGTGTACGGCTCGGAGAACCCGTTCTCCTTCATGGAGCTCCAGGGCGTCCAGGAACTGACCAACTTCTTCGAGCGCCGCCCGTCCGCCTACCAGGTGGCGGTCGAGGCTCGGTGGACCTGGACGAGGACTTCTAGACGGTACGTGGAAGGGCCCCGCACTCCGGAGAGTGCGGGGCCCTTTCGCGTACGCGCGCGTGGATCAGTCGTTCGGGACCGTCTCGTAGCGCGGGGTGCCCTCCTCCATCTGGCGCAGGGCGTCCTTGCGGTCCCGCTTGGAGAGGCGGTCGATGTAGAGGCGGCCGTACAGGTGGTCCGTCTCGTGCTGGAGGCAGCGGGCGAAGTAGCCGGTGCCGCGGACCTTGATCGGGTTGCCCTGCGGGTCCCGGCCGTGGACCTCGGCGTAGTCCGGGCGGGCCAGCTCGGCGTAGGCGGTCGGCACGGAGAGGCAGCCCTCGTTGGACTCGTCCAGGACGCGGCGGTCCGCCGGCAGCTCCTGGAGCACCGGGTTGACCACGACGCCGGTGTGCCGGACGCCCTCGTCGTCCGGGCAGTCGTAGACGAAGACCTTGAGGTCCACGCCGATCTGGTTCGCGGCCAGGCCCACGCCCTCGGCGGCCTTCTGGCTGGCGAACATGTCGTCGATCAGCGCCGCGAGCTCGTCGCCGAACTCGGTGACGTCCTTGCACTCCTTGTGCAGCACGGGGTTGCCGACGACCGTGATCGGGCGGGCCTTGCCGCGTTCACGGTGGGCGAGCTCGCGCGCCTCGCAGTCCTCCGTGTCCACGACGAAGCCGTCGTTGATCTGCGTCTGCTCGTCCGTCTCCTGCTGCGCCATGTCCGGCCGCGCCTTCCTGAAAACCCGATTCCGTCGGAGGACAGCCTACGGGGAAGGGACGGGCCGCTCAGCAGACCTCTTCGAGATCCCGCCACTCGCGGCTGTCCGGGCTGTCCGCCACCCAGCCGTCGAGGAGTCCGCGCACGAGCCCGGCCGGGGCCGCGATGCCGCACTCCCGCTCCGGCACCCACAGCTCGCCGGGCGAGCGGTGGCCGAGCGGCCCGGGGTGCCCCGGCTCGCTGTGGTCGTGCGGGTCGGAGTGCTCGCCCTCGCCCTCGGCGCTCGGCATGGTCGACTCCGAGCAGGCCCGGCAGAGCAGCCGCACGGAGGACGACCAGTCCTCGGCGGCGAAGCCCGCCTCGGCGGCCAACTGCTCCAGGGCGTCCCGGTCGGCCTCGGTCGCGGCCTCCAGGAGGACCACCCAGGTGGGGACGGGCGAGGGCGCCCACAGCTCGATCTCGTCGAAGACCGGGTAGGAGGGGCCGGCGGTGGTGGTCCGCTCGCCGTTCGGCACGCCGTCGTGGAGGACGACCTCGCCCCAGCGGCGCCCGGAGGACGGCAGCGGGATGGAGAGCACCTCCATCCGGGCCGGGTCGAGCCGGCGGCCCCACACGACCTCGGCCTCGCCCTCGGGCGAGAGCCGGACGGCGGCGCTGCCCAGGTCCATGCCGGCGGGCTCGCCCGTGCCGGAGGCGGCCCCGGGCACCCGCAGTCCGTACGCCTGCCAGGCGCGGCGGGCCAGCGGCCAGTCCTGGAGCGCGGTGGCGGCGATGCCGACGTTCCACCAGTCGGGGGCGCCGGTCTCCTTGTCGAGCAGGGCGACCGCACGCAGCCCGGCGGCCCGGGCCTGCTCCCAGTCGTGCCGGAACTTGTGCAGCAGCGCCAGGTTGAACCAGGACTCGGAGAGCCAGGGCTCCAGGTCCGCCGCCCGCGTCAGGAGCGCGCCCGCGTCCTCGTACCGGCCGTCGCCGATCAGCGTGAACGCGCGGTCGGTGGCCTGCCGCCACGAGGCGGAGGGCCGATGCCGTACCTTCCCGAAGATCTTCACGATTCCCGCCTGCCGGTCGCTTCACCCTCTTGTTCGCATCCAACCATGCCCGGTCGGACGCGCGCTCATTACCCATGGGTTACCCAGGGACGACCGGGGTCATCCCGGCGGCCCCGCCCCGGGCCAGGACCCTGGCCAGGCACTCGACCACGTCCGGGTGGTGGTCCCGGGCGGTGCCGAGCCGGAGCCGCTCCAGGGCGTCCAGGACGGCGCCCGCTCCCCTCCTGCCCCGGTTCCCGGCCCGGCACTCGTCAGGTCGTCGTAGGCGTTCACGGTCCGGACGATCCGGGCGGGCAGCGGCTGCTCGCGGTACGGGTCGGCCTGCCGCTCGACGATCACGGCGACGGCCGGCGGGACCCCGGTCCTGCGGACGACCTCGCCGCCCAGGAGGGCGATCCGGCGCTGTTCCTCGGCCGGCAGGAGGGCGGTGGCGCCGCCCTCGACCGGGTCGACGAGGGAGAGTTGGCCGATGTCGCATGAGCGCCGCGTGTTCGAGGACGGTCAGCTCGGCCCCGGAGAGGCCCAGCTCGCGTCCGACGGCCGCGCTGAGGGCGGCGACCCGGTGGGCGTGGCCGGCGGGTGCAGCCGGCGACCTCGGTCGCCCGCGCGAGGGAGGCGATGGTCTGCCGGTTGACGGTGCGCACGGCCTCGTACCGCCGGTGGGAGACGTGGGTGAGCAGCAGCGGGACGGCGAGCACGGGCAGGGCCCACAGTCCGGCGGCGGCGACGCCGAGGGCCATGACGGCGCCGGTGGCGCAGACGGCGGAGCCGATGCCGAGGAGGCGCGCAGCTCGTCGCGGAGGAGGGGCCGTAAGGGAATCCCGTACGGGCGCGGAGCAGGAGGGCGGCGAGCACGGCGTCGCACAGGGCGGTCAGGACGAGCAGGAGCCCGAGGAAGAGGGCGTACAGGGGCCCTCGCCGAGGTGCCGGACGACGGCGCCGGAGTTGTAGAGGGGCTGGAAGCAGAGCGCGGCGAAGCCGACGGTGAGGAGGCGGCGGGCGAGGTGGTCGGGGCCCGGGCCCCGGCCCCGGGCGAGGTGGGGACGATCCCGGCGAGGCCCGCGGCGGTGACGACGGCGACGGTCTGGAGGACGCCGTGGGTGGTGGCGTTCCCGGCGCTCTGCCCGAGCAGGGCGTACGCGAGGGCTCCGGCGGCGGCGAGCGGCGCGGGTTCCCGCTCGCCGGGAGCGGCGCCCCAGCGGGCCAGCTCGCCGAGGGCGACGAGGGCGCCGAAGGCGAGGGCGTTGCCGGGCTGCTCGACGCCGTGCCAGAGGGTGGCGCCGAGGGCGGTGAGGCCGAGGAGCAGGGCGGCCGCGCGGACGGCGCCGACGGTGGCGGTGCCGGGCCTCACGCGCGCGCCCCGGAGGAAGCCGAGGACCGCGCCGGGCCTCACGCGCGCTCCCCGGAGGGGGCGGAGGACGAGGACGGGGCGGACGCCTCCCGGGCCTTGGGGACGCCCCCGCCGGACGGGGTCTCGTCGGCGGTCACGGCGGGCCGCCAGCCGTGCCGGTCCAGGGCCCGGACCAGGGCGCCGACCATCCGGGGGTCGAAGTGGTTGCCGGCGCACCGCTCCAGTTCGGCGACGGCGACGGGCACCGGCCGGGCGCGGCTGTAGGAGCGGTTGGAGGTCATGGCGTCGAAGGCGTCGGCGACGGCGACCATCCGGGCGAACTCGGGGATCTGCTCCCCGCGCAGCCCGTAGGGTAGCCGCTGCCGTCCATGCGCTCGTGGTGGTGGAGGATCGCGGCCCTGGCCTCGTCGAGGAAGCCGATGCCCCGGACGATCTCGTGTCCGTACTCGGGGTGCAGTTCGATGACCCGGCGCTCCTCGGGGTGAGGGGCCCGTCCTTGCGGAGCACCCGGGTGGGCACGCCCAGCTTCCCCACGTCGTGCAGGATGCCGGCGAAGCGGACGGCGTCGAGCCGGTCCTCGGGCATGCCGAGTTCGCGGGCGATGAGGACGGAGGCGTGGCCGACGCGCTCGCTGTGGCCCCGGGTGTAGCGGTCCTTGATGTCGACGGCCTGGACGAGGGCGCGGATGGTGGCCCGGTGGGCGGCGCGCTCGCGGTGGTACTGGGCGAAGACCCAGCAGGAGATGCACATGGGCAGGAGCACGAAGAGCCCCGCGACCGGCCCGTGGCTGCTGCGCCACAGGACGGCCATCATCAGCCCGGCGAGGCCGTGCACGGCGTGCGGGGCGAGCGCCCGGCCGAGCAGGCCGCGCCAGGCGGCCCGCACGGGCCGTCCGTCGGCGGTGGCGCGGATGCCGCCGTCGAGGGCGGTCAGGACCAGGCAGAAGACGAGGGCGGCGGCGCCGGCGGGCAGCAGCGCGTACGGGAAGTCGGGGCGCTCCGGCCGTGGCCGAGGGCGGCCGGGCCGCCCAGGGCCCCGGCGGCGTGGGCGGCGGCCCAGACGGCGAGGGCCGTGGCGGCGGCCCGCCAGGCGGCGCGGCGCGGCCGGGGCCTCGACCCGGGCGAGGAGGCTGCCGGGCACGGCGGTGAGCGCGGCGGCGGCGGGCGGCAGGAGCAGCGCGGCGGCGAGGAGGACGGGAAAGAAGGAGCCGGTGCCCATCGGGACGGAGCTGCCGAGCGCGCGGCCCAGGAGGGACGGCGGACGGGCAGCTCGCAGAGCGCGTACAGGGCGGCGAGGAGCGCGATCGACTCCCAGGGCGCGCCGGGGCGCAGCGCGGGCAGGACGCACGCGCCGGCGGCGAGCAGGGCACAGCCGATGTACACGCGGGCCGCCGGGGGACGACCTTCACACCCGTCATCCCCGTCACGCTAGCGAGTCGGGCGGCCCGCTACGGCGCGCCGGGACCGATTCGCACCATCGGGTGATACAAGCCGACTTACGCCGGAGGCCGCCGCGACGCGATCACGACGGCCTCCGCCCGGGACACGGGCCGGACGCTACTCCTGCGGCGCGGGCGCGCTCGCCGTGACGTCCTGCTCGGACTGCTCGACCTGCTCGGGCGCCAACTGGCCGGCGCGGATCAGCTCGATCCGGCCCATGACCTTGGCCCGCAGGTCGGTGGGGACGTCGTCACTGCCGCAGCAGCGCTTGACGAGCTTCTTCACCGCCTGCTCCAGGCCGTACTTCTCCAGGCACGGGGAGCACTCCTCGAAGTGCACCTCGAACTTGGTGCAGTCGCTGTCGGGCATCTCGTGGTCGAGGAACTCGTAGAGATGGTCCAGGACCTCTGAGCAGTCCGTCTCGTGCGGCTCTCCGCAGCTCATGAGCCCGAGCCTTTCAGATCGTTCGACGACTCTCCGGCGCCCGCGGGAACCAGCCCGCGGTCGCGGGCGTAGTCCTCGAGCATGCCGCGCAACTGGCGGCGGCCCCGGTGCAGCCGGGACATCACCGTACCGATGGGTGTCCCCATGATGTCCGCGATCTCCTTGTACGCAAAGCCCTCGACATCGGCGAGGTAGACGGCGATGCGGAACTCCTCGGGGATCGCCTGGAGCGCTTCCTTCACGTCGGAGTCGGGAAGGTGGTCGAGCGCCTGGGACTCGGCGGAGCGCAGGCCGGTCGACATGTGCGACTCGGCGCGGGCGAGCTGCCAGTCCTCGATCTCTCGGCGGCGCTGCGCTGGGGTTCGCGCTGCTTCTTGCGGTACGAGTTGATGAAGGTGTTCGTGAGGATGCGGTACAGCCACGCCTTGAGGTTCGTGCCCTCGCGGAACTGGTGGAAGGACCCGTACGCCTTGGCGTAGGTCTCCTGCACCAGGTCCTCCGCGTCCGCGGGGTTGCGCGTCATGCGCAGCGCGGCCGAGTACATCTGGTCGAGGTAGCCGAGGGCGTCCCGCTCGAAGCGCGCGTTGCGCTCCTCGGTCGTCTCCTCGGGGCCGTCGTCGGTCCCTGTGTCGGTCCCAGTGACCGGACCCACCTCCTCCAGCGCGCCGGCGGGCCCGGGGGCGGACCCGCTCGTTTCGGAGGATAGACGAGAACCGCTCCGCCCGCCGCCCGAATCGAGGCGCCCTTGGGCGCGGGCAGCACCGTCCAGTCGAGGTCAGCGCCCTGCGCGCGCTCCGGGCAGATGGTCGAACCCATGCGACGGACTCCCTCTCCTTGCTCTTCCCTGCTGTCGTACGACGTACGGAATAACAGCGCTCCCCCACCCGGCATTCCCGGTGCGGGGCGCGGCGGACAGGGCGTCAGCGCAGGGCGCCGAGCCACTCGGCGACGCCGTCCACGAGGAGCCCGAGGGCCTCCTCCTGCCCGAGGGGGGCGCGCTTGGCAGGGCGAAGCCGTGGTCCCCGTACGGGACCTCGACGAGGCGGTACGGGCCCTCCGGGAACTCCCCGGGGCGGCCGAAGGGTCGTTGCCGCCCTGGACCACGAGGGTGGGCAGGCCGGTGCCGAGGAGTTCGCCGGCGCGGGACCTCCGGCTTCCCGGGCGGGTGCAGCGGGAAGCCCAGGGCGAGGACGGCCGTCGCGCCGAGCTCGCGGCCGGTGCGGCAGGCGACCCGGGCGCCGGCGCTGCGGCCGCCCGCGACCACGGGGAGGCCGGGCTTCGCGAGGGCGGGCCAGAGGCCGCGCCAGGCGGTGTCGAGGGTCTTGGGGGCGGGCGCGAGCTTCTTGCCCGCGACCCGCCAGGGCTGTTCGACGAGGGCGACGGTCACGCCCCGGGCGGGCAGGGCCCCGGCCAGGGCCCGGAGGTCGCGGGCCTCGATCCCGCCGCCGGCGCCGTGGCCGAGGGCGAGGACGGTCCGCGGCTCCGTGCCCGCGTCCGGCTCGTACCAGGTGACGCGGGCGTCGCCGGCGTCGGTGGGGACGGTCTCGCGGCGCGGCGCTCCGTCGCTGGGGTCGGTCTCGCGGCGCGTCGCCCCGTCGATCGCTTCATCGGTCACGCCTCATCCTGCCGCGCGGGCGGCGGTTCAGAAGAGCGTGCCTCCTCCGGGCCCTCCAGCTCCGTCAGGAGTTCGGGGCCGTTGTTGCGGACGTTGCTGACGGCCGTCGGCACCGGGTAGGCCCGCATCAGGCCCTCCGGCGGCGGGGCGAGCAGCCCGCGCAGCTCGTCGGGGTCGGTGTTCTCCGGGGAGAGCCAGGCGTCCCAGCGGTCCTCGGTCAGCATCAGCGGCATCCGGGGGTGGATCTCGGCGAGCGAGCGGGGCCTCGGCCGGGGCCACGCCCAGCGGCCCGGTCTCCGCCTCCGTGGTGATCACCGAGCAGGTCACCCACCAGGAGGAGGGGTGGTCGTCGGGAGGGTCCGGTCGCGCCAGAACTCGTACAGGCCCGCCATCGCGAAGACCGAGCCGTCCGCCGGGGTCACGAAGTACGGCTGCTTGCGCGGCCGCTTCTTCTTCCCCTCGACCTCCAGGTCCCGCTCCGCCGTCCCGGTCACCCATTCGTAGTAGCCGTCGGCGGGAATGACGCAGCGGCGGGAGGCGAAGGCCCGCTTGAAGGAGGGCTTCTCGTGGAGGGTCTCGGCCCGCGCGTTGATCATCCGGGCGGCGCCGTCCGGGTTCTTCGCCCAGGAGGGACGAGTCCCCACTTCAGGGTGCGCAACTGGCGAACCGGTTCTTGGAATCCGCGTCCTTCAGAGGACGCTCCAGAACGGCCCAGACTCGTTTGGTGGGGGCCACGTTCCAGTCGGGGGCCAGGGTCTCCTCCGGGTCCCACCGCTCCACCCCGAAGGTCTCCACGAGGTCCTCGGGCCGTCGACTCGATGCAAAGCGTCCGCACATACGTGCCACACTGCCACGATCCCGCCCGCGACCGAGGAGCCTTCAGCCGAATGAACGACGTCCTCGGCACCCAGCCCGCCCCGGACGAGTGGATCGTCTGGCTCACCGCCGGCTGCGCGCTGTGCCTGGTCCTGTTCCGGCGGCTCTGGCTGCCGGCCCGCAACGCGATCACCATCGCCCACGAGGGCGGGCACGGCCTCGTGGCCCTGGTCTCCGGCCGCCGCCTCGAAGCGATCCGGCTGCACTCGGACACCAGCGGTCTGACCGTGTCGAGGGCCGCCCGACCGGCCTCGGGATAGTCCTCACCCTGGCCGCGGGCTATCCGGCGGCCCCGCTGCTCGGGCTCGGCGGCGCGGCCCTGCTCGGCACCCACCGGACCACGCTGCTGCTGTGGGCGGCGACCGCGCTGCTCCTCGCGCTCCTGGTGATGGTCCGCAACGCGTACGGGATCCTCACCGTCCTGTCGACGGGCGCCGCGTTCCTCCTCGTCTCGCTGTTCACCGGGCCCGACGTGCAGGGGGCCTTCGCCTGCGCGGCGGTCTGGTTCCTCCTTCTGGGCGGTGTCCGGCCGGCCTTCGAGCTCCAGGCGAAGTGGCGCCGCGGCGGCACCCCGGACTCGGACGCGGACCAGCTCGCGCACCTCACCCACGTGCCCGCCGGGGTGTGGCTGGTCTTCTTCCACACGGTGTCGATCTGCTGCCTGATCGGCGGCGGGCGCTGGCTCCTGCGCTTCTGACGCCCCCGTACAGTGAGGGCATGACCGCAGCAGCTTCCCCGCACACCGACCCGTCCACCGACCTCTGGCCCGCTCCGTACGCGCGTGGCGCCGTCGACGCGACCGTCACCGTGCCCGGGTCGAAGTCGGTCACGAACCGCGCCCTGGTGCTCGCCGCCCTCGCCGCCGAGCCTGGCTGGCTGCGCCGCCCCTGCGCTCCCGTGACACCCTCCTGATGGCCGAGGCGCTCCGTACGCTCGGCGTGGGGATCGAGGAGGGCGTGGGCCCGGACGGGTCCGGCGAGGCCTGGCGGATCATCCCCGCGCTGCTGCGCGGCCCCGCGGCCGTCGACGTCGGCAACGCGGGCACGGTCATGCGCTTCCTGCCGCCGGTCGCGGCGCTCGCGGACGGCCCGGTGCGCTTCGACGGCGACCCCGCTCCCACGAGCGCCCGCTGCACGGCGTGATCGACGCGCTGCGCGCGCTGGGCGCCCGGATCGAGGACGACGGCCGGGGCGCGCTGCCGATGACCGTGCACGGCACCGGCGGTCTGGACGGCGGCACGGTCGAGATCGACGCCTCCTCGTCCTCCCAGTTCGTCAGCGCCCTGTTGCTCTCCGCGCCCCGCTTCAACCAGGGCGTGGAGGTGCGGCACGTGGGGTCGCGGCTGCCCTCGATGCCGCACATCCGGATGACGGTCGACATGCTGCGCGCGGTCGGCGCCCGGGTGGACGAGCCGGAGCACGGCGGTGAGCCGGACGTGTGGCGGGTGGCGCCCTCCGCGCTGCGCGGCCGCGACCTGGTGGTCGAGCCGGACCTGTCGAACGCGCAGCCGTTCCTGGCGGCCGCGCTGGTGACCGGCGGCCGGGTGACGGTCCGGGACTGGCCCGCGCGGACCACCCAGCCCGGGTGACGCGCTGCGGGAGATCTTCACCGAGATGGGTGGTTCCTGCGAGCTGACCGAGGCGGGTCTGACCTTCACCGGCACGGGCCGGATCCACGGCATCGACGTGGACCTCGGCGAGGTCGGCGAGCTGACCCCGGGCATCGCGGCGGTCGCGGCCCTCGCCGACTCCCCCGTCCACCCTGCGCGGGGTCGCCCACCTGCGGCTGCACGAGACGGACCGGCTCGCGGCGCTCACCAAGGAGATCAACGAGCTGGGCGGGGACGTGACGGAGACCGAGGACGGTCTGCACATCCGCCCGCGCCCGCTGCACGGCGGCGTCTTCCGCACGTACCACGACCACCGGATGGCGACGGCAGGCGCGGTGATCGGCCTGGCGGTCGAGGGCGTGGAGATCGAGGACGTGGCGACGACCGCCAAGACCTTGCCCGACTTCCCGACGATGTGGACCGAAATGCTCGGGGCCTGAGCGATGCGGCGTTACGGCAAGCACACCGACGAGGACGACATCCGCCAGCGGCCCAACCGCAAGGGGACCCGTCCCCGGACCAGCATCCGGCCGAAGCACGAGGACGCCGTCGAGGGCATGGTCCTCACCGTCGACCGGGGCCGGCTCACCTGTCTGGTCGGCGACCGGCCCGTGACGGCGATGAAGGCGCGCGAGCTGGCCGCAAGGCCGCCGTGGTCGGCGACCGGGTGTCGCTGGTGGGCGACCTGTCCGGCGAGAGGGACACCCTCGCCCGGATCGTGCGGATCGGGGAGCGCTCTCGGTGCTGCGCCGCACGGCCGACGACGACGACCCGTACGAGCGGGTGGTCGTCGCCAACGCCGACCAGTTGGCGATCGTCACCGCGCTCGCCGACCCGAGCCGCGGCCCCGGCTGATCGACCGCTGTCTGGTCGCCGCGTACGACGGCGGCCTCTCCCCGCTCCTCGTGCTCACCAAGTCGGACCTGGCGTCGCCGGACGCGCTCCTGGAGATGTACGGGGCGCTGGGCGTGCCGCACGTGGTGACCACCCGGGACGAGTTCGTCGACGGGGCCGCCGCCGAGCGGGTGCGCGAGCACCTCAAGGGCCGTACCACCGCGTTCGTGGGGCACTCCGGCGTCGGCAAGACGACCCTCGTCAACGCCCTGGTGCCGCCGGAGCGGCGGCGCACCACCGGCGTGGTGAACGCGGTCACGGGCCGCGGCCGGCACACCACGACCTCGGCGCTCGCCCTGCCGCTCGACGACGAGGAGGGCGGCTGGGTGATCGACACCCCGGGCGTGCGCTCCTTCGGCCTGAACCACGTCGACCCGTCCCGGGTGATCCTCGCCTTCCCCGACCTCGTGCCGGGCACGGAGAACTGCCCGCGCGTGCAGCCACGACGAGCCGGACTGCGCCCTGGACGCGTACGTGGCGGAGGGACACGCCGATCCGGCGCGCCTCGTCTCGCTGCGGCGGCTCCTGGCCACCAGGGAGCGGCGCGAGGGGACTGAGACGCGGGAGGACCGAGACGCGAGGGGGCCGAGCCGTCCGCGTTTGCGCCCGTTCGGTACAGGCAGTGCATAATCGCACCAAGTGCGACGAAGCAGTCACCGACGGCGTGGGAGGCACTGACGATGGCGTGGCTGCTGGTGGTGGTGGCCGGGTTCCTGGAAACGGGCTTCGCGGTCTGCCTCAAGCTCTCGCACGGATTCACGCGCCTGTGGCCGACGATCGCCTTCGCCTCCTTCGCCCTGGGCAGCTTCGGACTGCTCACGCTGGCGCTGCGGAAGCTCGACGTGGGTCCGGCGTACGCGGTGTGGACGGGGATCGGCGCGGCCGGGACCGCGATCTACGGCATGGTCTTCCTGGGGACGTGGTCTCCACGCTCAAGATCGTCTCGATCACCCTGGTGATCGTGGGCGTCATCGGGCTCCAGCTCTCCGGCTCCGCGCACTGACCCTCCGCCCTCCGCTCCCCCGCGGCCGTTCCGTACGGCACCGGGGGCGCGACGACGTGGCTGAGGGCGGTCCTGACGGCGAGTTCGCACCCCGCCGCCCACCGCTCGTCCGCGCAGGCCACGACGGCCGCCACCAGCTCCCCCGGCGCGGGCGGCCCCGCGTCGGCGCGGCGCTGGGCGGGGACGGCCGCGGGCCGGGCGCCCGGTCTGGCCGGCCGGGGCGCCGGGAGCCGTGCGTCCCAGGCGCCGGTGAGCAGGGCCCGCAGGACCGGCCGGGCGGCGGCCCGGACCACGATCCACTCGGCGAGGGCGGCGAGGGTCCGGCCGGGCGGACCCGGGACGGCGAGCAGTTTCCGGACGCCCTGGAGGTAGGCGTCGGCCTCCCTGCGCACGAGCGCGCGGGCGAGCCCGTCCTTGCTGCCGAACTCGTTGTAGAGGGTCTGCCGGGAGACCCGGGCGGCGGCGGCGAGGTCGGCCATCCGCACGGCGGACCACGGCCGGTGCGCGAGCGCGGCGAGCGCCGCGTCGAGCAGGGCCTCGCGGGCAGTCGGCATCGGTGCCTCCCGGGCCGTACGGTTCGGTGCGGGGTCCGGCACGCTCCGTGCGCGGGCCCGTACACAGCGTCGGCAGGCGTGCGCGCGCTGTCAAGGAGCCGGGGCGTCCGCGGACGGTTCCGCCGACCGCGATCACCCGGGGATAGAGTGCTGGCCATGGCCGATTACCACGATGACCTGCGCCTCGCCCACGTCCTCGCCGACGCCGCCGACGCGGCCACCATGGACTGCTTCAGGCGCTCGACCTCAAGGTCGAGACGAAGCCGGACATGACCCCGGTGAGCGAGGCCGACAAGGCGGCGGAGGAGCTGATCCGCGGTCAGCTCAGCGGGCCAGGCCGCGCGACGCGATCCTGGGCGAGGAGTACGGCGTGGAGGGCTCGGGCCCGCGCCGCTGGGTGATCGACCCGATCGACGGGACGAAGAACTACGTGCGCGGGGTGCCGGTCTGGGCGACCCTGATCGCGCTGATGGAGGCTGGGGAGACCGGCTTCCAGCCGGTGGTGGGCGTGGTGTCGGCCCCGGCGCTCGGCCGCCGCTGGTGGGCGGCGAAGGGCCTCGGGGCGTACACGGGCCGCAGCCTGGCCTCGGCGTCCCGGATCGGGGTCTCGAAGGTCGCCTCCTGGCGGACGCCTCGTTCGCGTACTCCTCGCTGAGCGGCTGGGAGGAGCGGGGCCGCCTCGACGGCTTCCTGGACCTCACGCGCGCGTGCTGGCGGACGCGGGCGTACGGCGACTTCTGGCCGTACATGATGGTCGCGGAGGGCTCCGTGGACATCTGCGCGGAGCCGGAGCTGTCGCTGTGGGACATGGCGGCGGTATCGATCGTGGTCCAGGAGGCCGGCGGCACATACACGGGCCTGGACGGGCGGCACGGGCCGCACAGCGGGAACGCGGCGGCCTCCAACGGCCTCCTGCACGGCGAGCTGCTCGCGTACCTGAACCAGCGGGCGCCCGAGGAGGGCTGACCGCTCCTCAGGAGGGGCCGGCCGGGCCCCGGGGAGGGCTGACCGCTCCTCAGGGCGGCCGGGCCCCGGGGAGGGCTGACCACCCCTCAGGAGGGCCGACCGGGCCTCGGGAAGGGCCGACTACCCTCAGGGAGGGGGCCCGGCGCTCCCGGACACCCCGGCGCGCTCCCGACGGCGCCTCGCGCGCCCCCTTGTCGGCCTCCTCCCCGGTGCCACTCTGAGACTCCCCCACTTGTGAACTTGTGAAAGAGTTCTCGAACCGGAGGTGGTCCCTTCCATGCTCGTCCGCGACGCCATGAGTCCCGTGACCCTCACCATCGGCCCGGCCCACACCCTCCGCCAGGCGGCACGACTGATGTCGGCGCGCCGCGTCGGCGCCGCCGTCGTCCAGGACGGGGATTCCGGCGGCATCGGCATCCTCACCGAGCGCGACATCCTCGACGCCGTCGGCGCCGACCGTAACCCCGACCACGAGACCGCCGACGCCCACACCACCCGGGACGTCGTCTTCGCCGCGCCCACCTGGACGCTCGCGGAGGCGGCCGAGGCCATGACCCGCGGAGGCTTCCGCCACCTGGTCGTCCTCGACGACCACGGGCCGGTCGGGATCGTCTCCGTGCGCGACATCGTGCGCTGCTGGATCCCGGTGCACAGCGCCGGTGCCGGCGCCGCCGCCTGAGCACGTGCGAGCGGGCCGGCCCCTTCCCGTACGGATACGGGCGGGCCGGCCCTCCTCTCCCCGGCAGGCCGCCGTCAGCCGCGCAGGGCCTGGACCGCGGTCTCCAGCCGCTTGCCGAAGTCTCCGTCCGCGCTGCGGAGGTTGTCGATCGCCCGCTCGGCGATGTCGTCGCGCGAGACCTTGGCGATGGAGCCCGCCAGGTTCTCGACGAGGCGGCCCTTCTCGTCCTCGGACATCAGGCGGTAGAGGTTCCCCGCCTGCGTGAAGTCGTCGTCCTCGGCGTGGAGCGGGCGGCGTGGTCGCCGGTGGAGCCCGCGACCGGGACCGGCTGCCACAGCGGACGGCCGGTCTGCCGCGGGCCGCCGAAGCTGTTCGGCTCGTAGTTCTTCGCGCCGCCGTGGCGGCCGTCGTAGAGGAACCCGTCGCGCGCGTTCGTGCGCGCCTCGGTGGCGTGCGGGCGGTTCACCGGCAGGTGGTCGGCGTTGATGCCGACGCGGTAGCGGTGGGCGTCGCCGTAGGCGAAGAGGCGGCCCTGGAGCATCTTGTCGGGGACGGACCGATGCCCGGCACGAAGTGCGCGGGGCTGAAGATCGACTGCTCGACCTCGGCGAAGACGTTCTCCGGGTTGCGGTTGAGCTCAGCTTGCCGATCTCGATCGGCGGGTAGTCCTCGTGCGGCCACACCTTGGTGAGGTCGAACGGGTTGAAGCGGTAGGCCGCCGCCTCGGCTGCGGGCATGATCTGGACCTGCACGGTCCAGCTCGGGAAGTCGCCGCGCTCGACGGCCTCGCGCAGGTCGCGCTGGTGCGAGTCGGGGTCCTCGCCGGCGAGCCGGTCGGCCTCGGCCCGGGTGAGGTTCTTGATGCCCTGGTCGGTCTTGAAGTGGTACTTGACCCAGAAGACCTCGCCGGCCTCGTTGTTCCACTGGTACGTGTGCGAGCCGTAGCCGTTCATGTGGCGGTACGAGGCGGGGATGCCGCGGTCGCCGAAGAGCCAGGTGACCTGGTGGGTCGACTCCGGGGAGAGGCCCCAGAAGTCCCAGACGTTGTCCGGCTCCTGGGAGCCGGTGTACGGGTCGCGCTTCTGGGTGTGGATGAAGTCGGGGAACTTGACGGCGTCCCTGACGAAGAAGACCGGTGTTGTTGCCGACGAGGTCATAATTGCCCTCCTCGGTGTAGAACTTCAGCGCCCAGCCGCGCGGGTCCCGGACCGCGTCGGCCGCGCCGAGGTTGCCCGCGACGGTGGAGAAGCGCAGGAAGGTCTCGGTCTCCTTGCCGACCTCGGAGAGGAACGCGGCGCGTCCACCGCGAGACGTCCCGGGTCACGGTGAAGGTGCCGTAGGCGCCCGCCCCGCGCGCGTGGACCACGCGCTCCGGGATGCGCTCGCGGTTGAAGCGGGCGAGCTTCTCCAGGAGGAGCTGGTCCTGGAGGAGGACCGGTCCGCCGACGCCCGCGGTCTCGCTGTTCTGGTTGTCGGCGACCGGAGCCCCGGCCTCCGTGGTGAGCGGTCCCTGCGTCACGTGCGCCTCCTGCGTCATGCCTGTGTCCCGTCTCCGGCCCGCCCCTCGTGGGCCGCGGCCAGTGCCGAGCCCGATCCTACATTGGACAAAGTCCAAGTCAACTTCAGATCCAAAGTCACACTTGTTCGCGATCTTGTCACCGACTGTTAGGCTGGCCCTCATGAGCGACCTGTTGGAACGACTGCGCGGACGTGGCTGGCGCATGACCGCGCAGCGGCGCGTCGTGGCCGAAGTCCTCGACGGGGACCACGTCCACCTGACCGCCGACGAGGTCCACGCGCGCGCCGTGACGCGGCTGCCGGAGATCTCGCGCGCGACCGTCTACAACACGCTGGGCGAGATGGTCACCCTCGGCGAGGTCATCGAGGTGGCCACCGACGGGCGCGCCAAGCGGTACGACCCGAACGCCCACCGCCCGCACCAGCACCTGGTCTGCGGCCGGTGCGGCGCGATCCGCGACGTGCACCCGGGCGGCGACCCGCTGGCGGACCTGCCGGACAGCGAGCGCTTCGGCTTCACGATCTCCGAGGTCGAGGTCACGTACCGGGGCGTCTGCCCGAGCTGCGCCACGACGGCCTGACCCGAACGCGAGAAGCCCCGCTCCGGCGGGGCTTCTTCGTGACACGGTCCGGCGGGGGCTTCTTCGTGACCCGGTCCGGATACGACGAAGGCCCGGATCCGAGTGCATCGGATCCGGGCCTTCGTTTGCTACTGAGTAGCGGGGACAGGATTTGAACCTGCGACCTCTGGGTTATGAGCCCAGCGAGCTACCGAGCTGCTCCACCCCGCGTCGGTGAACCCAACCTTACGGCTCCTCCGTCACCAGCGCAAATCCGTTAACGCCCGCCGCCCCCGGCCCCGCCGTCACGCGGTGAGTTCCTGGTGCAGCGCCTCGCTCAGCCGCGCCGCCCGCTCGGCGACCTCCGCCGGGCCCAGCTCCACCGCGCGGGCGCACCAGCGGCGCCCCTCGGTGAGCTCGCCCCGGCGCGCCGCGAGCAGCGCGAGCCGGAGCGCCGCCCGGCCGTGGCCGGCCCGGGCGGCCCGGGTCCACCACAGGGACGCCTCCCGCTCGCTGCCCTCGCGGGCGAGGAGCAGGCCCAGGTTGAAGGCGCCGTTGCGGCTGCCCGCCTCGGCGGCCTCGCGGTACCAGCGGTCGGCTCTCCGCCAGGTCGCCGCGCGCGGCGGCGAGCATCCCGACCCGCACCTGGGCGCGCCGGTGGCCCTGCCGGGCGGCCCGCTCGTACCACTCCTCGCACTCGCTCTTCTCCTCGCGGGAGGCACCGAGCACGGCGGGGCCGGGCTCGGGGCGGCGCGCGTCGAGCACCGAGGCGAGCCGGAAGGCGGCCTCGGCGCTGCTGCCGCCCGCCGCGCACCGCAGGTGCCGCTCGGCGGTCAGTTCGTCGCCGTCGCGCAGGGCGGCGATGCCGACCTGGAGGGCGGCCTCGGTGTGCCCGGCGGCGGCGGCCCGCTCGTACCAGACGAGGGCCGTGCGGTCGTCGTCGCGGCCCGCGTGCAGGATGCCCAGGTTGAAGGCGGCGTCCACGCTGCCGGCCTCGGCGGCCTTGGAGAACCACGGCTCGGCGCCGTTCGCGTCGCCGGCCTGGAGGAGCAGCACGGCGAGCGCGTTGGCCGCCTCGCGGTGGCCCGCGTAGGCGGCCCGCCGGTACCACTGCTCGGCCTGCGGGATGCGGTCCTGGGCGGCACAGAGCAGCCCGAGGTTGTAGGCGCCGTTGACGTCTCCGGCGTCCGTGGCGGCCCGGTACCAGCGCTCGGCGGTCTGCTGCTCGCCCCGGGCCGCGTGCAGGGCCCCCAGGGCGTTGGCGGCGTTGCCGTCGCCGTCCTGGGCGGCCCGCAGCCACCACACGGCGGCGCTCTCCTCGTCGCCCGCGTCGCGGAGCAGGAAGCCGAGCGCGCAGGCGGCCCTGGCCTCGCCCTCCTTGGCGGAGCTGAGGTACCAGCGGCCGGCCTCCTTCAGCTCGCCGCGCTGCTCCAGGAGGACCCCGAGGTGGAGCGCGGCCCGCCGGTGCCCGCGCGCGGCGGCCTGCCGGAACCACTGCTCGGCCTCGGCGAGTTCGCCCACGGGCTCGGCGGCCGGGCCGTCCGGCGCGACGCCGGGGCCGCCCCCGCGGCGCCCCTGACGGCCTCGGGGACCGGGAGCCGGGTGCCGGTGGCGTGCGGGCCGCGGGGCGTCTCGGTGGCGCGCCGCTCCAGGGCCATGGCGAGCCGGTAGGCGGCCTCGCGGTGCCCCTGCTCCGCGGCGGCGCGCAGCCAGCGCTCGGCGCCGACGTCGCCGCGGTGCTCCAGGAGGTCGGCGAGGGCGTACGCGCCGAGGGCGTGGCCCTGCTCGGCGGCCTGGCGCAGCCAGTACTCCGCGGCGGGCTCGTCGCCGCGCTCGCGGTGGTGGCGGCCGAGCGCGTGGGCGGCGGGGCGGAGCCGGCGACGGCGGCGACCCGCCACCAGCCGGCGGCCTCGTCGGCGTAGCCGCGCTGGTGCAGCAGGACGCCCAGGTTGTTGGCGGCGGCCCGGTCCCCTCGGCGGTGGCGGCGCGCAGGTAGGGCTCGGCGCCGTCGAGGTCGCCGCGGCGCAGCAGCATGGCGCCGAGGGCGCTGATCGAGGCGAGGTCGCCGCGCTCGGCGGCGCGGCGGTGCCGGGCCTCGGTCTCCGTCTCGTTCTCGGTGTCGGCATCGGCCACGGCGGTGGTGCCGAGGACTGGGTCGGCGGCCCCCGCCGCCTCGATGATCTCGTCCGCGGCATTCCTGGCATGCCGCTGCACAAACCGCCCTGTCTCCAACAGAGTTGCCCTGTCCCCCATAAATACCATCGTCGCACCACCCGCCACCCGAGCACACCTGGTAAACCGCAGCCAGTGAGGTCACTCAGCGTTTTGTCGACATGCCCACAGAGAGACAAGTCAAACACGACTCACGCCAACTCGCCCCTTCCCTACCGCTCTTCGGTACCCCCTGGCACGTCGACACGACGAGGCCCGGATCCTTATGGATCCGGGCCCTCGTTTGCCACAGAGTAGCGGGGACAGGATTTGAACCTGCGACCTCTGGGTTATGAGCCCAGCGAGCTACCGAGCTGCTCCACCCCGCGTCGGTGACGTAACAGTATCACGACGCGGAGGTGGAAAACCTCAGGTCAGCCGCCTGCTCACGGGGACTTGAGCTTCGCCCCGGCCTCCGCGGCCCGCTGGAGGGCCGCCTGGAGGTCCTCCTGGGCCTTGCCGTACGCGCCCCAGTCCTGCTTCTGCAGGGCGGCCTCGCCCGCGTCGTACGCCTTCTGGGCGTCGGCGATCGCCTGCTTCAGGGCGGCGTCGTTCGACGCCGGCGGCGGGGCGTGGTGCCCGGCTGGTCCGGGTTCGGCTGCTCCGGCGTCGGCTGCGTCGGCGCGTCCACCCCGAAGACCGCGTTGAGCGCCTGGGTGAGGTTGTCCTCGAACACCGTGGTGTCCTTGGTCGTGTCACCCGCGGGCTGGTCCGCGTCCACGTACGAGACCGCGACCTTCTTCAGGAGCGGGTAGAGCGCGTTCCGTCCCTGGGCGTACACCGGCTCCACGTACAGGAACCCGCCGTCGAGCGGCACGGTCAGCAGGTTGCCGTACTGGATGTCGGAGTCGGCGCCCTTCAGGTCCCGGACGAACTGGGCCACGGACGGCAGACCGTTCAGCTTGCTCTGCACCTGGGCCGGACCCGGCACGTCCTGGGTGACCCGCAGCAGTCTCAGCCGGCCGTACTCCTTGCTGGTGGCGTCGGCGTCGACCGCCATGAAGCCGCCCAGGTTGGGCCGCCCGTTCGGCGTGAACGTCGTCGTCAGCGAGAAGCGCTGCGCCGTGTCCCCGGGCATCTTCATGCTCAGGTAGTACGGCGGGACCGCGTTGCCGTCCTTGTTGGTCGGGTCGTCCGGCACCTGCCAGGCGTCCGAGCCGCTGTAGAACTGCGCCGGGTTGGTGACGTGGTAGCGGGTCAGCAGCTCGCGCTGGACCTTGAACATGTCCTGCGGGTAGCGCAGGTGCTCCAGGAGGTCGCCCTTGATCGCGGACTTCGGCTGGACGGTGTCCGGGAAGGCCTTCATCCAGGTCTTGAGGACCGGGTCCTCGGTGTCCCACTGGTAGAGCTTCACCGTGCCGTCGTAGGCGTCGACGGTGGCCTTCACCGAGTTGCGGATGTAGTTGACCTGGTTCTGCTGGGCGACGACCGTGCGCTGCTGGTTGCCGACGGTCAGGGAGTCGGCCGTGGTGTCGCCGAGCGTGGTGCGCGAGGCGTACGGGTAGCCGTTGGTCGTCGTGTACGCGTCGACGATCCACTGGATCCGGCCGCCGACGACCGCCGGGTAGGCGTCGCCGTCGATGGTCAGCCAGGGCGCGACCGCCTCGACGCGGTCCTTGGGCGTGCGGTTGTAGAGGATCCGCGAGCCGTCGCCGATGGCCCCCGAGTAGAGGATCTGCGGCTCGCTGAAGGCCACGCGTACGCGGCGCGGTTGAAGGTGCTGGAGAGGCTGACGCCGCTCTTCTCCTTGTAGCTGGTGGTCTTCTCGCCGTTCTCCTCGTAGTCGAGCTCCCGCTGGGGGCCGCCCACGATCGAGTACTGGTCGGTCTTCTCGCCGTAGTAGATCCGCTGCTCGTACGTCGGGAGCTGACCGGTGGTCGGCAGTCCGGACTCGGTGAAGACCGGGGAGCCGTTGGCGTCCGTCTGCGTGCCCGCGGCCATGATCGCGCCGTAGCCGTGGGTGTAGGTGAAGTGGTCGTTGATCCAGTTCCGCTTCGGGATGCCCCGGATGTTGAGCTCGCGGAGACCGATGACGGTGTCCTTGCCCTGGTAGCGGTCCACGTCCAGGGTGGTCGGGAACTGGTAGTACTTCCGCTTCTGCTCGAGCTGCTGGAACGTGGGCGAGACGATGTTCGGGTCGAGGAGGCGGTAACCGGCCGCCGTGTCGGCGTCCGCCCGCAGCCTGGCCTTGTCCTTGACCGTCGACTTGCCCGAGTAGTTCTCGGGCTTCGTCCCGTCGATCGCGTACGCCTTGCGGGTCGCGTCGATGTTCTTCTGGATGTACGGCGCTTCCTTGGCCTGCTCGTTCGGCTGGACCTGGAACTTCTGCACGATGGCCGGGTACAGGCCGCCGATCAGGACCGCGGAGAGCACCATCAGGCCGAAGCCGATCACCGGGAGCTGCCAGGTGCGGCGCCAGAGCGTCGCGAAGAACAGCACGGCGCAGATCGCGGCGATGCAGAAGAGGATGGTCTTCGCCGGCAGGTAGGCGTTGGCGTCGACGTACCGCAGGCCCGTCCAGTTGCCGGTGGCCTTGAAGTCGCTGGACTTCACGGCCAGGCCGTACCGGTCGAGCCAGTACGCCACGGCCTTCAGCGACACGAAGACGCCGAGCAGCACCGAGAGGTGGCCCGTGGCCGCGGCGGTGGCGCGGGCGCCCGGGCTGGTGATCCGCAGCCCGCCGTACAGGTAGTGCGTGAGCGCGGCGGCGATCAGCGACAGGACGGCGGCGGCGAAGCCGAACGCGAGCAGGAAGCGGTACCAGGGCAGGTCGAAGGCGTAGAACGACACGTCGAGCCCGAACTGGGGGTCCTTCTGACCGAACTTCACGCCGTTGACCCACATCAGCCAGGTGCGCCACTGGCCGGAGGCGGAGGCGCCGGCGATCAGGGCCACCAGGGCCGTGACCGCGAGCAGCACCCACTTCTTGAAGGGGGCGAGTCCCATCCGGTACCGGTCGAGGCTCTGCTGCTCGAGGGACATCGCGCTGAGCGGCGGCCGCAGCCGGTACGCCAGCCAGATGTTGAGGCCGACGGCGAGCCCCATCAGGAGGCCGAAGACCGCGAAGAGGCCGATCTTGGTCCACAGGGTGGTGGTGAACACGGACGAGTAGTGGACCGAGCGGTACCAGAGCCAGTCCGTCCAGAACCCGGCGAACATCACGAACGCCATGGCCAGGACGGCCAGCACCCCGAGTGTCATGAGCAGGGTACGGGCCCGCCGGGACGGCCGGCCGACTCTCATCCTTGGCCCTGACGGGCCTCCGCCGCGGTCCGGCATCTGGAAAGCCAACGTGCGCCCCTCGGTGTTGATGCGTCTCGGTGTCGATGCGTGTCGGTGCTGCTGGTGGGTCTGACAGCAGGCCCCGCGATCGTAGGGCCCACTGATGCAACTTACCGAGGCTTTACCTAGTTCCCGGCTTCGGGGAAAGAGGAGGCAGGATATTGGTCATGTCCAACGTTTCCCCTCCGGCCCGGCGATGGCCGCGAGCCCCTCACCCGCGCGGTGCTCGAGATCGACGAGTACGCGTCGGGCCTCGGCTGGGACCAGCCCGCCCGCCTGTTCGCCCTGGTCGACACCGCCCGGCTGCGCGCCCGGGAACCCAAGCTCGCCTCCCAGCTCGGCCTGGGCGACGACGCCGCCTCCTACACCCCGATCGAGCAGGACAAGCTGCCGCGCGGGAAGCCGCTCGACGAGTTCCTCGGCACGATCGCCTGGCCCGACGCCGTCGCCGGCTGCGCCATGACGGTGGAGCGGCTCATGCTGCCCCCGTCGGCGGAGGCCCAGGTGCCGCAGGGGCTGAGCGAGAAGCAGCTCGCCACGTGGGTGGCCGGCCACCCCGACCGCCAGGAGGTCCGGATGACCGTGGCGGTGCTGCGGGCGGGGCGCGCGAGGCGGCGATCCGGCTGCGCGAGAAGGACTCGCCGACCGAGGTCCTGACCGGCCCGGACCTGGTGCCGGGGCTCGCCGAGGCGCTCGCGGCCACCTTCGAGGGCTGAGGACCCGTACGTACGCGAAGAGGAGGGCGCCCTGCCGGGGCGCCCTCCTCGCTTCCGCGTGCTCTCAGCCCTTCGCGCAGCGCGGCAGGGACGCCGTGTCGCCCTTGCGGAGCTTCTCCAGGGACTTGGTGGCGTCGTCGATGGTGTCCACCTTGACGAGGGTGAGTCCGTCGGGGTGTCGGAGGCGGCCGCGGCGCAGTTGTCGGCCGGGGTGAGGAAGTACTCGGCGCCCGCGTTGCGCGCGCCGACCAGCTTCATCTCGATGCCGCCGATCGGGCCGACCTCGCCCTTGTCGTCGATGGTGCCGGTGCCGGCGACGAACCGGCCGCCCGTGAGGCTGTCCGGGGTGAGCTTGTCGACGATGCCGAGCGCGAACATCAGTCCGGCGCTGGGGCCGCCGACGTCGGCCAGCTTGATGTCGATCGTGAACGGGAAGACGTGGTCGGTGCCGGCCTGGATGCCGACGACGGCCCGGTCGCCCTCCTCGGAGGTGGTGGTCGTGATGACCACCTTCCGCGTGGCGGTCGGTTCCTTGCCCGCCTTCTCGGCGGCGGCCGCCTCCTTGGCGGGGACGATCGTGAACTCGACCTTCTGACCGGGCTTCCGCTTCGTCACCTGCGCGGCGACGCCGCTCTGGTCGGTGATCGGCACGCCGTCGACGGCCTTGATGACGTCCCCGGCGTGCAGCCTGCCCTCGGCCGGGGCGCCCTTGACCACCGTGCCGACGACGACCCGGGAGACCACCGGGATGCCCAGCTCCCCGAGGGCCGCCACCTTGGCGCTCTCCTGGGACTGGGAGAACTCCTCGGCGTTCTCCTGGCTCGACTGCTCCTCGGTCTTGCCGTCCGGGTAGAGCGTGTCGTGCGGCACCACCACGTTGTCGTGGGCGAGCCAGCCGTAGACGGCCTCGACGGCGTTCATCCGGTAGTCCGCGCCGGTGACGCGGACCGTCGTCATGTTGAGGTGGCCGTCGGTCGGATACGTCTTGCGTCCGGAGATCTGGAGGACGGGCTCCCCCTGGCCTCGCCGAGGGTGTTGACCGTCGGTCCGGGGCTCATCTCCGCGTACGGCACCGGGATCAGAACGCCGGCGATGAGCAGGCAGATCAGGACCAGGGTGGAGGCGAGCATCGTCGCGGTGCGGCGTGGCATGGAACGACAGTACGGGACTCGCCTGTGGGTGCACTCCCGGGGCGGGTCCGTACGAGGCGGCCCGCGTCAGCCGGAGGAGGACGGGGTGACGGCGGTGGCCGCCGCGGCCGGTTCGCGCTCGTGGCGGGCGGAATCGGCGAGGGTGGGGTGGGCGCGTTCCATCGCGTCCCGGAAGCGGGCGTAGCCGGCGAGTTCGGCCACGTCGCCCGTCGTCTTGTTCCTCGAAGCCCAGCTTCCCCATATCGCCGCGCCGACGACTGCGAAAAGCGGAATCAGCAACCAGGCCAGCGCTGCCATTCCGACCTCCCATCCCCAGTGAGTTGATCAGCAGACTGTTTCATCCGTGCCGTCAACGCTCGCGCGCGGGGGTCGGTTACGCAAATCGGGCGTTCGGCTACGCCGTGTCGGCGCGCCGCCTTGCTTCCCGGTGCTCCCTAGCAGGCACCCACCCACTCCTCGGTTCCGTCCGAGAAGGTCTGGTGCTTCCAAATGGGTACTTCGTGCTTGAGGTCGTCGATCAGCTTCCGGCAGGCCTCGAAGGCCTCCGCGCGGTGGGGGCAGGAGACGGCGACGACGACCGCGATGTCGCCGACCTTCAGGTCGCCCACGCGGTGGACGGCGGCCAGGGCGCGGACCGGGTGGTTCGCGACGACCTTCTCGGCGACGCGGCGCAGCTCCGCCCCGGCCGTGGGGTGGCAGGAGTAGCCGAGCGCGTCGACGTCCGCGCCGCCGTCGTGGTTGCGCACGGTGCCGACGAAGAGGGTCGTGCCGCCGGAGGCGTCGTCCCCGACCGCCCGGAAGACCTCGTCGACGGAGAGGGGGTCTCCCGGATCGCGAGGAGCTTGATGGGGTCGGCCGCGGCCCGCTCGCCGGGATGGTCAGACGTCAGTGCCATGAGCCCATCGTGCCGTACGCCGCCGACAACCCGGAATAGCGGTTTCGACTGGCGCTCCGGACCCTCCGTAGGAGGGTCCTACAGTCGGCCCTCGACCGGTCGGCCCCACGGCGGCGGTGAGGGGATCAGATCCCGCGCCGCTTCCGCATCTGCCGGACGAGCGCCGCCGTGCCGAGCAGCGCCACTGTCGCCCCGGCCGCGCCGGCCGCCGTCGCGTCCTTGCGGCCCAGGCGGCGCCCGGCGACCGTGTGGCGGCCCTCGACCTCCTCCAGGAGCGCGGCGAGGACCTCCTCGTTCGTCCACTTCGGCCGCCAGCCGGCGTCGTGCAGCCGTCCGACGCTCACCACCCAGGGGTGCATGGTGTACGCCAGGTCGCCCGCCGGGGACGGGGTGAGGCCGATCCGGTGGAGGCGGGCCGCCGTGCCGAGGGCGACGGCGGAGGGCAGCTCCATGCGCCGGATCCCGGAGAGCTCCTCGACCTCCTCCTGCTCCAGCCAGCCCTCGCAGCCGACCGCGAACTCCCCGTCGACCTTCCCCAGGGCCGCGTACTCCAGCGCGCTCACCAGGTCCTCGACGTGGCAGAACTGCCAGGTGGGCCGGGATCCGGCGACGACGAGCAGCCGGGGCGACTCGAAGTAGCGGGTCAGCGCCGTGTCCGTGCCGCCGACGAGGACGGCCGGGCGGACCACCGTGACGTGGAGGCCGGGGTGCGCGCGGGGCGCCCGGCGGCCCAGGCGCTCGATCTCCAGCAGGTCGCCGACGCCGGTGGCCTCCGCGGTGGCCTTCAGCTCGGCGTCCTCGGAGAGCGGGACGTCGTTGTCGGGCAGCGCGCCGTAGACCATCGCGGAGGTGCAGAGCACCACCCGGTGGACGCCGGCGGCCGCGGCGGCGGTCAGGACGGTCTGCGTGCCGCGCACGTTGTAGGCCGTCCGGGCCGCGGGTCGGTCTCCAGGTCGAGGTCGACGGCGAGGTGCACGACGACGTCGGCGCCGCGCAGCTTCTCGGCGATGGCCGGGTCGCGCACGTCCAGGACGTGCCACTGCGCCTCGGGGACCTCGCCGCGGCGCTCGTCGATGGCGACGACCCGCTTGACCTCCTCGGAGGCGGCGAGGCGCCTGGTCAGTAGGTCGCCGACGCCGGAAGCGGCGCCGGTGACCGCGACGACGGGGCCGCGCGCGGTGGACCGGGTCGAGTGGTTTCGCGCTCCGCGAACCTGTGGATCTGGGGAACTCACCGGGCGTCTCCAGCGGTTGTCTTCAGTACGTACGCCGCACGACGTACGGACCAGGTGGCGTCCATCCTGCCGCAGGGCACGCCCCGGCGGAGCACCGAGCCCGTTTCCGGCCCGGATGTCTACGCTGGTGGTGTGCGGAGCCTGTCGCGGGCAGGCTCTGGTCGGGCAGTCGCCGTCGGCAGGAGGCCGGCGGCCCTACGAGCCGAGGAAACCTGTGAGTGACACCCCATTCGGATTCGGCCTTCCGCCGGAGGAGCCGGAGGACGGCGACGAGGGCAAGAAGAAGGACCCCGCCGGAGGTGGCCAGGGGTCCGGTGGCCAGGGCGGCAACCCGTTCGGGGCGAACCCGTTCGGTTTCGGCGCACTGCCGGGCATGGGCGGGCCCGGCGGCGCGGACAATCCGTTCGCGGCGATGTTCGGCTCGCTGAACCCCAACGACCTGGGCGCGGCCTTCCAGCAGCTCGGGCAGATGCTGAGCTACGAGGGCGGTCCCGTCAACTGGGACATGGCCAAGCAGATCGCGCGCCAGGTGGTCGCCCAGGGCACCCCGGACGGCACCAAGGACGCCAGCGTGGGCCCGGCCGAGAAGTCGGCGGTCCAGGAGGCGCTGCGCCTGGCCGACCTGTGGCTGGACCAGGCGACCTCGCTGCCCTCGGGGGCGAACGTCTCCGTGGCGTGGAGCCGCGCGGAGTGGGTCGAGGCGACGCTGCCGGCGTGGCAGCAGCTCGTGGACCCGGTCGCCGAGCGGGTCGGCACGGCGATGGGCGACGTCCTGCCGGAGGAGATGCAGGCCATGGCGGGCCCGCTGATCGGCATGATGCGCTCCATGGGCGGCGCCATGTTCGGCCAGCAGATCGGGCAGGCCGTGGGCGCGCTCGCCGGTGAGGTCGTCGGCTCGACCGACGTCGGCCTGCCGCTGGGCTCCGGCCGGGCGCGCCGCGCTGCTCCCGCTGAACATCGAGGCCTTCGGCAAGGACCTGGGCGTGCCCTCGGACGAGGTGCGGCTCTACCTGGCCCTGCGCGAGGCGGCCCACCAGCGCCTCTTCGCGCACGTGCCGTGGCTGCGGGCGCACCTGTTCGGCGCGGTCGAGGGTACGCGCGCGGGATCAAGGTCGACACCTCGAAGCTGGAGGAGGCGGTGGGCCAGCTCGACCCGACGCACCCCGAGCAGCTTCAGGAGGCGCTCCAGCAGGGCATGTTCCAGCCGGAGGACACCCCGGAGCAGAAGGCGGCCCTGGCCCGTCTGGAGACGGCGCTCGCGCTGGTCGAGGGCTGGGTGGACGCGGTGGTCCACGAGGCCGCCAAGACTCGTCTGACCTCGGCGGACGCGCTGCGCGAGACGCTGCGCCGGCGCCGGGCCTCGGGCGGTCCCGCCGAGCAGACCTTCGCGACCCTGATCGGTCTGGAGCTGCGTCCGCGGCGGCTGCGGGACGCGGCGCGCCTGTGGGCCTCGCTCACCGACGCGCGCGGGGTCGACGGCCGGGACGGCCTGTGGGAGCACCCGGACATGCTGCCGACGGCGACCGACCTGGACGACCCGGACGGCTTCGTGCACCGCGAGCACCTCGACTTCTCCGAGTTGGACAAGATGCTCGGCGAGGCGGCGAAGGGCGACGCCCCGAAGGGCGACTCTCCGGAGGACGACGGCCGGGACGGGACCGGCGGCGGGGACGGCAAGGAGTGACCCTGCACGACGACGCGGTCCTCGTGCTGAAGGAGTACGGGGGCCAGGAAGAGCTGCGGCAGGTCTACCTGGACCACCTGGACGCGCATCCGGACGGCATGTACAAGCCCTGCTCGGCCGGTCACCTGACGTCCAGCGCGCTGGTGGTCGACCCCGCGCGGGGCAGGGTGCTGCTGACCCTGCACAAGAAGCTGGGCATGTGGCTCCAGATGGGCGGCCACTGCGAGCCGGGCGACGCGACGGTCGAGGCCGCCGCGCTGCGGGAGGCGACGGAGGAGTCCGGGATCCCGGGGCTCGTCCTGCTGCCGGGCGGCCCGGTGCGGCTCGACCGGCATCCGATCCCGGCCCCCGCCACTGGCACCTGGACGTGCAGTACGCGGCCCTGGCGCCGGCGGAGGCGGTGGAGCGGATCAGCGAGGAGTCGCTCGACCTGCGCTGGTTCGCGTACGAGGACGTGGCGGGCGTGGCCGACACGTCGGTGGTCCGCCTCCTGGAGGGCACGCTGGCGCGGCTGTGAGGACATGGGAAGGGGCGGGCGCCACGACCGGCGCCCGCCCCTTCCCTCGTACCTCCGTGCCTCCGGCTAGTTCCAGGCGTTGTTCTGGTTCTGGCCGTGGGCGCCGTGCTGTCCGGCGCCGTACTGGGCGGCGATGCCCTGGCCGATGGCCGCGTGCTGCGGGGCATGACCTCGCTGGGCTGGACGAGGGCGAAGCCCTGTCCGAGGAAGCTGAGCTCCCAGCCCTCGCCGGTGTCGCTGCGCCGGCGGCGGACGCTGGAGTTGTGCGTCTGCGCCTGCATCTGGACCCGGAGCCCGGTGGACCAGGCGACGATCGCGTCCGCGTCGACGCTGACGTACTTGTCGGGCGTGACCTGCATCATCAGCGGCTGCCCGGAGGTCATCAGGGCGACCTTGCCGCGGCCGGAGACGTTGAGCTGGTACTTGCCGGAGCCGGAGATGCCGTACTGGCTGTCGACGGCGATGACCTCGGTGTGGAGGGTCGAGTCGAGCGCCAGGACGTAGGCGCTGTCGACGGTGAGGCCCTCCTGCTCGACCTCCACGACGTGGACGTACTGGGCGAGGTTGGCGAAGTAGACCGTGCCCTGCCCGGAGCAGCGCATCAGGTCGAGGCCCTCACCGGTGCGGGCGCGGGCCCGGCGCTGGTTCGCGGTCTGGTACTCGCCGTCGAAGTCGATGAGCCCCTGGTAGGCGACCATGGCGCCCTTGCGGGCGAGGACGTCGTCCTGCCCGGTCAGGCTGACCCGCAGGAGCTGCGGGTTCTGGACGACGTACCGCTCCTGGCTCTGCTGTTCGGCGTGGTTGAAAAGCGGGCTCTGCATGGTGTGTTCTCGCTCCCCTCAGCCCCGGGCCCGCAGGCGGTCGGTGCTGTCCTCGCTCGGCTGTACGACGACGATGCCCTGGCCCGAGAAGGCCATCTGGTACGCCCCGCCGCTGCCCCGTCCGATGAGGGAGGAGGCCTTGAAGCTGCGCTTGCCCTTGACCTTGAGCGCGGGCGACCAGGCGACGAGCGCGTCGGGGTCGACGTACGTCTCGTCCTCGCCGCGGCCGCAGTCGACGACGATCGGGGTGCCGCGCGAGGTGAGCGCGACCCAGCCGGTGCCGGCGATCGTCACGTTGAACAGGCCCTGGCCGGCGAACTTGGCGAGGCCCTTGACCCGCTCGACGCCCCACTGGAGGTGCGCGTCGAAGGCGAGGAGGTTGGTGCCGTTGACCGACAGGGAGTCGTTGTTGAGGTTGATCACGACGACGTCGGCGCCGTAGTCCGCGAGGTAGAGCAGTCCGTCGCCGGAGCACTTCATGATCGGCGCGCCTTCACCGGTGACCCACTGCTGGGCGTACTGGCGGACGGCGGGCGGGTTGGGCTCGTAGGTGATGAAGCCCTCGTAGGCGACCATCGAGCCCGACCGGGCGTAGAGGTCCTGGCCGCTCGCCATGGCGACCTTGAGCATGGCGCTGCCGTGGTTCTCCATCCGGGCCGCGACGGGGTCGGGGCGTAGCCCGCGAGTTGCTGGTTCATGGCTTCGGGCTCCCTCAGACCTCGTAGGGCTGGACGACGACGAAGTTGCCGGGGGCGCCCCGGAACTGCAGGTTCACGGTCTCTCCGCTGTGGCCCGGGTAGGCGTTGCGGCGCAGGCGCACCTGGCTGGACAGGACGACCTGGGAGGCCGACGACCAGGCGACGACCGCGTTGCAGTCGGCGAAGGTCGTGGGCGTGACCGGGAGGACCACGGGGATGCCGCGGGTCTTGACGACGACCGTGCCGCTGCCCTGGAACTGCATGGTGAACAGGGCGCCGCCGGGGATGCCGTGGCCCTCGATGCGGCGGACCTCGTACTGGAGGGTCTCGTCGAACGCGAGGACGTTCTCGGCGGAGACGCAGATGCCGTCGCCCTGGAGCTCGATCGGGTGCAACTGGGCGCCCTCCTCGGCGAGGAAGACCTGGCCGCGGCCGGTGCAGCGCATGAGCTGCATCTCCTGGCCGGTGGCGTTGCCGACGATCCGGCCGGCGAAGCCCGCGCCCTTGTAGCCGAAGTCGACCTTGCCCTGGTACATGACCATGGAGCCCTGCCGGGCCAGGACGGGCGTGCCGCCCATGCCGAGGTCGACCCGCATGAGCTGCTGGTTCTGCGGGGTCCAGCGGGAGCCGGTGGCGGTCTCCTTGTACGGCGCGAGCGCGGCGGCGAGGCCCGCGCCGGCGGCGGGGACGCCCTGGGGCACGCCCGCGTGCTGCTGCCCGAAGGCGGGCGGCTGCTGGCCGTACGGGGCGGGGTCTGCCCGTAGGGGGCTGCTGGCCGTACGGCTGCTGGTGGCCGTGGGCCGGGGTGTGCGGCGGCTGGCCGTGACCGGGGTACTGGCCCGGGGCTGCCCGGGGACCTGCCCGTACGGGGCGGGGTCTGCCCGTACGGGGCGGGGGCCGGAGCGGGCGGGGGCACGGGGCCGGGGCCAGGGGCGCGACCATCGTGGGCGCCGTGTGGACCGGCGGCGCCGGCGGGGCGGGCGCGGGGGCCGGGGCGGGCGGGGCCGCCGGGGCGCCGAACGCGGGCGCGGGTGCCGGGGCCGGGGCGGGCGCCGGGGCGCCGAAGGCCGGGGGCGCCGTCGCCTGGGGCGGCGGGGCGAAACCGGGGGCGGCCGCCTGCTGCTGCGGGGCGGCGGGCTCTCCTCGGCGACCTCGCCGCCGAAGTTCCGCAGGAGCGCCTCCAGGCCTCCGTCGAAGCCCTGGCCGACGGCGGCGAACCGCCAGACGTCCTTGAGGTAGAAGTCGCCGAGCATCACCGCGCGCTCGGTGGAGAACTCCGCTCCGGTGAACGCGTACCGGGCGACCTCCTCGCCGCCCGCCACGATCCGCAGGTGGCCGGGGCCGATCTGGGACATCTGGCCGGCACCGTCGACCGTGGCGGTGAAGGACAGCTTGTGGATGTGCGCGGGGACGCGGTCGAGGGTGACGCGGAAGGACTCGGTGTCGCCGGCCTGGGCGCCGAGGAGCTGGATGGACTCCTCGGGCGACTTCGGCTGGTTGAAGAAGACGAAGTAGCGGTCGTCCGAGAGCCGCTCGTCGGCGTCGAGGCCGAAGCAACTGATGTCGAAAGTCAGTCCGGGCGCCGCGATCTGCACGCCCACGTACAGATCGGTCCCCGCGGTCAGATCACTGATCTTGGCCTTGTGGCCGCGTTGGAATTCCCTGGCCATGCGTAACGACCGTCCCCCATCCCGAATGGCGAATGCTCGCGCCAGGCTAACCGCTGTGTGCGACATCGAGACAGGCCAGACGGTTTTCGGTACGGAATCGGAAATCCGCGCGCCGCCGCGTGGCGGCGCCGTCACTCCTCGCGAGCGCCGTCCGGGCCGTCCTGGCGGTCCGGGTCGTCCGGGTCGTCCTGGCGGTCCGGAAGGTTCGGGAGGCGCTCGGCGGCGGCCACCCCTCCAGGTAGCCCCGGGCCCGCTCGGTGCGGGGTAGGCCTCCAGGAGCCGCCAGAACCGGGGGCCGTGGCCGGGGACGAGCAGATGGGCCAGCTCGTGCAGGAGGACGTAGTCGACGACGTACTCGGGCATGCCCTGGAGCCGGTGGGAGAGGCGGATGCTGCCCTCGGAGGGGTGCAGGAGCCCCAGCGGGTGTTCTGGTTGGTCACCCAGCGGACCGAGCCGGGGCGGGCCCGGCCGTCGAAGTACTGGTCGGACAGGCGGCGCGCCCGCTCGGTCAGCTCGCGGTCGCCGAGGACGCTCCGGCTCTCCTTGGCGGCGAGCTTGTCCAGCATGACGCCGACCCAGCGCCGCTCCTCCGCCTCCGACATGCGGGCGGGGATGAGCACGATGGTCCGGTCACCCTCGCGGTAGGCCGAGACGGTCCTGCTCCGCCGCGCGCTCCTGCGGACCTCGACCGCGCTCGTCCCCGTGTCGCGGGGCGGCTTGCTGGTCACGCTGCGTCGTGGATCGGCGGGCACGGCCCCGACGTTACCCGCTGCCGGGGCGGTTTCGAACGGTCCGGCCGCATCGCGGCCCATTTGAATGACTAATCCACCGGCCTGTGGACAACTTTCGGCAGCGGTCGGAGCGACGGGGCATTCTCACTCACGGACGACGGAAAAGCCGTTGTCGATCATGAATGCGGTTCATGGTGTGCGGATCATGGTGCGCGGATCACTGATCACCGGTCGGCGATCACGGTGCGCGGACGGACGGGGCGGGAAATGCATCCGATGGTGAAACCTGCGCTGCGGCGGGCCTGGCGGAGCCTGCGGTGCGTCCAGTTCGGGGTCACCCCGGCCCACGCCGTGGTGCTCGATCCGGTCGGTCCGGAGACGGAGGCGGTGCTCGGGCTGCTCGACGGGACGCGCGGGGTCGAGCTGCTGCGGGCCGAGGCGCGGGCGCTCGGTCTGCCGGACGGGCGCCTGAGGCGCTCCTCGGCCGCCTGGAGTCGGCCGGACTCCTCACGGACGCCGCGACGGGACGGCCCGGGAGGGCGGGGCCGGCCGCCGGGACGGCGGGCGCGGCCCTCGATCCGCTCCGGGCCGACCTGGCCTCCCTGTCCGTGGTCCATCCCGCGCCGGAGGGGGCGTCGGGGGTCCTGGCGGCCCGCCGGGCCCTGCGCGTCCAGGTCCGGGGCGCGGGGCGGGTGGGGCGACGGTGGCGGCCCTGCTCGCCGCGGCGGGCGTGGGCCGGGTCGAGGTGCTGGACTCGGGCCGGGTCGAGCCCTGGGAGACGGCGCCGGGCGGCCTGCCGTCCGAGGCCGTCGGCGAACGCCGGGCGACGGCCGCCCGGCGCCTGGTCGGCCACTGGTCACGGGCGGGCCGCGCGGGGCCCGGCGCTCCGGGGCGGCAGCGGGCCGGGGCGGGCGGCCACGGACCGGGCGGAGGCGGTGCCGGACCGGGTGGCACGAGCGGCGGGCCGGGCGGGGAAACGGTGGCGCGGGTGAAGGGAGCGATGGGGCCGGGCTTTCACTCGTGGTGGTGACGCCCCGGGACGGTCTCGGCGCGTACGTCCCCGATCCGCTCCCGGCCCAGCGGTGGATCTCCACCGGCACCCCGCACCTGTACGCCGGGGTCGTCGAGGCCACGGGGACGGTCGGCCCGCTCGTGCTGCCGGGCGGCACGGCCTGCGCCCGCTGCCTCCAGGAGGAGCGGACGGACCGGGAGCCGGTCCTGCCCCGGCTGCTCGCCCAGTGGCGCTCCGGCGCCCCGCATCCGCTGCCGGCCTGCGACCTGGGGCTGGCCACCGCGGTGGCGGGCCTGGCCGCCGCGCACGCCCTCGCCTTCCTCGACGGGGACCTCCCGGCGAGCACGGGCACCCGCTGGGAGGCGTCGCTGCCGTTCCTGGAGTGGCGGGCGGAGCGGCTGAGACCCCATCCGGCCTGCCCCTGCGGGGCGGCGCCCGGAGGAAGGGGGAGCGCGCCTCGGCAGCGGAGGACGCGCACGACACAATGGCGGGGAAACGGCCCGCGCGGCACGGCAGTCTGGGTTTTGGAGGGGCGCATGTCTGATCTTCCCGGAAGGCGGTCACCCGGACCGCCAAGTTGGCCGCGTTGCCCCTGGGCTTCGCGGGCCGGGCCACCTGGGGCCTGGGCAAGCGGATCGGCGGCAGGTCCGCGGAGATCGTCGCCCGCGAGCTCCAGCAGCGCACGGCCGACCAGCTCTTCAAGGTGCTCGGCGAGTTGAAGGGCGGGGCCATGAAGTTCGGGCAAGCCCTCTCCGTCTTCGAGTCGGCCCTGCCGGAGGAGGTCGCCGGGCCGTACCGGGCGGCCCTGACGAAGCTTCAGGACGCGGCGCCGCCGATGCCGACGCGGACGGTGCACGCGGTCCTGGAGGAGCGTCTCGGCGCCGACTGGCGGGAGCTGTTCCTGGAGTTCGAGGACAAGCCGCGGCCGCGGCCTCGATCGGGCAGGTGCACCGGGCCGTGTGGCACGACGGGCGCGAGGTCGCGGTCAAGGTGCAGTACCCGGGCGCCGGGGAGGCCCTGCTCTCGGACCTGACGCAGTTGAGCCGTTTCGCCCGGCTGCTCGGCCCACTGGTCCCGGGCATGGACATCAAGCCGCTGATCACCGAGATGCGGGACCGGGTCTCCGAGGAGCTGGACTACGGCCTGGAGGCGACGGCCCAGCAGAAGCACGCGGAGGAGTTCGCGGACGACCCCGACGTGGTGGTCCCGGCGGTGGTGCACCAGTCGGAACAGGTCCTGGTGACCGAGTGGATGGAGGGCCTCCCGCTCGCGGAGGTGATCGCGGACGGCACCCGGGAGCAGCGGGACCGGGCGGGCCAGCTCCTCGCCCGCTTCCTCTTCTCCGGCCCGGCGCGCACCGGTCTGTTGCACGCCGATCCGCACCCGGGGAACTTCCGGCTGCTGCCCGGGGCCGGGGAGGACGAGGGCCGGAGGGCTGGCGACTCGGCGTCCTCGACTTCGGCACCGTGGACCGGCTGCCGGGCGGGCTGCCCGAGACGATCGGCACCTGTCTGCGGATGACGCTCGCCGGCGACGCCGAGGCGGTCTACGACCTGCTGCGCGCGGAGGGCTTCGTCAAGGAGAGCGTCTCGCTCGACCCGGACGCGGTCCTGGAGTACCTGCTGCCGATCATCGAACCGGCCGAGGCGGAGTCCTTCCTCTTCACCCGCTCCTGGATGCGCGCCCAGGCGGCCCGCATCGCCGATCCCCGCTCCCCCGCGCACCAAGTTGGGCAAGCAGTTGAACCTGCCGCCCTCGTACCCGCTGATACACCGGGTGACGCTGAGCACCATCGGGGTGCTGTGCCAACTGAACGCGGCGGTCCGCCTGCGCGACGAACTGGACGCGTGGCTCCCGGGCTTCGCGCAGCCGGAGCCGACGGAGTCGGAGGACGGGGAGACGGAACACGGAGGGACGGAGGAGGACTAGGGGTGTCCGCCCCGCGCGGGGTCACCACCAGGAGGAGTCGAGCCTGCCCTCGATGGCGCGGAGGTTGTCCCGGGAGCAGTCCTCGCAGAAGTACACCCGGCGGCCGTCCTCCACGGAGAAGGTCCAGGTCAGCGGCAAGGTGTCGGCGGTCCTGCCGCAGCGCGCGCAGGTGAGGGGCTCCTCGGGGCACCGGCGTCGTTCACCCTCGCGACGATAGCCCGGCCGGGCGCCCGCGGTCCCGCGTAACGCACCGCGGGGCCGGTCCCGACGGACCGGCCCCGCGACGGCGCCCCGGAGGGCGCGGGTTCTCAGTGCATGACGGCCATGGCGAGCGCGCGGCGGGCGCGCAGCGAGACGCGCTCGGCGCGGCGCTGCATGCGCCGGCGGCGACCAGGCGCACGGCCTGGCGTTCCGCGTCGGCCTCGCGCTGTCGGTCGTGCATATGGGCACGAGCCAGGGCTTCGGGGATGAGTTGCATTTCACGGGTCCTGTTCTGACGCGCCACGGGAGCGGCGGCGGGGAGAAGGCTGAGGTCGCGGAGCCGGCGGGCTCGCTGGGGGAAGAGGTCATCGGGGCCTGCTTCTGGGGATCGTGCGTGTGGGGGCGGTCGATGGTTCCGGTGGCGTTCATGCCGCGACCGGGTTCTTGCGCGGGCGACCACGCGGCCGCTTGCGGGCGACGACCACGCCCTGGACGAAGAGCTCACCGCCCCAGACGCCCCACGGCTCGCGCCGCTCCTTGGCGCCGGCGAGACAGGCGGCCACGAGCGGGCAGGTCTGGCAGAGGGACTTCGCGTACTCCACGTCCGCCGGCGACTCCGCGAAGAAGACCTCGGGGTCGTAGGAGCGGTAGGGGACGGGGACGCCGAGGTTCTCGATGGCGTCGTCGAGCGCGGTGAGCGCGGTGAGGGGGTCAAAGCGGGGTCCTCCGTGAGGCCGGGCTGGGAGATCGATTCGGAAGGCGGTACGGACGGGGCGTGCGCTTCGAGTTGCACGGTGTTCTTTCCTCGTCTGGTCGTTCCGGCCTGTTGGCCGGGGTTTCGGCTGGTACCGGGTGTTTCTGTCCCGAGGCCCCTTCTCCCGTCCGTCCCCGTTCGGGGACAAACAGAAGGGCCGCGGATCCCGGGTGGGTTCCGCGGCCCTGAAGGCGCCTGCCTGATCCTGGATCAGGCTGGATCACTCCAGGTTCGAGCCCACGGAAGGCCCACATCGTGTGGTGCATCGTCTGCTGCTGGGTTCCGGCACCGGTCGCCGCAAAGGCATAGGCCTTGGCCTTGCCCGCTGCTCCTGCTTCCAGTGCCTTGGTCGGTCGCTCATTGCGCAGGGCCACGGAGGGCCGCAGCTCCACGGCGGCGGACGTGCCGAGACCGGAGAGACCGGTAGTAGGCAGACCGGTGCCAATGAACGCCGAAGCCGAGAGGCCGAGCGTGTAGGCGGAGACGACCGAGCGATCGGTCATTTTGGCGGTGCTGACGAAGCTGGCGGTGCTGGTCTGAATCGTGTAGCTGATCACTGGAATCGCCTCCTCTCGGCGTCTCGGAGGGCTCGGGTGCGAGCCGGACCCTCATGTTTATTTGGACAAGTACAGCACGAAGACAGGGCTTCGAAGAAGCCGCCGTTTCCGTGGTTAAGAACCTATGGGGCTTGACGGGGCGGGCGCAAACTATTTTTCCGACGAGTTTTCCTCAGAGCTCGTCGACCCCCGTCCCTCCCTCCTCACCTGCGCAGATGGCCAGGACATCGGCTCCGAAGCGGTTCAGCTTGCGGGTGCCGACGCCGGCGATCGAGGCGAGCTCTCCGCCGGTGGCGGGGACCCGTTCGGCGATCGCCATGAGCGTCTTGTCGGTGAAGACGCAATAGGCGGGCTGGCCGAGCTCCCGCGCCCGCTCGGCGCGCCAGTCGCGCAGCCGCTCGTACAGCCCCTCGTCCATGTCCGAGGGCAGTCCTCGCAGCGCATCAGCTTCATCGCGCCCGCCTCGGTGAGGGTCGCGCCGCAGACCCGGCAGAGGACCGGGCCGCGCGGCCTGCGCCGGCGGGCGCTCCCCGCCGGCGAAGCCGGAGCCGGAGTCGCCGGAGCCGGTGGCCCCGAGGGAGCCGGAGCCGGGGCGCAGGCCCTTGAGGAAGCGGGTGGGGCGCCGGAGGGGCGGCCGCCCGGGGAGCGGGAGAGGCCCAGGAGAGCGTGAGGTGGACCCGGGCGCGGGTGACGCCCACGTACAGCAGGCGCCGCTCCTCCTCGACCTGCTCGTCGGTCTTGGCGTAGGTGATCGGCATCATGCCCTCGGTGAGGCCGACCAGGAAGACGGCGTCCCATTCGAGGCCCTTGGCCGCGTGCAGCGAGGCGAGGGTGACGCCCTGGACGGTCGGGGCGTGCTGGGCGGCGGCCCGCTCGTCGAGTTCGGCGACCAGGTCGGAGAGGGTGGCGCCGGGCCTGGCGCGGGCGAAGTCCTCGGCGAGCCGGACGAGAGCGGCGAGGGACTCCCAGCGGTCGCGGACGGCGCCGGAGCCTGCGGGCGGCTCGCCGGTCCAGCCCTTGGTGGAGAGGACCGCCCTGACCTGCGCGGGCAGGTCCTCGGCGTCGTCGAGGAGGGAGTCGTTGCCCCGGCGCGGGCCGCGCCGCGCAGGGCGACGCCCGCCTCCCGCACCTCCTGGCGCTCGAAGAAGCGCTCGGCGCCGCGGAGCTGGTAGGGCACCCCGACGTCGGCGAGGGCCTGCTCGTAGACCTCGGACTGGGCGTTGATCCGGTAGAGGACGGCGATCTCGCCGGCCGGGACGCCGGCGGCGATCAGGTCGCGGACGCGGCGGGCGGTGCCCTCGGCCTCGGCGGGCTCGTCCACGTACTCCGCGTACACCGGCTCGGGCCCCGGGTCGCGCTGGGAGATCAGCTCCAGGCGGTGCTCGGCGGCCCGGCCGCGGGCCTGGGAGAGCAGTCCGTTGGCCAGGTGGACGACCTGGGGGTGGAGCGGTAGTCGCGGACCAGCTTGACCACGGTGGCGCCGGGGTGCCGGGCGCGGAAGTTCAGCAGGTGGTCGGGGTGGCGCCGGTGAAGGAGTAGATCGTCTGGCTGGCGTCGCCGACCACGCAGAGGTTGTCGCGGTCGCCGAGCCACAGGTCGAGCAGCCGCTGCTGGAGCGGGGAGACGTCCTGGTACTCGTCGACCACGAAGTGCTGGTACTGGCGGCGGACCTGGTCGGCGATGTCGTGCCGGTCCTGGAGGATGCCGACGGTGAGGAGCAGCACGTCCTCGAAGTCGATCACCGAGCGGTCGCGCTTGAGCTGCTCGTACGTGGCGTAGATCTGGCCGATCTCGGCCGGGTCGCGGGGGCGTCCCTGAGGGCCTTGGCGACGACCGCCGGATAGTCGGCGGGGACGGTCTGGGTGACCTTGGCCCACTCGATCTCGCCGGTGACGTCCCGCAGCTCGTTCCGGTCGAGCCGGAGCCGGCAGCGGGCCGCGGCCTCGGCGACGAGCTGGACCTTCCGCTCCAGGAGCCGGGGCAGCTCACCACCGATCGCTTTCGGCCAGAAGAACTGGAGCTGGCGGAGGGCCGCGGAGTGGAAGGTGCGGGCCTGGACGCCGCCCGCGCCCAGGTGCCGGAGCCGGCCGCGCATCTCGCCCGCGGCGCGGTTGGTGAAGGTGACGGCGAGGACGCCGGCGGGCTGGAGCACGCCCGCCCGGACCCCGTACGCGATCCTGTGCGTGAGGGCCCGCGTCTTGCCCGTGCCGCTCCCGCGAGGACGCACACCGGGCCGCTCAGGGCGAGCGCGACCTCGCGCTGCTCGGGGTCGAGCCCGTCGAGCACCGCGTCGGCCGTCTCCGGGACCCGGGGAAGAGAGTGGAGTGCGTTGCTGCTGTCACCCCGCCATGCTGCCAGGTCCCGTGGGGTGGGTGCGGCGGGTTGTCCACAGGCGGGAGGCGCCGGTCATACGAATACGGGGCGCGGGATCGGGCCCCGGCCGGTGCGGAACCGGTCCGAGGCGGTCCGGAACCGGTCCGGAGCCGGTTCCGGGAATGGGACGGACAGGGCGTACGTTCTCCTTCTCGGACCCCGTCAGCGAAGCAAGCGAAGAACCAGAGGAGCGCCTGGCCATGCAGGGCACTGTGACGATGTACAGCACCACGTAGTGCGGCTACTGCCGTCGGCTGAAGAGCCAGATGGACCGCGAGGGCATCGCGTACACGGAGATCAACATCGAGCAGGACCCGGACTCGGCGGCGTTCGTCGAGAAGGCCAACGGCGGCAACCAGACCGTGCCGACCGTGCTCTTCCCGGACGGTTCCACCCTGACCAACCCGAGCCTCGCGCAGGTCAAGCAGAAGATCGGCGCCTGAGTCTCCGCCACCCCTTCGCGGTGGCCGAAGAGCCCCTGCCGGACACGCCGTCCGGCAGGGGCTCTTCACGTGCGCGCGAGGCCGCGCGGGTCAGATCACGTCGCCCGGCTTCGGAGCGGTCTGCCGTACCAGCGCTCGATCAGGCGGGAGGCGATCGAGATGCCGTACGGCGGGAGGACCTCGCCGGCCTCGAAGGCCGCGGCCAGTTCCTCGCGGGAGAACCAGCGGGCCTCGTGGATCTCCTCGCCGTCCACGGTGATCTCCGAGGAGGTGGCGCGGGCGAAGAAGCCCAGCATCAGGCTGGACGGGAAGGGCCAGGGCTGGCTGGCGACGTACTCGACCTCGCCGATCGTGACGCCCGCCTCCTCGAAGACCTCGCGGACCACCGACTGCTCGATGGACTCGCCCGGCTCGACGAAGCCGGCGAGGGTCGAGAAGCGGCCCTCCGGCCAGTGGACCTGGCGGCCGAGCAGGGCCCGGTCGTGCTCGTCCGTGACGAGCATGATCACCGCGGGGTCGGTGCGCGGGTAGTGCTCGGCGCCGCAGGCCTGGCAGCGGCGGATGTGCCCGGCCGCGGCGATGACCGTGCGCTCGCCGCAGCGCGAGCAGAAGCGGTGGAGGCGCTGCCAGTTCTCCAGGGCCACGGCGTGCACCATCAGGGCGGTGTCCCGGTCGGAGAGCAGCAGCCCGGCCTCGCGCAGCCCGGCGGGGCGGGCGGACTGGTCCATGCGGCCGGGCAGGGAGTCCTTCTGGAGCGCGAAGTAGGAGACCCCGTCGGCGTCCGTGCCCAGGAAGTAGCGGTGGGTCTCGGTGACCGGGGCCTCGAACGCCGGGGTCATGACGAGTTCGGTGGTGCCGTCGGGCCGGTCGTCGATCAGCACCTGGCCGCCGGAGACCACGAAGACCCGGGTCGTGGGTGGCTCCAGGCCGCTGCGAGCCACGCCTCGTCGAGGCGGTGGTGGGCGGCGCGGTCGATGCCGCTCGGGGCGGTGAGCGAGATCGGGCGGTCCGCGGGCGGGGTCGCCGGGGCGTTCTCCCGGGCGTTCTCCTGGGCGTTCCCCGGGTCGGGCGCGGTCGTCGGGGCCGGCGCGTCCTCCGGGACGGAGGCGGTCGCCGCGGTCGGCGCGTTCCCCGGGGCCGACGGGGCCGGCGGGTCGTTCGGGGCCGGCGCGTTCTTCAAGGTGCTCACAGGTTGCTTCCAACTCCCCGGTTCGGTGTGGTGGGTTCAGCGCTCGGCGGCCCGGAGGGCGACGGGCAGGTCGCCCCAGAGATGAGCGGTCGTCTCGACGCCCTTCATGAGGAGGTCGAGCTCGACCTTCTCGTTCGGGGCGTGCCAGCCGTCGGACGGGACGGAGATGCCGAGGAACAGGACGGGTGCCTCCAGGACGTCCTGGAGGTCGGCGGCCGGACCCGAGCCGCCCTCGCGGGTGTAGCGGACCTCGGCGCCGTCGAAGGCGCGGCTCATGGCTCCCGGCCACCGCCTTCAGGGCGGGGTGGTCGAGGGGGTGAGGCAGGGGCGGGTCGGGGCGCCGAAGACGATCCCGTACCGGATCCCGGCCGGGACGAGTCCGGCGAGCCAGTCCCGTACGGCGAGTTCGATCTTGGCGGGGTCCTGGCCGGCGACGAGCCGGAAGGAGAGCTTGAGGTGGGCGGAGGCGGGGACGATCGTCTTGCCGCCGGGGCCCTGGTAGCCGCCGCCGATGCCGTTGACCTCGGCGGTGGGGCGGGCCCAGACCCGCTCCAGGGTGGAGAAGCCGGCCTCGCCGAGGGTGCCGTGGGACTTGGCGGTGCGCAGCCAGGCCGCCTCGTCGAAGGGCAGCTCGGCGACGAGGGCCCGCTCGGTGTCGGTGAGCTCGGTGACCCCGTCGTAGAAGCCGGGGATCGCCACGCGCTCGTCGGCGTCGTGGAGGGCGGCGACGATCCGGCCGGCGACGGTGGCCGGGTTCGGCACGGCGCCGCCGAAGGAGCCGGAGTGGACGTCCTGGTCGGGGCCGTACAGCTCGATCTCGCAGTCCGCGACCCCGCGCATGCCGGTGCAGACGGTGGGGTGGTCTCGGACCACATGCCGGTGTCGGAGACGATCACGGCGTCGGCGGCGAGCCGCCCGGCGCGGGCCTCGACCAGCTCGCGGAAGTGCGGGGAGCCGGACTCCTCCTCGCCCTCGACCAGGAGCTTGAGGTGGACGGCGGGGCCGTGCGGCCGGTGGCGGCGAGGTGGGCGCGGACGCCGAGGGTGTGGAAGAACACCTGGCCCTTGTCGTCGGCCGCCCCGCGCGCGTACATCCGGCCGTCGACGACGGTCGGCTCGAACGGGTCTGTGTGCCAGCCGTCCTCGCGGGCGGCGGGCTGCACGTCGTGGTGGCCGTAGACCAGGACGGTCGGGGCGTCCGGGTCGTCCGAGGCCACTCGGCGAACACGGCGGGGCGCCGGCGGTCTCCCAGACCTCGACCGTCGCGAAGCCGGTCCCCGTGAGCTTGGCGGCGAGCCAGTCGGCGCTGCGCCGCACGTCACCGGCCCGCTCGGGCTGCGCCGAGACGGACGGGATGCGCAGCCACTCGGCGAGGTCGTCGAGGAAGGCGGCGCGGTGCCGCTCGATGTACGCGCGCACTGCGTGGACGGCGCTGTCCGGGGTCTCGCTCATACATATGAGCCTATCCGCCGTCCGGGGTGCCCCGCCCAGCAGGATCGCTTCAGCTCGGCCCGGCCGGGCAGCCGGGCGGGCCGGGCGACCTCACCCGTCCGGACGTACACGAAGGCGGCGGCCACCTCCTCGGGCGCGAGGCCGTGCTGCTCGGCCCAGGCGAGCCGGTAGATCGCGAGCTGGAGCGGGTCGGCGCTGCGGGTGCGGCTGGTCTTCCAGTCGACGATCTCGTACGCGCCGGTCTCCGGGTCCCGGTAGACGGCGTCGATCCGGCCCCGGACGACCCGGCCCGCGAGGGTGAGGTGGACGGGGACCTCGACGCGGTACGGGGTGCGGCGGGCGTACGGGGTGCGGGCGAAGGCCTCCTTCAGCTCCTCCAGGTCCCGTTCGTCGAGGATCTCGGGCTCGCCCGCGAACTCCTCGCCGCCGGGCAGCTCCTCCGGGCCGAGGAACGGCAGCGGCAGCTCCTCGTGGCGGGACTCCACCCACGCGTGGAAGCGGGTGCCCCGGCGGGCGGCGGGCTGCGGCGGCTTGGGCAGGGCCGGGCCAGCTCCCGCGCGAAGCCGTCGGGGTCGGCGGCGAGGTGGAGCACCTGGGAGGCGGAGAGGTACGCGGGCAGCAGCACGTCCCGGGTGGTGGCGCGGGCGCGGCGGAGCTCGGTGGTGAGGGAGGTGAGGTCGCGGTCCCAGGAGGCGATGGTCCTGGCGTCCTCGGGGGTGAGGGCGCCGGGGTCGTCCGGGGCGCCGGATTCCCGGGGCTCCTCCGGGACCCCGTGCGCCTCGGGCCCCGGGACTCCGTGCGCCTCGGGCTCCTCCGGTTCCGGGGCCCTCGGGCCCGGCACCGCGTCCGCGTGGGTGTCCTCGGGAGGGACTCCTCGTCCTCCTCCCAGACGGGCTCCTCGTCCCAGACCGGCTCCTCGTCCTCCCAGGGTCTCGGAGCGCGGCTCCCGGGGGCCGGGTGCCGTGCTCGTGCGGCGGTGCTCCTCCGTTCCCTCCTGCGGAACGGCCGTCCACAACCGGTCCAGGACGAGCGCGGCGGCCGCCCGGCGGCGCGCGAAGGACTCCCGGTCCAGCGGCAGCGGCCAGGCCTCGTCCCGGTCGGCGTCCGCCAGGGTCGGGTTCTCGGCGTCCTCCTCCGGTGCGTCCGCCCAGGCCTCGATCTCGCCGTGGCCGGCCGCGCAGTGGTCGTACAGGGCCAGGAGGAAGTCCGAGGGCCGCGGGGCTTCTTCTGGCTCGGGCCCCACCAGTGGCCGGAGCCCAGGAGGAGGGAGCGGGGCGGGTGAAGGTGACGTACCCCAGGCGCAGTTCCTCGGTGTGCTGGTGTTCGCGCATGTCGGTCTTGAAGGCGGCGAGGGACTTGGCGTCCCAGGCGTCGATCGACGGGAGCGTGGCGGCGTCAGCCGCGCAGGGCGTGCGGGAGGACCTGCGGCTGGGAGGTCCACGCCTCGCGCGCGCGTGCGCTGGGGAACTGGCCGGTGACGAGGCCGGGGACGGCGACGACGTCCCACCCAGGCCCTTGGACTTGTGGGCGGTGAGGACCTTGACGGTGTTCTCGCCGCCGGGCAGGGCGCTGTCGAGGCCCTTCTCGAACTGGACGGCCGTGCGCAGGAAGCCGAGGAAGGCGAGGAGGCTGGCCTCGCCGTCGAGGGAGGCGAAGCCGGCGGCGACGTCGAGGAAGTGGCCGAGGGTCTCGCGGCGGCGGGCGGCGAGGGCGTGCGGGGAGGCGGAGAGCTCGACTTCCAGGCCGGTCGTGGTGAGGACCCGGTGCAGCACGTCCATGAGGGGGTCCGCGAGCGAGGTGCGCAGGGAGCGCAGCTCGGCGGCGAGGCGGGCGAAGCGGACCCTGGCCTCGGCGGAGAAGGCCAGGCCGTCGTCGGGGGTGCCGCCGGAGTCGAGGAAGGTGTCGAGCGCGTCGGCGAGGGAGATCACCTCGGCCGGGTCGACGCCCTCGACGGCGGCGGCGAGCCGCTGCTCGGGGTCGGCCTCCTCGCTCCCCCGGTGGACCAGGAGGCGGGCGCGGCGGCCGAGGAGGGCGAGGTCGCGGGGCCGATCCGCCAGCGGGGGCCGGTGAGGAGCCGTACCAGGGAGGCGTTGGCGCCCGGGTCCTGGAGGACCTCGCAGACGGCGACGAGGTCGGCGATCTCGGGCAGGTGGAGGAGGCCGGAGAGGCCGACGACCTCGACGGGCACGTCCCGGGCGACGAGGGCCGCGTGGATCGCGGGAAGTCGGTGGCGGTGCGGCACAGGACGGCGATCTCGCCGGGTTCGCGGCCGGTGCGGACGAGGTGGGCGAGGGAGTCCGCGAGCCAGTCGATCTCCTCGGCGTGGGTGGGCAGCAGGGCGATCCGCACGGTGCCGTCGTCCTCGGCGCCGGGCGCGGGCCGCAGCGCCTCCACGCCCGCGTGCATGGCCCGCAGGGGGCGGCGAGGTCGTTGGCGAGGTCGAGGAGGCGGCCGCCGCTGCGCCGGTTCTCGGAGAGCGCGTGGCGGCTCGCGGGGCTGCCGTCGCGGTGCGGGAAGTGTTCGGGAAGTCGTCGAGGTTGGCGACGGAGGCGCCGCGCCAGCCGTAGATGGCCTGGCAGGGGTCGCCGACGGCGGTCACGGCGTGTCCGGTGCCCTGGCCGAAGAGGCCGGAGAGCAGCAGCCGCTGGGCGACGGAGGTGTCCTGGTACTCGTCGAGGAGGACGACCCGGAACTCGTCGCGCAGGATCGTGCCGACCTCGGGCCGGGTGGTGGCGAGTTCGGCGGAGCGGGCGATCTGGTCGCCGAAGTCGAGCAGGTCGCGGGAGCGCTTGGCGGCGCGGTAGCGGACGACGAGGTCGAGCAGCTCGCGGCGGGCGGCGGCGGCCTCGGGGACCTTGCGCAGCTCGGCGTTGCTGAGCTTGGCGCCCGCGAGGGCGGTGAGCAGCTCGGCGTCGTACGCGCGGAGCCGGTCGGGCGGTACGAGGTGCTCGGCCAGCTCGGCGTCGAGGGCGAGCAGGTCGGTGATGAGGGTCGGGAAGGACCGGGTGAGCGCCGGGTACGGGCCGGGGGCCTCGCGGAGCACACGCGCGGCGAGCTGGTAGCGGGTGGCGTCGGCGAGGAGCCGGGAGGTGGGCTCCAGGCCGATGCGGAGGCCGTGGTCGGTGAGGAGCTGTCCGGCGAAGGCGTGGTAGGTGGAGATGCGGGGTTCGCCGGGCGGGTTGTCGGTCGATCGCGTCCGGGTCGGTGACGCCGGCGCGGACGAGGGCGGTGCGGACGCGCTCGGCGAGTTCGCCGGCGGCCTTGTTGGTGAAGGTGAGACCGAGGACCTGCTCGGGGCGACCTGGCCCGTGCCGACGAGCCAGACCACGCGGGCGGCCATCACCGTCGTCTTGCCGGAGCCGGCGCCGGCCACGACGACCTGCGGGGCGAGCGGCGCGGTGATGCACGCCGTCTGCTCCGGGGTGAACGGAATGCCGAGCAGCTCCTTGAGCTCCTCGGGGTCGGCGATGCGTGCGGTCACCGGAAGAGGCTAGCGGGGCGGTCGGACAGCGCCGGCCGGGTGCGGGGCTTCCGGGCCGGGAGTTCCGGGGCGGGGCCCGCGTGCGCGTGACCGACCTCTCTTTCCGACGGGGCGTCACACACGCGTGCGCGTGGCCGGTCGCCGGCGCCGGGCCCCTTGCTGTTCGCCCTGCTCCCTCTCCTCGATCTGCTCGCTCTCCTCGCTCTCCTCGATCTGCTCGTCCTACCGGCTCTGCTCGCTCTACTCGATGACGTGCCGGCCCTCCGGCCTGGCGCTGCACGAGGCCCGGAAGGAGCAGGTGGCGCAGTGCTGGCCGGTGGTGGGGTGAAGCGCTCGTCGAGGACCCGGCCGGCGGCGCCGGCGAGCAGCTCCCCGACCCACTCCCCGGACAGCGGCTCCTGCGCCTGCACCTTCGGCAGGGCGTCGCCGCCCTCCTTCTTCGGTGCGGCCTGCCGCAGTTGTACGAGTTCGGCGCCGCCCGGCTCGGGCGGCGCCCGTCGAAGACCTCGTCGAGGGCGCCCTCGCGGACGGCGAGCTGGTAGACGGCGAGCTGCGGGTGGCGGGCGACCTCGTCCTTGGTGGGGGCGGACTTGCCGGTCTTGAAGTCGACGACGTAGGCGCGGCCCTGCGCGTCGGTCTCGACGCGGTCCATGGAGCCCCGGATGCGGACTCGTACTCCCCGCCTCCAGGGTCACGTCGAAGTCGTGCTCGGAGGCGGCGGGGTGCGGCCGGCGCGGTCCATGACGTGCCAGCTCAGGAAGCGTTCGAGCGCCACGCGCGCGTTCTGCTTCTCCTGGGCCGACTTCCAGGGGCGTCGAAGGCGAGGGCGTCCCAGACGGAGTCCAGGCGGGCCATGAGGACGTCGAGGTCGGCGGGGTGCGGCCGGAGGCCACCTCGTCGGCGAGGACGTGGACGACGTTGCCGAAGCCCTGGGCGGCGGTGGCGGGGCGTCGGCCTTGACCTCGCGGCCCAGGAACCACTGGAGGGAGCAGGTGCTGACGAGGTTGTCGAGGGAACTGGCGAGAGCGCGACCGGCCGGTCGCGGTCGCGGAGCGGGGTCGTGGCGCGGGTCGGCTCGAACAGGCCCCACCAGCGGTCCGGGTGCGCGGCCGGGACCAGCGGCTGGCCCTCGTCGTCGGTGAGGGCGGCGAGCCGGGCGAGGCGGTGGGCGGCGGCGTCGCGGAGCGCGGGCGAGGCGTCCGGGTCGACGGTGGTGGCGCGCAGCTCGGCGACCAGCGCGGAGACGGCGAGGGGCGCCGGGGCGGCCGGGGACGTCCTTCGGCTCGGCGCCGAACTCGGTGAGGAAGCGGGAGGGCTGGTCACCGTCCTCGGCGGCGGCCTTCACGGCGGTGACGACGAGCCGGTCACGCGCGCGCGTGGCGGCGACGTAGAAGAGGCGGCGCTCCTCGGCGAGGAGGGCACCGGGGTGAGGGGTTCGGCCAGGCCGTCGCGGCCGATGCGGTCGGCTTCGAGGAGGGAGCCGCGGCGGCGCAGGTCGGGCCAGAGGCCCTCCTGGACCCCGGCGACGACGACGAGGCTCCACCCAGGCCCTTGGAGCGGTGCGCGGTCATGAGCCGGACGGCGTCCGGGCGGGTGTGGCGGCGGGTGAGGGTGTCGGCGGCGATGTCCTGGGCGTCGAGCTCTTCGAGGAAGTTGACGACGCCCCGGCCGCCGACGCGCTCCTCGGCGCGGGCGGCGGTCTCGAAGAGGGCGCAGACGGCGTCGAGGTCGCGGTCGGCGTTCCGCCCGGCGGGGCCGCCGCGCAGGGCCGAGCGCTCCAGGCGGCCGGACCAGGGTGCCCTTCCACAGCTCCCAGAGGGCCTCCTCGGCGGTGCCGCCCGCGGCGAGCAGCGTCCGGGTGTCCCGGAGGAGCCTGCCGAGCCGCTGCACGCCAGGGTGTACGCGGTGTCGTGGGCGACGAGCCGCTCGGGCTCGGCGAGCGCGCGGGCGAGCAGGACGTCGGAGGGCGGGGGCACCTTGTTGCCCGCGGCCCGTTCCTCGTCCCGCAGTGCCCGGCCGAGGCGGCGCAGGTCGGCCGGGTCGACCCCGGCGAGCGGCGAGGCGAGCAGCGCGAGCGCGGTCTCGGTGTCGAGCCACCCGCCGTCGCCGTGACGGTCGGGAGCGGTGCCGGTGCCTGCGTCCGGGCCTGTCTCTGCGCCTGCGCCTGCCTCTGCGTCCGGGCCCGCCTCTACGTCTGCGCCTGCCTCTACGCCTGGGCCTGCCTCTACGCCTGGGCCTGCCTCTGCGTCTGCCTCCGCACCTGACGGCCCATCAGGAGACGGCTCGTCAGGAGCGGCCCCAGCGTCGGTGACGGTCCCGTCCGGAACCGCCTCGTCCCCGGAGCCGCCCGGCGCCCCCGCCCCGGCAGGGGCCCCGCCCCGACACCGCCCGGAGGGCGAGCAGCAGCGGGGCCACCGCCGGTTCGTGGCGGAGGGGGTGTCCGCCGCGTCCGTCTCGACCGGGACGCCCGCCGAGGTGAGGGCGCGGCGCAGGGCGGGCAGGGAGGCGCCGGCGCGGGTGAGACGGCCATGTCCTGCCAGGGGACGCCGTCCTCCAGGTGCGCGCGGCGCAGCAGGTCGGCGATGTTCTCGGACTCCGCCGAGGCCGTCGGGTAGGTGTACGCCTCCGCCCGGCCCCCGTCCCGTACCGCCGTCAGCTCCCGGTGGGCGCGGACCCGGTCGGCGGGGAGCCGGGGCACCGGCATCCGCCGGGCGAGCTCCCGGTCGCGGCGAGGAGCCGCGCGCCGGAGCGCCGGGAGGTGCCGAGGACGCGGATCCCGGCGCCGCCGAAGGAGTCGGGGAAGTCGAGGATGCCGTTCACGTCGGCGCCCCGGAACGCGTAGATGGACTGGTCCGGGTCGCCGAAGGCGACGACCGTGCTCCGGCCGCCCCCGCGAGCGCGTGGAGGAGCCGGACCTGCGCCGGGTCGGTGTCCTGGTACTCGTCGACGTACACCGCGTCGTACCGGGGCAGGGTGACGCTCCCGGCGAGCAGGACGGCCCGGTGGACCAGCTCCGTGTAGTCGAGGACGCCCTGGAGGTCGAGGACGTCGAGGTACTCGGCGAGGAAGCCGGCCGCCGCCTTCCAGTCGGGGCGGCCGACCCGGTCGGCGAAGCGGGCGAGGGCGTCCGGTTCGAGGCCCAGTTCCCGCGAGCGCGCGAGGACGGCCCGCACCTCGTCGGCGAAGCCCCGGGTGGTGAGGCAGGCGCGCAGTTCGTCGGGCCAGCGGATGCCGCCGAGGCCGCTCTTCTCCAGGTCGATCTGACCGGCGAGCAGCTCGCGCACCGCGAGGTCCTGTTCGGGGCCGGAGAGCAGGCGGAGGGGTTCCGCGAAGAGCCCGGCGTCCTGGTGGGCGCGGATCAGGGCGTAGCAGTACGAGTGGAAGGTCGTCGCCTGGGGCGGGCGGCGGCCGCCGAGCCGGGCCGCCATCCGGTCGCGGAGTTCGACGGCGGCCTTGCGGCTGAAGGTGAGGACGAGGAGGCGCTCGGGGTCGGCGCCCTGCTCCACGCGGGCCGCGACCGCCTCGACGAGGGTGGTCGTCTTGCCGGTGCCGGGTCCGGCGAGGACGAGGAGCGGTCCGCCGTCGTGCTCAACCACTTCCCGCTGGACCGCGTCCAGTCGAGGGGGATCCAGCGGGGCCGGCGCGGTGCGCACCAGTCGGTACGCGCCCGGGGTCCGCCGCCGTCCCGGACCCGGGTGCGGCTGTCCCTGGTGCGGCGGCGTACGCCGGGTGGTGGAGGAGGAGCTCACGTGGATCGCCGGTCCTGGTGGGTGTGGTGGTGCGGGTGAGGCGGCCGGGTGCCGTGGCCGCCCCGGAACGGCCGGGTGCCGTGGCCGTCCTGGAACGGCCGGGTGCCGTGGCCGTCCTGGAACGGCCGGGTGCCGTGGCCGCCCCGGAAGACGCGAACGACGACGTTACGCGAAGCCGGGCGGCGGCGAGCCGCACTCCGCACCGCTTCCCGCACCGCGCCCGGTCCGTCCGCCCCGCCCGGCCCGTGCCTCCTGGGCGGATGCCCTCACGTGTGAGTTCCGGCACCCCCGCCGGCGTCCGCACCGCCGTCCGCCCCGGCCTCCGCGCCCGCGTCCGCGCCCGGGACCGGCACCCCGTCCCAGCGTGCCCGCCGCATGTCGATCCTGGGCACGTGCCCTCGGACGCCGGGCCCGCCTGCCGCAGCGGCGTGCCCTCCTCGCGGTAGTGGGCGAGGGCCCGCGGCTCGGCGCCGGGCAGCAGCGTGCCGTCCGCGCGGACCACGCGCCACCACGGCGCCGCCCCGCCGTACAGGGCCATCACGCGGCCGACTTGGCGCGGCCCGCCCTCGCCCAGCCACTCGGCGATGTCGCCGTAGCTCATCACGCGGCCCGGCGGGATCGCGTCCGCGACGTCGAGCACCCGCTCCGCGTACGCGGGCAGCTCCCCGGCCACCGGCCCGGTCCGCTCCTCCGGCACCTCTCCGGCCTCCCCACGGGCCCCTCCAGCCTCGTCCGTCCCGTCGCACGGGCCCCTCCGGACCCGGCCGTCCCATCCTGCCTCACTCCACCGACATGGCCCTGATGCCTCCGCCCGGGAGCTCTTCGTGCCACCATCGTGCGGGCGGTGACTGGTGATACGAGATCAAGAGCGACACGAGCGACACGAAGAAGAACGCGTACGAGGACGAGAGCGACACGGCGCGCGGGCAGGGACGGACAGGGTGATGGGCAGGAGACGCAGCCTCCCGAGGAGGGCAGGGCCGACGTGCCCGAGCGGGTCTCCGGCGACGAGCCGCTGCTGGCGGCCCGGGTGCACCGGCCCTCCGACCTGATGCGGCTGCTGGGCGGCCTGCTCGCGATCGGGCTCGTGCTCGCCGTCGCCGCGTTCGCGCACTTCACCACCTCCGGCCTGGAGAAGGACATCAACGCGGGCGCCGGCGGCGCCCCCGACGTCTTCGTCAAGATCGCCGGTCTCGTCTCCTCCATCGCCGTCCTCCTCGTCCCGGTCGCCTTCGCCGTCGAGCGGCTGATCAAACGCGACGGGCTGCGGATCGCGGACGGCGTCCTCGCCGCCGTCCTCGCGCACGGCGTCACCCTCGCCACCGACCTCTGGTCGCCGAGGCCGCGCCCGGCACGATCCGGGACGCGCTGACCCAGCCGCAGTCCGGGGCGGCCTGACCGACCCGGTGCACAACTACCTCGCCCCGGTGATCGCGTACATGACCGCGGTCGGGATGGCCCGCAGACCCCGCTGGCGGGTGTCGCTCTGGGTGGTGCTGCTGCTCGACGCGTTCACGATGCTGGTGGCCGGGTACACCACGGCGCTCTCGATCGTCCTGACCGTCCTCATCGGCTGGACGGTGGCGTACGGCACGCTGTACGCGGTCGGCTCCCCGAACGTCCGGCCCACCGGCCAGACCCTGCTCGCCGGTCTGCGCCGGGTCGGCTTCCGGCCGGTGACGGCGCTGCGCGCGGAGGGCGTGCCCGACGCCGCCGACAGCGGGGACCGGGGCCGCCGGTACATCGTGACCCTGGAGGACGGTCCGCCGCTCGACGTCACCGTCGTCGACCGGGAGCAGCAGGCGCACGGCTTCTTCTACCGCGCGTGGCGGCGGATCAGCCTGCGGACGATCACCACCCGCCGCTCCATCGTCTCGCTGCGCCAGGCCCTGGAGCAGGAGGCGCTCTCGCGTACGCGGCGATCGCCGCCGGGGCGAACGCGCCGAAGCTGATCGCCACCTCGGAGCTCGGCCCGGACGCCGTGATGCTCGTGTACGAGCACATCGGCGGCCGCAGTCTGGACGCGCTGGACGACCACGAGATCACCGACGACCTGGCCCGCAGCGCCTGGCGACAGGTGAAGGCGCTCCAGTCGCGCCGGATCGCGCACCGCAGGCTCACCGGGGACGCCATTCTGGTGGATCGTTCCGGCAGGGTGGTCCTCACCGATCTGCGGGCGGCGAGATCGCGGCAGGCGATCTGGTCCTGCGGATGGACGTCGCGCAACTGCTCACCACCCTCGGCCTGCGGGTCGGGGCCGAGCGGGCGGTCGCCGCGGCCGTCGAGGTGCTCGGTCCGGACACCGTCGCGGGCTGTCTGCCGCTGCTCCAGCCGATCGCGCTGAGCCGCTCCACGCGCGCGACGCTGCGGAGACTGGCCCGGGAGCGGTCGGCGCGGGAGCGGGAGGCCGTCCTCGCGGCCTCCGCGGCGGCCAAGCGCGAGCGGGAGCTCGCCAAGGCCGAGGCCGCCGGGATCGCCGGAACCGCCGGGACCGCCGACAGCCCGGACCACACGGCCGTACGGCTCCCGGCCAAAGCCGGGAGCAAGGCCGAGAAGGCCGAGAAGAAGGCGGACAAGAAGGCCGAGAAGCGGGCCCTGGACACCGCACTCGACGAGGCCCGCGAGGAGGACCTGCTCGCCCAGATCCGGCAGTAGGTGCTCCTGATCCGTCCGCAGGCCCCGGTGGAACCGGTGCGTCTGGAGCGGATCAAGCCGCGGACCCTGGTCAGTCTGATCGCGGGCGCGGTCGCCGCGTACTTCCTGCTCGCAGATCGCCAGCACCCCGCTGTCGACGATCAGCGAGGCGGACTGGCGGTGGGTGGCGGCGGCGGTGCTGTTCTCGGCGCTGAGCTACGTCGCGGCGGCGATGAGCCTGCTGGGCTTCGTGCCCGAGCGGGTCGGGTTCCGGCGGACGGTGGTGGCGCAGGTCGCCGGCTCGTTCGTGAAGATCGTCGCCCCGGCGGCGGTCGGCGGCGTCGCCCTGAACACCCGCTTCCTCCAGCGGGCGGGGGTCCGGCCGGGGCTCGCGGTGGCCAGCGTCGGCGCCTCGCAGCTCTTCGGGCTCGGGGCGCACATCCTGCTCCTGCTCTCCTTCGGCTATCTGACAGGGACGGAGAAGTCGCGGTCCTTCACCCCGTCGAGGACGGTCATCGCCGGGCTGCTCACGGTCGCGGTGCTCGTCCTGGTGGTGACGGCGATCCCGTTCATGCGCAAGTTCGTGTCGACCCGGCTGCGCTCGCTCTTCGCGGGCGTGGTGCCGCGCATGCTGGACGTGCTCCAGCGGCCGGTGAAGCTGGTGACCGGCATCAGCGGGATGCTGCTGCTCACGGGCGCGTTCGTGCTCTGCCTGGACGCTCGATCCGGGCTTCGGCCACGACAGCCAATCGATCAGCTTCGCGAGCGTGGCCGTCGTCTTCCTCGCGGGCAACGCGCTCGGTTCGGCGGCGCCGACGCCGGGCGGCATCGGCGCGGTCGAGGGCGCGCTGATCGGCGGCCTGGTGACGGTGGGGCACCTGCCGATCGAGGTCGCGACCCCGGCCGTGCTCCTCTTCCGCCTGCTCACCCTGTGGCTGCCGGTCCTGCCGGGCTGGCTCTGCTTCGGCTGGCTGACGAGACGCGAGGCGCTGTAGGAACGGAGGACGGGAGACCCCGGGAGGGACGGGGAGCGGGAGGAGACGGGGCGCGAGGGCGCCGTCGCGGCCGGCCCGACACACCGGGCCACCCGCTTGGCCCCCCTCCCGCGCGAGTACGCGGCCGACGGCCCACCATGGATCCATGCCGACCTCCGCAGCCCACCGCGCCGCTCTGCTCGCCGCCTCCGCCGTGCTGCTCGCCGCCGGCTGCTCGGACGGGGGAGCGACGCCTCGGAGCCGCCGAAGGAGTCGGGCCCCAGCGGCCGCCCCGCGCTGACGGCGCAGAAGCTGTCCTGGGCGCCCTGTCCGCCGCCGTCCCCGGCCGAGGGGGCGGGCCCGCCCCGTCCGCGCTCCCCGGCGGCGGCGCCTGGGAGTGCTCCTTCCTCCAGACCCCGCTCGACTGGTCGAAGCCGGAGGGCGAGACCATCGAGCTGGCCCTCATCCGGGCCCGCGCCCGGGACGCCTCGCGCCGGATCGGCTCGCTCGTCTTCAACTTCGGCGGCCCCGGCGGCTCCGGCGTCACCGGCCTGCCCAGCTTCGCCGAGGACTACGAGACCCTGCGCGGCCGCTACGACCTGGTCTCCTTCGACCCGCGCGGGGTGGGCCGCAGCGACCCCGTCGAGTGCCTCGGCGACAAGGAGCTGGACGCGTACTACGCCCTCGACTTCACGCCCGACGACACGGCCGAGGAGCGGACGCTGTCCGACGCGCAGAAGAGGTACGCGGCCGGCTGCGAGAAGGACTCGGGTCCCTCCCTGCCGCACGTCGGCACCGAGAACGCCGCCCGGGACATGGACCTGATGCGCCAGGTCCTCGGCGACGAGAAGCTGCACTACTTCGGCATCTCGTACGGCACGGAGCTGGGCGGCGTCTACGCCCACCTCTTCCCGAAGAACGTCGGCCGGGCTGTCTTCGACGCCGTCGTCGACCCGGAGGCGGGCGTCGAGGACGGCGCCCTCGGCCAGGCGAAGGGCTTCCAGCTCGCCCTGGACAACTTCGCCCAGGACTGTGTGGACCGGGGCGACGAGTGCACGCTGCCCGGCTCCAGCGTCGCCGAGATCGAGACCTTCATCACCGACCTCCTGGCGTCCCTCGACAAGAAGCCGATCGCCGGCATCGGGGACCGCAAGCTGACCCAGACGCAGGCCACCAACGGCATCGCGCAGGCCCTGTACTCGAAGGAGTTCTGGACCTATCTGGAGCAGGGGCTCGACGCGGCCGACGGCGGCGACGGGGCGCTGCTCCTCTCGCCTCCGACTCGATGAACGGACGCAGCCAGAACGGCTCGTACAGCAACATCCAGGCCGCCAACGCCGCCATCAACTGCGTGGACTTCAAGGAGCGCTACACCCTCGGCCAGGCGAAGGAGCGGCTCGGCGGGTTCCGCGAGGCCTCCCCGTCTTCGGCGACTTCATGGGCTGGTCGCTCGCGGGCTGCTCGCAGTGGCCGGTGCCGGGCGCCTGGGAGCACCCGGACGTCTCCGCGCCCGGCTCGGCGCCGGTCCTGGTGGTCGGCAACACCGGCGACCCGGCCACGCCGTACGAGGGCGCCCGGGCCATGGTGAACGCGCTCGGCAAGGGCGTCGGCGTGGAGCTGACGTACGAGGGCGAGGGGCACGGCGCCTACAACGGCGGCAGCGCGTGCGTGAAGAAGGCGGTGGACGCGTACCTGCTCGACGGGAAGGTGCCGAAGTCCGGGACCGTCTGCAAGTAGCGGCCCTCACAAAGGACCCGCCGGAAAAGATCTCGAAAAGCGGATGCCTGCCGGCCGGAAACCTTCACGGTTTCCGGCCGGCAGGCATTCCGGGGAAACAGGGCCGCGGGCCCGGGGGTCAGATCCGCGGACCGTGGCCGTGGTAGTAGCCGCCGACCTCGTCGTGGTAGCCCGGGTTGCCGAGGTGCTTCTCCTTGTCGAACTCCGGGGCGCTCTTGATCTCGTCCTTCGTGCGGGCCACGTGGACGGTCTCGTTGGCGGTGTCGATGTGCTTCACCGTGCCCGCCGGCAGCAGGACCTCCTTGCCGAAGATCCAGACGCCGGTGTCGACCACGATGTACTGCGAGTCGACGTCGTTGGAGTGCTTGTCGACCTTCCCGATGTGGCCGTCGGTCGCCTCGACGCGGTAGCCCGTGATGTCCGTCCCGGCGTCGTAGCCGGAGGCGGATCCGTAGTTCCACACGTTGTTTTCGGGGGTGGTCACGAGAATCCTCCTGAAACGAATGCGATGTCCGGGGTCATCGGGTCCGGTTGTCCGACCGGCCCTGCACTCCGTCTCTCTCGGATTCTCCGGCTCAAACCCGGGAATTCTCGCGGCGCCCCGTCCGGAAATGCCCGAGGGCCGTCGACCACGGGGTTCCCCGTGGTCGACGGCCCCTCGGCTCGGCCTGCCGTGTCCGGCCGCGCGGATCCGCCTAGTAGACCGGCTTCTCGGGCTCGATCTGGTGGACCCAGCCGATCACGCCGCCGCCGACGTGCACCGCGTCCGCGAAGCCCGCGGACTTGAGGACGGCGAGGACCTCCGCACTGCGGACACCCGTCTTGCAGTGCAGGACGATCCGCTTGTCCTGCGGGAGGTCCTGGAGGGCGGTGCCCATCAGGAACTCGTTCTTGGGGATCAGCCGGGCGCCGGGGATCGAGACGATCTCGTACTCGTTCGGCTCGCGGACGTCGATGATGTCGATGTTCTCGCCGTCGTCGATCCACTCCTTGAGCTGCTTGGGAGTGATCGTCGCGCCGGCCGCCGCCTCCTGCGCCTCCTCGGACACGACGCCGCAGAAGGCCCTCGTAGTCGATGAGCTCGGTGACGGTCGGTTTCGCCGCAGACCGCGCAGTTCGGGTCCTTGCGGACCTTGACCTGGCGGTACTGCATCTCCAGGGCGTCGTAGATCATCAGGCGGCCGACCAGCGGGTCGCCCACGCCGGCGAGGACCTTGATGGCCTCGGTGACCTGGATGGAGCCGATGGACGCGCAGAGCACGCCCAGGACGCCGCCCTCGGCGCAGGACGGGACCATGCCCGGCGGCGGGGGCTCCGGGTAGAGGCAGCGGTAGCAGGGGCCGTACTCGGACCAGAAGACCGAGGCCTGGCCGTCGAAGCGGTAGATCGAGCCCCACACGTACGGCTTGTTCAGCAGCACGCAGGCGTCGTTCACCAGGTAGCGGGTGGCGAAGTTGTCCGTGCCGTCGACGATGAGGTCGTACTGGCCGAAGATCTCCAGGACGTTCTCGGCTTCGAGCCGCTCCTCGTGCAGGACCACGTTCACGTACGGGTTGATGCCGAGCACGCTGTCCCGCGCCGACGCGGCCTTGGAGCGGCCGATGTCGGCCTGGCTGTGGATGATCTGGCGCTGGAGGTTCGACTCGTCGACCTCGTCGAACTCCACGATGCCGAGCGTGCCCACGCCGGCGGCGGCCAGGTACATCAGCGCCGGCGAGCCGAGGCCGCCGGCGCCGACGCACAGCACCTTGGCGTTCTTGAGCCGCTTCTGCCCGTCCATCCCGACGTCCGGGATGATCAGGTGGCGGGAGTACCTGCGGACCTCGTCTACGGTGAGCTCGGCGGCCGGCTCGACCAGGGGTGGCAGCGACACGGGGACTCCGGTGGTCGGTATGTCAGTACGGTTGTTCTCCCCGTAACACTGCCACGCCCCTTCTCATTCCGAGACACCCGGTCCGATCCGCGAGACGATTTCGTCCCAGTAGCCGGGCAGCGAGTGGAACGGGTCGGTTTGTCCCGGGCGGCCCGGACGGTCGGTGAAGAAGATCGTCCCCGCGCCCTGCCAGCGGGCGATCCGCAGGGCCTCGTCGAGGTGGGTCCGCGGAACGCCGTGCACGAGGTGGACGAACTTCGTCTCCGTGTACTCGGCGGTCCACTCGGCCACCTGCGACCAGCGGTAGTCCGTCCAGGCCCCGGAGAAGGTCACGAGCTGGTCGGCGGCCTCGGCGTATCCGGGGTGGGGTGGGTGCCGTGGCCGAGGACGAGGTGGGCCTCGCCGCCGAGGACGGTCTCCAGGGTCGCGCAGACCCGCCGCACCCCGGCCAGGTCGGCCCGGTCGGCGGGGCAGCGGTCCAGGTAGTAGCCGTCCACCTTGTACCAGTCGAGGAAGCGGTGGGCGTCCGTGACGAGTTCCCCGAAGGGCCGGGGAGCCGTGGGCCGCGTCCAGGTGCCCGAGGACCCTGACCCCGGCGTCGCGGAGCTTCCCGGCCGCCTCCAGGCAGTGCGGGTCGGGGCGGCTGCCCGGCCCGTCCGCGACGTTGAGCACGGCCCAGTGCAGGGGGTGCCGGGGCGGGTCAGCTCGGCCCACTCGACGGGGGCGAGCAGCGGGTGGGCGTAGCCGGGGACGCCCACCCCCAGGGCCTGGACCGCTCCGGTGGCCGTGGTGCCCGTCAGATGCGACACGCCGCCTCCATCCAGATGTCGGCGAGCGACTCCTCCAGGTTGATCCGGGGCCGCCAGCCGAGCCGGTCGCGGGCGGTGCGCACGTCGGCCTGCTGCCAGGGGCCGCAGCCGTCGGGGTACGGGTAGGGGCGGAGGCCAGTTGGTCGGCGATGGTCCCCTCGGTGCGGGGGGCGCCGATCATCGGGCGCTGCGGGATGCCGTGCGGGGCGTCCAGCTCGTTGAGGTTGCCGGAGTAGCCGGCGACCCGGGCCAGGACGGCGGCGGCGTCGCGGAGCCGGACCGCGCGGCCGGTGCCGATGACGACGCCCTGGGCGGCGGAGAGCGAGGCCGCGTGGACGGCCCGGGCCACGTCCCGCACGTCGACGAAGTCCCGCTGCACGCCGAGTCCGCTGAGCTTGAGCTCGCCGTCCCCGGCCTGCATCGCCCGGCGCATCGCCTCGGCGAGGCGGCCGAGCGGGGAGCCGGCGGGGTGCCGGGGCCCACGGGCGAGAAGACCCGCAGGACGACGGCGTCGAGGCCCGAGCCGAGGACGAGTTCGGTCGCGGCCAGCTTGGACACGCCGTACGGGCCGCCGGGGCGGGGCACGGCGTCCTCGGCGGTGGAGGAGCCGGGCTGGCTCGGCCCGTACTCCGAGGCGCAGCCGACCTGGACGAGCCGGGCGCCGCAGCCGCTGCGGCGCAGGGCCTCGCAGACGGTGGCGACGGCGACGGTGTTGTGCCGGGTCAGGTCGCGGGCGCCGCCGCGGGTGGCGCCGGCGCAGTTGACGACGACTCCGGGGTGGACGGCGTCGAGGAAGCGGGTGAGCGCGCCGGGGCTGCCGGACGCGAGGTCGAACCGCACGTCGGCGTCGTCGCCCCGGCCCAGGGCGGTGAGGTGGACGGCCGGGTCGGCGAGCAGCCGGTCGGCGACGAAGCGGCCGATGAAGCCGTTGGCTCCGAGCAGGAGGACCCTCATCGTGCGGCCCCTTCGTGCCGACCGGCCGTTCCTCGGGATTGCGGGGTCATGGTCTTCGTTCTCCTTGCGGGGTGGTGAGGGACGGGAGGTGGGGGCGGGGCACGCCCGCGGCGTCGGCTCCGCGGGTGTGCGGGGGTTCACGGGGTGGCGTGGGCCGAGGCCCGGGCGAGGGAGCCGGTCGCGTGGGCCAGGAGGCCGAGCGCGGCGGCGCCGCAGACGAGGGTGGGGATGGCCCTGGCCCCCAGGCGTCGACGAGGGTGCGCACCGGGACGGCGAGCACGTCGAAGCCGGGGACGGGGAGGCGGGAGGAGAGGACGCTCGCGAGGGCGAGCGCCTCGGCGGCGCAGGCCGCGGCCAGGGCGGCCGAGGCCGTCTCGGGGTGGCCGTGGACGGTGAGGAGGCGGGCGAGCAGCAGGAGCGCGCCGAGGGCGAGGGCCCCGGGCCGGCTCCGGTGGGGGGAGGAGGGCGGCGAGGGCGAGGAGTTGGAGGGTCACGGTGCCGAGGAGCAGCGGCCGGACGGCGGCGGCGAAGTCGGCGAGGCCCCGGCTGTCGGCGATCCGGCGGCGGGCCCGGCGGGCGAAGAGGTGGGCGCACCAGGCGGCGGGGGCGACGGCGAGCGCGAGGCCCAGGAGGGGCCGGGGGTGAGCTCCCAGAGGTCGTCGGGGCCGCCGGTGAGCACCTCCGCGAGGAGTCCGTCGCCGCCGACCGCGTACGCCAGGAGCCAGAGGGTCCAGAGGCGGGCGGCGGGCGCGGTCCGCCCGCCGGGCGCGCGGAGGGGCCGCGCCGGACGGCGAGGAACAGCGCCCCGCCGAGCCCGAGGGCCCCGGCGGCGCCGACGGCGGCGCGCACGGACCCGTGGGCGAGGGCGAGTCCGAGCCCGGCGAGGGCGGCGACGGCGCCGGGCGCGAGCACGGCGAGCGCCCAGGGGGCGACGGGCTCCCGCCGGTCCTCGGCGGTACGCGTCTCCTCCCGGCGGCGCGGCACGCGCGCGTACAGCTCCTCGGCGAGCGAGAACACGTCCCGGTGCCGGTAGCGGGCGGCGGTCCGGTCGGTGAACCCGCGCGCTTCGAGCCCGGCGGCCACGTCGAGGGTCGACGGCCCGCTCGCACAGCTCCCGGTGCCGGTGCATGAGCACGCGGACGGGGTCGGCGGCGCCGTGGCGGGGGCGGGGGCGGGGCGGCCTGTGCAGCCGGGCGCGGCGCGACCGGCGCCTGCGGCCGGACGGGCCTGGCCCCGGCGGCCGGACCGGACGGCACCCGGGCGGACCCGGCGCCGCCGGTCGGCCGCAGGGGCGCCGGACCGGGGGTCATCGGCCCGGGACCGGCCTCGGCCGGGACCGCAGGCCCGTGCGCCGCCGGAGTCCCGGACTCGTACACGGTCGGAACCTCGGGCTTCGCGGTCGGGGGTGCGGGTGCCGTGTCCGGTGCGTTCCGGTGCGTCGGCGGTGCGGGGGCGGTCGGGGGCTCCGGCGGTTCGGCGGGCCGGTCCTCCCGGTCCTCCTGGTCCTTCCGGAGGGCGGGGGCGGTCGGGTGGGGCCGCAGGGGTGTCGCCGTGGCCGCCCCCGGGGCCTGGACTATCCCGGGCGGGGTGTCCTCGGCGGTGCCGGCCCGGAGGGCGGGGGCGCCGAGGAGGGCCTCGGAGCGGGCGTCCCAGGCTCCGGGGCTGGTCGGGGCGGCGGAGCCGCGCATGGGGTCGTCTCCTTCAGGCATCGGGGCTCCCGTGCCCGCGGCCACGGCTCCGGGGTTCCAACTGCCCGGCACGTGCGCCTCGGCGGGGTGGGCGAAGAGGGCTCCGTCGCCGGGGCGGTGGCGCACCGGCGCGCGGGAGAGGAGTTCGAGGTAGATGCCGCGGAAGGCGGCCAGGTTCTGTTCGACGGTGAAGAGTTCGAGCGCGCGGGCGCGGGCGGCGGCGCCGAGCCGGTGGCGCTGCCCGGGGTCGCGCAGCAGCGCGAGGCACGCGTCGGCGAGCGCCCGGGGTTGCGCGGGGCACGACGAGCCCGGTGCCGCCGATGATCTCGACGACCGCGCCGACGTCGGTCGAGACGGTGGCCCGCGCGCAGAACATCGCCTCGACGAGGCCGGCCGGGAAGCCCTCGACGGTGCTGGAGAGGACGACGACCGCGGCGGAGGCGTAGGTGTCCTCCAGGGTGGGCGCCTCCGGGCCGCCGAGCTCCTCGAAGGAGACGGGGTTCTCGCCGACGGCGTGCGCCCCGGCGGCCTCGTCGGGGAAGAGCTGCGCGGCGAACCCCTTGCAGTGGGCGAGGTACGCGTCGGCGCCCGGGTCCCGCACGGGGACGGTGACGATCCGCAGCCGGGCGTCGGGCTGCCGGGCCCGGACGTCGGCGAAGGCGTGCAGCAGGGCGACGAGGTCCTTGGCGGGTTCGGCGCGGCCGACCCAGACCAGGGTGGTGGGGTCGCCGCTCTCCTCGTCCTCGCCGACCCTCTCGAAGCGGTCGGCCGCCATGCCGGGGTGGACGGTGCGGACGCGGGCCCGGTCGGCGCCGCACTTCTCCTGCCAGCGGCGGGTGTGGGCGTTGCCGGGGTGAGCAGGGCGGCCTGCCGGTAGACCTCGGCGGCGAGCCGCCCGTGGAGGGAGGCGAGCAGGGTGCGCAGGGGCGCGGAGCGGTCGGCGACGGCGGCCGAGAGGTAGTGGGCGCGGAGCTGGACGCCGTACTCGGTGACCAGGAGCGGGGTCCCGAAGAAGCGGGTGGCCAGGAGTCCGGGGAGGGCGGTGGTGCCTCCGGCGGCGGCGTGGCAGAGGTCGGCCGCGCCGAGGGCGTCCTCCTCGTACCAGTCGAGGGAGAGGGGCGCAGGACCCGCTCCAGGTGCTCGGCGAAGGCGAGGTGGTCGGGGAGTCTGGCGGCGGCCGCGCCCGGCGTGCGCCGGGCGCGCGGCAGGCGGTTTCGAGGGCGCGGACGGCGTCGTCGGAGCGGAGCGCGCCGGGCAGTCCGCCGCGCTCGCGGGCCAGTTCGGCGAGCGCGTAGAGCCCTTCGGCGAAGGCGTCCGCGCCTCGAGCCGCCCGCCGCCCCCTCCGCGCAGAGGCCCGTGGCGAGCCGCTCGTACGCCGCGGTGAAGCGGTGGCGGTCGCGGCGGCCGTAGGCGCGGCGGGCGGCGCGGGCCGTGCCGGGCGCGGTCCGTTCGAGGAGGCCGCCGGAGGCGTCCCCGGGGTCGGCGGCGCGGACGAGCCGGGCGTGGGGGGCAGCGGCAAGGTGGCGCCGGTGGAGGACGGGCGGCCGACGGCGTACAGGTCGAACCGGTGCTGTCCGAGTCCGCGCACGAGCCGCTCACACCAGACCCCGGACTCACCGACGGCGTACGGGTAGCCACCTCCGTGAGCAGTCCGATCCGCACGCGTGCACCCCCGATCTCCTTGACGGCGGCCACCGTTGGTCCGGTGACTCGCAGCGGGAAGAACGTAAACAAGAGTCGGTGGTGCGACGGACGGTTGTCCGTCGCACCACCGGAAGGGGTGAATGCTCGTAACTTTCCCACCCCGGTCGCGTTCTGTCGCGGTAAGCGGCGGAACGGTGACGGAGGGTCAGGCGACGGCCAGCTCCTGGCCCTGCTCGCCGAGTCGTTCCCGGCGCCGTTCCCGGCGCGCCGCCGCGAGGGCCGGGTCGAGCGAGGGGACGGCGGCGAGCAGCTCCCGGGTGTAGGGGTCCCGGGGCGTCCCGTACACCTCCTCGACCGTGCCCTGTTCGACGATCCGGCCGCCGCGCATGACGGCGACCCGGTCGCTGACCCGGCGGACGACCGCGAGGTCGTGGGCGATGAAGACGAGTCCGAGGCCGAGTTCGGCCTGGAGCTCGGCGAGCAGCGCGGTCACCTGGGCCTGGGTGGTGACGTCGAGCGCGGAGACGGGTTCGTCGCAGACGACGATCCGGGGTTCGGCGGCGAGCGCGCGGGCGATGCCGACGCGCTGGCGCTGGCCGCCGCTGAACTCGTGCGGGTAGGCGTCGTACCGGTCGGGTTCGAGCCCCACCCGGTCGAGCAGCTCCCGCACCCGGTCGCGGATCCGCCTCTCGTCGCGCTCCCCGCCGCCCGGAGCGGGTCGGCGATCGACTCGCCGACGGAGCGGCGCGGGTTGAGGGAGGCGACGGGGTCCTGGAAGACCATCTGGAGTTCGCGGCGGTACGGGCGCAGTTCCCGCTCCGGCAGGGCGCCGATCTCCGTCCCCCGTAGCGGAGCAGTCCGCCGGTCGGGTCGAGGAGCCGCACCAGCATCCGGCCGAGGGTGGTCTTGCCGCTGCCGGACTCCCCCGACGACGCCGAGGGTCTCGCCCGCGCGGACGGTGAGGGAGACGTCGTCGACGGCGGTCACGGCCCGCTTGCCGCGCCCGAACTCCCGCCGCAGGCCCACCGCTTCGAGCAGCGCCTCCCCTGGCGGGCCGGGGTCCTGACCGGCCCGTCGAGCCGGGGCACGGCGGAGAGGAGCGTGCGCGTGTACGGCTCCGAGGGGGCGCCCAGGAGGCCGGCGACGGGGCCGCGTTCGACCTCGCGCCCGTCGCGCATGACGAGCACCTCGTCGACGCTCTCGGCGGCCACGCCCACGTCGTGGGTGACCAGGAGCAGCGCGGTGCCGGTCTCGCGGCGCAGCTCGTGCAGCAGGTCGAGGATCTGGGCCTGCACGGTGACGTCGAGGGCGGTGGTCGGCTCGTCGGCGACGAGGAGCCGGGGCTCGCAGGCGAGGGCCATCGCGATGAGGGCGCGCTGGCGCATGCCGCCGCTGAACTCGTGCGGACGGGAGCGGGAGCGGCGGGCCGCGTCGGGGATGCCGACCCGGTCGAGGACGTCCACGGCGCGGGCGCGGGCGGCCTTCCGCGAGCCCCCGGCGTGGATCCGGTACACCTCGGCGATCTGGTCGCCGACGGCGTAGTAGGGTCGAGGGAGGACAGCGGGTCCTGGAAGACCATGGCGGCGATCCCGCCGCGCAGCCGCCGCAGGTCGGCGGGGCCCGCGGTGGCGACGTCGACGCCGCCGACGCGCACGGTGCCGGTGACCCGGGCGCCGGTTCCCCGGTGGAGGCCGAGGAGGGCGCCGGCGACGGTGGACTTGCCACTGCCGGACTCTCCGACGAGGGCGAGCGCGCGGCCCTCGGCGAGGGTGAGGGAGAGCCCGTCGACGGCCCGTACGGAGCCGTCCGCGCGGTCGAAGGAGACCGTCAGGTCCCGCACCTCGACCAGGGGCCCGGGGCCTTGGACGGGGCCGGTCCGGAAACGGTCGCGGACGGGGCCGGTCCGGAAGCGGTCGCGGTCGTCACGTCGGGACCGCCCTTCTCGGTCGTCACGTCAGGACCACCCTTCGGTCGGCGGCCGCGTACAGCAGGTCCGCGAGGACGTTGGCGAGGACGACGGCCGTGCCCATCACCATGACCACGCCGACCACCACGGGCAGGTCGATCCGGCGGACCCCGTCGATGAGGGTCTTGCCGAGGCCGGGGATGCCGAAGAGGGACTCGGTGAGCACGGCCCCGCCGAACATCGAGCCGAGGTCGACGGCGCTGATCGCGATCACCGGCGGGACGGCGCCGCGCAGGGCGTGCCGGGTGACGACGGACCGCTCCCCCACCCCGTAGGCGCGGAAGGTGCGGATGTGGTCCTCGGCGAGCGTCTCCAGGGTGGAACTGCGGGTGAGCCGGGCGTACTTGGCCGATTCGAAGAAGCCGAGGGTGATCCAGGGAAGCAGCATGTTCCAGGCCCACTGCTCGGGGTCCTCGCCCAGCGGCACGTAGCTGGGGAAGGGCAGCCACTGGAGGTAGGCGCAGACGGCCATGAGGAGGAGCAGGCCCAGGATGAAGACGGGCGTGCCGGTGCCGGCGAGGGTGAGCACGGTGAGGACGCGCTCGGTGATCCCGCCCCGGCGCAGGGCGGAGAGCAGTCCGGTGCCGACGCCGACGAGGAGCCAGACGACCATGGCGCCGAGGGCGAGGGAGGCGGTGGCGGGCAGGCGCTCCAGGACGAGCTGGGTGACCTGCTGGTCGCTCTGGTACGACAGGCCGAGGCAGGGCGCGTCGCAGTGCACGACGGAGGTCCCGGTGGAGTAGTCGCGGCCGGTGAACACGCCCTGGAGGAAGTGCAGGTACTGCGCGGACACGCTCTGGTTCAGGCCGAGTTGCTCGCGCACCTGGGCGATCTGCTGGGGTTGCAGCGCTCGCCGCAGGCCAGCCTGGCGGGGTCGCCGGGGCCAGGTAGAACAGGGCGTACACGAGGACCGAGAGCGCCAGGAGGACGAGCGCGGCACCCGCGAGCCGCTTGAGGACGAAGCGGGTCATCGGGAGGACTCCTTACGGGTGCCCACGCGCAGCCGGCTCGCCTCGCGCGGGTCGAGGGCCGTGCGGACCGCGTCGCCGAGGACGGTGAAGGCGAGCACGGTGGTGAAGAGCAGTCCGGCGGGCAGCAGGACGTACGCCGGGTCGGCGCGGAACCAGGTCTGCGCGGTCGACAGCATCTGTCCCCAGGACGGGGTGGGCGGGTGACGCCGACGCCGAGGAAGGACAGGGACGCCTCGACGACGATGTTGGTGGGGACGAGGATCGCCGCGTAGGTGATGACGGGGGCGGCGAGGGAGGGCAGCAGCTCCCGGCGGGCGGTCCGCCACCGTCCGGAGCCGGCGAGGCGGGAGGCGGCGACGAAGTCGAGGCTCTTGAGGGTGAGCGTCTGGGCGCGCACGATCCGAGGTGCCGGCCCAGCCGAGGAACCCGATGACGAGGATCAGGAGCAGCGGCCGGGGAAGTCGCGGGGACGACGGCGGTCAGCGAGATGGCGAGGACCAGCATCGGCAGGGCGACGAGGACGTCGGTGGCGCGGCCGAGGACGGCGTCGATCCAGCGGTTGCCGAGTCCGGCGGCGAGGCCGACGAGGACGCCGAGGAGGATCTGGACGGCGGTGGCGCCGATGCCGACGAGCAGCGAGATCCGGGCGCCGTACAGGAGCCGGACGAACAGGTCGCGGCCGGTGCCCGGTTCGACGCCGAGCCAGTGGTCGGCGCTCGCGCCGCCGAAGGAGCCGTACGGGACGCCGCCGCGCGCCGAGTCGACGAGGTCGTCGTGGTACGCGTACGCGTCCTGGCCCTCCAGGGAGGCGAGCAGCGGCGCGGCGAGGGCGAGGAGGACGAGCAGGAGCAGGACGGCGGAGGAGGCGAGGGCGGCCGGGCGGGTGCGCAGCCGTCGCCACACCTGCCGGGCGGCGCCCGTGGCGGGGATCCCGCCACGGGCGCCGGCGTGTCGGTCAGGGCGGTCACTTGACCGCGACCTGCGAGACGTCGAGGACTCCGGTCCAGTCGCTGATGACGACGTTCTTGACGTCCTTGCCGACGAGCCGCTTGTAGACCGGGTGGAAGAGCGGGACGTCGAGGCCTGCTCGCCGATCTTCTTGTCGAGGGCGCCCCAGCGCGGCGGCGGCCTTGAGGTCGGTCAGCTTGTTGATCTCGTCGATCTCCTTGTTGACCGCCGGGTCGTCGAGCTGCGCGTGGTTGTAGTTGGAGCCGTTGGTGACGATCTGGCGTCCGTCGAAGATCGGCGCGAGGAACGGGCCGCCGGCCGGCCAGTCGGCGCCCCAGCGGGAGAGGAAGAAGCCGGGGCGTCCTTGACGCTCCAGCGCTTCTCGTTGAAGGAGTTGGGCTCCTGGCCGTCGAGCTTGACGGTGATGCCGGCCTTGCCGAGGGCCTCCTGGACGGCGGTGGCGATCTCGGGGCTGGTGGTGCGGTTCTGGGCGGTCGAGTGCAGCAGGGTGACGGTGAGGCCGTTGGGGAAGCCGGCCTCCTTCAGGAGCTGCCTGGCCTTCTCCGGGTTGCCCGTCTTGCCGGCCGGGAAGTGGTCGTACGGCGTGAAGCCGAAGGCCTTCTGCTCGGGCAGGAAGGTGGTGGCGGGCTCGGCGAGCGCGGAGCCGCCGGCGGCGTTGACGACGCTGGTGCGGTTGACCGCGTACGAGATGGCCTGGCGGACCTTGGGGTTGTCGAAGGGCTTCACCTTCGGGTTGAAGGCGATGTAGTTGGTGAAGCCGAAGTGGCCGGTGCCGACGCGGGCGGCGAGCGCCTTGTCCGAGCCGATCTGGGCGAGTTCGGCGGGCCCCAGGTTGGTGTCGGTGGTGATGGCGGCGGCGTCGGCGCCGGAGGAGGTGGCGAGGCGCTGGTTGATGACGGCCTCGTCGAGCCCGGACCGGACGTCGATCTTGTCGGGGTAGGCCTTGCGCTCCTCGTCGGTCTCGGGGTCCCAGTGCTCGTTGCGCTCCAGGACGAGGCGCTCGCCGTCGTTCTCGTTGCTCACGACCTTGTACGGGCCGGAGGAGACGGGGTGCTCCTCGTACTTGGCGCCCTTGTCCTTGGCCCTTGGGGACGGGGGCGAACTGTGTCTGGGTGGCGACGAAGGGAACTCGCCCTCGGGCTTCTTCAGCTTGAAGACGAGGGTCTTCGGGTCGGGGGTGACGATCGAGGCGAGGCCCTTGGGGTCCTTGTAGGGGCCCTGGTAGGTGTCGCCGCCGATCAGCCAGTCGCGCAGGTAGGGGGCGCCGCCGGAGAGCTCGGCGGCGAAGGAGCGCTCGATGCCGTATTTGACGTCGGCGCTGGTGATGGGCGTGCCGTCCTCGAACTTCAGCCCGTCCTTGAGGGTGTACGTCCACTCGGTGGCGTCCTTGTTGGGGCGGCCGATGTCGGTGGCCAGGTCGGGGACGACCTGGTGCCGGCGGCGCCCGCCTCGCGGTTGCGGGTGGTGAGCGTGCGGAAGACGAGGGAGGGACGTTGCCACCGCCGGAGGTGTAGAGGCGGGCGGGGTCGAAGTCGGTCTGGGCCTCGGCGTTGAGGACGGTGAGCGTGCCGCCCTTCCGCGGGGCGGACGAGCCCTTGCCGGAGGTGCCGTCCTTGGCGCCGGCGTCTCGGGTCCCGCGCAGGCGGCGGCGCCCGAGGCCAGGACGACACTGACGGCGGCCGCTGCCACGCGGCGGGAAATGACGGACGGTTGACGCATCGGGGAAGACCTCTCGGAGAACTGCGGCGGAAGGAAGGGGAATTCCTCGCGGGCAGCGGCGAGAGACGGTGTTTCCGGTGTTTCCGTTGTTCTCAGGGAATTGCCGGGCATTCCTGACACACGGAGGCCGCGCCCACGGGGACGGAACCCGGGCGCGGAAAGGCGTCGGCGATGGCGGGAAACGCGAAGGGGCCGACCTGCGCTCGGGCGGTGGTCAGCGACAGAGAACGTCGGACACGGCATGCCGGGACACGCCGATGAGCGCCAGCTCAAGGGCGGCGCGCTCGGAAACGGCGTGACGGGTCGACATGCCGAGAAATATGGACGAACACGCGAGCGATGTCAACGCGATGCGCATCGCTTTGAGACAAGCGTCTCGACATATGATCGGCCATGGGAGGTCCGTCGGCCGGGAACGATCTCAACTTCCGGGGTGCACCCAGGGGTTGGGCCGGCACGGGATGCCGTCGATGTTCAGGGACTTGGTCTGCTGCTGCATCACGGGGGCGAGCGCGCCGGGAGTGCGGCAGGACACGTGGTTGTGCCCGAGCCGGTGGCCCACCTCGTGGTTGATGAGCATCTGGCGGTAGGCGTACATGGCCTTGGGTCCGAAGGTGCTGGAGCCCTGGGCCCAGCGGAACGCGTTGATCATCACGCGCCCGTGGAGGCGGAGTCGCAGGACACGTTGTCAATCGTCGTGTCGAGCCCGGACTTCCGGCACCAGGCGGCGGTGGTGCCGGGGCTGGCGAGCGTGATGACGAACTCCGGCTCCCCGCTGGAGACCCGCTCGAACGCCATCGCGCCGTCGCCGGCCCAACTGCGGGGGTCGTTGAGGGTCTTCTGCACGGCGTCGGCGAAGAGCTTCGGGTCGAGCCCGATCCCCTTCTCCACGTCGACCCGGTAGCGGATGAGCTGCCTTGCCGGGCGCCTTCTGGAACCCCTGGACGGCCTCGAAGGCGCCGGACCCCTTCGACGCGGGGTCGATGGGGAACTGACGGGTCATGAGCTGCTCGTACGTGGGCGCCGGGGGCTTCGAGGGCAGCGCAGGGAGCGACGGGGCGGTCCGGCCGTCGGAGCGGGAGGCGGAGGAGTCGTCCACGGCCCGCTCGGCCGGTTCCCCGGCGGCGTGCGGGGCGGGCGAGGACGCCTCCTGGTCGGTGACCTGCCCGGCGACGACGACGGCGAGGACGGTGGCGACGGCGGCGGCCGCGACCCCGGCGAGGGTGCGGCCGAGCCCGCCCCGGCCGGCCGGGGCCTCCGCCCCGTCCTCGTCCTCGTGACGGGGCCCGGGGACGAACGGCCCCTGGTCGTCGGTCCGTTCGGGCTCGGCGGTCAGGGTCCGGCCGCGCCGGCCGCCGTACGGGCGGGGCGCGCCCCGCCCTCGTCGTGTTGCGGGTGCCCGCCCCGCACGACACCCGCCCGGTGGACGGGGACGCCGCGGGCGGGGTGCCGGAGGCGTCGTGCGCGGACGTGCCGGGCGCGGGGGTTCCATGGGCCGGCTTCCCGTACGCCGGAGTGCCGTGCGCGGGCGTCCCGTGCACGGGGGTCCCGTGCGCCGGCGTCCCGTACGCCCGGGGTCCCTGTGCGGGAGCCCCGTACGCCGGCGCGCCGTGCGTCCCGTGCGCCGGCGTCCCGGCGGGCGGTGTGCCCGTCGGGTCCCGGCCGTCGTCGGTCGCGGTCGCGGTCCTGCGGCGGCGGCCCGTGCCGGGGCCGGTCCGGTCGCGCCCGGTTCCGCCCCGGTCCGTCGCTGTCCCGCGTCCCGCGTCCGGCCGGTGTCGACCGGCGCGGGCGCGGCGCCCTTGCGGCTGTGTCGTCCCACGCCCCGGATCAGCTCCCGCCGTGATCGGCGATCAGTTCCCGGGCGGCCTGGGCGACCGTCTCGGGTACTCCATCATCGCCACGTGCCCCGCGTCGGGCAGGGTCAGCAGGCGCGCGCCGCGGAAGGCGGTGGCCGCCCGCCGGGCCATCCGGAACGAGACGAGCCGGTCGCGCCCGCCGTAGACCAGCAGCGTCGGGGCGAGGACCCGCTCGGCCTGCCGCCACAGCCCGTGCTGCCCGCCGAGGGTGTACGCGTCGACGATGCCGCGCGAGGAGCGGGCCATCGCGTCCCAGAAGTACGGGAGCTCCAGGCGCCGCTCCATCTCCTCGACCGCGTGCAGGAAACCCTCGTCGGTCACCCGGCCGGGGTCGCCGTAACAGAGCGCCATGACCCCGCGGACTCGCTGCTCGGCCGTCCAGTCCCTGGTCAGCCGGGCGAAGAAGGAGGAGACGCCGGGCAGCGCGAGCAGCGCGGTGGGCTAGGCGCTGCGCTGGGCGCGCAGCTCGGGCAGGGCCGGCGAGATCAGGGTCAGGGTGCGGACCAGGTCGGCCGGGCGGCGGCGACGCGGGTGGCGACGGCGCCGCCCAGCGAGTTGCCGAAGAGGTGGACCGGTCCGCGCCGCCCGGAGTCGAGGAGCCGGATGACGGCGCGGGCGTGCCCGGTGACCGAGTAGTCGCCGTCCGCGGGCGGCGGGGAGACGCCGAAGCCGGGCAGGTCGACGGCCTCGCCGTCGACGAGGTCCGCGAGCAGCGGCATCAGGGCGGACCAGTTCTGCGAGGAGCCGCCGAGGCCGTGGACGTACAGCGCGGGCGGCAGTCCCGGCCGGTCGCCCGGCCGGGCGCGGACGGTCAGGCTGAGGCCGGACAGGGTGACGGAGCGGAGCTCCTCGCCGTCGGCGACCCGCACGGCGCGGGACCGTGACGCGGGTGGTGCGGCGGCGGTCCGGGTTTCCGGCAGCTCGGTCGAGGACATGGCCGCAATATTACGAGACGATCACGCGCCCCCGCGTGTGGGTGCGGTCACAAGTCCGTGTGCGGCGGGGCGCGTGTACTCCTAGGCTCGGAGGGAAGCCGTCGGGCAGGGCCTCGACCCGTCCACCGGAGGGAGCCGCATGACTGTCGATCCGACCGAGCCGGACACGTTCGCCGAAGAGGAGGTCGTCGAGTTGCACGAGGAGACGCCGGAGGCCGACGCCGCCGAGCAGCACGCCGAACTCAGGCCGAGCGAGGACGAGCCGCTGACCCACGTCGAGCGCGATTCGGCGAACGAGGCCGACGCGTCCGAGCAGGCCCGCGTCGTCGCCCTGGACGAGGACGACTACCGCTGAACGTCCGGCCGGGCACGGGGCGCACGCGCGGACGGACACCGGGAGCGGCCGCCGCCGGGCGTGCGCGGCGCCGATTCGTCCGGTCCGATACCGGACCGACTGTCGACCCCGGTGTCCGGTCCGTGAAATTCTGCGTCCGCACCGCGCACAGCCGGGTTACCCAAAAGTACGATGGCGGCGCGTCGCTACAGCGCGCATGGATCGATTCTTGGGAGGCCGCGTGAGCGCCATCGAGCAGACAGAGGCAGCACGCCCCGGGGCACGCGCCTGCCGCGACGTGCCCGACGGAACCAGCTCCTCGGCGCGGCCCAGGAGGTCTTCGTCGCCCAGGGGTACCACTCCGCGGCCATGGACGACATCGCCGAGCGGGCGGGCGTCAGCAAGCCGGTGCTCTACCAGCACTTCCCGGGAAGCTGGACCTCTACCTGGCCCTCCTCGACCAGCACTGCGAGGCGCTCCTCCTGGCGGTGCGCACCGCCCTCGCCTCCACCACGGACAACAAGCTCCGGGTCGCGGCGACCATGGACGCGTACTTCGCCTACGTCGAGGACGAGGGCGGCGCGTTCCGGCTGGTCTTCGAGTCCGACCTGACCAACGAGCCGGCCGTGCGCGAGCGCGTGGACCGGGTCAGCCTCCAGTGCGCCGAGGCGATCTCCCAGGTGATCGCCGAGGACACCGGCCTGTCCAAGGACGAGTCGATGCTGCTCGCCGTGGGCCTCGGCGGCGTCTCCCAGGTCGTGGCCCGCTACTGGCTGTCGAGCGAGTCCCCCATCCCGCGCGACAAGGCGGTGGAGCTGCTCACCTCGCTCGCCTGGCGCGGCATCGCGGGTTTCCCGCTCCACCCGGTCGACGGCCAGTTGAGCGCCGAGGGCCACTGACCCGCGCCTCCCCGGCGGGTGTCCACTCCTGACGCGTGCCCACTCCTGACGCGTGTCCACTCCTGAAGCGTGTTCGCTCCTGAAGCGTGTTCGCTCCTGGCGTGCGGCGAGCACACCGTGCGCGTCCCCTCACCGGGCTAATGTGTGCAGCGTACGGCGCGGATGAATCGCGCAACGCTGACCGTTCGGAGGACATAGCCGTGGAGGTCAAGATCGGCGTGCAGCACGCACCCCGGGAGATCGTTCTGGAGAGCGGGCAGTCCGCCGAGGAGGTCGAGCGCGCCGTTGCCGACGCGCTGGCCGGCAAGTCGCAGCTCCTCAGCCTCGCGGACGAGAAGGGCCGCAAGATCCTCGTTCCTGCCGACAGGATCGCGTACGTGGAGCTCGGCGAGCCCGCCGTCCGCCGCGTGGGGTTCGGCGCGATCTGAGCCCGGGAGCCATCGGAAGGGCCCGGCGGACCGTCCTCGGTCCACCGGGCCCTTTCGTGTGTCCGTATGCCCGTATGTCCACGTCGGGCGGTACGGGAGGATTGCGCGCCGGACGCCACGGGTAGGGAGGACTCGACCGCACCACCCGCCCCGCACCCCTCGCGAGGTGATCCCCCGATGTACCTGGAAGCCCTCGGCTCCGCCCTGTTCGGTCTCGTCCTGGCCTGGGCCGCCCTGCACCGGCTGCCCGACCGTCTCCCCGGCCGGGGCCCGTCCTCACCACCGGCGCGCTCGGCGGGGTGTTCGGCGCGTTCGTCACCCACGGGGCGCTCGGCCCCGGTCACCCCTCGCCACCCTGGTGGGCGCCGTGGCGGTGGCGGCGGTGGTGCTGTCGCTCCTGGTCCGCCCCCGGGCCGCGCGCCGGCTGCGCCGATCGGCGACGGGCCGGTCGGCGACGGTCTGAGCGCCGCCGCCCCGTCCGTGCGATCCGCGTGACGGATCCCTAGGCGGCGAGGCCCAGGGCGGCCATGCGCTTGGTGTGCGCCTCGGTGATCCGGGAGAACATCCGGCCGACCTCCGCGAGGTCGAAGCCGTCCGCGACGCCGCCGACCAGCATCGTGGAGAGCGCGTCCCGCTCGGCCACCACGCGCTGGGCCTGGGAGAGCGCCTCGCCCATCAGGCGGCGCGCCCAGAGCGCGAGCCGGCCGCCGACGCGCGGGTCGGCGTCGATCGCGGCGCGGACCTTCTCCACGGCAAAGTTGCCGTGGCCGGTGTCGTCGAGCACGGAGAGCACGAGGGCGCGGGTGTCGGAGTCGAGCCGGGCCGCGACCTCCCGGTAGAAGTCACTGGCGATCGAGTCGCCCACGTACGCCTTGACCAGGCCTCCAGCCAGTCCGACGGCGCGGTCTGGCGGTGGAAGTCGTCGAGCGCCTTCGCGAAGGGCTCCATGGCCTCCGTCGGCTCCGCGTCGACGGCCGCGAGACGGCCCCGGAGCTGCTCGAAGTGGTGGAACTCGGCCGAGGCCATCTTCGCCAGCTCCGCCTTGTCCGCGAGGGTCGGCGCCAGCTTGGCGTCCTCGGCGAGCCGCTCGAAGGCCGCCAGCTCCCCGTAGGCGAGGGCGCCGAGGAGGTCGATCACGGCGGCGCGGTACTGCGGCTCGGCGGAAGCCGTCGCCCAGTCCTTGGCGGCGATCCCGGTGGGTGTGGCGTTGTCAGGCGTCTCCATGGAGCGCACAATAGCCCGCCCGCTCGGCCCGGTAAGGCCCTGGTCAGTCAGTGTGACCGTGCCCTCATCACGTTTTCCCCAACACACATGCGCGATTCCGGGGTACAGTGGTAAGGCGCCTGCTGAGTATGCGGACATGCTTTCGCACGTTCGGACGTATCCGGTGGGCCGACTCATGAATGAGGATGCCCGGTCGGTGGCCCGATCGGCTCCGGCCCGACAGCCCTTCCGGCGGACCCGCGGAAGGGTCACCCTCAGCGGTACGACGCTCGAGCGACGGCAGTGGTCCCGTGCCACCCGGCGGCGGTCTTCCCGATCGCGCCGACAGTGATCCGGCACGGTACGACCCCCTTCGTTCGCCTCGCGCCGCGTCTCACAGAAGAGGCAGCACCCTGACTACGACTTTCCGAGAGCTCGGAATCCTTTCCGAGACGGCCGAGGCCCTGGAGGCCGTCGGCATCGTGAACCCCTTCCCCATCCAGGAGATGACCCTCCCGGTCGCCCTCACCGGCACCGACGTCATCGGCCAGGCCAAGACCGGCACGGGCAAGACCCTCGGCTTCGGCCTGCCGATCCTGGAGCGCGTGACCGTCCCCTCGGACGTCGAGGCCGGCCGGGCGAAGCCCGAGCAGCTCACCGACGCCCCGCAGGCGCTCGTCGTCGTGCCCACCCGCGAGCTGTGCACCCAGGTCACCAACGACCTGCTGACCGCCGGCAAGGTGCGCAACGTGCGCGTGCTCGCCATCTACGGCGGCCGGGCGTACGAGCCGCAGGTCGAGGCGCTCCAGAAGGGCGTCGACGTGGTCGTCGGCACCCCCGGCCGCCTGCTCGACCTGGCCGGCCAGCGCAAGCTCGACCTCTCCCACGTCAAGGTCCTCGTCCTGGACGAGGCCGACGAGATGCTCGACCTGGGCTTCCTGCCCGACGTCGAGAAGATCATGAACATGCTTCCGGCGAAGCGCCAGACCATGCTGTTCTCGGCCACCATGCCGGGCGCGGTCATCGGCCTGGCCCGCCGCTACATGTCGCAGCCGACGCACATCCGCGCCACCTCGCCCGACGGCGAGGGCGTCACCGTCGCCAACATCAAGCAGCACGTCTACCGCGCGCACTCGATGGACAAGCCGGAGCTGGTCTCCCGCATCCTTCAGGCCAACGGCCGCGGGCTCGCGATGATCTTCTGCCGCACCAAGCGCACGGCGGCCGACATCGCCGAGCAGTTGGAGCGCCGCGGCTTCGCCTCCGGCGCCGTCCACGGCGACCTCGGCCAGGGCGCTCGCGAGCAGGCGCTGCGCGCCTTCCGCAACGGCAAGGTCGACGTGCTCGTCTGCACCGACGTCGCCGCGCGCGGCATCGACGTCGAGGGCGTCACCCACGTCATCAACTACCAGTCGCCGGAGGACGAGAAGACGTTCCTCCACCGCGTGGGCTGCACCGGCCGCGCGGGCGCGAAGGCACGGCGGTGACCCTGGTCGACTGGGACGACATCCCGCGCTGGCAGCTCATCAACAAGGCGCTCGGCCTGGACTTCCACGAGCCGGTCGAGACGTACTCCAGCTCCCCGCACCTGTACGAGGAGCTGGACATCCCGGCGGGTACCAAGGGCATCCTGCCCCGCGCCGAGCGGACCCGCGCGGGTCTGGGCGCGGAGGAGCTGGAGGACCTGGGCGAGCCCGGCGGACGCCGTGGCCGCGGCCCGAAGGCGGCGGAGCGGACCGAGGAGCGCCCGGAGCGCACCCGGACCCCGCGCCAGCGCCGGCGCACCCGCGGCGGCGGCGACGCCGTCGACGCCCCGGCGCCCTCGGAGCGCACCGACGCCGCCCAGGCGGCTCCGGCCGCCGTGCCGGCGGGTGACGAGGCCCGGACCGAGTCCGGTCCGCGCACCCCGCGCCGCCGCCGTCGCACCCGGGTCGGCGCCCAGGGCTCCGTGCCGGTCGCGCAGGCGGCCCCGGTCGCCGTCGCCGAAGCCCCGAAGGCGGTCGAGACGCCGAAGACCGAGGCCCCGGCTCCGGCTCCGGTCGTCACGGAGACGCCGAAGGCGGAGACCCCGAAGGCCGACGCGCCCAAGGCCGAGACCCCGAAGGCCGAAGCCCCGAAGGCCGAGGAGCGGAAGGCCGAGGAGCGGAAGGCCGAGGAGCGGAAGGCCGAAGCCCCGAAGGCCGAGGAGCCCAAGGCCCCCGTCGTCGTGCCCGCGCCGCCCGTCCGGAGGCCGTCCAGGCCGCTCCGGCGGTCCGTGGCCCCCGCGGCCCCGCCGCCCCGGAGCCCGCTCCGGCCGTGCGCCGTCGCCGTGCCCGGGTGCGCCCGGCCGAGGAGACCGTCTCCTTCCAGACGCCCGAGACCGCCGCGGCCGCCCTGCGGGCGCAGTCGGCCGTCGAGGCGCCCAAGGCGGAGGCCCCGGCCGCCGTCGAGGCGCCGAAGGCCGAGGAGTCGAAGCGGGCCCCGCGCCGCCGTGCGGCCGGCAAGGCCGTCGAAGCCGCTCGGGCCCCCGAGGCCGTCGAGTCGGCCGTCACGACCGTCGAGCCCGTCGCCGCCCCGGTGGCCGAGCCCGTCGCCGTCGTCGCCGAGGCCCCGGCCGAGGTTCCGGCCCCGCGCCGCCGCCGTACGGCCCGCAGGCCCGCCGGTTCGCCGGTGACCGCCGAGGCCCTGGCCGCCGAGCCGGTGGCCGAGCCGGTCGCGGCTCCGGTCGTCGAGGAGGCGCCCGCCCCGCGCCGTCGTCGCGCCGCCACCCGGGCCGCCGGTTCCCGGCGTCCGCCGAGGCCGCGATCATCGTCGTACCGGCCGTGGTGCCGGCGCCGGTGGCCGAGGAGGCTCCCGAGCCCGCCCCGCGCCGCCGCCGTGCCGTCCGCAAGGCCACCGCCTCGCCGGTGACCGCCGAGGCGCCGGTGGCCGAGGCCCCGCCGCCGAACCGGTCGCCGAGGAGGCCGCCGCCCCGGTCGTCGAGCCGGTCGCCGAGGAGGCCCCCAAGAAGGCCGCCCCGCGCGCCGCACGGCGAAGAAGGCCGTGGCCGAGGCCGCTCCGGCGGTCGAAGCCCCGCCGCCGAGGAGGCCCCGAAGGCTCCCCGTCGCCGCGCGGCCAAGAAGACGGTCGCCGCCGAGGCGCCCGACGCCTCCGAGCCGCAGGCGCCGAAGGCTCCGGCCCGTCGCCGTACGGTGAAGAAGGCCGTCGCCGAGCCGGCCGCCGAGGCCGTGGCCGGGGACGAGGAGCCGAAGAAGGCCCCGCGCCGCCGCACGACCAAGAAGACGGCGGCCCCGGCCGAGGGCTGAGCCCGTCCCGCACCACCGCCGCGGCCCGTCCCTCCCCGGGGCGGGCCGCGGCGGTGTTCCCGGCCGCGCCGTCCCGCCGCCCCCGGACTACAGTCCGGGTTATGAGTAAGCCCAGGTCCCTGGCCCTGCCGCCGCGCACCCGCGCCCGCCGTCTCGACACCGTGCGCGGGCCGTTCGCCGTGCTCGACGCGGAGCCCGAGGGGAGCGGCGGGGACGGTGCTGCTGCTGCCCGGGTACACCGGCAGCAAGGAGGACTTCCTGGCCCTCCTGGAGCCGCTGACCGGCGCCGGGTACCGGGCCGTGGCCGTGGACGGGCGCGGACAGCACGACACCCCGGGGCCCCGGGGCCAGGCCGCCTACCGCCGCCGGGCGCTCGCGCTCGACGCGGTGGCGCAGGCCCTGGCGCTCGGGGACGGTCCCGTCCACCTGGTGGGCCACTCGTTCGGCGGTCTGGTGGCCCGGGCGGCGGTGGCGGTCGCGCCGGACGCCTTCCGCTCGCTCACCCTGCTCTCCTCGGGCGTCGGCGGGTCTCCCGGCCGCAGCGGATCCGGGTGCGGGCGCTGCGGGCCGGGCTCGCGGTGCTGTCGAAGGAGCGGGTCTGGCAGGCGATGTGCTGGCTGGACAGCCGGGGCGAGGAGCCGGACACCTCCGACGTGCCGGGGCTCGCGGACTTCCTGCTCCGCCGCTGGTCGCGCACCCGGATCGCCCAGCTCAGGGGCGCCGGGCGGCTGCTGCTCGACCGCCGGGACGGTACGGAGGAGCTGCTCGCGCTGCGGACGCCGCTGCACTTCGCGTACGGGACGGACGAGATGGTCTGGTCGACGGCCGACCTCGCCGCGGCGGCGGCCCGCACCGGCGCGCACCACACGGTGGTGGCGGGCGCGGGCCACTCCCCAACGTGTCGCACCCCGAGGAGCTGACGGCCCGCCTCCTCGGCTTCTGGGAGCGCGCGGTCGCGCCCCGGGAGGTCAGTACTGCGCCTTGAGGTGCTGCCAGAAGCCGTCCCGCAGGGAGCGCCGGAGCGCGGCGTGGCCGCGCAGGGAGCGGCTGAGCAGGCGCTCCGCCTCGACCAGCAGGTCCTGGTCGAACGATCCGGGCAGGTAGGGCGCGCCGGGCAGGAGCTCGGCGAGCCGGTCCCGGCCGCGCTCGGCGAGCCAGGCCGCCGCGATCTGCGCGCCGACGGAGCGCACCTCCTCGCGGGAGGGCGGCGGCTCGCCCTCGTTCTCGTACGTGGTGACGGGGCGGCGGGTGACGTACGGGCGGCAGAAGTCCAGGTCGAAGGTGCGCTGGCTGTCGACCTCCCAGAGGAGGGCCTCGGCCTGGTTGCGGCCCTCGGCGGCCTCGATGCCCCAGAGGTGGACGCGGGCGCCGTAGCCTGGGCGGCCTCGACGGCGGAGACGAGGTCTCGTCGCCGCCGACGAGGGCGGCGTCGCTGATGGCGCGGTGGCGGGCGAGGGACTCCAGGTCCGTGCGGATGAGGGAGTCGACGCCCTTCTGCTGGTTGTTGGCGTTGAGGTTGCCGAGGCGGACCTTGACGTCGGGCAGCTCGGCGATGGCCTGCTGCTCGGGGGTGTGGATGCGGCGGCGGGCGCCGTCGTACCAGTAGACGCGCAGGAGCCGGCTGTCCGCGAAGATCGTGCGGGCCTTGTCGATGAAGGCCTCGATGAGCCCTTCCGCGTCGAGGTCGAAGGAGCGCCGGTCCTCGGTGCCGACGACAAGCAACCCGGCCGCAGCATGGACGTAACCCGCGTCGACGAAGATGGCGTGTGTGGAAGGGGTCTTGGCGACCTCGGCCAGCATCCGCCGGAGGAGCTCGTTGGTGCGCTCCAGGCGTGCGTCGAGTGCGCGCAGGCGGGCGTCGGTCTCGGTCACCTGAGTGGTGTCTGCGTCGTTCATACGCGGCTCATTGTCCGCCATGGGCGGCTCGTTGTCCGCCGGCGTCGGTTCGTCGTCCGCTGCCGTCGGTCCGGCCGCCACGGCCCCTTACTCGCCAGTATTTAGCCATCCGAAAATTTTCCTTAGCGTAAGGAATGTTTGCAGGATGCATGTCGTTGTAGAGGTACGTCACGCAGTTCTCCACCAGGAGGATCAACTCAGACGAAGGGAGAAGCCCGTGCGCTTCGAAATCCTGCGACTCGACGACGTCGACGGCACGCCCGTCGACCGGACGGTCGTGGACGCCGCCTCCGTCAACCGGATCGTGCAGCAGGCCGCCTCGATCGGCCAGCGCATCTGGATCCGCCCCGCCGAGACCTCGGCCTCGTAACAGGCCCGGTCCACACCGCACCGCGCCCCGCACGGACTCCGCGACAGCGGAATCCGTACGGGGCGCAGTGGCGTCCGGGACTGGTCCGGCGGGGTCAGGCGCCCCGGATCACCTGGGTGACGCCGTTGATGATCTGCTGCACCGCGATGGCGGAGAGCATCATGCCGGCCAGCCGGGTCACCAGGACCACGCCGCCGTCCTTGATGATCCGGATGATCACGAGCGAGTACCGCATGGTCAGCCAGAGGACGACGTGCATGGCGGCGATGGCGGTCCAGACGGAGATCTGCGAGGCCACGCCGTCGGCGTGCTGCACGGCGAGGATGACCGAGACGATCGCGCCGGGCCCGGCGAGCAGCGGCATGCCGAGCGGGACGAGGGCGACGTTGACGTCCTTGGTCTGCTTGGGCTCGTCGGTCTTGCCGGTGAGCAGGTCGAGCGCGATGAGCAGCAGGAGCAGTCCGCCCGCGATCATCAGCGCGGGGACGGAGACGTGCAGGTACGCCAGGATCTGCTGGCCCAGGATGCCGAAGACGGTGATGACGCCGAAGGCGACGGCGACGGCCTGCCAGGCCATCCGGCGCTGCACCTTGGCCGGGCGGCCGGAGGTGAGGGCGAGGAAGATCGGGGTGATCCCGGGGGATCCATGATCACGAAGAGGGTCAGGAACAGCGAGCCGAAGACGGCGACGTCGAACACGGTGGGGTGCCTTGCGGGAGAGGTGGAACGGTGGGGTGTCGCCCGCGGGATCCGGAATGTGGGATTCCGTCACCGGGGCAGGGTGTGCCGCCCGCGCACGGCACAGGGCGGTACGAAGGGTGGACCGGGAGCGGTGAGGGGCCTGCGGACGGCTCCGCGGAACGGCCCGCGCGGACGTGCGCCGGCGGGGCGGGTTCCGTCGGGGAGGTGCGGCCTAGGCGGTGACGGGTCCCCGGCGCCGGGGACCGGAAGGCCCGCCGCGCGGCGGGTGATCTCGCCGTAGATCTCGGGGTCGGTGGTGTACTCGCCGAGGCGGCAGGTCTTGCGGCTGCCGTGGTAGTCGCTGGAGCCGGTGGTCAGCAGGCCCAGCTCCTTGGCGAGCCCGCGCAGCCGCGCCCGGGTCGCCTCGTCGTGGTCCATGTGGTCCACCTCGACGCCGTCGAGACCGGCCTCGGCGAGCCGGGCGATCGCGGCCTCCGGGAGCACCCGGCCGCGCTTGACGGCGAGGGGTGCGCGAAGACGGTGACGCCGCCGGCCGCCTTGACGAGGCGGATCGCCTCGACCGGGTCCAGCTCGTGCTTGCCGACGTGGGCCCGGCCGCCGTCGGCGAGCCACTCGGGCGTGAAGGCGCCGGACACGTCGGGGACGACCCCGAGTTCGACCAGCGCCTCGGCGACGTGCGGGCGGCCCACGGAGCCGTCGCCGGCGATCCGGGCCACCTGCTCCCAGGTGACGGGGACGCCGAGCTCCCGGAGCTTGCCGACCATCGCCCGGGCGCGGGGCACGCGGTCGTCGCGGACGAGTTCGCGCTCGGTGAGGAGCGCGGGCTCCTCCGGGTCGAAGAGGTACGCGAGCAGGTGCAGGCTGATGCCGTCCATACGGCAGGACAGCTCGGCCCCGGTGACGAGGGTCAGCCCTCGGGCAGCGCGGCGATCGCCTCGGCGTGACCGCGGGTGGTGTCGTGGTCCGTGAGGGCGACGACGTCGAGCCCGGCGGCGGCCGCGTTCCGGACGAGCTCGGCCGGGGAGTCCGTGCCGTCGGAGGCCGTGGAGTGGGTGTGCAGGTCGATGCGCACGACGCGGTACTCCGGGGGCTCGGGACGGACGGGGACGCTCCAGCATAACGGGCGAATCGAACACGCCCGCACGGAAGGAACGCGCCGGCCCCGGGCGGGACCCCGGCGCGGCGAAGGCCCGGTCCGGCGCCGTTCTCAGCCCAGCAGGCGCGGCGTGAGCGCCCCGCACGGCAGCAGTTCGACCTCGGCGCCGGCGTCCCGCAGGTCCGTCAGGACCAGTTCGTCGTACATCAGGAGGCCGGACTGCTCGGGCCAGACGATCGCCCACAGCCACAGGCTGCGCGCCTCGCCCGCGAAGACCGCGCGGTCGTGCGGGGCGCCGGTGACGTGCCAGAGCGGGGTGGGGCGCCCGGCGGCGAGCACCTTCGTCTGGGGCGGCTTGTCGATGGCCATGCCGGAGCCGGGGTCGAGTCCGTCGATGCCGGCGTACCGCGCGCCGAGGCCGACGCCGAGCTCCTCGGCGACCAGGAGCAGCTCCCCGATCCCGCCGAGCGGGCCGGGGCCCGAGCAGGCGACGGCGGTCGCGCGCCCGCCGCTGCGGTCGTCGCCGCGTACGCGACCCCGGTGAAGAGCCAGCCGACGGGCAGGGGCCACGGCATCCACACGGGCACCCGGGAGCGGTGCACCACGACGCCGAGGGCTTCGACGCTGGGCGGGACGACGGGCTGGAGCGGGTGCACCGAGCCGTGCACGTCACACTGCCAGGAGTCGGCGAAGAGGCCGGGCGCTCTGACCCGGCCACCGCACTTCGGGCAACTGGGTTCGCCCCTCATAGGGCTCAACGGTCCTACCCCTTCCGTCCCGCGTCAAGGACGACCCCGAACGATCACCCGTCCGGCACGGGCCGCCCACTCGCACATCCCTTCCGCTATACCCGCACACCCCTCCCCATATAGATGTAGCTTGCACTCATTAGGCCGTCTAACTTATTCTGTGTATATCGCACTCATCCGGTCACCACGGAGGAACAGCACCCATGGAGAGAGAAGCGGCGCCCGTCGGAGACGCACCCGCGGGCGGGAGCATCCTGCGCCAGCCCCCGCCGTCTGGGCCACGGCCGGCGCCTCGGTCGTCGCCTTCATGGGCATCGGCCTCGTCGACCCGATCCTGCCGTCGATCGCGCAGGGCCTGCACGCGACCCCGAGCCAGGTCTCGCTGCTCTTCACCTCGTACTTCCTGATCACCGCCGTCGCGATGCTGGTCACCGGCTTCGTCTCCAGCCGCATCGGCGGCCGCAGGACCCTGCTCGCCGGGCTCGCGCTCGTCGTCGTCTTCGCCGCCCTCGCCGGCACCTCCGACACCGTCGGACAGCTCGTCGGCTTCCGGGCCGGCTGGGGCCTCGGCAACGCGCTCTTCGTCTCGACCTCGCTCGCCGTCATCGTCGGCGCGGCGGCCGGCGGCAGCGCGGCGGCGATCCTGCTCTACGAGTCGGCGCTCGGCCTCGGCATGGCCTGCGGACCGCTGCTCGGCGCGGTCCTCGGCGACGCGAGCTGGCGCTACCCCTTCTTCGGCACCGCCGCCCTGATGGCGATCGGCTTCCTCTGCATCGCGGTCTTCCTCGGGGAGCAGCCGAAGCCGGCCCGGAAGACCTCGCTGCTCGACCCGGCCCGGGCCCTGGGCCACGGCGGCCTCGCCTCGGCCGCGGCGGCCGCGTTCTTCACAACTACGCGTTCTTCACGGTCCTCGCCTTCACCCCGTTCGTGCTGAACATGACGCCGTACAAGTCCGGCGCGGTGTTCTTCGCCTGGGGCGTGCTGCTCGCCGTCTTCTCGGTGCTCGTCGCGCCCCGGCTCCAGCGCCGGTTCGGCTCGCTCACGGTGCTCACCGGCTCGCTGGTGCTGCTCGCGGCGGACGTCGTGGTGCTCGGCTACGGCGGCCACACCACCGCGATCGTCTGCACGGTCCTGTCGGGCGCGTTCATCGGCGTCAACAACACCGTCTTCACCGAACTGGCCCTCGGCGTCTGGACGCCCCGCGCCCGGTCGCGAGCGCGGGCTACAACTTCGTCCGCTGGTTCGCCGCGGCGGCCGCCCCGTACTTCGCCCCGAAGATCGAGGAGTGGACCGACGTCCACGTGCCGTTCGTGGTGGCCGGCGTGGCGGCGCTGCTCGGCGCCGTCGTCGTCACGGTCCGCCGCGCCTCCCTCACCCACGAGGCCGAGGAGCTGGCCCCGAAGCACGCCACCGAGGACGGCGTCGGCGTCTTCGCCAACCGACCGGCGAGGTAAGGGATTACGGACCCGCAGGGGACCGTGCCGTGCGCCAGCCAGCGCTCCTCCAGGGCCTGCGCCCCGCTTCCACGCCGCCTCGTTCGTCCAGTTCCAGGAAGCGGACCCAGTCGCCAACCGACCGGCGAGGTAAGGGGATTACGGGTCAGTCGAGCGGGCACGGACCTGCGCAGGGGATCGCGCAGGTCCGTGCCGTGCGCCAGCCAGCGCTCCTCCAGGGCCTGCGCCCCGTGCACCCGCTTCCACGCCGCCTCGTTCGAGGTCATCGGCAGCAGCGGCAGGAACCGCACCGGGTCCATCGGCCCGTCCAGTTCCAGGTCCTCGACCAGCCCGCCCGACTCGGCGACGAGCACCGAGCTGAAGGGGCGTCCGGCCAGAGCGGTTCGCCCACGTCGAGCGAGGCGCCCGGAGCCACGATCACGCCCTCGACCTGCGGGGTGGAGGCGAGCACCGCGAGCGGGCGCAGCACCTTGTCGGTGTCGGCCAGGCCCGCCCGTACGGTGAGGACGAGTTCCGCGCGCGGACCCTTCACCGGATCGGCGAGCACGGCGGTCGGATCGGCCATCGGCCGCGCGGACATCCCGAGGGTGGCGTACCGCACGAGATCGCCGTCGACGAAGCGGAGCACCTCGATCCGGTCCGTGCCGAGAAACGTCACCGCGGCGCGCGCGTCCGGTTCCCCGAGGGCCGTGCGCAACCGGGCCTCGACCAGAGCAAGAACTTCTCCCATGGGTTGAGCATAAAGCGCGTATGGAACGGGCAAAGGAAGGGATTGACCCTCTGTCGGCTGATAGTCTTGGCCGCTGGCCGGGAGCGTTGGATCCCCGACCACTCGTCACACGTCATCCCTCACGGGGACCGGCCGGAGGAGGTGGGGCTGCGATGGACCGAAGTCGGTCGGGCAGTACCAGCGGCTCTTCCGCCCCGCACCCGAGCCCGGTGCGCTTTTCCTCCCGGTGATTCCGGGTACGCGACTCCAGGACCGCGCGATCCCCCGATCCGCACGGACCGCGCGACCCCCTTCTCCGGCATCTCGCACGACGGAAGAGCATGTCGACCTCGCCTGTCCGTAGCGAATGTCTGTAGCGAACGCCGTCACCGCGATCCCCCGGTGCCGCCCGCTTTGTGGACGACGTAGCTCCACGTCCCCATTCCGGGCTGTGCCACGCTCGCCGACGGCCTCTCCGTGAAGGAGCATGCCCATGTCGATGATCCGTGACCTGCGTGCCGCCGTCCGTCCGAGCCTGCGGCACCCCTGCGCAAGACCCCCACCACGTACACCGCGTACGACCCCACCCGCGACCACTCGGCGTCCACCGCCGTCGTCGACTGCGCCGTCTACCGCGACGGGCGCCGGGTCGAGGACGACGCGTGCTCACCCGCGCGGCGCGATGCGGCGCGTACGGGACAAGGGCGGCTTCGCCTGGATCGGCCTGCACGAGCCGACCGAGGCCGAATTCGCCGTCATCGCGGCCGAGTTCGGGCTGCACCCGCTCGCCGTCGAGGACGCCGTCCACGCCCACCAGCGGCCCAAGCTGGAGCGGTACGACGACACCCTCTTCACCGTCTTCAAGACGATCCACTACGTCGAGCACGCCGAGCTCACCGCGACCAGCGAGGTCGTCGAGACCGGCGAGGTCATGTGCTTCACCGGCCCCGACTTCGTCATCACCGTCCGGCACGGCGGGCAGGGCTCCCTGCGCAACCTCCGCCACCGGCTCCAGGGCGAGCCCGAGAGCTGCTCTCCAAGGGGCCCTCGGCCGTCCTGCACGCCATCGCGGACCACGTCGTCGACGGCTACATCGCGGTCGCCGACTCCGTCGAGCTGGACATCGACCAGTTGGAGATCGACGTCTTCTCGCCGGCCGTGAAGGGCTCCACGCGCGGTACGGACACCGGCCGGATCTATCAGCTCAAGCGCGAGGTCCTGGAGTTCAAGCGGGCCGTCACCCGCTGCTGCGGCCGATGCAGTTGCTCAGTGAGCGGCCGATGCGGCTCGTGGACCCGGACATCCAGAAGTACTTCCGGGACGTGGCGGACCACCTCGCCCGCGTCCAGGAGCAGGTCGTCGGCTTCGACGAGCTGCTCAACTCGATCCTCCAGGCCAACCTGGCGCAGGCGACCGTCGCGCAGAACGAGGACATGCGCAAGATCACCTCGTGGGCGGCGATCGTCGCCGTCCCCACGGCGGTCTGCGGGGTGTACGGCATGAACTTCGACCACATGCCGGAGCTGCACTGGAAGTACGGCTACCCGATGGTGCTCACCGGCATCGTCGTGGTCTGCCTCACCATCCACCGCACCCTCAAGCGCAACGGCTGGCTGTAGGGCGGTCGCGGATAGGCTGCGGGCATGACCGATCAGTCGCTCGGGCCCGCCCTCGTCGAGGAGGCCACCAAGAAGTCCGGCCTGGTGTGGGTGCGCGGCACCGGGCCCGCCCGCGCGCTCTGGCACGTCTGGCACGACGGCGCCGCGCTCCTCGTCGGCGACGGGCCCGGCGAGCAGCCGCTGCCGGGCCTGGTGGACGGCGGCACGGCCGAGGTGACCGTCCGCAGCAAGGACAAGGGCGGCCGGATCGTCGCCTGGACGGCCGCCGTGCGCGAGCTGGCCGCCGGTACGGAGGAGTGGGACGCGGCCGTCGCGGAGCTGAAGGGCAAGCGGCTCAACGCGCCCGACGGCGAGGCGATGCCGGAGCGCTGGGCGCGCGAGTGCCGGGTGGTGCGGCTGGAACCGCGCGAGGTCGCCGCGGAGCTGCCGGACGGCTCCCTGGTGGCCGTACCGCTGCCCACGGCGGCCACCACCCGCCGCCCCGTGCCGGCTGCGCTCCCGCGCCTGCTCCTGAAGCGCCGCAAGCGCCGCTGAGGGGCGCGCTCCTCAGGTGCGGGGAAGCTGCTTGCCGTAGTCCACGGTCTCGTCCTTCGTCGGCGCGGCCAGCGGGAAGTCCTTGTTCCAGTCGGAGAGCGTCACCACGCCCCCGCCGCCGCCCCGGGCGAACTGCACCGGGTACGGGGAGCCGTCCAGGGACACGTCGAGGACGCCGCCCCCGCCGTCCGCGCCGCCCTTGACCTTGATCGTGCGGACCCCGCCGACCCGCGTGCGGTCGCCCTTGACCTTCTCGCCGTGCAGCCCGATGAGGCCGTCGAGCAGCGGCTTCATGTCGGTGAAGCCGCGCAGTTGCCGGTACGAGGGGTCGTCCTGCGGCACCTTCACGTACTTGCCGTCGAGCTTCTCGGCGGCCTCGACGTCCGTCTCCGTCGGCTTGTCGTCGCCCTTGCCGTGGGACCAGAAGCCGGCGTCGGCCTTCAGGTAGAGCGTGTCGCCGACCCGCGTCAGCTCGAAGGTGCCGTTCCGCGTCGTCACCGAGCCGCTGGCGCCGTCCCGCTTGAGGCGCATGTTGAGCTTGAAGGTGCCGCCCTTGCTGACCAGGGTGCCGGCCAGGCGCACTGCCTTCGCCCCGTCCGCCACCGTCCGCGCCTTGCGCTCGATGTCGGGGCGGCGAGCCGCCCGACCCCGTTGGTCCCCTCGTCCGGGTCGGCGGCGCAGGCCGTGAGCCCCGCCGTCAGTCCGGCGCAGAGCGCCAGGGCACGACGGCCCCGCGGATACGCGATGCCGGGGTGCGGACGGTCATCTGCGCTGCCTCTCGTGATCGTGCGGGCGTACGGGCGCCGGGACCCGGCCGGGCGGAGGGCAGGGTCCGGTACCCGTACCGGTACCGGGGGTTCCGGCTCCGGTACCGGGGTAACAGCAGACCGCAGCGTACCCGGGCCGGCCGGCGGCCCCCGCAGGCAGCCGTACGGAGGCACTGCCGGAGCGGGCCGGAACGGCACGGGCTAGCCTGAACCGGTAGCGCTCCGCGATCACCGGCCGGGCGCTGCGAGGACTCGAATCGTGCGACACCGAGGAGGCGCGTGGCATGGCGGCAGGCGCCCCCGGATCTTCGTCTCCCACCTGGCGGGGTCCCCGTCTTCGACCCCGTCGGCGACCAGGTCGGCCGGGTCAGCGACCTGGTGGCCATGCTGCGGGTCGGCCGCCGCCCGCCGCGCCTGCTCGGCATGGTCGTGGAGGTGCTCAGCCGCCGCCGGGTCTTCGTCCCCATGACCCGGATCACCGGCGTCGAGTCCGGCCAGGTCATCACCACCGGCGTGGTGAACATGCGCCGCTTCGAGCAGCGCCCCACCGAGCGGCTCGTCCTCGGCGAGCTCCTGGACCGGCGGGTGCGGCTCGTGGGGAACGACGGGCGGGAGGGCGAGGAGGTCACCGTCCTCGACATCGCCATCCAGCAGTTGCCCGCCCGCCGCGACTGGGAGATCGACAAGGTCTTCGTCCGCAAGGGCAAGGGCGGGTGCTGAGCCGCCGGGGCGAGACCCTGACCGTCGAGTGGTCGGCCGTCACCGGCTTCTCCCTGGAGGAGCACGGCCAGGGCGCCGAGAACCTGCTCGCCACCTTCGAGAAGCTGCGCCCGGCCGACCTGGCCAACGCCCTGCACCACCTCTCCCCCAAGCGGCGCGCCGAGGTGGCCGCGGCCCTCGACGACGACCGGCTCGCGGACGTCCTGGAGGAGCTGCCGGAGGACGACCAGATCGAGATCCTCGGCAAGCTGAAGGAGGAGCGGGCGGCCGACGTCCTGGAGGCGATGGACCCGGACGACGCGGCCGACCTGCTGTCCGAGCTGCCCGAGGAGGACCAGGAGCGGCTGCTGACCCTGATGCAGCCGGACGACGCGGCGGACGTGCGCCGCCTCCTGGCGTACGAGGAGCGCACGGCGGGCGGTCTGATGACGACGGAGCCGATCGTGCTGCGCCCGGACGCGACCGTCGCGGACGCGCTGGCCCGGGTCCGCCAGCAGGACCTGTCCCCGGCCCTCGCCGCGCAGGTGTACGTGTGCCGGCCGCCGGACGAGACGCCGACGGGGAAGTACCTGGGCACGGTGCACTTCCAGCGGCTCCTGCGGGACCCGCCGTTCACCCTGGTCAGCTCGATCGTGGACAGCGACCTGCCGCCGCTCGGCCCGGACACCCCGCTGCCGGCCGTCACCAGCTACCTCGCCGCGTACAACATGGTCGCCGCGCCCGTCGTGGACGAGAGCGGGTCCCTGCTCGGCGCGGTGACCGTCGACGACGTGCTGGACCACCTGCTGCCGGACGACTGGCGCGAGACCGAGTTCCACGAGGAGGAGGGGCGGGGCATGGCCGCTGAACGCACGCAGGACCGGGAGCGCGAGCGGGACCGGGAGCGGGCCGTGCCCCGGATCCGGCTCGACCTGCCGAGGGAGCGTCGGGCCCGGCTGCTGCCGGAGTACGACCCGGAGGCCTTCGGGCGCCTGTCGGAGCGGATCGCCCGCTTCCTGGGAACGGGCCGGTTCCTGGTCTGGATGACGCTGACAATCGTCGTCTGGGTGCTGTGGAACATCTTCGCGCCGGGGCCGCTGAAGTTCGACGAGTACCCGTTCATCTTCCTGACGCTCGCGCTGTCCCTCCAGGCCTCGTACGCGGCCCCGCTGATCCTGCTCGCCCAGAACCGGCAGGACGACCGGGACCGAGTCAACCTGGAACAGGACCGGAAGCAGAACGAGCGGTCGATCGCGGACACCGAGTACCTGACGCGGGAGATCGCCGCGCTGCGCATGGGCCTCGGCGAGGTCGCCACGCGCGACTGGATCCGTTCCGAGCTCCAGGACCTCCTCAAGGAGATGGAGGAGCGCCGGGACCTCTTCCCGTCCGGCGACGCGCGCGGAAGTGACGTACCCGACCGTTGACGGCCTTACCTGGGCCGGTGTTCCGCGCCGTACCATCGTCGGTATGGCTACGGAAGACGCGGTGCTCGAAGCACTGGCGACGGTGAACGACCCTGAGATCAACAAGCCGATCACTGAGCTCGGCATGGTCAAGTCGGTGGAGATCGAACCGGACGGCAGGGTCGCCGTCACGGTCTACCTGACGGTCTCCGGGTGCCCGATGCGCGACACCATCACCCAGCGGGTGACCGAGGCCGTCTCCCGGGTCGAGGGCGTCACCGGCGTCGACGTCTCGCTGGACGTGATGAGCGACGAGCAGCGCAAGGAGCTGGCGGCCGCGCTGCGCGGCACGACCGCCGAGCGCGAGGTGCCGTTCGCCAAGCCCGGCTCGCTGACCCGGGTCTACGCGGTCGCCTCCGGCAAGGGGGCGTCGGCAAGTCCTCCGTTACCGTGAACCTGGCGGCCGCGATGGCCGCCGACGGCTCAAGGTCGGCGTCGTCGACGCCGACATCTACGGCCAGCGTGCCCCGGATGCTGGGCGCGGACGGCCTTCCGACCCAGGTCGAGAACATGATCATGCCGCCGTCGGCGAACGGCGTGAAGGTCATCTCCATCGGCATGTTCACCCCGGGCAACGCGCCGGTGGTGTGGCGCGGCCCGATGCTGCACCGCGCGCTCCAGCAGTTCCTCGCGGACGTGTACTGGGGCGACCTGGACGTCCTCCTCTCGACCTGCCGCCGGGCACCGGCGACATCGCGATCTCGGTCGCGCAGCTCGTGCCGAACGCGGAGATCCTGGTCGTCACGACCCCGCAGCAGGCGGCGGCCGAGGTCGCCGAGCGGGCCGGCTCGATCGCCGTCCAGACGCACCAGAAGATCGTCGGCGTCGTGGAGAACATGGCGGGCCTGCCGTGTCCGCACTGCGACGAGATGGTCGACGTGTTCGGCACCGGCGGCGGCCAGAAGGTCGCGGACGGCCTGACGCAGACCACGGGCGCGACCGTCCCGGTCCTCGGCTCGATCCCGATCGACGTGCGGCTGCGCGAGGGCGGCGACGACGGCAGGCCGGTCGTCCTGTCCGACCCGGACTCCCCGCGGGCGCGGCGCTCCGCGCCATCGCCGGTAAGCTGGGCGGCCGCCAGCGCGGCCTGTCGGGCATGAGCCTGGGCATCACGCCGCGCAACAAGTTCTGAGCGGGTCACGACGAAGGGCGCCCCGGTTCGCCGGGGCGCCCTTCCGCCGTTCTCAGGCGTACGCGTCGAGGTCCTTGATCTGCGCGAACCCGAGCCCGTACGCGCTCATCCCCCGCCCGTACGCCCCCAGGTGCACGCCCGCCGCCGAGCCGGCCAGGACCCAGCCGAACTCGGACTCGCGGTAGTGGAACGGCACCGGCACCCCGTCCACGGGCAGCGAGAGCGTCGTCCAGGCGGGCCCGTCGAGGTCGTCGGCGAGCTCGAAGGCCGTCTCGGTCTGCTGGTCCAGCCAGTGGTCGCGGGTCACGTGGTCGAGCGAGGCCGGCCAGGTGTGCACGAGCAGTCCGGAGCCCGCCAGCCAGGCGGCGGAGGAGACCGTGGTGGCGTCGAGGACGCCCGTCCCGTCCCCGGTCCGCCGGACGGGGCTCGCCGCGACCGTCACGACGACGGCGAAACGCTCCTTCTCCGCACCGCTCGCGTCCGACCTTATCGACGGCGCGTCACCGTGCCCGATCGATCCGTGCTGCACGCTGCCGTCCGCCGCCGTGCCGGCCTGCATCAGCCGGCGCGGCTCGGTGAAGGCCTCGTCGAGGCCGTACCAGGCGAAGGGCGCCCGCAGGAAGCCCTCGTCGATCCGCCGGGCCACGGGCATGCCCTCCACCCGGGTCGTGGTCTCCATCTCGGCCGCCTCCTCGTTCCGTCAACAGAGCGAGGATAGCCACCGGGGCGCGCCGGGGCGGTGACAGCCCGTCGTCAGGTCGCGTCGGAGTCGTACGGGGGCGCTCGGCGGCGCCCGGTTCGTCCCGCTTCTTGAGGAGGTCCGGGGTGCCCGCCGCCGCCCCGCCGGCCGCCGTCCCGCCGGTCGCCGAGCCGTTGACGGCGGGCAGGGTCTCGCGGCCGTGGACCGCGTCGGCGACCTCGTTCATCTCCTTCTTGAGGTCGAAGGTGCCGCGCAGGTCCTTGAGCTCCCTGAGGTCCTCGTTGTTCTCCAACTGCTTGCGGAGGAACGTCTTGGGGTTGAGGTCCTCGAACTCGAAGTCCTTGAACTCCGGTCCCAGCTCGCTGCGGATGTCGTTCTTCGCGCTGTCGGAGAACTCGCGGACCTTCCGGATGAAGCGCGAGACGTCCTGGATCACCTTCGGGAGCTTGTCCGGCCCGAAGACGAGCACGGCGAGGACCACGAGCGTCACCAGCTCGAGTGCGCCTATGTCGCTGAACACCTAGTAGCTCCTTCACGCCGGTCCAGGGCCCGGTCCACGGTACCCGCCGAAACTGCCGGGCGGGTACCTCGCGGTGTCCGCCGCATGGCGCTCAGGTGCCCTGCGAGGAGCCGAGCGTCAACGTCTTTGTCAGCTCTTTGCCGTCGCGGCGCAGGGTGAGCTCCAGGCGGTCGCCGGGACGGTGGGCGCGGATCTTCACGATGAGCTCCTCGCCGTTGTGCACCCGCTGGCCGTCGACCTCGGTGATGACGTCGCCGGACCGGAGCCCCGCCTGGGCGGCCGGGCCGCCGGGCGTGACGGAGGCGGTGCCGTCCTTGCCCTTCTCGCCGACGCGGGCGCCGTCGCCGTTGTACTGCATGTCGAGGCTCACGCCGATGACCGGGTGGGTCGCCTTGCCGGTGCTGATGAGCTCCTCGGCGACCCGCTTGCCCTGGTTGATCGGTATGGCGAAGCCGAGGCCGATGGAGCCGGGCTGGCTCGCGCCTCGCCCTCGCCGTCGCCGGAGCTGCCGGCCGCGCGGATCGCGCTGTTGATGCCGATGACCCGGGCCTTGGAGTCGAGGAGGGTCCGCCGGAGTTGCCGGGGTTGATGGGGGCGTCGGTCTGGAGCGCGTCGACGTAGCTGATGTCGCTGCCGTCGCCCTTCTCGCCGCCGGCGGTGATCGGGCGCTCCTTGGCGCTGATGATGCCGGAGGTCACGGTGTTGGAGAGGTCGAAGGGGGCGCCGATGGCGACGACGGGGTCGCCGACGCGCACGTTGTCGGAGTTGCCGAGGGCAGGGCCTTGAGGCCGGAGACGCCGGTGACCTGGACGACGGCCAGGTCGTAGCCGGTGTCCTTGCCGACGAGCTTGGCGCGGGCGGTCTCGCCGCTGGAGAAGGTCACCGAGATGTCCGCGGAGGAGCGGGCGCCGTCCACGACGTGGTTGTTGGTGAGGATGTGGCCCCGGGTGTCCAGGACGAAGCCGGTGCCGGTGCCGGACGAACCGCTGCCCTTGACGTGCAGGGTGACCACGCCGGGCAGGGCGCTGGCGGCGATCCCGGCCACGCTGTCGGGGGCGCGGCCGGTGTCCTCGGCGGCGGCCTGGGGCAGTTCGACGGCGGTGATCCCGCCGTTGCGTTCGACGTACGCGCCGATGCCGCCGCCGACGACGCCGGTGATCAGGGCGAAGACGAGCGCCCCGGCGACGGCGAGCCCCTTGCGGGATACCGCTTCGCGGGCGGGGGCGGGAAGGCGGGCCCGCCGACGCCCCAGGGTCGTACTGCCCCCAGGGCGCGGGCGCCCCTGCGGGTGCGGCTGGTGCTGGGGGTGCGCCTGGGGCGGTACGGGGCCCTGCTGGGGCGGTACGGGGACGGGGCCGCTGCACGGCGGCGCGGGCGCCCACGGCCCGGGCTCGCCGTAGGGCGGCGTCCGGTACTCGTCGGGGGCGTGCAGGGGCGGGGCGGCGGCCTGCGGCTGCGCCTGCGCCTGCTCCTGCGGCGCGGGGGCGGCCTCGGGCGCCGGGGCCCGGTCCTGCGGCTCGCCCTTGGTCAGGACGACGGACGGGGCGACGGCCTCGGGGTCGGTCCCGACGGCTCCGGCGGGCGCGACGCTCTCGGGGTCGGCCGGGGCCGCCTCGGCCGGGCGGTCGCCGTCGGCGGCTCCGGGGCCGCCGGCGGCTGTGGTGCGGGCAGGGGAAAGTCGCCGTCGCCTCACCGGACGGAGACGGCGCGGGTATCCGCGCCGCCTCCGGTGTACTCGAAGGACGGCTCCACCAGTTCGGCTTCCCGTTGTTCATGCTCTCCCGCAACCGCTGACCCGTCCGCGCCCCTGGATCGGGCGCCACTCCCCCTGGATTCAACCAGGTCGCGGGTCAACGGGGAGCCGAGCGGCGCGGTCGTCGGGCCCGGCCCCGGACCGGGCCCGGGAGCGAGGGCCGGCGGAAGGACCGGACCCGCCGCCCGCACGAACGGAGAGAGAGGAGTGGAGGACGGGAAGGCGGGTATGCGAGGCCCACGGCCACCCGGGGCGAGACGAAGGAGTGCCCGGCCGTCAACGGAACCACGGCCGCCACGGGACCCCGCGGAACCGCCGCCGGGGTGAGCGCGGCGAGCGGCTCGGCGGCGACGAACGCCTGGGCGCCCGTGCGCTCGCCGGGCGCGTGCCGCGGCCGAGGGCGTGCCCGTGCCGCCGCCCGCGGTGGTGGTGCGCAGCGGGGTGACCGCGCTGCCCGTGCCCTGGGCACCGCGCCCGGCCGCGCTCACCGACGCGTCCAGCGGCAGCGTGCCGCCGAGGGCGATGGCCGCGAACGAGACGGCGCTGGCCGCCACGAAGGCGAACCGCCGGCCGCGTCCGCCGGATCCCGGGGAGCGGTCACCGACCTCGTGTATGCGGAAGCCCGTGGCGGGCCCCCGGAGTGCGGGGTGACGACCGCCGCCGTGGCGAAGCCGTCCGACTTCACCCCCGGGCGCCGAGGAGTTCCTCGAAGGGGCTTTTGGGGCCCCCGGAACCCCTGAGGCCGCCCGGGCCGCCGAAGCCCCCGGGATCCCCCGACGGTTCGCCGGGTCCTCCCGGAAGTCCCTGGAGGCGGGCGAGGAAGCCCTCGGAGGGCGGTGGGGGCGCCGCGGAGGCGAAGACGCTCTTGAGGGTGCGCTGCGCGTCGGCCTCGGCCTTGCAGCGGGCGCAGGTCGCCAGGTGGGCGAGGACCCGCTCGCGGGCGTCGTGCCCCAGCTCGCCGTCGACGAGCGCGGCGAGCCGGTCCCCGAGGTGGTGCTCCGCGGGGTCGGTGACGTGGGGGTGTGCCGCTCACGCTGTGCCCGCCTCCCATCCGACGGAGGCGAGCGCACGCTCCGCCCGGGCCTCGGGCGAGCGGTGCTTGAGCGCCTTGCGGAGGTGGGAGCGCCCGCGGTGGATCCGGCTGCGGACGGTGCCGAGCTTCACGCCGAGGGTCGCGGCGATCTCCTCGTACGACAGTCCTTCGATGTCGCAGAGGACGACGGCCGCGCGGAACTCGGGCGCGAGGGTGTCGAGGGCCTGCTGCACGTCGGCGTCGAAGTGCGTGTCGTTGAAGGCCTGCTGCGGCGAGGGCTCGCGGCTGGGCAGCCGCTCGGCGGCGTCGTCGGCGAGCGCGTCGAAGCGGATGCGCTGCTTGCGGCGGACCATGTCGAGGAAGAGGTTGGTGGTGATGCGGTGCAGCCAGCCCTCGAAGGTGCCCGGCGTGTACGTCGACAGCGAGCGGAAGACGCGGACGAAGACCTCCTGGGTGAGGTCCTCGGCGTCGTGCTGGTTGCCCGTGAGGCGGTAGGCGAGGCGGTAGACCCGGCCACTGTGCGTGCTGACGATCTCCTCCCAGGTGGAGGGGTCCACGCCTGCGATTCCGCATCCGATGCGAAGGTCGCCGTGGTGGTGCGGAGTCCGCGGTGCGGGAACGGTCAGCGGTGTCGGTCACGGATTTCGGCTCACCCGCCGACCTGAGAAGGCGCCGAAGCACTCCTCCCCGATCCCCAGGCGCAGCCGCACCTCCCCTGTCGGCTCTGGTGGTGTCCAGTGGAGCCCCTACCATAGCCACCTAGCCCGTTAGTTCCGGATAAGAATCTTTACGCGAATTTGGGACCGGCTCGCCCGGCTGCCTCCGTCGCGTCCCTCCCCTGGTGAACGCCCGGTCCCATCTGCGGGTTCCCGCCGGCAGCGGATACAGTCACCGTTGCGTCAACTACGGGGACAGGAGAGGGCCATTACCGCCAACCGGCAGACGAGCTGGGCGTTCGCCGACGCCTTTGTCGCCGAGGACGAAGCACTGCGCTGGCCCGCGAGCGGGCCCACGAGGCAGGGCTCCCTCGGTGTCGCCGGGCACCGGCGGGCGCTGCGTCTGCTCGCCGCGACGGCGGACGCCAAGGCGGTGGCGGAGATCGGTACCGGTACGGGCGTGTCGGGCATCTACCTGTTGCTCGGAATGCGGCCGGACGGGGTCCTGACGACCGTGGACCTCCAGCCGGAGCGGCAGCAGGTGGCCAAGACGGCCTTCCGCGCGGCGGGCTTCGCGGGCAACCGGGCCCGGTTCATCCCCGGCCGCGCCCTGGACGTGCTGCCCCGGCTCGCGGACGGCGGGTACGACCTCGTGTTCTGCGACGGCGACCGGCTCGAGTACCTGGACTACCTCGCTGAATCGTTGCGCCTGCTGCGGCCTGGGGGTCTGGTCTGCTTCGAGGGCGTCTTCGCGGACGGCCGGACGATCGACTCGTCGGCGCAGCCGGCGGAGGTCCAGCGGGTCCGCGAGCTGCTGCGGGCGGTGCGGGAGAGCCAGGACCTGGTGGCCTCGCTGCTGCCGGTGGGCGACGGCCTGCTGTGCGCGGTGCGCCGCGGCTGACCGGCTCCACCGGTCCCGGAGCCGTACCCTTCCGAAGGGACCGCCGACCCCTGGGGCCGCACGGGTTCGGAGACACGCCGCCCCGGCACGGCGGACCGTACCGGGGCGGCGGTGGAAATCCTGGAGAGAGGGTCAGCCGACGACCTTCTTGAGGGCGTCGCCGAGCGCCTCGGCCTCGTCGGGAGTCAGCTCGACGACAAGCCGACCGCCGCCTTCGAGCGGAACGCGCATGACGATGCCCCGCCCCTCCTTGGTCACCTCGAGCGGGCCGTCACCCGTCCGCGGCTTCATGGCCGCCATGCTTGTTCCCCTTCCTGAAACCAGCCCATCGGCAACCGGGCAGCTCCTTGGTGTGGAGCACGCGTCACCGGCTTCGAACACATTGCTTCCAGGTCATTATCCCGCATGGCAGGACCCGATGACCAACATCGAATGGCATCGCTTGCGCAACGCGCTCTCTCATAACCCCACATTTCGGCGATCGGCCTGCGATACTTCGCCGCCCGGCGTCCGGTCGGCAGCCCTCTTTCTTTGACGCAGCTCACATGTGCGGCGGAGGTGATCTCCGCCATGCTGTGCTGGTCAACCACGCGACGAGGCGGAGGAAACCCATGGCCGACACGGTGCTGTACGAGGTGAGCGACGGGCTCGCCACCATCACGCTCAACCGGCCCGAGGCCATGAACGCCCTGAACGTGGCGACCAAGGTCGCCCTCAGGGACGCGGCGGAGACGGCCGCGTCGGACCCCGCCGTACGGGCGGTGCTGCTCACGGCGGCCGGGGACCGGGCGTTCTGCGTCGGGCAGGACCTGAAGGAGCACGTGGGCTGCTCCTGGCGGACCAGGAGTCCGGCACGCGCGACACCATGAACACGGTCCGCGACCACTACAACCCGATCGTCCGGGCGTTCGCCGGCATGCGGAAGCCGGTGGTCGCGGGCGTGAACGGCGTGGCGGCGGGGCCGGCTTCGGCTTCGCGCTCGCGGCGGACTACCGGGTGGTCGCGGAGACGGCCTCCTTCAACACCTCCTTCGCGGGCGTCGCGCTCACCGCCGACTCGGGCGTGTCCTGGACGCTGCCGCGCCTGATCGGCGCGAGCCGCGCCTCCGACCTGCTGCTCTTCCCCGCTCGATCGGCGCGCGCGAGGCGTACGAGCTGGGCATCGCGAACCGCCTGGTCCCGGCCGCCGACCTCGCCGCCGAGGCCGCGAAGACGGCCCGCGCCCTCGCGGACGGCCCGACGGTGGCGTACGCGGCCCTGAAGGAGTCCCTCGCGTACGGCGCCGACCACTCGCTCTCCGAGGCCCTGGACAAGGAGGAGGAGCTCCAGACCCTGGCGGGCGCGTCGGAGGACCACACCATCGCGGTCCGCGCCTTCGTCGCCAAGGAGAAGCCGCGGTACCTGGGCCGCTAGGCCGTGTCCGCCGGGGTCTTCTCCGGGGTGGCGGCGAGGCCGCCGCCCCCCGGCCGCGCAGTCCGCGAGGTGGTCGTCGACCAGGCCGCAGGCCTGCATCAGGGCGTAGGCCGTGGTGGGACCGACGAAGCGGACGCCGCGCTTCTTGAGGGCCTTGGAGAGGGCCGTGGACTCGTCGGTGACCGCCGGGACGTCGGCGAACGTGCGCGGGGCCGGGCGGGTCGCCGGATCGGGGGCGTGCGACCAGATCAGGGCGTCGAGCTCGCCCGGCTCCCAGGTGGCGAGCAGCTTCGCGTTGGCGAGGGTGGCGTCGATCTTGGCCCGGTTGCGGATGATGCCCGCGTCCAGGAGGAGCCGCTCGCGGTCCGCGTCGCCGAAGGCCGCGACGGCGGCGATGCCGAAGTCCGCGAAGGCGCGCCGGAAGCCCTCGCGGCGGCGCAGGATGGTGATCCAGGACAGGCCCGACTGGAAGGCCTCCAGGCAGAGGCGCTCGAAGAGCGCGTCGTCGCCGTGGACCGGGCGGCCCCACTCCTCGTCGTGGTACGCCACGTAGTCCTCGGTCGACAGGCCCCAGGGCAGCGCGCGAGGCCGTCCGGGCCGATGAGCGTCCCCGTGCCGGTCACGGACGACCGTCCTCGGCGTCGCCGGAGCCGGAGCCGGGAAGGGGCCGAAGCCGGGGCGGGACCTGTGCCCGGGTCCGTACCCCCGCCCCCGCCCGTGAGCGCCTCCTCCAGTTCCGCGATCCGGGCGTCCCGCTCGGCCAGCTCCGCGCCGAGGCGGACCAGGACGTCGTCCACGTCCGCCATCCGGTAGCCCCGGGCGGCGACCGGGAGGCGGAGCGCCTCGACGTCGGCGCGGTCGACCGGCCGGGCGACCGGCAGGGGTCGACGAGCTGCTCGGGCGCCGCCTCGGGCAGCACCTCGCTCTCACCGCCGCCGACCACGGCCAGGGTCACCGCGGCGACGACCACGACCATCGTGATGAGCAGAAACCAGAACACCTGCGCGCCTCTTCCCGGAGTGGAAACCGTCCGGTGCCGATCGTGCCATGCGTCACCGACGGTTAGGGTCGCAGGCGAACGGACGCGAGGGAGGACAAGAGGGATGCTGCGCTTGGGACGGCGTGAGTTCGGTCCGCACGAGCCGGTGGTCATGGCGATCGTGAACCGGACCCCGGACTCCTTCTACGACCGGGGCGCGACCTTCCTGGACGAGCCCGCGCTCGCCCGGGTCGAGCAGGCCGTGGCCGAGGGGCCGCGATCGTCGACATCGGCGGGGTGAAGGCGGGCCCCGGCGAGGAGGTGACGGCCGAGGAGGAGGCACGGCGCACGGTCGGCTTCGTCGCCGAGGTCCGCAGGCGCCACCCGGACGTGGTGATCAGCGTGGACACCTGGCGGGCGGACGTCGGCGAGGCGGTCTGCGAGGCCGGGGCGGACGTCCTGAACGACGCGTGGGCGGGGTCGACCCGCGGCTCGCGGAGGTGGCGGCGACGTACGGGGCGGGGCTCGTCTGCACCCACGCGGGGGGCGCGGAGCCGCGGACCCGGCCGCACCGGGTGGAGTACGAGGACGTGATGGCCGATGTCCTGCGGGTGACCGTGGGCCTCGCGGAGCGGGCGGCCGCGCTGGGGGTGCGCCGCGACGGGATCATGATCGACCCGGGACACGACTTCGGAAGAACACCCGGCACAGCCTGGAGGCGACCCGGCGGCTCGGCGAGATGGCGGAGACCGGCTGGCCGGTGCTGGTGTCCCTGTCCAACAAGGACTTTGTGGGCGAGACCCTGGACCGCCCGGTGCAGGAGCGGCTGCTCGGCACCCTGGCGACGACGGCCGTCTCCGCGTGGCTGGGGCCCGGGTGTACCGGGTGCACGAGGTCGCGGAGACCAGGCAGGTCCTGGACATGGTGGCGTCCATCGCGGGCCACCGGCCGCCGGCCGTGGCGCGGCGCGGACTGGCGTAGGGCGGCGAAGGGGCGCCGCGCCGCGGCGCCCCCGGAGGCGGACCGGTCCTACTTGCCCGTCTCCTTGCTCACCAGCGCCACCGCCTCCTCCACGTCGTCCGTGACGTGGAAGAGCAGCAGGTCCTGCTCCGCGGCCTTGCCGCCCGCGACGACCGCGTCGCGCAGCCAGTCGACGAGGCCCTTCCAGTACTCCGTCCCGAACAGGACGATCGGGAAGCGGGTGACCTTGCGGGTCTGCACCAGGGTGAGCGCCTCGAAGAGCTCGTCGAGGGTGCCGAGCCCGCCGGGCAGCACCACGAACCCCTGGGCGTACTTCACGAACATCGTCTTGCGGACGAAGAAGTACCGGAAGTTCATGCCGATGTCGACGTACGGGTTGAGGCCCTGTTCGAAGGGCAGCTCGATGCCGAGGCCGACCGAGACGCCCTTGGCCTCGCTGGCGCCCTTGTTGGCCGCCTCCATGGCGCCGGGGCCGCCGCCCGTGATGACCGCGAAGCCCGCCTCCACGAGGGCCCGGCCGAGCCGTACGCCCGCCTCGTACTCGGGCGAGTCCGGCTTGGTGCGGGCCGAGCCGAAGACGCTGATCGCGCTCGGCAGTTCGGCGAGGGCGCCGAACCCTCGACGAACTCGGACTGGATGCGCATGACCCGCCAGGGGTCGGTGTGCACCCATTCCGAGTCGCCCTCGGTGTCGAGCAGCCGCTGGTCCGCCGTGCCCGGCTGGACCTGGTCCCTGCGCCTGAGCACCGGGCCCTGACGCTGCTCCTCGGGCTTCGCCACTCCCTCGGGAATGCCCATGGCCTGCTCCTCCGCCGACCGGCGGCCCGTCGTGGACCGCCGACTGATCTTCTGGTCCGGTCAGGGTAGGACGACACAGGTGACGAAACGCGAAATTACGGAAGTCGGGCAGTCAGCCAGTCGCGGAGCCGGGCCTCGCAGTGGTGGATCCGCTCGACGACGACGTGCTCGTCCCGCTTGTGCGCGTACATGGGATCGCCGGGCCCGTAGTTGACGGCGGGGACCCCGAGGGCGCTGAAGCGGGAGACGTCGGTCCAGCCGAACTTGGGGTGCGCTGCCGCCGACGGCCTTCATGAAGGCCTCCGCGGCGGGGTGGGAGAGGCCGGGCAGGGCGCCGGGGCTCTCGTCGTCGACGACGAGCTCGGCGACGTCGCAGTCGGCGAAGACCTCGCGGACGTGGGCCAGGGCCTCGGCCGGGGAGCGGTCGGGCGCGTACCGGTAGTTGACGGTGACGGCGCAGGCGTCGGGGATGACGTTGGTGGCGACGCCGCCCTCGATCGCCACGGCGTTGAGGCCCTCGTGGTACTCCAGGCCGTCGATGACCGGCTTGCGCGGCTCGTACGCGGCGAGGCGGGCGAGGATGGGGGCGGCGGCGTGGACGGCGTTGGAGCCCATCCAGGAGCGGGCGGAGTGGGCGCGCTCGCCGGCCGTGTGCAGGACGACGCGGAGGGTGCCCTGGCAGCCGCCCTCGACCTGGCCGTCGGAGGGTTCGAGGAGGACCGCGAAGTCGCCCTCCAGCCATTCGGGGTGCGCGGCGGCGATCTTCCCGAGGCCGTTGAGGTCGGCGGCGACCTCCTCGTTGTCGTAGAAGACGAAGGTGAGGTCCCGGTTGGGCTCGGGGACGGTGGCGGCGATCCGGAGCTGGACGGCGACGCCGGACTTCATGTCGGAGGTGCCGCAGCCCCACAGGACGCCGTCCTCGTCGAGGCGCGAGGGCACGTTGTCCGCGATCGGGACGGTGTCGACGTGCCCGGCGAGCACGACCCCGCTCCGCGCGGCCGAGCGTCGTGCGGGCGACGACGTTGTTGCCGTACCGGTCGACGGTGAGGTGCGGCAGGGCGCGCAGGGCCCGCTCGATCGCGTCGGCGAGCGGCTTCTCGGTCCCGCTGACGGACGGGAAGTCGACGAGGGCGGCGGTGAGCGCGGCCCCGTCCAGGACAGGTCGAGGGGGCGTCGAGCGGGGTGATGTCAGCCATATGCCGACCCTAACCCGGCCTCCAGTACGGTGGGCCCCGTGTCCGAGCCCATCCGCCCCGCCCGCCGTGGCCGTCTCGCCCGTTCCGCGGTCGCCTTCGCCGTGCTCATCGGCCTCGCCTCGTACGTCGGCCTCCACCAGACGACGGGGAGCAGGGGCACTCCGCGGTGCGCCGTGGGCGGCGGCGACCACCGGTACGAGTTCACTCCGGAGCAGGCGTCCAACGCGGCGACGGTCTCGGCCGTGGGCACCACCCGGGGCTGCCGGAGCGGGCGGTGACGATCGCGCTCGCGACGGCGCTCCAGGAGTCGGCGCTGCGGAACATCGGGCACGGCGACCGGGACTCGCTCGGCCTCTTCCAGCAGCGTCCCTCGATGGCTGGGGACGCCGGCGCAGATCATGGACCCGGTGTACGCGGCGGGAGGTTCTACGAGGGCCTGGAGAAGGTCCCGGGTACTCGCGGCTGCCGCTGACGGTGGCGGCGCAGAAGGTGCAGAAGAGCGGCTTCCCGCAGGCGTACGCGAAGCACGAGCCGGACGCCGCGTTGCTCGCCGCGGCCCTGACGGGCCGGACGCCCGCCGGCCTCTCCTGCACGGCGGACCCGGCGAAGGGCCGGCCGGGCGATCCCCGCCGGGTGCGCGCGGAGCTGATACGGGCCTTCGGCGAGCGGGCGGCCCCGACGGCGCTGAGCGGCGGCCCGAGCGCGGGCCGGTCGGCGACGGGGCCGACGGTCCTCGTGGTGCCGGTGCGGCCGGTGGCGGGCGCGGGGCCCGGCGCGGACGAGCGGCGCGGCTGGGAGCTGGCGCAGTGGGCGGTGGCCCGGGCGGAGGTCCTGCGCATCGCGGAGGTCTCCTACCGGGACCGGGTCTGGCGCGCGGGCGAGGCCCTCGGCGGCTGGTCGAAGACCTCGGGCGCCCCGGCGGGCGGCGATTCCGTCCGCGTGCGGCTGGCGGAGTAGGGCCCGGTCCGCCGGACGGGCCCCGGCCGACGGGGCCGGGACGCGTCCTGCGCGGTGTGGCGCGGCCGGTCGCGAGGGAGGCCCGCGCGGCTCGCGCGGTGGTCGGACCGGGGGCGTACGGGCGTTCCCGGGGTCACTCGGCCGGGGTGCGGGACCGGAGCGGGGCGCGAAGAATTCGGCGGGGTTTCGGGGCGGCTTCGCCAGGGGTGGCGCCGGCCCCCAACCTCCTTCCCCCACAAGGGAAGTGACGGTTCGCCAGGCGGCCGCGCAATGACGCGTTCGTCCATTTTCCTCCCCGCCCGGCCCTGCGCCGCATTGCCAATTCTTTACCTCGGGCCGCCGCAACCTCTCCCTCCCCAGGGCCGGTTGTCACTGCGTCCGAACGCACACGTCGCACCTCGTCGAAGGAGCACCATGTCCCTCCCCCTGACCCGTCGGATCGCCCGCGCCGCCCTCATCGTCGCGGCCGGAGCAGCCCCCGTGGTCGGTGCGGCCGGCTCCGCGAGCGCCCTCGACCACGGCCTCGCGCCGGCCGGCGCCCTCGGCAGCCTGACTGCCGTGGACGTCGCCGAAGCGGGCAGCACCCTCGACGGCGCCTCGCGGTCCACCTCCGGCGTCGTCGGCCAGGCCGGCGAGGCCGCCGCCCCGGTCGCCGAGAAGGTCGCCGGCGACACCGCCGGCAGCACGGCGGGCAAGGTCGTCGGCAAGACTGCCGGCGCGGCCGCCGAGAGCACCGAGGGCCCGGCCGGCGGCGCCCTGGGCGGCGGCCTGCCGACCGGCCAGATGCTGGGCGGCCTGCCCTCGGCGGCTGACCCTCCGCACGGAGACGCCGGAAGGGCCCCGGCTCCCGGGCCCTTCCCCGTGCCTCCGGCTCAGCCCAGGCGCTTGACGGCCGCCTCGACCCGCTCGTCCGTCGCCGTGAACGCCACCCGCACGAACCGCTCCCCGGCCTCGCCGTAGAAGTCGCCGGGCGCCACCAGGACGCCCTTCTCCGCCAGGTACGCCACCGTCTCCCAGCAGGGCTCGTCGCGGGTCGCCCACAGGTACAGGCCGGCCTCGCTGTGCTCGATCCGGAAGCCGTGGGCCTCCAGGGCCGTCCGCAGCGCCGCCCGCCGGGCCGCGTACCGCGCGCGCTGCTCGGCCACGTGCGCGTCGTCGCCGAGCGCCGCGACGGTCGCGGCCTGCACCGGGGCCGCGGTCATCATGCCGCCGTGCTTGCGGATCCGGAGCAGCTCGCCGAGCACGGCCGGGTCGCCCGCGATGAACGCGGCCCGGTAACCGGCCAGGTTGGAGCGCTTGGAGAGCGAGTGGACGGCGACGATCCCCTCGTACGAACCGCCGTTGACGTCCGGGTGCAGGACGGAGACCGGGTCGGCCTCCCAGCCCAGCTCCAGGTAGCACTCGTCGGAGAAGAGCAGGACGCCGTGCTCGCGCGCCCAGGCCACGATCCGGGTCAGCTCGTCCTTGCCGAGGACCTTCCCGGTCGGGTTGGACGGGGAGTTGAGCCAGAGCAGCTTCAGACCGGCCGGGTCCAGCTCGGTGGGGTCGTCGTACACCACGGGCTCCGCGCCGCAGAGCCGCGCGCCGACCTCGTACGTAGGGTAGGCGAGCCGCGGGTAGGCGACCCGGTCCCCCGCGCCGAGCCCCCACTGCGTCGGCAGCCAGGCCACCAGCTCCTTGGAGCCGACGACCGGGAGGACATTCTCGTGGACGAGGCCCACCGCGCCGAGGCGCCGCTCGCACCAGCCGGTGAGCGCGTCGCGCAGCTCCGGCGTCCCCCAGACGGTGGGGTAGCCCGGCGAGTCCACCGCCGCCACCAGGGCCTCCTGGATCACGGCGGGGACCGGGTCGACGGGCGTGCCGACGGACAGGTCCACGATCCCGTCCGGGTGCGCCAGGGCCGTCTCCTTGTACGGCTCCAGCTTGTCCCAGGGGAAGACGGGGAGGCGCGAAGAGACTGCGCTCACGGGTTGGCTCACTTCCTCGTACCGGTTCGTACGGACTGACGGACTGACGGGCTCGGACCGGCCGTCGCGGGATAACGCGTCGGCCCCGCACGGCGGTGGACGCCGTACGGGACCGGATGCGGTCGATCAGCCGTTCTGCGGCGGCAGGGCGGCGACGAACGGGTGGTCCCGCTCGATCTCGCCGAGCTTGGAGGCACCACCGGGCGAACCGAGCTCGTCGAAGAACTCGACGTTCGCCTTGTAGTAGTCCTTCCACTCCTCCGGGGTGTCGTCCTCGTAGAAGATCGCCTCGACCGGGCAGACCGGCTCACAGGCCCCGCAGTCGACGCATTCGTCCGGGTGGATGTACAAGGACCGCTTGCCCTCGTAGATGCAGTCGACGGGGCACTCCTCGATGCACGCCTTGTCCTTGACGTCGACACAAGGCTGCGCGATGACGTAGGTCACGCTGTCGTTCCTCCCTCGATAGGGCTGGTCTGCGCGGGAGCGCGGCGTCGTCGATGCCCGCACCTAGTATCTCCGTTCTCGGGGGCGATCCGAACAGGAGGGGTGGAGAAGCAGTGGAATTCACCGGTGGTGGACGCCTTGAGATCCGTGTCACCAGCGCTGACGTGGGAAAACGTGTCTCCGTTCGGTACGTGACCGACTCGGGCGAGGCGGGCGGCACGTTCACCGACGCGGTCGGGGTTCTCACATCCTGGGACGACGGGGTGCTGCTGATCACACGAAGGAGCGGCGAGGGCGTCCGGATCGCGGAATCCTCCCTGGTCGCGGGCAAGGTCGTGCCCGCCGCGCCGGCCCGCCGGCGGGGCCCGTCGGCCACCTTCCCGGAGTTGGCGCGGGCCACCGCGCGCGCGTGGCGGCCGGTCGAGAGCGAGGCGCTCGGGGAGTGGACGCTGCGGGCCTCCGACGGATTCACCCGCAGGGCCAACTCCGTGCTCCCCCTGGGTGATCCGGGGCTCCCGGTCGCCGGGGCGCTGGCGTACGTACGGGAGTGGTACGCCGCGCGGAAGCTGCCCGCGTACGTCCAGGCCGCGACCGGCGCCGAGGGCACGCAGGAGCTGCTCTGCGCCGAGCTCGACCGGCTCGGCTGGCGGCGCGAGGTGTCCGCCGAGGTGTGGATCGCGGCGCTCGCCCCGATCGGGGACCTGGACGCCGACGTCTCCGCCGTACGCCTCTCCCGCACCGTCGACGAGGCGTGGCTGCGCCGCTACCAGCGCTTCGAGGAGCCGGGTCCGGCGGTGCGGGAGGTCCTCGCCTCCGGCCCGAGCGTGTGGTTCGCGTCCGTGGCGGGCGCGGACGGGACACCGGCGGCCATCGGCCGCTGCGTCGTCGACGGGCGCTGGGCCGGCTTCATGGCCGTCGAGGTCGACCCGGCCCTCCGGCGCCGGGGCCTGGCCACGTCCGTGATGACCGCGCTCGCCCGCCGGGCCCTCGACGAGGGCGCGTCGGCGGCCTGGCTCCAGGTGGAGGCGGACAACGACGGCGCGCGGGCGCTGTACGACGGGATGGGCTTCGCGCCCCACCACCACTACCACCACTACCGATGGGCGGAGGCGTGACGGAGGAAGGGCCCCACGGCGATCCGGCGGACGGGGCGGAGGGCGATCCGGTGGGCGGGCCGGTGGGCGGGACCGGGGGCGAGCCGGGGCACGACCAGGAGCACGATCAGGAGTGCGGCCCGGCGGGCGGGGCCGAGGGCGAGTCCCCGGGCCCCCCGACTGGCGGCGGGAGTTCGCGGAGGAGGCGCGGGCCGAGCGGCCCGACCTCGTGCGGCTCTGTCTGCTCATCGGGGCCGTGGCCGACCCCTCCGTCACCCGGCACGACCTCGACGCGGCCGAGATCGAGCTCGACCGGCTCGCCGGGCTCGTCCCGTACGCCACTCCGCCGCACCGGCGACTGGGTTGCCGCGCTCGCCGCGCTCCTCGGTCGCGGCGAGGGGTTCGAGGGCGTGCCCGCCGACTACCAGCGCCTGGAGTCCTCGCTGCTCCACGAGGTGCTCCGGCGCCGCCGCGGGCCGCCGATCCTGCTCTCGGTCGTCTGGATGGAGGTCGCCCGCCGGCCGGTGCGCCCGTGTACGGGCTCGGGCTGCCCGGCCACTTCGTGGTCGGCTTCGGCGACCCGGCCGACCTGGACCTCGCGGATCCGTTCGCGGGCGGGCGCGCCATGACCGGCGCGGACGCCGAACTCCTGGTGGCGAGCGCCACCGGCGAGGCGCTCGACCGCTCGATGCTCCGGCCCGCCGAGCCCGGCGCGATCGTGCTGCGCGTCCTCAACAACATCCGCGCCTGGGCGTCCTCCCGCCCCGAGCGCTCCGGCGTCGCCCTGTGGGCGGTGGAGCTCGCCCTGCTCCTCCCCTCCCATCCGGCGAGGCTCCGCTACGAGCGCGCCGAGCTGCTCGTCCGGCGCGGGCAGTTCCTGACGGGCGCGGTGGAGATGGAGGCGTACGCGCAGGTGATGGACGCGGTGGACCCGGAGGCGGCGACCACCATCCGGCGGCGGGCCTCGCGGCGCGGGCCCGGTTGAACTAGAGGGCGTCGTGGAACGGCCGCGGGGCGGGTGGTCTCCCACCCGCCCCCGCGGCCGTTCGCGCTCGGACCGTCAGCCCTCGCCGGACAGGTCGATCGTCTTCGTGCGCTCGGCGGGCGTCTTGCCCAGGAGCGCGTCGCGCATCGCGAAGGCCACGTCGTCGGCGGAGACCTCGTGCTTGGTGCCGTCGCCCTTGGTGATCATGAGGCCGTCGAAGGCGCCGTCCAGGAGCCGCTCGATCGCCTTCTTGTCGTAGACCTCGACCAGCCGGCCGTCGACGGCCTTCATGGAGAGGATCTGCGGCAGCGACCGCGCCGGACCGAACTGGATCTCCTTGCCGCCCGCCCTGATCGTGATCCGGTCGGACATCGCGGGCTCCGCGAACTCCTTCATCGCCCGGTCCAGCTCGGCCTTGGTGACCGTCGGCTGGCGGGACGTCACCGGCAGCTCGACCACCTTGGCCCGGCCCGTCTCGACCTGGGCGCGGAAGGCGTCGCGGACCGAGTAGATCGAGCGCCGGACGTCCAGGCCCTTGCCGGGCTTGCCCTCGACCGGGGTCACCTTGTTCGGCGAGAAGAGGATCGTGCCCTCGGTCGCGGAGCCGGAGGCGCCCGCCAGGTCGGTCAGGGCGACGGCCAGCTTCTCCTCGTCGACCGGGAAGACCGGCTTGGCGACCCGGTCGCCGCCGAAGAGGGAGCCGATGACCGAGACGGGGTTGTAGTCGCTGCCCGCGGCACCCCGGACGGTCTCCTGGCTGTCGAGGGAGAGGCCCGCCTTGTCCGGGGAGAGCTGGACCTTCTTGCCGCCGACGGAGAGCTGGAGCGGGGCGTGGGCGCGCTTGCCGAGCGCCGCCTCCAGCTTGTTGACGCCCTCCTCCTTCGTACCGCCGCCGATGTCCACGCCGAGCACGGTGGTGCCCTTGGGGACGTCGGAGTGGTTGAGGAGCAGGCCCGCGCCGTAGGCGACGCCGACCAGGCCGACCAGCCCGGCGCCGACGAGGACCAGCTTGGAGCGGCCCTTCTTCGCCGGGGCCCGGCCGGCCGGAGGGCCTGGCGCGCGGCCGGGGCGGGGCCGGGGCCGGCCGCTCCTCGATGCGCGGGGTGAGGTTCGGGCGGGCCGCCGCCGGGGGACCACGGGGATGCCGCTGGTGAGCGTGTCGCCGGAGACCTGGCCCGCGGCCGCCGGGGCTCCCTGGCCGGGTCCGCGGCCGGGGCGGGGCGCCGGGGCGGGCTGCTGGGGCGTCAGGATCGCGGTGTCGTCGGACATGCGGGGGCTCCGCCGGGGAACGGGGAGCCGGCGCCCGGGACCTGGCCCTGCGCCTGCCCCTGGCCCTGCGCCCGCCCCTGCGTCTGCCCCTGTGCCCGTCCCTGGCCCGGGAAGGGGCCCTGGCCCGCGCCGCCGGGACCGCCGGGACCAACGGGGCCGACGGGGCCGCCGAGCGAGGCGGTGCCGGTGACCGGGCCGGTGGTCGGACCGGTCGGCGCCGCCGGGCCGCGGTGGACGGGGTGCCGCCGGCCGGGGTGCCGTCGTACATCGGGGTGCCGCCGGCGGGCGTTCCTCGTACGTCGGCGTGCCGCCCGCAGGGGTCCCGTCGTACTGCGGCACACCACCGGAGGGCGTCCCGTCGTACTGCGGGACACCGCCCGCAGGGGTCCCGTCGTACGTCGGCGTACCGCCTGCCGGGGGTCCCGTCGTACGTCGGCGTGCCGCCCGCCGGCGTGCCGGTCTCGTACAGCGGGTTGCCCGGGACGGGGCCGGCCGGGGCGACTGGGCGGCTCGACGGGGCGCCGCCGACCGTCGGGACGCCCGAGGTCGCGGAGCCCGCGAAGCCCGTGCCCGGGGCGTCCGGGCCGGGTGCCGTCCGCTTCGGGCCCGGCGCGGGGCCGGGGACGGCGCGGGAGCGGGCGCGGGGGCGCGGACTTGCGCGGCGCGAACCAGTCGCTCGTCTCCTTCGCCTTCGGAGCGGCCTCCTCGGCCCTCGGCGGCTCCGGGGCCGCCACCGGCTCGGGCTCCGGCTCCACGGCGGGGCGGGCTCCGGCTCGGCCTCCGGCGCGGGCGCCTCGTTGACCGTCTTGCGGACCACGACCGGCGGGATCGGACGCGAACCCGGGATGTTGATCCGGATCCGGGTCGTCAGCGTCGTCTCGGTCTTGGGCTCCTCCGGCGGTGCGGACGCGGCGGCGGTCTCCTCCGGCGCGTCCTGCGTGGGGTGGAGCGACGGATACTGGCGGGAACCGTACGGCGGGGTGCCCGAGGGTATGCGGCTCCACCGCGCCCCTGGGCGCCGGAGGACGAACTGTCAGTCTCTCGACCAGTTTCACGACTCAAAGCAGGATCTCCCGGTTGGCTCCACCGCCCGCTCTTGCTGGTGCTCGTGTGACCCGGGCGGTTCGGCGGCGCGCACCACCATACTGGCCGCCGCCGCCGCGCACCCGACCCCCGGGCCCCCGACGACGGGCAATCCGGCCGAAGTCGGGACGTCCCCGACCTCAAGTCCTCCTGTTCAACGGGTCGGTCGCGGCAACCGGGACAGCGTGGCGCACATCACAGCGACACCCATGCCCCCGAAGAGGAAGAGCAGCTCGCCGACGCCCCCGCCGAACACCCCGTCGCCCTCGGGGCGTCCGAAGCTGAGCAGGACGACGGCGACGAGCCAGCCGACGCCCGCCGCGACCACGCCGGTCTGGGTGCCGGTGGCGCGCAGGCCGCCGTAGAAGAGGCCCGCGGTGGCGAGGAGCGCGAGGAGCAGGCCGGCGGGGAGCCAGGCGGCCTGGACGAGGGCCCCGGCGGCTCCGACGAGGGCGCCGAGGACGAGCAGGAGGACGTACCAGACGTAACGGACGCCGCGGGAGACGGGGAAGCCGTCGGATCCGGAACCGGACGGCGAGGAACCGGACGACGGGGAACCGGACGCGCCGGGCCCGGACCGCGAGGGACCGGACCGCGAGGGACCGGACCGCGAGGGACCGGACGCCCCGGAAGCGGAGGGACGCGCGCCCGCGTCGGGGCGGGTTCGGCGGGAGGGGCTCACGCGGTCACCCCCGCGAAGAGGTCCGTCTCGCGCTCGCCCCCGGGGGCGCCGTGGACGCCCCGGACCAGCTCGTAGTACTCGGTGGTGAGGATCGGCTGCCCCAGGTCGTTGGAGAGGGCGAAGAAGGGCCCGTCGACCGCGACTTGGGTGGCGTGCGCGGCCATCGCGGCGCTCTTGCGGGCCGCCTGCTCCGGGGTCGCGGCGATCTCGGCGGTGATCCGGTCTCGTCGACGACGCCGGGGACGTCGTCGGCGTCCGCGACCGCCGGGAAGGCGGAGCCCTCGGCGCGCAGCCGGGCGAAGCCCGCCTCGACTACGGGGCGCGGGACGCGGTTCCAGTAGACCTTGGCGATCGTGTGGGCCGGGCCGAGGTCGGGGCGGAAGCCCGGCTCCGCGGCCAGTTCGGCGGCGCGGGTGGCGACCCGGTGGGCCTGGATGTGGTCGGGGTGGCCGTAGCCGCCGTCGGGGTCGTAGGTGACCAGGACCTGCGGGCGGGTCTCGCGGATCACCTCGACGAGGTACGGGGCGGCGGCGTCGACGTCCGTGTTCCAGAAGGCGCCGTCCCGCCCGTTCTGCTCGGCGCCCATCATCCCCGAGTCGCGGAAGCGCCCCGGGCCGCCGAGGAAGCGGTGGTCGGTGACGCCCAGCTCGGCCATCGCGGCGGCGAGTTCGCCGACGCGGTGTGGGCCGAGCCGGTCCTCGCGGTCCGGCGCCAGGTGGGCGAGGCCGGCGGGATGACCTCGCCCTCCTCGCCGAGCGTGCAGGTGACGAGGGTGACGAGGGCGCCCTCGGCCGCGTACCTGGCCATGGTGACGCCGTTGTTGATCGACTCGTCGTCCGGGTGCGCGTGCACGAGGAGCAGCCGACGGGCGGGGAGATCGGACATGCCCCCACCCTACGAGACCCCGGGTCGCCGGACCGGGAGGAGGCCCCGGGCCCGGATGCTCAGAACTTGAGGCCGCCGATCATGCCCGCCACGTTCGTCGTGAGGGTGCTGATGGACGGAGCGATGGACGAGCTCGCCAGGTAGAAGCCCAGGAGCGCACAGATCGCCGCGTGCCCCGCCTTCAGACCGGATTTCCGGATCAGAAGGAAGACGACGATCGCCAGCAGCACCACCACGGAGATCGAGAGTGCCACGGCGGTTCACCTCCACACTTCTTCGGTCGGACTTCTTCGGTCGGTTCGTTCGGAGCGGTTCGTTCGGAGCGGTTCCGGCAAGGAGCAGAACGCATGTGCCAGACGGATGCCTACCCACCCAGCGCTACGGATCATAACTATCCGTGCCATCGCATCGATCGGCGGACGGAGGCACGAGGGGGCGCACAGCGCTAGTTTCGGCCTCATGACCTTGTCTCGACAGCAGTCGGCCACACCCTCGGCCGGGCTCTCCTTCCCCGCCAGTACGCCCGGACCCAGCGGTTCGCCCTGGGGGTCCCGCGCGGTTTTCTCCGTCTCCCCGGACGGGGAGCGCGTGGTGTTCGTCAGATCCGCCTCCGGCACGGACCGTTCGCACCGGCTGTGGGTGCTCGACCTGTCGCCGGGGGGCGAGCCGGCGGAGCGGGTGGCGGCCGACCCGGAGGTGCTCTCGCGGGCGCGGAGGAGGAGTTGTCCCCGCAGGAGCGGGCGCGGCGGGAGCGGAGCCGGGAGGGCTCGGCCGGGATCGTGGCGTACGCGGTGGACGGGGCCGTGGAGTTGGCGGCGTTCGCCCTGTCGGGGCGGCTGTTCGCGGCGGAGCTGCGGGCGGGGACGGCGCGGGAGCTTCCGGTGCCGGGGCCGGTGATCGACTCCGCGTCCCTCGCCGGACGGGCGGCTCGTGGCGTACGTGGCGGAGGGCGCGCTGCGGGTGGTGGGCGCGGACGGTGCGGACGACCGGGCGCTGGCCGTTCCGGAGGACCCGCACGTCTCCTACGGATTGGCCGAATTCATCGCCTCGGAGGAGATGGGGCGGTATCGCGGCCACTGGTGGTCCCCGGACTCGGACCGGCTGCTCGTGGCGCGGGTGGACGACCGGGCGGTGCGGTCCTGGTGGATCGCGGACCCGGCGCACCCGGAGCGGGAGCCGCAGCGGGTGGGCTACCCGGCGGCGGGGACGGACAACGCGGAGGTGCGGCTGTTCGTCCTGGGCCTCGACGGGTCGCGCACGGAGGTGGAGTGGGACCGGGAGCGGTACCCGTACCTGGCGCGGGTGCACTGGTCGGCGGCCGGGGCGCCGCTGCTGCTCGTCCAGACGCGGGGCAGCGGGAGCAGGCGCACCTGGCGGTGGACCCGGCGACCGGGGCGGTCTCGGCGGTGCTCGTGGAGGAGGACCCGGCGTGGCTGGAGCTGCTTCCGGGGGTGCCGGCGTGGAGCGCGGACGGGCGGCTCGTGCGGATCGCGGACGTCGCGGACGGCGGCGCGGACGTGGACACGGGCGACGGCGGGACGCGGGTCCTGGCCGTCGGGGACCGGGTCCTCACCGACGGGCGGCTGCACGTCCGGGCGGTCCTCGACGTCGGCCCCGGCGACGTCCTCGTGTCGGCCTCGGCGGGCGCGGGCGCGGAGGCGCCGGAGACCGGCGAGGTCCATGTGTACCGGGTGACGGAGGCGGGCGCCGAGCGGCTCTCCGAGGGCGTCGGCGTCCACGGCGCGGTGCGCGCGGGGCGGTGACCGTCCTGGTGTCGGCGCGCCCGGACGAGCCCGGGAGCACGGCGCGGGTGCTGCGGGACGGCGAACGGGTCGCCGCGGTCGCCTCGTACGCGCAGCGGCTGGTGATCACCGCCCGGCCCCGGCTCACGGAGGCCGGGCCCCGGCGGATCCCGTGCGCGGTGCTCCTGCCCTCGGGGTACGCGGAGGGCGACGGACCGCTGCCGGTCCTGATGGACCCGTACGGCGGCCCGCACGGGCAGCGGGTGGCCGCCGCGCACCACCCGCACCTGACGTCCCAGTGGTTCGCCGACCAGGGCTTCGCGGTGGTCGTGGCGGACGGGCGCGGCACGCCGGGCCGCTCCCCCGCCTGGGAGAAGGCGATCCTGCGCGACCTGACGCCGACGCTCGACGACCAGGTGGAGGCGCTGCACGCGCTCGCCGGGCGCTTCCCCTCATTCCGGACCGGGTCGCGGTCCGGGGCTGGTCGTACGGCGGCTACCTGGCGGCGCGGGCGGTGCTGCGGCGGCCGGACGTCTTCCACGCGGCCGTCGTCGGGGCGCCGGTGACGGACTGGCGGCTCTACGACACGCACTACACGGAGCGGTACCTCGGCACCCCGCAGGACGACCCGGAGGTGTACGCGGCGCAGTCGCTGCTCACCGACGACGGGCTGTCGTCCCCGGAGGTGCCGGTCCGGCCGATGATGGTCGTGCACGGGCTCGCGGACGACAACGTGGTGGTGGGGCACGCGCTGCGGCTCTCCTCCGCGCTGCTCGCGGCGGGCCGGCCGCACGAGGTGCTGCCGCTGTCGGGGGTCACGCACATGACGCCGCAGGAGCAGGTGGCGGAGAACCTGCTCCTGCTCCAGGTGGACTTCCTGCGGCGGTCCCTCGGTCTCGACCGGGACTGAGCCCGGGTCACCAGTGGGGCGGCCGGGGTGCGGCGGGGGCGGGGGCGGCGCCCCGGCCGGGGGTGGGGCGGGCGCGGCGGCGGGGGCGCCGCGCCCGGCCAGGAGGACGAGGACGGCGGCGCCCGCGAGCAGGCCGAGGACGGAGGTGAGGACGTCCGCCCGGTGCGGCGCGGGGAGGTCCGCGAGCCGTTCGAGGATCCCGTACCGCACGGCCCCGGCGGTCCCGGCGAGGCCGCGGGCGGTCAGGAACGCGCCGGCGAGCAGTCCGGAGGCGCGGCCGTGGCGGGCCCGCGCGAGGACGGAGGCGGCGGCCGTGGCGTACAGCGCGGCGAGGACGGCCGCCAGCCAGCCGGGCGGGCGCGAGGGCCGCCCCGACGACGGACCGGCCGCCGGTGAACCGGTCGACGGTGATCTCCGAGGGCAGCCGGACGGCCCAGTACAGCTCCCAGCCGGCCGCGGTGAGGGCGGCGGCCGCGAGGAGGATCCCGGCGGCGACGGCGGGACCGGTGCGGGGCGGCCGGGGAGCGGCTCGTACGGGGTCTGCGGCGGGCGGCGTCCGACGGCGGCGACGAGGACGAGACCGGCGGCGAGGCCAGTTCGAGCAGGGCGGTGACGAGGGCCCCGCTCCCGGGCGTCCAGAGGCCGGGCAGGCGCAGGGCGAGGGTGGCGGTGCCGGTGGCGGCGAGCGCGGAGGCGGCGTGCCGCGAGCGGAGGGCGGCGACGGCGGTGGCCGCGGAGGCGACGAGGAGCACCGGGTCGACCAGGGAGGTGGCGGCGCGCCCGTGGGCGAGGAAGAACCGGTCCCCGGCCCAGTACCACGCGAGGTCGGCGGGCGAGCCGAGCGCGGCGAGGTCCTGGAGGATCCACACGGCGGCGACGAGGACGAGCGCGCCGCTGAGCGCGGCGCCGGTGAGTCGTGCCGGTCGTGTCACAGTCACGGCTTCGATACTCACGGTCGTGACCGGCCGAAACAAGCGGTTCCGGATATCCGGGGTAGGGCGGCCGGCCGGAACGCCTGGTGCGCTCCGGCCGGCCCACGGCACCCGCACGGCCGTACGCTGTGCAGCTTGGCGCGTCCGTATATCGGAGCCGAGTCGGGCGGGTTGCCCGGGTGTTAAGGGGCGTCGGGGGCGGGGGTCCGTCCTCGGGAGGCCCGTCCCCGGGAGGTCCGTCCTCGGGAGGCCCGTCCCCGGGGCGTCGTCCTCCGGGCGGAGGAGGTGGCTGCCGCCCGGGGCGGGGCGCCGTCCTCCGGCGGGGTGCCGGCGCCTTCCTCCCCGGCTTCTCCAGGACTGCCCTGTGCTCCTCCGCGACCACGTGCTTCTCCTCCGCGAAGTGGCAGGCCGAGTCGTGGCGGGCCGGGCTGTCGGTGAGGCGGAAGACGGCCGGGACCGCGAGGAGCGGCACCTCCTGGGCGCAGCGCTCCCGCGCCTTCCAGCAGCGGGTGCGGAAGCGGCAGCCGGAGGGATGTTCGCCGGGGAGGCACGTCCCCGGTGAGGATGATCCGCTCGCGGCGGGCGCGCGCCTCGGGGTCGGGGACGGGGACGGCGGAGAGCAGCGCCTGCGTGTAGGGGTGGGTGGGGTGGTCGTAGATCTGCGCGTCGGTGCCGATCTCGACGATCCGGCCGAGGTACATGACGCCGACCCGGTCGGAGATGTGTCGCACGATCGACAGGTCGTGGGCGATGAACACGTACGACAGGGAGAACTCGTCCTGGAGCTTCTCCATCAGGTTGATGACCTGGGCCTGGACGGAGACGTCGAGGGCGGAGACCGGTTCGTCCGCGACGATGACCTCGGGCTGGAGGGCGAGGCCGCGGGCGATGCCGATACGCTGGCGCTGGCCGCCGGAGAACTGGTGCGGATAGCGGTTGATGTACTCGGGGTTGAGGCCGACGACGTCCAGGAGGTCCTGGACCTTGCGGCGCCGGTCGCCCTTGGGGGCCACCTCGGGGTGGATCTCGTACGGCTCGCCGATGATGTCGCCGACGGTCATGCGCGGGTTGAGCGAGGTGTACGGGTCCTGGAAGACCATCTGGATGTTGCGCCGGACCGCCTTCAGGGCGCGCGCGGAGAGCGTGGTGATGTCCTCGCCCTTGTAGCGGATGGTGCCGGAGGTGGGCCGTTCCAGGTTGACCAGCATCTTCGCGACGGTCGACTTGCCGCAGCCGGACTCGCCGACGATGCCGAGGGTCTCGCCGGAGACGAGGTCGAAGTCGACGCCGTCGACGGCCTTGACGGCGCCGACCTGCTTCTTGAAGAGGACGCCCTGGGTGAGCGGATAGTGCTTGTGGAGGTCCCGGACTTCGAGAATCGCCTCAGCCATGGAGGCACTCCTTCCAGAAGTGGCAGGCGCTGGCGCGCGGCACCGGGGACTCGGTCACCTCGTAGAGCGGGGGTTCGTCGGTCCGGCAGACGTCCTGGGCCATCGGGCAGCGCGGGTTGAAGGCGCAGCCGGGCGGGATGTGCAGCAGGTTGGGCGGCAGGCCCTTGATCGCGTAGAGCTCCTGGCCCTTCTGGTCCAGGCGCGGGATCGATTCGAGGAGGCCCTTGGTGTAGGGGTGGGCGGGGCCTTGTAGATCTCGTGGACGGGGCCTGTTCGACGATCCGGCCCGCGCACATCACGGCGATCTTGTCGGCGACGTCGGCGACGACGCCGAGGTCGTGGGTGATGAGGATGAGGCCCATGTTCAGCTCGCGCCGGAGCTCCGCGAGCAGGTCCATGACCTGGGCCTGGACGGTGACGTCGAGGGCGGTGGTGGGCTCGTCCGCGATGATCAGGTCCGGCTCCAGGGCGAGCGCCATGGCGATCATGATGCGCTGGCGCATGCCGCCGGAGAACTGGTGGGGTACTGGCCGACGCGTTCCTTGGCGGCGGGGATGCGGACCCGGTCCATCAGCTCGACGGCCTTGGCCCGGGAGTCCTTGCGGGACATCCCCCGGTGGACCTGGAACATCTCGCCGAGCTGGTCGCCGACGCTGAGGACGGGGTTGAGGGAGGACAGCGCGTCCTGGAAGACCATCGCCATCCGGGCGCCCCTGATCTTGCGCCGCTCGTCCTCCTTGAGCTTCAGGAGGTCCTGGCCCCGGAAGAGGATCTCGCCCCGCGTGATCCTTCCCGGCGGGACGTCGAGGATGCCCATGACGGCCTGGGCGGTGACGGACTTGCCGGAGCCGGACTCGCCGAGGACGGCGAGGGTCTCCCCGCGTCGACGGAGTAGTCGACGCCGTTGACTGCCTTGGCCACCCCGTCCCGGGTGTGGAACTCCACGTGCAGGTCGCGCACTTCGAGCAGCATGGGTCCCTACCTCAGCTTGGGGTCGAGGGCGTCGCGGACGGCGTCGCCGAGCATGATGAAGGCGAGCACCGTGACGGCCAGCGCGCCGGCCGGCCAGAGCAGCATGTGCGGGGCGTTGCGGATGTACTGCGAGGCCGAGGAGATGTCGATGCCCCAGGAGACGGTGGGGGCTTGAGGCCGACGCCGAGGAAGGAGAGCGTGGCCTCCAGGGAGATGTACGTGCCGAGGGCGATGGTGGCGACGACGATCACGGGGGCCACGGCGTTGGGCGTGATGTGCCGGAGCAGCATCCGGGAGTTGGAGGCGCCGAGCGCGCGGGCGGCCTGGACGTAGTCGTTCTGCTTGGCGGTGATGACGGAGCCGCGGGCGATGCGGGAGATCTGCGGCCAGCCGAGCAGCACCATGAAGCCGATGACGGGCCAGACGCTGTTGTCGCTGACGACGGAGAGGAGGACCAGGCCGCCGAGGACGACGGGGATGGCGAAGAAGACGTCGGTGATCCGGGAGAGGAAGCCGTCCCAGGCGCCGCCGTAGAAGCCGGCGAGGCCGCCGAGGACCGAGCCGAGGAGGGTCACGCCGAGGGTGGCGAGGACGCCGACCTGGATGGAGGCCCTGGCTCCGTAGACCGTACGGGTGTAGACGTCGCAGCCCTGGCCGTTGAAGCCGAAGGGGTGGCCGGGCTGGGAGCCCTCTTGGGCCTTGGAGAGGTCGCAGTCCAGCGGGTTGCCGCTCGCGATGAGCTGCGGCCAGATGGCGATGACCACCAGGAAGAGGATGATCAGGCCGGAGACGATGAAGATCGGGTTGCGGCGCAGGTCGTGCCAGGCGTCGGACCAGAGGGAGCGGGCCTTCTTGTCGGGTCCGGTGCCGTCGGGGCCGGTAGGGCCTTCTCCAGGGTCTCGGCCTCGGACATCGCGAGGTCGGTGGCGCCTCCGGCCCCGGTCGAGGCGATGGCCGACCCCTCGTCGTGGTGCTCGGGCATCTCAGGCATAGCGGATCCTCGGGTCAAGGACGGCGTACAGGAGGTCGACGAGCAGGTTGGCCACCAGGAAGACCAGGACGAGGACGGTCACGAAGCCGACCACGGTCTGGGTGTTCTGGCGGAGGATGCCCTGGTAGAGCTGGTAGCCGACCCCGTGGATGTTGAAGATCCGCTCGGTGACGATGGCGCCGCCCATGAGCGCGCCGATGTCGGTGCCGATGAAGGTGACCACGGGGATGAGGCTGTTGCGCAGCAGGTGCCGGGTGATGACCCGGCGGCGGGCAGGCCCTTGGCGACGGCGGTGCGGACGTAGTCGGCGCGCTTGTTCTCGGCGATCGAGGTCCGGGTGAGCCGGGTGACGTAGGCGAGCGACACGGAGGCGAGGACCAGGCCGGGGACGATCAGTTCGTCGAAGGGGGCCTCGGAGGAGACCGAGGGTCGATCCACTCCACTTGACGCCGAGGAGGAGCTGGACGAGCAGGCCGGTGACGAAGGTCGGGACGGAGATGACGACCAGGGTGAGCAGCAGCACGCCGGTGTCGACGGGGCGGCCGCGCTTGAGGCCGGTGAGGACGCCGAGGCTGATGCCGATGAGGATCTCGAAGACGATCGCGACGATGGTGAGGCGGATGGTGACCGGGAAGGCGTTGGCCATCAGCTCGGTGACCTCCTGGCCGTTGAAGGCCGTGCCGAAGTCGCCGGTGAAGACGTTGCCCATGTAGGTCAGGTATTGCTGCCAGACCGGCTTGTCGAGGCCGAACTCCTTCTTGAGCTGGGCGGCGGTCGCCGGGTCGCACTGGCGGTCGCCGCACAGTCCGGCGACGGGGTCGCCCATCACGTTCACCATCAGGAAGATCAGCAGCGTGGCGCCGAAGAAGACCGGGATCATCTGCAGCAGTCGCCGGATCACGTATCGACCCATGGGGGACTCCGGGGTTGGCTCCGGAAGGGATGCGGGAAGGCGTACGGCCCGGCGCGGGGTCCGCGGGCCGGGCCGTCGGCCTTGCTACGCCGTCAGTTCACCTTGATCCGGTCGTAGACCGGGACGCTGAAGGGGTTCAGGGTCACGTTGCTCACGCGCTCCGAGTAGCCGGCGCTGCCGTTCTGGTACCAGAGCGGGATGGCGCCCATGTCGTCGCGGAGGACTTCCTCGGCCTGCTGGAAGAGTCCGACGGCCTTGGCGGTGTCGGCCTCGGCGTTGGCCTGGTTCACCAGCTTGTCGAACTCGGGGTTCGTCCACTTGCCGTCGTTGGACGAGGCGTTGGTGTAGTACAGCGGCTGGAGGAAGTTCTGGATGAGCGGGTAGTCCATCTGCCAGCCGGCGCGGAACGGGCCGGTGAGCTTCTGCGTGGTGACCTGTTGCGGTAGTCGGCGAAGGTGCCGACGGGGTTGCCGACGCAGGCGCGGTCGTTGCCGAGGGCCCGGTTGATGGAGTTGCAGACCGCGTCCACCCACTCCTTGTGGCTGCCGGTGTCGGCGTTGTACGAGATCTTCATGGTGCCGCTGGGGATGCCGCCGCCCTCGGCGACCAGCTTCTTCGCCTCGGCGGCGTCGTACGTGCAGAGGTCGCCGCAGACGTCCTTGAAGCCGCCGTCCTCGCCGAGGACGGGCGAGGTCCAGTCGACGGCGGGGGTGCGGGTCTTCTGGAAGATCGTCTCGGTGATCTGGTTCCGGTCGATCGCCCGCGACAGGCCCTGGCGGAGCTTCGCCTGGTTCGGCTTGTTCCAGTTCGCGTCGTAGAACGGGAAGGAGAGGGTCTGGATGATGCCGGCGGGCACGTTGATGTACCGGTCGCCGAGGTCGGCCTCGACGTTCTTGAGCTGGGCGGCGGGGACGTCGTCGACGAGGTCGAGGTTGCCGGCGATCAGGTCGGTGTAGGCGGTGTTGTTGTCGGTGTAGACCTTGAGGGTCACGCCGCCGTTCTGCGCCTTGTCGCTGCCGGGGTAGGCGTCCCACTTCTTCAGGACCATCTGGGACCCCTTGGAGTAGGAGTCGATGGTGTACGGCCCGTTGCCGACGGGCTTCGAGAGCCAGCCGGCGTGGTCGCTGAAGAAGGTCTGCGGCAGCGGGGCGAAGGCCGCGTAGCCGAGGGTGACGGGCCAGGTGGAGAACTTCTGGGTGAGCTTGACCGTGAAGGTGCGGTCGCCGGTGACCTTGAGGCCGGACATGGTCTCGGCGGTGGGCTCGCCCTTCTCGGGGTGGACCTGGTCGTAGCCCTGGATCTGGCCGAAGAAGTAGGCGTTCTTCTGGTTGTTCTTCAGGTGGGCGCCGTAGTTCCAGGCGTCGACGAAGGACTTGGCGGTGACCTTCTCGCCGTTGGAGAAGGTCCAGCCGTCCTTGACCGTGACGGTGAAGTTGGTCGAGTCGGAGGTCTCGATCTTCTCGGCGAGCATGTCCTTGGCCTCGCCGGTCTTGGGGTCGTACTGCTTGAGACCCCGGAAGATCATGGACAGGACCTTGCCGCCCTGGACCTCGTTGGTGTTGGCGGGCTCCAGCGGGTTCTGCGGGTCGCCCCACGAGGAGGACACGACGCCGTCGGCCCTCCGCCGCCGCCGCTGTCGCCGCCGCCGCAGGCGGTCGCCGCGAGGACGACGGCGGTGGCCAGAGCGGCCCACTTGGCGTGCGTGGCTCCGCGCATGGAGTGCCTCCCGTATGTACCGATTCGCACTGAGAGACCCAATATCACCCTGCGGCACCGCGCCTGCACGTTGTCGGCGCCCATCAGTGCGACGGCGGGGCGCACGAGCCGGCCTCCCGGCGCCGTGGGGCGCCGGGAGCCGGCCGTGCGGAACCGCGCGGGTGTCAGTGCGCCGGGACGACCTGCTTCTCCTCGGCGAAGTGGCACGCCGAGGGGTGGGCCGCCAGGGTGTCCTGGCCCTGAAGGCGGCCGGCACCGCGAGGAGCGGCACCTCCTGGGCGCAGCGCTCCTGCGCCTTCCAGCAGCGGGTGCGGAAGCTGCAGCCCGACGGCGGGTTCGCCGGCGAGGGCACGTCACCGGTGAGGATGATCCGCTCGCGGTGCGCGCGGGCCTCCGGGTCCGGCACCGGCACCGCGGAGAGCAGCGCCTGCGTGTACGGGTGCGTCGGGTGCTCGTAGATCTGCGTGTCCGTACCGATCTCGGCCATCTTGCCGAGGTACATGACGCCGACGCGGTCCGAGATGTGCCGGACGATCGACAGGTCGTGCGCGATGAAGAGGTAGGAGAGGTTGAACTCGTCCTGGAGCTTCTCCATCAGGTTGATGACCTGGGCCTGGACGGAGACGTCCAGGGCCGAGACCGGCTCGTCGCAGATGATGATCTCGGGGTTGAGCGCGAGGCCGCGGGCGATGCCGATGCGCTGGCGCTGACCGCCCGAGAACTGGTGCGGGTACCGGTTGATGTACTCCGGGTTCAGACCGACGACGTCCAGGAGCTCCTGCACCTTGCGGCGCCGGTCGCCCTTCGGGGCCACCTCGGGGTGGATGTCGAAGGGCTCGCCGATGATGTCGCCGACCGTCATGCGCGGGTTGAGCGAGGTGTACGGGTCCTGGAACACCATCTGGATGTTCCGGCGGACTGCCTTCAGGGCGCGCCCGGACAGCTTGGTGATGTCCTGGCCCTTGTAGAAGACCTCGCCCGCGGTGGCCCGCTCCAGGTTCATCAGGAGCTTGGCGACCGTGGACTTGCCGCAGCCGGACTCGCCCACGATGCCGAGGGTCTCGCCCTGGTAGAGGTCGAAGGAGACCCCGTCCACGGCCTTGACCGCGCCGACCTGCTTCTTGAAGAGGATGCCCTGCGTCAGCGGGAAGTGCTTCTTCAGACCGCGCACCTGGAGGATCGGCTCGCCGCGGCCCACGGGGGCCTCGATGGCGGCGACCAGAGCCTCTTCGTTGGCGGCGGCCACGGCCTCGTCGTTCTTGCCGAGGTCAGCCATGGATCGTCTCCTTCCAGAAGTGGCAGGCGCTCTTGCGGCCCGGAAGGTCCGTGCCGTCCTGCTCGGTGACCGGCACCAGGGCCGGGATCTCCGTGCGGCAGATGTCCTCGGCCTTCGGGCAGCGCGGGTTGAAGGCGCAGCCGGTGGGGACGCGGAGCAGGTTGGGCGGCAGGCCCTTGATCGCGTAGAGCTCCTGGCCCTTCTGGTCCAGGCGCGGGATCGAGTCGAGGAGGCCGCGGGTGTACGGGTGGGCCGGGCGCTTGTACAGCTCGTGCACGGGCGCCTGCTCGACGATCCGGCCGGCGTACATCACGGCGATCTTGTCCGCGACGTCGGCGACGACGCCGAGGTCGTGGGTGATCAGGATCAGGCCCATGTTGTATTCCTGCTGGAGCTCCGCGAGGAGGTCCATGACCTGGGCCTGGACGGTCACGTCGAGAGCCGTGGTGGGCTCGTCGGCGATGATCAGGTCCGGCTCCAGGGCGAGCGCCATGGCGATCATGATGCGCTGGCGCATGCCGCCGGAGAACTGGTGGGGTAGTCGGTGACCCGGGCCTTGGCGGCCGGGATCTTGACCTTGTCCATCAGCTCGATGGCCTTGAGCGTGGCGTCCTTCTTGGACAGGCCCTGGTGGACCCGGAACATCTCGCCGAGCTGGTAGCCGACGTTGAGGACCGGGTTCAGGGAGGACAGCGCGTCCTGGAAGATCATCGCGATCTTGCGGCCGCGGATCTTCCGGCGCTCCTCGTCGGACATCTTCAGCATGTCCTGGCCGCGGAACAGGATCTCGCCCTGCGGGATCCTGCCGGGGGCATGTCGAGGATGCCCATGATGGCCTGCGCGGTGACGGACTTGCCGGAGCCGGACTCGCCGAGGACGGCGAGGGTCTCGCCGGCGTTCACCGAGTAGTTGACGCCGTTGACCGCCTTGGCCACGCCGTCACGGGTGTGGAACTCCACGTGCAGGTCGCGGACTTCGAGCAGCGGTCCGGTGCCGGACCCGTCGCGCGGCGCGGGGACGGCCGCGGTCTTGTCGATGATGCTCATCTTTACGCCCTCCTCAGCGCAGCTTGGGGTCGAGGGCGTTGCGGACGGCTTCGCCGAGCATGATGAACGCCAGGACGGTGAGGCTCAGCATGATCGACGGGTACAGCAGGATGTGCGGCGACGTACGGATCGCCTGCACACCCGCGGAGATGTCGAGACCCCACGAGACGGTGGGGCGGCGAAGCCGAGCCCCAGGTAGGACAGGGTCGCCTCAGCGGAGATGTAGCCGCCGAGGGCGATGGTGGCGACGACGATCACCGGGGCCATGGCGTTCGGCAGGATGTGCCGGAACAGGATCCGGTGGTGCTGGCGCCCAGCGCCTTGGCGGCGTGGACGTAGTCGGCCTGCTTGACCGTGATCACGGCGCCGCGCATGACGCGGGCCATCTGCGTCCAGCCGAGGAAGGCGAGGGCGAAGACGACGACCAGGATGGTGCGGTCGGTGAAGGACTGCAGGACGACCATGGCGCCGAGCAGGAACGGGATGCCGAAGAAGATGTCGGTCAGCCGGGAGAGGATGGTGTCGGTCCAGCCGCCGAAGTAGCCGGCGATCATGCCCACGAGACCGCCGACGACGGTGACGATCAGGGTGACGCAGATGCCGACGAGCACCGAGGCGCGGGTGCCGTAGATGAGACGGGCGTAGACGGAGCGGCCCTGGATGTCGTAGCCGAACCAGCCGGCGGAACCGACGTTGCCGAGCTCCGGCTTGCCGATGTAGTGCTTGACGAGGTCACCGGCCGTGGGCGAGGCGCTCGTGAACATCCCCGGAACGCCGCGATGAGCAGCAGGAAGAAGATCAGCACCGACGACACGAGGAAGTACGGGTTGCGGCGCAGGTCGCGCCAGGCGTCGCCCCAGAGCGAGCGGGGCTTGTCCGGCCTGCCCTGCGGGGCGGCCGCCTCCACCGGAGGGGTGGTGACGGCGTCCACCGCCGTCGCGGCTGTGGTCTTGGTCGCGTCAGGCATACCGGATCCTCGGGTCCAGGACCGCGTACAGCAGGTCGATGAGCAGGCTGGTGACCAGGTAGACGATCACCAGGACGGTGACGAGGCCGACGAGGGTGCTGCCCTCACGACGGGTGATCGACTCATAGATCAGACCACCGACGCCCTTGATGTTGAAGATGCCCTCGGTGACGACCGCGCCGCCCATCAGAGCGCCGATGTCGGTGCCGAGGAAGGTGACGACGGGGATCATCGAGTTGCGCATGAGGTGGACGCCGATGACGCGCCGCTTCGGCAGACCCTTGGCGACGGCCGTGCGCATGTAGTCGGCGCGCAGGTTCTCCGCCATGGAGGTGCGGGTGAGCCGTGCCACGTAGGCGAGGGAGAGACCGCCGAGGACGATGGCTGGGGCGATCATCTCGGAGAGCAACTGCTCGTTGCTGACGGTCGGCGAGATCCAGTCGAGCTGGACCCAGAAGACCACCTTGATGATGTAGGCCAGCACGAAGACCGGGATCGAGATGATCAGCAGGGTGAAGATCAGGATGACGTTGTCGGCGAGACGGCCGGCACGGAGGCCCGCGATGATGCCGAGGCCGACGCCGAACACGAGCTCGAAGGCGAAGGCGAGGGCCGCGAGCTGGATGGTGACGGGGAACGCGTCGCCCAGGACTTCGGTCACAGGCCGGTCGTTGCGGATCTGCTTGCCGAAGTCGAAGTGGAAGAGGATTCCACTGATGTAGTCCCAGTACTGCTTCAGGATGTGCTGGTCGAGACCGAGCCTGTGTCTGATCTCCGCGATGGTCGCGGGCGACGCCCCCTTGTCGCCGAACAGACCGGCCACGGGGTCACCGGGCAGGCTGTAGACCATGAGGAAGATCAGCAGGGTTGTCCCGAAGAAACCGGGATCATCTGGAGCAGTCGTCGTGCGACATAGCGCCCCATCATGCCTCCGTTGAGATGTGACGGCTGTAGCCGAGGGCTCCTCCCCGGACACGCCTGCCCGGATTCGGACAGCGCGGTGCCGTGGAAGGGCCCCCAGCCGCTGCGTAAGGCGCCGGAACGGGACTGACGATCCGTCAGTCCCGTGACGGCGTGCGGACTACGCTTTCGGGTTTACTTGTGGACCTCGACGCCGGTCAGGATCGGGTCGCCGTCCTGACCGTAAGCCACGCCCGAAACCTTCTCGGAGTAGCCCGCGTTGACCTTGTAGTACCAGAGCGGGATGGACGGCATGTAGTTGACCAGGTCCTTCTCGATGGCCTGGTACTGCTTCACCGACTCGTCCAGCGTCGCCGCGGAGTCCGCCTTGGCGATCTTGGCGTCCAGCTCCTTGTTGGAGAAGTCGCCCTGGTTGCCCGCCGCACCCGTGCGGAACAGGTCCGAGATGAAGTTGGCGTTCACCGGGTAGTCGAGCACCCAGCCGGAGCGGTAGAACGACTTGACCTGCTTGGTCTTGCGGGCGGTCAGGTCGGCCTGGAAGTCCGGCTTGCCGTCACCGACACAGGCGACGCCCGTGGACTGGGTGATGGAGTTGCAGACCGCGTCCACCCACTCCTTGTGGCCGCCGTCGGCGTTGAACTGGATGGAGATCTTGTTGCCGGGGACGCCGCCGCCGGCCTTGATGAGCTCCTTGGCCTTGGTCGGGTCGAACTTGGTGACGTCGACCGCGTTCGGCTGGTAGCCGAGCACACCCTTGGCGACCCAGCCGGTGGCGGGCTCACGGGTGCCCTGGAGCACCGTCTTGGTGATGGTGGCGCGGTCGATCGCCATCGAGAGGCCCTGGATGACCTTCGGGTCGACCGGCTTCGGCTTCTTCCACTGGTCGGCGTAGAAGGCGACGGCCATGGTCTGGATCGCGGAGTACGCCTGGTCGACGGCGCGGTCGCCGAGGTCCTGGCGGTAGACCGGGAGGTCCTTCGGGGCGATCTGGCGCAGGACGTCGACGTTGCCCGACTTCAGGTCCTCGTAGGCGGCCTCGAGGGTGGTGTAGTTCTTGAAGACCACACCGCCGTTCTTCGCCCTTGTTCGGGCCCTTGTAGTCGTCGTAGCGGACGATCTCGATCTGCTTCTTGCGGTCCCAGCTCTTGAACTTGTAGGGACCGTTGCCGATCGGCTTCTGGCCGGCGGCCTTGGTGTCCTTGTAGAAGGACTCCGGCAGCGGCGCGAAGACGATGTAGGCGAGCTTGTGCGCGAAGTACGGAACGGCCTTCGACAGCTCGATGGTGAAGGTGTTCTCGTCGACGACCTTCAGACCGTCCAGCTTGTCGGAGGTGGGCTTGGCGCCCTCGCCCTCCGGGCTGAGCTTCTCGAAGCCCTTGACGTCCGCGAACCACGTGTTGAGGCCCATGGCGTTCTTGACGTTGGCGTTCCAGTTCCACGCGTCCACGTAGGACTTGGCGGTCACCGGGGTGCCGTCGTGGAAGGTCCAGCCGGGCTTGAGCTTGACGGTCCACGTCTTCGAGTCCGTCGTGGTGACCGACTCGGCGTTGATCATCTCCAGCGAACCGTCGGTCTTGTAGTCGACCAGGGTCGAGAACAGGCCCGCCATGACCGCGGAGCCGTTGGACTCCATCGTGTCGCCGGTGTACAGGGGCTTCTCCGGCTCACCGAGCTCGATGGAGAAGATTCCGTTCGGGTCAACAGCGCCCTTGGCGTCGCTGCCGCCGTCGCTCTTCCCCCCGCCACAGGCGGTCGCAGCAAGGGCGACGATGATCGCGCCCGTTACCCACTTGGCGCTCTTGGCACCGCGCATGGGTTCCTCCTCATGAGTCCACTTTGTCACTACAAGAGGGGCACTCCGAGTTTCGCCGACACCCCTGACGGCTATGCACTCAAGTGCCCCGAGTGTGCTCGTGAGTCGGCACTCCCCACAGTGCGTGACCCATTGACCCGAGCTCAATGGAGCCAACTATTAAGTACGTCCGGGCCGTAAACCACACTTAAGTGGTCTCGTTTTGACAACATCACCCCGCCCTGAGGTACCGAAATCCGGACAAAGTGAGTCCAGACAGACACCCCCGAAACGGACTGTTAATACACGTTCCGGAGAGCGATGACCGGTATCCGGACAGAGGGTCACCTAATTCGACTTGACGGCGGAGCCGGGATCCACCCTCCTCTCCGGCCCGGCGGCGGCCGGTCGGCGGTCCGTCGGCGGTCCGTCCGGCGGCCCTTCCGCCGGGGAGCGACTGAGCCCGCCGGGGCCGGCGGGGCTCAGGTGGTACGGGCGGGACCGGTCCAACCGGCCCCGGATCAGCCGTTCTTGGCGCGCGAGGACGCGCGACCGCGCGCGTTCTGGTCCAGGATCACCTTGCGGATGCGCACGGCCTCCGGGGTGACCTCGACGCACTCGTCGTCGCGGCAGAACTCCAGGGACTGCTCCAGGAGAGCTTGCGCGGCGGGACGATCGCCTCGAAGGAGTCGGCCGAGGAGGAGCGCATGTTGGTGAGCTTCTTCTCCTTGGTGATGTTCACGTCCATGTCGTCGGAGCGCGAGTTCTCGCCGACGATCATGCCCTCGTACACCTCGGTGCCGGGGTCGGTGAACAGGACGCCGCGCTCCTGGAGGTTGGTCATCGCGAAGGCGGTGACGGCACCGGCGCGGTCGGCGACCAGCGAACCGTTGTTGCGGGTCGTCAGCGTGCCGAACCACGGCTCGTGGCCCTCGTGGATCGAGTGGGCGATGCCCGTGCCGCGGGTGTTGGTGAGGAACTCCGTACGGAAGCCGATGAGGCCGCGGGACGGGACGACGAACTCCATGCGGACCCAGCCGGAGCCGTGGTTCGACATGTTGTCCATGCGGCTCTTGCGGACGCCCATGAGCTGCGTGACCGCGCCCATGTGCTCCTCGGGCACGTCGACCGTGAGGCGCTCGACGGGCTCGTGCACCTTGCCGTCGACGAGCTTGGTCACGACCTGCGGCTTGCCGATGGTGAGCTCGAAGCCCTCGCGGCGCATCTGCTCGACCAGGATGGCGAGCGCGAGCTCGCCGCGGCCCTGGACCTCCCAGGCGTCGGGGCGCTCGGTGTCGAGGACGCGGAGCGAGACGTTGCCGATGAGCTCGCGGTCCAGACGGTCCTTGACCTGGCGGGCCGTGACCTTGCGGTTCTTGACGGCGGCCTTGGCGTCCGCGCCCTTGCCCGTGCCGCCGCGGCCGACGAGCGGCGAGGTGTTGGTGCCGATGGTCATGGAGATGGCCGGCTGGTCGACCGTGATCAGCGGCAGCGCGATCGGGTTCTCCGGGTCGGCCAGGGTCTCGCCGATCATGATGTCGGGGATGCCGGCGACGGCGCAGATGTCACCGGGGCCGGCGACCTCGGCCGGCTTGCGGGTGAGCGCCTCGGTCATCATCAGCTCGGTGATGCGGACGTTGGAGATCGTGCCGTCCCGCTTGATCCACGCGACCGTCTGGCCCTTGCGCAGCTCGCCCTGCTCGACGCGGAGCAGCGCGATGCGGCCGAGGAAGTTGTCGGCGTCGAGGTTGGTGACGTGCGCCTGGAGCGGCGCCTCCTCGTCGTACACCGGGGCGGGGACGTGCTCCAGGATGGCGTTGAAGAACGGCTCCAGGTTGTCGCTGTCGGCGGGAACGGTGCCGTTCTCCGGCTTGGTCAGCGAGGCGATGCCGTCACGGCCGCAGGCGTAGACGATCGGGAACTCGATCTGGTCCTCGTCCGCGTCCAGGTCGAGGAAGAGATCGTAGGTCTCGTTGACGACCTCGTCGATCCGGGAGTCCGGGCGGTCCGTCTTGTTGATGCAGAGGATGACGGGCTTGCGCTGCTGGAGGGCCTTGCGCAGCACGAAGCGGGTCTGCGGGAGCGGACCCTCGGAGGCGTCGACCAGGAGGACGACCGCGTCGACCATCGACAGACTGCGCTCGACCTCGCCACCGAAGTCGGCGTGGCCGGGGGTGTCGATGATGTTGATCGTGATCGGGGCCCCGCCGTCCTTGGGGTGGTACTTCACCGCCGTGTTCTTGGCGAGGATCGTGATGCCCTTCTCACGTTCCAGGTCGTTCGAGTCCATCATGCGGTCGTCGAGCTGCTGGTGGGCGGCGAAGGCACCGGCCTGCTTGAGCATGGCGTCGACGATGGTCGTCTTGCCGTGGTCGACGTGGGCGACGATGGCGACGTTACGGATGTCGTGGCGCGTGGGCATGGGTGGCTTGCGCTTCTCTCGGATCGTGGGAATCGGCGTCAGTTCTCTTACGCCCGCCGGGCGGACGCGCCACGGCTGTCTCCATGGTACGGGGCTGCCGTGCAAGAGGCTTCCCCGCCCGGGTTCCGAGAGGGTTTACTGAGAGGTTTCGAGGGTGTGGGGAGGTCGTGCGGCCGGGTCAAGGGGCCGACGCGATCCTGCCCGCCGGGGGCACCGGCGGGCAAGGAAGTTGAGCTGGTTCTGAGGTTGTGACCTGCGCTTTCAGCCGCTTCGGCGCTTTCGGTGGTTTCGTGCCGGGCCGCTAGCCGTCCTTCCGCCCGGTTCCCCGGTCTCCCCGGTCCCCTCGGGGCCCTTGGGGGTCTCCTTCTTCTTGAAACCGATGTCCTGGTAGCGGGGGCCGCGAAGCCCCAGGCCCCCGCGTTCATCAGGTCGGCCCTGGCGGCGACGAGCTGCGGGCGCTGGTAGAGGGGATGGAGCCGGCCGCGGCCCAGATCCGGGCGTCGGCCTGGCGCACGAGCTCCAGGGCCTCCTCCTCGTCGAGCGTGCCCGCCGCCTGGTCGAACAACTGGTCGATGCGGTCGGTGCCGACCCGGGAGTAGTTCTGCTCGACCAGGAGCGAGCCGTCCGAGGCCGCCTCGGGCTTGGCGAAGATCGGCCGGGCGTCGGTCGCGGGAAGGCGGAGGCCGGCCAGGAGTAGAGGGCCAGGTCGTAGTCGCCCGAGGCGATGTGGTCCTTGAAGAAGCTCTCGTCGGAGACCTTGGTGACCTCGGTGCGGATCCCGACCGCGTCGAGCATCCGGACGATCCGGTCCCCCACCGTCCGCAGCGGCTCGGAGCCCGGCCCGGACGGCAGGACGAAGCGGAGGCTGAGCGCCTTGCCGTCCTTGCCGAGGGCCTGGTTCGCCCCGGGGACGGCGGCGGGCGCGGCGGTGCCGCGCGGGGCGTAGGCCCCGGCCACCCCCGGTCGGGCTTGGCGGCCCGCGGGGCGCGGGCGGCGGCGCCCGTGCCGGTGTCGAGGGCTTCGGCCCGGGCGAGGACCCCGGTCCGGGTGTCGAGGGCTTCGGCCCGGGCCTGGAGGGCGGCGCTCTGCCGGGCGGCGGCGGAGGCCGGGGCGAGGACCCGGGTGCTGCTCTCGGGACCGCCGGCGACGGGGCGGGGGCGGCGCCCGGCTTGTCGTCGCCGACGATGTAGAGGCCCTCGTCGGAGGGGGCGTCCCCGGAGGCGTCGTCGCTCTTCCTCTCGGCGTCGGCGCTCGGCGTACCCTTCGCGGCCTTCTCGGCCGCCTCCTTCTCCGCCTCGCTGCCCGCCTTGGTGCCGGCGGGCTGCTCGGCCGCCCCGCCGGGGACCCAGCCGGCGTCGGCGAGGAGCGCCCGCGCCTCCTCGGTGTTCTGGCCGCCGAGGGCGTCGCTGCTGTCCTTGTACGCCGCCTGGCCGGCGAGGGCCAGGTGGCTGCCGGGGGCTTCGCCGGGAGACCGAGCGGCTTGAGCACGGATTCGGCCAGTTCCTGGCGGTCGATGGCGCGGGCCACCGCGCGCCGCACCCGCTCGTCGGCGAGCGGCCCGGACTCGCCGTTCAGCGAGAGCTGGGTGTAGGCGGGCTCCAGGGACTTGCGGACCGCGTACTTCGCCAGGGTGTCCTGCGCGCTCGCGTACCGGGCGATCGCCTCCTGGTTCTCCCTGCGGGCGGCCCGTACCTCCTCGGCCTTCTCCTCGTCGGAGCCGTGGGCGAGGCCCAGGACCTCAGGGCCTTGGAGGGGGTGATCGAGGAGCCGGGGCCGTGGGCGAGGGCCGCCTGCGCGCCGTTCCGTCCGGCGCGGGCGTCCCGGACCGCCAGGGAGATCCGCTCGGCCGTGGGGCGGTCGATCTCGGCCAGGTCGAGCGTGCCCGCGGCGAGGGCCTCCGCCCGGTCGGCCCGGGGACGGCCCTGAGGACGAGGGTGTCGAGCTTGGCGGGCTGCCCCCACCAGCGGGGGTTGCGGGCGAGGGTGACGGCGCCGCCCTCGGTGTCGACCGACTTCAGCAGGAACGGTCCCGCGGTGGCCTTGAGGGCGGTGCGCGCGCCGTCGTTGAAGGCGTCCGGGGACCCCATCACCCGCTTCGGGTAGAGGGGGTGAAGAGGGACTGCCAGTCGGCGTAGGGCTTGGCGAAGGTGACCCGCACCTCCAGGTCGTTCTTGCCCCGCTCGATCTTCTCGATCCGCTCGTAGCCGGAGTTCCGGGCGGTCCAGTACGCGGTGTCGCGGCCGCTCAGGGCCCGCCACTGGGCGACGAAGTCGGGCGCTCCGATCTCGCGCCCGTCGCTCCACACGGCCTGCTGGTTGAGCTTGTAGAGGACGACCTGCTTGGGCTCGGTCTCGACGACCTGCGCGGACTCCAGGTAGTCGGGGTTCCGCTGCGGCCGGCCCCGCTGGTCGAGGGTGTAGAGGGCGGGGAGCACGGCTCCGGCGATGCGGGAGGTGGCGGCGTCGGCGTCGGCCTGGAAGGCGTTGAGGGTGGTGGGGCCGCGTCGACGGCCCAGCGCAGGGTGCCGCCGTCGGCGACCCGGTCGCGCGGGGCGGGCGCGTTGTCCTGGGCCGCGAGCGGGCCGCGTCGGTCTCGTCGTCCGCGCTGCATCCGGCGAGGACGGAGACGGCGAGGACGGCGCTGGTGAGGGCGGCGACGGTGCGGAGCGTCCGGAAGCGGGGGCTCTTGGGGCATGTCCCCCGTGAGGGGCGCCGATCTGGGACATGTCTTGTACCCCTTCGTCCAGATTCATTCCATTTGGGGATGATCACACCTACCGTTCATCCACTGAAAAGGAAGAGAATCCGGCCATGCCGACACGGCGGCATGGCCGGAAAACGCCACTCGGGCGGCCCAACGGGGCCTGGCGGGAACCTGACGGGCGGGTGGTACGGGGGTCAGGCCGCGGCCCGGCCCCCGGCGCTCTTCGCACTCGCCCCCGCACCCGCGCTCCAGCGGCCGAGGACGGGCTCGGCCAGGGTGCGGGCGGCGAGGCACAGGGTCTGGCCGTGCCGGGCGAAGAGCTCGTCGCGCGAGGTGAAGCGGCCCAGGTCGGTCCTGAGGTGGGCGGACAGGTCGCAGGGGGCGGAGCCGGCGCACGCCGGCGGCGCGTCCCAGTCGACGGCGGTCCGGGCCACCGCCTCGAAGAGCGTCTCGGGCCGGAGTTCGTGAAGCCGCCCCCGGCCGGAGCGCCGCCGTCCGCTCCGCCCCGCGCGCCCCGTGGTCCGCGAAGAGGTCGGCCACCGGGACCCAGGCCCCGTCGAGCAGGAACTCCGGCCACGCGAGGAGCACGTCCTCGGGCACGAGGGGCGCAGCCCCGGGAAGCGCGGGTACCAGAAGGCGCCGTCGACCAGCAGGCCCCGGACCCGCGTGGGCACGCCGAGGGAGCGAGCCACCGCCTCCAGGACCGCCATGCGCTGGCTGCACGAGCCCCGGCCGAGCCGCAGCGTCCGCGACACCCGGCGCAGGTCGTCCACGGAGTACACCGGGCGCACGGCGGAGGCGATGATCCCGTGCGCGGTCCGGAGCCGGTCGCGGTCCGTCGCCGCGCCCCGCGCCCGCGCCTCGCGCCGCACCCGGTCCGCGAAGGCGGCGGTCAGGGGTGTTCCAGATCGAGGATCGCCGTGGGCCGGGTCGACCCTGGGGCGTCCCGCACGGGGCGGGCCCCGGTGCGGCGGACCGGAAGGACATCAGAAGACGGCTGGTCATGGTGGACTCCCCCTCTGCCGGTGGTGGCGGGCCTATCCTCCCCGCACCGCCCGGACCGGAGCAGCGGGGCCGTGAGAACCGGGAGGGGTACGGGGGCTCCCGGCGACCTCCGGACGGCCCGGCCCGGTCGCGGGGGACATACCCGGACATAGCCTCGCGTGTGTGACGCGAAGGTGTGCGGTGCGGGCGGGTGCGGTGCGGACGGGTGCGGCACGGGCGGGTGCGGCGCGGGCGCTTCCGGCACGGTCTCGTGGAGCGCGGACGGCCGCCCGGGCCCTCCTCGCGGTCCTGGCGGCGGCGGGTGGCTCGCCGTCCCCGCCGCGGCCGGTGTTCCCGCCGCAGGCGGTGTTCCTCCGCACAGGGCGCCCCCGCCGCGGCCGGTGCTCCCCTGCACACGGCGCGCCCGCCGCGCACGATGTCCCCGCCGCCCACGGCGCCCGCGCCGACGACCCCGTCGTCCTGTCCCGGGACGGGCAGATCACCGACCGGGTGGGCGCGCTGGGCGACCGCCGCGCCTCCGTGGAGCAGGCCCTGGACCGGCTCTACGAGCAGGAGCGCGTCCAGCTCTTCGTCGTCTACGTACGGGACTTCTCCGGGCGCTCGGGCCAGAGCTGGCCGACGCCACCGCCGAGCGCAACGGCTTCGGCGCCGACGACCTCCTGCTCGCCGTCGCCACCCACGACCGGCGGTACGGCTACTCCGCCGACCCCGGCTCCGGCCTCACGCAGGCGCGGCTCGACGAGGTCGCGCGGACCGCGATCGAACCGGCACTGCGGCAGAACGACTGGGCCGGGGCCGCCGTCGGCGCGGCGGACGGCTACGGCGCCGTCCTCGCGGGCCGGCCCGTCACCGCTCCCCCGATCACCCCCGGGCCCGCCGACCCGGGCAACGCGGCCGGCGACGGCTCCTCGGGCTCCGACCTGATCCTGCCCGTGGTGCTGGTCGGCGGCGCCGGGGCCGTGGCGGCCTACGCGTACACCAAGCGGCGGCGGCGGACCGAGACCCGCACCACGCCCGCGAACGGGCAGGGCTGGGGCCGCCGAAGGAGCCCGCGCCGCCGACCCTGGACGAGCTGGACGGGCAGGCCCGCCGGACCCTGGTCGCCACCGACGACGCCGTCCGCACCAGCCAGGAGGAACTGGGCTTCGCGTCGGCGCAGTTCGGCGAGGAGGCGGTGCGGCCCTTCACCGGGGCCGTCGCCTTCGCCCAGGAGCAACTGACGGCGTCGTTCCGGCTGCGGCAGAAGCTCGACGACGCCTTCCCCGAGGACGACGCGACCCGCCGGAGCATGCTGGAGGAGATCCTGCGCCGCTGCGGGAGGCGGACGCGCGGCTCGACGCCGAGACCGAGTCCTTCGACCGGCTCCGGGCCCTGGAGCGCAACGCCCCCGAGGCGCTGGCCGCGGTCGGGGCCGCGCTCCGGGAGCAGACGGCCCGGTCGGGTACGGCCGAGGCGGCCCTGACCGCCATGCGCGAGCGGTACGCGGAGACGGCGGCCTCGCCCGTCGCCGGCGACGTCGAGCAGGCGAAGGACCGGCTGGCCTTCGCGCGGGAGCGGGTCGACGAGGCCCGGCGGCGGATCGACGCCGGTGACAACGGCGGGGCGGCCGTGCACGTACGGGCCGCCGAGGGGCCGTGGACCAGGCGGCCCGGCTGATCGAGGCGGTGGACCGGCGGGCGCAGGAGCTGGCCGAGGCCGTGGGCCGGCTGCCGGGGGTGCTCGCGGAGACGGACGCGGACCTCGCGGACGCCCGCGGCCTCCTGAAGGGGACCGCCGCCGGGTGTCCACGGCCGACCTCCAGGGCCGGATCGCCCGCGCCGAGGCGGTGGTGGCCGAGGTGCGGCGGGGCGTGGAGGCCGGGCGGTACGACCCGATCGGCGCCCTGCGCCGGGTCGAGGAGGCCGACGCGGCCCTCGACGAGGCCCTGGAGGGGGCGCGGGAGCGCGAGTCGGCACGCGGCGCGCCCGCGCGCTCCTCGACCAGGCGATGCTGACGGCCCGTTCGGCGATCGGGGCGGCGTCCGACTACGTCACCACCCACCGGGGCGCGGTGGGCAGCGAGGCCCGGACGCGGCTGGCCGAGGCCGGGCGCCGCTGGGAGGAGGCGCAGGCCCTCGCGGCCGGCGACGACCCGCAGGCCGCCCTCGCGGAGGCCCGGCAGGCGGACGCGCTCGCCCAGCGGGCGCAGGACCTCGCCGAGCGGGACGTCCGCGCCTACGGGAACCCGAACGGCACGGGCGGGATGCCGGGGACGGGGGAGGCTCCGGCGGGCTCGGCGGCGCGGTGCTCGGCGGCATCATCCTCGGCGGCCTCTTCGGCGGAGGCGGCGGAAGGGGCGGCGGGCCCGGGGGTTCGGGGGCGGGGCTTCGGGGGTGGCGGCGGCTTCGGCGGCGGGCCCGGCAGCTTCGGCGGCAGCGGCACGCGCGGCCGGCTGGGCGGCGGCGGACGTTTCTGACGCCGGGCCGCCCCGGGACCCTTCCCCGCCTTCCCCGTCCGCCCCTCTCCCACCCTCGCACCCCTCACATCCCCAAGGAGAAGCGCCATGAGCAAGCAGACCGTCCTCGGCCGGGTCACCCAGTTGGCGAAGGCCAACATCAACGCCCTGCTGGACCAGGCGGAGGACCCGCAGAAGATGCTGGACCAACTGATCCGCGACTACGCGAACAACATCGCGGACGCGGAGGAGGCGGTGGCCGCGACCATCGGCAACCTCCGGCTGATGGAGCAGGACCACCAGGAGGACGTGGAGGCGGCGAAGGAGTGGGGCGGCAGGCGCTCGCCGCCAGCCGGAAGGCGGACGGGCTGCGGAGCGGCGGGCAGACCGCGGAGGCGGACCGCTTCGACAACCTGGCGAAGGTGGCCCTCGGCCGCCAGCTCCAGTCGGAGAAGGAGGCGCGGACGGCGGAGCCGACGATCGCCGCGCAGACCGAGGTGGTGGCGAAGCTCAGGACCGGCCTCGACCAGATGCGGGCGAAGCTCGGCGAGCTGGAGGCGAAGCGGGACGAATTGGTGGCCCGCGCCAGGTCGGCGCGGGCGCAGAACACGATGATGGACGCGGTGAAGAACATCGACGTCCTCGACCCGACCAGCGAGCTGAGCCGCTTCGAGGACAAGGTGCGCCGGGAGGAGGCCCGGGCCCTCGGCAAGCAGGAGCTGGCCGCCTCCTCCCTGGACGCGCAGTTCGAGCAGTTGGACGCGCTCGGGGACAGCGCCGAGATCGAGGCCCGGCTGGCCGCGCTCAAGGAGTGACCGGGCGCCGCCCCCGTACGCGTACGGCTCAGAACATGCTGAGCAACTGCTCCACCGTGGGTTCCGCCGCCTCCCCGCCCTCCGGCAGGGCCAGTTCGAACCAGACGGTCTTGCCGCGCGGGGTGCGGCGCGAGCCCCAGGAGGAGCTGAGCAGTCCGACGAGCTGGAGGCCGCGGCCGCCCTCGTCGGTGTCCTTGGCCCGGCGGCGGCGCGGCTGGACCAGGCCCGCGTCCCAGACCTCGCAGACGAGGGTGCGGTCGCGCAGCAGGCGCAGCCGGATCTCCCCCGCCGTAGCGCAGGGCGTTGGTGACGAGTTCGCTGACGAGGAGTTCGACGGTGTCGACGAGCGGGTCGAGGTCCCAGGCGGCGAGCTGGGCGCGGGCGAGTTCGCGGGCCCGGCCGACCGAGCGCGGCTCCCTGGGCAGTCGCCAGTCGCCGACGGCCTCGGCGGGCAGCCCCTGGATCCGGGCCATGAGGAGGGCGATGTCGTCCTCGCCGTGCCCCGTGTTCAGGCTGCCCAGGACCCGGTCGCAGACGTCCTCCAGGGGCGGGACGGGTCGGTGAGGGCGCGCCGGAAGGCGCTGAGGCCCTCGTCCAGGGGGTGGTCGCGGGACTCGACGAGGCCGTCGGTGTAGAGGGCGAGGAGGGCGCCCTCGGGGATCTCGACCTCGACCTCCTCGAAGGGTTCGCCGCCGACCCCGAGGGGCATCCCGGGGCACGTCGAGCAGCAGGGCCTCCTCGCCGGGTGCGACGAGGACCGGCGGCAGGTGGCCGGCGTTGGCGAAGGTGCAGCGGCGGGTGACCGGGTCGTAGACGGCGTAGACGCAGGTGGCGAGGTAGACCTCGGAGAGTTCGGGGCCGCGGTTCTTGTGCGCGCGGGACTGCTGGGTGCCGATGGGGGCGCCGAGGCCGCGGGCGATCTCGTCGAGGTGGGAGAGGACCTCGGCCGGTTCCAGGTCGAGCTGGGCGAGGGTCCGCACGGCGGTGCGCAGTTCGCCCATGGCGACGGCGGCGCGCAGACCGCGGCCCATGACGTCCCCGATGACGAGGGCGGTGCGGTGGCCGGGGAGTTCGATGACGTCGAACCAGTCGCCGCCGACCTCGGTGGCGTCGGTGCCGGGCAGGTAGCGGCAGGCGATGTCGAGTCCGGCGGCCTCGGGGTCGCCGGGCGGGAGCAGGCTGCGCTGGAGGATCAGGCCCGCTCGTGCTCGCGGCGGTAGAGGCGGGCGTTGTCGATGCAGACGGCGGCCCGGGCGGCGAGTTCGACGGCGAGGGCCCGGTCGCGCTCCCCGAAGGGCTCGCTGCCCTTGGCGCGGGAGAACTGCACGAGGCCGACGACGGTGTCGTGGGCGGTCATGGGGACGACTAGGGTGTGCCGGGCGAGGTCGCCGTCGTCGCCCTGCACCGTGTGGATCCGGCCGGTGCGCAGGGCTCCGGCGTACGGGGAGTGGAAGGGGTAGCGGTGGACGGCGCCGACCTCGATGGGGCGGGGTCCGGACGGTCGGGGTCTGGGCGTGCCCCCGCCGGTTCTGCGGGGGTGTCGGAGACGGCGCTGGCGAAGGCGACCCGGCGCAGTTCGGCGCTGCCGGCCCCGTATCCGACGTCGTGGGAGCTGCCCCACCGGCCCGGCGGCGCCTCGTCGCCGGTCAGCAGGCCCTGGTAGAGGTCGACGGAGGCGAGGTCGCAGAAGCCGGGGACGGCGACGTCGAGGAGCTCGCGGGCGGTGGCCTCCAGGTCGAGGGAGTTGCCGATGCGGGCGCCGGCCTGGTTGAGGAGGGCCAGGTTGCGGCGGGCGCTGGCGGCCTCCCGGGCCGCGTTGTGGCGGCGGGTGACGTCGATGCCGAGGCCCGCGACGCCGATCGGGCGGCCGGAGCCGCTGTGCACGCGGTAGAGGTTGATGGACCAGTGGCGGCGGTCCCTGGCGCCGGGGGCGGCGCCGACGATCCTCAGGTCGGTGACGGACTCGCCGGTCTCCAGGACCTTGCGGAGGGCGGTGGTCATCTGCTCGGCCTCGGCGCGGCCGAGGTAGTCGTGGACGGTGCGGCCCCGGTGGTCGTCGGCGTCGCCGCCGAAGACGGTGGCGAAGCGCCGGTTGGCCCGCCGCACGGTCAGGTCGGTGTCGAAGAGGAGGAAGCCGAACGGGGATTGGCCGAATATCGCCTGGGAGGCGGCGAGGTCGGTCTCGATGCGGCGGAGGGCGCGCACGTCGACGACGATGCACAGCGCGGCCCGTTCGCCGGTCTCGGTCTCGCTCGGCATGACGTACATCTCGGCCATGCCGTGGGGTGTTCTCACCGGGCGTGCGGAAGGGGACGAGGCCCGTCCACTCCTTGCCGTCGAGGATCTCCCTGACCCGCCGGTGGCCGCGCTCGCGCAGGTCGGCGGGCATGAAGACCTCCACCGGGTCCTTGCCCTGGCCTCCTCCGCGGTGACTCCGAAGAGGTCCACGGCCCTTCGGCTCCACTGCTCGACCAGGCCGTCGGGCCCGATCGAGAAGGAGGCCACCCGGATGTAGTCGTAGAGGGAGCCGGGCGGGCTGCTCTGCCACACGACGCCGCCGCTCGCCGTCTCGGATATCTCGCTCACGCGACCGTCCCTCCAGCTCACCGCACCGGACCGGCCATGCCCGCAGTATTCAGTACGGCGGGCCCCGGTGGTACGACGTTCACGATCACAGGGTGGTCTCGTTCGTTCCGTGCCGAGTACCGGTGATCGTTGTCCCACCCTCTTTACTCACCAGGGAGAGCCAGCTCGAACCATACGGTTTTGCCGGCCGTCCCCCGCGGATCCCCCAGCGGCGGGCGGTGCAGGCCACGAGGCCGAGGCCGCGGCCCCCTCGTCGTCGGGTCCGGGGGCCTTCGCGGTGGGCGGATCCGGAAGCGGATCGGAGACCTCCACGAGGAGGACCGGCGTGTGCGCCGGGCCGGCGCCGTCCGGGGGACGCGGACCAGGCGGACCCCGATGGGTCCGGAAGCGTACCGCAGGGAGTTGGTCACCAGCTCGCTGACCAGCAGGACGGTCACGTCGCCGAGGACGCCGTCGAGGTCCCAGGAGCGTAGGGCCTCGCGCACCGCGTGGCGGGCGGTGCGCACGGCGTTCGCCTCGGCCGGAAGGTCCACTCGGCGCGGTCGCCGTCGGTGTAGATCACACCCGATCACTTCCCCAGCCGTGCGTCAGCAGGAAGGCCCACGTCCCCTGGTGAGGTACTAAGGGGACATACCCACCATTTGGTGCAAGTTATCCCGCTGGGGGCGGTCACCGGCGCACGGTGGCACGAACGGCGTAGGGAGTCGGCCGCGCGCGCCACCGGAGGGCGCACCGCCGAAGGGGCTGGCCGGGGCCCCGGCGCTCCGGGGCCCCGGCACTCCGGCAGCCCCGACTCTCCGGGGGCCCCGGCACTCCGGCGGCCTCAGCGCTCCGGGAGTCTCCGCGCGGCCTCGGCGACGGCGGGGCGGTCCTGGTCGAGCCAGTCGACCGAGTCGACCTCCGCCCGGGTCAGCCAGCGCAGTTCGTCGTGGTCCTCCAGGGCGCGGCTCGCCGGAGAGGAGGCGGGCGGTCCACACCCGCAGGACGTACCCGGGCTTCAGCGGCCATTCGCCGGGGATCCGCTCCCCGGCTCGACCTCCACGCCGAGCTCCTCCCGCAGCTCCCGGACCAGGGCTCCTCCGGGCCCTCGCCCGGTTCGAGCTTGCCGCCGGGCAGTTCCCAGCGGCCGGCGAGGTCGGCGGGGCGCTGCGCCGGGCGGCGAGCAGGCGCCCCCGGTCGTAGAGGGCGCCGGCGACGACCACCACGGGACGGGGCGGCGGTCGGGGCGGCGCCGGGGCGGGGCCCGTGGGGCGCGGCGGGCTCGGTGGTGCGTTCCGTCATGGGCGCGAGCGTAGTCCGGGGGCCGGGTGCCGGGGCCCGTGGACGGGGCGGGCCCGGGGGCTCAGAGTGCCGGGCTGCCGACGCGCTCGACCCAGTAGAGCTGCTTGTGGCCGCGGTCGTCGAGGGTGTCCGCGATCTTCTGCGCCTCGTCCTGGGTCGCGTACCGCCCCACCCGGTAGCGGTTGCCGTTGTCGTCCTGCCGGATGACGAGCCAGGGGAGGACAGGGCCGCTGTCGGTCATCGAGCTTCTCCCTCCGCCGGTCCGGTCGTCGTCGTGGATCTCCGGAAACCGCAATCCGCATATGCCGGAGCTTACGCCCGACCTTCACGCAGCGGATACGGGTTTGCACAAAGAGGCACGGTTCGGCCGGTTACCGACGGAGGGAGGCCGAAGTCAGGCGCCGGACGTCGCCCTCGGGACGGTGGGCACCGGCATCAGGACGGGGCCGCCCGCGCCCCCGGGCTCCTTGCGGCAGACGTCCCCGCACGTGGCGTCGAGCGAGCAGCACAGGGAGCAGATCGGACCCGCCTGGACGGGGCAGTCGGCGACGTCGGGCAGTTCGTAGGCCGTCTCGCAGACCGCGCAGGTGTGGGTCGCCCGCTCGTCGGCGACCTCGGCGCCGGGGCCGTTCACCGTGTTGGGGCGGGCCAGGTAGTAGCGGCCCTTGGTGGCCCACGCGATCAGCGGGCAGAGGACCAGCGCGAGACCGGCGGCGATGAAGGTGGAGAACGCCTGCGCGTGGGTGCCGAAGAGGCCGAAGAAGGCGAGGATCGAGACGACGGAGGCGATCACCATGGCGCCGAAGCCCGCCGGGTTCACGGCGTACAGGTAGGCGCGCTTGAACTCGATGTACGGCGGGCTCCAGCCGGCCCGCTTGTTGATGACGAGGTCGGCGGCGACGGCCGTGATCCAGGCGATGCCGACGTTGGAGTAGAACCCGAGCAGCTTGTTCAGGGCCGCGAACATGTTCATCTCCATCAGCGTCAGCGCGATGGCGAGGTTGAGGAAGATGTACCAGACGCGGCCGGGGTGGCGGTGGGTGACGCGGGAGAAGAAGTTCGACCAGGACAGCGAGCCGCTGTAGGCGTTGGTGACGTTGATCTTGATCTGGGAGACGATCACGAAGAGCGCGGCGGCGGGCAGGGCGAACGTGCCGAGCCAGGGCTTGAGGGCCTCGATCTGCGGGGCGATCGGCTCCAGGGCGCGAGTCGTGCCGACGGCCTCCAGGGCGACGAAGGCGAGGAGGGCGCCGCCGAGCTGCTTGGCGGCGCCGATGACGACCCAGCCGGGCCCGGCGGCGAGCACGGCGAGGTTCCAGCGGCGCCTGTTCGCCTCGGTCTTCGCGGGCATGAAGCGCAGGTAGTCGGCCTGTTCGCCGATCTGGGCGATCAGAGAGAGCGCGACGCCGGTGCCGAGTCCGAAGCCGATCCAGGAGAAGCCCGCGCCGGCGCCCTCCGTGCCGCCGAAGGAGGTGAAGGCGCCCCAGGCGTCGGGGGCTTCGAAGGCGAGGACGACGAAGGGCAGCACCATGCCGACGATCCAGACCGGCTGGGTCCAGGCCTGCACCTTGGCGAGGGCGCCCATGCCGCGGAAGACGATCGGGATGACGATCAGGGTCGTGACCAGATAGCCGATCTCGACCGGGAGGCCAACGGCCTGGTGCATGGCCTGGGCCATGATCGAGCCTTCGAGCGCGAAGAAGATGAAGGTGAAGGAGGCGTAGATGAGCGAGGTGAGGGTGGAGCCGAAGTAGCCGAAGCCGGCGCCGCGGGTGATCAGGTCCATGTCCAGGCCGTACGTCGCACAGGCGCGGGCGATGGGGATGCCGGTGAGGAAGATGAGGGTGGCGGCGGTGAGGATCGAGGCGAGGCCGCTGCCGAAGCCGTAGGTGAACACGATCGAGGCGCCGATCGCGAAGTCGGCGAGGTAGGCGATGCCGCCGAGGGCGGTGCCCGCGACGGTGGCGGGGACCAGCGGCGGAAGGAGTGCGGGGCGTAGCGCAGCGAGTAGTCCTCGCGGCTCTCGTCCGCGGCGAGTTTCGCGTAGCTGCGGCGGGGTTCGAGAGGGCGCGACTCCTCCGGCGCCTCGGGCGGGTCCGGGAGGGGGCGGGGTGGTGACCGTGTCCGTCATGAGGGTTCTGTCGTCTCGTCCGACCGGGTGCGGGTACGGACGAGGAAGGTAGGAGCCGGTCGTGACGGCCGGGGTCGGCACGTGATTGCCGGGCGGTTACACGGCCTGACGTGCCGTTAACTCGCGGTCACGGCGCCCGGACGCGGGACCCCGCTGAACGGTCGGACGGCCCCGGGGCGCCGCCCCTCACCCTCACCGGCAGGTGGTACGCGATGCGGTAGCGGTCGGCCGGGACCACGACGTCCGCCGTCTCGACGGCCCGGCCCGAGGCGTAGTAGGTGCGCTCCACCACCATCACCACGTGGCCCGGCACCCCGCCCAGCGCCAGGAGTTCCTCGGCGAGGCCGGGTCGGGCGCCGACCTCCTCCACCACGTTGTCCACGACGACGTCGATGGCGGCCATCCGCTCGACGACCCCGCAGCCGGCCAGGGGCCCTCCTCGGGCAGCATGACCGGGGTCCGGCCGGTGACGGCGAGGGGCTCCCAGGAGGTGGAGACCATCATGGGCTCGCCGCCGTCCCGGTACACGTACCGCGTGCGCATCACCCGCTCCCCGGCTCGATGCCGAGCCGCTCGGCGACCTCCGGGCTCGCGGGCTCCTGCCCGCTGTTCGACTCCCAGGTGCCGCGGGCCCCTTCGGCCGCCTGCTCCTGGCGGAAGGGGCTGGCCCCGGAGGCCGGGCGGTAGCCCGAGCGGGCGATCCGGCGCGGCACCGGGCGCTCCCGCACGTACGTCCCCGAGCCCGAGCGGCCTCCACGAGCCCCTCGGCCATCAGTACCTTGCGGGCCTCCAGTGCGACGGTGTCCGACACCCCGTACTCCTCGCGGACAGCGCCTGCGAGGGAAGGCGGGTATGGGGCGGAAGCGAGCCGTTGGCGATCTTCTCCCGCAGATCGCTCGCCACGCGCAGATAGGCGGGCTGCTCACCGAACGTCACTGGACACTCCCCTCAGGTTGACTGTCAGCTACAGACTGACAACCGTGGGTCGCGGACCGCAAGCATGGGCCAGAGTTTCACTCGAAGTGATGAACACCTGGCTACCACCCTCTCTACTCTCGGTTACCCCGGGGTGGATGCGGCCGAACCCTTGACCCGTATTGGTACAGACCAATACGTTCTGCCTGCGCGCCCCGCGCGCGCCGCACCTCTCCCCGCCCCACCGCGTTCCTCCCCTGCTCCCCCGCACGCTCCATCCCGCTCCGCACAGGAATGAGCCCATGCGTCCCAGAGCCATGTCCAAGCTGACCTTCGGTGCCGCCACCGCCGTCACCCTCGGCCTCCTCGCCGCCCTGGCCCCCGCCGCCGACGCGCACCAGGCCCCGCGCGGATCCGCCCACGAGCCCGCCCACGGGCAGGCCCTCAAGCGGATCGGCTACTTCACCCAATGGGGCATCTACGGAAGGAACTTCCAGGTCAAGGACCTGGAGACGAGCGGCACGGCCGCCAAGCTCAGCCACATCAACTACGCCTTCGGCGTGATCGGCGCGGACGGCAAGTGCCTCATGGGCAACGCCCCGGCTCCGACCCCTGGGCCGACTACGTGCGCCCCGTCGACGCCGCGAACTCCGTGGACGGCACCGGCGACACCGACGGGCAGCGCCTGGCCGGGAACTTCAAACGAGCTGCGCGAGCTGAAGGCGAAGCACCCCGGCCTCAAGGTCATGATCTCGCTGGGCGGCTGGAGTGGCTCCGCGCACTTCTCCGACGCGGTGCGCACGGACGCCGGCCGCAAGGCCCTCGTCGCCTCCTGCGTCGACACGTACATCAAGGGCGACCTGCCCGTGGACGGCGCCCGCGGCGGCGCCGGGGCGGCCGCCGGGATCTTCGACGGCGTCGACCTCGACTGGGAGTGGCCGGGCTCGGACGGCGCCCCGGGGAACGTGATCCGCCCCGAGGACAAGCCCAACTTCACCAAGCTCGTCCGGGAGTTCCGCGTCCAGCTCGACGCGTACGGGCGCTCGCTGAAGAAGCGGAAGCACTACGAGCTGAGCGCGTACGTGCCCACCGCCCCCGCCAAGATCGACGCGGGCTTCGAGGTCGCGAAGATCATGCGGGACTTCGACTTCGTGAACCTCCAGGGCTACGACTTCCACGTCTCCGGGGAGGCGAGGACGGCCCAGCAGTCCGCGCTGTACGCGAAGGACGACTTCAGCGTCGACCAGACCGTCAGGGCCTGGTTGCGGCGCGGCGCCCCGGCCCGCAAGCTCGTGGTCGGCATGCCCTTCACGGCCAGGGCTGGACCGGCGTGACTGGCGGCGGCAACGGCCTCGGCAAGCCTGCGACCGGGCCCGCCCCGCCACCTGGACAGCGGGCTCCGAGGACTACGAGTTCCTGAAGCGGCTCGCGGAGTCGGGGACGTACAGGCTCTACCGGGGCGAGCGGAACGGGCACGCCTGGCTCTTCGACGGCACCACCCTGTGGACCTACGACGATCCCACCGTGCTGCGCACCAAGGCGTCCTACGTCCGGCAGAACGGGCTGGGCGGCGCGATGGTCTGGTCCCTCGACGGGGACACCCCGGACGGCGAGCTGATCACCGCCATCGACCGGGGCCTGAAGCGGCGTTGACCCCCGCTCCCGTGCCCGGCCGCCCCAGGACGGCCGGGCACGGGAGCACGCGCGCGTGGGCCGTGCCTCAGGCCGAGGTGCCCGCGCCCTCCGGCGGAGCGTCCGTCAGCCCGAGCGCGCCCCGCGCGTCCCCGGTGCCGGGCAGGGCGTCGAAGGCCGCGTCGTAGGCCTCCCAGTACGCGTCCGGGTCGGCCGCCCCGGCCAGCTCGCGCCACCGCTTCGAGGCCGCCGCGAGGTCCTTCCGGAGCGCCGCGACCGGCTCGGTGGAGGCGCCGGGCCAGAAGTGCTCCCCGAGGCCCGCGTGCGCCCCGTCGAGCGCCGCCAGGACCTCGCCGGCCCAGGCCTTGTTGGCCGCGAAGTCCTCGTCGGGGTCCTCCTCCGGCTCCCGGTGGACGACCGTCTCGATCGGGTTCACGGACGTGAGGAAGTGCGTCTGGTCGGCGCTCAGGGTCGTGGCGTCGGAGCGCAGCGAGCCGCTGAAGGGCTTCTTGTCGGCGGCGAGCGCGCAGATCACGGTCCGGTCGTCGAACTTCCAGCTCTGGCTGCTGGGCAGGTAGTAGAAGAGCCAGACCTCCTGCGGGATCGCCCAGGTGTCCATCGCGTACGCCAGGTTGGCCGTCTCGCAGCGCTTCTCCGCGAGCGCGTCGATCGCGTCCTCGCCGGGCCACGCGTCGAAGCCGGTGACCTCGAAGCCGCCGGTGACCTCGCCGTCGTGCGGGCGCGCGCAGTCGACGACGGTGATCTCCGTCGTGTACTCCTTCCGCATGCCGCGGTCGGTGAAGCACTGGCCGGTGCGCAGCGAGGACGGGGACTTGGAGCGGGCGGCCTCGTCGACGCCCTCCTTGAAGCCGCTCCACGCCGTGGAGAGGCCGCCGGTCGCCAGGCCGATCACGAGGAGCAGACAACTGAGGGCGGAGAGCACGATGCCCGCGATCGCGAGCCCCTTGCCTGCCTGGTCCCTCTTCCTGATCTGCGGGAGGGCCACGAGGCCCAGGACCAGGCCGAGGGGCGGGAGGCAGCAGACGATGCCGGAGACGAGGGAGCCGACGGCGAGTCCGTTGGTGGTCTGCGGGGCCGCCCGTGGGGTCCGGGGCCGCCGGGCGGGCCGTAGGGGCCGACGGCGTACGGCCCGCCCGGGGAGGTGTACGGCCCGCCCGGGGAGGTGTACGGCCCGGGGCGGGCCACCCCTGCGGCTGCGGGCCCCTGGGGCGGCGGGGCGGCGGGGCCGGCTGGGTCGGGTCCACGGGTGGTTGCTCTGCGGGGCGGTGATGCGAACAGACGAACGAGCGCGCATCGTACGCGGTCGGCCGGGGAGCCGTCGCGCGTGTTTGCGGGGCGGGAGGGCGGCCGCGTACGTCCGCGCACGACGGAAGGGGCGGCCGCCCGCGGGCGACCGCCCCTCATGCGGTGCTCGGGTCAGAACTGCAGGCCCCAGGAGTCGATCTTCCCGGTGTCGTAGGTCGCGTTGTCCGTGACCCGCAGCTTCCAGGTGCCGTTGGCGACCTCCGAGGAGGCGTTCACGGTGTACGTGGTGTTGATGTTGTCCGTGCTGCCGCCGGTGCCGAAGGCCTTCAGCGTGTACGCCGAGCCGTCGGGGGCGATCAACTGGACCTGGAGGTCACCGATGTAGGTGTGGACGATGTTCACCGGCACCTTGAGGGTGGCGGGGCGTTGCCGGTGACGCCGGTGACGGCGATCGGGGACTCGACGGTCGCGTTGTCGGCGATGGCGTAGTCCGTGGTGTTCTCGAAGTTCTTGCCGGTGGGCGGAGGGTGGTGCCGCCGTCGCCGACGTACAGGAGCTTGTTCGGGGAGCCGGAGCCCGGGTTGGTGACGACGTTCGGGGTGGCGGCGTTCGTCAGGGCCGTGGAGACCTGGCCGGGGTCGCCGTCGGGTTGGCGGCGAGGTAGAGCGCGGCGGCGCCGGCGACGTGCGGGGTCGCCATCGACGTGCCGGAGATGGTGTTGGTGGCGGAGTCGCTGGTGTTCCAGGACGAGGTGATGGAGGAGCCCGGCGCGAAGAGGTCCAGGATCGAGCCGTAGTTGGAGTAGCTGGCGCGGGCGTCGGTGTTGGTGGTGGCGCCGACCGTGATGGCCTCGCGACGCGCGCCGGCGAGTAGTTGGAGGCGTTGGCGCCGTCGTTGCCCGCCGCGACCGCGTAGGTGACGCCGGAGGCGATCGACCGGCGGACGGCCTCGTCGAGGACGGAGTCGACGCCGCCGCCGAGGCTCATGTTGGCAACGGCCGGCTTGACGGCGTTCTGCGTCACCCAGTCGATGCCGGCGACGACCTGGTCGGTGGTGCCGGAGCCCTGGTTGTTGAGGACGCGGACGCCGACGATCTTGGCCTTCTTGGCGACGCCGTACGAGGTGCCCGCGACGGTGCCGGCGACGTGGGTGCCGTGGCCGTGGCCGTCCTGGGAGACGTTGTCGTTGTCGATGGCGTCGAAGCCGTTGTAGGCCCGGCCGCCGAAGTCGCCGTGGCTGATGCGGACGCCGGTGTCGATGATGTACGCCGTGACGCCCTGGCCCGCGGCGTCCGGGTAGGTGTAGCTCTGGTTCAGCGGGAGGGCCTTCTGGTCGATCCGGTCCAGGCCCCAGGACGGCGGGGAGGGCTGCGTGGCGTCGATGGTGAAGACGCGGTTCTGGACGACCGACTTCACGGCGGGGTCGGCCGCGAGCCGCTTCGCCTGCGCCGCGGAGAGCTCGATCGCGTAGCCGTTGACCGCCGAGGTGTACGTGCGCTTGATCTTCGCGCCGAACTTGGCGGGATCGCGCGGCCCCGGGCGGTCTCCGCCGGGGCGGACTCGTCGAGGGTGACGATGTAGCTGCCCGGGACGGTGCCTTCGGCTCCGGCGTTCTCGACGACGCCTTCCGGGACGGCCGGGGCGGCGGTGGCCGGGAGGGCGGAGAGCGGGCCGAGGGTGAGGGTGGCGACGGCCACCGCGGCGGCGGTGGCGATTCTGCGACGCGAGTCACGCATCACTGACATGTGAGGGGTCCTCCTCATTGGCGGTGCGCTGCTGTGGGGGTGCGACAGGGACATGACAAGACGACATGGGGCGTCCGGGCCGTTCCGCGTGTCCGGCTGTCGAGCGAAAGGTTGGCTGATCCATAGGAATCGCACAAGGGTGTCCGCCGCCCCGTAACGTCCGCGCCACACGGCTGCCATCCTGGCGACCATGACCGCCTACACATGCCCCCGCTGCCGCGTCTCCTCGCCCGTGTCCGCGCTCACCTGGCGTTGTCCGGAGTGCCGGGGCCCGTGGGACCTGGACTTCGCGGGCGGACCGGTCCCCTCCCGTCCCTCGCGTCACGTGTGAATTCCTTGTGGCGTTACGCGGAGGCACTGCCTCCGATGCCGTGCGCGCCGGAGGTGACCCTCGGGGAGGGCCGCACGCCCCTCGTCCCGCTGGGGGAGTCCCCGTCCGGATCCGTGTCGGCCAAGCTCGACTTCCTCATGCCGACGCTGTCGTTCAAGGACCGGGGCGCGGTGGTGCTCGCCGCGCACGCCCTGCGCCTCGCGCGCGCCGGCGGCCTCGACCGGTCGTGGCCGACAGCAGCGGGAACGCGGGCACGGCCGCCGCCGCGTACTGCGCGCGGGCCGGACTCGACTGCCGGGTGTACGTCCCCGGGGCACGTCCCCGAAGAAGCTGGACCAGATCCGGGCGCACGGCGCCGAGGTGGTCGAGGTGCCCGGCGACCGCGAGGCGACCGCCCGCGCGGCCCGGGAGGCCGCCGACGAGCCCGGCACCTTCTACGCCTCGCACGTCTACAACCCGTACTTCACGCAGGGCACCAAGACCTACGTGTACGAGCTGTGGAGGAGCTCGGCGGGCGGCTGCCCGACACGATCGTCGTCCCCGTCGGCAACGGCACCCTGCTCCTCGGCGCCGCCCTCGCCCTCGACGAGCTGCACCGCCATGGGCTCGCGGACACCCGGCCCGCGCTCGTCGCCGTGCAGGCGGAGGCCGTGTCCCCGCTGGCCGGGGCGTTCCGCGCGGGCGCGGACGACGTCGCGGGACCGGCCGCCGTCCGCCCCACCCTCGCCGAGGGCATCGCGATCCCGGCGCCGCCCCGGGCCCGGCAGGTCCTGCGGGCGGTCCGGGCGACGGGCGGCACGTTCCTGACGGTGACGGAGGAGCGGATCCGCGCCGCCCAGCGGGACCTGAGCGCGGCGCGGCTCTTCGTGGAGGCCACCGCGGCGGCCTGCTGGGCGGCGGTGGGCGAGGCCCCGCCGCGCCCCGGACTCACGGTGGTGCCGCTGTGCGGGCGGGCGAAGACGGGCCTGGCGCCCTGAGGGCGCCCGGCCCCGCGCCGGTCAGAACTCGTCGGCGCCGTTGCGCAGCTCGTACGTCCAGTAGCCGGTCCTCGCGGCGGTCTCGTCGACCGCGAGGCCGCCGGCCGGGCCTTGACGACGACGCTGCCCTCGGCCGGGCCGTCGGCGGCGAAGAGGTTCACGTGGAACTCCTTCAGCACCTCGTTGTCCTCGTGGACGCCGCCGAGGGAGATCCGCACGTTGGCGTAGGCGGACTCGCCGTTCTTCACCACGACCGGCACGGCGGGCCTGCTCTTCTCGACGGCCGGGACGTCCTTGGCGGTCTGGATCGGGCCGAAGGCGAGCAGCGGGTACTTCAGCAGGGTGCAGGCGCCGCCGGAGACGTTGGTGGCGGTGAGGACGACGTGCTCGGTCGGGACCTCGTCCGCCTTCTTCACCGTGACCCTGACGTCGTCGTGGGCGCAGGCCGGGGCCTTGGCGGAGGCCTTGCCGCCGGTGGAGCCGGTGGAGCCGGTGGAGCCGGTGGAGCCGGTGGACGCGGTGGTGGCGGTCGTGCCCTTGCCGCCGGACGTGGAGCCGCCGGCGGTGGCCCCGCCGGACGTGGAGCCGCCGGACGTGGAGCCGCCGGACGTGGAGCCCCCGGCCGTGGTGGTCGAGCCGTCGGCGGCGCCCGGGTCTCCCTCGGCGGAGGTCCCGGCGTCGCCCGTGCCGGCGGCGGCCCGCGGGGCGGAGCTCGCGCTCCCGGCGTCCTTGGCGCCGGTGTCGCCGGAGCCGCCGCAGGCGGTCAGGCCCAGTGAGAGGGCGGCGACGGCGGCGACGGCGGCGACGGCCAGGACGGTGTTCTCGCGGTGGTGGCGCATGGTGGTTCTCCCCGGGAAGCGGTCGGTCGGCGCGCGGTCGGTGCTCCCGCGCCGGTGCACCCTTTCGGTGCGTACGCACCGGTTCGTCGATCGGTGCTGTATCCAGCTTCCCGTCCCGTACTGCCGTCCCGCTTGCGCGCCGCTAACGATCGGCTGACAGGCGCGAAAGACGGGCGGCGGCCCGCGCCGAACCCTCGGGGAAACCGGCCTTGTCGAAGGACACGATCGCGCGTTCGAGCTGGTCGGTGGCCTCTTCGAGGCGTCCGATCCCGGCCAGCGCCTCGCCCCGGGCGCTCTGGAGCTCGGCCCGCACGACCACCGCGTCGGGGCGGCCAGCCCTCCGCCCGCAGGACGTGCGCGAGCGCCGCCTCGTACTCCCGCGCCTTCAGGCAGTGGCCCGCCAGGTGCTGGAGGGTGAGGACCTGGGTGGAGGGGTGGCCGGTGCGGTCGGCGAGCGAGACCGCGTGCCGCATGAGCAGTCCGGCCCGCTCGTGCTCCCCGGTGGCGTCCAGGACGGCGGCGTGGTTGACGTGGGCGATGGCCTCGCTGATCGGGTCGCCCGCGCGGGCGGCCAGACCGGGCGCCTCCTCCAGGTGGACGAGCGCCTCGGCGTTCCGGCCCTCCGCGTGCAGGATCCAGCCGAGCAGCGCCCGGGTCCGGGACTGGGCGTCGACGTCGCCGATCCGCCGGGCGGAGGCGAGTCCGGCCTCCAGGAGCGGGGTCCAGTTGTCCCCGATCCGCACGAGCATCAGCGGCCACTGCACCAGGGCGAGCCGCCAGGCCCGGTCGTGCAGGCCGAGGGCGGCCGCGGCGGTGACCGCGCCCTCCAGGGCGGCGCGCTCGGCCGCGTACCAGTCGAGCGCCGCCGTACGGTCCTCGAACTCCCGCGTGGCGGCGGGGCGCCGGGCGTCGGCGGGCAGCGCGTAGCAGGGCTGGGAGCCCGGTTCGGCGGCGGCGTCGGCCGCGAGCCCGGTGTAGAGGTAGTGGTCGAGGAGGCGGGCAGCCCCTCGGGGTCGGCCTGCGGGGCGAGGTGGCGGGCGTAGAGGCGCACGAGGTCGTGTGGGGTCCAGCGGCCGGGGACGGCCTCGGTGAGCAGGTGCGCGGCGGCGAGCCGGTCCAGGTCGGCGGAGGCCTGCGCGGGCGAGGTCCCGGCGAGCGCGCCCGCCGCGAACCGGTCCAGGTCGGCGCCGGTGTGCAGGCCGAGCGCGCGGAACGTCCGGGCGGCGGAGTCGGGGAGCTGCTGCACGGTGAGGCGCAGCGCGGCGGAGACCCCCGGTCCTCGACGTCGAGCAGGGTCAGCCGGCCCTGCTCGTCGGCGAGTTCGCCGACCATCGCGCCGAGGGTCCAGGCGGGCTGCTCGGCGAGCCGGGCCGCCGTCACCCGCAGGGCGAGCGGCAGCCCGTCGCAGAGTCCGGCGAGCCGCGCGGCGGCGTCCGGCTCGGCCGCGACCCGGTCCTCGCCGAGGACGGTGGCGAGCAGGGCGGCGGCGTCGGCCTCCGGCAGGTGGCCGAGCGGCACCGGCCGGGCGGCGTCGGAGGCGATGAGGCCGCCGAGCCGGTCGCGGCTGGTGACCAGGGTCGCGCAGTGGTCGCCGCCCGGCAGCAGCGGCCTGACCTGCCCGGAGGAGCGGGCGTTGTCGAGGACGACGAGCAGCCGGCGCCCGGCGGTGAGGGAGCGGAAGAGGGCGCCCCGCGCCTCGACGCCCTCCGGGATCCGCCGGTCCGGGGACGCCGAGCGCGAGCAGGAACTCGCGCAGGACGGCGGTGGACTCGGGCGCGGGGGTCTCGCTGAAGCCCTTCAGATCGGCGAAGAGACGCCCGTCGGGGAAGCCGGCGCGCCGCTCGTACGCCCAGTGGACGGCGAAGGCCGTCTTGCCGACGCCGGCGGGGCCGGTGACGAGGCAGACGGGCCCGTCCCCGCCCCGTACCGCCCGGTCGAGCGCGGCCAGCTCGGCGCCGCGTCCGGTGAAGCCGCGCGGCGCCTGGGGCAGGCCCTCCGGCACCGGGAGCTCGGCGGGCGGGGCGACGGGGCGGGCCACGGGGCGGGCTCCGCGGACCGGAGCAGCGTCGCGTACGCCTCGGCGAGCGTCTCGCCGGGGTCGACGCCCAGCTCCTCCGCGAGCAGCCGCCGGGTCCTGTGGTACCAGTCGATCGCGTCCGACTGGCGCCCGGAGCGGCCGAGGGCCAGCATCAGGGCGGCCGCGAGGGACTCGCGCAGGGGTGGGCGACGGCCTCGGTGCGCAGCACGGCGGCGGCCCTGGCGTGCTCGCCGAGCTGCCCGTACGCCCGCGCCAGCGCCTCCACGGTGGTGAGCCGCAGCTCTTCCAGGCCGGTGGCGGCGGCCTCCAGGGCCGGCTGTGGACGGTCCCGGTGAGCGCGGGCCCTGCCAGTACGACAGCGCCTCCCGCAGCATCCGGACCGCGTCGGCGGGCTGCCGCTGCACCCCGGCGAGCCCCACGAGCTCCTCGAACCGGTGCGCGTCCACCAGCGACTCCGGCATCCGCAGCACGTACGCCGAACCCTGGGTGGCGAGTTCGACCCCGTACGCCCCGGCGCCGTGCTCCGCGAGGAGGGCCCGCAGCCGCGAGACGTGCCCCTGGAGGACGGTCTTGGCGTGGACGGGCGGCTCCTCCTCCCACAGGGCGTCGATCAACTGCCCCACGTTCACCGCACTGTTGGGGCGCAGCAGGAGCACGGCGAGGAGGCTGGACCGCTTGGCGGGCCCCAGGGCCACGTCCCCGTCCTCCGTCACCATCGCGACGGAGCCGAGCAGCCGGAACTCCACCTTCTCCACCTCCGCGATCGCACACCCCCGTTTCCCGGGCAGTCGAGGATACGTGGGGGAGGAGGCCGACAGGATCAGATGTAGCCGTTCTCGACCGCGCGCTGGCCCAACTGGAAGCGGCTCTGGGCGCCCAGCTTCTCCATCAGCTCCGAGATCAGGCGCCGTTCGCTGCGCAGGGAGATGCCCAGGCGGCGGGCCGCGGCCTCGTCCGTGTAGCCCTGGGCCAGGAGGCGCAGCAGCTCGCGGGGCTGCGAGCCGGGGTCCTCCAGGCTGCGCCGGGGGCCTCGCCGAACGAAACCGCCGACGCCCACACCGCCTCGAACAGCGCGAGGAACGCCGCCACCGCGCCGGGCTGGCGCAGCAGCACCGCGCCCGCCGCGCTGTCGGCCGGGTCGATCGGCACCATCGCCAGTTCCCGGTCCTTGATCCACAGGCGCATGGGCAGCGCCGGTACGGTGCGGACCTCCGCGCCGCGCTCGGTGAGCCACTGGGCGTGCTCCAGGGTGCCCGGGGCGTTGCGGATCGAGTCCAGGTACACCGAGCGCATCCGCACCCCGCGCGCCAGCGGCTCCGCGCTGGTCACCTTGCTCGCCGCGAGGACCTCCGGGGTCTGGGCGCCGCCGGGCACGAAGGCCAGGGACTCCTTGCGCATGGTGGGCACCAGGTCGGTCATCCGGGCCCGGACCGCCTCGGCGCCGCGGAGCTGCTCGACCTCCGGCTCCTCGTCGCCGCCGTGCCGCGCGGCGTACTGGGCGAGCAGCATCTCGGCGGCGGCCTGGCTGCGGGCCAGCGTGCGGTTGCGCTCGGCTATCTCGGCCTGCTGGAACGCGAGCAGCGTGTCCAGGGCGGCCTTGGGGTTCACGACGTACAGCCGGCCGTGGTCCGGCCCGTCCGACGTGAGCAGTTCCCGCCGCGTCAGCTCCTGGAGCGCCTCGTCCAGCGCGCGGGCCGAACCCTCGAACTCCCCGCGGCCTTCGCCGCGTCACACCCCGGCTGGGCGAGGACGAACCGGTAGAGCCGGTCGGCCCCTTCCGTGAGACCGAACGGAGTCAGCACGTGGACAGCTCCCCACAAGTCACAGCGCTGCAAAGGGCGGTGCGGACCGGCTTCGTCGGCGGTCGGCGCCCCGAGACGTACGAGTCGTCGCCCCTGTTGCGGCGCACCCCCAGTAGATGTCTTTCACTCGCGCCGCATTGCAGTGTCGGACACGGAGCACGGCGACGCAACGCACGTCCAACGGGCGGACGGGGGCGGGTGGGGGTGGGGGTGTGGGGGCGTGAGTGGTGAGTGGTGGGCGGTGACACGGTTGTGCCGGGGTGGTTCGTGCCAGCCGATCTCCCTGTCCGCGCGTCCGCTCCGGCGGCAGTATCGGTGCCGCCGGGGAACACCGGCCGTCACGAACCGTCACTCAGCGAACGAAGGACTCTCATGCTGCGCGCCGCCGTCGCCACCACCGTCACCGCCGTCGCCTTCGCCCTCGTCGCCCTGGGCGGCACGGCCACCGCCGCGGAGCGGCAGGACGGCACGGTCCTCGCGGTCTCCCTCCCGGTCAAGCCCGCCGCGGCCAACGAGGAGCCCATCTGGGGCTGATGCCCCGCTCCCTCCCCTCGACGGCCCGAGGCCGCCGCATCCGACACCGGGTGCGGCGGCCCCGGGCCGTCGCGCGTCGGCCTCCGCTCACGCCTGCTCCTCGTGGAAGCGCACCGCTCATGCCTGCTCGTGGAAGTACACCGGTACGGCTCTCCGGCAGGACCGTCCCGGCCGGGACGAGCCGCTCGTCCTCGTCGGCCCAGAGCGGCAGCCGGGTCTCCCGGTCGACGGCGAGGCCCAGCTCCCCGGCGAGGAAGGCGGACCAGCCGGGCATCAGCGGCGCCGCCGCGATCGTGAACGCGGCGAGCAGCTCGACGTGGGCGGCGAGCCCCGTCGCGTACTCCCCCTCCTGCCCGGCGTCACGGAGCACCCGCAGCCGGTGCACGTCGATCAACGCCCGCTCCACGGCGGCGGCCAGGGCCTCCGCGGCGCGCGCCGGCGCGTGCGCGCCGACTCCGAGGGCGTCCGCGGTCCGCCGGGTCAGCTCGCGCCTCTCGGCCGTCATCGGACCGGCCGGCGCGGCGGCGGGAACCGCCCGGTGGAAGTCCTGGGCGAGCAGGTCGAGGACGGTGTCGGTCCACGTCTCCAGGCCGCCGGCCAGCACGGTGGCGACGGTGTCGGCGTACTCGCCCAGGGAGAAGTCGGCCGGGGAGGGATCCTTCTCGCCTGCTCGGCCGCGGTGAGACAGAGGTGGAAGCGCAGCGCGTCGGCGTTCGTCCGGCGCAGGAAGTCGCCGTTCCACGCGGCGGCCGACTCCGCGTCCCTCGGCCGGACGTCCTCGCCGACCACCACCCGGGCGGGCAGGCCGAGCGTGCCCTCGGCGAGGAGCAGCGCGGGCCAGAGCGCGACGTGCGCGAAGAGCTGGTCGACACCGGTGAAGGAGACGATCCGCGTGGCCGGGTCGGACCACAGCGGCAGCGCCCCGTCCTTCTCCCCGTACGCCTCGGCCAGCCGCTCGGTGGCCGCGACCAGGCCCCAGATCCCGCTGAACCCCGTGTCGAGGACGTGCCCTCCCACTCCGGCAGCGGCACCGGGACGCCGTGGTCCGCCACCGTGCTGACCGGGACGAGGGCAGCCCGGCGGCCAGGAGCCGGTCCAGGAAGGCGCGGGCACGGCCCCGCCGCCCGGCCTCGTCCCGTGTCCCGTCGTGGTGCGCGACGAGCCGCTCGCGGTAGCGCTCCAGCGGGAAGGCGATCCGGCGCCGGAGGACGGTGCCGGGCTCCGTCCCGCAGGCGGCGCACCGGGGGCGGCGAGCACCCCGGAGCCCTGCGGGAGCCCGCAGGAGCCGCAGGTCGCTCCGTCGACGGGCGCCGCGCAGTGCCGGCAGTTGCCGCGCACCTCGGCCTCGTGCAGGTGGCGGTCGCAGGGGCGCAGCGGAAGACCGGGAGCTCCCGCACCTCCAGGGCGCCCGCCTCCCACAGGGCGAGGAAGAACCGGCGGACCCAGTGGGCGTGCGCGGCGTCGGTGAGCGGCCGGGTGAACCAGTCGGGACGCATCGCGCCCAGCGCGAGGGTGTCCCCGTCCGGTCGCCGACGACCCTGGCGAGGACGTGGGGCGTGACGCCGGCCTCGGCGGCGCGGGACGCCACTCGGGTGGAGTACTCGTCGCAGTAGCCGACGTACCGCACGTGGTGGCCCCGCTGGCGCAGATGGCGGGTGAGCACGTCGGCGCCGAGGAACGGGCCGGCGAGCCGGCCGAGGTGCGGGTCGGCGTCGGGGCTCGGAGGGGCGGTGGTGACGACATACGTGTTCATGGCAGGGGTTTCCCGGGAGGTGCGGCGGGCGGCGGGGGTTTGTGGTGGGGGCGGCGCGTGACGGAGGGAGCGGGGCTGCGCGTGACGGAGGCGGGCGGGATGGCGGGGCGGCGCGTCCGGGCGCCGGGCGCCGGGCTCATAGCGCGCCGAGTGCCGCCTCTTCGCGGAGGCTCTTCGCGGAGGCGCGGCGCCGGGACGAGGCCCAGGGCCGTCTCCAGCTCGATCAGGGCACTGTGCTCCGGCCCCGGCGGCAGGACCACCCGGTCCGCGTGCCACGTGACGGGATCGGCCGGATCCCGGCCGTGGTCGCGGCGGACGACGCGGTGGTGCTCCTGAGCGAACGGACCTCCCCGGGGAGGTTCCGGAGCGCGTCGATGCCCTGGACGGCCGCGGCGAGGGCCTGGACGGTGGTCAGGCACGGGACGCCGCGGGAGACGGCGGCGGTGCGGATCTCGTAGCCGTCGAGCCGGCCGCCGGTGCCGTAGGGGGTGTTGACGATGAGGTCGACCTCCCCGTCGTGGATGAGCTGCACGATCGTCTTCTCCCCGTGCGCGCCCTCGCCCTCGCTGAGCTTGCGCACCACGGTGGCGTTGATGCCGTTGCGCTTGAGGACCTCGGCGGTGCCCGAGGTGGCCAGGAGCTCGAAGCCGTGGGCGACCAGCTCACGCGCCGGGAAGATCATCGAGCGCTTGTCGCGGTTGGCCACCGAGATGAACGCCCGCCCCTTGGTCGGCAGCGGCCCGTAGGCGCCGGCCTGGGACTTGGCGTAGGCGGTGCCGAAGACCGAGTCGATGCCCATCACCTCACCCGTGGACCGCATCTCCGGGCCCAGCACGGTGTCGACGCCGCGGCCGTGGATGTCACGGAAGCGCGACCAGGGCATGACGGCCTCCTTGACGGAGATCGGCGCGTCGAACGGCAGCGTCCCGCCGTCACCGTTCCTCGGCAGCAGGCCCTCCGCGCGCAGCTCGGCGATGGTGGCGCCCAGCGAGATCCGGGCCGCGGCCTTGGCCAGCGGCACCGCGGTGGCCTTGGAGGTGAAGGGCACCGTCCGCGAGGCGCGCGGGTTGGCCTCCAGGACGTAGAGGATGTCCCCGGCCATCGCGAACTGAATGTTGATCAGTCCGCGCACGCCGACGCCCCTGGCGATGGCCTCGGTGGAGGTCCGCAGCCGCTTGATGTCGTGCCCGCCCAGCGTGATCGGCGGCAGCGCACAGGCCGAGTCGCCGGAGTGGATACCGGCCTCCTCGATGTGCTCCATCACACCACCGAGGTAGAGCTCCTCACCGTCGTAGAGCGCGTCCACATCGATCTCGATCGCATCGTCCAGGAACCGGTCGACCAGCACCGGGTGTTCGGCTATCAGCCCGGCGTGCTGCCGCAGGTAGACGGCCAACGACGGCTCGTCGTACACGATCTGCATGCCGCGCCCGCCGAGCACGTACGACGGGCGGACCATCACCGGGTATCCGATCCCACCGGCGATCCGCGCGGCCTCCTCGAAGGAGAACGCGGTGCCGTACTTGGGCGCGGGAAGCCCGGCCTCGTCGAGCACCCGGCCGAAGGCGCTGCGGTCCTCGGCGGCGTGGATCGCCTCCGGAGAAGTACCCAGGATCGGCACGCCGTTGTCCTTGAGGGCCTGGGACAGGCCGAGGGGGTCTGGCCGCCGAGCTGAACGACGACACCGGCGACGGGGCCGGCCTGCTGCTCGGCGTGGACGATCTCCAGGACGTCTTCGAGGGTGAGCGGCTCGAAGTACAGGCGGTCGGAGGTGTCGTAGTCGGTGGAGACGGTCTCGGGATTGCAGTTGACCATCACCGTTTCGTAACCCGCCTCGCTCAGCGCGAAAGAGGCGTGGACACAGGAGTAGTCGAACTCGATGCCCTGCCCGATCCGGTTCGGGCCCGACCCCAGGATGATCACGGCCGGCTTCTCGCGCGGCGCGACCTCCGACTCCTCGTCGTAGGAGGAGTAGAAGTACGGCGTCTTCGCCGCGAACTCCGCCGCACAGGTGTCGACCGTCTTGTAGACCGGACGAACCCCGAGGGCGTGGCGGACCTCGCGCACCACGTCCTCGCGCAGGCCGCGGATCTCGGCGATCTGGGCGTCGGAGAAGCCGTGCCTTTTCGCGTACGCCAGCAGCTCGGGGAGAGTGCGCTCGCGGATGCGAGTTCCCCGCCACTTCATGGATCAGGAAGAGCTGGTCGACGAACCACGGGTCGATCTTCGTGGCGTCGAAGACCTCCTCCGGCGTGGCACCGGCCCGGATCGACTGCATGACTGTGTTGATCCGGCCGTCGGTCGGACGCACCGACTCGCGCAGCAGCTCGTCCTTGTCGCCCGGCTCGCCGGTGAAGGTGAACTGCGAACCCTTCTTCTCCAGTGAGCGCAGCGCCTTCTGGAGCGCCTCGGTGAAGTTGCGGCCGATCGCCATCGCCTCACCCACCGACTTCATCGTCGTGGTCAGCGTGGAGTCGGCGGCCGGGAACTTCTCGAACGCGAAGCGAGGAGCCTTGACCACCACATAGTCGAGGGTGGGCTCGAAGGACGCCGGAGTCTTCTCCGTGATGTCGTTCGGAATCTCATCCAGCGTGTAGCCCACCGCCAGACGCGCCGCGATCTTGGCGATCGGGAAGCCGGTCGCCTTGGAGGCCAGGGCGGAGGAGCGGGAGACACGCGGGTTCATCTCGATCACGATGATCCGGCCGTCGTCCGGGTTGACCGCGAACTGGATGTTGCAGCCACCGGTGTCCACCCCGACCTCACGGATGATCGCGATACCGATGTCCCGCAGCCGCTGGTACTCGCGGTCGGTCAGCGTCATCGACGGCGCCACCGTGATCGAGTCACCGGTGTGCACGCCCATCGGATCGAAGTTCTCGATCGAGCAGACCACCACGACGTTGTCGTTCTTGTCGCGCATCAGCTCCAGCTCGTACTCCTTCCACCCCAGGATCGACTCCTCCAGGAGCACCTCGGTGGTCGGCGAGAGCGTCAGACCCTGCCCGGCGATCCGGCGCAGCTCCTCCTCGTCGTGCGCGAAACCCGAACCCGCACCGCCCATGGTGAAGGAGGGGCGGACCACGACCGGGTAGCCGCCGAGGGTGTCGACGCCCCTGATCACGTCGTCCATCGAGTGACAGATCACCGAACGGGCCGACTCGCCGTGCCCGATCTTCGCCTTGACGGCCTCCACCACGCCCTTGAACAGGTCGCGGTCCTCACCCTTGTGGATCGCCTCCACGTTCGCGCCGATCAGCTCCACCCCGTACTTCTCCAGCACACCCTGCTCGTGCATGGAGATCGCGGTGTTCAGCGCGGTCTGACCGCCCAGCGTCGGCAGCAACGCATCCGGCCGCTCCTTGGCGATGATCTTCTCGACGAACTCCGGGGTGATCGGCTCGACGTACGTGGCGTCGGCGATCTCCGGATCGGTCATGATCGTGGCCGGGTTGGAGTTGACCAGGACCACCCGCAGCCCCTCCGCCTTCAACACCCGGCACGCCTGCGTACCCGAGTAGTCGAACTCCGCGGCCTGCCCGATCACGATCGGGCCGGAGCCGATGACCAGGACGGACTGGATATCGGTGCGCTTAGGCACGCTCGGCCTCCATCAGGGCGGTCTCCATCAGGGCGGTTTCCATCAAAGACGTGAAGCGGTCGAAGAGGTACGCGGCGTCGTGCGGGCCCGCCGCCGCCTCGGGGTGGTACTGCACCGAGAAGGCCGGCCGGTCGAGCAGGCGCAGCCCTCCACCACCCTGTCGTTCAGGCACACGTGGGTGACCTCCGCCCGGCCGAACGGCGTGTCCACCGGGCCGTCCAATGGCGCGTCCACGGCGAAGCCGTGGTTGTGCGCGGTGACCTCGACCTTGCCGGTGGTGCGGTCCTGGACCGGCTGGTTGACGCCCCGGTGGCCGTACTTCAGCTTGTACGTGCCGAAGCCGAGCGCCCGGCCGAAGAGCTGGTGTCCGAAGCAGATGCCGAACAGCGGCGTTCCGCGCTCCAGCACGCCCCCGACCACCGTCAGGTCCGCCGTGGCGGGGTCCCCGGGCCGTTGGACACGAACACCCCGTCCGGCTCCACCGCGTACACCTGCTCCAGCGTGGCGGTGGCGGGCAGGACGTGGACCTCGATGCCGCGCTCGGCCATCCGGTGCGGGGTCATGCCCTTGATGCCGAGGTCGATCGCCGCGACCGTGAAGCGCTTCTCCCCGATCGCGGGGACGACGTACGGCTCGGCCGTGGCCACCTCCGCCGACAGGTCCGCGCCCTTCATCGGCGGTGCCTGCCGCACCCGTTCGAGGAGCGCCGGCTCGTCCCCGACCGCCTCGCCCGAGAAGATCCCCACCCGCATGGCGCCGCGCTCGCGCAGGTGGCGTGTGAGGGCGCGGGTGTCGACGCCGGAGATCCCGACGACGCCCTGGCGCGCCAGCTCCTCGTCCAGGGTCCGCCGCGCCCGCCAGTTGGACGGCACCCGAGCGGGGTCGCGGACGACGTAGCCGGAGACCCAGATGCGACCGGACTCGGGGTCCTCGTCGTTGACGCCGGTGTTCCCGACGTGCGGGGCCGTCATGACCACGACCTGGCGGTGGTAGGACGGGTCGGTCAGGGTCTCCTGGTAGCCGGTCATGCCGGTGTTGAAGACCGCCTCGCCGAAGGTCTCCCCACGGCCCCGTAGGCGCGCCCGTGGAAGCTGCGGCCGTCCTCCAGGACGAGCACCGCGGCCTCGCCGGCTCCGTTTTCCGTCCCCACGTCAGATCACCCCGTTGACGAGGACCATGTACAGCGCGACGCCGCCGCCGATCGACAGCAGGGCGTTGTCCGTCTTCCAGTACATGACCGCCGCCAGGACGAGCGAGACCAGTTTCGGCAGGCCGAACGGGTAGACGGTCACGTCGAGGTCCTTGATGGTGTACGCCACGAGGAGGACCATCACGCCGGTCGGCATCTTCTCGCCGAGGTAGCGCAGGTAGCCGTTCGCGGCCAGCTTGCCCAGGACGACGAACGGGGCCGCCCGGAGGGCCAGGGTCACCAGGGCGATCACGCCGACGACGGCGAACGCGTGCGCGTCGGAGAGGGTGTTCACTTCTCCTGCTCCTTGCTGTCTTCGGCGGGGCGTCCCCGCCCTTGTCCTTGTCGTTGTCCCTGTCCTTGCGGTACATGGCGGTGATGACGGCCACGTAGAGCAGCAGGCTCACGATCAGGAACGACTCCCCGATCACGTACCGGTCCACGAGGTAGCCGACCGCCCCGGCGCCCAGGGCGAGCAGGACGAGGGTGGCGCTCCTGCTGGTGCGCACCGCGTTGACCGCGAGGGTCAGAACATGGCGGTGAGGGCGAACTCGAAGCCCTTGACGCTCTCCGGGATCACCTGGCCGAGCAGGGCGCCGAGCAGCGCCGAGGAACCACCAGACGTGGCTGACGACCTGGAGAACGGTGATCTGCCGGCCGGTGAGGTGCATGCCGGGGCCCGCGGAGGTGATGCCGTACGTCTCGTCGGTCAGGGCGAAGACGCCGTACGCCTTCCGGGCCCGTCCGCGCAGCCGGTCGATCGGGAAGGACAGGCCGTAGAAGATGTGCCGGAAGTTCACGATCAGCGAGGTGAACGCGACCTGGTAGAGCGGCAGTCCGGCCACCATGAAGCCGACGGCGAGGAACTCGATGGATCCCGCGTAGATCAGCAGGGTGGAGAGCGGGGCCCAGTACCAGTTGATGCCGCTCGCGGTCAGCAGCACGCCGAACGCCACTCCCAGCGGGATGTACGCCATGGCGACGGGCACGGTGAGCCGGACGGCCTCCCCGAAGCCCCCTTCGGGCTGCCGGTGGTCCGTCCGTTCTGCGGGGGCGGCGATGCGCGCATGCTCTCTCCTGCGGGTTCGTGTTCGTGGGGCCCGGGCGGCCGGGGAGAGGGGTTCGGTGGACCCTCTCCCCGGGCGCCGGCGGGGCTCAGACCGCTGACGGGATGGGGGCGGCCCAGTAGGTGGCGGCCTTCGGGTCCGTGCCGCGGGTGAGCGGATCGCGGACCGCCCTCGCCAGGAGGCCGACCGGGGTGACGATCAGGTAGTAGACGATGGCCAGTAGTACGGTACGCACGGCTCGTACGCCCTTTCTTTCGCTTTCCGACGGTTCGTTGCGGTGCGGCGGTGCGGCGGTCAGTCGGGGATCTCGTCCCGCCAGTCGGTCTCCTCCTGCCAGGCCGGCTGGTCCTCCTTGAAGAGGAGGAAGTTGCCGACGGCGAGGCGGTCGATGTCGGTCCGCATGAAGCAGGCGTACGCCCCGAGACGCAGTTCGGTCATCACCTGCCGCCGGCCATCACCAGGTGGCGCCGCCTCCATGTGCGGCCGGAACTTCGCGCCGTCCGGCTTGACTCCTGATCACTTCTCGCGGACCGAGGCGGCGCGTAGCGAACTCCCGCCCGGTGAGCGGGCCCTTCGGGGCGCGGCGGGGCCGCCGAAGAGCTGCTCGAAGCCGCGGCCGGTCATCACCTGAACGCCAGGTACTCGAAGGCCGAGGTGGTGCGGGAACGAGCCGTCCGGGATTGACGTCGAGACGCTTCTCGCGGATGAGCTCGGTGTAGCGGGCTTGCCGCAGGGGCGAGGCCCACTTGTACCGCCCGAGCCGACCTTGCCGCAGCACGGCGGCGGACTCGCAGGCCTGGGTAGAACGCCGAGGCGGAGTGCGACTCGTGGTGGCGGCGGACGTGCAGCTGGTGGGGACCCGGCCCCGGCCCCGGTGATGCACAGCACGGCGGCGGACCTGTAGGGCGGTGAACGCCGAGGCGGCGTGTCCTCGTGGTCAGCCAGGCGGGGGAGGGCCCAGGCCCAGGCTGGCCAGTTCGCCGCGGACCACGTCCGTGCGGCGCACTTCCAGCCAGGCGGGGAGGGTGTCGCGGAAGGAGGCGGCGCGGCGCCGGCGAAGGTGGTGAGGACGCGGCGCCACTTCAGCTCCGGGTCCCGTAGGCAGCGGAGACGTCGTCGAGGGTGACGCCGGCCTCGTCCAGGCAGTAGCGGATGGCACGGGCGGGGAAGGCCGAGTCGTGGCGGACACGGCTGAACCGCTCCTCCTGGGCGGCGGCCACGGGGACGCCGTCGACGATCAGGCAGCCGCGCTGTCGTGGTAGTAGGCGGCTATGCCCAGGATCAGATCGGGCATGGGAGGGCTCCTAGGGTGGGGTGCGTCGGTGGGTTCGGGAGGACGGGGCGGCGCTACGAGCGGGGCGGTTCTACGAGCGGGGCGGCCACGAGGATCGGCTCTACGGGTAGGGCAGTCGGCTCGGGTAGGGCCGCCAGACGGCCTACGGCCTGCGGGCCCTGCCCCGGAGCGTGCCGCCCGGCGGCGGGTCCGGCGGGCCCGGCGGTCCCGGGTGGAGCGAGCGGCACCCGGTGCGCACGCGCGTCCAGGCGGCGTCCAGCGCGCCCGCCCCTGGGAGACCAGGAGGGACGAGAGGTAGGTGTCGATGGCGTCGGCGGCCCACGCCGAGTGGCCGGTCGCCACGTTGTCCACGGTGTTGTGGATGTCGACGAAGCGGGTGCTGAACCCGTACTCCTTCAGGGCGAGCCGGGCCCGCCGGTAGGTGCCGCCGACGCCGGAGAGCTCCATCGCCAGGTTGAGGCCGAGCACCTCGGGCATGAAGGTCTGCGGAACCGGCCGATGCTCAGCCAGTACACCGGCAGTTCGAAGGAGGAGTCCCGGAAGCCTCCCACTCGGCGAACGCGCGGGCGGCGGTGGGCGGCAGGTCGACGCCCATCTCGGTGAGCACCTCGCGGTAGATGAGCGGGTGGTTCAGGTCCACCTCGCCGTTGCCCAGCTCGTCCCAGTAGGTGTCGAAGAGGGAGTGCCCGATCTCCGACGAGGCGTGCTCGTAGTCGGTGAAGCCCATGATCCAGGCCCCGTCGATCAGGGTCAGCGGGGCGAGCTGCACGGTGGAGTCGACGAGCGCCTCGCGGCCGGGCAGCTCCTGCTCGGCGCCCTGCTCGAACGCCTCGCTGTGCCGGTCGTGCATGTCCACCAGCCAGGGCCGCAGCCCCCGCGGGGTCCACTGCCGGGGCAGCGGCATCTCCGCGTCGTCCATGCTGTGCCGCGACCGGCCGAGCCAGCCGTGCGCGTACTCGTGCGCCCAGGCGCGGACCGCAGGCGTGTCGGTGCGGTTCAGGAGCAGGTGGTAGGCCTCCCGCAGGTCCGCCGGGGCCGCCCGTCGGACTCGGCCCGCCAGGCGGTGAGCGCGAGCGGGCGGGACGGGGCGAGGGCGGCGCCGCCCTCGGGGGTGCCGGCGGCGGGCCCCGGCAGGGAGCCGATCCAGCGGCGCACCACGTCCAGGTCCTCGGGCGAGAACACCCGGAACATCTGGCCGTTCTCCCCACGAGGCCGTTGACCAGCATGCTCCTGCCCGGGTCGCCCGGTCGCACCAGGCGGCTGCGGGACAGCGCCCCAGCAGGGGCCGCGGGTCGGTCTGGCACTCCCTTGAGCCAGTCGGCGAGTCGGCGGGCAGCCGGCCCTCCAGGGGGAACCTGGTGGTACACCGCGCCCTCGCGGGCCCGGTCGCGCATCAGCTCGGCCATCTCGAACGCCGGGTCGGCGGCGGCGACCAGCTCGTCGTACAGCCGCTCCGTCCACTCGCGCAGGGCGGCCAGCGCCCAGCGGAAGCCGGTGCCGACCCGTACGCGGGCGTCCTCGCCGTCCCGTTCGGCCACCCGCCGCACGGCGGTCAGGGCCAGCTCGGTGGCGTCGGGGCCCGTGCCGCGCCCGGTGGCGGGGTCGACGGTCTCCCAGCGGGTGACCGTCGGCCGCTCGGCCCGTACGAGCGTGAGGGCCGGCGGCAGGCCCACCGACCGCAGGCACAGGTCGGCGCCGAGGATCTCCGGCAGGAAGTCGTCCGGGCGCCGGCCCATGGCGAGCAGCAGGGCCGGGAGGCGGAAGTGGCCGTCGTCGAGGCGCCGGTCGGCCGCGAGCCGCCCGGCGGGCACGGCGTTCTCGGACACGCCCAGGTGCCGCAGCACCGGCAGGTAGGCGTCGCCGCGCGAGGCGCGCGGGTCGCCGACGCCCAGGTCCGCCGCGTACAGCGCGAGGACGCTCAGGACGGCGGGTCGTCCCCGTTGCCCGGGGAGCTCAGCCACTGGAGCCAGGCGCCGGACATCAGCGCGAGCGGCGCGCAGGCCAGCGCGGTCCGGCGGACGAGCACGGCCCGGGTGCCGGGGTCGAGCGGGCCGCCAGCTCCTGGAAGCGCAGGGCCTCCGTCGCCGACCAGTCGGCCGCCCGCCGCCGCAGGTCGTCCAGGGTGCCGTCCGGGTCCTGGCCGGCGGTGAGCTCGGCGCGGATCTGGGCGGGCAGGCGGCCCGCGGGCAGGCCGCCTCGGGGTCCACGACCCTGCCGTAGACGGTCCTGGCGGGCTCGGTGGTGCGGGGCTCCGGGCCGGTGGGGCGGGGCGGTGCCGCGGCCACGGTGGGCGCTGCCACGTCGTTCCTCTCTCGGGTGCGGGGGTTCCGGCGGGTGGCCGGTCAGAACATCGGGTAGATGGAGGCGTCGTTCTTCGGCTTCGGCTGCCGGCCGAGCAGCCGGTTGACGAGGGTGCGCAGGAAGGTCATGACGGTGTCCTTTTCGAGGTGGAGGTGACGGAGGTCAGCGGAGGCCGAGTTCCCTGGCGAGGAGGCCTGCGACGAGGTCGTGGCCCTCGTCGGTGAAGTGGATGCGGTCGACGAAGAGCCAGTCGTCCTTGCCGATCGCGTCGGCGATGACCGGGTTGCTGTCGAGGTAGCGCACGCCCATCCGACTCGCAGCCGGCCTGGAGCGCCTTGGAGTACGTCTCGCGGGCGTCCATCGACGAGATGTCGCCGTACGCCGCGCCGAAGTTGGAGATCCGGTCGAGCTCCTCGAAGATCAGCTTCTCCTGCGGGGCGGGCTCCTCGCGGACCCAGGTGGCCAGCGGCTGGAGCACGAAGGTCAGCTTCATGCCCATGCCCTCGGCCAGCAGCCGCCAGCCGTCCAGGTGGCGCAGCGTCAGCTCGGAGCCGATGTCGATCTGCTCCGAGAGCTCAGGACCCGGGTGTCGACGGGCTCGGGCGCCGACGGGCGGCGGCCGAACAGTCCGCGTCCGGCGGACGCCTTGCGGTTGCGGGTGCGCAGCTCCTCCATCTGCCCGTGGAAGTCGTTGCAGTTGAAGAACGCGCCGCTGTCGCCGCGCACGGAGGCGGGCAGCCGGCTCAGGCCGAGGTCGTTGAAGCCGGAGAAGAGGACGATCTCGTCGACCTTGGGGGAGCAGGTGCCGGTAGAGGGTGAAGAGGAGCAGCTCCTGGGTGGAGTTGTGGCTGCGGCCGGCGAAGTTGAGCCACGGCAGGAGGGGCGTGCTCGCTCCACAGCCGCGAGGGCAGGGTGTGCCGGTCGGCGCTTGCGCCGATGCCGAAGGAGGTGGAGCTACGGATGTCGCCGCGGTCGTCGAACTTCTCGGAGTACTGCAGCATCTGCGGGGTCAGGGTGGCGCGGTGGGACATGTGCGGGGTGCTCCTTCGCGGGTGCGGGGGCGGGGCGGGGCGGTCGTCGGATCGGCATGTCCGGGCCCTGCGGCCGGGGCCTGCCCGGGTGCCCGCCGGATCGGCGTGCCGGTGCGTGCGGGTGCCGGGGCCGGGCCCTGCGGCCGGAGGGTCAGTCCAGTGCCTGGGCGAAGTCCGCCGTGAGGTCGTCGAGGTGTTCGAGGCCGACGGCGATGCGGACCGTCCCTCCGTGATGCCGATGGCGCGCAGCCCCTCGGCGTCCATCGAGCGGTGGGAGGTGGCGGAGGGCTGCTGCACGAGGGTCTTGAAGCCGCCGAGGGAGACGGCGCGGTCGGCGACGCGCAGCCGCCGGGTGAACTCGATGGTCTCCTTGCGCCCGCCGTCGACGTCGATGGCGAAGACGCCGCCGTAGCCGTGGGGCAGCAGGCGCCGCGCCAGCTCGTGGCCGGGGTGGTCGGGCAGTCCGGGCCAGTGGACCTTGGCGATCCGGGGTGGCCGGACAGGAAGGTCGCGAGGCCGTCGGCGTTCTCGTGGTGGCGGCGCATGCGCAGGCCGAGGGTGGCCAGGCCGCGCAGGGTCAGCCAGGCGGCGAAGGGGTCGGCGATCGTGCCGGTCTCCAGCGAGTGCGACCACACCCGGCGGTGCAGCGCGGCGTCGGCGAAGGAGGCGATGCCGCCGAGGACGTCGCCGTGGCCGGAGAGGAACTTGGTGGAGGAGTGCACCACCACGTCGGCGCCGAGGGAGATCGGCCGGCAGCCGATCGGGGAGGCGAAGGTGTTGTCGACGACGCCGGTCAGCCCGGCGGCGCGGCCGGCGGCGAAGAAGGCGGGCAGGTCGGTGACCTGGGCGGTGGGGTTGGAGAGGGTCTCCAGGTACAGGACCTTGGTGGTGGGCCGCAGGGCCTCGGTGACCTCGGCCGCGTCCCGCCCGTCGATGTAGGTGACGTCCACGCCGTAGCGTGCGGAGAGGTCGCGCAGCAGGGCGAACGTCCCGCCGTACAGGTGCTTCTGGACGATGATGTGGTCGCCGCTGCCGAGCAGGGTGTGGAGCACCGTGTGGATGGCGCCCATGCCGCTGGAGGTGGCCAGGCTGGCGGCGGCACCCTCCAGCGCGGAGACGGCGTCCTCCAGGGCGCGCACGGTCGGGTTGGAGTTGCGGAGGTAGGCGAACGACGCGGGGTTGTTGATGGCCTCGGCCAGGTCCTCGGGGTTGTCGTAGCCGAAGTTGGCGGTCTGGTAGAGCGGCGTGTTCAGCGGCCGGGCCCCACCCAGATCGGGGATCCCCACATGGATCGCCTGGGTCTCCGGATGCAGCTTTGTCGGCACGGTGTTCCTCTCGGTGTACGGCGCTCGGCGGGTCGGCTTCGAGCGGCCGGGTGCGGGGCGCTCGGCGGGTCCGCTTCGGGCGACCCGGTGCGGGGCGCTCGGTACGGGGGCTTCGAGCGGCCGGGTGTACGGCGCTCGGTACGGGGGCTTCGAGCGGCCCGGCGTACTGCGGCGGAACTCAGCTTCACGCGGTCCGGGGCCCGTGTCACCGCTTGCCGGGTGCCACGAAGGTGCATGGCACGGGTGTGCCAGAAAGCACCCGTCCCCGCCCCCTCCCACCGGCGAAACCCCTCGTGGGGACGGGTGGCGCGGCAGTTTCGTGCGGTGCACTTTCGTGCCGGGGCGGGCGGCGTGGCGCGGCCCGGTGCGGCGCCGGAGGATGGGTGCCCGTCGCCCACGAACGCCGAGGAGAGGCAGTACGCCGATGAACACCGCAGAACCGGTGCGCGAGCTGACGGTCGTCCGCGCGGAGCCGGAGGCAGAGGGGTCCTCGGGATCACGCTGGCGGACTCGGGCGGCGCCCCGCTCCCGGAGTGGGAGCCGGGGGCGCACGTCGACGTCGTCCTGCCGTCGGGCCTGGTCCGCTCGTACTCGCTGTGCGGCCGGCCGGAGGACCGCGAGGCGTACCGGATCGCGGTGCTGCGCGTCGCGGACGGCCGGGGCGGGTCGGCGGAGCTGCACGCGACGCCGCTGCCGGGCCGGACGCTGACGGTGCGCGGCCCGCGCAACCACTTCCCGCTGGTGCCGGCCACGCGGTACGCGTTCGTCGTGGGCGGGATCGGCATCACGCCCGTCCTGCCGATGCTCCGCGCGCTGTCCGAGCGCCCGGACGCCCCGGCCTGGTCACTGCTCTACGGCGGGCGCTCCCCGGACACCATGGCCTTCCGGGCGGAGCTGGCCGCCCTGCGCGGCGGGGAGGTCACCCTGTGGCCGCAGGACAGCCACGGCCTGCCGGACCTGGACCGCGCGCTGACGGAACTCCCGCCGGGCACGGCGGTCTACTGCTGCGGCCCGGAGGGCCTGCTGGAGGCGGTACGGAGCCGCACCGAGCGCCTGCTGCCGCCGGGCTCCCTGCACCTGGAGCGCTTCCGCGCCCCGGACCGGCTCGGCCTCCCCCGTCCGACGGGGGCTTCGAGGTGGAACTGCGCCGCACGGGCACGACCCTGCGGGTACCGCCCGACCGCACCCTCCTCGACGTGGTCCGCGAGGCGGTGCCGGGCGTCCCGTCCTCCCGCGAACAGGGCATCTGCGGCACCTGCGAGACCAAGGTCTCGCGGGCACCCCGGACCACCACGACATGCTCCTGACGGACGAGGAACGGGAGGCGGGGAGCACGATGATGATGATCTGCGTGGGGCGCTCCAGGAGTGCGCGGCTGACGCTGGACCTGTAGGACCGGCGCGGGCGGGCCGGGGTGCCTCTCCGCCTCGACGCCCACCTCGGCACCCACCATGCGAACCGCTTCACGGAACCCGACGGCCTCTGGGACGAGTGGACCAGGGCACGGGACACCTCGACCACCCCGACAACACCCCGCCGGCCTTCGCCGCCGGACGGACCTCCACTGCGACTTCGCCCACGGCTGGACCCGGCCGTAGCCGCAGCACCCGCCCTCGGTCCGAACGCCGTCACGGCCGCAGCCGCCGAGCCCGCGGGCCCTGACAGACGAGCCCCGCCGACGCTGCGGGACCGGTGGCGCAGCACCCCAGACGCTGTAATAGTTTCTGTACTACACTTACGGCTATGAAGTCCCCCGCCCCGGCGGCACGGAGAACATCTCGGTGTCGATGCCCTCCGAACTCCTCGGTGCTCTGCGCACCCGTACCGGGAAGCGCGGCGTGTCCGCGTACGTGACGGCGGCGGTCCGGCATCAGCTCGCCATGGACGGCCTCGCCGAGATCGTGGCCGCCTACGAAGCCGAGCACGAACCACTGAGCGAGGCCGAAGTCCAGGCCGCGCAGAGCGAACTGTTCGGTGACGCACCGGCGCCGTACGCGTCGAACGACAGCGCCGCGTGAAGGAGCCCACGGCCAGGTCCCTGGTGCTCGACTCCCAAGCACTGTCGCTGCTACTGCGCAATGACCGCCAGATGATCACCCGAATCGAGGCTGCTCGACGCGTAGGCGTACCCGTCCTCGTGTCGGCCCTGACGGTGGTGGAGACCGTCCACGGGAAGACGGATACCGCCCGGCTGCGATGGCTTCTCTCCCGCCTTCAGGTCCAGGACGTCACCCAGGAGGACAGCCTCACCGCGGTGCATCTGCTGAGCGACGCCGGCGGTCTGCACGGCCCCAAGTACGCCATCGACGCCCTCGTCGCCGCGATGGCGCTCCGCTCCCCGACACCTGTCCTCGTACTGACCTCGGATCGCGACGACTGGTCGAAACTGTGCGGCGACCGCGTACAGATCAAGGACGTCTGACCTCTCGGCGCTCACTCAGGTTGCATTCACCTGCTGATCGACTGCTGCTTCGTGAAAGGCATCCGCGAGGGCAACGACGATCGCGTTGACGGCCGGCCCGCCGGTGAAGAAGTAGTCGGCCATCGTGTCGTGGGCGTCCTGGTCGTCTGCGGTTGCCTCCGTGACGGCCGCGTGGAAGTCTGGCGACTCAGGAAAACGAGAACGGCCCGACCTGCTCCGGGGCAGGTCGGCCGTTTTCTCGCCGTACGCGTCAGACGTTGAAGCGGAATACCTGCGGGCTGCTCCTGACCTGCGGCGGAGCCCCGTCCATGCCCCTGGCCAGGCGTTTCACCATTGGCGAGCGTTGGGGTCCGACAGTCTCTTACGAGTGTCCTGCGGACTGTCTGCGGACTGGCCTACGGGGTCTCGAAGGCGTCGACATGCCTGCGCAACTCCGCCGTGACGCCTTCGCCGCCCTCGACTGGGCAGCGGCCATGGTTCCTGTTCGACGTTTCGCCACAGCGAGGCTACTCCCGAACCAGACGAGGTGCTGGGCGGGAACGAAGGCGTCCTGGAAGCACCCGGCGATGACAGGCTTCGCCGGCGGTCAGGTCAGTCGCACCAGGGACCGGAGCAATGGATCAGTCCAGCCTTTTGGCCTGCCTCGCGCTGACCCGCCCGTTGCAGTGCTCTGGGGCCAGCCACAGCTGGATCCTGTAAGAGCTAGACGGTATGAACGAAGGCGCGGTACTCCTTGGCCACCAGCTCCACCTCGCGGGAATGCCTGTTGAGGTACTGCCCGATCGAGACGATCTCGCCATCAGCCGCAATGCTTGCGTACGCCTGTGCGTACCCGCGAGGGTCCGTGTCCGAGGAGTAGACGCGAGCACCCTGATCTTGATGTACCCAGATGCGGTGCTCGTCGGCCATGGTCGCCTCGGCCCAAACGGGTCCGACCTTCTCCAGGAGCACATAGTGCAGCCCCAGGAGGTCCAAGAGCTCTCGATCACGTTCCCACACTGTCCCCGCATACATGTTGCTCATAAGGAACAGCGGGTCTCGGTACACGAGCCGCACGGCATCGGGGAAGGACATGCCTCGGCCGTTCCAGCACAGAGCGCCACGTACCGAGTGCCGCAGCCCTTGGCCGGGTACGGCTTCGCCCACCACCATGGGCAGGAGGTTCTCCATGCGGTCCGGCCACCCATGGATGATTGCTTGCAGGAGGTCGCAGGGGTTGTAGACGTGCAATCCGACGTCTCCCTCACCAACCTTCGGGCCCACTTCGTCGAGCCAGCCGTCCACGAGTGACTCCCACTCATAGTTGCCGGCCAGGCTCTGCCGAGTCTCCTGCCTGAACGCCTTCCAGCGGCTGGCTACCTGCGGGCTGGCGGTGCCCGTGTAGAGGATCTGGCTGTCTCCTCGTTCGTCCCCGGCAAGGAAGCGGAACAGGTCCTGCTGTTCGAAGGCGGCTGTGTCGTCGTAGGCGCCGGTGCCTCGGAAGCCTTGGATGGCCCAGTTGGGGTTCTCGGCGAGATTCTTCAAGAGCCCTGGCCGGGCAGATTCCATGTTCATTCCACGCAGCTTGCTGCGGGCAAAGCGGTTGCAGATCTTGGAAAGGGCCAGGTACTCAGCCTGGTGCTCGGCGGCGAATGGCTCGGGCCCGTCGTAACCACCCAGGAGATCCGCCGAGGCTAGTTCCTCGTTCACCCGACCTACCGCCAGGTACAGACCGAAAGGCGCAGGGATGTAGTGCTTCTCCGCTACCCGGTCCAGATCCGCCGCCAGCAGGTCGAGCGCCCCCAGCTCGTCCGCGACCTTGCTGATGATCCTCCAGCCCTGCTCACGCTGTTCCTCCGTGGTGAAGAAGAACAGGTTGTGGATGGGGGTGACGCGGGCTCGAATGCCCGGGGCAGAAGCTCCACCCGCTCGGCTCCGATGGGGGTACCGCTGCTGTCCAGGAGCAGTCGGTACCCGCGAAGATCATGACTCCAGTCGCGCGCGGCGTGACTGACCGCGATCAGGAGTTCTTCCCAGTCATCCGGCATGGCAACGATCACTGCACGGATGCGGTCCGGCGCAAGGTTCTTCTCCCGGCAGAGAAGCTCGGTGTACTTGTTGACCTCGTGCAGGGCTTGCCGTGCGCTGGACCGGGACCGCTTTAGCTCGATGACCACCCACATGTGATGGCGGTCACGGGCCAGGATGTCGATGCTCCCCTGGTGCCGTGTGCGTTGGGCAGCGGGTACTCCTCGAACTGAACCTGCCGGAGCCCTGGCTCGATCAACTGGAGGTTCTGTACGAGCGCGTCGCGCAGAACGTTTTCAAGAGGCGGTCGCATGGCCGAAGGCTAAACCGGAGGACTGACAACGACACTACGGTGGAACACAGTTGGCGAGTCTTCTGTACTTCATCCGCCATCCTGGCGTGCACAACTGCATCTCGGGCTACCCATGCTCCTCATCGAGCTCCGGGATCCCATCGAGAACTTGCCCTTCCTGCCAGGATCCCCTACACCCGATAGCCGGTTGCGGCGCTGGCGGCACGTACTACCTGTGTGGTGAGGCTGGGGCCGAGGAGAGACCCGTCCTGTACGCCGACTCGGAAGGTCAGACCACATTGATCGGCGCCAACCTCGTTGAGGCCATCACACTCATCGCCGTACTGCCCTTCTGGTGCGACCTGGCAAAGAGCTTCGCGATCAGCGAGCTTGGCTCGGACCTTCGGGCCGACCACCCCGACTTCGACGCCGAGCGCGACCGTCTTCTGCACGCCCTCGGGCTTGCCTCCGTCTCCGAGGGGGAGGCTGCCGCTTGCCTGCTGGCTGTGGCTGCACGCACGGCCCCGGACTACGTGCCGCGCATACCGGACGGCAATCACCTGCCGTACGAGCTTCTGTTTCCGAGCAGCCCTGCATAGCGAAGCCAGCGCTTGACGTCAGTACCGGGCAATGACCTGTCGCAGGTCCGTGCCCAGGAGGTCCTCCAGCGCCTGAATGCTGGCTGGTGGTAGTGGCAGCTCGCATTCTGGGTCTGTGGTGACGAGGCTGTACCTGGCGAAACCCGCAGCTTCGACGTAGTCGAGGGCGTTCAAGTCCGTCTGGGCAGAGCAACAGGGCATCGTCACGGCAAGCGCGTCGAAATAGCCGTCCCGAAGGGCTGCCGTGTCCATCGCGTCGCCCCACCAGTCTTCGATGTCGGAGCCGCATACGGGGCACCGGACACCACACCAGTTCTCCCCAGGATCAATGAAGGCTGTGCTGGGGATGCCCCAGACGTCGTAACCGCCCAACGCCTCAGGAACCAGTTGTCGTAGCCGGGCTTGCGCAGCCTCGCTCGCAGCGGGCGCAGGCGAAAAGTGCGGGTCCTTGGGTATGAGGTGGAGCAGCGTGATGCTCACGCTGCCGACCAGCCGTCCAGCGAGACCTCCGAGCCGCCATTCAGGTAATGGTGGAGGGCGCTGGCGGTGGTGTCCACGAAGGCATCAGGGATGGCACCAGCGTCGACCCAACGGACCTGGGAGTGCTTGCGGGGTTCACGGTTCTCGGGGTCACCGATCCATTCGTGGGCGGCGAAGACGACCGTGAGGAAGCCGTTGGCGCCTCGACGCCCCAGGCGCCGTGGATGATGTGGGCGACCTTGAGGGTCTCGGGCTTCACCGTAAGGCCCGTCTCCTCGTACAGCTCGCGGACGGCCGTATCGGTGATCGGTTCGCCCGGTTCGCTCTTGCCGACGGGGAGGTCCCACAGGCCCTGGGCGAACTTGGCGTTCTCGCTGCGTTGGAGGAGGACGACGCAGTTGGTGGCCTTGTCGTGAACGATGACGGCGGCAACCAGCAGGGTCATGGATTCGAGCGCCGGCTTGAGGGCCTTCGGCTGATCATCGGTCTGCTGGGCCACGGTGTTCCCTTCGTCGGGCGGGTTGTTGGGCATGTTAGGCGAGGGCTTCGCGGGCGCGGCGGGCCAGATCGGCGGCACCGGGAACGCGGCGACGCTGGTAAACCGCCAGGGTGGAGCGGATCGAGGTGATCGCCTTGCGGGTGCGGTCGGAGGTCATGCCTTCCATGAGGACCAGGGCTTGGGTCCAAGCGGCGACGGCTTCGTCGGCGCGGGCCTGGGCGGCGAGGCTGTCGCCGAGGTCGGCGTGGGTGAGGGCGTGGACGCGCTTGTACTTCTCGGGGTCCCAGCGGGTGAGGGCGTCTCGGTGCTGCTGCTCGGTGCCGATGTGGTCTGCGAGGTCGGTCAGGGTGCGGGCGGTGTGGCTGGCCACAGTGCCGGCGGCGGTGCCGCTCACGCGGGAGTAGCTGGGCTGGGGCCGTCGTCACGGAGGAGAGCGTCCTCGGCGGCGAGCAGGGCGTGCGGCCGACGAGTTCTCGTCGGTGGCGGCGTAGGCGCGGGCGTGAGTGATGTGGAGGAGTGCTCGGTCTGGCCGTCGACGTGGCCGAGACCTGTGCGGAGGGCGCCTTCGACGAGGTCGACGCAGTGGTGGGGCTGTTTGAGGCTCAGGGCCTGGTGGGCGAGGGCGCGCATCATCCAGGCGGCGTGGCCGCGGGGGTCGGCTTCGCAGGCGAGCTTGTAACCGACCTGGTAGTAGCGCTGGGCGGCACCTTCCTGGCCGAGGTCGTGGTGCTTCCACCCTGCGAGGTAGGCGAGTTCGGCGACGGCGCCGAAGGCTGCCCGGCGTAAGCCTTCGCTGGGGAAGCGTCCGCGCAGCATGGGGGCTGCGGTGTCGGCGAGGTACGCGGTGACGGTGGTCATGCCGTGCCCGCCGCCGAGGCGCTCGTCGGCCGCGCTGAAGGCCGCAGTGATCTGCCGTACGACGTCCACATCCTCCGCCCCGACCATGGACGTGCCGGTGCGGGCGCGGAGCGTGCGGGCAGTGGCTTCGTGGTCGTATCCGAGCGGCATGGCGACGCCGGCGGTGGTGAAGGCCGCGATGGCGAGGAAGCGGCGGCGCTCGACATCGGCGCGGCCCAGGTCGGTGGCGGCGAGGACAGGGTCGGATTCCGCCGGCGCTTCGTCATCGCTGGCCTGGAGGCCGATCTCGGTCTGGTGACCGTGCGCCCCGCTCGGCGGGACAGCGCCTCGGCCAGGTACTGACCTACCCGGCCCGACGGGGCACGGCTCCCGTTCACCCAGTGCGAGACGGCCGACTTGTTGGTCTGGAGGATCTCGCCGTTCTCGGCGGCGATGCGCCGCACGTCTCTGGCGAGGGCCTCGTAGGTGCAGTCGACCGCCGCGATGACGTCACGCAGACGGGAGTTGGGTTCTCTGCGCCGCCACGATCGCCTCCACTCCGGAACTGTAAACCGCGTATACCGCTTCAACTGCCTTCCACCGTACCCACTCAGCGTGACCACCGGTTCACTTATCAGCAGCCGCCCGGAACGGCGCGACCGTGATCCAGGCTCCCCTTGGTCCGGGCGGCACCCCGAAGTTCCGTATGCCCACACCGGGCTCGGGCATTCCTGTGCCCGAACCCGGCCGATCAGAGACGGAGAACACGGTGACCACCATCGACACCACGGCCATCACGGTCGAGCTGCCCGAGGCGTTCGACCCGCGCTGGAGCCGCCTGCCCGGCATCCAGGTCGACGGCCGGCGCATCACCATCGACCCGGCCGAGTACTTCTTCCGCTTCGAGTCGAACACCTGGCTCGTCGCCGACTGGAAGCTGGTCAAGTCCCAGCCCTGGACGTGGACGAGACAACCGAGAGCGCGGTCGAGCAGCTCGCGCTCGACTTCATCAAGCAGCACAGCGAGTCCACCTCCGACGCCGCCCGCGTCGTGGCCACCGCGTACGAGGTGTACGCGTACCTCTTCCGCGAGGAGCACCTGGCCGGCCTCGGCCTTCCGCAGATCACCTCCGAGCACCTGCGGATGCTCCGCGAGGCCGCCACGCTGATGGCGCTCAACAAGGTCGAGCTCGACGGGCACATCTCCAACGTCGGCCCGTGCTGGTTCTTCCCCGCCGCCACCTCCGTCGTCTTCGACCTGGACGACGAGATGGGCGGGATGCTCGACGAGGTCTACCACGGCGGCTGGTTCAACGAGCACCGCCGGATCGAGTCCATCAAGGCCCACGCGGCGCTCGGCGGCCGGCTCGTGCACGGCTGCCAGTCCGTGCCGGACCAGTCCGGCGGCGTGGTCGCGCCCTACGGCGCCTCGATGGCGAACTTCCGCGACGACCTCGCCGCGTTCAAGGCGGGCTGGATCGAGCAGGTCTACGCCCACCGCGTGAACCCGGCCGCGTAACCCACCCGATCAGGCTCCGGGGCGGGCCGGCATCTCTCGCCCGCCCCGGATGCCACCATCTCCCCGGAGCCCCACGTGACCGCGAACCCCAGCGCCGAACTCCTCGACAACCTGCTCACCGTGGCTGGCCAGACCACCGCCGTACGGGAGGAGGTACGCGTGTGGTCCATGTCCGGCGTCGAGCGCGTGACCTTCCCCGACGGTGCCACCGCCATCTTCAAGTACGCCAAGAAGCCCTTCGACAGCGAGGACCAGGCCCTCCGCCTGGCCCACACCCTCGGCGTACCCGTCCCCAGGTCCACGCCTCCGCCGTCCTGGACGGCTGGCTCGGCATGTTCATGGAGGACCTCGGACCGTCAGTCCGCGAGGCCGACGACCTCGACGGCGTCGCCGCGGCCGTGGTCCTCCACGGCACCCGTACGGCTCCGCCCTTGCCCGTCCTCGACCAGGACCGGCTGCGCACGCTCCCGGCCCGGGCACTGGAGCATCTCGAACGGCTGCGCAAGGCCGACCGGTGGCAGGATGCCGACGACGTCGAGGACGCGCTCGACCGGATCGCCCAGGCCGCCGAGGCTCGCTCGGCCGGAGCGATGCTGGAGCCGTTCGGATGGGTGCACTCCGAGTTTCATCCCACCAGCCTCCACATCGGCGAGCGCGGGTGGCGGCTGCTCGACTTCGCCCGCGCCTTCACCGGCCCCGGCCTGCTCGACCTCGCCAGCTGGCACGGCACCATCGAGCCCCCGCACCCAGTCCGCCTGCGCGTCTTCCTGGAGCAGTACGTCACCGCCGGCGGCACCCCCGACGCCCTCGCCCGCGCGGCGGGCTCACCGCCGAGACCTGGGCCCTGGGCTGGCACCGCATGTGGGCCGTTGAATGGTTCATGGAGCAGACCATCCGCTGGATCAACGACCCGGCCACCGACCCCGCCTACATCAAGGCCGTCCGCCGCCACCTCACCGACGTCCTCCACCTCCTGGAGATCTGACGTGCTCGCCCAGACATCCCCCTGGCACACCCACGCCGCCCAGCGCACCGCTGCTGGACTCGCCGAACCCCTTTCCGTACACGCCCGGATGGAGTGGACCACGAGACCCGGCCAAGGTCCTGGAGCCGAGATCCTCGGCCCGGACCTGCGGGGCAAGCGACTCCTGGAACTCGGCTGCGGCCCCGGCCACAATGCCGCCCACCTCGCCACCCGCCATAGCGCCCGTGTCACCGGCGTCGACCTGGTCGGCCTCCAGGTCCGCCGCGCCCGCTCCCACTACGGACGGCTGAACAACCTCACCTTCGTCGCCGGCCACGCCCTGCACTACCTGCACGCCTCCGACGAGCAGTTCGACGCGATCTACTCCGTCTTCGGGGCCATCGGCCTCGTCGCCCCCGAGCTCCTGCTCCCGGCCATCGCCCAGCGCCTCGCGCCCGGCCGGGTGCTCGCCTCTCTCCGTCCCCCACCCGCAGCGCGGCGGCCGCAGCCCCTCGGGTGACGACCGTCCCCGCCGCGACCACGTCACCCTCCCCGACCGCACCCAGCTCCCCATCGCCCGATGGGAGTTCGATACCGACCGTTGGGAGAGGCACCTCAGCCAGGCCGGCTTCTGGCTCACCTCGGCCCAGGAGTTCCACGACCCCCGCACGGGCCACTGGCCCACCACCCTGCTGATCCACGCCCGCAAGCTCTGACAGCTATGTTCACCCCGCCCATGGAGGACCGATGCGCCCGCCCTACCTGCTCCTCGACATCGACGGCGTTCTCATCCCCTTCCCCGACGAGCACGGCTCGACCCCGGCCACCCACGCCCGCCACGACGTCGTCCCCACCGGCTGGAGCACCGACAACCCGGTCATCATCTGGCTCGACCCCGACCACGGCCGCCTGCTCATGGACGTCATCCGCACCGGCCTGGTCACCCCCGTCTGGTGCACCAGTTGGCGGCAGGACGCCGCCGCCCTCATCGGGCCCCTCCTGGGCCTCCCGAACCTGCCGTACATCGACCTGCCGCGCCCCCGGATCACCACCAGCCACCCCAACGGCTACCTCTGGAAGCGCGACCACGTCGACGACTGGCTGGGCGACGCTCCCGTCGTCTGGATCGACGACGACTTCACCGACCTCGACTACGCCTGGGCCACGGAACGCACCGCCAAGGGAATGCCGACCCTCCTCGTACAGCCCGGCCCGCACCAAGGGCTGCAGCCCGAGCACCTGACCGACCTCACGACGTGGGTACTGCAGTTGCCCGCGGCTCACGCCGCCTGACGGCTGATGTCCTCGCCACCACGAGCGGTGAGGGCAACAGAGTGCACTGCGGGCCCTGCGCCGGGGCTACTGCCACAGGTCCGCTCCCTCACGCCCACTCGGGTCCATGGCCAAGAGGTCTTCGTGCAGACCCGAGAGGGCTCGCCCGGTCGGAGTGCCGTCTTCGCCCGACTCCATGACGAGCCAGCCGACATCGATGCCCGACACGTTCACATCACTCCCTGAGTCGAGCTCGTCGAGCGTTGCGAACACCGCCTCGTAGGCGACCGCTCGCACGAGGCGAACGAGATCCTCCTTGTCCGCCCCGGCGGCGAGGAGCCGCTGGGCAGCAGGAAGCTGATCGAGGGCACCCGGATCGGCCCAACTGCCGATCGGACCATGCCACAGGCTTCGCAGCAGCACGAACCGCGCGAGGTGTGGAAGGTCCTCACAGATCTCCGACTTGGCCCAGTCACCACCATCGGCTGCGCCAAGTGCTTCGAACCGGGCACGCAGCGACTCCGCTGCCGCCTTCCACGCACGTCCAGACTGTTCGACCAAGCCTGCCACTCGCCCGAGGATCCGCTCACCGCGACAGCATGCCCCACGGGAACCCCGACTGGAGATCCACCAGCACCATCAGCCGCTTCCACGTACCGGGGTCCCAGGGCCGAAGCGTGACTCAACCTTGACGCCGAGGGGCTGCGGCACGGTGCAATAGTCGGCGCACTGGGCCTCCGTGCGGGACAAGGCCGTCCGACCTGCCCGCAGCGGGTCGGACGGCCTTTCGCCGAACGTATTAGACGTTGAAGCGGAACTCCACCACGTCCCCGTCCTGCATCACGTACTCCTTGCCCTCCATGCGGGCCTTGCTGCCGCGCGGGCGTCGGTGACCGAGCCCGTTTCGACGAGGTCGGTGAAGGAGATGACCTCGGCCTTGATGAAGCCCTTCTGGAAGTCGGTGTGGATGACACCGGCCGCCTCGGGGCCGTGGCGCCCTTCTTGATCGTCCAGGCGCGGGACTCCTTGGGGCCGGCCGTCAGGTAGGTCTGGAGGCCGAGGGTGTCGAAGCCGACGCGGGCGAGGGTGGCGAGGCCGGGCTCCTCGGCGCCGACGGACTGGAGGAGCTCCATGGCGTCCTCTCGTCGAGCTCCGCGAGGTCCTGCTCCAGCTTGGCGTTCAGGAAGATCGCCTCCGCCGGGGCGACCAGGGCGCTCTGCTCGGCCTTGAAGGCGTCGTCGGTCAGCTCGTCCTCGTCCACGTTGAACACGTAGAGGAACGGCTTCGTGGTGAGCAGGTGCAGGTCGTGGAGGAGCTCCGCCTTCTCCGAGCCCTGGACGATGCCCTGCGAGAAGAGCGTGTCACCCTTCTCCAGGATCGCCTGCGCTGCCTCGACCGCGGCGACCTTCGGCGCCACGTCCTTCTTGATCCGGGACTCCTTCTGGAGGCGCGGCAGCACCTTCTCGATCGTCTGGAGGTCCGCGAGGATCAGCTCCGTGTTGATCGTCTCGATGTCGTCCTTCGGCGAGACCTTGCCGTCGACGTGCACGACGTTCTCGTCCTTGAAGGCGCGGATGACCTGGCAGATCGCGTCCGACTCGCGGATGTTCGCCAGGAACTTGTTGCCCAGCCCTCGCCCTCGCTCGCGCCGCGCACGATGCCCGCGATGTCGACGAAGTCGACCGTCGCCGGGAGGACGCGCTGCGAGCTGAAGATCTCCGCGAGCTTGGTCAGTCGGGGTCGGGGACGCCGACGACGCCGACGTTGGGCTCGATCGTGGCGAACGGGTAGTTGGCCGCCAGCACGTCGTTCTTGGTCAGGGCGTTGAACAGGGTCGACTTGCCGACATTCGGCAGACCGACGATTCCGATCGTGAGCGACACGGTGGCGACTTCCTGAAGTGTGGATGGTGGGCCGATCCCCCAGTTTACGGGCGGGCCGAACCGGCTAGTGACGCCGACCTTCGGTCGATCTCGGGGCAAGGTCACCCAAAGGGCGTGTCCCGGACCCGGTTCCGCCCCTCCCGACCTACGTTGGTCGGGTGGAGCAGCACAGGACAAGTCAGCCCCAGGGGCGCCGACGGCCGAAGTCGTCCGGTTCGCCGGCCGCCGCCCCGCCTCCCGCCGCGCCCTCCGGCCCCCCGTGGAGGGCGCCGCCGTGTACCGCGTGACCGGCAGAACCGGGCGTACCCCCGGCGGCGCCGCCCGCGTCGAACGGGCTGCTGCGGCCGGCGCCCCCGGCCGTGGGTAGGGGGCCGGGGCCGGGGCCGGACGCGCTCAAGGGGCCCCTCCCGGCCGCGCCCCGGCCCCCGCTCCCGCCCGGCGGCCCGGCCGCCGCCCCGTGCCCCCCGTCGTCCTCGCCCTCCGGCGGCTGCCCTCGCCCCGTCTCACCGGGCTCGGCGCCGGGCTCTTCGCCTCCGCCGTCATGCTGGCGGTCGGCTTCCTCGACCTGCTGCTCCTCGACGGCTCTCCCGTCGCCTACGGGCTGCTGTTCCTGCCGGTCAGCGCCCTGACCGCGCTCTGGGTCCGTACCGCCGACCTCGTCACCGCCCCCATCGGCGTCCCCATCGCCTTCGCCGTCGGCGTCGTCCCCGTCGCGGGCGGCACCGGCGGCCTCGGCGGCCAGGCCATGGCCGTCGTGACTGCCCTCGCCGTGCACGCCGGGTGGCTGTACGGCGGCACCCTGGTCGCCGGTCTCATCGCCAGCGTCCGGAAGGTACGGGAGATGGGGCGACGGCAGCAGCGCACCCGGACCGCCGCCGGGACCACCGGGACCGTCGGGACCACCGGAACCACCAGGACCACCGGGTCCGCCGCTCCGGTCACCAAGGGCGCCAAGGCCGCCAAGGCCCGGTGAGCCGAAAGCCCGGTGAGCCGAAAGCCCGGTGAGCCGAAAGCCCGGTGGACCGAAAGCCCGGTGAGCCGAAAGCCCGGTGAGCCGAAACTCCGTGGGCCGAAAACCCCGTGGGTCAAAGGCCCGGTGAGCCACCGGGCCCCGGGCCCCCGGCCCCCGCCCCCCTCTCTCCTACTTCGCTCCCGCCGCCATCCCCGCCCCCACGATCCCCGCGTTGTTCTGGAGCTCCGCCGGGACGATCTCCGCCCGGATCCCCTCGATCAGCGGCAGGAACTTGTCTGTCTTGCGGCTGACGCCGCCGCCGATGATGAAGAGCTCCGGCGAGAACAGCATCTCCACGTGCGCCAGGTACTTCTGCACCCGCCGGGTCGCCCAGTGCTCCCAGCTCAGGTCCTCGTCCTCCTTGGCCTTCGTCGAGGCCCGCTTCTCCGCGTCGTGGCCCTTGAGCTCCAGATGGCCCAGCTCCGTGTTCGGGACGAGCCGGCCGTCCACGAACAGGGCCGAACCGATGCCCGTGCCGAGGGTCAGCATGATCACCGTGCCCTTGCGGCCCCGGCCCGCGCCGAAGGTCATCTCCGCGATCCCGGCCGCGTCCGCGTCGTTCAGGACGGTCACGGGAGGTCCCCGATCCGCTCGCCGATCAGCGCGCCCGCGTCGACGTCGATCCAGGACTTGTCCACGTTGGCGGCCGTACGGATCGTGGAGCCCGTCACCACGCCCGGGAAGGTCACCCCCACCGGGCCCGTCCAGCCGAAGTGCGCCACGACTCGCGACGCAGCCCGCCACACCGTCGGGCGTGGCGGGCTGCGGGTCAGTACCTTGTGGCGCTCCTCGGTGAGCGTGCCGCGCTCCAGGTCCACGGGAGCGCCCTTGATGCCCGAGCCGCCGATGTCCACTCCGAAGACGTTCATGGACCCACCGTAAGGGCTGGGGCGCCGAGTTACTCCCCGACCGGTCGCTCCCCGGCGGCCGGGGCCGCCGCGCCGAGCTTCTCGGCCACGGCCCGCAGGTCCTTGTCGCGGAGCTCCTTGGGGAGCGAGAAGGTCAGGGACTCGTCGGCCGTCTTGACGATCTCGACGTCCGCGTACCCCCGCTCGGCCAGCCACTCCAGGACCTCCTGCACCAGGACGTCCGGGACGGAGGCGCCGGAGGAGAGGCCGACGCTGGTCACGCCCTCCAGCCAGGCCTCGTCGATCTCGCTCGCGAAGTCGACCAGGTACGCGGCGGGCACGCCGGCCTGCTTGGCGACCTCGACCATGCGGATCGAGTTGGAGGAGTTCTTCGAGCCGACGACGATCACCAGGTCGGCCTGGCCGGCCAGCTCCTTGATCGCGGTCTGGCGGTTCTGCGTGGCGTAGCAGATGTCGTCCGACGGCGGGGAGATGAGCTGCGGGAACTTCTCCTTCAGCGCGTCGACCGTCTCCATCGTCTCGTCGACCGACAGCGTGGTCTGGGAGAGCCAGACGACCCGGGAGGGGTCGCGGACCTCGATCTTGGCGACGTCCTCGGGGCCGTCCACGAGCTGGATGTGGTCCGGGGCCTCGCCGGAGGTGCCGATGACCTCCTCGTGGCCCTCGTGGCCGATGAGGAGGATGTCGAAGTCCTCCTTGGCGAACCGGACGGCCTCCTTGTGGACCTTGGTGACCAGCGGGCAGGTGGCGTCGATGGTCGCGAGCCGGCCCTGCCGGGCCTCCTCGTGCACGGTCGGGGCGACGCCGTGCGCGGAGAACATCACGATGTTGCCCGGCGGCACCTCGGTCGCCTGGTCGACGAAGATCGCGCCCTTCCGCTCCAGGGTCTGGACGACGTACTTGTTGTGGACGATCTCGTGCCGGACGTAGATCGGGGCCCCGTACTGCTCCAGGGCCTTCTCCACCGCGATCACGGCACGGTCCACGCCCGCGCAGTAGCCGCGGGGAGCGGCGAGCAGGACACGCTTCGGGCGGTTCGTCGCGGGGGCGTGATCGGGCGTCGACGCGGGCGTTGCAGTCATGCGTCCCATCGTAAGGCTGCCTCCCCGTGCGCCCGCGTCGCGCCGCCCGTGCCGACGGACGCGCGGACGGGACCGCGGACGGACGCGCGGACGGGATCGCGGACGGGGTCGCGGACGGACCCGGTCCACCACCACCGCCGCGTCGCTCAGCGATTCCCCCGCCCCCGTGGCCGAAACTGGCCCCATGGCCGAGGAATCGCAGGTGGCGGCGGGCGGGAACGACGGCGGTGGCGGCAGCGGCAGCGGTGACGGCGGTACGGAGCACACGGGCTCCGGCGGAACCTCGGGTTCCGCGACCTGGTCGTCTACGGGCTGCTCTTCATCGCGCCCATGGCTCCCGTCGGCGTCTTCGGGACGCTCGACGCCAAGTCGCACGGCGCGGTCGCGCTCGTGTACGTGGTGGCGACGGTCGCCATGGCGTTCACCGCGTTCAGCTACGCCCAGATGAGTGCGGGTCGCGCCGCAGGCCGGCTCGGTCTTCACCTACGCGCGCAAGGGCCTCGGGGAGGGCCGGGCTTCGTCGCCGGGTGGATGGCGATGCTCGACTACCTCCTGATCCCCGCCGTCGCCTACCTCTTCGCGGGCATCGCCATGGAGGCCCTGGTCCCGGCGGTCGACCGGTGGGTGTGGACCGGGATCGCCGTGGTCCTCACCACCCTGCTCAACCTGTGGGGCGTGCGGGCGGCGGCCCGCGTCGGCTTCGCGGTGCTCGCCCTGAGATCGCCGTCCTCCTCGTCTTCGTCGCGTCGGCCGTGGTGGTGCTCGTACGGGACGGGGCGCAGCGCGACTGGTGGTCGCCGCTGACCGGCGACGCGTCGTTCTCGCTCGCGGCGGTGATCGGCGCGGTCTCGGTCGCCGTCCTCTCCTACCTGGGCTTCGACGCGATCGCCTCCTTCGCGGAGGAGGTCACCGGCGGCTCGGCGAAGGTGGCGCGGGCGCTGCTGTTCTGCCTGGCGCTCGCGGGCACGCTCTTCGTGGCGCAGACCTGGCTGGTGGCGCTGCTGGAACCGGTCTCTCGGCCGAGCTCGCCGCCGACCCCGGCAAGCAGGGCTCCGCCTTCTACGACGCCGTGGACACCTCGGTCGGCGACTGGCTGCACGACCTGGTGGCCGCCTCCAAGGCGATCGGCGCGGCCTTCGCGGCGCTCGCGGGCAGGCGGCCGGCGGGCGGCTGCTCTTCGCGATGGGCCGCGACCGGCGGCTGCCGCACCTGCTCGCCCGTACGGACGGGGGCGTGCCGCGGGTGGCGCTGCTGGTGTCCGCCGCGGTGACGATGGTCGCGGCGGTGTGGGCGGCGCGGCGGGACGACGGCCTCGACCACCTGGTGTCGGTGGTCGACGTGGGCGCGCTCACCGCCTTCGTCCTGCTGCACGCGAGCGTGGTGGGCTGGTTCGCCGTCCGCCGGGCGGAGGGCTGCCGCACGTGCTGAAGCACGTGGTGGCGCCGGTCGTCGGCGCGGCGATCCTGGTCGCGGTGATCGTCGAGGCCTCGGCGGCGGCCCAGGTGGTGGGCGTGGTCTGGCTGGGCGTCGGCCTGGTGGTGCTGGCCGTCCAGGGGCCGCGCGGACGCGGTGAGCACGGGCGGCCGTGCGGAGCGGGGCACGGGCCGTACGGACCGGGGCACGGGCCGACCGGGACCGAGGTCCGGACCGGGGCCCTGGCCGACCGGGACCGAGGTCCGGACCGGGGCCCTGGCCGACCGGGACCGGGGCCCGCTCCGGCACCCGCCCCGCCCCCGTACGCCGTCCTGACGTTGTCGTACCGCGCCGTTACGCTCGGTCCATGGCTCTGACTACGTCCGCCGAAACGCCGCTGCCCGTCGGTGAGGTCTCCCGGATGATCGGGGTGGATCGACCGGCTCGGGGCCGTCTGGGTCGAGGGGCAGATCACCCAGTTGTCGCGGCGCCCCGGGGCCGGGGTCGTCTTCCTGACGCTGCGGGACCCCTCGTACGACGTCTCGATCGGCGTCACCTGCTACCGGCAGGTCTTCGACGCGGTCGCGGACCTCGTGTCGGAGGGCGCCAGGGTCGTCGTGCACGCCAAGCCCGAGTGGTACGCGCCGCGCGGGCAGCTCTCGCTGCGGGCCGCCGAGATCAAGCCGGTCGGGATCGGGGAGCTGCTCGCCCGGCTCGAACAACTGAAACGGACCCTGGCCGCCGAGGGGCTGTTCGCGGCCGACCGGAAGAAGCCGCTGCCGTTCCTGCCGCGCCGGATCGGCTCGTGTGCGGCCGCGCGTCGGCGGCCGAGCGGGACGTCCTGGAGAACGCGCGCCGCCGCTGGCCCGCCGTCGCCTTCGAGGTGCGGAACGTCGCGGTGCAGGGCGTGAAGGCCGTCCCGCAGGTCGTCCAGGCGGTCCGGGAGCTCGACGCGGACGAGGACGTGGACGTGATCGTCGTGGCTCGGGGCGGCGGCAGCGTCGAGGACCTGCTGCCGTTCTCGGACGAGCAGCTCGTCCGGGCCGTGGCCGACTGCCGTACGCCGGTGGTCTCCGCGATCGGGCACGAGCCGGACTCGCCCCTGCTCGACCTGGTGGCCGACCTGCGCGCCTCGACGCCGACGGACGCGGCCAAGAAGGTCGTCCCGGACGTCGGCGAGGAGCTGGAGCGGGTGCGCGGCCTGCGCGACCGGGCGCTGCGGACCGTGCAGGGCCTCCTGGACCGGGAGGAGCGCGGCCTGGCGCATGCGCTCGCGCGGCCCGTCATGGAGCAGCCGCTGCGCATGGTCGGGGCCCGCGAGGACGAGGTGTCGGCGCTGCTCGCCCGGAGCCGGCGGGTCTCGGCCACCTCCTCGACCGGGCCGACTCGGAGCTCTCGCACACGCGGGCGCGGGTCCGGGCGCTGTCGCCCGCCGCGACGCTCGAACGGGGGTACGCGGTGCTCCAGCGGGCGGACGGCACGGTGGTTCGCTCCCCGGCGAGGTCGCCGGGGACGAGGAGCTGCGGGCCCGGGTCGCGGAGGGCGAGTTCGCGGTGCGGCGCGTGGCGGACGCCGGCTGAGCGGCATCAGCAGAAGACAGCAGAAGACAACGGACGAGCAGACGGACAGAAGGACGGACATGGCAGCGGGTACGAGCACGGGCAAGGGCACGGACGGGGCGGCGCTCGGGTACGAGCAGGCGCGGGACGAGCTGATCGAGGTCGTCCGGCGGCTGGAGGCGGGCGGGACCACCCTGAGGACTCCCTCGCCCTCTGGGAGCGGGGCGAGGAGCTGGCGAAGGTGTGCCGGCTCCGCCTGAGGGCGCCCGGGCCCGCTTGACGCCGCCCTCGCGGCGGACGCGGACGGCGAGGACGGGAAGGACGGGGAGGAGGGCGCGGACGAGGAGTGACCTTCCGGGCGCCGACGCGGGGGCCTCTCGGGCGCCGGCGAGGGGTGACCTCCCGGGCCCCGACGGACCGGCCTTCCGGGGCGCGCCGCTCCTGGCGTAGACTCACGAGTGAACCGGATCACTATCCGGATTGGATAGTTGAACTTTCACCAATCATGGGCGTACTGTCGAGGACGTCGCTCGAAGTTTGTACGAGCAACCCCCACCTTGTGCAGTTTTGCGCAGTCCGGAAGGTACGCAGCATGTCTCTCGCCCTTGACCCCGCCGCCCAGGACCTCCTCTTCCGCGAGGCCCGCACCGCCAACACGTTCACCGACGAGCCGGTGACCGACGAGCAGGTGCAGGCGATCTACGACCTGGTGAAGTACGGCCCCACCGCCTTCAACCAGACCCCGCTGCGCATCACCCTGGTCCGCTCCCCCGAGGCCCGCGAGCGCCTGGTCAAGCACATGGCCGAGGGCAACCGGCCGAAGACCGCCACCGCCCCGCTCGTCGCGATCCTCTCCGCCGACAACGAGTTCCACGAGGACCTGCCGGCCCTGCTCCCGCACTTCCCGCAGGCCAAGGACATGTTCTTCGCCGAGCGCCCGGTCCGCGAGCAGTCCGCCCTGCTGAACGCCGCCCTCCAGGCCGCATACTTCATCGTCGGCGTCCGCGCCGCCGGCCTGGCCGCCGGCCCGATGACCGGCCTGGACTTCGCCGGCGTCCAGAAGGAGTTCTCGACGCCGACCACACCCCGCTGATGGTCGTCAACATCGGCAAGCCGGGCGAGGAGGCCTGGTTCCCGCGCTCCCCGCGCCTCTCCTTCGACGAGGTCGTCACCACCGTCTGAGACGCCCGGGACCGGTGACCACGGCCCGTACGGACACGGCGAAGGGCCCCGCACTCCACGAGTGCGGGGCCCTTCCCGTATATCCCGAGGTGCCGCTCAGACCTTCCGCGACCGGAGCGAGCCCGCCATCTCGGCCAGCCGCTCGAAGGACGCCGTGCCGGTCACCACGGTCGTCGCGCTGCCCTCCGTCCGCACGAGCGCGTCGTACTTCGGGCCCTCCCAGCGGTGCCAGACCTGTCCGCCCACCGTCTGGGTCCTGCCGGTGTCCTTCGCCTTGTGCGTCACGTCGGGCACGAACTTTCCGGCTCCGCCGTCGACTGGTGGATCGCCACGTACTGGGTGTCCGGGGAGAGGAAGCCGAGCTGCCAGGCGTCGGCCTTCTCCCGCTTGTACGAGACGACCGTCGCCTTCCAGCCCTTTTCGAGGCCCTCGGGGCCAGCACCGGATACGGCGCCGCCCGCTGGGCCGTCAGGAGCTCGACCCGGTAGTCCTTCGCCTCCACCGGGTCCGCGTGCTCGTCGTGCGGGATGAAGAGATACATCACGCCCGCGGCGACCATGATCACACCGAGGGACTGGAACATCCCGCGTACCGTCTGCCTGCCTCGCATACCTGCCACGCCCCCATGGTCGCATCACGGTCCCGTGCTCATACGTGGGCCCCTCTGCTCATTTTGTCGACCTGACGATAGAGTCACAGGACCCTCTTATTTTGCGGCCGTCGCCGTACAGAAAGGTGCGCCCCGATGACCGAGCACACCCTCCCGCCCGAGCTGGAGGTCTCCCCGAGGCCCCCGACCGCAACCTCGCCCTCGAACTGGTGCGCGTCACCGAGGCCGCCGCCATGGCCGCGGGGCGCTGGGTCGGCCGGGGCGACAAGATCGGCGCGGACGGCGCGGCGGTCAACGCCATGCGGACCCTGATCTCCACCGTCTCGATGGACGGCGTCGTCGTCATCGGCGAGGGCGAGAAGGACGAAGCCCCGATGCTGTTCAACGGCGAGCGGGTCGGCGACGGCACCGGCGCCGAGGTCGACATCGCCGTCGACCCGATCGACGGCACCACGCTCAACGCCAAGGGCATGCCGAACGCGATCGCCGTCCTGGCCGCCGCCGACCGCGGCACCATGTTCGACCCGTCCGCGGTCTTCTACATGGACAAGCTGGTCACCGGCCCCGAGGCCGCCGACTTCGTCGACATCAACGCCCCCGTCTCGGTCAACATCCGCCGGGTCGCCAAGGCGAAGAACTCCTCGCCCGAGGACATCACGGTCGTCATCCTGGACCGCCCCCGCCACGAGGGCATCGTCAAGGAGATCCGCGAGACCGGGGCCCGGATCAAGTTCATCTCGGACGGCGACGTCGCCGGTTCGATCATGGCCGTCCGCGAGGGCACCGGCGTCGACATGCTCATGGGCATCGGCGGCACCCCCGAGGGCATCATCTCCGCCTGCGCGATCAAGTGCCTCGGCGGCGTGATCCAGGGCAAGCTGTGGCCGAAGGACGACGCCGAGCGGCAGAAGGCGCTCGACGCGGGCCACGACCTGGACCGGGTGCTGTCCACCGACGACCTGGTCAGCGGCGACAACGTCTTCTTCGTCGCGACCGGCATCACCGACGGCGAGCTGCTGCGCGGGTGCGCTACCGCGCCGAGACGGCGACCACGCAGTCCCTGGTCATGCGCTCGAAGTCCGGCACGATCCGCCAGATCGACTCCACGCACCGGCTCTCGAAGCTGCGCGCGTACAGCAAGATCGACTTCGACCGCGCCAAGTAGGCCGCGGCCGGGCGGGCCGGACCCGCGGACGGTACGAAGAGGGGCGCCCCCATGTGCGGTGGGGCGCCCCTTCCCGTACGGGCCGACGAAGGTCTCCGTGCCCGGCTCCGGTCCCGTCCTCCGGGTCTGTCTTCCGGGCCTGTCTTCCGGGCTTGTCCTCCGGTCCCGTCCTCCGGGCCCGGCGCCCCGGCTCCGCTCCCCGGTCAGCCCGCCTTGGCGATCCGCTCCGTCGCGGCCGCCTTCCTCAGCTCCACCTCGCGCCGCCGGCGCCGGGCGAGGACCACGCGGCGCTCCGCCGCCGTGAGCCCGCCCCACACCCCGTACGGCTCGGGCTGGAGCAGCGCGTGCTCGCGGCACTCGACCATCACCGGACAGCGCGCGCAGACCCGCTTGGCGGCCTCCTCGCGGGCGAGGCGCGCGGCCGTCGGCTCCTTGGAGGGGCGAAGAAGAGTCCCGCCTCGTCACGGCGGCACACCGCTTCCGCGTGCCACGGGCCGCCCTCGTCCTCCCGGGCCGGGGTGCGGGCGGGGGACGGCGACGGCCTGGAGGGGCTGATGCGGCAGTTGCAGCACGGTCTACTCCTGACGACTGACGACGACTTCGCGGGCGAGGGGCGATGCCACGAGCCTTACCCGCTGTGCGCGCGCCTATGCACTGGGTACCGCGCCGTTCCGGACTGCGGAGGGGCGACGGCGGATTCCGGTCATCCGCCCCGGAGCGCCGCCCCGCCCGCGAACTCCCGTCAGTGGCCCAGGTGTTTGCGCATCCTGCCCTGGAGGTCCGTGATCCACTTGCCGCGCTTGGGCCGCGCCTCGACGTTCCCGAAGACCGAGTAGCCGTTGATGACGACGACCGGGGCCTGCGGGTCGACGCCCTCCAGGGTGACGACCTCGAAGTTCCCGAAGATCCCGCTGCCGTTGCCGCGCAGGCTGATGTTCTCGGGACCCGCACCTCGACGTTGCCGAAGATCGAGGTGGCGTTGATCGTGGTCAGGCGCTGGGCGAAGATCGCCTCGGTCAGGTCGATCTCGATGTTGCCGAAGAACGCGAAGGCGCTCGTCCGGCGGCTCACCCGCCAGCGGCCCTTGCGGGTGGTGCTGGAGAAGATCGCGACGAGGTTCTCCGGTTCGCCGTCCTGGTCGTCGGGCCCGTAGGCGTAGGCCGGGTCCGGCGCCGGCCGGGAGGTCCGGGCGGCCGGCAGGTCGCGGACGATCGGCTCCAGCTCCCCGACCGTCTTGGCCCGGTAGACCGCGTCGATCCGGTCCGAGTGCTCTCGGCGTCGAGCCGCCCCTCGGCCAGGGCGTCCCTGAGGATGTCGGCGATCCGGTCCCGGTCCGCGTCCGAGGCCCGCAGCGAGCCCTGCGGATCGGCGAAGGCGGGGCCGCGGGGCGGTCTCGGCGGGGCGGCCGACCGCTGCGGCTGCGGCTGCTTCTCGGGTTCGGGCTGCTTTTCGAGGTCCACGGAACCAGCCTAGCGAAACGCGATAGATCGCGACCAGGGGCGGGGCCGGGACCTGTGGACGAAAGCGCGGCGGAGCATGATCGGGCCAAGTGAGCCTTACCTCACAGGACCGTCGAAACGGAGGCGTTCTACGCTGGAGGGCGCGTTGCCAACGGAGGCGCGCCGCTGCCCGCCGAGTGAGGAATGACCGCCGTCATGCCAGAGTTTTCGTACTCCGATCTGCTCCCCTGGGAGAGGACACCACGCCCTACCGCCTGGTGACCGCCGAAGGCGTCTCCACCTTCGAGGCCGACGGGCGTACGTTCCTCAAGGTCGAGCCCGAGGCGCTGCGGCGACTGGCCGCCGAGGCCGTCCACGACATCCAGCACTTTCCTGCGCCCGGCCCACCTGGCCCAGTTGCGCCGGATCATCGACGACCCGGAGGCGTCGGGCAACGACAAGTTCGTCGCGCTCGACCTGCTCAAGAACGCGAACATCGCCGCCGCCGGCGTCCTCCCGATGTGCCAGGACACCGGCACCGCGATCATCATGGGCAAGCGCGGCCAGAACGTGCTGACCTCCGGCCGCGACGAGGAGGCCCTGTCCAAGGGCGTCTACGACGCGTACACCAAGCTCAACCTGCGGTACTCGCAGATGGCCCCGGTCACCATGTGGGAGGAGAAGAACACCGGCTCGAACCTGCCCGCGCAGATCGAGCTGTACGCCACCGACGGCGGCGCGTACAAGTTCCTCTTCATGGCCAAGGGCGGCGGCTCCGCCAACAAGTCCTTCCTCTACCAGGAGACCAAGGCGGTCCTCAACGAGGCCTCCATGATGAAGTTCCTGGAGGAGAAGATCCGCTCGCTCGGCACGGCCGCCTGCCCGCCGTACCACCTGGCGATCGTCGTCGGCGGCACCAGCGCCGAGTTCGCCCTGAAGACCGCGAAGTACGCCTCCGCGCACTACCTGGACGAGCTGCCCACCGAGGGCTCGGCCGAGACCGGCCACGGCTTCCGTGACAAGGAGCTGGAGGAGAAGGTCTTCGAGCTGACGCAGCGGATCGGCATCGGCGCCCAGTTCGGCGGCAAGTACTTCTGCCACGACGTGCGCGTGGTGCGCCTGCCGCGCCACGGCGCCTCGCTGCCCGTCGCCATCGCCGTCTCCTGCTCGGCCGACCGCCAGGCCGTCGCGAAGATCACCGCCGAGGGCGTCTTCCTGGAGCAGTTGGAGACGGACCCGGCGCGGTTCCTCCCCGAGACCACCGACGAGCACCTCGACGAGGCCTCCGACGTCGTGCGGATCGACCTCAACCAGCCGATGGACGAGATCCTCGCCGAGCTGACCAAGCACCCGGTCAAGACCCGCCTCTCGCTGACCGGCCCGCTGGTCGTGGCGCGCGACATCGCGCACGCCAAGATCAAGGAGCGCCTGGACGCGGGCGAGGAGATGCCGCAGTACCTGAAGGACCACCCCGTGTACTACGCGGGCCCGGCGAAGACCCCGAGGGGTACGCCTCCGGCTCCTTCGGCCCGACGACGGCCGGCCGCATGGACTCGTACGTGGAGCAGTTCCAGGCGGCGGGCGGCTCGAAGGTGATGCTGGCCAAGGGCAACCGCTCGAAGCAGGTCACGGACGCGTGCGGCAGCCACGGCGGCTTCTACCTCGGCTCGATCGGCGGCCCGGCGGCGCGCCTGGCGCAGGACTGCATCAAGAAGGTCGAGGTCGTCGAGTACGAGGAGCTCGGCATGGAGGCGGTCTGGAAGATCGAGGTCGAGGACTTCCCGGCGTTCGTCGTCGTCGACGACAAGGGGAACGACTTCTTCCAGAACCCGGCGCCGGAGCCGACGTTCACGCACATTCCGGTGCGCGGCCCCGGGCTCGCCTGAGCCCGCGGCAACACCCCGGAGAGCCCCCGGCCGTCAGCGGCGCGGGGCCCTTCCCTTCACGCGCCCCGTTCCGCCAGGGACTTGATGCCCGCGAGGGTCTTCTCCATGCCCGCGCGCAGTTCCTCGACGCGGGCGGCGACGATCCGCTCCTCGCGGTCCGGCCACCGGTCGAGGGCCAGGGAGACGCCGCTGCGGGCCGGGCCGAGGCGGGCCGACTGGCGGAGCCGGGTGCCGCCGTCCTCGGGCGCGAGTGCGTAGCGCCAGGTCGCCATGGGACGCGCCGGGTCCGGTGCCGGCTCGCCGTAGCGGCCGTCCGCGTCCGTGACGGCCCAGGCGAACACCCGCCGCTCGCCCGTGGCCTCCAGCTCGGTCACGTACGAGACGGTCCGCCACTCGCCCAGCAGCCGGTGGTGGTTGTGGCCCTCGAAGCGCGCGCCCACCCGGGGCCCTTCCGCGCCGTCGAGCCAGGCGGCGCGGCACAGTTCCGGGCTGAACCTGGCGGGCAGCAGGATGTCGGTCACCAGCTCCCAGACCCGCGGCACGGCCGCCCCGACGTGGATGTCACCGTGTGCGCTCGGCCCTCGGCGTACCGCATGGCGCTCCCTCCCGTTCGGTCCTCCGATCATCCGGCGGGCCGGAGCGGGTCCGCAACGGGACGCACGTCACCCCGTGCGGCACCTTGCCGGAAGCGGAACTCCCCCTCGGCGACGGGCGGCCGGAAAGTCGCTACCGACCGGTAGTCCTCCCGTCGCCCACCCGTCAGTATGAGTCGCGAGCATGTCAACCACTGAGCCGGTCGACCTCTCGGGAGCCCCCATGCCCTCCACCCCCTCCGCAGGCGCGCCGCCGCCGGTTCCACCGCCGCGCTGGCCCTCTCCGCCGTCCTCGTCGCCGGGCCCGCGCCCGCCGCCTCCGCCGCCACCGCGTCCGCCTCCTCCGACCCGGACGGCCACGTGGTGTCGACCGCCGCGCTCGCCGGCATCGACTACGGCACCTGGCGCCGTGACGTGGCGGCCGTCGTCGCCGAGGCGCGTCCGTACGTCGAGGAGCGCGCGAAGGACGCCGGGCGCGAGAAGCAGGCGCTCGTCCTCGACATCGACAACAGCTCCCTGGAGACGGACTTCCACCCGTTCTGGGAGCTGCCCACCCCGGCCGTCGCCGAGGTCCGCGCCCTCGTCCGGGACGCCCACGCGCGCGGGGTGGCCGTCTTCTTCGTCACCGCCCGCCCCGGGATCGTCCACGGGCTCACCGACTGGAACCTGAAGAAGGCCGGCTACCCGGTCGACGGCCTGTACGTGCGCTCGCTGCCCGACCTGTTCGCCGAGGTCAGCGCGTACAAGACGGAGAAGCGCGCGGAGATCGAGGCCAAGGGCTACACGATCGTCGCGAACATCGGCAACAACACCGGTGACCTCGTCGGCGGTCACGCCGAGCGCACCTTCAAGCTCCCGGACTACGGCGGCAAGCTCTCCTGACGTCCTCGCGGGCCGGCCCGGGGTTAGTCTGCCGATCATGAGACTTCCGATACGGCTCCTGCTCCCCGTCCTCCTCGCGGCGGGGCTGCTGCTGACCGGCTGCGGCGGTCCCGAGCCGCTCCCGGAGGTCACCCCGGGGCCGCGTCCGACGGCCGCGAAGCCGACGACCGCGAAGCCCTCGGACGCCGGGGCGCCGGGCGCGGCCGTCGCGGCGGCTCCCTCGGCGGGCCGGGGACGGCCTGCGCGCTGCCGGTCTCCTTCTCCCTCGCGAAGGCGTGGGAGCCGAAGGCGGTCAGGAACCCGGAGGACCCGGAGTTCGCGGTGCTCACCCGCCAGGGCCGGCCACCGTCCGCTGCGAGGTGGACGCCAAGCCGGCCGGGCACATCGGCTTCCTGCGGGTGTGGACGGCGGAGAAGGGCTCGCCCCTCGTCCGCCCGGGCCGTCCTCGAAGCCTTCGTGAAGGCGGAGAAGGGGAGTTCCGGCGCCGCGTACCGGGAGACGACGGCGGGCGCGCTGCCCGCCGTCGAGGTGACCTACACGGTGCGGAGCGAACTCCTCGACGAGGAGAAGGAGGAGCGCGCTCGCCGTCGCCACCCCGAAGGGGGCGGTCGTCGTCCACCTCGGCGGCATGGACACCGAGGAGCACCGGGCGATGGTCCCGGCGTACGAGCTGGCCCGTACGACCCTGAAGGTGCTCTGAGCCGTGGCCGTGGCCCCCGTCCCGCACCGGACGGGGCCACGGCGTTCTCCCCGGGGTGCGGGCTACGCGAACTTCTGGCTCGCGGAGCCGTCGCAGGCCCGGAGCCTGATCTGCTCCTTCGCCGCGCCCTGGGTGAGGCACGTGCCGGTCGCGGCGGCGGGCCGGAGGGTGAGCGCCGTCGCGGACGAACTTCTGGTTGGCGCCGCCGTGGCAGTTCCAGAGGATCAGGCCGGTGCCGGCGCGGTACTGGAGGTCGGGCACGTCCAGGCAGCGGTCCTGGGTGAGACCGGTGTGGACGGTCTGCCGGGCGGAGTCGTACCACCAGATCTGGTTGCGGCCGTCGTGGCAGTCCCAGCCGAGGACCCGGGTGCCGTTGGCGCTGGTGGCGGCGTCGACGTCCAGGCAGTCGCCGGTCGCCTGGTTCCTCAGCGGGCGGTAGGCGTCGTCCCAGGCGAGCGGGAAGAGGGTGGGCTTCCCGGTGGAGTTCACGTCGAGGCAGCTCGCCTCGCGCAGGCCCGAGGCGTAGAGCTGGGTGAGGCAGGAGGCGAAGGCGGCGTGCCCGCGGGCGTTGGGGTGGAAGGACTGCCGGACAGAGTTCTCGTCCGGGAGGCCGGGCTTGAGAGGTCGATGTAGAGGCCCCGGGCCCAGGGGTCCTCCGTGCAGACCTCGTGGCCGTGGAAGAGGCGGGAGTTGTCGAGGTAGGTGGCGCCGGTGGACGCGGCGGCCTTCCGCATGCCGCGCTCGAAGGCGGGGACGGCGGTGTTGCGGCCCCAGACGGTGTCGGAGTCGTAGCCCATGCCGCCGCATATCAGCTTGCCGGGGAAGTTCGGGTTGTCGCGGAAGTCGGGGCCGATCGGGCTGGGGTAGCCCATGAGGACGAGCTTGTAGTCGCCGTCGGCGTATCCGGCGTCGCGCATGACCGTCTTGAGGTCGCGGACGGTCTGCTCGACCTTGGGGACGAGTCCGTCGACGCGGGCCTGCCAGGCGGGGGCGTACTTGGGCTCGCAGGCGCCCTGGCCGAGCAGGTAGCGGGTGACGCAGTCGGTCATGACGGGGCCGAACTGGAGGTCGTCGTTGGCCCCGGCGACGAGCAGGACCATCTTGATCCGGGTGTTGCGGGCCTTGATGGCGAGGCTGTCGCTCTGGACGAGTTCGTCGGCGTACTGCGGGGAGCCGCCGAGCTTGATGTTTCCGGTGTACGCGCCGGAGCAGGAGACGTTGAAGGTGAGGTCCGCGGCGATCCCGGTGCGGTGGACGGCGGCGTCGGGCGAGCGGTGACACCAGTTGGAGGGGCCGTTGGTGGGGGTTCGTAGGTGCCGACGCCTCGCCGGAGATCTCGCTGTCGCCGAGCGAGATCAGACCGCTCCTGCGCTGGTCGAGCGGGCGTTCCTCGGGGCTTCCGTAGATCCTGGTGGCCTCGGCCGCCCGGATCGCCTCCAGGGCGGGCGGGAGGGGTACGGAAGCGGTGGCGGCGGTCCTCGTACCTGCGGTCGTGTCGGCCGCGCCCGCGGGAGCGGCGGCCGCGATCATCGTTCCGAGGACCGCGGCGGCCGTGGCGACGGCGGCGACGGGTCGGCGGAACCTGTACCTGGTGCGCGTCATTGCGCCTCCTGGAAGTGGGGTTACCCACGGTTTTTACTGGCCGGTACGCGCCTTGGGAATACATCGAACAAGACAAGTGCTCACCTTTTACGGGAGGTTGAAGAAGATGAACGACAGCGAGCAGCACGGCGGGGACGACCGGGACTTCCGGATCGAGCACGACTCCATGGGTGAGGTGCGGGTCCCCGCGCACGCCAAGTGGCGGGCCCAGACCCAGCGGGCGGTGGAGAACTTCCCGATCTCGGGCCAGCGCCTGGAGCGCGCCCACATCGAGGCCCTGGCCCGGATCAAGGCCGCCGCCGCCCAGGTCAACGCCCGGCTCGGGGTGATCGACGCGGACCGCGCGGAGGCGATCGCCGCGGCGGCGGAGGAGGTCGCGGAGGGGCGCTGGGACGCGCACTTCCCCGTGGACGTCTTCCAGACCGGCTCGGGCACCTCGTCCAACATGAACACCAACGAGGTGATCGCCACCCTCGCCACCGAGCGGCTCCCGGAGGGCCGGGAGGTGCACCCCAACGACCACGTGAACGCCTCGCAGTCCTCCAACGACGTCTTCCCGTCCTCCATCCACATCGCGGCGACCGGCGCCGTGGCCCACGACCTGGTCCCCGCCCTGGAGCACCTGGCCGCCGCCCTGGAGCGAAAATCGGCCGAATTCGCGAAGGTCGTGAAGTCGGGCCGCACGCACCTGATGGACGCCACCCCGGTCACCCTCGGCCAGGAGTTCGGCGGCTACGCGGCCCAGGTGAGGTACGGGGTCGAGCGGTTGCGCGGCGCGCTCCTCCGGCTCGCCGAACTCCCCCTCGGCGGTACGGCGGTGGGCACCGGCATCAACACCCCGGCCGGCTTCTCGGCCGCCGTCATCGCGGAGGTCGCCCGGACCACCGGACTGCCGCTGACCGAGGCCCGCGACCACTTCGAGGCGCAGGGCGCCCGCGACGGCCTGGTGGAGACGTCCGGGCAGCTCAGGACCATCGCCGTCTCCCTCACCAAGATCGCCAACGATCTGCGCTGGATGGCCAGCGGGCCGCGCACGGGCCTGGCCGAGATCAACCTCCCCGACCTCCAGCCCGGCTCCTCGATCATGCCGGGCAAGGTGAACCCGGTGATCCCCGAGGCGGTCCTGATGGTCGCCGCGCAGGTGACCGGAAACGACACCACGGTGGCGGTGGCGGGCGCGGCCGGGAACTTCGAGCTCAACGTGATGCTGCCGGTAATGGCCAAGAACCTGCTGGAGTCCGTACGCCTTCGGCCAACGCCTCCCGGCTGCTGGCGGACCGCACGGTCGACGGGATCACGGCCAACGTCGAGCGCGCCCGCGAGTACGCCGAGTCCTCGCCGTCCGTGGTCACCCCGCTCAACAAGTACATCGGCTACGAGGAGGCCGCGAAGGTCGCCAAGAAGTCCTCGCGGAGCGCAAGACCATCCGCGAGGTGGTCCTGGAGTCCGGCTACGTCGAGCGGGGCGACCTCACGGTGGAACAACTGGACGAGGCGCTGGACGTGCTGCGGATGACGCATCCGTAGGACGCACCCGCGCCCACCCGCGCACTGGCTCGTCCGTGACCCGCGTCGCAGCGGTCGTGGGAGCGCGCCCCTAAGATCTGCGCATGACAGGATCGGACGCCTCTCAGCACTGGGCGCCGGGGACCACGTCCTCTGGCGCTACCGCGGCACGGCACCGGGGCCGTGCACATCTGCCGGCCGGTGACGGTCGTGCGGGACACGCCCGAACTGCTCGCGGTCTGGATGGCGCCCGGCACCGAGTGCGTCCGGCCCGTGCTCGCCGACGGCACCCCCGTGCACGACGAGCCGCTCGCCACCCGCTACACCGCCCCCGGACCACCGAGCGGGCTCCGCTGGGCGGGCAGCGGGGTGCTGAAGCTGGCCCGGCCCGGCGAGCCGTGGTCGGTGTGGCTGTTCTGGGAGCGCGGCTGGCGCTTCCGCAGTTGGTACGTGAACCTGGAGGAGCCGCGGACCCGCTGGTCCGGCGGCTTCGACTCCGAGGACCACTTCCTCGACATCTCCGTCTACCCCGACCGGAGCTGGCTGTGGCGGGACGAGGACGAGTTCGCGCAGGCCCAGCGGTCCGGTCTGATGGGCCCGGAGCAGGCGGCGGAGGTGCGGGCGCCGGGCGGCGGGCGGTGGAGCGGATCCGGGCCTGGGGAGAGCCGTTCTCGGACGGCTGGGAGCACTGGCGGCCCGATCCGGCGTGGCGCGTTCCGGAACTGCCGGCGGACTGGGACCGCACCCCGGCGCACACCGGGCCGTGAGACCCTTGTTGCACCCCCCGGGTTCAAACGTAGGATCGTCCTCCGCACGTCGGAGACGGATCGACCAGCACGTCGGAGCTACTGAACAGTACGTCAGCGACCGAACAGCACACTGGACCTGACCGCCAGTCACCCACGAGGGGGAGAGCAGTGCCGGACGTCCGCCCGGGTGTTCAGGGCCCCGTCGTCGCCGTGACGCGCGGAGCGTCCACATCCGCCGCGTACGAGGGGTTTATCCCCGCCGAAGGCGCGGCATCGGCGAGAAGAGCGAGTGCATCGCACCACCGGCCCGGACGGACGGAATCCCACGCGTGACGGAGCATCCCACCTCCCACGAAGGCCGCCAGCCCCTGGCTGCCCGGCTGCAGGAACGCGCCCGCCCCCGCCAGGAGGCGGCGGCCGGCCTGCCCGACGTGCCCGCGCAGCCGGGCGGAGCACCGGTCCCCGGTACGGAGTCCCCGGCGGCGCCCGGTGCGCCCGCCGCGCCCCTCGGGGCGGCGGTCCGGGCGCCGTGGCCGTCGCCGTCTCCCCGCAGCCGTCCGGCGGCGGGAGCACGCGGCGCGGCGCGAGGGCGAGCGGCTGCGGTTCGTCGGGGCGGCGACCCGCCGCATCGCCCGCGGCATCGACCTGGACGAGATCGTGCTCGGCCTGTGCCGGGCGACCGTGCCCACGTTCTCCGACGAGATCCTGGTCTACCTGCGCGATCCGCTGCCGGTGGGCGACGAGCGCCCGGTGGCGCCGTTCGTGCTGCGGCTGCGCCGGACGGACCGGCTGCGGTTAACGGACCCGGAGTCCGAGGAGCTCGTCCTCGTGCCCGATCCGGATCCGACCCCGCGGCCGAACTCTGCGAGGTGCGGTCCGGAGGGGCGCTCGCCGAGGTGCTGCGCGGGGTGCGGCCGGTCTTCGGCGACTCCGCCGCCGCCCGGGAGGCGCTGGGCGAGCTGCTCGGCACCGACCATCCGCTGCCCGGCGGGCTGCGGGCGATACTGGCTCCGCTGCGCGGCCGGCGCCGGGTGATCGGCGCGGCCGTGTTCCTGCGCCGTCCCGAGCGGGCCGGGTTCGAGCCGAACGACCTCCTGGTGGCGGCGCAGTTGGCCACGCACACCGCGCTCGGCATCGACAAGGCCGTCCTGTACGGCCGGGAGGCGTACATCGCGGACGAGCTCCAGCGGACGATGCTGCCGGACTCGCTGCCGCAGCCGACCGGGGTCCGGCTCGCCTCGCGCTACCTGCCGGCGGCCGAGACGGCCCGGGTGGGCGGCGACTGGTACGACGCGATCCCGCTGCCCGGCAGCCGGGTCGCCCTGGTCGTGGGCGACGTCATGGGCCACTCCATGACCTCGGCGGCGATCATGGGCCAGTTGCGCACCACCGCGCAGACCCTGGCCGGGCTCGACCTGCCGCCGCAGGAGGTCCTGCACCACCTGGACGAGCAGGCGCAGCGGCTCGGCGAGAACCGGATGGCCACCTGCCTGTACGCGGTGTACGACCCGGTCTCGCACCGGATCACGGTGGCGAACGCCGGCCACCCGCCGCCGATACTGCTCCACCTGGGCGGGCGCGCGGAGGTCCTCCGGGTGCCGCCGGGCGCCCCGATCGGGGTGGGCGGGGTGGACTTCGAGGCGGTCGAGCTGGACGCCCCGGCCGGTGCCACGCTGCTGCTCTACACCGACGGCCTGGTGGAGTCGCGGCTGCGGGACGTGTGGACGGGGATCGAGCAGTTGCGGGAGCGCCTGGCGGCGACCGCGCAGCTCACCGGGCCCGACCACTCGCCCCCGCTGGAGGCGCTCTGCGACGACGTCCTGGACATGCTGGGCCCCGGCGACCGGGACGACGACATCGCGCTGCTCGCGGCCCGGTTCGACGGGATCGCGCCGAGCGACGTGGCGTACTGGTTCCTGGACCCGGAGGACGCGGCCCCGGGCCGTGCCCGGCGGCTCGCCCGGCGGGCGCTGGCCCGCTGGGACCTGGAGGACCTCACGGACTCGGTGGAGCTGCTGATCAGCGAGGTCGTGACGAACGCCGTGCGGTACGCGGAGCGGCCGGTGACGCTGCGGCTGCTCCGTACGGACGTGCTGCGCTGCGAGGTCGGCGACGACTCCCCGCAGTTGCCCCGGCAGCGGCGGGCGCGGGACACCGACGAGGGCGGGCGCGGCCTGTTCCTGGTGAACCGGCTGGCCCGGCGCTGGGGGCGACCCGGCTCTCGGGCGGCAAGGTGGTCTGGTTCGAGCTGGCGACCCGTACCTGAGCGGGCCGTCCCCGGACGTGGAAGGCCGGACCCCGGCGGGGTCCGGCCTTCCGTGCGTCTCCGTACGTCTCCGTGCGGCTACTGCCGCTGGGCCGTCGGGCGGACGGGCCTGCCGGTTCCGTCGCCGCCCGGTTCGGGTCGGTGCCGCCTCCGCCGTCGGGCGGGTCGATCGAGGGCGGCGGGGACGGCTCGTCCGTCGTCGGCTCCCCGGTGGGCGTCGGCGGGGTGGTGGCCGGGTCGCTCGTCCGGGTCGGCGGGGTGGTGGCGGGCTCGGTCGTCGGCGCGGACGTGGTGCTCGGCGAGGCGGTGGTCGGCTCCTCCGTCGGCTCCTCGGGGGCCTCGGTGGTGGCGGTGGGGTCCGGGTCCGGCTCGGCCGCGTCCGTGCCGTCGGTCTCCAGGTCGAAGCGCGCGTCGGAGCCGCCGTTCAGGGCGCGGGTCGTGTACTCGCCCCAGATCCGGGCGGGCGTACGGCCGCGTTGGCGCGGCCCGGGTTGATGGTGTTGGTCAGGGTGACCTGGTTGCCCTTGGCGTCCTCGCCGAAGAGGGCGACGGCGGTGACGAGTTCGGGGGTGTAGCCGACGAACCAGGCGGAGCGGTTGTTCTCGGAGGTGCCGGTCTTGCCCGCGGCCGCGTAGTCCCCGGCGGCGCGGGTGCCGGAGCCGCTGCGCACGACGCCCGTCATGGCCTTGGTGGCGGTGTCGGCGGCCTCGCGGGTGATGACCTGGCCGCCGAGCGGGTTCGGGGTCCGGACCGTGCGGTCCCGGTGCTCGGCGGACTTCACCAGGGCCGGGGAGACCCGCTTGCCGTGGTTGTCGAGGGTGGCGTAGACGCCGGCCATGTCCAGGGTCGAGGCGTTCATGACGCCGAGGGAGATGGCGGGGGCCTCGGGAAGTCCTTGCCGTCCTTCATGCCGAGGGCCAGGGCGGTCCTCTTCACCTTGTCCGGGCCGACGTCGACGATCATCTGGGCGTAGACCGAGTTGATCGAGCTGTTGGTGGCCCGCTGGACGGTGACGGGGCCGTAGTCGTCGTCGTCCTCGTTCTCCGGGGCGAAGGGGATGTCGCTGCCCACGACCGGGCGCTTGCTGGTGCCGTCGTAGACCGTGCCGAGGCCGATGTGCCGTCCGTCCTGGGTCTTCGCGTGGTTCTCGATCGCGGAGGCGAGGACGATCGGCTTGAAGGTGGAGGCGGGCTGGTAGTCGCGGCGGGTCGCGTTGGAGATCCAGTGCTCGGTGGCGCCGACGCCGCCGTACATCGCGACGACCGCGCCGGTCTTCGGGTCGACGGAGGTGGCGCCGGCCTGGACGACGGCGTGCTTCTCGTCGCCCTTGCGGTCGAGCTTGGACTCCAGCTCCTCGTCCACGGCCGCGACGAGCGCCTTCTGCTTCTTCTCGTCGATGTTGAGGGTGATCGTCCAGCCGCCGGCCTTGATGTCCTCCTCGCTGACGCCCTGGCGCATCAGCTCCTGGTTGGCGGCCTCGACGATGTAGCCGGTCTGGCCCTCCATGCCGGGCAGGGGCCTGGGCTTCTGCGGCACGGGGAACTTCATGCCGGCGCGCTCGGACGACGACAGCCAGCCCTCCTCGACCATGTTGTCGAGGACGTAGTTCCAGCGCGCCTCGACGAGCTTGCGGCCGGTGGCGTTCGCGGCGGTCCAGTCGTACTGGTTGGGGGCCTGGAGCAGGGCGGCGAGGTAGGCGCCCTGGGCGGTGGTGAGCCGGGAGGCGTCGACGCCGTAGTACGAGCGGGCGGCGGCCTGGACGCCGTAGGCGCTGCGCCCGTAGTAGCTGGTGTTCATGTACCCGGCGAGGATCTCGTTCTTGGTCATGTTCTCATCGACCTTGATGGCGATGACCATTTCCTTGAGCTTGCGGGTCGCCGTCTGGTCCTGGCTCAGGTAGTAGTTCTTGACGTACTGCTGGGTGATGGTCGAGCCGCCCTGCTTGCCCTTGCCGGTGAGGGTGGACCAGGCGGCGCGGGTGGTGCCCTTGATGTCGACGCCGTTGTCCTTGTAGAAGCTCTTGTTCTCGGCGGCGACGAACGCCTGCTGGACCTTCTGCGGGATCTTGTCGAGACCGACGATCTCGCGGTTGATCTCGCCGGTGCGGGCGAGGATCTTGCCGTTGGCGTACTTGTAGATGTTGCTCTGCATCGTGGCCTCGGCGTTGGCCGTCGGCACCGGGACCATGAGGTAGACGACGTACAGGGCGCCCATGCCGAGCAGGCAGGACACGACGAAGGTGCCCAGGAGCTTCTTCCAGGAGAAGAGGCGGCGTATGCCGCTCTTCTTCGCCTTGCCCGTGTCAGGTCGGCCCATGTGTTCCGTCGCTCCGCTCGTCGTGTGTCCCGGCCCCCGGCGTGTGCTCGCGCGCGCCGGATCAGCTCAGCAAGCTAACACCGGCAGGGTGGACAAGGAGACCGATCACGTCTTTCAGGACGTGAGAATCAGCACCCGCGCCCAGAGGAACCGACGCCCGAACGCCCCGAACGGTTGCGCGAAGGGGCATTCCGCTTACCGCGCGGCGCTATACATCGCGCGTATACACACCGTGTACAGTGATCGGCATGTCCATCGGTCACACCCTCCTCGGGCTCCTGGAGTCCGGTCCGCGCCACGGCTACGACCTCAAGCGCGCCTTCGACGACAGATTCGGCCACGACCGGCCGCTCCACTACGGCCAGGTCTACTCGACCATGTCCCGGCTCCTGAGGAACGGCCTCGTGGTCGTCGACGGCGTCGAGGCGGGCGGCGGTCCCGAGCGGAAGCGGTACGCCGTCACCGAGGCCGGCATCACCGACGTCGCCCAGTGGCTCGCCACCCCCGAGAAGCCGGAGCCGTACCTCCAGTCCACGCTCTACACCAAGGTCGTCCTCGCCCTGCTGACCGGGCGCGGGGCCGACGGCATCCTCGACACCCAGCGCTCCGAGCACCTGCGCCTGATGCGCGAGCTCACCCGGCGCAAGAAGGACGGCGACCTCGCCGACCAGCTCATCTGCGACCACGCCCTGTTCCACCTGGAGGCGGACCTGCGCTGGCTGGAGCTGACCGCCGCCCGGCTCGACCGGCTCGCCGAGGAGGTCCGCCGATGACCGCGCGCCTCCCGGGACACGCGGGAGGGACGGCCCGCCGATGACCTCCGCACCCCTCCTGAGGGCCACCGGCCTCGACAAGGCCTACGGGCCGACCCCGGCGCTCGCGGGCGCCGACTTCACGCTGCGGGCCGGCGAGGTCGTCGCCGTCATGGGCCCCTCCGGCTCCGGCAAGTCCACGCTGCTGCACTGCCTGGCCGGGATCGTCCGGCCCGACGCCGGCACCATCGCCTACGACGGGCGCGAGCTCACCGCGCTCTCCGACCGCGAGCGCAGCTCCCTGCGCCGCACCGACTTCGGCTTCGTCTTCCAGTTCGGCCGGCTCGTGCCCGAGCTGACCTGCGCGGAGAACGTGGCCTCCCGCTCCGCCTCGGCGGCGAGAAGCGGAAGGCCGCCGAGGCCAGGGCCGTCGAGTGGCTCGCCCGCCTGGAGGTCGACGCCGTCGCGGCCAAGCGCCCCGGCGAGATATCCGGCGGCCAGGGCCAGCGCGTCGCCGTCGCCCGCGCGCTCGTCACCGCCCCCGGGTGATCTTCGCCGACGAGCCGACCGGCGCCCTCGACTCGCTCAACGGCGAACGGGTCATGAGCCTGCTCACCGAGGCCTCCCGGGACACCGGCGCCGCCGTCGTCCTCGTCACCCACGAGGCTAGGTCGCCGCCCACTCCGACCGCGAGGTCGTCGTGCGCGACGGCCGGGTGCGGGACGCGGAGTGGGCGGCATGAAGCTCCGCACCTGGGCCCGCGACCTGGCCCTTGGCGCCCGGTTCGCCGTCACCGGCGGGCGCCCCGGCCTCCTGCGCACCCTGCTGACCGCCACCGGCGTCGGCTTCGGCGTGGCGCTGCTGCTGCTCGCCGCCTCCCTGCCGAACATGCTCTTCCAGCGGGAGGTGCGGGAGGCGGTCCGCGCCGTCGACGGGAGCCGGGAGGTCACCGCCCCGGGCCCCGCACCTTTCTCCACCCTCGACCGGACCACCACCTACCGCGACGACGTCGTCTCCGGGCTGCTGCTGCAGCCCGACGGCGACGCGCCCCGCTCCCCGGGCGCGGCCGCGTTCCCCCGGACCGGCGAGATGCTGGTCTCGCCCGCGCTCCGCGACCTGCTCGACTCCCCCGAGGGCGCCCTGCTCGAGGAGCGGCTCCCCTACGAGGTGGCCGGGACCCTCGGCAAGGACGGGCTCATCGGCCCGGCCGACCTGCGGTACGTCGCCCACGTCGACTTCCTCGACACCGACAACCTCGACGGGCGCGGCGAGCGCTTCGGCTGGTCGGTGCCCGAGGAGCCGAAGAACGCCTTCCTGATCCTCCTCGTGGTCGTCGCCTGCGTCGTCCTGCTGCTGCCCGTGCTCGTCTTCGTCGCGACCGCCGTCCGCTTCGGCGGCGAGCAGCGCGACCGGCGGCTCGCGGCGCTCCGGCTGGTCGGCGCGGACGCCCCCATGACCCGGCGGATCGCGGCCGGCGAGTCTCTCGCGGGCGCGCTCCTCGGCCTCCTGACCGGCGCCGGACTCTTCGCGGCGGCCCGGCAGTTCGCCGGCGCCTTCACCCTCTGGGACGTCAACGCCTTCCCCTCCGACGTCACGCCGCTGCCCGCGCTCGCCGCCCTCGCCCTCGTGACCGTCCCGGTCGCCTCGGTCGCGGTCACCCTCGTCGCGCTGCGCGGGGTGGCGATCGAACCGCTCGGCGTCGTCCGGGACTCCGCGCCGCGCCGCCGCCGCCGGCTGTGGTGGCGGCTGCTGCTCCTGGCGGCCGGCGCCGCCCTGCTCGCCCCGCTCATGGGCCGGGTCTCGGTGACCGAGACCAGCATCGACACCGTGCCCGTCGTGACCGGCACCGTCCTCTTCCTCATCGGTCTGACCACGCTGCTCCCGTGGCTGGTCGAGGCCGGGGTGAAGCGACTGCACGCGGGCCCGGTGGCCTGGCAGCTCGCCGTCCGCAGGCTCCAGTTGAGCAGCGGCACGGCGGCCCGCGCGGTCAGCGGCATCGTCGTCGCGGCCACCGGCGCCATCGCGCTCCAGATGCTCTTCCAGGCGATGGAGAACGAGTTCGCGTTGCCGACCGGCGCGGACTCGTCCCGCGCCCAGGTCGTCGTCGGCTTCCGCGGCAGGACCGCCGACGAGGCCCGCGACATCACCGCCCGCTTCGCGCGGACCGAGGGCGTCGACGAGGCGATGGCGGTCGTCGAGTCGCACGTGTGGCGGCCCGGCCCGCCGGAGGAGGGCGAGGAGTCCGCCCCGTCGGCCTCGCTCAGGGTCGGCGACTGCTCCTCCCTGCGGGAGTACGCCGTCCTGCCCTCCTGCGAGGACGGGGACGTCTTCGTCCTCCTCGCGCACGGCGCGCAGGGCTCCCCGGACGACGCCCGGACCACTGCGGTCGCGCGGCCGGGCGCCACGGTCGCCCTGCGCGACCCGCACCCGCCGGAGGACGGGCCGGAGCGGCCCGCGGACGGCCCGCGGTGGCGGATCCCCGCGGGCGCGAAGGTCGTGGACTCCCGCCCCGACCCGACGGGCATGTACCAGTACGGCGTCCTCGCCACCCCGTCGGCGCTCGACACCGGCCTGCTCGCCGAGCCCTACGCGCAGAACATGGTCCGGACCGATCCGGCCGTGCCCGACGCGGCCGACCGCGTGCGGAACACGGCGGCGGCGATCGATCCGACCGCCTGGGTGAAGGACCTGAAGGAGACCGAGCGCGACGCGGCCTTCTCCAGCGTCCGCACCGGCATCCTCGTCGGCTCCACCCCGACCATGCTCCTGGTGGCGGCCTCGCTCCTGGTCACGACCCTGGAGCAGCTCAGGGACCGCAAGCGGCTGCTCTCCTCGCTCGTCGCTTCGGCACCCGCCGCTCCACCCTGGCCCTGTCGGTGCTGTGGCAGACGGCGGTGCTGATCGCCCTCGGCCTCGCGCTCGCCGTGGCGGGCGGGCTCGGCCTCGGGGTCGTCCTGCTGAGGATGGGCGGGCAGCCGGTCCAGGACTGGTGGGTGTTCCTGCCCGTGGTCGGCATCGGCGCCGCCCTGATCGCGCTGGTGACGCTGCTGAGCATGCCGGCCCTGTGGCGGCTGATGCGCGCGGACGGGCTGCGCACGGAGTAACCCGTCGATCACGTGTACGCGTGTACGTGTACGGGCGGTGGTTCCTGATGCCGGGGCTTCAGAACCGCCGCCCACCACCCGTACCGGCAGTCCCCTCATCGCTCCCCGCAGCGCCTCCGCCAGCTCCTGGAACTCGGCCTGCCGGGCCGCGCCCGTCCGCATCGCGAGGGCGATCCGGCGCGAGGGGCCGGATCCGCGAAGAGGCCGGTCCACAGGGCGGAGTTGCGGGCGGTCTCGACCGTGACGGCGGTGCGCGGCAGCAGGGTCACGCCGAGCCCGCCCGCGACGAGCTGGACCAGGGTGGCGAGGCCGGCCGCGGTGGTGGTGACCTCGGCGCCGTCCGAGCGCCCGGCCTCGCGGCAGATGTCGAGGGCCTGGTCGCGCAGGCAGTGCCCCTCGTCCAGGAGGAGCAGCCGCAGCTCCCTGAGTCCCTCGCGCGGGATGTCGTCCCGCCCGGCCAGCGGATGCCCGGCCGGGGTGACCAGGACGAAGTCCTCGTCGAACAGCGGGAGTTCGGTGACGCCCGGCACGCCGAGCGGCACGGCGAGCAGCAGCAGGTCGAGCCGTCCGGCCGCGAGCCCCTCCAGGAGCGAGGAGGTCTGCTCCTCGTGGACCTGGAGGTCGAGCTCGGGTAGCGCCGGTGGACCAGGCGCAGGACGGTCGGCAGCAGATAGGGGCGACGGTCGGGATCACCCCGAGCCGCAGCGTCCCGGTGAACGGGGCCCGGGCCGCCTCCGCCTCCTCCATCAGCCCGGCCACCGCGTCGAGGACCGTCCGGGCCCGCGCCGCGAGCCGCTCCCCCGCGGGCGAGAGCAGCACCTTCCGCGTCGTACGCTCGAGGAGCTGGACACCGAGTGCCTCTTCGAGTGCCGAAACCGCGCCCGAGAGCGCGGGCTGGCTCATGCCGATGGCGGCCGCCGCGTCGCGGAAGTGCAGATGCTCGGCGACCGCCGCGAACGCTCTGAGCTGGGAGAGGCTCGGCTGCTTGGTGCGGTGCGGGCCGTGCGGAGGGCTGTACGGGGATGCCACTGATAACCACCTTCGATCAACACGACCCACTCTAGCTATTTCACTGATCAATGCACTCCGTGCCATGCTGGTGATCCGTCCAACCCCCAAGGAAGCCCCCCAAAAGGGCGCTTCCCCACTGCAAGGAGAGCGCGTGCTCACTGTCGGTGACCAGTTCCCCACCTACGACCTGACCGCCTGCGTGTCGCTGGAGAGCGGCAAGGAGTTCGAGCAGATCGACCACAAGTCCTACGAGGGCAAGTGGCGCGTGGTGTTCTTCTGGCCGAAGGACTTCACCTTCGTCTGCCCGACCGAGATCGCCGCGTTCGGCAAGCTGAACGACGAGTTCGCGGACCGCGACGCCCAGATCCTCGGCGTCTCCGGCGACTCCGAGTTCGTGCACCACGCCTGGCGCAAGGACCACGACGACCTGCGCGACCTGCCCTTCCCGATGCTCGCGGACTCCAAGCACGACCTGATGCGGGACTGCGGCGTCGAGGGCGAGGACGGCTTCGCCCAGCGCGCCGTCTTCATCGTGGACCCGAACAACGAGATCCAGTTCACCATGGTGACCGCCGGCTCCGTCGGCCGTAACCCCAAGGAGGTCCTGCGGGTCCTCGACGCCCTGCAGACCGACGAGCTGTGCCCGTGCAACTGGAGCAAGGGCGAGACCACGCTCGACCCGGTCAAGCTCCTCTCGGGCGAGTGATCCGCCATGGCTCTCGATGAACTCAAGGCCGCCATACCGGACTTCGCCAAGGACCTGAAGCTCAACCTGGGCTCGGTCATCGGCAACAGCGACCTCCCCAGCAGCAGCTCTGGGGCACCGTCCTGGCCTGCGCGATCGCCTCGCGCTCGCCGAAGGTGCTCAAGGAGCTGGAGCCGGAGGCCCGGGAGAACCTGAAGCCCGAGGCGTACCAGGCCGCCAAGTCCGCCGCCGCGATCATGGCGATGAACAACGTCTTCTACCGGACCCGGCACCTCCTGTCGGACCCCGAGTACGGGACGCTGCGCGCCGGTCTGCGGATGAACGTCATCGGCAACCCGGGCGTGGAGAAGGTCGACTTCGAGCTCTGGTCGCTGGCCGTCTCCGCGATCAACGGCTGCGGCCAGTGCCTGGACTCGCACGAGCAGGTCCTGCGCCAGTCCGGCCTCGACCGCGCCACCATCCAGGAGGCCGTGAAGATCGCCGCCGTCATCCAGGCGGTCGGCGTCACCCTCGACGCGGAAGCGGTCCTCGCCGAGCAGGCCTGACCGCGGACCGTACGGTCCCGTACGGGACGGTACGAGACCGTACGGGACCCCATGGGACCCCATAAGGGCGGCCCCACCGGACACACGGTGGGGCCGCCTCGCGTACGCGCCGGTGGCGGTGCCGCCGCCGCCGCGCGCTCAGTCGATGTGCAGGTGGGTCACGTGACCGTAGTCCTTGGTGATCCTCTCCCACTTGCCGAAGGTGTGCCGGTAGCGCCAGCCGTCGCCGGGCTCGTACTCGAACCACCCGGCGTTGTTGCCGCTGCCGAACCGTTCGACGCCGCCCTGCCCGATGGTCAGGTCGCCCGCGTTGGCGAAGCACCGGAGGGTGCCCGTCCCGTTGGGATTGCGGATGCCGAACTGCAGGTACTCGCCGTTGAAGTCGGCCTGGCAGTGGAAGAAGTCGACCTCGTCGGTCGCGGCGGCCGGCACGGTCCCGGCGAGCAGGGCCGCGACGGCCAGCCCCGCGACGAGGACGCTCCGCCGGCCCCGCCCGGCGCTCATGGACCTCGGGGACCTCGGGGACCTCATGGACCTCATGGGCGGTTTCCTTCCTGCGGTACGGGCTCCAGGGCGCGGCGGCTCCCCACCGGGCCGCGCGCCGCGACCATGGTGGAGGGCCCGGTGCGGCCCGGAGGGGCGGCACGCCGGTCGTACGGCGGCCCGGCGGAGGCCACCCGCGCGCACTGGGGGCGCGTGCCCGGCGCACACCGCCGTCACGGCCCCGGAGGAAACGTCACTTCTTGAGCGAGGCCCTTCACTTCTTGAGCGCGGCCATCAGGGCGAGCAGGTCCTGGATCATCGGGACGTCGATCCCGGAGAGGTCGGCCGACGTCCCGGAGGAGACCATCTCGCCGTTCAGCGTGTAGTCCTGGCTGAAGATGTCGACCTGGAACTCGGCCTGGCCGTCGAGGACCCGGAGCCGGCCCCCTCCTCCTCCATGTCGTCGAAGAAGGCCTGCTCGCCGATGCCGTCGATCTTCTTCAGGATGCCGAACTGCTGCGCGCGGGCCTCGAACTCCGGCCCCGGGTCGACCACCTTGTGCAGGGTGTACGTGATCTCGACGCTCTGCCCGCCCTCCTCCGGGCCGAAGCCGATCGAGCACGACACCTCGCTGATCGCCGGTTCGTCCACCGCGGGGCCGAACCGTGCTCCCGCCGCTTGCCCAGGGCGTCGGCGAGCGCGTCGAGGCGCGCCACCTCGCAGAGGTCGTCCACCTGCCGGTAGCCCTGGAGGTCCGGCCCCGCCGGTTCCCCCCGCTCGTACGCGTAGAGCCCGGCGCCCCAGACCGCCGAGGCCGCGACCGCGCCGCCGAGCGCCCACAGCCAGGGGCGGCGGGCCCGCGGCGGGCCGGGCGGCGCGGCCTCGGTGAGCACCTCGGACCTCTCGAAGTCCGCACCGCCCACCAGCTCCGGTTCCGATATCACATGTCTCCCCTTGCCCCGCGCCGAGCCGGGGCCGGCGTCGGGGCCACTTCGTACGCAGTCGCCCCGCGCGGCTCCGGTGTGCTGCGCAGGGCCTGTTCGGTGCTGTACGCACGAAGGTAGCCGACCGCCGTGTTGGTGACGGCGACCAGCGGGACGGCGACGACGGCGCCGCCGATGCCGGCGGTCAGACCGCCGGCGGCGACCGCGAGGACGACGGCCAGGGGATGGACCCGCACCGCGCGGCCGAGGATGAACGGCTGGAGGACGTGGCCCTCGATCTGCTGCACGGCGAGGACGACGACGAGCACCATGAGGGCGGTGAACACCCCGTTGGTGACGAGGGCGACGACGACGGCGAGGGCTCCGGAGACCACGGCGCCGACCAGCGGGATGAAGGCGAAGAGGAAGATGAAGACGGCGAGCGGCACGGCCATCGGCACGTCGAGGAAGTAGAGGCCGATGCCGATGAAGACGGCGTCGATGAGGGCGACGAGGACCGTGCCCCGCACATAGGCGGTGAGGGTGCGCCAGGCGCGCGGCCCGGCGCCCGCGACGCCCGGGCGGGCCTGGGCGGGCACCAGCCTGAGCGTCCACTCCCAGACCTTCTTCCCGTCGTACAGCAGGAAGAGCGTCGAGAACATGGCGAGGAGGATGCCGGTCATCGTCTCGACGACGACCGTGACGCCCTGGAGGCCGACCTGGGTGATCTGCTCGGCGTTGGTGCCGACGGAGTCGCTGAGGTTCTTGGCGATGCCGTTGATCTGCTGCTCGGTCACGTGGAAGGGGCTGTTGAGGAGCCAGCGCTTGAGCTCCTCGATGCCGTCCTTGACCTGGTCGGACAGGTTGTCGATGTTGTCCATGACCTGCCAGACCACGAACCAGCCGACCAGGCCCATCACGACGAAGCCGGAGACGGCGGTGACGGCGGTGGCGAGGCCGCGGGCAGGCCCTTGCGGCGCAGCATGGCCACGGTGGGCTGGAGCAGGGCGGTGACGAGGAGCGCGGCGACGAACGCGAGGACGACCAGTTGTACGGAGCTGATCACCTTCATCAGGACCCAGACGGTCCCGGCGAGGACGAGCAGGCGCCAGCCCGCTCGGCGGCCACGCGCATCCCCCAGGGATCGCGGCGGCGGGAAGTCGGGGCGCGCGGCGACGGCCGGCGCGTACGAGGGGGTGCGGGGACGGAGAGGCCGGACTCGGCGGACGCACCGCTCCCGGAGGCGCCCTCCGGGTCCTCCTGGTCCGGGAGGGGCGCGGCGGTGTCCGGGTCGACCCCGGGCCGCGCGGGAACGGCCGCGCGGGGCGGTCGCCTGCTCTCCCGTACGGCAGGTCGAGCTCGTCGTCCCGTTCCGCCTCGGCCCGACGCTCGTCGAGACGTCGGCCCGCACGGCTCAGACCCTCGCCCAGCCGGTTCAGCCACCCTGGCACTCTCGACATGTCGTTCCTCTTCCCCCGCGCTCTTCCCGCTGGCTCCCCGGATGCCCCTGGATCCCCGAACCTACACGTCCGCGCGCGAGAGCCCCTCACCGTGGCAACAGGACGGTGGGGGCTCCCGGGCGAGGGCGCGGACCCGGTCCGTGATCTCCGGGGCTCCCCGCTCGTGCGGGACCGCCGCGGGTTCGGGCGGAGGCCGGGTGAGGACCACCGGCTGGTCCGGTCCGTCCGGTCCACCGAGCGGGCCGGCTCTCCGAGGGGCGGCGCCCTGACGGAGGGGGCACCGGCGACGCGTCCGCCCGGACCCGTCACGGCCGCGGCCCCTTCACGGTCGCGGAATGACGGAGCCGGGCGCCCCGGACGGCCGCGCCCGTGCGCGGCCGTGTCGGAGCACCCGGCGTCCGTGCCGCGTGCGGTCCGCGACCCGCCCTCGGGCGGTCGCGGATCACGTCTCAGTACCAGCGGTTGGCCTGCCAGAAGGACCAGGCGCCGCACGGGCTGCCGTAGCGGTCGTCCATGTAGTTGAGGCCCCACTTGATCTGGGTGGCGGGGTTGGTCTGCCAGTCGGCTCCGGCCGAGGCCATCTTGGTGCCCGGCAGGGCCTGGACGAGGCCGTAGGCGCCCGAGGAGGCGTTGGTCGCGCGGTAGTTCCAGCTCGACTCGTGGTCCACGATGTTGCTGAAGCACTGGAACTGCGAGGCCGGCACGATCTGGCGGGCGATCGCCTTGACCTCGGAGACGGTGTAGGAACCCTGGGCGGCGAAGGACGAGATGTCGCGGACCGAGGAACGGCTGGCGCGCTCGGCCTCCTCCTTCTCCTTGCGCTCCTTCTCGGCCTTGGCCTTCGCCTCGGCCTCGGCTTCGGCCTTGACGGCCGCTTCCTTCTTGGCCTCGGCGTCCTTGGCGGCGCGGATGCGGGCCGCTTCCTCCGCGGACTTCTTCGCGGCCGAGTCGGCCGCGGCGGCCTGCACGGAGGCCTGCTCCGCGAGGGACGAGACCTGTACCTGCGCCTGCTCGCCCGCGGGGATGTCCGCGAGCAGCGTGGTGTCGGCGGCGGTGGCCTCGAAGTTGTCGTCGGCGGGCTGCGCGGCGTTGCCCGAGGCGACGCCGACGACGGCGCCGACGGTGGTGACCGCAGTGGCCGAAGCCACCGCGAATCCCCGGACCGAGATCCGGCTCACACGGTTTCCTTCCAGCATCGCCCGCACAGGTGACCACACGGGCGAAATCTTGCCCTGACACTGGTCTCCGACGTACGGGGTCACAGGAGACACGGGCCCGTGGTGCTGTGGGCGGCATACGGCGGACGGCTGTTGAGTTGTCGCGGTGCGCTCCCCGGAGGGTGCACGGGTGCCGTATGCGGGGCCTGACGGAAGCAAGACTTTGCCGGACGGCGATGCCGCAAGGCAATTCCGTGTTGCGTGTGAAAGCTCACATCGCGAAAGGGGCAAGTGTTTTGACGGATGTGGCGGACACGGCGACGCCGCCCGGCTAAGCTCCTGCGCTCTGCCGGGCGGCGTCAACGTCCGTACCCGTACGGAAAGGTGCGAAACGGTCAGATCTGAACGTCCTCCAGCATCTCCGTGACGAGCGCGGCGATCGGGGAGCGCTCGGAGCGGGTGAGGGTGACGTGGGCGAAGAGCGGATGCCCCTTCAGTTTCTCGACCACGGCGACGACTCCGTCGTACCGGCCCACCCGGAGGTTGTCGCGCTGGGCGACGTCATGGGTGAGCACGACCCGCGAATTCGCCCCGATCCGGGACAGAACGGTCAGCAGGACGTTCCGCTCCAGGGACTGGGCCTCGTCCACGATGACGAAGGCGTCGTGGAGGGAGCGGCCCCGGATGTGGGTGAGCGGCAGGACCTCCAGCATCCCCCGGCCGAGCACCTCCTCGACGACCTCGCGGCTCGCGACCGAGGACAGCGTGTCGAAGACGGCCTGCGCCCACGGGCTCATCTTCTCGGCCTCGCTGCCCGGCAGGTAGCCGAGCTCTGGCCGCCGACCGCGTACAGCGGGCGGAAGACCATCACCTTCTGGTGCTGACGGCGCTCCAGGACTGCCTCCAGGCCCGCGCAGAGGGCCAGCGCGGACTTGCCGGTGCCGGCCCGGCCGCCCATCGAGATGATGCCGACGTCCGGGTCGAGGAGCAGGTCGAGCGCGATCCGCTGCTCGGCGCTGCGGCCGCGAAGCCCGAAGGCCTCCCGGTCGCCCCGGACGAGCCGTACGTTCCCTCGGCGGTGACCCGGCCGAGCGCCTTGCCGCGCTCGGACTGGAGCACCAGGCCCGTGTGGACCGGAGCTCGGCGGCCTCCGGCACGTACAGCGTCTCCTGGTCGTAGAGCAGGTCCACCTGGTCGGCGGAGAGGGCGAGGTCGGACATCCCGGTCCAGCCGTTGGCGTCCGTGATGGCGAGCTCGGCCCGGTACTCCTCGGCGAGGAGCCCGACCGAGGAGGCCTTGATGCGCAGCGGCAGGTCCTTGGAGACGACCGTGACGTCGTACCCCTCGGCCTGGAGGTTGCGCGCGACCGCGAGGATCCGTGAGTCGTTGTCCCCCAACCGGTAGCCGGCGGGCAGGACGCCGGGGTCGGAGTGGTTGAGTTCGACACGCAGGGTGCCGCCCAGGTCCCCCACGGGGAGCGGGGCGTCCAGGCGTCCGTACCGGACCCGGAAGTCGTCGAGCAGGCGCAGGGCCTGCCGGGCGAAGTAGCCGAGCTCCGGATGGTGCCGCTTGGCCTCCAGCCCGTGACCACGACGATCGGGAGCACCACCTCGTGCTCCTCGAAACGGGACACGGCGTTGGGGTCGGCCAGCAGGACGCTGGTGTCGAGAACATAGGTGCGCCGGTCGGAAAGGCGGCGCTTCGTGCTGGTCACCACGGAAGGACAGACCCCTCTGAAGACCCTTGCGAGGTCGGGGCGCGACGGAACCGGTGTCGCTGCGGGATGGGACCGGGTTCAGGCCACGATGCGCGGGCCGAACCACGGCTCCTCCGCTTCTCCCGTGCGTGTCCCGCACGGTCGTCCTGGTGCAAGGGGCCTCCCGGGTGGCGGTCTCCGTGCCGCTCACTTCACCAGGGATATGCCCTCGAACGACCTCGGCCATGCCAGGGCACATGACGACGTGTTCGTGAACACGAGGTGATCGGTTCCGACCGGGGGCGACGGGCCGGGTGACGGGCCGGACGGCGGACTGGGTGACGGGCCCGACGGCGGGCCGGGTGACGGGTTCCGTATGACCCGTACGGGCGGGGCGAAAACCCGGCGTCAGGTCCCGTAGCGCCGGTGCCGGGCGGCGTAGTCGCGCAGCGCCCGCAGGAAGTCGACCTTGCGGAAGGCCGGCCAGTGGACCTCGCAGAAGTAGTACTCCGAATGGGCGCTCTGCCAGAGCATGAACCCGGAGAGCCGCTGCTCGCCGCTGGTGCGGATGACCAGGTCGGGGTCGGGCTGGCCGCGCGTGTAGAGGTGCTCCGAGATGTGCTCGACGTCGACGATCTCGGCGAGCTCCTCGAAGCTGGTGCCGCGCTCGGCGTGCTCCAGGAGCAGGGAGCGGACCGCGTCGGCGATCTCCTGGCGGCCGCCGTAGCCCACGGCGACGTTCACGAGTATCCCCGTGTTGCCCCGGGTGGCCTCCTGGGCCTCCTTGAGCACGGTCTGGGTGCGGGCGGGCAGCAGGTCCATCGTGCCGGCGTGGTGGACCCGCCAGCGCCCGTCGGCGGCCAGGGCGCGCACGGCGTTCTCGATGATCCCGAGCAGCGGGACGAGCTGCTCCTCGGGCCGGTTCAGGTTGTCCGTGGAGAGCATCCAGAGCGTGACGACCTCGACGTCGGTCTCGGCGCACCAGCCGAGCAGCTCCTGGATCTTGTCCGCGCCCGCCTTGTGTCCCTGCTCGGGGGTCCCGCCGGACGCCTTGGCCCAGCGCCGGTTCCCGTCGAGGATGACCCCGATGTGCTTGGGCACCTGGGCGTGGTCGAGACGGCCTCCACCCGGCGTGCGTAGAGCCCGTACACCAGGTCGCGCAGGTTCACCGTTCTTTACCCCTCTGTGCAGCGACGGACCCCAGGCATCGGCGGTCCGCAGGCGGCCACAGTACTGCGCCGGGGCTGCGGGCTCCCAGCCCGGGACGGTCACAAGTCCGTGATAAGCAGAGATACGTGACTGATTCCTCCCCGTACCGCGCTTCCGCGGACCGTTACGACACCATGGAGTACCGCCGCACGGGCCGCAGCGGCCTCAAGCTGCCGGCGGTCTCGCTCGGCCTCTGGCACAACTTCGGCGACGACCGCGCGCTGGACTCCCAGCGCGCGATCCTGCGCCGCGCCTTCGACCTGGGCGTCACCCACTTCGACCTGGCGAACAACTACGGGCCGCCGCCCGGCTCGGCCGAGCTGAACTTCGGCAAGCTCTTCGCCCAGGACTTCGCCCCCTACCGGGACGAACTGGTCATCTCGACCAAGGCCGGCTATCTGATGCACCCGGGGCCGTACGGCGAGTGGGGCTCCCGCAAGTACCTGCTGTCCTCGCTCGACGCCTCCCTGGACCGCATGGGCCTGGACCACGTCGACATCTTCTACTCGCACCGCTTCGACCCGGAGACCCCCTGGAGGAGACGATGGGGCCCTGGCCTCCGCCGTCCAGCAGGGCAAGGCGCTGTACGTCGGCGTCTCCTCCTACACCAGTGAGCAGACCGCCGAGGCCGCGCGGATCCTGAGGGAGATGGGCGTCCCGGCCCTGATCCACCAGCCCTCGTACTCGATGATCAACCGCTGGACCGAGGAGGACGGCCTCCTCGACACCCTGGAGGCGGCCGGCATGGGCTGCATCTCCTTCGTGCCGCTGGCGCAGGGCCTGCTCACCAACAAGTACCTGAAGGGCATCCCGGAGGGCTCCCGGGCCACCCAGGCAAGTCCCTCGACCCGAACCTGCTCTCCGACGAGGTCCTGCGGCGCCTGCGCGGCCTCGCGGACATCGCGGAGCGGCGCGGCCAGTCCCTGGCGCAGCTCGCGCTGTCGTGGGTGCTGCGGGACCCGCGGATGACCTCGGCCCTGATCGGCGCGTCCAGCGTCGCCCAACTGGAGGAGAACGTGGCCGCGCTCGCCGGCGCTCCCCTGACGGACGAGGAGCTGACGGAGATCGACTCGTTCGCGGTGGACACGGCGGGCACGAACATCTGGGCCGGCCGGGGCTGACGTCCCCTTTCCGGAGGGAAAGAAGCTGACGTCCCCTTCTCCGGAGGGAAAGAAAACGGGCCGGTCCGTGGGGGATACGGACCGGCCCGAGGGGGTTTCCACCATAACCCTTCGATAGTCGTCCCGCGCGCCACGTACGCCCGAAGTCCCGCCCGGAATTCTCCGGATCCCGGGCGGGACAAGGGCTGTGGGGCCTCGTGGCGGGTTTACGCCCCGGCGTGGCGGCGGGTTCCGTCCCTCCCAGGGGGACCGGGGGTGGGGGCGTGACGTTGACGCGGGAGGGGCGAGGGGAGGGCGGGAGCACGCGTGCGCGTGGAGGGCGATCTCGGGGCGGGTGCGGGCCGGGGAGGTCTTACGGAGGGCCCGGGCCGAGGAGGCTTTACGGAGGTCCCGGGCCGAGGAGGGTGAAGGCGCCGTACGCGGCGGAGGCGAGGGCGAGGGCGGCGAGGACCGGGGCGGCGGTGCGGGTCCCGAGGCGCGCGAGGGCGGCGGCGGGCGGGAGCAGCAGTCCGAAGGCGGGCATCATCAGGCGCGGCCGGGAGCCGAAGTAGGCGGCGCCGACGAGGGAGACCAGGACGACGCCGATCGTGTACACGAGCAGGGCAGGGGCTGCCGCTGCCGTACGCAGAGGACGACGAGCCAGGCGAGCAGGGCGAGGGCCGCGGTCAGGCCGAGGGCGGCGGGCCAGGGCAGGCCCGCGATGAACCGGGCGAGCGCGAGGCCGCCGTCGACGGAGTTGCCCCAGGCGGCCTGGACCTCGAAGTAGGCGGCGGGCTGCCTCCCGTACGCCGACGTACACGACGTACCCGAGCCAGCCCAGGGGCGCGATCAGCACGCCGGCCACGGTCCGCGCGGGCAGTCGGCGGTCCCGTACGAGAGCGGCGAGGGCGGTGATCCCGAGCGCGGCGATCAGGGCGGCGGCCGTCGGCCGGGTGAGCCCGGCGGCGACGCAGAGGGCCCCCGCCAGGATCCAGCGGTCGCGCAGGACCGCGTACAGGACCAGGCGGCGAGGGCGGTGAAGAGGGTCTCCGTGTACGCCATGGACTGGACGAACGCGGTCGGGTACGCGCCCCACAGGACGGCGAGCACGACCCCGGTCCGCGGCCCGAAGGCGTGGGTGCCGCACTGGTAAACGCCTCCGGCGGCGACGAGGCCCGCCGTCCAGGAGACGAGGAGGCCGGCGCCGGCGGCGTCGAGGGCAGGACGGCGGAGAGGCCGCGCTCCAGGCCGGGAGGAGCGGGAAGAAGGCCAGGTCGGAGTGGACGTCGCCGTCGGGCAGGACGGTCTCGTACCCGTAGCCGTGCTCGGCGATCCGCACGTACCAGACGGAGTCCCAGCGGCCCTTGAGCCGGTGCAGCCCGTCCTCGCCGGTCGCAGCGGCGGCGATCGCGAGGGCGACGAGGCCGATCACGCGGGTGGCGGCGTAGCCGCCGAGGGCGAGGAGGGCGGGGCGGCCGGGACGGTCGGGACGGGACGGGAGCATGGGTTCGATTATCGCGGGCGGTCGGGACGGGGCGGATCCGGTCCGGGCTCAGGCCAGGAGGCGGTACACGACGGCGAGGGCCACCAGCGCCGCCAGTGCGACGGCGGCGAGCACGGGCGGTCCTCCACGCCCCGTACGGCAGGACGGGGAGGAGACCTTGACCTTCACGACGAACGGGCTCCTGGTGACGACGCCCTCGGTCCACGTCACGGTCCTCGCGGTGCCCCCGCAGCGCCGGTGGGGACGGTGCCCGCCCGGTCGCAGTCGGGGCAGGCGCGGGAGCCCGACCCGCCGCACCGGGCGCAGGTGGTCCTGCCGCGTCCGCCGCATCCGGCGCACGCGGCCTCCCTGGTGGCGCACTGGCCGCACGTGACCCGCCCTTCCCTGCCCGTTCGTCCCGCGGTCCACCGGTCGCGTGACCGGCGGCTGCGGCGACCGGTGCCGTCGCACCACCGGCAGGCGGCGATCCCGTGGCAGTCGCCGCAGGCCGCGGCCGGGGCGCACGGCAGCTCGCCGCCGCCCTTGCAGCGCTCACAGGCCACCAGGCCGTTGCCGCAGTCGCAGGCCCGGTCGTCCACGGAACCGCGTCGCACCCGTCGCAGCGTCGTCTCGGTCGTGGGGTCCTCGGGGGGCGGTATGCGGTACGTGCGGAGGCCGGGGCCGTACACGGGCCGGTCCGACAGATCGATGAAGCCCTGGTGGAACCGCTCCTCCTCCGTACGGGTCTCCACGCAGCTCAGGATCTGCCCTTCGATCAGGAGGGCCGGGTGATGTCCGCCCCGCCCGGGGCACTCGACCGGCCCCGTCGCGCTCCTCGACCCGGCGCCGCACGGCCGCCAGGACGTCTTGGTCGCTCAGCACGCTCGCGCCACCTCCCGGTCCGCGCCGGAGTGCGTCAGCCTCGGCGTGCCTGCGGAACGATACCCAAGTGCCCCTGGAGGGAGGCGAGTTAAATGGGGCGGGGCGCGCGGAGAGGCCGACGGGGGACTGGTGGGAGGTCGGTGGAGAGGCTGGGGGCCGGGGTCAGCCGAGCGGTCTCATGCGGGCGAACTTTCCGGCCATGACGGGGCCGAGCCGGTGGACGAGGGCGTGTCCGGGCTCGTGCGGGGAGGGCAGGTCGCCCAGGAAGGAGGTGACGATGACCTCGTCGACGCCGAGGACCCCGCGGCGGCTCTCCTCCTCCAGGAAGGCGAGCGTGCGGCGCCAGTCGGGTGCGGCCGGGTCCTCACCGAGGAAGGACCGGACGGTGTCCTGGACGACCTCCCAGAAGAACACGTGCGGCAACACGCCGCCCTGGAGGAGCACATGGGTCTCGTAGACCTCACGGAACTCCGGGATCCGGGCGACGAGGTCACTGACCAACTGCACACCCGGCGTCACGCTCGGCGTCGTCGTCATCTGTCCAGAATGCTCCTGCCCGACGACCGCGTCCCGCCACTTTTACGCTTTCCTTGAAACGCCTTTCGCCGGGTTTTCCCGGAGGAGGCAGAAACGTCCCTCTTTCGTGGTGGATCGATCGGGTGTACGGGTCGAAGGGCGGGTGTCCGGTCGGATTCGAGCCACCACGGCCCCGGCCCTCAGGGCGCCCCCAGGAGCAGGCCGAGCAGGGCGCCGCCGATCATGAACGGCCCGAACGGGATCGCGGACTTGCGGTCCGCCTTGCGGAGCAGGACGAGACCGAGCCCGTACGCCCCGCCCAGCAGGAACCCGGCGAAGGCGCCCGCGAAGAGGACGGTCCAGCCGTACCAACCGAGGAGGGCGCCCAGCGGGAGCGCGAGCTTGACGTCGCCGAAGCCCATGCCGCTCGGGTTGATCACGAAGAGCAGGAAGTACGCGGCTCCGAGCACGAGTCCGCCGAGCAGCGCGTGCCCGAACGAGCCCGCCGCGCCGGGCAGCAGCGCGGCCGCCCCGAGCAGCGGGGGACCAGCGCGGCGAGCGGCAGTGTGAGTTGGTCGGGCAGCCGGTGGACGCGCAGGTCGACCGTCGCGAGGAGCGCGGCGAAGGGCGCGCAGAGCAGCCACACCCCCAGCTCCGGCCGGAACCCGGTCGACGCGGCGAGCGCGGCGCAGGCCGCGGCGAGGACGAGCGGGACGGCGGGCGTGGTGCGCAATGGGACGGTACGGGGCACTGGGCGGCCTCGTCCGTGACGCCGTCGGCATCGGCGTCGGCGGTGAGCACGTCACGCGGCCCGGGTGCCGGGGCGGTCGCGGCCGGGACGGTCAGCGCGCACGTCCGGCACCGCGCTCCGCCGAGCCAGCCGCGGGCAGGGCCCAGGAGGGCATGGCCCTGCGGACAGGCGTCCCGCCACGCCTCCTCGGGTTCCACGGAGAGCCGGTACGCGGCGCGCGGCACGAGCAGGCCGGTGGTGGCGCCCCACAGGGCGGCGAGGGCGATCAGCGTGGCGTCCACGCGGTCGACCCTAGGGCGGGGCTCGGACACCGGGCATGGGCCCAGGGGCCCACTGTTCCGGGCCGGGGCCCAGAGCGGGGCCCGGGGCGGGGCGCTACGGTCTCGGGCCATGGGGAAATGGCGTGACGGCAGAGGCACTTTGGGCGTCCCGGGCCGGGAGGGAGCGATCCCCTGGAGGTGGCCGCCTCGTACGGGGCGCGGCGACGGGGCTGCTCGGACGGGACGGCGTCGAGGGGGCGCTGCTGATCACCCCGTGCAACGGCGTGCACACCTTCCGGATGCGCTTCGCGATCGATGTCGCCTATCTGGACCGGAGGTTGAACGTCGTCGCCGTGAAGACGATGAGGCCGGGCCGCATGGGCCGGATCAGCCTGCGGGCCCGGCACGTGCTGGAGGCGGAGGCCGGGGCGATGGCGCGTTGGGGCTGACGCCCGGCGTCCGGCTCACGCTCTCCGTGTGAACCGGCCGGCGGGGCCGCGCCGGGATCGTTCCGGTGCGGCCCCGCCGGGGCGGACGTACACGCGTACGGGCTACGAGCCCTGGGCTCGCAGGAAGGAGACCTCCACGCGGCGGTTCTTCTTGCGGCCCTCCTCCGTGCTGTTGCTGGCGATCGGGTACTGCTCGCCGTAGCCGCGGATCTCGTACGTGATCCCCGCGGCGGCGAGCTGCTGTTCGAGCACGGTGTGCACGGCCTGGGCGCGCTGCTTGGAGAGCACGTCGCCGTGGGCCGAGGAGCCGAGGTCGTCGGTGAAGCCGAAGACGCGAACCCTCTTGGCGTCCTGCTTCTTGATCTCGGCCGCGATGGCGGCGATGCGCGCGTTGGCGACGGCGGACAGCTTCGCGCTGTCCTTGCCGAAGAGGACCTCCGCCTGGAGCGCGAACTTGATGTCCGTGTTCGTGTCCTCGCGGCGCTCGGTGCCCTCCAGGTCCTCGACGATGGACTTGATGTCGAGCACCTTGGGCGGGGCGAGCTCGGCGCCGTCGGGGATCTTGAGATCGGGGTCCTTCGCGTCGATCTCCACGCTGGGCACGCTGGAGGCCGACGGATACGGGTTGTCGTCTGCCGCCGCGGGCGGTGCGAGGAGACCGAGCGCGAACGTTCCGGTGAGGGCGACACCGGCCGCGCGCGCGGCGGTCCGCCGGCTGCGGGTCAGGTCACGGTCATCAGGAGATCTCAATCGTGCCGGTGGTGAAACCGGGAAGGTGAGGCCTACTTCGGTGGTGGTGTTCGGGGGGCGGGAACTGGGCGAAGAAGGGAAGGGCCTCGCCGGCTTCGATCAAGGAGGTGTACTTCGTGGTGGTCAGCGGACGGTTGTCCGTGTCACGCAGCACGTAGTAGCGCTTCTTCTCCTTGGAGTCCGTCAGGGTCATCGCTGCGAGGGACCTGCCCGTCAGCGCGACATCCTGCTCCAGGCCGTTCCATTGAACAGGTGTGCTGTAACCGTCACCACCCGTGTTCTTGAACTCCCCGGTGACCGTGAGGAAGCCGCCGGAGTCGCGCTTCGCTTCGTGGACCACCATCTCAAGGCCCTTCTCACCCTTGAAGGTGGCGAGGACCGTGCTGGTGTCCGGGTAGGTTTTGCCGTCGTCGCTCTTTGTCGGCTCCTCCTTCCCCGGAGTCGGGGCCGAGGAAGAGGCGTTCCCTGCCCCTGCCCCTTCCCGTCCCTCGTCGCCGCAGGCCGCGAGCGAGAAGGTAAGGGCCGCCGCCAACAGGGCAGCCGCGCCGGCTCGACGCGTCGTCCTCACATGCCGAATGCTCATGAGTGGTGATTCCTTTGCGTTCGTTCGCGGTCAGTCCTTGGCCAGGTGGACGTCGAACAGGTCCGCCATGTCCGGAAGGAGATCCAGTCTTGTCGGGTCGATGACCCACTTCTCGCCGTCACAGAGGAACTGGCCCGGAGAGGGCTTCTCTTCTTCCTCGTCGGGGTCCTCGTCCTCGCCGTCCGCGGGTGGCTCCTCGGTGGCCTCGTTGGGTTCGAAACTGCACCGGGTCTCGACCACGGCCGTCGCCGTGGCCTCCGCGTACTTCCCCTCGGTCCCCTCGACGATGCTCTTGCCCACCGATTTCTCCGACTTGACCTTCACCGTGACGCCCCAGCGCCCGTCCGCGAGAGGGGCACAGCCGATGCGCTGGGCGTCGTTCTCCGCGGCGAAGCGCGAGGCTTCGGCGCACCCGGCCTCCGGATTCCACACGTCTCCGTCGATGAGGTCCTTGAGCCAGTCCGGATCGAGGATGTGCAGGCGAAGGACGTCCTCCAGGCCGTCCCGGGACTCCTTGGCGGCGGCCAGCGCCGCGGCATCGGCCGCCGTCTGCGTCTCGTTGCGCCTGACGTCCGCCCGGCCGAACGCGAAGAACATCAACGCGAGAAAGAGCAGGCCGACGACCGCTGCGATGTACAGCGGTGCGGCCTGCCCCGAATCGCCGTGAAGGCGAGGCGTCACTTGATGACGCTGTTGATCTTCTCGGTGAACTTGTTGGCGATCGTGCTCCCCATGTCCGTCGCCAGCAGCGCCGCGAGGATCGCGACCACGAGGATCGTGATGCCGACGTACTCCATCGCGCCCTGCCCCCGGTCTCGGCGCTTCTGCAGAGCGTCGACGCGGGTGTTCACCCAGGAGCCGACGTAGACCTTGGCGGTGGTGGCGGCCTTCAGCGTGGTGTCGCTCATGCTGTTCCCCTCCCGGTTCGGCCGGCCCGTGGCCGGTCTCGCTTCCGACACGAGGAACGTACGCCGGGGCGACGTCCCGGGCATGGGCCCCAGGGCCCAAGTACGGTCCCAAGCGGCCAGGTGGGCCCGCGGTTCCGTGGGGTGCTCAGTCATGGCGCGGCGCCCTCTCCGGGCGATGCCGTTCCAGCGGGCGATGGCCTCGCCCCGGCTGCCGGCGTCGAGCTTGGCGAAGATGCGGTTGATGTGGTTCTTGACGGTCTTCTGGCTGATGAAGCAGGTGGCGGCGATCTGCTGGTTGGTCATGCCCGACGCGATCAGGTCCATCACCTCCGCCTCCCTCCGGCTCAGCTCGGACAGCACGGCCCCGTCGGCCTGGGGGCCCGGTGAAGACTGTCCCACATTCGCTTGCAGAAGCGAATGGGTTTGGGAAGATTGCGATCCTGGCTCAGTCGAGTCAACTTCCTGTAGTGCCTTCGCATTGGCGAAGAACTTGAGCCCGGCTGCTGTTCCTGCACGTATGCGGTTGCAGACGGTTGGTCGGGGACCGCGAACGCCCTCCCAAACCCTCCGGTAGGGCCGCCCGGGGCCCGGCCCTGGCGCGCCTCCCCGCAGCGACTCCAGGAGCGCGGCGGAGGCGGAGTGGGTGAAGTGGGCGGCCCCGTCTGGTGTCGCGTACGGCCTCCACCAACTGGTCGGCGGTGAACTCGCCGTGGACGAGGTAGCCGCCCGCGCCCAGGCGCAGGGCCTCGTGGACGATCTCGCTCTCCCTGCTGTACGTCATCATCAGCACCGGGGCGATCCGCACCAGGTGCGGTAGGGCCGAGATGCCGTCCACGCCGGGCATGCGGACGTCCAGGAGCACGACGTCGGGCCGGTGCCGGACCGTGGCCTCGTAGGCCTGGCGGCCGTCCGCGCTCTCCGCGACGACCTCGATGTCGTCGCGTCCGGAGAGCAGCACGCTCAGGCCGGCCCGTACGACGGTTGTCGTCGGCCACGACCACCCGTAGCGGTGTCGCGGCGACGGGCGGCCGGTCCGGCAGGGCGGGGAACCCTCCGGCAGGGGCGTGGGCCGGGGCCGGTCGTGTCGTCGGGCATGGTCGCGGCCTCCTCTCAGGGGCGGGGACGTCGGAAGGGTGCGGCCGCGTTCTGCAGGGCAGCGCCCTGGGCCCCGCGGGGCCCAGGGCGGAGACGAGGAGTTCGAGGCGTACCTCCGTGCCCCGAGCGGCGCGGCCCCGGCCGATCCGGATGCGGGCGCCGATGGACGCGGCCCGCTCGACCATGCCGACCAGGCCGAAGTGGCCGGCGCGCCTGAGGTCGTCGAGGGTGGTTCCGGCGGGCAGACCGACCCCGTCGTCGTACACGCTGATCCTCAGGACGTCGCCGACGACGCCGGCCGAGACCTCCAGCCGGGCCGGGCGGGCGTGCCGGTGGGCGTTCTCCATGGCCTCGCTCGCGATGGTCAGCACGTGGCGGGCGACGGCCTGCGGCACCGGCGGGACGGCGGTGGCGTCGAGGCGGCGGAAGGTCGTGCTGACGCCGCCGTACCGGCGCGAGAAGTCGGCGGCCCGTGCCTCCAGTTCGGACAGTACGTCCACTCCGCCGTCGAGGCCCGACTCGCGGCGCAGGTCCGAGAGCAGCTCCCGCGACTCGGCCGCCGCGCGCCGGGCCGCGCGGGCGACCAGTCCGGCCTGGTGCCTGACCGTGGCGGGATCCACCCGCTCGGCCGAGCCGGCCAGTCCGTCGGCCGCCATCGCGAGTCCGTGCAGCGTCTTGGCGACGGAGTCGTGCATCTCGCGGGCGAGCCGGGCCCGTTCTCTCCACCGCCTCGTGGACGGCGAGGCGGGCCCGGGTCTCGGTCAGGGCGGTGGACGCGGCGCCGAAGCGCAGGAGCAGCCCGCGCAGGCTGGCGCCGACGGCACCGGCCATCAGGCACAGGCCGACGAGCAGCAGCGCCGACGCGTCGGCCTCGGCGGTGCTTCACGGCGTAGGCCGCCCCGAGGAGGGCGACCTGGCAGCCGGCGAACACGGCCCCGCCCCGCCAGCTATAGACGAGGCCGGCGAGGAGCGGCGTGCAGATCGTGACGTACGCGAGCGTGGAGTTCGGCGAGGCCGCGAAGAGCAGCAGCGCGCCGAAGAGCATGTCGAGCGCGAGCAGCCACGGGTGCCGGAGCAGGAAGGGCCCGAACCGCTCCCAGTCCCGCAGCAGGGCGTAGGACACCATGACGGTGACGAGGACGGCCGCGCCGATGATCCAGCTCCCGGGTCCCTCCGCGGCCTTGGCGAGGGCGAAGGGGTGGCCAGGGCGGTCATGGCGAGCCTGAAGCCGAAGAGCTGCCGGCACAGCGCCTGGAGCGCGTTGATCTGGATCGGGATGCCGGGCGGGGGTCCGCGGGCCGGCGCCCGGTCCCGCCGTCGCCCCGCTGCCGCACGTCTGCGCTCGCTCCCGCGCCCGCGTCCACGGCCGCTCCGACGCCGCCCAGGTGGAGCGTCATGCGGTCGTCGCCGCCCCTCCCCGCGCCCTCGTCCCCGCTCCCGTTCCCGCTCCCGTCCCCGCACCGTCGTCAGCCCCCGAAGAGGGTGCCGAAGTCGACCTCGGAGGCGTAGTAGAAGCCCACCCCGATGAGGATCATGGTCGCGGGGAGCATGAAGCTCGTGACGAGGAGCGTGGCCTTCGGCACGGCCTTGGACGCCTTCTGGCGGGCGGCCTGCGCGTCGGTGCGGCGCATGTCGGTCGCGATCTGGATGAGGGTGTCGACGATGGGGCGCCGAGCTCCTCCCCCGCTGGAGGGCGGAGACGAACATCGACACCTGCTCGGAGTCGTTCCGCCTGCGCAGCTCGTCGAACGCCTGGCGGCGGCTCATGCCCATGTCCATCTGGCGCAGGGTGATCCTGAGTTCGTCCGCCCAGGGCCCTGGTACTTCTCCGCGACGCGTTCCATCGCCTGGCGGAAGCCGAGTCCGGCGGAGACGACGACGGCGAGGACGTCGAGGAAGTCGGGGAGCGTGCGCTCGATGTTCTCCTTCCGCTTCCGCAGGGCGAAGCGGATGAGGGCGTCCGTCCAGAAGAAGCCGTAGACGGCGAACACGACGGCGAGCACGACCTGGCCGTTGGCCAGCATGGAGAACGCGGCGGCCCCGCCGAAGGCCGTGTAGACGGCCTTGCGGGCGGCGTAGCGGTCGACGGTCATGCCGTTCGGGTTCCCGGCGAGGTCGAGCTTGCGCCGCATGGCGTCGACCCGCTTGGGGCCCATCATCCTCAGCACGCGCGGCGCGTGCCGCATGCCCATCCGGTCGATGGCGGAGCCGGCGGCGGTGGTGCGCGAGGCGCCGGACTCCAGGGCCAGCACGAGGTCGGAGGGGAGCTTGGCGTCGGCCCGGTACATCCGTACGCCCTGGAAGACGCCCCAGACCGCGAGGCCGAAGATCAGGGAGAGCAGCAGATCCATGGTGGTGTCCCCGCCCTTCAGGTACGGATCTTGGTGAGTCGGGTGATGAGGAAGAAGCCGAGCCCGTAGAGGCCGGCGGAGACGACGACGGCGATCTTCCCGCCGGTCGCGGCCGTCATGTCGTCCAGGGCTCCCGCCCGCATGCCGTTGATGACGAGGAGGAAGCCCACGCCGAGGACGGGGACCATGACCGCCGTCATCCTGACCTGCGAGAGGATCGTCCTGACCTCGCGCCGGGTCTCCTTGCGCCCTCCAGCGTGTCGGTGAGGTTGCGCAGGAGGTGACGATCGTGCCGCCCGCCCGGCTGGACAGGATGAGGGTGGTGAGCAGCACGGTGAGTTCGCGCGACGGCAGGCGTTCGCCGAGCTCGTTGAGCGCGTCCTCCAGGGAGCGGCCGACGGCGAGCTGGTCGGCGACGCGGCGGAGTTCCTCCCGCGCGGGTCCTCCAGCTCCTCGCAGGCCATCGCGAGGGCGGTGCGCAGCGCCAGGCCGGCCTGGGTGGCGTTGGCGAGGAGCCGGGTGAGCTCGGGAAGCTGGTTGATGAAGGCCTCGGTCCGCTTCTGGATCTGCGCGTTGAGGAACGCGTTGCCGCCCCAGAGGCCGATGACGACGGCGAGGAGGCCGAAGAAGGGGCGAAGACCGTCGTGACGACGAAGTACACGGCGAGGAGCGCGCCGGCCACGTAGACGGCGTACTCGCCGGGGTGAGGTCGAGGCCGGTCGCGGCCAGCTTGCGCTCGATGTTCCGGCCGAGCGTGGTCCTGCGCAGCCGCCGGTCGACGGCGGTGAACCGCCGGTGCCGTCCCCGCCCTCCGCCGGCCCCGTCTGGGACATCCGCCGGTAGAGCTCCTCCTGGTGGGCCCTGCCCGACGAGAAGCTGTGCACGCCGATGACGGTGAGCACGCAGGCGAGCAGGGTGACCCCGATCGTCAGGAGCGGGAGATTGTCCATGTCGGGCGGGAACCTTCTGGGTGGGCGGCGGACGGGACGGCGGCGGTGGGCCGGCTTACGGGGTTACGGGGGCGATAGCGGTGGCGGTGGCGGACCGGCTTACGGGGAGGGTGGCGGCGGGCCGGTCACGGGGAACGCCGCGGCGGGCCTGTCACGGCGACCTCCGTACGGCGAGCTGGTCGTCCGACCGGGCGACGCCGAACGCGGCGGGATGGGTTCGCTCCTCATGTAGAGGCGCTCGGCGATGCGGAGCGGCAGCGGGTGGTACGCGAAGGAGCCGTACACCCGGCCGTCGGGGCCAGGGGCTGGGCGTTGAAGCGGCAGACCGAGACGATCCGGTAGTCCTCGCGGCCGTGGGAGTCGACGACGGCGATCTCGGTGACGCGCCGGGAGCCGTCGGCGTGCCGGGTGAGCTGGACGATGACGTCCACGGCGCTGTTGATCTGGTCCTTGATCGCCACGAAGGGGATCTCCACCTCGGACATGGACGCCAGGGTCTGGAGCCGCATCAGGGCGTCCTCGGCGCTGTTCGCGTGGACGGTGGCGAGGGAGCCGTCGTGGCCGGTCGACATCGCCTGGAGCATGTCGAGCGTCTCGCCGCCGCGGACCTCACCGACGATGATGCGGTCGGGGCGCATGCGCAGGGAGTTGCGGACCAGGTCGCGGATGCTGATGCGGCCCTTGCCTCGACGTTCGCCGGGCGGCTCTCCAGGGTGATGACGTGGGGCTGCTGGAGCCGGAGTTCGGCGGAGTCCTCGATCGTGACGATGCGCTCGCCCTCGGGGATGAGGCCGGAGAGGGCGTTGAGCAGGGTGGTCTTCCCCGTGCCGGTGGCGCCGGAGACGATGACGTTGAACCTGGCCCGGACCAGGCCGGCGAGCAGCAGCATCATCTGCTCGTCGAGCGAGCCCAGGCCGATCATCTCGGCCAGGGTGAAGGCGCGGGGAAGCGGCGGATGGTGAGGATGGGGCCGGTCAGCGAGAGCGGCGGGATGATGACGTTGACGCGCTCGCCGGAGGGGAGCGGGCGTCGACCATCGGTTCGCCTCGTCCACCCGCCGGTTGACGGTGGAGACGATGCGCTCGATGGTCTGCATGAGCTGCTCGTTGGACGAGAAGCGCAGGGGAGCTGTTCGAGCCGGCCGCCGCGCTCGACGAAGACCTGGTCGGCGCCGTTGACCATGATCTCGCTGACGGAGGCGTCTTCGAGCAGGGGCTCCAGGATGCCGAGGCCGAGGGCCTCGTCGACGACCCGGCGGATGAGCTGGGCGCGTTCGACCGTGGAGAGGACCGGGCCCTCACGGCTGATGATGTGGCCGAGGACGCGCTCCAGACGGATCCGGCGGTCGGCGGCGGCCAGCGCGGACATCTCCGCGAGGTCGATCTCCTCCAGGAGCTTGGCGCGGTAGACGCCCACGAGGACGTCGCCTCGTCGTGGCCGCTGTGCGGCTCGGGGCTGTTGATGCGTGCCCTCAAGCTCATGTCGTCGACTCCTCGGCTTCTCTGGCTTCCACCGCCCGCGTACGGGCGGTCCATCACGGGTTCCGGGACCGGTGGTGCGGCGGCGGGGTCAGTCGGCGGGCATCGTGGCGCTCTTCTCGGCGGTGCCGAAGTCGATGCCGGGCACCACGGACGGGATCTCGACCGTGACGGTGATGGTGACCCCGTCGCCCCAGTCGTTCGGCAGGGCACGGGTGCCGTCGGCGAGCCAGCCGGACACGGCCTCCTGGGCGGCCTGCTGGGCGGTCATCTCGGCGTCGGGGTCGGCCTCCACGCGGGCCGCGGCGCGGGCGGCCGTGCCGGCCTGCTGGGCGGCGAAGGCGCCGAGGCCGAGCTGGACCACGAGCAGGCCGACGAGGAGGAGGACGGGGAGCCAGCCGAGGAACTCCAGGGCCGCCTGGCCCCGGTCGTCCTTCCGCGAACCGGCCCGAGCGGTACGGGGGTACGTGACAGGGGTGTGCGCGCTGGTGTCCACGGCTCAGTCCCCTCCTTCGCCGCGGCGGCGCGGCCCTTGACGGGGATCGGGAGGCTCGGGCCACCGGGGAACAGGATCGGCACGTCGACGGAGACCGTGGCCTTCACGAGGACCCCTCCGCCGAGCAGGAGAACCTGGCCCCTTGCCACTCCTGCGGCAGGTCCTCCCGGCCGACGGAGTCGCAGTCCCCCATGTCCCCGGAGGCCGCCGCCGCGCGCACCCCCGGTCCGCCGCGTTCCCCGCCAGGACGAAGGTGTAGCCGACGAGGGCGCACTGCCAGAGGACGGCCAGCGTCAGCAGGATCAGCGGGAAGGTGCCCGTGAACTCGACGCTGAGCTGGCCGCGGTCGTCGTGGACCCGGTCCCGCCGCCGTATCTCCGCCACTTCCATGGTCCGCCGTTCCCCTCGGTTCCGCTGCCCACGTCTCCGTCCACCGACATCCCTGCCCGCTCGGGCGCCCGCCCACGTCCCCGCCCGTTCACGTCTCCGTCGTCACGGCCGTGACCTGCGCAGGCCGAACGATCCCCGGTCCCGGTCGCCGCGTCCCCGTCCCCGCGTTCGCCCGCCGCGGGCTTCACCAGGCCCAGTTCGCCGGCAAGGGCCCATATCGCCTGCTTCACCACCGACTTGGCCTCCAGATCCTGTATCCGGCCCGCGTCCACGACGGACTGCAACTCCTTGAAGTGGGACGGGACCGTGGTCCGCGCGACCCGGGTCCCGGTGATCCGCTCGACGAGCGGCGGCTGGATCTCGGTGTTCCGGGTGTAGCGGTTGACGACCGTGACCGTCTCCTCCGCCTTGCGGATCTGGAGCCGTTCCCAGAGCCGGACCATGCGCTTGGCGGCCCGTACGGTGATCACGTCGGGCGTGGCCACGAGGACGCCGGTGTCCGCCATCTCGATCGCGGCGGCGTTCGCGCCGTTCATCGCGGTGCCGCAGTCGATGACGACGACCTCGTACCTGTGCCGGAGCGCGCTGACCGTCTGCCGTACGGCGCGGTCGTCGACCTCTCGGCCCGCTCCCCTCCGCGGGCGCGAGCAGCAGGGAGAGTCCGCCGACCTTGCTCTGGTCGCCGGAGTAGACGACGTCCTGGAGCACGCGGGGCGTGACGTCCTGGATGCCCGCCAGGTCGACCACGGAGCGGCGGTGCTGGACGTCGACGTACGAGGCCACGTCGCCGGCCTGGAGGTCCAGGTCGGCGAGGACGGTGCTCATGCCGGAGGCGCGGGCCGCCAGGGCGAGCTGGACGGCGATCAGGGTGGTGCCGACGCCACCCTTCGCGCCGCTGACCGTGACGACCCTGCCGCCGACCCCGCCCGTGACCTCGCCGGCGTTGCCGAGGTGCCGGCGCACGCCGGTGGCCCAGACGGCGGCGGCCTGCACGCGGCCGGCCAGTTCCTCGTAGCTGAGCGGGAGGGCGACCAGCCGCGGGCGCCGGAGTCCATGGCCGCGGCGAACAGGACGGGGCTCGCGTCGGCGGTGACGAGGACGACGCCGACCGCGGGGAAGCGGAGGGCGACCTCGCGGATCAGTTCCAGGGCGGGCACCGGCCGATCCGTTCGTGCACGAGCACGACCTCGGGCAGTTCGTCGAGGGACTCGCCGGCGAGCTGGGCGAGGGTGTCGACGAGCTGTGTGGAGTCACCGACCGGCGCCGCGGGCTCCGCTTCCGGGAGCTGGCTGAGCAGGGTGGTGATGGACCGGGCGGCGTCGGCGTCGCCGACGGCCGGAAGGATCCTGGTCGTCATCCGGACCTCACTTGTCCTTGCCGATTTCGTAGGTGCGTTCACCGGGACGGAGGGAGGTGTCGCTGCCCGGGGCGATGAGGGCGAGGCGGACGTGCTCGGCGAAGGACTCCGCGTAGGCGACGCGCTGGGCGTCCAGGGTGTTCAGGCCGAAGGTGATCGGGACGGCCTCGTTGGAGCGGGAGCCCTCGCCCCGGGCCGGCTCCAGCGAGGTGAGCTTGCCGACGTCGAGGACCTTGGCGTTCGACACGATGATCTTCGACATCGGGGCGGTCTTGTCGTTCTCGCCGGAGAAGGTGGCGAAGATGTTCACCTTGGAACCCGGGGTGATCTTTCCGGCCACGCCCGTGGCGGCGTCGATCATGATCGCGATCTCCTGCTCGCCGGGCTGGAGGGCGGGCCGCTTGACGATCATGTCGCTCTGGAGGAGAGAGCCCTTGCGGAGTTGAGTGACAGCGATTTTTCCGTCGATCTCGGAAAGATCCGTGACCGCATTGGCCGAAAGCCAGCGTTTGGGAAGGGAAATCTTCTCGAACTGGCTCTCCTTGAGGCTGGTGTAGGGGGCGACGTCGACCCTCATCTGATACGCCGAGACCTCGGGACCGACTTTCGAATTCACGTCGCCGATCACGGAGAGCACCCCGGCGAAGGCGCCGAAGGCACACAGGACGGAGAGGACCAGGAGTATGACGCCACGGCGTTGACGGGAATTCATGGGCCGGACAACCTCGTTAGGGGACGTGGGGCGAACGGACGGGACGGGACGCGGAGTCGGCGGCGGACGGTACGGGGCGGACGGTACGGAGGCGGACGGTACGGGGGCGGACGGTACGGAGACGGGCGGCGCAGGAGCGGACGGCGCGGAGGCGAGCGGCGCAGGGGCGGACGGCACGGGCGGTCATCCCCGGTCGTGACGCCGGGAGGAAGGGCGTGGCTCTCGTCCGCGGTGAGCGGCGCCCGCAGAACCCGCACCGGTCGCCGATGAGCTCCATGCCGCACCAGTGGCACCACTCGCGGCGCACGCTCGCGACCAGTTGGTACAGCACGGAGAGGTCCGGGATGTGGGCGGCGAACTCGATCAGCTTTCCGGTGCCCCACCAGCGCGGGGACTCGGCGGGCAGGTCGGCCTCCTCGACCCCCTGCACCTTCCAGTCGGGGGCGAGCGTGCCGGTCACCCAGTCCGACTGCAACTGGCCGCGTGCCACCAGGAGTCGGGTGTCGTACTCGGGCCCGGTGAGCGTGCCGCCGCCCACCTTGACGAGCTGCGGCTCCGGGCCGGCCACGACGCCGAACTGCGAGCCCGGGATCCAGGACCTGGCGTGCGACGTGAGGCTCACCGGGACCCGGTCGAGCTTCGCGACCGAGCCGAGCAGCGCGCCGCAGTGGATGTAGTACGAGAGCAGGCGCGCCGCCGACGCGAGGACCCCCGCGCTGAAGTCGCAGACGGAGAGCCGGCGCAGTTGGCGGACGAGCACGGCCAGGCCGAGCGGGGAGGTCCGACCGCAGGAACGCGATCCGGTCGCTCTCCAGGAGGGCGCGGACGGCGTGGAGCCGCCGTTCGAAGGCCCGGGAAAGGGTCGCGGGATAGAGGACGACGACGTGGCCGTGCTGATCGAGCGTCACGCGCATGTCGAGGAGGGCGGCTTCCAGGGACTGCGCCTCGGGCGCCCGCAGGACGGCCGCGGTGGGCGTGTGCTGGTCGAACAGTGGGAGCACCAAGTCGGTGCTCGTGACCGCGATTGCTGTCGACACCAAGATCCCCGTTTCGCTCCGGCCCCGGTCACCCGGCCGCCGCAGGCCCTTCCCCCGTCATCTGACCACATCGGCAGCTTATCCGCGCCCTACACGGCAGAGAACACCCTTCCGTGACACACGACTACCCACGAATTCCCTTCACGGGCGCGCCCCGTGTTCAAAAATCCCGGAATCGTCGAATGGGGAAAGGGCGAGGGGTGGGAGCGGGGTGCCGGGGATCGCCGAAGGGGCCCGGTCGCGTCCTCGCCGGAGCCTACTTCTCCGGCACGGTGAGCGTGACGCTTTCGACGATCTCCGTGACGTCCCGGTCGGAGAGCGCGCCCGCCCGGGAGTTCACCGTGATCAGGTACGGACGCGAGCGCGCGTCCACGCCGGTCACCATCAGACCTTCCAGCCGGGTGCCCCCGGGCGGCGTGCCGGGCCCGCCCCGGGAGGTGAAGGCGTAGGTGATCTTCCGGGCCTCCGCGCGCCCGCCGGGCCCGGCCACCCGGATCTCCGTGGTCCCGGCCGGGGTGGCGCCCAACTGGATCCGGGCCTCCGCGCCGACGGCCGCCATCTCGACGGTGTGCAGGCTGCCGTGGTCGAACTCGACGCTCATGGCCGCGGCCAGGACGCCGCCCTCGGTGAGGGTCGCCCGGGCCACCTCGTGGGCGTTGCCCTTGTCGGGGACGACCTCCTCGAAGGCCGCCGGGTGGGCGACGGTGAGCCGCTCGGTCCTCAGGGTGCCCCAGCCCTCGGGGGTGGTGCCCGCCGTTCCGCCGCTTCCGCAGGCGGTGAGCAGCAGTCCGGCGGCTCCGGCCGCCACCGCCGCGCGCGGGCCGCGCCCCGGCTTCCCGTTCATCCCCGACTCCCTCGCTCGTTCCGGGCGGCGTTCCCGTCGCCGGTCGTCTTCCCGTACGCGTCCGCGCGCATGTGCGTACTGTGCGCCATCGGGTCCGGCGGCGGCGCGTCACCGGGCGCAGTAGCTGTAGGGGACGTACTCCCGCTTCCCGTTCCGGGGCGCCCCGAGGAACCGGGCGCTCTCCAGCGTCTGGGCCTTGTTCGACAGTTCGACGGAGGCGCCGAGGGAGAGGCCCAGGTTCAGCTCGAAGCCGTACTCGTGCGCGTCGGCCATGGCGCCGTACCCGGTCCTGCTGGACCTGCCCCGGTCGAAGAGGAGCTGCCCGAAGGGGTCGCCGGCGCCCGGGCGGGTGGTGGGCGCGTGGTTGTTCAGGAGGTACGAGAAGACCGCGCTGCCGTCGCCGTTCCCGTCCAGCCACTTCTGCGCCACGGCGCGGTCGGCGTCGCCGTCCGGGCCCTTGGGAAGGCCACCGTGTGGGTGAAGACCTCGGTCCTGCTCTTCCCGGAGTTGTCGACGGCGCCGACGCGGCCGCCCTTGTTGTCCTTGCCCTCCTTGCCGTTGTGGCCGCCCGCGCCGTCGGAGGTGCCGACGTCGTCGGACTCCGTGGTCCGGGTGAAGTCGATCCGGAGGAGTTCGCCGGTCTTCTGGTCGCGGGTGACGGTGACGGTGGCGGAGCGGGCGGCCTGCGCGTGGTCGCCGGTGTCGAAGCCGCCGGCGCCGAGTCTGTTGCCCCACTGGCCTTCGGCCTTGACGGAGTAGGTGTACGACTTGGTGCCGCGGTAGTCGTCCTTGGTGAGGATCACGTCGGCGTTGATCTTCGCGCTTCCCTCGATCCCGGCGGCGACGATCCGGTCGTCGCCCGGGTGCACCGAGAGTCCGCCCTCCACGCTGCCGTGGACGCCGACGGAGCCGTAGCTGATGTGGCGGTCCCCGAGCCGGCCCTCGATCCGCTCGCGGAGCCTCTCCTCCTCCACCAGCGGACCCTTGCCGAAGAGCGCGAGGATGCCGTCGCCCATGCTCGCCTCGGCGCCGCCCGGGGACGTGCGCCGGATCTCGTACATTCTGAGCTTCTCCAGGTCCCCGCGGAAGGCGTCGGCCTCCGCCCTGCTCTCGAAGACCCAGGTGTCGCCGTTGTTGACCTTGATGCCGCCGCCGAGGTCCACCGACCCCTTGCCCAGGGTGCCGATCTTCCCGCCGAAGCCGCCGGTGGCGCCGATCGAGGCCGAGTCCGTGAAGGTGGTGTGGATCAACCGGTCGCCGCCGTCGACGCGGCCGTCGCCGTCGACGTCGTAGTTGGCCTGGTGCACCTGGTCCTGGAAGCCGTACTCGTTGCCCCACTCGAACCAGCCGACCTTGACCTTGGCGCCCGCCTTGTCCGTGACGGTGGAGGTCGTGCACAGCGGCGGTTCGTAGTCGGCGTCGCGCGCGGCCGTGCCCCCGGGCCCCTGCCGGGGCGCAGCCGCCGCCCCAGAGCGAGGCGATCGCGCAGGCGAACCGCTCGCCGAGGGTGCCCGCCACGCCCGTCGCGGCGAGGGCGAGCAGGAGGGCCACGGCGATCACCACGGCTCCCACGTATTCGAGCGCGCCCGCGCCGCGGTCCGTCCTCCCCGCCGGCCGCCCCTCACCGATTCCCCTCCCGGACTCCCCCGCCGGCCGTCCCTCACCGGTCCCCTCCCGGACTCCCCCTCCGGCCGTCCCTCACCGGTCCCCCTCCCGGAGCCGATCCGCGGCGTGGCCGCAGAAGGCGCCGACCACGACGACGGCGCACGACATCGACAGGCCCTCGACCGAGGCGCGTTCCCACTGGAGCGCCAGGCTGACGGCCTGGGCGAACAGCGGGACGGCGAAGAGCGCGGCGGCGTGGCGGGCGGGCGAGGAGCGGAACGGCTCCCGGTGGACCCGGCCGGACACCCCGACCGCCAGGGCGACGCAGAGCGCGTTCGGCAGGTGGACCAGGAGCAGCCGGCCGCCGAAGCCCTCCAGCCGTCCGGCGTCGGCGAACGTCCCGTAGAGGTACGTGACCTGGAGGTACTCGGCGAGGAGCAGGACGACCAGGCCTGCCGCCCAGGCGCGGACGAGGGCGGCGGTCCCCCGCCCTCGCGTGCCGTGTCCCGCCGTGCCGTGCCGGCCCACGGGGCCCGTCCGTCCCGCGCATCCGCCGCTCCCCCGCCGCCCGCCCGGTGTTCGTCAGGGCACCTTAGGGGCGTGCGGCCGGGCATCGTGGGCCCGTGGACCCACGATCGGACCCAAACTCCGGCCGTGGGTCCGGGGCCCTTCCCGACTCCCTTCCGTGCCAGAGGCCTTGACAAGTCAATTGGTCTGGACCAACTTGTAGCTTCAGCGGTGGCCACCGCCCGAACCCGTACCGCCTCGTACCGCCTCGTACCCCCGTACGAACCCCTCCGTACGACGACGTACGGCACCTCCACATCCCCAACTCCCCCACGGAGGATGCACGTGGACCGCACCACCACCCGTCCGAGCGGACGCAGATGGCTCGGTGGAGCCTCGCGCTCGCCGTCGGCTCCGGGCTCGTCCTCGTCGGCGGAGCCGGCACCGCGCAGGCGGCGGACGTCAACGTCGCCAAGAACGCGGGCTTCGAGAACGGCCTCGCCAACTGGGCCTGTTCCGCCGGGAGCGGCGCCGCCGTCTCCTCGCCGGTCCGCACCGGGGCCGGCGCCCTCAAGGCGAGCCCGGCCGGTCTCGACAACGCCAAGTGCGTGCAGACCGTGGCCGTGAAGCCCAACTCGACGTACACGCTGAGTGCCTGGGTCCAGGGCGGCTACGCCTACCTCGGCGCGAACAACACCGGCACCGGCACCGGCTCGGTCTCCACCTGGACGCCGGACTCCCCGTCCTGGAAGCAGCTCACCACCACCTTCACCACGGGCGCCTCCACCACCTCGGTCGAGATCTACACCCACGGCTGGTACGGCACCTCCCCTACCTCGTCGACGACGTGAGCGTGTACGGGCCCGACGGGGCGGCGGCCAGGACCCCGACCCGGTCGTCCCGTCCACCCCGGCCGGCCTCGCGGCGGGCACCGTCACCTCCTCCTCCGTGAGCCTGAGCTGGGGCGCGGTCTCCGGCGCGACGGGCTACAAGGTGTACCGGGACGGCGCCAACCCGCAGACCGTGAGCGGCACCTCCGCCACGGTCACCGGGCTCACCGCCGACACCGCCTACCAGTTCCAGGTCTCCGCGACGAACGCGGCGGGCGAGTCCGCCAAGTCCGCCGCCGTGTCGGCGCGCACCGCCAAGAACACCAATCCCGGCCCCGGCCCGTCCGTGCCCAAGCACGCCGTGACCGGCTACTGGCAGAACTTCGACAACGGCGCGGCCAAGCAGAAGCTGCGGGACGTGCAGGCGGCGTACGACATCATCGCCGTCTCCTTCGCCGACTCGACGACGCCCGGCCAGATCGTCTTCAACCTCGACCCGGCCGTCGGCTACGCCTCGGTCGCCGACTTCAAGGCCGACGTCGCGGCCAAGAAGGCGGCCGGCAAGTCGGTGATCATCTCGGTCGGCGGCGAGAAGGGCAACGTCACGATCAACAGCGACGCGAGCGCGACCGCCTTCGCGAACAGCGCGTACGCCCTGATGCAGGAGTACGGCTTCAACGGCGTCGACATCGACCTCGAGCACGGCATCAACTCCACGTACCTCACCAAGGCGCTGCGCCAGCTCTCCGCGAAGGCGGGTTCGAGCCTGGTCCTGACGATGGCCCCGCAGACCATCGACATGCAGAGCACGGGCACGGAGTACTTCAAGACCGCGCTGGCCGTGAAGGACATCCTGACGGTCGTCAACATGCAGTACTACAACAGCGGTTCGATGCTCGGCTGCGACGGCAAGGTCTACAGCCAGGGTTCGGTGGACTTCTCACCGCGCTCGCCTGCATCCAGATCCAGGGCGGTCTCGACCCGTCCCAGGTCGGTCTGGGCGTCCCGGCCTCCACCCGGGGCGCGGGCAGCGGCTACGTCGACCCGCAGATCGTGAAGAACGCCCTCGACTGCCTGACCAAGCTCACCGGTTGCGGCACCTTCAAGCCGGCCCAGGCCTGGCCGTCCCTGCGCGGCGCCATGACCTGGTCCACCAACTGGGACGCGACGGCCGGCAACGCCTGGTCGAACGCGGTCGGCCCGCACGTGCACGGCCTCCCGTAACCGGTCACCCCTTCCCGTACGCGTACGGGTACGGCTCCGCAGCGCCGCCGCTCCCCGGCGGCGCTGCGTCGTTCCCGGACCGTGCCGTGCCGCGCGCTCAGCGGCGGGGCAGGAACCCGGCCAGGACCGGGTCGAGCCGGACCACCCACTCGTCGACCCGGGCGGCGCGGTGGCCGTCGAGCTCGCAGGTGTACGCGCCGCCCTCGTGGAGCGAGACCACGATGCTCAGCCCCCGGCCGCGGCGGGTCCGCAGGAGGTCCACGCCCGAGATCTCCTCCCAGTCGAAGTCCACCTCCTCGCCGTAGAGCTGGAGGTGCACGCCGGAGCCGTCGACGACGATCCCGGACACCCGGTCCGCGGCCACGAACTCCCTCGCGAACCCGGGCGGTACGGCTCCGAGGGGTACGGACCCGGGCGGTACGGCTCCGGGCGGCGCGGCGGGCGGCGGCGGTACGGCGAAGGCGCCCGGGGCCCGAAGCCGGGGCCCGGCGGCCTCGCGTACCCCTGCGCGTGTCCCGGGGGCCCGTGGGCGGGCGCGGTCGGGAGGGCGGAGGGCGGCACAGACGGCGGTACGGGGGTGCCGGGGGCCGAAGGGGTGGGCGGGCGCGGGCACGACCACCGTGGCGGGCGGCCGCTCGCCCGCCCCCGAAAGCCCCGCCCCGGAGCCCCTCCTCCAGCGCGTCCAGGATCCCGTCCGGCGTGGGCCGTTCGGCCGGGTCCTTGGCGAGGCAGCGGGCCACCAGGTCGCGCAGCGCCTCCGGGACGGAGGTCAGGTCCGGGGCCTCGTGGACCGAGCGGTACATGAGGCCCATCGGCGTGCCGTCCCCGAAGGGGCGGCCGCCGGCGGCGGCGACGAGGACGGCGCCGAGGGCGAAGACGTCGGCGGCGCCGGTCACCTCGCCGAGGGCCTGTTCGGGGGCGAGGTAGCCGGGGGTGCCGAAGGCGGAGCCGGTGGCGGTGAGCCGGGTCGACTCCAGGGCGCGGGCGATCCCGAAGTCGAGGACGCGCGGCCCGTCGGGCGCCATGACGATGTTGCCGGGCTTGAGGTCGCGGTGGACGAGCCCGCAGGCGTGGATGGCCTCCAGGGCCTCCGCGAGCGCGGCGCCGAGGGCGCGCAGCTTCGTCTCGTCCAGGGGCCCTCGGCGGTGACGAGTCCGGCGAGGGTGGGGCCGGGCACGTAGGCGGTGGCGAGCCAGGGCGCCTCGGCGTCGGGGTCGGCGTCGACGACCTGCGCGGTGTGGAAGCCGCCGACCTGCCGGGCCGCGGCGACCTCGGCGCGGAAGCGTGCGCGGAACGAGGGATCGGAGGCGAGTTCCGGCCGCGCCACTTTGACGGCGACGGCGCGTCCGCCGCGCGATCGGGCAAGGTAGACGGTGCCCATGCCGCCTTCGCCCAGCTTGTGCTCGATGACGTATCTGCCGATGAGGGTCCCCACGCGGGACAGTATGGCCGAAGTTCATGTCTTGACCGGTCCATGACATGCCTCCACCATGACCGGAACACCCCGCACGACCCGTACGCCCCCGCACCCTCCGTTCCACTTCGTCGTTTTCGTCGTTGTCGCACCCCCACACTCCCCACCCAGGAGACACCATGCGACGTTCCCTCCGCGCCAGGAGGCCCGGCAGGAGGTCCGCCACCCTCGCGGCCCTCGTGGCGCTCGCCCTCGCGGCGCCCCTCTCCGCGCTCGCGACACCCGCCGGGGCCGACCCAGCGCCGACCGCCGCCCGCTCTTCCGCTTCCGGCTCCGGCTCCGGGGAGGTGATCCGGCAGTACGAGGTCGCCGGACCGTCCACCCCGGCCGCCCGCACCGCGCTCGCCGCCACCGGGGTCTCGATCGACGAGGTCGACGCCCGCGCGGTCGTGGTCAGCGCGAACGCCGAACAGCTCGGGCGCCTCAGGGCCCTGGGCTACCGGCCGGTGGCCCTGCCGGCCCTGCCGGACCGGGGCGGGGCCGCCCGGTCGGCGCTCGGCCCGCTGGACTTCCCGTCGGCGGACTCCCGCTACCACAACTACGCCGAGGCGAACGCGGAGATCGCCCAGCGGCTCGCCCAGTACCCCTCGATCATGAGCAAGCGGGTGATCGGGAAGTCGTACGAGGGCCGGGACATCGTCGCGATCAAGGTCAGCGACAACGTGGCCGTCGACGAGAACGAGCCCGAGGTCCTCTTCACCCACCACCAGCACGCCCGCGAGCACCTCACCGTCGAGATGGCGCTCTACCTGCTGCGCGAACTCGGCGCGGGCTACGGCACGGACAGCAGGATCACCAATGCCGTGAACGGCCGCGAGATCTGGATCGTCCCGGACCTCAACCCGGACGGCGGCGAGTACGACATCGCGTCCGGCTCCTACCGGAGCTGGCGCAAGAACCGGCAGCCCAACTCCGGCTCCTCGTACGTCGGCACGGACCTGAACCGGAACTGGGACTACAAGTGGGGCTGCTGCGGCGGCTCCTCGGGCTCCAAGGGCTCCGAGACCTACGGGGCGCGGCCCCGAGTCGGCCCCCGAGGTGAAGGTCGTCGCCGACTTCGTCCGCTCCCGGGTGGTCGGCGGGAAGCAGCAGGTCAAGGCGGCCATCGACTTCCACACGTACAGCGAACTGGTCCTCTGGCCCTTCGGCTGGACCACCGCCGACACCACCACCGGCATGACCAAGGACGACCGGGACGCCTTCGCGGCCGTGGGGAAGAAGATGGCCGCGAGCAACGGCTACACCCCCGAGCAGTCCAGCGACCTGTACGTCACGGACGGCTCGATCGACGACTACCTGTGGGGCAGCCAGAAGGTCTTCGCCTACACCTTCGAGATGTACCCGTCCTCGTCCTCCGGCGGCGGCTTCTACCCGCCCGACGAGGTCATCGAACGCGAAACGGCCCGCAACCGGGACGCGGTGCTCCAGCTCCTGGAGAACGCGGACTGCATGTACCGCTCGATCGGGAAGCAGGGCAGTACTGCGCGGCCTGACCCGCCACCCGTGACGAGGTGCCCCGGCCGGAGCGACCGGCCGGGGCGCTTCGTCAGCCCAGGACCGCCAGCGCGTCGATCTCGACGAGGAGGCCGGCCGGGAGGCCGACGTAGACGGTGGTGCGGGCGGAGGCGGGGCCTTGAGGTGCTGCTCCTCGAAGTACCGGTCGTAGATCTCGTTCATCTCGGCGAAGTGGTCCACGTCCGTCAGGTAGACGCGCATCATCATGACGTCGTCCCAGGTCGCGCCGCCCTCCTCCAGGATCGCCTTGACGTTGGCGAAGGTCTGGAGGGTCTGCTCGCGCAGGGTCGGGCCCGCGACGGTCGGCGCCTGTCCCTCGACGGCCGGCAGGAAGCCGACCTGGCCGGCGACCTGGAGGACGTTGCTCTTCCTCACGCCGTGCGAGAACCTCGCGGGCGGGGCGGTGTGGGTCGCCGGGGTCAGGGCGGTCTTCTCGACGGGCTGCGGGAACGTCTGCGCGGTCGGCTGGTCGCTCATGCGGTGTCCTTGGTCGGGGCGGTGCCGGAGTACTCCCGGCTGATGGCGTCCGCGGTGCGGCGCACCTGCGGGAGGAGGGCGAGGAGTTCCCCGGCCGTGACGACCACGTTGGGCGCCGAGACCGACATGGCGGCGACGACCCGCCCGTCGGCGCCGCGGACGGGCGCGCCGACGCAGTTGATGGACTCCTCGTGGCCGCCGAGGTCGGTGGCCCACCCTGCTCGCGCACGGTCGCCAGCTCCTTGAGGAAGGCGGCGGCGTTCGGCGTCGAACGGGGCGTGTACGGGGGTAGTCGAGCTTCGCGGCGACCGCGCGCCGCTCGGCCTCGGGCAGGTCGGCCAGGAGCAGCTTGGCGACGGCGGCGACGGTGATCGCGACGGGCCTGCCGATGCGCGAGTACATGCGGACCGGGTAGCGGCTCTCGACCTTGTCGATGTAGAGCACCTCGCCCTCCTCGTACACCGCGAGGTGGACCGTGTGCCCGGTCCGCTCGTTGAGCGCGGTGAGGTAGGGGTGGGCGATCTCCCGGACGTCGAGGTTCTCGACGGCCTCCTGCGCGAGCGCGAAGAGCCGGGCGCCCAGGCGGTAGCGCTGGTCCTGCTGGCGGTGGACGAGCCCGTGCTCGTGGAGCGTGCGCAGCAGCCGCAGGGCCGTGGACTTGTGGACGCCGAGGCTCTCGGCGACCTGCCCGAGGTCGGCGGGGCCCCGCGCGAGCAGCGGCAGGATGCTGAGCGCCCGGTCGACGGTCTGGCTCATGGCGTGCGTACTCCTGGTCGTCCCCCGCGCGGCCGGGGCCCTGCGGGTCCTCGCCCGTCCGCCCGGGGTCTCCTCGTCGGCCTCCGTCCAGTCGGGGCCGAGGTGAAGTGTCCCCCAGGCCGCGTCGTCGAGCGCGGCCAGGCGGTCGGCCAGGTCGCGGCGGGGCGGGACGGCCAGGTCGCCGGGGACCGTGAGGGCGGCGGCGGCCGTCAGGTGCCCGTGACGGAGCCGGCTCCGGAGGTCGAGGCCGCGGAGGGTCGCGGAGAGGAAACCGGCGGCGAAGGCGTCCCCGGCGCCGATCGGCGAGACGACGTCGACGCGGGGGCGGGGACGGAGGTCGCGGTTCCCCGCGGTCCGCACCGCCGCGCTCGACGGCCACGGCTCCCGTGCCGCCCAGCTTGACCACGACCGTTCCCGGTCCGGGCAGGGCCTCGAAGACCTCGCGGGGGTCCTTCAGGCCCCACAGCCGCTCAGCCTCGTCCGCGCCGACGAAGACGACGTCGGCGCGGCGGGCCAGTTCGAGGAGTACGCCGGGGCGTCGCCGTCGCGCCACAGGGCCGGCCGGTGGTTGACGTCGAAGGAGACGAGCGGCCGGCCGGGGCGCGGGGCGGTGAGCTCCCGCAGCAGGGCCAGGCAGTCCCCGGAGAGGGCGGCGGTGATGCCGGTGAGGTGCAGGATCCGGGCGCCGGCGACGCTCTCGTACGGGACGGTGGCGGGCGACATCGCCGAGGCGGCGGACCCGGCCCGGTAGTAGACGACCTCGTGCGCGTCGGTGGCCCGGTCCTCGTCCGTGCGGAAGTAGATCCCGGTCGGCCGGTGCGGGTCGCGGCCGACGGCCGTGACGTCGACGCCGTGGCCGCCGACGACGTCGAGCAGGTGGTCGCCGAAGCCGTCGCGGCCGACGCGGCCGACCCACTTGGCGCGGTGCCCGGCGGCGGCGAGGGCGCAGGCGACGTTGGTCTCGGCGCCGCCGATCGCCCGCGTGAAGGAGGGACGTCCGCGAGGCGGCCCGGCCGGGAGGGCAGGAAGGTGACCATGGACTCGCCGAGGCAGACGACGTCCACGGGCGCGTGTCCGCTCACTCTCGTGCTCCCTGCGACTCCACGGGTCCATTGACCCGGCCTTGGCCCGGATGTTAGACAGCCGTGAGCAAGGTGCGCAATGAGCGTTGCAGCGAATGCAACACCGCGAGGAGGAGCCCATGGCAGGCCCGGCGAACGAGACGCCCGCGCAGGAGGACGTACGGAAGGGGCGCGAGATCCCCGACCTCTCCGCCGAACGCGTCGACCACCGCTTCAAGGCCCTCCCCCGGACGCCGAGGGCCTGACCGTCGGCGAGCTCTCCGCCCAGCGCCGCAACCTCTTCACCGGCGGCTACACCACCCCGTCCTCGCCCTCTCCGCCGAGTCCGTCGAGCACAACCTGCGCCTCCTGGAGACGTACGCCGAGCGCCACGGCCTCGCCTTCGCCCCGCACGGCAAGACCTCCATGGCCCCCGGCTCTTCGAGCGGCAGTTGGCGCACGGCGCCTGGGGCATCACCGCGGCCGTGCCCCACCAGGCCCGCGTCTACCGCGCCCACGGCATCGCCCGGATCTTCCTCGCCAACGAGCTGGTCGACCCCGTCGCCCTGCGCTGGTTCGCCGCCGAGCTCGACGCCGACCCGGACTTCCGCCTGGTCTGCTACGTGGACTCCCGTGCGCGGCGTCGAGCTGATGGACGAGGCCCTGCGCGCCGCCGGGGCCGGCCGCCCGGTGGACGTCGTCGTCGAGCTGGGCGCGGGCGAGGGGGCCCGTACCGGCGTCCGTACGGAGGCGGAGTGCGCCGCCGTCGCGGACGCGGTCGCCGCCACCGCCACCCTGCGGCTCGTCGGCGTCGCCGGGTACGAGGGCGAGGTGCCGGAGGCGGACCCCGAGCGGGTCCGGGACTGGCTGCTGCGGCTCACCGGCCTCGCCGCCGCCTTCGACCGGGAGGGCCGCTTCGGCCCCGGCATCGGCGAGATCGTGGTGAGCGCGGGCGGCAGCGCCTGGTTCGACGCGGTCGCCGAGGTCTTCGCAGAGATCCCCGCGCTCTCCCTCCCGGTCCTGAAGCTGCTGCGCTCCGGCGCGTACGTCTCGCACGACGACGGCCGCTACCGGGAGGTCACCCCTTCAACCGGGTCCCCGGGGAGGGTGCGCTCCAGCCGGCGTTCCGGCTCTGGTCGCAGGTCGTCTCCCGGCCCACCGGCGAGCAGGCCTTCACCAACGCGGGCAAGCGGGACGCCGCCCACGACCTGGACCTCCCGGAGGCGCAGGTGGTCCGCGATGCCCGCACGGGCGAGGTCCGCCCGCCGGGGCATCACCGTGACGGGCCTCTCCGACCAGCACGCCTGGCTGCGCACGGAGCCGGGGGCGGACCTGGAGGTCGGGGACTGGGTGGGGATGGGCCTCTCCCACCCGTGCACGGCGTTCGACAAGTGGCAGCTCATTCCGCTGGTCGAGGCCGACGGCACGGTGGTCGACCACGTCCGCACGTTCTTCTAGGCGCCGGGGAGTCGGGACAGTGGTGGAACTCGTCATCCGTGACGCCGAGGTCATCGACGGCGGCGGCGGCCCTCCTACCGGGCCGACGTCGGCGTCGAGGACGGCCGGATCACCACGATCGTCCGGGGAGGCCGCCGCCGCGGCGGCCGGCGGCCCACCGGCCGCCGGATCCTGGACGCCGAGGGGCTCGTCCTCTCCCCGGCTTCGTCGACATGCACGCCCACAGCGACCTGGCGCTGCTCCGCGACCCCGACCACTCCGCGAAGGCCGCGCAGGGCGTGACCCTGGAGGTCCTGGGCCAGGACGGCCTGTCGTACGCGCCGGTGGACGACCGCACGCGCGCGGAGGTGCGGCGGGCGATCACCGGCTGGAACGGCGACGGCTCCGACCTGGACCTGGACTGGCGCACGGTCGGCGAGTACCTGGACCGGCTCGACGGCGCGCACGGCGGCCGGGGCATCGCCGTCAACGCCGCCTATCTCGTCCCCCAGGGGACGGTCCGGGCGCAGGTGGTCGGTTGGGAGGACCGCCCGGCGACGGAGGCCGAGCTGGAGCGGATGCGGCGGCTCGTCGCCGAGGGCCTGGAGCAGGGCGCGGTCGGCATGTCCTCCGGCCTGACCTACACCCCCGGGATGTACGCGCCGGACGCCGAGCTGACCGAGCTGTGCCGGGTCGTCGCGGAGTACGGCGGCTACTACTGCCCGCACCACCGCTCGTACGGGGCCGGGGCCCTCGACGCGTACGCGGAGATGGTCGCCCTGACCCGGGAGGCCGGGTGCGCCCTGCACCTGGCCCACGCCACCATGAACTTCGGCGTGAACGAGGGCCGGGCCCCGAGCTGCTCGCCCTGCTCGACGCGGCCCTGGACGCGGGCGCGGACATCAGCCTCGACACGTATCCGTACACCCCCGGCTGCACGACCCTGGTGGCCGTGCTGCCGAGCTGGGCGAGCGAGGGCGGCCCGGAGGCGGTGCTCGCGCGGCTCCGAGACGACGCGACGGCCGAGCGGATCAGGCACCACCTGGAGGAGGTCGGCTCGGACGGCTGCCACGGCGTCCCCGTCGACTGGGACACGATCGAGGTCTCGGGGTGAACGCGCCCGCGCTCGCGGGGTTCGTCGGCCGCCGCGTCGACGGCTGGGCCACGGCCCGCCGGCTCCTGGTCGAGGACCGGCTCGGCACGACGATCCTCCAGCACGTGGGCCACGAGGAGAACGTCCGGACGATCATGCGCCACCGGGTGCACACCGGCGGCTCGGACGGCATCCTCCAGGGCCTCAAGCCGCATCCGCGCGCGTACGGCACGTTCCCCGAGTACCTGGGGCGGTACGCGCGCGAGCTCGGCGTCCTGTCCCTGGAGGAGTGCGTCGCCCACCTGACCTCCCGCCCGGCCGCCCGCCTCCGCCTCCCCAACCGGGGCCTGGTCCGCGAGGGTACGTGGCCGACCTGGTCCTCTTCGACCCGGCGACGGTCGCCTCGGGCGCGACGTACGCACGCCCGAGGACCCTGCCGACGGGCATCCCGCACGTCCTGGTCGGGGGAGGTTCGTGATCGAGGACGGCAGCCGGACGGACGTGCTGGCGGGGCGCGCGATCAGGCGGACGCCGGTCCCCCGGTAGGCGCGCCCACCGGGTCGGCGTCCTCCGCGGCGCCGGCCCGCCACGGGTCCCGCCGCGCCCACAGCAGGCCGAGCGCGGCCACGGCGCCCGCCAGCGAACCCGTACCAGGGCGTGCGCCCCGAGGGCGCCGTCTCGTACACGAGCGCCGCCGAGAGGACCGCGAGGACCTGCCCGGCCCGGCCGTACCAGGCCGCCGACGCGACGACGGCCGTCCCCCACAGCAGGTACCAGGGCTGGACCATCGGCGAGAGCGCGACCAGGGCCACCAGGGAGAGGCCGAGGCCGAGGACCGGGTCGAGGAGCCCCGCCACGCGCGCCGCGCGAGGACCGCGATGAGGACGAGCGCGGCGGCGAGGCCCAGCTTCTGCACGAGGTCCTTGACCGGGTCGGGGTCGTCCGCGAGGAGCAGCCCGAGCCCGAGCCCGAGGTCGCTGGTGGCGGACAGGGCGGTGTGGATGGTCCCGGCGACGCTCTGCGTGCGCAGCCATCCGAACCCGGTCCCGGCGAGCACCGTCGCGCCCGCCGCCACGGCCCCCGCGACGGCCCCGGGCAGCACGAGGCCCTTCGCCAGGCCCCGGGCGCCGCCCCCGGCCCGGCGGGCGACGACGATCCCGATGAAGAGCAGGGCGACCGCCGCCGGGGACTTCACCATCACGGCGCAGCCGACGAGGACGGAGCCGAGCACCCACCGGCCCCGCGTCGCGAGCAGGACGCCGGCGAGGACGAGGCCGATCATCAGGCCGTCGTTGTGCGTGCCGCCGACGACGTGGATCAGGAAGAGCGGGTTGAGGACGGCCAGCCAGAGCGCGCCCGCCCGGCCGCCGGGCCCGCCGCCGAGCCCCCGGACCGCCCACGCGGTGAGCGCGAGGGCCCCGAGGGCGATCAGGCGCATGCCGAGGACGGCGGGCACGACCGCGCCGCCGGTGAGCTTCACGACGGCCGCCGCGAGGAGCAGGAAGGCGGGGCCGTACGGGGCGGGGTGTCGGTCCAGTGCCCGCCGACGCTCGCCGCCGCCTCGGCGCCGAGGTCGCCGGGGCCGAGGACGGAGGGCCCGGCGCCGTACACGTCGTGCCCTTCGAGGACCATGGCGCCCTGGGCGACGTAGCTGTAGACGTCGGCGCTGTGCAGCGGCGGGGCGAGGAGGAGCGGGACGGTCCAGCAGACGAGGGTCGCGAGGACCCCGTCCCGCGCGGCCCCGGTGCCCCGGGCCAGCAGCACCCCGTACCGCCCCCACGCGGCGACGAGCAGGGTCAGGCCGAGGTACGCCAGGACGGCCCCGGCGGCCGTGGACGCCGGGCCGTGCCGCTCCCACAGCCCCCGCCGCCGCGCACCGGCAGCGTCCCGGCGAACCATCCGCCCACGGCGACGGCGAGCGATCCGCCCGCACCCAGCCACCGGCATCCGGAGGCACTGAAGACCCACATGGCGTGCCAACCTATCCGGCGCGCCGCGGGCACCGACCCCGGCCCCGGCCCTCCGCCCTCCCCGACGTGGCCCAAAACACGAAGCGTCCCGGCCGCCCCGGCCGTAAGCTCTCGTCATGCAGGTGATCCAGTCCACGAAGCTCGCCAACGTCTGTTACGAAATCCGGGGTCCGGTGCTCGAAGAGGCGATGCGGCTCGAAGCCGCGGGTCATCGCATCCTCAAGCTCAACACGGGCAACCCGGCCGCCTTCGGCTTCGAGTGCCCGCCCGCCATCCTGGAAGACGTGCTGCGCAACCTCGCCGACGCGCACGGCTACGGCGACGCGAAGGGCCTGCTCGGCCCGCCGGGCGGTGATGAGCCACTACGAGACCAAGGGCATCCCGCTCTCCGTCGAGGACATCTACCTCGGCAACGGCGTCTCCGAGCTGATCCAGATGGCGATGCAGGCGCTCCTGGACGACGGCGACGAGGTCCTCGTCCCGGCCCCGGACTACCCGCTGTGGACGGCCTCGGTGTCGCTCGCGGGCGGTACGGCCGTGCACTACCGCTGCGACGAGCAGGCCGACTGGATGCCGGACCTCGCGGACATCGAACGGAAGATCACCGACCGCACCAAGGCGATCGTGATCATCAACCCGAACAACCTGACGGGCGCCGTCTACGACGACGAGATGCTCCGCTCCCTGACGGAGATCGCCCGCCGGCACGGTCTGGTCGTCTGTTCGGACGAGATCTACGACAAGATCCTCTACGACGGCACCACGCACACCCCGACCGCCGCCATCGCGCCCGACCTGCTCTGCCTCACCTTCAACGGGATGAGCAAGAACTACCGGGTGGCCGGCTTCCGCTCCGGCTGGCTCGCGGTCTGCGGCCCGAAGCACCACGCCTCCTCGTACATCGAGGGCCTCACGATCCTCGCCAACATGCGCCTGTGCGCGAACATGCCGGCGCAGCACGCGGTGGCCGCCGCCCTCCAGGGCCGGCAGTCGATCGAGGACCTGGTGCTGCCGGGCGGGCGGCTCCTGGAGCAGCGGGACACGGCGTACGAGCTGCTCACGCGGATCCCGGGCGTGACGTGCGTGAAGCCGAAGGGGCGCTGTACCTCTTCCCGCGGCTCGACCCGAACGTCTACAAGATCAAGGACGACCGGCAGATGGTCCTGGACCTGCTGCGGGCCGAGAAGATCATGGTGGTGCACGGGACGGGCTTCAACTGGCACGAGCCGGACCACTTCCGGATCGTCACGCTGCCGGCGGCGGCGGACCTGGCGGACGCGGTGACGCGGATCGGGCGGTTCCTGGACGGCTACAGCCAGCCGTAGCCCCCGCACACGAGACCCGACTCAACTTTAGACACGATCTAAGCTAGGATGGCTCCAGAGCACTCAGGAGGCCGTCCCATGTACGAACCGATCCGCACCAAGTCGGTCCACCGGATGGCCGACGACGCCCACGACGCGTACCCGCACCGCTCCCGCGAGGAGGAGCTGGACATCCAGCTCGCCGGACACCTCGCGGCCCTGCTCGCCGTCACCGACGAGCTGGGCGACACGGAGGCCGGCGAGCTCATCGCCCGGCAGGTGGCGCGGCTGCGCGGCGCACCGCCCGCACGGCACGCGGCTCTCAGCGGCGCGTCCGCGCGGGAGCTGCACGGCAAGGCGCACGCCCTCGCGGGCCGCGCCCTGGTCGTCGCCGCCTCCCGGGCCGACACGGCCGCCGCCATCCTCGCCGCCGAGCGGATGGACGCGCACACCGCGGCGCTGGCCGGGGAACCCGCCCTGGCCACGGCCGCCCCTGACGGCCCCGGTCCGCGCGGCACGAACCGCGCGGACCGGGCGCCCACCACCCCTCCGCCCGAGAGGGCCGCGGTACCGGCCCCTCCGGTTCGGTACCGGGATGGCTCCTTCACCTCCCGTCCACCCGACCCGCCCCGGAACGTGGGCTTCCGCGAGCACGCTTCCCGCGTGAGACGCATCCTGGGAATCGTCCTCGCCGTCCTGCTCCTCGGCGGCGTGGCCACCGTCCTCGTGACGGGCGGCGAGAAGGACACGGGCACGGCGACGAGGACCGTGCGGGGAGTCATCGGATCGGAGAAGGCCGAGTTCTTCGCCGATCCGCAGGTGGTGAAGGCCCTGGCCGCCCGGGGCTTCACCGTGGGCACCGAGACCTCCGGGTCCTGGGACATGGAGGAACTGCCCTCGACGGCTACGACTTCGCCTTCCCGTCCTCGAAGGCCCCGGCCGACGGCCTGCGCGCGAAGGCCGCCGGGCGGTGAGGGACAGGGCGGTCACCGCCCCGCTGCGGCCCTTCTACTCGCCGCTCGTCGTCGTCGCCCACAGCACCGCCGCCCGGATCCTCGCCTCCAACGGCCTGGCGACCCTCGGTCCGCGCGGCACGAGCGGCACCCTGCGGATGGAGGCCTACCTGGCGGCGGCCCGCGCCGACCGCACCTGGCAGCAACTGAAGGGGGCCGAGGGCCACGCCGAACTGCGCGGCACCCTCTTCGTCACCTCCACCGACCCGGTCGCCTCCAGCTCCGGCGCCTCTACCTGGCCGCCGCGAGCTACGTGGCCGACGGCGGGCGGGTCGCGGGCGACGAGGCCGCCGTCGCCCGCACGGCCCCGCTCCTGCGCAAGCTGATCCAGGTCCAGGGCGCCCAGCAGTCCGGCTCCGACGCCCCTTCCGGGACTTCGTCAGCGGCGTCGGCAACCCGCTGGTCCTGGTGTACGAGTCCCAGGTCGCCGCGCAGCTCCTGGCCGGGCGGCCCATGGGCGACCTCGTCGTCCTCTACCCGGACACCACGGTCAACAGCGACCACACCCTCGTACCGCTCACCGAGAACGGCCGGGCGCTCGGCGAACTCCTCTCCACCGACCCCGAGCTGCGCCGGCTCGCGGTCCGCCACGGCTTCCGGCCGCAGGGCGCGGCGGGCGAGTTCACCACCGCGACCGGCGGCCACACCGCCTACCTCAACCAGACGCTGAACGGAGTCCGCCAGGCGCCCGTGCCCACCGGCGAGGTGCTGCACGAGATGGCGCTGCGGGCCCGCGACCAGGGGACACCGCATGACGCCACCGGAAGACCCGAGAAGAACGCCCGGCCCGGGACCGTTCACGGACCCGAGAAGGACACCCGCCCCGGGACCGGCCACCGACCCGAGAAGAACGCCCGCCCCGGGGCCGGCGACGGACCCGGGACGCACCATGGCCCCGACACCGCCCGAGCACGGCACACCGCCCGAGCACGACACCCCGCTCGTCCTCACCCCGCCCGCCCCTGTGCCGCCGATCCGCGCCGCGCAGGCCTCCGGTCTGGTGCCGCTCGACGAATCGGTCCGTACGGAGACGGCCCGCCGGGCCGCCGAGTACATCGGCTCGCTCGAGGGACTCGACCCGCGCTCCCCGAGTTCGCGGGCCGCGTCGGCGAGATCACGGCGCTCGGCGCGGGCGAGATGCGCTCCGCCGCCCAGCAGACGAACCGCATGCTGGACCGCACGGTCCGCTCCCTCGGCGGCGGGGCCCCCGGCGGCGACCCGCGGACCCGGGTCGGCGCCTCCCTCGTCGAACTGCGGCGCACGGTCGAGGACCTGGACCCCCGCGACACCCCCGCCAAGGGGTTCAAGGGGCTCCTGGCGAAGCTCCCGGGCGGCAACCGGCTGCGCGACCACGTCGCCGCGTACGCCTCCTCCCGGGCCACCCTGCACCGGATCGTCGACGCTGCGCGGCGGACAGGACGAACTGCGCCGCGACAACGCCGCGTTGGAGACCGAGCGGACCCGGCTGTGGGAGACCATGACCGGACTCCAGGAGTACGCGGTGCTCACCGAGGCGCTCGACGCGGCCGTGGAGGAGCGGATCGACCGCACCCCGACCCGGCCCGGGCGGACGCGCTCCGCGCCGACCTGCTCTTCCCGGTGCGGCAGAAGCACCAGGACCTCCTGACCCAGCTCGCCGTCTGCGCCCAGGGGTACCTGGCGATGGACGTGGTCCGCCGGAACAACGACGAGCTGATCAAGGGCGTGGAGCGGGCCGCGACGACGACCCTGTCGGCGCTGCGGATCGCGGTGATGCTCGCCTCCGCCCTGGAGAACCAGCGCAAGGTCACCGAGCAGGTGAACGCGCTGCGGTCCACCACCGAGGACCTGGTCCGGGGCAACGCCGAGATGCTGGCGACCCAGGCCGGCGAGATCCAGCGGATCGCGGCGGACCCGGCGGTGGGCGCGGAGACGCTCCGCACCGCCTTCCAGCAGATCCACCGGACGCTCGACGCCATCGACGCGTACAAGGCGCGGGCCACGGAGACGATGGCGGCGACGGTCGGGTCCCTGACGGCGGAGCTCCAGGAGGCGAGCGCCCACCTGGAGCGCAGCCGCCGCGCGAACGCGCCGGAAGGCGGGGCCTCCTCGTGATCCACGCTCCCCGCCCCTGCGACACGCGCTCGCCGCCCTCGCCCTCGCCCTGCTCGTCACCGCCACCGGCGGCTCCTGCGGGCCCGGCGACCGGCCCGCGAAGGACGACGGGGCCGCGGCGTTCGAGCCCGGCACCCTCCGCGTCCTCGCCTCCTCCGAACTGGCCGACATGGCCCCGGTCCTCGAAGAGGCCCGGAAGGCGACCGGGATCACCGTCCGCCCCACCTACGCCGGCACCCTCGACGCCGTCGGGCGGATCGCGTCCGGCGAGGCCGGGAAGGACTTCGACGCGGTCTGGCTCTCCTCCAACGACTACCTGCGGCTGCGCCCCGACACCGCGAGGAGGATCACCGGCGAGACCCCGGTCATGACCTCCCCGGTGGCGCTCGGGGTGCGGCCCGCGGCCCTCGCCCGGCTCGGCTGGGACCCGGCGGAGGTCACCTGGTCGCAACTGCACCGGGCCGTCGCCGACGGCAGGCTGACGTACGGCATGACGGACCCGAAGCGCTCCCACTCCGGCTTCTCCGCGCTGGTCTCGGTCGCCTCCGGCCTCTCGGGGCCCAGTCCGCGCTGACCGGCGAGGACGTGCGCCGGGCCACCCCGAAGCTCAAGGAGTTCTTCACCGGGCAGAAGCTGACCTCGGGCTCCTCCGGCTGGCTGGCCACCGCCTACGGCCGCCGCACCGACGTCGACGCGCTCGTCAACTACGAGTCGGTGCTGCTCTCCTCGTTCCCGGCCGGGGAGCTGACCGTGATCCGGCTGGCCGACGGCGTCGTCACCGCCGACTATCCGCTCACCCTGCTCGCCTCGGCCCGCCCGGAGGCGAAGGAGGCGGCCGGGAAGCTCACCGCGTACCTGCGCACCCCGGACGCCCAGCGGCGGATCACGGAGACGACCCTGCGCCGCCCGGTCGTCGCCGGGGTCGCCCCGGCCCCGCGCTCGCCCGCGACCAGCGCCGCGAGCTCCCCTTCCCCGGCAGCCGGGTCGTCGCGGACGGGCTGCTCGACGCGTACGACAACACGCTGCGCAGGCCCTCCCGCACGGTCTACGTGCTCGACACCTCGGGCTCCATGCGGGCGAGCGGCTCGACCGCCTCAAGGCGGCCCTCACCGAGCTGACCGGGGACTTCCGGGACCGCGAGGAGGTGACCCTGATGCCGTTCGGCTCCTCGGTGAAGCGGTCGGAGGTGCGGACGCACACGGTCGACCCGGCGTCCCCGAAGGCGGCGCTCGACGCGATCAGGGCCGGGGCGGCGGACCTCTCGGCCTCCGGGGGCACGGCGATCTACTCCAGTCTCCAGGAGGCGTACCGCTTCCTCGGAAGGTCGCAGGGCGACGCCTTCACCTCGGTGGTCCTGATGACGGACGGCGAGAACACCGACGGCGACGCGGCCGCCGCCTTCGACGCCTTCCACCGCTCCCTCCCGGCCGACCAGCGGCGCACCCCGGTCTTCCCGATCCTCTTCGGGGACTCCGACCGCGCCGAGCTGGAGGGGATCGCGGAGCTGACCGGCGGGAAGCTCTTCGACGCCACCCGGGGCTCCCTGGAAGGCGCCTTCGAGGAGATCCGTGGCTACCAGTGAGCGCCTGCTGCGGTACGCGGAGTCCCGCAAGAACCTGGCGGGCTGCCTCGGCGGCCTGGCCGGCGTGGGCGTCGCCCTCACCGGCGCGGCGGGCGGGCTCTGGCCGCTGGTGGTGGCGGGACTGTACGGGGCGGGCGCTGATCGCCCCGCCCGAGCGGCCGGACGCGCCGGACTTCGAGGACGGGGGCGAGCGGCTCGAACCGCTGCGGGCGGACTTCACGACCCTGCGGGCGTACCTGGCGGAGGTGGACCTGCCGGCCGTCGCCCGCGAGCGGCTCGACGCCCTGGACGCGCTGCTCGAAGCGCTCCTGGAACCGGGCTGGGTGCGCGACCCGGACCACCTGCACGTGCTGGCCCGCGCGGTCCGCCAGGACGTTCCGGAGGCGGTCGACGCCTTCGTGCGGACCCGGTGGTGGTCGCGCGTGGCGCCGGGCACGGAGCCGCCGGAGCGGCACCTGGAGCGCCAACTGGACGCGCTGCACGGGGAGGCGGCCGGGATCGCGGCCGCGCTCCAGGAGGCGGAGGAGCTCCGGCAGCGGACGCACACCCGCTATCTGGAGGACCGGGGGCGCGGCTGACCGGGCGCATGCGCCGGCCCCCGGGGCCTGAGGGGCTCCGGGGGCCGGGCGGATCGTGGTGGGCCGTCGTGACCCCACTGGTCAGGGCGGAATTTCGGGGCAACCCACCACGAGTTCGGGGGCGGGATCAGCCCAGGCGCTCGACCAGCGCCCGGTACTCGTCCTACAGCTCCTTCGGCGTGTGGTCGCCGAAGGTGTTGAGGTGGTCGGGGACGAGGGCGGCCTCCTCGCGCCACACGTCGCGGTCGACCTCGAGGAGGAACTCCAGGTCCTCGGCCGGCAGGTCCAGGCCGTCGGTGTCGAGGGACTCCGCGGTCGGCAGGATGCCGATGGGGGTCTCGACGCCCTCGGCCTTGCCGTCGAGGCGCTCGACGATCCACTTGAGGACGCGGCTGTTCTCGCCGAAGCCGGGCCAGACGAACTTGCCGGCGTCGTTCTTGCGGAACCAGTTCACGTAGTAGATCTTCGGCAGCTTCGCCTGGTCCGCACCGGCGCCGACCTTGACCCAGTGGGCCATGTAGTCGCCCATGTTGTAGCCGCAGAAGGGCAGCATGGCGAAGGGGTCGCGGCGCAGCTCGCCGACCTTGCCCTCGGCGGCTGCGGTCTTCTCGGAGGCGACGTTGGCCCCGAGGAAGACGCCGTGGTTCCAGTCGAAGGACTCGGTGACCAGCGGGACGGCGGAGGCGCGGCGGCCGCCGAAGAGGATGGCCGAGATCGGCACGCCCTTCGGGTCCTCCCACTCCGGCGCGATGGTCGGGCACTGTCCGGCGGGGACGGTGAAGCGGGCGTTGGGGTGGGCGGCGGGCGCCTCGGACGCGGGCGTCCAGTCGTTGCCCTTCCAGTCCGTGAGGTGGGCCGGGGCCTCCTCGGTCATGCCCTCCCACCACACGTCGCCGTCGTCGGTGAGGGCGACGTTGGTGAAGACGGAGTTGCCCCAGAGGGTCTTCATGGCGTTGGCGTTGGTGTGCTCGCCGGTGCCGGGCGCGACGCCGAAGAAGCCGGCCTCGGGGTTGATGGCGTAGAGCCGCCCGTCCTCGCCGAAGCGCATCCAGGCGATGTCGTCGCCGATGGTCTCGACGGTCCAGCCGGAGATCGTGGGCTCCAGCATGGCCAGGTTGGTCTTGCCGCAGGCCGACGGGAAGGCGGCGGCCACGTACTTCGACTCGCCCTGCGGCGGGGTCAGCTTGAGGATCAGCATGTGCTCGGCGAGCCAGCCCTCGTCACGGGCCATGACGGAGGCGATGCGGAGCGCGTAGCACTTCTTGCCGAGCAGGGCGTTGCCGCCGTAGCCCGAGCCGTACGACCAGATCTCGCGGGTCTCGGGAAGTGCGAGATGTACTTGGTGGAGTTGCAGGGCCACGGCACGTTCTGCTCGCCCTCGGCGAGGGGGGCGCCGAGGGTGTGGACGGCCTTGACGAAGAAGCCGTCGTCGCCCAGCTCGTCGAGGACGGCCTGGCCCATGCGGGTCATGGTGCGCATGGAGACGGCGACGTACGCGGAGTCGGTGATCTCGACGCCGATGGCGGAGAGCGGGGAGCCGACGGGGCCCATGCAGAAGGGCACGACGTACATGGTGCGGCCGCGCATCGAGCCGCGGAAGATGCCGTCCTCGCCCGCGAAGAGGTCCTTCATCTCCGCCGGGGCCTTCCAGTGGTTGGTCGGGCCCGCGTCCTCCTCCTTCTCGGAGCAGATGAAGGTGCGGTCCTCGACGCGCGCGACGTCGGAGGGTCGGAGGCGGCGTAGTAGGAGTTCGGGCGCAGGGTCGGGTCGAGCTTCTTGAAGGTCCCCTTGGCGACGAGCTCCTCGCACAGGCGCTCGTACTCGGCCTCGGAGCCGTCGCACCAGACGATGCTGTCCGGCTGGGTGATCTCGGCGATCTGTTCACCCAGGAGACGAGCTCCTGGTGCTGAGTGGGGACGGTGGTGGGAGCCGCGTTGTCGCGCGCCACGATTGCTCCTTTTGAGGGGTTTTTAGATGTTTGCCCCGTGGGGCCGCGACCCGGATGCTTCGTAGCTTGCTCATCCGGTGCCGACCGCACTCATTTGATCATCCGATGGATCCGCCCATATGTCCAGAGGGCCGCACATGTGAGCATCGCCACTCACACCCGGGACTTACGGGCCCGTAGGTACGATTCCGGTATGACTGCAGCTCCTCCGGAAGTGACCCCGGTCGACCCCTCCCCGGCGCTCCCGCTGAAGCCCCTGCTGCGAGGCTGGCTGCACGCGGGCATGTTCCCCGCCGTGATCGTCGCGGGCCTCGTCCTGGTCGCCCTCTCCGACTCGCCCCGCGCCCGCGTCGCCTGCGGGATCTACGTCCTGACCGCGTGCCTGCTCTTCGGCATCAGCGCGCTCTACCACCGCGGCACCTGGGGTCCGCGCGGCGAGGCCGTGCTCCGGCGCCTCGACCACGCCAACATCTTCCTGATCATCGCGGGCACCTACACCCCGCTCACCCTGCTCCTGCTCCCCGACTCCACGGCGAAGCCGCTCCTGTGGGCGGTCTGGGCGGCGGCCCTCGCCGGCATCGCCTTCCGCGTCTTCTGGGTCGGCGCGCCCCGCTGGCTCTACACCCCTGCTACATCGCGATGGGCTGGGCCGCCGTCTTCTTCCTGCCCGACTTCCTGCGCACGGGCGGCATCGCCGTCCTCGTCCTGGTCGTGGTCGGCGGCCTGCTCTACAGCGCGGGCGGGATCATCTACGGCATCAAGCGCCCGAACCCTCCCCCGTTGGTTCGGCTTCCACGAGGTCTTCCACACGCTGACCCTGGCGGCCTTCATCGTCCACTACGTCGGCATCTCGCTGGTCGCGTACCAGCACGCCTGACCTGGGAGAATGGCGGCATGGCCGCCGACGTCCCCACCCGCCCCAGCCTCCGCGAACGCAAGAAGGCGAAGACCCGCGCGGCGATCCGGAGGGCCGCCTACCGGCTCGCCGCCGAGCACGGCTGGGAGGCGGCCACCACCGAGCGGATCGCGGCGGCGGCCGAGGTCTCCCCTCGACCGTCGTCCGCTACTTCCCGGTCCGCGAGGACATCCTCCTCACCGACGAGGACGACGACCTCCTCGAAGCCCGGCTGCGCGCCCGCCCCGCCGGCGAGGACCCCCTGGAGTCCCTGCGCGCGGTCCTCCTCGAAGCGGTCCGCACCGCCCTCGCGGAGGAGCCGGAGGAGACCCGGCTGCGCGCCCGGCTCATGGTGGAGATCCCCGCCGTGCGCGCCCGCCTCACCGAGACCACTGCCGAGACCGGCCGCCGCCTCACCCGCGTCCTCGCCGACCGCACCGGCCTCGCCCCCGACGCCCTGGAGGTCCGCGTCTTCACCGCCGCCGTCCTCGGCGCCCTGCGCGAGACCACCGTCCACTGGGCCGAACACGGCCGCACCGACGACCTCGTCTCCTCCTGGACCGCACCCTCGACACCCTCAAGGGCGGCCCGGCACTGTCCCGTCACTCACACGAGTGAAGGGCCGTCAGCGCCGTGGACAGCCGCCCGGAGCGGGCGGAGCATGAGCCACCCGGCACCCCGCACGAAGGGATCGGCCCATGAGGAGATCGATCACGGCAGGCACGTGGAGCGCGGCGGTCGGCCTCGCCCTGCTGTCGGCGCTCGCGCCCGCGACCCGGCCGGCGCCGCGCCCCAGGACCTGGACACCCTCACCCGCACCGGCACGTCCACCACGACCTACAACCCGCCCATCACCGCCGTCCCGGCCACCACCACCCGCACGATCCACCAGACCTACGGCCCCTGCGCCGGCACCGGTGCGGCCGCCGCCGTCACCGGGGGCACCCACGACAGCTCCAACACCACGTCCCGCTCCTGCCTCCAGTTGCTGTCCACCGCGACGGTGAGCTGGGTCATCCACTGGAGCAACGGCCAGAGCAGCACGGTCACCGCCCAGCGCGTCTCCAACCTCGCCGGCGCGGTCTTCACCAACACGTTCACCGGCACCGTGACCAGCGGCTTCCTCAAGGACCGCGGGTTCGTGGAGACCATGACGTCACCCTCGCTCCAGATCACCGCCTGCACCCTCGGCCTGGGCTCGGTCTCCGGCCTGGGCGCCGCCCACACCTTCACCCTCCTCTGAGACGACCTACGGAAGGGCCCCTGGGGGCGCCCTCCGCGCCGGCCCCCGGCCGTCCGCCGAGCGCGCCCTCACCACCCGCGCCGACTCCGGATTGTCCGCGCACTCCCACACCCCGTGCGGCAGTAGTCCGTCACCGTCTGGTAGACCGGCCGGTGGACGGCGAACCAGTCGAGCATCCCGCGGACGTACGCCGGGTTGTCGCCGTTGCGGAAGAGGCCCCACTCCGGGTACGAGACGGGCTTGCCGTGCTCGGCGGCGAACCGGACGTGGTGGGCGAGGCCGTACTCCTCGTTCACCTGGCCCTCGAAGGAGAGGCCCTCGGGCTGGTCGTAGGCGTCCATGCCGATGACGTCGACGACCTCGTCCCCGGGGTAGCAGAGCGGCCACGGCACGGCGTCGCGCCCCCGGCTCGGCGTGAAGTCGAAGCGGAACCGCTGCCCCGGCACCGCCCGCAGCACCTCCACCGTCCGCCGCCAGTACGCCTTCCACGCCTCCGGGTCCGGACCGCAGCGGTGGCTGTACGTGGTGCCGTTCATCTCCCAGCCCAGGACCAGGACCGCGTCCCCGAGCCGGTGCTCCACCAGCCGCTCCCCCAGCGTCCGGAAGTGCCCGTCGAACGCGCCCTGCGCACCCCGCCGCAGCCCGTCGCGCACCTCGGCGTCGGACAGGCCCGCCTCGCTCCGGTCGAGCAGTGGCACGTTGAGCACGAAGAGCCGCCCGGGCCGCTCCTCCTTCCAGCGCGCCCACGGCCCGAAGAGCGCCGGATGCCCTCGATGTTGGACCAGCGGTCCCCCGGCAGGTACGTGTGCCCGACGGTCAGCGCCCCGCCGCCGAGCCAGGCCTGCACCTCGGCGATCCGGCGCACCCCGGCCTCGTCGGAGCCGGTGAAGAACCCCGAGGGCACCTCCGGCCGCGGCCGCTCGCCGACGTGCCGCCCGTCGGGCGCGAGCCGGCCGTACGGCAGGAGGAGGACGAGAACGGCCGCGAGCAGCACGGTCGGTGCGGCTCGCGGCCGGAAGGAGGTCGAGGAGGAGCGGCTCACGTCAGCTCGTCCAGAAGTCCCACCACCGGGTCAGGACCAGCATCCCGATGATCCCGACGTGCAGGAGGGGCGGGGCGAAGGCGAACTCGCCGAAGAAGGTCCGCACGCCCCGCCGGGGCGGGCAGCACCCCGGTCCGCATGTTGTGCGCGGTGACGGACCAGAACATCAGGAGCGTCGCGACCCAGGCCAGGCAGCACCAGAGGCAGAGCGCGTTGATCTCGTACAGCGACTGGTGCATCAGCCAGGTGCAGAAGCCGACCCCGAAGAGCGTCCCGGCGTTCAGGCCGAGCCAGAACCAGCCCCGGTAGCGGGCCCCGGCGAGCAGCCCGGCCCCGATCGCGACGACGACGGCGTACGTGACGAGCCCGAGCATCGGGTTGGGGAACCCGAACACCGCCGCCTGCTCGCTCTTCATGACGCTGCCGCAGGAGACCACCGGGTTCAGGCTGCACCCCGGGGTGAAGCCGGGGTCCTCCAGGAGCAGGAACTTGTCGAGCGTGATCACCCAGCCGGCCAGGACGCCCGCCGCCCCGGTGACCACCAGGAGCCAGGCGAGGGCCCGGCCCGCGCCGACCGGGCCGCCGGCCTCCCGGGAGGCCTCCTCCCGCCGCTGACCCGGCACCCCGCCCCGTACGTCCACCGTCGCCATGGCGCGACCCCTCTTCCCGGTTCTTCCCGCTCTTCCCGTTCAGCCCTGGATGCGGCGGACCGGCATCAGGACGTGGGCGCTCTCGCCGAGCATCTCCTCGTCGGAGACGAAGGCCCGCAGCCGCGCCTCGTCGACGGGCCGGCCGGGGACCGCCTCGGGCCAGGGCCGCACCGAGCAGATCAGATAGACCTTGCCGCTCTCGCGGGCCGCCGCCTGCCACTCGTCGGGCACCGGGCACTGCACCTTCAGGAACGGCAGGCTGAGCACGGCCGAACCGCCCTCGACGAGCAGCGAGGCGTTGATCCCGGCGTCCTTCTCCAGGTCGAAGAGGCGGTCGCCGACCGAGAGGCCCATGGTCTCCAGGGCGGTCCGCATCGCCTGCTGACCGGCCTCCGGCCCGTCCCGGCCGTCGCCGAGCGAGTACGCCATGAGGAATGGCGTGCCCGCCGACTCGGCGGAGGGCTCGCTGGACCACGGGATCACCGTGAGGGTTCCCAGCGGAGAGGCGCTGCGCGCCGAGGAAGCGACGTTGGAAGTGGTCATGAATCGGATGCTAGTGCTCCAACCCCCTTTCCCGCGCCCCTTTCACCCGAACGGCCGACATTCACGCGACTGGCCTTTCCGGCGCAACGAACCCGGGATTTCATCGTTGTGCCCTGAGGGCTCCCTCCGCCCGTGGCGGGGAACCCCAGCCGACCATCTGGAGATCACTGATGATCGTCCCGCGCCGGGTCGCCCTGCGGTCCTCTTCGCCCTGGCCGTCACCGCCTTCACGGGCGGCGCCCTCGGCCGTGTCGCGCTCCGCGCCCCCGCCGGAGGGCCGGACGACCCCACGCCTTCGACGAGATGTACCGGGGCCGCCGGATCCTGGGGCTCTCCGGCCCCGACGGCGGGCCGGCGGCTCGTCGACGGCCGGCCGCTGCACCTGATGCGGTGCGCCGACGGCGGCTACGTCACCCCGATCGACCACTACGAGTCCTGTCCGACGCCGCTGGCCGCGGTCCGCGCGGCCGTGGACGAGCTGGGCGCCGCCCCGCTCTCCCCTGGCGGGCGCCCACGGCGCGGCCCCGGACCCGACGGAGGGAACCCGCGTGGTGTACACGCGTAAGAACCAGCGCGACCTGACCGGCGCCGAGCGCCGCAGGTTCGTCGCCGCCGTCCTGGAGCTCAAGCGCACCGGGGCGTACGACCGCTTCGTCCGCACCCACATCGACCACTACGTGGCCGACGGGGAGGGCGGGCTGCGGGTCGCGCACATGACGCCGAGCTTCCTGCCCTGGCACCGGAAGTTCCTGCTGGAGTTCGAGACGGCGCTGCGCCGGATCGACCCCGCGGTGTCCGTCCCGTACTGGGACTGGACCCGGGACGACAGCCCGGCCTCGTCGATCTGGGGCGAGGACTTCATGGGCGGCAACGGGCGCCGGTCCGACCTCCAGGTGATGACCGGCCCCTTCGCGCACTCCTCCGGCCGCTGGACCGTCACCCAGTCGATGACCGAGGGACGCTTCCTGACCAGGGACTTCGGGCGCCCCCGCGATCCGATCACGCTCCCCACCCAGGCCCAGTTGGAGGAGGTGATGCGGGAGCGGGTGTACGACGTGACGCCCTGGAACTCGACGAGCCCGTCCGGCTTCCGCAACCGCCTGGAGGGCTGGTCGCCGGGCAGGGCAACGACCGGTTCCGGATCCACAACCGGGTGCACCGCTGGGTCGGCGGCCTGATGCTCGGCGGCGGCTCGGTGAACGACCCGGTCTTCTGGCTGCACCACGCCTTCGTGGACCTGGTCTGGTCGCGCTGGCAGCAGCGGAACCCCGGGGCCGCCTACCTGCCGGCGGAACCGCCGCCGCTGGGCGACGGGCAGTACCGCAAGGTGGTCGCCCGGCACCAGGCGATGGCTCCCTGGGGGTGACCCCGGCCTCGATGTTCGACCACAGCCGGATCTACAAGTACGCCTGAGCCGCCGCGCACGGAGCCCGTACGCGCGCGTCCCCCGGTCCGGTCGGAGCGGGGGACACGCGGGAGGGAGCGGGGGATCAGCCGCCGTAGCCGCCGTCCTCGTCACGGTCGTCCTCGCCGTCGCTGACGTTGGCGCAGGTGTTGCCGAAGGCCGGGTTCAGCAGGCCGATGACGTTGACGGTGTTGCCGCAGAGGTTGACCGGGACGTGGACCGGGACCTGGAGGACGTTGCCCGAGAGGACACCGGGCGAGTGGGCGGCGACGGCCTCGGCGCCCGAGTCGGCGACGGCCAGGCCGGCTCCGCTGAGGGCCACGGCACTGGTGCCGGCGAGAACAGCGGCAGCCTTCGCGATGCGAGACATCAAGAACTCCTTGGACGGGGAAAGCGACCGCAGGAATCACGGCCGTCATGCCCGTTCAACGCGGGGCGGCGGCACGGGACACGGCCATTGGGCCGAACGGGAAGAAGGAAAGAAGAAAAATGGCCCGTGGACTGGAATTCCGTCCGTCGCCGGATACGACGGAACGGCTCCGGTCCGCGGGCCGCGGCCATGCGACGAGCCTTCTCTTGCAACGATCGACGGCCCCCGGGGTGGCGGGAGGGACCGTCCCTTCACCCGCGCGGTCGGCGGTGACGGGGGTCAGTGACGGCGGGCGACCCGTCCGCCGCGGACGTAGACCACGGCGCCGCCGATGACGAGCGCGGCACTGATCGCGGCCGCCCCCATGAGCGCGGGCTCGCTACCGGTCTCGGGGAGCTGCGGCGGGGTGGTGGGGGCTTCGTCGGCGGGGTGGCGGGAGGCGTCGTGGGCGGGGTGGTCGTCGGCGGAGTCGTCGGCGGCGTGGTGGGAGGCGTCGTCGGCGGCTTCGTCGGCGGGGTGGTCGGAGGCGTCGTCGGCGGGGTCGTCGGCGGCTTCGTGGGACCACAGCTCGGCTTCGGGTGACCGGGCTCGGGGTGCTCGCAGTCCCCCGGCTTCGGCGGGTACGTCGGCGGAGTGGTCGTCGGCGGCGTCGTGGGGGCGTCGTCGGCGGGGTGGTGGGGGCGTGGTGGGAGGGGTCGTCGGCGGCGTCGTGGGGGCGTCGTCGGCGGGTGCGTGGGGGCGTGGTCGGGGGCTTCGTGGAGGGGTGGTCGGGGGCTTCGTCGGCGGGTGCGAGGGCTCCTCGCCGTAACCGCCGTCGTCGTCCCCGCCGTAACCGCCGTCGTCCCCGCCGCCGTCCTGGCCGTAGCCGTCGTCCTGGCCCCCGCGTGGCCGCAGAGGTTCCCGACGGCCGCCGCCGCGGCGCCGCCCTTCTCCGCGAGCCTGCCGCAGACGTCGACCGGCAGGGGCCCTGGACGTGTCCGGCCGCGCTCGGACCCGGTCCGTCGCCCGGGCCGGCGTGGGAGCTCGCGGCAGGCGAATCCGCCGCTCAGCGACAGGATTCCGGTCGCTGCCGCCGCGGTGAGTACTTTCCTGCTGATGATGGACCGCATACCGCTCTTCCTCTGAGAAAAGGAGAGGCCGACGAGGCTCCCCCTCGCTCCGACCGGCCCGGTGCCCACCGACGTGCGCGGGGACTGGCGAGAGAGTAGGAGTCGGAGCGGGGTGCGGAGCATGGGCCACACGGCAGATGATCTGAAAATCATTCGATCAGCCGACCGTGGGGAACGGGGCGCGCCGGCCCCGGAATGCCCCTGGGACAGCCGTACTGAAGGTGCGTCAGCCGCCCAGCGGAAGGCCGCCGGCGAGCGGGAGGCCGCCGATCAGCGGGGCGCCCTTGGTGACGTCGTTGAGCTGGCCCGCCGCGTCCGTGACGGACTTCACCGGGGAGCCCTCGGTGGTGCTGCTCAGCACGTCCGTCTTCAGGCCGTTGGCGGCGATCGCCTCCAGGCCGCCGTTCAGGCTGGTGGGGGTGAGCGCCTCCGTGGCCATGGCGGGCGCGGCGGCACCCAGGGCCATCAGCGAACCGGCGACGACCGCGGCGACCTTGGTGGGCTTCATGGGGTGAATCCTTCCTCTGGCTTTCAAGTCACTTTTCGCACAGGGTTCTTGGACGAATCCCGTACGCGTTCTCCTCCTGTAACGAGAAGTCGGCTTTCCGGAAACTCCGGGAGGAAGGATTTCTCGGCACTGCACCCGATCGATGAAACCGGTCCCGTGCGCCGACCGCACACGCGTTCCCCTCCGCGCGGACCGGCGGACCGCCACCCCGGGAGGCCTGCGGCTATAGCCCTCCGCGACCGTGGAACTACTGAGCGCCACGCATCCGTTCGGGTGAATCCCCCTCCCGCCCTGCCCCGGAAAGGGGCGTACGCCGTTGCACCGGGCGGCGCGCGGAAGTGCGCCCGAGCGAGTGCCGACCCCATGACGACGAGGAAGGCCGGTGCGCCCGTCCCTGGTGGAACGGGCGCACCGGCCTCGAAAGGACCGAACGGACGTGCCGGATCAGTCGTTGGCGCAGACGTTGCCGAAGGCCGGGTTCAGGAGACCGATGACGTCGACGGTGTTGCCGCAGACGTTGACCGGGATGTGGATCGGGACCTGGGCGACGTTGCCCGAGAGCACACCGGGGAGTGCACGGCCGCGGCCTCGGCGCCGGCGTCGGCGACGGCGGCACCCGCGGTACCGGCGACGGCCGCGGCGGCGCTCGCGGTCAGGACAACGGCCTTGGCGATACGGGACATGGGGATGTGCTCCTCGATCGAATTCATACGGCTCGGACTGCGCGGACTGAACGGTCCGACTCCCTCAACAACGCCTCCGATTTCCATCGGTTGCTCTCCCGAACGGTGACGTCCGGCCCTCCTCTGGGCCGAAAGGGGTCATTCGCGTGTCCGGACGCGGAATGGCGCAACACGCACAACGAGGAACGGGCCACGGAGATACGGGAGTTAGCGATACCGGTCATCTCGTGCTTACTATCGCCCCGCTTCGGGGTTATAACTTTCTCGAACGTTGCTTCCGGGCCGGCCGCGCGTTCACTCCTTTCGTGCGGACCACACCTTCCTCCCTCCCGGCCTTCGCGGGTCTTCCCTTCCTTCTCTCATCAAAGCGGAGAACCTGTATGCGGAATTCAGCGGCTCTCGTCGTGCCCCGGGGTGCGTCGGCCGCCCGGGCGGACGTGCGGGGCTGACGTGCTGTCACCATCCGACACGGACCCGGGGTCCGTCACCGTCCTGCACGCGGTCCAGCCCGGCGACGGCGGGGTCGCCCGCGTGGTCGTCGACCTCGTCCGCGTCCAGCGCGCCGCCGGCCTGCGGGTCGCCGTCGCCTGCCCGCCCGGCACCGACCTGTCCGCCGCCGCCCGGGCCGAGGGGGCGGAGGTCCACGACTGGCGGGCCGGCTGCGACCCCGGCCCCGCCCTCGTCCGCGAGACGGCGTCCCTGGCCCGGCTCGTCCGCGCGGTCGGGCCCGACCTCGTCCACGCGCACAGCGCCAAGGCGGGGCTGTGCGCCCGGCTCGTCGTGCGGGGGCGGATCCCCACGGTGTACCAGCCGCACGCCTGGTCCTTCGAGGCGGTGCGGGGACGACCGCCGCGCTCGCCCGGAGCTGGGAGCGGTTCGGCGCCCGCTGGACCGACCGGATCCTCTGCGTGAGCGAGGCCGAGCGGCGCACCGGCGAGGCGGCCGGGATCGAGGCGGACTGGTCGGTCGTCCACAACGGCGTGGACACGGCCCGGTTCGCGAACGACGGCCCGCCCCGCAACCCGGCCCCCACGGTCGTCTGCGTGGGCCGGCTCTGCCGCCAGAAGGGACAGGACGTGCTGCTGGCCGCCTGGCCCGCCGTCCTCGCGGAGGTGCCCGCGGCCCGGCTCGTCCTGGTCGGCGACGGCCCGGACGCGGAGGCGCTGCGGGCCGCCGCGGGCCCTCGGTGCGGTTCGCCGGGGCCGTCGGGGACACCGCCCCTGGTACCGGGCCGCCGACGTGGTCGTCCTGCCGTCCCGCTGGAGGGCATGGCGCTCGCGCCCCTGGAGGCCATGGCCGGCGGCCGGCCCGTCGTCGTCAGCGACGTCGACGGGGCCCGGGAGAGCCTGCCGCCCGCCCACGAACCCCTGTGCCTGGTCCCGCCCGAGGACCCGGCCGCGCTCGCCGCTGCCCTCGGCCGCCTCCTCGGCAGGCCGGAGCTGCGGCACCGCCTGGGCCGGGAGGCCCACGAGCACGTCCTCAGCAGTTTCGACGTCCGGCGCACCGGCGCGGCCGTCGCGGACCTCTACCGCGAGCTGGCCGGGGTGCGGGGGCCGAGCACAGAGAGCCGATCGCACAGTGACCACGGAAAGCACCAGCGTCCCTCTCGCCGGGCCCCTGGCCCACGGCGGGCTAGGGCCGGGCCTTCGGCCTCGCCTCCCTCGCGCCGCCCCGCGGCGCCCCCGGTCGGCTCGCGCCGCCGCGCCGGCGCCGCTCCCGGACCCGCCCGCGGTCCGGCGCGGCACCGCTCGTGGCGGTCGACGCCCTGGCGGTCGTCGCGGCCGCCTCGGTGCTGAGCGCCGCCCACCACGACCTCCGGCTCGTCCTGCCGGTCCTGGCGCTCGTCCTGCTCCTCGACGGGCACGCCGGGCTCCACCGCCCGGCCGCGCACGTCCGGGCCCTGGACGAGCTGCCCGCGCTCGCCTCCCGCGCCGGGGTCGCCTGGTGCCTGGCGGCGGCGGGGATCGCCGCGTACTCCGCGCACCTGGCGGTCGGACCGCTGCGGCTGTGCGCCGCGTACGCCGTCCACGTCGTCCTCGTCTGCGCGGTCCGCGCCCTCGTCCTCGGCCGGCGGCGCCGGGTCGCGCGGGCCCACCCCGGTCGGCGCTGGTCGTCGGCGGGACGGGCGACGCGCGCCGGTTCGCGGCGGCGGCCGCCCAGCACCCCGAGTACGGGGTGCGGCCGGTCGGGATCGTCGGCGTGCCGGAGCGGGCGGCGTCCCCGGCCGCCCGGGGAGGCCGGTCTCCCGGTCCTCACCACGACCGAGGAGATCCACCGGGCCGTCATCCAGAACACCGTGTGCGACGCCGTGTTCCTGGACGACGACCCGGGCCTGGTGACCCTCTTCCAGCAGTACGGCTGCACCACCTGGCGGGTCGGCGGACCGCGCCCGGACGGGCCGATGGGCGAACACATGTGGGGGTACGCCTGGCACCGGATCGTCCCGCTGGACGAGCGGCGCGGCCTGACCGCCAAGCGGGCCCTCGACATCGCCTTCGCCGCCCCCGCGCTCGTGCTCGCGCTGCCCGTGCTGCTGCTCTGCGCGCTGGCCGTGCGCCTCTCGGACGGTCCCGGGGTCCTGTTCCGGCAGGAGCGGGTGGGCCAGCACGGGCGCCCCTTCACGCTGCTCAAGTTCCGTACGCTCCGCCCCTCGGACGACACCGAGTCGGCGACCCGCTGGAACGTGGCGGGCGACCGGCGGATGAGCGCGGCCGGGGCTTCCTGCGGAAGACCTCGCTCGACGAGCTGCCGCAACTGTGGAACGTGCTGCGCGGGGACATGAGCCTGGTCGGGCCCCGGCCGGAACGCCCGTACTTCGTCGCCCAGTTCAGCAAGACCCACGCCGGATACGCGGCCCGCCACCGGATGCCGGTGGGACTCACCGGGCTCGCGCAGGTGCACGGCCTGCGGGGCGACACCTCGATCGAGGACCGCTGCCGCTTCGACAACCACTACATCGACCACTGGTCGCTCTGGCAGGACGTCTGCATCCTGCTGCGCACGGCCGCCGAACTCGTCCGACCCACGGGGAGCTGAGGATGGCCACGGCCGCGACGCTCCCCGTGGTCGGCCCGGGAGCGCGGGACCTGCTCCGCCGGGCCGGGGCGCTCTCCCCGGTCCTCGCCGTGGTCGCGCTGCTGCTCGTCCCGGGCGGCGGCGGCGCGGAGGGCGGCACCGGCGGCACGGGCACGGTCGCCGACGCGGCCTCCGGGCTCCTCGTCCTGGTCTGCCTGGTGCGGGTGGCGCGCGGCCGGGCCCGGCCCCTGACCCGTACCGCCGCCGTCGTCCTCGGCCTCCCGGTCCTCGGGATCTGCCTGGCCGCGATCACCTCGAACGACCCGGCGTCGAGCCTGCCGGGCGTCGCCCGGTACGTCCAGGTCTTCGTCCTGGTCCCGGCGGCCGTGCTCCTGACGGTCCGCGACCGGCGGGACTTCGCCGTGATCGCCTGGGCCCTGGTCGGGCTCGCCCTGCTCCAGGGGCGGTGGGCGTCGCCCAGTACCTGACCGGCACGGGCGCCTCGTACCAGGGCGAGGACGTCCGGGCGGTCGGCACGTTCGGGGCGACCGACGTGATGGGCATGGCGACCGTCGTCTCGTACGGGCTCGTCGTCGTCACCGGGATCGCGCTCGGCAGCGGTCCGGGGCGGGCGCGGACGGCGGCCCTGGTCTGCGCCGGGCTGCTGTTCCTCCCGCTGGTCCTCTCCTTCAGCCGGGGCGCGTGGATCGCGACCGTGCTCGCCTGCGCGCTCCAACTGCTCCTGGCGGGGCCGCGCCGGGCGGTGTGGGTCGCGCTCGCGGCGGGCGCGCTCGGGGTGGTCCTCGTCGGCGGGCTCGGGATCGGTTCGGAGCTGGTGGAGGAGCGGGTCGCCAGCATCACGCGGGTGACGGCGGCGCCGGACCAGTCGGTGACGGACCGGTACACGATGTGGGCGGCGGCCGGGGAGATGTGGCGCGCCGAGCCGCTCACGGGCGTCGGCCTGAAGGGCTTCCCGCAGTACCGCGACGCGCACGCCTCGGTCGCGCTGTCCTCGGGCAGCGACACGGCGGGCGCGGGCGCCGGCTTCCAGCGGCAGCCGCTGCTCTCCCCGCACAACATGTACCTGCTCGTCCTGAGCGAGCAGGGCCTGTGGGCTGCTCGCGCTGGTCGGGAGCTGGACGGCGCTGCTCGTGGGCGCGCTGCGGCGGCGCGGCGGCTTCGGCCCCGGGTCCGGTGCGGGCGCGGACTGCGCGCTCGTCGCGACGGGCCTGCTCGTCTGGCAGCTCGTCGACTTCTTCTACGCGGACATCGGCGGCCCCTCGACGGTGCTGATGGCGGTCGTGTTCGGCCTGGCGGCCTGGTGGTCGCTGGTGGGAGCGAGACGTGCGTGACCCGTGGCCGGGGAACCGGAGCCCACGGACGCGGGTGGCCGGGGCCGGCGGGGCCCGTGGACCCGCTGCGGTCCGACGGGCCGCACCCCGTGTCGCGGTCGCCCCGGCCACCCTGCGGCACCCCGCCGGCCGACCCCTGGTCGACCCCGCCCCTGAGCCCCACGGACTCCCCGTGGGGACCGGGGCCGTCGTGCTGCCGGGGCGGAGGCCTCCGGACGGAGGAGCACGGAGCCCGCACGGGCCTCCGGGCCCGACGGCGCCGCGCCCGCGCCCCGTGCCGGAGGCACCGCCCCGGCGGCTCCGGCCGCCCCGTCGACGGCCACCCGGCCCCCGCCCCCGCACCGGCCGCCGCGCCCACGCGCGCGGGCGCGGGCGTACGCCGGGGCGACCGGACGCAGGGGCGGGGTTCCTGGCGAAGGCGGCGGCCGTGACGGCGGGGCTCACCGCCGTCGGGGCGGTGCTCGGGCTCGTACGGGACCAGATCCTGGCCGGGTACTTCGGGGCCGGGGCCGCCACCGACGCGTTCCTGGTGGCGTGGACGGTGCCCGAGTTCGCCTCGACGCTGCTCATCGAGGACGCGATGGCCCTGATCCTGGTGCCCGCGTTCTCCCGGGCCCTGGCCCGGCGCGGCGACGGCGTGTTCGACGACCCGGTGCGCGCGCTCGTGCGCGGGACGCTCCCCGGCTCACCCTCGCCGTCGGGATCGCCGCCGCCGTCCTCGTCGTCGCCGCCCCGCTGCTCGTCGCGGCCCTCGCCCCCGGCCTCCCCGACCCGGCGCTCGCGGTCGACTGCACGCGCCTCACCGCGACCTGCGTGCTCTCGTTCGCCCTGGTCGGCTACTGCTCGGCTGCGCTGCGCGCACACGGCCGCTTCCTGCCGCCGGCCACGATCTACACGGCGTACAACGTGGGGATCATCGGCACGATCCTGCTGCTCCGCGAGCCCTGGGGGTGCGGTCGGCCGCCGCCGGGGTCGCGGTCGGCGGGGTCCTGATGGTCCTCGTCCAGGCCCCTCCCTCGTCCGGGGAGCTGCGCTCCGGCCCCGTGCCCCCGCCGCGGGCGGCCGCGCCCCGGGCCGGGCAGGACGGCCGGATCCTGGTGCTCGGCCTGATCGCGCCGGTCGTCGCGTTCTCGCTGTGCCGCCAGTCCCAGACGCTCATCGAGCGGTTCTCGCCTCGCCGCTGCCCGCCGGGGCCATCTCGCACCTGAACTACGCGCAGAAGGTCGCGCAGATGCCGATGATCCTCTCCCTGATGCTGTGCACGGTCAGCTTCCCGGTGGTCGCCCGCGCCCTCGCGGCGGGCGACGAGGAGGCGGCCCGCCACCGGGTGGAGCGGGACCTGCTGCTCGCCGCCGTCGTCGTGCTCGTCGGCGCCTCGACGGTGATCGCCGCCGCGCCCCGGATCGTCGAGGTCCTCTTCGAGCGGGGGAGTTCGGCGGCTCCGACACCACCGCGACCGCCGCCGTCATGCGGGTGTACGCCCTCGGGCTGCTGGGCCAGACGATGGTCGGCGCCCTGGTCCGCTGCTACTTCTCCGCCGCCCGCCCGCTCTGGTACCCGGCCGCCGCCATGGGCGCCGGGCTCGTCGCGACCGGCGTCGCGGGCGTGCCCGGCGCCCAGCAGTGGGGCGCGGTGGGCATCGCCGCCGCCAACGCGCTGGGCATCACCCTGACCGCCGTCCTGCTGCTGCGGGGCGCGCACCGCCAGTCCGTCCCGGTCCGGGCCGGCCGGCTCGGCGCGGGCTGCTCCGGCTCGCCGCCGCCGGCGCGGGCGCCACCGGGGCCGGCTGGGTGTCCTCGGTCGCGGTCGGCCCCGCCGTCCCCGCCGTCGCCGTCGCCGCCCTCGCCGCCACCGGCGTCTTCGCGCTCTTCCTGGTCTGCGCTCCCGAGGCGTCCGGCCTTCCGTCCCTTCCCCGCTCCGCCTACCGGAGGACCCCCATGCCCGCCGTCACCGCGCTGAGCCGTCTGCTGCCGAAGCCGCCCCTGCGGAGGAGCCTCCCCGCGGGGCGGGTCGCCCCTGTGGGGAAGGCCTCCCCTGTGGGTGGCGATGTACCACTCGATCACGGACACCGCCGATGATCCGTACCGGGTGACCGTGTCCCCGGCGCGCTTCGCCCGGCAACTGCGCTGGCTGGCCGACCGGGGGCTGCGTGGGGTGTCGGTGCGGGAGCTGCTCGCCGCCACCGCCGAGGGGCGCGCCCGGGGCCTGGTGGGCCTGACCTTCGACGACGGCTACGCCGACTTCGCCGACTCGGCGCTGCCGCTGCTCCGCCGCCACGGCTTCACGGCCACGGTGTACGTCCTGCCGGGCCGGCTCGGCGGCGAGAACGGCTGGGACGCGGACGGGCCGCGCAAGCGGCTGCTCTCCGGGGAGGAGATCCGGCGGATCTCCGACGCCGGGATGGAGATCGGCTCGCACGGCCTGACGCACGTGGCGCTGCCCGAGGCCGACGACCGGACGCTCGCCGCCGAGACCCGGCGCAGCCGCGAGCTCCTGGAGGAGATGACGGGCCGTCCGGTGGAGGGCTTCTGCTATCCGTACGGGCGGGTCGACCCGCGCGCGATGCGCGCCGTGCGCCGGGCCGGCTACCACTACGCCTGCGCGATCGACCCGGGCCCATACACCGGCGCGTACGCCCTGCCCCGCGTCCACATCGGCGAGAACGACACCTCCTGGCGGCTCGCCGCCAAGCGCGTGCTGCACCCGCTGCGCCGCCGCCGGCCCGCCGACCTGGCGGTCCCCGCCCCGTACGGCCCGGCCGTGGTGGGCGCGCGATGAGGGTCCTGCACGTCATCACCGGGCTCGGCATCGGCGGCGCCGAGCAGCAGTTGCGGCTGCTGCTGCGTCACCTCCCGGTCGAGAGCGGGGTGGTGACGCTCACCAACCCGGGCGCGGTCGCCGCGGGCATCGAGGCGGACGGCACCCCCGTCACCCACCTGGGCATGACCGGCAACCGCGACCTCGGGGCGCTCCCCCGGCTGGCCCGGGTCGTCCGGCAGGGCCGCTACGACCTCGTGCACACGCACCTGTACCGGGCGTGCGTGTACGGCAGGGCGGCGGCCCGGATCGCCGGGGTGCGCCGGATCGTCGCCACCGAGCACTCGCTCGGCGCGCACCAGATCGAGGGCCGGCCGCTGTCGGCGGGCACCCGCGCCCTGTACCTGGCGTCCGAGCGGCTCGGCACCTCCACGGTCGCCGTCTCGCCCAGCGTGGCCCGGCGGCTCGCGGACTGGGGGTGCCCGAGGAGCGCATCCGGGTGGTGCCGAACGGCATCGAGACCGGCCGGTTCGCCTTCGACCCGGCGGCCCGCCGCCGGACCCGGGCGGCGCTCGGGCTCCCCGAGGACGCGTACGTCGTCGGCGGGGTGGGGCGGCTGGCCCCGGGAAGCGGTTCGACCTGCTCGTACGGGCGGTGGCGGAGGTCCCGGAGGCCCGGCTGCTGCTCGTCGGGGAGGGCGGCGAGCGGGAGGAGCTGCTGCGGCTCGCCCGCGCGCGGGGGCGGCCGACCGGGTGCTGCTCACCGGGGCCTGCGCGGACCCGCCGCCCGCCGGCGCGACCGGGCCCTCGCTGCCGGACCTGCTCGCCGCGATGGACGTCTTCGTCTCCGCCTCCCCGGACGAGGCCTTCGGGCTCGCGGTCGTCGAGGCGCTCGCGGCGGGCCTCCCCGTCCTGTACGCGGCCTGCCCGGCGATCGAGGACCTGCCGGCGGACGCGGCCCCGGGCGCGCGCCGGACCGGCGGCTCCGTCCCCGAACTGGCCGCCGCCCTGCGCGGCACCGGGGCGGCCGGGCCCGGCCGCCTCCCCGTCCCGGAGGCCGCCCGCCACTACGACATCGCGCGCAGCGCCCGGCAGTTGATGTCCTCTACGACCAGGCCGTCCACGGCACACCGTCGCCCGTGCAGCACCAGCAAGCATCCGTGAAGTGAGAGAAGCCCGTCCATGAAGACCACCACACCGTCCCGCGCCTTCCCGCCCGCCGGGCTCCGCCTCCCCGGCCGCTGGGTTGTGCTGCCCGCCGCCGTCCTCGCCGGGGCGGTGCTCGGCGGCGGCTACGGGGCCCTGAAGACGCCGGAGTACGCGGCGACCAGCTACGTCATCGTCGTACCGGCCGGGAAGTCCGATCCGGCGGGGCGCTCGGCTTCGCCCAGGCGTACGGGCGGGTCGCCACCGACATCGCGGTGACCGGCGACGCCCAGGTGTGGGCCGGGGTGTCTGCCGCGGCGCTGCGGAGGCAGGTGACGGCGGAGACCTCCCCGGACGCCCCGATGATCTCGATCACCGCGCGGGCCGAGCGGCCCGCGAAGGCCGTGTCCATGGCCGACGGGGTGGCCCGGGCGCTCATCCTCGACAGCGCGCACGTGGCGGCCAGCACGGGCGTGAAGGTCGTGCAGTTCTCCCGCGCCACGAAGCCCCTCGACCCGGTCTCCCCGTCCGCGCCGCTCTCCGCGCTCGTCGGCGGCTGCGCGGGCGGCCTGCTCGGCGGCCTGGCGCTCCTGGTCCGCCCGAGGCGCGCCGCCGCGCGCGGCGAGTCCCGCCACTCCCGCCGGGCCGGGGCCTCCGTGCCCGCCCCCGCCGTGTCCGGCGCGCACCAGGCGGAGGCGGTGTGACCGCGGGCGCCCTGCGGACGGAGGTCTGCCGTGACGAGGAGGGGTTCGGGCGGCTCGCGGCCGAGTGGACGGCGCTGTACGGCCGCTGCTCCTCCGCCACCCCCTTCCAGTCCCACTCCTGGCTGCACTCCTGGTGGCTCTCGTACGGGCGGCCCCGTGCGCTGCGGGTGGTGCTCGTACGGCGCGGGGACGGCGCGCTGGTCGCCGCCGCGCCCCTGATGCGGGCCCGGGGCCCGCTGCCCGTCCTCACCCTGCTCGGCGGCTCGATCACCGACTTCGCGGACGTGCTCCTCGACGACGACTGTCCGGAGGCGGCGCCCGCCCTGGCCCGGGCGGTCGCGCGGACCGCCCGGGGCGCGGTGGTCGACCTGCGGGAGGTCCGGCCGGGCGCGGCCGGCGACCGGGTCTTCGCCCACTGGCGGGGCCGCGCCGGCGGCTGCCCGACTCGCTGTGCCTGGAGCTGCCGGCCGTCCCGATGGAGGGCCTGCTCGAACGGATCCCCTCCGGGAAGGCCCAGCGGGTGCGCGCCAAGCTGCGGAAGCTGGACGCGCTCGGGATCGACGCGCGCGTGGTGACCGGCGAGGAGGTCCCGGCCGCCCTGGACCGGCTCCTGGCCCTGCACCGGCTCCAGTGGCAGGGCCGGGGCGTCACCGCCGAGCACACCAGCGAGCGGTTCGCCCAGCACCTGAACCGGGCCGTGCGGCCCATGGTGGAGCGGGGGACGCGATGGTGACCGAGTTCCGGCTGGCCGGGGACGTGGTCGCCGCCGACCTGACGCTGATGTCGCCGCGCCTGGCCGGCGGCTATCTGTACGGGGCCGATCCGGCGCTGCGGGCCCGCAAGGTCGACGTGGCGACGATGCTGCTGCGGCACGGGGCCCGGGAGACCAGCGCGGGCGGGCGGGCCACGCTGAGCATGCTGCGGGGCAGCGAGGCGTACAAGCACCACTGGCGTCCGGAGTCCGTGCGCAACCGCCGGCTGCTCCTCGCCGGGCCCGGTACGGCCCCGCTGCTCTGGCTCCGCGCGGGCGCGGCCGGCGCGCGGAGCTGGGCGGCCCGCCAGGCGCGCGAACGGGCCTGGGCGGGGCGGGCGCTCGACCGGGTGAAGGGTCGTCGCCCGCCCCGCGGCGGCGGCTGAGTTCCGCCCCGGTCAGAAGGGCCAGACGCCCTTGAGCGCCTCCTTCCAGTCGAGACCGGCCTCCTTCTTCCAGGGATCCGGGACGCAGACGGGCCCGCCGAGCCAGCTCTCGACCCAGGACCCGAGGTCGACGGGCCGGCAGTCCGGCTGGGGCACGGGCGTGGGCAGGGGCACGGGCGTCGGCGTCGGCGTCGGCGTGGGGATGGGCTCCGGCGTCGTCTGCGTGGGCGCGGGCTTGGGCTCGGGATCCGGCTGCGTGGGGGTGGGGGTCGGCGTGGGCGTGGGCGTCGGCATCGGCGTCGGTACCGGTGTCGGCGTCGTCGGCGCGGGCTTCGGCTCCGGCTGCGTGGGCGTCGGGGTCGGCGTCGGCGTCGGCGTCGGTGTGGGTTCCGGCTTCGGCGTGGGAGTCGGCGTGGTTTCCGGCTTCGGTGTCGGCGTGGGAGTCGGCACCGGTGTCGGCTGCGTGGGCGTCGGGGTCGGAGTTGGAGTCGGTACGGGCTCCGGCTGGGTCGGGACCTCCGGCTCCTTCCCGTACAGCATCTGACGGAACACCAGCGACGATCGCGGGTTGTCGTCGCACTGCCAGACGCCGTGCGGGCAGTAATCGGTGATCGTGTGGTACAGCGGCTTGTGGAGGTCCATCCATTCCAGCATGCGCCGCATGTATTCCGGGTTGTCGCCGTTCCGGAAGAGGCCCCATTCCGGATAGGAGATCAGCTTTCCGTGCTCGGCCGCGAAATCGACCTGCTTCCGCAGTCCGTACGGCTCGTTGACGTGCTCGTCGAAACTGCTTCCCGGCGGCTGGTCGTACGAATCCATGCCGATGATGTCGACGACGTCGTCGCCCGGGTAGCACTCGGTCCACGGGACGGCGTCGCGGCCGCGGCTCGGGTTGAAGTCGAAGCGGAACTTCTGGCCGGGGACGGAGCGCATGGCGGCGACGATGCGGTTCCAGTACGCCTTCCAGGCCTCGGGGTCGGGGCCGCACCGGTGGGTGTAGGTGCCGTTCATCTCCCAGCCGAGGACGACGACCGTGTCGTTCGCGTTCAGCTCGACGAGGCGCCGGGCGAGGGTCCTGAAGTGGTGGTCGTACTGTCCGGACGCGGCGCGCCGGAGCAGGCGGCGGACCTCGGCGTCGGGGACGCGGGCCTCGTTGCGCTCCATCATGGGGACGTTGAGGACGAAGAGGCGGTCGGCCTTCTCGTTGCGCCAGGCCGCCCAGGCGTCGAGGAAGCCGGGCGGCCCTCGATGTTCTTCCAGCGGTCGCCGGGCAGGTAGGTGTGGCCGACGCGGAGTTCGCGGCCGCCGAGCCAGCGTTCGAGCTCGCGGATGCGGGTGACGCCGTAGGCGCCCGAGGAGAGGAAGGCCCCATGGCGCCGGCGACCGACGGCCCGGGGTCCCGCGCCTCCCCTTCCCGCGCCCCCGCCCTCGCGCCTCCGCCTCCCGCATCGTCGCGGATCCTTCGGCGTGGGCGGGGAGCGCCTGCGCGAGGGAGCCCGAGACGAGCAGACCGGCGGTGCACACCCCAGCCACGCTCTCGAAGTTCTCCGGTACGCAGCTTTCATGGCCGCTCCTCCGCGTCGCGCGATAGGTGAGGGATCGTCAATCCGATGTTCAGAAAGTATTCCTAATGACCCGTCCGTGAACTCGGCTTTCCCCGCTCGCTGGTCCATTAGAGGATTTGATCGCCCGGTTGGTGCACCGAGACGGAGGGCATGCCGTGCCGAGTTTTGACACCCGCGTTCCGGCCGTCCTCGTGCGGCTCGACCGGAACCCCTTTCACCACGGCACCCTCGGGGCGGTCCGCTCACTGGGCCGGGCGGGAATCCCGGTCCACGCCGTCGTCGAATCGCGGACCAGTCCGGTGGCCCGCTCCCGCCACCTCGGATCGGCCCGCCCCGGTCCCGCCGGCGCCTCCCCGGCGGAGCTGGCCGACTTCCTCCTGCGGGTCGGGGACGAGGTCGCCGAGGACCCGTCGTCCCCGCTGCTCGCCGTTCCGCTGGACGACGTCACCGCGCTCGCCCTGGCCCGCCGCCGCGCCGAGCTGACCCCGCGCTTCCTGCTGCCCGAGCAGACCGAGGCGCAGTTGCTGCGGGTCGCCGACAAGGCGGCGCTCGCCGAGACCTGCGCGGCCCTGGGCCTGCCCCATCCCCGCACCGCGCTCCCCACCGGCGCCGACGAGGCAGCCGCCATGGCCCGGGCGCTCGGCCTGCCGGTGATCGCCAAGTGGAGCCGGCCCTGGCTGCTGCCGGCCGGCGCCGGGCTGCGCAGCACGTCGATCGTGCGCTCGCTCGCCGAGGTGCGGGAGCTGTACGCCCGCTCCCCGAGGCCGGCAGCCGGCTGCTGCTCCAGGAGCTCCTCCCGGCGGGCCGCGACCTGGACTGGTTCTTCCAGGGGTACGTGGACTCCGCGGGCCGCTGCCCGACCGGGGCGACCGGGCGCAAGGAGCGCGCCTGGCCCACCGGGGCCGGGCTGACCGCCGCGGGCCGCTGGACCGTGAACCCGGCCGTGGACCGGACGGCCCGGACCCTGCTCGACGCGCTCGGCTACCGGGGCGTGTGCGACCTGGACTTCCGGCTCGACCGGACGACCGGCGCCTACCACCTGCTGGACTTCAACCCCGGCCCGGCGCGCAGTTCCGGCTCTTCACCGACCAGGACGGCCTGGACGTGGTCCGGGCGCTCCACCTGGACCTCACCGGCCGCCCCGTACCCCCGCCCTCCCCCGCGTACGGGCGCCGGTTCGTGGCCGAGAACTACGCGCTGCTCTCGCTGCTCGCCGTCCCGCGCCGGCGGTGGGCGGCCGAGACCGGCGGGGTGCGGCGGCGGACCGAGTGGGCGTGGTGCGCCGCCGACGACCCGCTGCCCGCGCTCGCCATGGGCCGCGCCTGGCTCGCGCACCTGCTGCGCAAGGCCCTGAGGGCGTTGCGCCGGCGGTGGACGTCCGGCCGGGACGACGAGGGCCGGCCCCGGGGAGCGGGTGCCCCCGGGGCCGGCCCCGTGCCTGTCCGCGAACCGCGTCGGGTCAGTCGTTGACGCAGACGTTGCCGAAGGCCGGGTTCAGCAGCGCGAGGACGTTCACGCTGTTGCCACAGACGTTGACCGGGATGTGGATCGGGACCTGGATGACGTTGCCGGACAGGACGCCGGGCGAGCCGACGGCCGCACCCTCCGCGTCGGCGTCCGCGAAGGCGGGCGACGCCACACCCATGGCCAGGACGATTCCGGCGACGACGGCCGCAGCCTTCTTACAGTTCATTTCGTCTGGATCCTTTCCTCGGCGGAAGAATTCTCACGGATCTCGTGATGTCCGGTGAAGCGAGTTCTCCGGCCTCCGCTGTACACAACACAACGAACATCCCGCACAAAGGAAACCTGAATAACGCGGGCGGGGGTCGTTTCACCCCATTGCCCGCACGGAATCGCCCGCACGGAACAGGGCCGGCGGAGAACGTCACCGTTCTCCGCCGGCCCTGTCGCACGCGCCACCGGTCAGTTGTTGCCGATGCCGTTCCCGGAGAGGACCGGGATGTCGTCCACCAGGTGCGAGAGCGCCTCGTCGCCCTTGGCCTGGTGGAGTTCTCCGCGCACTGCTGGTTCTGCGGGGAGGACAGCACGTTGACGTCCTGGACGGTGATCGGGACGAGACCGACGAGGGACCCGAGGTTGCCCTTGACCGGAACGCCGAGGCAGAGCTTGTTCAGGGAGCCCTGGACCAGGGTGAGCTGGGGGCTCTGGTCGCCCGCGGTCTCCGAGTTGCCGAACGCCGAGGTGGCACCGTTGCCGCTGAGCGAGGTGGTGCCGGTGTCGTCGGCGATGGCCAGCGCCGGGGAGGCCGCCGCGGCAGAAGCGCCGACGACGGAGGCCGCAACAGCCGCAGCCGCCACAATCTTCTTGATCACGGTGATTCCGTTCCTGTTCCCACCAATCGACCTGATTGATGCGCCCGGCTCAACTGCCCTCGGAGGGTTAGGTTCCGGCGCTTCACCCGTTCGAAGGGCGCCTCTTCGCGCTGCCGCGTGCGCTCCGCCATGAGGGTGACACGGCGGAACCCCGGCGTCCGAGCCCCTGTTGATCAGGTCGCTCCCTGCACGGAGCAGGTTCTAGAAGGAACTCCCGTGATCAAGAAGGTTATGGCCACCGCGGCCGCGGCCGTCTCCATCGTCGGCGCCACCGCCGCCGTGGCCTCCCCGGCGCTCGCCACCGGCAACGACACCGGCACCACCTCGTTCAGCGGCAACGGCGCCACCCAGGCGTTCGGCAACTCCGCCACCTACGGCAACATGAGCCCGCAGATGGCGCTGGTCCAGGGCTCCCTGAACAAGCCGTGCATCGGTCTGCCGGCCAAGGTCAACGCCGGTTCGCTGATCGGTCTCGTCCCGATCACCGTCCAGGACATCAACGTCCTGTCCTCCCCGCAGAACCAGCAGTGCGTGGAGAACTCCACGCAGGCCAAGGGCGACGAGCCGCTGTCGCACCTCCTGGAGGACATCCCGGTCCTGTCGGGCAACGGCGTCGGCAACAACTGACGTTCCCCGTCCACGCGTCAGGGCCGCTCCTCGGGAGCGGCCCTTTCGTCGTCCTCGGCCCTTCGGGTCGTTCAGCGCGGCCAGACCGGAGCGGCCATCAGGCGCTCCCACTCCCGGTCCGGCATCCCCGGCACCGCGCGGCCCGCCTGCGTCCACTGCGCCACCAGGGCGGAGTAGAGGGGAAGGGGTGCGGTCGGCGGGGGTCGGGTCGCTCACGTACCGGCTCTTCGGAATGAAGGCCATCCGTTCCCATTTCCCGGGATCCGGCGCCATCTTCGCTCCTTCCGCTGCGATTCCCGCATCATTACACAAAGGCCTCGGGAGAGTGATTCGTCCTCTCCACGTCGCGTCGCGCACCTGTGTGCGAGCGGGTCGAAATACGGTGCGGTCCAGGGGATTTCGCTCATCTGCCCGTAGTCCGTCCGGTGGACTTCCCGGAACCTCCGGGGCCCCGACCTGTTGATCAGTGCGGCTCGGCAATCGGCGAGCCAGTATTCGAAAGGCCTGAACTGATGAAGAAGCTGTTCGCTACGGCTGCTGTGGCGGCGTCGGTCCTCGGCGCGACGGCGACGGGTGCCGGGCAGGCGCTCGCCATCGCCGACGACACCGGCACCACCTCGCTCAGCGGCAACGGTGCCAGCCAGGTGTACGGCAACTCCGCCACCTACGGCAACATGAGCCCGCAGTTGGCGCTGGTCCAGGCTCCCTGAACAAGCCGTGCGTGGGCCTGCCGGCCAAGGTCAACGCCGGTTCGCTGATCGGCCTGGTCCCGATCACGGTCCAGGACATCAACGTCCTGTCCTCCCCGCAGAACCAGCAGTGCGTGGAGAACTCCACCCAGGCCAAGGGCGACGAGGCGCTGTCGCACATCCTCAGCGACATCCCGGTCCTGTCCGGCAACGGCGCCGGCAACGGCTGAGTCCCCGGCTCCGGCGCGGCCCCGCCGCCCCTCTTCGGAGGGGTGGCGGGCCGTCCCCGTTCCGGGACCTCCTCAGAGCTTCCGGCGCAGTGCCTCCGGGTCGGTGACCGGCGCGTCGCAGGTGAAGCGGCGGCAGACGTACGCGGCGGGCCGACCGTCCACCGGCGGCCGGTCCCGCAGGAGCGGGAACTCCTCGCCGCCGGGGGCGCCGGTGGCGAGGACCGCGCCGGGGTGGTGGCCAGGAGCGCGGTACGGCGCAGCTCCCGGAAGGCCTCGTCGTCGGGGGCGCCCACGACGGCGATCTCCCGGGGCCCGTCGAGGAGGGCCTCGGCGACGGCCAGGCCCCAGCCGATGAAGCGGGGCGCGCGCGGGCCGAGGGCCTTGACGACGCCGAGGGCCCTTCGGCGGCGGCCCGGTGGGCCTCGGAGCCGGTGTGCGCCGCGTACGAGAGCAGGGCTCCGGCGGCGGCGGTCCAGCCGGACGGGGTGGCGTTGTCGGTGGGGTCCTGGGGGCGCCGGATGAGGGTCTCGGCGTCGTGGGCCGTGTCGTACAGCGCGCTGCCCCCGGCGGTGAAGCGGTCGAGGACGAGGTCGAGGAGGAAGCCGGCGAACTCCAGCCAGGCGCCTCGCCGGTGACGGCGGCGAGGGCGAGGAAGCCCTCGGCGACGTCGGCGTAGTCCTCCAGGATGCCCGCGTTGGTGCCGGCCCGGCCGTCCTTGGACGTACGGGTGAGGCGGGCGCCCTCGTCCATGTGGACCCGGACGAGGAGGTCGGCGGCCTCGGTGGCGCGCTCGACCAGGTCGGGGCGGTCGAAGAGGGCGCCGGTCTCGGCGAGCGCGGCGATCGCGAGGCCGTTCCAGGCGGCGACGACCTTGTCGTCCCGGCCCGGGCGCGGGCGTGCGTCGCGGGCGGCGCGGAGCCGGTCCGCGATCGACGCGATCCGCTCGGCGTCGGCCACGCCCGCGTCCTGCGGGAGCTGGAGGACGGAGCTGCCCTCCTCGAAGGTGCCGTCCTCGGTGACGCCGTAGTGGGCGGCGGCGACGGCGGCGTCTCGGCGCCGAGCACCTCGGCGAGCTGCCCGGGGGTCCAGACGTAGTAGGCCCCTCGACGTGCTTTCCGGTGCCGTCGTCGGAGTCGGCGTCGAGCGCGGAGGCGAACCCCCTCGGGGTGCGCAGTTCCCGCACCAGGAAGTCGGCGGTCTCCAGGGCGATCCGGCGGGCCAGGTCGCTGCCGGTGGCCTTCCAGAGGTGCGCGTACACCCGGCAGAGCAGGGCGTTGTCGTAGAGCATCTTCTCGAAGTGCGGGACCGTCCAGGTGCGGTCGACCGCGTAGCGGGCGAAGCCGCCGCCGAGCTGGTCGTAGATGCCGCCGCGGGCCATGGCCTCGCAGGTGTCGGAGACCATCTGGAGGGCGCCTCGGAGCCCGTGCGGGCGTGGTGGCGGAGCAGGAACTCCAGGACCATCGACGGCGGGAACTTGGGGCGCCGCCGAAGCCGCCGTTGGTGGCGTCGTACTCGCGGGTGAGGCCGAGCAGGGCCTGGGCGAGGTCCTCCTGGCCGGGGACACCGTCGCCGCCGTAGGCGAGGGAGCGTCCGGCGAGCTCCTTGACGATCCGGTCCGCGACCTCGTCGACCTCCCCGCGCCGCCCGGCCCAGGCGTCCCGGACGCCGGTCAGGACCTCGGAGAAGGAGGGCATGCCGTGGCGGGGCTCGGGCGGGAAGTACGTACCGAAGTAGAAGGGGCGGCGTCCGGGGTGAGGAACACGGTCATCGGCCAGCCGCCCTGGCCGGTGGCCGCCTGGACGGCCTCCATGTAGACGGCGTCGACGTCGGGCCGCTCCTCGCGGTCGACCTTGACGGCGACGAAGCCGTCGTTGATCAGGGCGGCGGTGGCGTCGTCCTCGAAGGACTCGTGGGCCATGACGTGGCACCAGTGGATCGTCAGAGGCCTAAGTGGCAGGACGAATATCCGATCGAAAGAAGGATCGGTACGTCCCGCCGCTTAGCCTCTGCCCTCGCCTCCTCTCCCCAGGGAACCAATCCACCGGATTGGTTGCATGTTGCAAGAGGTAGGGCGACTGCTCTTTCGCCAGTCGGTTCATGGGACCAGCGTCCCACACCACGAGGAGGTGCGCGTGATCGCGGCCGGAAGGCGTTCGGGGAGGAGGGCGGCGGCGCCCTGCGGGGCCGGTGGTCGCCGGGGCGGCTCAACCGTGCCAGGACCGGGGCAGTCGTACGCGCGGAGGCGCTCCGGGCGGGTCCAGTTGGCCGTGCCGCGGCGGTGCGCGGCGGGTTCGTCCCGGGCCGTCGGACGCAGGGACAGGACCGCCGTGAGCGCCGCGAGTTCTTCGGCTCGGCTCGCCCCGCAGCACCCTCAGGACGCGGCGGCGAGCGGGTCGGAGGGGGCGGGGCGGCGCGGGGCCGGTGTCGCTGTCATGACCGTCCTCCTACTGGGGCGGGTTGCCGTGCTTGCGGGTGGGCAGGGCGGCCGACTTGGCGGCGAGCATCGCCACGGCGCGGCTGAGGAGCAGCCGGGTCTCGCGGGGTCGATCACGTCGTCGACGAGCCCGCGCTCGGCCGCGTAGTACGGGTGGACCAGTTCGCTCCGGTACTCCTCGATCTTCTGCCGGCGCATCGCGTCGGGGTCCTCGGCGGCCGCGATCTCCCGGCGGAAGACGACGTTGGCGGCGCCCTCCGCGCCCATCACCGCGATCTCGTTGGTGGGCCAGGCCAGGGCCACGTCGGCGCCGATGGAGCGGGAGTCCATGACGATGTAGGCACCGCCGTAGGCCTTGCGCAGGACGACCGAGACGCGCGGCACGGTGGCGTTGCAGTAGGCGTAGAGCAGTTTCGCCCCGCGCCGGATGATGCCTCGTGCTCCTGGTCGACGCCGGGCAGGAACCCGGGCACGTCCACCAGGGTGATCAGCGGAATGTTGAAGGCGTCGCAGAACTGCACGAACCGCGCGCCCTTCTCGCTCGCCCTGATGTTCAGCACACCGGCCATGGAGGCCGGCTGGTTGGCGACGATGCCCACGACGTGCCCGTCGAGGCGGGCCAGCGTGCAGACGATGTTGGTGGCGAAGGCGGCGTGGACCTCCAGGTGGTCGCCGTCGTCGACGATCTCCTCGATGACCTCGCGGATGTCGTAGGAGCGGTTGCCGTCCTCGGGGACCACGTCGAGCAGGGCGTCGCCCGGGCGGTCCGCCGGGTCGCCCGTGGGGTGCGCGGGCGGCAGTTCGCGGTTGTTGGAGGGGAGCAGGAGAGGAGGTAGCGGACCTCCTCCAGGCAGGTGCGCTCGTCGTCGTGGACGAAGTGGGCCACTCCCGAGGTGGCGCCGTGCACGTCGGCGCCGCCCAGGCCGTTCTGGGTGATCTCCTCGCCCGTGACCGCCTTGACCACGTCGGGGCCGGTGATGAACATCTGGGAGATGTCGCGCACCGCGAAGACGAAGTCGGTCAGGGCGGGCGAGTAGGCGGCGCCTCCCGCGCACGGGCCCAGCATCACCGATATCTGCGGGATCACCCCGCTCGCCGCGGTGTTGCGCCGGAAGATGCCGCCGTAGCCGGCCAGCGCCGAGACGCCCTCCTGGATGCGGGCGCCCGCGCCGTCGTTCAGGGAGACCAGGGGCGCGCCGGCCGCGATCGCCATGTCCATCAGCTTGTGGATCTTCTGGGCGTGGGCCTCGCCGAGGCACCGCCGAAGATGCGGAAGTCATGGGCGTAGACGAAGACGGTACGGCCTCCACCGTGCCCCAGCCGGTGACGACGCCGTCGGTGTACGGCTTCTTCGCCTCCAGGCCGAAGCCCTGGGCCCGGTGCCGGCGCAGGGCCTCGACCTCGGTGAACGAGCCGGGGTCGAGGAGGAGTCCGATGCGTTCGCGGGCGGTGAGCTTGCCCTTGGCGTGCTGGCGTTCGGTGGCCTCCGGGTCCGGGCCGGTGCGGGCGAGTTCCTTGACGGCGCGCATCTGCGTCAGACGGTTCGCCCCGGGGGCGTCCGGGGTGACGTCGGGCACGAGAGCTTCGGGATCGGTGAGGGTCATGATGCCGGGGCCCTTCCCTTCCCGTTCCTGGTGTCGATGGGGGCGTGCGGACGGACGGAGGACGGATCGTGGGCGCGCAGCGTGGTGCGCAGGCGCGGTGCGGCGGCGGAGATGCGCTCGGCGGCGTCCCGGGCGTGGAGCCACTCGGCGGGCACCGGGTACACGGCGGCCTGCCAGTCCTTGCCGCCGGCCAGTGCCGCGGCGGCGGCGTGGCCGTCGGACAGGGGCGTGTTGCGCACCGTCCAGCCGGCCGGGCGCCGGGACTCGGCGGCCTCGCCGAGGTAGTCGAGGTCGGCGGCGCGGGCGAGGCCGGTGCCGAGGCCCTTCAGGTAGGCCTCCTTGCGGGACCACAGCCGGGCGAAGGCCTCGCGCCGCCGGGCGGCCGGGAGCCGGGCGATCTCCTGGCGCTCGGCCGGGTGCAGCCGGGGCAGGCAGATGTCGACGGTCTCCTGCGACGGCAGCGCCTGGACGTCGACGCCGACCCGGGTGCGGGCCACCGCGACCAGGGCGAGGCCGTGGCTGTGGGAGAGCGAGAACTGCGGGCGTCCGGCAGGCCGACCAGTACCGGCCGGCCGTGCCGCTTCCCGCACCCCTCGCACCGCTCCCGGCCGATGGGCAGCTTCCGGGGCTCGACCCCGGTGTAGGCCGACAGCACCCGGCGCAGACCCACATGGGCGGTGACGTACGTCTGCCGGTCGCCGTGCCGGCGGTAGGCCGCCGCGCGCCGCCGTTCCTCGGGGTCGAGTTCGTCGCCCGGCAAGGTCGCGCGGCGAGGCGGGGACGGCAGCAGCCACAGGTGCAGGTCCGACGGTCCCACGTCACGTGCGTGGCGCGGGGCGTTCGGTACGAGGGGGACGTTCACGGGCCGCTCCCGGTCCGGTGATGGGGGCCGCGCGCGCCCGGAGGGTGCCGCCGGCCGTGTGCTGCCGCTGTCGGCGACCGCCGCGACGAGGGCGGCCGCCAGCGAGATCAGGCCGCCCGCCCACAGTGCGGAGCGGGTGCCCAGATGCTGGGTGACGGTGCCGACGAAGAGGGCGCCGAGCGGGGCGCTGCCGTGCAGGATCAGGGTGTAGAGGGCCATGACCCGGCCGCGGAAGGCGGGATCGCCGCCCAGTTGGACGCGGTGGTTGGCGGCCTGCACGAAGGACAGGGAGGCGAATCCCGTCGGGACGAGCAGGACCAGCGCGACCGGCAGGTTCGGCGCCCATCCGGTGGCCGCCGCCAGGACGCCGAAGCAGCCGGCCCAGGCGATGACCAGGCGGGCTGGGGGCGACCCCGGCGCAGGGTGCCGGTGAAGGCGGCCAGCAGCGATCCGGCGGCGAGCGCGGCGGTGAGCAGCCCGAAGGCGGTGGCGTCGGTCCGGAAGACCGTACGGGCCATGAGCGGCAGGGCCAGCGGGAGGTTGAGTCCGAACAGCGACACCGCAGCGAGCAGCGCCAGCGTCATGACCAGGTCGGCCGGGACCGCACGTGGGCCAGGCCCTCGGTGACCCGGGCGTCGCGTGCCGCGGCGCGGGCGGTGGTGCAGTTCGCCGGGCCGCATGGCACGCAGCCCCGCCACCGTCGCCGCGTAGCTCGCCGCGTTCACGAGCATCACCGTGCCGGGGCCGACCGCCTCGATCAGCAGCCCCGCCAAGGGCGGGCCGAGCACCCGGGCGACGTTGAAGTAGGCGCCGCTGAGCGCGGAGGCGTTGGGCACCAGGTCGGGTCCCACGAGCTCGGCGATGAAGGACAGCCGGGTCGGCATCTCCACGGCGCCCGCGACGCCCAGGGCGAACGCGAACGCGTAGACGTGCCAGAGCCGGGCCGAATCGCCGGCGACCAGCAGCCCGAGCGGCAGCGCGAGCAGCCCGGAGACGACGTTGGTCCAGGTCAGCAGGGCACGCTTGTCGTAGCGGTCCGCCACACGGCCGCCGTACAGGGTCAGCAGCAGCATCGGCGTGAACTGGAGCGCGGTGACCGTGGCGAGTGCGGTGACCGAGTCGCCGCTCAGGTCGAGGACGAGCCAGTCCTGGGCGACGACCATCATCCAGGTGCCGGTCACCGACGCGATCTGTCCGGCGACGAACAGCCGGAAGTTGCGTACGGCCAGCGAGCGCAGACCGGTGGCCAGCAGCCCCGGGACCTGGCCGGCGGGCGGCGGCGGGGCCGTCGGCCGGTGGATCCGGACGCGGTCACGGGCCGTCCCGTTCCGGCAGGCACTCCTCGAAGAAGGCCAGCGCGTAGGTGTAGGCCCGGGCCGTGCGGCCCAGGCTGATGTTGTGCCCGGCGTCGGGCTGCCGGTCGACCACGACCCGCGGTGCGGCGCTCAGCCTCGCCCGCAGGTCGTCGAGCGCGGCGGCGTCGTGCCGCCACCACAGCTCGTGCTCGGCGAACGTCAGGCGCACGGGGACGCGCACCCGCGGGGCGAGCGCGTCGAAGACCTCCGGCCAGTCCGAAGCCGCCCGCAGCTCCTGTTCGGGGATGGGCTTCACGAGGTCGGCGCTGCGCCGGAAGGTGGCGGGCGGGTAGAGACCGGGCCGGCCCCAGTTGTGGCGCCACCGGGCCCGGTCGGGTCCGGCGAGCAGTTCCGCGGAGCGCGGGGCGTAGCGGTGGCCGCAGCCGGAGATGTCCAGGGCCAGCAGGTCTGCCGGCGGCGCTTGGGCGGCCAGGGTCAGGGCGAGCTTGCCGCCGAAGGAGTGCGCGAGCAGGAACGTGCCCGCGCCGACGGCGTACGCGGCGTGGAAGCGGTCGAGCGCGGCGCGCAGGACGCGGGCCTGCCCGGCGAGGTCCAGCCCTTCGGGGAGCCCGGCGGCCGAGTCGCCGTAGCCGGGCCGGTCGACGGCGAGGACCGCGAAGCCCAGACGCGCTCCCAGCACACACAGGGACGCGTCCGGCCGGGCCCCGCCGTCGAAGTACCCCGCGCTCATCCCCGCCCCGTGCAGCGCGACGACGACGGCGCGCGGCGGCGTGCTCCCGCGGTGCGCTGAGCAGGGCCGACAGGGTGTGCCCCGCGGCGTCCAGCGTGATCCGCCGTACGCGCGGGCCGACGGACAGGGGCGCGGTGGTCATGGTGCTACGCCACCTCCGGAGTGCCGAACCAGTCGTGCAGGGCGGTGACGAGGCCGTCGACGGCGGCGGCCGTCTCGGCCGGGGCGGTCCCGGAGGAGCCCCGGGCCGTCGCCGTACCGGATGCCCGCGGGGCTCCGTCGTGCGGGTCGGCCGTCGGGTCGGTTTCTCTCCTCCGGCGGCCCATGCCACGTGGCCGTCCGGGCGTACGAGCAGGGCGGTCGCTCCCGAGAAGACCTCGGGGCTCTCCGGTGGCCGTGACGACCGGGATCCGGTCGTGCCAGCCGGCCGCGGCGGCCCGCAGGCCCGGATCGTCGGCGAGGTCGAGCAGGACGCCCCGGGCCGGGTGGAGCAGGTCCGTGGTGGTGGTCCGCGTGCCGTCGGCCAGCTTCAGGGGGCGCGGGGCAGGCGCCGGCCGAGGAGGGGTGGGTGCCGGGGCCGAGGTCGTAGGCGATGTCGAGGTGGCTGACCACGCCGGCCAGGCGGCGGCGGACCTCCTGGAGCCCCATCAGCTCGCCGAAGACCGTGCGCACCGGGTCGGCCTCGGGGCCGCCGAGGAAGATCAGCCCCTGCGCCCGGGTGTTCATCAGCAGTCGGGCGCCGACGGGGTGCCGTTCGTCGTGGTAGGTGTCGAGGAGGGCGTCCGGCACCTCCCCGCGGATCACCGCGGCCAGCTTCCAGCCGAGGTTGACCGCGTCCTGGACGCCCGTGCTGAGCCCCTGGCCGCCGGCCGGGAGATGGACGTGCGCGGCGTCCCCGGCGAGCAGCACCCGGCCCCTGCGGTAGGCGGAGACCTGCCGGGTGGCGTCCGTGAAGGAGCTGACCCAGTCGGCACCGCCCCCGGCCAGCGACTCGCCGGTGATGCGCTCCCAGGCGGCGGCGACCTCGTCGAACTCCACCGCCCGGGCCGGTCCCCGGCGGGCGTGCCGTCCTCGCAGACGATGATCCGGTCGACGCCCGGCGCCAGCGGCGCGGCCATCACCATGCCGTTGTCCAGCCGCTCCCCGAGGAAGCGGGGCCGGATGTCGCAGCCGGTGACGTCGGCCAGGTACATCCGGCGCGTGGCCGGCAGCCCGGGGAAGTCGAAGCCGGCCGCCCCGCGTACGACGCTCTGTCCGCCGTCGCAGCCCACCAGATAGGCGCCGCGCAGTCGCTGCTCGCCCTCGGGCGTGGCCGCCACGATCTCGACGCCGTCCCCGTCGTCGACCAGTTCGGCCAGTTCCCAGCCCCGCCGTATGTCCGCGCCCCGTTCGCCGGCCCACTCCTCCAGGACGGCCTCGGTCCGCGACTGCGGGATGCCGCGCGCGCCGAAGTGGGCGTCCTCCAGGACGGTGTAGTCGAACTGCACGCCGCCGAAGTGGCCCATCGGGCTCTTCTCCGGCGCGCCGAACCCGGGCAGCAGCCCCCGCTGGTCGAACACCTCCATCGCGCGGGCGGTGAATCCGAGCCCCGGGACTGCCCGGTCGGCTCCGCCAGCTTCTCCACGACGACGACCCGGGCCCCGCCCAGTCGCAGTTCCCCGGCCAGCATGAGGCCCGTCGGCCCCGCGCCGACGACGATCACATCCGTGTCCACAGCACTTCCCTCTCTGAGCTCCGGTGAAGAATCCGAGTCGCATGCCGACGGAACGAGCCGCCTCGCGACGGTTCGCGACGCGGGTCCGTCACAGCCCGGGGTCGGGCCGTCCGAACCAGTGGCGGATCGCCGCCGCCGCCGCCCGCGGGTCCGCGCCCGCCCAGGCGACGTGGCCGTCGGGGCGGACCAGCAGCCCCTCGGCGCCGTGCAGCGGCCCGGCGGTGTCCGGTCGTACCGCCACCGAGGTGAGCCGGTCCGACCAGACCTTGCCGAGCCAGCGCAGTTCGGCCCGGGCCGAGGCGGAGACCAGGAGCAGCCCGCGCCCGTCCCGCAGCGCCTCCGCGACCCTGAGCGGGCCGTCCGGCGCGGGCAGCGTGCCGAGCGGGAGCCGGGCGCCGAGCAGCGGATGGGCGGCACCGAGCAGCGGATGGGCACCGCCGCCCACCCGGTAGCGGATGTCGAGCCCGGTGATCATCGCCGCGAGGTGGTCCCGCGCGGGCCCGGCGGTGATGAGTTCGCCGAGCAGGGTGCGGGCCGGTTCCACCTCCGGCCCGCCGAGCAGCAGCAACGTCTGGGCCCTGATGTTGGCGAGCACCCGGCGCCCGACCTCGTGCCGCTCGTCGTGGTACGTGTCGAGCAGCCCCGCCGGGATCCGGCCGCACGCCACCGCGGCCAGTTTCCAGCCGAGGTTGGCCGCGTCCTGGAGGCCCAGGTTGAGTGCCTGGCCGCCGCTCGGCATCTGGCGGTGGGCCGCGTCCCCGGCGAACAGCACCCGCCCGTGCCGGTACCGCTCCAGTTGCTGGTTGGCGTCGCCGAAGGCGTTGAGCCACACCGGGCGGCCACCGCTCAGGTCCTCGCCGGTGACCCGTCGCCACGCGTCGACGACCTCGGCGAAGTCCGGCGGCCCCGTCCGCCGCCGCGCCGGACGGCCGAACGCGTGCACCATCACCCGGGTGACCCCGCCGGGCATCCGCGCCGCGATCGCCAGCCTGTGCTCCTTGCGCTCGAAACGCCGGTTCGGGACGTCGATCCCCGCGATGTCCGCCCGCAGCAGCTCCCGCACCGCCGGGGTGCCGGCCAGCGCCGCCCCCGTCAGCCGCCGTACGGTGCTGTCCTCGCCGTCGCAGGCGACGACGTACGCCGCCCGCAGCCGCCGGGTGCCGTCCGGGGTGTCGGCCGTGACCTCCACGTACCCGTCCTCGGGCCCGTCGTGCTGGGTGAGCCCGCGCACCTCCCAGCCGCGCCGGACGTCGGCGCCGAGGGCCCCGGCCCAGTCCTGGAGGATCTCCCCGGTCCTGGTCTGGGGCACCTTCCACTGACCCGAGTACGGGCCGGGCACGGTCAGGTCCATCGGTACGCCGCCGAAGTGGCCCCGGGGTTCGCGCGGCGGGTCCCCGAGCGCGTCCAGCAGCCCCCGGCAGTCGAACAGCTCGACCGTGCGGGCGTGCAGCGTGGAGGCGCGGGATTCGGCGGTGGGGGCGCGCAGCCGTTCCAGTACGACGACGTCGGCGCCGCCGAGGCGGAGCTCGCCGGCGAGGAACAGGCCGACGGGGCCCGCCCCCACCACGACGACCCGGCTGGTCCGGGAGGTGTCGGCGGCCATGGTCAGCGGCTCTTCTCCGCGTACGCCCTGGCGTGACCCAGCGTGGCGCGGCTGTTGGTGCTGAGCGCGCCCTGGACGTACTCGCGGGCGTCCTCGACGGTCGCGTCGGGGCCGAGGATCCGCCGGATGTTGTCCGGGTCGAGCACGACCGTGTGCTGCGAGGTGGCGGCCACCCCGCGCGGGTACTCCTCGAACGTCCACAGGCCGGTGTGCAGGGTCATCAGGGCCGGCAGGGTGACCTGCTTGTAGGCGATCGCGCGGTGCGGGAACGTCACCCGGTACGACTTGGTGGTGTGCGTCGAGCCGTCCTTGGCGCGGGTGTCCATCTCCAGCACCTGCAGGCCGGGCGCGGGCTCCTCGAACCGGACGCGGGCCACGTGCGGCAGCCGGTCCACCCAGCGGTCGGCCTCGTTGACGAAGTCGTAGACGTCCTTGGCCGAGCCCGCGATCAGCACGGTGTCCTCGAAGGAGAAGGTCAGCTCGCGCGCCGCGTGGGCCCGCTCGACGTTCTCCTTCAGGGCGGCCAGCTCCGAACGGAGTTGCGGTCGACGGCCTCGTCGATCCAGGCGAGGCCCCCGGGGTCGTCGTCGACGGCGCGGTAGTCGTGCAGCAGCCGGACTAGCGAGCCGCCGTCCGGCAGCTCCTCGATCACCCAGGTGCCGCCCATCGCGGCGACCGGGGCGCGGAGACCTCCTGGCGGAAGGTGATCCGGCGGTTGCCGGGGTCCAGGGTGCGGCGCGAGGTCCAGCTCTTGGCGGTGCCGTTGGCGGTGGCCCAGATGCGGATGCGCTCCTCGCGCTCGCCCTTCTCCAGGTGGTCCACGTGGATGGTGGGCGGGAAGATCCGCGGCCAGTTCTCCACCTCCGCGATCAGGCGGTAGACGGCGTCGGCGGGAGCCGAGACGGTGATCTCGTGCGCCACCTCGCGGGTCGTTGCTTCCGTCTTGGTCACGTCCTCGTCCTCTTCTTCCTCGGGTACGTCCCGAGCGGTCGCTCGGGTGCGTCCGGTGCGGGTGCGTGTTTCGTGCGCGCGGTGGTGGGGTCCGGTCGGTCGGGTCCGGTCGGTGGGGTCCGCGCGGGCCGGGCGGTGGGGTCCGTACGGGGCCGGGCGGTCGGCTCGGGCGGGGCCGGGCGTCAGAAGTTGCCCAGGCCGCCGCAGACGTTGATGGCCTGGGCGGTGACCGGGGCGGCGGTGTCGGAGGCGAGGTAGCCGACCATCCCGGCGACCTCCTCCGGCGTGGAGTAGCGGCCGAGCGGAATCTTGGCCCGAACTTCTCGAGGATCGCCTCCTCGGTGGTGTCGTAGGCGGCGGCGTAGCTCTGGCGGACCCGCTGGGCCATGGGGGTCTCGACGTAGCCGGGGCAGACGGCGTTGACGGTGATGCCGGTCGGTGCGAGCTCGTTGCCGAGGGCCTTGGTGAAGCCGACGACGCCGTGCTTGGAGGCGGAGTACGGGGCGCCGAGGACCACGCCCTGCTTGCCCGCCGTGGACGCGATGTTGATGATCCGGCCCCAGCCGCGGTCGCGCATGCCGCCGGTGTTGAGCACCTCGCGGGTCACCCGGAAGACGCTGTTGAGGTTGGTGTCGATGACGTCGTCCCACAGCTCGTCCGCTATGTCGGCGGTCACCCCGCCGCCGCTGCGGCCGGCGTTGTTGACGAGGACGTCGACGGTGCCGAAGTGGTCGACGGCGGCCCGCACGAAGGTACGGACCGCGTCCGGCGAACGGACGTCCACGGCGGCGCCGTCCGCGTCGATGCCCTCCTCCTGGAGCTGCTTGACCGTGGCGGCCACGTTGTCGGCGTCGCGCGCGCCGATGAACACGCGGTGCCCGGCGGAGCCCAACTGCCGGGCGGCCGCCAGACCGATGCCGCTGGTGGCTCCGGTGATCAGTGCGACCCGCTGCGTCTGCTGCGGCATGCTCTTCAACTCCCTTGACTGGGGGCGTGCGTGGAATGCGAGGAGGAGTGCCGCCGCCGGTCGCGTGGGAGGTGGCGGCAGGGCCGCGGAACGCGCGGCATGTCGGGGCGTCAGGCGGCGGCCTGCGACCCGTCGCCCATCCGGGCGTTGACCTCGTCGATGAGGGCGCGCGGCGTGTTGCTCTCCGACAGGACGTCGTCGTCCAGGGTGATGCCGTACTCGCGCTCGATGCGGCCGACGGTCTCGAGCAGCGCCAGCGACTCGTAGCCGAGGTGCTCGAAGTCCTCGTCGAGGATCTCGCCGTCGAGGTCGACGTTCTCCTCGGCGCCGGCGCCCTCGATCAGGATCCGCTTGAGGTCGTCGAGGGTGAACTGCTTGGTTTCCATGGGGGTTTCCTTCCGTATGGTCCAGATGAGCTATCTGATACGTATAGTCCGAATGACTCGGATAGCCCGAATGGTTCGGATGGTTCGGATGGTTCGGATGGTTCGGATGGTTCGGATGACCGGGGTGGCCACGATGATCGGGGCGGCGACGATGGCCGGTGCTCAGGCGATCGCCCGTACGACCGCCGCCGAATTGAAGCCGCCGTGGCCGCGGGCCAGCACCAGCGCCGTCCGGGGCGCGGCGGCACGCGGTCGGCCGACGACCAGGTCGAGTTCGTAGTCGGGGCCGGCGTCACGTGCACCGTCGGCGGGATCACTCCGTCGCGCAGGGACAGGAACGCGGTGGCCAGGTCCAGAGGTGCCGCGCCCGAGTAGAGGCGGCCCGTCATCGTCTTCGGCGCGGTGACCGGAACGGCCCTCGGCCCGAACACCGCCGTGATCGCCTCCGCCTCGATGCGGTCGAGCTCGGGGTCGGCCGCCGCGTCGCAGAACACGACGTCCACCTGCCCGGCCCGCGTCCCGGCGTCGTCCAGGGCGAGTTCGATCGCCCGGCGCAGGCCCGGCGGGCGCCCGCTGCCCGGCGCGGGGTCGAACGTCGCGGCGTACCCGGCGATCTCGCTGTAGACGCGCGCGCCACGCGCGCGTGCCGACTCCTCGGACTCCATGACGAGGAGCGCGCCGCCCTCGCCCGGCACGTATCCGTCCGCCGCCCGGTCGAAGGGCAGGTACGCCCGGCTGGGCTCGTCGCGCGTGGTCAGGCTGCGCGGCGAGCTGGGCGACCCAGCCCCACGGGCAGACGGATGCGTCCACCGCACCCGAGACCACGACCGCGGTCCCCTTGCGGATGAGCCGGCGTGCCTGCGCGATCGCGTCCAGACCGCCGGCCTGGTCGCTGACGACCACGCTGCTCGGGCCCTTCATGCCGTGCCGGATGGAGATCTGGCCGCTGTTGACCGCGTAGAACCAGGCGAAGGACTGGTAGGCGCTGACGTACTGGCTGCCCTGGCTCCACAACGCCCGCAGTTCGCCCTGGCCGAACTCGAAACCGCCCGACGAACTGGCCGTGACCACGCCCATGCTGGACTCCGGCAGCTCCTGGGGCCGTATCCCGGCGTCCTCGAGCGCCCAGTCGGCCGCGACCAGCGCCAGCCGGGTCATCCGGTCGGTCTGCGGCAGCAGCCGGCTCGGCAGGTGTTCCTCGGCCGCGAAGCCCGGGATCTCGCCGGCCAGCCGCGCCGGGTACCGCGACGGGTCGAAACGGGTGATCCGCCCGATGCCGTTCTTGCCGGCGAGCGTCGCCTCCCAGTAGTCCCGGGCGCCGAGTCCGGTGGGGCCGTGATGCCCAGCCCCGTCACCACCACCGCGGTCATGCCGCACTCCTCTCGGGCCGGGCGAGCACCATCGCGCTCTGAAGCCGCCGAACCCGCTGCCCACCGTCAGCACCGCGTCGGTCAACTGCTCGCGCGCGATGACCGGCACGTAGTCGAGGTCGCACTCGGGGTCGGGGTGTGCAGGTTCGCCGTCGGCGGCACCACGTAGTGCTCCATCGCCAGCGCCGACGCGGCGATCTCGATCGAGCCGATCGCTCCGAGCGAGTGCCCCACCATCGACTTGATGGAGCTCACGGGGTGCGGTACGCGTGCTCGCCCAGGCTCTTCTTGAAGGCGGCCGTCTCGTGCCGGTCGTTCTGCTTGGTGCCGGAGCCGTGGGCGTTGATGTAGTCGATCTGTTCGGCGTTCATCCGGGCCTCGTCCAGCGCCACCGTGATGGCCTCGGCCATCTCCGCGCCGTCCGGCCGCAGACCCGTCATGTGGTACGCGTTGCTGCGGGTGGCGTAGCCGGCGATCTCGGCGTAGACGTGCGCCCCCGGCGCCGGGCGCTCTCCAGTTCCTCCAGGACGAACACCGCGCAGCCTTCGCCGAGCACGAACCCGTTGCGGGTGCCGTCGAAGGGGCGGGAGGCCTGCTCGGGGTCCTCCTTGCGCGGGGTCGTGGCCTTGATGGCGTCGAAGCAGGCCATGGTGATCGGCGAGATCGGCGCGTCGGACGACCCGGCGATCATCACGTCGGCGGAGCCCTCGCGGATCAGCTCGACCGCGTAGCCGACCGAGTCGATGCCGGAGGTGCAGCCCGTGGACACCACCGAGTTGGGTCCCTCCGCGCCGACCGTCCAGGCGACCTCGGCCGAGAAGGAGCTCGGGACGAAGTAGTTGTACAGGTGCGGGACGGCGTACTCGTGGTCCACCAGGTGCAGCCGGCCGCCGTCGCTGACGATCCGGTACTCCTCGTCCAGGCCCGTCGTGGCGCCGACCGCGCTGCCGATGGTGACGCCCAGCCGGTGCGGGTCGTGGGCGGCGAGGTCGATCCCGCTGTCCGCGACTGCACCGCGCGCCGCGACCACGGCGAACTGGGCGGCCCGGTCCATCCGGCGGACCTCCTGCGGTGAGGCCGTGCCGCTCCGGGTCGAAGTCCATCTCCGCGGCGACCTGCGAACGGAACGGGCTCGGGTCGAAGAAGGTGATCCCGCGCGTGGCGGTGCGGCCCTCGCTCAGCATGTCCCAGAACCGGTCCTTGCCGACGCCGCCGGGCGCCAGCACCTCGATCCCGGTGATGACGACTCGACGGCCGCTCATCGGGAGGCCTCCCAGGAGTAGAAGCGCGTGGCCATTGCATCGGCGGGGATCGCCAGGTGGCCGGGTCGTACGCCTGGATGCAGGGCTTCAGGTCCTCGCTGATGCGCACGAAGCGCTCATCGGTCTTGGCCTTCTCGATCAGCTCGCCGCCGTTGTCCGCGTCGAAGTCCTGGAGGTGGAAGTAGAGACCTCGGTAGTGGAAGAGCTGGCGGCGTCGCGTGCCCATCAGGTGCGGCATCTCGGACTCGTCGAACGCGCCGAACAACTCGGCGACGTCAACTGCCGAGCCCGGTTCCATCCGAGCCACGATCAAGGTGCTGTGCATGGAGCGCTCTCCTGGAAAAGGGTGTGTGGGACGAGGGGCGGAAGGGAAGGTGCACGGGAGGGGACGTGGGGCGGGAAAGAGCCTGGGGCGGGAAGGAACGCGGGGCGGGAGGAGCGGGTCGTCCGCGTTCCGTCAGTCGATGCCCCGGCAGATGTGCGGGTGGTCGCCGTCGTTCTCGTCGTCCTCGCCGGCCAGGAGCCAGGCGGGCGTCTGCGGCCCGGGCACGTCGTGCCCGCTGTACGGCCTGGAACGGGTCTCGGGATACGGCCCGGAGGACGTCGGGGAGTGCGTCTCGGAGTACATCGGGTTCACCCCTCCCTGGGGACTCAGTCCTTGATCTCGCAGATGGACGCGCCGGAGCCGAGGGAGGCGCCGACCTCGGCCGACAAGTCCTTGACGGTGCCGGATTTGTGGGCGTTGAGAGGCTGTTCCATCTTCATGGCCTCCAGGACGACGATGAGGTCGCCCTCCTTGACCTCCTGGCCTTCCTCGACGGCGATCTTGACGATGGTGCCCTGCATCGGGGAGGCGAGGGTGTCGCCCGAGGCGCTGGGGCCGGACTTCTTGGCCGCACGGCGCTTGGCTTGGCGCCGGCCGCCAGGCCGGTGCGGGCCAGGGACATGCCGAGGGAGGAGGGCAGGGAGACTTCCAGGCGCTTGCCGCCGACTTCGACGACGATCGTCTCGCGGCCGGTCTCGTCCTCGTCGGTGTCCGTGCCGGCCGGGGCGAAGGGCTTGATCTCGTTGACGAACTCCGTCTCGATCCACCGGGTGTGGACCCGGAAGGGGTCCGCGGTGAACGCCGGGTCGACCACGACCGCCCGGTGGAAGGGGATCGCCGTCGCCATGCCCTCGACCTTGAACTCCTCCAGGCGCGGGCGGCGCGCTGGAGGGCCTGTTCGCGGGTGGCGCCGGTGATGACCAGCTTGGCCAGGAGGGAGTCCCAGGCCGGGCCGATGACGCTGCCGGATTCCACGCCCGCGTCCAGGCGGACGCCCGGACCGGTGGGGGTCGAAACGGGTGACGGTGCCGGGGCCGGGAGGAAGTTGCGTCCGGGGTCTTCGCCGTTGATGCGGAACTCGAAGGAGTGGCCGCGGATCTCCGGGTCGCCGTAGCCGAGTTCCTCGCCGTCGGCGATGCGGAACATCTCGCGGACTAGGTCGATGCCGGTGACCTCCTCGGTCACCGGGTGTTCGACCTGGAGGCGGGTGTTGACCTCCAGGAAGGAGATCGTGCCGTCCACGCCGACGAGGAACTCCACCGTGCCGGCGCCGACGTAGCCGGCCTCCTTCAAGATCGCCTTCGAGGCGGTGTAGAGCTGCTCGTTCTGCTCCTGCGACAGGAAGGGGCTGGGGCCTCCTCCACCAGCTTCTGGTGGCGGCGCTGGAGCGAGCAGTCGCGGGTGGAGACCACGACCACGTTGCCGTGGGTGTCGGCCAGGCACTGCGTCTCCACGTGCCGGGGCTTGTCCAGGTAGCGCTCCACGAAGCACTCACCCCGGCCGAAGGCCGCCACCGCCTCACGGACGGCGGAGTCGTACAACTCGGGAACCTCTTCGAGGGTGCGGGCGACCTTCAGACCACGGCCGCCGCCGCCGAAGGCGGCCTTGATCGCGATCGGCAGGCCGTGCTCCTTGGCGAAGGCCACGACCTCCTCCGCACCCGAGACCGGATCGGGCGTACCCGCGACCAGCGGCGCGCCGGCGCGCTGGGCGATGTGACGGGCCGCCACCTTGTCACCCAGGTCCCGGATCGCCTGCGGCGGCGGACCGATCCAGATCAGACCCGCGTCCAGAACCGCCTGCGCGAACTCGGCGTTCTCCGAGAGGAAGCCGTAACCCGGATGGACCGCGTCCGCACCGGACTCGCGCGCCGCGTTCAAGATCTTGGCGATGTTCAGGTAACTGGTGGCCGGGCTGTCACCGCCCAGGGCGAACGCCTCGTCCGCGGCGCGGACATGCGGGGCGTCCCGGTCCGGGTCGGCATAGACGGCCACGCTCGCGATCCCGGCGTCCCGACAGGCCCGGGCCACGCGGACAGCGATTTCGCCACGGTTGGCGACGAGCACCTTGCGCACGACGGCCTTCCCCTCGCTCGGCAGGAATTACGAGATGATCAGGCGCGACCGGGGTGATTCACGTTCCGGCGCCTGATGACATATCCATCCTCCGAGAGGGGCATCGGGCCCCTCAATAGGTGGCGATTAAGCCTTCGGTCCAGATCCTCAGACGGGATACGGCTTTGTTGGCACGACGCCAGGCAAGTGTCAGGAAAAGGTCAGAGACCCGGTCGGGCCGGCGCCCGGCGAAGTGCAGCCGTTCGAGTACGCGGGCGGATCATGGGTAGCGGAAAGGGCGGGCCCCCAAGGGGAGCTCGCCCTTTCCGCCGTCCGGCGGCGGCGCCCGTCACAGGCCGCCGCGTGGGATGTCAGCCGCTTCCGAAGCGGAACCCCACCCCGCGCACGGTGACGATCCAGTCACTGCCTCCCAGCTTCCCGCGCAGACTGCTGACATGGGTGTCCACCGTGCGCCGGGACCAGGAACCGCCCCAGACCTGCTGCATGATGCGCTTGCGGGGATCACCGTCTCCGGGTGGCAGGCCAGCAGGTAGAGCAGGTCGAACTCCTTGCGCGTGACCTCCACGACCCGGCCCTGCAGACTGACCTCGCGCGAGGCGGCGTCGATGCGCAACGGCCCGTGCAATAAGACCTGTTCGGAGTGCGCCTGCGGACGCGAGCGACGCATGACGGCATGCATGCGGGCCATCAGTTCCCGGAACCCGTAGGGCTTGACGAGGTAGTCGTCCGCGCCGGCCTGGAGACCCAGGACACGGTCCAGTTCCGTTCCCCAGCCGGTGACGGCGATGATGGGCACGTCACTCAGGGACCGGATGGAGCGACACCTCCAGCCCGTCCACGTCGGGCAGTTCGAGATCCAGCAGGAGGATGTCCGATCGCTGGTAGGCCTGTAGCGCGGCGTCCCCCGTCGCCGCCACCTCGACCTGATGACCGTGCCGTCGCAGCCACGCGGCCAGGGCCTCCATGTCCTCCGGGTTGTTCTCCACGACCAGGACCCGCCAGCTCGTCGAGGTCTTGGGCACCTGCGGCGGGCCGGGATTTCGGTACTCCAAAGTGCTGCTCGTCGCGTGTTGACTCACTGCTCTCCCCCTGAACACGTAGTTCCCACTCGAGCGCCTTAGCTTATGAGCCTAAAACCCACTCCTGAGTTCGTCAAAAAGACTGAGTAAACTCACATATCGCGACAGATCATGTCCGTTTTGCGTGGATTGGCGGGGCATGAAGGATCAATTCCGCTGCAAGGAGTGATCGATCACTGCAAATCCCGAACGCGGAGCTGGTGCATCCCAATCGCGAAACAAGCAAAGGAATCGTCAAAGCCGCTGCGGAGCGTTCGACAGCGCACGCCGTCGAGTCCGCTTCCCGGGCGGTGGACGAAAGGATTCGCGCAGGGGGACCGCGACGGAGGGAGCGAGCGGGGCGCGCGGCCTCCTGCGGCGTGCCCCGCGCTCCGCGCCTCGCGCACGGGCAGGACTCCGAGCCGCTGCGGGCCCTCGCGGACGTCTCGTACGGCCCGGGCCGGCCTCGCCATGGACCGGTGGGGAGAGTGCCGAGGGCGGCGACCCGTTCCACGGCAGACCGTTCCGGTCCCGGGCGGAGCGGCCGGCCGAGGCCTCGTCGAGGCATGGGAGCGCTGGGGGTGCTGCCGCACGACGGCGCCCCGGAAGCGGACCGTGCCGTCGCCGGGGAGGAAGGCACCACCGCCCGGGCGCCCGGCGGGGCCGGCACGTCCCGCGGCGGGCCGGGGCGGCCCGGCGGAGCGCGTCCGGGCGGCGGGGCCGGCACCTCGTCGTGCCGCACCCGCCGCCCGTGCGGATCCGCCCGCGGACGCCGGCACCCGCCCGCCCTGGGGCCGGGTCCGGCGGCAGCTCACGGGCGTGGTGCGGGACCGCACCGCTCCGTCCCGTCCCTCAGCCCTCCGTTCCTCCGGGATCCGGCCGGGCGCCCCGTCCGCCGGGCCCCGCACGGCCCGGCGGCGGGGTGGTGCGCGAGGGCTCCTCCAGGCGGTAGCCGACGCCCCGGACCGTGGTGATCCAGCCCTCGCCCAGCTTGGCGCGCAGGGCGCTGACGTGCGTGTCCACCGTGCGGGTGGAGATGGCCCACTCGTCCGCCCAGACCGCCGCGATCAGGTTCCGGCGCGAGACCACCGTCTCGGGCGCCGAGGCCAGCAGCAGCAGGATGTCGAACTCCTTGCGGGTCAGCTCCAAGGGCCGCTCCGCGAGCCACGCCGCCCGCGCGCCGGGGTCCAGCCGCAGTGCCCCGCACGACACCCCGACCGGACCGCCGTTCGTGGCGATGCGCCGCGTCACCGCCTCCATCCGGGCGATCAGCTCCCGGAACCCGTACGGCCTCACCAGACAGTCGTCCGCACCCGACCGCAGACTGAGCACCCGGTCCAGCTCGGAGTCCCGGCCGGTGAAGGTGATCAGCGGCGTGTTGCCCGCGGCCCGGATCTCGGCGCACACCTGAAGACCGTCGAGATCCGGCAGCTCCAGGTCGAGCAGGACGACTTCGGCCTGCTCCCAGGCCTGGAGGCCGGCCTGCCCGGTGCGGGCCCGCCGGACCTGGTGGCCGTTGCGCACCAGGCGGCACACCAGCGGTTCGGCGGTCCCGTCATCCGGATCGATCACCAGTACGCGCATGCGCACTCCACACCGGGCCGTACCCCTTCGTCGCGCCGCGACTCGGGCCGACGGCCCGGGACGTCACTCGCCCGCCGACCGGGTGTGCACCACCCGGTAGGTGTTGGAGTCCCGCCAGACGGCCAGCGCGTCCACCCGGGCGTCGGTCCTCTGCCGCTCCGCCGACCGCTCGGCACTCGGCTGCTCACGGAACGCGTCGTACGCCTCCTTGCTGTCCCACTGCGAGTAGACGACGGCCCACTTGCCCTCGATGCCACGCCCCCGCAGCCCCCGCAGTACGGTGTGGCTGCGGTATCCCGGGACCTTCTGCAGCCAGTCCTGGGACGCGCCGAGGGCCTCGGTCAGGTCGTCCAGGTGCTTCTCGGTGACGCCGTACAGGTCGATGACCGTGTAGTCGTCGCGGTGCGGACCGATCTCGGTCTCGCCGGCGCCCGGCTTCTGCTGGGTGAAGACCACCTCGTTCTGCAGCAGCCGGATCGCCGTGGTCATCTCGCCGAACAGCGGCAGCGTGCGGTGCTTGAACTCCTCGCCCGCGTAGCGGGCCTCGAGGTCCTCGGTGGAGCGCCACTGGATGAAGTTGGCGGTGCCGAACTTGGTCTGCCCGCTGTGCACGGTGCTCGATCCCCAGCCCTCGTAGGCCGCGGCGTCGACGATCTCGCGCATCGCCGCGAGCAGGCTGTCCTGCTTCTCGGCGGAGTCGGTCGAGAACAGGTTGAGGACGGTCAGGTTCTTACTGTCGGCGGCGATCTTCGGCATTCTCTTCTCTTCCGGTAGATCGGTTGATGAAAGAAGCGGAACTCGGAATTGCTGGACCGATACTTCCGGACCAGCATGACAAGTCGTCGAGTCCGGTGGAAGGGAGTACCGTTCAGGACTGCGCGCGGATTGTCAGGTCTTCGACGTCCGCGTCAGATGTTCGGCAGCTACGTCAGGTCTTCGACAAGTGCTCTTGGGAGCCCATCGGCCCGCGCGCGATGCTCGGGCCATGAATTCCGTCACGACAGCAGCCGAAATCAGCACTCTGCTGGACCGATATCTCCTGGGTCTCGACGACGAGAAACTCGACGACGCGTGGGCGCGCGCGCTGTTCAGCGACGACGCCCGCGTCGAGTTCCCGATGGCCCGGCACGAGGGCGTCGAGGGACTCGCCGACTGGCACCGGCAGGCGCTGGACGCCTTCGCGCGCACGCAGCACCTCCACTCCCCGGCGGTCGTGGACCTCACCGGCGACGAGCGGGCGGTGCTGCGCGCCAACCTGGTCTCCACCCACGTGCACCACCCGGGCACCCCCGGCGACCCGCTGTTCGTCGCCGGCACCCTCGTGCGCGGCGAGGCCCGGCCCACCGAGCGGGGTGGCGCCTGACGGACCTGGCGTTCCGGCCGGTGTGGACGACGGGGACCCTGCCCCGGGCGGGCGACGCCCGATGACCGCCCTGGCGGCGGGGATCAAGGACCAGCAGATCGCGACCATGCTGCTCGGCATCGGCGTGATCCTGCTGTCCGGTGCCGCGCTCGGGGCCCTCGCCCGGCGCCTGGGCCAGCCCAAGGTGATCGGCGAGATCACCGCCGGCATCCTCCTCGGTCCGAGCCTGCTCGGCCTGTTGCCCGGTGACGTGACGCAGAAGCTGTTTCCGGTCGACGTGCGCCCGCTGCTGTCGGCGGTCTCCCAGGTCGGCCTGGTGCTGTTCATGTTCGTGGTGGGCTGGGAGTTCGAACGGCGGCTCATCCGGCCGTACGCGCGCCTGGCCGCCGGCGTCTCGCTGTCGTCCATCGTGTTCGCCTTCGGCCTGGGCGTCGGCGCGGCGGCCGTCCTGTATCCGCACCACGACACGGTGGCCGGACACCCCATCTCCTTCACCGCGTTCGCGACCTTCATGGGCACCGCGATGTCCGTGACGGCGTTCCCCGTACTGGCGCGCATCCTGACCGAGAACCGGCTGATGGACACCCGCGTCGGCGTCCTGTCACTGGCCAGCGCTGCCATCGACGACGTCCTGGCCTGGTGTCTGCTGGCGTACGTCTCGGCGTTGGTCAGCTCGGACGGCGACTACGCGGGCCTGGCGAGGATCGGGGCGCTCAGCGTCGTCTACGTGGCGCTGATGTTCCTGGTGGTGCGGCCGCTGGTGTCCCGGCTGGTGTGGCGGTGGGCCGCCACGGAGCGCTGGACCCTGCTCCTCGCGGTGCTGTGCGCCGGGGTGTTCGCCTCGTCCTGGCTGACCTCGTGGATCGGCATCCACCAGATCTTCGGCGCGTTCCTGTTCGGCTTCGTCATGCCGCGCGAACCCCGGCGGGTGCTCACGGCACATCTGCGCCGGCCGCTGGACGACGTCAGCGTCGTGCTGCTGCCGGTGTTCTTCATCGTCACCGGCCTCGGTGTCGACCTCGGCTCCCTGACCGCCACCGACTGCCTGGCGCTGCTCCTGATCATCGGTGTGGCCTGCCTGGGCAAGCTCGTGGGCGCGATCGTCCCGGCCCGGCTGTCGGGTCTGTCCTGGCGCGAGGCCAAGGACCTGGGCGTGCTGATGAACACGCGCGGCCTGACCGAACTCATCATCCTCAACGCCGCCGTGAGCCTCGGCGTGCTCGACGGGCGGATGTTCACCATCCTGGTGATCATGGCCCTCGTGACGACGGCGATGGCGGCCCTGCTGCTGTCCCGGCGCGAGCACCTCACGGCCGGCGAGACCCGGAAGAGGCGTACGACCGCCGCGGACGCGACCACGTCGCACATCTGACGAGGGGACTCTCGTGATACCCATCCAGCCGTCGCCCCCACACGGCCGGCGCCACCCGCAACCACCGGTCGACGGCCGTGCGCTGCGCACGGTGTGCGGCAGCTTCGCCACCGGCGTCACCGTCATCACCACCGGCGGCCCCGAGGACGGCGCCGCCACCACCGTGAACTCCTTCGCCTCGGTCTCGCTGGCGCCGCCGCTGGTGCTGTTCTGCCTGCACCGGCGGTCCCGGCTGGGCCCGGTCCTCCAGCGGTCCCGCGGCTTCGTCGTCAACTTCCTGACGCGCAGCCAGGAGGGACTCGCCTGGAAGTTCGCGGGCCGGGAGTCGGCGCGACTGGCGGAGGTCCCGCACCACCGCTCCGCGAGCGGACTGCCCGTCCTCACCGAGGCCCTGGCCTTCCTGGAGTGCCGCCTCGCCGAGGAGTACGACGGCGGTGACCACGCCATCGTGGTCGGCGAGGTCGTCGCCCTGGGCACCTCCGGCGGGGAGGCCGACCCGCTGGTGTTCTACAGGGGCGCCATGCGCGCCCTCGACAGCGACGTCCCGGCGTCCGCCCGCGGCTGAGGGCGGCGCCGGCCGCCCGTCAGTGCGGCGCCGGCTCGTCGGCCCGGTCGAACTCCTGCCTGGCGTGCTCGACCTTCCAGAGGTTCTCGGCGGACCAGGTGGCGAGGTGGGCGAAGATCGGCGCCAGGCTGCGGCCGAGCTCGCTGATCTCGTACTCGACCCGGGGCGGCACCTCGGGGTGGTAGGTGCGCACCACCAGGCCGTCGCGTTCCATCTGGCGCAGCCGCTGGGTGAGCACCTTCGGCGTGATGGTGCGGATGTTGCGCTGGAGCTCGACGAACCGCTGCCGGCCGAACTCGTGGAGCGTCCACAGGATCGGCGTCGTCCAGCGACTGAAGACCATGTCGACCACCGGGGAGACCGGGCACGCCAGCTCCGAGCCGACCCGCCCGCCCTGCGTGATGGCGCCGTTCCCGACACCGCTGCCGCCGCCCATGCGAACCCTCCTGGGAAGTCACTTTCCTCTAGGTACCTACTTTACTCGCGGTGCTAGCTTCCCGGAAGACAGTGAGCGACCCCGCTGTCCGTCCCGCGCCACGTCCTTCCGTCCGACTGTCCCGTCCCCCACGGAAGCCGTACTTCCCGCCCCCGCGGAAGCCGTACTCCCCGTCCTTGCGGAGCCCTTCCCTCACCCCCTTAGGAGCGACATGTCGACCCAAGAGTCGATGCGCCTTCCCCACCGCGACGCCGCGTCGGAACCGCCGCGCCGCCCGGGACTCATCCTGGCGTTCCTGTGCCTGGCCGGCTTCATGACCTTCCTCGACGTGTCGATCGTCAACGTCGCCCTGCCGACCATCGAGGACGAGCTGCACATCTCCCAGACCTCGTTGCAGTACGTCGTCACCACCTACGGCATGCTCCTCGGCGGCTTCCTGCTGCTGACCGGCCGGCTGGCCGACGCCTTCGGCCGCCGCCGGATGCTGCAGACCGGCCTGGTCCTGTTCGCCCTCGCCTCCCTGCTGGCCGGCTTCGGGCAGAGCGCGGCCATGCTCATCGTGGCCCGCGGCGCCCAGGGCCTGGGGGCCGCGTTCATCGCGACCGCCGCGCTGTCCCTGCTCGCCAACAACTTCGAGGAGGGCGCCGAGCGCAACAAGGCCCTCGGCGCCTGGGGCGCGCTCAGCGGCATCGCCGCCGTCGCCGGCGTCACCCTGGGCGGCGTGCTCACCGACGGTCCGGGCTGGCGCTGGATCTTCTTCGTCAACGTACCGATCGGCCTGGCCTGCGCCCTGCTCGCCCCGAAGATCGTCGCCGAGAGCCGCGCCGCCGACCGCGCCCGGTCCTTCGACATCGCCGGCGCCGTGACGCTGACCGCCGGCCTGGTCCTGCTGATCTTCAGCCTCGGCCAGACCGTCTCCGACTCCGACGTCCCGCTGGGCCGCGTCTACGGCGGCTTCGCCCTCTCCGCGGTCCTGCTCGTCTCGTTCGTCCTGATCGAGCGCCGCGCCCAGGCCCCGCTGATCCCGCTCGGCGTGTTCAGGCGCAAGTCGCTGCGGGCCTCCAACATCGTCGCCCTGCTGCTGCTCGGCACCTGCGTCACGCTGTTCTTCTTCGCCAGCCTCTTCATGCAGCAGGTCCTGGGCTGGTCGGCCATGAGGACCGGTCTGGCCTACGTCCCGCTCGCCGTCATTGTCGCGGTCGGCGCGGGCATCGCCTCCCAGTTGGTCACCAAGGTCGCGCCCAAGCCGGTGCTGATGGTCGGCCTGGCCCTGACCGGCGTGGGCATGTTCCTGCTGTGGCGGGCCCCGTCCGACGCCTCCTACCTCGTGGACCTGCTGCCCGCCTTCCTGCTCTCGGGCCTCGGTCTCGGCCTGTCGTTCGTGCCGGTCCAGGTCGCCGCGTTCACCGGCACCGAGGAGGACGAGTCCGGCCTGTCCGCCGGTCTGATCAACACGGCGCAGGAGGTCGGCGGCGCCCTGGGCCTGGCCGTGGCCGCGACCTACGCCTTCCGCCGGGTCGAGGAGCTGACGAAGTGGGCGGACGGGGTGCCCGAGCGGGTGACCCACGCGCGCACCGAGGTCTTCCACGACGCGTTCTCGCGGGCGCCTGCTTCGCCGTGGCGGGCCTGCTGCTCACGCTGGTCCTGCTCCCCTTCACCAGGACGGCGGAGCAGCCGGCCGCCGCTCCGGCCCGTGCCTGAGACCGGAAGACCCGCCATGCCGACGTCACCGGAACTGTCCGCCGCGGCCGAGGACTTCCTCGCCGAGAACCGGCTGTGCACCTTCACCACCCTCCGCCCCGACGGCTCGCCCCACGTGACGCCCGTGCGCTTCACCTGGGACGGCGAGGCGGGACTGGCGCGGGTCATGACCGCGGCGACCCGGCGCAAGGCCAGGAACGTACGGGCCGCGCCCGGCGGCCGGGTCTCCCTCTGCCAGACGGCGGGGGCCGCTGGCTCACCCTGGAGGGCACCGCCACCGTCCACGACGACCCGTCACGGATCCTCGAAGGCGTCCGGCGGTACACCAAGCGGTACTGGTCGCCGCCGCCGGAGCCGCCGGGCCTGGTCGTGATCGAGATCCGGGTCGACAGGGCGATGGGCCTGATCTGATCCCCGGCCGCCCGTCCCGGCCGTAGCCGCACCGAGGGTGCCGGAAGCCTCCGGCACCCTCGCCCCTTTCCGCGGCGGAGCCGACTGCACAACCTCTGACGAAACTTGTCAGAGACCTGTACTTGCGGCCGTTCAGCATGCCGAGTTCCCCCGGAATACTGGTGAGAAATCCACTGGGAGAGGAAACATGGACCGCTTTCATGCCGATGTAATCATCGCCGGGGCCGGCCCTTCCGGTCTGATGCTCGCCGGTGAACTCCGCCTCGCCGGACTGTCGGTGGTCGTACTCGACCGTCTGACCGAGCCCATGCAGCAGTCCCGGGCGCTCGGATTCTCCGCCCGTACGATCGAGGAGTTCGGCCAGCGCGGACTTCTCGACGCATTCGGCGAACTCGAGACGATACCCTTCGGCCATTTCGGTGGGATTCCCATCGATTACCGGATCGTCGAGGGCGGCAATTTCGGCGTCCGGGGCGTTCCGCAGTCGCGGACCGAGGCCATCCTGGGGGCGTGGGCGACCCGTCTCGGAGCCGAGGTCCGCCGCGGGCACGAGGTCGTCGGCATGACCCAGGACGCCACGGGCGTCGCGGTCGAGGTCTCCTCCGCGACCGGGGTCGAGACGCTGCGCGCTCCCTATCTGGTCGGCTGTGACGGCGCCCGCTCCACCGTCCGCCGACTGGCCGGCGTCGACTTCCCCGGCACCAGCGCCACCATCGAGATGCTGATGGCCGATGTCGCCACCGACGAACTGCGCATCCGCCCCACCGGCGAGGTCGGCGAGTCCGGCATGGTCGTGGTGCTCCCGCTCGGCCCGCGGGCCACCCGTGTCGTCGTCTTCGAGCGCGGTGCCGGCGTCCGCCCGACCCAGGAGCCGCCCGCCTTCCCCGAGGTCGCGGCCGCCTTCCAGCGCGTCACCGGCGAGGACATCACCGGCTACCGGCCGCTGTGGACCAGCTACTTCACGGACGCCAGCCGCCAGGCCGCCGAGTACCGCACGGGCCGGGTCTTCCTCGCCGGTGACGCCGCCCACATCCATCTGCCCATCGGCGCCCAGGGCATCAGCGCCGGCGTCGGCGACGTCGTCAACCTCGGCTGGAAGCTGGCCGCGGCGCTCAAGGGGTACGCGCCCGAGGGGCTGCTGGACACCTACCACACCGAGCGCCACCCGGTCGGCGCCCGCATCGTCGCGAACACCCTCGTGCAGCGCTCCCTGTACCTCGGCGGCCCCGAGACGCAGCCGCTGCGTGAGCTCTTCGGCGAGCTGGCCGGCATCGAGGAGGTCCGCCGCCACCTGGTCGGCCTGGTCACCGGCCTGGACATCACCTACGCCATGGGCGAGGGCGGCCACCCGCTGCTCGGCCGCCGGCTGCCCGACCAGGAGCTGCTGGCCGGGGACGAGAAGACGAGCACGTACGCCCTGCTCACCCGTGGCCGCCCATTGCTGCTGAACCTGCGGGGCGGCGAGGCCTCACCCGTGCGGCCGCCGGCTGGTCCGACCGCGTCGACGTCGTCGTCGCGTCCCGTCCCGACCCGGCCGCCCCGTCCGCCGACCTGCTGGTCCGCCCCGACGGCTACATCGCCTGGGTCGGCGCCGACGGCACCGCCGACGGCCTCGCCGAGGCGCTCGAGCGCTGGTTCGGCGCCCCGCGGGCGTCTGAGCACCTCCGTCCCCGTCCTTCAGAAGAGGAGTCCTGAGTTGACCGGCAAAGCCGAGACAGAGATGCCCGCCGAGACCGGCACGCAGAAGACGGCGCCGAGGGCCGGCGAGTGGACCGAGTGCGACGTCATCATCCTGGGCGCCGGGATCGGCGGCTCGATCACCGGCGCGATCCTGGCCCGGCAGGGCGCGAAGGTGGTGCTCGTCGACGCCGGCCAGCACCCGCGGTTCGCGGTCGGCGAGTCGCAGAACCCGCAGCTCGTGGAGTGGCTGCACATCCTCGCCGTCCGCTACGACGTCCCCGAGATCAAGCACCTGCTCGACATCAAGGCCGTCACCAAGTACATCGGCGCCCACCACGGCAGGAAGCAGAGCTTCGGATTCGTACGGCACGTCCCGGACCGCGAGCCGGACCCGCGCGAGGCGACGATGTTCGTCATCCCGAAGATGCTCACCGAGGCGTCGCACATGTTCCGCCAGGACACCGACACCTACTACTTCAACGTCGCCGCCAAGTACGGCTGCACGCTGCGCCAGAACTGGCGCGCCACCGACCTGGACTTCGACGACGACGGCGTCACCGTCACGGGCCAGAACGGCGAGGTCTTCCGCGCCAAGTACCTCATCGACGCCAGCGGTTTCCGTTCACCGCTCGCCCAGAAGTTCGACCTGCGGGACAAGCCCTCGCGGATCAGGCACCACGCCCGCTCGATGTTCACGCACTACGTCGGCATCAAGCCGTACGACGACGTGTGCAACTACCCCGAGGCCCTGCGGCCCCCGAGGAGTCCCCGTTCCACGGCGGCACCCTGCACCACCTGATCGAGCGCGGCTGGTTCTGGATCATCCCGTTCGACAACCACAAGGACTCCCGCAACCCCGTCTGCAGCGTCGGCCTCACCTTCGACGAGCGGCTGTACCCGCAGCCCGCGGACATGACCCCGGACGAGGAGTTCCAGCACTACCTCGACATGTACCCGGCCGTGAAGCGCCAGTTCGAAGGGGCGCGGCGGGTGCGCGAGTGGGTGTCGACCCCGGACCGGATCCAGTACTCGTCGAAGCAGACGGTCGGTGACCGCTGGTGCCTGATGTCGCACGCGGCCGGCTTCGTCGACCCGCTGTACTCACGCGGCCTGTCCAACACCTTCGAGATCGTGGACGCCCTGTGCTACCGCGTCCTGGAGGCGCTGCGCGACGGCGACTTCTCCGCCGAGCGCTTCGAGTACGTCGAGCGCCTGGAGCAGGGGCTGCTGACGTACAACGACATGATCGTCAACAGCTCCTACATCGCCTTCTCCCACTTCCGGCTCTGGAACGCCGTGTTCCGGGTGTGGGCCTGCTTCACCACTCCCGCCACCATGCGGCAGATCCAGGCCCGCCAGGAGTTCATGCTGGACGGTGACGACCGGCACTTCCGGGAGATGGAGAACTCCCCTACCCGGGCCTGTGGTGGCCGGACAGCCACGCCTTCAAACACCTCATGGACGTCACGCACGAGACGTGCCTGAGCTACGAGGCCGGCGAGATCGACGGCGACAAGGCGGCCGACATCGTCTTCCAGGCCATCAACGACTGCGAGTCGGTCAACACGCCGTTCGGCTGGAAGGACGGCGAGGACCACCGGTTCTACCGGGCCACCACCCCACGATGATCAAGTTCATGTGGTGGGCGAGCACCAGCGGCCCCAAGGAGATGCGCGACCTGGGCCGCTCGATGCTCAAGGGCGTCGTCAAGTCGGCCGCGCGCGGCCGCAAGGTCTCCTGACCCGCGCAGCACCCCGCAGACCGGCCCGCACGGGGCACGTGCACCCCACGCGCCTTCCCCGTGCGGGCCCGTACACCGACCCTTCTCCACCCTCATCCGCCTCGAATCCGGGACACCGTGTGATCAGTCGCAGAACCCTGCTCGGCGCCGGCACCGCCGCCGCCGGTCTCGCCCTCGTACCCGCAGGCCCCGTCGTCGCCGAGAGCACGGCGAAGCCGTGGGCCGGCTCGCGTCCAGGCTCTCGGGCCGACTGGTGCTGCCCACCGACCCTCCTACGCCCTCGCCCGCCAGGTGGAACTCGGGCAGTTCGACTCCGTCAACCCGCAGGCGGTCGCCTACTGCGCCGGCGCGGCGGACGTCTCGGTCTGCGTGCGCTTCGCCCAGGACCACGGCATCCGCACGGCGGTCCGCAGCGGCGGCCACAACTACGGCGGCTGGTCCACGACCCCGGGCCTGATCATCGACGTGTCGCGGCTGAACGCCGTGTCGGTGACGAGTGCCTCGTCGGTGGAGATCGGCCCGGGCGCCCAGAACGTCACTATCCTCAACGCGCTCGCCCCGCACCACCTGGTGGTCAGCGAGGGCGGCTGTCCGACCGTGTGCGCCGGCGGCTTCCTCCAGGGCGGCGGCTTCGGCTTCCTGACCCGGTCGACGGGGATGGCCTGCGACGCGGTGACCTCCGCCCAGGTGGTGCTCGCCGACGGCCGCGTGGTGACCGCGTCGGCGCAGCGGAACCCGGACCTGTTCTGGGCGATACGCGGCGGCGGTGGCGGCAACTTCGGCATCGTCACGAAGTTCACGGTCACCCCGCACAGCGGCGACCAGATGGCCGTCAGCAACCTGGTCTTCCCCTACGACCGGATGGCCGACGTCCTCGACGGCACGGCCCGGTGGCTGGCGGACGCCCCGCACACGATCGGCGGCGGCGCCTACGTGGTGCAGCCCGACGCCGCCCCCGGCTCGGTGCCGCAGGCCAACGTCTTCCTCGCCTCCCGCGGCACGCCCACCGAACTCGCCGCCGAGGCGGCCCGGTTGACCGCCCTGACCGGTGCTCCGCTACAGCGGCAGGACGGCGTCATGACGTACCGGCAGCTCATGATGACGATCTTCGGCTGTGCCGACCTGACCGAGGCCCAGTGCCAGCGGTCCGAGAAGACCCCGCGGGCACCCTGTCCCGTCCGGCCTACGGCCTGGAGCGCACCCGCCTGGGCAGCGCGTACCCGGCGAGCGGCTGGGCGGACGTGATGACGGCCTTCGACGCCGGCCGGCGGGCGGGCCAGGCGCGTTACCTGGACCTGCACTTCTTCGGCGGCGCCGCCAACGACGTCCCGCGCACCGCGACGGCGTACGTGCACCGCGACTCGCTCTTCTCGGTCAACTACCGGGTCCTGATCAACGACCCGGCCCAGGTGACCGACGAGGCCGAGGCGGTGGCGAACGCCTGGTCGACCACGGCTTCGCCACGATCGACCCGCTGTCGAACGGCGAGAGCTACCAGAACTGGATGGACCCGTCCCTGAAGGACTGGAAGGCGTCGTACTACGCCGAGAACTACGCGCGGCTGTCCCGCGTCAAGGCCGCGTACGACCCGTACCGGTTCTTCCGCTTCCCGCAGTCCATAGGCGCCGCCTGAGGCGCCGTGAGGCCGCCGGACGACGGGGTCCGGCGGCCTCGGGAGCGGCTCGCGCGCGGTTCAGGGCGTACGGCCGTACCAGCCGACCAGGCGGTCGATGGCCGGGGCGTCGTCCGGGACGTCCACGACGGGGCCGAACGGCACCTGGCCGCCGCGGGGCTCGGAGGGCACCGCACGGCGCATGGCGGCCAGCGGCCCGGCCAGGACGGTCTCGTCCCACCGCGGGCTCTGGCCGGTCGCCCTGGCCAGGTCCCAGGTGTGCAGCACGAACTCGTTGGTGTAGATGACCGCGGCGACGGCGCCGGGCACCGGCCCCCAGGGCAGGCCGATCTCCCGGCCCAGGACGGCGGGGTCCGTCCAGACGGACCTCAGCTCCTTCGTGCCGGCCGCCCACGCCTCGGCCCAGGCGCCCTCGGCGACGTCCTCCGCGAAGTGCGGAACGCTGAAGAACTGTCCGCCGGCGCCGATCACGGCGACCCGGCGGAGCACGGAGACGAGGTGGTCGGACAGTCGGCGCACCGAGTAGTCCGGACACGGCGTGGGGTCGTCGTACTGCTCGGGCCGCACCGCGGCGAGCACGTCACCGGCCAGGTCGACGGCCTTCAGCAGCCCGTCGCGGGGATCGGTGGGCGCGGGGCGCCCGCGGGCGGGTTCACGGGATTCGTCATGCCGTCGAGTCTCCCGGCAAAACAGGCCATCCTCCGGCCACTTCCCACGAAAGGCTGATCACTGATGCGAGCCGACCGTCTGGTGGCGGCCCTGCTCTTCCTCCAGGCGCGCGGCCGGGTGACCGCCGCGGAGCTCGCCGCGGAGCTGGAGGTCTCCGAACGCACCGCGCGGCGCGACCTGGAGGCGCTGATCACCTCCGGCCTGCCCGTCCACGCGCAGCGCGGGAGGGGTGGCGGATGGCGGCTGGTCGGCGGGGCGCGCACCGACCTGACCGGGCTCACCCTGCCGGAGGTGCGGGCGCTGTTCCTGGCCGCCGGCGCCTCGGGCGCGTCGCCCGAACTCCGTTCGGCGCTGCGCAAGTTGGTGCACGCCGTGCCGGAGCCACTGCGGCCGCACGCCGAGGCGGCGTCCCGGGCGCGGATCGTCGACGAACTGGACCGGTCGCGCATCGCCGTGACGGCGGGCGGCCCGCACCACACGGCCCTGGAGCGTGCGGTACTGGACGGCGTGAGGGTCGAGCTCGGCTACGCCCGGCCCGGCGAAGAACCCCACGAACGCACCGTGGACCCGCTCGGCCTCGTTCTGAAGGCGGGCCGCTGGCACCTGAGTGGCCGGCACCGCGGACGGGCTGCGGTCCTTCCGGCTGGGCCGCGTGACGTCGGCGGCGCCGACGGGCGAGCCGGTCCGCCGCCCCGCCGGCTTCGACCTGGCCGGCGCCTGGCGCTCGCTCGCCACCCGGCCGGAGGACCGGCTGCTCGCCGCGACGGTCACGGCACACGCGGAGTAGGACGCGCTGCCGCTGCTCCAGCGGCTGTTCGGCGAGCACCTGAGCATCGGACGGCTGCTGGCGGACGGCAGGCGCGAGGTCGAGGCCGCCGGACCGTCGGTGGAGGTGCTGGCCGCGCGGTTGGCGGGGCTGGGGAGCCGGGTCGAGGTGGTGGGCCCGCCCCGGCCCGCGCGCACCTGGCCCGCCTCGGCCGCGAGCTCGTGGCGCGCTACGGGCGCTCCACGAGGTGACGACCCCATAGTCACTTTCCTCTAGGTACCTACTATACGAAGGATGCTAACGTCGCAGACACGGCTCGATCGGCCCCAAATCTCCCCTTGTGCACGACTTTGGAGTTCTCATGATCGTTGTCACCGGCGCTTCCGGAAATGTCGGCCGTCCCCTCGTCGAGGCGCTCGCCGCGGCGGGCGAGAAGGTCACGGCCGTGTCCCGCAGCCCCTGTCCCACGACCTCCCGGAGGGAGCGCGGCACGTCCGCGCCGACCTCGCCGATCCCACTACCCTGGGCCCCGCGCTGGACGGCGCGGACGCCCTGTTCCTCCCGCTGGCCGGTGAGCTGCTGGGCGGCGGCGCCCCCGCCGTGGAGGTCCTGGCCGCCGCCGAGGAGGCCGGCGTGCGGCGCGTGGTGCTGCTCTCCTCGCAGATCAACGGCACCCGCCCGGACGCCCTCTCGCACGGCCGGCTGCGGGAGTTCGAGGAGGCCGTACGCTCCTCGGGCCTGGACTGGACGATCCTGCGTCCGGGCGGCTTCGCCTCCAACGCCTACGCCTGGATCGAGACCGTCCGCACGCAGCGCGCGGTGATCGCCCCGTTCGCCGACGTGGCGCTGCCGGTCGTGGACCCGGCCGACATCGCGGAGGTCGCCGCCGTGGTCCTGCGCGACGAGGGCCACTCCGGGCGGACGTACGAGCTGACCGGCCCCGCCGCCGTCACCCCGCGCGAGCAGACGGCGGCGCTCGCCGAGGCGCTCGGCGAGGAAGTGGGCTTCGTGGAGCTGACCCGCGAGCAGGCCCGCGAGCACATGGCGCGGTTCATGCCCGAGCCGGTCATCGACGGCACCCTCGACATCCTCGGCGAGCCGCTCCCCGCCGAGCAGCGGATCAGCCCCGACGTCGAGCGGATCCTCGGCCGCCCGGCCGGCTCCTTCGCCGGGTGGGCCGAGCGCAACGTCCGCGCCTTCACGTGACCGCGCCGCACTGAGCACGGCCGGTGTCCACCGGTGGCGCCGCCACCGCACGGGACGCCGACGCCCCGACCGGCCCCGGCGCACCGAAGCAGCCCCGCGCCGCGGTTGTGCGCACCGCCCCGGACCCGCACGTCCCCCGCACGGGTCCGGGGCGGTCGTCGCAGGAGATCCGTCGGCGGGGAGGCCGGGCGCCGCGGGGCCGTCGCTTCTTCCCGCTCCCCGCTCCCTCGCGCCGGAGCGCGTCGCGCAGGAGACTGGGGCCGTCTCGTCGGGCACGTGCGGAGGGGAACGCGGATGAGGGAGAGTCACCGGGCCGAGGCCGAGCGGCTGTTGGAGCGGGTCGTGGCGGAGGAGGTGCGCGGCGGGGCCGGGAGGACGCCGGGGCGCTGCTCGCGCGGGGCCGGGCCGAGTGGGACGCGATGGTGGCGGGGCGGGCCGGGAGTACGCGGAGTTCCTGCGGGCCGTGGAGGCCGCGGAGGCGGAGGGCGGCCGGGGCTCGGCGGGAGCGGAAGGCGGGCGGGCCGGCGGGGCCGGCGGGTGCGCCCGCGCTGGTCGCCGGGGTCGCGGCCGTCGCGGCGGTCGGTGCCGACCTGGCCCTCGGTACGTCGGCGGGGACGGCCCTCGGCGCGGGCGCCGTGGTGGCGGTGGCCGGGGCGGCCGCGACCGTGCTGAAGGCGACGTCCGGGCCCCGGGTGGCGGCCCCCGGAGGCGTCGAGGAGGCGCGGGCGCGGTGGCTGGCGGCCCTGGAGAGCCGTGGGATACGGCCCTTCCTGGAACGGGAGCGGGAGCGGGCCGCCCCGCCGTGCGGCCGTTGCGGGGGTCGATCGGAGTGCCGCGGCCCGGAGCCGTACCGTCCTGGAGCGGTCCTTCGGGCAACTGCCCGAGCCCGTCGGGGCGTTCGCGGGGCGCCGGGAGGAGCTGGAGCGGATCGCCGGGTGGGTGCGGGAGGGCAGGGCCTCGGTGGGGACCCGGCCGACGGTGGTGCTCTTCACGGGGTGCCGGGGTCGGGGCGCACCGCGCTCGCGGTCCGGGCCGCGCACGCTGCGCGACCGGTTCCGCGGGGCGTGCGTGGCGGACCTGCGGGGAACGCCACCGCCGTGCCGGGTACGGCGGGCGAGGGCCGGTCGCGACCCGGGAGGCGCTGCTGCACCTGCTGAACCGGCTCGGCGCCCCGCGCGAGCGGCTGCTCTTCCGGGAGGGCGCTCCGGTCGGGCAGCAGGTCCGGAGGCTCACGGAGCTGTACCACCGGCAACTGGCCGGGACGCCGGTGGTGGTGGTCCTGGACGACGCCGTGGACGCGGCCCAGGTGCGGGCCCTGCTGCCCGGGCGTTCGGAGAGCCTGGTCCTGGTGACCTGCCGGGAGCCGCTGGACCTCGGCCTGGACGTGCCGGCCGCCGTGCACGCCCTTGGAGGTGGCGGCGCTCGACGCGGCCGGGGCGGAGGAGCTGCTGCGGGCGGCGGGCGGGGCGGGCGACCCCGGGCCGTACGACGCGGAGGCCGCCGGGCGGATCCGGGAGCTGTGCGGCGGGCTCCCGCTGGCGCTGCGGGCGGCGGGTTCGCTGCTCGGGCGGCGGCCCGCGGACGAGGTGGCGGAGCTGCTCGGCCGGCCCGGCCGGGGCGCCGATCCCGTCGCACGCGCCCTGGACGCGCGCTACTCCCTCGGCCTCGACGACGACTCCCGGCGGCTCCTGCGGCGGCTCGCGCTCGCCGGGCGGGCTCGCTCGGCGCCGCGGCGGCCGGGCGCTGCTCGGCGCGGACGCCGCCGAGGGAGCGCGGCTGCTGCGCGGTCTCGCCGACGCGGGGCTCCTGGACCACGTGCGCGGGGAGCGGTACCGGCTGCACGACGCGGTGCGCGGCTTCGCGGCGGCCCGGCTCCTCGACGAGGAGGACGCGACGGAGGCCGCGGCGGCGTAGGAGCGCCTCGTCCGCAACTACGCGGAGCTGGCGGACGCGGTGATCCGGATGGTCGACGGCAAGATGTCGACCCGCGCCGACCGGTTCGGCGGACACGGCTTCGGCTCCCTGGAGGCGGCCCTGAGCTGGCTCGACGAGGAGACCAGCTTCATCACGGCGGCGCTGCGGCACAGTCGGGGCGTCGACCAGCGGACCGTCCTGGACCTGCTCGGCGCGCTCTGCGACTACTGCCTGCTGCGCGGCGACCTCTACCGGCTCGGGGAGATCGACGAGCTGGCCGCGTCCGTCGGGCAGGGGCCGCTGTCCCGTTCGGTGCGGTGGCGGACCGGCATCGCGGCCCGGCAGATCGGCGAGCTGGACAAGGCGCACACCACCCTGGCCTCGGTCGTCTCCTCCTACCGGGAGGACCACCAGGACCCGGGCGCGGCCCTCGCGCTCTGCTCGCTCGGCATCACCCTGCACCACCAGGGGAAGCTCGCGGAGGCGGCGGACCGACTGCGGGAGGCGCTCGCGCTCCAGGAGCCGGAGGCGCTGGCCGCCGACCGGGGCTGGACGCTGCACGCGCTCGCGGCCGTGGAGCGGGACCGGGGCGGCTCGCGGAGGCGGTGGCGCTGCTCGACCGCTCCCTCGCGCTGCACCGGGCGCACGAGTCCCCGCACGGCGAGGCGTGGGCGCACTTCCAGTACGGACAGGTGCTGCTGCTGCGCGGTGACGTGCCGGGCGCCGGGGCCGAGCTGCGGGCCGCCCTCGACGGGTACGGGCGGATCCACGACGGGCGCGGCGAGGCCTGGGCGCTGACCCAACTGGCCCGGGCGCGGCTCGCCGCCGGGGACACCGAGCCGGCCGTGGAGGAGTTGCGCGGCGCCCTCGCCCGCCACCGGGAGCAGGAGGACGCGCGGGGCGAGGCGTGGACGCTGTACCACCTGGGGCACGCCCTGGAGGAGCGCGGCGACCGCGACGAGGCGGTGCGCGAGCTGGGGCGGGCGCGGACGATGTTCTCCCGGATGCGGGACGTGTACGGGCTCGCCGGCGCCCGGCACCACTCGGGCCGGGTCACCCGCGACCAGCTCGCGGCCCGCACGGGCGGTCTGCGGAACTCGGGCTTCGCCCGTCAGCTCCTCGTGGACGCGCGGGCGGACTACCACCGGATCGGAGTGGCCCACGGGGAGGCCTGGACCTGCCTGGAGCTGGCGGTCGTCGACGCGGGCAACGCGCGCGTGCCGCAGGCGCTGGGCCTGTGCGACGAGGCGCGGGAGCTGTTCGCCTCGTACGGCGATCCGCGCGGCACGGACTGGGCCCGCTTCCTGCGCTGCACCCTGCTCCCGCACGCCGTCCCGGGCTCCCCGGAGCCGGGGACGGAGACGGCCCGCGAGGAGCTGGCGGCCCTGGTCGCGGACCGGCACCCGGCGCGCGACCCGCGCCTGGACGACTGCGCCGAGGCGTACGGCGCGGTCCTGGCGCGCGGCGTGGCCCCGGGAACGCCGTGGCAGGCCTGGGACCTGGGCCTGGTCCCGAACCGCCGGTCGCGGGAGGTGCTGGGGTGCCGGGGCCACCGAGGGTGCTGGGAGCGTAGGCCTCCGGCCGGGGCAGGGGCGTCGGGGCCTCCCCGCCGGGGCCGTGCCCCGACCCGTACCGGTCGCCGCCCGCCGGCGCGGAAGGTGCCGGGCGAGCGGATCGCGCGGACGCCCTCCGGGGCCCGTACCGCGGGGGTACGGGCCCCGGAGGGCGGAGCGGGGCGCCCGTGGTCCGGGAGCCGCTACTTCTTCGGGGTTCGGCCGGCGCCTTCGGCGCGGCCGCCGGGTCCGGGGCCTCCTCGAAGGAGACCCGGCCCATGTGGCGGTTCATCGACTTCATCAGCATCCAGACCGCCAGGGCCAGGACCGCGAAGACGACGAAGCCGAGGACGCCGGGGTCACCTTGTTCTTGTCCAGCTCCTCGGCGGCGAAGGGACAAGCTGGGTCAGTGCCAGGTGTGCGCTCATGTCAGGCATTGTCGCGGATGCCCGCGAAGAGATCTTCCTCGGGGAGGGAGGTCGGCACCAGCGCCTTGCTGAGCTCGTACTCCTCCGTCGGCCAGACCTTCCTCTGGATCTCCATGGGGACGCGGAACCAGCCGCCGTCGGGGTCGATCTGGGTGGCGTGGGCGATCAGCGCCCGGTCCCGGGTCTCGAAGAAGTCGGCGCAGGGCACGAAGGTGGTCAGGGTCCGCTCCTTGCGCTCGAACTCCTTCCAGCGCTCCAGCCACTCCCCGTAGGGGACTCCAGGCCCTGGTCGAGGAGCGCCTGGTGCAGGGCCTCGGTCCGGGGGCGGTTGAAGCCCTGGTTGTAGTAGAGCTTCAGGGGCTGCCAGACCGGGCCGAACTCGTCCTCGGGGAACGCCTCGGGGTCGCCCGCGCCGTCGAAGGCCACCATCGTGATCTTGTGGGTCATGATGTGGTCGGGGTGCGGGTAGCCGCCGTTCTCGTCGTAGGTCGTGACGACCTGCGGACGGAAGGAGCGGATGCTGCGGACCAGCCGGCCGGCCGCCTCGTCGACGTCCTGGAGCGCGAAGCAGCCCTCGGGCAGTGGGGCAGCGGGTCGCCCTCGGGCAGGCCCGAGTCGACGAAGCCCAGCCACTCCTGGGAGACGCCGAGGATCTCGCGGGCCGCGTCCATCTCCTTGCGGCGCACCTCGTGGATGTTCGCCTCGATCTCCGGGTCGCCCTGGAGCTTGGGGTTGAGGACCGAGCCGCGCTCGCCGCCCGTGCACGTCACCACCAGGACGTCCACACCCTCGGACACGTACTTGGCCATGGTGGCCGCGCCCTTGCTCGACTCGTCGTCGGGGTGGGCGTGAACGGCCATCAGTCGGAGCTGCTCAGTCAAGACTCGGTCCTCGGTGATCGGTCGCGGAGGGAGGTCTCTATAGTGACGGAATCGGGGGCCGAAAATTCCGCCACCCCCGGCTTCGAGAGGATCGATCATGAGCGCGGTGCGAGAGCAGCCGCCCGAGGGCCGCTACGGGCGTTCCGCGGACGAGCGGGCCGACCGCAAGCTCAAGATCGTCGGGTCCGTGCTCGGGGTCCTCTTCCTCGCCGTCCTGGGCTGGTTCGGCTGGTACTACGTCGTCGACAGCAGGATCAGCGCCGAGCTGATCAAGTTCGACGTGGTGAGCGCCTCCGAGGTCCAGGTGCACCTGGAGGTCCGCAAGGACGAGGGCAGCGAGGGCGTCTGCACCCTGCGCTCGCGCTCCGAGGACGGGACCGAGGTGGCCCGCAAGGACGTGCGGATCGACGACCCCGCCGCCCGGGTCGACCAGGTCTTCTCCCTGCGCACCACCGCCCGCGCGACGAGCGCCGAACTGATCGGGTGTACGACCCGGTAGCGGTGGGTAGGGAGCCGGTGACGAGTCCCGGCGGGTCACCACCGTGACCTGGGGCGACGCCATTCCGGTGGTGTATGTCCTCCCGCTTTCCGCCACTCATTGTTAGGCTCGTGGTTTCGCCCACCCGGGACAGCACAGCATTCCCGTGTAGGGCGATGCTTTGTATTCCCAGTACCTACGAGGAGCACCTGTGACCCAGACCAGCGACAACGTCACCTGGCTCACCCAGGAGGCGTACAACAAGCTCAAGGACGAGCTTGAGTACCTGTCTGGTCCCGCGCGCACCGAGATCGCCGCCAAGATCGCCGCCGCGCGCGAAGAGGGCGATCTGCGCGAGAACGGCGGGTACCACGCGGCCAAGGAGGAGCAGGGCAAGCAGGAGCTCCGGGTCCGTCAGCTCACCCAGTTGCTCCAGCACGCCAAGGTGGGCGAGGCCCCGGCGGACGACGGCGTCGTCGAGCCCGGCATGGTCGTCACGATCGCCTTCGACGGCGACGAGGACGACACCCTGACCTTCCTCCTCGCCTCCCGCGAGTACGCCAGCGGTGACGTCGAGACCTACTCGCCGCAGTCCCCGCTGGGCGTCGGCGTCAACGGCAAGAAGGCCGGCGACGAGGCCGAGTACGAGCTGCCGAACGGCAAGAGGGCCGCGGTGAAGATCCTCAGCGCGAAGCCGTACACCGGCTGAGACCCCGCTCTTCCACGGAGGGCCGGATCCCGCGGGGTCCGGCCTCCGTCGTGCGCGCGCCTCCGTACGATGAGGCCGCGCCGACGATCACGTCACAGGGGGCGACGAGATGCTGGAACCACTGCGCGCGGACGCGCCGCGCCGGATCGGACCGTACGAGGTCCTCGCACGGCTCGGAGCGGGCGGGATGGGCGAGGTGTTCCTCGCGAGGGGACGGGGCTGCCGGACACGGTGCCGGGTGCGGGTGCGGGGTCTCCGGGCGCCGTCCCGGGTGCGGGTGCGGGCGGGAGCGCCGACGATGGGGCCGCCGGTGGAGGGGCGCCGGTGACGGAGCCTCCCGTGACGGAGCCTCCCGTGGTGGGCCCGTCGCGCCCGTCCCGGGCGTCTTCGTCGCCGTCAAGACCGTGCGGCGGGACGTCGCCGGGGAGCCCGCCTTCCGGGACCGGTTCCGGCGGGAGATCAAGGTCGCCTCGCTCGTGGACAGCCCGTACGCCGCCGCGCCCGTCGGCGGGGACGCCGACGCCGGGACGCCCTGGCTGGCGACCGAGTACGTCCCCGGGCCCAGCCTCGCGCAGGCCGTGCGGCGCGGCGGGGCGCTGCCCGTCCCCGCCGTGCGCGCGCTCGGCGCCGGGATCGCCCGCGCCCTGGCCGACCTGCACCGGGCCGGGGTGCTGCACCGGGACCTCAAGCCGGGGAACGTCATGCTCTCCGTCGACGGCCCCCGCCTCATCGACTTCGGCATCGCCCGCAGCAGCACCGCCACCGCCATGACCGCCACCGGCGTGATGGTCGGCACCCCTCCTTCATGTCCCCGAGCACGTGGCCGGGGCCCGGCGCGTCACGGCCGCCTCCGACGTCTTCTGCCTCGGCTCGCTGCTCTGCTACGCGGCGACCGGCGAGGACCCTTCGGCGACGGCCCCTCGCCGCCGTCCTGTACCGGGTCTCGCGGGCCGACGCCGACCTGTCCCGGGTGCCGGAGGAGCTGCGGGACGCTCGCCGCCTGTCTGGCGGCGGACCCGGCGGACCGGCCGGCCCCGGAGCGGCTCGCGGAGCTGCTCGGGCCGGTCCCCGCGAAGGCCTTCCCGTGGCCGGAGGGCGTACGGGAGCACATCGGGGAGTACGGCGGGGAGCTGGCGCGGCTCGTGGCGTCGGGCGGACCGCTCCTGGAGGTGCCGGCCGGCTTCGGGCCGGTCGTCGTCCCGGACGTCCCGGGCCTCCACTCCGTACCGACGCTCGCCCCGGGGAGCCCGGCCACTGGGCCCGCCGGGCCCGCCGGGCCTCCGCGCCGGGGCCGGCTGCTCGCCGCCGTCCTGGCCCTGGCGGTCGCGGCGGGCGGCACCGGCGCGTACCTGCTGTGGCCGCGGGACGGCGGCGGGGCGGCGGGAAGGCGCCCGCGAAGGCCGCCGGGCCGCGGGTGCCGGGCGTCGACGACCGCGGCCCGGCCGACGGGTCCGGCTTCGTCGCGCAGAACGCGGCCCAGCGCCCGGCCGGCTGGAAGCCCTGGCGGGCGGAGCTGGGCGCGCCGGCGTTCGGCTGCTCGGCCGGTGAGGCGGCGCTCGTCTGCCGGACGACGGACGGCCGCTACGAGGCGCTCGACCCGGCGGGCGGGAAGCGGCTGTGGACCGCCGACCTGGTCGAGGACCCGCGCGACGACCAGAGCTTCATCGGCCCCACCGGCGGCGTCTTCGTCGCGGGCGGCACCGCCGTGCCCGCCGTCCACGGCCCGTACGCCGTCCTGCTCTCCGGCGGGCGCCTCCAGGTCCGGGACGCCCGGAGCGGCGCGGTGCGCTGGGAGAAGGAGGGCCCGTCGGGGGCGGGCTCGCGACCCGGCCCGTCGTGGCCGACGGCGCGGTCTTCGTCCCGACCGGCGACGACGCGGGCGGCCGGATGGCGGCCTTCGCCCTCGCCGACGGGCGCGAGCTGTGGTCCAAGGCGCTCACCAACGCCGACCTCGCGCGGGTGGAGTACCGCGACTTCGAGCCGGTCGCCGCCGCGAACGGGCTCGTGTACGCGATGAGCGACGCCGGTTTCGTGGCGTACGACGCGAGGACCGGCGACCAGCGGGGCCAGGTGCCTGCGGAGGCCAAGGCGTGCGACGTCCTGCTCGTCCGGGGCCGGTACGCGTACTGCGCGCCGCTCGACGCGACGAACGAGAGCCCGCTCGTGCTCCACCGCCTGGACGCCGTGACGCTCTCCCCGTCGGTCCGGGGCGGCTCGCGGTGCCCGCCGGGGTCGCGGCGTCGGGCGCCTGGCCGGCCGCCGTCTCCGACCGCGCCGCCGTCGTCCTCGACGCGGGCCCCTGCGCTGGGCGGACTGGGGAAGACGGACGCGCGCCCGGGTGTACGTCCTCGACCCGGCCACCGGCAGGTCCTCGGCCACTACCCGGCCCCCGCGCTCACCTCGGCGGACGGCCGGCGGCAGCTCCTCTCGAACCCGCTGATCACGGGGAGCGCGCTGGTGTACGCGGACTTCTCGGCCCTGCGGGTGGTGCCGCTCGGCGCGGACGGCAGGCCGGGGAAGGAGCGGGTCGTGCCGGTGCCGGGCGCGCCCGGGCCGCGCGCCGAGGAGGAGTACGACCGCCCGGCCGGGGCGTACCTGGACCGCGAGGTCCGGCCGCCGCTGGTGCTGCCGCTGGGCGGGGTGGCCCACGTCGTGTACGACACGGGGTCGTCGTCTCCGTCGAGCTCCCCCGCGAGGCCCTCGGCGCGACCCCCGACCGGGCCGCCGGTCGGGCCACCGATTCCGCCACCGGTCAGGCCACCGGTTCCGACGCTGGTCCGGCCGCCGGTTCCGCCGCCGGAGAGAAGGAGTAGGTCCCTTGCTGGAAGCCCTGCCCCGGGGCGGCCGCCCCGGTTCGTCGGCTCCCTACCGGCTGCTCGCCCGGCTCGGCGCGGGCGGCATGGGCGAGGTGCACCTCGCCTGCCGCGCGGACGCGCCGACGGCCGATCCGCACCGGATGGTCGCGGTGAAGACCGTACGGGAGGACCTGGAGGTCGACGGGGACTTCCGGACCCGGTTCCGGCGGGAGATCGCGGCGGCGCGGACCGTGGACGGGCCGGGAGTGGCGCGGCTCGTGGACGCCGGCCCGGACGCGCCCTCGCCGTGGCTGGCGACCGAGTACGTGCCGGGCCCCTCGCTCGCGGAGGCCGTCGTACGGACCGGTCCGCTGCCCGCCGGGGCCGTGCGGGCCCTGGGGCGGCGCTCGCCCGGGCCCTGGCGGCCGTGCACGGCGTGCGGGTGCTGCACCGGGACCTGAAGCCGGCGAACGTGCTGCTCGGCGCGGCCGGGCCGAAGCTGATCGACTTCGGGATCGCCCAGGCCTTCGAGGCGACGGCCCTGACGTCGACCGGCCTGGTGGTGGGCTCGCCGGGGTTCATGTCGCCGGAGCACCTGGTGGGGAGCCGGGCGGTGGTGCCCGCGTCGGACGTGTTCTGCCTGGGGGCGGTGCTCGCGTTCGCGGCGAGCGGCCGGGGCCGTTCCACGACGACGAGATGGCCGCCGTGGTCTACCGGATCAGCCGGGCGGAGGCCGAACTGGACGGTGTGCCGGAGGAGTTGCGGCCCGTCCTGGAGCGCTGTCTGCGGCTCGACCCGGCGGAGCGGCCCCCGGCGGCGGAGCTCGCGGCGCTCCTGGGCGGCGGGGCGCGCCGGAGCCCTTCCCGTGGCCGGGCGGGGTGCTGTCGCTGGTCGCGGAGTACCGGGCGGCGGCCCGGGCGGCCGGGGAGGCGGCGGCCTCGGGCGCGGGCGTGGCGGACCTGCCGACGCTCGGCCCCGTGGTGCCGTACTCCCCACGGCGGTGCCGGACCGCCCGGTGGCCCCGGCCGCCGCCCCGGCGGGCCGGCCGCGCCGCTGGGGCGCCCTGGCGGCGGGCGCGGTGGCGGTGGCCGTCCTGGCGACGGCGGGCACGGTGCTCCTGAACCGAACGGACGAGCAGGGGGCGGCCCGGGAACGCCGGGTGGACCCTCCGCCGGTGCGACCGCGACCGCGGCCCCGGCTCCGGCCCCCGTCTCGCTGAGCCGGGTCGTCCTGCCGTACGGCGGCGCGGGCCGGGCCGGTGACTTCGGCGCGGCGGGTACGGACCGGGCCTCCCGTCCGGCTGGCTGGTCGCCCTGGCGGGCCGAGGTGGAGCCGGGCGGCGGCGCCTGCGCGCTCTCCCCGGAGGTCCTGGTCTGCCCGGGGAACGGCGGCGCGGTCACCGCCCTGGGCGCGGCGGACGGCAAGGAGCGGTGGAAGGTGCCGGGGCGGGGCGAGGGGCTGCGCAGCGCGCCGCAGTATCCGGCGGTCGTCGGCGACACGGCGTACGTCACGGGGCCCGACGGGGTCGTCGCGTACGGGCTCGCGGACGGGAAGGAGCGGCGGCGCGTCCCCGGGCCCGGGGGTGACTGGGCCGTGAAGGGCACCGACCTGCGGGACGGGGTCCTGTACTCCACGTACGTCAACGTGCGCGACGAGCGGACCGGCCTGGTCACGGCCGTGCGCCTGCGCGACGGGAAGGAGCTGTGGCGCTCGCCGCTCGACGGCCTGCCGGAGCAGCCGGTCGCGGGGGCCGGGCGGGTGTTCGTCCCGGTGGGCACGGCGCCGGTGGCCCTGGACGCCCGCACCGGGAAGGCGGTGGCGCGCGGGGCGGAGTACTGCGGCGGCTTCGTCGTCCACGAGAAGAGCGGCACCGTGCTCTGCTCCGCCCGGCAGGACGGGGCCGTCGGGGTCCTCGACGCCCGGACGCTGCGGACGGTGCGGACCCTGGGCTCCGGGGTCGCGGCCGGTCCCGCGGTGAACGACGCCGGGCTCGTCGCCCTCGTCGACGCGGAGGGCACGCTCTTCGCGTACGACCTGGAGAGCGGCCGGGAGCGGTGGCGGGTGGCGGGCGCCTCCGCGGACCGCGTCCACCTGGCGGGCGACCGGGTCGTGACCACGGACGAGGACGAGATCCGGACCTATCCGGCCGCCGGCCCCTTCCTGTCCACCGGCGAGGAGGCGTACGCGGTCTACCGGCTGAGCCTGCCCACCGGCTTCGCCTCCGAGGTCGCCGGGGAGCCGCTGGTCGCCGGGGGCGCCGCCTTCCTGCCGCTCCCCGGCGGCCTCGTCGTCTCCGGCTACCTGCCCTGACGCGGGGCCCGGACGGTCAGGACGCCGCCGAGCGGTACTTGCGGACCGCGAGGGTCCGGAAGAGGGCGATGATCAGGACCGACCAGATGACCGACGCCCAGACCGGGTGCTGCATGGGCCAGGCGTCGGAGGTCGAGACGCCGGGGTTGCCGAACAGCTCCCGGCAGGCCTGCACGGTGGCGCTGAACGGGTTCCACTCGGCGATGTGGCGCAGCCAGGGCGTCATCTGGTCCGAGTCCACGAACGCGTTCGAGATGAACGTGACCGGGAAGAGCCAGATGATGCCGCCCGAGGTGGCGGCCTCCGGGGTGCGGACGGAGAGGCCGATCAGGGCGCCGATCCAGGTGAAGGCGTAGCCGAGGAGGAGCAGCAGGGCGAAGCCGCCCAGGACCCGGCCGGCGTTGGTCGGCTCGGCGGAGCCGGTGCGCCAGCCCACGAGGAGGGCGACGACCGCGAGGACGACCAGCGTGACGGAGGTCTGCACGAGGTCGGCGACGGTGCGGCCGGTGAGGACGGCGCCGCGCGCCATCGGCAGGGAGCGGAAGCGGTCGATGATCCCCTTCTGCATGTCGTCGGCGATGCCGGCCGCCGATCCGGCCGTGGCGAAGGTGACGGTCTGCGCGAAGATGCCCGCCATCAGGAAGTCCTTGTAGACGCCGGCGTCGGTGGTGCCGCCGATCGTCATGGACCCGCCGAAGACGTACGTGAAGAGCACCACGAACATCACCGGCTGGATGAGCCCGAAGAGGATCATCTCGGGGATCCGGGTCATCCGGATGAGGTTGCGCTTCGCGACGACGAGGGAGTCGCCGAGGGCCTGGGCGACGCCCCCGCGCGGCTGCGGCGCCGGGCCGGGGCCTGGGTGGTCACGGTGCTCACTTCGCCTGCTCCTTCGTGGGGTGCTTGCGGCCGCGGCCGTCCTGCCCGTCCGGGGCGCCGTCCTCCTTCGCCTCTCCTGCTCGGCCGCGTGGCCGGTGAGGGAGATGAAGACGTCGTCGAGGGTGGGGCGGCGCAGGCCGATGTCGTCGATCTCGACGCCGACGGCGTCCAGGTCGCGGATGACCTCGGCGAGCAGCTTGGCGCCGCCGGTGACGGGGACGGTGAGCCTGCGGGTGTGCTCCTCGACGGAGACCTCGCCGTGCCCCGCGCCCGCGGCGGTGCCGGTGTGCGCGGCGCCGTAGCGGCCGAGGACCTCCCGGGCGCCGGTGAGCATCTCCCGGTCGCGGACGACGACCTCGACGCGCTCGCCGCCCGTCCGGGCCTTGAGCTGGTCGGAGGTGCCGCGCGCGATGACCCGGCCGTGGTCGACCACGCAGATGTCGTGGGCGAGGTGGTCGGCCTCCTCCAGGTACTGGGTGGTGAGCAGCAGGGTCGTCCCGCCGGCGACGAGCTCCTTGATGACCTCCCAGAGCTCCTGCCGGTTGCGCGGGTCGAGGCCGGTGGTCGGCTCGTCCATGAACATGACCGGCGGGGAGACCACGAGCGCGGCCGCGAGGTCGAGACGGCGGCGCATGCCTCCCGAGTACGTCTTGGCGGGCCGGTCGGCGGCCTCGGCGAGGTGGAACCGGTCGAGCAGCTCGCCCGCCCGCGCCTTCGCCGCCTTCGCCTTCATCTGGTAGAGCTGCCCGACCATCTGGAGGTTCTCGCGGCCGGTCAGGTACTCGTCGACGGCCGCGAACTGGCCGGAGAGGCCGATCGAGCGGCGCACCTCGTTGGGGTGGGCGAGGACGTCGATCCCGGCGACGACGGCCCGCCCGCTGTCGGGCCGCAGGAGGGTCGTCAGGACGCGCACGGTGGTGGTCTTTCCCGCACCGTTCGGGCCGAGCAGACCCAGGACGGTGCCCTCGGGCACGTCCAGGTCCACCCCGTCCAGGGCTCGTACGTCGCCGAAGGTCTTCACCAGACCCTCGGCGTGGATCGCGCCTGGCATGTGGTACTCCCAACGGATCGGGGCTTTTCCCACCGATCCTAGGTTTGGGGAACGGCCCGTGCCCACCGAATAAGTGATCTGCGACACAAGCCGAGGTCAGGGGCGTACGGCGGTCAGCCCAGGACCGTGTACCCGGCGTCCCGCAGCGCCTCCGTCACCTCCCGGCAGTGCTCCGGGCCCTTCGTCTCCAGGTGCAGCTCGACCTCCGCCTCGGTCAGGCCGAGCCTCGGGTCGGTCCGCACGTGGCTGACGTCCAGGACGTTGGCGTCGACCACCGTCAGGGCCGCGAGGAGCGACGCGAGCACCCCCGGCCGGTCCGTCACGCGCAGCCGCAGGCTCAGGTAGCGGCCCCCGGCGGCCATGCCGTGCCGCAGCACGCGCTGGAGGAGCAGCGGGTCGACGTTCCCGCCGGAGAGGACCGCGACCACCGGGCCCCGGAAGGACTCCGGGTCGGAGAGCAGGGCCGCGACCGGGCTGGCGCCCGCCGGCTCCACGACCAGCTTGGCCCGCTCCAGGCAGAGCAGCAGGGCGGAGGAGAGCGCGTCCTCGGTGACCGTGCGGACCTCGTCCACGTACTCCCCGACCAGGTCGAACGGCACGTCGCCGGGGCGTCCCACCCTGATGCCGTCGGCCATCGTCACCGGCGACTCGACGACCACCGGGTGCCCGGCGGCCAGCGAGGGCGGATAGGCGGCGGCGCCCTCGGCCTGCACTCCGATCACCTTCACGTCCGGGCGCAGCGACTTCACCGCGAGCCCGATGCCGGCCGCGAGCCCGCCGCCGCCGACGCCGACCACGATCGTGCGGACCTCGGGGCACTGCTCCAGGACCTCCAGGCCGACCGTGCCCTGCCCCACGATGACGTCGGGGTGGTCGAAGGGTGGATGAGGACGGCGCCGGTCTCCCGCGCGTACTCCTCCGCCGCCGCGAGCGTCTCGTCCACGACCTGCCCCTGGAGCCGGACCTCGGCGCCGTACTCCCGGGTCGCCGCGACCTTCGGCAGCGGGGCGCCGACCGGCATGAAGACGGTGGCGCGCACGCCGAGCAGTCGGGAGGCGAGCGCGACGCCCTGCGCGTGGTTGCCCGCGGAGGCGGCGACGACCCCGGCGGCCTTCTCCTCGGGCCGCAGCCCGGCGATCCGCACGTACGCCCCGCGCAGCTTGAAGGAGCCGGTCCGCTGGAGGTTCTCGCACTTGAGGTGGACCGGCGCTCCCACCAGGGAGGACAGGTGCCGGCTGCCCTCCATCGCCGTCACGCGGGCCACCCCGGACAGCATCTTCTGCGCCCCGCGCACGTCGTCGAGCATCAGCCGGTGCAAGGGGTGTGGTGTACGGAAGCTCATGACAGCAAGTCTCGCAGCTCACGGCCCTGATGACCGCCCGGCGGACGGGCGCCGGAACGGGTTTGGACGGGCCCGGTACGGACCCCGTCGGGTCCGCGTACTCTGTCCCCCACCGTCCGACCGCTCCCGCACGAGAGAGACCCCCAGCCATGCCCCCGTCCCAGGACATGACGACCGCTCTCGACCCCGGTCTCCTCGACGCCCTCCAGCACCAGGTGGCCGTCTTCGCCCGCCGGGCCGAGCAGACCCGCCTCGGCGGCACCGGCCAGCTCCGCAACTCCATGGACCGGGCCGCGTACCTGCTCCTCAACCGGCTCGACCGGGAGGGCCCGATGGGCGTCAAGAGCGCTCGCCGCGGGCATGGGGATCGACTCGTCGACGGTCACCCGCCAGGTCGCCCCGCTCGTGGACACCGGCCTGGTGAAGCGCACGTCGCACCCGGAGGACGGGCGGGCGGTCGTCCTCCAGCTCTCGCCGCGCGGGCTCGCGCGCCTGAGGAGGTCCGCGCCTCGCGCCGCCAGTTGATGGTGGAGGTCACGGAGGGCTGGACGCCGGAGGAGCGGGAGGCCTTCTGCACCCTGCTCACCCGCTTCAACACCGCCCTGTCCGCACGCCAGTCGGCGCACACGGGCCAGGCGCCGGCGGAGTCCGGGGGCGCGGACGGGATCACGGGCGGGATCACGGGCGGAGCCACCGGCGAGGTCACCGGCGGAGGCGAGCCGGACCCGGCCTCCTGACCGCCCCGCGCGCCCGGGAGTTCGACGCGTTCGCCGGCCGGGACGACGTCACCGCTCGAAGCCCGGTGAGGACGGATCTAGGCTGGAAGGGAGACGGCACGCGTACGGGTGCCGAGGAGGCTGTCATGACCAGGAAAGTCGCCGACTGCCGCAGGACGCCGAGCGTCATGAACTGCACCCTCACCATCACCGGTGAGGAGGAGGAAGTGGTGCGGGCCGCCGCCGAGCACGCGGTCTCCGTCCACGGCCACGAGGACACCGCCGAACTGCGGGCGATGGTCCGCGCGGAGCTGGAGGACGAGAAGGTCCCGGCCTGAGGACGAGGAACGGCCGGGCGGGACCGTTCGAGGTCCCGCCCGGCCGTTCCCCCGCGGCTCTAGCCCAGCGCCTGGCGCAGGTCGGCGAGCAGGTCGTCGGCGTTCTCGATGCCCACCGAGAGGCGGACGAGGTCGGCCGGGACCTCCAGGGCGGAGCCCGCGACGCTCGCGTGGGTCATCCGGCCCGGGTGCTCGATGAGGGACTCGACGCCGCCCAGGGACTCGCCCAGGGTGAAGAGCTTCGCGCGGTTGCAGACCTCGACGGCCGCCTCCTCGCCGCCCTGCACGCGGAAGGAGATCATGCCGCCGAAGGACCGCATCTGCTTGGCGGCGATCTCGTGGCCCGGGTGCTCCGGGAGGCCCGGGTAGAGGACCTGGGTGACCTTCGGGTGCTGGGTCAGCATCTCGGCGACCTTCTCGGCGTTCTCGCCATGCCGGTCCATGCGCACGGCGAGGGTCTTGATGCCGCGCAGCACGATCCACGAGTCGAACGGTCCGGCGACCGCGCCCATCGCGTTCTGGTGGTACGCCAGTTCTCGCCGAGGGCCGCGTCGGCCGTCACCAGGGCGCCGCCGACGACGTCCGAGTGGCCGCCCATGTACTTGGTGAGCGAGTGCACGACGACGTCCGCGCCGAGCGCCAGCGGCTGCTGGAGGTAGGGGAGGCGAAGGTGTTGTCGACGACGAGCTTCACGCCGGCCTGGCGGGCGACGCCCGCGACGGCCTCGATGTCGGTGATGCCGAGGAGCGGGTTCGAGGGGTCTCGACCCAGACCAGCTTCGTGCGGTCGTTGATCGCGTCCCGCACGGCGGCGACGTCGGAGGTGTCGGCGACCGAGAAGTCCACGCCCCAGCGCTCGACGACCTTGGCGAAGAGCCGGAAGGTGCCGCCGTAGGCGTCGTTCGGGATGACGACGTGGTCGCCGGGGGCCAGCAGGGCGCGCAGCAGGCAGTCCTCGGCGGCGAGGCCGGAGGCGAAGGCGAGGCCGCGCCGGCCGCCCTCCAGGGCCGCCAGGTTCTCCTCCAGGGCGGTACGGGTCGGGTTGGCGCTGCGGCTGTACTCGTAACCGCCGCGCAGCCCGCCCACGCCGTCCTGCTTGTACGTGGACACCTGGTAGATGGGCGGCACGACCGCGCCGGTCAGCGGGTCGGCGGTGTTGCCCGCGTGGATCGCGCGGGTCTCGAAGCTCTGGTGGATGTGCTGGTCGCTCATGGTTCAGGAGCGTAGTGCCGCGGGACCTCCGGTGCCGCGTTCGTCTCATGGGGTGTCCTGGACAATGGACACATGGAGATTCTCTGGTTCCTCATCGCGCTCGGGCTGCTGTTCGGCGTCCTCGGCCCCTACGTGCTGCGCCGCAGGGGCGGCGGCATCCGGCTGGCCGCGCCGGGGCGCCCGATGCGGCGGACCCGGCGGCGTACGGGTTCGTGCCGCAGGAGGACCAGGACGTGCGGCTGCCGGGGCGGACGAGGACCTGCTCGACGTGCTGAACGTCGTGCAGGCCACCCAGGACTGGAAGGCGGCTCGCAGCTCCTCGCCGGCACCGGCAAGGACGGCGAGGTGCGCTGGCAGCGCGTGCAGGCGTTCGCGGGCGCGGCCTCCCTGGAGCTCCAGGAGCGGCCGGGCGTCGGCGGGCGTGGCTGCGGGCCTGGCGGGCGGACGCGCCGAAGGACCCGGGCGGGGCGGCGGTGCACGCGGAGTTCCTGGTGCAGCAGGCGTGGCGCTCCTCGTCGGCCGGGACCGACGACTTCCGGATCATCCTGGAGGAGGCCCTGAAGGTCACCGAGGAGGCGGCGCTGCTCGCCCCGGGCGACCCCGTCCCGTACCTCACGCAGCTCGCGGTGGCGCGCGGTCTGGGCTACGGGCACGAGCGGTTCGACCAGGTGTGGGCGAAGGTGATCGACCGGGCGCCGCAGCACATGGGGGCGCACCTGGCGGCCCTGCACTACTGGTGCGAGAAGTGGCACGGTTCGCGCGAGGAGGCCGACCACTTCGCGACGACGGCCGCGGCGCGCCCCGCACGGCTCGCTGCTCGCCGCGCTGCCGCTGTTCGCGGTGTACGAGCACGTGCCGGACGTGGTGCTCGTGCAGGACTTCTTCCGTACGCGGGTGGTGGCGAAGGCGGTGGAGGGCGCGCTGCACGCGGTGCACTCGGCCCGCCCGGACGACCCGATGACGGCGCACGTCCGCCACCTGCTGATCTGGTTCCTGGTGCGGGGCGAGCGCTGGGCGGAGGCCATGCACCAGCTCGTGAAGGTGGACGGGCACGTGGGCGCGGTGCCGTGGACGCTGAGCGCGGACCCGGCGGCGGAGTACACGGTCTTCCGGAACCTGGCGGTGGCGGGGTACGAGGCGAACGGCGGCAGCCCGCTGACGCTGCCGCGCTGACACCGGACGGGCGGACGGGCGGACGGGCGGACGGCGGGCGGACGGGCGGGGAATCCCGGCGCCCCTCCCTTGTTGTGCGAACTGCCGACGACCGTCGAGGAGAGATGCAGCATGTTCCTGTCCCGCACCCCCGTCCTCCCCACCCCCGAGCAGGCCCTGCCCGGCCGCGCCGAGCCGGAGTTCTCCGTGCCCGCGCGCCACACGGTCCTCGGCAACCCGCTCGCCGGCCCGTACCCGGAGGGCCTGGAGGTCGCCGACTTCGCCCTGGGCTGCTTCTGGGGCGCCGAGCGCAAGTTCTGGCAGACCGACGGCGTCTGGACGACCCTCGTCGGCTACCAGGGCGGCTTCACGCGGAACCCCTCGTACGAGGAGGTCTGCTCGGGCCTGACCGGTCACACGGAGGTCGTCCGGGTGGTCTTCGACCCGTCGGAGGTCTCGTACGAGTCGCTCCTGAAGCTGTTCTGGGAGTCCCACGACCCGACGCAGGGCTTCCGTCAGGGCAACGACGTGGGCACCCAGTACCGCTCGGCGGTCTACACCCACTCCCCGCCCAGGCGGCGGCGGCCGAGGCGTCCCGCGAGGCCTACCAGAAGGTCCTGACGGGCTCGGGCTACGGCGAGATCACCACCCACGTCCTGCCGGCCGACGACCGCCCGTTCTACCCGGCGGAGGCCTACCACCAGCAGTACCTGGACAAGAACCCGGCGGGCTACTGCGGCATCGGCGGCACGGGCGTCTCGTGCCCGATCGGGGTGGCGAAGGCGGACGGCTGAGCCTGGGCCGGGCGGCCCCGGCACCGGGGCCGCCCGGCGCGAGCGAGCCCTATCCCTGCTTGATCGCGGAGACGTCGAACTCCAGGACGATCTTGTCGCCGACCAGCACGCCGCCGCCCTCCAGGGCGGCGTTCCAGGTGATGCCGAACTCCTTGCGGGAGACGGTCACCGAGCCCTCCAGGCCGACGCGCAGGTTGCCGAAGGGGTCGACGGCGTTGCCGGTGTACTCGAAGTCGATGGTGACCGGCTTGGTGGTGTCCTTGATGGTGAGGTCGCCGGTGACCCGGTACTCGGTGTCGGACTTCCGCTCGACCCCGGTGGTGCGGAAGGTGATGTCGGGGAAGTTCGGCGCGTCCAGGAAGTCGTTGGTGCGCAGGTGCTGGTCGCGCTGCTCGACGCCGGTGTCGATGCTCTGGGCCTTGATCACCACCCGGCCGGTGGACTGGGCCGGGTCGGCGCCGTCCAGGTGCGCGGTGCCCTCGAACTCGTGGAAGGCGCCGCGCACCTTGGTCACCATGGCGTGGCGGGCGACGAAGCCGATCCGGGTGTGGGTCGGGTCGAGGACGTAGTCCCCGGTGAGCTCGGCGAGCGGGACGGTCATGGCCAACTACCTCCGTGGGATCCGGATCCCGGCGGCGGCCCGCCCGGATCGTTCCCGGCCCACGCTAGGAGGACGGCTCGCCCCGCCCGAACCGCGCACGGCCGCGGAGGATTGCACCCTGACCGGTGACCCCGGACCGCCGTCCTGCCGCCGTCACCCCGCCGCCGCCCTCAGCGCGGCCGCCGTCGCCGCCGGGTCGTAGCCCTCCGGGACTCCGTCGATCAGGAGGACGTCGCCGGTCATGTGGCGGGTGCGGAGGGGGATCAGGGCCTGGTAGGGCTCGGAGGCGTACCAGGCGCGGGCGTGCTCGTAGGCCGGGAAGGCGATGATCACGAGGGCGCCGGGCCAGGTGCCCTCCGGGACCTCGCGGGCGGGGGCGCCGTGGACGAGGAAGCGGCCTCCGTAGGGGTCCAGGGTGGCCTGGACGCGCTCCATGTACGTGAAGACCTCCTCGTCGAGGACGGGCTTCGGGTGCAGGTTTCGAGGGCGTATGCGGTCATGGGGACAGCGTGCCGGGGCGTGCCGTACGGGTCGATTACCCCCGACGTCATGCCCCGGCCGTCAGGTCCCGGCGGCCGTGCGCGGGCGCGTCAGACGGTCGACGCGTCGATCACGAAGCGGTAGCGGACGTCGCTGGCGATCACGCGCTCGTACGCCTCGTTGATCCGGTCCGCGGCGATCACCTCGATCTCGGCGCCCAGGCCGTGCGCCGCGCAGAAGTCGAGCATCTCCTGCGTCTCGGCGATGGAGCCGATCATCGACCCGGCGAGGGTCTTGCGGCCGCCGATCAGGGAGAACAGGTTGACCTTGACCGGCTCCTCGGGCGCGCCCACGTTCACCAGGGCGCCGTCCGTGCGCACCAGGCTCAGGTAGGCGTCGAAGTCGAGCGGCGCCGAGACCGTGGAGACCACCAGGTCGAAGGTGCCGGCGAGCGCGGTGAAGGTCTCCGGGTCGCTCGTCGCGCGGTAGTGGTCGGCGCCCAGCCTCAGGGCGTCCTCCCGCTTCTTCTCGGACTGGCTGAGGACGGTCACCTCGGCGCCGAGCGCGTGCGCGATCTTGACGCCCATGTGGCCGAGGCCGCCGAGGCCGACGATCGCGACCTTCTTGCCGGGGCCGGCCTGCCAGTGGGCGAGCGGCGAGTAGAGGGTGATGCCGGCGCAGAGCAGCGGGCGGCCTCGTCGAGGCCGATGCCCTCGGGGATGCGCAGGGTGTAGTTCTCGTCGACGACGATGTGGGTGGAGTAGCCGCCGTAGGTCGGCTCGCCGTCCTTGTCGCGGGCGTTGTACGTGCCGGTGCCGCCGGTGACGCAGTACTGCTCCAGGCCCTGGCGGCAGTGGTCGCACTCCCGGCAGGAGTCGACGAAGCAGCCGACGCCGACCCGGTCGCCGACCCGGAACTTCGTGACGCCGGGGCCGGTCTCGGCGACGACGCCGGCGATCTCGTGGCCGGGGACCATCGGGTAGATGCTCTCGCCCCAGCCGTCGCGCGCCTGGTGGATGTCGGAGTGGCAGATGCCGGCGTACTTGATCTCGATGAGGACGTCGTGCTCGCCGACCGGGCGGCGCGGCACGGTGGTGCGCTCCAGCGGGGCGTTGGCGGCGGGTGCGGCGTAGGCGGGGACGGTGGTCACGTTCGTGGTCATGGCTCCGAGCCTGCCCGGGAAGGCCGCCCTCACCCAGACACCTGTTCTACCTACGACTGCCGTGCCTACCACTGGCAGGGTCAGGAACGTACGTCCGCGGGCCCGGTCCGGCGGCGATAATGGGGTCGTATGGACCCCAGTGCCGAACTCAGTGAATTCCTGCGCTCCCGCAGGCCCGGCTGAAGCCGCAGGACGTGGGGCTGCCCGAGTTCGGGCGGCACCGGCGGGTGCCGGGCTGCGCCGCGAGGAGCTGGCGCAGTTGGCCGGGGTCTCGGTGGCGTACTACACCCGGCTCGAACAGGGCAACGGCCGCAACGTGTCCATGGAGGTCCTGGACTCGATCGCGCGGGCGCTGCGCCTGAGCGACAGCGAGCGGGCGCACCTGGCGCACCTGGCGAAGCCGACGGTGAAGAAGCGGCAGCGGGCGGCGATCTCCGTCCGCAGCAGGTGCGGCCGGGGATCTCGTACCTGCTGGAGTCGATGGACGGGGTGCCCGCCGTCGTCCTGGGGCGCCGGCTCGACCTGCTCGCCTGGAACCGGACGGCGCGGGCGCTGCTCGGCGACTTCGCCGCCTGGGAGCCGCACGAGCGGAACATGGCCCGGATGGTCTTCCTCGATCCGAACGCGCGCTCGCTCTACCTGGACTGGGAGTGCAAGGCGACCGAGGTGGTGAGCGTGCTGCGGCTGTACGCGGGGTGCTACCCGGACGATCCGCACCTGCTGGCGCTCGTGGGCGAGCTGTCGGTGCGCAGCGAGGAGTTCCGCTCGCTGTGGGCGGCGCACACGGTGGCGGACAAGGGCACGGCACGAAGCGGATGCGGCATCCGCTGGTGGGCGAGATGACGCTGTCGTACGAGACGCTGAAGGTGTCGGGCGACGATCCGGACCTGGTGCTCGTGACGTACCACGCGGAGCCGGGCACGCCCTCGGCGGAGGCGCTGCGGCTGCTCGCGCAGTGGGGCGTGGACGAGGCCGTGGACGCGCGGTAGGGCCGGTCGCGCACGCGAGGGCCCTCCGGGTGGAGGGGCCCTCGTGCGTGCGCGGACCGGGCGGGTCAGACGGCCGAGCCGGCCTTCCACCCGACCAGCTCATGTTCCAGCCGTTGAGGCCGTTGTCGGGGGCGATCGTCTTGTCCTTGGAGTTCTTGACGATCACGACGTCGCCGATGAGCGAGTGGTCGTAGAACCAGGCGGCCGACTGGTTCGGGTCGCCGGCGCCCTTGACGTCGTTGAGGCCCACGCAGCCGTGGCTGGTGTTCGTGGAGCCGAAGATCGAGTCCGGGCCCCAGTAGTTGCCGTGGATGAAGGTGCCCGAGTTGGACAGGCGCATGGCGTGCGGCACGTCCTTGATGTCGTACTCGCCCTTGCCGTCGTCATCGGTGAAGCCGACGGTGGCGCCGTTCATCCGGGTCTCCTTGAACTTCTCGGAGATCACCATCTGACCGTTGTAGGTCGGGTTCTCCGGGGAGCCGGCGGAGACCGGAACGGTCTTGACCGTCTTGCCGTCCTGCTTGACCGTCATGGTCTTGGTGGCGACGTCGACGGTGGAGACCTGGTTGCGGCCGATCTTGAAGGTGACGGTCTTCTGCTGGACGCCGTAGACGCCTCGGCGCCCTCGACGCCGTCGAGGTTCAGCTTCAGCGTGACGGTCGAGCCCTCGGTCCAGTATTCGTCGGGGCGGAAGTCGAGGCGCTGGGTGCCGAACCAGTGCCCGACGACCTCCTGGCCGGAGCTGGAGGTGACGGTGACGGCGCTCTGGACGGCCTTCTTGTCGGTGATCGCCTTGTTGAAGGTGATCGAGACCGGCATGCCGACGCCGACGGTCGAGCCGTCCTCGGGCGTGAAGTTGCCGATGAAGCTGTTGGCCTGCGAGACGGTGGTGAAGGAGGAGTTCTCGTGGGCCACCAGGCCCCGCGTCCGCGGCGGTGGCGGTGATCCGGTAGACGGTGGCCCGCTTGAGCGCGACGGTCGGCTTCCAGCTCAGGCCGTCGGCCGCTATCTCGCCCTTGACCGCGTCGCCCTCGGCGGAGGTCATGACGACCTCGGTGAGCTTGCCGTCGGCGACGGTGACCTTGGCGTCGTTGTTGATGGAAGCGTTCTGGGCGCCGTTCTTCGGCGAGATGGTGATCCTGGCCTTCGAGGTCTTCTGCGCGGCCGCCTCGTCGACCTGCTCCTGGGACTGCGGGGTCGCGGTTCCGGAGGCGCCGCTGCCGCCCTTGTCGCCGTCGTCACACGCCGAGAGCACCAACACACCGCTGAGCACGACAGCCGCGGCGGCCAGGCTCTGCGGCGCTTGCCGTCCGTCATCACACGCTTCTCCATCGTCGCCGATTCCCTGTGAACGATTGCTTCCCTACCCATCACAACCCGTTCGGTGCGGGAACCGGACGGTTTGTGGGGAACACCACTGATCGACACGCGCCGGCGGAGCGTTCGGTTCCCCACCGTGCGCCCGGTGGCGCGCGGCGGCCTGGACGGTGCCCCGGGGCCCGCGAGCAGGAGGACACCGGCCTCACGGCCGGTCGTCGTCGTCCTCCTCCGCCCCATCTTCCTCTCCGAGGTCCCATTCCAGCGCATCGGGGTCGTATCGACCTCCTCGCTGCTCCAGGACGCCTGGACCATCTCGATGCCGGGGACGTCGCGGATCAGGTCGAAGGGCTCGACGAGGTACGCGAGGGCCTCGGCGGCGTCCTCGCGCGCGGCGGCGCGGGCGTGCGTCCGCTCCTCCTCGGGCATGAACTCGTCGGCGCCGATCCGGGCCTCGGCGGCCTCGGCCAGTTCGGCCGGTCCGTCGACCTCCAGGACCACATCGACGCGAAGACGTACATAGCGTGCGGTGTCAGAAGTACTCATGGGTCGGAGCGTAGGGTCCGGAGGGCCTCGGGTTTCCCGCGACCCGCTGTGTTCATTAGCATCTGCACGTCGATCAATTCGTGGTTTCCGCAAGGAGGATCGAAATCTCCGTGTCCGCAGCCCGACGCCTCCTGCTGACCGCCGCCGTCGCGGGAACGCTGCTGTGCGCCCTGTGGTTCGTACCGTCTGCGAACGCCGCCGACCGGTGGGGCGGCGGGGTACGGTGGTGGGGGCGGGCCCGCCGTGGACGACGGGCGCCTCGCGGAGACCGGGGAGCGGGACACGGTGCCGTACCTGCTCGGCGGGACGGCGTTCCTGGGCGTCGGCGCGAGCTTCGTGGTGCTCGCGATGCGCCGCCGGGGCCGGGCCTCCTGAACCGCCTTTCCCCGTCGCGTACTTACGGAGGGCCCGTCACCTCCGGGAATCCTCCGGAGGTGACGGGCCCTCATCTGTCGTTCCGACGTCCTTACGCCAGCGGGCCGGTGACCGGCTCCACGGCGGCGACCACCCCGCCCTCCCGTACGAAGGCGTCGGCGGCGGCCAGGTCGGGGCGAGGAAGCGGTCCGGGCCGGGGCCCTGGACGCCGGCCTCGCGCAGGGCGGTGATGACGGCCTGCGAGGCGGGGGCCGGGTGAGGCCCGCGCGGAGCTCGACGCCCCGGGTGGCGGCGTACAGCTCGACGGCGACGATCCGGGTGAGGTTGCCGATCGCGGTGCGCAGCTTGCGGGCGGCGGACCAGCCCATGGAGACGTGGTCCTCCCGCATCGCGGAGGACGGGATGGAGTCGGCGGAGGCCGGGACGGCGAGCCGCTTCATCTCGCTGACCAGGGCGGCCTGCGTGTACTGGGCGATCATCAGGCCCGAGTCGACGCCGGCGTCGTCGGCGAGGAAGGGCGGCAGGCCGTGCGAGCGGTTCTTGTCGAGGAGCCGGTCGGTGCGGCGCTCGGCGATGGAGCCGAGGTCGGCGGCGGCGATCGCGAGGAAGTCGAGGACGTACGCGACGGGGGCGCCGTGGAAGTTGCCGTTGAGCGGACCTCGCCGTTCGACAGGACCACCGGGTTGTCGACGGCGGCGGCCAGTTCGCGCTCGGCGACGAGCCGGGCGTGGGCCAGGGTGTCGCGGCCGGCGCCGGCGACCTGCGGGGCGCAGCGGATCGAGTAGGCGTCCTGGACGCGGGGGCCTCGCCGGCCTGGAAGTGGCCGGTGAGGCCGGAGCCCTTGAGCACGGCCAGCATGTTGGCGGCGGAGGCGGCCTGGCCGGGGTGGGGGCGGATGGCGTGCAGCTCGGGTTCGAGGACCTTCTCGGTGCCGAGGAGGGCTTCGAGGGAGAGCGCGGCGGTGACGTCGGCCGACTTGTAGAGGGTGTCGAGGTCGGCGAGGGCCATGATCAGCATGCCGAGCATGCCGTCGGTGCCGTTGAGGAGGGCGAGGCCCTCCTTCTCCTTGAGCTCGACGGGCGCGATGCCGTGCTCGGCGAGCAGCTCGCCGGCGGGGCGGACCCGCCCGTCGGGGCCTCGGCGTCGCCCTCGCCCATGAGGCCAGGGCGCAGTGGGAGAGCGGCGCGAGGTCGCCGGAGCAGCCGAGGGAGCCGTACTCGTGCACGACCGGGGTGATGCCGGCGTTGAGGACGTCGGCCATGGTCCGGGCGACCTCGGGGCGGACGCCGGTGTGGCCGGAGGCGACGGTCTTCAGGCGCAGGAACATCAGGGCGCGCACGACCTCGCGCTCGACGCGGGGGCCCATGCCGGCGGCGTGCGAGCGCACGATGTTGCGCTGGAGCTGCGCCCGGAGCTCGTGGCCGATGTGGCGGGTGGCGAGGGCGCCGAAGCCGGTGGAGACGCCGTAGACGGGCTCGGGCTTGGCGGCGAGCGCGTCGATGACCTCCCGGGCGGCGGCGAGGGCCTGCACGGCCTCGGTCGACAGCTCGACGCGGGCGCCGTGGCGGGCGACGTCGACGACGTCCTGCGGGGTCGTGCCGGACGTGCCGAGGACGACTGTCTGCATATCCATATTCAGCACCCTACGGATTGAAGACCGACCTGTCACTAGGGGATTTCGTCACTGCCCCGACGGGGGTCGTCCCTTACCGACGCGCGGGCCCCCGGCGGGCGGCCGGCCCGCGTCTCACCGGTCCGCCGACGGGGCTCCTCGGGGCGCAGGGCGGTCTCCGTGGGCTCCTCGGGGCGGAGGGCCGTCTCCGTGGGCTCCTCGCCCGGGGGCTCGACGGGCCAGGCCACGGGAGCCGGATCCGCCGGGACGGGAGCCGCGCGCGGCTCCGGTTCCGGGTCCGGCGGTCCCGGCTCCGGCAGCTCCACCGTCGGCGCGTCGCGGAAGTGGCGGCGGTCGCGGGCGCCCGGCGGGGCGTCCGCGAGGCGCACGACCGTGCCGTCGCGCCCCGCCACCACGGGCTTCGCCGAGCGCCCGGCCTTGGCCTGGTACTGGGCGGCGTCCGCGAGCCGGAAGAGGCGGCGGGCCGACTTGAGGGGCCCGATGGGGTCGCCGGTGGACGCCACCCCGCAGGCCACGCCCTCGCCCAGCTCCAGCTCCGCCGCCCGTACGCACAGCTCCTCGGCGACCGCGACCACCTCGTCCGCCGTCGGGCCGACCGTCAGGAGGCAGAACTCGTCGCCGCCGAGGCGGGCCGAGAGGGCGCCGGGGAGGCGGGCGCCGCAGCGGGAGAGGACGGAGCCGAAGCGTTCGAGGAGGCGGTCGCCGACCGCGTGGCCGTGGGTGTCGTTGACCCGCTTGAGGCCGTTGAGGTCGCAGACCACCAGGCTCACCACGGAGCCGTCCGTGCGGTAGCGCTCGACGGCCTCGTCCAGACGGGTGTCGACGGCCCGCCGGTTGGCCAGTCCGGTCAGGGGTCGGTGAAGGCGAGCTTGCGGACCTCCTCCAGGCGCTCGGCCTGGGCGATGCCCGCCGCGACGACTGCCGCGAGCACGGTCGCGAAGCCCGCGTCCGCACTGGTGAAAGGTTTCTCCTCGGGCGGCCGGGCCACGTACAGCTCGCCCCAGGCCCGTCCGTGGAGCACGATCGGGGCGACCACGCAGCAGCCGCGCCCGCGCCGCCGCAGACCGGTCACCCGGCCGGTGGGGACGGGGTCGGCGGCGGTCTCACCCAGGCGTCCGGCTCGCCGCCGCCCGCCCACCGCTCGTGCAGGAACTCGGTGATCTCGGGGAACTGGTGGACCGGGTACGTCTCCGCGTCCGGGAACTCCTCCTCCCCACGGCCCGCTCCCCGGCGTTCACCAGGACCTTGAGCCGTCCGTGGTCCCGCTCCCAGACGGACAGGGCGGCGAAGCTCCCGTCGAGCCCGTCGCGGGCCCCGAGCGCAGCCGCCCGCCAGAACTCCCGTGGAGTGTGCGCCGCCGCCATCCCCTGCGCCAGCGCCACTACGGCCCGCAGCCGCCCGTCCTCACCCATTCCTCCAGCTTAGGAGGTTTGAACCGTTTTCCCTTCGGGGCGTCACGGAAAGTGACCCGTCGAGGGAATCGGCCGGGTCACTCCCCGGCCACTCCGGCTTCCGCTTCTCGTTGAAGGCCGCCACGCCCTCGGCCCGGTCGCCCGAGAAGGCCACCGAGCGCCAGGCCGCGTCCTCGACCTCCAGGCCGGCCCGCAGGTCCAGGCCCTGGCCGAGCCGCATGGCCTTCTTCGCGGCGCGCAGGCCCACCGGCGAGTTGGCCGCGATCCGCCCGGCGAGCTCCAGGGCGCCCGTGCGGGCGTCCTCCGTCAGGAGGTCCACCAGGCCGAGCTCGCGGGCCTCGGCCGCCTCCACCCGGCGGGCCGTGAAGACCAGCTCGGCGGCGCGCGCCGCGCCCACCCGGCGCGGGAGCAACTGCGTACCGCCGCCGCCGGGGATGACGCCCACGGAGACCTCGGGCAGGCCCACGACGGCGGTCGCGTCGGCGACGATCACGTCGCAGGCGAGCGCCAGCTCGAAGCCGCCGCCGAGGGCGAAGCGTGCACGGCGGCGACGGTCGGCATGGGCAGCTCCAGGACGCCGGTGTAGGCGGCGCGGGCGGTCGGACGCTGGCGGACCAGCTCGGCGTCGGTGAAGGAGTTGCGCTCCTTGAGGTCGGCGCCGACGCAGAAGGCCCGGTCGTTCGACGAGGTCAGGACGGTGACGCGGACGGCGGCGTCGGCGGCGAGCGCGTCGCAGGCGGCCGCGAGGGAGCGGGCCATCTCGGAGGAGACGGCGTTCATCGCCTTGGGCCGGTCGAGGACCAGCTCCGCGACGTGCCCCTCCCGCCGGACCACCACGAACTCACCGAAACGCTGCTCGGACATGACCGCACACCCTCCCACCAGCCGGCTCCGCCCGTTAACGGCTGTTAACCGGCGTTCACGGAGGAGATCCTAGGACGGACGACGGCCCAGGAGCCAGGGTTCGATGACGCCGAGGCCGCGGACCGGGCGCTGCCACATCGGCTGGAGCGCGAAGCGGTACGCGGCGGGCGGGCGGCCCTCCTTCTCGGCGCGGGCCGCCTCCTCGGCCGCCTCCGCCTCCGAGACGGGCGCCTCGCCGGTCCTGGTCAGCTCCTTCGCGAAGGCGCTGTCGACCAGGACGGCGTCCTTGGGGGCTATCGAGGTGAGCCGGCTGGCGAGGTTCACGGTGGTGCCGAAGACGTCGCCCATCCGGGTCGTCACGGTGCCGAAGGCGATGCCGACGCGCAGCGCGGGCATCGTCTCGTCGTGGCCGAGGGTCTCGATCAGGCGCAGCGCGATCTCGGCGGCGATGCCGGCGTCGTCCGCCGCGTAGAGCACCTCGTCGCCGAGGGTCTTGATGAGCCGCCCGCCGTGCGCGGCGACGAGGTCGGCGCAGGTGGTCTCGAAGGCCTCGACCAGCTCGCCGAGCTCCTCCTCCTCCAGGCGGCGGGTGAGCCGGGTGAAGCCGACGAGGTCCGCGAAGCCGACGGCGAGCCGCCGGTCGACCATCTCCTCGTCGTCGGCGGCCTGCACCACCCGGCCGGTGGCGGCGGCGAGCTGCCGGCGCCACACGTAGATCAGGAACTCCTCCAGCTCGGGCAGGAGCAGCTCGACCAGAGGGTACGTGACCTCGGTGCGGGTCATGCCGGGCTCGGGCGGCTCGGTGAGGCCCTCCAGGAAGGAGTCGATCTGCCACTCGGCGAGCCGGGCGGTGGTCTGTCCGGTGGAGCGGGCGACCTGCACGGCCATCGGCTCGCTGAGCAGCCCGGCCTCGACGAGGCCCGCGAGCCGCCGCAGGGCGAGCACGTCGGCCTCGGTGAGCGCCTTGGCCTGCCCGATGTCCGCGAAGCCCATGGCGCGCCAGAAGCGGGAGGCCAGCTCCATGGAGACGCCGGCCGTGCGGGCGGCCTGGAAGGGTGTAGCGGCGGTCCGCGCCGAGGATGAGCTGTTCGAGGCGGATCGCGAGGGGTCGTCGGTCGGCTCGGCCGTGTGGTCGACCTCGTGGTGGGGGTGGGGTACGCGGACGGCTCGGGCGCGCCGCCCGTGTTCTCGTCGTCGACGGTCACCGGCCGCCTCCTGCCCGTTCCCTGCCCACTTGCCCTGCCGATCTGTCGCCTGGATCGCGCTCCACGATACGGCAGGTGTGGAATGGCTCACGCCCGAACGGCGAGCCGTTCCGCCCCGCGACCGGAGCCCGGACCGCCCGTGGCCGACGCCCGGACCGTCCCCCGGCCGGACCCGGGCCGCCCCGCGACCGGGCCCGGGCCGTACCGGAACCGCCCCTCGCCCCGTATCCGTATCCGTATCCGTCAGACGCCCGGCGTCCGCACGTGGACGATGTCGCCCGCGCCCACCGCCTCCGTGCCGCCGCCCTCCGTGGCCACCACGAGGCGCCCGTCGCCGTCCAGGGCGATCGCCTCGCCCTCCAGGGTCCGCTCGCCGGGCAGCTCGGCCCTGACCCGGCGGCCGAGGGTCGCGCAGCCGGCCGCGTAGGCCTCCTGGAGCCCGGAGGCGGCGGGGTCGCCGTCGGCCCGCGTCCACTCCCCGTACCACCGTTCGAGGGAACGCAGGACGGCCCGCAGGAGGGTGTCGCGGTCGGTGGAGACCGCGCCGGCCAGGAGGAGGGACCCGGCGCCGGGGACGGGGAGTTCGTCCTCGCGGAGGGTGACGTTGAGGCCGAGGCCGACGACGACGCCGTCCGTACCGGCGCGCTCGGCGAGGATGCCGCCGGTCTTGCGCTCCTCGCCCCGGACGGAAACCAGCAGGTCGTTGGGCCATTTGAGGGACATGTCGACCCCGGCGGCCTTCGCGAGGCCGGTCGCCGCCGCCACGCCGGTGAGCAGCGGGAGCCAGCCCCAGCGGTGGCCGGCACGTCCGGCTTGAGCAGCACGGAGACGAAGATCCCGGAGCGGGCGGGCGCGCTCCAGGTGCGGTCGAGGCGGCCCCGGCCCGAGGTCTGCTCCTCGGCGACGAGCACCGCGCCCCCGGGCAGTTCGCCGGCCCGGGCGGCGAGGTCGGTGTTGGTGGATCCCGTGGTGGGGACCACGTCGAGCGAGGTCCACAGTCCGTCGGGGAGGACGAGCGCGCGGCGCAGGGCCGTCTCGTTGAGCGGGGGCCGGTCGAGGTCGGACCAGCGTCCGCCGGAGCCTTGGGAGGACGTCATGCAAGCCAGAGTAGGTGTGGCAAAGACCGCAGTGCCGAACCGTATCGGCGTGGATACGCTACGGGTCAGTAGGGCACCAGTAGCCCATTCGCAGTCAACGAACCCCCGTGACCAGGCAGGGAGCCGCATCCCGATGTCCGAGCCGGCAGAGCAGCACGAGATCGACATTCACACGACCGCGGGCAAGATCGCGGACCTCAAGCGCCGTATCGACGAGGCCACCCACGCCGGCTCGGAGCGAGCGGTGGAGAAGCAGCACGCGAAGGGGAAGCTGACCGCGCGCGAGCGGATCGACCTCCTCCTCGACGAGGGGTCCTTCGTCGAGCTGGACGAGTTCGCCCGGCACCGCTCCACCAACTTCGGCCTGGAGAAGAACCGTCCGTACGGCGACGGCGTCGTCACCGGCTACGGCACGGTCGACGGGCGCCCGGTGGCGGTGTTCTCGCAGGACTTCACGGTCTTCGGCGGGGCGCTCGGCGAGACGTACGGCCAGAAGATCATCAAGGTGATGGACTTCGCGCTGAAGACCGGCTGCCCGGTCGTCGGCATCAACGACTCCGGCGGCGCCCGCATCCAGGAGGGCGTGAGCGCGCTCGGCATGTACGGCGAGATCTTCCGCCGCAACACCTACGCCTCCGGCGTGATCCCGCAGATCTCGCTGGTCGTCGGCCCGTGCGCGGGCGGCGCGGTGTACTCCCCGCGATCACCGACTTCACGGTCATGGTCGACCAGACCTCGCACATGTTCATCACCGGTCCCGACGTCATCAAGACGGTGACCGGCGAGGACGTGGGCTTCGAGGAGCTGGGCGGCGCCCGGACGCACAACGCGACCTCGGGCGTGGCGCACCACATGGCGGGGGACGAGAAGGACGCCGTCGAGTACGTGAAGTCCCTGCTCTCCCACCTGCCTTCGAACAACCTGTCGGAGCCGCCGGCCTTCCCGGAGACCGCGGACACCGCGGTGTCGGACGAGGACCGCGAGCTGGACGCGCTGATCCCGGACTCGGCGAACCAGCCGTACGACATGCACAAGGTCATCGAGCACGTCCTGGACGACGGCGAGTTCCTGAGACGCAGGCGCTGTTCGCGCCGAACATCCTGACCGGCTTCGGCCGGGTCGAGGGCTTCCCGGTCGGCGTGGTCGCCAACCAGCCGATGCAGTTCGCCGGCTGCCTGGACATCGACGCCTCCGAGAAGGCCGCGCGCTTCGTGCGCACCTGCGACGCCTTCAACATCCCGGTCCTGACCTTCGTGGACGTGCCGGGCTTCCTGCCGGGCGTGGACCAGGAGTACGGCGGCATCATCCGGCGCGGCGCGAAGCTGATCTACGCGTACGCGGAGGCCACGGTCCCGCTGATCACGGTCATCACCCGCAAGGCCTTCGGCGGCGCGTACGACGTCATGGGCTCCAAGCACCTGGGCGCGGACCTGAACCTGGCGTGGCCGACGGCGCAGATCGCGGTCATGGGCGCGCAGGGCGCGGTCAACATCCCGCACCGCCGCACGATCGCCGAGGCGGAGGACGTGGAAGGCACGCGGGCGCGGCTGATCCAGGAGTACGAGGACGCCCTGCTCAACCCGTACACGGCGGCCGAGCGCGGCTACATCGACGGCGTGGTCCTGCCGTCCGACACGCGCCCGCAGATCGTCAAGGGCCTGCGTCAGCTCCGTACGAAGCGGGAATCCCTGCCCCCGAAGAAGCACGGCAACATCCCGCTCTAGCAGCCCCTCCGGACCTCCAAGGAGCCGACATGATCAAGGTCGTACGAGGAAACCCGACGCCGGAGGAGTTGGCCGCCGCACTGGCGGTGGTCCAGGCCCGGGCCGCGGCCACGGCGGCGGCGTCCGCCGAGGGCGGCGGCCTGGCGGTGCCGGAGGGGTGGTCGGACCCTCCCGCATCGCACGGCCGTGCGGCAGCGCCCGGGTCCGCGGGCCTGGGCGCGGTCGTACTGGCCCGTCTAAAGGTCGTACGGGCCCGTCGGACGTCGGGGCCGGAGGGCCGGACCCCTTGTGCGGGGGTCCGGCCCTCCGCGCGTGTGTCCGGGGACACCCGGCCGGTTGAGTATCCGTACTCAGGCGCCGCGGCCCTCCCCGGCCGCAGGATCGGAGGCATGCTGTGGTCCGACCCGGAGAACGAGCCGCCCAAGTTCATGCGCGAGATGCAGACGATGCTCCGCCGCGCGGGCGTGCTCCTCGCGCTCGCGATGGTGGTGGCGATGTTCGCGGTCGGCGTGCGCTGACCCCGCGCGCGTGTCTCCGGCGGTCCGGGCCGGTGCACGCGCGCGTACCCCGGCCGTCCGGTGGGTCCGGGTCCTCCGCACTGGCTACGCTGCCCCCATGACTGCTGATCCGCGCCGTGTCGTGCTCGCCTCCGCCTCCCCCGCCCGGCTCGGTCTGCTGCGGCAGGCCGGAATCACCCCCGAGGTGATCGTGAGCGGCGTCGACGAGGACAAGGTCCACGCCCCGACCCCGGCCGAGCTCGCGCTCGTCCTCGCGGAGGCGAAGGCCGCCCATGTGGCCGCCCGGCCCGAGGTGTTCGGCGCGCTGGTCATCGGCTGCGACTCGGTCCTGGAGCTGGACGGGAAGGCGTTGGGCAAGCCGGCCGACGCCGAGGAGGCCGTCGCCCGCTGGAAGGCGATGCGGGTAGGGTGGGCGTCCTCCAGACGGGCCACTGCGTGTACGACACGGCCGCCAAGCGCTACGAGTCGGCGACCGCCTCCACCGTGGTCCGCTTCGGCGAGCCGACGGACGAGGAGGTGGCGGCGTACGTGGCGAGCGGCGAACCGCTGCACGTGGCGGGCGCGTTCACCCTGGACGGGCGCTCGGCGCCGTTCATCGACGGCATCGACGGCGACCCGGGCAACGTGATCGGCCTGTCCCTGCCGCTGCTGCGCCGGCTGCTGCGCAAGTTGGACGTGGAGATCACGGACCTCTGGACCTGAGCCCCGGTCCCGCCCTACGCGGGGACCGGCGCCTTCTCCGCGACCGGCCGCCCGGCCCCCTTCCCGTACGCCACCAGGGTGAGGACGATCAGGCCGAGCACCACCATCAGGAAGGCGAAGGCCCGCCAGCCGAGGAGGCCGACGGCGACCGCGCCGAGGACGCCGTGCACGACCGCGCAGCCGACGAGCAGGCCCCGGCCGAGGCGGCCGGCCGGCGGTCGCGGAGGCCCGCGAGGAGGGCGACGAGGGCGCAGAGGAGGAGGGCCGCCCCGGAGACGTAGCCGAGGATCCGGGTGCCGGTGGCCATCGCGTCGGGGTCCATGCCGTCGAGGGACATCGACTGCGCCTCCAGGAAGCGCGCCATGACGGCGTTGAGGGCGACGATGCCGGGCGCTTCGAGGAGGAGCACCAGCGCGGTCACGAGAGCTATCGGTCTGCGGGCCACGTCGGCCACCCCTGGATTCGCCTGTTACCGGCAGTACGATCGACAGCGGAAGGCTACTGGCCGGTAAAACCCCGGACAAGAGTTCGTGCACGGCCGGACACGACGGAGCGTCGGGCAAAGAATCGCCGGGCCGTTCGTAGGGACCCGACAAAGAAACCCGAACGGCGACTGGCCGCGTGAACAGAGACCTGCGCCACACCTCGGAGCTACTGTGCCGTAAAGGAACCCTGCGTACCGTGGTGCGACAAGGGAATTCACGATCCGAGCAGGCCCGGGGTCACCTCCGTGTGGGAAAGCTCACCACTGGGGACGGGTCGAAAGGCCGTGTCGGCAGTCCCTAAACTCAGCTTGTTTCAAGGAGGGAGCCATCGTGCGCAAGGTGCTCATCGCCAACCGTGGCGAAATCGCTGTCCGTGTGGCCCGGGCGTGCCGGGACGCGGGTATCGGCAGCGTGGCCGTGTACGCCGAGCCGGACCGGGACGCGCTGCACGTCCGTGCGGCCGACGAGGCGTTCGCCCTGGGCGGTGACACTCCGGCCACCAGCTACCTGGACATCGCCAAGGTCCTCCAGGCCGCGAAGGACTCGGGTGCGGACGCGGTCCACCCGGGTTACGGCTTCCTCTCGGAGAACGCCGAGTTCGCGCAGGCGGTTCTGGACGCGGGTCTGATCTGGATCGGTCCGCCGCCGCAGGCGATCCGGGACCTGGGTGACAAGGTGGCGGCCCGTCACATCGCCCAGCGCGCCGGCGCCCCCTGGTCGCGGGTACGCCCGATCCGGTCTCGGGTGCGGAGGAGGTCGTGGCCTTCGCCAAGGAGCACGGTCTGCCGATCGCGATCAAGGCCGCCTTCGGCGGCGGTGGCCGTGGTCTGAAGGTCGCCCGGACGCTGGAGGAGGTTCCCGAGTTGTACGACTCCGCCGTCCGTGAGGCGGTGGTGGCCTTCGGCCGGGGTGAGTGCTTCGTGGAGCGCTACCTGGACAAGCCCCGGCACGTGGAGACGCAGTGCCTGGCCGACACCCACGGCAACGTGGTCGTGGTCTCCACCCGCGACTGCTCGCTCCAGCGCCGCCACCAGAAGCTGGTGGAGGAGGCCCCGGCCCCTTCCTGTCGCAGGAGCAGAACGAGCAGCTCTACACCGCCTCGAAGGCGATCTTGAAGGAGGCCGGCTACGTCGGCGCCGGCACGGTGGAGTTCCTCGTCGGCGTGGACGGCACGATCTCCTTCCTGGAGGTCAACACCGCCTCCAGGTCGAACACCCGGTGACCGAGGAGGTCACCGGCATCGACCTGGTCCGCGAGATGTTCCGCATCGCCGACGGCGAGGAACTCGGCTACGGCGACCCGGAGATCCGCGGCCACTCCTTCGAGTTCCGCATCAACGGCGAAGACCCCGGACGCAACTTCCTCCCGGCCCCCGGCACCGTCACCCGTTTCGACCCCCCACCGGTCCGGGCGTCCGCCTGGACGCGGGCGTGGAATCCGGCAGCGTCATCGGCCCGGCCTGGGACTCCCTCCTGGCCAAGCTGGTCATCACCGGCGCCACCCGCGAACAGGCTCCTCCAGCGCGCCGCCCGCGCCCTGGAGGAGTTCAAGGTCGAGGGCATGGCGACGGCGATCCCCTTCCACCGGGCGGTCGTGGTCGACCCGGCGTTCACCGCGGACCCCTTCCGGGTCCACACCCGGTGGATCGAGACGGAGTTCGTCAACGAGATCAAGCCCTTCGCCCCGGCCGGCACGGACACCGACGAGGACGAGACCGGCCGCGAGACGATCGTCGTCGAAGTCGGCGGCAAGCGCCTGGAAGTCTCCCTGCCCTCCTCCCTCGGCATGTCTCTGGCCCGCACCGGCCTGGCGGCCGGCGCCAAGCCCAAGCGCCGCGCGGCCAAGAAGTCCGGCCCCGCCGCCTCGGGCGACACCCTCGCCTCCCCGATGCAGGGCACCATCGTCAAGATCGCCGTCGAGGAAGGCCAGGAGGTCAAGGAAGGCGACCTCATCGTCGTCCTGGAAGCCATGAAGATGGAGCAGCCGCTCAACGCGCACCGCTCCGGCACCGTCAAGGGCCTCAGCGCCGCGGTCGGCGCCTCCATCACCTCCGGCGCCGCCATCTGCGAGATCAAGGACTGACCGGCGCACCCAGTACGGTACGGAGGGCCCGCAGGCAGTCGCCTGCGGGCCCTTCGCCGAGGGGAGGGCCTCCGTCACCCATGCGCGCCGACGCACGCCGCAACCACGAACGCCTGCTCACCGAGGCCCGCGCCGCCTTCGCCGACCGGGGCGCCGACGCGCCCCTGGAGGAGATCGCGCGCCGCGCGGGCGTGGGGATCGGCACCCTCACCGCCACTTCCCCACCCGCGCCGACCTGTTGAACGGCGTCTTCCAGGAGGCCCTGGCGGAACTCCTCGACCGCTCGCGGGCGTTGGCGGACGCCGAGGAGCGTGCCGGGCGCTGGTGGAGTGGCTGCGGGCCCTGGTCGCCCACGCGGGCGAGTACCGGGGTCTCGCGCACGCGCTGATGTCCGCCTCGCACGACCGGGATTCGGCGCTCTCCCGGTGCAGCGATCTGCTGCGCGCGGCGGGCGAGCGGCTGCTCGAACGGGCCCGGGAGGCGGGCCGGGTGCGGGCCGACGTGGCGATCGGCGACCTGATGCAACTGACCAACGCGATCGCGCTCGCGACGGAACAGTCCCCGGAGGACGCGGAGTTGGCGGACCGCCTGCTCGCGCTGACGCTGCGGGGCATCACGGCCTGAGGCACGGGGCGCGTACGGAGGGTGCGCGGGGCCCCTGGGGAGGGTCCTCGGCACACGGGACGGCCCGGGGCCGCCCCCTCAGCGGCGGCGTAGGTCCGCGACCCTGGCCGTGCGCTCCAGCGTCTCCGCGGGGAAGCCGCCGCCCGGGCCCCGGAACTGCCCCGCCACCATCCGGCCGCGCTGGCCCGGGAGGGCACGTCACGGCGGGCCGGGCCCCGGGGAGCTGATCGCCCCGGCGGGTCCCGAGCCGGCGCCGGTGCCCGCGACGGCGATCTGCACACCCTGGTCGGCGAGGGCCTGGAGCTCGGTGGCGGCCCGCTCGTCGTGGGCGGGGGCTCGTCGGTGACCAGACGGGTGATCACGTCCGTGGGCACCGTCTGGAACATGGTGTCGGAGCCCAGCTTGGTGTGGTCGGCGAGGACCACGACCTCGGCCGCCGCCTGGACCAGCGCCCGGTCCACGCTCGCGGAGAGCATGTTGGAGGTGGACAGGCCGCGCTCGGCGGTCAGACCGCTCCCGGAGAGGAAGGCCCGGGAGACCCGCAGCCCCTGGAGCGACTGCTCGGCCCCGCTGCCCACGAGCGCGTAGTTGGAGCCGCGCAGGGTGCCGCCGGTCATGACGACCTCGACCCGGTTGGCGTGGGCGAGGGCCTGGGCGACGAGCAGGGAGTTGGTGACCACGGTCAGGCCGGGCACGCGGGCGAGCCGGCGGGCCAGCTCCTGCGTGGTCGTCCCGGCGCCGACGACGATGGCCTCGCCCTCTTCGACGAGGCTCGCCGCGACGTCGGCGATGGCCGTCTTCTCCGCGGTCGCGAGATGGGATTTCTGCGGGAAGCCGGATTCTCGCGTGAATCCGCCCGGCAACACCGCACCGCCGTGGCGGCGGTCGAGGAGTCCTTCTGCCTCCAGGGCCCGTACGTCCCTCCGTACGGTCACCTCCGAGGTCTGGACGACGCGGGCGAGCTCGCGGAGCGACACGGCTCCGTTGGCGCGCACCATTTCGAGGATCAACTGGCGACGTTCTGCAGCGAACACGAAACTGACAGTAACGTGGCCGCGCGATGCTTTTCAGCAGTATGCGGCGAATTGCAGAAGTTGCGCACGGACGGGGCCCCCAAGTGGTATGGGAGGCCCCGTCATTGATCGTTCTATGCCCCGGCTTGCCGGGGTTGTCCGAGTCGGCGAACCGTTCCCGCAGGCGGGAGCCGGCCGGGCCCGGCGGCTAGGCGTCGCCCGCCGACTTTCGGTCTGCAACTGCCGTGCCACTTCCGCGATCGAGCCCGACAGGGAGGGGTACACGGTGAAAGCATTTGCGATCTGTTCGACGGTCAGATTGTTGTCGACCGCGATCGAGATCGGGTGGATCAGCTCGCTCGCCCGCGGGGCGACGACGCAGCCGCCGACCACGATGCCGGTGCCCGGACGGCAGAAGATCTTGACGAAGCCGTCCCGGATGCCCTGCATCTTCGCGCGCGGGTTGCGCAGCAGCGGCAGCTTGACGACCTTGGCGTCGATCTTGCCCGCGTCCACGTCGGCCTGGGTGTAGCCGACGGTGGCGATCTCGGGGTCGGTGAAGACGTTCGACGAGACCGTCTTCAGGTCGAGCGGGGTCACCGCGTCGCCCAGGAAGTGGTACATCGCGATCCGGCCCTGCATGGCGGCGACCGAGGCGAGCGCGAAGACGCCCGTGACGTCGCCGGCCGCGTAGACGCCGGGGGCGGAGGTGCGCGAGACCCGGTCGGTCCAGATGTGCCCGGAGTCCTTGAGGCGGACGCCCGCCTCCTCCAGGCCCATGCCGGCCGAGTTCGGGATCGCGCCGACCGCCATCAGGCAGTGGGTGCCGGAGATGACCCGGCCGTCGGCGAGGGCGACCTCGACCCGGTCGCCGACCCGCTTGGCGGACGCGGCGCGGGAGCGGGCCATGACGTTCATGCCGCGGCGCCGGAAGACGTCCTCCAGGACGGCGGCGGCGTCCGGGTCCTCGCCGGGCAGGACGCGGTCGCGGCTGGAGACCAGGGTGACCTGGGAGCCGAGCGCCTGGTAGGCGCTGGCGAACTCGGCGCCGGTGACGCCGGAGCCGACCACGATGAGCTCCTCGGGGAGCTCCTTGAGGTCGTAGACCTGGGTCCAGTTCAGGATCCGCTCGCCGTCCGGCTCGGCGTCGGGCACCTCGCGCGGGTGGCCGCCGGTCGCGATCAGCACGGCGTCCGCGGTCAGCGTCTCCTCGGTGCCGTCGGCGGCGGTCACGACCACCTGGCGGGAGCCGTCCACGGCCTGCCGGCCGGAGAGCCGGCCGCGGCCGCGCAGCACGCGGCGCCCGCGCGGGTGACGGAGGCGGTGATGTCGTGCGACTGGGCGAGCGCGAGGCGCTTCACCCGCCGGTTGACCTTGCCGAGGTCGACGCCCACGACCCGGGCGGCCTGCTCCAGGTGCGGGTGTCGTCCGCGACGATGATGCCCAGCTCCTCGTACGAGGAGTCGAAGGTGGTCATCACCTCGGCGGTGGCGATCAGGGTCTTGGAGGGACGCAGTCGGTCAGGACGGACGCGCCGCCGAGGCCGTCGGTGTCGACGACGGTCACCTCCGCGCCGAGTTGGGCGCCCACCAGGGCCGCCTCGTATCCGCCGGGTCCGCCGCCGATGATCACGATCCGGGTCACTGGGATCTACGCCTCGCGCTCTCGTTCTGCCGGGGGTCCCCGCTGGGCTGCAGTGCGTACGCCATTGTCCCGCACGCTTCAAGTGCGTACCCCATTGTCCCGCACGCCCGGCGCCGCCACGCGGCGGGCCTCCGAAGGGGTCCGGCGGCGCTCCGGCGAACCGGCCCGCCCCTCCGCACCCTCCCGTACCCTCGGTCCCATGTCCCTCACGCCGCTTTCGCCGGCAACCTGGACGCGCGGCTGATGAGCCGCCGCGCACTGCACTCCCGCTGCGCGGGACCGGCTGGCTGAACGGCTGGCGGCTCACCTTCGGCGGGGAGCAGATGGGGTGGGAGGGAGCCCTCGCCACCATCGTGGAGGCCCCCGCTCCCAGGTCTTCGTGGCGCTGTACGACATCGCGCCGATGGACGAGGACTCCATGGACCGCTGGGAGGGCGTCGGCCTCGACGTCTACCGGCGGATGCGGTGCGGGCGCACACCCTGGACGGCGAGGAACCCGCCTGGACGTACGTCCTCAACGGGTACGAGGGCGGGCTCCCGTCGGCCCGCTACCTGGGCGAGGTCGCGGACGCGGCCGAGTCGGCGGGCGCGCCGCACGACTACGTGATGGAGCTGCGCAAGCGCCCCTGCTGAGCGGTCCGCGGGGCGCCGGCCGCCCGTCGACGGACCGGTCCGCCCCGGTTTTCGTCGGAAACGACAAGACAACGATCGCATGTCCGTCAGCACCGTCATCTACGCGCGTAGGGATTCTCCGGCTACGCTTCTTCGCGTAGCAAATCGTCCGGGGCCCGCCTCGGACTCCCCTCCCCGAGGCGAGAGAAGTCAGTGAACGCAACTGCCACCCCGTACGAGGCCGCCGAGGCCGCCGCCGCGCGTCTTCGCGAGCTGACCGGAGTCGAGAGCCACGACGTCGCCCTGGTCATGGGCTCGGGCTGGGCGCCCGCCGTCGACGCCCTCGGCGCCCCCGAGGCCGAGTTCCCGGTGACCGAGCTCCCCGGCTTCCCGCCGCCGGTCGTCGAGGGCCACGGCGGCAAGGTCCGCTCGTACAAGATCGGCGAGAAGCGCGCCCTGGTCTTCCTGGGCCGCACCCACTTCTACGAGGGCCGGGGCGTCGCCTCCGTCGCCCACGGCGTCCGCACCGCGGTCGCCGCCGGCTGCAAGACCGTCGTCCTGACCAACGGCTGCGGCGGTCTGCGCGAGGGCATGCGCCCCGGCCAGCCGGTCCTGATCAGCGACCACATCAACCTGACGGCCGCCTCCCCGATCGTCGGCGCGAACTTCGTGGACCTCACCGACCTGTACTCGCCGCGGCTGCGCGCGCTGTGCAAGGAGGTCGACGAGACCCTCGAAGAGGGCGCGTCTACGCAGTTCCCCGGCCCGCACTACGAGACCCCGGCCGAGATCAACATGGTCCGCGTCCTGGGCGGCGACCTCGTCGGCATGTCCACCGTCCTGGAGGCCATCGCGGCCCGCGAGGCCGGCGCCGAGGTCCTGGGCATCTCGCTCGTCACCAACCTGGCGGCGGGGCTCTCGGGCGAGCCGCTGAACCACGAGGAGGTCCTCCAGGCGGGACGCGACTCGGCGGCGCGGATGGGCGAGCTGCTGACGCGGGTCCTCGACCGGATCTGATCGTTCTCCCGCGCTCCGGGGCCGGTACGGGCTCCGGAGCGCGCGGTCGGGTGCGGGCGGGGCGCCGCTGCGCGGGCTTGTCCCCGCCCCGCCCTTCCCGAGACCGGGGGCGAGCCCCCGGGCTCCCCGTACGGCCTTCGGCCGTGTTCGCAAACGCCGGACGGGCTGAAAATCCAGCCCCGCCGGCGTTTGAGGCGGGTCCGGGGCGGAGCCCCGGTTACGGAAGGGGCGGGGTGGAAAGGCTCGCGCAGCGGCCCACGCCCACCGGCACCCGCACCCGCACCGCCGCCACCCGCACAAAGCGCCCGCTCCCTCCGAAAGGCACACCGTGACGCAGGACGACCTCCTCACCCGGGCCCAGGCCTGGCTCGACGAGGACCCCGACCAGGAGACCCGCGAGGAGCTCGCGCGGCTCATCGAGGCCGGTAGGGCCGGTACGACGGACGAGCTCGCCGTCCGGTTCGCCGGCACGCTCCAGTTCGGCACGGCCGGACTCCGGGGCGAGCTGGGCGCCGGGCCCATGCGGATGAACCGCTCGGTGGTCATCCGCGCCGCCGCCGGCCTCGCCGCGTACCTGAAGGCCAAGGGCCAGGAGGGCGGACTCGTCGTCGTCGGCTACGACGCCCGCCACAAGTCCGCCGACTTCGCCCGCGACACCGCCGCCGTGATGACCGGCGCCGGGCTGCGCGCCGCGCTGCTCCCCCGCCCGCTGCCGACGCCCGTCCTCGCGTACGCCATAAGGCACCTGGGGCCGTCGCCGGCGTCGAGGTGACCGCGAGCCACAACCCGCCGCGCGACAACGGCTACAAGGTCTACCTGGGCGACGGCTCGCAGATCGTGCCGCCCGCCGACGCGGAGATCGCTGCCGAGATCGCCGCCGTCCGCTCGCTGCACGACGTGCCGCGCCCGGAGGACGGCTGGGAGACCCCGGCGACGAGGTGCTCGACGCCTACCTGGAGCGCACGGACGCGGTCCTGACGCCCGGCTCGCCCCGTACCGCGCGGACCGTCTACACGGCCATGCACGGCGTCGGCAAGGACGTCCTGACGGCCGCGTTCGCGCGCGCCGGCTTCCCGCCGCCCGCCCTGGTGGCCGAGCAGGCCGACCCGGACCCGGACTTCCCGACGGTCGCCTTCCCCAACCCGGAGGAGCCGGGGCGATGGACCTCGCCTTCGAGGCGGCCCGCGCCGTGGCCCCGGACCTGGTGATCGCCAACGACCCGGACGCCGACCGCTGCGCGGTGGCCGTGCCGGACCCGGACGCCGAGGGCGGCTGGCGGATGCTCCGGGGCGACGAGGTGGGCGCGCTGCTCGCCGCGCACCTGGTGCGCAGGGGCGTCACCGGCGTCTTCGCCGAGTCGATCGTCTCGTCCTCGCTGCTCGGCCGGATCGCGGCGGCGGCGGGCGTCGGGTACGAGGAGACGCTGACCGGCTTCAAGTGGATCGCCCGCGTCGAGGGCCTGCGGTACGGCTACGAGGAGGCGCTCGGCTACTGCGTCGACCCGGAGGGCGTCCGCGACAAGGACGGCATCACGGCCGCGCTGCTCGTCACCGAGCTGGCCTCGGTGCTCAAGGAGGAGGGCCGGACCCTGACCGACCTCCTGGACGTCCTGGCCGTGGAGCACGGGCTGCACGCCACGGACCAGCTCTCGGTGCGGGTCGAGGACCTGGGGATCATCGCGCGCGCGATGGCCGCTGCGCGAGCGCCCGCCGGTCTCCCTCGCCGGTCTGACGGTCGTCTCGGCCGAGGACCTGACCAAGGGCACGGAGGCGCTGCCGCCCACGGACGGGCTGCGCTACCACCTGGAGGGCGACTACAAGGCCCGGGTGATCGTGCGTCCCAGCGGCACCGAGCCCAAGCTCAAGTGCTACCTGGAGGTCGTGGTCCCGGTCTCCGGCGCGGACGGCCTGCCGGCGGCCCGCGCCACGGCCGCCGGGCTGCTCGCCGCGATCAAGCGGGACCTGGCGGAGGCCGCGGGCTGTAACCCCGCCGGACGTGGCCGAGGGCCGGTACGGAGGATCACCTCCGTACCGGCCCTCGTCACGTCCGGACGGCCGGCCGCTCAGCCCGTCGCCCCCAGGATCACCAGGAGCAGCAGCCCGGCGACGGCGGGCGCGATGATCTCGTACGCCCAGCGGACCTGCGGCTCGCCCTGCGCCTCCGGGCTCCCGCCGTGGCGCTCGGCGAGCTCGCGCAGGTCGGCGACGGTCTGGTCGGTGGGCGCGGTGCGCGAGGCGCTCTGCCGTACGTCGGCGGTGACGGAGGTGCGGCCGTGCGGGTCGTCCTGGGAGGCGCGGGCGGCCCGGCGGGCGGCCCTCTTGCGCTGGCGCAGCGAGACGGGGACGGCCCAGAGCTGGTACTTGACGCCCTCCTGGGTGAAGACCTCGCTGGAGTAGCCGGCGCGGACGTCGGCGACGGAGGCCCAGGCAGGGTGATCGACCGGAACGGGTTGCGGACCCGCAGCCGCCGGTCGTCGGCGTACACGGCGGGCCGGATCGTGAAGGCGACGATCAGCGGCACGGCGAGGACGAGGCCCGCGAGCGCGAGCCAGGGCGTCCTGCCCTCGCCGCGGACCATCGCGTCACCGGCGAACACGGCCGCGAGCGCGAGGAGGAACACCCCGCTCGCGATCCCGAGGGGCGACCGGAAGACCCGGTCGGCGTAGGACTGCTCAGGGGTCGACCCGGTGCTCGGCTCGTCGTGCGGCCCGGGGGTCGGCTCGGGGTCGTCATGCCGCCGATTCTGCCTCAGCGGGCGGGCGGGGGCTCAGGCGGCCCGCACGGCCACGAGGTCGGCGTACAGGATGATGTTGTCGGGGCGGTGGCCGTCGGTCAGTTCGCCGCCGCAGGTGATCAGGCGCAGCTCGGGCCGGGTGGTGTTCCCGTACACCTTGGCGGTCGGGAACGCGTCCTTGTCGACCTGCGCCAGCTCCCGGACGCGGAAGACGACGGCCTTGCCGTCGGCGCGGGTGACGGTGATCTCGTCGCCGACCCGGACCCGGGAGACGTCCTTGAGGACGGCCGGGCCGCGCTCGGTGTCGAAGTGCCCGATGAGGACGGCGGGCCGGTCTCGCCGGGCGTGACGCCCTTGTCGTACCAGCCGATGCGGTCGGCGTCCGCGACGGAGGGCACCTCGACGGTGCCGTCGGCGGCGAGCCCCAGCTCCAGGACGGGCCCGGTGTCGACCCCGGCGGAGGGCAGCGCGACCCGGACGGGCAGGGAGCGCGCGAGGGCCGGACGGGGACGGCGCTCGCCTTCGGCGCGGCGGTCTCGGTGACCCGGGCGGGCGGGGCGGCTCTCCTCGGACCCGGCCGAACAGCCGGTGAGCAGGGCGAGGGCGGCCAGGAGGACGACGGCGGCGGTACGGGGACGGGTGCGGGTGCGGTTCACGGCGGGCTCCGGACGGACGGTACGGCGGCCGCCGCGCGGGACGCGGCGACCGGCCTGGGTGGGGTGGTGCTCCCGCTCGGGTCAAGGGGCGGGGAGTGGGGTGGTGCGGGAAGGGCGTACGGGATCAGACGCGGGCGGCGGCCCGGCGGCGCAGGGTGACGAGGCCGAGGCCCGCGACGACCGCGGCGGCGCCGGCGGCGGAGGCGTACAGGGCCGCGTCGTTCGCCTCGGCGACCTCGGCGCCGGCCGCGACGCCCCCTTCGGCACGATCGGAGGTCTGGCCGCCCTGCTGGACGGCGCCGGTGCCGGTGGTGGCGGAGGGGCCGGGGCGGTCTCCGGCTTGCAGTCCTTCGGCAGCTTCGGGAAGGCGTGCGTGGCACCTTGACGCCCCCGCCCTCGACCTTGGTGTAGAGCGACGGGGTGGCGCTGTTCGGGTTGACGATCCGCCCGACGAAGCCGACGCTCGCCGGCAGCGAGGGGTGCGCCCGGTCGACGAGGGCGAAGACCTTGTCGTCACCGGCGTCGCTGAACTCGGCCACGGGGCCCTGCCGGGACATGAAGAGCTCGGCCTTGGTACCGGCGCCGATGCTGACGACCTTGCTGACCGTGCACGTGCCGTGGGTGATGACGGCACCGGCGTCGGGCGCGGGGGCACCGTGGCCGTGACGCGCTGCGGAGCGGCCTGTCGGGCCGCGCCCGGGACGTAGGCGGCGAAGCCTCCGTCCCGCTCCAGGACGACGATGGACTTGCCGTACTGCCAGACCTGGCGGGGCCGTTGAGGTAGGTGAAGCCGCGGCCCTTGCCGTTCTCGATCTTCTGGAGGCCGTAGCGGCCGTCCTTCCGGACCAGCTCCACGAGGGTGCCGTCGGCGAGCAGGTAGGTGCCGGGGTGGCGCCGGGGACGTGGTTGCCCTGCCAGTTGAAGGTCTTGCCCTCCTCGGTGAGGACGAGGAACTCGCCGTTGTTGTGGGCGGCGGCCGAACGACTGTTGGCCTCGACGACACCGACCGGGGCGCCCTTGTGGGTGAGGTCGGCGCGGTAGCTCGTGGGGCTGACCTTGTAGATCTTGGCGACGGTGCCGCTGAGGAGTGTCTCGCTGCGGACGAAGGTGCCCTTCGCGGTGTCCTTCGCGGTGCCGGCTCGGTGGCCGCCGGCGCGACGGCCGGCGCGGAGGCCTTGGCGCCCGGACCGGAGGTCTCGGCGGCCGGCGTGGTGGCCGACGCCACCGGGGCCGGGGCGGAAGGCGTGGCGACCGAGACGGCCGCGGGGACGGCCGCCGGACCGTCGGCGGCGAAGGCGGCGCCCGCGGCGAGGACCGGGGCGGTGATCGCGGCTCCCGCGACGAGGGCGGTGGCGATGGCGGTGCGAAGGGCGGTGCGCATAACGACTCCTGCTTTCAGGCAGATGGCGGTCGGGAGAGTCGCATGCCGCTTTTCTCGGTCCGACTGTTTCCGGTGAGGTCTGGCTGGCTGCAAGGAAAAATCTAATGATCATGTATTCAGGAGTCGTCCCTTCCCTGTCACGGGCGCGTGACAGGAGTCACTCCGCCTTTCGCTCCTTTGTGACCTCGCGCTCTCGCGTCCCTCCCCTGTACAGGTCGCTACGCGCGTAGATATGCTCGACTGGTGACCATGCCCACCACTGCACCCGCAGCTCTCGCATTCGCCGACGTGACCGCGTCCGACAGTGCGCTGCGCCGCTTCCTCCACGGGCTGCCCGGCGTCGACGCCGTCGGCCTGGAGGCGCGCGCCGCGTCCCTCGGCACCCGCTCGATCAAGACCACGGCCAAGGCGTACGCCATCGACCTGGCCATCTCCATGATCGACCTGACGACGCTCGAAGGCGCGGACACCCCGGGCAAGGTCCGGGCGCTCGCCGCCAAGGCCGTCCGTCCCGATCCGACCGACCGCACGACCCCGACGACCGCCGCCGTCTGCGTCTACCCCGACATGGTGGCCACTGCCAAGGCCGCCCTCGCGGGCTCGGACGTCAAGGTCGCCTCGGTCGCCACCGCCTTCCCGGCCGGCCGCGCCGCGCTCCCCGTGAAGCTCGCCGACACGGCCGACGCCATCGCCGCCGGGGCCGACGAGATCGACATGGTCATCGACCGTGGCGCCTTCCTCGCCGGCCGCTACCTGGAGGTGTACGAGCAGATCGCCGCGATCAAGGCGGAGTGCGGCGACCGCGCCCGCCTCAAGGTGATCTTCGAGACCGGCGAGCTGTCCACGTACGACAACATCCGCCGCGCCTCCTGGCTCGGCATGATGGCCGGCGCGGACTTCATCAAGACCTCGACCGGCAAGGTCGCGGTCAACGCCACCCCGGCGAACACGCTCCTCATGCTGGAGGCCGTGCGCGACTTCCACGCCCAGACCGGCGTGCGGATCGGCGTGAAGCCGGCCGGCGGCATCCGCAACACCAAGGAAGCCATCAAGTTCCTGGTGCTCGTCAACGAGACCGTGGGCGAGGACTGGCTGGACAACCACTGGTTCCGCTTCGGCGCCTCCAGCCTGCTCAACGACCTGCTGATGCAGCGCCAGAAGCTGGCGACCGGCCGCTACTCCGGCCCCGATTACGTGACGGTGGACTGATCAACATGGCATCTGCATTCGAGTACGCGCCGGCGCCCGAGTCCCGGTCCGTCGTCGACATCGCCCCTCCTACGGCCTGTTCATCGACGGCGAGTTCGTCGACGCGGCCGAGGGCAAGGTCTTCAAGACCGTCTCCCCTCCACCGAGGAGGTCCTGTCCGAGGTCGCCCGCGCGGGCGCCGAGGACGTGGACCGCGCGGTGAAGGCGGCCCGCAGGGCCTTCGAGAAGTGGTCCGCGCTGCCCGGTTCCGAGCGCGCCAAGTACCTCTTCCGGATCGCCCGGATCATCCAGGAGCGCAGCCGCGAGCTGGCCGTCCTGGAGACCCTGGACAACGGCAAGCCGATCAAGGAGACCCGCGACGCGGACCTCCCCCGGTCGCCGCGCACTTCTTCTACTACGCGGGCTGGGCCGACAAGCTCGACCACGCCGGCTACGGAGCCAATCCGCGCCCGCTGGGCGTGGCCGGCCAGGTCATCCCGTGGAACTTCCCGCTGCTGATGCTGGCGTGGAAGATCGCCCCGGCGCTCGCGACCGGCAACACGGTCGTCCTGAAGCCGGCCGAGACGACCCCGCTGACCGCCCTGTTCTTCGCGGACGTCTGCCGCCAGGCCGGACTGCCCAAGGGCGTCGTCAACATCCTCCCCGGCTACGGGGACGCCGGCGCCGCCCTGGTCGAGCACCCGGACGTGAACAAGGTCGCCTTCACCGGCTCGACCGCCGTCGGCAAGGCCATCGCGCGCTCGGTCGCGGGCACGGACAAGAAGCTGACCCTGGAGCTGGGCGGCAAGGGCGCCAACATCGTCTTCGACGACGCCCCGATCGACCAGGCCGTCGAGGGCGTCGTCAACGGCATCTTCTTCAACCAGGGCCAGGTCTGCTGCGCGGGCTCGCGCCTCCTGGTCCAGGAGTCGGTCCAGGACGAGCTGCTCGACGCGCTCAAGCGCCGCCTTTCCACGCTCCGCCTCGGCGACCCGCTGGACAAGAACACCGACATCGGCGCCATCAACTCCTCCGAGCAGTTGGCCCGCATCACCACCCTGGTCGAGCAGGGCGAGGCGGAGGGCGCCGAGCGCTGGACCGCCGCCTGCGAGATCCCGTCCGCCGGCTACTGGTTCGCCCCGACGCTCTTCACGAACGTCACGCAGGCGCACGCCATCGCCCGCGACGAGATCTTCGGCCCGGTCCTGTCGGTGCTCTCCTTCCGTACGCCCGACGAGGCCGTGGCGAAGGCCAACAACAGCCAGTACGGCCTGTCGGCGGGCATCTGGACGGAGAAGGGCTCCCGCATCCTCGCGGTGGCGAACAAGCTCCGGGCCGGCGTCGTCTGGGCCAACACGTTCAACAAGTTCGACCCGACCTCGCCCTTCGGCGGCTACAAGGAGTCGGGCTTCGGCCGCGAGGGCGGCCGCCACGGTCTGGAGGCCTACCTCGATGTCTGACGCGAACCGTCTGAGCGTCTTCAAGACCTACAAGCTGTACGTCGGGGGCAAGTTCCCGCGTTCCGAGAGCGGCCGGGTGTACGAGGTGACGGACTCCAAGGGCAAGTGGCTGGCGAACGCGCCCTCTCCTCCCGCAAGGACGCCCGTGACGCGGTCGTCGCCGCCCGCAAGGCCTTCGGAGGCTGGGCGGGCGCGACCGCGTACAACCGCGGCCAGATCCTCTACCGCGTCGCCGAGATGCTGGAGGGCCGCAAGGGCCAGTTCGTGCACGAGGTCGCGGACGCCGAGGGCCTGTCCAAGAACAAGGCGGCCGCGGTCGTCGAGGCCGCGATCGACCGCTGGGTCTGGTACGCGGGCTGGACCGACAAGATCGCCCAGGTCACGGGCGGCGCCAACCCGGTCGCGGGCCCGTACTTCAACCTCTCCACCCCGAACCGACCGGCGTCGTCACGGTCCTGGCCCCGCAGGACTCGTCCTTCCTGGGCCTGGTCTCGGTGATCGCCCCGGTGATCGCGACGGGCAACACGGCCGTGGTGGTCGCGAGCGAGAGGCACCCGCTGCCCGCGCTCTCCCTGGGCGAGGTGCTCGCCACCTCCGACCTGCCGGGCGGCGTGGTCAACGTCCTCTCCGGCAAGGCCTCCGAGATGGGCCCGCACCTCGCGGCCCACCAGGACGTCAACGCCATCGACCTCACGGGCGCGGACGCCGACCTGGCCCGCGACCTGGAGATCGCGGCGGCGGACAACCTCAAGCGCGTCCTGCGCCGCCGCACCGAGGACTTCGCGGAGTCCCCGGGCACGGACCGCATGACCGCGTTCCTGGAGACGAAGACGGTCTGGCACCCGACGGGCAGCCTGGGCGCCTCCGGCTCCTCGTACTAGGGGACACGGGAAGGGCCCCGGGACGACGGTCCCGGGGCCCTTTCCCGCGCCTGCGTCCGCGCTACGGGAGCAGCCCCTGCGACAGCGGTCCGACCACCGGCAGGTCCGCCACGGCCCCGCCCTTCGTGAGGTGGTCGGTGACCAGGTGCGTGCCGACCGGCTTGAAGTCGGCGACCTGGGTGCCCAGTCCGTTGTCGAGGGGTCGACGCCGGTGTTGGCCAGCGGGTCGAGCTGGAGCTGGGTCAGCGGGCCCAGGGCGTAGCCGACCCCGTCGAGCGCACCCGTGCCGGCCGCGCCCGTGTCCGTCCTGGTCAGGCCGTCCAGCGGCAGCGGCACCGGGGCGGCGGCCTGGGCCCCGGCCCCGCGCCGACCAGCGCGGCGCCCGCCGCCGTGACGGTGAGTCCGGCCTTGAGCAGGGCGCTGCGACGGGAGGTGCTGGGGCTGCGTGACGCGCCATGGCGTTCCTTCCAGGGGGTGTTCGGGCGGACACCGACAGTAGTGGAGGTGTGACGCCCGATACCAACCCCTCCCTGAGGGTCCCCTGCACGGGGAATGCCTCACACTGGTGTTCCGTGAGTTCCCAACCGATCCCGACCCGGGTCGTCCTGCTGACGGGCCCCTCCGGCTCCGGCAAGTCGTCCCTCGCCGCCGTCACCGGCCTCCCGGTCCTGCGCCTCGACGACTTCTACAAGGAGCACGACGACCCGTCGCTCCCGCTCGTCGACGGCAGCGCGGACATCGACTGGGACTCGCCGCAGTCCTGGGACGCGGACGCCGCCGTCTCCGCCGTCGTCGAGCTGTGCCGTACGGGGCGGACCGACGTCCCCGTGTACGACATCGCCACCAGCTCCCGGACGGGCCGGGAGGGCCTGGACATCGGGCGGACCCCGCTCTTCGTGGCGGAGGGGATCTTCGCGGCCGAGATCGTGACCCGCTGCCGCGACCTCGGCGTCCTGGCCGACGCGATCTGTCTGCGCGGCCGTCCCTCGACGACGTTCCGCCGGCGGCTCGCCCGGGACCTCAGGGAGGGCCGCAAGTCGGTGCCGTTCCTGCTGCGCCGCGGCTGGCGCCTGATGCGGGCCGAGCGCGCGATCGTGGCCCGCCAGGCGGAGCTGGGTGCGCACCCTGCGCCAAGCCGGAGGCCCTGGGCCGGCTGGCGGCCGCGGCGGCGGGCCGCCACCGCACCCCGGCCGCCCGCCCGTAACCCGCGAAGAGCCCCGACACGGAGGAAGCGGACCGTACGAGACCCCCGGGCCCGTACGATCCGCTTCTTTCTTCCCCCGTACCCCCGTACGGTTCCCCGTGCTTCCCCCGCGAGCCCCGTTTCCCCGTGGGCTCCCGTGGGTTTCCCCCCTGCTTTCCCCCGCTTCCCCCGTGCTTCCCCCCGACCTTCAGGCCACCAGCTCGCCGAAGGACTCCTCCTCGTCACGGCCGAAGCTCAGCACCTCGTCCTCGCGCAGTCGCCGCAGCGAGCGCCAGATGCTCGACTTCACCGTGCCGACACTGATGTCCAGGATCTCCGCGATCTCCGGATCGGTCCGGCCCTCGTAGTACCGCAGCACCAGCATCGTGCGCTGGAGCTCGGGCAGCCGGGCCAGCGCCTGCCACAGGACCGCGCGCAGCTCGGTGCCCCGCATCGCGTCCGTCTCGCCGACCGTCTCCGGCAGCTCCTCGGTGGGGTACTCGTTGAGCTTGCGCCGTCGCCAGGCGCTGATGTGCAGATTGGTCATGGTCCGGCGGAGGTACCCGCCGACCGCGGCCTTGTCGCTGATCCGGTCCCAGGCGCGGTACGTGGAGAACAGCGCGCTCTGGAGCAGGTCCTCGGCCTCGAAACGGTCACCGGTGAGGTGGTAGGCGGTGGCGTACAGGGAGGCCCGACGCTCCTGGACGTAGGCCGTGAACTCGGCCTCCGAACAGCCAGGGCGTTCCCCGTGGCCTCCCCGTACACCGCTCCCCCGTCAGCGACGGCCACCATGTAAGGCGCCTTGCGCTGACGCCCGACGCTGCGAACGCACCCCGTCTCCCCCAAGCTCTCGGCTTCGCTCGAGCAGGGAGGTACCCCCAGTTGCCGCGCCGGACTTCTCCGTGCTCCGCACGACGTCGTGGAGACGCGTGACAACTGCGCTGGAGTTGGTGCTGTGCAGTGCGTTCATCTCGCGCCCCCGTCGGCTGGAGTGTGTTTCGGTCCGTGTGCCAAGAAGCTTGCCCATGGGACTTCATGGCGGTGTCCGCCGACTGTCACAGGCGTGTCACAGGCCCCGTCGCGGAAGCGTGGTCCCTGGCGGTCGAACTCGGACGGCCGAATGAGACAGAATGCTGCCGTGCCTTTTCTGTTGCTGATCGAGGACGACGACGCCATCCGCACGGCCCTCGAACTGTCCCTGTCGCGGCAGGGTCACCGGGTGGCCACCGCCGCCACGGGTGAGGACGGCCTCCAGTTGCTGCGCGAGCAGCGGCCGGACCTGGTCGTGCTCGACGTCATGCTGCCCGGCATCGACGGCTTCGAGGTCTGCCGGCGGATCCGCCGGACCGATCAGTTGCCGATCATCCTGCTGACCGCGCGCAGCGACGACATCGACGTGGTCGTGGGCCTGAGTCCGGGGCGGACGACTACGTCGTCAAGCCCGTGCAGGGCCGGGTCCTGGACGCCCGCATCCGGGCCGTGCTGCGGCGCGGGGAGCGGGAGTCGACGGACTCGGCGACGTACGGCTCGCTGGTCATCGACCGGTCCGCGATGACGGTCACCAAGAACGGCGCGGACCTCCAGCTCACCCCGACCGAGCTGCGGCTGCTCCTGGAGCTGAGCCGGCGGCCCGGACAGGCGCTGTCCCGGCAGCAGTTGCTGCGGCTGGTGTGGGAGCACGACTACCTGGGCGACTCGCGGCTCGTGGACGCCTGTGTGCAGCGGCTGCGCGCCAAGGTGGAGGACGTGCCGTCCTCGCCGACCCTGATCCGCACCGTGCGCGGCGTCGGCTACCGGCTGGACGTCCCTGCGTGAGCAGAGGGATCCTCGCGCGGCTGCGCCTGTCCAGCCTGCGCCTGCGGCTCGTCGTCGTCTTCGCCCTGGTCGCGCTCACCGCGGCCGTCGCCGCCTCCGGCATCGCGTACTGGCTCAACCGCGAGGCGGTGCTCACCCGCACCCAGGACGGGGCGCTCAACGACTTCCGGCAGGAGATGCAGAACCGGGTGGCGACGCTGCCGCTGCGGCCGGGCCAGGACGACCTGCGGCGGACCGCCGAGCAGATGGCGAGCGGCAGCGCCGGCTACCAGGTGCTGCTGCTGGGCGAGCGGGACGAGGGCAAGCCGATCGTGGGCGCCTCGGACCCGGACGACTTCACCCTGGCCGACGTGCCGCGCTCGCTGCGCGACGCCGTCGACACCCGGCGGCCGGTGACGGACGCCAACCCGTATCCGTACCACCTGTTCTGGCAGCGCACGGAGCGGGGCGGGACGCCGTACCTGGTGGGCGGGGTGCGGATCGACGGCGGCGGGCCCGCCGGCTACATGTTCAAGTCGCTGGCGGCGGAGAAGGCCGATCTGAACTCGCTGGCCTGGTCGCTCGGGATCGCCACCGCGCTCGCGGTGGCCGGCTCGGTGCTGCTCGCGCAGGTCGCGGCGACGACCGTGCTGCGTCCGGTGCACCGGCTCGGGGAGGCGGCCCGGCAGCTCGGCGAGGGGAAGCTGGACACCCGGCTGCGGGTGACCGGCGCCGACGAACTGGCGGACCTCACCCGGACATTCAACGGCGCGGCCGAGTCGTTGCAGAAGAAGGTCGCGGACATGAGCGCGCGGGAGGAGTCCAGTCGGCGGTTCGTGGCCGACATGTCGCACGAGCTGCGCACCCCGCTGACCGCCCTGACGGCCGTCACGGAGGTCCTGGAGGACGAGCAGGACTCCCTGGACCCGATGATCGCGCCCGCGGTGGCACTCGTGGTGAGCGAGACCCGGCGCCTGAACGACCTGGTGGAGAACCTGATGGAGGTGACGCGCTTCGACGCGGGCACCGCCCGGCTCGTCCTCGACGAGGTGGACATCGCCGACCAGATCACCGCGTGCGTCGACGCGCGCGCGTGGCTGGACGCGGTGGAGCTCGACGCCGAGCGCGGGATCGTGGCGCCGCTCGATCCGCGCCGGCTGGACGTGATCCTGGCGAACCTGATCGGGAACGCGCTCAAGCACGGCGGTTCGCCGGTGCGGGTGTCGGTGCGCACGGAGGACGGGGAGCTGGTGATCGCGGTCCGCGACCACGGCCCCGGCATCCCCGAGGAGGTGCTGCCGCACGTCTTCGACCGCTTCTACAAGGCCAGCGCGTCCCGGCCGCGGTCCGAGGGCAGCGGTCTGGGCCTGTCGATCGCCATGGAGAACGCCCTGATCCACGGCGGTTCGATCACCGCCTCGAACTCGGTGGGCGAGGACGGGGAGGTGGACGGCGCGGTGTTCGTGCTGCGGCTGCCCCTGGACGCCTCCGGGATCACCAGCGAGGTCAGGACCCGCAGCGGCCGGGGCGAGGTGGAGGAAGCGTGAGGCGCCGTGGTTTCGGGCGCGCGGCCGGTGCGGTCGCGCTCGCCGCCCTGGTCGCGGGCTGCGGGATCAGGACGACGTCGGTCCCGGTGGACGCGGGCGCGGCCCCGTCCCGGGTGCCGTGCGTCACGGTCGAGGACGGGACGGCCGGGACCGCGGCCGGGGACGTGCCGGTCCGGGTGTTCCTGGTCTGCGGCTCGCAACTGGAGACGGTGGACCGCCGCTCGCCGCTGCCGGAGGGGAAGGACGACGCCGATCCGGTGCGCACGGCCCGACTGCTGCTCACGCAGTTGCTCGCCGCGCCCTCGGAGAACGAGCGGCGGGCTGGCTTCACGACCGCGGTGCGCGGTCCGCTGGCGGTGAAGGGCGGGTACCGGGGCGACCCGGCGGGCACGCTGCGGCTGAGCCGGCAGCCGGAGGACCTGACGCCGGTCGCCCTGTCGCAGGTCGTCTGCTCCTTGGCGGAGAGCTCGGCGGGCGCGGGCGACCGCACGGTCCTGCTCGGCGGCCCCGGCCCGTACGCGCCGAAGCGCTACCGCTGTACGGCGGAGCTGCGCGAGCGCCCGGAGTCCGCACCGCCGACGGCCCCGCCGCCGACGGCTTCGGCCTCGGCCCCGGGGCCGGTCCCGGGTCGCCTTCCGCGGTCCCGACCGGCTGAGTCGTCGCGCGGCGGAACCGATTCCGCTCCCGGGGGCGTCTTGGGGGCGTGCAGCGTCAAGGTTCGGGCGGCAGTGCCGCCGTGGTCGTCCGCGTGACGGGGTTCGTCCTCCTCGTCGCGCATCTGCTGCTCGTCGCCTGGTCGGTCTGCGCCCACGGGACGTGGCCTGGGTGACCGCGCCGAACACGGTGCCCCTGGACGGCCTGCGGGCCGATCTCGCGCTGGGGTCCGCCGAGGCGGCCCGGCTGATCGGCGAGGGCCTGCTGCTGCTCGCCCCGCTCGGGGTGCTGCTCCCGATGGCCGACGGACGGCTCGACGTGCCCGGCTGGGCCTCCCTGGCCCGGACGGCCGCCGCCGGGGCCCTCGTGTCGCTCGCGGTGGAGCTGTTGCAGACCGCGGTGCCGGGGCAGGTCGTGGACGTGGACTCGGTGCTCCTGAACACGGCGGGCGTGGTCCTTGCGCACCTCCTGCTCGTGCCGGCCGGGCGGATCTGGCTGCGCCGCAGGTCGGGCGCGGGCCGTCCGGGGTCCTCCGGAGGGACCGGGCGCGGCCGGGGTTCCGTCCTGCCGCGGAACGAGGGTTCTCAGGGTGCGACCCCGACGATTCCCAGGGTCCCGATCGCCCGGTAGACCGACGCTTCGTCCCCGTTTCGACCGCAGTATGGAGTCATCGGGAGCCCGACGGAGCGGCTCCCGGACCGACCTGAAGGAGCCCACCATGGCCGCACTCATCCGCCCCCGTGACGGACGCGTGATCGGCGGGGTGTGCGCGGCGCTCGCCCGGCGCTTCGGCACCTCCGCGACGACGATGCGCGTGATCTTCCTGGTGTCCTGTCTGCTGCCGGGCCCGCAGTTCCTGGTCTACCTGGCGCTGTGGCTGCTGCTGCCGGCCGAGAAGACGGCGAGCGCCGCCTGGTAGCCGCCGCGCGTACGGCGAGGGGCGCGCACCCGGGAGGTCTTCCGGGTGCGCGCCCCTCGGCCGTCGTACGGGCCGGGTCAGCCGAGCGGCAGGCCGTTCAGGGCAGGCCGCCGAGGAGGCCGCCGAGCGGGGTGGCGCCGAGGCCGCTGGTGGCGGTGCCGAGCGGGAGGTTCTGGGTAGCCTGGCCGGCGGCGGTGGGAAGGGTCTTGGTGACCTGGTGCAGGCCCTGGCCGAGGGCGCCCTGTCCGGCGTCGAGCCCCTTGGCGGCGTCGTCGGGGAGCTCGCCGAGGCCGTCGCCCAGCGGGACGGTCTGGGTGACCAGGCCGAGCGCGTCGGGGGCGGCGGGCGCGGCCGGGCGGCGGAGGCCGTGCCGGCGGCGGCAGCGGCGAAGGCGGCACCGAGGGCGACGACACCGAGCTTCTTGGCGGACTGCTTCATCTGGGGAACTTCCTAAGGGGGAATCCGGGGCTTCGGGAAAAGCCGTTCGGGAGAATCCGGGAAATGACAGGGGGAACGCAGAGCGGCTCTGCAACCTAACCAGCGGGGGATCCCTCCGCAAACACCGGAAAGCGGCCGGGTGTCGTGCCGTCCCGGCCGCCTCCGCCCCTCCCCGGGAGCTCCGCTCAGTCCTCCGTACCGGAAGATCCGCTGGTCGCGGTGGTCTGCTGGAACAGCCATTCGGACCGGAGTTCGGCGTAGCCGGGCTTGATGACCTCGTTGATCATGGCCAGTCGTTCATCGAAAGGAATGAACGCCGATTTCATCGCATTGACCGTGAACCACTGCATGTCGTCGAGCGTGTAAGCGAAGGCCTCGGTCAGCAGCTCGAATTCGCGGCTCATGCTCGTGCCGCTCATGAGGCGGTTGTCGGTGTTGACCGTGGCCCGGAAGTGCAGGGTGCGGAGCAGGCCGATGGGGTGCTCCGCGATCGAGGCGGCGGCCCCGGTCTGGAGGTTGGAGGAGGGCACATCTCCAGTGGGATCCGCTTGTCACGGACGTAGGCGGCGAGGCGGCCGAGGCGCACCGGGCCGTCGTCCGCGACCTCGATGTCGTCGATGATCCGGACGCCGTGGCCGAGGCGGTCGGCGCCGCACCACTGGAGCGCCTGCCAGATGGAGGGCAGCCCGAAGGCCTCGCCCGCGTGGATCGTGAAGTGGTTGTTCTCCCGCTTGAGGTACTCGAAGGCGTCGAGGTGGCGGGTGGGCGGGTAGCCGGCCTCGGCGCCCGCGATGTCGAAGCCGACGACCCCGGAGTCGCGGTAGGCGTTGGCGAGTTCGGCGATCTCCAGGAGCGGGCCGCGTGCCGCATGGCGGTGAGCAGGGCGCCGACCCGGATGCGGTGGCCGCCCTCCCTGGCCCGCCGCTCGCCCTCGCGGAAGCCCGCGTTGACGGCCTCCACGACCTCTTCGAGGGTGAGGCCGCCCTCCAGGTGCTGCTCGGGGGCGTAGCGGACCTCCGCGTACACGACGCCGTCCTCGGCGAGGTCGACGGCGCACTCGGCGGCGACGCGGAAGAGGGCCTCCCGGGTCTGCATGACGGCGCAGGTGTGCGCGAAGGTCTCCAGGTACCGCTCCAGGGACCCGGAGTCGGCGGCCTCCCTGAACCAGACGCCGAGCTTGTCGGGTTCGGTCTCGGGAGGTTCTCGTAGCCCTGCTCGCGGGCGAGTTCGACGATCGTGCCGGGGCGCAGCCCGCCGTCGAGGTGGTCGTGGAGCAGCACCTTCGGGGCGCGGCGGATCTGGTCCGCGGTGGGGACGCTGTGGGTCTGGCTCGTCATTGCCGCACTCTAGCCCCTACGCGCGTAGAGCGCCCCCGTGGCGCTCTCCTTCCCGTACGTTCGCGGTGGCATCCGCCGGGATCGAACGGGCTTGCCGGGCACGTCCGTTCGAGGGCCCGGACGGCGATACGCAACAGTGACCGTGCGTACGGCCGGCGTACACCTCCGCTTCTGAGACTGTTCTGCCATGGCGCACTTCGCACTCGTGGGGCCGCCCGACGCACGGAGACCCCGGCTCGGACGGTCCGTCGCAGGTTCCGGCACGTCGGCGGTGGGCGGCGTGGTGCTGCTCCTCCCGGACGGCGAGCCGTCGTCGAGGCGGCGGGCCTCCGCGCGGGCCCACGCGGCGATGCTCCCGCTCGGGCGCGCCCTGGTGCGGGCGGGCCGGGCCGAGGGCTCGTCGCGCACGTGGTGCGCTACCGGGCGCGCGGCTGGAACGGCGCGGACGCGGACCTCGCGGCGGACGCCTCCTGGGCGGTCGAGGAGGCGGTACGGCGCTACGGCGACGTCCCGGTCTGCCTGGCCGGGCACGGGCTCGGCGGGCGGGCCGCGCTGCGGGCGGCCGGGGCGGACGCGGTCGGCGCGGTCCTGGCGCTCGCCCCTGGCTGCCCGAGGACGACGTGGCGGCCGAACCGGAGCCGGTGCGGCAGGTGGTGGGGCGCCGGGTGCTGCTCGTGCACGGCACCAACGACGCCCGTACGGACCCGGAGCTGTCGTTCCGCTTCGCCCAGCGGGCGAAGAAGGCGAACCGGGAGACCTGCCGCTTCGAGGTGCACGCGGACGGCCACGCGCTGCGCCAGTACGCGGACGAGGTCCGGGCCCTGGCCACCGACTTCGTCCTCGGCGCCCTCTTCGCCCGGCCGGTCGCCCGCCCGCTGACCGACGCCTTCGCCGCGCCCCCGCCGCTCGGCCTGCGGATGCCGCTCGCGGCGGGGTTCGGGGCGGGCGGCGGAAGTAGGCCCGTGCGGCAGGGGCTCACGCCGGCGGTGCGGGCTCCTTCGGGAGCAGGTGGCCACGCCTGCCCAGGAGGAACTTCTTGAAGGCGGCCACCGGGGCCGTGTCCGGGTGGCCGTCGAGCCAGGCCACGCCGATCTCGCGGACCGCGCGCGGGGCGGTGACGGTCAGTTCGACGACGCCGGGCCGGGGCACGGCCGGCGGGGGCAGCAGGGCGACGCCGAGACCGGCGGCGACCAGGCCGCGCAGGGTCTCGGCCTCCTCGCCCTCGAAGGCCACCCGGGGCTTGAACCCGGCCTCCGCGCACAGGTCGTCGGTGATGCGGCGCAGCCCGTACCCCGGCTCCAGGGTCACGAAGGTCTCGTCGGCGGCCTCCGCGAGCCGCACCCGCTTGCGGGTCGCGAGCCGGTGGTCGTCCGGGACGACGAGCCGCAGCCGCTGCTCGTCCAGGCGCCGGGCCACCAGGTCGGGCGCGTCCGGCACCGGCGAGGTCAGACAGAGGTCGAGGTCACCGGCCCGCAGCCGCTCGATCATGGCCTCGCCGTAGTTCTGGACCAGGGTGAAGCGGACCCGGGGGTGGTCGACCCGGAAGGCGCGGATGAGCCCGGGGACGGTCTCGGACCCCATGGTGTGCAGGAACCCGAAGGCGACCCGCCCGGCGGCCGGGTCGGCGTCGGCCCGTACGGTGTCGGCGGCCCGCTCCACCTCGGCGAGGGCCCGCTCGGCGGCGGCGAGGAAGCGGCGGCCGGCCGGGGTGAGGGAGACCGTGCGGCCGCGGCGGGCGAAGAGGGTCACGCCGAGGTCCTGTTCGAGCCGGACCATCGCCCGCGAGAGCGTGGACTGCGGGACGCCCATCTCGGCCGCGGCCCGGGTCACGTGCTCGTGCCGGGCGACGGCCGCGAAGTACGCGAGCCGGGGCGCGAGCAGCAACCCCATGTCTTCTTCGTTACTACTCGGTGACAGCCGGGGCTGTGACCTGTACTCATGCGCCATGGGAACGATTACAGCAGTTCCGTGCATTGGACGCATGAAACCCGTCGGCCTACGTTCGTGGCATGCCTTCCGCCAGTACCAGGGCGGCCGCCACCCACGCGTCCGCCGACACCCGTCTCTCCCCGGCGCCCCCGGCTACCGCCGCATGAGCCTCGCGCTCTTCGCCGCCGGGCTCGCGACCTTCACCCTCCTCTACTCCACGCAGGCCCTCCTCCCGGCGATCTCCGCCGACTTCGGCGCCACCGCCTCGGCCGCCTCGTGGACGGTCTCCGCCGCGACCGGCGCCCTCGCCCTGTGCGTCCTGCCGTTCAGCGCCCTCTCGGAGCGCTTCGGCCGGCGCGCGACGATGACCGTCTCCCTCGCGGTCGCGGTCGCCCTGGCGCTCCTGGTGCCGCTCGCCCCGAACCTGGAGTCCCTGGTCGTGCTGCGCGCGCTCCAGGGTGCGGCGCTCGCCGGGCTCCCGGCCTCCGCGATGGCGTACCTGGCCGAGGAGGTGCGGCCCAAGGCGCTCGTCGGCGCGATCGGCCTCTTCGTGGCGGGCAACTCCATCGGCGGCATGAGCGGCCGGATCGTGTCCGGCTGGATCGCCCAGATGTGGGGCTGGCGCGCGGGCGTGGCCGCCGTGGGCCTGGTCTCCCTGGCGTGCGCGCTCGCCTTCCGGGCGCTGCTTCCCAAGGCCCGGCACTTCACGCCCGGGACGCTGAACCCGAAGGCGCTGGCCCGGACCGTGCGCGGCCACCTCGCCGACCCGCTCCTGATGCGGCTCTACGCGATCGGCGCCCTGTTCATGACGGTCTTCGGCGCGGTGTACACCGTGATCGGCTACCGCCTGGTGGAGGCCCCGTTCTCGCTGCCGCAGGGCGTGATCGGCTCGGTCTTCCTGGTGTACCTGGTCGGTACGGTCTCCTCGGCGGCGGCCGGGAAGCTGGTCGGGCGGCTCGGCCGGCGCGGGGCGCTCTACCTGGCGGTGACCACCACGGCCGCGGGCCTGCTGATCTCCCTCGCCGACGCGCTCCCCGCGGTCCTGGCGGGCCTCGTCCTGATCACGGCCGGCTTCTTCGCGGGCCACGCCGTCGCGTCCTCCTCGGTGAGCCGCACGGCGAAGACGGGCCGGGCGCAGGCCTCGGCGCTGTACCAGTCGGCGTACTACCTGGGCTCCAGCGCGGGCGGCACGCTCGGCGCGGTCGCCTTCCACGCGGGCGACTGGGCGGGCACGGTCCTGATCGGTCTGGTCGCGGTCCTCGGCGTCGTCTCGATCACCCTGTACGGCACGCACAGCGCGCGCGTGGAGGCGCGGCGGATCCGTCCGGCGACCGCCTGAGGCGCGGCGGGAGCCCGGCGGCGGTCCGCCCGTGACGGGAGTCCTCTTCCCCGGGCGGGACGCAACCGCCAGACTCCCCGTACGTCTTCGGGGACAGGACTCCAGGGGTGCAGAGATCATGAGGGAAGTCATACGCCGGACGGGCCGCAGGGCGGTCGTCACGGCCGGTCTGACGGCGCTGGTGGTGCCGCTGACGGTGGCGCTCGGGACGGGGACGGCGGAGGCCGCGTCCTGCAACGTGACGACCGGGCCGTACCAGAAGCAGGTCGAGAAGTTCCTGGGCCGGCCGGTCGACGGGCGCCAGTCGTCCGCCGACTGCAAGGCGATCCAGGCCTTCCAGAAGAAGCACGGGATCACGCCGTCCGCCGGGTACGCGGGGGCGATCACCTGGCGCACGATGGACACGATGAACCAGCAGAAGGCCGCCGGGAAGAACCCGAACAAGGACCGCAGGTGTCCGACGAACAAGGGCCGGATCGCCTGCGTGGACCTGACGCGGCAACTGAGCTGGATCCAGGACGGCGCCAAGCTGAAGTACGGCCCGGTGCCGGTGCGCACGGGCAAGGACGGCACGGAGACCCGTACCGGCCTGAAGAAGATCTACTGGCGGAACATCGACCACTGGTCGACGCTCTACCACGTCTCCATGCCGTACGCGCAGTTCTTCGACGGCGGCCAGGCCTTCCACTCGACCACCAAGTCGATGTGGAACCCGCCGGGCTCGGGCGGCTGCGTGAACATGACGTCGGCCGACGCGAAGGCGTACTGGAACCTGCTGCGCAACGGGGACGACGTCTACGTGTACGGGCGCAAGCCGGGAACCTGACCCCGGCTGTCAGTGGGCTGCGGTAGCTTGCTCTCATCGGCACCGAACGGGTGCCGGTGAGGGTGAGCGGGTGTGCACCGATGAGCGACGCAGCGATCGCGACGACCGAGGAACTCGACAAGTACCGCCGTGAGCTAACCGGTTACTGCTACCGGATGCTCGGCTCCTCCTTCGAGGCGGAGGACGCGGTGCAGGACACGATGGTGCGGGCCTGGAAGGCGCTCGACTCCTTCGAGGGCCGCTCCTCGCTGCGGTCCTGGCTCTACCGGATCGCGACCAACGTCTGCCTCGACGCGCTGAACGCGGGGAACAGGCGGGCGCGGCCGATGGACCTGACCTCTCCGACGCCGGTGGAGCGGGCGCAGCTCGTGAAGCAGCCCGAGATCACCTGGCTGGAGCCGGTGCCGGACGGGCGGGTGCTGCCGTCGGTGGCGGACCCGGCGGAGGCGGCCGTCTCCCGGGAGACCGTGCGGCTCGCGTTCGTGGCCGCGCTCCAGCACCTGCCGCCCAAGCAGCGGGCGGTCCTCATCCTGCGCGAGGTGCTCGCGTGGCGGGCGAGCGAGGTGGCGGAGCTGCTCGACACCTCCGTGGCCTCGGTGAACAGCGCGCTCCAGCGGGCCCGCGCGACCCTGGCCGAGCAGGCGCCGGCCGCCTCCGACCCGGCGGACCCGCTGGACGAGGAGCAGAAGGCGCTCCTGGAGCGGTACGTGGCGGCCTTCGAGGGCTACGACATGAAGGCGCTGACCGCGCTCCTCCACGAGGACGCGACGATGTCCATGCCGCCGTACGACCTGTGGCTCCGGGGGCACGACGACATCGTGGGCTGGATGCTGGGCGTCGGCGAGGTCTGCGCGGGCTCGAAGCTGGTGCCGACCGTGGCGAACGGCTCGCCGGCGTTCGCCCAGTACCACCCGGACCCGGCGGGCGGCTTCAGTCCGTGGGCGCTGATCGTCCTGGAGCTGCGGGAGGGCAAGGTGGCGGGGATGGACTTCTTCCTGGACACCGAGCGCTGGTTCCCGCTCTTCGACCTGCCGGCGAGGCTAGAGGCCTAGGGTCCCGTCGAGCCCCGTCAGCCGGAGCAGGGCCCGCAGCTCGGGGCCCGCTCCGTGCAGCCGGAGGCGGTGGCCGTGCCGGGCCGCCGCGAGCTTCAGCCGGGCCAGGGCGTCGACGGCGGCGAGCCCGCCGGGCACGAGCGCGCCGGCCTCGCAGACGACCTCGGCGGGCGGGGCGGCGGCGAGCTCCGCGCAGAGCTGCTCGACCTCCTCCCGCCCGGGCCGGGCGCTCAGGGTCACGACGAGGGGCCGGCTGGTGCCCGGCTGACTGGTGTCCACGTCCGGTGAGACCGGAGCGGGGGCGGGAACTCATCGGAGGGCCCTCCGCCGGACAGGGCCTAGGCTCCCGCTCATGACTCTCGAACCCGTCGGACTGGTGATCTTCGACTGTGACGGCGTACTGGTGGACAGCGAGCGGATCTACTGCCGGGTGGACCGGGAGGTGTTCGCCGGCCTCGGGGCCGAGTTCACCGAGGCGGAGATCGTGGAGCGGTTCGTGGGCTCCTCCCACGAGGTGCTGACGGCGATCCTGGAGGAGCGGATCGGGCGTCCCCTGGAGCCCCACTGGAACGAACCCTTCCGGCAGCGGTACGAGGACGCGCTCGACGCCGAGCTGACCGCCGTCGAGGGCGTCGCCGACGTCCTGGACGCGCTGTCCGTCCCGTACTGCCTCGCCTCCAACGGCAGCCACCCCACGATCCGGCGGAACCTCGGCCGGACCGGACTCCTGGAGCGCTTCGAGGACCGGATCTTCAGCGCCCGCGACGTCGCCTGGGGCAAACCCGCCCCGGACCTCTTCCCGCACGCCGCCGCCGAGATGGGCGTCCCGCCCGCGCGGTGCGCCGTCGTCGAGGACAGTCCGTACGGCGTCGAGGCGGCCCGCGCCGCCGGCATGCGCGCCTTCGGCTACTGCGGCGGCCTGACCCGCGCGGACCGCCTGGCGGGCCCGGGGACGGTGGTCTTCGAGGACATGCGGACGCTGCCGGGGCTGCTGGCGCGGCTCTAACCGGTGGGAAGGTGCCGGTGTCGAGGGTGAGGTCGAAGGGGCGGGAGGTGGAGCTCCCGGTCGAACTCGACCGCGTCGAGGACCCGGTACAGGCCGTTCTCCGGCTCACCGTAGAGGGTGGCGGTGGGGCGGCCGGAGTGCCAGCGGTCGACGAGCAGGTAGAGGGGGACGGCGGCGGTGGCGTAGGCCTGGAGCTTCACGATCCGGTCGTGGTTGGCGTTGTTCCGCGAGGTGATCTCGACGACGAGTTCGGCGTCGGACGCCTGGATCGCGAGAGGGGCTTCGCGCACGGCTCCCTTGGGAGCCACGAGGAGGTCGGAATGAACATCCCCGCACGCGTGGGCAGAGTGACGGCCTGCGTCTGGTAGACCCCCCAGTCGCGGGGGATCACCCCGTAGAGCGCCCTTTGGACTTCGTCGGCGATGTCGTTGTGCAGGGGTGACGGCGGCGGTGACACGGTGATGATCCCCTCGATGATCTCCACCTTGCAGCCTCGGGCGCGTCCGTCTCTTCCCAGATCCGGACAAGGTCGTCCCAGTCACGGCCGTTGGCCGACGCGGGTCGACGGTGAGTGCGCTCATGGCGGTCTCCAATCAGTGCGTCACCGATCCCAGCATGCCGAACGGGACCGGTGGGGGCCACCGGTCCCGTTCACCTGAACGTGTCAGGTGCATATGCCCAGTCGTCAGGCGATGCGGTCCAGGACGATCGGGGAGGCCGTGAAGGGCGTGCCCGTGGGGGCGATGTCCCAGGTGTTCTCCAGGGAGCCCAGGGCGTAGTCGAACTTCTCCGGGGTGTCCGTGTGGAGGGTCAGGAGGGGCTGGCCCGCCGTGACCGTGTCGCCGGGCTTGGCGTGGAGTTCGACGCCCGCGCCCGCCTGCACCGGGTCCTCCTTGCGGGCGCGGCCCGCGCCCAGGCGCCAGGCGGCGATGCCGATGTCGTAGGCGTCGAGGCGGGTCAGGACGCCGGAGGAGGGGCCGTCACGACGTGCTGCTCGCGGGCGACCGGGAGGGTCGCGTCCGGGTCGCCGCCCTGGGCCGCGATCATCCGGCGCCAGACGTCCATCGCGGAGCCGTCGGCGAGGGCCTTCGCCGGGTCGGCGTCCTTGATCCCGGCCGCGTCGAGCATCTCCCGGGCCAGGGCGATCGTCAGCTCGACGACGTCCGCCGGGCCGCCGCCCGCGAGGACCTCGACCGACTCGCGGACCTCCAGGGCGTTGCCCGCGGTCAGGCCGAGCGGGGTCGACATGTCGGTGAGCAGCGCGACCGTCCTCACGCCGCTGTCGGTGCCGAGCCGGACCATCGTGGAGGCCAGCTCGCGGGCGTCCTCGATGCTCTTCATGAAGGCGCCGGTGCCGACCTTGACGTCCAGGACCAGCGAGCCGGTGCCCTCGGCGATCTTCTTGGACATGATCGAGGAGGCGATCAGCGGGATCGCCTCGACCGTGCCGGTCACGTCGCGGAGCGCGTACAGCTTCTTGTCGGCCGGGGCCAGGCCGTCGCCCGCCGCGCAGATGACCGCGCCGGTGGTGTCGAGGACGTGCAGCATCTCCTCGTTGGAGAGCAGCGCGCGCCAGCCGGGGATGGACTCCAGCTTGTCGAGGGTGCCGCCGGTGTGGCCGAGGCCGCGCCCGGAGAGCTGCGGCACGGCCGCGCCGCAGGCGGCGACGAGCGGGGCGAGCGGAAGGGTGATCTTGTCGCCGACGCCGCCGGTGGAGTGCTTGTCGGCGGTGGGGCGGGAGAGCGAGGAGAAGTCCATGCGCTCGCCGGAGGCGATCATGGCCGCGGTCCAGCGGGCGATCTCGTCGCGGTTCATGCCGTTCAGCAGGATCGCCATGGCCAGGGCGGACATCTGCTCGTCGGCGACCGCGCCGCGGGTGTACGCGTCGATGACCCAGTCGATCTGCTCGGGGCTCAGCTCGCCCTTGTCCCGCTTCGTACGGATGACGGAGATGACGTCCATGGGGTGGTGCCTCTTTCACGCGCATAGAGGGGGAGGAGCGGCCCTTCCATCGTGCCGGAAGGGCCGCTCCGAAGTGCTACCGCGACAGGTGCTCCGGGCCGAAGGCCTGCGGGAGCATCTCGGCCAGGGTCAGCAGGCCGGCCGGGGTCTCCAGGACGAGCTCGGGGCCCCCGAACTCGTACAGGAGCTGCCGGCAGCGTCCGCACGGGACCAGGGGCTCGCCCCGGCCGTCCACGCAGACGAAGTGGGTCAGCCGGCCGCCGCCGGTCGCCTGGAGCTGCGAGACGAGCCCGCACTCGGCGCACAGGCCGAGGCCGAAGGAGGCGTTCTCCACGTTGCAGCCGGAGACCGTCCGCCCGTCGTCCACGAGGGCCGCCGCGCCGACCGGGAAGCCCGAGTACGGGGCGTACGCGCGGGACATCGCCCCGCGCGCCGTGACCCGCAGGGCCTCCCAGTCGGACTCGGAGAGCTTCGCGGTCACTTGCCCTGGCCCTTCCGGTACGGCAACCCGTCCGCCTTCGGCATCCGCAGGCGCTGTGCCGACAGGGCGAGCACGAGCAGGGTGGTGACGTACGGGGCGGCGTCGACGAACTGGCTCGGGACCTCGTCGGTCAGCGCGTACCAGAGGAAGAACACGGCGGAGAAGGCGGCGGAGACCACCGCGACCACGTACTTCTTCCCGTAGAGCTGCCAGAGGGCGGCGATCACCAGGAGCAGCGCGACCAGGAGCAGCAGCGCGTGGACGTTCTCGGCGCCGCCGCGCAGCTTGAGGCTGTCGGTGAAGCCGAAGAGGCCGGCGCCGAGCGCCATGCCGCCGGGCATCCAGTTGCCGAAGATCATCGCGGCGAGACCGATGTAGCCGCGGCCGCCGGTCTGGCCCTCCTGGTAGATGCCGGTGGCGACGATCGCGAGGAAGGCGCCGCCGAGGCCGGCGAGGGCGCCGGAGACGGTGACGGCGATGTACTTGTACTTGTAGACGTTGACGCCCAGGGACTCGGCGGCGACCGGGTTCTCGCCGCAGGAGCGCAGCCGCAGGCCGAAGGCCGTGCGCCACAGCACCCACCAGGTGGCCGGGACCAGCAGGATCGCGACGACGGTGAGCAGCGACAGGTTGGTGACCAGGCCGCCGAGGATGCCGGCGAGGTCGGAGACCAGGAACCAGTGCTTGGCCTGGAGGTCCTGCAACCAGTCGGAGAGCCCCGGGATGGTGATCTTGGTGATCTGTTCGATGCGGGGGACTGCTTGGAGGAGCCGCCCGGGGCCTCGGCGAACGTGAAGTTCGACAGGTACTGGGTGAAGCCGACCGCGAGGATGTTGATCGCCACGCCGGAGACGATGTGGTTCACGTTGAACGTGACGGTGATGATCGCGTGGAGCAGACCGCCGATCGCACCGCCGATGAGGCCGAAGAGGACGCCCGTCCAGGGGCCCCACTGGTAGCCGGCCCAGGCGCCGAACCAGGTGCCGAGGACCATCATGCCCTCGAGACCGATGTTGACGACGCCCGCGCGCTCGGCCCACAGACCGCCGAGGCCGGCGAGGCCGATCGGGACGGCGAGCTGGAGCGCGCCGGAGACCTGGCCCACCGAGGTGAGGTCGTTCGCCCCGGAGACGACCCGGACCAGCGAGAAGAGCACGAGGCCGGCCGCGACGATCAGCATGATCCACGGCAGGGTGAGCTTGCGGCGTCCGCCGCCCTTGGGCGCGGCGCTCGGCTTGGTGGCAGCGGCGGTGCTCATGCCGAGACCTCCTTGTCGGTCTTGAGGGCGCCGCCGGCGGCGAGTTCCTCGCCGACCTTCTGCTGCTGGCGGCGGAGGCCGTAACGGCGGACGAGCTCGTAGGAGACGACCACGGCGATCACGATGATGCCCTGCATGATCTTGGTGATCTCCTTCGGGTAGCCGAAGGTGTCGAGCGACGAGGACGCCTTGTCGAGGAAGGCGAAGAGGAGGGCGGCGAAGAAGATGCCGACCGGGTGGTTGCGGCCGAGCAGCGCGATGGTGATGGCGGTGAAGCCGACGCCGACCGGGAAGTCGAGGCTGTACGTGTGGGACTCGCCGAGCAGCGTCGGCATGCCGGAGAGGCCGGCGAGCGCGCCCGAGAGCAGCATCGAGGTGAGGATCATCTTCTTGGCGTCGACGCCGCTGGCCTGGGCGGCGGACTCGCTGGCGCCGGTGGCGCGCAGGTCGAAGCCGAACCGGGTGCGGTTGAGGACGAACCAGTAGACGACGCCGAGGGCGAGGGCCACGAAGGTGAAGCCGTAGACGACGCCGCTGCCCTCGCCCATGTCGATGCCGGGGAACCAGCCGGACTCGGCGATCTCACCGGTGGTGAGGTTGTTGGAGCCCTCGGGCTGGACGCCGAAGTTCTTCGGCAGGATCAGCCAGGCCACCAGCGAGGTCGCGATGGCGTTGAGCATGATCGTCGAGACGACCTCGGAGACGCCGCGGGTCGTCTTCAGGATGCCGGCGATGCCGGACCAGAAGGCGCCGGTCAGCATCGCGACGAGCACGATGAGGAGGATGTGCAGCGGGCCCGGCAGCTCGACGGAGGCTCCCACGAGGGCGGAGACCATCGCGGCGAGCCGGTACTGGCCGTCGACGCCGATGTTGAAGAGGTTCATCCGGAAGCCGACCGCCACGGCCAGGGCCGCGAGGTAGTAGATCCCGGTCTGGTTGACGATCAGGACCTGGATGTCGGAGTACCCGGCGTTCTCGATCATGATCCGGATCGGCTCGATCGGGTCGAGTCCGGTCGCGAGCAGCACCAGCACGGTGAGCACGAACGAGGAGACCAGCGCGAGCACCGGTCCCGCCGCGCCCAGGATCAGCCGGTCCTTGTCGAATTTCATCATCGGGCGTCACCGTTTCCGGGGTGCTCTTCGGTGCCTTCGAGTCGGCCGGTGGCGGCGCCGGTCATGGCGGAGCCCAGCTCCTCGGGCGTGATGGTGGCGGGGTCGGCGTCGGCGACCAGCTTGCCGCGGTACATGACCCGGAGGGTGTCGGAGAGGCCGATCAGCTCGTCGAGGTCGGCGGAGATCAGCAGCACCGCCAGGCCCTCGCGGCGGGCGTCCCGGATCGCGTCCCAGATCTGCGCCTGCGCGCCGACGTCCACGCCGCGGGTGGGGTGGGCGGCGATCAGGAACTTGGGCGCGTGGCTCATCTCGCGGCCGACGATCAGCTTCTGCTGGTTGCCGCCGGAGAGGGAGGCCGCGGTGACGTCGATGCCGGGGTGCGCACGTCGTACTCGCGGACGATCCGCTCGGTGTCCTTGCGGGCGGCCTTCGGGTCGAGGACGCCGCGCCTGGAGTTGGGGGCCTCGGTGACGTGGCCGAGGATGCGGTTCTCCCAGAGGGGGCCTCCAGGAGCAGGCCGTGGCGGTGCCGGTCCTCGGGGATGTAGCCGATGCCGCCCTCGCGGCGCTTGCGCACGGAGACCTTGGAGATGTCCCGGCCGTCGAGGGTGATGGTGCCCGCGTCGGGGGTGGCCATGCCCATGAGAGCCTCGATGAGCTCGGTCTGGCCGTTGCCCTCGACGCCCGCGATGCCGAGGATCTCGCCCTTGTGGATGGTGAGGGAGACGTCGTCGAGGAGCTTGCGGCCCCGACGGGCTCCTCCAGGACGGTGGTGGCCCTGGCCGGGTCCGGCGGGGCCGCGCTGGTCAGCGGGACGGCGGCGACGGCGCCGGCCTCGGACAGGGTCAGGTTCCGGACCTGGAGCATCGGCACGTCGGTGACGGTCGACTCGCGGGTCTCCGGGGAGGGCAGCTCGCTGCCGACCATCAGCTCGGCGAGCTGCTTGGTGGTGGCGGTCCTCGGGTCGGCGGTGCCGACCGTGGTGCCCCGGCGGATGACGGTGATGTCGTCGGCGACCTTCAGGACCTCGCCCAGCTTGTGCGAGATGAAGATGACGGTCAGGCCCTCGGACTTGAGCTCGCGCAGGTTGTCGAAGAGCGCGTCGACCTCCTGCGGGACGAGGACGGCGGTGGGCTCGTCGAGGATGAGGATCCGGGCGCCGCGGTAGAGGACCTTGAGGATCTCCACGCGCTGCCGGTCGGCGACGCCGAGGTCCTCGACGAGGACGTCCGGGCGGACCCCGAGGCCGTACTGGTCGGAGATCTCGCGGATCTTCTTCCGGGCCTTGGCGCCGATGCCGTGGAGCTTCTCGCCGCCGAGGACGACGTTCTCCAGGACGGTGAGGTTGTCGGCGAGCATGAAGTGCTGGTGCACCATGCCGATGCCGCGCGCGATGGCGTCACCGGGGCTGGAGAAGGTGACCTGCTCGCCGTCGACGGCGATGGTGCCCTCGTCCGGCTTCTGCATGCCGTAGAGGATCTTCATGAGGGTCGACTTGCCGGCGCCGTTCTCGCCGATGAGGGCGTGCACGGTGCCCTTGCGGACCGTGATGGCGATGTCCTTGTTGGCGACGACGCCGGGGAATCGCTTGGTGATGCCGTGCAGTTCTACGGCAGGGGGCTGGACGCGTTGATGACGCACTCTCCTTGGCCGGAAGGAGTGGGAGCGGGAGGGCAGGGCGGGGCGAAGCTATCGTGCCAGGGAGACATCTACACGCGTAGCACTGCCGAAAGACGAAAATCCGTACGGAACGGGGCCCGGCTCCGGTGGGGTCCCACCGTCGCCGGGCCCTGAGGTCGCTGACCTGCGGTTCCTTACGGAGCGGTCTTGACCGTGATCTTGCCGTCGATGATGTTCTTCTTCGCCTCGTTCACGGCGGCGATGACGTCGGTCATCTTCTTGTACGCCGGGTTCGAGTCGGACAGGCCGACGCCGTCCTGGGCGAGGCCGTAGCGGATCTCACCGGTCTGCGGCTTGCCGTCCTTGACCGACTTGATCAGGTTGAAGACGGAGTCCGAGACGTCCTTGGTGACCGAGGTCAGGATGTGGTCCTTGTAGGAGGCCAGGCCCGCCTGGTTGTACTGGTCGGAGTCGACGCCGATGGCCCACTTGTCCGCGGCGGCGGCGGCCTCGATCGAGCCCGAGCCGGCCAGACCGGCGGCGGCGTAGATCACGTCGGCGCCCTTGTCGAGCTGGCCCTGCGCGGCGGCCTTGCCGAGGTCGGCTTGGAGAAGCCGTCGAAGTTCGGCGGCTGGGTCAGGTACTGGACGAGCACCTTCACCTTGGGGTTGGTGTCCTTGGCGCCCTGCTCGAAGCCCGCCTGGAACTTCTTGATCAGCGGGACCTCGACGCCGCCGATGAAGCCGACCGTGCCGGTCTTCGACGTCTTGGCGGCGGCGACGCCGGCCAGGTAGGAGCCCTGCTCCTCGTTGAAGACGAGGTTGGCGATGTTCGGGGCGGTCACCGAGGTGTCGTCGATGAGGCCGAAGGTGGTCTTCGGTAGGCCTTGGCGACCTTGGCGATCGCCGGGGCGTAGGCGAAGCCGACGCCGATGACCGGGTTGCTCCCGGAACGGGCGAGGGCGGTGAGGCGCTGCACCTTGTCGGCGTCGCCCTCGCCCTCCGAGGGCTCGGCCTCCTTGCCCTTGACGCCGAGTTCCTTCTCGGCCTTCTGGAGGCCCGCGTAGGCGGCGTCGTTGAAGGACTGGTCGCCGCGGCCGCCGATGTCGTACGCGATGGCGGCCGTGATGGTCTTCGAGTCCGAGGCGGAGCTGGAACCGGAGTCCGTCGAGGACTTGCCACACGCGGTGGCGGAGAGGGCGAGCGCCGCGGAGGCGATGCCCACGGTCGTGATCCTGGTGATCCGGCGCAAGAGGAGGGTCCCTTCAAGACTGACCGAAAGCGCCTCTTCCGGCGCTGGTTTCGCGGCGATCGTAACGCGCGTAGATGTCAGTTAAAGACCCGTTCATGAGTCGTTATCGGATCGTCGCGAACCGGCCGCGCGGGGCGACCGAGGGCGTTCGGCCCGGTACCGCCGGTTATACCGGTGGGGGCGCCCGGCGCGACAGGGGCGTGCGGCGGACACGCCGGGCGCTGGGCCGTCGGGGGAACGGGTGGGCCGGACGGATGAGGGTGTCCGTCCGGCCGGAAAGCGTCGGTCGGGGGTGCGGGTCGGGCGTGCGGGCGTATGTCGGGCGTGCGGGCGTATACGGGTCGGGGCTCGGCGCCCCGGGGCTCCTCAGGCCTTCCTGTACGCCGGGGCCCCGGGCCCCGTACACCGGGGCCTCAGGCCTCCCGCGCGCCGCCGTCGAGCAGGGCCGCCGCCGTGAAGAGCTCCACGGCCGCCTCGATGGCGTCCTCGTCCACGTCGAAGTCGCCCGCGTGCAGGTCGCGGACGCGGGTGTCGCCGGGGACGCGGACGCCGAGGCGGGCCATGGCACCGGGGACGTGCTCCAGGTACCAGGAGAAGTCCTCGCCGCCCAGGCTCTGCTCGGTGTCCTCGATCGCGTGCAGTCCGCGCCGGGCGGTCATGGCGCCGCGGAGCAGCTCGGCGACGGCCGCGTCGTTGACGACCGGCGGGACGCCCCGGACGTAGGTGACGCTCGACTTGGCCCGGTGCAGGGCCGCGACCTCGTCGATCGCCGCGTGCACCAGGTCGGGCGCGTCGTGCCAGGCCGGCAGGTCGAGGCAGCGGACGGTGCCGGAGAGCTCGGCGTGCTGCGGGATGACGTTGGGGCGTGGCCGGCCTCGATGCGGCCCCAGGTGACCGAGAGGCCCGAGCGGGCGTCGACGCGGCGGGCCAGGACGGCGGGGACGTCGGTGGCGACGCGGGCGGCGGCGGTGACCAGGTCGGTGGTGAGGTGCGGCCGGGCGGTGTGGCCGCCGGGGCCGTCGAGGGTGACTTCGAGCCGGTCGCAGGCGGAGGTGATGGCGCCGGCGCGCAGGCCGATCTTCCCGCGTCGACCCTCGGGTCGCAGTGGACGGCGATGATCCGGCCGACCCCGTTCAGGGCGCCGGCCTCGATGACGTCCACGGCGCCGCCGGGGAGGACCTCCTCGGCGGGCTGGAAGATCAGCCGCACGGCGTTCGGCAGGAGCCCCTGCCGGTCCAGCTCGGCGAGGACCAGGCCCGCGCCGAGCACGGAGGTGGTGTGGACGTCGTGTCCGCACGCGTGGGCGCGATTGGCCACGGTGGAGCGGTAGGCGACGGTCTTGACGTCCGGAATGGGCAGCGCGTCGAGGTCGGCGCGGATCGCCAGCATCGGCCGCTCCGGGTCCGGGACGCCGATGTCACAGATGAGTCCGGTGCCGGCCGGAAGGACCTCCGGCGCGAGCCCGGCCGCCTCCAGGCGGGCCTTGAGCGCGGCGGTCGTACGGAACTCCTGCTTCCCGAGCTCGGGGTGCATGTGCAAGTCCCTGCGGAACATGATCAGTTCGTCGCGCAGGGTTGCGGGCAGCGTTCCGGGCAGAGTGGCGGAGCCTGGCTCACGGGACTTCAACTGGTTCACCTTTTGAAGGGTAGGCCTTCGGGGTGGTCAACTGCCCGTTGATCACGAAAAGTTCAACCCGTTAGGGAAAGAACCTCGATTTTCCGGGCTTAGTGACCACTCCATGTGGGTATCCTCACCCGATTGCCCCGCACGGACGGCGGGAAACGTCATCCGAACTCCAGCCGGTCGACGGCGGGGGTCGCGCACGCGGTGAGCCGGTCGACCTCGCGGGCTGCCGTGCCCGTCACGCCGGACAGGAAGCCCTGCGCGCGGGGAGGCGGTCGCCCGCAGCCACTCGGGCGCGACCTCGCAGACGGCGACCCTCACGCCCGTGCCGGCGAGGGCGAGCGGCAGGGTGTGCACGACCGTGGACGGGAAGCTGACGATCGTGCGGCCGACCGGGCCGCGCCGGGCGATCAGCTCCAGGGGCAGCTCGGGCCGGACCACCTGGAGGCCCGTCTCCACCGCGATCCGGTGCAGCTTCCCGGTGCTCTCTGCGGTGCGCGAAGTAGCGGGTGGCGCCGTGGGTCCGGGCGAGCTCGCCGACCACGCGGGTGTAGTGGTCGGCGTCGACCACCCCCGTCTCCACCAGCGAGGTGCCGACCAGGTCCGCGCCGCCGGTGAGCCGCGGCGGGCCGAAGCGGGCGCGGGTCCAGGCGTAGGAGTTCTCCGTGACCTCGACGCCCTCCGGCGCCTCCACGGGCAGCGAGGTGAAGACCTCGACGGTACGGCCCCGGGCCGGGGCGAGCCGCCGCCGGGCCAGGGTGGTCACGGGGCGAGGACCAGCTCGCGCGGGCCCAGGCTGCCCTTGCGGTGCCAGCGGACCAGGCGCTCGCCGCGGCCGAGCTGGGCGGCGAACTCCATGGTCGCCGTGCCGTCGTCGACCACGGTCAGGTGCCGGGGGCCGAAGAGGGTCAGGAGGAGCTGGACGTACCGGGAGAACGGGTCCCCGATGATCACCCGTTCCGCGGAGCGCAGCGGCCCGGCGAGCCGCCGCAGGGTGCGGACGAGGGCGCCCCGGCCGCCGCGGGCCTCCTGCCAGTGGACGGTGACGCCCTCGTCGCGGGCCAACTGGGCCATCCGGCGGAGCTGGCCCCGCGACATGGGGTCGGTCGGCGAGAGGACGACGACCGTGAGGGGGACGCGGGCGCCCCGGTGACCGGCGTTTCCGGGCCCGGTGCTCCCCGGCGGGGGTCCCGGCGGCGGGGCCCGCCGTGCCGGAGCCCTCCGGGGCGGGGGCCCCGGTGGCGGGGCTTCCGCTCCGGGGGCCCGGGTGTGTGCCCATTCCAGGACGTTGAGGAGCTGGACCGGGCTCTCGACGAACGCCAGCAGCCCGGTCATGAGGCGACGGCGCCCTGGACCCGGCGGAGCTTCTTCATCGGGCCGAGCTCCGACTCGTACACCTTCTTGACCCCGTCGCCGAGGGCCGTCTCGATGGTGCGGATGTCGCGGACCAGGCGCGTCAGGCCCTGGGGCTCGACGGAGGCGGCCTGGTCGGAGCCCCACATGGCGCGGTCGAGGGTGATGTGGCGCTCGACGAAGACGGCGCCGAGGGCGACGGCGGCCAGGGTGGTCTGGAGGCCGGTCTCGTGGCCGGAGTAGCCGATCGGGACGTTCGGGTACTCCTCCCGGAGCGTCTGGATGACGCGCAGGTTCAGCTCCTCGGCCTTGGCCGGGTAGGTGGAGGTGGCGTGGCAGAGCAGGATGTTGTCGCTGCCGAGGACCTCGACGGCGTGCCGGATCTGCTTCGGCGTCGACATGCCGGTGGAGAGGATCACCGTGCGGCCGGTGGAGCGCAGCTCGCGCAGCAGTTCGTCGTCGGTGAGGGAGGCGGAGGCGACCTTGTGGGCGGGGACGTCGAACTTCTCCAGGAAGGCGACGGCCTCGGTGTCCCACGGGGAGGCGAACCAGTCGATGCCGCGCTCCTTGCAGTGCGCGTCGATGGCCCGGTACTCCTCCTCGCCGAACTCCACGCGGTGGCGGTAGTCGATGTAGGTCATGCGGCCCCAGGGGTGTCCCGCTCGATGTCCCACTGGTCGCGCGGGGTGCAGATCTCGGGGTGCGCTTCTGAACTTGACCGCGTCGCAGCCGGCCTCGGCGGCGACGTCGATCAGGGCGAGGGCGTTCTCCAGCTCGCCGTTGTGGTTGATGCCGATCTCGCCGGTGACGTAGACGGGCTGCCCGGGGCCGGCGGTCTTGGCGCCGAGGGTGCGGAGACGGGTGCTCATGGTGCGGGTCCTTAGGGTTCGGTGGTGGTGCGTGCGGGGTCGTGCGCGCGGCGTCGGCGCGTACGGGGGTGTCGAGCTCGGGTCCGAGGAGCCAGGCGGCGATCTCGCGGATCGCCCGGCGCCGCCCGGGTGACGGTGACCGCGGGCCGCGGCCCGTACGGAGTCGTGGGCGCTGCTCACCGCGACGGGCCAGCCGACGAGGTGGAAGCAGGGCAGGTCGTTGACGTCGTTGCCGGCGTAGAGGACGCGCTGCGGGTCGATGCCCTCGGCCTCGCACCACTCCTTGAGGGCCCGGTCCTTGCGGTCGATGCCGTGCAGGACGGGGATCCGGAGCTTGCGGGCCCGGGCGGCGACGACGGCGTTCTGTTCGGTGGAGAGGATGAGGACGGGGAGTCCGGCGCGGCGCAGGGCGGCGATGCCGAGGCCGTCGCCGCGGTGCGCGGAGACGAACTCGCGCCCCTCGGCGTCGAGGTGGACCCGGTCGTCGGTCTGGGTGCCGTCGAAGTCCAGGACCACCGCGTCCACGTCGGCGAAGCCGGGGGTGGCGGGGCGTCCAGGAGCGGGGCGAGGGCCTTGGCGCGGGCCAGGTCGTGCGGGTCGTCGATCTCCAGGACCCGGGCGGGGTCGGTGGCGACGAGCGCGGTGCGGCCGAAGAAGCGGTGCCGGTGGGTGCGGAAGCCGGGCGCGGCCATGGCGTAGACGGCGCCGGTCTCCAGGTACTCGGGCTCCCGGTCCTGGCGGCGGGGGCGGTGCGCCTTGTCGTGGTTGACGCCCTCGGCGCCCTCCGCCGTCTCGCGCCAGAGGAAGCCGTGCGACGGGGCGGCGGTGAAGGCCGTGTCGGCGGCGCCGGTGAGGATCCGGTCGGCGGTCTCGGCGACCTCGGCGGAGGTGAGGAAGGGGCTGGTGCACTGGACGAGGAGGACCACGTCGGCGGCGCGGCCGTGGGTGGCCTCGAAGGCGTCCAGGGCGTGCAGGACGGCGGCCTCGCTGGTGGCGGTGTCGCCCGCGATGGCGGCGGGCGGTGCACCGCCTCGGCGCCGGCGGTGCGGGCCGCGGCCGCGATGGCGGGGTCGTCGGTGGAGACCACGACGTGGGTGACGGAGCGGGCGCCGAGGCAGGCGCGGACGGCCCGGCCGACCAGGGGACCCCGGCCACCGGGGCGAGGTTCTTGGCGGGCACGCCCTTGGAGCCGCCCCGGGCGGGGATCACGGCGAGCACGACGGCCGCGGGGTCCGTGTGCACGGGGCGGGCGCGATGGTGCCGGTCACGGTCCCGGGCGCGGTGGTGCCGAACGCGGGTGCGGCGGGCGCGGTCGCGGGGCGGTCCCGGAAGCGGTGGCCTCGGGCGCGGGCCCGGAAGCGGGTGTGGTGGTCATCAGAGTTCTCCCAGACGGCGGACGACGGGGCGACGCGCTGCACGCCGTGGCGGTACGCGCCCCGCGCGGCCTCCCGGACGATCCGGCGCAGGCCGCTCTCGCGGGGCTCCGGCGCGGTGACGTCCAGGCGGTGGCGGGCGAGGATCCCCGGCAGGTAGCCGGAGGCCGTCTCCGCGGTGTAGTAGGGGGTGATCGGAGGAGCGCGGGCAGCGCCAGGAGCGCGGCGACCCGGTCGCGGGCCGCGTCGAAGGCCTTCTCGTACGAGCCGTCGGAGGCGACCCCTGGCGGGCGAGCCAGGTCTCGTCGGGCGTCGGCACGCGTCCCTCGTCGAGCCGGTCGAAGCAGGTCAGCAGGCCGGAGCCGACGAAGTGGTGGTTGCCGAGCGCCTCGCGGACCCCGAGGTCGGTGAGGACCGCGGTCGGGATCCGCCGGTGCAGGGCTTCGAGGGCGGCCGTCGAGGAGACGGTGACGAGCAGGTCGGTGCGGTCGAGGACCTCGCCCATGTGCCCGTACACGAGGCGGAAGTTGTCCGGCGGGTCGAGCTCGCGGACCAGCTTCTGGAAGGGGAACTCCTCCAGGTGCGTGGTGTGTTCGCCCGGCTTGGAGCGGAGCTTGAGGAGCACCTCGCGGCCCGGGTGGAGCCGGGCGTGCCCGATCAGCCGCCGCAGCACGTGGACGCGTTCGGCGCGGGTGGCCGGCACGGAGGGCTGGGCGGCGAAGACCAGGGTGTCGCGGCCGGCGACGGGGCGTACGGGGCGCCGCCGAGGAAGGGCAGCGCCGCCTCCACGACCGACTCGGCCCCGGCGCCCACCCCTTCGTACACGGCGCGGAAGCGCTCGGCGTCGTGGCGGGAGTTGGCGAGGACGACGTCGGCGCCGTGGCGCAGCAGCAGGCCGTCGGCCAGCTTCTCGTAGACGACCCCGACGTAGCCGGTGACGATCACGGGCGCCGCTCCGGGGCCAGGTCGGCCAGGCCCTGGAGGACGGCCCGGACGGTGCCGCCGACGAGGGCGAGGACGAGGACGTCGTACCCCTCGCCGCGCGCCTCCGCGTCCCGTACGGCGCGCAGGAACCCCACGCCCGTCACCTCGCGCGGGGCGTCCGCGGACACCCCGGTCTCGGCGAGCTGGCGGGCGGTGGGGTGGCGCGTCCGCGCAGGACGAAGCCGGTGGGTTCGGCGCTCGTCGCCGTGATGCGGCGCGCGGTGAGGGCGCCCCATTTCCACCGGGTGTCGGAGTCGGCGAGTACGGCGACCCGTATCGCTTCTCGGGTACGTGATGGCACGTCGAGGACGCTAGAAGGGCATTCCGCTTTCCGGCCCAACTGGGCCACAACAACCGGTGAACAGAGCCTCTCCGCATTCTGAAGCGGGTCGGTGTACGGCCGCCCGTGACCGGATTTCCCTTTCGGAAAAGGCGGTTAATCGGCTCGCCGCTTGGTGTTCACCGGACATCCTCCCGCCGGTCGGGGGAATGCCGGGCCGGCGCCTAGCGTCGGCCGCGTGGTCAAGCTCTCCGTCGTCGTGCCGTTCTTCAACGTGCAGACATACGCCCCCGACACCTTCACGAGCCTGCGGGCCAACGCCCGCGAGGACTTCGAGTTCCTGCTTGTCGACGACTGCTCGTCGGACGGGACCCCGGAGCTCCTCGAACGGGCCGCGCGCGAGATCCCGGGCGCCGTCCTGCTCCGGCACGCGCGCAACGAGGGCCTCGCCACGGCCCGGAACACCGGGCTCGACGCCGCCCGCGGCGAGTACGTCGCCTTCCTCGACGGGGACGACTGGCTCGCCCCCGGCTACTACGGCCGCCTCGTCGCCGCCGCCGAGGAGCTGGGCTGCGACTTCCTGCGCACCGACCACGTCTCGGTGACCGGCCGCGAGCGGGGTGCGCCGGGTGCCGGTCCCCCGGCGCGGCGAGGTGCTGCGTCCGCGGGACGCGATCCTGCCGGCGCACCGGACGACCTCCGTCGACTACCCGTACGCCTGGGCCGGGATCTACCACCGGCGGCTCCTGGACCGGGGCCTGCTGCACTTCACGCCGGTGCTCCGGACGGCCGAGGACCGGCCGTGGATCTGGCGGCTGCACCGCGAGGCGGAGACGTTCGCGGCGGTCGGGGAAATCGGCGTGTTCTACCGGCGCGGAGTGGCGACCTCCCTCACGCAGATCGGCGACGTCAGGCAATTGGATTTCATCCGCGCTTTCGACCAGGTGATCGAGGAAACGGCCCGGGACCGGGACGCGGACCGCCTTCTCCCGAAAGCCGTGCGCACCTATTGCGCGGTGATCTCCCACCACGTCGGTTCGATCGGGAAGTTCGAGCCGGCGGTGGCGCGGCAGGTGCGGGCGATGAGCGCGGGGCGCTGCGGCGGATGCCGCAGGACGTCCTCGACGAGGCCCTGACCTCGATGGGCGGGGACCGCGCGACGCTGCTGCGCAGGCTGCGGAGGCGGAGGCCGGCCCCGCCACCGGCACCGGCACCGGCACCGGCACCGGCGGGTCCCGGCTCCCCGTCCCCGAAGCCGCACCCGGAGCCGGAGGTCGCGGCATGAGTTCCCCTACGCGCCCCCGCCGCACCACCCAGATCTTCTGCGCCTCCACCCTCTACGGGGCGGTGACGCTCGCCGCCGCGATCGACAGCGGCTGCTTCGGCTCCGCCGACCGCCGGATCCTCCTGGTCGCCAACAACGCGCCGGTGCCGGAGACGACGCCCGCCCTGGACACGGCCGAGGGCTTCGCGCGGCTGCGCGACCGCTTCGACTCCGTCCTCTCCTGGAACGAGACGATCTCCCCGCTCCACCCGGGCGGCTGGACCCCCGCGCGAGCGACTCCCCCTCCTCCAGCGCCATCTGCGCAGGCTCTGGGACCTCGGCGACGACCGGGTCGAGCTGGCCCTGGAGTCGATCCAGGTGACGCCCGCGCTCGCGATCGCCCAGCTCCTGCCCGAGGCGCCGGTCACGGTGTACGCGGACGGGCTGATGAGCTACGGACCGACCCGCAACAAGATCGACCCGCTGATCGGCGGCCGGGTCTCCCGGCTGCTCCACCTGGACCTGGTCCCGGGGCTCGCGCCGCTGCTGCTCGGGGAGTTCGGGGCGGTCCCGGAGGCCGTACCGGTGGAGGCGTTCACGAAGTGCGTCGAGGAGCTGGCGGGCCCGTCCCCGGCGCGGGGCCCGGCGGCGGAGGAGGGCCCGGTGCTGCTCCTGGGCCAGTACCTGGCGGCCCTGAACCTGCTGACCGCCGCCGAGGAGGAGGAGCTGCACCTGCGGATGGTGCGGGGCGCGGTCGCCCTGGGCCACCGGCGGCTCGTCTTCAAGCCGCACCCGACGGCCCCGGACGCCTGGTCGCGGGCCCTGGTGCGCGCGGCGGAGGAGCTGGGCGCGGAGCTGACGGTCGAGGACCGGCCCGTCCTCGCGGAGGTGCTCTACCGCGAGCTGCGGCCCGCCCTCGTCGTCGGCTGCTTCTCGACGGCGCTGCTCACCGCGCGCACCTTCTACGGCCTGCCGGTCGCCCGGGTCGGCACCCGCCCCTCCTGGAGCGGCTCACCCCTTCCAGAACAGCAACCGGATCCCGCTCACGGTGGTGGACGCGGTCGTCCCGCCGCTCGACGACCCGGCGGGCGGCGACTCCGCGATCGGTACGGAGGAGCTGAACGACCTGGTCGCGGCGGTCGGCTTCGCGATGCAGCCGAAGATCCGGCCGGAGCTGCGGACGGCGGCGGTACGGCACCTGTCGGGGCCGCTCGCCGAGCGCACCCGGCACCACTTCACCCGCCGCCGCCTCACCGCCCTGGGCCTCCCCGGCGGCCTGCCCCTCCCCGGCACCCGCAGGTCCGCCGGCTGGCCCGGCGGGCGCTGCGGCTGCGCAGGGCGCTGAAGAGGTAGCCGCCGGAGGGGGCCCGACGGGGTCAGGCGCGGACGACCGGCTCCTGGAGCTCGGTCACCCAGCGCGCCGGGTCCTCCGGGCACTCCAGGTACAGCTCGCGGGCGTACCCGGCGGAGGCGTAGCCGTTGGCGTCGATCCAGGTCGCCAGGGTCTGCGCGGTCGGCAGCACGTCGTCCATCGCGCCGTGGTGGACGACGGTCGCCGCCTCCTCGACGCCGGGCAGGACGTGCACGAGGACGCCCTCCGCCGCCGTGCCTCGGGGACGGTCGTCCCCGCGTGGACGACGACGAGCTGTCGCCCCGGCCCGCGTCCTCGTAGTACGCGACGGCCGGGCCGGAGCCGGTGACGCCCGCGCCCGCGAGCCGGCCGCACAGCTCCTCGCACAGCGGGCCGATGACGGGGCCGATGTCCTGCGGGCCGAAGCTCGCGGCGACCGCGCTCAGTTCGGCGATCCGGACGGCGGGGATCTTCTTGACGACGACTTCCTGGGTGGACATGCGTCCCTCGCTCTCGATGGCACGGAGCCGCGCGCCGACCCGGTCGAGCCGGGTCCGCGCCTCCGCCAGGGCCGTCTCCAGCTCGGCCTGGCGCAGGCGCAGCATGCCCTGCAGCTCGTCCGCGTCGATCCGCTCGTCGAGGACGGCCCCCACCTGTTCGAGGGTGAAGCCGAGGTCCTTGAGCGCGATGACGCGGTTGAGCCGGGCCAACTGGTCCGCCGCGTAGAAGCGGTAGCCCGTGTGCGGGTCGACCCGGGCCGGGCGCAGCAGTCCGACGGCGTCGTAGTGACGCAGCATCCGGACCGACACCCGCCCGTGCCGGGCGAAGTCTCCGATGGTGAACATGACGCCCCCTACGGAACGGCCTCACACGGTGTGAGGGTCAACCGGTGCCGGCGGGCGGGGTCAGGCGGCGCTGCTGAGCGAGAGCTTCGCGGCGAAGCCGAGGAAGAGGGCGCCGGCCGCCGAGGTCGCACCGGCGGAGAGGCGCCTGCGGCGGCGGAAGGCGGCGGAGAGGCGGGTGCCGCCGAAGATGAGGGTCGTGAGGTAGAGGAAGCTGCCGAGCTGGAGCAGGGTGCCGAGGACCAGGAAGGAGAGCGCCGGGTAGGCGTAACCGGGGTCCACGAACTGCACGAAGAAGGAGATCAGGAAGAGGATCGCCTTCGGGTTGAAGAGGCTGATGATCAGCGCGCGCCGGTACGGGCGCTCGGCGGGGCCGCGGCGGCGGCCGGGGCTCCTCGGCGGCCGTCTCCGCGCGGGAGCGCCACATCGACCGGGCGGCCCGCAGCATCCCGTACGCCATCCAGGCCAGGTATCCGGCGCCCGCGTACTTCACGATCATGAAGAGGACCGGGGTGGTCTGAGGAGGGAGGCCGCGCCGAGGGCGGCCAGGGTCATGAGGACCGTGTCGCCGGTGAAGACGCCGGCGGCGGCCTTGTATCCGGTCCGGTGCCCTTGCGGGCGGCGACGGACAGGACGTAGAGCGAGTTCGGTCCGGGCAGGAGGATGATGAGGACGAGCCCGGCGAGGTAGGTCGGCAGATCGGTGACACCCAGCATGGGCGGAGTGTCGCACGCGCGTACGGCGTCCCGCTCGGGCGTTTCGCATCGCGGAAGATCGGCACGCGCCGTTCGGGACCGAGCGCCTCCCGGCGGGGCGGGTGGGCGATTTTCGGCCGTGGTGCGCAACCACCCGCGCGCGGGAAGCATCCCTCACGTACAGACGAGTTTCCCGGGGGCAACGATGAAGCGGTCTTCGACCGTCGTGCGCAGAGGCGTCGTACGCAGGGGTGTCGTACGCAGGGTGGTGCTGGCGGCGGCCTCGGTGGCGCTCGCCGCGGGCTGTACGGCCCAGACGGCCGGCACGGGGAGCGCCGGGGCCGGCGGCAGCGCGGGCCCTTCGGTCAGCTCCTCGGCGCAGCCGTCGGCATCGGCGTCGGCGTCCGCGACCGCGTCGCCCTCGGAGTCGGAGTCGGAGTCCGCCACCCCGAGGCCTCTCCCACGGACGACGGCAAGGCGCCGTCCGCCTCCCCACCTTCCCCACGCCGGAGCCCTCCGGCTCGGCCTCCGACGGCGACGGCGTCCCCGGCGCTCATGAAGGACGGGGACGAGAACGAGCAGGTGCGCGAGCTCCAGGCGCGGCTGCGGCAGGGGAAGTTCTTCGACCGCGCGCCCACCGGGTTCTACGGGACGATGACGGCGGGTTCGGTCAGGGCCTTCCAGAAGAAGCAGGGCTGGACGCGACCGGTTCGGTCGACGAGACCACCTGGCAGCGGCTGCTCGGCGCCAGCCGGAAGCCGACCGCCGACGAGCTGAAGCCGTCGACCACCAACGCCCTGGACGCCCCGGCCCCGGCGTGCATGACCGGCCGGGTGCTCTGCATCAGCAAGGAGAGCCGGACCCTCGCCTGGATGATCGACGGCAAGGTCGTCTCGTCGATGGACGTCCGCTTCGGCTCGGAGAACACCCCGACCCGCGAGGGCACGTTCAGCGTGGGCTGGAAGGCCCGTGAGTGGACGTCGACGATCTACCACACGCCCATGCCGTACGCGATGTTCTTCAGCGGCGGCCAGGCCGTGCACTACTCGGCGGACTTCGCGGCCCGCGGCTACGCCGGTGCCTCGCACGGCTGCGTCAACGTCCGGGACCGGGCCAAGCTCTCGGCCCTCTTCGACCAGGTGAAGGTCGGGGACAAGGTCGTCGTCCACTGGTAGGAGCGGAAGAAGAGAGGGCGCGGGTGGGACCGGGGAACGTGTCCCACCCGCGCCGGGTGCGCCGAGCCGTAGGTACGGGGGAACCCCGGCTCATCGCGCGGCCGATGACCAGTCGGCATTACGTACTGCGCCGACGCGCCGGAAAGTGTTACACCGCGAGCGGGAGGCGCGCCGTCGCGCCCGTCTCCGGGAGGCCCCGCGGGGCCGTGGAGGCCGGTCCGGCGAGGGTCTCCGCCGAGGTCCGGTGGTGTCGCGGCCGTCCCGGCCCCTGCCCCAGGAGCCGTCGCCCCTGCCGCCGCCGCCCTTGCCGCCACCCCTGCCGTCGCCCTTCGGGCCGCCCCCGGAGCCGTTGCCCGGCCGGTCCCCGGAGCCGCTCCCGGAGCCGGAGTCCGAGCCGCCCTTCGCGCCGTCCCCGGAGGGGTCCCCGGGTGCGCCGGGCGCGCCGGGCGCGCCGGGCTCGCCGGAGAGGAGGCGGTCGCAGTGGCGGCGCAGGGTGTCGCCGTCGCGCAGGGTCTCCATGAGCAGACGGCGGCGACCGTCGTCGAGCCGTCCCGACCGGTACGCCCGGCAGGCCTCGACGGCCTTCTCCCGGAGGTCGGTACCGCCGCTGTTCCCGCTCCCGTCCTCCTTCTCCTTCCGGTCCCGGCCCTCCGTGCGGTCCGGGTGCGGGGTCCCGTCCGGACCGGCCGCGCTCCGGCCGGGCTCCTGGACGTCCCGCTTCGGCCGGTCCGCGCCGCCCCGTCCGGCACCGGGACGGCCGGTGCGGTGGAGCCCGCGCCGGCGGAGGGGTCGCGGCGGGCGTGCGGTCGTCGACGGGCGGCGGGGCCCGGGTATCCCGGGGTCCTCGCGCGTGCCGTCGGGCTCCGGCGAGACGAGCGGCCGCGCGGTGTCCCCGGCGGAGACGGAGCTGGCGGGGCGGGTCCCACCAGCGGGAGGGCGCCGGTGCCCGCGGCGACGGCGACCCCGCCGACGGCGACGGCGGCGACCGCGGCGGCGAGGCCGTAGCGCGCGGAACGGCCCCAGCGGCGCGGGGCGGCGGCGGGCGCGCAAGCCGCACCCGGCCGAGGTCGGCGGGGCGGTGCTTCCGGACGCGCCCCCGACCGTACTTCCGGACGGGCCTCCGGCCGTGCTCCCGGCGGCGTTCCCGGCCGTGCCCCCAGCAGCGCTCTCGGTCGCGTTCCCCGGTGCGGAGGCGGCGGCGGCGCGGGCCGCCGTGGCCTCGCGGAAGGCGGCGAGGGCCGCGGCCTCGCCCGGCAGTGCGCCCTCCGCGGCCGGGGTGCGGATCGCGTCGAGGGCGTCCGCGAGACGGCCGGCCGGCGGGCGCGCGAGGTCGCCGGCGGGGTCGACGGGATCGCCGCGGAGCAGTCGCTCCGCGGCCTCCTCGTCGAGCCACTGGTACCGCTCGTCGGCCATCACATGTCCTTCTGCGTCCGCGGACGCCATTGCGTCACACCGCCGGGCGCCACGGGTCCCGGTGTCCTGCCGCGCTGCGGGGCACGCCGTCCAGGGGGACGACGGTCCCGCCGGCGCCGTCCGGGGCGCCCTCGACGCCGAGGAGTTCGGCGAGCCTCTTGAGGCCGCGGTGCGCGGCGGTGCGCACGGCGCCGGGGCGCTTCCCAGGGTGTCGGCGGCGCTCTTGGCGTCCAGGCCGACGACGACGCGCAGCACGACGGCCTCGGCCTGGTCCTGCGGGAGCTGGGCGATCAGGTCCATGGTGTGGCCGGTGGCCAGGGCCTCCAGGGCCTCGCTCGCGGTGTCGGACTCGGCGGGCTTGTCGGTGAGTTCGGTCTCGTCGGCGCCGACGACGGGGCGCCGGCCGCGCATCCGTATGTGGTCGAGGGCGCGGTTGCGGGCGATCCGGGCGGCCCAGCCGCGGAAGCGGTCCGCGTCGCCGCCGAAGCGGTCGAGGTCGCGCGCGATCTGGAGCCAGGCCTCGGAGGCCACGTCCTCCGCGTCGGTGTCGCCGACCAGTGTGCGTATGTAGCCGAGCAGCCGGGGTGCACGGCGCGATACACAGCACGGAAGGCGTCCTCGTCCCCGTGCTGTGCGGCGAGCACCGCGGCCGTCAGCTCCGCGTCGTCCCCCAGCACTCCCCAAACCCTGTTCGTCGATCGCGTCGTCTCGTCACGGCTGGTCACCGCCGCCACGCTGCCTAACGCACCAGCACGCTACGTGGTGCTTCCGGCGCCGCGTCCACGCGGTGTCCGCCCCTTGTACAACTTGCAACCTTCCAGTGCCCGGAGACGGTGTGACAGAAAGCGCACTTCCGGCGCTGAGGAGTACGGAGCCGTGCTGCGGCTCCGTGGAGGACGACCGGGGCCTCTCCTGTGGGGGTGGCGGCCCCGGTCGTCTCTCCTTTCCCTCTTCCCTTCCCCTTTCGCGGTCGTCGGACCGTCCCGGGTGCGGTGCGCCTCACGCATGTCAACCAACGGTTGACATGCCTAGAGTGTCAACCTAGGGTTGCCTCATGACGAATCCAGTCGTTCCGACCGTTCCCGTCCGTCTCGACGAGCTCATCGAAGCCATCAAGAAGGTCCACCCGGACGCCCTGGAGCAGCTCTCCGGCGCGGTCATGGCGGCGGACCACCTCGGTGACGTCGCCGACCACCTCATCGGCCACTTCGTGGACCAGGCCCGGCGCTCCGGCGCCTCCTGGACCGACATCGGCCGCAGCATGGGCGTCACCCGGCAGGCCGCGCAGAAGCGGTTCGTGCCCAAGGACCCCGACGCCGAGAAGAGGGACCCGAACGCCGGGTTCAGCCGCTTCACGCCCCGCGCGCGCAACGTAGTCATGGCCTCCCAGAACGAGGCCACGGCCGTCGGCAACGCCGAGATCACCCCTCCCACCTGCTGCTCGGCCTGCTCGCCGAGCCCGAGGGGCTCGCGGCGCACTGGATCACCTCGCGGGGCGTGCCCTGGAGCGGGTACGCGAGGCCGCCGCCGCGACCCTGCCGCCGGCCGTCGAGGAGCCGCCGACGCTCGTGCCGTACGACGCGGCGGCGAAGAAGGTCCTGGAGCTGACGTTCCGCGAGGCCCTGCGCCTCGGGCACCACTACGTCGGCACCGAGCACGTCCTGCTCGCGCTCCTGGAGCACGAGGACGGGCAGGGCGTGCTGAGCGGGCTCGGCCTGGACAAGGCGACGGCGGAGCGGGAGATCGCCGAGACGGTCGCCTCGCTCGCGATCACGGCCCCCGAGCCGGACACGGAGGCCTGACCCTCCCCTCAGGCGGTGGTGCGGGCCCGGCGCGAGACGACCGCGCGCAGCACCCGGCCGCCCTCGACGGAGAGCTCGCGGGCCCGGCGCAGTCCGGTCGGGCCGTGGGCGACCGATTCGAGGACGGCCCGCTGGCGGCGGAGCTCCCCGGCGAGCAGCGGGCCCGCGCCCTCGGCGTCCCCGGCGCGGCAGCGCTCGACGAGGCCCTCGTCGGCGCCGGCTGCGTCGTACCGCCCGTGCAGGGCGAGGGCGGTGGCGGAGCAGGTGCCGACCCAGGCGCGCAGGGACTCCGGGGTCCAGTCCCCGGGAGCGGCGGCCAGCATGCCGCGCACGGCCCGGGCTGCCTCCCCGCCGCCCTCGGCGTCCAGCTCGGCGCGGGCCTTGGCGACGGCCTCGCCCCACGCCGTGCCGTCGGCGCGCGCGACGGCCGCCCAGGCGGGCCGCAGGGCGTCGTCCCGGTCGGCGGCGAGCAGCGGGAGGCAGCGGTCGAGACAGGCGAGGCCGGCCGCGGCCAGGCCGCGCTCGTCGGCCCCGTCGATCAGCTCCCGCAGGCTCCGGTCGTTCTCCGGCTTCCCCGACGTCATGGACGCCTCCTCGCCACCCGATGCGGACGTGGCGGTTCCCCTTACATGGCGGGGAGTCGCCTTTTCGTCACTGTGTGGCCGGAATCATGCCAGTGGCCTTGGCGTGCTGCATAGAGGTGAGGCGCCGGACGAAGAGGATCGCGAGGACGGCGGCGGCGATGTCGAGCAGATAGCCCGCGAGGAACAGGAAGCCGCGGTGGTGTAGGCCTCGGCGGTCTCGGCCCGCTTGTAGAGCTGGCTGGCGATCCTCTCCACGACCATGTCGGCGACCCAGAGCGTCCACCAGGCGTTGAGGAGCGTCAGCTCCCGGGCGCGGTCGGCGGCGTACGGCTGCCAGCGGCTGGCCCGCCAGATGTCGGCGGCGATCCCCCGCGGGATCCACAGGTTGGCGAGGGATGAGCCAGCCGCCGATGGCCCAGCCGGGCTTGCGGCTCTGGAGGTCGCCCGCCCAGACCTCGGCGTTCTTCCGCAGCCGGTGGAACCAGACGATGAAGACGATCCCGGTCGCCACGTACTCCACGAACGCGAAGCTGTAGGTCACGTTCAGGTCGAGGGTGCCGAAGACGGCCGGGTCGAAGAAGTCCGTGGTGGCGTCGGTCAGCAGGAAGCGGAGCTCGAACACGGCGAGCAGGACGTCGAAGGCGATGTTGCCGGCGAGCAGGGCCACGACGGCGTACGAGAGGCCGGTCGGATTGCGGAGCATCAAAGCAGGGGTCCCCCGGGAAGGTCGGCACCCCTCCCGAGGCGCCGGCGGCGGCCGTGCGACCGCCGCCGGGGAACGTACGCGATGCGAAGTCGCTACGTCCACGTCAAAAGCCCAGCTCAGCCGCGCACCTTTTCGGCAAGCGCCCGGAACCGGTCCCAGCTCGCGGTCGGTTTCGCCGGGTTCCAGAGCTTCTGGGAGAGGGCCGCCAGGGGCAGCCGGATGCCGGCCGCGACCTGGGCCGGGGTCTGGGAGTTCGCCAGGTCGCACCAGACGGCGAACCGGGCGCCGAGGATCTGGGGTCGTACTTCGCCGGGACCGGGGCGGTGCCGCGCACGACGAGCGGGGTCCACTGCTCGTAGATCCGGCGGCCGGTGGGGTACGCGAAGTCGTTGGGCTCACCGAGGACGTAGTAGAGGTACTCGTCGTTGAGGTTGACCATCTTCCGGCCCTGGCTCAGGTACGAGACGGGCTGCCGGGCGCCGATCTCCTTGCCCGTCCAGTACTCGACCTCCAGGTCCTTCGCCGCGTTCACGACCCCGCCCGTGAAGAAGCCGTCGTTCCAGGCCTTGAGGGTCTTGCCGGTGGGGCGGACGACGGCCGCGCGGTCGTTGAGCCAGCCGGTGGCCAGGTCCTGGACCCGGCCGGAGGGCCCGTACTTCGCCTTCGCGGCCCGCGCCAGCGCCGGGTAGGCGGCCTCGGGGTCCTTCGCCATGAGCGCCACGTACTCGTCGGCGCCGAGGTGCCAGTACGCGCCGGGGAAGAGCTGCGCGTACTCCCGCAGCAGGTCGTCGACGATCTTCGCCGACGCCGGGTTCGCGATGTCGACGGCGCCGCGCGGGCCCGGCCGCTCCCGCTGCGGAGCTGGAGGTCGGGGTGGGCGGCGATGACGGCGCCGAGGTGTCCCGGGGAGTCGATCTCGGGGACGACGGTGACGTGCCGCTCGGCGGCGAGGGCGAGGATCCGCCGGACCTCGGCCTTGGTGAGGTGCTGGGCGGAGACCACCTCGGGGTGGCTGTCGGACGCGATCCGGAAGCCCTGGTCGTCGGAGAAGTGCAGTCCGAGCTGGTTGAGCTTGAGGTCGCCCATCTCGCGTATGCGGTCCTCGATCCAGCCGGCCGTGAAGTGCTTGCGGGCGGTGTCCACGTTCAGTCCGCGCTGCGGCTTGGCGGGCCGGTCGTCCACCGTCCCCTCGGGCATCGCGCCGGTCGCCTTCACCGACTGCTTGAGGTCCGGGTGCCGTAGAAGACCCCGGCCTCGTCGGGCCCGCTGATCCGGACCCGGCCGCCCTGGACGGCGAGGGTGTACGACTCGGGGGCGCCGGTCCCGCCCAGGGCCAGCTCGACGTCCCCGGGCCCGGCGGCGACGGCGCCCCGGTAGGGGATGCCCAGCTCGCCCGCGATCAGCTTCCCCTCGTCGGCGAGGTCCCCGCTGTTCGCGGCGATGACGACCCCGCCCGTGGGCGCGGGCTTCAGCCGGGGCCGCGGGCGGCCTCGTGGGCGCGGACGGCGGGGACCGTGCGCGGCGCGCTGGAGAGCGGGTAGGTCCGGGTCGGCGTCGGCGTGGGGGTCGGCGAGGGCGGCGCGCCCGTGGGCGCGGAGGCCGTGGCGGAGCCGGGGACGGGGCGGCGGACGGCCCCGGGGCGGCACCGCCGGAATAGGCCGCCACGGTGGCCAGTGCCACCGAGGTCGCCAGGAGCGCGGGGCCGCGTCGGGGCCCCCGTATGGAGTACCGCATCAATCGGAATCCTCCCCTACGGATGAGGGTCCGGCCAATCGGGCGACGGCCCGGGAGGAACGGACGGCCGAATCGAAACCCTCCGCATCCGCGACGGAGGGAACGCCGGAACCCCGAACGCCGTCCACCAGTGCGGCAGCCGCCGCGCCGACGACGGCGGGGACGGACGATCGTCACCCCGTGTTCACCCATGGGCGGGCGACCGGAATCCCGGCGTCCATCAGATGTTCCGAAACTCTCCCTTCCGGGTGAAAATCGCGCATCCGTCGGACACTTCCCCGTCCCGTCGATAACGTTGCGTCACGCTCACCCCACCCGTCCCGGAGTAACCGGAGCCCACGCTGACCAGCGACACCCACGCCACCTGCCGGACCCCGGGCTCCCCGCACGCGCCTGCCATACCCGGTCGGTCGTCCCCCGCCCCCGGCACCCCGGCGGTCTCGTCGGCTTCAACGCGGCGGCGCCCGCCGAGGCGGTGACCCTGCTGCTCTCCTGCTGCCACAGCCTCCGCTGGCCGAGCGGGTGGCGGCGCACCGCCCCTACCCCACGGTGGAGGCCCTGCTCGCCGCCGCCGACGAGGCCGGGTACGACCTGTCGAGGGCCGATCTGGACGGGGCCCTGGCCGCCGAGCCTCCCTGCCGCCGCACCCCGACGCCCCGGCGGCCGCCCGGACCGCGCTGCGGGCCGCGCACGCCGCGTACGAGAGCAGCTTCGGACACGCGTTCGTGATCAGCCTCGACGGGGTGCGTCCCGACGAGCGGCTCGACCAGGTCCTGGCCGGAATCCGGTCACGTCTCGGCAACGAACCGGAGGAGGAGCGGGTGATCGCGGCCGAGGAACTGCGCCGGCTCGCCCGCGCCCGGCTGGCCTTCCGGCTGGCCTCGGGCTGACCGCCTGCTCACGCCCCGACACTCCGGGGCGTGATTCCGTCCGCAATGCGGTGATTCCGCCCCGGACGATAGCCCGTCCGTGCCTGTTTGATCACACCTATGGACCCCGCGCGAGCGAACCGACAACTCGTCGCTACGATGACCGGGGCCGGTGGACCGTACCCGGCCGGGCCAGACCGACAGAGAAGCCGGCCGGCCCTGATCCCCGCTCCCGGAGGGTTTTTCCGTGCCGGCTGGAACGCTGTACCGCGGCCGGAAGGAATGTGGTCCTGGGTGGCTCATCGAGTCACCGGCGTCCTCATCTTCTTCTTCCTGTTCGTACACGTCCTTGACACCGCTCTCGTCCGCGTCTCCCCGAGGCCTACGACGAGGTCGTCGCGACCTACAAGACGCCGATCGTCGCTCTGCTCGAGTACGGCCTGGTCGCCGCTATCCTCTTCCACGCGCTGAACGGCCTCCGCGTCATCGCCGTGGACTTCTGGTCCAAGGGCCCCCGCTACCAGAAGCAGATGCTCTGGACCGTCGTGGGCATCTGGGTCGTGCTGATGGCGGGCTCGCTGTACCCCGTCCTCGGCCACGCCGCACGCGAACTGTTCGGGAGCTGACGCCAGACATGTCGACTGACACCACCTCCGCGATCGGCCCCGTCGAGGGCGGCGGCTACGACGTGGACAACCCCGCGCCGTACATCGAGGCCCCCGCAAGCGCACCGGCAAGACCCCGCGCGCGACCCGCGGCAACTTCGAGATGGCCGCGTGGCTCTTCATGCGCCTCTCCGGCGTGGTCCTCGTCGTCCTGGTCCTCGGCCACCTGCTGATCCAGCTCTTCCTGGACGGCGGCGTCTCCAAGATCGGCTTCGCGTTCGTGGCCGGCCGCTGGGCGTCCCCGTTCTGGCAGGTCTGGGACCTGCTGATGCTCTGGCTCGCCATGCTGCACGGCGCCAACGGCCTCCGCACGGTCATCAACGACTACGCGGAGCGGGCCAACACGCGCCTGTGGCTCAAGGGCCTGCTGTACACCGCCACGGTGTTCACCATCCTTCTGGGCACGCTGGTGATCTTCACCTTCGACCCGAACATCCGCTAGGCACGGGGCTGAGGTAATCCACTGATGAAGATCCACAAGTACGACACCGTCATCGTCGGAGCCGGCGGCGCCGGCATGCGCGCCGCCATCGAGGCGACGAAGCGCAGCCGCACCGCCGTGCTCACCAAGCTCTACCCCACCCGCTCCCACGGGCGCCGCGCAGGGCGGCATGGCCGCCGCGCTGGCGAACGTGGAGGAGGACAACTGGGAGTGGCACACCTTCGACACGGTCAAGGGCGGTGACTACCTGGTCGACCAGGACGCCGCCGAGATCCTGGCGAAGGAGGCCATCGACGCCGTCCTCGACCTGGAGAAGATGGGCCTGCCGTTCAACCGCACCCCGAACGGCACCATCGACCAGCGCCGCTTCGGCGGTCACTCCCGCAACCACGGCGAGGCTCCCGGTCCGCCGGTCCTGCTACGCCGCGGACCGCACCGGCCACATGATCCTCCAGACGCTGTACCAGAACTGCGTCAAGGAGGGCGTGGAGTTCTTCAACGAGTTCTACGTCCTGGACCAGCTCATCACCGAGGTCGACGGGGTCAAGCACTCCGCGGGCGTCGTCGCCTACGAGCTGGCCACCGGCGAGATCCACATCTTCCAGGCCAAGGCCGTGATCTACGCGTCCGGCGGCACCGGCAAGTTCTTCAAGGTGACCTCCAACGCGCACACCCTGACCGGTGACGGCCAGGCGGCCTGCTACCGCCGCGGCCTGCCCCTGGAGGACATGGAGTTCTTCCAGTTCCACCCGACGGGCATCTGGCGCATGGGCATCCTGCTCACGGAGGGCGCCCGCGGCGAGGGCGGCATCCTGCGCAACAAGGACGGCGAGCGCTTCATGGAGAAGTACGCGCCGGTCATGAAGGACCTCGCGTCCCGTGACGTCGTCTCCCGCTCCATCTACACGGAGATCCGCGAGGCCGCGGCTGCGGTCCCGAGGGCGACCACGTCTACCTGGACCTGACGCACCTCCCGCCGGAGCAGCTCGACGCCAAGCTGCCGGACATCACCGAGTTCGCCCGTACGTACCTCGGCATCGAGCCGTACACGGACCCGATCCCGATCCAGCCCACCGCGCACTACGCCATGGGCGGCATCCCGACCAACGTCGAGGGTGAGGTCCTGTCGGACAACACCACCGTCGTCCCGGGCCTGTACGCGGCCGGCGAGGTCGCCTGCGTGTCGGTGCACGGCGCCAACCGCCTCGGCACCAACTCGCTGCTCGACATCAACGTCTTCGGCAAGCGGTCCGGCATCGCCGCGGCCGAGTACTCCGCCAAGGCCGACTTCGTCGAGCTGCCGGAGAACCCGGAGTCCCTCGTCGTCGCCCAGATCGAGAAGCTGCGCGACTCCACGGGCAACGAGCGGGTCGCCGACCTGCGCCGCGAGCTCCAGGAGACGATGGACGCCAACGTGATGGTGTTCCGCACGGAGCAGACCATCAAGACGGCCGTCGACAAGATCGCCGAGCTGCGCGAGCGCTACGAGAACGTGTCCATCCAGGACAAGGGCAAGCGCTTCAACACCGACTCCTGGAGGCCATCGAGCTGGGCAACCTGCTCGAACTGGCCGAGGTCATGGCCGTCTCGGCCCTGGCGCGCAAGGAGTCCCGCGGCGGTCACTACCGCGAGGACTACCCGAACCGCGACGACGTCAACTTCATGCGTCACACGATGGCGTACCGCGAGGTCGGCAAGGACGGCTCCGAGACCGTGCGTCTCGACTACAAGCCGGTCGTCCAGACCCGCTACCAGCCGATGGAGCGTAAGTACTGATGGCTACCCCCGTACTGGACAAGGTCGAGAAGGACTCCGCCGCCTCGCCGTACATCACGGTCACGATGCGGATCCGCCGCTTCAACCCCGAGATCTCGGACGCGGCGGTCTGGGAGGACTTCCGGATCGAGATCGACCCCAAGGAGCGCGTGCTCGACGCCCTCCACAAGATCAAGTGGGACGTCGACGGCACGCTGACCTTCCGCCGGTCGTGCGCGCACGGCATCTGCGGCTCGGACGCGATGCGGATCAACGGCAAGAACAGGCTCGCCTGCAAGACGCTGATCAAGGACATCAACCCCGAGAAGCCGATCACGGTCGAGGCCATCAAGGGCCTGACGGTCCTCAAGGACCTGGTCGTGGACATGGAGCCGTTCTTCCAGGCGTACCGGGACGTCATGCCGTTCCTGGTCACCAAGGGGAACGAGCCGACCCGCGAGCGCCTGCAGTCCGCCGAGGACCGCGAGCGCTTCGACGACACCACCAAGTGCATCCTGTGCGCCGCGTGCACGTCGTCCTGCCCGGTCTTCTGGAACGACGGCCAGTACTTCGGTCCGGCCGCGATCGTCAACGCGCACCGCTTCATCTTCGACTCGCGCGACGAGGCCGGTGAGCAGCGCCTGGAGATCCTGAACGACAAGGACGGCGTGTGGCGCTGCCGCACGACGTTCAACTGCACGGACGCCTGCCCGCGTGGCATCGAGGTCACCAAGGCGATCCAGGAAGTGAAGCGCGCGCTGATCACGCGTCGTTTCTGAACCACCGCGTGGCGGTTGAGCCCGCTTCTGTACGCTCGGCGTGCGGGGCGGGCTTTCCCGTCCGCACGCGCCGGTGTGTGTCGTTGTGGAGAGCGGGGACTGATGAGCGAGCCGAACCCTTACGCGGACGGCGAGTACAAGTGGGGTCCGGGGCAGGGCCCGGGGGCAGGGCGGCGCGCCCGGCACCCCGGCGTACGGCTACCCGCAGGACGTGCCCCCGGGGTACGGGTACCCGCCGGCGGCCCCGGCGTACCAGCCGACGCTCGCCGAGGGCGTGCGCGTGCCGCCGCCGCAGCAGTTCCCGCCGGTGCCGGGCGGGCCCGCGCCGCTCCTCGCGCTCGGCGACATCACGGTCGTCGGGGACCGGATCATCACGCCGGCCGGGGAGATGCCCCTCAAGGGCGCGGTGTGGAACGCGATGGACATGTCGCGGACCGAGGAGAAGATCCCGACGGTCGGGATCGTGCTCGCGATCGTCTTCGCGGTGGTGTGCCTGCTCGGTCTGCTGTTCCTCCTGATGAAGGAGAAGCAGACCACGGGCTTCGTCCAGGTCACCGTGACCAGCGGGGCCGGCACCATGTGACGATGATCCCGGCGACGGGCCCGGACACCGTCCACTGGTGATGGGCCAGCTCAACTACGCGCGCTCGCTGAGCATCTGACGCCCCGGCCCGGGCCGGGCCGGGGTCGTCAACCGTGCCAGGGGCCGGGGCGTCGCCCGCCTCCGCCGCCACCATCACGCGGCGCAGCATGTCGTTGAGCAGGGTGCGCTCCTCGGGGCCGAGGACGCCGAGGAGCCGGTACTCCTCGTGGCCGAGGACGTCCATCGCGCCGAGCCAGGTCTCGCGGCCGGCGGCGGTGAGTTCGACGGCGACCCGGCGCCGGTCGGTGGTCGACCGGGTGCGGCGGACGAAGCCGCGCTTCTCCAGGGCGTCGAGGCGGCCCGAGACGGAGGCGGGGCCAGGTCGAGGTCCTGCGCGAGTTCGGAGGGGCGGCGGTGCCGCCGCGGCCGGCCAGCTTGTGGAGCGTGTCGAACTCGTGGCGCTCCAGGTCGAAGTCGACGAGCGACTGCTCCCTGACCCGGCGCAGGTGGACCGAGAGCTTCTTCATCCGGTGACCGCGCCCTCGACGACGGGGTCGAGGCCGGGCAGGACGGGCTGCCAGCGGGCGACGTGCCCGTCGGTCCAGTCGCGCCGTTCCGAGGGGGCGGGGGCGCGGGGTGGGGTCCATGGGGCGATCGTACGTCGGGGAGGGGCACACCCGTCTTCCCAAGTGTTTCGGTTCCGAATAATTCGTTGACGGATCATTCGGACCCGAAATACTCTTCGATCATGCCCGCCGCCCCCGCCGCCACGGCGCGTCCGCCCGTCCCCCACCCCCCTGCGCACCCGTTCCTTCCGGCTCCTCTTCACCGGCCGCGCCCTCTCCCTCCTCGGCGACGCCGCCATCCCCGCCGCCCTGGCCCTGGCCGTCCTGGAGGCCACCGGCTCCACCGCGGCGCTCGCCCTGGTCCTCGGCTGCGCGATGGTCCCCAAGCTGCTCCTGCTGCCGCTGGGCGGCGTCGTCGGCGACCGCCTCGACGCCCGGACGGTCGCGCTCACCACCGACCTCGTCCGCTGCGCCACCCAGCTCCTCGTCGGCGTCCAGCTCCTCGGCGGCTCCCCCGGCCTCGCCGTGCTCGCGGTCGCGGAGGCGTGCGGCGGGGCCGCCGGGGCCTTCGCCATGCCGACCGTCGCGCCCCTGGTGAAGGGCACGGTGGCGGCGGGCGCTGCACCGCGCCAACGCGGCGATGGGGTGGCCCAGAGCGCCACCCGCCTCGCGGGCCCGGCGCTCGCGGGCACGCTGGTCCTCACGGTCGGCGCCGGCTGGGCGTTCGTCCTGGACGCGGCGACCTTCGGCGTCAGCGCCCTGCTCCTGACCGCCGTCCGGGTGGAGCGGGTGCCGATCCCCGCCGTTCGCTCCGCGCCGACCTCGCCGAGGGCTGGCGGGAGGTCCGCTCCCGGGACTGGTACTGGACCAGCCTCGTCGGCCACGGCGCCTGGAACGGCGCCGCCGCCGTCCTGATGACCCTCGGGCCCGCCGTCGCGGTGCAGCGGCTCGGCGGCGGCACCACCTGGGTGGTCCTCCTCCAGGCCGGCGCCGTCGGCTTCCTCCTCGGGGCGCTGCTCGCGGACCGCGTCAGCCCCCGGCGCCCGGTCCTGACGGCGAACCTCGGGCTCGCCACGTACGCGCTGCCGCTGGTCCTGCTCGCCGTCGCCGCGCCCGCGCCGGTGACGATCGCGGCCTACGGGCTCGCCCAGGCCGGCCTCGGCTTCCTGTCCCCCGTCTGGCAGACTGCGGTCCAGCGCGCGGTGCCCGCCCACGCGCTCGCCCGCGTCACCTCGTACGACTGGCTGCTCTCGCTCGCCGCGATGCCCCTCGGCTACGCCCTGGCCCCGCTCGCCGCCTCGGCCTGGGGCCCCGAAGTGCCGCTGCTCGCCGCCGCGGCGGTGGTGGGCGGCTGTTGCCTGGGGACGGCGCTGGTGCCGGGCGTGCGGAGGTTCACCTAGGGACGCGCAGCCCCTCCCGCGACTTGAACACGTTCAAGATGAGGTCTACAGTCGGGACCGCCAGCTTTTGAACGCGTTCAAGGGAGGGTGGGCATGGACCTCACTGTCGTCGCGTACATCGTCTACCTGCTGATCGCCGTGGCCCTCACCGTCTGGGTCGCCCGCACGCTCAGCCGCAACGGAAGGATCTTCCTGGCGGACGTCCTGCACGGGAACGAGAAGCTCGCGGAGGCCGTCAACCACCTCCTGGTGGTCGGCTTCTACCTCGTCAACTTCGGCTTCGTCGCCCTCTACCTGAGCCAGGACGACGCCGTCCTAGACGCCCGGGCGCTCTTCGAGGCCCTCTCCGTCAAGCTCGGGGTGGTCCTGCTCGTCCTCGGCGTGATGCACCTCGGGAACGTGTACGTGCTCAACAAGATCCGCCGGCGCGGGGTGATGGAGCGCGAGCAGGTGCCGCCGGTCGGCCCGCAGGGCTGGACCGCGACCCCCAAGGGCGGCCCCTGGGCCCCGCCCGCGCCGCAGGGCTGAACCGCCGTGCCGACCGCACCCGGAGGGGCCCCCGCACCGGGGCCCTCGCCCCGCGGACGCCCGTGAGGCGCCTGACCGTGCTGTACGACGCCGACTGCCCGCTCTGCGTGCACCTGCGGCACTGGCTGCTGCGGCAGCGGCAGCTCGTCCCGCTCGATCTGGTGCCGGCCGGGTCCCAGGAGGCCCGGCGCCGGTTCTCGGCTCTCGACCACGCCGCCACCCTGCGGGAGATCACCGTGATCGGGGACCGGGGCCAGGTCTACCGGGAGACCGCCGCCTGGATCGTCTGCCTCTGGGCCCTCGCCGAGCACCGGCCCAGGGCCCACTGGCTGGCCACCCCGCCGGGCAGCCCTTCGCCCGGATGACCGTCCTGGCCGCCGCCAGTGGCGTGAGGCCCTCAAGGGCCCGGGATTCCCGGAGGGGGCCCGGCCCGGACGGCTGCGGGGACGGGCGCTGCGAAGTGCCCGGTCCGCCCGGTTAGGCTCGGCTCCGTGAAGGACGTGAAGGAAGAGAAGAAGGCCCCAAGAGCGAGCAGACCCGCACGCTCATCTGGAGACCGCGCTCCGGCTGTTCAAGGAGCGCGGTTACGACAAGACGACGATGCGGGCCATCGCCCAGGAGGCCGGGGTCTCCGTCGGCAACGCCTACTACTACTTCTCGTCCAAGGAGCACCTGGTCCAGGGCTTCTACGACCGGATCGCCGAGGAGCACCAGGCGGCCGTCGAGCCCCTCCTGACCGGGAGCGAGAAGGACCTGACGGCCCGGATCCGGGGGTCTACCTCGGCTGGCTGGACATCGCGGAGCCGTACCACGAATTCGCCGCCCAGTTCTTCAAGAACGCCGCCGACCCGGACAGCCCGCTCAGCCCGTTCTCGCCCGAGTCGGAGGGGCCGCGCGAGGCCGCGATCGAGGTGCACCGGCGCGTCATCTCCGGCGCCTCGGTGAAGGTCGACCCCGAACTGGCCGAGGCCCTGCCGCAGTTGCTGTGGCTCCAGCAGATGGGCCTGGTGCTCTTCTGGGTGTACGACCGGTCGGAGGGGGCCGCCAACAGCCGGCGGCTCGTGGAGCGGCTCGCGCCGGTCACCGCCCGCGCGATCTCGCTCTCCCGCTTCCGGATCCTGCGCCCGCTGGTCAAGGAGACCCACGAACTGCTCGCCGACTTCATGCCGACGGCGGCCGGGATGGCGGCCTCGGGCAAGCCGAAGCGGGCGGGCGCGAAGTAGTGGGGACGCGTCGCGGGGCCGTAAGCGTACGGCCCCCGCGACCCTGATCCGCCGGACGGGCCCTAGATCCAGCTCAGGTCCCACAGCCGCCAGATGCCCGTGCCGTCCGTGAGGTACTGGGAGCCGGCGACCGTCTCCGTGGAGAGGACGTAGTCCTTCTTCTGCCACAGCGGCACGAGCGGGACGTCGTCGGCGACCTCGTTCTGGATCGCCTTGAAGTCCTCCGTCGCCCGCGAACGGTCGCTGAACCGCTGCGTCGAGGCGATCAGGGAGTCGATCAGCTTGCTGGAGAACCCGTTGTGCAGGGTGTTCGCGGTGCCGACGAGCGGGGCGGTGAAGCTGTCGGAGTCGGGGAAGTCGGGGAGCCAGCCGACGGTGTACGCGTCGAAGTCGCCCTTCGCGTACTGCTTCTGGAAGTCCTCCCACTTGACCTCGACGGTCTTGACCGCGAAGAGGCCGGTCTCCTCCAACTGCCGCTTGATCTCGGCGGTCTCGGCCGCGTAGGTGTCGTCCTCGCGGAAGCCGAAGGTGAACGTCACGGGGTGGCGACCCCGCGTCCTTCAGGATCTTCTTCGCCTTCGCGCCGCTGGGCTCCGGGTAGCGGTCGTAGAACGCGGTGCTGTGGCCGACGAAGCCCTGCGGGATGAGGGAGTACAGCGGCTCGACCGTGCCCTTGTAGGCGCCGGTGGTGATCGCCGGGCGGTCGAGGACCGCCGCGACGGCCTGCCGCACGGCCCTGTCCGCCATGGGCGAGCCGGGGCGGACGTTGAAGTTGATGTTGCGGATCTCGGCGCTCTCCGCCTCGGTGACCCGGGTGCCGTCCGTGGCCTCCAGTTTCGAGACGAAGTCCGGCGGGAGCTGCCGGTGCGTCACCTGGACGTCCTTCGCCTTCCAGGCCTCGGCGAGTTCCTCGGACTTGGCGTAGTACTTCACGAGGACCGGGCGGCCGGCCTTGGCGACGGCGCCCTTGTAGCGCGGGTTGGGCTCCAGGAGGGCGGACTCGCCCGGCTTGTACTCCTTGAGGACGTACGGCCCCGAGCCGTCGACCGCCTGGTCGGGGCGCAGCTTCTTCTCCGGGTAGCGCTCGCGGTCCACGATCGAACCGGCGCCGGTGGCCAGCTTCAGCGGGAACGTGACGTCCTTGGCGCTGAGGTGGAAGGTGACGGTCCGGCCTCGGAGTCGACGCTCTTCAGCGTCGGGAAGAGCGGCTGCGGGCCGACGTCCGTCTTGATCCCCAGCATGCGCTCGAAGGAGTACTCGACGTCCTCGGCGGTCATCCTGCGGCCGTTGGAGAAGGTGAGGTCGTCGCGGAGCGTGCACCGGTACGTGGTGAGGCCGGAGCCCGCGAACCCGCAGCTCTCGGCGGCGTCCGGCACCGGCTCGGTGAAGCCCGGCTTGAACGTCAGGAGGGACTGGTAGACGTTGCTGTAGATCGCCCAGGAGCCGGCGTCGTAGGCGCCGGCCGGGTCGAGCGAGGTGATCTCGTCGGTGGTGCCGACGGCGATCGGATCGGTCCTGACCCCGTCGGAGGGCAGGAGTTGCCAGCCGCCCACCCCGGCCGCCACCAGTACTCCACATGTGATGAGGATCCGCAGACGGACCGTCGACCGCATTGCCGTGCTTCCTTTTTCGGTACCACCCCAGGTGCGGGGCCCCCGGTACCGCCGCGATGGCGTCATCCCATCACACGACCTTCACCAGTGGAAGAGAAAACTTTCACACCACAGGTATATGTCCGGGATATGAGACTTTAAGTCGATGAGCAGCACGTATCACTCTCGGTGCACGGAGTGACGGATCCGCTTCACGCCTGTTTCGAGGCGAGTTCGACGACGGTGACGTCGGAGGGGCACCGACCCGGACCGGGGTCCCCAGGCGCCCGCGCCCCGCGAGACGTAGAGCTGGGTGTCGCCGTAGCGTTCGAGCCCGGCGACGGTCGGGTTGGCCAGTTCGGCGAGGAGGTCGCCGGGCCAGAGCTGGCCGCCGTGGGTGTGGCCGGAGAGCTGGAGGTCCACGCCGTGGCGCACGGCGTCGTGGACGACGACCGGCTGGTGGGCGAGGAGGACGGCGGCGCGGGCCCGGTCGCGGTCGCCGAGGGCGCGGCCGAAGTCGGGGCCCCGCCCTCGCTCTCGCCCGCGACGTCGTCGACGCCCGCGAGGTCGAAGCCGGCCGGGATCTCCAGGCGCTCGTTGCGCAGCGGGCGCAGGCCGAGTTCGCGCACATGGTCGACCCAGGCGTCGGCGCCCGAGAAGTACTCGTGGTTGCCGGTCACGAAGAAGGAGCCGTGGCGGGCACGGAGCCGGGCGAGCGGTTCGGCGGCGGAGCCGAGGTCCGCGACGGTGCCGTCGACGAGGTCGCCGACGACCGCGATCAGGTCGGGCTGGGCGGAGTTGATCGTGGCCACGATGCGCTCGGTGGGCGCGGCCCAGGATCGGGCCCAGGTGGACGTCGGACACGACGGCGATCCGGTACCCGTGCGCGGCGCGCGGGATCCTGGCGAGCGGCACGGTGACCCGCTTGAGCCGGGGCCCGCGCAGCACGCCGTACGTGCCGTACCCGACGGTCCCGAGCGCGACGGCGGCGGCGCCTCCGCCCACGACGCGGGAGACGAAGAGCCGGCGGGAGGGGTCGGTGGGGCCGGTGGGGCCGGTCGCGGGTTCCGGGGCGGCGTCCACCGGGGCCGGGGTCACGGTGCCGGTCGCGGCGGCCGCCGGTACCGCCACCGGCTCCGGGGCCACTGGGGCGGAGGCCGCGACCGCCTCGGGGGCGGGGGCGCGGCGGGCGAGCCGGGTGCGCAGGAGCGGGCGGACGGCCTCGCCCACCAGCAGGGCCAGGACCAGGTACAGGAGCACGGCGAGCCACATCTGCCCCGGCCAGGCGAGCACCTGCTGGAGCCGGAAGGGCACGCCCGCGCGGGAGGAGACCAGGGCCGCGACCGAGCACAGCGGCAGGGCCACGACGGCGGCCGTGCCCAGGCGGCGCGGGAGGCCGCCGGGCGCCGTCACGTCGCGGACGAGGCGCCGCCACACGTACCAGTGGACCCCGCCGAGCAGCGCGAGGACCACGACCAGGACCAGCAGGAGGACGACCACGGCCCGGAACCCCTTCTCCTTCTGGGCGCCCGCACGACGCGCGCCCCGCGCGGCCCGTCGGTCCCGGGCGCGGCCGGGCCCAGCGTACAGAGACCCGCCTCCGGGGCCCGGCGGGGCGGTTCGATACTGGCGGGGAACGACCCGCCCTCCTCCGAAGGACAGCTCATGAAGCTCAGCCGCCGCGCCTCCTGGTTCCTGCTCGCGTTCGGGGTCTGGTCCTGGGTGATCTGGGTGACCTTCGCGAAGAACCTCTGGAAGGACGGGAGCGGGCTCGCCTTCGACGACGCGGGGACCCGACCGCGTACTTCTGGGTGCACCTCGCCCTCGCCGTCACCTCCTTCGTCCTGGGGACGGCCGTCGGCGTGATCGGCCTCCGGGGCGTCCGGGCCACCGGGAGTAAGGAGCCGCCGGGACCGGATCCCCGGCGGGCCGATCGACGTCTTGGAGGGCGTGAGTGTGCCCTCCGGGCCAGTGACGTACGAAAGGTGATGCCGATGCGCCGGCTCCATGCCCCGAACGCGAGCGGGAACCAGCGGATGCGACGGCGGGGTTTCACGCCCCGGGTGGACGAATGGGTTCGAACGGCCTGCTGGGGTTCGTATCCCTGTTCCGTGCCTGTACGTTCACGAACGTGTCTGCTTCGAAGAAGACCGCCTGGGCGGTCGCCGCTGCCGTGTTCGTTCCGCTCGTCTCGCCGCGCCCGCGGCCCACGCGGACGGGAAGGACTCCCAGGACAAGCAGCCCAAGCCGCCGCTCGCCATGTCCGAGGTGGGCGGCGCCCTGCTCGGCCGGCCCGGGACGCAGGTGCGGCTCAAGGCCGGGGCGCCGGTGCTGCCCAAGGAGCTGTCGGCCCGCTCCTGGATCGTCGCGGACGCGGAGAACGGCCAGGTCCTCGCCTCGCACAACGCGCACTGGCCGCTCGCCCCGGCCTCGACCCTGAAGATGCTCTTCGCGGACACCCTGCCGCCCAAGTTCCCCAAGACGCAGAACCACCTGGTCACCGTGCAGGACCTGGCGGGGATGGAGAGGGCTCCAGCCTGGTCGGCGTCAAGGAGAAGCAGACCTACAGCGTCCACGACCTGTGGCTCGGCGTCTTCCTGCGCTCCGGCAACGACGCCGTGCACGTCCTGACGAACATGAACCACGGTCTGCAGCAGACGGTGCGGGACATGAACGACCAGGCGGCCGAGCTCCAGGCGCTCGACACCAAGGTGGTCTCCCCGGACGGCTACGACGCCCCGGGCCAGGTCTCCTCCGCGTACGACCTCACGCTCATCGCCCGCAACGGCATGACGAAGCCGGACTTCCGCGAGTACGCCGCCACGGCCCGCGCCGCCTTCCCCGGCATACGGAAGCCGGGCGAGAAGAAGCGCGAGACCTTCGAGATCCAGAACACCAACCGGCTGCTCACGGGTGACTTCGGCGTCCCGCCGTACCAGGGCATCGCCGGGGTCAAGAACGGCAACACCACGCACGCGGGCGCGACCTTCACCGGGGTCGCCGAGCGCAACGGCAGGGTCCTGCTCGTCACCGTGATGAACCCGTCCTCCGAGGAGCAGCACGCCGTCTACCGGGAGACCGCCCGGCTGTTCGACTGGGGCTTCGCGGCGCTCGGGAAGGTGGAGCCGGTGGGCGAGCTGGTGCCGCCGCGCTCGGCCCGTACGGGGACGCACGCGTCCGCCGGAGCGGCGGAGCCCGCGCCCGGCAAGAACGCCCCGGCGCAGCCCGTCCAGGCGGTCGCGGCCGGGCGGACCGGCGGGTCGGGACCGCGCTGGCCGTGGCGGGCGGGGTCCTCGTGCTCTCGCGGGCGCGGTGTTCTGGTCAACCGCCGCTGGCCGCTGGCCGTGGCGGCGGCGCGTCGCCGTGACCGGGGCGGAGAAGAGTAGACCCGGAGCCGCCGACACCGGGGCCCCGCCGGAACCGGATCCCTTGCCGGAGCCGGAGTCCCCGTCCTCGCCGGTCGCGGCCCCGTCCTTGCCCGGCGAGGCCGCGGCCGTCCACGCGGCGCAGAACAGCAGCAGCTTCGCGGTGAGGTTGATCCAGAGGAGCAGGGCGACGGGGACGCCGAACGCCCCGTACATCGACTTCGCCGCGACCCCTTCATGTAGCCGCCGAGCAGCAGCTTGAGGAGTTCGAAGCCGACCGCGCCCATGAGCGAGGCCACCACGAGCTCCTTGCGGGCGGCTCGACGCCGGGCAGCAGGGACAGGACGTACAGCAGGATCAGGAAGTCGGCGACGACGCCGACGAGGACGCCCCGGCCTGGAGCAGGACGCCGCCCGCCCCGCCCTCGGAGACGCCGAGGTGCTCGGCGCTCCAGCCGACGGCGGTGGAGCCGAGCCAGGAGGCGGCGAGCGAGGCGAGGGCGACGCCGCCGAGGCCGACCAGGACGATCGCGTCCTTGCCCTTGAGCAGGACCGGGTTGCCCTCGATGTCGTCGAGGCCCCACACCGCGCGCAGGCACTCCCGCATGGAGCCGATCCAACTGATGCCGGTGAAGAGGAGCAGGGCGCCGGCGACGATCCCGACGGTGCCGGCGTTGTCGACGAGCGCGCCGATGTTCAGTTGGTCGGAGATGCCGGGGACCTGCTCGCCGATCTTCTCCTCGATCCGGTCGAGCTGGCCGTCGCTGAGGAGCGCGGCGCGACCGCGGCGGCGACGGTGATGAGCGGGAAGAGGGCGAGGAAGGAGAGGAAGGTGATGGCGGCGGCGAGCCGGCTCCAGTGGGCCCGGTCGAGGGTCTCGTAGGCGCGCCAGGCGTGGGTGCGCATCAGGCGGGCGACCCAGGGCCGATGACGGGAAGCTTGGTCAGCCAGTCCATGTCGTACGTGTACCCCTCGATCCGTGCGGTGCGCGGGTGACCGGAGTACGAGAATCCCCCGCCGGACCGTCTCATGCGCGATCGACATGAGGTCGGTCACGGGACCGGCCGCCGGATGCTCTTCCGATCCTCCTCCCGTCGGATCATCACCCCTTCGACGAACCGCCCGGGAATATCGTGCAATACCGTCATAAGCGGCATTGCCGCCTATACGGTCGGCCCCATGGCTGTCGAGACCCGCGTCCCGGACGACGACTGCGAAGCCCTCACCGGCTGGGGCCGCACCGCCCCACCCTCGCGCGCGTGCACCGGCCCCGCAGCCCCGCCGAGGCGGTCGCCGCCCTGCGCGCCCCCGGCGGCCGGGGCGCGATCGCCCGCGGCCTCGGGCGCTCCCACGGCGACGCCGCCCAGAACGCCGGCGGCACCGTCCTCGACATGACGGGCCTCGACCGGATCCGCGCCGTCGACGCGCGCGCGGGGCTCGTCGACTGCGAGGCGGGCGTCAGCCTGCACCGGCTGATGGAGGTCCTGCTGCCGCTCGGCCGGTTCGTCCCCGTCGTGCCCGCCACCCGGTACGTGACGGTCGGCGGCGCGATCGCCGCCGACGTCCACGGCGGGAACCAGCACGCCGCCGGCTCCTTCGGCCGGCACGTGGCCTCGCTCAAACTCCTCACCCCCGACGGGGAGATCAGGACCGTCCGGCCGGGCACCCCGCTCTTCGACGCCACCACCGGCGGCATGGGCCTGACCGGCGTCGTCCTCTCCGCCGTCCTGCGGCTGCCGGCCGTCGAGACCTCCCTGATGAGCGTGGACACCGAGCGCGCCCGCGACCTCGACGAGCTCTCGCCCTGCTCGCCGGGGGCGACCACCGCTACCAGTACTCCACCGCCCGGATCGACCTGCTGGCCCGGGGCGCCGCCACCGGCCGCGCCGTCCTCACGCGCGGCGACCCCGCCCCGTACGACGCGCTGCCCCGCCGCCACCCGGCCCGCCGCGCGCCGCTCGCCTTCCGGCCCGGACGGCTGCCCGCCCCGCCGCCGCACGTCCCCGACGGGCTGCTCGGCGGCGCCTCCGCCGGGCTCCTCACCGAGCTCTGGTACCGGGCTGCGCCCCGCGCGTCCACCGGCCGGCTCCGGCCGCTGTCCGGCTTCTTCCACCCGCTCGACGCCGTCCCGCGCTGGAACCGGCTGTACGGGCCCGGGGGCTCCGTCCCGTACCGGTTCGTCCTCCCGTACGGGCGGGAGGAGACGCTCCGGGGATCGTGCGGCGGATCGCGGACCGGCGCTGGCCCGTCCTGCCCGCCGTCCTCAAGCGGTTCGGCCCCGGCGGCCCCGGGCCGCTCTCCTTCCCCCGCCCGGCTGGTCCCTGGCCCTCGGCCTGCCCACCGGCCTGCCCGGGCTCGGCGCCTTCCTCGACGCGCTCGACGAGGAGGTCGCGGAGGCCGGCGGGCGGGTCTACCTGGCCGGGGACTCGCGGGTGCGGCCGGAGGTCCTGGCCGCGATGTACCCGCGGCTCGACGAGTTCCGGGAGCTGCGGGCCGCGCTCGACCCCCGGTCCGTCCTCGCCTCCGACCTCTCCCGCCGTCTCGGCCTCCACACGAGCCCCAGGAGTTCACCATGAAGGACGCCCTCGGCGCCCCGCAGTCCCTGCTCGTCCTCGGCGGCACCTCCGCGATCGGGCTCGCCACGGCCCGCCGGCTGATCGCCCGGCGCACCCGCGCGGTCCACCTGGCCGGCCGCCCCTCCCCGCCCTCGACGCCTCCGCCGCCTCGCTGCGGGCGCTGGGGCCGAGGTGCGGACCGTCCCCTTCGACGCGCTCGACCCCGGGTCGCACGAGGAGCGGCTCGGCCCGGTCTTCGCGGCGGGCGACGTCGACATGGTGCTGCTCGCCTTCGGGGTCCTGGGCGACCAGGCGCGCGACGAGTCCGACCCGGTCGCCGCCGCCCGGGTCGCCGGGACCAACTACACGGGGCCGTCTCGGCCGGCCTGGTGTGCGCGGGCGCGCTCCAGGCGCAGGGGCACGGCTCGCTCGTGGTGCTCTCCTCGGTGGCGGCCGAGCGGGCCCGCCGCGCCGACTTCATCTACGGCTCCTCGAAGGCGGGGCTCGACGTCTTCGCCCAGGGGCTCGGGGACGCGCTGTACGGCACCGGGGTGCACGTGATGGTGGTGCGGCCCGGCTTCGTGCGCTCCGGGGCGACGGCGGGGCGCCCGGAGGAGCCGTTCGCGACCACCCCGGAGGCGGTCGCGGGCGCGATCGAGCTGGGGCTGCGGCGCCGCTCGGAGACGGTGTGGGTGCCGGGGCGCTGCGGATGGTGACGGCGGCGGTGCGGCACGTGCCGAGGCCGCTGTACCGGCGGCTGCCGGTGTAGGCGGCCGGACCGGACCTCAGGCGCTCGGCGCGGCCGTCGGCGCGTCGACCGGGCTGCCGCCCTGGGCCGGGACGGCGCGGGTCGGGTGGCCGCCGCCGAACTCGTAGTCGTACAGCTTCCGCCACACCAGGTCCGCGCCCTGCTCGTACAGCGCGAAGGAGCGGCAGGTCCAGGCCGCCTCGTACCCGGCGAGCTCCTCGAACGCCCGGTCCATCCCCTCCTCGGAGATGCCGTGCGCCACGGTGACGTGCGGGTGGTACGGGAACTGGAGCGGGCGCACGAGCGGCCCGGCCTCGTCCCTGATCCGCTGCTGGAGCCGGTCGCAGGGCGCGACGCCCTCCGCCAGCTTCACGCAGACCACCGGGGAGAGGGGCCGGAAGGTCCCGGTGCCCTTCAGGCGGACGGGGAAGGGGTGGTAGCCGGTGGCCACGCGCGCGAGGTGCGCCTCGATCTCCGGCAGCCGCTCCCGGGGACCTCGGTCGGCGGGACGAGGGTGACGTGGGTGGGGATGCCGTGCGCGGCCTGGTCCCCGAAGCCGGCGCGCCGCTCCTGGAGCAGGCTGCCGTAGGGCTCCGGGACCGCGATCGAAACGCCGAGCGTTACGGTCCCCACGTCGTTCTCCTCCGTCGTCCGGTGTTGTCGGTGCGTGTCGGTGCGTGTCGGTGCGTCGTGCGGGCGGGCGTGCGGGTGGTGCAGCCGCCAGTGTGCGGCCTGCACCACCCTCGTGACCAGGGCCCCGGGACTCAGTGCTTGGCGGGCAGGAAGCCCATCCGCTCGTACGTCTGCGCGAGGGTCTCGGCGGCGACCGCGCGGGCCTTCTCGGCGCCCTTGGCCAGGACTGAGTCCAGCGTCTCCGGGTCGTCCAGGTATTCCTGGGTGCGGGTCCGGAAGGGCGTGACGAAGTCCACCATCACCTCGGCGAGGTCCGTCTTGAGCGCGCCGTACATCTTGCCCTCGTAGGACGTCTCCAGGTCGGGGACGGAGGTGCCGGTGAGGGTGGACAGGATGGTGAGGAGGTTGGAGACGCCGGCCTTGTTCTCCGGGTCGAAGCGGATCACCGTGTCGGTGTCGGTGACGGCGCTCTTGACCTTCTTCGCGGTGACCTTCGGGTCGTCCAGGAGGTTGATGAGGCCCTTCGGCGTGGAGGCCGACTTGCTCATCTTGACCGAGGGGTCCTGGAGGTCGTAGATCTTCGCCGTCTCCTTCAGGATGTACGGCGAGGGGATCGTGAAGGTGTCGCCGAAGCGCCCGTTGAACCGCTCCGCGAGGTCGCGGGTCAGCTCGATGTGCTGGCGCTGGTCCTCGCCGACCGGGACCTCGTTCGCCTGGTAGAGCAGGATGTCCGCGACCTGGAGGATCGGGTACGTGAAGAGGCCGACGGTGGCGCGGTCGGCGCCCTGCTTGGCGGACTTGTCCTTGAACTGGGTCATGCGGGAGGCCTCGCCGAAGCCGGTGAGGCAGTTCATGACCCAGCCGAGCTGGGCGTGCTCGGGGACGTGGCTCTGGACGAAGAGGGTGCAGCGCTCCGGGTCGAGACCGGCGGCGAGGAGCTGGGCGGCGGCGAGCCGGGTGTTGGCGCGCAGCTCGGCCGGGTCCTGCGGGACCGTGATCGCGTGCAGGTCCACGACCATGTAGAACGCGTCGTGGGTCTCCTGGAGGGCGACCCACTGGCGGACGGCGCCGAGGTAGTTGCCGAGGTGGAACGAGCCGGCGGTGGGCTGGATTCCGGAGAGCACTCGCGGACGATGCTGCATGGCGAAGCCATTCCCTGAGGGTGGTGGTGGGCGACGGGCGGGCTGTCAAAGGCCATGCACATCATTCTCTCAGGTGCGGGGCCGGTCCCCGCCCGACCGATGTGTCAGGTCCTGCCGGGCCGGTGCGGCAGCCGGTAAGGTAGGGGTACGCGCGCGGGGGCGCGGTTCCGGTCGCGGCGGCCGTGGCCCGTGGTGGATGAGACCAGGAACACAGTGCGCGCGCCGGTCCGCGCCCCTTCCCGGAAGGCCGCCGGATCAGACGGGCAGGCCCGGGGCCGGAAGGCGGCCATCAGGTCGGCGACCTCGGCGCGGATCGCGGCGAGCGCCTCCTCGTCGCCGCGGCCGGCGGCCGTGACGCCCCGGTCGATCCACTCCGCGACCTGCTCCATGTGCTCCGTGCCGAGGCCGCGGGAGGTGAGGGCGGGGGTGCCGATGCGGATGCCGGAGGGTCGAAGGGCTTGCGGGGGTCGAAGGGGACGGTGTTGTGGTTGACGACGATGCCGGCCCGGTCGAGGGCCTTGGCGGCGGTCTTGCCGGCACCTGCCGGGAGGTGAGGTCCATCAGGATCAGGTGGTTGTCGGTGCCGCCGGAGACCAGGTCGAAGCCGCGGGCGAGGAGCGCTCCGGCGAGGGCCTTCGCGTGGGCGACGACGGCGTGGGCGTAGGTGCGGAAGGAGGGCAGGGCGGCCTCGCGCAGGGCGACGGCGATGGCGGCGGTGGTCTGTTGTGCGGGCCGCCCTGGAGGCCGGGGAAGACGGCCCGGTCGAGGGCCCTGGCGTGCTCCTCGCGGGACAGGAGCATGGCGCCGCGCGGGCCGCGCAGGGTCTTGTGGGTGGTCGTGGAGATCACGTCCACGTGCCCGGCCGGGGACGGGTGGGCGCCGCCCGCGATCAGACCCGCGATGTGGGCGACGTCGGCGACGAGGACGGCGCCGGCCTCGCGGGCGATCTCGCCGAAGGCGGCGAAGTCGATGGTGCGGGGCAGAGCGGTGCCGCCGCAGAAGATCACCTTCGGGCGCTCCTTGAGGGCCAGGTCGCGGACCTCGTCGAGGTCGACGAGCCCGGTGTCCCGGCGCACGCCGTACTGGACGCCCCGGAACCACGAGCCGGTGGCGGAGACGCCCCAGCCGTGGTGAGGTGGCCGCCCATGGGCAGGGCCATGCCCATGACGGTGTCGCCGGGCTCGGCGAAGGCGAGGTACACGGCGAGGTTGGCCGGGGAGCCGGAGTAGGGCTGGACGTTGGCGTGGTCGACGCCGAAGAGGGCCTTGGCGCGCGCGACGGCGAGGGCCTCGACCTTGTCGACGTTCTGCTGGCCCTCGTAGTAGCGGCGGCCGGGGTAGCCCTCGCTGTACTTGTTCTGGAGGACGGTGCCGGAGGCTTCGAGGACGGCGGCGGAGACGTAGTTCTCGCTGGGGATGAGGCGCAGGGTGTCGGCCTGGAGCCGCTCCTCGGCGCCGACGAGGGCGGCGAGTTCGGGGTCGGCGGCGGAGAGGGCGGGTGGGCGCCCGCGGTGGCGGTGGCTTCGGTGGTGGTGACGTCGGTGGTGGTCACGGTGGTGTCCTCCGGGCGTGGTCGGTGTCCCGGGGCACGGCGAGGGGGTCGCGGCGCCGCGCGGGACGTCGGTCCCGGGACGCCCAGGCGGGCGGCGCCTCGTGCGGTCTGCCGCGCACGGCTCCCCGGGGTCGCTTCCCCGTACGCCAGTCGCCGTGCGTGACGTCAGGGTAGCGGTCCTGCCGTGTCGGAGGTTTCCCCGTCCGGCATGCGAGCGACGATAGGAAAAGGGGCACATCCACCCCGGGCCGCAGGACGAACGGAGATCCCGTGTCGAGGACAGAAGACGCGATCGCTTCCGCGGAGGCGCACAGCGCCCACAACTACCACCCCTTCCGGTCGTCGTCGCCTCGGCGGACGGCGCCTGGATGACCGACGTCGAGGGGCGTCGGTACCTCGATCTGCTCGCCGGGTACTCGGCGCTCAACTTCGGGCACGGCAACCGGCGTCTGATCGACGCGGCGAAGGCCCAGTTGGAGCGGGTGACGCTGACCTCGCGGGCCTTCCACCACGACCGGTTCGCCGACTTCTGCACGCGGCTCGCGGAGCTGTGCGGCAAGGAGGCGGTGCTGCCGATGAACACGGGCGCGGAGGCGGTGGAGACGGCCGTCAAGACGGCCCGGAAGTGGGGGTACGAGGTGAAGGGCGTGCCGGACGGGCACGCGAAGATCGTGGTGGCGGCGAACAACTTCCACGGCCGGACGACGACGGTCGTGAGCTTCTCCACGGACCACGAGGCGCGGGACCACTTCGGGCCGTACACGCCGGGGTTCGAGATCGTGCCGTACGGGGACCTGACGGCCCTGGAGGCGGCGGTCACGGAGAACACGGTGGCGGTGCTCCTGGAGCCGATCCAGGGCGAGGCGGGGGTCCTGGTGCCGCCGGCCGGCTACCTGCCGGGGTGCGGGAGCTGACCCGGCGGCGGAACGTGCTGTTCGTGGCGGACGAGATCCAGTCGGGCCTGGGCCGTACGGGGAGGACGTTCGCGTGCGACCACGAGGGCGTGGTGCCGGACGTGTACCTCCTTGGGAAGGCGCTGGGCGGCGGGGTGGTGCCGGTGTCGGCGGTGGTGGCCGACCGGGACGTGCTCGGGGTCTTCCGGCCGGGCGAGCACGGGTCGACCTTCGGCGGGAACCCGCTGGCCTGCGCGGTGGCCCTGGAGGTGATCGCGATGCTGCGGACGGGCGAGTACCAGGAGCGGGCGGCGGAGCTGGGCGACCATCTCCACGCCGAGCTGGGGCTGCTCGTGGGCGGCGGCACGGTGGAGGCGGTGCGGGGGCGCGGGCTGTGGGCCGGTGGACGTCGCCCCGTCGAAGGGCACGGGCCGGGAGGTCTCGGAGCGGCTGCTCGACCGGGGGTCCTGGTGAAGGACACCCACGGCTCGACGATCCGGATCGCCCCGCCGCTGGTGATCTCGAAGGAGGACCTGGACTGGGGGTTGGAGCAGTTGCGGGGGTGCTGGCGGGCTGACGCCCGGGGCGGGCGGGAGTGCCGGGACCTGCGGGGCGAGGCGCCCGTCCGGGTCGGCACGGACCATTGACACCACAGTTGGTCTAGGCCAATGATGCGGCCATGCCGAGACCCCGCTCGCGCCACGCCGTGCGTGCCGCGCTCGCCGCCCTCGTCCCGCTCGCGCTCGTCGGCGCGGCCACGGGACCCGCGCAGGCCGCCCCGGAGACGGCCTGGCCCGCCCCCGCCCCGGTGGTCTCGCACGTCGAGACCACCGACCCGGTCGTCTTCATCACCATCGACGACGGCTGGTTCCACGACCCCGCCGCCGCGAAGCTGCTGCTCGAACGGCAAGTGCCCGCCTCGCTCTTCCTGCTGCCCGGCGCGTACTCGTACGACTCCGGCTACTTCCGTGCGCTGCTCGACCGGGGCCCGTCCCGCGTCGAGAACCACACCGTCAACCACCCGGACCTGACGACGCTCGACGCCGCCGGGCAGAAGGCGGAGGTCTGCGGGCCCGGGACCAGCACCTGGCCCGGTTCGGCGACGGCCCACGGCTGCTGCGTCCGCCGTACGGCACGTACGACGCGACGACCCTGACCACCGCCCGCGCGTGCGGGGTGAAGGCCGTGGTGACCTGGACGCACGACCTCACCGCCTGGGGGCAGTGGAACCCGCCGAACCCGGAGCTCAAGGCCGGTGACATCGTCCTGCTCCACTTCAACGAGACCCTGGAGCAGGACCTGAAGCGGGCCCTGGACCTGGCCGCGGCGGCGGGTCTGAGGCCCGCGCCGCTCAGGGAGTACGTCCCCGAGTGACCCGCCCCGGCGGGACCGTCACAGGATCACGTGCGGCAGGAAGCGCGCGTACTCGTCGGTGACGGGCCCCGCCGACTCCCGGATGCCAAGGCCCGCCGCCTCGCCCTCGACGACCCACGCGCCGAGGACCACCCGGTTGCCGTCGAAGTCGGGCAGCGGGGCGAGGCCCTGGTAGCAGCAGGGCTCCCCGTCGCGCACGAAGGGCTCCGTGCCGGCCTCGTGCAGGGTGACGCCTCGCCCTCGCGGCCGAGCAGCGGTTTGGCGGCCCAGCCGGTGGTGGCGGCGAGTTCGCGCGGCCCGTCGAGGTGGGCGGGCAGCAGGTTGGGGTGGTCCGGGTACAGCTCCCACAGGATCGCGAGCAGCGCCTTGTTGGAGAGCAGCATCTTCCAGGCGGGCTCGATCCAGCAGGTGGTGCCGGTGCCGCCGCCGTTGTCGAGGGTGTCCAGGACGTGCGGGCCGAAGCGGTCGGTGGTCAGCCACTCCCACGGGTAGAGCTTGAAGCAGCTCCGGAGGAAGCGGAGCCGGTCGTCGACGAAGCGGCCCGAGAGCCGGTCCCAGCCGATCTGCTCGACGGAGAGCGCCTCGGTCTCCAGGCCGGCCTGCTGGGCGGTCTCGCGCAGGTACGCGACCGTCATCAGGTCCTCGCCGAGCTCGTCGCCCTCCGAGTGCGCGAAGTGGACGGGGCCGGGCGGCAGCAGGTGGGCCTGCCGCTTCCAGGCGTCGACGAGCCGCTCGTGGAGGGAGTTCCACTGGTCGGCGCCGGGGAACCGTTCCTCCATCCAGAACCACTGCGGGCTCGCGGCCTCCACGAGGGAGGTGGGGTGTCGGCGTTGTACTCCAGCATCTTGGCCGGCCCGGTGCCGTCGTACCGCAGGTCGAACCGCCCGTAGATCGAGGGGAGTTCGGCACGCCGTCGCCAGGACTCGGCGATCAGCCCGGCCAGCCTCGGGTCGGTGATCCCGAGGTCCGCGAAACGTTCCTTCTCGACGATGTGCGCGGCGGCGGCGAGGGACATGGCGTGCAGTTCCTCGACGACCTCCTCCAGCGCCTCGACCTCGGACAGGGAGAAGGAGTAGTACGCGCTCGTCCCAGTACGGGCGCAGCGAGCCGTCCGGGTGGCGGGTCAGCGGATAGACGAGCCCCTGCTCCTCGACGGTCCGCTGCCAGTCGGGGCGGGGTTCGACGGTGTGACGCTCCACGGTGCCGGGCCCGCCTCAGCCGCCGCCGGTGCGGGAGCAGCCGAAGCCGCCGCTGTCGACGGCGGCCTTGTCGAAGCTGCCGCCGCTCGCCTTCTTGTCGCTGACGGACCCGCCGTAGTAGTACGCCCCGCGGAAGAGCCGCTGCTGCCGCTGCCGCTCTCGCACTCGTAACGGGGCAACTGTTCCCGGCTCAGCCGGTCCACGCACCGCTTGTCCGGTTCGGAACCGCACGCCGTGATCGTCGCCGCGAGCACGCCCATGCCGCCGAGCACCACCGTGCTCGACCTCAGCCTCCGCACGTCTCTCACCCTCCCCTTCGCGGTCGCGCTCCCTCGGTCGCGCGCCTCACGGTCACACATGCCGCGACCGCCAGTCCAGTCCGCTGCTTTCCGGCCGCAAGCCCTAGAGTCGTTTCGTGCTCCTCGGGATGATTTGTGCGTTTGCTTCAGCCATCTGTTACGGCACGGCGTCCGTCTTCCAGGCGGTGGCGGCCCGCGCGGCGGAGCCGGGCACGGGCGGCGGCGTCGACGTCGCGCTGCTGTGGCGGGCGGTGCGGCAGTGGCGCTATCTCGCCGGTCTCTGCCTGGACGGCCTGGGGTTCGTCCTCCAGATCGTGGCCTGCGGACGCTGCCCATCTACGTGGTGGGCGCGGCCCTCGCCGCGAGCCTGGCGGTGACGGCGGTCGTCGCCTCGCGGGTGCTCCGGGTGCGGCTGAGCCGGGTGGAGTGGACGGCGGTGGCGGTGGTCTGCGCGGGGCTCGCGATGCTGGCCCTCGCCTCGGCCGGAGGGCCACCGGGCGGGCCCGGAGGCGCTGGACTGGGCGCTCCTGGCCGTCGCGTTCGGGATCCTGCTGCTCGGCGCGGCGGCCGGCCGCCTGCCGGACCGCCCGCGCGCGCTCGTCCTGGGCCTGGGCGCGGGCCTCGGCTTCGGGTGGTGGAGGTGGCGGTCCGCCTGATCGACGGGATCGACCTGGCGGACCCCGCCCTGTACGCCTCCTGGCGGGCGGCGGGGCGGCCTTCCTCCTCCTGACCTCGGCGCTCAGCGGGGCTCGGTGACGACGGCGACGGCGGGCATGGTCCTCGGCGAGACGATCGGCCCGGCGGCGGTCGGCGTGGCCTGGCTCGGCGACACCACCCGCACCGGCCTCGGCTGGCTCGCGGTCACCGGCTTCGCGGTGGCGGTGGCGGGCTCCTGGCCCTGGCGCGCTTCGGCGAGGCGCCGGAGCCGCCTCCGTCGGCGTCTTCCCTTCCGGGCGACCGGGCCTAGGGCCTTGTCCATCGGGCCGCCCTCGTCGCGCGGCCGCCCTCACAGCCACCCCCGCTGCGCCGCCCGCAGCCCCGCTTCGAAACGGGCTGCGCGCACCGAGGCGTTCCATCAGGGCGGCCATCATCCGGCGGCTCGTACGCGGGGAGATGTGCAGGCGGGCGGCGGCCGCCTCGTCGGTGAGGCCCTGGCCGATGAGCTGGAGGAGGTCGCGTTCGGTGTCGGTGAGGCCGCCGGGCGGGGCGTCCGTGTCGGCACCGAGCGGGGTGGAGCGGTTCCAGACCTGGTCGAACAGGTCGAGCAGGGAGGCGACCACGCCGGGGTGGGTGAGGTAGAGGGCGCCACGGCGGGTGTCGGCCGGGTCCAGGGCACGAGCGCCGCGGCGCGGTCGACCAGGATCATGCGCGGCGGCAGGGAGGGGACCGTACGGAACTCGGCGCCCTGGTCGGTGAGCCAGCGCGCGTGCTCCAGGGTGGGCCCGTCGGCACGGATCACGTCGAGCCCGATGGTGCGGGTGACGACGCCGCGGGCCAGCAGGCGCGTGTCGTTGCGCCGGGCCGCGAGCAGGGCGGGGCGGACTGCGCGCCGCCGGGCATGAACGTGAGCACTCGCGCGCGGCCTCGTCGGCGAGGCGCGCCAGCCGGCGCTGCACCGCGTCGAGGCCGATGATCCGCTCCGCGTCCGCGTGTTCCCGGCCGGTCCGCTCGTCGGACAGGTGCCGCACCATCTTCCCGAGCACCCGCTGGCGCTCCAGGATCCGCTCCTGCTGTCGCAGCAGTTCCTCGTGCTGCCGGTCGAGGAGGGCCTGCAGACCCTCCTGCGGACCGACGGCACTCAGCGCGCCCGCGTCGCCGTCGTCGCCGTCACCTTCGCCGTCACCGCCGTCACCGCCGTCACCGTCGTCCCCAAGGACCTGCGCATCAGGCGCAGTTCGAAAAGGGCGTCGAGGGCGCGGCCGACCTCGTCGGTGTCCAGGCCCAGGTGCGCGGCCAGTTCGGCCTTCCCCACGTCTCCCGGGAGCGCATCGCCCGGTACACGGCCTCGTGCGTGCCGGTGAGTCCCAGCACCGTGAGCACGTCTTGATCAGTCATCCCCTGCCCCCAGCCGTTCGACTGCCTTACGTGGTCAAGCCATCTTCATGAGGTGAGGGTGTGGTGAAGGCCGCCGCTCTGGCAAGCGAAGTCGATCAAGTCCGGGAGGGTTCTCCCCGGTACCGCGACGAACCGGCGTCAACCGGACGTCTCGTCGGCGGGGGCCGGCCGGCTCGACCCCGGACCGGCCCCGCCCCCGCCCTCGGCGGCACTCCCGGCGAGGGCCTCGGCGACGCCCCCGGCAGCGTCCTCGGCGATGCCCCCGCGACACCCTCGCGACACCCCGGCGGCACCCCCGGCGACGCCCTGGCCCAAAGCGTCCTGGCCGCTTCCGCCGCCCCGGATCATCTGTCGCGGCGCCGTCCGGGACGGCAGGTGGAGGTCGTCGGGGAGCACGGATCGCACCTCCCGACGACACCCACACCACCATCAGGGGGAACCGCCATGTCCGTCACCAGCCACCTGGCCCGTATCGCCGTCCCCGCCCTGCTCGCCCTCTGCGGTGCGGCCCTGGCGACGGCGGGCACCACGGCGCTCGGGGCCGCGTCGCACGGGTACGGCGCCGGCCGCACGGCGCACTCCGCCGAGGCCCCGGCCCTCGCCGGCCGCGCCCGGGACCACGGACTCCGGCGCCTCCGCAGGTCACGGCAACAGCCTGATCTGGGACTGAACGACAACGGAGCACGACCCGGATGCGCCTGACCCTCGTCGCCTTCGCCTCGCCGGACCGTGCCGCCCGCCCCTGGCTCGAACCGGACTACGTCGCCGACCTGTTGTACGGCGCGGCACGCCCCGAGGAACTGGTCGAGCACGTCAGCGCCAGTTGCGGCCCCGGCCACGTCATCGTCGGCTTCCACACCCGGCACGCGCCGACGGACACCGGCGTGACGGCGATCCTGACCGGCCTCGTCGAGCGCGCCCTGAGCACCCGGCCGGAGCTGGCGGCCTGGTCCGTGCCCGCGAAGGCCCTCTGAGCGGCGAGCGAGCCCTCGCCCTCACACGCGCACCCGAACCACGCGCGCCTTCCTCTCCCCGTACTCCCGCACTCGCACCTCGCACCTCGCACCTCGCACCTCGCACCGGCACGCGCGCCTTCCGCACGCGTACGCCCACCATCCCTCTCCCCACCTCGAAGGAACTGTCATGCCCACGCCTAAGGCACTCCGTCCCACCCTCGCCATCGCCCTCGCCGTCACCGCCGCCTCCGGGCTCGCCCTGACCACGGCCCTCCCGTCGTACGCCGCGCCGCAGCTCGTCCGGGCGGCGGCCCTGACGGACCCGGTCGGCGAGGACGTCGAGTTCACCCCGACCGTGGCGGACCCGACCAACGCGACGGCCGAGGAGCTGGAGGCCGGAGCACGGGCGGCGGGGCTGCCGGCACCGGAGACCCCCGACCCCGACGCGCCGGACACCGACCCGGGCGGCCCCGGTGACGACGCGTCGGCCACCGCCGCGGCGGCCGGAGCGGAGACGCGGACGGCGGGCACCCAGGCCCTGACCGCCTCGGTGGCGGACGACTCCGACGTGAACGGCGAGATCACCCGCGAGGAGATCCTCGCCCGCGCCCAGAGCTGGATCGACCAGCAGGTCCCGTACAGCCAGACCCGCTACCACAGCGACCGCAACGGCAAGTACCGCCAGGACTGCTCGGGCTTCGTGTCGATGGCCTGGCACCTGAAGGCGAGCGCCAGCAACAACTACGGCGCCACCACCTGGACCCTGCCCAACTACGCCGTCCGTCTCGGCAGCCTGGACGACCTCCGGCCGGGCGACATGATCGACCGGATCCAGTCGCACGTGGTGCTGTTCAAGGGCTGGACCGACAGCTCGCACACCACGGCCGTGGTGCTGGAGGAGGCGCACAGCGGCACCAACGCCCGCCAGTCGACCAGGTCGCGCTCGTACCTGCTGGACAACGGCTTCCTGCCGTACCGCTACAAGAAGGTCATCGAGGAGCGGGTGACGACCCCTCCCTCAACGGTGACAAGGCGGCCGACCTGGCGGTCCTCGACACCGCGGGCAACCTGGCGGTCCGGAACAACCACGACAACGGCGCGTACTTCGACGGCGGCAAGGTGCTCTCGAAGGGCTGGGCCAACTTCCTCGGCCAGCCGGGCAAGGGCCAGCTCTACTTCGCCGACGCCAACGGCGACGGCCGCACCGACCTGTTCGTCCAGACGTCGAGCGGCGAGGTGTCCGTGCGCCGCAACCTCGGCGCGGGCAAGGGCTTCGACGGCGGCAAGGTCGTCTCGAAGGGCTGGTCCAACTTCACCGGCCAGCCGGGCAAGGGCCGCCTCTACTTCGCGGACGCCAACGGCGACGGCGACGCGGACCTCATCGTCCACGACACCAACGGCGACGTCGCCATCCGCGTCAACCACGGTCACGGCGCCTACTTCGACGGCGGCAAGGTCGTCTCCAAGGGCTGGGCCAACTTCCTCGGAGGCACCGGCAAGGGCCGCCTGTACTTCGCCGACGCCAACGGCGACGGCCGCGCCGACCTGATCGTCCACGACACCGCCGGTGACGTCGCCATCCGCGTCAACCACGACAACGGCGCCTACTTCGACAGCGGCAAGGTCGTCTCCAAGGGCTGGGCCAACTTCCTCGGAGGCACCGGCAAGGGCCGCCTGTACTTCGCCGACACCAACGGCGACAACACCGCGGACCTCATCGTCCACGACACCGACGGCGACGTCGCCATCCGCGTCAACCACGACAACGGCGCCTACTTCGACAGCGGCAAGGTCGTCTCGCGGGACTGGGCCAACTTCCTCGGCAACGACGGCCAGGGCGACCTCTACTTCGGCTGAACCGAACGCCTCCCCGTCCCGCCCTCCCGCCACCAGGAGCCGTCATGTCACGATCCACCCGCCTGCTCGGGGTACTGGCAGCCACCGCCACTGTCGCTGTCCCTCGCCCCGCACGCCCTCGCCGCCACCGCCCCGGCCGGACCCGACACCCGGGCGGTCACCTACCGGGGCCACACCTTCACCGTCCCCGGGAGCTGGGACGTGGTCGACCTGGCCGCCACCCCCACCGCCTGCGTGCGCTTCGACCGGCACACGCTCTACCTCGGCACCCCCGGCGCCGACCAGGACTGCCCGTCCGACCTCATCGGCAAGACCGAGGCGCTCCTGGTGGAGCCCGCCGCCCACGCGCCGGCGGAACAGGGCACCGAGCAGGACCCGGCCGCCCACGAGACGCGCGTCGATGCCGACACGGTCACGGTCACCGGGACGTACGACGACGACCCGGGCCTGATCGCGGCGATCCTGGAGGGCGCCGGCCTCCCCGGCCGGCCGCGCCCCGCGGAGCCCGCCGTACGGGGTGCGGCCACCGCCTCCCGTACGGCCGCCGCCACCGCGTCCGTCACGGCCACGGCCCTCCCTTCGTCCGTCACGAACCACCGGGGCAAGGGCTTCGACACCTGCGCCGCGCCGAGCGCCGGCGCGATGAACACCTGGAAGGACAGCTCTCCGTACGACGCGGTCGGCATCTACATCGGCGGCTCCATGCGCGCCTGCAGCCAGCCCAACCTGACCCCCTCCTGGGTCAAGGACCGGGCGGAGGACGGCTGGAAGTTCATACCGCTGTACCTCGGGATCCAGGCGGAGGACATCACCGCCCCGGCCGCGCAGGGCGCGGCGGCCGCCGACGACGCGGTCCGGAACGCCGCCGACCTGGGCTTCGGCCCCGGCAGCCTGATCTACTACGACATGGAGGCGTACCCTCCGCCCACCGCTCCGACGCCCTGGGCTTCCTGTCCTCGTGGACCCAGCGCCTGCACGCGCTCGGCTACAAGTCGGCCGTCTACAGCAGCTCCTCGTCCGGCATCAACGACCTCGCCCGTGCCGGGAGCGGACACACCCTCCCCGACGTGGTCTTCGACGCGCTGTGGGACGGCGACGCGAACACCAAGGACCCCGTCCTTCCGGACCACCTGTGGGCCGATCACCAGCGGGTCAAGCAGTACGCCGGGAACGTCACCGAGACCTGGGGCGGCACCACGATCAAGATCGACCGCGACTACCTGGACGTGAACCTCGGTCCGGGCGCCCCGGTCGAGCGCGCGGGCTCGCTGAACGGCGACGGGCGGCCGATCTGGCGGTCCTGGACACCGCGGGCGACCTGGCGGTCCGGAACAACCACGACGACGGCGCCTACTTCGACGGCGGCAAGGTGCTCTCGCAGGGCTGGGCCAACTTCACCGGCCGGCCGGGGAAGGGGCGCCTGTACGTCGCCGACGTGGACGGCGACGGTCTGTCGGACCTGATCGTCCACGGGACGGACGGCGAGGTGTCCGTGCGCCGCAACCTCGGCGCGGGCAAGGGCTTCGACGGCGGCAGGGTGGTGTCGAAGGGCTGGGCCAACTTCCTCGGGGGCCGGGCAAGGGCCGCCTGTACTTCGCCGACGCCAACGGCGACGGCCGCGCCGACCTCATCGTCCACGACACCGCCGGCGACATCGCCGTCCGCCTCAACCACGACAACGGCGCCTACTTCGACGGCGGCTCCATCGTCAGCCAGGGCTGGGCCAACTTCCTCGGAGACCCCGGCAAGGGCCGCTCTACTTCGCCGACGCCAACGGCGACGGCCGCGCCGACCTCATCGTCCACGACACCGCCGGCGACATCGCCATCCGCCTCAACCACGACAACGGCGCCTACTTCGACGGCGGCTCCATCGTCAGCCAGGGCTGGGCCAACTTCCTCGGAGACCCCGGCAAGGGCCGCTCTACTTCGCCGACGCCAACGGCGACGGCGACGCGGACCTCATCGTCCACGACACCGCCGGCGACGTCACCGTCCGCCCCAACCGCAACCACGGCGACTCCTTCGTGAACCCCGGCAAGCCCACCTCTCAGGGCTGGGCCAACTTCCTCGGCCACGAGGGCCAGGGCCAGTTGCACTTCGGCTGACCCGGACCCCGGCGACCCCGACGCGGAAGCCCCGCCGCCCACCTGCCCCAGGTGGGCGGCGGGCTTCCGCGCGACCCGCCGACCGCCGGTGGCGTCTGGCAGAGTGCGGGGCATGTTGCAGGTATGCCTGAACGGAGTGCGGAGCCGGAGCGAGAACCGCCGGGTCCCGGTGACCCCGGAGGAGCTGGCGGCCGAGGCGGCACGCGCCGCGGAGGCCGGGGCGGAGGACGTCCACCTCCACCCCCGGGGGCCGACGGCCTCGACTCGCTGGAGCCCCGGGCGGTCGCCGAGGCGGTGGGCGCGGTGCGTGCCGCCGTGCCGGAAGGGGTGCGGGTCGGGATCACCACCGGGGCCTGGGCGGTCCCGGACCCGGGGAAGCGGGTCGAGCTGATCCGGTCCTGGACGGTGCTGCCCGATCACGCCTCGGTGAACTGGCACGAGGAGGGCGCCGAGGCGGTGGCCGAGGCGCTGCTGGAGCGCGGGATCGGCGTCGAGGCCGGCGTCTGGTCCGGCACCGACGGCGCCCGCCGGTTCCGCGCCTGGCCGCGGGCCCGCCGGGTGCTGCGGGTCCTGGCCGAGGTGACCGACACCGACCCGGCCACGGCGGCGTCCACGGCCACGGCCCTGCTCCGGGAACTGGGGACGACCTCCCGGCGCCCCTCCTGCTGCACGGCGAGGACGACGGCGCCTGGCCCGTCCTGCGCACGGCGGCCGCCCTGGGCCTGCCCACCAGGATCGGCCTGGAGGACGTACTGACCCTGCCCGACGGCTCGACCGCCCAGGACAACGCGCACCTCGTGCGGGCGGCCCGGGAGATCCTCGCCGGGCACGGCGGCCGGTCGGAGCCGTGATCGGAGGAGCCCGGGAAGCACCTGTAGGGCACCTCCGGCCTGTCGCGGTGGAGGGCGGGCGTTTCTCGCCGAACATCGAGCGCGTGGCCTCGCGCGGCAGTGCCCCGGGCCGTTGTCAGTGGTCGCGGGCAGGATCACGGGCATGACGCCGTTGCTCCTTTCCGACATCGAACGCGCCGTGCGCGGCAGTTGAGTGCCGAGACGTGCACTCCCGAGTTCCGATCGCGCTGGACCGCGCACAACCCGGCCCGGGACCAGTGCGGGGTGACCGCCATGGTGCTCAACGACCTGCTGGGGGCGAGCTGATCCGCGGAGAGGTCCACGTCGGCGGAGAGCGCGTGGACCACCACTGGTGGAACCGCCTGGGCACGGGCGTCGAGATCGATCTCACCCGCGAGCAGTTCGGACCCGAGGAGGTGGTCACCGGCGGCATCGTCGTCCCCGCCCACCCGCGACCGAGTGGCGCAGGCTCCGTGAGGAGTACGAGCTCCTCCGCGATCGGGTCCTGGAGAAGCTCGACCGGCAGCGGGCACCCGAGGCTGTGCCCCGGCAGTCGTTCGCGGGGCTCGCCGACGAGACGGTCGAGCGCGTCGACGAACAGGACCGGGTCCTGGCGGTGGTCGGCCGGGACGAGGCCGTTCGCCGTGGCTGGCTGCACCGGATCGCCGCGACGGTGTGCAGGGACCGGGACGGCCGGATCCTCGTGCACCGCCGTTCCGGCACCTCGCCCGGTTCCCGGGCACTACGAGGTGGCGTCCGGCGGTGCCGTCGCCGTGGGCGAGTCCTACGAGGCGGCCGCGTCGCGCGAACTGGCCGAGGAACTGGGCGTTCGGACACCGGTCCGCTTCGTCGTGAAGTTCCTGAACCGCAGGGGACTCAGCCCCCATTGGCTCGCCGTGCACGAGGCCGTCCTGTCCGACGACCCGGTTCCCGACCCGGACGAAGTGATGTGGCACGGCTGGCTGACGGAGTCCGAACTCCTCCGGTCTATGGAGGAGAACCCGTTCACTCCGGACAGCAAGGAGACTCTGGGCCACTACTTCGCCGCCGTGGAGCGGGGAACCGCCTGATCGCCCCGGCCCTCTTCGTGCTGGTGGGAACGCTCGGCACGGCAGACGGTCGAGCGCGTCGGGCGGATCCGCTTCTTGCGACCGGGCCTTCGACGCGGATGCCGACGAGCCGGGCGTAACCGCCGGCCGAGGCCGGGCTCCGACGGCAATGGGAGGCGGCCCGAACACGCTCGGGCCGCCCTACGCCGCCTTCAGCTCCGCCACCGTACGGACGCGGTCGCGCAGGTCGCGGACCACGGGGACGTGCGCGGCATGGTGAGGACCCGCAACTTGTCGAAGTGCTCGTCGCCCCGGGCCGTCGACAGGACCTCGTAGTCGTCGAGGAAGCGTCCCCAGGTCGAGCACGCCTCCTCCAGATGCCCGTACTCGTACTGCCTCTGGGCGAGGACGGCGTTGGCGTGCAGCCTGCCCTGGCGTTCCGTGGGGACATGATCCGGATGGAGGTCTTGAGCGCGCGGATGGAGCCCGCCAGGTCCCGCGATTCGTAGTGCACGTGTGACACGTGGAACTGGAACGCGGCCTGGTCGTAGCCCCGACGGCGTCGCGCCGGGAATCCGCCCGGGAGAGGGCGGCCTCGGCTTCTCGCAGGCGTGCGAGGGCCCCGCTGCGGTCGCCGACCATCGAGGAGGCGTGCGCCTGCTGCCCCGAAGGAACGCGACGAGACGCGGACCTGCCTGGGGTGCCGCCTCGGCGGCCGAGTCGGCGTACTCCAAGGCCTTCCGCCCGTACCGGAGGTGGGAGGCCTGGAGGCTCATTCCCCGCAGGGTCCGGCAGTACGTGAGCTGATCGCCCGACTCCCCGGCCAGGTCCAGGGCGTGCAGGTAGTAGGTCTGACCCAGGCCGTGCGCCCGCTCGTACATGGCCATCCACCCCGTGAGGTAGGTGAGGTCCGACGCGGCGGAGAGCATGTCGCGGTGGACCGCGTCCGAGGCCTCCGCGCGCAGGTAGCCGGCGACCGTGTTGACGAGGAAGGCGGCCGCCATCGGCCGCGCGTGTCCCCCGCCGAGTTCGTCGAGGATGTCCGCGATCTTGTCCGTCATTCGGCGGACGGTCTCGACTTCTCCTTGTCCGATGCGACCGGTGGGCCTGGTGAGGCGTTCGCGATCGTCGGCGTGCGCCTGCGACACAAGAGCGGAAAAGGCCGGAACGGTGAGGGCCGCGGAATACAGGCCCGCGGCCAAGAGCTTGCGACGGGACGGGTTCATGTCGTCCTTCCCGAGATCGATCAGGGACTCCACAGTGTCCCGACGAGAATCGCTTGAATCTCCTGATGGGCGTTGCAATCCCGCTTCCGCGTAGGTCACCGGCCGCCCGAGGCGTCGTTCGAGAACAGCCAGGATCACAGCCCTGACCTGGGGCTTCGGCTGTGCGCCCTGTTTCCACTGGGAAACGGACGGCTGACGGTAGTTGAGGGCGAGCCCGGCCTCCGCGCCCAACCGGTTCACGGCGTGGGCGAACTTCGTTTCCGAGTATCCCGCCTGGTCGAGCAGGGTGCAGAGCCCTTGATTACGCCGTTCTTCGGAAGCTGCGGCCACGCCAACCCCCAGCGCTTATGAGTCTTATGATTCGGCCTCCCCTCAACGGTACCGGTCCGAGCGTCTCGCGCGGTTAGCTCCATGTGCACGAACGATCCACAGGGGCGGGAACAAGCCTGTTCCCCACGGGAGGTGAGGCATGGGCGACGACAGTGGGTTCCCACCGCGAAGAGCTACGCGGTGGACACCAGCGGTGGAGCGTCCCGGTTCGGCAAGGTGACGCGCTGCTCCGAGGAGAGCGTGTTCCTGCGGCCCCGGGTGGCGGCGCGGAGTGGGCCGCGCTTCCCGAGAAGGTGCGCCGGCCCACCGATGCCGAATGGGCACAGATCCGTGTCGTCACCACCCCCGTACGGGTGGTGGGTCGTGACCGGAGCACAGCCCCTACCCGGCACCGCGCCGCTCGTCCTCTCCGCGGACCACGAGTTGCGTCCCCGTCCCGAGCCGTCCCCGGATGCACCCCGTGCGCGTACCGGTTCCGGTGCCTGGCGCTCGACGACGACGACACCGAGTGCGGCGCCGAGAGCGAGCCCGGGACCGACCCGGTACGGGCGCAGACATGGCCGTTCGAGCATCTCCGCGCGCATCCCGAGCACACCGGCTTCGCCGAGATCGTCGAGCGGCCGTGGGTGATGTGGCGAGGTACGCGGGCGTGACCATCCGCAGAACCGTGAGGTTGCAACCGCCGTGGACGTGCTCCCGGCACGCTCCCCGACTCAGAGAAAGGCGCGTTCATGAAGCGAGTTGTCGTCCGGCTGTGGCGGCTCGTCCGAGGCCCCTGCAATGGCGGATTCTGTGGTTCGCCCACGCGAAGTTCATGGTGGGCGTCACGGGAGTCGTCCGTGACGACAAGGGACAGGTCCTTCTCCTCAAGCACCGGATGTGGCCTCCGGAGCGCCCGTGGGGACTGCCCACGGGCTATGCCGTCAAGGGCGAGGAGTTCCCGCAGACCGTGGTGCGGGAGGTCAAGGAGGAGACGGGGCTCGACGTCGAGCCCGGTCGCCTGGTGCACGTGAAGAGCGGTTACAGACTCCGCGTGGAAGTCGCTTACGAAGCGCTCCTCGTCGGGGGTGACCTGGACATCGACGGTTTCGAGATCTTGGAGGCGCAGTGGTTCGAACCGGACTCGCTGCCGCAGGAACGCAGGAAGCACATCGGCTGCTCATCGAGGGGAGGACCTCTTGTAGTCCCGTTGGCACCCAACGAAAGCGTGGTCGGTGCGCGGGCACTCGACGTGCTGGCCGCGCTGCGCACCGACTCGTCCGAGCTCACGGCGGGCATCCCGACCACACGTTCCGTCCGGCTCCCGACCGTCTGGCCCGGTGGCAGGCCTCCGGCTTCGACACGACGCCGTTCCACACCGGTTTCCACGTGGCGTGGAACCGCTACGCCGAGCTCGGGCTCTCCCAGGTGCTTCCGCTCCTGGTGGTGCTGGTGGGGCGGAGTCCACGCGACCCGGTGCGTTCGGCGGGTTCCACCACCCCGACCAGGGTTACCGGCACTTGCAGATGTTCGCGGTGATCACCATGTACGGCCCGATGGAACGCGACCTCCCCGAGCGGCCGGAACTCGCACTGCTCGACCTGTTACGGGCGTACGCCCACGACTGCCTGCACTACGGCTCACGACGCCGGTACGTGGACGTCGGAGGCGAACTGGTCCGTACGCAGTACGGCATCAACTTCCGCCGCGTCTCGGGACGGACCTACTCCGCGGCCGACCCGAAAGGCAGCTCGTACACGCGCAACCTCGGGGTCGTCATGGAGGGCGCGTGCGACCGGGAGGCCCGTCGCATCACCCGCGAAGCGGCGGTTCGCACCGGACTCCGCGAGCCCGAGGACCCCACCGGACGACTCGCCTTCCGGGACACCACGGGAACGCTCATGTCGGAGGACGTCACACCTGCCCCGCTCCGTGAGTACGCGGACGAGGCCGAGCGGTACGCCGAAGCGCTCCGCCGCTACGAGACGGGGTGAACCATCGGTACGCGTCGTTCCTGGACGAGTTCGCCCCGGGGAGGAAGAGGAGCTGCACACCCTCTGCTGCGTGCGGTCATCAGTGGAGACACACAGCCCCTTTCCAGGTGGCTCGACTCACGGCACGGCCCCGGAACACTCGCCGGCGTCTTCCTGACGGACGGCTACTTCGCTCCGTCCGCCGGCTGATCACGCACCTCGGCCGACCCCCGTCCTCACGGCAACACCCGGCACAGCGCCTCCAGCGCCCCCGGCCACGCGCTGTCCGACGGGGTGGCGTAGCCGACGACGAGGCCGTCCGGGGCCGGGGTGGCGGTGGGGCGGCGGTAGTGGGAGACGCCGTGGACGGCGAGGCCGTGGTGGGCGGCGGTCCGCAGGGTGGGGCGTTCGGTGCCCGGGGAGGGTGAGGACGGCGTGCAGGCCGGCCGCGATGCCGCCGACCCGGGTCTCCGGCGCGTACGCCGCCACCGCCGCCACGAGCTGGTCGCGGCGGCGCCGGTAGCGCAGCCGCATCGCCCGGACGTGCCGGTCGTACGCCCCCGAGCGCAGGAACTCCGCGAACGCCAGTTGGTCCGGCGCGCCCGACGCCCGCTCCACGGTCCCCTCGCCGCCGCCACCTCGTCCGCCAGGCCCGCCGGCAGGACCATCCACGCCAGGCGCAGGCCGGGGCGAGGGACTTGCTCGCGGTGCCGAGGTACACGACCCGCTCCGGGTCGAGGCCCTGGAGGGCCCCCACCGGCTGCCGGTCGTAGCGGAACTCGCCGTCGTAGTCGTCCTCCAGGACCAGGCCGCCCGACGCCCGCGCCCAGTCGACGACGGCCGCCCGACGGTCCGGGGCAGGGCCCCGCCGAGCGGGAACTGGTGGGCCGCCGTCATCAGGACCGCCCCGCAGTCGGGGAGGAATGTCAACTGCCCTGTGTCCGTGCCCCGTTCGTCGAAGGGGAGGAGCGGGGTGCCCAGGCCCGCCCGGGTCAGGACGTCCGCGTGGACCCTCAGGCCGTACGACTCCACGGCCGCGTCCCGCACCCCGCGCTCCCGCAGCGCCTGGCCGAGCAGCGTCAGGCCGTGGGCGAACCCGGCACAGACCACGATCCGCTCGGGCCGGGCGTGCACGCCCGCGCGCGGGCGAGGTACTCGGCGAGCGCGGTGCGCAGTTCGGGGCGGCCGCGCGGGTCCCCGTACCCGAAGGCCTCGTCGGGGCGGCGGTGAGCGCCCGCCGGTACGCCTTGAGCCAGTCGGCGCGGGGAAGGAGGCGAGGTCGGGGGTGCCCGGCTTGAGGTTGTGGACGGGGGTGGCGGTGACCGGAGGGGTGGTGGGGGCCGGTGGCGCGGCCGGTCCCGGAGCTCCGCGCGGTCGGCCACCCGCGTGCCCGAGCCCTGCCGGGCGGTCAGCCAGCCCTCCGCGACCAGTTCGGCGTACGCGTCGGCGACCGTGTTGCGGGCCGTGCCCAGGTCGGCGGCGAGCGAGCGGGAGGACGGCAGCCGGGTCCCCGCCGCAAGGCGCCCGCTGCGCACCGCCTCCCGCAGGGCGTCCATGAGTCCCGCGCGCAGCCGCGTCCCCCGGAGTTCCAGATGGAGGTCGGCCCCGAAAGTGGCCCAGTCGTTCGCCATGGAAATGGACCATACCCCTGAGCCAACCGGTTCCTAGGGTGGACACCATGACCAGTACGCACACCACCGTCGAGCGTGCCCACGAGCACGCGCCCCGGATGCCCTTCGCCGAGCGGGTCCCCGAGTTCTACCGGGCGATGATCCGCCTGGAGACGGCCGCCGCCAAGGACGTCGACCCCACCCTCTACCACCTGATCAAGATCCGGGCCTCGCAGGTCAACCACTGCGCGTTCTGCGTGGACATGCACAGCAAGGACGCCCTCGCGGAGGGCGAGAGCGTCGAGCGGATCGTGCAGCTCTCCGCCTGGGAGGAGTCCCGGCACTTCTACACCGAGCGGGAGCTCGCGGCGCTCGCCCTGACCGAGGCCGTCACCGTCCTCACCGACGGCTTCGTGCCCGACGAGGTGTACGCGCTCGCCGCCGCGCACTTCGACGAGACCGAGCTGGCCCGGGTGATCGCCGCGATCGTCACCATCAACGCCTGGAACCGGATCGGCGTCACCACCCGGATGACGCCCGGCCACTACGAGCCGGGCACCCGCTAGGCACCAGGGGTCAGTAAGCGCCCGGCTCGAAGAACTCCAGGGCGACCCGGAGCACCTCGCGCTGCTTCGGCCAGTCCTCCTCCGGGCCCGCGGCCAGGATCGCGTAGTGGTTGCCGTCCGCCGCCGTGAACGCCCGGTCGACCACCTTGCGGCGGCCCCCGTCGCGGTCGTACGCGTACACCAGCTCGGCGGCGTCGGCCGGGGCGTCCGGTTCGCCGGTGACCCGTTCGAGGCTGATCTCCTCGTAGCCGGGCTTGGCGGTCCTCCCGTCCTGCGAGGTGCCGCGCAGGGCGTCGTACGGCGTCAGGCCGCCCTCGGAGACCACGAAGACCTGGAGGAGGCTCCGGCCGTCCGGCGCGTTGTAGAAGACGCCCTGGTCGGACTCGGTGCGGTTCCAGTCCTCGGGGATCGCGATCGTGAAGCTCTTGAGGTCCTTCACCGTCCGGTAGCCGGGCGGGGGCGCGTCACCCGTGGACGTGGGCGTGGGCGTGGCGGAGGTCGGCTCCGCCGTCTCCTCGGAGGCCGGGTCCGAGGCCGGGTCGGGCGCCGACACCGAGGCCGGCGGGCCCGCCGTCGGGCCTTCCCGTCGTCGCCCCCGCCCCAGAGCAGCCAGCCGCCGACGGACCCCGCCGCCAGGACGGCCGCGGCCACCCCGGCCACGACCGCCGTCCGCGCGGAGGACCGGGGCGGGGGCGGGGCGGCGCGTACTGCCAGCCGCCCGCCTCCGGTACGTACCGGGGCCCGTGCCGCGTCTCGTACGCGAGGGTGTGCTCCGGCCCGTACTCCGGTCCGTGCTCCGGCGCGGTCGGCGGCGGGGCGGCGGCAGCGGCGGGAGGAGCGGCCGCTCCCGCCGACGGGCTCGGGCGCGGGCGCCGGGGCGCCCGTCTCCCAGCTCTGCGTCTCGTCGTTCCAGCGGGCCCCGCCGCCCCGCCTCCCCGTACCCGCTCATCTCATCCTCCGAGGAGCGCGCCGACGGCCTGCCCCACGGCCACGCCCGAGGCGAGGATGCCGGTCACGGCCCCGGCGTCCGCGAGGGCCCGGCGCAGTCGGGTGAGGCGGCCGGTGCCCGCGCGTCCGGTGCCCTCGATCTCGTCCTCCGCGTCGGAGAGTTCGGCGTCCAGGGCGGCCGTCTGCTCGGAGGCGACGACGCCCCCAGGTCGCCGCGGAGGCGGCGGATCGCCAGGAGCAGCTCCTCCTGGAGGGGGTCGCGGGACGGCTGGTTCCCGGTCACGGTGCTGGTGACCGTGTTGTGGTCGCCGATGGTGACGTTGCCGCCGGTGTTGGAGACCCGGATGCCGTCGCGGCGCGGGGTGTCGTCGGTGTCAGCCACGGTTGCCTCCGGGCGTCGAGGTGGTGAAGGACTTGTTGGTGACGGTGTTGTGGTTGCCGAGGTCACGTTGCCCTTGGTGTTCTCGATGAAGGTGCCGCCCTCGGCCACGTGGACGATCTTCTGCTCGAACTCGGCGGTCTCGTAACCGGCTTCGCGGAGCGCGACCGTCACGCCGTTCGCGACCCGGTCCTGGACGCTCTTCAGGTAGCGGCTGACGTCCATCTCCTGGAAGAGGGAGGCCTCGTCGTCGGAGCCGAGCTCGCGGACCGAGACCTCGGGCCCTCGGGCAGCGCGTGGGCGTGGCCCGCGGTGAGCAGCCGCCAGGCGTGGCCGAGCGAGCGCCAGAGGGTGACGAGGGCCCGCCCGGCGGAGCGCGGGGTCTGGCCGAGGGCCCAGACGGCCTTGCCGAAGTGGTGGTTGTGCCGGTAGCGGTGGGCGATCCGGTCGGCGTACCGGTAGAGCGGCTTCACGGGCCGCAGGACGTGCGGGGCGACCTCCAGCATCAGCATGCCGCCCTGCGTGTGGACGCGGACGAAGACGGTGGTGACGATCTCTCGCCCCAGCCGCCGACCCGGATGCGCAGGAAGTGGCGGCGGGTCTCGCCGCCCTCCTCGATGGAGCCCGAGCGGTGCGTCTCGAAGCCCTCGGGGGTGTACGGGGCGGCGGTGCGGTCCGGGAGGCCGTCGACGGGCAGGAAGACGACCTCGTCGATCTCCAGCTCGCGCAGCCGGTCCCGTACGGCCGCCTGGATCTGCGGCGAGCCGTGCGGGAGGCACGCGCAGCGCCTCCAGGAGCGGGACGACGTGCCGCATGATGGCGCTGTTGTCGAGCGGTTCGGGCGCCTTGCCGTCGAGGTCCTTCCGGGGCGCAGCTCGATGGAGAGCGACCAGGGCTCGTACGGTTCGCCGGCGCCGCAGAACGGGTCGTCCGCCCCGTACATGATGAGCCGCGCGTGCTGCTCGATCCGGATGCGGTCGCGCAGCCGGCGGGAGTGGGCGCCCTCGGCCTGCTCGGCCGGGTCGGCGCGCTGGTCGGGGAAGCGCGCCCGGGAGAGCTCCTGGGTGAGCGCGCGGGCGAACTGTCCGCGCTGGACGGCCACCGCCCAGGCCACGAGCAGCGGCACCGCGATCGCGATCCACGCCTCCAGCCGGCCGACGCCCCACACCTCCTCGGCGGCGAGCAGCGCCAGGGCGCCGAGGAACTCGCCCGCCTCGGAGAGGTCGCCGAGGAGCTTCCCAGCGGTCTCCTCGTCGCCGAGGGCGAGCAGGAGGAGGAACACCGCGCCCTGAAGAGCATGAACCGCCCGTACCAGCGCAGGACGAAGGCGGGGACGAGGCGGTAGACCGGGGTGGCGGCGGCGGTGGCCCGGCCGCGGATCCAGCGGGCGACCCCGAGCAGCAGGAAGGGCACGACGAGGAGGACGACCAGGCCCTTGGTCAGCGGGAAGGCGACGACCCAGAGGGCCAGGATCGCGGCGGCCCAGCCGAGTTCGACGCGGCGGGCGCGCAGCGCGTGGGCGAGGACGCGGCTCGCGTCGTAGCCGAGGGCGGGGCGGCGAAGCGCTCCTCGTGGACGTAGAGCTGGTCGATGACCTCGTCGCGGAACCTGTCGTCGAGGTACGTGCCGGCGCAGAGCAGCCGGGTCGCCTCGCTGGCCGACGGGTGGGTGCCCGGCGGTGGGGCGCCGGGCACCGGGGTGCCGGACGGCGGCGTGCCGGGTGGCGGCGTACTGGGTGGCTGTCCGGGCTGCTGGGGTACGAACGACTGCGCCAAGGCTCCCCGATGGTGTGGAACTGTCCGTCGCTCCCGAAGAGTTGACCGGGAGCCGGTGGCACAGCATAGGCGAGGCGGGAGCCCCCGCCGGTGGAAGGTAGCGCCCCGGCCCGTACGGTCGGTCGTACGGGCCGGGGGCGCCGGAAGTGCGCGGGGCGGGCTCAGATGAGGCCGAGCTCGCGGACCGCGTCGCGCTCCTCGGCGAGCTCCTGCACGGAGGCGTCGATGCGGGCGCGGGAGAAGTCGTTGATCTCCAGGCCCTGGACGATCTCGTACTTCCCGTCCTTGGTGGTGACCGGGAAGGAGGAGATGAGGCCCTCGGGGACGCCGTAGGAGCCGTCCGACGGAACGCCCATGGAGGTCCAGTCGCCCTCGGCGGTGCCGTTGACCCAGGTGTGGACGTGGTCGATGGCGGCGTTCGCGGCGGAGGCGGCGGAGGACGCGCCACGGGCCTCGATGATCGCGGCGCCGCGCTTGGCGACGGTCGGGATGAAGGTGTCGGCCAGCCACGCCTCGTCGCTGACGACCTCGGCGGCGTTCTTGCCGGCGATCTCCGCGTGGAAGACGTCCGGGTACTGGGTCGCGGAGTGGTTGCCCCAGATGGTGAGGCGCTTGATGTCCTCGACGGAGGCGCCGGTCTTGGCGGCGAGCTGGGACAGCGCGCGGTTGTGGTCCAGGCGGGTCATCGCGGTGAAGCGCTCGGCCGGGACGTCGGGGCGGCGGCCTGGGCGATCAGGGCGTTGGTGTTGGCCGGGTTGCCGACGACGAGGACCTTGATGTCGTCCGCGGCGTGGTCGTTGATGGCCTTGCCCTGCGGCTTGAAGATGCCGCCGTTGGCCGCGAGCAGGTCGCCGCGCTCCATGCCCTTGGTGTGGGGGCGGGCGCCGACGAGCAGCGCGACGTTGGCGCCCTCGAAGCCCTGGTTCGGGTCGTCGAAGATGTCGATGCCCTTGAGCAGCGGGAACGCGCAGTCGTCGAGCTCCATGGCGGTGCCCTCGGCGGCCTTGACGCCCTGCGGGATCTCGAGGAGGCGGAGCTTGACCGGCACGTCCGCGCCGAGCAGGTGGCCGGAGGCGATGCGGAAGAGCAGCGCGTAGCCGATCTGGCCGGCCGCGCCGGTCACGGTGACATTCACGGGAGTGCGGGTCATGGCGATCTCCGTAAGACAGCTTGGCGGTGGGGGTCCCTGCCCTGGTGCGGGATACCCCTCTTGATCGATCGGTGTCTCGACGTGAAGAGATATCCAGCGGTCAGGCTATCCGACCCGGGCCCTCCTGAATCCCCACCCCTTTGTGGTCCGGCTCACTGCCACCCGTCCGCGCGGGCTGCCCTGCCGGCCCGCCGTGCGGCCCTCGCGTCCGTCACGTCGAAGGACGGCGGCTCCGGGGCGACGCGCGCCCCGCGCGGGTGACGACGTACCGGAATGGTCACTTCCGTGCCACAGCGCGCCAACGGGCCTTGAACCGGCGTTGGCGCGTCCATGACCCTTGATCACGACGGCGCCCGCCCTCCCACGGGGAGAGGGCGGGCGCCGCGTCCGCGCGCGTACGGGCCGGACGGGCCGGACGGGCCCTACGTCACCGTCAGGTGGAGGACGTCCTCCAGGAACGGGATCCGCAGCCAGGGCCCCGGCTGCACCATGAGCGCGAGCAGCACGATCAGGCCGCCCATCACCCCGTACGTGATCATGTCGGTGAAGCGGGACCGGACCGCCAGCATGCCCACGGACGGCACCGTCCGCCGCAGCACGGCGCCGAGCAGGAGCGCGGCCCCGACCAGGATCGCCCCCACGCGGAAGGACTGCGGGAACGCGTCCGTGCCCACCACGAGCAGTCCGGTCCCGGCGACGCAGAGGACCGCGATCAGCGGCCACTGGCGCGCGGGCGCCGGGGCGGCGCCGGTGTGGCGCGCCCGCCGCCCTCGGGGCGCGCGGTGTCGGTGGTGACGGTGGGCGGCCGCCGCGGTCCGCGTCGCATCCGGAGGCTCCCGGACGCCACGTCGAGCGCCGCGGCCGCGCGCTCGGCGGCCTCGACGACGTTGACGAGGAGCTGGGCGCGGGTCATCGGGCCCACGCCGCCCGGGTTCGGGGAGATCCAGCCGGCGACCTCGGCGACGCCCGGGTGCACGTCGCCGACGATCTTCCCCTCGGCGTTGCGCGAGACGCCGACGTCGAGGACGGCCGCGCCCGGCTTGATGTCCTCGGGCTTGATCAGGTGCGGGACGCCGGCCGCCGCGACGACGATGTCGGCGTTGCGCAGGTGCGCCGCGAGGTCCCGGGTGCCGGTGTGGCACTGGGTCACGGTCGCGTTCTCGGAGCGGCGGGTGAGCAGCAGCGGCATCGAGCGCCCGATGGTGACGCCGCGTCCGACGACCACGACCTCGGCGCCGTTGATCTCCACGCCGTGGCGGCGGAGCAGGGTGATGACGCCGTTGGGCGTGCAGGGCAGCGGGCGGGCTCGTTGAGCACCAGGCGGCCCAGGTTGGTCGGTGGAGTCCGTCCGCGTCCTTCTCCGGGTCCATCAGCTCCAGGACGCGGTTCTCGTCGATGCCCTTGGGCAGCGGGAGCTGCACGATGTAACCGGTGCAGGCCGGGTCCTCGTTGAGCTCCCGCACGACCGCCTCGATCTCCTCCTGCGTGGCGGTGCCGGGCAGCGTGCGCTGGAGGGAGGCGAGGCCGACCTCCGCGCAGTCGCGGTGCTTTCCGGCCACGTACTTCTGGCTGGCCGGGTCGTCGCCGACGAGGACGGTGCCGAGTCCGGGCGTGACGCCCTTCTCCCTGAGGGCCGCCACACGGGCGGTCAGATCGGACTTGATCGCGGCTGCGGTGGCCTTGCCATCGAGAATCTGGGCGCTCATGGAGCCATCTTCCCGGATGCCCCCGGCTTCTTCCAATTCGCCGGCGCCGAGGGTTCCGGAGGGCGGAACGGAAGGTTGCACTTGCACAACTCCACGACGTATCGACTGGACAAGAACTCGCCCTTGCGACAACGATGATCCGCGTAGTACCGCGGAAAGTGCCGGGGAAATCCGCTCCAATGCCGTGAAGGTCCTCCGCGCGGGCCGCGTCGTCCCCGCACAGAGAAATTCACGGAGGAATCCCGCGATGAGCTTCGGCGACCCGAACAACCCCTACGGCCAGGGACAGGGCCAAGGTCAGGGCAGCAGCCCGGCTACGGCTACCCGCAGGGCCAGCAGCCGGGGTACGGCTACCCGCAGCAGGCGCCGCAGGGCGTGCCGCAGCAGGGGTACGGCTACCCGGCGGCCCCGCCGGTCTCCCCGTACGGCGGCTACCCGGGCGCGGTCGCCACGATGCCCGGCGGTGTGAAGGCCGGCCGCGTGATGCTGTGGATCCTCGGCGTCCTCCAGGTCCTGGGCGGCATCATCATGATGATCGCGGGCGGCTGGATCGCCGACCGGATGGCGGAGGAGTCGACCGAGTTCAACAACACCGACGGCGCCGCGACCGCGGTCACCGGCGTCTTCGTCGTCATCGGCGTCTTCGTCCTCGCCTTCGGCGTCTGGGCGATCGTCATGGCCGCCAAGTCCGCCTCCGGCGGCAACGGCATCCGCATCTCCGCGATCGTCTACGGATCGCTCACGACCCTCGGCAGCCTCGTCAACCTGCTGGGCGCGAACCTCTTCGCCCTGGTCAGCCTCGTGCTCGGCATCCTGATCATCGTCTTCTACGCGAAGTCGGACGCCGCGGCCTGGTTCAAGCGCAACAGCCCGCGGTACTGACGGCGCCGCCGCCCGCGAGAGCCCGAGGGCCGGGCTCCGTACCCCTTCCCGGTACGGAGCCCGGCCCTCGGGCGCGTCCGGCCCGTCACGTCCTGCGCAGGACCGCGAACCCCTCGGAGCGGTGCGTGAGCGCGTACCGCGCCCGCGGATGCAGTTGCGAAGCCAGCCGCACCGGGTCCGAGACCTGCTGCGACCAGCCGCGCAGGTCGTAGACCAGGTAGTCGGGGTCGACGTCCCCGGAGGTCCCGGCCCAGTAGACCCGGTGGTCCGCCGTCAGGTGGGCGAGGAGCGAGACGTCCGTCTCCACGCTCGCCCCTCCGGCACCGCCGCCAGCGCCTCCCGGCCTGCGCGACCCGCGCGTCCGCCCGGTACGTCTCCGGCTTCAGGAGCTCCCGCAGCGGCAGGTTCGCGGCGAGGACGAGCGCGACCGCCGTCCCCACCGGGACGACGACCCTCCCGTACGAGACGAGCCAGGCGCGCGGCGAGGTGCGCACCGCGCGGGCGCCGTCCACCAGGGCCAGGAAGACGACCGGCATGAGGACCGCGCTGTAGTGCCAGTGCATGCCCCAGTGGTTGGGGTCCTGGAGAGGAAGCGCCAGCCCAGGGTCGGCAGGACGAGCAGGACCAGCGGGGAGCGCAGGGCGAGGAAGCCGGTGATCGCGAGCAGGTAGAGGACCATCTCCCAGCGCTCGCCCGAGGCGAGGGCGTCGCCGACGACCTGCCCGAAGGAGGTGTCGGCCCCTCGCCCGTCTTCTCGATCTTGGACCAGTAGTCGTACTGGCCGAGGCTGCTCGCCGCCGGGATCAGGACGAGGACCGTGAGGGCGAAGGCGGAGACGCCGAAGGCGGCCAGGGCGGCGCCGAGCCGCCTGCTCCCCTTGAGGAAGAGGACCGCGCCGACCATGGCGACGGTGAGCCCCATGTCCTCCCTTGACGAGGATCAGCGGGATCGCCCAGGAGGCGGCGAGGACCAGCGGCCGAGGATCAGGCCCGGCAGGTCAGGGCGAGCAGCGGGACGGCGAAGGCGATCTCGTGGAAGTCGGACCTCACCGCCTCCTGGAGCCCCCAGGAGAGCCCGTACGCGATCGCGAGCCCGAGGCCGGCGGCCCGGCTGCCGAGGACCTGCTGCGCGGTGCGGCCGACGACGGCGGACGAGGCGGCGAAGAGCGCGGCCTGCGCGAAGAGCAGGGCGACCGGCGAGGCCAGATCCAGTACAGCGGCGCGAGCAGGGCGGTGACCGGGCTGAAGTGGTCCCCGAGGATCGGGAAGCCGGGCCCCTTTATGTCGACGACCGGCGCGCGGAACTCGGCGTACGCGCGGACGGACTGCCCGAAGATCCCGAGGTCCCAGGAGGGGGTCCGGAAGTACGCGTACTGCACCCAGGAGTACAGGAGGTAGAGGGCGCACAGGACGCCCGCGACGATCAGGTACGGGCGGAGGGGGGCGGGAGAGAGGCCGGCGGGGGCCTCGGCACCGGCGGCGTCCGGGATCCCGGGAGCGTCCGGGGCGCTCGCGGGAGCGGGGATGACGGCGCCCGGAGTCCCGGCGGCACCCTCGACGGCCTCGGCGTCCTCGACGGCCTCCTCGGGGACTTGTTCCCACGTCCAACATCACGCCCCCACGAGCAGCGGCCGACAGAAGAGCAACCCATTAGAACAGAGACCGTTCGACCGGCTGATCCGCCGACGCGGACGGCCCGCCGACCTCCCGGGGAGGTCGGCGGGCCGTCCGCGCCACGCGGCCGCGTGTCAGTCGCGCGGCTCGGTATCAGTGGAAGAAGTGGCGGGTGCCCGTGAAGTACATCGTCACGCCGGCCTTGGCCGCCGCCTCGACGACCAGCTCGTCGCGGACCGAGCCGCCGGGCTGCACGACCGCCTTCACGCCGGCCGCGGTGAGGATCTCCAGGCCGTCGGGGAAGGGGAAGAAGGCGTCGGAGGCGGCGTACGAGCCGCGCGCCCGCTCCTCGCCCGCCCGCTCGACGGCCAGCTTCGCGGAGTCGACGCGGTTGACCTGGCCCATGCCGACGCCGACCGAGGCGCCGTCCTTGGCGAGCAGGATCGCGTTGGACTTGACCGCGCGGCAGGCCTTCCAGGCGAAGGACAGCTCGGCCAGCTCCTCTGCGGAGAGGGCGTCGCCGGTGGCGAGGGTCCAGTGCGCCGGGTCGTCGCCGTCGGCCTGGAGGCGGTCGGTGACCTGGAGGAGGGCGCCGCCGTCGACCGGCTTGACCTCGACCGGGTTGGCCGGGGCGCCCTCGGCGCGCAGCACCCGGATGTTCTTCTTCCTGGCCAGGACCTCGACCGCGCCGTCCTCGTAGGCGGGGGCGACGATGACCTCGGTGAAGATCTCGGCGACCTGCTCGGCCAGCTCGACCGTCACCGGGCGGTTGACGGCGATGACGCCGCCGAACGCGGACAGCGGGTCGCAGGCGTGCGCCTTGCGGTGGGCCTCGGCGACGTCGGCGCCGATCGCGATGCCGCACGGGTTGGCGTGCTTGATGATCGCGACGCAGGGCTCGTCGTGGTCGTACGCGGCCGGCGCGCGGCGTCGGTGTCCGTGTAGTTGTTGTAGGACATCTCCTTGCCGTGGAGCTGCTCGGCTCGGCGAGGCCGCCCGTCCCGTCGACGTAGAGGGCGGCGCCCTGGTGCGGGTTCTCGCCGTACCGCAGGACGTTCTTCCGCTCGTACGTGGCGCCCAGGAAGTCCGGGAAGCCGCTGTCGTCGGCGGCGGCGTAGTCGGCGGCGAACCAGGAGGCGACGGCCACGTCGTACGCGGCCGTGTGCCGGAAGGCCTCGCCCGCGAGCCGCTTGCGGGCGGTCAGGTCGAAGCCGCCGGACCGGACGGCGGCGAGCACGTCGGCGTACCGCTCGGGGCTGGTGACGATGGCCACGGACGGGTGGTTCTTCGCGGCGGCGCGGACCATGGAGGGCCGCCGATGTCGATCTGCTCGACGCACTCGTCCGGGGTGGCGCCGGAGGCGACCGTCTCGCGGAACGGGTAGAGGTTCACGACGACCAGGTCGAACGGCTCCACGCCGAGCTCGGCGAGCTGCTCGCGGTGCGACTCCAGGCGCAGGTCGGCGAGGATGCCGGCGTGCACGCGCGGGTGCAGGGTCTTGACGCGCCCGTCCAGGCACTCGGGGAAGCCGGTCAGCTCCTCGACCTTGGTGACGGGAACGCCGGCCGCGGCGATCTTCCCGGCGGTGGAGCCGGTGGAGACGAGCTCGACACCGGCCTCGTGCAGGCCGCGGGCCAGCTCTTCGAGCCCCGTCTTGTCGTAGACGCTGACCAGCGCGCGGCGGATGGGCTTAACGGTGTCCGTGTTCACCGACATGAACCTTTCGTCCCTCAATGCGGTAGCCGTGCCGGGCGAGACGCCCCACGACGTCGACGAGCAGCGAGCGCTCGACTTCCTTGATGCGCTCGTGCAGAGCGGCTTCATCGTCCGTCTCCCGCACCTCGACCACGCCCTGGGCGATGATCGGGCCGGTGTCGACGCCGTCGTCGACGAAGTGGACGGTGCACCCGGTGACCTTCGCGCCGTAGGCGAGGGCGTCGCGCACCCCAGGCACCGGGAAAACTGGGCAGCAGGGCCGGGTGGGTGTTGACGACCCGGCCGTCGAAGCGGGCGAGGAACTCCTTGCCGACGATCTTCATGAAGCCGGCCGAGACGACGAGGTCGGGCGCGTACGCGGCGGTGGCCTCCGTCAGGGCGCGGTCCCACTCCTCGCGGCTCGCGTGGTCCTTCACCCGGCACACGAAGGTCGGGAGCCCGGCGCGCTCGGCGCGCTCCAGACCGGCGGTCCCGTCGCGGTCGGCGCCGACCGCGATGACCTCCGCGCCGTACCCCTCGGGGTCGGCGGCGATGCCGTCGAGGAGGGCCTGAAGGTTGGTACCGGAACCGGAGACCAGGACGACGAGGCGGGCGGCAGCCACTGGGTCACTCTTTCCGTGGTGTTTGTGCGGTCGTACGAACGAATCGTGCCGCTCGATACGGGGAACCCTACGAATGGCTCGACCGTCAGCAACGATACCGGCACACCGGACGGCCCCCGCGGGACGGGGGCGGAGCAGGGCGGTAGCGTCAGGGTCCGACGTCGGACGCGCGCCGGACCGGCCACGGACCGGTGCCGGGCCGGGGCCGGGCGGCACGGCGGACGCACGCGGACGTACGCGGACGTACGCGGACGTACGCGGACGAGACGACACGAAGCGGTACGAGCGGTACTGGGCAGCACGAAGCAGTACCGGGCAGCACGAGACAGCAGCGGAGACCACGGGTGCGGCCGTGGTCGAGACGACAGAGGGAAGACGTTCAGCAGATGCCGGAACGCCAGTCCACGGACGACAACAACCCGTTCGCGCCGCCGCCCGAGGGGCGGCCGGATCAGCCGTGGCAGCCGCGGCGGCCGGAGGGCCCGGACGACGACGCGTCCGGGACCCCGGACGCCCCGGGGCCGTCCGACGGCCGCTGGAGCCCGCGCCAGCCGGGCCCCTCCCAGGACGGCTTCGGCCGCGGACCCGAGCGCCAGGGCGGTCAGGGCGGCGGGCAGGGCGGGCCGGGCCAGGGCGGGTCCGGGGCGGCCCGAAGCTCCGCTGGGACCCGACGGACCCGGCGCAGCGGCGGGCACGGTACGCGATCCTGGCCGGCATGTGGGCCTTCTTCGCCCTCTTCGAGATCCCGGAGCTGGCGCTGCTCCTCGGCGCCCTCGGTCTCTACTGGGGATCAGCTCGCTGCGGACCAGGCCGAAGCAGGACGGGCAGCGGGCGGCGGACGGGGCCGGCGGGACCGCCGGGGCCGGTGCGGTGTCGCCGACGTCACAGCCGGCGTCCCAGCCCTCGGGACGGACTCCGGGGCAGGGCCCGGCGCAGGGCGCCTCCCGGTGGCCGCCCCGGCGCGGGCGATGCGGACGGCCGCGATCAGCGGTCTGGTCGCCTCGGCCGTGGCCCTGGCGATCGTGGCGGGCGGCTTCACCATGCAGCTCGTCTACCGCGACTTCTACGAGTGCCGCGACGACGCCCTCACCCATGCGGGTGAGCTGGCCTGCAACGACCTCCTGCCGAAGCCGCTGCGGGCGGGCTTCGGGGTCCGGGAGTAGGCGGGGCCTATACGCCGGGGCCTTTGGAGTCCTCCGAGTTCTCGGACTTCTTGGAGTTCTCGGAGCTCTCTGCGTCCTGGGTTCCCTCGGTGTCCTCCGAGCCCTTCGCGTCCGGAGTCGGGTCCGTTTTCGGATCCGGCTCCGGATCTGTTCGCGGCCGGGACTGGGGATGAGGCTCCGGTTCCGGTTTCGGTTCCGGTTTCGGTTTCAGCGCCGGGGAGGACTCCCAGGCCGCCGGGAGGAAGTCGTACGGCTCGTAGCCGGTGTCGCCGAAGGGGTCGCCGTACGGATCGCCGTACGAACTGCCGCCGGGGCCGGGGCCCCGGCCGCCGCCCGGTCCGCCGGAGGAGGCGACCCCAGTCGAGGTTCGGGCTCAGACCCGGGTTCCGGCTCCAGGACGGGCGCCGGACCCACTTCGGAAGGGCTTCCGGGCAGTGGCGGCGCCCGTCGCCGCGAGGTCCGGGCGGGGACCGGAGCCGGTACGCGCTCCGCCCGCGGGACGCGGCGGCCCCAGGCCCGTACCCCCAGGGCCGCCGGAACACCCGCGCAGGCCCCCAGACCACCACCGCCCCGCCCGCCTGCCACCACACCGGGCCGAACGCGGACAGCCTGCCGGAGCCGATCGGGCCGCCCGCCGCGCCCGCGAGGGCGGCGACGGCCGCCCCGCACGCCCCGGCCGCGCCCAGCGCCGACAGCGCCGTGTCCCGGCCGTCCAGGTCCGCGCCGAGCGGCCCACCCGGTGGCCCAGAAGCACGGTCGCGACCAGCGGGACCGCCACGGCCGCCCACTGGAGCCGGCCGCCGGGCCCCTCGGCGGGTACGGCGGCCAGGAGCGGAAGGGCGGTACGGCCGGGTCCCCGGCGAGGCCCAGCGGGGTCGCGAGGGCGCCCGTACCGAGGGCGAAGCCGGGCCCGAGGCCGTACGAGGCGCCCCACACGGCCGCGTTCGGCAGCAGTGCCAGGACGAGCAGCAGGACCACGGCCCGTCCCGACCACTCCCCCGCCAGGCCGAGGAACACGGCCTGTGCCCGGTCCGCGTGCCAGGCCAGCGAGGCCGCGGTGGCCGCCGCGCCGCCGGCGAGCAGGGTCACGAGCCCGAGCCCCGCCGCGCGCGGGAGGACCACCCACCGCTGCCCGGGGAAGGGGCGGCCGAGCGCCGTCCAGACCCCCGCCCCCGCCGCCCCGACGACGACGGCGGGCGGCCAGAGCCCGGCCGTGGTCAGGTCGGCGGGCAGCGGGCCGCTCTCGCTGTAGAGAGCACGACCGCCGTGACCAGCAGGTATCCCCCGGCCACTGAGGCGATCGCGCCGCTCGGGGAGGGGCGCGGCCGGTCCCGCCCGCGGTGCCCCGGTCGAGGGTGTCGCGGGCGGCCCGGTGGACGAGCCAGACGGGCAGGGCGGTCAGGAGGAGCGGGACGACGCCGAGGGGCGCGGGCGGGCCGGAGAGGGTGTCCGTACGGATCAGGTCCACGCCGTGGGCGAGCAGCCAGAGGCCGGTGGCGGCGTGGAGGACGTCGCCGGGGCCGCCGTCGGGGAACGGGGAGCTGATCCAGGCCGCGATCACCAGGACCGCGAGGCCGCCGAGGCCGAGTCCGGCGGCGACCCCGCCCCGGACGCAGGCGGCGGCGAGCGCGGCGGAACGGCCGCCCCGGACCAGGGGGTGCTCGGTCACGTGGGTCACGGGGCCATGCTCCCAACGACACGCGCTTTCGCCGCGTAACAGGCAAACGTCCGTTGTGTCGCTCAAGATACGTTTATGTACTTTTCCGCCCAGAGAAGCTCTGCGGGAGGTCGACGCCCATGAGCCGGAGCACCGCGGATTCCAGCCCTCCGTCACCCCTGCCGACCCCCAAGGAGCGGCGCAGGTTGCGCGAGGCCCTCGCCCTGAGCGAGGAGCAGGTCGCCGAGGCCATGGGCGTCACGAAAGCCACGGTCAAGGCGTGGGAGACCGGACGCTCGGCGCCCCGCGGCCGCAAGCGCGAGGCGTACGCGCGGCTGCTCGGCGCGGACGGCTCCGCCGGCCCGGCCCGCCCGGAGATGGTCACCGGCCCGGAGGCGGCCACCGGCCCGGAGGCGGCCACCGGTTCGGGAGCGGTCTCCGGGGCCGCCGGTGTCACTCCTTCGGCCCCTCCTCCCCGGTTTCCTCCCGGCCCCCGCCGGCGACCGGTCCGGGAGCGCCGCCGGGAACGCCTCGGGGAGCACCTCCGGGAGCGCGGCCGAGCGGGACGCCGAGTCGACGCGGGTCCTTCCCCCGTACCGGCCGGTGACGGTCTCCATGCCGTCCGAACGCCTGAAACCGGAGGCGCCGGAGACGGCGGAGACGGCGGAGACGGCGGAGACGGCGGAGACGGCGGAGACGGCGGAGACGGTCGAGGGCCCGGCCGTGCCGGGCCTCACCCCCGAGGAGGCGTTCGACGCGCTGTACGCGCACGCCGCCCCCGGCCTCGTCCACCAGGCCTATCTGCTCACCGGGCGCCGGGCGCTCTCCCGGGAGGCCGTCGAGCGCGCCTTCCAGCAGGCGTGGCACCGCTGGCCCGAGGTCGCGGTCGACGCGGACCCGGTGGGCTGGTGCGGGCGACGGCGTACGAGTACGCCCTCTCCCCTGGCACGGGCTGCGCCGCGCCCACAAGCACCCCGACGCCCCGCCGGCCGAGGCGGGCCGGGGAGAGCGGGAGCTGGTCTCGGCGCTGCTCGAACTGCCGCCGCCGTACCGCCGCACCGTGCTGCTCTACGACGGTCTCGGCCTCGACCTGCCGGACACGGCGGCCGAGACGGAGGCGAGCACCCCGCCGCCGCCCACCGGCTGCTGCACGCGCGCACGGTCCTCGCACGGCGGGATCCCGATCTCGCCGACCCCGAGGAGCTGCGCCGGCGGCTGAACGTGCCGGTCACGGAGGCGGCGGCGCTCCCGGAGGCCCGCGCGGTCCGGACCGGCAGCGAGCACCGGGCCCGCGCCTGGACGCGGGCGGTGGTCGGCGTGACGGCGGCCCTCGTCGTGATGACCGGTTTCACGGCGGTGACGGCGCCGACCCGGTACATCCCGGTGAACGCCCCCGGTGAGACCGTCAACGGGGTGCCGGTGCGCGGCGGCCCCGAGAAGCTCAGGCCCGAGGACGTGGAACTCCGCGACCGCCTGCGCTCCGAGCCCAATCCGGGCCCCGAGCGCCTGGTCCCGGTGGCCGGCTGACCGCCCGTACGGCGATCCGTCCGTCCCGTACGCGCGTGGGCCCGTACGCGCGTGGGCCCGTACGCGCGTGGGCCCGTACGCGCGTGGGCCCCGCCCCGCCCGGTTTCCCGGGAGGGGCGGGGCCCACTCGCTGTGCGGTGGCGGCGGCGTCAGCCCGCGAGGATCGCGCGCGCCAGCTTGGCCGTCTCGGTCGGGGTCTTGCCGACCTTGACGCCCGCGGCCTCCAGGGCCTCCTTCTTCGCCTGGGCGGTGCCGGAGGAGCCGGAGACGATGGCGCCGGCGTGGCCCATGGTCTTGCCCTCGGGCGCGGTGAAGCCCGCGACGTAGCCGACGACCGGCTTGGTGACGTTGGCCTTGATGAAGTCGGCCGCACGCTCCTCGGCGTCGCCGCCGATCTCGCCGATCATGACGATCAGGTCGGTCTCCGGGTCGGCCTCGAAGGCCGCCAGGGCGTCGATGTGCGTGGTGCCGATGACCGGGTCGCCACCGATGCCGACGGCGGACGAGAAGCCGATGTCACGGAGCTCGTACATCATCTGGTACGTCAGCGTGCCGGACTTCGAGACCAGGCCGATGCGGCCCGGCTTCGTGATGTCGCCCGGGATGATGCCGGCGTTGGACTGGCCCGGGGTGATGAGACCGGGGCAGTTCGGGCCGATGAGGCGGGTCTTGTTGCCCTTCTCCACGGCGTACGCGTAGAACGCGGCGGAGTCGTGGACGGCGATGCCCTCGGTGATGACGACCGCGAGGGGGATCTCGGCGTCGATGGCCTCGACGACGGCGGCCTTCGCGAAGGCCGGCGGCACGAAGAGGACCGAGACGTCGGCGCCGGTCTCCTTGATGGCCTCGGCGACGGTGCCGAAGACCGGGACCTCGGTGCCGTCGAAGTCGACCTTGGTGCCGGCCTTGCGCGGGTTCACGCCGCCGACGATGTTGGTGCCGTCACCCAGCATGAGCTTGGTGTGCTTCATGCCCGTGGCACCGGTCATGCCCTGGACGATGACCTTGCTGTCCTTGTTGAGGAAGATAGCCATGGCTCTGGTGTCCCTCGTCCCTTACTTCGCAGCTGCGAGCTCGGCGGCCTTGTCGGCCGCTCCGTCCATGGTGTCCACGCGCTGCACCAGCGGGTGGTTGGCGTCCGACAGGATCTTGCGACCCAGCTCGGCGTTGTTGCCGTCGAGGCGCACGACCAGCGGCTTGGTGACCTCTTCGCCCTTGGAGGCGAGGAGCTCCAGGGCCTGGACGATGCCGTTGGCGACCTCGTCGCAGGCGGTGATGCCGCCGAAGACGTTGACGAACACGGACTTGACGTCCGGGTCGCCCAGGATGATCTCCAGGCCGTTCGCCATGACCTCGGCGGAGCGCGCCGCCGCCGATGTCGAGGAAGTTGGCTGGCTTCACGCCGCCGTGGTCCTCACCGGCGTACGCGACGACGTCCAGGGTCGACATGACCAGGCCGGCGCCGTTGCCGATGATGCCGACCTCGCCGTCGAGCTTGACGTAGTTGAGGCCCTTGGCCTTGGCCGCGGCCTCGAGCGGGTTGGCCGCCGCCTTGTCCTCCAGGGCCTCGTGCTCGGGCTGGCGGAAGTCGGCGTTCTCGTCGAGGGAGACCTTGCCGTCGAGGGCCAGGATGCGGCCGTCCTTGGTCTTCACCAGCGGGTTGACCTCGACGAGGAGGGCGTCCTCGGCGACGAAGGTGTCCCACAGGGTGACCAGGACCTCGGCGACGCCCTCGGCGACGTCGGCCGGGAACTTCGCCTGGGCGACGATCTCGCGGGCCTTCTCCAGGGTGACGCCGTCGTTGGCGTTGACGGGGACCTTCGCGAGGGCCTCGGGGTCTTTCTCCGCGACCTCCTCGATGTCCATGCCGCCCTGCACCGAGGCCATGGCCAGGAAGGTGCGGTTGGTGCGGTCGAGGAGGTACGAGACGTAGTACTCGGCCTCGATCTCCGGGGACAGCTCGGCGATCATCACCTTGTGGACCGTGTGGCCCTTGATGTCCATCCCGAGGATGTCCGTCGCGCGGGCGACGGCCTCGTCCGGGGTGGCGGCCAGCTTGACGCCGCCGGCCTTGCCGCGGCCGCCGACCTTCACCTGCGCCTTGACGACCGACTTGCCGCCAAGACGCTCGGTGGCCTCGCGCGCCGCCTCAGGCGTGTCGATGACTTCACCGGCCAGCACCGGTACACCGTGCTTGGCGAAGAGGTCCCTCGCCTGGTACTCGAACAGGTCCACGCGCGTCCGTCCCTTTCTGATGATCGCGGTTCGTTGTCTGCGTGGGCGTGCCGCGGAGGGCAACGTGACTGCTCTGTCACAAGGGAGGCGTACACGGTGTCCGTGGACGCGGCATGTCCGTCTCGCAGGTTATCGCCGTGTGCCGTGGGTCCCTAAATCGCAGATCACAGGAGAGCGGTGATACGGGTCACAGGACGTGCGGGCGGCGGGGGCGGCCCACGGGGGTCGTGGGGCGGCCGTCCACGGGGGTCGTGGCAGGCGGGGCCCGGGATCCCGGCCGCTCACGGCGCGCGGGGCGGCGGGGTGAGGGACGACCGGGGGCCGCTGTGACATGGAACTCAGTCGCGCTCCGGCCACCCGCGCGGGTGGTCCGCGACGACGGATTCCGCACCCCGGAGCGCCCCCGTGGTCAGGCGGGTATCGGCAGGGGCGCTTCTCCAGGGCGGCCGCCATGACCTCCGGGAACAGGTCGGGGGTGCAGGCGAAGGCCGGGACGCCGAGCGCGGCGAGCGCCGCCGCGTGGTCGCGGTCGTAGGCGGGGTGCCCTCGTCGGAGAGCGCGAGCAGGGCCACGAACCCCACGCCGGAGTCCCGCATCGCCGCGACCCGCTTCAGCGTCTCGCCGCGGATGCCGCCCTCGTACAGGTCGCTGATCAGGACGACGACGGTGTCGGCGGGGCGGGTGATGCCGGCCTGGCAGTGGGCGAGGGCGCGGTTGATGTCGGTGCCGCCCCCGAGCCGGGTGCCGAAGAGGACGTCGACCGGGTCGTCGAGCCGGTCGGTGAGGTCGACGACGGCGGTGTCGAAGACGACGAGCCGGGTGGCGATCGTCCGCAGGGAGGCGAGCACCGCGCCGAAGACGGCGGCGTGGACGACGGAGGCGGCCATGGAGCCGGACTGGTCGACGCAGAGCACGACCTCCTTGCGCAGCCCCCGGGCGGCGCGCCCGTGCCCGACCAGCCGCTCGGGGACGACCGTGCGGTGCTCGGGCAGGTAGTTCTTGAGGTTGGCGCGGATCGTGCGGTCCCAGTCGATGTCCCGGTGGCGGGGGCGGGCGGTCCGGGCGGAGCGGTCGAGGGCGCCGGTGAGGGTGGCGCGGGTGCGGGCGGCGAGGCGCTCCTCCAGGTCGTCGACGACTTTGCGCACGACGGCGCGGGCGGTCTCCCTGGTGGTCTCGGGCATGGCCTCGCGCAGGGAGAGGAGGGTGCCGACGAGGTGCACGTCGGGCTCGACGGCCGCCAGCATCTCCGGCTCCAGGAGGAGGGCGGCGAGGCCGAGCCGGTCGATCGCGTCGCGCTGCATGACCTGGACGACGGAGGCGGGGAAGTACGTGCGGATGTCGCCGAGCCAGCGGGCGACGGAGGGCGCGGAGGAGCCGAGCCCGGCCGTACGGCTCCGTCCGGCGCCGTCGCGGTCACGGTCACGGTCACGATCGTGGCCGTGACCGTGGCCGTGTCCGTGGCCGTCCGGGTTCCGGCCGTAGAGGGCGGTGAGGGCTCCGTCCACGGCGGCGTCGGTGCCGGTGAGCGCCCGCCCGGTGCCGTCGGCGTCGCCCCCGCCGAGGACGAGCCGCCAGCGGCGCAGCCGCTCGTCGGCGGGGTCGGAGGAGGTGGGGGTGCCGGGGGTCGTAGGAGTCGTAGGAGTCGTACGGATCATGCGGGGGCCTCCGTGCCGAGGACGAGGTGGAGGAGGGGAGGACGGCGTCCGCGCGCTCCCGGTCGGGGACGGGGCGAACCCTGGCGCGCCGGGCACGGAGGCGCTCGGGCCGCCGGCCCCGGGCCCCCGGGCGGCCAGCTCCCCGAGGGTGCGGCGCACGCCCGGCTCGTACGCCGAGAAGGTGCGGCGCAGCAGGGGCAGGACGTCGGTGAACGCCTCGGCCGGTACGGAGGTGAGCCAGGCGTCCACGAGGCTGCGGAGGCGCTCGTCGTGGACGAGGAGCAGTCCGCCGTCGGCGGCGGCACCGGCGAAGCCGTCGATCCAGGCGGCGGCGTCGGACGGCGGGGTGCCGGGCGAGAGGGCGCGGCGCATGAGGAGGGCGGCCCCGTCGTCGGGGACCCGTCCCTCGTCGAGGAGGAGCCGGGCGGCGCGGCCCCGGAGGAGACCGGGCACCCGGTCGTGCGCGGCGATCCGGTGCAGGACGCCGGCCCAGCGCTCGCGGATCCCGGTGGCGCCGGGGAGCAGGCCGAGGGCCCGGTGGACCTCGTCGATCCGCTCGCGCAGGGGCACGGCGGCGTCGGCGGCGAGTCCGGCGCAGGCGGGCGGCAGGCCGACGCAGATCCGCTCGGCGATCCCGGCGGCGGCCTCCCCGAGGGCGGCGGCGTCGGTGCCTCGCACGTCGCCGTAGCGCAGGGAGCGGGCGAGGGCCGGGAGGGCGTGCGCGAGGTGGACGACGTCGGCGTCGAGCGCGGCCCGGTCCGCGAGCGCCCGCATGACGACGGGAAGCGCACCGGTGAGCCCGGCGAGGAGACAGTCCTCGACGAGAACGGTGACGTCGGCGAGGGTGGTGGCGTCCCGGGCGCGTGCCGTGGCCCTGGCGTGGCGGCGGCCTCGACGGTGGTGCCCCAGACGCCCGCCTCGGCGACCCGGACGTGCAGTTCGGGCTCCCAGCGCAGTCGCCAGGTCTCGCGGAAGGTGCCGGTGCCGGTGCGGCCGGCGACCGGTTCGCCCCAGGGGACGCCGAGGAGCCGCAGTCGGTGCAGCAGGCGGCTGCGGTCGCCGTCCGTCTCCTTGCGCAGGTCGAGGGCGAGTTCCCGCTCCTCCGCCTCGGGCTTGAGGCGGAGGGAGCGCTGACGGCGGCTCAGGTCCCGCTGGAGGGGGACGGCGGGGCGCCGTCCGGCACCTGCCCGAGGACGTTCCCGACGACGAGGCGGTCCCGGACGAGGGCGAGCGGCACGTCGGAGCCGTCGCAGAGGACGGCGCGGACGGCGTCGGTGGTCTCGTCGAGGCCGGGCGCGGGCGGCCGCGCAGCGCGGCGAGGGACTCGGCGAGCCGGACGGCCTCGATGACGTGGGCGGAGGAGACGGGGCGGTCCTCGGCCCTGAGGAGGCCGGCGACTTCGGTCATCCAGCGCTCGACGGGCCGGTCGGGGCGGTGAAGAGGTGCCGGTACCAGCCGGGGCGTCGATGCCGGCGCCGTAGCCGGAGCGGCGGGAGAGCCTGCGGTGGGTCCAGGGACCCAGGTCGCCTCGGTCCGCACCTTGGGCAGGCCCTTGAGGAGGGCCCGGTCGGCGGCGACGGTGGTGCGCAGGGCGAGGGCGGGGACGTGCCAGGCGCCGCAGACGACGGCGACGGAGTCCCCGAACTCCTTGCGGGCCTCCCGCAGTCGGAGCCTCATGTACGCCTCGCGGACGGGATCGCGGGGTGGCCGCCGTGTCCGTACGCCTCGCGCAGGGCGCCCATGGCCTCGGCGAGGGCCCGGAACGGGGCGGCGGGGTCGCCGCCGCCGCGCAGCTCGACGACGTCCTCCCACCACCGCTCGGCGTCCTCGTACCCGGCGGCCCCGGCCAGTTCCGCGACGGGGTCGATCCGCGCCCCGTCCCCGGCGGCCTCCTCGCCGTCGTCCCAGGTGGGGTCGGCGGCGAGGGTGTGCGCGGCGGGCAGGTCGACGAACCGGACGGCGACGCCCCGGTCCAGGGCCCAGCGGATCGCGACCCATTCGGGGAGAACTCGGCCATCGGCCAGAACGCGGCCCGCCCGGGGTCGTCCACGGCGTGGGCGAGCAGGGCGACGGGCGGCCGCATGCCCGGGTCCCCCGCGAGCTCCACCAGCGCGTCGGCCTCGGCGGGCCCCTCGATCAGCACTGCGGCGGGCCGCTCCGCGTCGAGGACGGCCCGCACGCCCCGCGCGGACCCGGGCCCGTGGTGCCGCACCCCGAGCATCAGGGGCCCGCCGGGACCCGTGCGCGGGGCGCGGGCTCCCCCGGGACCACGGCGGCAGGCGGGACGGCGGGCGGGGTCGTGGCGGAGGACGGGGTCGTGGCGGAGGACGGCGTCACGCGCTCACCTCGCGGCAGGCGCGGTAGAAGTCCTTCCAGCCGTCCCGCTCCCGGACGACCGTCTCCAGGTACTCCTGCCAGACGACCCGGTCGGCGGCCGGGTCGCGGACGACGGCGCCGAGGACGCCGGCGGCGACGTCGGCGGGGCGCAGGACGCCGTCGCCGAAGTGGGCGGCGAGGGCGAGGCCGCCCGTGACGACGGAGATGGCCTCGGCGGTGGAGAGCGTCCCCGAGGGGGACTTGACCTTCGTGCGTCCGTCGGCGGTGACCCCGTCCCGCAGTTCGCGGAAGACGGTGACGACCCGGCGGATCTCGGCCGCCCCGTCCGGCGGGACCGGCAGCTCCAGGAGCGCCCGAGCTGCTCGACGCGCCGGGCGACGATGTCGACCTCGTCCTCGGGGGTGGCGGGCAGCGGCAGCACGACCGTGTTGAAGCGGCGGCGCAGCGCGCCGGAGAGCTCGTTGACGCCCCGGTCGCGGTCGTTGGCCGTGGCGACGAGGTTGAAGCCGGGGACGGCCTGCACCTCCTCCCCCAGCTCGGGCACGGGCAGGGTCTTCTCGGACAGGATCGTGATGAGGGTGTCCTGCACGTCGGCGGGGATGCGGGTGAGTTCCTCGACGCGGACCGTCGCGCCCCGGGACATGGCCCGCATGACGGGGCTCGGCACGAGCGCCTCCCGGTCGGGGCCGTGGGCGAGGAGCCGGGCGTAGTTCCAGCCGTACCGGACCGCCTCCTCGGGGGCGCCGGCGGTGCCCTGGACGAGGAGGGTCGAGTCGCCGCTGACGGCGGCGGCGAGGTGCTCGGAGACCCAGGTCTTGGCGGTGCCGGGGACGCCGAGGAGGAGCAGCGCCCGGTCGGTGGCGAGGGTGGTGACGGCGACTTCCACGATGCGGCGCGGACCGACGTACTTGGGCGTGATCACGGTCCCGTCGGGGAGCGTGCCGCCGAGGAGGTAGGTGGCGACGGCCCGGGGCGAGAGGCGCCAGCGGGCGGGCCGCGGCCGGTCGTCGGCCGCGGCGAGCGCCGCGAGTTCGGCGGCGAAGGCGTGCTCGGCGTGCGGCCGCAGGACCTTGGTGGAAGCCTGTGGCCGGCCCGGCGCGGTGTCCGTCTCGGCACCGTCACCGGGCTTCGCGATGGTTTCGGCACGGGCATGGATCCCCCTCCAGATCGTTCGACCTGCTGTGTGATCCACCGTGCACCATGCCACTGACAATCCGATGTCACCGCTGGTCAGGGGCGGTTGGAGGGGCTGACGCGCCCTCCGGTCCCGGCGGGGGTCAGCCGACGACCGGGGAGACGGCGACGCAGCCGCCCGCCATCGCCTGCCCGGCCTTGGCCTCCTTGATGACCTTGCCGTTGTAGGTGATCTTGCAGGTGAGGTCGGAGGGTCGAGCGAGACGGGCATGACGGCCGGCGGCATGATGCCCTTCAGCGTCACCGTCTTCTTCCACGGGGTGGCGGGCTTCTTCTCCGACTCGATCTTCGGCTCCATCGCGGTGCCGCCGCCGGCGTGGAAGTCGATGGACTCGACCGCGCTGCCGCTGACCTCGTACGTGACCTCGTAGGTCTCGTTCACGGACTTGTCGACCTGGTCGACGGCCTTCTCCGCGGCCTCCGAACAGGCACCGAGCCCGAGGGCGAGGCCGGTGACGGCCAGGACCGAGACGGCGGTGCGGACGGTACGGGTGGTACGAGCGGTACGGGTGGTGCGCTTCATGGGAGTCCCCTGGGCGTGTCCGGATGCGGGGGCCGGGCGCGGCTCCCGCACGAAGAATCGTAAAGGAAGGGTAAAGCCGCCTTCCCGTTCCCCTTCCCTCCTCCGCGAACTCCCGGTCCGGGGGCGTTGTCAGTGGCGCCCTCTACCGTCGTGGACATGGATGGCATGGGGTGCGTTCGACGATCGGTCAGGTGCCGGCACCGGCTCCTGACGAGGCCTCGCGCGGGGCGGGGAGCGAGTCCGGCACGGCCGGGAAGGGCCCGGGGATCCGGTCGCGGCCCGCCGCAGGGCCGAGCGCAGGGCGGCCCGGATCACCTCGGGCGCGCGGGAGTTGGAGCAGCGGCTGACCGATCTGCTGCGGGGCGGCCTGGCGGCGGCCGGACGGTTCGGGCAGGGCCTGTGGGAGGAGACGGCGGCCCGCATGGTCGACGCCCAGGCCCCGGGACTCGCGGGCCGGGTGCGGGAGTTGGGGCGATACCGGGCTCGGGACCGGGCTGGCCCGTGCGGCTCCTGGAGGAGTGCGCGCTGACCCACCTCCTCGACCGGGCGTGGCTGGCCGCCGACCGGCTGCCCGCGCCCTTCGCGACGACCGTGCGGACCCGGGTCGGCTCTCCTCCCCGGTCGCCGGAGCGCCGGTGCGCGACCACTGGCTCGTCCTCGCGCAGTACGACACGGGCGACACCCGGCTGACCACCCGGCGCGCCTGGCTGTACGGGACGACCGGCGGGCGCACGGCGCTCGTGCTCTCGTACGGGGCGGCGGGCCGGGCGCCCGGTCTGTCCCTTCCCGTGGGCGCGGTGCTCGACGGCGAGTTGACCCCGCACGCCGGCTCCGGGCAGGTGCGGGCCGAGCCCGGCGAGCGCTTCGTCCCGGTCGCCGGTCCCGCGGCCCCGCCGCCGGGCGGCCCGGTCGGCGAGGCCCTCGACGCGTACGGACGCGCGCTGCGCGAGGACCCGTGGCTGGACGCGTGGCCCGTGACGCTGAGCGGGGTCGTACCGGCACGGGCGGAGTACGGCTGGCAGCTCGCCGACGCGGACGGCCGCGAGGCGCTGCCCCTGACGTCCGGGGCCCGGTCCCACCCGGGCCTCTGGCGGCTCGTCGCCCTGTCCGGCGGCACTCCGGTGACCGTCTTCGGGGAGTGCGGGCACCGGGGTTCACCCCTCGCCGCCTGGTCGCCGGAGGCCCCGGCCGAGACGGTTCCCTCCTGTGACCCCGTGACGCCCGCACGCCCCCGACCGACTGCCGACCACCCGTCACGGACCGCCCGGAGGAGCCCGATGGACACCACCACGCCCCCTTCCGCCGGGGGTAGGACGAGAGTCGCGGCCGAGGCCGTGACCGACCGTGCCACGGACGACGACGAGAACCGCACGACCGCCGGCCCCGACCGTCTCTGGGAGGAGCTGGTCACCTCGGCGCTGCTCGGGACGGACCGACGACCGCCCGCCGGCCTCACGCGCGCGGGGACGGGCGGTGGTGCGGGAAGCGGTGGCGCGAGGAGCGGCGACGCGGGGACGACAGCGCGGCGGGCGACAACGCGGCAGGCGGCAACACGGCGGACGACAACGCGACAAGCGACAGCGCAACGGACGGCAACGCGACGAGCGGCGACACGGCGGACGGCGATACGGCGGACGGCAGCGCGACGGACAGCAGCGCAACGGACGGCAGCACAACGGACGGCAACGCAACAAGCGGCAGCGCGGCGGACGACAGCGCGGCAGGTGGCGACCCGGCGGGTGCGGCCGCGGCGCTCGCGCTGCTCGACGCGGCCGCGCTGCACACCGTACGGCGCAGGGCGGGCTGCGCCCCGGGCCCGCCGCGCGCCTGCCGGAGCCCGCGCCGGAGGACCCGCGCGCGCCGCTGCCCGAGGCGGCCCGGCGGCGCCTCGGCCAACTGCTCGCCGGCCGGACCGCGTCCTCGCCCGCCGGGCGGCGCGGCGCGGCGCCCGACCTCGCCGAACTGCTCCCCCAATGGCTGGCGCTCGCCGACGAGCAGGGGTACAAGGCGCCGCCCGCCGCCCTGCCCGCGCTCCTCGACGCGGCCAGGGCCCGCACCGACCTGCGGGCCCCGGCCCTCCGGTTCGCGGGGCCGCGCGGGCTGTGGCTGGCCCGGCTCAACCCCGAGTGGAGGTTCGCCCTCCGCGGTACGGGGACGGCTGGCGCCCTCCCGTCCCCCGGGGACGCGGAGGCGGTGCGGGTCCTGTGGGACGAGGGCCTGTTCGCCGAACGGGTCGCCCTGCTCACCGCCGTACGGGACGAGGACCCGGCCGCCGGTCTCGCGCTCCTCGCCTCCACCTGGGCCGCCGAGCGGGCGGAGGACCGGCTGATGTTCCTCGACTCGCTGCGGGCCGGACTCTCCGACGTCGACGAGGAGTTCTGGAGGCGGCGCTCGACGACCGCAGCCGGAACGTCCGCGCCACCGCCGCCGAACTGCTCTCCGCCCTGCCGTCTCCGCCCTCGCGGGCGGATGGCGGACCGGGCCCTGACCTGCGTCGGCCCGGACCGGACGGCCGACGTGCCGACGATCGCCGTCGAGGCCCCGCACGAGTGCGACGCGGCGATGCGGCGGGACGGCGTCGTGGCGGTCCCGCCGGCGGGCCGGGGGAGCGGTCCTGGTGGCTGGGCAGGATCGTCGAGTCCGCGCCGCTCTCCTGCTGGCCGGCCAGGTTCGGGGGGCGCGGCCCGGAGGAGATCGTGGCCCTGCCGGTCGCCGACGAGTGGCGCGACGAGCTGCACGCGGCCTGGTGCCGGGCGGCCGTGCGGCAGCGGGACGCGGCCTGGTCGCGTGCGCTGCTCGGCTCGCTCGCGACCCCGCCCGCGACGGGCCCCGGCACCTCGTCGTTGGCCGAGCGGGCCCAGCTCCTGTCGATGCTGTGCCCGGAGGAACGGGCGCTCTGGGTCGCCCGGTTCGTCGCGGCCCACGGCCTGTCGGAGGCGTTCCAGCTCCTCGGCGTCTGCGCCGTGCCGTGGGCGGAGCCGCTCGGCGGGGCGGTGGTCGACGCCCTGGACATCGCGCGCGAGGCGGGGAGTTACCCGTGGAGCTTCAGCGGGTGATGGGCCTCGCGGAGCGCTGCCTCGCTCCGGAGGCGGCCCGGCACCTCGAACCCCTGACGGCCCGTCCGGACGAGGCGGAGGACGCCGTCCCCGGCGCGGGCGGCTACTGGTCGGAGGCCTTCCGGCGCCTGGTCGCCACGTTCCGCCTGCGCGCGTCGATACGCGCCGAACTCGCACCGCCCGCCTGAGGACCGTACGGATGACGAAGGGCCCTCCCGAAGGAGGGCCCCGGACAGCGAGGGCTCTGGACGAGGGCCCCGGACAGTGAGAGCCCCTGGGCGGTGAGGAGGCGAAACCCTTCGCGTCCCGCGTACTACGCGGCCACGCGGACGTTCGCGTTCACCCAGTCGACGATGGACGCCGTCGTCGCGCCCGGCGTGAAGATCTCCGCCACGCCCTTCTCCTTCAGCGGCGCGATGTCCGCCTCCGGGATGATGCCGCCGCCGAAGACCTTGATGTCTCCGCGTCGCGGTCCTTGAGCAGCTCCAGGACCTTCACGAAGAGCGTGTTGTGCGCGCCCGAGAGGATCGAGAGGCCGATCGCGTCGGCGTCCTCCTGGATCGCGGTGTCGACGATCTGCTCGGGCGTCTGGTGGAGCCCGGTGTAGATGACCTCCATGCCGGCGTCCCGGAGCGCTCGCGCGATCACCTTGGCCCCGCGATCGTGGCCGTCGAGACCCGGCTTGGCCACCACCACGCGGATCGGACCGGTCACACCCATCACTGCCTCCACATGCGACCCCCGCGCCTCTTTGCCGGGGAGGTGAACGAACGTTATCCCCAGCATCCCGCAAGCGGCTGTTTCGCGGCAGCCACCGAGGGGAAATCACACGTGGGACATGTTCGCTCCGCACCGTCCCCGCTTCCGGGCCCTCCTCCTGGGCCCACCAGCCGCAGGCGGGACCGGTCGCGAAGGGAGCCGCGACGAGGTGCGCCGCGCCTTCCGTGCCGCCGTCCGTGCGGCGCGGGGCGCGGCGCACCGGCCACACCGTCCGGCCCCGCATGCCGTTCGGGAGGCCGGCCATGGAGTTCGCCAAGGTCACCACCCTGATGAAGGCCACCGCGCTCGAGCTGGCGATCCTCACCGGCCACCTCGTCCTCTACCCCACCGGGATCGTGGCCGAGCGCCTCGCCCCCGCCCCGCCCGACGCCTCCCCCGAGGGGCTCGCCCGGGGCAGGCGCCCCGTGCTGCTCCTGCACGGTTTCGTGGACAACCGCTCGGTCTTCGTCATGCTGCGCCGCTCCCTCGCCCGGCACGGCCGTGACGGGATCGAGACGCTCAACTACTCACCGCTCACGTGCGACCTGCGGGCCGCCGCCGAGCTCCTCGGCCGCCGGGTGGAGGAGATCCGCGCCCGTACGGGGCACGCCGAGGTCGACATCGTCGGGCACAGCCTGGGCGGGCTGATCGCCCGTTATTACGTGCAGTGCCTCGGGGTGACGCACGGGTGCGGACCCTGGTCATGCTCGGCACCCCGCACGCGGGTACGACCGTGGCCCGGCTCGCCGCCGCCCATCCGCTGGTGCGGCAGATGCGGCCCGGTTCCGAGGTGCTGCGGGAGCTTGCCGGGCCCGCGCGCGGCTGCCGGACCCGGTTCGTGAGCTTCTGGAGCGACCTCGACCAGGTGATGGTGCCGGTGGAGACCGCCCGCCTCGACCACCCCGACCTGCTCGTGCACAACGTGCGGGTCAGCGGCATCGGCCACCTCGCGCTGCCCGTGCACCCGACGGTGGCCACCGGGGTCCGCGAGGCACTCGACGCCGACGGGCCCGGGGCCGCGACCGGACGGGGAGAGGAACCGGACGCGTCCTCCGTGGCCTGACCGGGGCCGCCACCCCTGCCCGACCGCGCCGGCGGTGCCCCACGGGCGACTCGTAGACGTTTCGTGGACGCCTCGTGGTCACCCGTTCACACGACATCACCGACGAAGTCACCCCGTCGCCCGACCGCGCGACACCCCCGTTCGAACGTTTCTCGAACACAAGGCCAAAGCTGTCTCCGCGAGCTGGCGAAACACGACCGATTGCCCGTTTCCTACGCCCGCAAACCCCGCCGAAGATTGTCCGCCGCGCATACCGCCGGGTACAGTCGCGCCACTGCTTACCCCCGGGACACCCCTCGTCGGGCCCGCCCCGGACTGGTCCTGCTGCCGAGGCGAGAGAGACGTTGGTGAACGACCAGCACCCCCACGCCGGGTACGTCGGAGACGACACCCACACCACTGGCAGCTTCGCCGCAGACCCGTTGTTCGGCTCGTACCCGGGCGGTCAGGCCGACCACAGCGGCCAGTGGGATCTCGGCCAGTACGGCACCAGCGACGCCCTCGGCACCACCGGGCAGTACGACACCAGCGGCCAGTACGACACGACCGGGCAGTACGACACCACCGGCCAGTGGGACGCCACCGGTCAATGGAACGTCGGGACTCCCGTCCACGGGACCACCGGTCCCTACGAGGGGTACGAGGGCTACGAGACCGGCGCGGCGCCGTACGACACGACCGGGCAGCACGACACCACCGGCCAGTGGGACGCCTCCGCCTGGACCGAGGCGCAGCACGCCGGCCCGTACGAGACCGCCCACGCCGGCGCGTACGCCGCCCAGGGCACGTACGGCTACGAGTCCTACGACGCCACCGGCCAGTGGGCCGCCCCCGTCTTCGCGACCGAGACCGGCGCCTACGACGCGACCGCGTGGAACCAGGCCGCCCCGGAGCCCGAGCCGGTCGTCCCCCACCAGTACACGCCGCAGGACGGGCAACTCGCCGAGCACGCGCCCGAGTTCTCCTTCGCGGACGGCGAGGCCCGCGGGTCCCACGAGGCCGACGAGGCATACGGGGCCGACGAGGCTCACGAAACCTACGAGGCGTACGAGGCGTACGAGTCCCACGGGGCCGATGAGGTCTACGGGACCGACGAGGCCTACGAGTCCGGCGAGGAACCCCACGACGAGCCCGCCGTCGAGCTCCGTACCGACTCCCCCGCCGGCCGCCCCGCACGCCGTTCCTCCGGCGGCGGTCGCGGCCGTCGCCGTACCCCCGCCAAGCGGTCCGCGCTGCTGACCGTCGCCGTCCCCTCCGCCTGTGTCATGGGGGTCGCCGGCATCGCCGCCGCGTCCGTCGGCGGGCTCCCCGGCGCCGGTGCCGGGGGCGAGACGAAGGACAACACGACCGCGCTCGCCGCCGCCCCGGACGCGGTCGAGCCGGTCGCCGCCAACAACGCCTTCAACACCCAGCTCGACGCGCTCGACGCCGACGCCCGCGACTTCGGCAGCCGCGCCAGCCGCACCCAGGAGCGCATCGACCTCAAGGTCCGCCAGGCGGCCGAGAAGAAGAAGCGCGAGGAGGAGGCGATCCGCAAGGAGGCGATGCGCCCCAAGTTCGCGCTGCCGGTGAAGCTCCACCGCCTCAGCGCGCGCTTCGGCCAGTCGGGCGTCAACTGGATGTCCGTGCACACCGGCATCGACTTCCCCGTGTTCAGCGGCACGCCCGTGATGGCCGCGACGGACGGCACCGTCCGCACCCAGCTCAACAGCGCGTACGGCAACATGGTGATCGTGACCGCGCCGGACGGCACCGAGACCTGGTACTGCCACCTCAGCAGCGCCAAGATCCGCTCCGGCTCCGTGAAGGCCGGCGAGGTCATCGCGTACTCGGGCGACTCCGGCAACTCCACCGGCCCGCACCTGCACTTCGAGGTCCGGCCGGGCGGCGGTTACGCGATCGACCCGCTGGCGTGGCTGCGCAGCCACGGGCTCGACCCGACGAGCTGATCCACCCACTCGTACACGGAAGAGGGCCCCGACCGCTCCTGTCGGGGCCCTCTTCCGTTGCCGCGTACGCCCTCTACAGCTTCTCGACCGGCGCGTACCGCAGCAGCAGCCGCTTCGGCTTGTCGTCGCCGAAGTCGATCGTCGCCTGGGCGTCGGCGCCCGTGCCGGTCACGGCCGTGACCGTGCCGAGGCCGAACTGGTCGTGCGTGACCCGGTCGCCCACCTGGAGCGAGATCACCGGCTTCTCGCCGGCCCGCCGCGTGGCGAAGCCCGAGGGCCGGAGCGCGCGCGGGAGGAGGAGAGCGAGGAGGTGAGGCCCGAGGTCGGCCCGGCGGGCTTCGCCATCGGCCCGGTCCGCTTCCACTCCAGGTGCGTGGGCGGGATCTCCTCCAGGAAGCGCGAGGCCGGGTTGTACGAGGGCTGGCCCCAGGCACTGCGCATCGCCGAGCGGGTGAGGTAGAGCCGCTCACGCGCGCGCGTGATGCCCACGTACGCGAGGCGCCGCTCCTCCTCCAGCTCCTTCGTCTGGCCGAGGGCGCGCATGTGCGGGAAGACGCCGTCCTCCATGCCCGTCAGGAACACCACCGGGAATTCGAGGCCCTTGGCGGTGTGCAGCGTCATGAGGGTGATGACGCCCCGGCCCTCCTCGTCCTCGTCGGGGATCTGGTCGGAGTCGGCGACGAGCGCGACCTGCTCCAGGAACTCGGCGAGGGTCGCGGGCTCCTCGCCCCGCTCCTGCTCGAACTCCAGGGCCACGGCGGCGAGTTCCTGGAGGTTCTCGATCCGGGTCTCGTCCTGCGGGTCGGTCGAGGCCTGGAGCTCGGCCAGGTAGCCGGTCCGCTCCAGGACGGCCTCCAGGACGACGGCGGGGCCGGCGCCGGACTCGACGACGGTGCGCAGCTCGTCCATGAGCGCGTTGAAGCGCTTGACGGCGTTCGCGGAGCGGGCGGCCATGCCGTACGCCTCGTCGACCCGCTTGAGGGCCTGCGGAAGGTGATCCTCTCGCGGAGCGAGAGCGCGTCGATCATCGCCTCGGCGCGCTCGCCGATGCCCCGCTTGGGGACGTTGAGGATGCGGCGCAGCGGGACGTTGTCCTCGGGGTTGGCGAGGACGCGGAGGTACGCGAGGACGTCCCGGACCTCCTTGCGCTCGTAGAAGCGCACGCCGCCGACGACCTTGTAGGGCAGGCCGACGCGGATGAAGATCTCCTCGAAGACGCGGGACTGGGCGTTGGTCCGGTAGAAGACGGCGACGTCCCCGGCCTTGGCCTCGCCCGCGTCCGTGAGCCGGTCGATCTCGTCGGCGACGAACTGGGCCTCGTCGTGCTCGGTGTCCGCGACGTAGCTGGTGATCCGCGCGCCCTCGCCCGCGTTGGTCCACAGGTTCTTGGGGCGGCGGGACTCGTTGCGCTCGATGACGGCGTTGGCGGCCGACAGGATCGTCTGCGTGGAGCGGTAGTTCTGCTCCAGGAGGATCGTGGTCGCGTCCGGGTAGTCCTCCTCGAACTGGAGGATGTTGCGGATGGTGGCGCCGCGGAAGGCGTAGATCGACTGGTCGGCGTCGCCCACCACGCACAGCTCGGCCGGGCCGAGGTCGTCGTAGCCGGTGCCGACCAGCTCGCGCACCAGGGTGTACTGGGCGTGGTTGGTGTCCTGGTACTCGTCGACGAGGACGTGGCGGAAGCGGCGGCGGTAGTGCTCGGCGACGTCGGGGAACGCCTGGAGCAGGTGGACCGTCGTCATGATGATGTCGTCGAAGTCCAGGGCGTTGGCCTCGCGCAGCCGCGCCTGGTACATCCGGTACGCCTCGGCGAGCGTCTTCTCGAAGCCGTCCTGCGCCTGGTCGGCGAAGGTCTCCTCGTCGATCAGCTCGTTCTTGAGGTTCGAGATCTTGGCGCTGAAGGACTTCGGCGGGAACTTCTTCGGGTCGAGGTCCAGGTCGCGGCAGACCAGGGCCATCAGGCGCTTGGAGTCGGCGGCGTCGTAGATCGAGAAGGAGGAGGTGAAGCCGAGCCTCTTCGACTCGCGGCGCAGGATACGCACGCACGCGCTGTGGAAGGTCATGACCCACATGGCGTTGGCGCGCGGGCCGACGAGCTGCTCGACGCGCTCCTTCATCTCGCCGGCGGCCTTGTTGGTGAAGGTGATCGCCAGTATCTGGCCGGTGGACGTGCCGCGTGCCCAGGAGGTGGGCGATGCGGTGGGTGAGCACCCGGGTCTTGCCGGAGCCGGCGCCGGCGACGATGAGCAGCGGGGTGCCGGTGTGCACGACGGCGGCGCGCTGCTGCTCGTTCAGCCCGTCCAGGAGCGCGGCGGGGTCCACGACGGGGCGCGGGGCTCCGTCGCGGTAGTACGCGTCCCGGGGCGGGGGCGCGTCGAAGTGCTCCCCGAAGAGGTCGTGCGGGACCTCCTCCGGGGCCGGGGAGCCCTGCTCGTCGTCCTCGGGGTGGGGCGGGGCTCCTCCGAGGAGTTCTGGAGACCGGCCAGGAAGCTGTCGTCAAAGAGGCTGCTCATCGCCTCACGAGTCTAGGACGCCCCGCCGACATCCGGGTCCGTTCGGAGGCCGGTCCGTGCGGCCGGGTGCGGAACGGGTCACACCGGGGCCGCGGACCGCGGGTGCGGCTCAGGTCCAGAGGGTCGCGATGAAGACGTTCGCCGTGGTCAGGCCGCCGACGGCGGCGAAGAGGCCCTTGTCGACCTTCTCGTCGTCCCGCTTGACGTAGACCAGGCCGAGGATCACGACGAGGATCGCGAGCTTGATGCCGATCTTGAGGTTGTTCACGGCCTGGTCGTCGGCCTGGTTCAGGCCGACGAGCGCGACGCCCGTGATCAGCATGGTCAGCGCTCCGTGCAGCATCGCGGGCTGAAGCGGGCCGTACCGGCGCCCATCGCCTTCATCTGGGTGAGGAAGCCGCCGAGGAGGGAGGCGATGCCGATGACGTGCAGGGCGACGAAGACATTGATGAGGACGTCCATGGGCGGAGCCTAACCGGGCCCCCGGACCCCTTTCCGGGCGGGTCCCGCCCGCTCCGGAACTCCGGGCCGCCGTCGGAACCCCGGGCCGCCGGGACCCCGGGCCGCCGCCGGAACCCCGGGTCGTCAGGACCCCGGGCCGCCGCCGGAGCCCCGGGTCGCCGGGACCCCGGGCCGCCGCCGGAGCCCCGGGTCGCCGGGACCCCGGGCCGCTGCCGGAACCCCGGGTCGTCAGGACCCCGGGCCGCTGCCGGAGCCCCGGGTCGCCGGGACCCCGGGCCGCTGCCGGAACCCCGGGCCGCCGCCGGGGCGCGCCCGGAACGGCCCTCACCCCGTCATCCGGTGAAAGAGTTCGGTCCCCCACCCGTCAACTGACGCCAATAGCGGTCAACCCGTCATCCGGGCGTGACCCCGGGCCTAGCGTCCTCCACCAGGTGACCGGCTCCCCACCCCGCCGGCAGGTCGGCGGTCGTCGGTCACCCCCGCCGAGAAAACCGGCGGCGGTCCGTCCCCCTGTGCGGGCTGCCGCCGGCCCGGCGGACCCCGTCCCCCAGGGAAGAGGATGTGACCCGCCCTCGTGGCAGCGCACCGGAAGTCCACGCCGTCCCTCCTCGGCGGTCAGGCGGTCCGCACCGCCGCCACCCTCGCCCTCGCCTCCGCGGCGACGACGACGCTCTTCGAAGGGCCGGACACGCGGACCCCGGCCCACCGCGGCCCAGGTCAGGGCGCAGGTCGACCGCCTCTACGAAGAGGCCGGGGCCGCGACCGAGCGGTACAACGGGGCGAAGGAGAAGGCGGACGGGGCACGCGCCGCCTTCGACCGGTTGCGCGACGAGGCCGCCCGCAGGACCCAGCGCCTCAACGACGCGCGGGACGCCCTCGGGGCCGCGGCCGCCGCCCAGTACCGCTCCGGAGGGCTCGACCCGACGGTGCGGCTCGTCCTCACCTCCGACCCGGACCAGTACCTGGCGCGGGCAGCGTTCGCCGAGAAGGCCGGCGACCGGCAGGCGACCGCGATCCGGGCCGTACGGCGCGAACTCGGCGCGATCGGACGGTTGCGCGGCGAGGCGGCGGAACGGCTGACCGCACTGCGCGGGCACGAGACCGAACTGCGGCGGCAGAAGGCGGCCGTCCTCGGCAAACTGGAGGCGGCCAGGACCCTGCTCACCCGGCTGACCGCGGAGGAGCGGGCCCGGTACGAGGCCGCCACCGCCGCCCGGAACGCCTCGGTCGCCTCGGCGCGGCCGGACGGAGCGAACGCTCCCGTCCCCTCCGCCCCCGTACGGGCCGACCGCTCCTCGGGCAACGCGCGCGGACCGGTGGGCGCCCCGGACTCCCGGGCCGCCCAGGCCGTCTCCTTCGCCCGCGCCCAGCTCGGCAAGCCGTACGTGTGGGGGCGACAGGTCCCTCCGGGTACGACTGCTCGGGCCTCACCCAGGCGGCCTGGCGCGCGGCCGGCGTCTCCCTGCCCCGCACGACGTACACCCAGATCAACGCCGGCAAGCGGGTTCCCCGCTCCCAGCTCGCCCCCGGCGACCTGGTCTTCTTCTACTCCGGGATCAGCCACGTCGGGCTCTACATCGGCGGCGGGCAGATGATCCACGCGCCCCGGCCCGGCGCCCCGATCCGGATCGCCCCGATCGACGAGATGCCCTTCGCCGGAGCGACCCGCGTGGGCTGACGCCCGGCCCCGGCCCGCCGCGCGCCCGTCCACCGCCCCGACCGTCCACCGCCCCGACCGGGCACGGTTCCGGCCCCGGGCCCGGGCCCGCCGCGCCCCAGGTCCGGGGTGCGGGTCGCGGGCTCAGACCAGGCGGCGGGCGGTGGCCCAGCGGGTCAGCTCGTGGCGGTTGGAGAGCTGGAGCTTCCGCAGCACCGCCGAGACGTGCGACTCGACCGTCTTCACCGAGATGTAGAGCTGCTTGGCGATCTCCTTGTACGCGTAGCCCCGGGCGATCAGCCGCAGCACCTCCCGCTCCCGCTGGGTGAGCCGGTCCAGGTCCTCGTCCACCGGCGGCGCGTCCGTCGAGGCGAAGGCGTCCAGGACGAAGCCGGCGAGCCGGGGAGAAGACCGCGTCGCCCTCCTGGACCCGGAAGATCGAGTCGACCAGGTCGGTGCCGGTGATCGTCTTGGTGACGTAGCCCCGGGCGCCGCCCCGGATCACCCCGATCACGTCCTCGGCCGCGTCCGACACCGAGAGCGCCAGGAAGCGGACTGGGTCCTCGGGCGCGCCGAGCAGGCTCGCGCAGCGCCGCAGCACCTCGACCCCGCCGCCACCCGGCAGGTGCACGTCGAGCAGGACGACCTCGGGCGGGTCGCGGTGATGACCGTGACCGCCTGGTCGACGTCGGCCGCCTCGCCGACCACCTCGACGCCGGTGACCTCGGTCCGGCCGATCTCGGCCTGCACCCCGGTGCGGAACATGCGGTGGTCGTCGACGAGCACCACCCGCACCCGGCGTCCGGCGCCCTGCGCCGCCGCCCCCGCGTCCGCGTCCGCCCCGCTCCCGGTCACTGCTCCGGTCCCGTCGCTCATCCGTCCGCCCTCTCCATCTCGAGCTCCACTTCGGTGCCGCCGCCCTGCGGTGACCGCAGCCGGCCGTACCGCCGTTGCGCTGCATCCGGCCGATGATCGATTCTCGTACGCCCATCCGGTCCTCGGGCACGTCGTCCAGGTCGAAGCCCGGCCCCCGGTCGCGCACCGAGACGAAGACCGTGCGGCCGTCCACCTCCGCGAACACCTGCACCGCCCCTCCCTCGCCACCGTACTTGGCGGCGTTGACCATCGCCTCGCGCGCGGCCTGTATCTGCGCGACCAGTCCCTCGTCGAGGGGGCAGTCGCCGACGACGACCACCTCCAGCGGGACGCCGTGCTTGTCCTCGACCTCGGCCGCGGCCCGCTTCACCGCCTCCGCGAGGGTCTCGGGCTCCTCCTCGTCCCTGCCGGTGCCCTCCGGCTTGTAGAGCCAGTTGCGCAGCTCCCGCTCCTGGGCGCGGGCGAGCCGGCGCACCTCGCCCGGGTCGTCGGCGTTGCGCTGGATCAGGTGAGGGTGTGCAGCACCGAGTCGTGGACGTGGCCGCGACCTCGGCGCGCTCCTGGGCGCGGATGCGCAGGGTCCGCTCCTCGGTGAGGTCCTGCGACATGCGGACCAGCCAGGGCCGGCGAGCAGGGCTATGCCGGTGAGGACGGCGACGGCTGCGGTGAGGGCCGTGCCGAGCTGGGCGACGGAGCCGCGGACCACCACGAAGACCGCGAGACCGGTGCCGACCAGGGCGACGCCGACGAGGCCCCGGGCGAGTTGGAACGCGCGCCGGTGCCGCCCGGGGTCGGTCCAGCTCGCCCGGCGGGCGTTGTCCGTCTGGCGCCAGAAGACGGCGACGCCGACGCCGGTGAGGAGGACGGGCCAGATGTACCGCCCCGTCTGGCCGTCGAAGCTGGCGTTCCCGGCGACGACCGCGAGGCTCACGGCGAGCGCGACCAGGGCGAAGACCTGGCCCCGGTCGGCTTGCGCAGCCTGCGGCGCCCGTCCGGGGTGGTCTCGAAGACGGGGCGCGGCGCGGTCCGTCCGCCGACGCCGAGCGGGACGACGATCCAGAAGACCGCGTAGAGCACGGCGCCGAGGCCGTCCGCCATGGCGAGGACCGCGAACGCCGTGCGCACCCAGACGACCGGCAGCCCGAGGTGTCCCGCGAGACCGCGTGCGACACCGCCGAGCCACCGCCCGTCGGCGCTCCGGTAGAGCCTGCGCAGGGGCGGTTCGTCGGTCTCGGTGACACGAGCGGATACGGACATGCACCGATCGTCACACGTTCGCCCCGCCCGGGACATCAGGGTCGGCCCTGAGATCTTCCCTGGTACGGACTCGGGGAGGAGGGCCCTCCGAATATCAGGGTCGGGCTAGGGTCGTCCCCGGTGCCGCGGGGCGTCACGGGCCGTCACCATGGAGGCATGACGAGTTCGACGCCTTCGCAGCACGCGCAGCACGAGGCCCCGCCGACGGCGGAGGCCGGTTCCGCCGCGCCCTGCGGCGCTCGCGCGGGAGCAAGGTCGTGGGCGGGGTCTGCGGCGGTCTCGGCCGGTACTTCGACCTCGACCCGGTGGTCTTCCGCGTCGTGATCGGCGTGCTGGCGGTGACCGGCGGCTTCGGGCTGATCTTCTACGGCTTCGCGTGGCTGCTGATCCCGCTCGCGGGCGAGGAGGACCACGAGGGGCGCAGGCTGCTGACCGGCCGCGTCTCCGGTTCCTCCCTCGCGGCCCTGCTGATGGCGCTGGTCGGCTGCGGGGTCTTCCTGTCGATGCTGCGCAGCGGATCGATGCTGGGGTCCTCGCTGCTGGTGGCGTTCGTGGCGTGCGGGGCGGCGGTCTGGTCCCGGCCGAGGCGGACCGGCGCGGTCGAGACCGAGGGCAGGGCGGACACGGCGGCGGCGCTCGCGGTCGCCGAGGCCCCGCCCGAGACGAAGGCCCCGCCGCTGATCGAGTACACCTCGTGGTGGAAGGACCCGATCGTCAAGGACGGCTCGACGGGCCGGGTGGCCGTCGGCTACCTGTGGGGCCCGCACGGCGTGCTTGACGAGGACGGCAAGGTGAACGGCGAGGTGCCGAGACCCGGCAGCCAGTGGGGCCCCGCGGCTCCGGCGCCCGGGCGTCCGACGCCCTCCGTGCGGAAGAGTCCGCTCTCCATCGGGGGCCTCGTCCAACTGCTCGCCATGGTGGCGGCCGGCCTCGGCACGGCCCTGACCTGGGAGACGGAGCCGCTCGGCACCAGTCTGCAGATCGGTCTGACCGCCGCCCTCGGGGTGTTGGGCCTGGGGCTCGTCGTCAGCAGCTTCCTCGGGCGGACCGGGTTCGGCACGGTCTTCCTGACCGTGGTCACGGCGGGCCTGCTCGCCCTGACGACGGCGCTGCCCGACCGGATCACCACGGACTGGGTCCGCGAGACCTGGGCGCCGGCGTCGGTCGCCGCCGTGCAGCCGCGCTACGAGCTGGGCAGCGGGGTCGGCACGCTCGACCTGTCGGGGCTCCCGCTCCCCGCGGGCGCGACGGTCACCACCGGCGCCGAGGTGGGCGCCGGGCAGCTCAAGGTGGTCGTCCCGAAGGACGCGGTCGTGAAGCTGCGCGCCAAGGTGTCGCTGGGCGACCTGCGACTGCCGGGACAGCCCCCGAACGACATCGACATCGCGCCGGACCGCGAGGAGACCCACACGCTCACGCCGCCGGCCGGGACCGCCCCGGCGGGCACCCTGGACCTCTCCCTGGAGGTCGCACTCGGACAGGTGGAGGTCATCCGTGCTGCTTCATGAGTTCCGTCCCGGCCGGCTCCTCGTCGGCCTCACCGCCCTCGCCCTGACCGCCCTGTACGCGGGCGACGCCGCCGGGGCCTGGACGACCCCTGGTACGCGGTGGTACCGGTGCTCTGCGGCGGTCTGGGCGCCGCCGCCCTCGCGACCTGGGTCGCCTATCGAATACGGCGCCGTTCGGCGAGGAGCCGGTCCAGCGAGAGCACCGGGGCCCCGGCGAGCAGCAGCGGCAGCCAGGCCATCAGGTAGACGAGGTCGTTGCCGAGGTAGTAGGGCGACGCCTGCCAGCTCACGGTCAGCCAGAGGCTCAGCGAGATCAGTGCGCCTCCGAGCGCCGCCACCCGGGCGAAGAGGCCGAAGAGGTCCCGAGCCCGACGGCGAGCTCTCCGAAGGCGAGGGCGTATCCGAAGCCGGTGGGGCTCTTGAGGGCGAGGTCGACGAGGGCGGGGAGTGCGGAGCCGTCCCGGACGCCGCGCATCGTCTCGCCGATGGACCCGCTGCCGGTGTCGGCGAAGAAGGAGGGTCGGTGAGCTTGTCGAGCCCGGCGTAGACGAACGTGATCCCGAGGAAGATCCGCAGGGAAGGAGGGCGTAACGGGAGGCGAGGGCCTTCCAGGCACCGGTTCCGTCACCACCGGCGTCACCACCGCCGGTCCTGCCACCGCTGCCGGTCCTGTCTCCACCGCCGCCGGTCCTGTCCCCACCGCCACCGGTCCTGCCAACGCCGCCGGTCCCGCCGCCGCCGGTCCCGCCGTGGGGTCCGTCGTCCTCCTGGCCCGTCCGGCCCGTCTGTTCCGTCATCGCCGGTCACCTCTCACGCCCCGTACGGCTGCTCGCGGAACGATTCTCCTCCGTCCCACGGCCCGGGGGCGCGAGGAGGGCCGGGGATCAGTCCACGACGTCGATCGTGACCCGGTTGGTCTCCACGCCCGCCGCCGTCACGACCGAGACCTCCACCCGGCCCGGTTCCACGTCCGCCGGGAGGGGACGGTCAGGGCGGTGTCGGTGGGGTTGGCGAAGCCGCCCGGGACCGGGACCAGGGGACGTGGGCGTGGACGGGTCCGATGCGGACGACGAGCCGGGTCAGGGGTCGGGGCGCCCGCGCCCGGCGGGACGAAGCCGCGGCCGCGGATCTCGATGTCGTCGCCCGTGCGGATCGGGGCGTCGAGGTCGCCCGCCTCCCGGGACCGGACCACGGAGTGGATCGTGGGCGGACGCCCTCGGTGCACTTCGCGGCGAGGTGCCAGACCGCCGAGACGCCGAGGAGGAGCACGAGGGACCAGGGGACCCCGGGGAGCCGGGCGGGGTCGTGGGCGAGTCCGACGGCCGCGAGGGCGAGGACGGCGCCGGAGACCAGGAGGTACTGGACGTCGGCGAGGCAGGCCCGGCCGCTGTCGTCGCAGAGCAGGTCGGCGGCGCGCGGGCGGTCGGCGCGCACCTTCTGAGGCGGCCCGCCGCGATCCCGGCGGTGACGACGAGGCGGGCGGTGACGGTGACGGCCGCCACCAGGGCCAGGGCGGTGAGCAGGCCGGCGGCCCGTGACAGATCGAAGGCCGTGGCCGTGGTCGTGGTCGTGCCGGTCGCGGCCGGTGGCCGGAGGGCCGGGAACCGGACGGCCAGGAAGAGGAGGGAGAAGGAGAGGAACAGGAGCCAGGCGGCGGCGACGGCGCGGGTGGTGGAGAGCCGGTTGTCCTCGCCGATCAGGGGCGTGAGGAGGCCGCCGCGCACCCGGTGGACGTGGGCGGCGGCGCCGAGGAGGGCGGCGAGGACCAGGGCGGTGCAGAGGCCGGCCGTGCGGGCGCCGGTCCAGCCGGAGTCGACGGCGGTGAGGGCCTGGCCGAGGAGGAGGACGAGGACGGCGCCCCAGACGGCGCGGAGGCCACCGCGCCGGACCAGGTCGAGCTAGGCGAGCCCGGCCTCCCGGCCGTGCGCGGTGACCGCGCGGGCGGACTGGGCGAGTTCGTCGGATACCCACTGGCGGGCGGCGACCGGGGAGTGGGCGACGGCGGCGGGGACGCCGTGTCCGGCGGCGAGCTCGTCGCGACGGGCGAGGAAGGCGGCGACCGCGCGCCGGTGGCCGGTCCGCCCGCAAGGGGCGCAGTCGGCGCAGGCCGTCGTGTGCTCGCCGTACCGTCTCGCCTCTTGAACCGCCACGGTGCTCTCTTTCCGGGCTCGCTCCAGGACCCGTTCCGGTGCGTCCGGCGTGTTCCGGTGCGTCGCGAGGTGCCGTGGAGGGCCAACGTTCCGTTGGTTCCACGGAATTGTGCCGTACCGAGGGCTCCCGCCACCGCCGCGTGCGCCCCACTCAGGAGTGATTGCCGTGTCGTCGGATTGACGTACAGAAGGGTGAAGCGATGGTGTGACGACATCGGACGATTCGGGCCCGGGTCCGGGTCCGGGTCCGGACCCGGCGGAGCCGTCGTCCGGTCCCCTGGTATGACAACCGCCGCCCCGGGTGTCCGGGGCGGCGGTTTCACGGGCGGGCGGGAGGGTCACTCCCACTCGATGGTGCCCGGCGGCTTGCTGGTGACGTCGAGGACGACGCGGTTCACGTCGGCGACCTCGTTGGTGATGCGGGTCGAGATCTTGGCGAGCACCTCGTAGGGCAGGCGCGACCAGTCGGCCGTCATCGCGTCCTCGGAGGAGACGGGACGCAGCACGATCGGGTGGCTGTAGGTGCGGCCGTCGCCCTGGACGCCCACGGAGCGCACGTCGGCGAGCAGCACGACCGGGCACTGCCAGATGTCGCGGTCGAGACCGGCGGCCGTCAGCTCCTCGCGGGCGATGGCGTCGGCCTCGCGCAGCAGGTCCAGGCGCTCCTTGGTGACCTCGCCGACGATGCGGATGCCGAGGCCGGGGCCGGGGAAGGGCTGGCGCTGGACGATCTCGTCGGGCAGGCCGAGCTCCTGGCCGACCATGCGGACCTCGTCCTTGAAGAGCTGGCGCAGCGGCTCGACGAGCTCGAACTCCAGGTCCTCGGGGAGGCCGCCCACGTTGTGGTGGGACTTGATGTTGGCGGTGCCGGTGCCGCCGCCGGACTCGACGATGTCCGGGTAGAGCGTGCCCTGGACGAGGAAGGCGACCTCTTCGCCGTCGGCGGCGCCCTCGGCGACGATCTCGGCCTGGGCCTGCTCGAAGACGCGGATGAACTCGCGGCCGATGATCTTCCGCTTGGTCTCCGGTCGGAGACGCCGGCGAGGGCGGTGAGGAACCGCTCCTGCGCGTCGACGACCTTGAGCTGGACGCCGGTGGCGGCCACGAAGTCCTTCTCGACCTGCTCGGTCTCGTCCTTGCGCATCAGGCCGTGGTCGACGTACACACAGGTGAGCTGCGAGCCGATGGCCTTCTGCACGAGGGCGGCGGCCACGGCGGAGTCGACGCCGCCGGAGAGGCCGCAGATCGCGCGCTTGGTGCCGACCTGGGCGCGGATGGCCGCGACCTGCTCCTCGATGACGTTGCCGGTGGTCCAGCTCGGCTCGATGCCGGCGCCCCGGTAGAGGAAGTGCTCCAGGATCTGCTGGCCGTGCGTGGAGTGCAGCACCTCGGGGTGGTACTGGACGCCGTACAGCTTCTTCTCGTCGTTCTCGAAGGCGGCGACCGGCACGACGTCCGTGGAGGCGGTGACGGCGAAGCCCTCGGGGCGGCGGAGCAGGCGTCGCCGTGCGACATCCACACCGACTGCTCGACGGGGGTGCCCTCGAAGAGGGTGGAGCCGGCCTTGGAGACGTGCAGCGGGGTGCGGCCGTACTCGCGGGCGCCGGTGTTGTCGACGGTGCCGCCGAGGGTGGTCGCCATGAGCTGGAAGCCGTAGCACATGCCGAAGACGGGGACGCCCGCCTCGAAGAGCGCGCGGTCGAGGCGGGGCGTTCTCCGCGTACACGGAGGAGGGCCGCCGGAGAGGATGATCGCCTTCGGGTCCTTGGCCAGCATCTCGGCCACCGGCATGGTGGACGGGACGATCTCGCTGTAGACCCGGGCCTCACGGACGCGGCGGGCGATGAGCTGGCGTACTGGGCGCCGAAGTCGACAACGAGGACTACGTCCGGGTTGGTGACGTCGGGCGCGGCAGCGGGGGTCGCTGATGACACTACGGCGGCCTTCCGGCGGTAGGAGGGGTCCCTCGAAAGGGGTGCTATTTGTCGATTCTACCGGCGCGCCGGTCCGACTATTCGTCTCACCATCCGAACCCGGGTTGGCCCCGGCTCCCGGGCGGGGTCCATACTGTGGCCATGCGCAAGCACCCGACCTTCGTCTTTACCTATGGCAACCGGCCCACCGGCTGCCATGGTCGTGCTGCTTGAGCAACTGACAAGCGACTTCCCAGGCGCCCCGGGCCGACAAGGCCCGGGGCGCTCTGTCATTCCCGGGCCGGATCGTTCCGGGGCCCGACACCCCAGGAGCCCCACCATGACGACGACCACCGCCACCCCCGAGAAGACCGGCGCCCGCACCGACGAGGCGGCGGCGCTGATCGGCGACGCCCGTGAGCGCATCGACGCGCTCGACGACCGGATCATCGGTCTCATCCAGGAACGGATGGCCGTCTCGGCCGTCATCCAGGAGGCCCGGATCTCCTCCGGGGCCGCCGGGTGAACCTGAACCGCGAGATGGAGGTCCTCGGCCACTACAGGGACGCCCTCGGCAAGCCGGGCACGGCGCTCGCGATGACGATGCTGGAGCTGTGCCGGGGACGCATCTGAGTGGGTGCCCGTACCCGAGTTCGGACCCGCTCTCACCCGTACGGCGCGTGACCGGCTCCGCGCCGGCTTCGTTGGTCCGGTTGTCCGTGCCAGCCAGGGGCGGGCCCGAAGGAAAAACCACGCGTGGCTTCGCTGGGGCGTGTGGCGTGCCTCTCCGGTACGTCGTGGGACCTCGCACCAGCGCGTGTGACCGGGCAGCAGGGGACAGCGGTCCGGTCACCCAGAAAGGGCGGTCGGCCCCGGGGACGCCTGGGGCCGACCGCAACCGGCTCCCCGGCCGCATCCCGCGGCCCCAGCACCGTTGCGAAGACCCCGTCCCTCGTCCCCCCCACTCCGTTTTCCCTCCCCCACGGCGGCGCACCCCCGGCGCCGCTCCACTCGGCACCGCCGCCGCCCTGACACCGGTGCCGAACCCCGAGGGCCCCGTGCCGCGACCCGAATCGCGGCACGGGGCCCTCGCACGTACCCCCACCCCTCACGATGTGACGCGCGTCACACGGTGATCTCGTGCAACCGCTACAACCAATCGCCGGGGTGGCGGGTCAACCGTGCAGCAACACCAGAAGCCGGAAGGGCGCTGCATTCGGAGGGGATGCAGCGCCCTTTCTGTTTCCGCCGTTCCGGCCTTGCTCACTCCTGCGCCGACTACACCGACTGCTTCGGCTGCTTCGACTACTCCGACTGCGCCGACTACTCCGACTGCTTCGACGGGACCTCCAGCGGAACGTCCGGCAGGGCCTTCGACGGGACCTTCGGCATCCCCAGGAACGGCAGCCGCAGCGCGCCGAAGGCCTCGGCCGGGACCGCGGGGACTTCGGCTCGATCGCCGCGAGCCGTGCGTACCCTCCCCTGCGCCGGGCGCGGGTCCTCCTCGCCCTTGTTCGGCCAGAAGGACATGGCCCGCTCCGCCTGGGCGGTGATCGTCAGGGACGGGTTCACGCCGAGGTTGGCGGAGACGGCCGCCCCGTCGACGACCGAGATCCCCGGGTGGCCGTAGAGCCGGTGGTACGGGTCGATGACGCCGGACGCAGCGTCCGAGCCGATCGGGCAGCCGCCCAGGAAGTGCGCGGTGAGCGGGTGCCCATCAGCTCGCCGACGTTGGAGCCGGCGAAGCCGTTGATCTCCTCGGCGAGGAGGGTGGCGGCCCGGGTGGCCGCCGGGATCTGGACCGGGTTCGGCGCCCCGTGCCCTGGCGGGCCGTGAGCAGGCCCTTTCCGAGGCCGCCGGGCTTGCGGTAGGTGGTCAGGGAGTTGTCGAGGGACTGCATGACCAGGCCGATGATGGTCCGCTCCGACCACTTCCGGTTGGAGAGCGAGCGGGCGGCGAGCGCGGGGTGCCGGAGCAGGTTGAGGACCCAGTTGCGCACCCGGTGGGCGCCGTAGGGCACCTGGAGGACGGTGAGGCTGCCCATCGAGTTGGAGCCCCTGCCGTACCGGACCGGCTCGATGTGGGTGTTCTCGTCGGGGTGGACGGAGGAGGTGATGGCGACGCCCCGGGTGAAGTCGGCCTTCCCCCGCCGTGCTTCTTCCGGTAGCGGCGGTCGGTGGTCTGCGCGCCGACCAGGCCCTCGGAGTTGGTGCGGGTCAGCTCGCCGAGCCGGTCCGAGATCCGGGGCAGCAGGCCGGTGTCCCTCATCCGGTGGAGCAGGGTCTGCGTGCCGTACGTGCCGGCCGCGATCACGACCCGGCGGGCGGTGAACGTCCGGCCCTTCCCCTTCTTCCGGTCGTCGGTGGCAGGGTCTTCACCGCGAAGCCGCCGCGCGAGTCCTCGGTGACGGTGACGACCGTCGTCATGGGGTGGACGGTCGCGCCCGCCTTCTCGGCGAGGTAGAGGTAGTTCTCGTTGAGGGTGTTCTTGGCGCCGTGGCGGCAGCCGGTCATGCACTCGCCGCACTCGGCGCAGGCGCGCCGGAGGGGCCCGCGCCGCCGAAGTACGGGTCGGGGACCTCGCCGCCGGGCTTGGTCCGCGCCGTGCCGTCGGCGTCCTCGCCGTCCCCGAAGAAGACGCCGACCGGCGCCATGTGGAAGGTGTCGCCGATGCCCATCGCCTCGGCGGCCGACTTCAGGTGCACGTCGGAGGGGTCATCGTCGGGTTGAGCCGGACGCCGAGCATCCGCTTGGCCTGGTCGTAGTACGGCCGGAGCTCGTCCTCCCAGTCCGTGATGTCCTTCCACTGCGGGTCGTCGAAGAACGCCTTGAGCGGTACGTAGAGGGTGTTGGCGTAGTTGAGGGAGCCGCCGCCCACGCCGGCGCCCGCGAGCACCATGACGTTGCCGAGCAGGTGGATGCGCTGGAGGCCGTAGAGCCCGAGGGCGGGGCCCACAGGAAGTTCTTCAGGTCCCAGGAGTTCTTCGGCAGGGTCTCGCGGGTGAAGCGGCGCCCGGCCTCCAGGACGCCGACCCGGTAGCCCTTCTCGGTGAGGCGGAGGGCCGTGACCGAACCGCCGAAGCCCGAGCCGACGACGAGGACGTCGTAGTCGTACGCGCCGTCCTCCGCCTGCTCCTGATTTTGGGTAGGGGGTACCGCGGTCATGGCTCTCCTCGTACGAAGTACGGAGTACGGAAAAGGGGGAAAGAGGGGTGGGAAAGGGGTGCGGGCCCCGCCACCGGCGGGGGCCCGGGACCCTCAGCGCAGGCGCAGGGCCTTCATCGCCTTCAGGGACAGGCTCATGAACGCCGCGTACTTCTCGTCGTCCATCCCGAAGGAGGGCGCGAGCGGGATCAGCCGCTGCTGGGCGACGGTCTGGGCCTCGGTGTACTTGAGGATGCCCTCGGAGGCCGTGGCGGCGGCCGAGCCCGGAGTCCTTCATGCCGCCCATCGGGGACTGCACGCTGCCGTACGCGGGGCGTACCCCTCGTTGATGTTGACGGTGCCGGTGCGCAGTCGGGCCGCGACGGCGTGGCCGCGGCGCGAGTCCTTCGTCCAGACGGAGGAGTTGAGGCCGTACGGGGTGGCGTTGGCGAGCTCGACGACCTCGTCCTCGTCCGTGAAGCGGTAGATCGAGACGACCGGGCCGAAGGTCTCCTCGTGGCAGACGGCCATCGGGGCCTCGACGCCGTCGAGGATGGTCGGCTCGTAGAAGAGCGGGCCGACGTCGGGGCGGGCGACGCCGCCCGCGACCAGCCTGGCGCCCTTGGCGACGGCCTCCTCGACGTGCTGCTTGACGGTCTCCAACTGCCGCTCGCCGACGAGGGAGCCCATGTCGGCCCCGTACGCGAGGGAGGTGCCGAGCCGCATCGCCTTCGTCCGGGCGGCGAACCGGGCGACGAAGTCGTCGGCGACGGACTCGTGCACGTACAGGCGCTCGATGGAGATGCAGAGCTGTCCGGCGGAGGAGAAGCAGGCGCGGACGGCGCCGGCGGCGGCCTTCTCGACGTCGGCGTCCGCCAGGACGAGCATGGCGTTCTTGCCGCCGAGTTCGAGGGAGACGCCGACCAGGCGGGCGGCGGCGCCCTGCGCGACCTCGCGGCCGGTGCGGGTGGAGCCGGTGAAGGAGACGTAGTCGGCGTGCCGGACGACCTCGGGGCCGACGACCGGGCCCTCGCCGAGGACGACCTGGAAGACCTCGGCGGGAAGACCGGCCTCGATGAGCAGGTCACGGGCCCACAGGGCGGTGAGCGCGGTCTCGGTGTCGGGCTTCATGACGACGGCGTTGCCCGAGACGAAGGCGGGCAGGGCGTCGCCGACGGAGAGTTCGAGCGGGTAGTTCCAGGGGCGATCTGGCCGACGACCCCGCGCGGCTGGCGCAGCTCGGTGACCTTGGTGAGGGTCGGCACGACGCCGGTGTGGTGGCGGGGGCGCAGGTAGGAGGGGGCCTTGCGGCCGTAGTGGCGGGCGGCGACGGCGACCGCCAGGACCTCCTCGTGGGCGTGCAGGCGCGCCTTGCCCGTCTCCAACTGGATGAGGTCGAGGACCTCGGCCTGCCGCTCCAGGACCAGGTCGTGGAAGCGCAGGAGCACGGCGGCGCGGGCGCGGACCGGCGTGGCGGCCCAGACCGACTGGGCGGCGCGGGCGCGGGCGAAGGCCTCGGCGACGTCCTCGGGGTGGACTCGGGCAGGTCCGCCAGCTTCTCCCCGGTGAAGGGGTGTGGTTGGCGGTCCGGCCGGAGCCGACCACGCCGCGGACGAGCCGGGCGACCAGGTCGGGCGTCACGACGTCGGCGGCGGTCCGGACGCCGGCGGGCGCGGGCGCGACCGGGTTGGTCGCCCCGGCGGGGCGGCGGCCCCGGTCCGTGCTGCGGGGGCGGTGGCGGGGCGTCGGGAGCCGAAGGGGCGGCGGGGGCCTGCGAGTCCGTCATGAGGGCGAGCGTAAGGCGCCTTCCGCCCTTTGGGTACCCGTCGGTAACGCGTTTTCACCGGGGCCGCACATCGCGCCAGCGATCACTGGCACATAAGCCCTGATCAGCGGCTTACGGATACCGGGGTCGGTCACGGAGATTTTCCGGCCGTCACCCGCCCGCCTGCTCCGCTCCCTGCTCCCCCGTTTCCCGCCAGTGCCGGAGGACGATGTCGAACTGCTTCCGGTCGTCTCCCAGCTCGACTCCGGCGAGGACATGTAGACGGCGTACTCGGTGCCGTCGTCGCCGTAGTACATCTGGTCGATCGCGTGCCGGGGCCCCGGGAAGTTCTTCTTCTCGGTCCAGGTGAACTCCCACAGGCAGGAGAGGGTCTGGTCCCGGTAGACCTTCTGGGAGAGCTGGACCCGCTTGTAGTGCATCCGCTTCCCCAGGGCGCCCTCCAGGTCGAGCGCGTGCACGTACGGGCTCTCGAAGTCGGGGCTGCGGTCGACGCTGATCCGGATGCGGTGGTTGCCGCCGTCCGGGGTGTAGTCGATCTGGCCGTCCGTGACCTGCCGCTTCCAGCCGTCCGGGACGAGGAGGCTGAAGCCCTCCGGGTCGTCGACGCGGTGCCACCCCTCGGGGATCCTGTTGTTCCCCTCGCCCTTGGCCGAGGGGGTCGTGGTCGGGGCCGTGGCGGTGGTCGTCCGCCCGGTGCCCTCGACGTCGCGGTCACCGCCCGCGTACTGCATGGCGGCGAAGACGGCGCCGCCCGCGACGAGCCCGGCGAGCAGGGCCGCCAGGACGACGGCGCGCCGGCGGCCCCGGCCGGTGGACGGCGGAGGGCGGAGTGCGGCGCCGGAGCGGGGACCGTACGGGACGGGGAGGGGCCGTACGGGACGGCGAGGGGCCGGGGGCTGCCGAAGGGTCCGGGGCGGCCGGGGCCACTGGGCGGTGGAGGCCGCGCGGGGCGGCCTCCGTGGTCCCCGCGGACCCTGCGGACCCCGCCGCTCCTGCGGCGCCCGGCTCCGACCGGTGCGGCCGGTCCGCCGTACGCGCCTCGTCGGACGTACGCGCCCCGTCCACCGGCGCGTTCCCGGCGCTCGCGTCCTCCGCCCGGTCCGCGTCCTCCCTGACCACCCGCTGCGTCGGCACGTACGCCTGCGCCGACGCCGGCGCGCGCCCTCCATCGCTTCGAGCAGCATCCGCCCGGCCTCGTCCGCGCGCGGCCGCTGCTCCGGGTCCTGCGCAGCAGGGCCACGATGACGGGGCCAGCGCCCCGGCCTTCTCCGGGTACGGCGGCTCCTCGGTCACCACGGCCTGCATGGTGCTGATCGGGGAGCTGCGGCGGAACGGCGAAGTGCCCTCCACCGCCGTGTAGAGCGTGGCCCCGAGCGACCAGAGGTCGGAGGCGGGGCCGGGGTCGGCGCCCTTCACCCGCTCGGGCGCCAGGTAGTCGATGGAACCGACGATCTCGCCGGTCCGGGTGATCGTCGAGTCCCCCTCGATCGCCGCGATCCCGAAGTCGGTGATGAGGACGCGCCCGTCGCGCGCGAGCAGGATGTTGCCCGGCTTGACGTCCCGGTGCAGCACCCCGGCTGCGTGCGCGGCGCGCAGCGCGCCGAGGACGTGCAGCCCGATCCTCGCCGCCTCGCGCGGCTCGACGGTGCCCGACTCCTTGGCGGCGTCGGCGAGCGAGGCCCGTCGACGTACTGCATGACGATCCACGGGCGGGCGTCGTGCTCCAGGACGTCGTGGACGGTCACCACGCCCGGGTGCGTGATCCGCGCGGCCGCCCGCGCCTCCTTCTGCGTACGGGCGTGCAGCACGAGCCGGTCGGCCTCGGCCACGAACCGGCCCGCCGTCAACTCCTTGACCGCCACCACGCGGTGCAGCACCTCGTCGTGCGCGCGCCAGACCTTGCCCATGCCGCCGCGTCCGATGGACTCGCCCAGCCGGTAGCGCCCGGCGAGCAGCAGCCCCGCACCTGTGCCCTGTGAATGTTCCACTTGCCCCCGCCCGTTCCCTCTGACGCCAGGTTACGGAGGGGGCACGGACCGCGAAACCTCGGGGCGGTCATAGGAACAGCACTGTGACCGGGGCCGCCGGCCCGGGACGGGTGCGGCGGCCCGGACGGCACCGCCCAGGAGGCCCGGACGGAACCGCTTCAACGGCCCGGACGGAACGCCTTCGTGGCCTGCTCGTAGATCTCGGAGACCTTGTCCCGCTCGGTGTACGGTCCGATGACCTGCACGACGTGGTACCGGCCGCCGTCGATCAGGGCGAGGTTGCGGACGAACACCTCGCGTCCCGTGCCGTCCAGCCACCAGTAACTTCCCGTGGCCGTCACGGTGTTGCCGATGTCGACCCGGAGCGTCCGCTCGGCGCCCGCCCAACTGGACGCCTGCCAGGGCTCCAGCTCGCGCTCCCGGGTGTTCTGGTACGCCAGCGGGTCGGCGCCGTTGTCCTTCACGCTGTCCCGACCGGGGACCACGATCATCGTGAAGTCGCCGCCCGTGTACCGCACTTGTCCGGCGTCGTTGATCAGGCTGCGCCGCCAGCCGTTCGGCACCCCGATCTGGAACCCTCCGGGTCCTGGCGCAGGGCGTACCCGGAGGTGAGCGCGGGGCCGAGGGATCCGCCGGGGCCGGGTCGTGGCCGGCGGAGTGGTCGGGGAGGGGCGCCCGTCGTCGGGGCTGGGGTGTCGCCGCCGGCGTCCGGCGCGCTGGTGACGGGGCCGGCCCGGTCGTGGGCGCGCCCGAACCGGCGGGCTCCTCCGCTTCGCGGGGCATGAAGAGGACGGCGTACGCGACGGCCCCCGCGAGCAGGAGGAAGACCAGGAGCAGGAGCGTGCGGCCCAGGGCGCGCGGGGAGCCCGAGGACCCGGAGGGGTGCGCGGGGGCGCGGGGACCGGGGCGCGCGCGGGGCGCGCTGCGGGAGCTCCTCGTGGTACCCGCCGTCGGACTCCTCGCGGAAATCGTCCGGTACGCGCGCGTACTCGCGGACGCGGGCCCGCTCGGGCTCGTGCCGGACCGCGGCGCGCGGGTCCTTGCCCCGCTTGTGACGGCGGCGGCCCGCGCCCTCTCCCCTGCGCCGCCGGCGCACCAGTTCGCCGCGCCGGCGCACGATCGGCAGCCGCGCCCCGTCGGACGGCAGCGGTACGACGCCGACACCGGCCTCCGGTTCGGGCGCCGAGCGGACCAAGGAGCGCAGCCAGCCGCGCAGCTCCTCGAAGTCGGGCCGTTCGGTCGGGTCCTGACGGAGCAGGGACTCCACGACCGGGCGCAGCGGCCCGCTCTCCTCGGCGAAGGCGGGCGGCTCGGCGCAGACCAACTGGACCAGCTCGGCCGCGCTGTCCTCCGGATAGGGGCGTGGCCCTGCACGGCGCGGTAGAGGAGCGCGCCGAGCGCCCACAGGTCGGTGGCGGGACCGATGGGCGCGGCGAGGCGCCAGTTCTCGTGGACGGGGCCGGCCTGCTCGGGCGCCCAGCGCTCGGTGACGGCGCCGACGACTGCGATCCGGGTCTGCCGGGCCCGCTCCGCCGCGAGGCGCGTGGCCGGGCCCCGGTACGACTCGGCCGGGCCCGTCACCGGCTCCTCCCGCCGGGGCTCCGGGACGCCGGCGGGCACCGGGAGGCGCCCGGTGTCCGGATCCGCCGCCCGGTACCCGGCGGGCAGTGCCGGGCGCCCCGAGCCGGGCAGCACCGGCCCGCGACCGGGGCCCGAGCCGCCGCCGGCCGGTATCGGCCCGGAGCCGTCCCGCGAGGCGTGCGGGCCGTCGCTCCAACTGCCGGTCAGCATCGCGCGCGGCGGCGGGTCGTTCCGGGGCCGCCGCCGTACGGCTCGTCGCCCTCGTCCTCGTCGTCCTCGTCGTCGTCCGCCACCCGCGCCCACCACTGCGGCTCGGGCGCTCCCTCCGCCTGCGCGGTCGGCGGGGCGGCGGCCCCGGCGCCTTGGGGGGCGCGGGCCGCTGCACGGGCAGCGCCCCCGTCTCGCCGAGCCGGGCGGCGGCCCGCGCACCGGCCCGGTAGGCGGCGATGGCCCCGGCCCGCGCGGCCCGCACGTCGGCGGTGGGCGGCGCGGCCGGGGCTGCGGCGCGGCGGGTGCCGCCGCCGACTTCCCGTAGGGGTCGGAGCCGTAGGCGTCGGGGCGGACGGGGCCCGGGAGCGGAACCACCGGCCTCGGGGCCTTCGCCCGCCCTGCTGTCCGCGCCGCTGTCCGCGTCGTCGCCCGTGCCGCTGTCCGCGTGGTCCGTCCCGTCACCGGTGCGCACGCCCCGCCGGGGCCTCCAGCGCGTACGGCTCGGGCCGGTGCTCCTCGGGGCGGTACGTCTCGGAGCCGTATGCCGCTCCGGAGCCGTACTCCTCGGAGCCGTACCCTCGACGGGCGCAAGCCCGTCGGCGCGTACGCCTCCGGCTGGTACGTGTCCTGCTCGTAGGTGCCCCGCTCGTACGTCTCCGGCCGGTACGTGTCCGACTCGTACGTCTCCGGCTCGTACGGCTCAAGGGCGTACGCACCGGCCCCGTGCGTCCCGGGTCCGTCCGCGTCCGGCTCGTACGACCCGGCCTCGTACACCCCGGGTTCGTATGCCTCGGGTTCGTATGCCTCGGCCTCGTACACCCCGGGTTCGTACGTGTCCGCCTCGTACGTCTCCGGTCCGTGGGAGTCGGAGGCGTACGGGTCCGACCCGTAGGGGTCGGGGGCGTACGGGTCCGGGTCGGCCCCTCGCCTGCTCTCCACCCCCGCCGGAGGCGGAGGCGCGTACGCGAACTCGTCGGGCAGGTCCTGTTCCGGCACCGGCGCGTAACCGCAGAGGGCCTCTCGGCGGCGCCCACCGCGAGGCTCGAGAGGACCACCCGGCCGTCGTCGCAGACGAGGACGGTGCGGGAGGTGATGTTCCGGTGCACCCAGCCGTGGGCGTGGAGGGCGCGCAGGGCGGTGAGGACATCGGCGCCGATCTCGGCCGCCCGGTAGGGGTTGAGCGGCCGCTCGGCAAGGAGGGCGGCCAGCGGCCGGCCGCCGCCACGCGTTCGCTGACTATCCACAGCGAACCGGCCTCCGCGAAGACGTCGAAGACCTGGTCCAGTAAGGGGTGGTCGGGGATCTGCGCGGCGGCCTGGGCGGCCTCGATCGCCCGGCGCACGACGGGCTCGGCGGGCCGGCGGGTGGCCTGCCCCCGCCGCCCCGGAAGCCGCCGGGGCCGCCGGGTCCCGCGCCGTCGAGCACCTCGGCGTCGACGAACTCCGGCAGCGGGACCTGACGGACCAGCACTTCCTGCCCGCTGTACGTGTCGAAGGCCCGCGTCTCCGTCAGGTCGTGCCCGTCCCCGTCCTCCGGCGGCAGCGGCAGGCGGTAGCGGTCCGCGAGCACCCTTCCCGCGTAGTCGTCCACGACGCCTCCCCACGCGCACACTGTCCCCGTGGCCTCCCGGGTACCCCGGATCGTGCGGGATCACGCGAGTCCGTCGGTTCCGGTCGGTCCGGTACGGGGCCGTGCGGTCAGCGGCTCTGTTCGATTGCGTACGACCCCGGATCCCCACGATACGGGGGACCGGTCACTCCTTGGGGCTGAACGTGGCGAACGCCGTCTCCCGCAGGGTCCGGCACTCCTCGCCGTTCCACGCGTCCGCCGCGCAGCTCACCATGATGGAGTAGCCCCAGGTGGAGTCCGCCTTGAAGCCGCGGTTGAGCACGTGGACGCGCACGCCCTTCTGCGTGCGCTCGAACTCCCAGTCGGCGGCGGACGGGTAGCCCTTGTACGAGACGGGCCGTATGCCGAGGTGCTTGTAGTCCTTGCTGGTGGCGGCCACGCCGATCTTGGCCAGCTCCCAGGCGCTCGCCGCGTTGTCCTTCGGGCTGTTGTTGTAGTCGACCTGGACGCGCGGGAAGCCGCCGCTCTCGCTGAAGATCCCGCCGAGGGAGTACCCGGGGATGGTGCTCAGCCGGAACGTCGAGGGCATGGCCATGGAGAAGTGGAAGCGGTCGCTGGTGACGAGGGCGTACCCGGCGGGCAGTCCGCCGCCGGTGCCACCGGTGCCGCCGTCGGGCTTGCCGGACGGCGTGGCGCCCTTCCCGCCGTCCGTCGTTCCCGTCGAACCGGTCGAACCGCCCGAACCCGTCGCGCCGTCGGTGCCGCCCGATCCGTCGGCGCCGTCGCCGCCGGGCTGCGCGCCGCCCTGCTGGCCGGGGTCGGCCGGGGTCTGCCCTTGCCGCCGTCGGACCCGCCCGCACCGTCGGAGCCGTCACCGCCCGCGGAGGCGCCGGCCGAGGCCGTGGTGCCCTCCTTGCCCTGGTTGCCCTCGTCTCCCCCGCCGCCGAGGGAGACCGCCAGGATCGTCCCGAGCAGGGCGACGACCACGACGGCGGCGATGATGACCAGGGTGCGGCGCGACACGACGTCGGTCAGCGACGCGCGGGCCGGGGCCTGCCTGCCACCGCCCTGGATCGGCGCGGGCCGCGGGTTCGGCGCGGTCCTCGACCGCGGCTCGGCCTTCGCGGAGGCCGCCGCGTTGCGCACGGACTTCAGGGCGCCCCGCATCCGGTCGGCGGCCGCGTCGGGCGCCCTGCCCCGGTCGGCCGGCGGAGTTGCCGGCGCCGGCCCGGGGACGGGCGGCAGCGGTACGACCCGGGTGACCTCGGGGAGACCGGGGCACCGGGTCCGGGGCGTCGAGCACGGCCCGCAGCAGGACCCGGGCGCCGGCGTCGTCGAGGCGCTGCGCCGGGTCCTTGGCGAGGAGGCCGTAGATGACCTTCTCCAGCTCGGGGCCCGCGTTCTTCGGCGGGTCGACGGGCTCGGTCATCACCGCCGTGAGGGTGGCGATGGCGGAGCCCTTGTCGTACGGCGGGCTGCCCTCGACCGCCGCGTAGATGAGGCCGCCGAGCGACCACATGTCGGCGGCCGGACCGGGCTTGTGGCCGCGGGCGCGCTCCGGCGAGATGTACGAGGGGCGCCGACGAGCATGCCGGTGGAGGTGATCGAGGGTCGCCTCCACCTGGGCGATGCCGAAGTCGGTGAGGACGACCCGGCCGTCCTCGGCGATCAGCACGTTGGACGGCTTCACGTCGCGGTGCAGGATGCCTCGCGGTGCGCCGAGCGCAGCACGTCGAGGATGGCGAGGCCGACCTCGGCGGCGCGCTGGGGCGTGAGCGTGCCGTCCTCGCGCACGGCGTCCGCGAGGGACTTGCCCTCGATGAGCTCCATGACGATCCACGGGCGGTCGTCCTCGTCGACCACGTCGTAGACGGTGACGGCGCCGTTGTTGCGGATCCGGGCGATGGCCTTCGCCTCGCGCAGGGTCCGGGTGATGAGGCGCCGCTTCTCGTCCTCGTCGATGCTGCTGGGGAAGCGGAGTTCCTTCACGGCGACGGTTCGGCCGAGGGTCTCGTCGACGGCGCGCCACACTGTGCCCATGCCGCCGCGTCCGAGGACCGCGCCGAGGCGGTAGCGGCCCGCGAGCAGTCGTCCTTCGCCGGCGGGGGCCTTGCGGAGCTTGTCGCCGCCGCGCGCCGCGCCGCTCGCGGCCGTCCCGCGGCCGCCGTCGCCGTCCCCGGCACCGAACCCGGCCCGCCCGGTCGACGGCTCGGTCCCCCGCAGCCGCCCGACCGCACCGGCACCGGCCGCCGGGTCACCCGCTCCGGAACCCGTCACGGCGTCAGACCGCGGATCCCCGGCGCCCTTCACGCCCGAGCTGTCCGAGCCACCCGAGCCACCCGAGCCACCCGAGCCACCCGAAGCGGACTTCCCGCCCGCATCACCCGCATCGCCCACACCGTCCGCACCGCCCGAAACGGACGCCTCCTCCGAAACGGCCCCGTCTCCGGAAGCGGCTTCGGCCGCCCCGCCGCCCGGTTCCCGTTCCGCGCCGTCCTCCGGGGTCTGCGCCCCTGTTCGACCCGCGCGTCCCGCTCCGGCTCGCGCGCGGCCGGGACCGTTCCTCGGTCGTTGTCGGTCGCGGCCCCCGCGGCGTCCCGCCCGGGGTCCTTCGCCGTGTCCCGCGACTGCTCCGCCTCCGACATGCGTCCCCTCTGCGATCCCTGATCTTCGCCGCGTCTGCCGCTTCCCGCGTGATGCGTTAACCCGCCCTGGAAGAGAGCCCATTGTCCCTCACCTCGGGACCGGTGGCGCCCCCGGGTCCGCACTCCGGGATGACGACGCCGCCGTGCGCCTCCCAGGTTCCCACCGGTATGCGGACGACCCGGACGCCCCGCCGGACCGGACGTTCCGTCAGTTGTCCACGGGCACAAGCACAGAGGCGTCCCGGGGCGGTCAGAGGGGCACGATGTCCGGCGCCCCCAGCCGGGCGGCGTCCGCCGTCAGGTCGTCGGGCTGGCGCTGCGACTCGCGCTCGGCCTCCACCCGCTTCTCGTAGTGCTCGACCTCCTTGTCGATCTGGTGGGCGTCCCAGCCGAGGACCGGGGCCATCAACTCCGCGCACTCGCGGAGCTGCGCGTGCCCCGGTCGAAGGTCTCGATGGAGATCCGGGTCCGCCGGGTGAGGACGTCGTCGAGGTGGCGGGCGCCCTCGTGGGAGGCGGCGTAGACGATCTCGGCGCGCAGGTAGTCGTCGGCCGCCGGGAGCGGTTCGCCGAGCCGGGGTCCTCGGCGATCAGGTCGAGGACCTGCTGCGTCAGGGAGCCGTACCGGTTGAGGAGGTGCTCGACCCGCACGACGTGCAGCCCGTGCCGGCGGCGATGCCGGCCCGCGCGTTCCACAGGGCCCGGTAGCCCTCGGCGCCGAGGAGCGGGGTGTCCTCGGTGACGCAGGGGCGACGCGCTGGTCGAGGCCGTGGACCGCCTCGTCGACGGCGTCCTTCGCCATCACGCGGTACGTCGTACTTGCCGCCGGCCACCACGACCAGGCCGGGGACGGGGTGGGCGACGGTGTGCTCGCGCGAGAGCTTGCTGGTGGCGTCCGACTCGCCGGCGAGCAGGGGCGCAGACCGGCGTAGACGCCCTCGACGTCGTCGCGGGTGAGTGGGGTGGCGAGCACCGTGTTCACGTGCTCCAGGAGGTAGTCGATGTCGGCGCTGGAGGCGGCCGGGTGGGCCTTGTCGAGGTCCCAGTCAGTGTCGGTGGTGCCGACGATCCAGTGGCGTCCCCAGGGGATCACGAAGAGGACGGACTTCTCGGTGCGCAGGATCAGGCCGGTGGTGGAGTGGATGCGGTCCTTGGGCACGACGAGGTGGATGCCCTTGGAGGCGCGGACGTGGAACTGGCCGCGCTCCCCGATGAGGGCCTGGGTGTCGTCGGTCCAGACCCCGGTGGCGTTGACGACCTGCCGGGCCCGGATCTCGTACTCGGCGCCGGCCTCGACGTCCTGGACGCGCGCGCCGACGACCCGCTCGCCCTCGCGCAGGAAGCCGACGACCCGGGCGCGGCTGGCGGCCCTGGCGCCGTAGGAGGCGGCCGTGCGCACGAGGGTGGTGACGAAGCGGGCGTCGTCCATCTGGGCGTCGTAGTACTGGAGGGCGCCGACGAGGGCGTCCTTCCTGAGGCAGGGGGCGACGCGCAGGGCGCCCTGCCGGGAGAGGTGCCGGTGGACGGGCAGGCCCCGGCCGTGCCCGGAGGAGAGGGACATCGCGTCGTACAGCGCGACGCCCGATCCGGCGTAGAACCGCTCCCAGCCCTTGTGCTGGAGGGGGTACAGGAAGGGGACCGGCTTCACCAGGTGGGGGCGAGCCGCTCCAGGAGGAGGCCGCGCTCCTTGAGCGCCTCCCGCACCAGGGCGAAGTCCAGCATCTCCAGGTAGCGCAGGCCGCCGTGGATGAGCTTGCTGGACCGGTTGGAGGTGCCCGAGGCCCAGTCGCGGGCCTCGACGATGCCGGTGGAGAGCCCTCTCGTGACCGCGTCGAGGGCCGTCCCGGCGCCGACCACTCCGGCGCCGACGACCAGCACGTCCAGCTCGCGCTCGGCCATGGCGACGAGCGCCTCGGTGCGCTCGGCCGGTCCCAGTGTCGCTGTCCTCACGTCTGCCGCCTCCCGTCGTTCCCCGTCCTTCCCGCGCGCGGGCCTTCCCGCACACGGCTTCCCGCGCCCGGCTCCCGCACACGGCCTTTCCCGCGAGCGAGCTGGGACCGTGCGGTCCGGCTCACAGCTCGATTCTGTCCCGCCCCGGCGACTTCAGCCACCGCCTCGCCACCAGCCTGTGGATAACACTCCGCGACCTGCGGCCACCCAATACGACATAACGGTCATATTTACGCCTAGTCTGACATTGCGTGCGACCCGTTCCGCCCACCGGGCTTGCGCGTCGCGTCCCCTCCGGCTACTGGGAAGGACGGCCCACCCCCATGCCCGCTGATCTCGCCGTCATCGGCCTCGGCCACCACGGACTCCCGCTCGCCCAGGCCGCCACCGCCGCGGGCGTCGACACCATCGGCTACGACACCGACCCGCGGCCCGCCGCCGAACTCGCCGCCGGCCGCTCCCCGGTCGACGGCCCGCTCACTGTCCCGGAGGTCCGCCGGATGCTCGCGGGGCTTCCGCCCCACCCACGACCCCGCCGAACTCGGCCGGGTCCGCACCGCCGTCCTCTGCGCCCCGACGCCCCTCGGCCCCGACCGGTCCCTCGACCTCACCGCCGTCACCGACGCCGCCCGCGCGCTCGCCGCCCGGCTGCGCCCCCACACCACCGTCCTCCTGGAGTCCCCCGTCCCGCCGGGCACCACCGAGGGCCTGCTCCGCGACGTCCTCGAAACGGGCTCGGGACTGCGCGCGGGCCGCGACTTCCACCTTGCGTACTCGCCCGGCCGGCTCGACCCCGGCAGCCGCACCCAGGCTACGCCGGCACCCCCAAGGTCATCGGCGGCCTCACCCCCGCCTGCACCGAGTCCGCCGCCGCCTTCTACGGACGCCTCACCGACAAGGTGGTACGCGCGCGTGGCCCCCGCGAGGCGGAGACGGTCAAGCTCCTGGAGACCAACTTCCGGCACGTCAACATCGCCCTCGTCAACGAGATGGCGGTCCTCTGCCACGAACTCGGCGTCGACCTGTGGGACGTCATCCGCTGCGCCGAGACCAAGCCCTTCGGCTTCCAGGCCTTCCGCCCCGGCCCCGGCGTCGGCGGCCACGGCGTCCCCGTCGACACCGTCGGCGCCCACCGCCCGCTCCGCCTCGTCGAACTCGCGGGCCAGGTCAACGAGCGCATGCCGGGGTACGTCGTGCGGCGCGCCGCCGCCCTCCTCAACGAGCACGGCAAGTCGGCGCGGGGGCCAGGATCCTGCTGCTCGGCATCACGTACAAGCCCGACCTGCCCGACCGTCAGGGCTCGCCCGCCGACGAGATCGCCCGCCGCCTGATGGACCTGGGCGCGGCCGTCAGCTACCACGACCCGCACGTCCCCGACTGGCGCGTCCGCGAACTCCCCGTCCCCCGCGCCGACTCCTCTACGAGGCCGCCGCCCACGCCGACCTGACGGTCCTGCTCCAGCACCACCGCACCTACGACCTCCAGGGCCTGTCGGTGAAGGCCCAGCTCCTCCTGGACACCCGCGGCGCCACTCCCGGCGGGCGCGGCCCACCGCCTCTGAACCGACGACCACCCGGCCGATCGGCCGCGGTAACTCCGGTGCCGGTGTCACAGCGGGCTGCTAGTCTCCGGCCTCTCGAACGCGCGCTCGCGCGTTCCGTTCCCTGGGGGATCCACCGCATGAGCCAGCCCGTTCCGCCGTCCGGCAACCCGTTCGCCGAGGGCGCCGCGCCGCAGCCCTACCCGGCGGCGCCGCCGCCCGCGCCCGTCCGCGACAACGTGGGCCTCGGCCTGCTGGCCGCGTTCGTCGCGGCCCTCGCCGCCGCCGCGGCCTACGGCGGCATCGCCGGCGCCGTGGAGCGGGAGATCGGCTGGGCCGCCGTCGGCGTCGGCTTCGTCGTCGGCTTCGCGGCCGGCAAGGTCGGCGGGACCAACCCGGCGCTGCCGGTGGCCGGCGCCGTGCTCTCGCTCGGCGCGGTCTACCTCGGCGAGCTGATCCTGCTCGCGATCATCGGCGGCAAGGAGCTGAACGTCCCCGCCACCGAGCTCTTCCTCGACCACTTCGACGTGATCACGGCGGCCTGGAAGGAGAGCCTGGACCCGCTCACCTTCCTGTTCTTCGGCCTCGCCGCCTTCGCTGCGTTCTCGGGCGCCAAGAAGGCCGCCCAGTAGCACCGCGGGGACATGGAGGAGGGCCCCGCACCACCCGGCGCGGGGCCCCTCTTCCGTACGCGTGGAGATGCGCACGGGGAGATGCGTACGGAGGTCAGCGCTTGTGCTGCGCGTCCGCCACCGTGACCTCGACGCGCTGGAACTCCTTGAGCTCGCTGTAGCCGGTGGTGGCTATCGCGCGGCGCAGGGCGCCGAAGAAGTTCATCGAGCCGTCCGGGGTGTGCGACGGGCCCGCGAGGATCTCCTCGGTGGTGCCGACGATGCCCAGGTCGACTAGCTTGCCGCGCGGCACGTCCTCGTGGACGGCCTCCATGCCCCAGTGGTGGCCCTTGCCGGGCGCGTCCGTGGCGCGGGCCAGCGGGGAGCCGATCATCACGGCGTCGGCGCCGCAGGCGATCGCCTTCGGCAGGTCGCCGGACTAGCCCACGCCGCCGTCGGCGATGACGTGCACGTACCGGCCGCCGGACTCGTCCATGTAGTCGCGGCGCGCCGCGGCCACGTCCGCGACGGCGGTCGCCATCGGGACCTGGATGCCCAGGACGTTGCGGGTGGTGTGCGCGGCGCCGCCGCCGAAGCCGACCAGGACGCCCGCGGCGCCGGTGCGCATCAGGTGCAGGGCCGCGGTGTACGCGGCGCAGCCGCCGACGATGACCGGGACGTCCAGCTCGTAGATGAACTGCTTCAGGTTCAGCGGCTCGGCCGCGCCCGAGACGTGCTCGGCGGAGACCGTCGTGCCGCGGATGACGAAGAGGTCCACCCCGGCGTCGACGACGGCCTTGGAGAACTGCGCGGTGCGCTGCGGGGAGAGCGCGGCGGCGGTGACGACGCCGGAGTCGCGCACCTCCTTGATGCGCTTGCCGATCAGCTCCTCCTGGATGGGGGCGGAGTAGATCTCCTGGAGGCGGCGGGTCGCGGCGGCCTCGTCCAGCTCCGCGATCTCGTCGAGCAGCGGCTGCGGGTCCTCGTACCGGGTCCACAGGCCTTCGAGGTTCAGGACGCCCAGGCCGCCCATCTCGCCGATCCGGATGGCGGTCTGCGGCGAGACGACCGAGTCCATCGGAGCGGCCAGGAACGGCAGCTCGAACCGGTAGGCGTCGATCTGCCAGGCGATCGAGACCTCCTTCGGGTCCCGGGTGCGCCGGCTGGGCACGACGGCGATGTCGTCGAACGCGTACGCCCTGCGGCCGCGCTTGCCGCGCCCGATCTCGATCTCAGTCACGATGTGTGGCCTTTCCCTCACGTCTGCGCCTACCAGTATCCCCGACACGCGCGTGGGGCGGCTCCGGCCGCATGCCGGAACCGCCCCACGCGTCGCGCCCGTTACTTCCTGCTGTAGTTCGGCGCCTCGACCGTCATCTGGATGTCGTGCGGGTGGCTCTCCTTGAGGCCCGCCGCGGTGATCCGCACGAAGCGGCCCTTGGACTCCATCTCCGCGACGGTGGCCGCGCCCACGTAGCCCATGGTCTGGCGGAGACCGCCGACGAGCTGGTGCAGGACGTTGGAGAGCGGGCCCCGGTAGGGCACCTGGCCCTCGACGCCCTCGGGGACGAGCTTGTCGTCGGAGGAGACCTCGGCCTGGAAGTAGCGGTCCTTGGAGTAGGACCGGCCCTGGCCGCGGGACTGCATGGCGCCGAGCGAGCCCATGCCGCGGTACGACTTGAACTGCTTGCCGTTGATGAAGAGCAGCTCGCCGGGCGACTCCTCGCAGCCCGCGAGGAGGCTGCCGAGCATCACGGTGTCGGCGCCGGCGGCCAGCGCCTTGCCGATGTCGCCGGAGTACTGGAGGCCGCCGTCGCCGATCAGCGGGACGCCGGCGGCGCGGGCCGCGAGGGAGGCCTCGTAGATGGCGGTGACCTGCGGGACGCCGATGCCGGCGACCACGCGGGTGGTGCAGATGGAGCCGGGGCCCACGCCGACCTTGATGCCGTCGACGCCGGCGTCGATCAGCGCCTGCGCGCCGTCGCGGGTGGCGACGTTGCCGCCGATCACGTCGACGTCGACGCTGGACTTGATCTTCGCCATCCAGCTCAGGGCGTTGCTGTTGTGGCCGTGCGAGGTGTCGACGACCAGGAAGTCGACGCCGGCGGCGGCGAGCGCCTGGGCGCGCTCCAGGGCCTCGGGGCTGGCGCCCACGGCGGCGCCGACGAGCAGGCGGCCCTCGGCGTCCTTGGCGGCGTTCGGGTACTTCTCCGCCTTGACGAAGTCCTTGACGGTGATGAGGCCCTTGAGGACGCCCTGGTCGTCGACGAGCGGCAGCTTCTCGATCTTGTGGCGGCGCAGCAGCTCCATGGCGTCGACGCCGGAGATGCCGACCTTGCCGGTGACCAGCGGCATCGGCGTCATGACCTCGCGGACCTGGCGGTCGCGGTCGGTCTCGAAGGCCATGTCGCGGTTGGTGACGATGCCGAGCAGCTTGCCGTCGGGGGTGGTGACGGGGACGCCGCTGATGCGGAACTTGGCGCAGAGCGCGTCCGCCTCGGCGAGGGTCGCCTCCGGGTGCACGGTGATCGGGTCGGTGACCATGCCGGACTCGGAGCGCTTGACCAGGTCGACCTGATTGACCTGGTCCTCGACGGACAGGTTGCGGTGGAGCACGCCGACGCCGCCCAGGCGGGCCATCGCGATGGCCATGCGGGACTCGGTCACCTTGTCCATCGCCGCCGAGAGCAGCGGGATGTTGACGCGGACGTTGCGCGAGATGCGGGACGAGGTGTCGACCGCGTTCGGGAGGACCTCGGAGGCTCCCGGCAGCAGCAGCACGTCGTCGTAGGTCAGCCCGAGTGTCGCGAATTTGTCGGGCACTCCGTCGACGTTGGCAGTCATGACACCTTCCCAAATGGCCTTGATCGGTGCGGGATGTCCATGCTAACGGGCCCGAGCGGTGTCTCATTCCACGAGCAAGATCAGCGGGCGGCTTTGGACGTTCCCACGTGGACGAAAGGGACGACGGGAGCCGTCGGGACGTACCGCCCCGGCCGGGGCGGGCGGGGTCGGTGGAGGAGCGCCGCTCGACGGGGACGGCGACCGCCGAACGCCCCGGGCTACTGCTCCGCCAGCGCGCGCAGCCGGCTGAGGGCGCGGTGCTGGGCGACCCGGACGGCGCCGGGGACATGCCGAGCATCTGCCCGGTCTCCTCGGCGGTGAGCCCGACGGCGACCCGCAGGACGAGCAGCTCGCGCTGGTTCTCCGGGAGGTTGGCGAGCAGCTTCTTGGCCCACTCGGCGTCGTCGCTGAGCAGGGCCCGCTCCTCGGGGCCGAGGGAGTCGTCGGGCCGCTCGGGCATCTCGTCGGAGGGCACGGCCGTGGACCCGGGGTGCCGCATGGCGGCCCGCTGGAGGTCGGCGACCTTGTGCCCGGCGATGGCGAAGACGAAGGCCTCGAAGGGCCTGCCCGTGTCCTTGTAGCGCGGCAGCGCCATCAGGACGGCGACGCAGACCTCCTGCGCGAGGTCCTCGACGAAGTGGCGCGCGTCGCCGGGCAGCCGGTTGAGGCGGGTGCGGCAGTACCGCAGGGCGAGCGGGTGGACGCGCGCGAGGAGGTCGTGCGTGGCCTGCGCGTCGCCGTCGACCGCGCGGTGGACGAGCGCACCGATCTCCCCCTGCCCGGCAGGCATGGGGACCTCGCGGTCTCGTCGTCGCGCATCGCTCCATGGTGCCCCGGCGCTTCCGCGTCCGTGGCACCGCGTCCGTAGTTGTGCACCGAAGCGTTATGAGCAGGTGCGCCGGCACTCATCTCCCGCGCCCTCCCCTCCCGCTCGATCGACTCGTCCCCGAGGAACTCCACATCTCAAGGATGCGTCATCCGGCGGGAAGTGACACAGCCCACCTCGTCCGGTCCGCGGAGGACGCGGACGGGGACGGGATGTGGCGAGTGACCTGCGACGTCAGCGGACCAGGCCCCAGCGGAAGCCGAGCGCGACGGCGTGGGCGCGGTCCGAGGCGCCCAGCTTCTTGAAGAGGCGCCGGGCGTGGGTCTTGACCGTGTCCTCGGAGAGGAAGAGCTCGCGCCCGATCTCGGCGTTGGACCGGCCGTGGCTCATGCCTTCGAGGACCTGGATCTCGCGCGCGGTGAGGGTGGGCGCGGCGCCCATCTCGGCCGAGCGGAGGCGGCGCGGGGCGAGCCGCCAGGTCGGGTCGGCGAGCGCCTGGGTGACCGTGGCCCGCAGCTCGGCGCGCGAGGCGTCCTTGTGCAGATAGCCGCGGGCACCCGCGGCGACCGCGAGCGCGACGCCGTCGAGGTCCTCGGCGACCGTGAGCATGATGATCCGGGCGCCGGGGTCCGCCGAGAGCAGCCGGCGGACGGTTTCCACGCCGCCCAGGCCGGGCATGCGCACGTCCATCAGAATCAGGTCCGAGCGGTCCGCGCCCCAGCGGCGGAGGACTTCCTCGCCGTTGGCCGCGGTGGTCACGCGCTCGACGCCGGGCACGGTCGCGACCGCACGGCGGAGCGCCTCTCGGGCAAGCGGGGAGTCGTCGCAGACGAGGACGGATGTCACGCCTGACCTCCGCGGCTCTCGTAGCTGTTGCGCGTCACCTTGAGCCTCCAGGGCTGTACGTATCGTCACCTGTGCGGTTGACGCTCTCGGACACCTGCCCGATCGCTTGTTCCTCCAACCGCTCCGCACTCTCAACGACGGTCACTCGAAAGAGTTACGGGTCGGACGGCAGGCTTCGGCACTCTACGTGAGGGGCCGTGCGCGGAGAAGAGCGACGCGGCCGTTCCGCCCCGAGATCAAAAGCTATGCACCATTTAGCGGGATTTCTTCCCTTTCGCGGTGTCTGTGGCTAGATTCGCAATGAGTCATATTTACATCTACTTAGACAGTAGGTGTAACGACCCGAGCTGTCGGGGACAGGAAGGAGCCCCGGCCGTCAGCCATCCACCCGCCCACCCATCCGTTCGACACGGTTTCAAGGGGACAAGCGCAATGGCAGATTTCTCCCGCCTTCCCGGACCCAACGCCGATCTGTGGGACTGGCAACTGCTCGCGGCCTGCCGCGGGTCGACAGCTCCCTGTTCTTCCACCCCGAGGGAGAGCGCGGCGCGGCACGGAGTGCGCGTGAGAACTCGGCGAAAGAGGTCTGCATGCGGTGCCCGGTGCGCGCGGAGTGCGCGGCACACGCACTCGCCGTGCGGGAGCCCTACGGCGTCTGGGGCGGCCTCACCGAGGACGAACGCGAAGAGCTCATGGGACGCGCCCGCAACCGTCTGATCACGACGGCCCCCACCACGGCACCGACGACCGCGCCGGCGTCCATGTGAAGGAACGTTTCTTCGAGTAGTCGAGGAACGGGCGAGCACCGAGAGACGAAGACCGAGAACCGAGAACCGAGGACAGCAACGCCCACCGCGCCCACGCGCGTGAGGACACCGCGCAGGTGCCTACGCGCGCGTGGCGGCGCGTGTCAGTTCGTCCAGCGTGGCGGCGACCGCCGGGACCTGCGCGAGGTCCGGCAGGGTCAGGGCCACGATCTCCCGCTCCACGGCGGGCTCCACGGCCACGGTCCGCGCCCCCGGGGCCGTACGGACTCGATGGCGAGGGCCGGCAGGACGGCCACGCCCAGGCCCGCCCCCACCAGGCCCACCACGGCCGGGTAGTCGTCGGTGGCGAAGTCGATGCGGGCGTGAAGCCCGCCTCCTCGCAGACGTCCACGAGCTGGCGGCGGCAGCGCGGGCAGCCCGCGATCCAGGACTCCTCCGCCAGCTCCCCGATGCCGACCGGACCGGACCCGGCGAGCCGGTGCCCCTCGGGGACCAGGCCCACGAGCCGGTCGGCGAGCAGCGGCCGGACGACGAGGTCGTCCCACTCGGCCCGCCCCGCCCCGTACCGGAAGGCGAGGGCGATGTCGCAGTCCCCTCGCGGAGCATCTCGATCGAGCGGGGCGGCTCGGCCTCGACGAGGGAGACCCGGGTGCCGGGGTGCGCAGCCCGCAGGGCGGCCAGGGCGGTGGGGACGAGGGTGGAGCTGCCGCTCGGGAAGGAGACCAGGCGGACCCGGCCCGCGCGCAGCCCGGCGATGGCGGCGACCTCCTCCTCGGCGGCGGTGAGTCCGGCGAGGATGCCGGAGGCGTGGCGCACCAGGACCTCGCCCGCCTGGGTGAGGCGCATCTCGCGGCCCGTGCGGATCAGCAGCGGCGTGCCGGCGGAGGCTTCGAGCGCCTTCATCTGCTGGCTGACGGCGGGCTGGGTGCAGCCGAGCTCGACGCGCGGCGGCCGAGAAGGAGCCGGTGGCGGCGACGGCGCGCAGGACGCGGAGGTGGCGTGCCTCGATCATGCGCCCAGCATAAGCGAGTCTTGGGAGAGCGTTCGAATATCGCCCGATGGCTTTGAGAGGGGCGCCCGTAAAGTGCCCTCATGACCTTGCTGAGTGTGAATGTGGGCCGCGCCAGGGCCGTGGACTACACCGACGCCCCCGTCGGACGTACGGCCATCGACAAGCGTCCCGTCGAGGGGGCCGTGCGGATCGAGGCGCCGGGGCCGCTCGGCGTCGGGAGGAGCGGGCTCGCCGGGGACGACGTCTGCGACCTGCGCTTCCACGGCGGCGCCGACCGGGCCGCGTACGCCTTCGCCCGCGAGGACATGGACCTGTGGGAGCGGGAGCTGGGCCGCGAGCTCGCCAACGGCTCCTTCGGCGAGAACCTCACCACCCGGGGCCTCGACGTCAACAACGCCCTGATCGGGGAGCGCTGGCGGATCGGCGACGAGGTGGTCCTGGAGGTGACCGGCGGCCGCATCCCGTGCCGTACGTTCGCGGGCTTCCTCGGCGAGAAGGGCTGGGTCAAGCGGTTCACGCGGTCGGAGGCGGGGCCGGGCGCGCTGCTGCGGGTGATCGTGCCGGGCGAGGTGCGGGCGGGCGACCCGATCACCGTCGTGCACCGGCCCGACCACGAGGTCACCGTCGCGCTGCTCCACCGGGCCGCGACCGTCGAGCGGTCCCTGCTGCCCGGCACGCTGGCAGCCGCCGCGTGGATGGAGTCGGGCCTGCTCGACCTCGCCCGCCAGTACACGGAGAAGTACGCGGAGGAGCACGTGGAAGACGCGGAGGAGCACGTGGAGGACGCAGAGGAGCACGCGGAGGACGCGGAGAAGCACGCGGACAGGCACGCCGAGGAGTGCGCCGGGGCATAGGGCCGGTGACCGGCTCCGGGCGGCACTACCGTGCCCGTATGACGACTGCACTGATTACGGGGCCACTGCGGGCATCGGGGCCGCCTTCGCCCGGAGACTGGCGGCCGACGGCCACGACGTCGTGCTCGTGGCCCGGGACGTGACGCGGCTCCGGGAGCAGGCGACCGAGCTGCACGACCGGCACGGGTGGAGGCCGAGGTGCTCGCGGCGGACCTCTCCGAGGAGGAGGGGATCGCCGCCGTCGAGGCGCGGCTCTCGGACCCGAGGCGGCCGGTGGACCTGCTGGTGAACAACGCCGGCTTCGGCAACAGGGGCCGGTTCCTGGAAGTCTCCATGGCCGACGAGCTGAAGATGCTCACGGTGCACTGCGAGGCCGTGCTGCGGCTGACTCGGCCGCCGCCGCCTCGATGGGGGAGCGGCGCAGGGGCGGGTGGTGAACGTCGCCTCGGTGGCCGCCTTCCTGCCGCGGGGCACGTACGGCGCCTCGAAGGCGTGGGTCGTGCAGTTCACCCAGGGCGCGGCACGGGACCTGGCGGGTAGCGGGGTGCGCCTGATGGCGCTCTGCCCCGGCTTCGTGCGGACGGAGTTCCACGAGCGGGCCGGGATGGGGACGGACAACATCCCGGGCTGGATGTGGCTCGACGCGGACAAGCTGGTGTCGGCGGCGCTGTCCGACCTGGACCGGGGAAGACCCTGTCGATCCCCGACCCCCGTTACAAGGCCCTGATGGGCGTGGTGAAGCTGGCGCCGCGCGGTCTGCTCGGCGGGGTCTCCTCCAGGGCGGGGCGCAAGTACGGCCCGAAGTGAGCTGCGCGGGCGGCCCGTTCACAGCAGGGCGTCGAGGTCCAGGTGCGCGGTGGTGCCGTCCCGCCAGGTCACGTGGAGGGCGTGGCCGTCGACCCGTACGCGCGCGAGGTCGGTGACGGGGCCGGGCCGGGTGCGGCGGTGAGCGAGGCGAGGGCGGCGAAGAGGGCAGCCGGGCCGCGCGTGGTGCCGTACAGGGCGAGGACGCGGCCGTCCGGCCCCTGAAGGGTCTCCCCCACGGGGAGCGCGGTGGCCGGGTCCCGCGGCGGATGGCCGTGGACCGGGTGGAGCCGGGCGAGCGGCCCGTCGGGCGTGGTGGCCCAGCCGGTCTGCCGTACGGGTGTTCCCTCCGGGGCGCCGAGGACGAGGTGGGCGCGGAGTTCGGCGTCGCCGTGGGCGAGGGTCGCGGAGAGGATCCGGACGCCGGGGCGCGGGACGTGCAGGGAGGCGGCCCAGCCGGGGCCGGTGCCGGCGGGCACCGCGGGCCCCCGGGCGGTGGCCCGGCCCGCGGCGTCGAGCAGCGCGAAGTGGTTGTCGGCCGGGGCGGTCCCGGTGGTGGGTCCCGTACGGGTCGAGTAGGCCTGGCGGGCGTAGCTGGGGTCGTCCGCGCCGCCCGCGCGACTGTGCACGTGGTTGCTGCCGTGGTTGTGGAGGCGTACGAGCCCGTCGGCGGCGGTGGTCTGGACGAGCAGCCCGGCGGGGGCGACGGCGCGGACGGTGTCGGCGCGTTCGGCGGGCAGGGGCTCCTCGGGGTCGGTCCAGGCCGGGTGCCCGGCGGGCAGGAGGAGGCCGAGGAAGCCCTTGGACGCCCAGTAGGGGGAGCCCGGACCCGAGTACTCCTGGACGAGCGGCGGGTACGGGCCGTGCCAGCCGAGGGTGAGGAGCCCGCGCCCGTCGGTGGCGCCCCGGTCGAGGAAGTACCGCAGGGTCCCGGAGGCGAGGCGGCGGGTGGCGCCGGGGGCGAGCGGGGTGTGGCTGGTGAGGGCGCCGAGCCAGGGGCGGCGGCTGCGGCGAAGCGGTAGATCAGGGAGCGCCCGTACGGGACGGGGGCGCCGTTCGCGTCGAAGAGGTGGACGTGGTCGTCGAGGTGGGCGCGCAGCCGGGGCCGTACCGGTCGAGGAGCGCGCGGTCGCCGGACAGGTGGGCGTGGAGCACGGGGTAGAAGTGCAGGGCCCAGGCGTTGTAGTGGTCGAAGGCGCGGTTGTCGCCGTCGCTGTACCAGCCGTCGCCGAGGTACCAGTCCTCGACGCGGGCGAGGGAGCGGTCGATCGTGGCGGCGGCGCGGTCGGTCTCGATCCCGGCGTCGCGGAGGAAGCCGGCGACGGTGAGGCCGAAGAGCCACCAGTTGTTGTCGACGGGGACGGGCCGAGCGCGGGCAGCAGCCACTGCGCGACCCGCTCGCGGACGCGGTCGTCGAGCCGGTCCCAGAGCCAGGGGCGGGTGAGGCGCAGGCCGAGGGCGACCGAGGCGGACTCGACGACCGCCTGGCGGGTGTCGGCCATGAGGGCCAGGACTCGGCGTCGTCCCGGCCCGGCTCCTCCGTCCCGGCGGCGAGGCCCGCGGCGTACCGGTCGAGGTGGCTGGGGTCCGCGCCGCGGTCGCCCGCGACGCGGAGGGCGGCGAGGAGGAAGGTGCGGGCCCAGCCCTCCAGGCCGTCGGAGCGGGGCCCCGACCAACTGGGGCGGGGTCCGGGGAGGCCGATCAGGCCGTACCGGGGCGAGGCGAAGGGCCGCACGTCGAACAGGAGCCGGTCGGCCGCGGCCTCCCAGTGGTCCCGGGTCCAGCCGGTGTACGGGCTGAGCGCGCGGTCTTCGGGGGCGTGGGCACGATGCTCTCTCCCTGGGGCGGTTCCGGCGGCGCCCCGGGGCCCGTGGCGGCTCCGCGTCCGATGACGTCCGGTGGCGTCTGGTGCCATCCGGTGGCGTCCGTCGGCATCCGGTGGCATCCGGTGACGTCCGGCGGCACCCGATGGCGTCCGTGTCGCCGGACATCCTGGACAGGCTCCGATCGAACGTCAAGGGTTCGGGATCGAATGATCGAAAGTCCCTCCGTTCGATCATTCTGAACTAGACTCGGGGAACCACCACCACCGCGAGGGGGACCGCGCCGTGCGCGAGAGTGCTGCCGAACGACACGACCGACTGCTGGCCCTGGTGCGCGAGCGCGGCACCGCCCGCGTCTCCGAGCTGGCCGAACGGCTCGGCGTCTCCCCCGTCACCGCCCGCCGGGACGTCGAGGTCCTGGCCGGCCGGGGCCTGCTCGACCGGGTGCACGGCCAGGTGTCCTGGCCGGAGCGGCAGGGCGCGCCGGGGCCGGACGGCCCGGCGAGGGCCTGGTCCTCGGCCTGCTCGTGCCCTCCGCCACGTACTACTTCGCCGAGGTCATCCGGGGCGCGCACGAGGCGGCGGCCCGCGCCGGGGCCCGGCTCGTGCTGCGCGTCTCGGACTACCGCCCGAGGAGGACCGGGCCCGCACCGAGGGACTGCTCGCGGCGGGCGCCGAGGGCGTCCTGGTCGCGCCCGGCTGGCGGGGCCCCGAGGACCGGCTCGCGTACGGGGACTGGCTGGCCGAGCTGCCCGTGCCGGCCGTGCTCCTGGAGCGGCGCGCCGAGCCCGGCAGCCCGCTCGACGGCCTGGACCGGGTCGCCTCCGACCACGCCCACGGCGTCCTGCTCGCCCTGCGCCACCTGCTCTCCCTGGGCCACGCGACGCCGCTGCTCGTCGCCCGCCGGGACTCCCCGACCGCGCTCGCGGTGCGCGCCGGGTACGCCGAGGCGCTCGGCACGCTGGGCCTGACGGAGCCGCGGCCGGTCGTCGACTCCGTACCGGCGGAGGCGGACCCGGAGGGGTTCGAGCGGGCGGTGCGGGCGCTGCACGACGCCGTCGGCTCCGGCCTGGCGGGCGCGGCCCTGGTCCACAACGACGTGGACGCCATCGAGATCGCGCGCCGCCTGGCCGAGCTGGGGGTCAGGGTGCCGCGGGACCTGGCCCTGATCGCGTACGACGACGAGGTCGCCGCGCTCGCCGACACCCCGCTGACGGCGGTCGCCCCGCCCAAGCGGCAGGTGGGGCGGCACGCGACGGAGCTGCTCGTGGAGCGGCTCACCGGAGGGCCGGGGACGGCCCCGGGGAGGCGGAGGCGCAGGCGCGGCGCCACCTGAGCCTGCTGCCGTGGCTGCGGGTGCGGTCCTCGTGCGGAGCCCCGGCGCCCCGTTCCTAGAGCGTCCCCCTGATCGATCTGTTCTTTTTCGATCAATCAATCTTTCGCTCTTGACTTCGGTCATGAACGGTCACAGGATCACGGCCACAACCTCCCAGCCGCCCCGCCCCCAGGAGCCGTGCCGTGACCCCTTCCGGAGCAGAACGACCCGCGTCATAGCCGGCACCGTCACCGCCCTCGCCGTCCTCACGGCCTGCGGCGGCGGCGGTGACGACACCGCGAACAAGCCGAACGGCCCGGTGACCCTCACCTTCTGGGGCTGGGCCAAGGGCACCAAGGACGTCGTGGACGCCTTCAACGCCTCCCACACCGACGTCAAGGTGACGTTCGAGGAGATCCTCCGGCACCGCCGGCGGCTACGCCAAGATCTCCAACGCCGTGAAGGCGGGCAACGCCCCGACCTCGTCTCCATCGAGTACTCCTCGCTCCCCGAGTTCGTGAGCTCCGGCGCCCTCCAGGACATCGGCGGCGAGTTCACCGAGGCCGACCGGGCCGAGCTGCTCCCGCAGAGCGTCGAGCTCACCACCCTCGGCGGCCGGACCTGGGCCGTCCCCTTCGACGCCTCCCCGCAGGCCTTCTTCTACCGCAAGGACCTCTTCGAGAAGTACAAGATCCAGGTGCCCGCCACCTGGGACGACTTCAAGAAGGCCGCCGAACAGGTGAAGAAGGCCGACGCCAAGGCCCGCATCGCCACCTTCTTCCCGGACGACCCGACCACCTTCGAGGCCATGGCCTGGCAGGCCGGCGCCCAGTGGTTCAAGGCCGAGGACGACACCTGGAAGGTGAACACCACCGACCCGGCCACCACCAAGGTCACCGCCTACTGGCAGGGGCTCCTCGACGCCGGGCTCGTCCACAAGAACGCCTCGTTCTCCCCGAGTGGGTCGGCTCCCTCAAGAACGGCACCACCCTCGGCTACCTCGGCGCCTCCTGGGGCGCGGGCGTCCTCAAGGGCACCCTGCCCGAGCAGAGCGGCAAGTGGGCCGTCGCCCCGGTCCCGAGCTGGGACGGCAAGCCCGCCAGCGGCATGCTCGGCGGCACCTCCTTCGCCGTGACCAAGGACAGCAGGAAGAAGGCCGCGGCCGTCGCCTTCGCCGAGTGGATGTCCACCACCGAGGAGGGCGTGAAGGCCCGCATCGCCTCCGGCACCTCCTCCGCCTTCCCGCCGCCGCGGCCCTGCGCCCGGTCGCCAAGAAGGCCTTCGACGCCGGCTACTACGGCGGCCAGGACATCTACGCCCTCTTCGAGACCGCCGGCGCCTCCATCGACCCGAACTGGGCCTGGGGCCCCACCACCGGCACCACCAACACCACCATCAAGGACCGGTTCGGCGCGGTCGCCGCGGGCGGCCCGACGCTCGCCGACGCCGTGAAGGCCGGCCACGACGCCACCGTCGCCGAACTCACCAAGCGCGGCCTGAAGGTCGAGGGCTGATCCGCGTGAAGGCCCGCACCCGCGCCGCCACGATCCTGCTGACCCCCTTCTTCCTGCTGTTCACCGCGGTGATGGTGGTGCCGATCGGCTACGCGGTCTGGCTCAGCCTCTTCACCGAGAAGCAGTCCGGACTGGGCTTCGGCGGCACCGAGACCGTCTTCACCGGCCTCGACAACTACACGGCGGCGCTGGGTGACCGGGCCTTCCGCGAGGGCTTCGGCGTCCTGCTCGGCTACTGCCTGCTCTACATCCCGCTGCTGCTCGCCGGGGCCCTCGGCCTCGCCCTCCTGCTCGACTCGGCGCTCGCCCGCGCCCGCCGCTTCTTCCAGCTCGCGCTCTTCCTGCCGCACGCCGTGCCCGGCATCATCGCCGCCCTGATCTGGTCTACCTCTACACGCCCCAGCTCAGCCCGGTCGTGAAGGCCATGGAGGCGGGAGGGGTCGGCTTCGACTTCTTCTCGCCCGGGGGCGCCCTGCCCTCCGTCGTGAACATCGCCCTGTGGGAGTGGCTCGGCTACAACATGGTGATCTTCTACGCGGCCCTCCAGGCCATCGACCGCTCCGTCCTCGAAGCGGCCACCGTCGACGGGGCGGGGGCCTGGCGGATCGCCTTCTCCATCAAGGTCCCGCTCGTCAGGGCCTCGCTCGCGATGGTCGGCCTCTTCACGGTCATCGGCTCCTCCAGCTCTTCACCGAGCCGCTCATCCTCAGCAAGGGCACCGGCTCCGCCGTCACCTCCACCTGGACGCCGAACATGTACGCCTACACCGCGGCCTTCGACCGCAACGACTACGGGCTCGCCGCGGCGGCCTCCGTGCTCCTCGCCCTGACGGCCGCGCTGCTCTCCTTCGCGGTGACGCGCCTGACTGGCCGCCGGGCGGCCCGGAAGGAGCGCACCGCATGAGCGCCACCCGGACAGGTCCCGCCCGCACAAGCTCCGCCCGTACGACTGCCGCCCGTACGAGTGCCACCCGTACGAGCGCCACCCGCGCGGGGAGATCCCGCCCCACCAGCAGATGGCTCTCACGAACGGCCGTCAACGGCGTCCTCGTCCTCGCCACCGTCTACATGCTCTTCCCGCTGGTCTGGCTGCTGACCGCCGCCACCAAGGACGCCGGCGGCCTGCTCGCCGGGAACGCGCTCTCCTTCGAGGGCTTCGACCTCGGCGGCAACCTCTCCCGGCTCGCCGCCCACAACGACGGCATCTACTTCCACTGGTACCTGAACAGCCTCCTCTACGCCGGGCTCGGCGCGCTCGCCTGCTCGCTCGTCAGCGTCGCCGCCGGATACGCCTTCCACGTCTACGACTTCCGGGGCAAGGAGAAGCTCTTCGGCCTCGTCCTGCTCGGCGTGCTCGTCCCCACCACCGCGCTCGCCCTGCCGATGTACCTCCTCGCCAGCGAGATCGGCCTCGTCAACACCTACTGGGCCGTCCTGCTCCCCGTCCTCGTCAACCCCTTCGGCGTCTACCTCTCCCGGGTCTTCTGCGCCGGCTACGTCCCCGACGAGGCCCTGGAGGCCGCCCGCATCGACGGGGGGGCGGGCGAGCTGCGCGTCTTCTGGTCGATCGGCCTGCGCATGGTGATGCCCGGCTTCGTGACCGTCTTCCTCTTCCAGTTCACCGCCGTCTGGAACAACTTCTTCCTCCCCCTGGTGATGCTGTCCGACCAGAAGCTGTACCCGCTGAGCCTCGGCCTGTACGCGTGGAACAGCAACGCCCACGCCGAACCCGACTACTACCCCTCGTCGTCACCGGCTCCCTGCTCGCCGTCGTCCCCCTCGTCATCGCCTTCGTCTCCCTCCAGCGCCACTGGAAGGCCGGTCTGACGGCCGGCAGCGTCAAGTGAGGAAGGCCGTCACCCACGATGCACCCCACCACTGACAACCGCCCCTCCCTCCTCCCTCGCGATGGGCCCGGGGTCGCCGACCGCCTGCTCACCGGGGCCCACCGCGCCCGCCTCGCGGCCCTGACCCGCACCGATCCGCACCTGGTCGCCCACGACCTGACGGCCCCGGACGCCCGGACGGCCGCCGCCCTGGCCGAGGCCGAGGTGCTCCTCACCTGCTGGGGCGCGACCCCGCTCACCGCCGAGGTCCTGGACCGGGCGCCCCGGCTGCGGGCCGTCGTCCACGCGGCCGGCTCCGTCAAGCACCACGTCACGGACGCCTGCTGGGAGCGGGGCCTGCGGGTCACGTCGGCCGCCGCCGCCAACGCGCTGCCGGTCGCCGAGTACACGCTCGCCGCGATCCTCTTCGCCGGAAGGGCGTCCTGCGCTCGGCCCGGCGGTACGCCGGACTCCGCACCGGCCACGCCTGGCTGGAGGAGTCCACGGCCTGGGGCAACCACCGCCGCACGATCGGCATCGTCGGCGCCTCCCGCATCGGCCGCCGGGTGATCGACCTCCTGGCCCCCTTCGACTTCGAGGTCCTGTTGTACGACCCGTACACCGAGGTCCCGGGCGTGGAGGCGGTGTCCCTGGACGAACTCTGCGCCCGCAGCACGGTCGTCTCGGTCCACGCGCCCCAACTCCCCTCCACGTACCGCATGATCGGCGCGGCGCAACTGGCGGCGATGCCGGACGGGGCGACCCTGATCAACACGTCCCGGGGCTCCCTGGTGGACGAGCCCTCCCTCCTCCCCCACCTCCTGACGGGCCGCCTCCACGCGATCCTCGACGTCACGGACCCGGAACTCCCCGGCCGGACTCCCCTGTGGACCCTCCCGAACGTCCTCCTGACCCCGCACGTGGCGGGCTCGCTGGGCAACGAGCTGCACCGGATGGCGGACCAGGCGGTGGGGAGGTGGAGCGGTACGTGCGGGGGAGGCGTTCGTGGAGGAGGTGCGGGCGGCGGACCTGACGCGGTCGGCCTAGTCCACGGGTCGCCCAGCAGCCGTTCCGCCTCGGCGAGGACGAGGGGACGGCACGGGGACGAGGTGCAGGGCGGCGGCCACGACATCGCTCCACGTCCCCAGGTGCAGGGCGAGCGCGGCGAACCGGTGGGCCCGCCCGGGATCGGGATGGACGCGGGCGAGTTCCGCGTAGACCTCGGCGCACATGGGACCGAGCGGGTGCAGTCCGGCGAGGACCGTCGCGGCCCGCTCGTACTCCCCTGCCGCCAGGAGGTCCCGGGCGGCGGAGAGCAGCAGCTCCGCCGCGTTCGGCGGATCCACCTCGCTCGCGTAGGACAGTGCTCTCCTCGTACCTGCCGAGCAGGACGAGGGCACGGGTGAGGTAGGGCGCTTCGACCGATACGTAGGAGGTTCCACGGAAGCCCGTGCCCGCTCCACGAGCAGGACGGCTTCCTCGCGCCGGTCCAGGGCGAGCCAGGCGCGTACGAGGCCCGGCACCACGCCCGCGAAAACCTGCCCGCCCGGGCCCGTCCTCACCCGGGCGATCCATTCGGCCGCCTCCTCCGTACGTCCCGCCTCCGCCATCCCCGCCGCCACCTGGGCGCACGCCTCCGCGATGTCGTACGAGGGCTGCGCGAGCGCCAGACGCGCGGCCTGCTCCAGCGCCCCGGCCTTCGCCAGACCGCCCACCGCTCCCGGAGCGAGGAACGTCCGCTCGTAACCACCGCCGTGAGTGGCGCGTTCGACCAGCTTCACGACGCTCTCGTGGTCACCGGCGTCAAGATGGGCCTTGAGGACCGTGCGCAGTGAGGTGAAACGCGCCCCTCCTTCCCGCTCCACGCCACCCTTTCCGCACGCTCCCTCTGCCCCGTCGCCACCAACGGCGAAACCAGCCACCAGGCGTTCTCGTTCCCACCCCGGCGCTCCGCCGCCCCGAGCAGGGCGCGTGCGGCGTCCTCCTGCCCCGGGACGCCCGCCAGAGCCTCGACCACCCTGGCGACGGGAATCGTCGCGGTCCCGGACGCCGGGGCCTCAGGACGCGCTCCGCGGAGACGAGGAAGCCGAGCGCGGTCGTGCGGTCGCCCGCTTCGAGGAGGGCGTCCGCGACTCCGATGCCGGCGAAGGCACCTGCCCGGCCGCCGCCCTCCACGAGAGCGGTCGCCCGGTCCAGGCGGCCCGCCGCGCACAGGGCCTGCGCGTACTCCCGCACCGGACCGTCCCGCCAGGCGCCGTCGAGACCCTCGATCAGCGCGCGGGCCCGGTCGAGACGGCCGGCACGTACGAAGGCCGCCGCGAGGTGCTCGCGGAGCCATTCCGCGTCCTGCGGCGGGATCTCCGTCAGCCTCTCGTCGGCCTCGTCCAGACGTCCTGCCTCGATCAGCCCCTCGACAGCCTTGCGCAGGAAGAACGCACGGGAGTCCTCAGAAACGTCAGCGACCGCCTCGCGCATGTGCTCCCGGGCACCGGCGGCGGCCAGAGCCCGCACCACCTGCTTCGCGGCGGAGAAGGGGCGGTTGTCGTCTAGGGTCCGCAGCGCCTCGGTGAACAACATGCCGCCACGCTCTTCGTGTCCAGCCTCGCGCAGCGCCCGCGAACCGTCGAGGAGGAGGGCCGGGCCCAGCTTCTCGTGTTCCGCGGCCGCGTCCCGCAGCACGCGCCCGGCCTCGTCGACACGGCCCGCCACGAGCAGCGCCCGGTGCACCCGGTCCAGGGCCCGTGCCAGCAGCTCGTCGTCCTGTTCGGCGCGGGCGAGCCCGGTCGCCCGCTCGTGCTCGCCCGCCGCGCAGAGCGCGTCGAGGAGGGCGAGCAACGGTCCACCGCGTTCGTGCGTGCTCTCTACGGAGCAGGAGAGCCGTTCCGCTCTGTCGAGGCTCCGCTGGCGAGGAGAAGCGGCACGAGGTACCCGGTCATGCGGTCGCGGTCCAGCCTGCGCTTCTGGCCCAGGACCAGTTCTTCGGCCTCGGCGACGAGCGACTCCGCCCGCTCCCGGTCGCCGAGGCCCAGCAAACGTGCCGCGATCGTGCACAGCCCTTCGACCGTGGCCGCCCGGTTCTCCCCGTGCACCATGGCCACGGCCCGTTCCACCTGCCCGGCGGCCGCCCAGGAGGCCGCCAGTGCGGCAGGGACCTCGCCGTTGCGCCGGGTCAGTTCGCTCCGCCGGAAGCCGAGCCGCAGCATCGTCACGACGAGCTCCGTGCGCTCCCTCCGTTCGAGCACCGCCTCGCCCGTCGCGCGGACCTCCCCCAGCGCCTCCCCGATCCCGCCCGTCTCCTCCGACAGCCTCGCGTGCCGCCCCTCGTCGAGCGCGCAGGCCAGCATCCGGTCCAGATCGCCGGCCGCCCGCAGCATCGGGAACCAGCCGTGCAGCAGGTAGTCGGGGTGCCGTCCGGCCACCCCCGGGCGCGCCATTCCTCCGCCCAGTCGCACAGCGCCCCCGCCACCGCCCCAGCTCCCGCGCGCCCAGCATCTCCCGTGCCTGGACCACCAGTTCCTCGTGCGCCAGCAGATACGCCTCGCCCCGCAGCGCGAACGTCCGTCCCGGTCCCGTCCGCAGCACGTCCCTCACCCGGTACGGGATCTCGCCCGTCAGTTCCGCCAGGTCGTCCGCCGTCAGGCCGCCGCCCGCCGCCGTGACCAGGCCCAGGAGTTCGTACGGGAGGCCGCCGCCCTCCACGAAGTGTTTCAGCTCCCGTTCCGCCTCCGACCGGATCGCCCGGGCCTTCGGGGAGGAGGACAGGAGGCGGACGATCGACGGGTCCCTGAGCGGGTGGTCCTCGGGGACGTCCGCCGGGAGGGGCGGGTTGAGGCGGCCGGAGACGACGACCGGCAGGTCGAGCGTGCCGTACGGGAGGAGGGCCGCGATCGAGTGGGCGTCCGGGCCCGTCGTCACCCCCGGTCCTCGTCCAGGCCGTCCACGAGGAGGACCAGGCGCTCCCCGCGCGCCGCGCAGGCCCCGGCGGCGGAGGCGTACAGGCGCAGGAGGTGGGCCTCACGGGTGGCGGCGGTGAGCAGGGCCGGGAGGCCTCCCCGCCAGCTCCGCGAGCTGCTCCAGGACCACGTCCACGTACGCGACCACGTCGTTCTGCGCGCCGAGCCGGGCCGTGACGAAGAAGGGGACGATCCGCACGCCCGGGGGCGGGTCGAGCGCGAGCCACGCCATCAGCGCCGTCTTGCCCGCCCACGCGTCCGCGCGCCACCACCGGTACCCGCTCCCCGTGCGGCAGAACTCCGCCAGTTCCGCCGACTCCTCCTCGCGGCCCACGAGTTCCGGCGGGGCGATCCGGCGGACCTGTTCCCGGTACGCCGAGCGGACCGCCGTCCCCGTCCCCGTGCCGAATCCGACCGTGTTGCCGTCGCCGATGACGACGACACCCGCCTCGTTGTCGACGCCGATCCCCCGCTCCATGGGCCCCATCGTGCCAGGGCGCCCCGCACTCCCCGAACCTAGAATGGAAACGTCCCTGCCGCCCCGGGAGGCGTCATGACCTTCGTGCAGATCATCGACTGCAGGACGAGCCGCTTCGACGAGATGAACCGGCTCATGGACCAGTGGGCCGAGCAGACCGAGGGGAAGCGGACGGCCACCCACAGCGTCCTCGGGAAGGACCGGTCCGACGGGTCCCACTTCGTGGAGATCGTCGAGTTCCCCTCGTACGACGTGGCGATGCGGAACTCCCACCTCCCCGAGACCGACCGGCTCTTCCACGAGATGGTCGCGCTCTGTGACGGGATGCCGACCTTCACGGACCTGGACGTCGTGCGGGACGAGCAGATGTGCAAGGCCGCCGCGCGCCGGTTCCTGGAGCTGATCGGCACGCCGGGGAGCTTCCGCCGCTGGACGAGGTGGTCGCCGAGGGGTGCCACAGCCACGACCCCTCCGACGTGCAGGACTCGATCGGCATGGACGCGGTCCGCCGGGGGATCGGGATGTGGCGCCAGGGGTTCGACTTCGCCTTCACCGTCGAGGACCAGATCGCCGAGGGCGACCGCGTCTGCACCCGCTGGACCTGCGACGCCACCCACACCGGCGACTTCATGGGCCTCCAGCCCACCGGCATCGACGTCCGGATCACCGGCACGCTGATCCAGCGCTTCCGGGAGGACGGCAAGGTCGTCGAGGACTGGTGGCAGTACGACATGCTCGGGCTGATGGAGCGGCTCGGCGCCGTGGAGGAGTAACGGGAAACGCCGAGGCCCGGTGCCCCGCGACGGGGGCACCGGGCCTCGGCGTTCAGCTAAGGGCCTCAGTGGGAGTGGCCGTGACCGTGGCCGTGGCCGTGGTCCGCCGGCTCCTCTTCCTTCTTCTCCACCACGAGGGTCTCGGTGGTGAGGAGGAGGGAGGCGATCGAGGCGGCGTTCTCCAGGGCGGAGCGCGTCACCTTCACCGGGTCGATGACGCCGGCCTTGACCAGGTCGCCGTACTCGCCGGTCGCGGCGTTGAAGCCCTGGCCCTTGTCGAGCTCCGCCACCTTGGAGGTGATGACGTAGCCCTCCAGGCCGGCGTTCTCGGCGATCCAGCGCAGCGGCTCGACGGCGGCGCGGCGGACGACCGCGACACCCGTGGCCTCGTCGCCGGTCTTGCCGAGGTTGTCCTCCAGGACCTTGACGGCGTGGACGAGCGCGGAGCCGCCACCGGAGACGATGCCCTCCTCGACCGCGGCGCGGGTCGCGGAGATGGCGTCCTCCAGACGGTGCTTCTTCTCCTTCAGCTCCACCTCGGTGGCGGCGCCGACCTTGATCACGCACACGCCGCCGGCCAGCTTCGCGAGGCGCTCCTGGAGCTTCTCGCGGTCCCAGTCGGAGTCGGTGGACTCGATCTCGGCCTTGATCTGGTTGACGCGGCCCTGCACGTCCTCGGAGTTGCCGCCACCGTCGACGATGGTGGTGTCGTCCTTGGTGATCGTCACGCGGCGGGCGGTGCCGAGCACGTCCAGGCCGGCCTGGTCGAGCTTGAGGCCGACCTCCTCGGCGATGACGGTGGCACCGGTGAGGGTGGCCATGTCGCCGAGCATCGCCTTGCGGCGGTCGCCGAAGCCGGGGCCTTGACGGCCACCGCGTTGAAGGTGCCGCGGATCTTGTTCACGACCAGGGTCGACAGGGCCTCGCCCTCGACGTCCTCGGCGATGATCAGGAGCGGCTTGCTGGCGCCGGCCTGGATGACCTTCTCCAGGATCGGGAGCAGGTCCTGGATCGAGGAGATCTTGCCCTGGTGGATCAGGATGTACGGGTCGTCGAGGACGGCCTCCATGCGCTCCTGGTCGGTCACCATGTACGGGGACAGGTAGCCCTTGTCGAAGGCCATGCCCTCGGTGAAGTCGAGCTCCAGGCCGAAGGTGTTGGACTCCTCGACGGTGATGACGCCGTCCTTGCCGACCTTGTCCATCGCCTCGGCGATGAGCTCGCCGACCTGCTGGTCCTGCGCGGAGAGCGCGGCGACGGCGGCGATGTCCGACTTGTCGTCGATCGGGCGCGCGGTGGCGAGGAGGTCCTCGGAGACGGCCTTGACGGCGGCGTCGATGCCCTTCTTCAGGGCGGCCGGGGAGGCGCCGGCGGCGACGTTGCGCAGACCCTCGCGGACCAGGGCCTGGGCGAGCACGGTGGCGGTGGTGGTGCCGTCACCCGCGATGTCGTTGGTCTTGGTCGCCACCTCCTTCACGAGCTGGGCGCCGAGGTTCTCGTACGGGTCCTCGATCTCGACCTCGCGGGCGATCGTGACACCGTCGTTGGTGATGGTGGGGGCGCCGAACTTCTTGTCGATGACGACGTTGCGGCCCTTGGGGCCGATCGTCACCTTCACCGTGTCGGCAAGCTTGTTGACGCCGCGCTCAAGGGCGCGACGGGCGTCCTCGTCGAACTTCAGGATCTTCGCCATGGGAGCGGTTCAGCCCTCTCGGAATCTGCTGGTGGAACGAACGGCGCCCCGGGGCGCCCGGGAAGGGCCTCGGGGCGCAGCTCAAAGCCTTCTGGCCTGGGGTGACTTACTTCTCGACGATCGCGAGCACGTCGCGGGCCGAGAGGACGAGGTACTCCTCGCCGTTGTACTTCACCTCGGTGCCGCCGTACTTGCTGTAGAGCACGACATCGCCGGTCTTGACGTCGAGCGGCAGGCGCTCGCCGTTCTCGAAGCGACCCGGGCCGACGGCCAGGACGACGCCCTCCTGGGGCTTCTCCTTGGCGGTGTCCGGGATGACCAGGCCAGAGGCGGTGGTCTGCTCGGCGTCGAGCGGCTGGACCACGATGCGGTCCTCGAGCGGCTTGATGGCAACCTTGGAGCTGGTGGTCGTCACGATCCGACCTCCCCTTCGGAGATCACGGGGTTGACTGTCTGAGGTGGCGAACCAGGTGGATCCGTCGTCGCGGGTGCCGGACCTGCCCGTCGCTGTGTTGGCACTCTCCGGTGGGGAGTGCCAGAGCCGAGACTATGACCGCGATTAGCACTCGGTCAAGCGGAGTGCCAATTCATCGCTCCGTGGCGTGATCGCGGGCGCGGTCGTGCGGGGTTCCGGGGCCTTCCGGCAGCGCCTCCTCCCGGTCCGCGGTGCGTACGCCCGCCCGTTCGACCGGCTTTCCCTCCACCACGACCCGTCCGACCCGCTCCCGCTCCCCCGCGGCCCGTCCGACCCGTCCCCGCTCCCCCGCGGCCCGTCCGACCCGTTCCCGCTCCCCCGCGGCCTGTCCGACCCGTTCCCGCCCCCCGGCGGCGCCGGTGCTCGGGGCCCCGCCCCTCCGCCGCCTTCCGGCCGAGCCGTTCGATCGAGTCCACCGGGCCGGCCGGGGAAGCGCAGGCGGTGAGGGCCGGAGGGCGAGCAGCGCCCCGCTCACGGCCAGGGCGGCGGCGGCCCGGCGCCCGCGCCTCCCGGGTCTCACACGTAGTCCTCGAGCTTCGCGACCGCGTACCCCTTGGCCGTGATCACGTTCATCACGCGGCGGACCATGTCGGCCATGCTGCCCTTCCAGTCCTCCTCGCCCCGGAAGTGGGTGAGGACGATGTCGCCGGGGTGCAGGTCCCGGTCCCACTCGCGCCACTCCATGTGGTCGGGGAACGCCTCGGCGGCCCACAGCGGGACGGCCTTGATGCCGCAGGACTTGGCCACGCGCAGGGTGTCGTCGTTGTAGTTGCCGTACGGCGGGCGGAAGAGTTCGGGCCGCTTGCCGTACTTCTTCTCGATGACGTCCTGCATGCCGCAGATCTCGCGCTTCTGCTGCTCGTAAGAGAGTCCGGGCAGGTAGCGGTGGTGGAGGGTGTGGTTGTGGAGCGCGACCCCGCCCTTCCGCGACTTCTGCATCCGGGCGAAGTAGGCGTAGTCGTCGCTGACGACGTAGTCGCTGAGGAAGGCGCTGTAGGGGACGTCCAGCTCGTTCATCATCCGCAGCAGCTCGGGGTCCTTCTCCGAGCCGTCGTCGATCGTCAGGAAGACGATCTTCTCCTTGGTGGGCACGGTGGTGAAGACGGGCGGCATGCCCTCGCTCTTCGTCTCGAAGCCCTTGCGGGTGGTGATCCTCGGCTTGACGGCGGGCGGGGCGGGCGCTTCGAGCGGGGGCTCGGCGAGGCCCCACTTCTTGGCGGCGAGCGCGCGGGCGGCCTTCCGGAGGCGGAGCTTCTCGGCCTTCTGCGCCTGCGACTCGGGCGCGGCGGCACCCTGCTTCGGGGCGGCCTGCTTCGGGCCCTGCTGCGGGGCCTGCTGTCCGAGACGGGGAGGGCGGTGCGGAGCGGTCCGAGCCGGCGCCGGAGCAGGCCGTGGCGGCGGAGGCGAGGGCGACGACGAGCGCCGCTCCGAGCGTCCGGTGGGAGCGGCGCGCGCCTTTTCTCATCTTCTGTTCCTTTTGTCGTACGAGCTGCATGGCGCCGCATCCTGTCAGCGCGGCGGCTCCTTCCGGCCGCGACACCGCCGTACCCGGCCCGCCGTCCCCCGGCCGGCCCACAGCTCCCCGGAGCCCGGGACCGACCGGCCCGCAGCTCTCCGGAGCCGGAACAGGGCCCAGAATGGGACGGGTGACCGACCTCGCCTCCTTCGCCGCCCTGCTCGCCCCCGAGGGCAGACGCTCCTCGCCGCCCTGCGCGACTACGATCCCGCCCGGGAGCTGGCGGTCGCGTCCCGACTGCGCCGCGACCACCCCGCCGAGCTGGTCACGGCGGCGCTCGGCCAGGCGCGGCTGCGGCAGCGGGCGGTGGCGAAGTTCGGCGCGGAGGACGCGTACCGGATGTACTTCACGCCCCACGGCGTCGAGCAGTCGACCCGGGCCTCGGTCGGCGCGCACCGGGCCGGCCGGATGAAGGCGCTGGGCGTCCGGAGCGTGGCGGACCTGTGCTCGGGGATCGGCGGCGACGCGATCGCCCTGGCCCGCGCCGGGATCTCCGTCCTCGCCGTCGACCGCGACCCGCTGACCGCCGAGGCGGTCCGCGCCAACGCCGGGGCGCTCGGCCTGTCGGACCTGATCGAGGTCCGGTGCGCGGACGTGACGGAGATCGACACGAGCCCGTACGACGCGGTTCGTCGACCCCGCGCGACGCGGCGGCCGGGGCAGGATCTTCGACCCCGAGGCGTACTCGCCGCCGCTCTCCTGGGCGGTCGAGGCGGCCCGGAAGGCCCCGCACGCGGCCCTGAAGGTGGCGCCGGGCATCCCGCACGAGGCCGTCCCGGCGGAGGCCGGGGCGGAGTGGATCTCGGACGGCGGGGACGTGAAGGAGGCCGTGCTGTGGTTCGGTACGGAGCCGGGCGCGCGCCGGGCCACGCTGCTGCCCTCCGGCGCGACCCTCGCCGGGCGCGGGCTGCCCGACCCGGCGGTCCGGCCGGTGGGCCGCTACCTGTACGAGCCGGACGGCGCGGTCATCCGCGCGCACCTGAGTGGCCGAGGTGGCCGAGGAGCTGGACGGCGGCCTGGTCGACGAGACGATCGCGTACGTGACGTCGGACGTCCTGGTCCCGACCCCGTACGCCGCCGCGTACGAGATCACCGACGAACTCCCCTTCAACCTGAAGAAGTTGAAGGCGCTGCTGCGGGAGCGGGAGGTCGGCACCCTGACCGTGAAGAAGCGGGGCTCGGCGGTCGAGCCGGAGGAGATCCGCCGCAAGGTGAAGCCGAAGGGCCCGAACGCGGCGACGGTGCTGCTCACTCGGGTCGCGGGCGCCCCGACGATGCTGATCGGGCGGCCCGTCCGGCCGGGTGGGGCGGGTGAGCCCGCCTCCCCACGAGGGCTCCCGCCCCGGCGCGGCTCAGAGGCTGTCGAACGGAGGGATGATCCGTACGACCACGATCAGCCGGGCCCTCGGCGCCGCGAGGAAGTAGAACCACCCGCCGGCCGCGTCCATGCGCCGCAGCCCTCCCGGCTTCGGCCCTTCGCCGAGATCGCCGACGTCCACGCCCATCCCGGCGAGGTCCACCAACTGGGACGTCAGGCGTTCGACCTCCGCGACCACCGGTGCGGGAACGCCTCCGGCGACGTGTGCGGCGTCGGGGTCGTACTCCCAGCGCCAGCGCTCACTCACCGCCGGTCCTCGACAGCGCGTCCCGGGCGTCGTCGAGCAGGCGGCCCAGCCGGGCCGCGGCATCCCTCACCTGGTCCGCGTCGCCGGTCCCGACGACGGCTTCGAGCTCCCGGAACCGTGCCGCCAACCGGGGCTGGCGCTGGATGTGGACGTACACGGCCCAGTGCGCGGTGAAGCGGCGCAGCGGCGCGAGGTCCGATCCGAGGCGGGCCTGGTCCGCCGCCTGGTCCAGCTCGCGGGTGAAGGCGGGCAGGGCCGCCGGGGCGATCTGCGCCACCGCCTGCCGCAGGGCCGTGACGGTCGACGGAGGCTGCGGGATCAGCGGCTGGTCTGGGACGGCGGCGGTCATGTGTTCTCCCATGCCTGGAGGGTGAACCGTACGGCAAGCCTAGCGAGCGGAAACCCGAAGCCGTCACCTGATCCGGTGACGTCAGACGTAGTCCTCCAACCGCGCCACCGTGAAGCCCTGTTCCTGGATGCGGCGGAGCATCGTGGCCGTCATCTCGGTCATCGTGCGGCCCTTGAGTTCGGACGGGCCGCGGAAGTGGGCCAGGACGATGTCGCCGGGGTGGAGCTTCCGGTCGCCGCGCTGGTACTGCATGTTCTTGATCTGCATGGACTCGCGCCACAGCACGATCGCGTCCACCCCGCAGGTCCCGGCCGCCGCGCGCGTGGCCTCGTTCCAGTTGCCGTAGGGCGGGCGGAAGAGGCGCGGGGCCGTGCCGTACCGCCGCTTCAGCTTCTCCTGCTGGCCGCAGATCTCCCGGCGCTGGGCCTCCGGGGAGAGGGTGCGCAGGTCGGGGTGGGTGAGGGTGGTTGGCGACGCCGTGGCCCTGGGCGACGAGCGGCGAGAAGTAGCCGTAGTCGGCGCGGATGGCGGCGTCGGTGAGGAACATCGAAGGGGACCTCGAGCTCCTTCATCATCGTGACGAACTCGGGGTCCTTCTCCGCCCCGTCGTCGATCGTGAGGAAGACGATCTTCTCCCGGGTGGGGATCTCGCTGATGACCGGCACCGGCGCCCCGGCCCGCGGACCACCGGCTTCACCGCCGGCGGCGCGGGCGGGGCCGCGAAGGGCCTCAGGCCCCACTTCCGGTACGCGGCGGCCGACGCCGGGGCACCCGGCGCCCCGCTCCCGGCGGCGGACCCGGACGGGGACGGGGCCGGCGCGGACGACGTCGGCGGGGCGGATGCGGGGCGGCGGCGGGGCGCTCGGCCGTGCAGCCGGTCACCAGGAGGGCCGCGGCGGTCAGCGCCGCCCGGAGCGCGATCGTCTTCTTCACGCGCCGGGAGATGCCCGTACGGTCCGAAAGGTTGCCCGAATGCCGTACGTGTGACCGACGAGACGTCCGGTCGTGCGGCTACTCGACCGCCTCAAACCGCCAGCGGTGGACCGGCCGGGTGATCAGCTCCGCGTCCGGCTCCGGCAGCTCCGGCAGCTCCGCGTCGAAGGCGTCCGCCTCCCACCAGGTGAGGACGAGGACCCGGTCCTGGGGCGCGCGGAAGACCTCCCGGCGCTCCGGCTCGTACGCGAGGACCCGGGACCGCTCCCGGGCCCACTCCAGGAGCTCGGGGCCCCGTCCCTGCGCGGCCCGCGCCTCCCACATGAGGGTGAGCCTCACGAGTACAGGTTCTCCTTGCTGACCTCGTGCACGTGGTCGTGGGAGTGGGAGTGGCCGTGCGCATGGCCGTGGGCGCCCGGCACGTGCGGGTCCGTGACCGGCAGCGAGGAGTCCGCCGACAGCTCCAGGTCGGAGGCGGCCCGGCCCCGGGAGACCATCTCGGAGCCGAGGGCCGCGACCATCGCGCCGTTGTCCGTGCACAGGCCGGGCCGGGGCACCCGCAGCCGGATCCCGGCCCGCTCGCAGCGCTCCTGGGCGAGGGCCCGCAGGCGCGAGTTCGCGGCCACGCCGCCGCCGATCATCAGGTGGTCGACGCCCTCGTCCTTGCAGGCCCGGACGGCCTTGCGGGTGAGCACGTCCACGACCGCCTCCTGGAAGGACGCGGCCACGTCCCGCACCGGCACCTCCTCGCCGGCCGCCTTCTTCGCCTCGATCCAGCGGGCCACGGCGGTCTTGAGGCCGGAGAAGGAGAAGTCGTACGCCGGGTCCTTGGCGCCGCTCAGGCCGCGCGGGAAGGCGATGGCCTTGGGGTCGCCCTCCCTGGCGAGCCGGTCGATGACCGGTCCGCCGGGGAAGCCGAGGTCGAGCACGCGGGCGATCTTGTCGAAGGCCTCGCCGGCCGCGTCGTCGATGGTGGCGCCCATCGGCCGCACGTCGGAGGTGATGTCGGTGGAGAGCAGCAGCGAGGAGTGCCCGCCGGAGACGAGCAGGGCCATCGTCGGCTCGGGCAGCCTGCCGTGCTCCAGTTGGTCGACGCAGATGTGCGAGGCCAGGTGGTTGACGCCGTAGAGCGGCTTGCCGAGCGCGTAGGCGTACGCCTTGGCCGCCGAGACGCCGACGAGCAGCGCGCCCGCGAGGCCGGGACCGGCGGTGACGGCGATGCCGTCGAGGTCCTTCGCGGAGATCCCGGCGGTCTTCAGGGCGCGCTCGATCGTCGGGACCATCGCCTCCAGGTGCGCGCGGGAGGCGATCTCGGGCACGACGCCGCCGAAGCGGGCGTGGGTGTCGACGCTGGAGGCGATCGCGTCCGCGAGGAGGGTGGTCCCGTGGACGATGCCGACGCCGGTCTCGTCGCAGGAGGTCTCGATGCCGAGCACCAGGGGTTCGTCAGCAGCCATCAGATATCGGTTCCGGTTCCTTGGACGGTCAGTCGCATCACGAGCGCGTCGACGTTTCCGGGCTGGTAGTAGCCGCGCCGGAAACCGATGGGCTCGAAGCCGAAGCGCTCGTAGAGCTTCTGGGCCCGGTGTTGTCCACGCGCACTTCGAGCAGGACCTCGTCGCACTCGAAGGCGGTGGCGTGCTGGAGCAGGTCGGTGAGGAGCCGGGCGCCGAGCCCGGTCCCCCACTGGTCGCGGGCGACGGCGATGGTCTGCACGTCGCCGAGGCCGCCGGCGGCGGCGAGCCCGGCGTAGCCGACGAGCCGGCCGCCGGGGTCCTCGGCGACGACGTACCGGCGGGTGGCGCCCGGCCCCCGGGAGTGCGCGAGCTCGGACCAGAACATCCCGGCCGACCAGGCGTCCTCGGGGAACAGCTCGTCCTCGAGGGCGAGCACCGGTGCGATGTCCCACCAGCGCATCTCGCGCAGTTCCACGCCGCCGGTCACTTGGGCGTGACCACCTTGTAGTTCTTGGGCACCTGGGCGTCGGGGCGGCGCAGGTACATCGGCAGCGGGTCGAGGAAGCCCTCGGCCCCGGCCCCGGCCCTGCCGCCCCGGCCGCCAGCTTCTCCGCCGCGAGGGCGGCGAGCGCGGCGGCCGACTGGTGCTCGGGGTCGCGGGCGTCGGGGAAGGCCTCGGGGTAGAGGCGGGCGCCCGCGCCGACGACCGGGAGCCCGGCGAGGGCTTCGGCGACGTCGGCGGGCCGGTCGACGGCCGCGTCGGTCACGCGGGTGCGGGAGTCGGCGTACCGCGCCCAGTACACCTCCTTGCGGCGCGCGTCCGTGGCGACGGCGAAGGGCTCGTCGATCCCGGAGGCGTACGCGAGGCCGTCGAGGGTGCACAGGCCGTGCACGGGCACGCCGAGCGCGGACGAGAAGGCCGCGGCCGTGACGAGGCCGACGCGCAGACCGGTGTACGGGCCGGGGCCGACGCCGACGACCACGCCGGTGACCGCGTCGAGCTTCAGCCCGGCCTCGGCGAGGACCCGATCGACGGCGGGCAGCAGCAGCTCCCCGTGGCGGCGGGCGTCGACCTGGCTCGACGAGGCGACGACGGCCTCGCCGTCGTGGAGGGCGACGGTGACGGCGGGGTGGCGGTATCCATGGCGAGCAACAGCACGCGAACAGCCTACGGCTCCCGGGCACGCTGCCCCGACCCCCGGGGCGGCGGTTGCTACCGTCACCCTCGATACGTTCGTACGAGAGGTGGGCACGGTGGCACGGAGCAGCTCGGGATTCGTGGCCGGGCTCACGGCGGCGGCGGTCGCCGCGGTCTGTTTCCTCGCCTACCAGGCCTCGGCGAACGTTCCCGCCGACCTCTCGGCCAAGCCGAGGGCCACGGCCACGGCGACCCCTCGACCTCCCCGAGCGGCGGCCCGAAGCAGCCGGTCCGCGACCCCTCGCCGTCCCGGCGGACTCGGGCACCGGGGAGCGGGTCGTGTACGGCCTGGCCGACCGCCGGGTGTGGCTGGTGAACGGCGCCGGCAAGGCCACCCGCACGTTCGCGGTGATGCCGAGCACGGTGTCCCCGCCGCCCGGCGCGTACGCGGTGACCTCGCGGTCGGGCACGGTGCGCGGCTCGGACGGGGCGCAGATCGAGCACGTGGTGCGGTTCGCGACGGCCCAGGACGTGGCGATCGGCTTCAGCGCGGCTGTGGACGGCTCGATGCCGGAGCCGGACCCGACGAGGAAGACCGGCGGCGTCCGCATGAAGCGGGCCGACGGGAACGCGCTGTGGTCGTTCGCGGTGATCGGCACGAAGGTCGTCGTCGTCTCCTGAGCCCGCGCGGCCCGGACAGGCCCTAGGCGGCCTCGTCCTCCACCCGCCCGTACCGGTCGTACGTGACGTCCCGCTCCCGCGCTTCGTCCCCGGCGTCCTCGGTGTCCCCGGCGTCCTCGGCCCGTGGCCCCGGCGGGGTGGAGAGCGTGCGGGCGGCCGCGCAGGACGCCAGCAGCTCACTCATCGTGACGTGCTCCCGACCGGGTTCCGCGCGCTCCGGCGTCGCCATGCCTGCCTCCCGTAGGTTAGGTACACCTAACCAGCTCGTGCGTCCATGGGACCACGGCTCGTACGACCCACGCAACACTTTGCCGACACGTTGTCGGAACCTACGTGGGGGCGGCGGGGCGGGAGGGGCGGGCGGGCGGGATTCAGAGCGCGCCCAGGTCCTCCCCGCCCAGCGCTCCCCGACGCCGCGCAGCAGGACCGTGCGCCGGTCGTCGTCGGTGTCGCCGGTGACGCGGTGGATCAGGACGTGCAGCCGGTCGTCGGTCAGCTCCTCGACCTTGCCGTCGCCCCACTCGACGACCACGACGGACTCGGGCAGCGAGACGTCCAGGTCCAGGTCCTCCATCTCGTCGAGCCCGCCGCCGAGGCGGTACGCGTCGACGTGCACCAGGGCCGGGCCGCCCACCAGGGACGGGTGGACGCGGGCGATGACGAAGGTCGGGGAGGTGACGGCGCCGCGCACCCCGAGCCTCGCCGAGGCCGCGGGTGAGGGTGGTCTTCCCGGCGCCGAGCTCGCCGGTGAGCATGACGAGGTCGCCGGGGCGCAGGACCTTCGCGAGCCGGAGGCCCAGTTCCTGCATCCGCTCCGGGGAGCCGACGGAGAGGGTGGCCTCGGAGACGGGCGTGGCGTCGCCGGGCACGGGGGTACGGACGGGTGCGCTGCTTCCATGCCGCCAATCTAGCTTTTGCCGGGGTCCGTCCCCGCCGCCGTCGCCTCCGGCACGGCCCCGGCCCGTACGAGCAGGTCGGCGAGGCGGTCGGTGACGGCCTCCGGGTGCTCCAGCATCACCAGGTGGCCCCCGTCCGGGACGATCACCAGCTCGGCCCCGGGGAGCAGGGCGGCGATGGCCTCGGTGTGGGAGGTGGGGGTGACGAGGTCGTAGTCCCCGGCGAGCGCGAGCACCGGCAGGTCGCGGAGGGCGGGCAGCGAGGCGGACTTGTCGTGCTCGGCGAAGGCCGGGTAGAAGGCGGCGACCACGTCGATGGGGGTGGACTCGATCATCCGCTCGGCGAAGCGGGCGACGGCCGGGTCCACGTCCTTCGAGGCGAACGAGTACTTCTTGACGAGCCCGGCGAAGAGGTCGGCCGTCGCCCGGCGGCCGCGCTCGACCAGCTCCGCCTGCGCGCCGAGCGTCCGCAGGACCCCGGCAGGATCCGCCGGACGGCGTTGACGCCGATGACGGGCAGGCCGTACGTGACCTCGTTCAGCTTTCCGGCGGAGGTGCCGACGAAGGCGACGCCGGCGACCCGGTCGCGCATCAGCTCGGGGTACAGCTCGGCGAACGCCATCACCGTCATGCCGCCCATGGAGTGCCCGACGAGGACGAGGGGCCCTCGGGGCGGCGACGTCGACGACGGCCCGGAGGTCGCGGCCGAGCTGTTCGATGGAGACGGGGACGGCGTCGGGGCCCGCCTGGGAGACGCCCCGGCCCGAACGCCCGTGGCTGCGCTGGTCCCAGTACACGGTCCGCACCAGACCGCGCAGGGCGGCGCGCTGGAAGTGCCAGGAGTCCTGGTTGAGGCAGTAGCCGTGGCTGAAGACGACGGTGACGGGGCGGGCGGCGGCGCCCGAAGAGCCGCCGGAGCCGGGCGCCCGAGGGATCCGGCTCGGCTCCGCCGACCTCGTCGACCTCGTCGACCTCGTAGTGGAGGACGGTCCCGTCGTCGGCGAGGGCGCGGCCGGGGTGCCGCGCAGGCCGCCGTAGGGGCCGGCGGCGTCCAGGGCGAGCCGGGCCTTCTGGCGTACGGAACGGCCCACCGTGAGCCGCTCGACGGCGACTCCGGCGGCGGCCCCGGCCGCCAGGACGCCCAGCGCGGCGCCCGCGAACCCGGCGCGGCGCCAGGCGCCGCCGCTACTGGTCTCCCCACGGGCGCTCCTCCTCATTCGCCCGGGTAGACGCGCGGGACGCGCGCGCCGATCCGGGTGACGATCTCGTACGCGATGGTGTCGGCGGCCACCGCCCAGTCCTCGGCGGTCGGTTCGCCCCGGTCGCCGGGGCCGAAGAGCACGGCCTCGGTGCCGGGTTCGGGCGTCTCTCCGCCGAGGTCGAGGACGAACTGGTCCATGGCGACGCGGCCGGCGATCGTGCGGACGGTGTCCCCGACGAGGACGGGGCCGCGGCCGGAGGCGTGCCGGGGACGCCGTCGGCGTATCCGACGGGCACGAGCCCGAGGGTGGTCTCGCCGTCGGTGACGTAGTGGTGCCCGTAGCTGACGCCGTGTCCGGCCGGGACCTGCTTGACGAGCGCGACGCTCGCCTTGAGCGACATGACGGGCCGCAGGCCGAGTTCGGCGGCGGTGCCGAGTTCGGGGCTGGGCGAGATGCCGTAGACGGCGATGCCGGGCCGGACGAGGTCGAAGTGGGCCTCGGGAGGTGAGGGTGGCCGGCGAGTTGGCGATGTGCCGGACCTCGGGCTCGACGCCGGCCTTCTCGGCGTAGTCGAGCATCGAGCGGAAGACGTCGAGCTGGGCCGCGATGGAGGGGTGGTGGGGTTCGTCGGCGCAGGCGAGGTGCGACCAGAGGCCGGTGACCTTGAGGAGCCCCTCGGCCTCGGCCTTCAGCGCCTCCCCGACCAACTCGGGCCAGTCGGCGGGCTGGCAGCCGTTGCGGCCGAGCCCGGTGTCGGCCTTGAGCTGGACGCGCGCGCGCTTCCCGGTGGCACGGGCGGCCGCGACGACCTCCCGCAGGGCCCACATGCCGCTCACCGACATGTCGAGCCCGGCCTCGATGCCCTCGTCCCAGGGGTCGCCGGGGGTCCAGAGCCAGCACATGACGGGAACGTCGGTGATTCCGGCGGCCCGCAGCGCGAGCGCCTCGTGCGGGGTGGCCGTGCCGAGCCAGTCCGCCCCCGCCTCCAGGGCGGCCCGGGCACAGCGCAGGGCGCCGTGTCCGTACGCGTCGGCCTTGACCACGGCCATGATCCGGACGTGGGGCGACGCGGGCGCGCAGCGTGCGGACGTTCGCACGCAGCGCACCGAGGTCGATCTCGGCGCGGGCTCTGCGGGGCGGCGGTGTCTCAGTCATCGCGCCCAGTCTCTCAGGTGCGGCCCCCGGCGCCGCTTTCCCGGGCTGTAGCGCCGATCACCCTTACGGGCGACCGCCCCGAGGGCCCTCCCCGTCCCGGGCCGTCCTACGACGGGTCCCGCACGTCCCTCCAGGCGCCTCGCAGGGCTCCGGCCACCTCCGTCGCCGTCACCGGGGCCGTCCCCGAGGAGGCGCGGCGGGCGGCGAGGCCGTGGAGGTAGGCGGCGCAGGAGGCCGCGTCGACGGGCGGGAGGCCCGCCGCGAGCAGCGAGCCCGCCAGGCCGGAGAGGACGTCGCCGCTCCCGGCGGTGGCGAGCCAGGAGGTCCCGGTCGGGTTCACCCGTACGGGACCGGTGCCGCCGTGCACGAGCGTCGTGGAGCCCTTCAGGAGGACCGTCGCCCCGAAGCGGGCCGACAGTTCGCGGACGGCCGCGAGCCGGCCCGCCTCGACCTCCTCCCGCGGGGCGGAGAGCAGCGCCGCCGCCTCGCCCGCGTGCGGGGTGAGGACGGTGGGCGCGCTCCGGCCCCGTACGGCCTCCGGGTCCAACCCCCGCAGCCCGTCCGCGTCGACGAGGACGGGCACGTCGGAGGCGAGGACGTCCGCGACCGCCTCCCGGGCCCCGGGCTCCTCGCCGAGGCCCGGCCCGACGACCCAGGCCTGGACCCGTCCGGCCTTCTGCGGCGGCCCGGTGTGCACCAGGGTCTCGGGGTGTGCGGCGAGCACCGCGTCCCCGCCGGCCCCGACGTACCGCACGGCCCCCGCCCCGCCCCGCAGCGCCCCGGTCACGGCGAGGACGGCGGCGCCGGGGTAGCGGGCGGAGCCGGCGACGACGCCGACGACCCCGCGCCGGTACTTGTCGCTCTCGGCGCCCGGCACCGGCAGCAGCTTCGCCACGTCCTCGTGCTGGAGCGCCTCCAGGTCCGGCACTCCCGGCAGGACCGCGCCGAGCCCGATCTCCACGAGCCGCAGCACGCCGGCGTACGCGTGCGCCGGGTCGACGAGCAGTCCCGGCTTGTACGTGCCGAAGGTGACCGTCACGTCGGCCCGCAGCGCCTCCCCGGCGACCTCTCCGGTGTCGGCGTCGACGCCGCTGGGCAGGTCGACGGCGACGACGACGGCGTCGGAGCCGCGCGCGGCCCGGGCGACGGGCACGGCGTCGGGCCGCAGCCCGCCGCGCCCGCCGATGCCGGTGATCCCGTCGAGGACGAGGTCGGCCCCGGCGAGGGGTTCGAAGGGGTCGTCGGCGATGCGTCCGCCCGCCGCCCGGAAGGCCGCGAGGCCGCCCTCGTGGGCGCGCGTGCCGAGCAGCACGGCGGTCACGCCCGCGCCGCGCCGGGCGAGCCGGGCCCCGGCGTGCAGGGCGTCGCCGCCGTTGTCGCCGGTCCCGACGAGGAGGACGACCCGGGACCCGTACACCCGTCCCTTCCCGAGCAACGAGCAGCAGGCGGCGGCGAGTCCGGCGGCGGCCCTGCCCATGAGGGCGCCTCCGGAAGGCGGGTCATGAGGGCGGCCTCGGCGGCCCGGACGGTCTCCACGCGGTAAGCGGTACGCATGTCCAGCAGTCTGCCGCAGGCGGCGGAGGGCCGCCCGGAGGAGGACCGCCCGGAGGAGGACCGCCCGGAGGAGGACCGAGCGGAGAGGGGTTGACCGGAGAAGGGCCGGCCGGAGAAGGGTTGACATCGTCTGCCGTTCAACTTAGCTTAGCCTTACCTAAGTAAGTCGGAGGACGTCACACCACTCCGCACGCGCGCGGTACACACATCCTGTCGCCGGCCCTGGCAGCCGCGTACACGCCCGGGGCCCGGCCGTTCGGAAACGGCCGGGCCCCGGGGCGTACCGCTCATCCCTCCGCGACCACCACCGCCGACGCCACCCCCGCGTCGTGGCTCAGCGACACGTGCCAGTGCCTCACGCCCAGCTCCGCCGCCCGGGCCTCCACCGTCCCCGCACCCGCAGGCGCGGCCGCCCGGTCTCCTCGACGTACACCTCGGCGTCCGTCCACAGCAGTCCGGCCGGCGCGCCGAGCGCCTTCGCGACGGCCTCCTTCGCGGCGAACCGCACGGCGAGCGAGGCGACCCCGCGCCGCTCGCCGCTCGGGAGCAGCAGCTCATCCTCGACGAAGAGCCGGTCGAGCAGCCCCGGCGTCCGCTCGATCGACGCGGCGAACCGGTCGATCTCCGCCACGTCGATCCCCACCCCGATGATCATGTCCCGCTCACTCCCCTGTCCCGCTCACTCCACGGCCCCCGCCACTTCACGGCCCCGTCACTCCACGGCCCCCGTCACTCCACGGTCACGGACTTGGCCAGGTTGCGCGGCTGGTCGACCTCGTTGCCCCGCGCGGTGGCGAGCTCGCAGGCGAAGACCTGGAGCGGCACCGTGGAGACCAGCGGCTGGAGCAGCGTAGGCGTGGCGGGGATCCGGACGAGGTGGTCGGCGTATGGGACGACCGTCTCGTCCCCCTCCTCCGCGATCACGATCGTGCGGGCGCCGCGCGCCCTGATCTCCTGGATGTTGGAGACGATCTTGTCGTGGAGGACCGAGCGCCCCTCGGGCGAGGGCACCACGACCACGACCGGCAGGTCCTCCTCGACCAGGGCGATCGGCCCGTGCTTCAGCTCGCCCGCCGCGAAGCCCTCGGCGTGCATGTACGCCAGCTCCTTGAGCTTCAGGGCGCCCTCCAGGGCCACCGGGTGGCCGACGTGCCGCCCGAGGAAGAGGACGGTGTCCTTGTGGGCGAGGGAGCGGGCGAGCTCGCGCACCGGCTCCATCGTCTCCAGGACGCGCTCGACCTCCTCGCCGATGCGGGCGAGCTCGCGCACCACGGCGAGGACCTCGTCGCCCCACTGGTGCCGCGCACCCGGCCGAGGTGGAGCGCGAGCAGGTAGCAGGCGACGAGCTGGGTCAGGAAGGCCTTGGTGGAGGCGACGGCGACCTCGGGCCCCGCGTGCGTGTAGAGCACGGCGTCGGACTCGCGCGGAATGGTGGAGCCGTTGGTGTTGCAGACGGCGAGGACCTTCGCGCCCTGCTCGCGCGCGTGCCGCAGCGCCATCAGCGTGTCCATGGTCTCGCCGGACTGGGAGATCGCGATCACCAGGGTGCGCGGGCCGAGGATCGGGTCCCGGTAGCGGAACTCGCTGGCCAGCTCGACCTCGCAGGGGACGCGGGCCCAGTGCTCGATGGCGTACTTGGCGATGAGCCCGGCGTGGAAGGCGGTGCCGCACGCGACGACGACGACCTTGTCGGCCTCGCGGAGCACGGTGTCGGGGATGCGGACCTCGTCGAGGGTGAGCCGTCCGGAGGCGTCGATCCGGCCGAGGAGGGTGTCGGCGACGGCCTTGGGCTGCTCGGCGATCTCCTTGAGCATGAAGTGGTCGTAGCCGCCCTTCTCGGCGGCGGAGGCGTCCCAGTCGACGTGGTAGGCCCGCACGTCGGCGGGCACCCCGTCGAAGTCGGTGACGGTGACGCCGTCCCGGGTCAGCTCGACGACCTGGTCCTGGCCCAGCTCGATCGCGGAGCGGGTGTGGGCGATGAAGGCGGAGACGTCGGAGGCGAGGAAGTGCTCGCCCTCGCCGACGCCGACGACGAGCGGGGAGTTGCGGCGGGCGCCGACGACGACGTCCGGCTGGTCGGCGTGCACGGCGACCAGGGTGAACGCCCCGTCGAGCCGCCGGCACACCAGGCGCATGGACTCGGCCAGGTCGCCGGTGGAGGAGAACTCCTCGGCGAGCAGGTGCGCGACGACCTCGGTGTCCGTCTCGGAGGCCAGGGCGTGGCCGCGCTCCGCCAGCTCCCGCGCAGGGCGGCGAAGTTCTCGATGATGCCGTTGTGGACGACGGCGACCCGCCCGGCGTTGTCCAGGTGCGGGTGCGCGTTGGCGTCGGTCGGGCCGCCGTGGGTGGCCCAGCGGGTGTGCCCGATCCCCACGGAGCCGCCGGGCAGCGGCCGTTCGGCCAGCTCCTTGTCCAGGTTGACGAGCTTGCCCGCCCGCTTGGCCGCGGCGAGCCCCCCGTCGGAGAGCACCGCGACACCGGCCGAGTCGTAGCCCCGGTATTCGAGCCGCTTGAGGCCCGCGACCACCACATCAAGCGCCGACTGACCGCCGACGTATCCCACGATTCCGCACATGTCGGAAGACTACGGCGGAATCCGCCCCACCGGACGGAGCCGACACGGCGTCCGTCCGGTGGGGGCGGGCCGCCGGGATCAGCCCAGCTTCTCGGCCTGCGCGTCGATGACGGCCTTCGGGAACTCCTTGACCCCGCCGGGGACGAAGCTGACGGTCGAGAAGGACGCGAGCGTGTTGCCCTGGCGGAAGACGACGAGCTTGCTGACGAACGGCTCGCCCTCCAGGTCGCTGGTGAGGGTGAAGGCGGCCGCCTCCTCACCGGCGGTGAGGCTCTCCGTGACGACCTTCCGGACCTTGGTCTTCTCCGCCTTGTGGGTCACCGTGAAGCCACCGGCGCACTCGGCACCGGCCTTCTTCACCGAGGCGAGGGCCTCCTGGGCGCCCTGCCCGTCGTACGCGCCGAGGGTCACCGCGCTCATCTGGGAGCCGAGCGCCCCGAGCAGCGCGTCCTCCGGCGCGGCCGTGGCGTCCTTCTTCGGCACCTCGATCACCTGGCGCTCGGCCGTCGCGGCGGGCGAGCCGGGCGAGATGAAGGACATCGCGTGGGCGATTGGGGCGCAGGACGCCTTGTCGGTGGTGACCTCGGCGGCCGGCACGACGTCCCCGGCCCCGGCCTTCTGGACCTGGTAGCCCTTGAGGTCGGCCTTCTCGACGATCGCCTTCTCCAGCTCGGCGTCGGAGAGCGTCTTGGCGGCCGGAGCGGCGGAGGCGGTGGTGGCGGAGGCGCTCGGCGCCGCGGAGCCCTTGCCGGAGTCGGCGGCCTTGTCGCCGCTACAGGCGGTGCCGAGCAGGGCGAGCGAGACGGCGGTGGTGGTGACGGCGACGGTGCGGATGGACGTACGCATGCGTGGTGACTCTCTGCTTCTCTTCGTGCCGCCGGACGGCGGCTCCCCCGCGTGAGACTCAGATGCACGCGGCAGGGACATGATCGCCCAGGGTCGCGAGCGGGACCAACCCCTGTGCCGCGTGACCGACCCCACCACCCACGGCCGGTCCCGACCCCCGACAATGGCGGTGTGATCACTTCGCCGCCACGAAGCACGGGCGGGGACGGCTCCACGGGCCGCCGCCCTCCGAGCCGACCCCGTACGTCGACCTCACCCGGGCCGAGTGGAGCGCCCTGCGCGACAAGACGCCGCTGCCCCTCACCGCCGAGGAGGTCGAGCGGCTCCGCGGCTTCGGGGACGTCATCGACCTCGACGAGGTGCGGGACGTCTACCTGCCGCTGTCCCGCCTGCTCAACCTGTACGTGCAGGCCACCAGCGGTCTGCGCGGCGCCCTGAACACCTTCCTCGGCGAGAGCGCCGAGCAGCGCGGCACCCCTTCGTCATAGGGGTCGCCGGCTCGGTCGCCGTCGGCAAGTCCACCGTCTCCCGCCTCCTCCAGGCGCTCCTGGCCCGCTGGCCGGAGCACCCGCGCGTGGAGCTGGTGACCACGGACGCCTTCCTCACCCGATGGAGGAGCTGAGGGCGCGCGGCCTGATGTCCCGCAAGGGCTTCCCCGAGTCGTACGACCGCCGGGCCCTGACCCGGTTCGTCGCGGACGTCAAGGCGGGCAAGGACGAGGTCACGGCCCCGGTCTACTCGCACCTGATCTACGACCGGGTGCCCGGCGAGCGGCTCGCGGTGCGCCGCCCGGACATCCTGATCGTGGAGGGCCTGAACGTCCTCCAGCCGGCCCTGCCCGGCAAGGACGGCTGGACCCGCGTCGGCCTCGCCGACTACTTCGACTTCTCGGTGTACGTGGACGCGCGCCCGGAGGACATCGAGCGCTGGTACCTGAACCGCTTCCGCAAGCTGCGCGACACCGCGTTCCAGGACCCCTCCTCGTACTTCCGCCGCTACACCCAGGTCTCCGAGGAGGAGGCCTTCGACTACGCCCGCACCATGTGGCGGACCATCAACAAGGTGAACCTGCTGGAGAACGTGGCGCCGACGCGCGGCCGGGCGACCCTCGTCGTCCGCAAGGGACCCGACCACAAGGTGCAGAAGCTGAGCCTCCGTAAGCTCTGAGGATGCTGCATCTGCGGATGATCGTGCCGCCCGACCGCACCCGGGCCGCTGTCGACCTGATCGAGTCGACCGTCGGGACCGCCCATCTGGTGGTCCTGCCCGGCGCGGCCCGCGACCCGGCCGGGGACCTGGTGCTGTGCGACGTGGCCCGCGAGGCGGGCGACGAGCTCTCGGCGAGCTGCGCGGCATCGGCGTCGACCGGGACGGTTCGATCGCCGTCCAGGACATCGCCCTGTCGCTGTCCGAACGGGCCGACGCGGCCGAGCGGGAGGCCCCGGGCGAGGCCGCCGACGCGGTGCTCTGGGAACAGCTCACGGAGGCGACGCACGAGGAGTCGACGCTCTCGGTCACGTACTGCGCGTTCATGGTCCTGGCCACGGCGATCGCGGCCTGCGGCGTCGTCCTGGACAACGCGATCCTGATCGTGGGCGCCATGGCCGTCGGCCCGGAGTTCGGCCCGCTCGCCGGGATCTGCACGGCGGTGGTGCGGCGCGCCCCGAGGCTCGCGGCGCGCTCGCTGATCGCGCTGCTCGTCGGCTTCGCGGCGGCGATCGCGATGACGACGCTGTTCAGCCTGGCGATGGACGCGCTCGACCTGTTCAGCCGGGCCCAGTTGGACGCGGAGCGGCCCAACACCCGCTTCATCTGGCAGCCCGACCCGTTCTCCTTCGTCGTGGCGCTGCTCGCGGGCGCGGCGGGCACCCTCTCCCTGACCTCCGCGAAGTCGGGGCCCTGGTGGGCGTGGCGATCTCGGTGACGACGGTCCCGGCGGGCGCGAACGCGGCGGTGGCGCTGCCTACGGCGACCTGGGCCAGATGTGGGGATCGGTCGAGCAGTTGGCGCTCAACCTCTTCGGCATCGTCCTCGCCGGGACGGCGACGCTGTACGCGCAGCGGGCCCTGTGGGACACCCAGCGCGGCCGCTGGCGCCGCCGGGCGGGAAAGAACCGCTGAGGGCCCTTGCGGGAGGTCCCGTACGGGAGACGGGGTACGACGCGGAGGGCCCCGCCGCGCCGGTGTCCGGTGCGACGGGGCCCTCCCGCATGACGGTGCCTCAGGAAGGCTAGCCGAGCGCGGACTTCACGACGTCCGCGAGGCGCTGCGCGACCGACCGGGCCTGCTCGATGTCGGCGGCCTCGACCATGACGCGGACCAGCGGCTCGGTGCCCGAGGAGCGGAGCAGCACCCGGCCGGTGGTGCCGAGCTCGCGCTCGGCCTCGGCGACGGCGGTGGCCAGCTCGGCGGAGGTGGTGACGCGCGACTTGTCGACGTCCTTCACGTTGATCAGGACCTGCGGCAGCCGCTCCATCACCCCGGCGAGGTCCGCGAGGGACTTGCCGGTGGCGGCGACCCGGGCGGCCAGCATGAGGCCGGTGAGGGTGCCGTCGCCGGTGGTGGCGTGGTCGAGCACGATGACGTGGCCCGACTGCTCGCCGCCGAGCGCGTAGCCGTGCTCCTTCATGGACTCCAGGACGTAGCGGTCGCCGACCGCCGTCTGGACGAGGTTCAGGCCCTCGCGCTCCATGGCGAGCTTGAAGCCCAGGTTGGACATGACGGTCGCGACGACCGTGTCGCCGCGCAGGGTGCCGGCCTCGCGCATGGCGAGGGCGAGCACGGCGAGGATCTGGTCGCCGTCGACCTCGTTGCCCGCCGCGTCCACGGCCAGGCAGCGGTCGGCGTCGCCGTCGTGCGCGATGCCCAGGTCGGCGCCGTGCTCGACCACGGCGGCCCGCAGCAGGCCGAGGTGGGTGGAGCCGCAGCCGTCGTTGATGTTGAGGCCGTCGGGCCGGGCGCCGATGGTGACCACCTCGGCACCGGCCCGGGCGAAGGCCTCGGGCGAGACGCGGGAGGCGGCGCCGTGGGCCTCGTCGAGGACGACCTTCAGGCCGTCGAGGCGGTTGGGGAGGACCGCGACGAGGTGGGCGACGTACGTGTCGAAGCCCTCGTCGTAGTCGCGGACGCGGCCGACGCCGGCCCCGGTCGGGCGGTCCCAGGGGCGCCGGTGCGGTGCTCCTCGTACACGGCTTCGATCTTGTCCTCCAGTTCGTCGGCCAGCTTGTGGCCGCCGCGCGCGAAGAACTTGACGCCGTTGTCGGGCATGGCGTTGTGGCTCGCGGAGAGCATCACGCCGAGGTCGGCGCCGAGGACGCCGGTGAGGTGGGCCACGGCCGGGGTCGGCAGGACGCCGACGCGCAGCACGTCGACGCCGGCGCTGGCGAGGCCGGCCACGACGGCGGCCTCCAGAACTCTCCGGACGCGCGCGGGTCACGCCCGACCACCGCGGTCGGCCGGTGCCCTCGAAGGTGCCCGCCTCGGCGAGCACGTGCGCCGCCGCGACGGACAGGCCGAGCGCCAGCTCCGCCGTCAGGTCCGCGTTGGCGACGCCGCGTACGCCGTCCGTGCCGAAGAGTCGTCCCACAGCTTTCCTCCGAAAATGCGTGCCCAGGGTTATGGAAGAGCGTATGTAAACCGTACGCCCCGACGGCACGGGCAGTGCCGCCGGGGCGTACGAGATGCAGACCGAGCAGGCGATTAACGCTTGCTGTACTGCGGAGCCTTGCGGGCCTTCTTGAGACCGGCCTTCTTGCGCTCGACCGCACGGTCGTCGCGGGAGAGGAAGCCGGCCTTCTTCAGCGCCGGGCGGTTGTTCTCGACGTCCGCCTCGTTCAGCGCACGGGCCACGCCGAGGCGCAGGGCGCCGGCCTGACCGGAGACGCCGCCACCGGCGATGCGGGCGATGACGTCGTAGCGGTTGTCGAGCTCGAGCACCTTGAAGGGCTCGTTGACTTCCTGCTGGTGCACCTTGTTGGGGAAGTAGTCCTCAAGGGTGCGACCGTTGATCTTCCACTTGCCGGTGCCCGGAACGATCCGGACGCGGGCGATGGCGTTCTTGCGACGGCCCAGGCCGGCGGCCGGCTGCGGGTCGCCGAAGCGGGACGCGAGGGACTCGGAGGTGTAGTCACCCTCGACGTTCTCGGTCTCGGTGGTGTACTCCTCGACGCCCTCGAACTCGTCGACGGGGGTCTCGGGGTGGTCTCGGCCACGATGCTCCTCAGATTTCTTTCGTTCTTAGGGGTGGCCGGAACTACTGCGCGACCTGGGTGATCTCGAACGGGACCGGCTGCTGAGCAGCGTGCGGGTGGTTCTCGCCCGCGTAGACCTTCAGCTTCGAGAGCATCTGACGGCCCAGGGAGTTCTTGGGGATCATGCCCTTGATGGCCTTCTCGACGGCCTTCTCGGGGTTCTTGGCCAGCAGCTCGTCGTAGCGGACGGAGCGCAGACCGCCCGGGAAGCCGGAGTGGCGGTACGCCAGCTTCTGGTCTTCTTGTTGCCGGACAGGTGGACCTTGTCGGCGTTGATGATGATGACGAAGTCGCCCATGTCCATGTGGGGGCGTACACCGGCTTGTGCTTGCCTCGCAGGAGGTTCGCGGCCGTGGTCGCCAGACGACCCAGGACGATGTCCTGCGCGTCGATGATGTGCCACTGGCGAGTGACATCGCCGGGCTTGGGGCTGTACGTACGCACTTCGTAGCCTTCGCTTCTTCAGTGGATGGAGTCCAGACACACCTGAAGCGATCATGCAGCTTGGGCCTGCACTGCCGGGTCATCGCCCGTATGCGAGCCACTGGTAACTGCTCCAGGGAACTTGCGTAAGGGCCCCTCGCGTGAGAACGACGAAGCCAATACGCATAACAAACGGCAACAGTACCCGCGCCACCCCGGACGGGTCAAACGCCTCCCGCCCGGGGCGGGCCCTACCGCGCCCGCTCCACCCGCCGCTCGTCCCACACCGGCTCCGGCGTCTCCCGCACGACCCCGTCCGAGCCGAAGACCAGGTACCGGTCGAAGCTCTTCGCGAACCAGCGGTCGTGCGTGACGGCCAGCACGGTCCCGTCGTACGACTCCAGACCGTCCTGGAGCGCCTCGGCCGACTCCAGGTCCAGGTTGTCCGTCGGCTCGTCGAGCAGCAGCGCGGTCGTGCCCGCCAGCTCCAGGAGCAGGATCTGGAACCGGGCCTGCTGGCCGCCCGAGAGCTTGTCGAAGGCCTGGTCCCCTGGCGCTCCAGCTCGTACCGGCGCAGCACGGACATCGCCGCGCCCCGGTCCTTGGCGTGCTCGGTCCACAGGACGTCGACGAGCGGGCGCCCGGCGAGCTCCGGGTGGGCGTGGGTCTGCGCGAAGTGGCCGGGCACGACCCGGGCGCCCAGCTTCCACGTCCCCGTGTGCGCGACCGACCCGTCCCCGGCGAGCAGCCGCAGGAAGTGCGACTTGCCGGAGCCGTTCGAGCCGAGGACGGCGACCCGCTCCCCGTAGAAGATCTCCAGCGAGAACGGCTTCATCAGACCGGTCAGTTCGAGGTTCTCGCAGGTCACGGCCCTGACCCCGGTCCGTCCTCCGCGCAGCCGCATCCGGATGTCCTGCTCGCGCGGCGGCTCCGGCGGCGGCCCGGCCTCCTCGAACTTCCGCAGCCGGGTCTGCGCCGCCGCGTACCGCGAGGCCATCTCGTGGCTGACCGAGGCCGCCTGCCGCAGGTTCACCACGAGCTTCTTCAACTGGGCGTGCTTCTCCTCCCAGCGCCGCTTCAGCTCCTCGAAGCGGGCGAACCGCTCGCGCCGCGCCTCGTGGAAGGTGGCGAAGCCGCCGCCGTGCACCCACACGTCCGAACCGGCCGGGCCGGGCTCGACGGCGACGATCTTCTGCGCGGCCCGGGAGAGCAGCTCCCGGTCGTGGGAGATGAAGAGCACGGTCTTGCGGGTCTCCCGCAGCCGCTCCTCCAGCCACCGCTTGCCCGGCACGTCCAGGTAGTTGTCCGGCTCGTCGAGGAGCAGCACCTCGTCGGGGCCGCGCAGCAGCGCTTCGAGCACAAGCCGCTTCTGCTCGCCGCCGGAGAGCGTCCGGGCCTCGCGGAACTGCGCCTTCTCGTACGGGACGCCGAGCGCGGCCGTGGTGCAGATGTCCCAGAGGGTCTCGGCCTCGTACCCCTGCACCTCGGCCCAGTCGGAGAGCGCCTGCGCGTACGCCATCTGCGCGGCCTCGTCGTCGACGGTCATGATCAGGTGCTCGGCCGCGTCGACCGCCTTCGCGGCCTCCCGGATCCGGGGCTGCGCGACCGAGACGAGCAGGTCGCGGACGGTCGACCCGTCCCGTACGGAGCCGACGAACTGCGGCATCACGCCGAGGCCGCCGCTGACGGTGACGGAGCCGCCGTGCGGCTTGAGCTCCCCGGAGACCATCCGGAGGAGCGTGGTCTTCCCGGCGCCGTTGGCCCCGACGAGGGCGACGACGGCCCCTCCCCACCCGGAAGGAGGCGTCCGCGAGCAGGACCCTCCCGTCGGGGAGGTAGTACTCAAGATGTGCGGCCTCGACGTGTCCCATGAGGTGCATTGTCGCCGCCCGCACCGGCCCCGCCCAACCGGTTTAGGATGCGCGGCATGAGCTTTGGGGGACCGCAGTGGCCGCAGGAGCCGCAGCAGCAGGGGCAGCAGGGGTACGGCGGGCAGCCCGGGTACGGACCGTACGGACAGCAGGGCTACGGGCAGGGGCAGGGCCGGGACACGGGCCGCAGCCCGGCGGTGACCCCTTCCCCGGCGCCCGGGACGGCGGCAGCGGCGGCCCCACCCCCGACTGGAGCGCCCTGGCCGACGCCTCGGCCTCCCGCGACCGCCGCAGGCGGCGGCTGATGACCGGCGGCGGGGTCCTGGCCACCCTGGCCGTCGGCGCGATCGTCGCCACCGCCGTGGTGGCCACCGGCGAGAAGGACGACACCGCGAAGAACGGCGGGACCCCCACCGCGTCGGCCTCCCCACCGAGGCCCCCACCCCCGAGCCGACCTTCTCCTCGGCGGCGCCGCCGCCCCCGCCGAACCCGAAGGACTACATCTCGGACCCGAAGAAGGACAAGGCCCCGCTCACCGCCGAGGGCCTCTTCCCGGGCAGGAAGCTGACCATGAACGGCCGCCCGTACGAGAAGGGCGCGACCTCCGCCACGACGAACTGCGCGGCCGTCACCCAGGGCGGCCTCGGCACCGTCCTGAAGGACAACGGCTGCCAGAAGGTGCTCCGGGCCACCTACGTCAGGGACGGCGTGGCGATCACCGTCGGCGTCGCCGTCTTCCCCTCCGAGGCCTCGGCCCTCACGGCGAAGGACCGGGCCACCGGCGGCATCGCGCCTCTGGTCGGCGCGGGCGTGGGCGACTTCTGCCACGCCACGGTCTGCCTGCGCCGGTCGAACTCGGTCGGCCGGTACGCCTACTTCACCCAGGCCGGCTTCGCCAACGGCAAGAAGGTCACCAAGGCCGACCGGGCCGTCTTCCGGGCCAGCGACGACCTGGGCACCTTCGCCTTCAACCAGATCTACGCCCGCGGCAAGTCCCAGGCCTCAGCAGCAGCCGGCGCTCCCGGGCAGTGACTGCTTGTTGCGCGCCTCCCGGTTGCGGGCGGCGAGCAGCTCGTCGGCCGGGTAGCCGACCTCTTCGAGGGTGAGGCCGTGCGGCCGCACGACGTGCACGGCCGAGTCCCGGACGCCGGCCGCGAGCACCTTGCCCGGCCAGTCCACCGGCCGGTGCCCGTCGCCGACGAAGAGCAGCGCGCCGACCAGCGAGCGGACCATGTTGTGGCAGAAGGCGTCCGCCTTCACGGTCGCTTCGAGGACGCCGTCGGGCCGCCGCTCCCAGCGCAGCTCCTGGAGGGTGCGGATGGTGGTGGCGCCCTCGCGCCGCTTGCAGTACGCGGCGAAGTCGTGCTCGCCGACGAGCGCGGCGGCGGCCTCGTTCATGGCGTCCATGTCGAGGGCCCAGTCGTGCCGGAGCACGTGTCCGCGCAGCAGCGGGTCGACCCCGCCGGGGTTGTCGGTGACGCGGTAGGCGTAGCGGCGCCAGATCGCCGAGAAACGGGCGTTGAAGCCGCTGGGGCCTCGGTCAGGGACCAGACCCGCACGTCGTGCGCGAGGCGCCCGGCGAGCCGCCGAAGCAGCTTGTCGCGGTGCTCCTCCCACAGCTCCACGGGCAGGTCGACGTGGGCGACCTGCCCGCGCGCGTGCACCCCGGCGTCGGTCCGGCCGGCGACGGTCAGCTCGTACGTCTCCTCGGACCGGGTCACGATCCGCAGGGCGTCCTCGACGTCCCCCTGGACGGTCCGCTGCCCGTGGGCCTGCTTGGCCCAGCCGGAGAAGTCCCTGCCGTCGTACGAAAGGTCCAGCCGGACCCGTACGAAACCGTCCTGCACGTCGTCGCTCACGCGGAAGATCCTCTCAAACACATGGAACGGGCCCGCACCCACGAGGGGTACGGGCCCGCACACGGAACAGCGGGAAGAACGCTTACGCGTCCTTCGCCTCCTCGGCCGGAGCCTCGTCGGCCTTGGTCTCCTCGGCCTTGGGGGCCTCGTCGGCCTCCTTGACGGCGCGCTTGGTGGCGGCCTCGGCCTCGGCGACGGTCGCCTTCTTGGCGATCTCGCCCTCGACCAGCTCGATCACGGCCATCGGGGCGTTGTCGCCACGACGGTTGCCGATCTTGGTGATGCGGGTGTAGCCACCCGGGCGCTCCGAGTAACGCGGGGCGATCTCGGTGAAGAGGGTGTGGACGATGCCCTTGTCGGTGATCGTCTGCAGCACCAGGCGACGGTTGTGGATGTCGCCCTTCTTCGCCTTGGTGATCAGGCGCTCGGCGACCGGACGCAGGCGACGGGCCTTGGCCTCGGTCGTGGTGATGCGGCCGTGCTCGAAGAGCGACTTCGCCAGGTTGGCGAGGAGCAGCTTCTCGTGCGCGGCGGAACCGCCGAGGCGGGCACCCTTCGCGGGACGCGGCATGGTGTTTCTCCTTGTGATCTGCACCGGCCGTATGAGGTACCGATGTCAGTGTCCGAGCGGGCGGTCACCCGTCGGAGACCCCGCGCCCCCAGGGGCGCGGGGAACTGCGCGACCAGCCGAAGCCGGTCCGCAGCAGAATCGCGACCGTCAGTACTGCTCGGTCTCGACGAACCCGGCGTCCGCGTCGTCGTCCGCGCCGAAGGCGTCCGCGGCAGCGGTCGGGTCGAACCCGGGGGCGAGTCCTTCAGGGCGAGGCCCATACCGGCCAGCTTCGCCTTGACCTCGTCGATCGACTTCGCACCGAAGTTGCGGATGTCGAGCAGGTCCGCTCGAACGCGCCACGAGCTCACCCACGGAGTGGATGCCCTCGCGCTTGAGGCAGTTGTACGAACGGACGGTGAGCTCGAGCTCCTCGATCGGCAGCGCGAGGTCGGCGGCCAGGGCGGCGTCCGTCGGGGACGGGCCCATGTCGATGCCCTCGGCGTCGATGTTGAGCTCGCGCGCCAGACCGAACAGCTCGACCAGGGTCTTGCCGGCGGACGCCATGGCGTCGCGCGGGCGCATGGCCTGCTTGGTCTCGACGTCGACGATCAGCTTGTCGAAGTCGGTGCGCTGCTCGACACGGGTCGCCTCGACCTTGTACGTGACCTTGAGCACCGGCGAGTAGATGGAGTCGACCGGGATGCGGCCGATCTCCTGGCCCGCCTGCTTGTTCTGCACGGCGGAGACGTAGCCGCGACCGCGCTCGACGGTCAGCTCCATCTCCAGCTTGCCCTTGGCGTTCAGGGTCGCCAGGACGAGGTCGGGTTGTGCACCTCGACACCGGCCGGGGGCGCGATGTCGGCGGCGGTGACCAGACCCGGGCCCTGCTTGCGCAGGTACATCACGACCGGCTCGTCGTGCTCCGAGGAGACGACGAGCTGCTTGATGTTCAGGATGAGGTCGGTGACGTCCTCCTTGACGCCCGGCACGGTGGTGAACTCGTGCAGGACGCCGTCGATGCGGATGCTCGTGACGGCGGCACCCGGGATTGAGGAGAGGAGGGTACGGCGGAGGGAGTTGCCGAGGGTGTAGCTGAAGCCCGGCTCCAGCGGCTCGATCACGAACCGGGAGCGGAACTCGTCGACGACCTCTTCGGTCAGCGACGGACGCTGAGCGATAAGCATGTTGTGTCCTTCAGTCGTGGACGCCCACTATTTGACGTCCGACTTGTCCTGCAGGGTACGGGCGGCACGGCCCCGAAGAGCCGTACCGCCCGAAGTCCTGAATCAAGCAGGCCGTGGCGTCAGACGCGGCGGCGCTTGGGGGACGGCAGCCGTTGTGCGGCGTGGGGTGACGTCCTGGATCGAGCCGACCTCGAGGCCGGTGGCCTGGAGGGAGCGGATCGCGGTCTCACGGCCGGAGCCGGGACCCTTGACGAAGACGTCGACCTTGCGCATGCCGTGCTCCTGCGCGCGGCGGGCGGCCGACTCGGCGGCCATCTGCGCGGCGAAGGGGTGGACTTGCGCGAGCCCTTGAAGCCGACGTGGCCGGCGGAGGCCCAGGAGATCACGTTGCCCGAGGGGTCCGTGATCGAGACGATCGTGTTGTTGAACGTGCTCTTGATGTGCGCGTGGCCGTGAGCGACGTTCTTCTTTTCCTTGCGGCGCACCTTCTTGGCAGCGCCCTGACGACCCTTGGGGGCATCTATAACTCCTACGGAGGTGGTCGGTCCTACAGCGAAGACCGCTTGGTCAAGCGTCCGCTGAGGACTACTTCTTGCCCGGCTTCTTCTTGCCGGCGATGGCGCGACGCGGGCCCTTGCGGGTACGGGCGTTCGTGCTGGTGCGCTGACCGCGGACGGGCAGGCCACGACGGTGGCGGAGGCCCTGGTAGCAGCCGATCTCGACCTTGCGGCGGATGTCGGCGGCGATCTCACGGCGGAGGTCACCCTCGGTACGGAGGTTGGCGTCCACGTACTCGCGGATCTTGACGAGGTCTTCCTCGGCGAGGTCGCGGACACGGGTGGACGGGTTCACGCCGGTCGCGGCGAGAATCTCCTCGGACCGGGTGCGCCCGATACCGAAGACGTAGGTGAGTGCGACCACCACACGCTTTTCGCGCGGGATGTCAACACCGGAAACGCGTGCCATTCAATGGCTCCTGTGTTCTCGGGGGTCTGCTGCAGAACCGTTCCCGGCTGCCGTATGAGGTACAGGTCGGGTCCCCGGCCCCTGCCGGAGGTGCCGTCAACCGTGGGACACGGTCGGACGGGCTCTGCGTATGTACGTGTTGCTATGCGTCGCGCGAAGAACTGCGAGATGCAGGTCGGTCGGCGTGCGTCAGCCCTGGCGCTGCTTGTGGCGCAGGTTGTCGCAGATGACCATGACCCGGCCGTGACGGCGGATCACCTTGCACTTGTCGCAGATCTTCTTGACGCTCGGCTTGACCTTCATGGGATGTGAGGTTCTCCGGGTCAGTGCCACCACCCGCGCGCGGAGGCGGGGTGCGGGCAAGATCTACTTGTAGCGGTAGACGATCCGGCCACGCGTCAGGTCGTACGGAGAGAGCTCCACGACGACCCGGTCGTCCGGGAGGATCCGGATGTAGTGCATCCGCATCTTGCCGGAGATGTGCGCGAGGACCTTGTGACCGTTCTGGAGTTCCACCTTGAACATGGCGTTCGGGAGGGACTCGATCACGGTGCCCTCGATCTCGATGGCACCTTGCTTCTTGGCCACGCTTCGCCTTTCGAATCGGCTACCTTGATCGACTTTCGCCGCCGTGTGCGGACACACGGATACACGAGAGCCGACGCATCAGTCTACGTCAGGCGCAAGCAAAAGACGAATCGGGAAGTCTGCCCACCCGAAATGATCCTTATGCAAGCCGCCGCACCGTAGAAAATGCGTACCTTCCAGACCTAGGCCAACGGATCCGGCGCCGCCGTGATTCCCAGCTCCGCCAGCTTCGCCTTCCCCCGTCGACCGCCGTCAGGACCAGCGGCCCCTCCTCCGTCACCGCCACGCTGTGCTCCCAGTGGGAGGACCAGGTGCCGTCCGTCGTGATGACGGTCCAGTCGTCCTCCAGGACCTCCGTGCGGGGGTGCCGAGGGAGACCATGGGCTCGATGGCCAGGCAGAAGCCGGGGACCAGCTTGGGGCCCTTGCCGCGCTTGCGGGAGACGTAGTTCAGCAGGTGCGGGTCCATGTGCATCTCGGTGCCGATGCCGTGGCCGCCGTAGTCCTCGATGATCCCGTACCGGCCCAGGCTGTGGTCGCCGACCGCCGGGCGCGGCTGCCGCTTGATGTAGGTCTCGATCGCCTTCGAGACGTCGACCAGGCGGTTGCCGGTCTTCATGGCCGCGATGCCGGCCCACATCGACTCCTCGGTCACCCGGGAGAGCTCGATCAGCTCCGGGGCGTGGCCGGTGCCCACGAAGGCCGTGTAGGCCGCGTCGCCGTGCCAGCCGTCCACGATCGCGCCGCAGTCGATCGAGATGACGTCGCCGTCCTTGAGGACGGTCTTGTCGTCGGGGATGCCGTGGACGACGACCTCGTTCACCGAGGTGCAGATCGTCGCGGGGAACCCTCCGTACCCGAGGAAGTTCGACTTCGCCCCGTGGTCGGCGATGACCTTCCGCGCGACCTCGTCCAGGTCCCGGGTCGTGGCGCCCGGCACGGCCGCCTCGCGGGTCGCCGCGTGGATGGCGGCGACGACCAGCCCCGCCTCGCGCATCTTCGCGATCTGCTCGGGGGTCTTGATCTGCACCATCGTGGCCGGGGCCTTTCCGTGGGGGTAAAGGGGGACGGAACAACGATACGGCCGCGGCGCCCCCGAGGGGCACCGCGGCCGTGTCGAACGAACCGGGGTTACTTCTTGAGCGCGTCCATCGCCTTGGCGGTGACCTCGTCCACCTTGCCGAGCGCCGAGATCGTCACGACCAGGTTCTGCGCCCGGTAGTAGTCGATGATCGGCTCGGTCTGCGTGTGGTAGACCTCCAGGCGCCGGCGGACCGTCTCCTCGGAGTCGTCGTCGCGCTGGTAGAGCTCGCCGCCGCAGACGTCGCAGACGCCCTCGGCCTTCGGCGCGTTGTACGTCACGTGGAAGACGTGCGCGCTGTCCTTGCGGCAGATGCGGCGGCCCGCGATCCGCTTCACGACCTCGTCCTCGGGGACCTCCAGGTCCAGGACCGCGTCGAGCTCCATGTCCTCGGCCTTCAGGACGGCGTCCAGCGCCTCGGCCTGAGCGACGTTCCGGGGAACCCGTCGAGCAGGAAGCCGTTGACGGCGTCCGGCTGCTCCATGCGGTCCTTGGCCATCCCGATGGTCACCTCGTCGGGCACCAGGTCACCGGCGTCCATGAACGCCTTGGCCTTGAGGCCCAGCTCCGTGCCCTGGGAGATGTTCGCGCGGAACAGATCACCCGTGGAGATGTGCGGGATGTCCAGGTTCTTGGCAAGGAACGCGGCCTGCGTGCCCTTGCCCGCACCGGGCGGTCCGACGAGGACGATTCGCATCAGCGGAGGAACCCTTCGTAATTGCGCTGCTGGAGCTGGCTCTCGATCTGCTTCACGGTCTCCAGCCCCACACCCACGATGATCAGGATGCTCGTCCCGCCGAAGGGGAAGTTGGCATTGGCGCCACCGAAGCCTGCCAACGCCATCGTCGGCACGAGAGCGATCAGACCCAAGTACAGCGAGCCCGGCCAAGTGATCCTGTTGAGCACGTAGCTCAGGTACTCGGCAGTAGGTCGACCGGCCCGGATACCCGGGATGAAGCCACCATACTTCTTCATGTTGTCGGCGACTTCCTCGGGTTGAACGAGATCGCCACGTAGAAGAAGGCGAAGAACACGATCAGGAGGAAGTACGCGGCGATGTAGTAGGGGTGGTCACCCTTGACGAAGTGGGCTTCGATCCAGTCTTCCAGCCGGCGGTGGAGTTCGAGAACTGCGCCACGAGCGCCGGGATGTAGAGCAGCGACGACGCGAAGATGACGGGAATCACACCCGCCTGGTTCACCTTCAGCGGGATGTACGTGGACGTACCGCCGTAGGAGCGCCGGCCGATCATGCGCTTCGCGTACTGGACCGGGATGCGCCGCTGGGCCTGCTCGACGAAGACCACCAGGGCCACCATCACGAAGCCGATGAGGATGACGACGCCGAACTCGATCCAGCCCTGGGCGAGCTTGCCGCTCTCCTTGATGGCCCACAGGGCGCCCGGGAAGCCGGCGGCGATCGAGATGAACATCAGGATCGACATGCCGTTGCCGATGCCGCGGTCGGTGATCAGCTCGCCGAGCCACATGACGACACGTACCGGCGGTCATCGTGAGGACCATGGTGGCGATGGTGAAGATCGACTGGTCGGGCACGACCTGGTCGGCGACGACGCAGCCGCTGAAGAGCGCGCCGCTCTTGGCGGTGGCGACGAGGCCGGTGCCCTGGAGGATGGCGAGGGCGATCGTCAGGTACCGGGTGTACTGCGTGATCTTGGCGGTGCCGGACTGCCCCTCCTTCTTGAGGGCCTCCAGACGCGGGATCACGACGGTCAGCAACTGCAGGATGATGCTCGCCGTGATGTACGGCATGATGCCGAGCGCGAAGATGGTGATCTGCAGCAGCGCGCCGCCACTGAACATGTTGACCAGGCCGAACAGGCTGTTGTTGCCCTCGCTGGCCTGCTTGACACACTGCTGGACGGCCTCGTAGCTGACGCCGGGGACCGGGATGTGGGCCCCGAGGCGGTACAGCACGATGATGCCGAGCGTGAAGAGCAGCTTCTTGCGCAGGTCGGGCGTCTTGAACGCCCGGGCGAACGCGGTGAGCACGGTGCCTCCTGCGACCCCCGCGCTATGCGTCAAGGGTGACGGTCTTGAGGTTCGACGAATAGATGATTCAGCCACCGGCTCCGTGCGGGCATACCGCATGGAGCCTGGACAGTGCACGCCACCTTACCGGCGACCATGCCCCCTAGGGACGACAACCGGGGATGCCCCTTTGAGAGGCATCCCCGGTCGGATGTTCAGGCCATCGAGCGGTCGTCTCAGACGAGCTCGGTGACGGTGCCGCCGGCGGCGGCGATCTTCTCCTTGGCGGAGCCGGAGACGGCGTCGACCGTCACCTGCAGCGCCACGGAGACCTCGCCCTGGCCCAGGACCTTGACGAGCTGGTTCTTGCGAACGGCACCCTTGGCGACCAGGTCGGCCACCGTGACCTCGCCACCCTGCGGGTAGAGCGCGGCCAGCTTGTCCAGGTTCACGACCTGGTACTCGGTGCGGAAGGGGTTCTTGAAGCCCTTCAGCTTCGGGAGGCGCATGTGGAGGGGCATCTGCCCGCCCTCGAAGCGCTCCGGAACCTGGTAGCGGGCCTTCGTGCCCTTCGTACCACGACCGGCCGTCTTACCCTTCGACGCCTCACCGCGACCCACACGGGTCTTCGCGGTCTTGGCGCCGGGGCGGGACGGAGGTTGTGGGCCTTCAGCGGGTTGTTCTCCGCCATGTCAGTCAACCTCCTCGACCGTCACGAGGTGGCGGACGGTGTGCACCATGCCGCGGAACTCGGGGCGGTCCTCCTTGACAACCACGTCGTTGACCTTCTTGAGGCCGAGCGAGCGCAGGGTGTCGCGGTGGTTCTGCTTGCTGCCGATGTACGACTTCGTCTGCGTGACCTTGAGGCGAGCCATTACGCACCCGCCCCGGCACGCGCACGGAGCAGAGCCGCGGGAGCGACGTCCTCGAGGGCAGACCGCGGCGGGCCGCGATCTCCTCGGGACGCTGCAGGCCCTTGAGGGCCTCCACGGTCGCGTGCACGATGTTGATCGCGTTGTCGGAGCCGAGCGACTTCGACAGGATGTCGTGAACGCCGGCGCACTCGAGGACGGCGCGCACCGGGCCACCGGCGATCACACCGGTACCGGGGAAGCCGGCTTGAGCAGGACGACGCCCGCGGCCTTCTCGCCCTGGATCGGGTGAGGGATGGTGCCCTGGATGCGGGGAACCTTGAAGAAGTTCTTCTTGGCTTCCTCGACGCCCTTGGCGATGGCCGCGGGAACTTCCTTGGCCTTGCCGTAACCGACACCTACGGTGCCGTCACCGTCGCCCACCACGACCAGCGCGGTGAAGCTGAAGCGACGACCACCCTTGACAACCTTGGCGACGCGGTTGATCGCGACGACGCGCTCAACGTACGCGGTCTTCTCGGCGGCAGCGCCACCGTCGCGGCCCTTCCGGTCCCGCCGCTCGCCGCCACCGGCACCGCTTCCGCGGCGCTGGGGTCCAGCCATTGGATTACCTCTCTGTTACGTCCGTTAGTCCCGGAACCGGGGCTTAGAACTTCAGCCCGGCTTCGCGGGCGGCGTCAGCCAGAGCGGCAATGCGCCCGGCGTACCTGTTGCCACCACGGTCGAACACGACAGCCTCGACGCCGGCGGCCTTGGCGCGCTCGGCGACCAGGGAACCGACCTGCTTGGCCTTCGCGGACTTGTCGCCCTCGCCACCGCGGATCGACGCGTCCAGGGTCGACGCCGACGCAAGGGTGTGACCCTTGAGGTCGTCGATGACCTGAGCGGTGATGCCGCGGTTGGAACGCGTCACGACGAGGCGCGGACGCTCCGCCGTACCCGACACGTTCTTGCGGATGCGGATGTGGCGGCGCTTCTTGGCGGCGCCCTTGTAGGCGTCGCCCTTGGCGATCTTCACACCGTATGCCATGGCTTTACTTACCAGCCTTTCCGACCTTGCGGCGGATGACCTCGCCCGCGTACTTGACGCCCTTGGCCTTGTACGGGTCGGGCTTGCGCAGCTTGCGGATGTTGGCGGCGACCTCGCCGACCTTCTGCTTGTCGATGCCCTCGACCGAGAACTTGGTCGGCGACTCGACCTTGAACGAGATGCCCTCGGGCGCCTCGACCAGGATCGGGTGGCTGTAACCGAGCTGGAACTCCAGGTTGGAGCCCTTCGCGGCGACGCGGTAACCGACACCGCTGATCTCGAGCGCCTTGACGTAACCCTGGGTCACACCGGTGATCATGTTGGCCACCAGCGTGCGGGACAGGCCGTGGAGGGCCTTGTTCTGACGCTCGTCGTTCGGGCGGGTGACGTTGAGAACGCCGTCCTCACCCTTCACGATCTCGATCGGCGCGGCGACGGTGTGGTTCAGGGTGCCCTTGGAACCCTTCACCGTGACCGTGCGGCCCTCGATGGTGACGTCCACGCCGGCGGGAACCTGGATAGGCAGCTTGCCAATACGCGACATTAGCTATTCCTCCGTTCCCGACTACCAGACGTAGGCGAGGACTTCCCCACCTACGCCCTTCTTGCCTGCCTGCTGGCCGGTCAGGAGACCGTGGGACGTGGAGATGATCGCCACGCCCAGGCCGCCGAGGACCTTCGGCAGGTTGGTGGACTTCGCGTAGACCCGGAGGCCGGGCTTCGAGATCCGCTTGATGCCCGCGATGGAGCGCTCACGGTTCGGACCGAACTTGAGCTCGAGGACGAGGTTCTTGCCGACCTCGGCGTCCTCGACCTTCCAGCCCGTGATGAAGCCCTCCTGCTGGAGGATCTCCGCGATGTGAGACTTGATCTTGCTGTGCGGCATCGTCACGGTGTCGTGGTATGCCGAGTTCGCGTTACGCAGACGAGTCAGCATGTCCGCGATCGGATCAGTCATGGTCATGAATTGGCCTTCGGCCTCTCTCGCCGGGTTTCAGTGCGCCATCCCTCTCCCCACACAGGGGCGGGACGGGTGCGGCGCGGGGACCTACGGCGTAGTAGAAGTCGTACGGGCGGCGGACGCCCAACCCCACCAGCCTACGGCATGACGAGGGTGGGCCTCCGCCGGCCCAATGCTTACCGAGAGTCTCCGAACTCCTGACGCCCAAAGGGCGAGAGGGAGTTACCAGGAGCTCTTGGTCACGCCCGGCAGCTCGCCACGGTGAGCCATCTCACGGAGGCACACGCGGCACAGGCCGAACTTGCGGTACACGGAGTGGGGACGACCACAGCGCTGGCAGCGCGTGTAGCCACGCACGCCGAACTTGGGCTTGCGGGCAGCCTTCGCGATGAGAGCCTTCTTCGCCATCTCGCTTACGCCTCCTTGAACGGGAAGCCGAGGTGACGCAGAAGGGCACGGCCCTCGTCGTCGTTGGTCGCCGTGGTCACCACGGTGATGTCCATACCCCGGACACGGTCGATCTTGTCCTGGTCGATCTCGTGAACATGACCTGCTCCGTGAGACCGAAGGTGTAGTTGCCACGGCCGTCGAACTGCTTGGGGACAGGCCGCGGAAGTCGCGGATGCGCGGGAGCGCGAGCGACAGGGTGCGGTCCAGAACTCCCACATGCGGTCGCCACGGAGCGTGACGTGGGCGCCGATCGGCTGGCCCTCGCGGAGCTTGAACTGCGCGATGGACTTGCGGGCCTTCGTGACGGCCGGCTTCTGACCGGTGATCGTCGTGAGGTCGCGGATCGCGCCGTCGATCAGCTTCGAGTCACGGGCGGCGTCGCCGACACCCATGTTGACCACGATCTTCACGCGAGACCGGGGATCTGCATGACGTTCTCGTAGGAGAACTCCTCACGCAGCTTGCCCGCGATCTCCTCGCGGTACTTCGTCTTGAGACGCGGAGTGGTGGTAGCCATCAGATGTCCTCACCCGTCCGCTTGGCAACGCGGATCTTGTTGCCCTCGTCGTCGAAGCGGTAACCGACACGGGTGACGACCTTCTTGCCGTCCTTCTCCACGACGAGCTGAACGTTGCTCACGTGGATCGGGGCCTCGGTCGTCACGATGCCGCCGGCCTGCGAGGGCCGGCCTTGGTGTGCTTCTTGACCCGGTTGACACCCTCGACGAGGACGCGGTTCTCGCGGGGAAGGCCGTGACGACCTTGCCCTGCTTGCCCTTGTCCTTACCGGTGATGACCTGGACCAGGTCGCCCTTCTTGATCTTCATGCTTACAGCACCTCCGGCGCGAGCGAGATGATCTTCATGAACTTCTTCTCGCGCAGCTCACGGCCGACCGGGCCGAAGATACGGGTGCCACGAGGGTCGCCGTCGTTCTTGAGAATGACAGCGGCGTTCTCGTCGAAGCGGATGTACGAGCCGTCCTGGCGGCGGCGCTCCTTGACGGTGCGAACGATGACCGCCTTGACGACGTCACCCTTCTTCACGTTGCCACCGGGGATCGCGTCCTTGACGGTGGCGACGATGACGTCACCGATGCCCGCGTAGCGGCGACCCGAGCCACCGAGAACACGGATGCAAAGGATCTCCTTGGCACCAGTGTTGTCGGCGACACGCAGTCGCGACTCCTGCTGGATCACGTCTATCTCCTGATTGTCTGCGGTTCCCGGCCGGGGCTTCACGCGGAAGCCCCGGCCGAGCCTGGCGGAACTGAACCTAAGGAAACCCCTAGGTGATTACTTGGCCTTCTCGAGGATCTCGACGACGCGCCAGTGCTTCGTCGACGACAGCTTCCGGGTCTCCATCAGGAGGACGCGGTCACCGATGCCGGCGGCGTTCTGCTCGTCGTGGGCCTTGAGCTTGTTGGTACGGCGGATGACCTTGCCGTACAGCGCGTGCTTGACGCGGTCCTCGACAGCGACGACGACGGTCTTGTCCATCTTGTCGCTGACGACCAGGCCCTCGCGGACCTTGCGAGCGTTGCGCTCGGTCTTCTGCTCAGTCACGTTGCTCTCGCTCATCAGGCGTTCTCCACCGTCTCGATGCCCAGCTCACGCTCACGCATCAGGGTGTAGATCCGGGCGATGTCCTTACGGACGGACTTGAGCCGACCGTGGTTCTCGAGCTGACCCGTCGCCGCCTGGAAGCGGAGGTTGAACAGCTCTTCCTTGGCCTCGCGGAGCTTGTTGAGAAGCTCCTCGTTGCCCAGCTCGCGCAGCTCGGACGCCTTGGTACCGGCCGACATCACAGCTCACCTGCTTCGCGCTTCACGATCTTGCACTTCATCGGCAGCTTGTGGGCCGCACGGGTCAGGGCCTCGCGCGCGATCTTCTCGTTCGGGTAGGACAGTTCGAACATCACCCGACCCGGCTTGACGTTCGCGATCCACCACTCCGGAGAACCCTTACCGGAACCCATGCGGGTCTCGGCGGGCTTCTTCGTCAGCGGGCGGTCCGGGTAGATGTTGATCCAGACCTTGCCGCCACGCTTGATGTGGCGGGTCATCGCGATACGGGCCGCCTCGATCTGGCGGTTGGTCACGTACGCCGGCGTGAGGGCCTGGATGCCGTACTCGCCGAACGCGACCTGCGTACCACCCTTGCTCATGCCCGAGCGCTTGGGGTGGTGCTGCTTGCGGTGCTTGACCCTACGGGGGATCAGCATGTCGGTCAGGCCTCCGTTCCGGTGCTCTCAGCCGGAGCGGCAGCGGCGGCGGGAGCGTCGGCCTTGGGGCCTCCGCAGCCGGCGCGGACTGCTGCTGCGGCTTGCGGCCGCGGCCGCCACGCTCGCCACCGCGGCCACCACGGCCGGCGGGACGGTCGCCAGCGCCACCCGCACCACGGGCCGGGCGGTTACCCGCACGGGCCGCGGCGTTCTCGGCGCGGACCTCGGCGATGTTCTTGACGTCGCCCTTGTAGATCCAGACCTTCACGCCGATGCGGCCGAAGGTCGTCTTGGCCTCGAAGAAGCCGTAGTCGACGTTCGCGCGGAGCGTGTGCAGGGGCACGCGGCCCTCGCGGTAGAACTCCGAGCGGGACATCTCGGCGCCGCCGAGGCGACCGCCGCACTGGATCTTGATGCCCTTGGCGCCGGCCTTCATCGTGCCCTGCATGCTCTTGCGCATGGCACGACGGAAGGAGACGCGGGAGGAGAGCTGCTCGGCGACGGCCTGAGCGACAAGCTGGGCGTCCATCTCGGGGTTCTTGACCTCGAGGATGTTGAGCTGGACCTGCTTGCCCGTGAGCTTCTCGAGGTCGCCGCGGATGCGGTCGGCCTCGGCGCCACGACGGCCGATGACGATGCCGGGACGCGCGGTGTGGATGTCCACACGCACACGGTCACGGGTGCGCTCGATCTCCACCTTCGAGATGCCGGCGCGCTCATGCCGGACGTCATCATCCGGCGGATGGCGACGTCTTCCTTGACGTAGTCCTTGTACAGCTTGTCGGCGTACCAGCGGGACTTGAAGTCCGTGGTGATGCCGAGCCGGAACCCATGCGGGTTAACCTTCGGCCCATTACCGGGTTCCTTCCTTGCCGCTGACGACCACGGTGATGTGGCTGGTCCGCTTACGGATCCGGTAGGCACGGCCCTGAGCACGCGGACGGAACCGCTTCAGGGTCGGGCCCTCATCCACGTACGCCTCGCTGATGACCAGCGAAGAGGCGTCAGTGTGGTCGTAGTTGTGCGCGGCGTTGGCGATGGCGCTGTCCAGCACCTTGCCAACCGGCACGCTCGCGGCCTGCGGGGCGAAACGCAGGACCGCCTGAGCCTCCGTGGCGTCCATGCCACGGATAAGGTCCACCACGCGGCGGGCCTTCATGGGCGTGACGCGGATGTACCGCGCCTGGGCCCTGGCTTCCATGGTTGTCCTTCCAGTGTCTGTCATGGTCATTCCACCCCGCTACTAGCGGCGCTTCGACTTCCGGTCGTCCTTCACGTGACCCCGGAAGGTGCGCGTCGGCGAGAACTCGCCGAGCTTGTGGCCGACCATCGACTCGGTGACAAACACCGGAATGTGGGTCTTGCCGTTGTGCACCGCGATCGTGTGGCCGAGCATGGCCGGGATGATCATCGAGCGACGGGACCAGGTCTTGATGACGTTCTTGGTACCGGCTTCGTTCTGGGCGTCCACCTTCTTGACGAGGTGGCCGTCGACGAAGGGTCCCTTCTTGAGACTGCGCGGCATCTAAACCCGCTCCTAGCGCTTCTTGTTCGTCTTGCGGCGGCGGACGATGTACTTGTTCGAAGCCTTCTTCGGCGAACGAGTACGACCCTCCTTCTGACCCCACGGGGAGACCGGGTGGCGACCACCGGAGGTCTTGCCCTCACCACCACCGTGCGGGTGGTCGACCGGGTTCATCGCCACACCGCGGACGGTCGGGCGAACACCCAGCCAGCGCTTACGGCCGGCCTTGCCCCAGTTGATGTTCGACTGCTCGGCGTTGCCGACCTCGCCGATGGTGGCGCGGCAGCGGGCGTCGACCAGACGGATCTCGCCGGAGGGCATGCGGAGGTGGGCCATCGTGCCCTCCTTCGCGAGGAGCTGCACGGAGGCACCGGCCGAGCGCGCGAACTTGGCGCCGCCACCGGGACGGAGCTCGATCGCGTGGATCGTGGTACCGACCGGGATGTTGCGGAGCGCCAGGTTGTTGCCGGGCTTGATGTCGGCGCCGGGGCCGTTCTCGACGCGGTCACCCTGCGTCAGACCCTTGGGGGCGATGATGTAGCGCTTCTCGCCGTCCACGTAGTGGAGCAGCGCGATGCGCGCGGTGCGGTTGGGGTCGTACTCGATGTGAGCGACCTTGGCCGGCACGCCGTCCTTGTCGTGACGACGGAAGTCGATCACGCGGTAGGCGCGCTTGTGGCCACCGCCCTGGTGACGGACGGTCACACGACCGGTGTTGTTACGGCCGCCCTTGCTGTGCAGGGGGCGGACCAGCGACTTCTCCGGCGTGGACCGCGTGATCTCGACGAAGTCGGCTACGGAGGAGCCACGACGGCCCGGCGTAGTCGGCTTGTACTTGCGGATACCCATTTCTCAGTCCTCGTCCGATATCGGACGACTCGACCGCCGTCAGGCGGTCGGGCCGCCGAAGATGTCGATTCGGTTGCCCTCAGCAAGGGTCACGATGGCGCGCTTGGTGTTGGCGCGCTTGCCGAAACCGGTGCGGGTGCGCTTGCGCTTGCCCTGGCGGTTGATCGTGTTGACCCCGGTGACCTTGACCGAGAAGACCGCCTCGACGGCCTGCTTGATCTGGGTCTTGTTGGAGCCGGGCGCGACGATGAACGTGTACTTGTTCTCGTCGAGCAGGGCGTAGCTCTTCTCCGAGACGACCGGCTTGACGAGGATGTCACGCGGGTCCGAGAAGGTCTTGCTGGTGACGACGGCCTCGCTCATCAGGCGTCGCTCCCTTCGGTCTCAGCGGTCTGGGGCCAGACACGAAGGACTCGAGGGCGGCCTTGGTGAAGACCACGTCGTCGGAGACGATCACGTCGTACGTGTTGAGCTGGCCCGGCTCCAGGATGTGCACCTGGGGCAGGTTACGAGCGGACAGCCACGCGGCCTCGTCGGAGCGCTCGGCGACCAGGAGCAGGTTCTTGCGCTCCGAGATCTTGCCGAACAGCGTCTTGGCGGCCTTGGTGGAGACCTCGCCCTCGACCACGCCGGTGACGACGTGGATGCGGGAGTGGTTCGCCCGGTCCGAGAGGGCACCGCGGAGGGCGGCGGCCTTCATCTTCTTCGGGGTCCGCTGGGAGTAGTCACGCGGCTGCGGGCCGTGGACGACGCCACCACCGGCGAACTGCGGGGCGCGGGTCGAACCCTGACGGGCGCGGCCGGTGCCCTTCTGGCGGTAAGGCTTGCCACCACCGCGGACTTCGCCACGGGTCTTGGTCTTGTGCGTGCCCTGACGGGCCGCGGCCAACTGCGCGACGACGACCTGGTGGATCAGCGGAACGCTGACCTTCGCGCCGAAGATCTCCTCGGGGAGCTCGACGGTCCTGGCCTTGTCGCCTGCCGGCGAAAGGATGTCAATGGTGCTCATCGGTTCCTCAAACCCCTTGGCCGCGGTGCGGACCAGGACGAGGCCACCGTTGGGGCCGGGGACGGCGCCCTTGATGAGCAGCAGACCCTTCTCGGCGTCAACGGCGTGGACGGTCAGGTTCTGGGTGGTCACACGCTCGTTGCCCATGCGACCGGCCATGCGCATGCCCTTGAAGACACGGCCCGGAGTGGCGCAGCCACCGATGGAACCGGGCTTGCGGTGCACGCGGTGGGCACCGTGCGAGGCCTTGCCACCACGGAAGTTGTGGCGCTTCATCGCACCGGCGAAGCCCTTGCCCTTGCTCTTGCCGGTGACGTCGACCTTCACGCCGGCCTCGAAGACCTCGGCGGTGATCTCCTGGCCGAGCGTGTACTCGGAGGCGTCAGCGGTGCGGAGCTCCACCAGGTGGCGGCGCGGGGTGACGTCGGCCTTGGCGAAGTGACCCTTGAGGGGCTTGTTCACCTTGCGCGGGTCGATCTCGCCGAAGGCGATCTGGACCGACTCGTAGCCGTCGCTGTCGTTCGTGCGGACCTGGGTCACGACATTCGGGCCGGCCTTGACGACGGTCACCGGGACGACCCGGTTGTTCTCGTCCCAGACCTGCGTCATGCCGAGCTTCTCGCCCAGGATGCCCTTGATGTTCTTAGCCATCTCGCGCGTCACCTCAGAGCTTGATCTCGATGTCGACGCCCGCCGGCAGGTCGAGACGCATGAGCGAGTCGACCGTCTTCGGCGTGGGGTCGAGGATGTCGATGAGGCGCTTGTGCGTGCGCATCTCGAAGTGCTCGCGCGAGTCCTTGTACTTGTGCGGCGACTTGATGACGCAGTACACGTTCTTCTCAGTGGGCAGCGGCACCGGGCCCGCGACCGACGCACCAGTGCGGGTCACCGTCTCGACGATCTTCTTCGCCGAGGAGTCGATGACCTCGTGGTCGTAGGCCTTGAGCCGGATGCGGATCTTCTGTCCCGCCATGGCTACTAGTAGTCCTTTGTCTCGTAACGCTCTGGACTCGGGGGCTCTCGTGACTCCGCCTCCGACCCACGCGGTCGGGCGTGTCGCGCTCCTCTACGCAGAAGTCCCTGAGGACTTCCCAACTAAGGGGCGCGGTCCCGAGAACCGCGGGCCGGGGGCAGAACACCCACCGAGTGCCTGGCCGGTACCCCGCTGACGCTTCCCAGAAGATTCCCGTACGTCCGCCCCTGAGAAGGAGCGACGAGTACTGTGGGACTCGCTTCCGGTCCTCCCGACGGGAGGCGCGCAGCATCGGCACTCAACCGAGCAACCCCGACAGTCTGCCATACGGGGCCATCCGGCCGCCAATCGGGGTCCAAGACTGTACCCCACGTCACGTACACCTATGCGCCGGGGCGCACGCTTCGACGCCGTGCGCCCCGCCCCCGCCCGGCAGGGACCGGTCCAGCAGCCGGGCGAGCCGGGCCGCCTCGGCCGCGTATCCCCGGTCGTGGACGAGGCGGAGCACGGACCGCACCTCGGCGAGGCGGGCCGCGCGCTCCTCCCCACGGGCAGGGCCCGCGTCCAGCCCCTCCACGATCGTCCGCCTGGCCCGGGCCACGTACCGCTCCAGGGTCTCCTCGGGCAGGTCGAAGAAGGCGGCGACCCGCGCGGGACCGAGGCCGCCGACGGCGCGCAGAACGAGCGCGGTCCGGGCGGCCCGGGGCAGGTCCGGGTGGCAGCAGAGCAGGAACAGCGAGAGCGGCCCTCCCAGACGTCCTCCCCGGAGCGCCCCGTCCCGCGTACGCCAGGATCGCGCGGTCCGTGAGCGCCGAGGCCCCGGCCTCGCCGCGCCGGCTCGCCTCCGCGCGGCGCACCCGGTCGATCAGCGCGCCGACGGCGGTGGTGAGCAGCCGACTGCGCTCGTAGGAGGGGACCCCCGCTCGGGCCACTCCCGGGCCGCCGCGACCAGGACCTCCTGGAAGACCTCCTCGCAGAGGTCGAAGTCGCCGAACCGGCCCACGAAGGCGGCGAGGACCTCCGGCGCGCACGCGCACAGCAGGTCCTCGACCTCCTCCGGCCCGGCCGCACGCCGGAGGAAGACGTCCTCCCGGCCGCCGTGCCCCGCCCCGGTGCCGTTCATCCCGCCCTCCCCCTCGTACACGCGTCCCTCGTACACCCACCCTCGTACACGCACAACCTCTTCGCACAGATGTCCGTCTTACAGGCGTCCGTTTCCGCCGTCCCGGAGACCGCCGAGCGAAGGGCCCCGCAGTGCAGCACGTCCGACCCCGCCGCCGGGCGGTGCTCACCGCCGCCCTCGCCGTCACCGCGGCCGCCGCCGGGTGCTCCGTACCGGAGCCGCGCCGGAGCGCGCCGACCGCCGATCCGGCGCCGGGGAAGCCGATCGCGTCGGCACGGGCCCGCCGGGCGCTCCTGATGCAGTTCGCCGCGCACCCGGACGACGACCTGTACTTCATGAACCCGGACGCGCAGCGGCTGTTCGACGCGGGCGTCCCGCTCGTCTCCGTGTACGTGACGGCCGGCGAGCACACCGGCGTGAACCGGATCGCGGGGATGCCCGGGACGCCCCCGGACCGGGCGGCCTACTCCGCCGCCCGCCACCAGGGCCTGCGCCAGTCGTACGCGGCGGCGCTCGGCCTGCCGCTGTTCACCCCGTGGAAGCGGGGCACGCTGGCGCTCCCCGGCGGCCGGCGGGCCGAGGTCGACGTCCTCGCGCACGACGGGCGCCGGGTCGAACTGGTCTTCCTCAACCTGCCGATGCACACCCCCGCCGGTACACGGCCCTGCCCGCGCTCTGGGAGGACCGCGCCCTGGAGCTGCGCACCCACCTGCCGGCCGGCTCCCCGTCACCCGGGCCGACACCTACGACTACGACGGCCTGGTCGGCGTCCTCGCCGGGCTGCTCGCCCGCTACCGGCCCACGGTGGTGCACACCCTGGACCCCGACCCGGACGTCCAGCACAGCGACGAGGCCACCCGGCGGCGCGACTCCGAGCAGCCCGGCTACGCCGACCACGGGGACCACACGGCGGTCGCCTGCTTCACCTGGGCGGCGCTGTGCCGCCGGGTCTCGGACGCGGTCCGGGACGGCGAGCCGATACCGGCGTTCACCACGACGGCCTTCCGCGGCTACTACAACCGGCACTGGCCCAAGAACCTCCCGCCGGGGGTCCTGAAGGAGAAGGCGGCCCGGCTCGTCCCGTACGGCGGCGACCCCTCCTGGCCGTGCGGGAACCCCTCGGGCTGCGGCGACTACGGCGTCGGCGGCGACCGCCCGCTGACCAACCGCAAGGGCTGGGTCCGCTCCACCCACCACCGCTGGCCCGGCGCCCGCCCGGCCCTCGCCGAGGAGCCGGACGGCCGGCTCGCGGCGTACGGGGTCCTGGGCCTGCGCGCGGTCCGCTGGCGCGAGTCGGCGCCCGGCGGTGCCTGGGGCGAGCCGGAGGACCTCGGCGGCGGCCCGCTCGTCCCGGCGCTCGGCTCCGCGGTCCTGCCCGACGGGCGGGTGCTGCTCCTCGGTGCGGTTCGCCGCGCTCGACGGGCACGGCGGCGCCAACCGGCGCGAGGTGGTGCTCCTCGAACAGCGCTCCCCGGCGGCCCGTTCCTCGCCTGGCGGGGCCTGGGGAACCCGGAGCGCGGGGACGACCGGGGCGCCGGCTCGGCTCCCCGGCGGCGGTCGCGGCCCCCGACGGCCGGGTCCACCTCTTCGTGCGGAACGCGGACAAGCGCCTCTCGACCCGGGTCCGGGCGGCGGACGGCTCCTGGGGCCCGTGGCGGACGCTCCCCGGGGCCGAGGAGGTCCAGGACGGCCCGGCCGTCTCGGTGGACGCCGCGGGCCGCGTCCACGTGTACGCGGCGGGCCGGGAGTCCGTACGGCACTGGTGGACGGACGGGAGCGGACGGAGCGGCTGCCGCTCTCCGGCTCCACGGTGGCGAGCGCGGACGGCGAGCTGTTCCACCGGCCCCCGGCGGACGCGCGGCTGCTCGGCCCGGCCGGCGACGCCGGTCTCGACGGGTACGGGGAGGTGGTCGCCGCGCGGTCGGCGGCGCTCGGCACGGTCCTGCTCGGCACGGACCCGCGCGGCCGCGCGGTGGTGCGGGCCGGCGGCCGGTCCCGGGTCCGTACGGCGAAGGGCGGGCGGCGGCCCCGGCCGCGCTGCACCTGGGGGCGCGGGGCGCGACCGTGGTGGGGCTCGGTGCGGACGGACGCCCGTGGAGCTGGCGGCCGTAGCGGAACCGACGGCCCTGGGAACGCGCGGGCCTCGAAGAAGGCCCCGGGAACGCGAGGAGGCCCCGCACCTTTCGGTGCGGGGCCTCCCCCTAACTGCTCGGCGACTCCTGCGAGTCACCAGGTCAGTTCAAGATCAGGCGGTGATCTTGACGACCTGGCCGGCGCCGACGGTCCGGCCACCCTCACGGATGGCGAACTTCAGGCCCTCCTCCATGGCGATGGGCTGGATCAGCTCAACGCTCATGGCGGTGTTGTCGCCCGGCATGACCATCTCGGTGCCCTCGGGGAGGGTCACGACGCCGGTCACGTCCGTGGTACGGAAGTAGAACTGCGGGCGGTAGTTGTTGAAGAACGGGGTGTGACGGCCACCCTCGTCCTTCGACAGGATGTAGGCCTGGGCCTCGAAGTTCGTGTGCGGCGTGACCGAACCCGGCTTGATGATGACCTGGCCGCGCTCGACGTCCTCGCGCTTGATGCCACGGAGGAGCAGACCGACGTTCTCACCGGCCTGGCCCTCGTCGAGCAGCTTGCGGAACATCTCGATGCCGGTGACCGTGGTGGTGGTCTTCTCGGTCTTGATGCCGATGATGTCGACGGTCTCGTTGACCTTGAGGATGCCGCGCTCGATACGACCGGTGACGACGGTGCCACGACCGGTGATCGTGAAGACGTCCTCGATCGGCATCAGGAACGGCTTGTCGACGTCACGCTCGGGCTGCGGGATGGACTCGTCCACCGCGTGCATGAGGCCGAGGAGCTTCTCGCCCCACTCCTTGTCGCCCTCGAGCGCCTTGAGCGCCGAGACGCGGACGACCGGCAGGTCGTCGCCCGGGAACTCGTACTCGGAGAGGAGCTCACGCACCTCGAGCTCGACGAGCTCCAGGATCTCCTCGTCGTCCACCATGTCGGCCTTGTTCAGGGCGACGACGATGTACGGAACGCCGACCTGGCGGGCCAGGAGCACGTGCTCCTTGGTCTGCGGCATCGGGCCGTCGGTGGCGGCGACCACGAGGATGGCGCCGTCCATCTGCGCCGCACCCGTGATCATGTTCTTGATGTAGTCCGCGTGACCGGGGCAGTCGACGTGGGCGTAGTGACGCGACTCGGTCTGGTACTCGACGTGCGCGATCGAGATGGTGATACCGCGCTGGCGCTCCTCGGGAGCCTTGTCGATCTGGTCGAAGGCCGAGGCCTCGTTCAGGTCCGGGTACGCGTCGTGCAGCACCTTGGTAATGGCGGCCGTGAGGGTCGTCTTACCGTGGTCGATGTGACCGATGGTGCCGATGTTGACGTGCGGCTTAGTCCGCTCGAACTTCGCCTTCGCCACTGGGGGTCCTCCTGGAGTGGTTCTGAACGCCTTGCTTCATCGGCGCCAGGTGATCTTTGCTGGGATGCCAGTCGACCGGGGCCCGATTCCTCGGGTTTCGGGGGCCGGGCCCCGGTGACTGGTGTCAAGCCTAAAGCGTGGACTCGGAAGAGTTACTCGCCCTTGGCCTTCGCGATGATCTCCTCGGCGACGTTCCGCGAACCTCGGCGTAGGAGTCGAACTGCATCGAGTAGCTTGCGCGACCCGAGGTCTTGCTGCGGAGGTCTCCGACGTAGCCGAACATCTCCGAAAGGGGCACGAGGCCCTTCACGACGCGAGCGCCGCTGCGCTCCTCCATGGCCTGGATCTGACCACGGCGGGAGTTGATGTCGCCGATGACCTCACCCATGTAGTCCTCGGGCGTGGTGACCTCGACGGACATCATGGGCTCGAGGATGACCGGCGAAGCCTTCCGCGCGGCCTCCTTGAAGGCCTGCGAACCGGCGATCTTGAACGCGAGCTCGGAGGAGTCGACCTCGTGGTAGCCACCGTCGAGAAGGATGACGCGAACGCCGGTCATCTCGTAGCCGGCCAGGATGCCGAACTGCATGGCCTCCTGCGCACCCGCGTCGACCGAAGGGATGTACTCCTTCGGGATGCGGCCACCGGTGACCTTGTTCACGAACTCGTAGGAGGCGTCGCCACCCTCGATGGGCTCGATCGCGATCTGCACCTTGGCGAACTGACCGGTACCACCGGTCTGCTTCTTGTGGGTGTAGTCCACGCGCTCGACGGTCTTGCGGATCGTCTCGCGGTACGCGACCTGCGGCTTGCCGACGTTCGCCTCGACCTTGAACTCGCGACGCATGCGGTCGACGAGGATGTCGAGGTGGAGCTCGCCCATGCCACCGATGATGGTCTGGCCGGTCTCCTCGTCCGAGTGGACCTGGAAGGAGGGGTCCTCTCCGCGAGACGCTGGATGGCGACACCCAGCTTCTCCTGGTCACCCTTGGACTTGGGCTCGATGGCGACCTGGATGACCGGCGCCGGGAAGTCCATGGACTCCAGGATGACCGGGTTCTTCTCGTCGCACAGCGTCTCACCGGTGGTGGTCTGCTTGAGGCCCATGACGGCGACGATGTCGCCGGCGCCCACCGAGTCGATCTCCTCACGCTTGTTCGCGTGCATGCGGTAGATCTTGCCGATGCGCTCCTTCTTGCCCTTGACGGAGTTCAGCACCGCGGTGCCGGCCTCCAGGCGACCGGAGTAGATCCGGACGAAGGTGAGCTTGCCGAGGTGCGGGTCGCTCGCGATCTTGAACGCGAGGGCCGACAGCGGCTCCTCGTCGGACGGCTTGCGCCGCACGACGACCTCGGGGTCCTTGACGTCCTGGCCCTCGATGGCCTCGACGTCCAGGGGCGAGGGAGGTAGCGCACGACCGCGTCGAGCAGGGGCTGAACGCCCTTGTTCTTGAAGGCGGTGCCGCAGAACACGGGGTGACCGTGGTGTCGCCGCCTTGCCGGAGGCGATGGTGATGCGACGGACGGCCGCGTAGATCTGCTCCTCGGTGGGCTCGACGCCCTCCAGAACAGCTCCATGAGCTCCTCGTCGTTCTCCGCGACGGTCTCGACCAGCTTGCCGCGGTACTCTCGGCCAGCTCGGCCAGGTCGGCCGGGATGTCGACGATGTCGTACATCTCACCCTTGCTGGCCTCGGCGGACCAGACGAGCGCCTTCATGCGGACGAGGTCGACGACGCCCTGGAAGTCGGCCTCGGCACCGATCGGGAGCTGCATGACGATCGGGGTGGCGCCGAGGCGGCCCACGATCATGTCGACGCAGCGCAGGAAGTCGGCACCGGTGCGGTCGAGCTTGTTGACGAAGCAGATGCGCGGAACGCCGTAGCGGTCCGCCTGACGCCAGACGGTCTCGGACTGGGGCTCGACACCGGCCACACCGTCGAACACGGTGACAGCACCGTCGAGCACGCGCAGCGAACGCTCCACCTCGACGGTGAAGTCGACGTGGCCCGGCGTGTCGATGATGTTGATCGTGTGATCGACATTCTCGAGCGGCCAGTGGCAGGTCGTCGCGGCGGACGTGATCGTGATGCCGCGCTCCTGCTCCTGCTCCATCCAGTCCATCGTGGCAGCGCCGTCGTGGACTTCACCGATCTTGTACGAGACACCGGTGTAGAACAGGATCCGCTCGGTGGTGGTCGTCTTGCCCGCGTCGATGTGAGCCATGATGCCGATGTTGCGCACCTTGGCAAGGTCAAGCGAAGTGGTAGCCATATCGGCTCAGTCTTCTCGGTCTCGATGTGGGTTGCGACTACCAGCGGTAGTGCGCGAAGGCCTTGTTGGACTCGGCCATCTTGTGCGTGTCCTCACGCTTCTTGACGGCAGCACCGAGGCCGTTCGAGGCGTCGAGGAGCTCGTTCATGAGGCGCTCGGTCATGGTCTTCTCGCGACGGGCGCGGGAGTAACCGACGAGCCAGCGGAGGGCGAGCGTGGACGCGCGGCCCGGCTTGACCTCGATCGGCACCTGGTAGGTGGCGCCACCGACACGGCGGGACTTGACCTCGAGGGCCGGCTTGACGTTCTCCAGCGCGCGCTTCAGCGTGATGACCGGGTCCTGGCCGGTCTTCTCGCGAAGACCCTCCATGGCGCCGTACACGATGCGCTCGGCGGTGGAACGCTTGCCGTCCAGCAGGATCTTGTTGATCAGCGAGGTGACAAGAGGAGAGCTGTAGACCGGGTCGATGATGACCGGGCGCTTCGGGCGGGGCCCTTACGAGGCATTCTTACTTCTCCTTCTTGGCGCCGTAGCGGCTGCGAGCCTGCTTACGGTTCTTGACGCCCTGCGTGTCGAGGAACCGCGGATGATCTTGTAGCGAACACCCGGCAGGTCCTTCACACGGCCACGCGCACGAGCACGATGGAGTGCTCCTGCAGGTTGTGACCCTCACCCGGGATGTAGGCCGTGACCTCGATGCCGGAGGTCAGACGCACACGCGCGACCTTACGGAGGGCCGAGTTCGGCTTCTTCGGGGTGGTCGTGAACACACGCGTGCAGACGCCGCGACGCTGAGGGAACCCTCGAGTGCGGGCGTCTTGTTCTTCTCGACCTTGTCCTGCCGGCCCTTACGGACCAGCTGCTGGATCGTAGGCACTACTTCTCCGGTTTCTGTGTGCCGTCGGTACAACTAACCTGGAACATTCACCGACCCACGCGGTCGGGTGTGTCGAATCTCGCGGGCCCCCATCGAGGATGGAGGAGCGAGGATCACGGTGGCCGGTGCGGAACTCGCCGTGCGGTTGAGGACACGCACACGAGCCCAGGCACACCCCAGGCACAAGGCTTGAGCGTACCTACCGCACGGACTCCGGTCAAAACAAATGCCCACGCGCACATGATCACGACGCGGGACGGCTGCCCTCACCCCTCCCCCGCCCCGCCCCTCACCCCGCCAGGAAGCGGTGCAGGGAGCCGGTGAGGGCGCCGGCGAAGGCCTCCCGGACCTCCTCGGAGACCCGGTCGAGGGAGAGGTACGGATTGAGGTCCTCCAGCTCGACCAGGAGCAGCCCGCCGTCGGGCGCCCGGCAGGCGTCGACGCGCTGGATCCCGTGCCCGAGGGCGTTCCAGTCCACGAAGCGCCGCGCGAAGGCCAGGTCGTCCGGGGACGGCTCGTACGGCTCCAGGACCCAGCGGCGCCCCGGATCGGGGGCGTACAGGGCGTACTGGAAGAGGTCGTCGACGAAGTAGAACGAGACCTCGTACCGGAAGTCGATCCGGGGCTGGACCAGGAGCTCCCCGGCCGCCCCGTCGAGGAGGCCGAGCTCCCCGTACGGGACGAAGCGCAGGCCCTCGGAGTCGGCCCCGTCCCGGGCTTGACCGCGTACTCCGCGGCCTCCGGCAGCCCCTCCAGGTCCCCGGCCCGGTCGACGGTGGGAATGACCGGGAGACCGGCGGCCGTCAGTTCGAGGAGGTACCCTTGCCCGCCATGTCGCCGCGCCCGTGGAGCGGGTTGTAGACCCGGGTGCCGAGGGCCAGGGCCCGCTCGCGGAAGGCCGCGTACGCCTCCCGGTGGGCGAGCACCGGGCCGCTGTTGCGCACCACGACCGCGTCGAAGGCGTCCATGAGGGCGGCGGCGTCCCGCGGGTGGCAGAGGGCCAGGTCGAAGTCCTCCCGCAGCCGGGCGGTGAGCGCCACGTCCTCGTCGCCGTAGCGCCTCCCCCGGGCCGGATAGGCGAGGTCGGTGACGTACAGCAGACGGGGGCGGGGCGGGCGGGCACGGGGCGGCTCCTCGGTCGGACGGGGCCGCCAACCTACCGAAGCCGCCGAAACCGCCGAGGGCGGCCACCCCGTGACCGGGATGGCCGCCCTCGGGCGTCAAGCGACTCGCCTACTGGTTGTACGGACCGTAGTCGTAGTCCTCCAGCGGAACGGCCTGGCCGGAGCCCGAGCCGAACGGCGAGTAGTCGATGTCGTCGTAGCCGACGGCCGAGTACATCGCGGCCTTGGCCTCCTCGGTCGGCTCGACCCGGATGTTGCGGTAGCGGGACAGACCCGTACCGGCCGGGATGAGCTTACCGATGATGACGTTCTCCTTGAGGCCGATGAGGCTGTCGGACTTGGCGTTGATCGCCGCGTCCGTCAGCACTCGGGTCGTCTCCTGGAAGGAGGCGGCCGACAGCCAGGACTCCGTCGCCAGCGAGGCCTTGGTGATGCCCATGAGCTGCGGACGGCCGGAGGCGGGGTGACCGCCCTCGGTGACCACGCGGCGGTTCTCGGTCTCGAACTTCGACCGCTCGACCAGCTCGCCCGGAAGCAGCTCCGCGTCGCCGGACTCGATGATCGTCACGCGGCGCAGCATCTGCCGGATGATGATCTCGATGTGCTTGTCGTGGATCGACACGCCCTGCGAGTTGTAGACCTTCTGGACTTCGCCGACCAGGTGGACCTGGACCGCGCGCTGACCGAGGATCCGGAGCACGTCGTGCGGGTTGGTGGCACCCACGGTGAGCTTCTGGCCCACCTCGACGTGGTCGCCCTCGCCCACGAGCAGACGGGCGCGCTTCGAGATCGGGAACGCCGTCTCGTCGCTGCCGTCGTCCGGGGTGACGACGATCTTCTTGGTCTTCTCGGTCTCCTCGATGCGGACGCGGCCGGCCGCCTCCGAGATCGGGGCGACACCCTTCGGCTGCCGGGCCTCGAAGAGCTCGACGACACGGGGCAGACCCTGGGTGATGTCGTCACCGGCCACACCACCGGTGTGGAAGGTACGCATCGTGAGCTGGGTGCCGGGCTCACCGATGGACTGGGCGGCGATGATGCCGACCGCCTCACCGATGTCGACCAGCTTGCCGGTGGCGAGCGAACGGCCGTAGCAGAACGCACAGGTGCCGACGGCGGACTCACAGGTCAGGACCGAACGGGTCTTGACCTCCTCGACGCCCGCGTTGACCAGGGCGTCGATGAGCACGTCACCCAGGTCGACGTTGGCCGGCGCGATGACCTTGCCGTCCACGACGACGTCCTCGGCGAGCATCCGCGCGTACACGGAGGTCTCGACGTCGTCCGTCTTGCGCAGGACACCCGTCTCGTCCTTCGCCGCGATCCGCAGCTTCAGACCGCGCTCGGTGCCGCAGTCCTCCTCGCGGATGATGACGTCCTGCGAGACGTCCACCAGACGACGGGTCAGGTAACCCGAGTCGGCGGTGCGCAGGGCGGTGTCGGCGAGACCCTTACGGGCACCGTGCGTCGAGATGAAGTACTCGAGGACGGAGAGGCCCTCGCGGAAGGACGCCTTGATGGGACGCGGGATGGTCTCGTTCTTCGCGTTCGACACCAGACCGCGCATACCCGCGATCTGCCGCATCTGCATCATGTTTCCTCGGGCACCCGAGTCGACCATCATGAAGATGGGGTTGGTCTTGGGAAGTTCGCGTTCATCGCCTCGGCGACCTCGTTGGTCGCCTTGGTCCAGATCGCGATGAGCTCCTGCGTGCGCTCTTCCTTGGTGATCAGACCGCGCTCGTACTGCTTCTGGACCTTCTCGTCCTGCGCCTCGTACCCGGCGACGATCTCCTTCTTCGCCTCGGGGACGACGACGTCGGAGATGGCCACGGTGACGCCGGAGCGGGTCGCCCAGAAGAAGCCGGACGCCTTCAGGTTGTCGAGCGTCGCCGCCACGATGACCTTGGGGTAGCGCTCGGCCAGGTCGTTGACGATCTCGGAAAGCTGCTTCTTGCCCACCGAGTAGTCGACGAACGGGTAGTCCTCGGCAGCAGCTCGTTGAAGAGCGCGCGGCCCAGGGTGGTGCGCAGACGGAACGAGTCCCCCTGCTGCCACTCGGGCTCGCCTCCTCGCGCGCCGGCGGGGTCCAGCCGCGCGGCGGGATGGTGCCCACCGGGAAGCGGATGTCGATCGGCGACTGCAGCGCGAGCTCGCCGGCGTCGAACGCCATGATCGCCTCGGCCGTGGAGCCGAACGCGCGGCCCTCGCCCTTGGTGTCACGCAGCTCGCCGTCGGTGGTCAGGAAGAACAGACCGAGGACCATGTCCTGGGTCGGCATCGTGACCGGGCGGCCGTCGGCCGGCTTGAGGATGTTGTTCGAGGACAGCATCAGGATGCGGGCCTCGGCCTGCGCCTCCGCGGAGAGCGGCAGGTGGACGGCCATCTGGTCACCGTCGAAGTCCGCGTTGAACGCGGTGCAGACGAGCGGGTGGATCTGGATGGCCTTGCCCTCGACGAGCTGCGGCTCGAAGGCCTGGATGCCGAGGCGGTGCAGCGTGGGCGCACGGTTCAGCAGGACCGGGTGCTCGGCGATGACCTCTTCGAGGACGTCGTACACGACCGTGCGGCCGCGCTCGACCATCCGCTTGGCCGACTTGATGTTCTGCGCGTGGTTCAGGTCGACCAGGCGCTTCATCACGAACGGCTTGAAGAGCTCCAGCGCCATGGCCTTCGGCAGACCGCACTGGTGCAGCTTGAGCTGCGGGCCGACGACGATGACGGAACGGGCCGAGTAGTCGACTCGCTTGCCGAGCAGGTTCTGACGGAAACGACCCTGCTTGCCCTTCAGCATGTCGCTGAGGGACTTCAGCGGACGGTTGCCGGGGCCCGTCACCGGGCGACCGCGACGGCCGTTGTCGAAGAGGGCGTCGACCGCCTCCTGGAGCATCCGCTTCTCGTTGTTCACGATGATCTCGGGCGCGCCGAGGTCGAGAAGCCGCTTCAGGCGGTTGTTGCGGTTGATCACGCGGCGGTACAGGTCGTTCAGGTCGGAGGTCGCGAAGCGGCCACCGTCGAGCTGCACCATCGGACGCAGGTCCGGCGGGATGACCGGCACGCAGTCGAGAACCATGCCCTTGGGGCTGTTCGCGGTCTGCAGGAACGCGGAGACGACCTTGAGGCGCTTGAGCGCACGGGTCTTCTTCTGGCCCTTGCCGGTGCGGATGATCTCGCGGAGGCGCTCGGCCTCCTCCTCCAGGTCGAAGGACTCCAGGCGCTTCTGCAGCGCCGCGGCGCCCATCGAGCCGTCGAAGTACGTGCCGAAGCGGTCACGCAGCTCGCGGTAGAGGAGCTCGTCGCCCTCCAGGTCCTGGACCTTGAGGTTCTTGAAGCGCGACCAGACCTCGTCCAGACGGTCGATCTCGCGCTGCGCGCGGTCGCGGAGCTGCTTCATCTCGCGCTCGGCGCCCTCGCGCACCTTGCGGCGCACGTCGGCCTTGGCGCCCTCGGCCTCCAGCTCGGCGAGGTCGTTCTCGAGCTTCTTGGCGCGGGCCTCCAGGTCGGAGTCGCGACGGTTCTCGATCTGCTGGCGCTCGACGGAGACGTGCGCCTCCAGGGAGGGCAGGTCACGCGTACGGCGCTCGTCGTCGACGTACGTGATCATGTACGCCGCGAAGTAGATGACCTTCTCCAGGTCCTTCGGGGCGAGGTCGAGCAGGTACCCGAGGCGCGACGGAACGCCCTTGAAGTACCAGATGTGGGTGACGGGGCGGCGAGCTCGATGTGGCCCATCCGCTCGCGGCGCACCTTGGCGCGGGTGACCTCGACGCCACACCGCTCACAGATGATGCCCTTGAAGCGGACGCGCTTGTACTTGCCGCAGTAGCACTCCCAGTCCCGGGTCGGACCGAAGATCTTCTCGCAGAAGAGTCCGTCCTTCTCGGGCTTGAGCGTGCGGTAGTTGATGGTCTCCGGCTTCTTGACCTCGCCGTGGCTCCACTGACGGATGTCGTCAGCGGTGGCCAGACCGATCCGGAGCTCGTCGAAGAAGTTGACGTCGAGCACTATGCGTCAATCCCTCTCAGGGTTGTAAGGCTGTGGGTCTGATACGGGGTTCTGGGGCCGGCGGGGGACCTTCACGGGTCCCCCGGCCGGACTCCCGTCAGACCTCTTCGACGCTGCTCGGCTCGCGCCGGGACAGGTCGATGCCGAGCTCCTCCGCTGCGCGGAAGACGTCCTCGTCGGTGTCGCGCATCTCGATGGACATGCCGTCCGAGGACAGCACCTCCACGTTGAGGCACAGGGACTGCATCTCCTTGATGAGCACCTTGAAGGACTCGGGGATGCCGGGCTCAGGGATGTTCTCGCCCTTGACGATGGCCTCGTAGACCTTCACGCGGCCGGTCACGTCGTCGGACTTGATCGTCAGCAGCTCCTGGAGGGCGTACGCGGCGCCGTAAGCCTCCAGCGCCCACACCTCCATCTCACCGAAGCGCTGGCCACCGAACTGGTGCCTTACCACCCAGCGGCTGCTGGGTGATCATCGAGTACGGGCCGGTCGAACGCGCGTGGAGCTTGTCGTCGACCAGGTGGTGGAGCTTGAGGATGTACATGTACCCGACGGAGATCGGGTCCGGGAACGGCTCGCCGGAGCGGCCGTCGAACAGCCTCGCCTTGCCGGTCGGGGAGCACCATGCGCTCGCCGTCGCGGTTCGGGATGGTGTGGTTCAGCAGGCCCGCGAGCTCGTCCTCGCGCGCACCGTCGAAGACCGGGGTGGCGACGTTGGTGCCGGGGGCGACCTGGTCGGCACCGATCGCCTGGAGGCGCTGCGCCCACTCGTCCGCGAGGCCGGAGACGTCCAGCCGCGGCTGGCGAGCCAGCCGAGGTGGATCTCCAGGACCTGTCCCGGGTTCATTCGGGACGGGACGCCGAGCGGGTTGAGGATGATGTCGACCGGGGTGCCGTCCTCCAGGAACGGCATGTCCTCGATCGGCAGGATCTTCGAGATGACGCCCTTGTTGCCGTGACGGCCGGCGAGCTTGTCACCGTCGGTGATCTTGCGCTTCTGGGCCACGTAGACGCGGACGAGCTGGTTGACGCCCGGGGAAGCTCGTCGCCCTCCTCGCGGTCGAAGACGCGCACGCCGATGATCTTGCCGATCTCGCCGTGGGGCACCTTCAGGGAGGTGTCGCGGACCTCGCGGGCCTTCTCGCCGAAGATCGCGCGGAGCAGGCGTTTCTCCGGGTCAGCTCGGTCTCGCCCTTGGGCGTGACCTTGCCGACCAGGATGTCGCCGGCGACGACCTCGGCACCGATGCGGATGATGCCGCGCTCGTCGAGGTCGGCGAGGACCTCCTCGGAGACGTTCGGGATGTCCCGGGTGATCTCCTCGGGGCCCAGCTTGGTGTCACGGGCGTCGACCTCGTGCTCCTCGATGTGGATCGAGGAGAGGACGTCGTCCTGCACGAGGCGCTGCGACAGGATGATCGCGTCCTCGTAGTTGTGGCCCTCCCACGGCATGAACGCCACGAGCAGGTTCTTGCCGAGCGCCATCTCGCCGTCTTCGGTGGCGGGACCGTCGGCGAGGACCTGGCCCTCGATGACGCGGTCGCCCTCGTCCACGACGACCTTCTGGTTCACAGAGGTGCCCTGGTTGGAGCGGGAGAACTTGTGCAGGCGGTACGTGATGTACGTGCCGTCGTCGTTGGCGACCGTGATGTAGTCGGCCGACAGCTCCTGGACGACACCGTCCTTCTCGGCCTTGAGCACGTCGCCGGCGTCGGTGGCGCAGCGGTACTCCATGCCGGTGCCGACGAGCGGGGCCTCCGACTTGATGAGCGGAACGGCCTGGCGCATCATGTTCGCGCCCATGAGGGCGCGGTTGGCGTCGTCGTGCTCCAGGAACGGGATCATGGCGGTCGCGACCGACACCATCTGGCGCGGCGAGACGTCCATGTAGTCCACGTCGGCCGGGAGGACGTAGTCGACCTCGCCGCCACGCTTGCGGACCAGGACGCGGTTCTCGGTGAAGCGCAGTTCGTCGTCGAGCCCGGCGTTGGCCTGCGCGATGACGAAGCGGTCCTCCTCGTCGGCGGTGACGTAGTCGACCTCGTCGGTGACCTGGCCGTCGACGACCTTGCGGTACGGCGTCTCGATGAAGCCGAACGCGTTGACGCGGCCGTACGAGGCGAGCGAACCGATCAGACCGATGTTCGGGCCTTCGGGGGTCTCGATCGGGCACATGCGTCCGTAGTGGGACGGGTGCACGTCTCGGACCTCGAAGCCGGCCCGCTCGCGGGACAGACCACCGGGACCCAGGGCCGAGAGGCGACGCTTGTGCGTCAGACCCGACAGCGGGTTGTTCTGGTCCATGAACTGCGAGAGCTGGCTGGTGCCGAAGAACTCCTTGATGGAGGCGACGACCGGCCGGATGTTGATCAGGGTCTGCGGCGTGATCGCCTCGACGTCCTGCGTGGTCATGCGCTCGCGGACGACGCGCTCCATGCGGGCCAGACCCGTGCGGACCTGGTTCTGGATGAGCTCGCCGACGTTGCGCAGACGACGGTTGCCGAAGTGGTCGATGTCGTCGGTCTCGACGACGATCTCGTTGCCGTTCTCGCCGATCGTCTCGGTCTCGCCCGCGTGGAGCTTCACGAGGTACTTGATCGTGGCGATGACGTCGTCCGTGGTGAGGACGCCGGCGTCCAGCGGCTCGTCCGCGCCGAGCTTCTTGTTCACCTTGTAGCGGCCGACCTTCGCGAGGTCGTAGCGCTTCGGGTTGAAGTAGAGGTTCTCGAGCAGCGTCTGGGCGGCCTCGCGGGTCGGCGGCTCGCCCGGGCGCAGCTTGCGGTAGATGTCGAGCAGCGCGTCGTCCTGGCCCTGGGTGTGGTCCTTCTCCAGGGTGGCGCGCATGGACTCGTACTCGCCGAACTCCTGGAGGATCTGCTCGGTGGTCCAGCCGAGGGCCTTCAGGAGGACGGTGACGGACTGCTTGCGCTTGCGGTCGATGCGGACGCCGACCAGGTCGCGCTTGTCGATCTCCATCTCCAGCCAGGCACCCCGGGACGGGATGATCTTGGCGGAGAAGATGTCCTTGTCGGAGGTCTTGTCGATCGACGAGTCGAAGTAGACGCCCGGGGAGCGGACGAGCTGCGACACCACGACACGCTCGGTGCCGTTGATGACGAAGGTGCCCTTGTTGGTCATGAGCGGAAGTCGCCCATGAAGACCGTCTGGGACTTGATCTCGCCGGTCTCGTTGTTGGTGAACTCGGCGGTGACGAAGAGCGGGGCGCCGTACGTGAAGTCACGGTCCTTGCACTCGTCGATCGAGTTCTTCGGCGGCTCGAAGCGGTGGTCGCGGAAGGTCAGCGACATCGACCCGGAGAAGTCCTCGATCGGGGAGATCTCCTCGAAGATCTCCTCCAGACCGGACTTCGTGGGGACGTCCTGTCCCGACTCAAGGGCAGCCTCGACGCGAGCCTTCCAGGCGGCGTTGCCGAGCAGCCAGTCAAAGCTCTCGGTCTGCAGCGCGAGGAGGTTCGGAACCTCGAGGGGCTCCTTGATCTTTGCAAAGGAGATGCGCAGCGGGGCGGTGCTTGCGCCGTTGTTCGTATTGGTCGAGGCGTTGCGCGAGGCGGCCAAGAGGGGTCCTTCCGAGGGCTCGGACTCACTACGCGCGTACCGGTCCCCAGCAGAGCTTCATGGCAGACGTTTCCTGAGATGACCGAAAGGCCAGGTCAGAAGGGGTCGGTCGATGAAGCGGATGCGAAGGTATGCCCCTGGTGACGGGCAGGGGCAGCTAACAGGCAGCGCAAAGGGTCAGTGTAGCCACTTGGCTCACTGATGTCCAGGGCGAGTTCTTCGCGACCCTCGTTGCTCTCAACTCCGCGCTACTTCAGCCGTGCGGCGCACCTCGATACTGCCCGTTCCGCCGTCGATCCATGCCTCGGATGTGGATCGTTGTGACGACGCGTCCTGAGAATTGCGCGCTCCGTGCGGTTCGTCAAGGGGCCCCGTCCCGCGGGGCGCACGGCGAAGATCACCATACTCCGCTTCCGGCGCCCCTCCGGACGCCCGCCACGCCCGTGTCTGGGAACGCCGAAAGGCGACCACCCATGTGGATGATCGCTTCGGTGCTCCCGCGTTACACGGAACGCGTCGCGCGGGAGCGAGAGTCGGCTCGGTGAACCGAAACGGCCTTACTTGACCGTGGCGGAGGCGCCGGCGGCCTTGAGGGACTCGGCGGCCTTCTCGGCGACGTCCTTCGCGACCTTCTCGAGGACCGGCTTCGGGGCGCCGTCGACGAGGTCCTTGGCCTCCTTGAGGCCCAGGGAGGTGAGCTCGCGCACGACCTTGATGACCTGGATCTTCTTGTCGCCGGCACCCTCGAGGATGACGTCGAACTCGTCCTGCTCCTCGACGGCGGCGGCGGCGTCGCCACCACCCTGACCCGGAGCGGCGACGGCGACGGCCGCGGCGGCGGTGACGTCGAACTTCTCCTCGAAGGCCTTCACGAACTCGGAGAGCTCGATGAGGGTGAGCTCCTCGAACTGGGCGAGGAGTTCGTCCTGGGTGAGCTTCGCCATGATGGGCGATCCTTCCACTAATTCGGCAGGTGCCGGAGGTGTGTAGAGGCGGGCGTACTGTCGGCCCGCTGCGATCCGCGCACTAGGCGGCGCGGATCAATGCGCGAGCCGAATTACTCGGCACCGCCCTGCTCGGCGAGCTTGACGCGAAGCGCCTCGCGGTGCGGACGAACTTCGACGGCAGCGCCTGGAAGAGCGAGGCAGCCTGGGACTGCTTGCCCTTGAACGCGCCGGCCAGCTTGCTGAGCAGAACCTCGCGGGACTCGAGGTCCGCGAGCTTCTTGATCTCATCCGCGGAGAGCGCCTTACCGTCAAGGACACCGCCCTTGATGATGAGGTTCGGGTTCTCCTTGGCGAAGTCACGCAGGGCCTTCGCCGACTCCACCGGGTCACCGGTGACGAAGGCGACCGCGGTCGGACCAGCGAAGTGCTCGTCCAGCGCGGTGATCCCGGCCTGGTTGGCCGCAATCTTGGTCAGCGTGTTCTTCACCACGGCGTACTGGGCGTTCTCACCGAGCGAACGACGCAGCGTCTTGAGCTGCGCGACGGTGAGACCCCGGTACTCGGTCAGCACAGCGGCGTTCGAGCTGCGGAACTGGTCCTCCAGCTCGGCCACCGAGGCAGCCTTGTCGGGCCTTGCCATAAGCGTCGGCCTCCTTCCGGGTGATGGGACCGCTCGGAAGGGGCTGAACAAACAAACGCCCCGGGCGCAGGCGCACGGGGCTCAGCTCGACCGTTTCACAAGGAATCGGGAACTCTTCCACAGTCACCTGCGCGGGTCGTTCGCATCTCTCAGCGAATCCTTCGGCCACCGCACCCGAACGGGCGCAGAGACGACCAGCGGTCTTTGGCTTCTGTGGAAGAGTACGCGACCGGATCGGCCCGGGGCAAATCAGCCCTGGCCCAGCTCCTTCAGCATCGCGAACAGGTCGAAGGTGTCGCCGGCGGGCGGGGCCTGGACGGCGGCCTCGGTGCCGTAGTCGCTGTAGTCGGCGCGGATCTGCATCGAGCCGGCGGCCATGGTCATGCCGATGTCCATACGGGCCGGGTAGCCGTCCTCGTTGACCCAGACCTCGGTGTCGTAGCCCTTGAGCCCGCTCTTCTTCACGTTGGCGAGGAGGGCCTCGTAGTCCTTCTCGGGGAGGAGCTTGGACGCCTCGTTCGCCTTGAGCATCTGCTCGAAGGTGAGCGTGCCCTTGTAGTGCTGGGTCTCCATGCCGTTGACCTTCTCGGCCCCCACGTGCTTGAGGTCCGGGGAGTCGAGCAGCAGGGCGAGCTGCTGGGCCGGGTCCTGGTTCATGCTCTCCAGGCCGCCGGTCATCTGCTTCTGCAGCGCCTTGTCGCCGGAGGCCTCGGCGGCGGCCTTCATGTCCAGCTTCATCCAGCGCTTGCCGTCCATCTCGGCGGCCCGCGCGGCACCCATGTCCATGCACATGACGTCGTCGATCATGATCATGCGGGCCTGCTGCGGGCCCGCCGGGTCGCCCGCGCCGACCAGGGAGCCCTTCATGGTGATGTCCATCACCGCGGGGTCCCAGCCCTGGACGCCGGTGAGCTGCGCCGTGCCGGACTCCGCCCCGGCACCGGTCAGGCTCATCGTCATCCTGACCTTGGCCGCCTTGGCCTCGGAGGTCTTCACGTACGCGGCCTGGATGACCTTCGTGACCTCGCCGAGGGTCTGCGTCTCCGGCGCGGCGGGCCGCGGGGCCGCCGCCGGCTTCTTCGCGCCCTCGTCCCCGTCGTCCTGACAGCCCGCGAGGCCCGTCACGACGGCCGCGGCCGTCAGGACGACGCCCGCGCGCTTCCATGCGGACATGCTCATGTTCCCCACCCCTGGTCGTTCATGTTCTTTGCAGTCTTTTGAACCGTAGCAGAGCGGCCCCGCACCTCCGGAGAGGTGCGGGGCCGGCCGACCACTTCAGCGAGCCGATGGGGCTCAGACCGCGGCCGGGTCCTCCTCGACGAGGAGGTTGCGGGTGCGGTTGGAGTCCAGCGGGATGCCGGGGCCCATCGTCGTCGTCAGGGTCGCCTTCTTGATGTAGCGGCCCTTGGCGGCGGACGGCTTCAGACGGAGGATCTCCTCCAGGGCCGCGGCGTAGTTCTCGACCAGCTTCGTCTCGTCGAAGGAGACCTTGCCGATGATGAAGTGCAGGTTCGAGTGCTTGTCGACGCGGAACTCGATCTTGCCGCCCTTGATGTCGTTGACGGCCTTGGCGACATCGGGTGACGGTGCCGACCTTGGGGTTCGGCATGAGACCACGCGGGCCGAGGACGCGGCCGAGGCGGCCGACCTTGCCCATGAGGTCCGGGGTGGCCACCACGGCGTCGAACTCGTTCAGGCGGTTGCCCTTGGAGATCTCGTCGATGAGCTCGTCGGAGCCGACGATGTCGGCGCCGGCGGCAATCGCGGCCTCGGCACGGTCACCGGTCGCGAAGACCAGGACCCGGGCGGTCTTGCCGGTGCCGTGCGGGAGGTTCACGGTGCCACGGACCATCTGGTCGGCCTTGCGCGGGTCGACGCCCAGGCGGAAGGCGACCTCGACGGTGCCGTCGAACTTCGTGGTGGCGGTGTCCTTGGCGAGACGGACGGCCTCGAGGGAGCGTAGTTCCGCTCGCGGTCGACCTTGGCGTCCGCGCTGCGGAGAGCCTTGCTGCGCTTCACTTCTTCTCCTGTTGGTTCAGGTGTGGAGTCGTGGTGCGGACCAGCGCTTGGTCCTACCACTGGATCACAAGGGGGTGATCAGCCCTCGACCGTGATGCCCATGGAACGGGCGGTGCCGGCGATGATCTTCGACGCGGCGTCGAGGTCGTTGGCGTTCAGGTCGGGGAGCTTGACCGTGGCGATCTCGCGGACCTGGGCGGCCGTGAGCTTGGCGACCTTGGTCTTGTGCGGCTCGCCGGAGCCCTTGTCCACACCAGCGGCCTTGAGGATCAGCTTCGCGGCCGGCGGGGTCTTGGTGATGAAGGTGAAGGAACGGTCCTCGTAGACCGTGATCTCCACCGGCACGACCATGCCGCGCTGCGACTCGGTCGCGGCGTTGTAGGCCTTGCAGAACTCCATGATGTTGACGCCGTGCTGACCCAGCGCGGGGCCGACCGGCGGGGCCGGGTTGGCCGCACCGGCGTTGATCTGGAGCTTGATAAGCCCCGTGACCTTCTTCTTCTTGGGAGGCATTGCTCTCCGGGTCCTAGTGAGAGTGTTCAGCCCGCCACCCGGACATCCGGATGGAGGCATACCGCACCACGATAACGGGTATACACGTGCGGCTAGAAACCGAGCAGGTCAGAGCGGCTACGAGAGCCACTCTGACCTGGTCGGAAAACCGTGGGATCAGTTCTTCTGGATCTGGTCGAAGCTGAGCTCGACCGGGGTCTCGCGGCCGAAGATCTCGACGAGGCCCTTGACCTTCTTCGAGTCGGCGTTGATCTCGTTGATCGTGGCCTGGAGGGTGGCGAAGGGGCCGTCGGTGACGGTGACCGAGTCGCCGACCTCGAAGTCCAGGACCTGGACCTCCAGCTTGCGGGCCGGAGCCGGCTTGCCTCGGCCTCGGCGGCCTCGCGGGCGGCCTTCTCCTCGGCCTCCGGGGCGAGCATCTTGACGATCTCGTCCAGGGTCAGCGGGTACGGGTCGTAGGCGTTGCCCACGAAGCCGGTGACGCCGGGGTGTTGCGGACGACGCCCCAGGACTCGTTCGTGAGGTCCATGCGGACGAGCACGTAGCCGGGGAGCTTGTTCTGCTTGACGTTCTTCCGCTCGCCGCCCTTGATCTGGACGATCTCTTCCTCGGGGACCTCGGCCTGGTAGATGAAGTCCTCGACGTTGAGCGAGACGGCGCGCTGCTCCAGGTTGGCCTTCACGCGCTTCTCGTAGCCCGCGTAGGTGTGGATGACGTACCACTCGCCGGAAGGGTGCGCAGCTCTCGCGGAGCGCGGCGACCGGGTCGACCGGGGCGGCCTCCTCCTCGGTCTCCTCGACCTCGGCGGCGGCCTCGTCCTCGTCCGACTCCTCGGCGTCCTCGTCGGACTCCTCGGCATCGGCGTCGGTCTCGTCGGCGTCCTCGGACTCGTCCTCGGCGCTCTCGTCCTCGACGGTCTCGTCGGCGGCGGCCTCGCCCGCAGCGTCGTCAGCAGCGTCGGCCTGGTCCTCGTCGGCGGCCTCGACGATGTCCAGCTCGTCCTCGGCGGACTCGGACTCGAAGGCGTCGTTCAGGTTCGCGTCAGACACGGTGGCTGCTTCTTCCTGCGATACAGATGGGGTGGAACAAAAGTCAGCCGAAGACGTACTTGACTGCTTCCTGGAAGCCATAGTCAATCACGGTGACGAGGCCGATCATGATGACGACGAAGACGATCACCACGGTGGTGTACGTCGACAACTGGCTGCGCGTGGGCCAGACGACCTTGCGGAGCTCCGCGATGATCTGGCGGTAGAAAGCGCGAGGCGGCCCAGAGGGCCCTTCTTCCCGCGCTTTCCGCCCTTACGGGACTTCTTCGACTCTGCCGTCTCGTCGTCGGCATCAGGCGTGTCGATGGAGCCTACGGCGTCCGTCACGATGTCTCACCTGATTCCGGGTCGGCCGTGCCGCGCCCGGGTGGAGCGCACGGCGGTGCAATGAAGTACGTACATGCGCACAACACCTGGCGGTGTGTGTAGCAGGGCCGGAGGGACTTGAACCCCCAACCGCCGGTTTTGGAGACCGGTGCTCTACCAATTGAGCTACGACCCTTTGTCAGTTACCCAACCTACCGCATCGTGAGACGCGGCCGGTGCGGACCAACGAGGAGTGAGCATACGTGGTCATGGGCCCCTACGTCGAACAGAAACCGCGCCGACCTGCCGACGGGCGCGCGTACGACCGGGAATGACCGTTCCTGTCCGCTCCGTGAAACCTGTGTGCCCGCCGCCGAGACGGTCTGGGACGATGGCCGCATGAGCGCTGCTACCCCTCCCACCGAGCGTCGGGTCTCCGCCCGGATCGGTGCGATCTCCGAGTCCGCCACCCTCGCCGTCGACGCCAAGGCCAAGGCCCTCAAGGCCGCCGGCCGCCCGGTGATCGGTTTCGGCGCGGGCGAGCCCGACTTCCCGACCCCCGACTACATCGTCGAGGCGGCCGTGGAGGCCTGCAAGAACCCCAAGTACCACCGCTACACGCCGGCCGGCGGCCTGCCCGAGCTGAAGGCCGCCATCGCCGCCAAGACGCTGCGCGACTCCGGCTACGAGGTCGACGCGTCCCAGATCCTGGTGACCAACGGCGGCAAGCAGGCGATCTACGAGGCCTTCGCCGCGATCCTCGACCCGGGCGACGAGGTCATCGTCCCGGCGCCGTACTGGACGACGTACCCCGAGTCGATCTGCCTCGCGGGCGGCGTCCCGGTGGAGGTCGTGGCCGACGAGACGACCGGCTACCGGGTCTCGGTGGAGCAGTTGGAGGCGGCCCGCACGGAGAAGACCAAGGTCGTCCTCTTCGTCTCCCCCTCGAACCCGACCGGCGCCGTCTACAGCGAGGCCGACGCCGAGGCGATCGGCCGCTGGGCCGTCGAGCACGGCCTGTGGGTCCTGACGGACGAGATCTACGAGCACCTGGTCTACGGCGACGCGAAGTTCACCTCGCTGCCGGCGATCGTGCCCGAGCTGCGCGACAAGTGCGTCGTGGTCAACGGCGTGGCGAAGACGTACGCGATGACGGGCTGGCGCGTCGGGTGGATCGTGGGCCCGAAGGACGTCGTGAAGGCCGCCACGAACCTCCAGTCGCACGCCACGTCCAACGTGAGCAACGTCGCGCAGGCCGCCGCGCTCGCCGCCGTCTCCGGGAACCTGGACGCGGTCGCGGAGATGCGCACCGCCTTCGACCGGCGCCGCCAGACGATCGTGCGGATGCTGAACGAGATCGACGGCGTCGTCTGCCCGACCCCGGAGGGCGCGTTCTACGTGTACCCCTCGGTCAAGGAGCTGCTCGGCAGGGAGATCCGCGGCAAGCGCCCGCGGACCTCGGTCGAGCTGGCCGCCCTGATCCTGGACGAGGCCGAGGTCGCGGTCGTCCCGGGCGAGGCCTTCGGCACCCCGGGCTACCTGCGCCTGTCGTACGCGCTCGGCGACGAGGACCTGGTGGAGGGCGTGTCCCGGATCCAGAAGCTGCTGGCGGAGGCGACCGCCTGATCGCAGCCGTACACGGGCCCCGGTTCCCCGGAACCGGGGCCCGTTTCGCGTTCGGGAGGACCCCGATCGGGGAAAGGGGCTGTCCTCGCCCGTCCGGGTGCGGCAGGATCGGTCGATGGAGCACGATTCCCGCGACCTCACCCTGTTGCCCAAGGCCCATCTGCACCTGCACTTCACCGGTTCGATGCGGCCCACGACGCTGATCGAGCTGGCCGACAAGTACGGCGTGCACCTCCCCGAAGCGCTGAGCAGCGGTACGCCCCCAAGCTGCGGGCGACCGACGAGCGCGGCTGGTTCCGCTTCCAGCGGCTCTACGACATCGCCCGCTCCTGCCTGCGCGCGCCGGAGGACATCCGGCGACTGGTCCGCGAGGCCGCCGAGGAGGACGTCAGGGACGGTTCGGGCTGGCTGGAGATCCAGGTCGACCCCACCTCGTACGCCCCGCACCTCGGCGGGCTCATCCCGGCCCTGGAGATCATCCTGGACGCGGTCGAGTCGGCGTCCCGGGACACCGGGCTCGGGATGCGGGTCCTGGTGGCGGCGAACCGGATGAAGCACCCCTGGAGGCCCGCACCCTGGCCTGTCTCGCGGTCCGGTTCGCGGACCGGGGCGTGGTGGGCTTCGGGCTCTCCAACGACGAGCGCCGGGGCATGGCCCGGGACTTCGACCGGGCGTTCGCCATCGCCCGCGACGGCGGCCTCTGGCGGCCCGCACGGCGGCGAGCTGACGGGCCCGGCGTCGGTGCGGGACTGCCTGGACGACCTGCGGGCGGCGCGGGTCGGCCACGGGTGCGGGCGGCGGAGGACCCGCGACTGCTGCGCAGGCTCGCCGAGCGCGGGGTGACCTGCGAGGTCTGCCCGGCGTCGAACGTGGCCCTCGGGGTGTACGAGAGGCACGAGGACGTACCGCTGCGGACCCTCTTCGACGCGGGGGTGCCGATGGCGCTCGGCGCGGACGACCCGCTGCTCTTCGGCTCGCGGCTCGCGGCGCAGTACGAGATCGCCCGCCGCCACCACGGCTTCACGGACGCGGAACTGGCCGAGCTGGCACGGCAGTCGGTGCGGGGTTCGGCGGCGCCGGAGGGGTACGCGAGAAGCTGCTCGCGGGCATCGACGACTGGATCGGGTCCTGAACGGGCCCTGCCACGGGGAGGCACGGGATGAGGCTCACCGTCTTCGGCGCGACCGGCGGCGTCGGCCGGGAGGTCGTCCGCCAGGCACTGGCCGCGGGCCACGAGGTGACGGCGGTGGTACGGAACCCGGCGCGGCTCGCGGTGACCGGCACGCGGCTCGTGGTCCGGCGGGCCGAGGACCTCTCCGACCCCGGGCAACTGCGCGCGGCGGTCGCGGGCCGGGACGCGGTGCTCTCGGGCCTGGGCGCCAGGAGCCGGGCGGGCGCGGGCGTGGCGGCTCGGCTGACCCGCTCGGTGCTCGCGGCCATGGAGGCGGAGAAGGTGCGCCGCCTCCTCGTGGTCAGCGCGGCCCCGCTGGGCCCGGTCCCGGCCGGGCAGGCCCTCGTGGACCGGGCGGCCCTCGCGGTCGTGGGCGCGGTCCTGAAGGACGTCTACGCCGATCTGCGGGCCATGGAGGCCGACCTCGCCGCGAGCGACGCCGACTGGACGGCCGTGCGCCCGCCCCGGCTGACGGACGGTCCGGGCACCGGCCGCTACCGCACGGTCGTCGCCGGCACCCCGCCCCGGGGCTGCTTTCCTGGCCCGCGCGGACGTGGCCCACGCGATGCTGGCGATGATCGACGACCCGGCGACGGTCAAGCAGGGCGTGGGCGTCGCGTACTAGCCGTCCTAGATCTCCACGCCGACGGTGACGGGCTCGTTGACGAGGGTGATCCCGAAGGCGTCCCTGACCCCGGCGACGACCTCGCGGGCGAGGGCGAGGAGGTCTCGGTGGTCGCCCCGCCCCGGTTGGTGAGGGCGAGCGTGTGCTTGGTGGAGATCCGGGCGGGCCCGGAGCCGTACCCCTTGGTGAACCCGGCCCGGTCGATCAGCCAGGCCGCCGAGGTCTTCACCGCGTCGTCGCCCGCGGGGAAGGCGGGCGGGACGACGTCCGGCCCCAGGCTCTCGGCCACGCGCGCGAGGAAGGCCTCGTACTGTCCGGCCGTGAGGATCGGGTTGGTGAAGAAGGAGCCCGCCGACCAGGTGTCGTGGTCCTCCGGGTCCAGGACCATGCCCTTCCCGGCGCGCAGCTTCAGGACGGTCTCGCGGGCGGCGGCGAGCGGGACGCGGTCGCCGGCCTCGACGCCGAGGGCGCGGGCGGTCTCGGCGTACTTGACCGGCGCGGAGAGCCCGTCGGCGTCCTCCAGGTCGAAGCGGACCCGCAGCACGACGTACCGCTCGGGGTGCTCCTTGAAGCGGCTGTGCCGGTACGAGAAGGCGCACTCGGCGCCTGTCAGCGTGACCGTCTCGCGCGTGGTCCGGTCGTACGCGACGACCTCGGTGACGGTGGCGGAGACGTCCTGCCCGTACGCGCCGACGTTCTGGATCGGGGTGGCCCCGGCCGAGCCGGGGATCCCGGCCAGGCACTCGATCCCGGCGAGCCCGGCCTCGACGGTCCGCGCGACGGCGTCCGTCCAGACCTCGCCGGCGGCCAGCTCCAGGCGGGTCCCGTCGAGGGAGAAGCCGGTGGTGGCGATCCGGAGGGCGGTGCCGTCGAAGCCCTTGTCCCCGATGACCAGGTTGGACCCGCCGCCGATGACCAGCAGCGGCGTCCCGGCGTCGTCGGCCTCGCGGACGGCCGCGATCACCTCGTCGTCGGTGGTGGCGGTGACGAGACGGAGGCGGGGCCGCCGAGGCGGAAGGTGGTGAGGGGGCGAGGGGGCGTCGTTGAGGAGCTGCACGGGCTCAGAGTACGGCTAGCCATCTAGCGTGCTAGATGGCTAGCCGTCGGGACTGTCTAGGCGAGCCGCACCACGGCCCGGCTCATCCCCAGGACCTTCTGGCCCGCGCTGGTCGCGGTGAGGTCCACTCGTACGAGGCCGTCGTCCAGCTTGGCGGCGACCTTGGCGGCGACCTCGATCAGGGCGCGGTGTCGTCGTCGGGGACGACGACGGGCTTGGTGAAGCGGACGCCGTACTCGACGACGGCGGCGGGGTCGCCGGTCCAGTCGGTGACGACGCGGATCGCCTCGGCCATGGTGAACATGCCGTGGGCGATGACGTCGGGCAGGCCGACCCCGACCGCGAACTTCTCGTTCCAGTGGATGGGGTTGAAGTCCCCGGAGGCACCGGCGTACCGGACGAGGGTGGCGCGGGTCACGGGAAACGACTGCGCGGGCAGTTCGGTGCCGACCTCGACCTCGTCGTAGGCGATCTTCGCGGTCATGGTCAGGCCTCCTCGGGCGCTCGGGAGACGAGCTTGGTCCAGGCGGTGACGACGTGCTCGCCGGTCTCGTCGTGGACCTCGCCGCGGATGTCCAGGATGTCGTTGCCGGCGAGGGACTTGATCGCCTCGATGGTGGAGGTGACCGAGAGCCGGTCCCCGGCCCGTACGGGGCGGGTGTAGGCGAACTTCTGGTCGCCGTGGACGACCCGGCTGTAGTCGAGGCCGAGCTGCGGGTCCTCGACGACCTGTCCGGCCGCCTTGAACGTGATGGCGAACACGAAGGTGGGCGGGGCGATCACGTCGGGTGGCCGAGCGCCTTGGCCGCCTCGGCGTCGGCGTACGCGGGGTTGGCGTCCCCGATCGCCTCCGCGAACTCGCGGATCTTCTCGCGGCCGACCTCGTAGGGCGGGGTGGGCGGATAGGTCCGGCCCACGAAGGACTGGTCGAGCGCCATGGACTCGATACCTCCTGGATCTGTTGCCGATAACGACACGAGGCCGCCCCTGAATGGGGGCGGCCTCGTGTACGAGCCTGATTAGCGCGTTTCGCGGTGCGCGGTGTGCGAGTTGCAGCGGGGCAGTGCTTCTTCATCTCAAGACGGTCCGGGTTGTTACGCCGGTTCTTCTTGGTGATGTAGTTCCGCTCCTTGCACTCCACGCAGGCCAGCGTGATCTTCGGGCGGACGTCGGTGGCAGCCACGTGAGTGCTCCTTGGACGGACGGTTGGACGGATGAACGCATAAAAGGGTAGCCGATCGAAGGACCGACCCCGCAATCGGCTACCGTGTGTAGCGGTGACCGGACTTGAACCGGTGACACAGCGATTATGAGCCGCTTGCTCTACCGACTGAGCTACACCGCTTTGATGATCCGGATCCCGCCCGAAGGCGGCCCTTCTCACCAGAGCCCCAATACGGAATCGAACCGTAGACCTTCTCCTTACCATGGAGACGCTCTACCGACTGAGCTATTGGGGCGAGCGAGGAAGACATTACACGGTCTCCGGCCCATCTCCCAAATCCGTTTCCCCGCGACGATTCGGGCCTCCCACCAGGCGTCACGTACGCCACGCGTACGCCACACGTGCCCTCATCGGTACGCCCGTCGCGCCCCTCCCCGCAGGTCACCGCGAGCGCCCCTAGGCTCGGCCGCACGCCACCCGACCCTGCCCCCGATCCCGTCCCCGAGGAGCGTTGAGGAGCCGGATGCCAGCCGACAGCAAGCAGCCCCAGCCGCCCGAGGAGGGGGCTGCGGCCGGCGCCGGCCCGACCTCGCTCCTGCTCTCGCACGCGCGGCTCGCCGACGGCCGGACCGTGGACGTGCGGCTCGTGGGCGACCGGATCGAGGCGGTCGGCACGGCGGGCAGCCTCGCGCCCGTGGCCGCGGGGCCCGGGTGGACCTCACGGGCATCTGCTGCTGCCCGCTCCCGCCGAGCCCCACGCCCACGCCGACACCGCGTTCTCGGCGGACCTCCCCGGCCCCGGCCCGTACGACGGGGAGGAGGTGCGGCGCCGGGCCACGGAGGCCGCGCTGCTCCAGCTCGGGCACGGGGCGACCGCGCTACGCGCGCACGTGGGGATCGACGACGGGCAGGGCCTCGGGCCGCTGGAGGAGGTGCTCCGGGCCCGGCGTTCGCTGCACGGCCTCGGCGAGTTGCTGCCTGTCGCCGTGCCCCGGCTGCTGACCGGGGCGGCGGGGCGGACGGGCGGGCGCTGCTGCGGGACGCGGTGCGCAGGGGTGCGGTCGCGGTCGGCGGCCGTCCGGACCTGGACCCCGATCCGGCCGGGCACGTGGCGGCGGTCCTGGAGGTCGCGGCGGAGCACGGCGTACCGGTGGACCTGCACACGGAGGGTGACGATCCGGCGTGGCTGGCCCGGTTGGCGGCGATGGCCGGGGAGCTGACGACGGGGTGACGATCGGCCCGTGCGCGGGCCTCACCCGTCTCCCCGGAGGTGGCGGGGCGGGCGGCGGAGCGGCTGGCGGCGGCCGGGGTGGGGTGGTGTGCCTGCCGCAGGGCGGATGCCGGGACGCGGGGTCGCGGGGCGTGGCGCCGGTGCGGCTGCTGCGGTCGGCGGGGGTGCGGGTGGCGGCGGGGAGCGGGGCGCTGCGGGACGCGGCCAATCCGGTGGGCGGGGGACCCGCTGGAGGCGGCGTACCTGCTGGCCTCGCAGGGCGGGCTCGCGCCGGAGGAGGCGTACGGGGCGGTGGGCGCGGAGGCGCGGGCGGTGCTGGGCCTTCCGGAGGTGCGGGTGGAGGCGGGCTTCCCGGCGGAGCTGCTCGCGGTGCGGGGCGAGCGGCTCGCGGGCGTGCTGTCCCTGGCGTACAGCCGGATCGTGGTGCACCGGGGGCGGGTGGTGGCGCGGACGAGCGCGGTGCGGGAGTACTGCGACTCGGCGGCGGCGCTCGACCTGCCGCGGCAGGCGCGGACGAGACGGCCGCCCGGGCCGGGGGCCCTCGGGCCGGTCCCGTCGTACGGTCGTGAGTATGCGCATCGTCATCGCTGGAGGACACGGACAGATCGCCCTGCGCCTGGAGAGGCTGCTCTCGGCGGGCGGGCACGAGCCGGTGGGGATCATCCGCCGGCCGGAACAGGCGGCGGATGTGCGGGAGGCGGGTGCCGAACCCGTGGTCCTGGACCTGGAGACGGCGTCGTCCCCCTGGTGGCCGACGCCCTGCGGGGCGCGGACGCGGTGGTCTTCGCCGCGGGCGCGGGCCCGGGCAGCGGGGTGGACCGCAAGGACACGGTGGACCGGGGGCCGCGGTGCTCTTCGCGGACGCGGCGGAACGGGCGGGGGTGCGGCGGTACGTCGTCATCTCCTCGATGGGCGCGGACGCGTCCCACCCGGGCGAGGAGATCTTCGACGCCTATCTGCGGGCCAAGGGCGCGGCGGACGACGAGATCCGCTCCCGTACGGCCCTGGACTGGACGATCCTGCGCCCCGGCACCCTCACGAACGACGCGGGCACGGGCCTGGTCCGCCTGGAGGCCCGCACGGGCCGCGGCCCGGTCCCCCGCGACGACGTGGCGGCGGTCGTCGCGGAACTCCTGGAGACCCCGGCGACGTCCGGCCTCACCCTGGAACTGACCTCGGGCTCGACGCCGCTCTCGGTGGCGGTGAAGGCGGTGGCCGGAAACTGACCCGGAGCGGCGTCGTACGCCCCGCACGACGAGAGAAGGTCCCCGGTACGAGTACCGGGGACCTTCGACATCGCGTGGCGGCGCCAGGATTCGAACCTGGGTAGGCTAAGCCGACGGATTTACAGTCCGCTCCCATTGGCCACTCGGGCACACCGCCATGGGATCGTCGCCTTGTAGATCCGCTTTTCGGCGGTGCTCCGTGGCAACGACGTAAACAATACCTGATCCCCGGGGGTGGTCCGCCACCGGTTTGATCAGCGGTTCGGGCCGTGGCTCGCCCCTAGGCTTTGCGCTGTATCCACAGCACCCGAGCAAGGAGCCACGAGTCATGGCCGACTCCAGTTTCGACATCGTCTCCAAGGTCGATCGGCAGGAGGTCGACAACGCCCTCAACCAGGCCGTCAAGGAGATCTCGCAGCGTTACGACTTCAAGGGGACCAACGCCTCGATCTCCTGGTCGGGCGAGAAGATCCTCATGCAGGCGAACGGCGAGGAGCGGGTCAACGCGATCCTCGACATCTTCCAGTCCAAGCTGATCAAGCGGGGGATCTCGCTCAAGTCGCTGGACGTCGAGGGCGAGCCGCAGCTCTCCGGCAAGGAGTACAAGCTCTTCGCCTCGGTCACCGAGGGCATCTCCCAGGAGAACGCCAAGAAGGTCGCGAAGACCATCCGCGACGAGGGCCCCAAGGGCGTCAAGGCGCAGGTGCAGGGCGACGAGCTGCGGGTCAGCTCGAAGAGCCGCGACGACCTCCAGGCCGTCCAGGCGCTCCTCAAGGGCAAGGACTTCGACTTCGCGATCCAGTTCGTGAACTACCGCTAGTCCCCCGCCGAAGGTCGTGTCCGAATCCCGCCGGACCCCTCGTCGGCGGCCCCGCACACTGGGTCGTGGAAGAGTCGTGCGGGAGAGGAAGCAGTCATGACCGTGTACGCGTACGTGGACGGCCCCTGGGCGAGATGCTGCTGGTCGGCGGCTCGCGCCGGGGGTCGTGCCGTGCTGCGGTCGTTGTCCCTGCCGGGGCAGAAGGGCGCCGTCGTGGTCGAGGACGGCTGGACGCGCGCGCCCGGGGCCTTCGAGGAGGTCGCCGGGCAGTTGCGGGAGTACTTCGCCGGGGAGCGGGAGCGGTTCGAGGTGCCGGTCGACGGCGACGCCGGGACGGAGTTCCAGCGGCGTGTCTGGCGCGTGCTCGAAGACGTGCCGTACGGCACCACCGTCTCGTACGGGGAGGTTGCCCGGCGCGTCGGTTCCGCCGGGGCCGGGGTGCGGGCCGTGGGGACCGCGATCGGGCGCAATCCGCTGCTCGTGGTGCGGCCCTGCCACCGGGTGATCGGGGCCGACGGGGCCCTGCGCGGGTACGCCGCCGGGGTCGGGCGCAAGGAGCGCTTGTTGGGCCTGGAGGGGTCCTGGTGTGAGTGAGGGGCTCTTTCCGCGGGATCGGGTCCTCGTGGCTCCCGGGGCCGTGCACGTGCCCGCGTGGCTCCCTTTTCCGCGGCAGCGGGAGCTGGTGGACGCCTGCCGGGAGTGGGGGCGCGGGCCCTTTCCGTACCGGCGGACCGTGCTGCCGGGCGGGGGCGTCATGTCGGTGCGATCGCTGTGTCTGGGGCGGCAGTGGGTGCCGTACCGGTATCTCGACGCCGTCGGCCTCGCACTGCCCGAGTGGCTGGTTTCGCTCGGGCGGGAGGCCGTCGCCGAGGCGTACGGGGAGCACGGCGGTTTCACGCCCGACACCGCGCTCGTGAACTTCTACGCGCCCGAGGCGCGGATGGGGATGCACCAGGACCGGGAGGAGCGCTCCGGTGCGCCGGTGGTGTCGCTGAGCCTCGGGGACCGGTGCGTGTTCCGCTTCGGGAACGCGGAGGGCCGGGGCGGCCCTACCGGGACGTCGAGCTGGCCTCCGGGGACCTGTTCGTCTTCGGCGGGCCCTCGCGGTGGGCGCACCACGGGTGCCCCGGGTGTTCCCCGGGACCGCCGAGCCCGCCCTCGGGTTGAGGGGCGGCTCAACATCACCCTGCGGGAGACCGGGATCCCGTAGGTCTCAGTAGCTCTGGGGGACGTGGACGCCCGCGGCCCTGTCCGTGGAGACGATCTCTTTGCCGAGCGGCAGCAGCGAGACCGGGATCAGCTTGAAGTTCGCGATGCCCAGCGGGATGCCGATGATCGTGATGCAGAGGGCGATGCCGGTGGTGATGTGGCCGAGCGCCAGCCACCAGCCGGCGAGGATCAGCCACAGGACGTTGCCCACGCAGGAGGGCGCGCCCGCGTCGCGACGGTCGACGACCGTCTTGCCGAAGGGCCACAGGGCGTAGATCCCGATGCGGAAGGCGGCGAGCCCGAAGGGGATGCCGATGATCGTGATGCAGAGCAGGAGTCCCGCGAGCATGTAGCCGAGGAACATCCAGAATCCGCAGAGGATCAGCCAAATGACGTTCAGGATCGTCTTCACGGGCGTCGACCTGCCATCTGTTCGAGCCGGGCGATGCGTTCGGCCATCGGCGGGTGGGTGGAGAACATCTTGGAGAGGCCCTGGCCGGGCCGGAACGGGTTCGCGATCATCATGTGGCTCGCGGTCTCGATCCGGGGCTCGGGCGGCAGCGGCAACTGCTTGGTGCCCGCCTCCAGCTTCCGCAGGGCGCCCGCCAGGGCGAGCGGGTCGCCGGTGAGCTGGGCGCCGGAGGCGTCGGCCTCGTACTCCCGGGAGCGGGAGATGGCGAGCTGGATGACCGAGGCGGCGATCGGGCCGAGGATCATGATCATCAGCATGCCGAGGAGACCGGGGCCGTCGTCGTCGTTGGAGCGGCCGACGGGGATCAGCCAGGCGAAGTTCACCAGGAACATGATCACGGAGGCGAGCGCGCCGGCGACCGAGGAGATGAGGATGTCCCGGTTGTAGACGTGGCTCAGCTCGTGGCCGATGACCCCGCGCAGCTCGCGCTCGTCCAGGAGGGCGAGGATGCCCTCGGTGCAGCAGACGGCGGCGTTGCGCGGGTTGCGGCCGGTGGCGAAGGCGTTGGGCGCCTGGGTGGGCGAGATGTAGAGCCGGGGCATGGGCTGGCGCGCCTGCGTGGAGAGCTCGCGCACCATCCGGTAGAGCGCGGGCGCCTCGAACTCGCTGACCGGGCGGGCGCGCATGGCCCGCAGCGCCAGCTTGTCGCTGTTCCAGTACGCGTACGCGTTGGTGCCGAGCGCCACGACGAGCGCGACGATCAGTCCCGTACGCCCGAAGAAGCTGCCGATGACGATGATGAGGGCCGAGAGCCTCCGAGGAGGACGGCGGTCCTCAGCCCGTTGTGCCGGCGGTGCACGGTACGCCCTCCAGGTGGTGCGGCAGGGGAACCCTTTTCTCCGTGGTGGTCCACTCCTTCAGTGGACCCTCCCGTACTGGTCAACGCCAGGCGGGAGGTTCGGGTTCCCCGGCCGCACCGGGGGTGGCCGTGGGCCGTTCGGGTGATCAGCGGGGCGCCGGGACCTCGACCTTCTCCAGGAGGGTGCCGACGGGCTCGACCTCGCCGGTGCAGAAGGCGCAGCGGGAGGCGATGGCCGGGATCTCGCTGTAGCAGTGGGGGCAGTCGCGCTTCTCCGACTTGGGGTCGGCCGCCGCCGCCTTGGCGAACTTGTGCTGGATCCCCGTCATCGGGACGACGATCAGGAAGTAGAGGACCGCCGCGGTGATGACGAAGGCGATGGTCGCGGAGATGGCCAGGCCGTAGGGGAAGACGGTCTTGCCGATGCTGAACGTCGCGTCGTTGAAGTTGCCGACGGAGCCGGTGGCGAGGCCGATGAGCGGGGTGATGAAGGCCTTGCTGAAGCCCGTGACGACGGAGGTGAACGCCGTTCCGACGGCCAGACCGATGGCCATCGAGATGACGTTCCCGCGAAGTATGAAGTCCTTGAATCCGTTCAGCACGGGGTCCTGCCCTAGGTTCCGCTCGGGTGGGGGTCAGAAGAGCGCCGTCGTCGCGAAGCGGAGGGCGAACTGCGGGTAGCCCGACAGGACGGCTCCGGCGGCGGCGGTCAGCGCGATCGCCAGGGTGACCGGCACGGGGGCCGGTGGGAGGGCCGGTGGTGGGGGCGGCGCTGCCCTCCCGGGCCTCTCCCGGCGCTGCTTCCGGCGCTGTTTCCGGGGTGCGGAAGAGCAGGGCCGTCCAGCGGAGGTAGTAGGACAGCGCGATCACGACGTTGAGCGCCATGACCACGGCCAGCCAGCCCAGGCCCGCGTCGACGGCCGCCGAGAAGACGGTCACCTTGGCGAAGAGGCCGATGATACCCGGGGCAAACCGGCCAGATTCAGGAGGAAGAAGGCGAGCGCGAGGGCGGCGGCGGGGTGCGTCGCGTACAGGCCCCGGTAGTCCTCGATCCGGTTCCGGGGGCGCACGCGCGCGACGAGCGCGACGACCGCGAAGGCGCCGAGGTTCACGACGGCGTACATCAGGGCGTACGCGACGGTGGCGCCGATCTGGTCGTCGCTGGAGTACGCGGCGGCCGCGATCGGCACCAGGAGGTAGCCGGCCTGGGCGACGGAGGACCAGGCGAGCAGCCGGACTGCGCTCCACGCGCGCGTGGAGAGCTGGCGCAGGGCGGCGACGTTCCCCGCGGTCATGGTGAGCGCGGCGAGGACGGCGAGCGCCGGGCCCCACACGTCCGCGTACGAGGGGAAGGCGACGACGGTCACCAGGATCAGGCCGGTGAAGCCGACGGCCTTGCCGACCACGGAGAGGTAGGCGGCGACGGGCAGCGGGGCGCCGACGTAGGTGTCGGGGACCCAGAAGTGGAAGGGGACGGCGGCCGTCTTGAAGGCGAAGCCGACGAGGGTGAGGGCGACGCCCGCCTCGGCGAGGGTCTGGAGCTGCCCGGGGACGTCGTCGAGGCGCTGGGCGATCTCCGTGAGGTGGAGGGTGCCGGTCGCCGCGTACACGAAGCTCGCGCCGAGCAGGGTGACGGCGGTCGCGGTGACGGAGGAGAGGAAGAACTTGAGGGCGGCCTCGCCGGACATGCGGTCGCCGCGCTTGAGGCCGACGAGCGCGAAGGCGGGCAGGGAGGCCACCTCCAGGGCGACGACGAGGGTCGCGAGGTCCCGGGAGGCGGGCAGCAGGGCGGCTCCGGCGGCGGAGGAGAGCAGCAGGAACCAGTACTCGCCGGCCGGGAGCCTCTCCCGGGTCTCGTCCAGGAGAGCAGCGCGGTGAGGAGCGCCCCGCCGAGGACGAGGAGCTGGACGACGAGGGTGAAGTGGTCGGCGGTGTAGCTGCACGCCGTGACCCGCGTGTCGGGGGTGAGGCAGAAGGTGGAGCGGTCGCCGGCCCGCAGCGGGACGAGGAGCGCGAGGGCGGCGGCGAGGCCGCCGGTCGCGGTCCAGCCGAGGATCCGCTTGCGCTCCGGCGGGACGAAGAGGTCGGCGACGAGGACGGCGAGGGCGACCGCGGCCGTGAGGACGGGGGCGCGATCGTGAGCCAGTCGACGGACTGGACGAGCTGCGACGTCACTGGGTGCCTCCGGCGAGGAGCTTCTGGACGGCCGGGTCGGTGAGGCCGAGGAGGACGGCGGGCCAGAGTCCGGCGAGGACGGTGAGGGCGACGAGCGGGGTCCAGGCGGCGAACTCGTACCCCTGGACGTCGGCGATCGGGGCCTCCCCGGCGGGCCGGGGCCGCCCATGCAGACGCGGCGGACGACGATCAGGAGGTACGCGGCGGTGAGCAGGGTGCCGAAGGCGCCGATCGCCGTGAAGGTGAGGAAGGCGGGGCGGCTGAGGCCCTCGGCGGGGTCGAAGGCGCCGAAGAGGGCCAGCATCTCGCCCCAGAAGCCGGCGAGGCCGGGCAGGCCGAGGGAGGCGACGGCGGCGAAGGCGAGGAGGGCGCCGAGGCGGGGGCGCGGCCGTAGAGGGCGGCTCCGGTGGCGCCGGCGAGGGTGTCGAGGTCGGCGGTGCCGTACCGGTCCTTGACCGCGCCGGCCAGGAAGAAGAGCAGTCCGGTGACGAGGCCGTGGGCGACGTTGGCGAAGAGGGCGCCGTTGACCCCGGTGGGGGTCATGGTGGCGATGCCGAGGAGCACGAAGCCCATGTGGCCGACGGAGGAGTACGCGATGAGCTGCTTGAGGTCGCCCTTGGCGCCGGGGCGCGCGAGGGCGAGGCAGGCGAGCGAGCCGTAGACGATCCCGGCGACGGCGAAGGCGGCGAGGTACGGGGCGAAGGTCCGCATGCCGTCGGGTGCGATCGGCAGGACGATCCGGACGAAGCCGTACGTGCCCATCTTGAGCAGGACGCCGGCGAGGAGGACGGAACCGACGGTGGGGGCGGCGGTGTGGGCGTCCGGGAGCCAACTGTGCAGCGGCCACATCGGGGTCTTCACGGCGAGCCCGATCCCGATCGCGAGAACGGCGATGACCTGCACGGACGTGGTCAGTCCGCGGCCGTTGTCAGTGGCGAGTGCCACCATGTCGAATGTGCCCGACTTCACACCGATGAGGAGGAGTCCGAGCAGCATGACGACGGAGCCGAGGAGCGTGTAGAGGACGAACTTCGTGGCGGCGGCGCGCCTGCCCTCGCCGCCCCAGCGGGCGATGAGGAAGTACATCGGGATGAGGACCGTCTCGAAGGCCAGGAAGAACAGGACGAGGTCGAGGACGGCGAAGGTGGCGAGGGTGCCGGACTCCAGGACGAGGAGCAGGGCGACGAAGGCCTTGGGGCGGGAGCCCGCCGGGGGCTTGAAGTAACTGTGGAGCGCGCAGAGGAAGCACAGGAGCGCGGTCAGGACCAGGAGGGGGAGGGAGATGCCGTCGACACCGAGGTGGATGCGCACGTCCAGTGCCCTGATCCACCTGATGTCCGTCGTGGCCTGCATCGTCGACGGGTGGTCGTGGTCGAAGCCGGCCGCGAGGACGAGGGTGGCGAGCAGGATCACGCCGGTGACGGTGACGCCGTGGCGCAGGACGGCCTGGTCGGGTGACTTTCCCTTCAGTCCCGGCGGGGCCGGAGGAGGGCGGCGACGGCGCCGAGGAGCGGTCCGGCGACGATCAACGCCAGGAGGAACTGCATCACGGATTCGCTGATATCGATCACGGCTCACGCTCCGGCGACGGCGTTGGCGAGGGCGACTGCGGCGATCGCCAGGACGACGGAGCCGGCGAGCAGGGCGCTCAGATAGGTCTGGACGTTGCCGGTCTGGGCGCGGCGGACGAGCCACCCCAGGCCCTTGGCTGAGCCGGCGGCGCCCCGGACGTAGGTGTCGACGACCTCGCGGTCCAGGAAGCGGACCAGGGAGGCGGCGGCGAGTACGGGGCGGACGAAGGCGGCCCGGTAGACGGCGTCCAGGTGGAAGCCGTCGGCGGCGGGGCGGTGCAGCGGTCCGAGGAGGGCGCGGCCGGGGTCGGCCGGGTCCTCGGCGGGGTGCGGCAGGTGCAGCGCCTCGGCCTCGACCAGGCCCGCGTCGGCGTCCGGGTGGGCGACGTGCTGGGTGGGGACGACGGGGCCCGGGCAGCGAGGGTGCGCCAGACGGCGTAGGTGACGGCCGCTCCGGCGACGGCGAGGCCGGTGCCGAGGACGGCGGTGACGAGGGTCGGGGCGAGCTCGTTCCCGTCGAACCAGTCGGGGAGGTACCGGACGGTCAGGCCGAAGCCGAGGGAGGGACGGCGAGGACCCACAGGACGCTCGTCATCGCGATCGGCTGGCGGCCGTGGTCCGGGGCTTCGGCGCCCCGGCCCCGGAAGGCGCGCAGCCAGAGGCGGAGGGCGTAGGCGGCGGTGAGAAGGGCGGTCAGGAGGCCCGCGACGAGGACGGTCCAGCCGGCTCCGGCGGGGGCGACGGTCCGGTCCCCGAGCGCGGTGTGCTCGGCGGCCACCAGGACGGCCTCCTTGGAGAAGAAGCCGGCGAAGGGCGGGAGCGCGGCGAGCGCGAGGAGGGCGACGGTCATCGTCCAGTACGCGTCCGGGACCCGCTTCGCGAGGCCGCTCATGCGGGACGTGGCGGTGAGCGAGTTCGTACCGGCGGCGTGGATGACCGCGCCGGCGGCGAGGAAGAGCAGCGCCTTGAAGGCGGCGTGCGAGAGGAGGTGGAAGACGGCGGCGCCCCGGTCGCCGACGGCGAGGGCGCCGGCCATGTAGCCGAGCTGGCCGATCGTCGAGTAGGCGAGGACCCGCTTGATGTCGTCCTGGGCGAGCGCGGCGAGGGCCGAGCCGACCATGGTGACCGCGGCCGTCACGGCGAGGACGGTCATGGCGGCGGCGGAGGCCGCGAAGACGGGGAGCAGCCGGGCCGTGAAGTAGATGCCGGCCGCGACCATCGTGGCGGCGTGGATGAGCGCGGAGACGGGGTGGGGCCGGCCATGGCGTCCGGGGAGCCAGGTGTGCAGCGGGAACTGGGCGGACTTGCCCGCGACGCCGGCGAGCAGCAGCAGCGCGACGGGGGTGGGGTGGTCGAGGCCGCCGGTCGCGACGGCGCCGAGGACGCCGGTGATCCGGAAGGTGCCGGCGTCGGCGGCGAGCGCGAAGAGGCCGATGAGGAAGGGACGTCGCCGAGCTTGGTGACGAGGAAGGCCTTGAGGGAGGCGGACCGGGCCTCGGGGGTCTCCCAGTAGTGGCCGACGAGGAAGTACGAGCAGATGCCCATGACCTCCCAGCCGACCAGGAGCACCATCAGGTCGCCGGAGTAGACGACGAGGAGCATCGCGGCGGTGAAGAGGGAGACGAGCGCGGCGTACGAGGAGTAGCGGGGGTCCTCGCGGAGGTAGCCGGTCGAGTAGATCTGCACGCAGGTCGCGACCACCCCGACCAGGACGGCGACGAGGGCGGCGAAGCCGTCGACGTGCAGGGCCAGGTCGATCGGGACCGAGCCGGTGGGGGTGAGCTGGGTGGCGGCGTCGATCGCCTTCCCGCCGCTCTGACGGACCGCCACGAGCACGGCCAGGACGGCGGCGGCGAGGGTCGGGAGGACGGCGAGGGGCGGACGAAGCCGGGGGCGGCGCGGCCGAGGAGGAGCCCGGCGGCGGCGCCGAGGAAGGGGAGGAGGGGACGAGGACGGCGAGGGTGGTCGTGGTCACGCGGCGGCCTCGGCCTTCTCGTCGTGCGGGCCCGCGTGCGGGGTCGTGCCCGGGTCTGTGTCCGGATCCGGGGTCGGGTGCTCCGCCGTGTCGCGGAGGCGGTCGATGTCCGAGGTGCCGCGGTTGCGGTGGACCATCAGGACGATCGCGAGGCCGATGCCGATCTCCGCGGCGGCGACGGCGATGGTGAAGAGGGTGAGGGCCTGGCCGGCGTGGAGGGCGTCGCGGAGCCAGACGTCGAAGGCGACGAGGTTGAGGTTGACGGCGTTGAGCATGAGCTCGACGGACATCAGGACGAGGATCGCGTTGCGGCGGGCGAGGACGCCGTAGAGGCCGGTGCAGAAGAGGAGGGCGGCGAGGACGGCGGGGTAGGCGAGGTGCATCAGCGGACGCCTCCGGCCTTCGTCGCGGTCTTCGTCGCGGTCTTCCCCGTGTCCTTCTTGTCGTCCTTCTTGTCGGTGTCCTTCTTGTCGGTGTCCTTCTTCCGGGAGAGCACGATGGCGCCGACCAGGGCGGCCAGGAGGAGCACGGACAGTGCCTCGAAGGGCAGCACCCAGTGCCGGAAGAGGATCGAGCCGGTCACCTCGGTGGAGCCCTGGACGGCTCCGTCGAGGTCGATCCAGGTCGTGCGGAAGGCGTCGACGACCACCCAGACGAGCGCGGCCGCGGCGGCCAGGGCCACGGCGAGGGCGACCGGGCGGTTGGCCGAGTCGGTGTCCGGGGAGCGGCCGATGGGGGCCTTGGTGAGCATGAGGCCGAAGAGGAGGAGGACGACGACGGAACCGACGTAGATCAGCACCTGGACCCAGGCGATGAACTCGGCGGTCAGGAGCAGGTACTCGACCGCGAGGCCGCCGAGGGCCACGACCAGCCAGAGGGCGGCGTGCACCAGGTGGCGGGTGGTGACGGTGACGACGGCGGCGCCGAGGGTGACGAGGCCGACGAGGAGGAAGGCGATCTCCACGCCGGTGGGCGAGAGGAAGCCGTGTTCCTCCGCGGTTCGTGCCGCTTGTACTGCTGTCAGGATCACCGCTGTTCTCCTTCGGCGGCCGCCGCTGCCGTTGCCTTCTCCGCCGCCTTGCGGGCGGCGGCGATCTCCTTCGGTTCCTCCGCGCGCGGGTCGAGCGCGGGCGGTTCCGGCACCGTCCACATCCACTCGCGGAGCTTGTCGCGCTCGTGCGTCAGCTCGTGGATGTCGGTCTCCGCGTACTCGAACTCGGGCGACCAGAACAGCGCGTCGAAGGGCAGACCTCGATGCAGATGCCGCAGTACATGCAGAGCGCGAAGTCGATGGCGAAGCGGTCGAGGACGTTCCGGCTGTGCTCGCGGCCGCCGGGGGCGGCGGGCGGCACCGTCTCTTTGTGGGAGTCGATGTAGATGCACCAGTCGGGGCACTCGCGGGCGCAGAGCATGCAGACCGTGCAGTTCTCCTCGAACAGGCCGATGACCCCGGGGGTGGGGGGGAGTTCGGGTTGCGCGTCGGGGTACTGCGCGGTGTGCGAGCGCTTCGTCATCGTGCGGAGGGTGACGGCGAGGCCCTTGGCGAGGCCGGAGCCGGGGATGCCGGGCCGGGAAGGCGGGAGAAGAGGGCCATTACTGGATCGCCACCTTCACGATGCCGGTGAGCGCGATCTGCGCGAGGGCGAGCGGGACGAGCGTCGTCCAGGCGAGGCGCTGGAGCTGGTCCTCGCGCAGGCGCGGGTAGCTGACCCGCAGCCAGATGACGACGAAGGCGAGGACGGCGGTCTTCAGGAGGGTCCAGACCCAGCCGAGGCCGTCGGCGCCGAGGGGCCGTGCCAGCCGCCGAGGAAGAGGACGGTGGTGAGGCCGCAGAGGACGACGATGCCGGCGTACTCCGCGAGCAGGAAGAGGGCGAAGCGGAGGCCGGTGTACTCGGTGTACGCGCCGAAGATGATCTCCGAGTCCGCGACCGGCATGTCGAACGGCGGCCGCTGGAGCTCGGCGAGGCCGGCCACGAAGAAGACGAGCGCGCCGACGATCTGCCAGGGCACCCACCACCACGCGAAGGCGTTCAGGATGCCGGGAGGGAGACGGTGCCGGCGGCCATCGCGACGGAGGCGGCGGCGAGGAGCATCGGGAGCTCGTACGCGAGGAGCTGGGCGGCGGTGCGCAGGCCGCCGAGCAGCGAGAACTTGTTCGCGGACGCCCAGCCGGCCATGAGGCTGCCGAGGACGCCGACGCCCATCACGGCGAGCACGAAGAAGATGCCGGCGTCGACGACCTGCCCGACGGCCCCTCGCCCGGGCCGACCGGGATCGCGACGAGGACGAGGAGGTACGGGAGGAGGGCGACGGCCGGCGCGAGCTGGAAGACCCGCCGGTCGGCGTCCTTCGGGACCACGTCCTCCTTCTGCGCGAACTTCACGCCGTCGGCGACGAGCTGGGCCCAGCCGTGGAAGCCGCCGGCGTACATGGGGCCGAGGCGGCCCTGCATGTAGGCCATGACCTTGTGCTCGGTCTGGCCGACGACGAGCGGCAGCACGAGGAAGACGGCGAAGACGACGAGGAGCCGGAGGGCGACGTCGAGTACGTCGTTCACGCGGGATGCCTCCGGCGGGGTGGGTGGGGTCGGTGGGGTCGGGGTCGGTGGGCTTTTCCTTGCCGGGTTCGGCACCCTTGCCGGGTTCGGCGTCCGTGCCGGGCTCGGCGTCCGTGCCGGGTTCGGCCGGGGCGGCCGGCTCGGTGGCGGTGTCCGGCTCCGCCGGAGTTGCCGGGGTCCCCTGCCGGGCCGGTGCGGTGTCCTGTTCCGTCGGGGCCGCCGGTTCCTCGTCGAAGGCCGGGCGGGCGTGGTGCCAGGGGCGTCCGAGCTGCGGTGGGCGCGGGGGTCCTCGGTTCCGGGGGCGTCTGGCTCGCCGAGCCGTCGGCCGCCGAGCGGGAGCGGCGCGGCGGGCGGGCCGCCTCGGGCGGAGTGTCCCCGTCGCGTCCGGTGCCGCCGACTGGCTCACGGAGCCGTCCGAGGCCGAGCGGGAGCGGCGTACCGGAGCACCCGGCTCCCCCACCGCCTGGCTCGCGGAGCCGTCCGACGCGGAGCGGGAGCGGCGCGCCGGAGTGCCCGGTTCTCCGCCGTCTGGCTCGCCGAGCCCTCCGACGCCGAACGGGTCCGGCGGGCCGGAGCCGTCGTCGGGTCCTGGCTCGCCGAGCCCTCCGACGCCGAGCGGGCGCGACGTACCGGGGCGTCGGCCCCTCCTGGCTCGCCGAGCCCTCCGACACCGAGCGGGCGCGACGTGCCGGGGGCGTCGTCGTCGGGTCGGCCGGGGTGGTGTCCGTGGTCGTGCGGGTGCGGCGGGCCGGGCGTTCGGCGCGGGTGGGGCCGGGGAGCTGGCCCTTGAGGGGCCCCACTCGTTGGGGTCCGGGACGCCCGGGGAAGCATCTGGCGGCGCTTGGGGCCGCCGTCGTGCGACTCGCCCGGCTCCTTCGCGCCCGGCCACGCCTTGGCGACCCGGGCCGCGAGGACGAAGTCCTTGCGCAGCGGGTGGCCCTCGAAGTTCTCGGGGAGGAGCAGCGGGACCAGGTGCGGGTGGCCCGTGAAGTCCACGCCGAACATCTCGTGGGTCTCGCGCTCGTGCCAGCCCGCGCCCGCGTACACCTCCACCGCCGTGGGGAGGACGGGGCCGCGTGCGGGACCGTCGTGCGGACGAGGAGGCGGCGGGGGAGCCGCCCTCCTCGGCACCGCCCCGCCGAGCGCCACCACGTGGGCGCAGACCCGGATCCCCGTGCCCGGCTCGTCGACCGCGCTCAGCCAGTCGAAGTAGGTGCAGCCCAACGCGTCACGGGCCGTCGTCAGGGCCGTGATCCAGGAGGCCGGCGGGACGTCGACCGTCAGCAGGTCGTACGCCCGCTCCGCCGTCGACTCCTCGCCGAAGACCTCCGTCACCGACTCGGGGAGGCCGTCGTACGCGCTCATGCCGTGCCTCCCGGCGGGGGCGTCAGCGGGCTCGTCAGTTCCGCGACCGAGGGGGACGCGGCGTACCGCTCCGCCAGGCTCTCCCGCGCGATCTTCTCCTGGAGCTTGAGGATGCCCTGGAGCAGCGCCTCGGGCCGGGGCGGGCAGCCCGGTACGTACACGTCGACCGGGATGATCTGGTCGACGCCCTTCGTCACGGAGTACGAGTCCCAGTACGGGCCGCCGCAGTTGGAGCAGGCGCCGAAGGAGATGACGTACTTCGGCTCGGGCATCTGCTCGTAGAGGCGCTTCACGGCCGGTGCCATCTTGTCCGTCACCGTGCCCGAGACGATCATCAGATCGGCCTGGCGCGGGCCGGGCGCGAAGGGGATCACGCCGAGGCGGATGAAGTCGTGGCGGGCCATCGACGCGGCGATGAACTCGATCGCGCAGCAGGCGAGGCCGAAGTTGAAGACCCACAGGCTGTAGCGGCGGCCCCAGTTGAGGACCACCTTCATCGGCTCCGGGGCCAGGCGGGCGAGCGTGCCCAGCTTCGGAGCGGGCAGGGCCACGGGGCCGGGGCCGGATCCGGTTTCGGGTGTTACGTCCATGTCAGGACGCCCTTCTTGTACGCGTAGAGCAGCCCCACGGCCAGGAAGCCGAGGAAGACGAACATCTCGACCAGGGTCGTGGCGCCGTAGCCGGGCGCGGCGAAGACCGTCGCCCAGGGAAGAGGAAGATCGAGTCGACGGCGAAGATCACGTAGAGGAACGCGTACACGTAGTAGCGGACCTGGGTGTGCGCCCAGCCCTCCCCACGGGGTCGACGCCGCACTCGTACGTGAGGAGCTTCTCGGGCGTCGGCACGACGGGCCGCAGCAGCCTGCCCGCGCCGAACGCCGCGGCGACGAAGAGCACGCCGACGACGGCGAGCAGGCCGACGACGGAGTACGTCTGGAAGTAGTCCGCCGCGTCGGCCGCGACAACGGTCGGTTCCCGCACGTCCGCCCCTCGGTCCAGGTGCCCCATGGGTCACTTCTGTTCTGTACGCATCTGTACGCACGCGAGTCTAGGCCCTGCTAAAGGGACCGTAAGCAGTCGTGGCGACCGGTCCCGCGTGGGCTCCGGGTCGGCTCCGGGTCAGCCCCGGATCGGTCTCGGACCGGCCCCGGACCGGCTCCGGTGGGGTTAACCCCCTTCCGTTCGACCGTCTCCCCATGGCGGCGCGCGATCCGCGCCGGGCACCCTGGGGCCCATGAGTGCCGATCACGACTCCGCCGCCGTCCCCGCCGCCCCGGCGCGCCCCCGTACCGCCTACGGGAAGGAGACCTGGAAGGAGATCGCCTTCCTCCTCTCCAACCTCCTCACGACGCTGGCCGGTTTCGTCTACGCGGTGGTGAGCGTCCTGCTCGGGGTGGGCCTCTCGGTCACCGTGGTCGGCCTCCCGCTGCTCGCCCTCGGCTCGGCGGCGCCCGGCTGCTCGGCCGGTCGGAGCGGGGCGGGCCCGGGCCTGCTCGGCGTCGCGGTCCGGGAGCCGTCCCCGCTGCCCCGGCGCGACGGCTTCTTCGGCTGGCTGTGGTCCGCGCTGAAGGACCCGGTGGCCTGGCGGACCCAGTTGTACGGGCTGATCCGGCTGCCCTGGGGGATCGTGACCTTCACGGTCACCCTGGTCTCGCTCCTCGTCCTCTGGCCCGTGCTGCCCTTCGTCGCGCGGTTGCTCGCGAGCGCCGACCGGGGCATGGTCCGGGGCTGCTCTCGCCCTCCGACGAACTGGAGCGGCGGATCGCCGAGCTGGAGTCGGACCGGGGCGTGGTCGTCGACACCGCCGCCGCCGACCTGCGGCGCATCGAACGCGACCTGCACGACGGCGCGCAGGCCCGGCTCGTCGCCCTCGCGATGGGGCTCGGCCTGGCGAAGGAGAAGCTCCTCGACGACCCGGAGGCCGCCGCCGCGATGGTCGACGAGGCGCACGGCGAGGTGAAGCTCGCGCTCAGGAGCTGCGGGACCTGGCCCGGGGCATCCACCCGGCCGTCCTCACCGACTGGGGGCTCGGCGCCGCCCTGTCCTCCGTCTCGGCGCGCTGCACGGTGCCGGTGCGGGTCGGCGTCGACCTGGCCGAGCGGCCGGCGGAGGCGATCGAGGGCATCGCGTACTTCACGGTCTCGGAGCTGCTCCAGAACGTCTCCAAGCACTCCCGCGCCCGGTCAGCCTCCGTGGAGGTGTGGCGGACGGGCGGGCGGCTGATGCTCCAGGTCCGGGACGACGGCACCGGCGGGGCGCGCCTCGACGGCGGCACGGGGCTCGCCGGGCTCGCGGAGCGCCTCGGCGCGGTCGACGGCGTCCTCGCCCTGGACTCCCCGGCGGGCGGTCCGACGACGGTCACGGCGGAACTGCCGTGGCGGGACCGGGTCGCGGCCGCGCGGTAGGCCCCCGGGCCCTCCGGACTCTCAGGCCCCGGGACCCCCGGACCCCCGTGGTGGGGAAAACCCCGCCCGCAGACGCCGACCTCCCTCATGGTCCGGCCCCCGCCGAACGGAACCCTGGAACACGTACGCACCGCACCGCACCGCACAGCACCGCACTGCACTGCACTGCACTGCACCAGCCCAGCCCGGCCCCGCCGAACGCGTACCGCCCGAGCCCACCGCCCCGGCCCCCACCAGCAGAGAAGGACGTTCGCCATGCCCTCCCACCGACTCCCCGCCGCGATCCGCGCGCCGTTCGAGGGCCGCACCTGGCGCGCCCTCGGGTACGTGCTGATCGGCCTCCCGCTGAGCATCTGCTGGTTCGCGCTCTCCGTCTCCCTCGTCTCGACCGGCGCCGGGCTGCTGATCACGTTCCTCGGCGTGCCGGTCCTGGCCGGGGCGCTCGCCCTGTGCCGGGGCTTCGGCGCGGTGGAGCGGGCCCGGGCGCGGGCGCTGCTCGGCCTGGACGTGGCGGCGCCGGAGCCGGTGCGCGGCCGGACCGGCGGGGCGCTCTCGTGGATGGGGGCCATGCTGAAGAGCGGGGCCTCGTGGCGCCACCTGCTCTACGCGTTCGTGCACATGCCGTGGGCGGTGTTCTCCTTCTCGGTGGCGGTCGCGTTCTGGGGGTGGGGCTGGAGCCTCTTCACGTATCCGCTGTGGCAGTGGACGTTCCCCGCGTACGTCGGGCAGGACGGGATCCAGTTGTACGGCGACGGGACGCACGGCCTGTACCTGGACTCGCCCTTCGAGATCGCGGTGACCTGCGCGGTCGGCCTGCTGTTCGTGCTGGTCGGGCCGTGGCTGCTGCGCGGGCTCGTCGCCGTCGACCGGTTCCTGGTGGCCGGTTGCTCGGCCCGTCCCGGCCGGCGTCGCGCGTGACGGAGCTGGAGTCGGACCGGGGCGTGCTCGTGGACACCGCCGCCGCCGACCTGCGGCGCATCGAGCGGGCGCTGCACGACGGCGCGCAGGCCCGGCTCGGCGCTCGCCATGGACCTGGGCCTGGCGAAGGAGAGGCTGGCGGAGGACCCGAAGGCGGCGGCGGTCCTGGTGGACGAGGCCCACGGCGAGGTGAAGCTGGCGCTCCAGGAGCTGCGCGACCTGGCCCGGGGCATCCACCCGGCCGTCCTCACCGACCGGGGCCTGGACGCGGCCCTGTCGGCGGTGGCCTCAGCTGCGCGGTCCCGGTGTCGGTGGACGTGGACCTGCCGGCGCGGCCGGTCGCGGCGATCGAGGGCATCGCGTACTTCACGGTCTCGGAGCTCCTGCGGAACGTCACCGAGCACGCGCGGGCGCGGCGCGCCCGGGTGGACGTGTGGCGCTCGGGCGACCGGCTGATGCTCCAGGTCCGGGACGACGGCGTCGGCGGCGCGGAGGCGGCGGCCGGGCGGAGCCTGGCGGCGCTCTCCGAGCGGGTCGGGGCGGTGGACGGGGTCCTGGTCGTGGACTCGCCGGCGGGCGGCCCGACGACGGTCACGGCCGAACTGCCCTGGCGGGCGTAGGCCCCGCCCGGCAGATCGGGATCGGGCCTCCGGCGGCCCCCGGGTGCGATGCTGGGGCTTCGACGGAAGACCGGACGACCTGATCGTGGGGGCTGTGGGGCGTGGGAGAGCGGGACGTGGCGGGACGGGTGCGGGTGGTCATCGCCGAGGATTCGGTACTGCTCCGGGAGGGACTGACCCGGCTCCTGACCGACCTGGGGCACGAGGTCGTCGCCGGGGTCGGCGACGGCGAGGCCCTGGTGGAGACGGTGGGAAGCTCGCGGCCGAGGGGGCGCTGCCGGACGTGGTGGTGGCGGACGTGGATGCCGCCGACCCACACGGACGAGGGCGTGCGGGCGGCGGTGCGTCTGCGCGGGGACCACCCGGGGCTCGGGGTGCTCGTCCTGTCGCAGTACGTGGAGGAGCAGTACGCCACCGAGCTCCTGGCCGGTTCCAGCCGGGGCGTGGGCTACCTCCTGAAGGACCGGGTCGCGGAGGTCCGGGAGTTCGTGGACGCGGTCGTCCGGGTCGCCGGGGCGGCACGGCCCTGGACCCGGAGGTCGTGCAGCAGCTCCTCGGCCGCAGCCGGCAGCAGGACGTCCTGGCGAACCTGACCCCGCGCGAGCGGGAGGTCCTGGGCCTGATGGCGGAGGGGCGGACGAACTCGGCGATCGCGAAGGCGCTGGTCGTGAGCGACGGCGCGGTGGAGAAGCACATCAGCAACATCTTCCTGAAGCTGGGGCTCTCGCCGAGTGACGGCGATCACCGGCGGGTACTCGCCGTACTGACGTACCTGAGGTCATGACGTACCTGAGGTCCTGAGGTTCTGACGTACCTGAGGTCCTGAGGAGGCTCCGGAGCTCCGGTACCCAGGGCCGCCGGTTCCGGCCCCGGCCGCCGGAACCGGCCCTCGACCGCCCCTGGACGACAGAAAGGCCGGAACCAGACCTTCCGGAACACTTCGGGCGGCGACACGACGTGACGAACCCTGACAGAACGGATCCCGAAAAGCGGTCCATGATGCAAGAAGTCCAGGGAGACTCGCCCCGCCGTCGTAGGGTGGGCAGCGGGACGGACGGTGATCGGCCGACCGCGCCCCGAGCTCCTCCCGCCTCCGGCGGAGAGTCCCCTGCCACGAGGGAGGTCCAGTTCAGTGACCAGCCAGGTCAGCAGCGAGGCCGGCGAGGCCCTGCTCGGGGAGCAGAGAGGCGCCCCGGCCGCGTCCCAGGACGGCAGCGCGAAGGAGGTCCGGCGCCTCGATCGGGTGATCATCCGTTTCGCGGGCGACTCGGGCGACGGCATGCAGCTCACGGGTGACCGGTTCACCTCGGAGACGGCGTCCTTCGGGAACGACCTGTCGACGCTGCCGAACTTCCCGGCCGAGATCCGGGCGCCCGCCGGGACGCTGCCGGGCGTCTCCTCGTTCCAGCTCCACTTCGCCGACCACGACATCCTCACCCCGGGCGACGCGCCGAACGTGCTGGTCGCGATGAACCCGGCGGCGCTGAAGGCGAACATCGCCGACGTGCCGCGCGGCGGCGAGGTCATCGTCAACACCGACGAGTTCGCCAAGCGGGCCATGGCGAAGGTCGGCTACGCGGTCTCGCCCCTGGAGGACGGGTCCCTGGAGGGCTACCGGGTGCACCCGGTGCCGCTGACGACGCTGACCCTGGAGGCGCTGAAGGACTTCGGCCTGCCCCGCAAGGAGGCCGAGCGGTCGAAGAACATGTTCGCGCTCGGGCTGCTGTCCTGGATGTACCACCGGCCGACCGAGGGCACCGAGGCCTTCCTGCGCCGCAAGTTCGCGAGGAAGCCGGAGATCGCCGAGGCGAACGTGGCCGCGTTCCGGGCCGGCTGGAACTTCGGGGAGACCACCGAGGACTTCGCCGTCTCCTACGAGGTCGCCCCCGCGACCCGGGCCTTCCCCACGGGCACGTACCGCAACATCTCGGGGAACCTGGCCCTGTCGTACGGCCTGGTCGCCGCCGCCCGCCAGGCCGACCTGCCGCTCTACCTCGGCTCGTACCCGATCACCCCGGCCTCCGACATCCTGCACGAGCTGTCGAAGCACAAGAACTTCGGCGTGCGGACCTTCCAGGCCGAGGACGAGATCGCCGGGATCGGCGCCGCGCTCGGCGCGGCCTTCGGCGGCTCGCTCGCCGTCACCACCACCTCCGGCCCCGGAGTGGCCCTCAAGAGCGAGACGATCGGCCTGGCCGTCTCCCTGGAGCTGCCGCTGCTGGTCGTCGACATCCAGCGCGGCGGCCCGTCGACCGGCCTGCCGACCAAGACCGAGCAGGCCGACCTGCTCCAGGCGATGTACGGGCGCAACGGCGAGGCGCCCGTGCCGGTCGTCGCGCCGAGGACGCCCGCCGACTGCTTCGACGCGGCCCTCGAGGCGGCCCGGATCGCCCTGGCCTACCGCACGCCGGTCTTCCTGCTCTCCGACGGCTACCTCGCCAACGGCTCCGAGCCGTGGCGGATCCCGGACACCGGCGAGCTGCCCGACCTGCGGACCGCGTTCGCCACCGGCCCCAACCACACCCTGGCCGACGGCACCGACGTCTTCTGGCCCTACAAGCGCGACCCCGAGACCCTGGCCCGCCCGTGGGCCGTACCGGGCACGCCCGGCCTCGAACACCGCATCGGCGGCATCGAGAAGCAGGACGGCACCGGGAACATCTCGTACGACCCGGCCAACCACGACTTCATGGTCCGCGTCCGCCAGGCCAAGATCGACGGCATCGACGTGCCCGACGTCGAGGTCGACGACCCGGACGGCGCGCGCACCCTGGTCCTCGGCTGGGGCTCCACCTACGGGCCGATCACTGCCGCCGTCCGCCGCGTCCGCCGCGAGGGCGGCCACGTCGCCCAGGCCCACCTGCGCCACCTGAACCCCTTCCCGAAGAACCTCGGCGAGGTGCTGGAGCGGTACGAGACGGTCGTCGTGCCCGAGATGAACCTCGGCCAGCTCGCCACCCTGCTCCGGGCGACGTACCTGGTCGACGCGCGCAGCCACACCCAGGTCAACGGCATGCCGTTCAAGGCCGAACAGCTCGCCGCCGTCCTCAAGGAGGCCATCGATGCCTGAGCCCGCCCCGTCGCTCCTGCACCTGGTGCCGAAGGCCGAGGCCGTCCAGTCGATGAAGGACTTCAAGTCCGACCAGGAGGTGCGCTGGTGCCCCGGCTGCGGCGACTACGCCGTCCTGGCCGCCGTCCAGGGCTTCATGCCCGAACTCGGCCTGGCCAGGGAGAACATCGTCTTCGTCTCCGGCATCGGCTGCTCCTCCCGCTTCCCGTACTACATGAACACCTACGGGATGCACTCCATCCACGGCCGGGCCCCCGCCATCGCCACCGGCCTGGCCACCTCGCGCCGCGACCTGTCGGTCTGGGTGGTCACCGGCGACGGCGACGCGCTGTCCATCGGCGGCAACCACCTCATCCACGCCCTGCGCCGCAACGTCAACCTCAAGATCCTGCTCTTCAACAACCGGATCTACGGCCTGACCAAGGGCCAGTACTCCCCACCTCCGAAACCGGCAAGATCACCAAGTCGACCCCGATGGGCTCCCTGGACGCGCCCTTCAACCCGGTCTCGCTCGCGCTCGGCGCGGAGGCGTCCTTCGTGGCCCGCACGGTCGACTCCGACCGCAAGCACCTCACCGAGGTCCTGCGGCAGGCCGCCGACCACAACGGCACGGCCCTGGTGGAGATCTACCAGAACTGCAACATCTTCAACGACGGGGCCTTCGACGCCCTGAAGGACAAGGAACGGGCCCAGGAGGCGGTGATCCGCCTGGAGCACGGGCAGCCGATCCGCTTCGGCACCGACCTCGCCAAGGGGTCGTGCGGAACGCGGTCACCGGTGACCTGGAGGTCGTCGACGTGACGCCCGCGAACGAGGGCGAGGTCCTGGTCCACGACGTCCGCGCCACCACCCCCACCACCGCCTTCGCGCTCTCCCGCCTCGCCGACCCCGACACCCTCCACCGGACCCCCGTGGGCGTCTTCCGGTCGGTGGAGCGGCCGGTCTACGACACGCTCATGGCGGAGCAGCTCGACGCGGCCGTGGAGCGGCAGGGCAAGGGCGACCTCGCCCAGCTCCTCACCGGCAACGACACCTGGACCGTCGTCGGCTGACGCGGCGGCACCACGAGGGAGGGCGGGCCCGTACGGGGCTCGCCCTCCCTCACGTCTTCCCCGCCCTCTTCGCCTCCGCCACCGCCGCGTCCGCGAAATCCCCCAGGAAGTACGGCTTCCCGTCCTTCACCTTCCACAGGAAGAGCCCGACGAGGTTCGCGACGACGCTCTCCCTGCCGTCCGAGGAGTACGTCTTGGCGAGGCCCTTGTACGGGGTCTGGCGCAGGCCGTTCGCCACTCCGGACGCCACCGACTCGGAGTGGTTCCCGACCGCCGTGCCCAGCGCCCGGAGCGTCCAGTTGACGACGTCGTACGCCTCCGTGGCGTACGGGTCGACGGGGGCGGTGCCGGGCAGTCCCCAGCGCTTGCGGTACGCGGCGGCGAAGTCCTTCGCCGCCGGGAGGCCGTCCGGGTCGACGCGGCCCGCGCCGAAGTACCAGCCCTCGGCCGCCGGGCCCGCGAGGTCGAGGAACTCCCGGGTGAAGGGCTGCTCGACGCTGCCGCAGGGTCCCCGGAAGCCTTGGGCGCGCAGGGCCTTCGCGCAGAGCGCGGCCCGGCGCGGCGAGACCCCCACGTACATCACGGCCTGCGGGTCCGTCGCGAGGGCGGCCCGTACGGCGGGGCGAAGTCCTCGCCGTCCGCCCTCGACGGGGTGGGCGGTCACCGTCCCGCCCCTGGACTGCGAGGGCGGGGTCTGCTTGAGGCTCTTGATCGCGAACCAGGTGGACCGGCCGCCGTCGCGGTCCTCCACGAGGGCGGTCCGGACGATCCCGCGCTCGGAGAGGTAGCGCACGAACGGGACGATCATCGTGTCCGGGGAGGGGCGGGGTTCGAAGTAGGTGCGCTGGGTGGTCTGGCCTCCACCGTGGTGCCGTTCGGGACGGCGGCGAGGACGCTCACCAGGGGACGGAGCGGTCGACGAGCTCGGCCACGGCGGCGACCACGCTCGGGACGGTCGTCGGGCCGAGGACGCCGACGAGCCCCGGGTCCTCGAGCAGGGTGCGGGCGGCGGTCGTGGCGCGCTTTCCGTCCCCGCCGTCGTCCGCGACCCGCAGGACCACGTCGAAGGCCCGGTCAGGGCGGGCGTTGAAGGTCTCCACGGCCAGCCGCGCGCCGCGCTCCTGCGCCCGCCCGGCCTCCTCGGTGGGGCCGCTCAGGTCGGTGAGGACGCCGATCGTGTACGCGGGAGGGCGGCGCCCTCGCCCGCTCCCGCGCCCTTCGGCGGGGCCACGGCCGAGGAGCCAGGCGGTCAGGCCGCCCGCGCCGGCGACGGCCACCGCCGAGCCGGCCGCCAGGGCGCGGCGGCGCGAGACCCCGTGGGGGTTCGGGGCCGCGAGCACGGTCGGTTCGGGGACCGGCAGGCCGAGGACGCGGGAGGAGCTCCGGGCGATGAGCGCGGGCAGGCCGGGCGGCAGCCAGTCCCCCGCCGGGCCCCCGGCTTCCCGAGGGCGGCCCTCACCTCCACGGCCGTGGGGCGGGCCGCCGGGTCCTTGGCCAGGCAGGCCGTGACCAGGGCAGGAGCGTGTCCGGGACCTCGCCGAGGTCCGGTTCCTCGTGGACGGTCCGGTAGACGACGGCGGCCACCGCGCCCGTACCGAAGGGGCGTTCGCCGGTGAGGGCGTACGCGAGGACGCAGCCGAGCGCGAAGACGTCGGCGGCCGGGCCGACCTCGTCCGGGCCGCCGGCGCGGGCCTGTTCGGGGGCGAGGAAGCCGGGGTGCCGATCATCGCGTCCGTGGCGGTCAGGGCGGTGGCCCCGGCGGACCGGGCGATGCCGAAGTCGATGAGGCGCGGCCCGTCGAGGGCGAGGAGGACGTTCCCCGGCTTCACGTCCCGGTGGACGAGCCCGGCCGCGTGCACGTCCGCGAGCGCGTCCGCGAGCCGGGCGCCCAGGGCCCGCACGGTCGGTTCGGGCAGGGCGCCGTGCAGGGCGACGGCTTCGGCGAGCGAGGGCCCGGGGACGAACTCGGTGGCCAGCCAGGGCTCCCGGGCCTCCGGGTCGGCGCCGAGGACGCGGACCACCCAGCGGCCGGTGATCCGCCCGGCGGTCCGGGTCTCGCGGCGGAACCGCTCCCGGAAGCCGGGGTCGGCGGCGTGCTCGGCACGGATGAGTTTGAGCGCGGCGAGCGTCCCGCCCGGGGTGCGGGCGAGGTAGACCACGCCCATGCCGCCGGCGCCGAGGCGGCCGAGGAGCCGGTGGCCGGCGATCGAGGACGGGTCGGCTCTGCGGAGCGGCCGCACGGGCGATCAGGCCTTCGCCAGGTTGGCGGGCACGGCGGGCGCGGCCCCGATCGACGTGTAGGCGCCGTTCCGCACGCCGTACACGAACGTGCCGACGCCGCTGAGGTCGCCGTACTCGTCGAAGGAGTACCCGCCCATGACGCCGGTGTACTTCTCGGCCCGGAGCTGTGCCCAGAGGCCCTTGCGGGCCGGGGCCTGCCCGCCTTCGCGTTCCGGGCGAGCCGGTCGAGGACCATGTTCACGACGTCGTACGACTCGCCCGTGTAGTACGCGGGAGGGGCGCCGTAGCGCTTGCGGTGCGCGGCGACGAACCCGGCGGTCCTCGCCCGGTCCGCGGCCTTGAGCTTGGTGTCCTTCTCGCGGGCCAGGGGGTCGAGGACGGGCACGCCGAAGAACCAGTTCTCGGCGGCGGGTCCGGCCTCCTTCAGGAAGGCGGGGCCGAAGGCGTGCTGGCCGACGAACCGGGGTCCGGTGAAGCCGAGTCCGGCGAGGGCGCGGGCGGCGAGGACGGCGGTCTCGCGGACCCCGCAGTGGACGTACGCGTCCATGCCGGCGTCGATCATCTCGCCGAGGATCCGGCGGTAGTCGCGCGCGTGGGCGGGGACGACCCGGTAGTGCGGGGCGATCTTGGCCTGTCCGAAGCCGAACTGGATGCCGCGCACGAGCAGCCAACTGTACTGGTCGTCCGTGCGCTCCTGGAGGACCCCGGGCTTGCGGACGGCGGGCAGGAGCGTGACGGCGAACGCGAGGTAGGCGCCGCCCATGAGGTGGTTGGGCATGGCCCGCAGCACCGTGGCGTTGCGCGGGCTCTGCTCGTCCCGCCGGGTGAACAGGTTGAACCCGGCGGAGGTGGTGAGCAGCGGGAGGCCGGACTCCTCGAAGGCGGGGAGCGCGGACTGTCCGGTGTCGTCGGAGGTGGGGCCGAGGACGGCGACGACGCCGGGGTCGGTGGTGAGCCTGCGGGCCGCTTCGAGGGCGGCGTTCCGGTCGCCCCGGTCGTCGGAGACCTTGAGTTCGAGGGCGAACGGCTTGTCCTCGCGGGCGTTGAACCGCTCGACGGCGAGGCGGGCGCCGCGCTCCTGGGCCCTTCCGATCTCCCCGGCCGGTCCGGAGAGGTCGGCGAGGACGCCGATCTTCCAGGTGGTGCGGGGCGGGGCGGCCTTGCCGTCGCCCTTCTTGTCGTCGTCCCCGAGGGCCGACCGGACGGCGAGGCTCTGCCGCCGGCGGCGAGGACGGCGGCGCCGGAGGCGAGGAGCAGGAAGCCGCGCCTGCTGCGCTTCGGCGGCTCCGCCGTTCCCGTGCCGGGCGCGGTCGCGTCGATCTCGGGCAGGGCGAGCATCCGGGCGGAGCGCTCGGCGATGGTCCGGACGACGGGGCGGGCAGCCACTCGGCGGCGGCGCCGGGGGCGTCCTCGACGAGCCGCATGCCGATCTCCGCGGCGGTCGGACGGGCGGCGGGGTCCTTGGCGAGGCAGGCCCGGACGAGGTCGAGCAGCTCCTCGGGCACGCCGGTGAGGTCGGGCGCGTCGTGGACGGTCCGGTAGAGGAGGGCGTCCGGGGTGCCGGTGCCGAAGGGCGGGCGCCCGGTCGCCGCGTAGGCGAGGAGGCAGCCGAGGGCGAAGACGTCGGCGGCGGGGCCGACGGCGTCGGTGCGGGCCTCGGCCTGCTCGGGGGCGAGGAAGCCGGGGTGCCGACGACCATGTCGGTGGCGGTGAGGGCGGTCTCGCCGGTGGCGCGGGCGATGCCGAAGTCGATGAGCCGGGGCCGTCGACGGCGAGCAGGACGTTTCCGGGTTTGACGTCCCGGTGGACGAGTCCGGCGGCGTGCACGGCGGCGAGGGCGCGGGCGACGGCCCGCCCGAGGAGGCGGACGCTCCGCCCGGGCAGCGCGCCGTGCGCGGCGACGGCCTCGCCGAGGGAGGCCCGGCGACGAAGGCGGTGGCCATCCAGGGCTCGGGGGCGTCCGGGTCGGCGCCGGTGACGGGGACGGCCCAGGGCTGGAGACCCGCCGGGCGGCCTCGACCTCCCGCCGGAACCGGGCCCGGAAGTCGGGCTGGTCGGCCCGGTCGGCGTGGGTGACCTTGACGGCGGCGAGCTCGCCGTTGGCCGTACGGCCCAGATAGACGACGCCCATGCCGCCCGCTCCGAGCCGCCCGAGCAGCCGGCAACCGGCGATGACGGAGGGTCGGAGGGAGGAGGGGTGGAGGTCGCCGGGGTGGGGGCGGGGAGGTGTGGCCGGGGGTGGGGTGGCTCGGCCGGGGGCGGGAAGTCTCGACCGGGGGCCGGGATGGCTCGCCGGGGGCCGGGACGGCTCGCCGGGGGCCGGGACGGCTCCGCCGGGGGCCGGGGCGGGGTCCCTGCGGGGTTCCCCGCGGGAGGCTGGGGAAGGAACGGGGCGGGGTCTCTGCCGGGCTCCCGGCCGGGGGGCCGGAGGCTGGGGCGGGAACGGGGGCTCGGACGGGGGCTGTTGGGGCGGTTGCGGGACGGCTGCCGGAGACGGGCTCTCCGCCGGGGACGGGCTCCCCGCCGGAGGTTCGGCCGGGGGCCGGGGTCCGCGTGTCCGGCCCCGGGCACGTTCCGGCGGCCGGCGCCGGGCCGGGCCGGCGGGGTCGGCAGGGGCCGATCCGGGGGTCGCGCGGCGGCTGGGGCCCGGCCCCGCTCGACGCCTTCCGGTCGTCCTCCGGCTCCCGCCCGTCCTCCGGCTCCCGGTCGTCTGCGGGGTTCACGGGGCGGCTCATGACTGGACCTCCAGCTCGTCCTTGACGCGTTCGAGCATGGTGACGAGGGCCTGGACCTGGGCGGTGACGGTGCCGACCGTCGTGTCGGTCGCCTGCTCGCTGTAGCCCGGGGCTCCCTTGACGACCGTGGCGACGGTGACCTGGCCGATCCGCGACTGGTACCAGCCGTAGAACTGCTTCCCGGGGACCGCGTCGCTGTAGTAGCCGCCGCGCTCGCCGAGGGAGTCGGTGGCGGTGTAGTTGCCGCCGAGGCCGAAGGGGTTGCCGAGGGAGATGAGCCCTCGATGCGCTCGCCGTCGCGCAGCCTCTGGTTCGGGCAGCGGAGCGCCTCCTCCAGGGTCTCGGCCATCTCCCAGTCGGCGTCGTCCTCGGTGCGGTGCACGGTGACGGTGGCGGCGACCCGGAGGGTTCCCCGGCCTTCGGCGGCGGGGACCTCGCTGTAGGCGGTGACGCTGGAGAGGACGTCGGAGGGCCGGGTGCCGGTCTCCCAGGAGCAGCCGTCCCCGAGCACGGGCCAGTAGTCGGGGCCGCTGAGGTACGGGGTGCGCTTCACGTAGTCCGGGCCCCAGGCGTCGGGCCCGGCGACGACGGCGAGCGCGATCCGCCTGGCGTCGGCGGCGTTCTTCGGCACCCGCTTCGGGTCGGGGGTGAAGTCCAGGGCGGTCGGCGTGGGGCGGGCGTGGGGTCCGGAGCGGCCGTGGCCGCACCGCCCGGGGTCGGCGCCCCGCTCGTACTCCCCTTCGTGCTCCCCTGGCCGCCGGGTTTCGCCCCGTCGTCGCGGTCGTCGCCGTCACCCGCGCATCCGGTCGCGATGAGCCCGCCCACCAGCACGGCACAGCAGACGCGCAGCAGTCTTCGGTCCCCGTACGCCACAGTTCCCCCACGGTCCCTACCCGGATTGCCCGAACGGCGATCAGATCGTACGACCCGCCGGGGCAACTCACCGTGGCTACAACCTCATTGGGACAAAGCGGTGGCACTCTCGCGACGCGCCTCGTCGTACCGCTCGCGGGCCTCCTGGACGGCGGCCACCCGCTGCTCGCTCCAGTGGGCGAGCGCCCAGACCTGGCGGGCGGCCTCGGTGCCGAGCGGGGTGAGGGCGTAGTCGACGCGGGCGGGATGACCGGCTTGGCGTCGCGGTGGACGAAGCCGTCGCGCTCCAGGGTCCGGAGCGTCTGGGCCAGCATCTTCTCGCTGACGTTCCCGATGCGGCGGCGCAGCTCGCTGAAGCGGTACGGGCGCTCCAGGAGGGACGCCATGACGAGGACGCCCCAGCGGCTGGTGACGTGCTCCAGGACCGCCCGCGAGGGGCACATCGGTTCGAAGACGTCGGGCAGCGGAGCCATCGCATTCACCTCTTCACTTACCTCCATGCCAGTACCTTACTTCAAAGTGGGCACTTCCGAAAAGTTAGTGCCGGTCCTACGGTGAGTACACCGTTTCACGTTCACGCACCCCACACCCAAGGAAGCACCATGAGCATCGTCGTCACCGGAGCCACCGGACAGCTCGGCCGTCTCGTCGTCGACGCCCTCCTCGCCGCCGCCCCCGCCGAGGCCACCGCCCCCGCCGGGCGGATCGTCGCCGTCGTCCGCGACAAGGAGAAGGCCGCGGACCTGGCCGAGCGCGGGGTCGAGCTGCGGATCGCCGACTACAGCCGCCCCGAGACCCTGGCGGACGCCTTCGAGGTCGGCGACCGGGTGCTCCTGATCTCCGGCAGCGAGGTCGGCCGGCGCGTCGCGCAGCACGCCGCCGTGATCGACGCGGCGAAGGCGGCGGGCGTGGCCCAGCTCGCGTACACCGGCGTCCTCGGCGGCGACGACGCCGACTTCGAGCTGGCCGCCGAGCACAAGGAGACCGAGCGCCTGATCCTCGCCTCCGGCCTGCCGTACACCTTCCTCCGCAACGGCTGGTACAGCGAGAACTACACCGCCAACCTCGCCCCCGTCCTCGCCCACGGCGCCGTCGTCTCCAACGCCGGCGAGGGCCGGATCGCCTCCGCCTCCCGCGCCGACTACGCCGCCGCGGCGGCCGCCGTCCTGACCGGCCCGGCCGAGGAGCACCTGAACAAGGTCTACGAGCTGAGCGGCGACACCGCCTGGTCCTTCGCCGAGTACGCGGCCGAGGTCGCCGCCCGGTCCGGCCGCGAGGTGACGTACACCCCGTCTCCGCCGAGACCCACCTGGAGATTCTCACCGGCGCCGGCCTCCCGCGCCCCTTCGCCGAGATCCTGGTCGACGTCGACCGGGCCGCCGAGCACGGCGCGCTCGCCCTGCGGACCGGCGACCTGACCCGGCTGATCGGCCGCCCGACCACCCCGGTCGGCGTCTCGGTCCAGGAAGCGCTCGACGCCTCCTGACGACCGCCGGGCCGCCCGTACCGCCGGGCCGCCACGGCCGTGCCGCCGGGCCCTCATGCCCGTACCGCCGGACCGTCATGACCGTACCGCCGGGCCGTCATGACCGTATAGCGGTACGGGCATGACAACCCGCCCCGTGCGGCGCTACCGTCGTCGGAGCGGCCGACAGGACGGCGCGGCACAGGGCGGGAGGTCCGATGAAGACGGAGAACGAGGGGCGAGCAGGCCTGCTCTACGGGATCGGCGCCTACGGCATGTGGGGCCTGGTCCCCTCTTCTGGCCGCTCCTCAAGCCCGCCGGGGCGATGGAGATCCTCGCCCACCGGATGGTGTGGTCCCTGGTCTTCGTGGGGCTCGCCCTGCTCGTCCTGCGCCGCTGGGGCTGGGTGCGGGAGCTGGCGCGCAGTCCGCGCAAGCTCGGCCTGATCACCCTCGCCGCCACCGTCATCACCGTGAACTGGGGCCTCTACATCTGGTCCGTGAACGCGGGCCACGTCGTCGAGGCCTCCCTCGGCTACTTCATCAACCCGCTCGTCACCATCGCGCTCGGCGTCCTCGTCCTCCAGGAGCGGCTGCGCCCGGCGCAGTGGGCGGCGGTCGGGATCGGCTTCGCGGCCGTGCTCGTCCTCGCGATCGGGTACGGGCAGCCGCCGTGGATCTCCTCGTCCTCGCCTTCTCCTTCGCGCTCTACGGCCTGGGTGAAGAAGAAGGTGAACATCGGGGGCCTGGAGTCGCTGGCCGCCGAGACCGCCGTCCAGTTCCTGCCCGCCCTCGCGTACCTGGTCTGGCTCGGCAGCCGGGGCACCCTGGCGTTCGGCGCGCACGGCGCCGGCCACACTGCGCTGCTCGCCGCCACCGGCCTGGTCACGGCGATCCCGCTGGTCTGCTTCGGCGCGGCGGCGATCCGCGTCCCGCTGTCGACGCTCGGCCTCCTCCAGTACCTCGCGCCGACCTTCCAGTTCCTCCTCGGCGTCCTCTACTTCCACGAGGCGATGCCGCCGGAGCGCTGGGCGGGCTTCTCCCTCGTCTGGCTCGCCCTGACGATCCTCACCTGGGACGCGCTGCGGACGAACCGGCGCAACCGGGCGGCGATCGCGGCGGCGGGCACGGCCGGGACCACGGGCACGGCCGGAGCCACGGGCACGGCCGGGACCACGGAACCGGCCGGGACCCCGGGCCGGTCGAAGGTGCGGGGCCGGTCCGGACCGCGCCCACGACCGGACGCTGACTGTACGGCCCCGACCGCCGGGGCGTACGGGTGCTCACGGGCCGCCCACGGGTCGTCCGGCCCCGGAATAACCGGTGGTGAGGGACGGGGCCCCGCCCCACCCCTGAACCCCATGGAAGAACCGAAGTACCGGATCCGCGCGCTCCACACCGAGCGCACGGTCACCGTCTACCAGGCGTACCGGCCCGAGATCGGGCTTCCGGCGGCGCGGGAGGGCCGGTTTCCGGCCGTCTGGAAGCGGGACCGGATGACGTGGATCAAGCCGTCGTTCCTGTGGATGATGTACCGCTCGGGCTGGGGCCTGAAGGAGGGCCAGGAGACCGTCCTGGCCGTGGAGATCACCCGCGAGGGGTTCGAGTGGGCCCTGCGGAACGCCTGCCTCTCCCACTACGCGCGCGGCTTCCACCCCGACCGGGACGCGTGGCGGCGGCAGTTGCGGGCGTCCCCGGCCCGGGTCCAGTGGGACCCGGAGCGCGACCCCGCCTGGACCCCTCCCGTACCGCTCGCTCCAGCTCGGCCTGGCGGGCGAGGCGTCCCGCCGGTACGCGGACGAGTGGACGGTGTCGATCACCGACGTGACCCTGCTCGCCCACCGCGTCCACGCCCTGGTCCGGGCCGGCGACGTGGACGGCGCCCGCGCGCTGCTGCCCCGGGAGGAGCCGTACCCGGAGCCGGAGGGGCTCCTGGACCACCTGCGGGCCTGACGGGGCCGCCCGTTCCGGCGGAAAGAACCGTTCCGGTGGCACGGGCGGGGAGGGACGTTACAACCGGTTCCATGAAACCCCTGCACTGGAAGCTCGTCGTCGACGCCACGGACCCGCACGCGCAGGCCGCCTTCTGGGCCGCCGCCCTGCACTACCGGGAGGAGGACCACAGTCCGCTCGTGCGGCGGCTCCTCGACCTGGGGGCCGTGCCCGACGGTGACGACCACCGTGCACGGGGGCACGGAGGACGAGCGGCTCGGCTGGCGGGACCTCGCCGCCGTGCGGCACCCGGACGAGCCGTACGACGAGGACACCGACGCGGGTCTCGGCCACCGGATCCTCTTCCAGCGGGTCCCGGAGGCGAAGACCGTCAAGAACCGCGTCCACCTGGACCTCCACGCGGAGGCGGGCGCCCGCGACAAGGAGGTCGCCCGCCTGATCGACCTCGGCGCGACGGTCCTGCACGAGGTGAACGAGCCGTCGGGCTCGTGGGTGGGTCATGGCGGATCCGGAGCGGAACGAGTTCTGCGTGCAGTAGCGGTGGTGCGGGAGGTGGTCGGGGACCCGGGGCCCCGGAGTCCGGGGTCCCGGGACCCGGGGCCGGGGTCCCGGTGGATCCGGCCGCCGCCGCGAGCAGCGCGTCCGCCGTCGCCCGGTCCGCCGGCAGGAACGCCTCCAGCTTCAGTTCGGCGAGCGTCACGTCCACGGCGGTGGCGAAGGTCGTCACGGTCGTCATCAGGCGCAGTTCGCCGTACGAGGTCCGCAGCCGGAGCGGCACCGCGAAGCCGAGGGCCCCGGCGGACGGCCCCGGCTCGGGGACGTACCCGGCCAGCTCGGCCCGCAGTTCCGCCAGGTGTCCGAGGCGGGCCAGGACGTGGTGCGCCCACTCGGCGAGGTTGCCGACGCGGGGGCGAGGCCGTCGGGGTGCAGCGCCAGGCGGTAGACGTTCGTGCCCGGCCCCACGAGGTCGGCGGCGGCGCCCTCGGTGATCAGGTCGAACGCGCTGTTCGCGGCGATCAGGTCTCCGTTCCGGTCCACGACGAGGGCCGGGTACGGCAGGTGCCCGCGCAGGACGTGGTCGATCGCCGTGCGCACGGGCGCGAGTTCCGGGCCGTCGAGCGGGCTCTCGGGGTACACGGGCGCGTACCCGGCGGCGAGCAGCAGCTCGTTGCGCTCCCGCAGCGGCAGCCCCATCGACTCGGCCAGGCGCACCACCATGTTCCGGCCGGGAAGGGACCTGCCGGACTCGATGAAGCTGAGGTGCCGCTGCGTGGTGCCCGCCCGCAGCGCCAGGTCGAGCTGGCTGAGACGGCGGCCGGTACGGCGTTCGCGGAGCGCACGGGAAAGTCCACGGTCCCGTTGTACGGGGGAGGACGACTCGGGGCCATTCCCTCCGGGGAATCGAGCCCGCACGGACACGTCTCCGGGCCATTCCCCAGGGGGACCCGTACGGACACGTCTCCAGGCCATTCCCCGGGGGGAATTGAGGCCCGCGCGCCCCGCCGTGAGCATCGCCGCCATGGACATCGGCGTACTGCTTCCGACCGGAGCCGCCCAGTGGGGCCCGGACGACGACCCCCGCGACCTGGTCGCCCTCGGCCGCCGGGCCGAACGCGCGGGCTTCTCCTCGCTCTTCGTCAACGACACCCTGATCGGCCCGCGCGTCGAGGCGCTCACGATGCTGGCGGCGCTCGCCCCGCGACCGACGCCGTGACGCTCGGGACGGCCGCGCTGCTGCCGCACCTGCGGCGGCCGGTGCAGACCGCCCAGGCGCTGGCGTCGCTCGACCTGCTGTCCGGCGGGCGGCTCGCCGTGGCCGTCGGCGCCGGCTTCCCCGGCCGCTTCGGGCAGCCCCTCTACGCCCTGTCCGAGGTGCCGTGGGAGAGGCGCTTCGCCCGCCTGGACGAGACGGTCGCGCTGTGGCGGACCCTGTGGGGCGGCGGCGGTTCCTTCCACGGCGAGTTCCTCCGCTTCGCCGACGTACCGCCCATGACCAGGCCGTTCCGGCCCGGCGGCCCGCCCGTCTGGCTCGGCGGGGCGACCCCGCCGCCCTGGCCCGCACCGGCCGGACGTACGACGGCTGGCTCCCCTATCCGCCCGATCCCGCCGACTACGCGACCGGCCTCCGGGCCGTCCGCGCGGCGGCGGCCGAGCCGGGCGCGCGGCCGGGGACGTCACGCCCGCCCTGTTCGTCTCGGTGCGGATCGACGACGGCCCGGACGCGGACCCCGGGGACGGCCGCCGGGCGATGGACGCCTACGCGCGGGCCACGTACGGCATGCCGCTGGAGGACCTGGAGAAGGTCCAGGCCGTCGTCACCGGCTCGGCCGACCGGGTGCGCGAGCGCCTGGAGGAGTACGTCGCGGCCGGCGCCCGGCACGTCGTCGCGCGCCTCGGCGCCCTGGACCTGCGCTCCCAGCGCGACCAGTTGAACGGCTCGCGGACCTGCTCCCGGCGGTGCGGGCGGCGGGCGTCCCGTAGGGGCATCAGGGCGGCGGACCTCGAAGTGGAAGCAGCCGTACTCGACGGCCCGGACGTGGACCAGGGCCACGGCGGGGTCCTCGAAGGCCTCCGCGAGGGCCCGGTCGAAGCCTTCCGCCGGGTCCTGCGGAAGCTCCAGGAGCCGGCCGCCGACGATCCGGCCCGCCGCGTCGTACCGGCGGAGGACGCGCAGGGCCCCGGGCCGCGCGAAGGGGTACTCCTCCGAGGGCGCGGGCCCGCCGCACTCCCCGGCGTGCACGAAGACGGGGCCCTGCTCGTCGTACGCGCCCGGTTCCGCTCCCCGTCTCCGCCGCCCAGCGGCGCAGCGGCGCGTACGAGACGAGCGCGATCCGCTCGCCGGGGGCGGCGGGGCGCAGACAGCAGCGGAGGGGCTCCCCGCCGCCGGTGGCCGGGTACGGCACGCAGGGGCGCCCGGCGTCGTCGACGACGCGCAGCGCGGCGAGGGCGGCGGGCGCGACGGCCCGGGGACGTAAGGGGTCTCGGCGGTACGCATGGCTCCAGCGTCGCCCCTCCCCGCCCTGCCCGCTGGCGGGATCCGGACGCGGCGATCGGTGGCAGCGCGTCCGGGCCTGTCTTGGCAGGGCCGGACAAAGGCGAATGAGATCGGAACCGAAACCGGGAGCGTGTCCGCCGGAAGGAACCCGACGAGACCAGTCATTGGCCGAACCGCGCCCTACTCGAACGCCCCACGTTTCCCAAGACTGCTGCACTGGATGAGAAAGGGGCGCCATGGCAGCGGCACGGAAGCGGCGAGGAACAGCGGCTCGGAAGCGGCGAGAGAGACGGCTCTGGGCGGTGTCATCGCCGGGGGCGTGGGCGTCGTCCTGCTGGTGGTCTTCCGGAGCGTGATCTGGCCCTGTCTCGTGGGTGCGCTCGTCCTTGGCGGAGTCGTAGGAGGTGGATGGTGGTGGTGGCGCACCGATCGGTTCATCAGGGGCGGTGATCGGCAGTGGCGGCACGACGAGGCCGTGAGGGCAGGGCAGCGGACGCTTGCCGAGGTCGACGTGATGACGGGGACGGAGTTCGAGGACTTCGTCGTGGAGCTGTGTCGGCGCGACGGGTGCACCGATGTGCGGAGGGTCGGCGGCTCGCACGACAACGGAGCCGACGTGCTGGGACGCCTGCCCGACGGGCGGAGCATGGTGATCCAGTGCAAGCGGTACGCGCCCAAGCGCAAGATCCCCAGTCGGGAGGTCCGGGATCTGCTCGGTGCGAAGGTGCACTTCAAGGCCGACGTGGCGATCTTCGTGGCCACCACGTACTTCAGCGGACCGGCGGAGAAGTTCGCCGCGGAGAACGACATCCTTGCCGTTCATCGTGATCACTTCGGGCTGTGGAACAACGGCGCCTCGTTGCCGTCGCTCAGAGCGGTGAACGGTCTGGGGCAGGGCGACCGCCGGCACCGGGAGCGCTGGAAGGAGACGTACGGATAGGAGCGTCTCCCGCCGGACGTAGCAGTCGGAGTGCCACCCGTTTACCGGACAGGCCGGTGAAGACCGGGCCCCACACGTTGGCGGGCGGGCAGGAGACGGGTCTCGGCGAACTGCCAGGGCGTCTTCGCTGCGGTGGTGAAGGCGGCCGGACCTTCGTGGAGATGAGTGGGACGCCGACGAGTTGGTCGCCTGCGAGCCGACCGTCCAGGGGCCCTGTGGTGCTTCACCCACCAGGTCCAGCAGATGATCGAGGACGGCCAGGACCCTCCGTGCCCGAGCAGTACGGTTGGCGCTTCCTGCGCGCCGCCCAGGACGCTCTGCGCGAGAGCGTCGGCTGAGAACACGGGGCAACGGGGCAGGGGAGACAGCGGATGGACATCGGCAGTGCCGCGCTGGTCGTGGTCGACATGCAGAACGGCTTCGTGAACCACCACAGCCGCCACGCCGTGCGCGCGGTCTCCGACCTGGTCGCCCAGTGGTCCGCCGCGGGCCGACCCGTGGTCTTCACCCGGTACTTCAACTATCCGGACAGCCCCTACGAGCGCTTCTTCCAGTGGCGCCGACTCCAGGAAGCGCCCGAGACCGACATCGTCCCCGAGCTCGCCGAGGCTGCCGCCCGCGCGCACGCGGTCGTCGACAAGACCGGGTACACGCTCCTCACCCCGGAGGCCGGCGAACTGATCCGCCGGGCCGGCTGGACCGATCTCGTCTTCTGCGGGATCGCCACCGAGAGCTGCGTCCTGAAGTCCGCCGCCGACGCCTTCGAGCGCGGCTACGCGCCCTGGATCGTCACCGACGCCTCCGCGAGCGACGCCGGTCCGGATGTCCACGACGCCGGTCTCGTCGTCGCCCGCCGCCTGATCGGAACCGGCCAACTCGTCACCAGCGACCACGTGATCGGCCGACTCACCGCGTACGCCGGAGCCCCGGTGCTGGAATAGCCCCATGGCCGAGATGCTGTACGACACCGACCTGATCATCATCGGCGGCGGCCCGGCCGGCTGCGCCGCCGCCCGCATGGCCGCCAGCGTCGGCATGCGCTCGGTCCTGATCGAGCCGGACCGGCTGTGCCGCAACCTCTACCGGATCCCGGCCCTGAACAACGTCCTCGGCGGCTACACCAGCGGGCCCGAGCTCGCCGGCTCCATCGTCGCGGAGCTGAAGAGCACGGAGCTGTGCCGCCTCGAACTCGGCCGGCACGTCACGTCACTCCACGCCGACGACGACCGGGTGACCGCCACGCTCGACACCGGCACCCGCCTCACCGCCCCGTACGCCGTCGTCGCCACCGGCGTCGGCCCTCTCCAGCCCCGTGACGCCGCCTGGATCACCGCCCCCGAGGGCCTGACCCTGCGCCCGCTCTGGCAGGCCGAAGCGGACGACGCCGAAGGCCGCACCCTCCTCGTCCTCGGCGGCGACCGCCCGATCGGCACTTTCTTGCGCGCCCACCCGGCCACCGACACCCGTCTGCTGGTGGCGTACCCGGCGGCCGACGCGTACAAGGTCGAGGAGATCCGCGAGGACCCCGCGTCACCCTCCTCCTCGTCGAGCACCTGACGCTGAGCTGCGGGAAGGTGCTCAGGTATCGGCGGAAGCGGTGGGTCAGGACGGTGTCCGGCGGGCGGTCCTGGCGGACGCCGCCCACCTCAGCATCGGCAACGCGCCGACCGCCCCGCTCGGAGACCTCACCCGTGGCGCGGACGGATACTGCCCGCCCACCGACCAGCACCCCCGCGTCATCGTGGCCGGCGACCTCCGCTCCGCCCGCTTCCAACGGATCATGACCGCCCTGGGCTCCGGCAGTGAGGCCGCACTGCACGCCTACTACGCGGCTCGGGAGCTGCCTGCCACGGGCTGATCACGTCAGCACGGTCCGGCGGCGGCTGCTCCGACGACAGCTTCATCGACTTCCGGGCCGGAGTGACCTCCCTCGGCCGTGAGTGGTACGAGCGGGTCGCCGCGGCACCGGACAGCCTTGCCGAGCACCCTGTCGTGGCGGAGGCGGTGCAGGCTCACCGCGACGAGGCCTTGTTCTGCGAGGACTTCGACTTCGACGACGCCGAGGAGATGCGCCGGCGGCTTCCCCACCTCGCACGGCTGTGTCTCGGGCCGAACACCTAGGACTGTCCGGCCGATCACCGGGTCGTCGTTCCGGTCGTGTGGGATGGGGAGACCTCTGATCCGCGTGGACGGCGATCGCACCGTCGCTGTCGCCCGCGAGCCGAACCCGCGACCGGCGGGACCACCGCCGGGTGCTCGACGGCATCGTGTCCGAGTTCCGCACCGGACCGCCCTGGCGGGACCCGCATGCGCAGCTCAGGTCGTGGCGGACCCCCGTCCGCTGAGCGAACACCCCTGACCGGTTTCCGCTCTTGACGTGAACACATCCTGTCACTGAACATTCAGCACGCACAGCGGAACGCTCGTGCAACAGACAACTGAACACTCCGCACGCATTCGTACAGCTCCAACGCCTCGCGGCCTCCCACGCCCGGGGCGTCTCGCACGTTCCGTCCCATCCCCGTTCGGAATCCGGAGCCCCCACATGAACATCTCCGTGCCCAGACGCGTCACCGCGGTCGCCGCCCTCGCGGCGCTCGCGCTCGCCGGTCTCACCGGGACCAGCGCCACCGCCCGGCCCGCCGAGGCCGCCGGTGCCGCCGCCGCGCCCGACATCTCGCTCGCCGCCGTCAAGCAGCACTTGACGGACCTCCAGTCCATCGCCACCTCCAACGGCGGCAACCGGGCCCACGGCCGCGCCGGTTACAAGGCGTCGATCGACTTCGTGAAGGCGAAGCTGGACGCCGCCGGATACACCACCAGCCTCCAGACGTTCACCACCAGCGGCGCCACCGGCTACAACCTGATAGCCGACTGGCCGGGCGGTGACCCCAACCAGGTCCTGATGTCCGGTTCGCACCTCGACTCGGTGACCTCGGGCCCCGGCATCAACGACAACGGCTCCGGCTCCGCCGCGATCCTGGAGACCGCCCTCGCCGTCTCCCGCGCCGGCTACCAGCCTCCAAGCACCTGCGGTTCGCCTGGTGGGGCGCCGAGGAGCTGGGTCTCGTCGGCTCGAAGTACTACGTCAACAACCTCGCGACGACCGAGCGTTCGAAGATCAAGGGCTACCTCAACTTCGACATGATCGGCTCGCCGAACCCGGGTTACTTCGTCTACGACGACGACCCGACGATCGAGAAGACCTTCAAGGACTACTACGCCGGACTCGGCATCCAGACGGAGATCGAGACCGAGGGCGACGGCCGCTCCGACCACGCCCCGTTCAAGAACGTCGGCGTCCCGGTCGGCGGTCTGTTCAGCGGCGCCGACTACACCAAGACGTCGGCGCAGGCGCAGAAGTGGGGCGGCACCGCCGGCCAGGCGTTCGACCGCTGCTACCACTCCTCCTGCGACACCACCGCGAACATCAACGACACCGCCCTCGACCGCAACAGCGACGCCATCGCGCACGCGGTCTGGACGCTGTCCGCCGGCTCCACCACCCCGCCCACCGGCAAGGTCTTCGAGAACACCGCCGACGTGTCCATCCCGGACAACGGCGCCGCGGTCACCTCGACGGTCAACGTCACCGGCGTCACCGGCAACGCGCCCAGCAACCTGGCCGTCGGCGTGGACATCGTCCACACCTACAAGGGCGACCTGATCGTCGACCTCGTCGCCCCCGACGGCTCGGTCTACAACCTGCACAACCGCACCGGCGGCAGCGCCGACAACATCGTCCAGACCTACACCGTCAACGCCTCCTCCGAGGTCGCCAACGGCGCCTGGAAGCTCCGCGTCCAGGACAAGGCCTCGGCCGACACCGGCTACATCAACGCCTTCAAGCTGACCTTCCCGTAACCCTCACGGGAAGGCGAGAGAACGCCCGGGCGGGTCGGTGACCATCGCCCCCGACCCGCCCGGGGTCCCAACCGGTCCGGCCGCTACTTGCCGGAGTTCGCCGCCTCCACCAGGGCGTCCTTCGTCACCGCGCCGACGTAGACCTTGCCGTCGTCGGTGAGGAGCGCGTTCACCAGCTTCGTCTTGAAGAGGGTGCCCGAGCCGAACGTCCTGGTGATCTTGTCGCCGAAGGAGTCCAGGAATCCCTGGAGCTCCTTCGGCGCCTCGTCTGTCCTGGGCGCCGGGGCGCCGGTGTCGAGCTTCGCGATGGTCGTCCAGCCCTCGCCGAGGACGTTCAGGCCCTTGCCGAGGCCCCCGGGGCCACCGAAGCCCCCGAACTCCTTGCCGAAGTCCTTCTCGAAGTTCTCCGGGAGCTCCCGGGACTTCCCCGCCTCCTCCGCGCCCTCCGTCACCTTCGCGCCCTTCGGCGCCTCGAAGGCGAAGACCGACGCGTCCGGGCGGGCGAAGTCGACCTTCGTGAAGCCCGCGTCCACGACCGGCTTGCCGCCCTCGACCGAGGAGAGCGTGAACTTCAGCGGGTGCCGTTCGCCGCGTCCACCGCGATCTTCACCGACGCGACCGTCGAACCGGTCTGCTTCGGCTTGATCACCAACTGGTACGCGTCCCGGCCCGCCACCCGCGCCGTGCCGTCGACCGTGATCGACGTGGTGTCGCCCGCCGCCTTCAGGACCTCGTCCGCGAGCTCCTTGGGCGTCGCCGGAAGCTCCTTCCCTCGGCCGCCGGGCCTCCGAGGCGCCCTTCTCGTGGAAGACCTCGTTCGACTTGCTGTCGTAGCCCCAGACGTCGTCGCCGTTGTGGATCAGGCTGTACTCGTCGGAGCCGTCGAGCAGGGTGAGCTTCTGGCGCTCGGGGCCGTCCGCCGCCAGGCGCAGCGTGTGGGTGCCCGAGACGAGTTCGGTGAGCTTCTGCGCCGGGTCTGCCGTGGAGGCCCCGCCGCCCTGGCCCCCGAGGCCGGACGCCAGGCCGCCGAGGGCCGGCAGGCCAAGGTCGGTGGAGACCCTGAAGGTGCCGGAGAGGGTCTGGGTCTCCGAGCCCGCGATCTTCTCGATGAGCTGCTGGGCCGTGATCTCCGGCAGGTCCGGTCGCCGGCCGCCGCGAGCGCCGGGACCAGACCGATGGTCGCCGCGGCCACGCCGGCCACCGCGACGGGGACGACGTACCGGCTCGCCCTGCGACGGGTCTCGCCACGAGCCTCGCCGCGGACCTCGCTGGGGGTCTCGCTGGGGACTTCGTTCGCTGCCATGGTCTCCGCTACCTCCGTGCGCCCTGGAGAGGCCCGAACGGCCTCATGTGGTCGATGTACCCCATCCCACCAAACGGGGAGGACGGAATCGTCAGCCCCGGGATCAACCTCGCGTACCCCTTCGGGATGACCCGACCCCGAGACCGGCCCGGACCCGCACATGCGGAACTCCCGCCTCCGCGAAGGCGGGGCCCGCGCTCCCGGGCGAGACTGGCGGGAGGGGACGGGTCGAGAGGAGCCGTCATGGCCGAGGGACTCTCCGCGGTGGCGCGCACCGGGCGCCACGCCGCGCACGTCACGGCCGCGACCGCCGCCGGGTTCTATCCGGCGCTCCACCTCCTGGACCGGCCGGTCGCCGGGATCTACGCCCTGTTCACCCCCATCGCGTTCGGCATCCTCTCCCCGCTGCCCGGAGCGGGCCGGGACCGCGCCGCGACCGTGCTGCGGGCGGTGCCGGCCGCGGCCGTGCTCGTCGTCCTCGGGACCGTGCTCGCGGTCGGGACCTGGCCGGCCGTCGCGGGCATGCTGGCGGTCGGGTTCGCGCTGGCCTTCGGGGCGGCCTGCGGGCCCCGGATCGCGGGCGCCGCCCCGGGCTCCAGCTCTTCTACATCCTGGCCTGCTTCCCGCCGTACGCGCCGGGGACGCTGCCGCAGCGGCTCGCCGGGCTCGTCGTCGGCGGGGCGCTCCTGGCCCTGGCCGAGGCGGTGCTCTTCCCGGACGCGCCGGAGCCCTCGTACCGGGGCGGATCGCCGACGCCCTGGACCTGGCGGCCCGCGCCGCCTCCGGAGTCGTCCGCGGGGAGGGCCGGATCCGGAGACCGCCGGGCGCCTCGGGGCGGCCGGGCGGGAGCTGCGCCTGTCGCGGCTGCCCGCCGGGGCCCGGCCGACGGGCGCGGGCCGGACGGACCGGGCCCTGGCCCAGGCGGGGCCGCGACCCGCCGGCTCCTCGACGAACTGGCCTCTCGCCGCGCACGACCCGGCGCCCGGGGACACGGTCTCGGCGGAGCTGCTGCGGGGGTCGCGGCGAACTGCGGGGAGACGGCCGAAGCCCTGCGGAGGGGGACCGGGGGCGGCGGGGCGCCCCTCCCCGGCCCGCAGCTCCTCGAAGAGATGGTCGCGGACTTCCTGAAGGCACGCGGGACCGCGGCGGAGAGCACCGGGGCGCGGGGCGGCTCCCCGACAGCCCCGCCCCCACCCTCCGTACCGTCCTCGTCCGGCGCTCGACCGTTCTGACGGCGGCCGTGTCGGCGGTGACCGTCCGCACGGCCGCCTCCCTCGCGCTCGGCGGCCGGGAGCGGCTCCACGGGCTGCCCCACGAGCAGTTCTGGTACGCGGCGGAGGGGACGGCCCGGCTCGTGGCCGTCCGGGTCAGGGGCAATCTGACCCGGCGCTCCGTCGTCTTCCAGAACGCGCTGCGCACCGCGCTCGGCCTGGCGCTCGCCCGCCTCGTGGCCGGTTCGCTCGACCTGACGCACGGCTTCTGGTGCTGCTCGCCGTCCTGACCCTGGGGCGGACCACGGCGGGCGCCACCTGGTCGGCCGTGCGGGCGGCGGCGGCCGGGACCCTGGCGGGGCGTTCGCGGCGGGGCTGCTGATCGTGGGGCCGGGGGCGCCTCCGACGTGTACGCGGCGCTGCTCGTCCCGATGATGCTGGTGGCCTTCACGCTGGGCCCGCTCGGCGGCCCGTCCTGGGGCCAGGGGCTCTTCACGCTCGTCGTCGCCACGGCCTTCGCCCAGATCGCGCCGGTGACCTGGCGGCTCGCGGAGGCCCGTCTGGTCGACGTGCTCACCGGCAGCGCGATCGGCCTGCTGTGCGGCCTGCTCGCCTGGCTGGCGGGGGCCCGCGCCGAGATCCGGTACGGCATGTCGGGCCTGTTGCGGGCCGCCGCGCCGGTGGTCCGGGCCACGACGGCGGCGGTGACCGACGGGAGCGGGGAGAGCACGCCCCAGGTCGGGAGCGGGAAGGCACGCCCCAGGTCGGGAGCGGGAAGGGCGCGCCCCGGGCCGGGAACAGAGGGCGCGCCCCGGGCCGGAAGCGGGAGGGCACGGTCCCGGCCGGGGAGGCGAAGGGCGCCGGCCCCGCCTCCCCGGCGTACGGCTCACCCTGCACCGGCTCCGGATCGCCGAGGCGGCCTACGCGCAGTACCGGACGGAGCCCGCCGCGGACGCCGCCGGGTCCGCCCACGACTGGCTCTCGGTGCTGGACTACGGGTCGCGGACGCTGGTCGGGGCCTACTGGCTGCCCCGTACGGACGGCATGCCCGGCCTTCCGGCGGACGCCCGGCACTGGGCGCACGAGACGGCCGAGGAGGTGGTCGCGGCGACCGTGCGGGCGGCGGGATTCCCCCGGACGGGGTACGGATCCGTCCCGCGCCCCTGCCGCCGGAGGTGGCGGATCGGGTCCCCGCGCCGCTCCTCGCCCCGCTCACGGACGTGGAGGTCTGGCTCACGCGCTCGCCCGCGACCTGGAGGCGGGCTCGCCCCCGGAACCGGAGGACCGGACGGGCCGAAAGGGCAGAAAGGACAGAAAGGACCGGCCGGAGGGTCAGCCCGCCCGGTACACCACCGCGTCGCACAGCTCCGCGAGCGCCGACTTGGCGTAGCCGTCGGGCAGCGGCGCCAGCATCGCGCGGGCCTCCTCCGCGTACCGCACGGTGTCCCGGCGGGCCTGCTCCAGGGCCGGGTGGGCGCGCAGCCGGCGCAGGACCTCGGCGTGCCGGGCGTCGTCGGTGAGGTCGCCGTCGACGAGGGCGACCAGCTCGACGTCCTCGGGGCGCCCGTGCGCGGCGGCCGCGGCCCGCAGGCGCAGGACGGGCAGGGTCGGGATGCCCTCGCGCAGGTCGGTGCCGGGGTCTTGCCGGACTCGTGGGAGTCGGAGGCGATGTCGAGGACGTCGTCGGCGAGCTGGAAGGCGACGCCGAGCCGCTCGCCGTACTGGGTGAGGGTGTCGACGACGCCCTCGTCGGCGCCGGCCATCATCGCGCCGAAGCGGCAGGCGACGGCGACGAGGGAGCCGGTCTTGCCGCCGAGGACGTCGAGGTAGTGGTCGACGGGGTCGCGGCCGTCGGCGGGCCCGGCGGTCTCCAGGATCTGGCCGGTGACGAGCCGCTCGAACGCCTCGGACTGGATGCGGACGGCCTCCGGGCCGAGGTCCGCGAGCGTGTGGGAGGCGCGGGCGAAGAGGAAGTCGCCCGTGAGGACGGCGATCGAGTTGCCCCAGCGGGTGTTGGCGCTGGGGACGCCGCGCCGGACGTCGGCCTCGTCCATGACGTCGTCGTGGTAGAGCGTGGCGAGGTGGGTCAGCTCGACGACCACGGCGGCGGGCACGATGCCGGGCGCGTAGGGGTCGCCGAACTGGGCGGCGAGCATCACGAGCAGCGGGCGGAAGCGCTTCCCGCCGGCCAGGACGAGGTGCTGCGCGGCCTCCGTGATGAAGGGGACGTCGCTCTTGGTGGCGTCCAGGAGGCCCGCCTCCACGGCCGCCAGACCGGTCTGGACATCGGCCTCAAGAGCCTGGTCCCGCACGCTGAGGCCGAACGGCCCGACGACGGTCACGAGGGGGTCTCCTGTCTGCTGACGCCTGCTGTCGCTACACGGTCGGCAGCGATCACACGGGACGGTCACACGGATTGTCGATGTGTCGCTGGATTCACTCAAGCCAGCGTATCCGGTCACCTTTCGATCACCGTGGGCGCCTTCCCGTCACCCCCGGTATGTTCGTGATCAGCCGATACCACCAGGAGTAGGCGTTTTGTCCCGAACGAACATCGACACCGACCCGGACGGCGAGCGGCCCCCGCCGGAGGACGACCGCGCCTTCCTCGGGCACCCGAGGGCCTGCTGACCCTCTCGGGCCTGGAGGTCTGGGAGCGGTTCTCGTTCCTCGGCATGCAGGCGATCCTCGTCCTCTACTTCGCCGCCGCCGTCGCCGACGACGGACTCGGCATGTCCCCGGGCACCGCCGCCTCGGTCTCCGCCGCCTACGGCACGCTGGTCTACCTGGTCTCGGTGGCCGGCGGCTGGCTCGCGGACCGCGTCCTCGGCTCGTACCGCGCCGTCCTGTGGGCGGGATCCTGATCGCCTGCGGCCACTACTCCATGGCGGTCCCCACGGCCGCCATGACCTGGTGGGCTCGGTCTGATCAGCGCCGGGACCGGGCTGCTCAAGCCGAACGTGGCGACGATGGTCGGCAAGCTCTACCGCACGGACGACGACCGCCGCGACGCCGGTTTCGCGCTCTACTACATGGCGATCAACATCGGCGCCTTCGCCGGTCCGCTGATCACCGGCTGGCTCGCCGACCACCGGGGCTACCACTGGGGCTTCTCGGCCGCCGCGATCGGCATGACCTTCGGCCTGGTGCAGTACGTGGCGGGCCGGCGTCACCTGGCCGGACGCAGGCACGCCGCCGAGTTCGCGCTCGCCCCGGACGCCATGCGCCGGGCGGTCCGGCTGATGGTCGCGGGCGCGGTCGCCACGGCCGTCGTCGCCACGGTCCTGGCCCTGGCCGGGTGGCTGACGATCGACCGGTTCGTGGACGTGCTGACCCTGGTCTCGGTGGTCGCGCCGGTCGTCTACTTCCGGGTGATGTTCACCAGCCCCCGGGTCACGGCTGGGGAGCGCGGCCGGCTGCGGCCGTACGCGGTGCTCTTCCTGGCCTCGGTGGTGTTCAACTTCATCCTCTTCCAGGCGTACTCGACGATGATCCTGCTGGCCTCCACCAACGCCCGCACCACGATCCTCGGCTTCGACTTCCCGGCGAGCTGGTACGCCTCCGCCCTCGGCGCCTTCGAGGTGGCCCTGGCGCCCGTGGTGGCCGCCGTCTGGTCCCGGATGGGCCACCGGCAGCCGCACGTCTCGAACAAGATCGCGTTCGGGGTGGTCCTGGGCGGCCTGTCCTTCCTCCTGATGGTCCTGCCGACCTCCGGGCACGCGGACGACACCTACCGGATGGCCGCCTGGTGGATCGTCGGCTCGTACGTGCTCTCGGCCTCGGCGACGTGCTCCTGGAGACCTCCGGGATGTCGGCCACCAGCAAGCTCGCCCCGAAGGCCTTCTCCAGCCAGACGATGTCGCTCTGGTTCCTCTCCCTCGCGCTGGCCAACGGGATCCAGGCCCAGACCGTGAAGCTCTACGACGACGTCTCCAAGCCCGTGTACTTCGGCGTGAACGGCGCGGTGGCCGTCGCCGCCGGCCTCGTCGTGATCGCCCTGGCGCCCTGGCTGCGCCGCACCATGCACCCCGTCCGCTGAGCGCCGCACCCCGCCTTCTCCCGTCCCCGAGGTGACCCGATGCCGAAGATCCGCACCGACTTCCCGTACGAGACCCGCCGCGAGGACGTCCGCATCCCGATGGCGGACGGGACCCTGCTCTACGCGCGCGTGTGGCGCCCGGTCACCGAGGAGCCCGTACCGGCGCTCCTGGAGTACCTGCCGTACCGCCTGAGCGACTGGACCGCGCCCCGCGACCAGCAGCGCCACCCCTGGTACGCGGGCCACGGCTACGCCTCCGTACGGGTGGACGTGCGGGGCCACGGCAACAGCGAGGGGCTGCCGGGCGACGAGTACGACGCGACCGAGCTGGCGGACGGCGTGGCCGTGGTGCACTGGCTCGCCGAACAGCCCTGGTGCACGGGCCGGGTCGGCATGTTCGGCATCTCCTGGGGCGGCTTCAACTCGCTCCAGATCGCCGCCCTCGCCCCCGAGCCCCTGAAGGCGGTCGTCACCGTCTGCTCCACCGACGACCGGTACGACAACGACGTGCACTAAGATGGGCGGCTCGGTCCTCGGCGTCGACATGCACGCCTGGGGCGCCACCATGCTCGCCTTCGCCTCCCGGCCGCCGGACCCGGAGTACGCGGGCGAGGAGTGGCGCGCGATGTGGCTGCGGCGCCTGGAGGCCGTGGAGCCCCTCGTCGACACCTGGCTCTCCCACCAGACCCGGGACGCCTACTGGAGGCACGGCAGCGTCTGCGAGGACTACGGGGCGATCGGGGCGGCCGTCCTCGCCGTGGGCGGCTGGCACGACCCGTACCGGGACACCGTCCTGCGGCTCGTCGAGCACCTCCCGGCGGACCGGGTGCGCGGGATCGTCGGGCCCTGGTCGCACCAGTACCCGGACCGGGGCCTGCCGCCGGGGCCCGCGATCGGCTTCCTCCAGGAGACCCTGCGCTGGTGGGACCACCACCTCAAGGGGGCCGCGAACGGCGTGATGGACGAGCCCCGCTGCGGTCCTGGATCAGCGACTCGCACCCGCCGGCCACCGTCTACGAGGAGCTGCCGGGCCGCTGGGTCACCGACCCCGCCTGGCCCTCCCCGTACGTCACCCCCGTCACGTACGGCTTCCAGGGCTCCCCGGTCGTCGTCGACTCGCCCCAGCAGACCGGGATCGACGCGGGCCGCTTCTTCCCCTTCGGCAACGACGCCGACCTGCCGCCCGACCAGCGCGAGGAGGACGCCCACTCGGCCTGCTTCGACTTCCCCGTGCCCGAGGACGGCGGCCCGGTCGAGATCCTGGGCCGCCCGTCGGTGACCCTGTCCCTGCGCGCGGCCGCCCCCACCGGGCAGGTGATCGCCCGGCTCTGCGACATCGCCCCGGACGGCTCCTCCACCCTCGTCACCCGGGGCGCCCTGAACTTCTCCGCCCGCCACGGCCGCGACCGGGCCGAACCGGCCCTGATCGGGGAGACGGAGGCGTTCGCCTTCGAACTGAACGGCATCGGGCACGCCTTCGCGCCCGGCCACCGGTGCGGCTCGCGGTCTCCTCCACGTACTGGCCGTGGATCTGGCCCCGGCCCGACGCGGCGGGCTTCACCCTCGACCCGGCGGGCTCCTCCCTCACCCTGCCGGTCCGCCGCCGCACCGAGGACGCGGTCGCGTGGGAGGAGCCGGAGCAGGCCGAGCCGCTGGGCGTGGTCCACCCGTCCTCCCCGGAGGAGCGGCGCCCGGAGCGGGTGGTGGTCCGGGACGTGGCCAAGGGCGAGTGGCGCCTGGAGGTGGACCCGAAGTACGGCGGCACGCGCGTGTACCCGGACGGCCTGGAGTTCACCGAGGACGCCCTGGAGACGTACACGATCGAGGAGAGCGGCCCGCTGACCGCCCGCACCCGCTCGGACTGGACGATCTGGCTGCGCCGCCCCGACCGGGGCTGGGACGTCGGCGTGGACACCCGCTCGGAGATCACCTGCGACGCGGAGGCCTTCCACACCTGGAACGAGGTGGTGTGCCGGAGGGCGACGAGGTGGTCTTCCGCCGCACCTGGAGAGTGGATCCCCGCACGGCGGGCTGAGCGCGCGTACGGGGGATCCGGGACCGCTGGTCACGCCTGCGGGCCGGCCTTGCGGCGGCGGGCGACGAACACCGCGCCGGCGCCGAGGGCGACGGCTCCGGCGGCGGCCAGGCCGAGCTGCGGCAGGACGTCGTTCGCGCCGGTGGCGGCGAGGGTCCCGCCGGTCGTCACCGGGGTGGTGGACGAACCGCCCTGCTGGGTGGTGCCGGTGGTGCCGGTGGTGGTCACCGGGGCGGGCGTCGAGGTGGAGGGCGACGGGGTCGGGGTCGGGGTCGGCTTCGGCTTGTCGCCCTTGGCGGCGAGGATGCCGAAGTCGGCGTACGCGTCGTCCAGGCTCATGCCGCAGGTGCCGTCGTTGTTCTCGTACTGGCCGAAGGTGTAGATCGAGCCCTCGCCGGCGGGGGCGTCGGCGGGGACCGTGAGGCGCAGCTTCAGGTCGTAGTGGGCGTCCTTGGCGAGCTCGCCGAGCTCGATGGCCTCGAACTTCTTCCCGACGGACGTCCACGCGGGGCGTCGGCCGAGGACCACTCGACGGGGAGGACCCACTCCTCGAAGTCCGTGTCCTCGTCGATCTCCTCGCCGAGGTCGGGCTCCCGCAGGGCGTTGACGTAGACGTCGACGAGGTCCAGGGTCCGGTCGGAGGTGTTGGTGACGCGCATCGAGAAGACGGCGGGCTGTCCGGCGGTGACCTGCTTCGGACCGCTCAGGGCGATCCGCACGGCCTCGTCCGGCTCGCAGGCCCCTCCATGTCCTCGTAGAACGCCAGCTCCTCCTTGGCGTCGTCGAGCTTCCGGGAGGCGGTCTTCCGCGCCTCCTGGGCGAGGGTGACGGCGCGCGAGGCGGCGACGCGCGCGTCGGTGAAGGCGGTGCCGGTCTCCGTCACCTTCGCGTCGGCGGCGGTCTTGGCGGCGGCGGCCGCCTCGGCGGCGGTCCCGGCCGCCGCGACGGCGGCGGCGGCGGCCTGCTTCTGCTCGGGAGTGGCGTCGCCGGGGAGGGCCTTCTCCTCGTCCTGGGCCTTGACGAGCGCCTTGTCGGCGGCCTCCTTGGCCGCGGCGGCCTCGACGGCGGCCTTCTCGGCGTCGGCGATCGCCTTCTTGAGGGGGTGGTCGGCCTTGTCGAAGCCCTTCAGGGCCTCCTTGGCCCCGGCGACGGCGACGACGGCGTCGTCGTACGCCTCCTGCGCCAGCGCGACCGCGGCCTCGAGCTCGTCGCGCGTCGGCGGCTTGTCGTCCTCGGGGTCCTCCTCGCCCTGCGCGGGCTTCTGCGTCGACGCGGACGACGGCTTGGTGTCGGCGAACGCCGGGGCGGCGGACAGGAACACGACCGGGGTGGTCACGGCGGCGGCCACGGCGGTCGCGAGAATGCGACGGATCTTCACAGTGCGGGACCTTTTCCTGGTCAGGGAAGAGGGAGAGAAAAGCGGGCGCGCACTCGCGGCTGCTTCACGCGGCGCGATACCACCGTGATCGTAGGGCCGCGGACGCCCCCGCGGGAGGACCTTTTCGGCGGCCCGGACCCGGCGGGAGACACCGGTGGGCGCCCAAAGGGAGCGAACGCGGACAGTTGCCCACGGAGGCCGCGGTTTCCGTGTGATCCATGTCATCAGCGCCCGGCGGCCCGCCCCGTAACGTGTCCCCCACACCCGTGGAAAGCGAGGCAAGCACCGATGTCCGAGCACAGCCCGCTCGACCTGGCCGAGGGCGATCCCTTCGGCCCGCACAACCTCCCGTACGGCGTCTTCTCCACCGCCGAGGAGCCCGACCGGCGCCGGCTCGGCGTCCGGATCGGCGGGTACGTGCTGGACGCGGGGGCCGCGGCGCACGCGCTCGGCTCCCCTACGCGTCACTCCTCGCGCAGCCCGGCCTGAACCCGCTGCTCGCCGCCGGACGGACCGCCTGGCGCGACGTCCGCCGGGCGCTCACGGCCTGGGTGACGGTCCCCGCGCACCGGGCCGACGTCGAACCGTTCCTGCACCCGCTGGACGCGGTGACGCTGCACCTGCCGTACGAGGTCGCGGACTACGTCGACTTCTACGCGAGCGAGCACCACGCGACCAACGTGGGCCGGATCTTCCGCCCCGACGGCGACGCACTCACCCCCAACTGGAAGCACCTGCCGATCGGTTACCACGGGCGCGCGGGCACGGTCGTGGTCTCCGGCACCGACGTCGTGCGCCCCTCGGGGCAGCGCAAGGCGCCCGCCGACCCGGCGCCGGTCTTCGGGCCCTCGGTGAAGCTGGACATCGAGGCGGAGGTCGGCTTCCTGGTCGGCACCCCGTCGGAGCTGGGCCGGCCGGTGCCGCTCGCCGACTTCCGGGAGCACGTCTTCGGCCTGACGCTGCTCAACGACTGGTCGGCGCGGGACGTGCAGGCCTGGGAGTACGTGCCGCTCGGCCCGTTCCTCGGCAAGTCCTTCCAGACGTCGGTCTCGGCGTGGGTGACGCCCCTGGAGGCCCTGGACGCGGCCCGGACCGCCCCGCCCGCGCGGGACCTCCCCCTCCTGCCGTACCTGGACGACGCGGACGAGGAGGAGCCGGGCGGCTTCGACCTGCGGATCTCCGTGGAGATCAACGGCGAGGTGGTGGCCGAGCCGCCGTTCTCCTCGATGTACTGGACGGCGGCCCAGCAGCTCGCCCACATGACGGTGAACGGCGCGTCGCTGCGCACGGGCGACCTGTACGGCTCCGGGACGGTCTCCGGGCCGGAGGTGAACCAGCGCGGTTCGCTCCTGGAGCTCACCTGGAACGGGCGGGACGCGCTCGAACTGTCCGGCGGCAAGCGGACGTTCCTGGAGGACGGCGACGAGGTCGTCCTGACGGCGTGGGCGCCGGGCCCGGACGGCACCCGGGTCGCCCTGGGCGAGGTCCGGGGCCGGATCGCCCCCGCCGTCTGACCGTCAGGCGGCCCGCCAGAGGGCGGGGACGTTCGGCGGCTGCCAGCCGGGCTGGGCGGTGTGCGCCTGGAGGCACACGTAGCCCAGCCCGCCGTAGGTGACGGCGTCCCCGGCCCTGTAGGCGGTGCCGACCGCCCAACTGCCCCCCGGCGGCTGGGTGGTCGGGGTCGGGTGGGCGTCGGCGTGGGCCGGGGTTCTGCGCCACGTTCAGGACGAAGTCGAAGGCGGCTCGCGCGCCCCGCCCGCGTCCCGCACGGTCATGAGCAGCCGTGGGTCGAAGATGCTGTCGGTGTTGTTGCGGGGCTCGTTCGGGAAGTAGAGCTGCGTGGTGAGGACCGGGCGGCCGGGGCCTGCACCTTGACGTGGAGGTGGCGGGTGCGGCCCGGGTAGAGGCCGGGCACGATCGTGGTGAGCTTGAAGGAGCCGTCGGCGCCGGTGAACTGGTGGCCGCGGAAGCGGAACCCGGTGTTGTCGTAGGCGCCGTTGGTGTCGGCCTGCCAGAAGTCCAGGAGGACTCCGGATATCGGCCGGCAGGCGAGCCCGAAGACGTACCCGCCGACGGTGAGCCGGACGCCGGGGGTGTTGGCCTCCAACAGGCTGGTCCGCAGCGGAGAGTTGGGCTTGAAGTACGGGCCCTCGATCTGCTCCGGGGTGGGGTCGTCGCCGTCGTCGCACGCGGGTGAGCGCGGGCGCCTCCCCGCTCTCCGTCAGGGTGCGGGCGAGCGCGGGGACGCCCATGAGCACTGCGGGCGCCGCCATGCCGGCTGCGAGCGCGGCCCGCAGGACGGTCTTGCGGCTGACGTGCCCGGTGCTGGTCTCGTGGTCCATGTGCCTGGCTCCTCGGGTGGGGGCTGGGATCGGCACCGAACCTAGGGGCCCGCGGCACCGGGTTCGATGGACGGAACACGGCGGTCGTGGTCTTTTCGGAAGCGCCCGGGGCTGCGGCCGACCTCCCGCGGAAGAAGCGGCAGAAGTAGGCGGCGTCCTCGAACCCGACCCGTGCGGCGACCTGCCGCACGGGCAGCGCGGTGGCGACGAGCAGCCGTTGTGCTCTCCCGCACCCGCTCCTGGCGGAGCAGTGCGGCGGGGTGTGGCCGGTGGCCGCCCGCACCACCTCGGTGAGGTGCCCGGGCGTCACCCCGATCCGCTCGGCGCACTCCCGTACGGAGAGCCCGGCGGTCCCGGCGGTACGGGCGAGGCGCAGGAACTCTCGGCGAGGCCGCGCGGCGGCGGCAGGTCCCCGCCCGTGCTCCCGCCCCCGCCCCCGCCGGGCAGCCGGACGGTCCGCACGAGGAGCACGTGCAGCAGGGACCGCAGCACCCCGGCGAACCCGTCGGCCCCGTGCCGGTACTCCTCGGCCAGGTCGCCCATCAGGCGGGCCGTGCGCTCGTGGCCGGCGGCGTCGAGGTCCACCCAGGGCCGCTCCCCGAGCCGCCGCAGCAGTTCCTCGTCGTCGGGCCCGCCGACCAGGAACTCGGGCGTGAAGAGGGCGAGCGACCCTTCGAGCCCGCGCACGCCCTCCCAGTGGTGCACCTGGCCGGGCAGGATCACCCCGAGCTGCGGCGGCCGCACCTCGTACCGCTCCAGGTCGAGCACGTGGACCCCGGCCCCTCGACGACGTGCACGATCTCGTAGAAGGTGTGCCGGTGCGGGTACGCGGCCCGCGACATCGGCCCCATCGCGTCGAACCCCCGGCGGCGAAGGGCACCTGGTCGGGCAGCCGCAGTTCGAGCCGGTGCACGGGCGGGTCGCCGTTCCTCGGGGCGGCGCAGGGCGCTCCGGGTAAGACCGTGGTGCCGCGCATGGAACCACCCCTCCACGACTGGTACAGACCATTCGGTGCGGCTTCCACGATGGCACGGCGCCCGGCGGTGAAGTACGCCGAAGGGCCCGGCTCCTGGGGGAGCCGGGCTCTTCGTGCGCGTCCGTCCGGGGTTACCGCACGAACACGCTCGCCCGGCTCGCCAGGTCCAGGAAGTACTGCGGGGCGAGGCCGAGGGCCAGGGTGACGGCCACGCCCGCCGTGATGGTGATCGTGGTCAGGGCCGAGGGGACGGCGACCGTGGGGCCGTCGGCCTTGGGCTCGCTGAAGAACATGAGCACGATGACCCGGACGTAGAAGAAGGCCGCGATCGCCGAGGAGATCACGCCGACCACCACCAGGACGCCCGCGCCGCCCTCCGCCGCCGCCTTGAAGACCGCGAACTTGCCGGAGAAGCCGGAGGTCAGCGGGATGCCGGCGAAGGCGAGCAGGAAGACTGCGAAGACCGCCGCGACGAGCGGCGAACGGCGGCCCAGACCGGCCCACTTGGAGAGGTGGGTGGCCTCGCCGCCCGCGTCCCTGACCAGGGTGACGACGGCGAAGGCGCCGATCGTCACGAAGGAGTACGCCCCCAGGTAGAAGAGGACGGACGAGATGCCGCTCGGGGTGGCGGCGATGACGCCCGCGAGCAGGAACCCGGCGTGCGCGATCGACGAGTACGCCAGGAGCCGCTTGATGTCGGTCTGGGTGATGGCGATGATCGCGCCGCCCAGCATCGTCACGATGGCGACGCCCCACATGACCGGCCGCCAGTCCCAGGTGAGGCCCGGGAGCACCACGTAGAGCAGGCGGAGCAGCGCGCCGAAGGCGGCGACCTTGGTCGCGGCGGCCATGAAGCCGGTGACCGGGGTCGGGGCGCCCTGGTAGACGTCCGGGGTCCACATGTGGAACGGCACGGCGCCGACCTTGAAGAGGAGCCCCATGAGGACCATGGCGAAGCCGATGAGGAGCAGCGCGTCGTTCCCCATGGTGTCGGCGAGGGCCGGGTTCACCGAGGTGACCGTCCCGTCGACGACGTCGGCGATCGTGGCGTACGAGACGGAGCCCGCGTAGCCGTAGAGCAGGGCGATCCCGAAGAGCAGGAAGGCCGAGGAGAAGGCGCCGAGCAGGAAGTACTTGACGGCCGCCTCCTGCGACATCAGCCGCTTGCGGCGGGCGACGGCGCACAGCAGGTACAGCGGGAGGGAGAAGACCTCCAGGGCGACGAAGAGCGTCAGGAGGTCGTTGGCCGCCGGGAAGACCAGCATGCCGGCGACGGCGAAGAGGGCGAGCGGGAACACCTCGGTGGTGGTGAACCCGGCCTTGACCGCCGCCTTCTCCTGGTCGCTGCCGGGGACCGCGGCGGCCTCGGCGGCGAAGGAGTCGACCCGGTGGCCGTGGTCGGCCGGGTCGAGCCGGCGCTCGGCGAAGGTGAAGACCGCCACGATCGAGGCCAGGAGGATGGTGCCCTGGAGGAACAGGGCGGGTCCGTCGACCGCGACGGCGCCCATGGCCGCGATGTGGGCCTTGGTGGAGCCGTATCCGCCGGCGGCCAGGCCGACGACGGCGGCGAAGGAGGCGGCGAGCGCGAGGACGCTCAGGAAGACCTGGGCGACGTAGCGAGCCCCTGCGGGGCACGAACGCCTCGACGAGGACGCTGACGATCGCGGCGCCGACCACGATGAGCACGGGCGCGAGCTGCGTGTACTCGATGTGGGGTGCCGGGATCTTCTCCAGCGGCTCGAGCGGCGGCCGTCCACAGGGTGTGGACGGAGGATGCGACGGCGGGAGTGCTCACTTGGCCGCCTCCACTTCGGGCTGGGGGTCCTTCTGCTGGACGTCGGACATGGTGTGCCGCACCGCCGGGTTCACGACGTCCGTCAGCGGCTTCGGGAAGACCCCGAGGAAGATCAGGAGGGCGATCAGCGGGACGACCACGGCCAGCTCGCGCGGCCGCAGGTCGGGCAGCCTGCGCACCTCCTCCTTCACCGGCCCGGTCATCGTCCGCTGGTACAGGACGAGGGTGTAGAGCGCGGCGAGGACGATGCCGGTGGTGGCGACGACGCCGGCCACCGGGTAGCGGGCGAAGGTGCCGACCAGGACCAGGAACTCGCTGACGAACGGGGCGAGTCCGGGCAGCGACAGGGTCGCGAGGCCGCCGATCAGGAAGGTGCCGGCGAGCACCGGGGCGACCTTCTGCACGCCGCCGTAGTCGGCGATGAGCCGCGAGCCGCGCCGGGAGATCAGGAACCCGGCGACCAGCATCAGGGCGGCGGTCGAGATGCCGTGGTTGACCATGTAGAGCGTGGCGCCCGACTGAGCCCTGGCTGGTCATCGCGAAGATGCCCAGGATGATGAAGCCGAAGTGCGAGATGGACGCGTAGGCGACCAGGCGCTTGATGTCCCGCTGCCCGACGGCGACGAGCGCCCCGTAGACGATGCTGATCAGGGCGAGGACGACGATCGCGGGCGTGGCCCACTTCGAGGCCTCGGGAAGAGCCCGAGGCAGAAGCGGAGCATCGCGAAGGTGCCGACCTTGTCGACCACGGCGGTGATGAGGACGGCGACCGGGGCGGTCGCCTCCCCATCGCGTTCGGCAGCCAGGTGTGCAGCGGCCACAGCGGCGCCTTCACCGCGAAGGCGAAGAAGAAGCCGAGGAACAGCCAGCGCTCGGTACTGGTCGCGATCTCCAGGGAGCGTTGGCCCGGGCCCCGGCGATCTCGGTGAGCGAGAAGTTCCCCGCGACCACGTAGAGCCCGATGACGGCGGCCAGCATGATCAGGCCGCCGACCAGGTTGTAGAGGAGGAACTTGACGGCCGCGTAGGAGCGCTGGGCCGCCGCGTTCTCGTCGGAGCCCGCGTGGGCGCGGTCGCCGAAGCCGCCGATGAGGAAGTACATCGGGATGAGCATGGCTTCGAAGAGGATGTAGAAGAGGAAGACGTCGGTGGCCTCGAAGGAGAGGATCACCATCGCCTCGACCATGAGGATCAGGGCGAAGAAGCCCTGGGTGGGCCGCCAGCGCTTCGAGGAGGTCTCCAGGGGTCGGCGTCGTGCCAGCCCGCCAGGATCACGAACGGGATCAGCAGCGCGGTGAGCGCGATCAGCGCCACCCCGATGCCGTCCACGCCCAGCTCGTAGCGGACGCCGAAGTCCTTGATCCAGGCGTACGACTCGGTGAGCTGGTACCGCTCGCCGCCCGGCTCGAACCGGGCGAAGACGAGTCCGGCGAGGACGAGCGTGGCGAGCGAGACGAGCAGCGCCAGCCACTTGGCGGCGGTGCGGCGGGCGGCGGGCACGGCGGCGGTCAGGACCGCACCGACCGCCGGCACCGCTGCCGTCACCGTAAGGAGCGGGAAGGACATAAGGGTTACACCGCCCTCATCAGCAGGGTCGCGGCGATCAGCACCGCCGTACCTCCGAACATGGAGACCGCGTACGAGCGAGCGTAGCCGTTCTGGAGCTTGCGCAGCCGGCCGGAGAGGCCGCCGACGCCCGCCGCCGTGCCGTTGACCACGCCGTCCACCAGGGAGTGGTCGACGTAGACGAGCGAGCGGGTGAGGTGCGTGCCGCCCGTGACGAAGACGGCGTGGTTGAAGTCGTCCTGGAGCAGGTCGCGGCGGGCCGCCCGGGTGAGCAGCGAGCCGCGCGGGGCGACCACCGGGACGGGCCGGCGCCCGTACTGGAGGTAGGCCAGGCCGACGCCGATCACCATGACGGCGACGGTGGCGGCGGTGACGGCCGCGGCGCCGATCGGCGGGTGCCCGTGCTCGTAGCCGGTGACCGGCTCCAGCCACTCGACGAACCCGGCGAACTCGAAGACCGCGCCCCCGGCGACCGATCCGACGGCGAGCAGCACCATCGGGATCAGCATGGACTTCGGCGACTCGTGCGGGTGCGGCATGGCTCCCGCGGCGTGCTCGGCGGCCGGTTCGGCGTCGGGCGTCCGGTCCGGGTCGGGCGCCGGCTGCCAGCGCTTCTCGCCGAAGAAGGTCATCAGCATCACGCGGGTCATGTAGTACGCGGTGATGGCCGCGCCGAGCAGGGTGACCGCGCCGAGGATCCAGCCCTCGGCGCCGCCCTTCGCGAAGGCCGCCTCGATGATCTTGTCCTTGGAGAAGAAGCCGGACAGGCCGGGGAAGCCGATGATCGCGAGGTAGCCGAGGCCGAAGGTCACGAAGGTGACCGGCATGTACGTCCGCAGGCCGCCGTACTTCCGCATGTCGACCTCGTCGTTCATGCCGTGCATGACCGAACCGGCGCCGAGGAAGAGCCCGGCCTTGAAGAAGCCGTGCGTCACCAGGTGCATGATCGCGAAGACGTAGCCGATGGGGCCGAGGCCGGCCGCCAGGATCATGTAGCCGATCTGCGACATCGTCGAACCGGCGAGCGCCTTCTTGATGTCGTCCTTGGCGCAACCGACGATCGCACCGAAGAGGAGCGTGACGGCGCCGACGACGGTGACGACGAGCTGCGCGTCCGGGGCGGCGTTGAAGATGTCGGCGGAGCGGACGATCAGATAGACACCGGCGGTCACCATCGTGGCCGCGTGGATGAGGGCCGAGACCGGGGTCGGGCCCTCCATCGCGTCCCCGAGCCAGGACTGGAGCGGCACCTGGGCCGACTTGCCGCAGGCCGCGAGGAGCAGCATCAGGCCGATCGCGGTCAGCGTCCCCTGGGAGGCCTGCCCGCTCGCCTCCAGGACCGGCCCGAAGGCGAAGGTCCCGAAGGTGGTGAACATCAGCATGATGGCGATCGAGAGGCCGATGTCGCCGACCCGGTTGACCAGGAACGCCTTCTTGGCGGCGGTGGCCGCGCTGGGCTTGTGCTGCCAGAACCCGATCAGGAGGTACGAGGCGAGGCCGACGCCCTCCCAGCCGAAGTACAGGAGCAGGTAGTTGTCGGCGAGGACGAGCAGGAGCATCGCCGCGACGAACAGGTTCAGGTAGCCGAAGAACCGGCGGCGCCGCTCGTCGTGCTCCATGTAGCCGATGGAGTACACGTGGATGAGGGTGCCGACCCCGCTGATCAGCAGGACGAACGTCATGGAGAGCTGGTCGAGCTGGAAGGCCATGTCCGCCTGGAAGCCCTCGACGGGGATCCAGGTGAAGAGCCGCTGGTGCAGGGCTCTTTCCTCGGCGCCCTTGCCGAGCATGTCGGCGAAGAGCGCCAGGCCGATCGCGAAGGAGACGGCCGCGAGGAGCGTGCCGATCCAGTGGCCCGCCTTGTCGAGGCGCCGGCCGCCGCAGAGCAGCACGGCCGCCCCGAGCAGGGGCGCCCCGACGAGCAGAGCGATGAGATTTTCCACGGTCAGCCCCTCACAGCTTCATCAGGCTTGCGTCGTCGACCGAGGCCGAGTGGCGGGCACGGAAGACGGACACGATGATCGCGAGCCCGACGACGACCTCCGCGGCGGCGACGACCATCGTGAAGAAGGCGATGATCTGGCCGTCGAGGTTGCCGTGCATGCGGGAGAAGGTGACGAACGCGAGGTTGCAGGCGTTGAGCATCAGCTCCACGCACATGAAGACCACGATCGCGTTGCGCCGGATCAGGACCCCGGCCGCGCCGATGGTGAACAGCAGGGCGGAGAGGTACAGGTAGTTGACGGGATTCACCGGGTGGCCTCCTCTTCGTCCCGGTTCCGGCCGGATGCGTCCCGGTCCCGGCCGAGCGCGTCCCGGTCCCGGCCGAGCCGCTCCTCGGAGCGCTGCTCCAGGGCCTTCAGGTCGGCCATGGCCTCGGTGGACACGTCCCGGATCTGGCCCGCTTGCGCAGGGTGCCCATGACGGTGAGCTCCGCCGGGGTGCCGTCGGGCAGCAGGCCCGCGACGTCCACGGCGTTGTGCCGGGCGTAGACGCCGGGCGCGGGCAGCGGCGGCACGTGCTTGCCCTCCCGCACGCGCTGCTCGGCGAGCTCGCGCTGGGTGCGGGCGCGTTCGGTGCGCTCGCGGTGGGTGAGGACCATCGCGCCGACGGCGGCGGTGATGAGGAGCGCGCCGGTGATCTCGAAGGCGAAGACGTACTGGGTGAAGATGAGGGCGGCGAGGCCCTCGACGTTTCGCCGCGCGCGCCGTTGGCGGCGCCGAGTCCGGCGAACTCGGTGATCGAGGCGTTCCCGATGCCGGCGGCGAGCAGGATCCCGAAGCCGAGGCTGCAGGCGGCGGCCCACCAGCGCTGGCCCTTGAGGGTCTCCTTCAGTGAGTCCGCGGCCGTGACGCCGACCAGCATGACGACGAAGAGGAAGAGCATCATGATCGCGCCGGTGTAGACGACGATCTGGACGACGCCGAGGAAGTACGCGCCGTTGGCCAGGTAGAAGACCGCCAGGATGATCATGGTCCCGGCGAGGCAGAGCGCGGAGTGGACGGCCCTGCGCGTCAGGATCGTGCACAGCGCGCCGATCACGGCGACGGTGCCGAGGACCCAGAACTGGACGGCCTCGCCGGTGGAGGTCGCGTAGGCCGCGAGGGTCTCGGAGGCGAAGGGGCGAGGGGGGCGACGGGGCGAGGGGGCGCTCACGCGTCCACCTCCTCGTCGGCGTCGTCCTTCTCCCCCTTGGAGGCGGCGGTCTGCCGGACGGTGCCGGGGCGGCCCCGGTGACCAGGCCCCGGTAGTAGTCCTGCTCGTCCATGCCCGGGAAGATGGCGTGCGGGTGTCGACCATCTCCTCCTCCAGGCCGGCGAGGAGCTGCTCCTTGGTGTAGATCAGGTTCGCCCGGGAGGAGTCGGCCAGTTCGAACTCGTTGGTCATCGTCAGCGCGCGCGTGGGGCAGGCCTCGATGCACAGGCCGCACAGGATGCAGCGGGCGTAGTTGATCTGGTAGACGCGGCCGTAGCGCTCGCCGGGCGAATAGCGCTCCTCGTCCGTGTTGTCCGCGCCCTCCACGTAGATGGCGTCGGCGGGACAGGCCCAGGCGCACAGCTCGCAGCCGACGCACTTCTCCAGGCCGTCGGGGTGACGGTTGAGCTGGTGCCGGCCGTGGAAGCGGGGCGCCGTCGTCTTCTGCTGCTCCGGGTACTGCTCGGTCAGCCGCTTCTTGAACATGGCCTTGAAGGTCACGCCGAAGCCGGCCACCGGATTCTGGAAGTCAGACACCGTCCGTCTCCTTTCCATCACTTGCAGTAGCAGTATCGGGGGCGCCACTGACAACGAGGTCCCGGTCGTGCCGCGACCTGCGCCGGGGCACGGGCGGCAGGGACTGTCCGGGCTTGGGCGGTACGGGGAAGCCGCCGGCCATCGGGTCGAAGGTCCGGTCCTCCTCGGGGCGGGCGCCGCCGCCTTCGCCTTCCGGTCGCGGAAGAGGTCGACCACGAAGGAGAGGAGGAGCAGGGCGAGCACGGCCCCGGCCACGTACAGGACGATGTCGGTGAACGCGATGTTCTCGTTGCGCAGCGCCCGGACGGTGGCGACCAGCATCAGCCAGACCACGGAGACCGGGATGAGGACCTTCCAGCCGAGCTTCATCAACTGGTCGTAGCGGACGCGGGGCAGGGTGCCGCGCAGCCAGATGAAGAAGAACAGCAGCACCTGCACCTTGATCACGAACCAGAGCATCGGCCACCAGCCGTGGTTCGCGCCCTCCCAGAAGGTGGAGACCGGGTACGGGGCCCGCCAGCCGCCCAGGAAGAGGGTCACCGTCACGGCCGAGACCGTCACCATGTTCACGTACTCGGCGAGCATGAACATCGCGAACTTGATGGACGAGTACTCGGTGTTGAAGCCGCCGACGAGGTCGCCCTCGGACTCCGGCATGTCGAAGGGGGCGCGGTTGGTCTCGCCGACCATCGTGACGACGTAGACGATGAACGAGACCGGCAGCAGGATCACGAACCAGCGGTCCGCCTGCGCCTCGACGATCGCCGAGGTCGACATCGACCCGGAGTAGAGGAAGACGGAGGCGAAGGCCGCGCCCATGGCGATCTCGTAGGAGATCATCTGCGCGCAGGAGCGCAGGCCGCCCAGGAGCGGGTAGGTGGAGCCGGAGGACCAGCCGGCGAGGACGATGCCGTAGATGCCGACGGAGGCGACCGCGAGGACGTACAGCATCGCGATCGGCAGGTCGGTGAGCTGCATCGAGGTGCGGTGGCCGAAGACCGAGACCTCGTTGCCCGCCGGGCCGAAGGGGATCACGGCGATCGCCATGAAGGCGGGGATCGCGGCGACGACCGGGGCGAGGACGTAGACGACCTTGTCGGCCTTCTTGACGATCACGTCCTCCTTGAGCATCAGCTTGATGCCGTCCGCGAGGGACTGGAGGAGGCCCCAGGGCCGTGCCGGTTGGGGCCGACGCGCAACTGCATCCAGGCGACGACCTTGCGCTCCCACACGATGGAGAAGAGCACGGTGACCATCAGGAAGGCGAAGCAGAAGACGGCCTTGACCGCGACGAGCCACCAGGGGTCCGTGCCGAACATGGACAGGTCTTCAGCGGCGAGCGGCACGCTCATGCCTGCACCTCCGTGACGACGGCGGGGCGCGGGGCCGCCGGGCCGATGCGGACCAGGTCGCCCGGGCGGGCGCCGGTGTCGGAGAGGACGCCGCGTCCGGTCGAGTTCAGCGGGAGCCAGACGACGCGGTCGGGCATCTCGGTGACCAGGAGCGGGAGGGCGGTGGACCCGGCCGGGCCGGTGACCTCCAGGAGGTCGCCGTCCTTGACGCCGGTGTCGGCGGCGGTGACGGCGGAGAGACGGGCGACCGCCGCGTGCCGGGTGCCGGCGAGGGCGGTGTCGCCCTCCTGGAGGCGGCCGAGGTCGAGCAGCATCCGGTGTCCGGCGAGGACGGCCTCGCCGTCGCCGGTGCGGGGCGCGGGCCGGCCGGGCTCGGTGGGCTCGGTGGCCCGCCCGTGGGCCCAGCCGCCGAGCCGGTCCAGCTCGCGCCGTACGGCCCTGAGGTCGGGCAGGCCCAGGTGGGCGTCGAGGGCGTCGGCCAGCATGTGCAGGGCGCGGGTGTCGGTCGGGGCGAGCGGCCGGGTCATCTGCTCCGGCTTGAGCGCGGCCTCGAACATCCGGGCCCTGCCCTCCCAGTTGAGGAAGGTGCCGGGCTTCTCGGCGACGGCGGCGACCGGCAGGACGACGTCGGCGCGGTCGGTGACCTCGCCGGGCCGCAGCTCCAGGGAGACCACGAAGGCCGCGTCGAGCGCCTCGCGCGCGCGCGGCGGGTCCGGCAGGTCGGCGACCTCGACGCCGGCGACGAGCAGGGCGGCGAGTTCGCCGGTGGCGGCGGCCTCCAGGATCTGGCCGGTGTCGCGGCCGTAGCGGGCGGGGAGTTCGCGCAGGCCCCAGGCGGCGGCGACCTCCTCACGCGCGCGGGGGTGGGTCGCGGGCCGGCCGCCGGGGAGCAGCGAGGGCAGCGCGCCCGCCTCGACGGCGCCGCGTTCGCCGGAGCGGCGCGGGATCCAGACGAGCCGGGCGCCGGTGGCGGCGGCGGTGCGCAGGGCGGCGGTGAGCGCGCCGGGCACGCCTGCGAGGCGCTCGCCGACGGCGAGGACGGCGCCCTCCCGGCGGAGGTCCTCGGCGGCGGCGAGCCCGTCGCCGGTGAGGCCGACGCGGGAGGTGAGGGCGTCGAGCCACTCGGTCTCGGTGCCGGGGGCGGCCGGCAGCAGGGTGCCGCCGGTCTTCTCCAGGCCCCGGGTGGCGAAGGCGGCGACGGCGTAGGTCTTCTGGCCGCGCTTGCGCCAGGCCTTGCGGAGCCGCAGGAAGACGCCGGGGCCTCCTCCTCGGACTCCAGGCCGACGAGGAGCACGGCCGGGGCGGCCTCCAGGGAGGTGTACGTGACGCCCTTGCCGTCCAGGTCGCGGCCGCGTCCGGCGACGGCGGAGGCCAGGAAGTCGGCCTCCTCGCCGGAGTGGACCCGGGCCCGGAAGTCGACGTCGTTGGTGTCGAGGGCGACCCGGGCGAACTTGGCGTACGCGTAGGAGTCCTCGACGGTCAGCCGGCCGCCGGTCAGGACGCCGGTGCGGCCGCGGACGAGCCTGCGGGCGGCGGCCTCCAGGGCCTCGGGCCAGGAGGCCGGCTCCAGCTCACCGGTCGCGGCGTTCCGCACGAGCGGGCTGGTGAGCCGGTCGCGCTGTTGCGCGTACCGGAAGCCGAAGCGGCCCTTGTCGCAGATCCACTCCTCGTTGACCTCCGGGTCCTCGGCGGCGAGCCGCCGCATGACCTTGCCGCGCCGGTGGTCGGTGCGGGTGGCGCAGCCGCCCGCGCACCGCTCGCACACGGACGGCGAGGAGACCAGGTCGAAGGGGCGGGAGCGGAAGCGGTAGGCGGCCGAGGTGAGGGCGCCGACCGGGCAGATCTGGATGGTGTTGCCGGAGAAGTACGACTCGAAGGGGTCGCCTCGCCGGTGCCGACCTGCTGGAGCGCGCCGCGCTCGATCAGCTCGATCATCGGGTCGCCCGCGACCTGGTTGGAGAAGCGGGTGCAGCGGGCGCAGAGCACGCAGCGCTCGCGGTCGAGGAGGACCTGGGTGGAGATCGGGATCGGCTTCTCGTAGGTGCGCTTGACGCCCTCGAAGTGGGAGTCGGCCTGTCCGTGGACATGGCCTGGTTCTGAGGGGGCACTCGCCGCCCTTGTCGCAGACGGGGCAGTCGAGCGGGTGGTTGACGAGCAGCAGCTCCATCACGCCGTGCTGGCCTTCTCGGCGACGGGGCTGGTGAGCTGTGACTTCACCACCATGCCGTCGGTGCACGTGATGGTGCAGGAGGCCATGGGCTTGCGTTGGCCCTCGACCTCGACGATGCACTGGCGGCAGGCGCCGGCGGGGTCGAGGAGCGGGTGGTCGCAGAAGCGCGGGATCTCGATGCCGAGCTGTTCGGCGGCGCGGATGACCAGGGTCCCCTTGGGGACGGAGACCTCGATGCCGTCGATGGTCAGCGTGACGAGGTCCTCCGGCGGCACGGCCGGGCTGCCGCCGCCCGCCGGTCCGGACTCGGTGACGGTCATGCGGTCACCTCCTTGTGGTTGTCCGCCCAGGCGGTCGACTTGGCCGGGTCGAAGGGGCAGCCCTTGCCCGTGATGTGCTGCTCGTACTCCTCGCGGAAGTACTTCAGGGAGGAGAAGATCGGCGAGGCGGCGCCGTCGCCGAGGGCGCAGAACGACTTGCCGTTGATGTTGTCGGCGATGTCGTTGAGCTTGTCCAGGTCGGACAGCTCGCCCTTGCCCGCCCTCGATGTCGCGCAGGAGCTGGACGAGCCAGTACGTGCCCTCGCGGCAGGGGTGCACTTGCCGCAGGACTCGTGGGCGTAGAACTCGGTCCAGCGGGTGACGGCCCGGACCACGCAGGTGGTCTCGTCGAAGCACTGGAGCGCCTTGGTGCCGAGCATGGAGCCGGCGGCGCCGACGCCCTCGTAGTCGAGGGGCACGTCGAGGTGCTCGTCGGTGAACATCGGGGTGGAGGAGCCGCCGGGGGTCCAGAACTTGAGGCGGTGGCCGGGGCGCATCCCGCCGCTCATGTCGAGGAGCTGGCGCAGGGTGATGCCGAGCGGGGCCTCGTACTGGCCGGGCGAGGCGACGTGCCCGGAGAGCGAGTACAGCGTGAAGCCCGGGGACTTCTCGCTGCCCATGGAGGTGAACCAGTCCTTGCCCTTGTTGAGGATCGCGGGAACGGACGCGATGGACTCGACGTTGTTCACCACGGTGGGGCAGGCGTAGAGGCCGGCGACCGCGGGGAAGGGGGCCGCAGCCGGGGCTGGCCGCGGCGTCCTTCGAGCGAGTCGAGGAGCGCGGTCTCCTCGCCGCAGATGTACGCGCCGGCGCCGGCGTGCACGGTGAGTTCGAGGTCCAGCCCGCTGCCCAGGACGTTCTGCCCGAGGTATCCGGCGGCGTAGGCCTCGCGGACGGCCTCGTGGAGGCGGCGCAGGACGGGGACGACCTCGCCGCGCAGGTAGATGAAGGCGTGGCTGGAGCGGATCGCGTAACAGGCGATCACGATGCCCTCGATGAGGGAGTGCGGGTTGGCGAAGAGGAGCGGGATGTCCTTGCAGGTGCCGGGCTCGGACTCGTCGGCGTTGACGACGAGGTAGTGCGGCTTGCCGTCGCCCTGCGGGATGAACTGCCACTTCATGCCGGTGGGGAAGCCGGCGCCGCCGCGGCCGCGGAGCCCGGACTCCTTGACGTACGCGATGAGGTCGTCGGGGCTCATCGCGAGGGCCTTCCGGAGGCCCTGGTAGCCCTCGTGGCGCTCGTAGGTCTCCAGGGTCCAGGAGTCGGGCTGGTCCCAGAAGGCCGAGAGGACCGGGGCGAGGAGCTTCTCGGGGCTGCTGTTGTCGATCTCGGCTGCCAAGGTCATCACTCCCCCTCCTGACCGGAGGCCTCACCGCGCGGGTGGACGATTCGGTGGTGCGGCTGCTCGCCCTTGGCCAGTCGGAGGCCGACGAGGGAGGCAGGGCCCGCCCCGCTGGTGGCCTCGACGGCGCCGGGGCGCTCGTCGGGGAAGCCGGCGAGGATGCGGGCGGTCTCCTTGAAGGTGCAGAGCGGGGCGCCGCGGGTGGGTTCGACGGTCCGGCTGGCTCGCAGGTCGTCCACCAGCTTCCTGGCGGACTCGGGGGTCTGGTTGTCGAAGAACTCCCAGTTGACCATCACGACGGGCGCGAAGTCGCAGGCCGCGTTGCACTCGATGTGTTCGAGGGTGACCTTGCCGTCCTCGGTCGTCTCGTTGTTGCCGACGCCGAGGTGTTCCTTGAGCTCGTCGAAGATGGCGTCGCCGCCCATGACCGCGCAGAGGGTGTTGGTGCAGACGCCGACCTGGTAGTCGCCGGAGGGCTTGCGCCGGTACATGGTGTAGAAGGTGGCGACGGCGGTGACCTCGGCGGTGGTGAGGCCGAGGACGTCGGCGCAGAACGCCATGCCGGTGCGGGTGACGTGGCCTCTCGGACTGCACGAGGTGCAGCATCGGCAGGAGCGCGGAGCGGGAGTCGGGGTAGCGGGCGACGATGGCCCGCGCGTCCTCCTCCAGGCGGGCGCGGACGTCCGCCGGGTAGCCGGGGCGGGGAGCTGGGGCATGCCCAGGCTGATCTGCTCGGTCATCGGTCGACGCCTCCCATCACGGGGTCGATGGAGGCGACGGCGACGATGACGTCGGCGACCTGGCCGCCCTCGCACATCGCCGCCATGGCCTGGAGGTTGGTGAAGGACGGGTCGCGGAAGTGGACCCGGTAGGGCGGGTGCCGCCGTCGGAGACGACGTGCGCGCCGAGCTCGCCCTTGGGGGACTCGACGGCCGCGTAGGCCTGGCCGGGCGGGACCCGGAAGCCCTCGGTGACCAGCTTGAAGTGGTGGATCAGGGCCTCCATGGAGGTGCCCATGATCTTCTTGATGTGGTCGAGGGAGTTGCCGAGGCCGTCGGTGCCGAGCGCGAGCTGGGCGGGCCAGGCGATCTTCTTGTCGCCGACCATGACCGGACCGGGCTCCAGGCGGTCGAGGCACTGCTCGACGATCCGCAGGGACTGGCGCATCTCCTCCAGGCGGATCAGGAAGCGCCCGTAGGAGTCGCAGGTGTCGGCGGTGGGGACCTCGAAGTCGTAGTCCTCGTAGCCGCAGTACGGGTCGGTCTTGCGCAGGTCGTGCGGGAGGCCCGCGGAGCGCAGGATCGGTCCGGTGGCGCCGAGCGCCATGCAGCCGGTGAGGTCGAGGTGGCCGACGTCCCGCATGCGGGCCTTGAAGATGGGGTTGCCGGTGGCGAGCTTGTCGTACTCCGGCAGGTTCTTCTTCATGGTCCTCACGAACTCGCGCACGGCGTCGACGGCGCCGGGCGGGAGGTCCTGGGCGAGGCCGCCGGGGCGGATGTACGCGTGGTTCATGCGCAGGCCGGTGATCAGCTCGTACAGGTCCAGGATCATCTCGCGGTCCCGGAAGCCGTAGATCATGATCGTGGTGGCGCCGAGCTCCATGCCGCCGGTGGCGATGCAGACCAGGTGCGAGGAGAGCCGGTTGAGCTCCATGAGCAGGACGCGGATCACGCTGGCCCGGTCCGGGATCTGCTCGGTGATCCCGAGGAGCTTCTCCACGCCGAGGCAGTACGCCGTCTCGTTGTAGAACGAGGTGAGGTAGTCCATGCGCGTGACGAAGGTGGTGCCCTGCGTCCAGGTCCGGTATTCGAGGTTCTTCTCGATGCCGGTGTGGAGGTAGCCGATGCCGCAGCGGGCCTCGGTGACGGTCTCGCCGTCGATCTCCAGGATGAGGCGGAGCACTCCAGGGTGGACGGGTGCTGGGGCCCATGTTGACGACGATCCGCTCGTCGTCGGCCCGGGCGGCGGACCGGGCGACCTCGTCCCAGTCGCCGCCGGTCACCGTGTAGACGGCGCCTTCTGTCGTCTCTCGCGGAGACGCGTGGGAGTGGTCACGAGTACGACCTCCGCTGGTCCGGAGCCGGGATCTGGGCGCCCTTGTACTCGACGGCGATGCCGCCGAGGGGGTAGTCCTTGCGCTGCGGGTGGCCCTGCCAGTCGTCCGGCATCATGATCCGGGTGAGGGCGGGGTGGCCGTCGAAGACGATCCCGAAGAAGTCGTACGTCTCGCGCTCGTGCCAGTCGTTCGTCGGGTAGACGGCGACGAGGGACGGGATCCTCGGGTCGGTGTCCGGGGCCGAGACCTCCAGGCGGATCATCCGGCCGTGGGTGAGCGAGCGCAGGTGGTAGACGGCGTGCAGCTCGCGGCCCTTGTCGTGCGGGTAGTGGACGCCGGAGACGCCGGTGCAGAGCTCGAAGCGGAGCGCCGGGTCGTCGCGCAGGGTGCGGGCCGTGCGGACCAGGTGCTCGCGCTCGACGTGGAAGGTGAGCTCGCCGCGGTCGACGACCGTCTTCTCGATCGCGTTCTCCGGGAGCAGCCCCTGTTCCTCCAGGGCCCCTCCAGCTCGTCGGCGACCTCGTCGAACCACCCGCCGTAGGGGCGGGCGGCCGGGCCGGGGAGCCGGACCGAGCGGACGAGGCCGCCGTAGCCGGAGGTGTCGGCGCCGCTCTGGGCGCCGAACATGCCGCGCTGGACGCGGACCTCCTCGCCGTGGTCCCCGCGCTGGCCCGGCAGGTTCTGCGCGCTGAGGTCCTTCTCTGGGTTGGGTGTCTCGTCGCTCACCGGAGCAGACCCTTCAATTCGATGGTCGGCAGTGCCTTGAGCGCCGCCTCCTCCGCCTCGCGCGCCGCCTCCTCGGCGTTCACGCCGAGCTTGGAGGTCTGGATCTTCTGGTGGAGCTTGAGGATCGCGTCGATCAGCATCTCGGGGCGCGGCGGGCAGCCGGGCAGGTAGATGTCGACCGGCACGATGTGGTCGACGCCCTGGACGATCGCGTAGTTGTTGAACATGCCGCCCGAGGAGGCGCAGACGCCCATGGAGATCACCCACTTGGGGTTGGGCATCTGGTCGTAGACCTGTCGCAGGACGGGCGCCATCTTCGGCTGACGCGGCCGGCGACGATCATCAGGTCGGCCTGGCGCGGCGAGCCGCGGAAGACCTCCATGCCGAAGCGGGCCAGGTCGTACCGGCCGGCTCCGGTGGTCATCATCTCGATGGCGCAGCAGGCGAGGCCGAAGGTCGCGGGGAAGACGGACGCCTTGCGCACCCAGCCCGCGGCCTGTTCGACCGTCGTCAGCAGAAAGCCGCTCGGGAGTTTCTCTTCGAGTCCCATAGGTGCCCCTCAGCCCCTCAGTCCCATTCCAGGCCGCCGCGCCGCCACACGTAGGCGTAGGCGACGAAGACGGTGAGCACGAAGAGCAACATCTCCACGAGCTCGAAAAGCCCCAGGGCGTCGAAGGTGACGGCCCAGGGGTAGAGGAAGACGATCTCGATGTCGAAGACGATGAAGAGCATCGCCGTCAGGTAGTACTTGATCGGGAAGCGGCTGCCTCCGGCGGGCGTGGGGTGGGCTCGATGCCGCACTCATACGCTTCCAGTTTCGCCCTGTTGTACCGCTTTGGCCCGATGAGCGTGGCCATGACCACGGAGAAGATCGCAAACCCCGCACCCAGGGCACCGAGCACGAGGACGGGCGCGTACGCATTCACGCTCCTCGCTCCTTCCAGTCGTCCTTGACCGTTGGACCGCACCGCCGCGCCGTGAAAGATCGCCCCCATGTGAGGCAGTTCACAAGCCCGGCTGCCCCGCATCTTATGCCTGCCCCTCTGTGATCTGCGACACGGGGTGCAGCACGTAGTTTGTGATCTCCACCACCCGACGAAGGATCATGAAGTCGGATGAGCGGTGATCTTGTCGCGCGAAGCGCCCAGGTGATCACCAGATGTGACATCCGTACCGGAAATCGCTGCTCGGAGGGGGTGTCGCACTATCAAGTGTTGGCGCCTACATGCAAATTGGCAGTGGACGCGAACGGGTGGTAAAGGGCCCGCCGTTCGCCCGGTCGGGGGTCGCGCGTACCGAGGTGGACACGTGCGCGTTTTCACGAGCTCGCCTGTGATCTGCGTCACGGGCGGGAAGTCCGGAAAGAAGGGGCTTGGCCAAGGGTGTCAAGGAGTGGTAAGCGTCGGGCAATTCGGGCGTTTCAATGAAAACCCGTGATCACGGCTTGGATGACCCATGCCCGATTTGCCCGTTACGGCGTCAATAAGGGCGCCACAGAAGCGGATTCACAGGTTCCGAACGTAACTGTGGCGCAACCCACGTTTCTTGAAGGGAACCGTCAAGCCCTGATAGCGGTTGTTCCCATGTCCCACACCGCTCACATACCCAGCCACCGGAAGCCCCGCCGCAGCGCCTCGAAGCTCGCGCTCCGGGCCGGAGTTGCCGGTGGCGTCCTCGGCACCATCGCGGTGGCCGGTGCTGCCGGGCCGGCGAATGCCGAGCCGGTGACCGAGACCATCGAAATGCCCACCCTGGCTCCCTCGACGTCGGCACCAACCTCGCGAGCGCGGTCGCCGCCTCCGCCGAGGCGTCCCAGCAGGAGGCCCTGGACCAGAGCCTCCAGAGCCTGGAGCAGGCGGCCCTCAAGAAGGCCGCCCAGGACGCCAAGAAGGCGAAGGCCGAGGCGGACCGCAAGGCCGAGGCCGAGCGCGCCGAGAAGGCCCGCCTCAAGGCGGAGAAGGAGCGCCAGGAGGCCGCGGAGGCCGCCACGCGCGCCTCCCGCAGCGAGGAGCGCACCCGGCTCTCCACCACCTCCTCCTCCTCCACGGGCTCCTCGGACTCCTCGGACGGCGGCGGCTCGTCGTCCTCCGACGACGGCTCCAGCGCCTCGGACAGCGGCAGCCGCACCCAGGCCCCTCGGGCTCCGCCGCCTCGATCGTGGACTTCGCCCGCGCCCAGGTCGGCGACTCCTACGTCACCGGCGGCACCGGCCCCAACTCGTGGGACTGCTCCGGCCTCGTCCAGGCCGCCTACCGCGCGGCCGGCATCGACCTGCCCCGCATCTCGTACCAGCAGTCGAGCATGGGCAGCTCCGTCTCCTGGACAACCTCCAGCCGGGCGACATCCTGTACTGGGGCAGCCGCAGCGGCTCGTACCACGTCGCCGTCTACGTCGGCGGCGGCAACTACGTCGGCGCGCAGAACTCCTCCACCGGCGTCGTCGAGCGCTCCCTGGACTGGGACCCGCCGTCGGGCGCCGTGCGCATCCTCTGAGCGTTCCCATTCGGGCGCTCGCGCGGAAGGGCCGTCACTCCCCGGGGAGCGACGGCCCTTCCGGCCGTTCCGGCGGCCCGGCTACTCCGGCCGCTCCGGCAGCGGCACCGGCGTCCGGCCGCTCAGGTCGGCGTCCCACCCCACCTCGTGGAACTCCAGGCCCAGGTAGATGCTGCCCGCCCACTGGTCCGGCTTCTGGTGGTCGATCCAGTCCAGGTCCCCCATGTCGGACTCGTCCGTGAGGTCCATGTCCGAGAAGTACGCGAAGACCCGCCTCGCGGCCTCCTCCTCGGACACCCGGAACCGGCCCGCCATCTCCGCCACGATCGCGCGCACCACTTCCGCGCCCCGCTCGGTCACCGGCACCGGGAAGTCGGTCATCACCTCGCCGATGCGGTGCCCCGGGCCCGCAGCTCCGCCCGCACCCGGTCCGCCCGCTCCCGGCCGAAGGCGGCCGAACGCTCCTCCAGCGCCGCGCCGTCGGCCGGCGGCCGGCCTCCCGCGCCGCCGCGAGGTCGGCGAGGTCCCGGCCCGCAGCGCGCGCTCCTCCTCCGCCGCCGGTCCCGCCAGTCGCTCCGCCAGCGCGCACGCCCCGGCGAACCGGTCCTCGTCGTCCGGGTGCGCGACGGCGTCGAAGACCGCGCGGGCCAGCTCCACCTGCCCGTCGACGGCCTCCTCCGGCCGGCGGACCGCCTCGGGCAGCTCGGCCAGGCCCGCCAGCATCCAGCGGGTGAGCCCGATGTCGAAGGCGCCGACCTCGCCGTCCGGGCCGTACCCTCCCGGACCATGACCACGGCGGTGGAGTGCGACCGGACCAGCGCGTCGCGCACCGGGCCGACCCAGGGCGAGGCCACCACGGGCTCGAACAGCGCGGTGTGGCGCACGGCGAGCAGCGCCGCCGCGAGCACCCGGTCCCGCTGCGCGCCCTCGGAAAGGCCACGGGCTCCAGGGCCTCGGGGCCGTTCTGCTCCTCGTCCTCGTCCTCGTCGTCGTCCTCGTCGTCGTCCTCGTCGTCGTAGAACTCGGGGAACTCGGCGAACTCGTCGTCGTTCTCGTCGGCCTGCACGGTCCTGCGCGCCTTTCGCGTCGGGTACGGGGAAGACACCGCCCCGGCACGCCTGAGCGTACCGGGGCGGTGTCGGAGGAAGATCACCGGAGATCGGCGGGGTCACCCGCCGGTGATCACCAGAGCTTCCAGGTGTTGATCCCCATGAACCACTTGGCGAACCAGCGGCCCCAGAAGGAGGCGCTGAACTTCTTCACCACGTGGAAGGAGATCTGGTGGCCGGTGGCCACCGGCTTCACGCCCCTGGTCTTCGGGTAGGACCCGACGTTCCGCAGCATCGGACCCTCCACGTAGGGACGGGTCTGCCGCAGCTTCGGCGGGTCGGAGTCGGCCCGGAACTTGGCCACCTCCTTGGCCCACTCGTCGTTGGCCTCCGTGAAGACCTTGCCCTTGAACTTGGCGAACTCCGACTTCGGGATGCGGAAGTGGATGACCGCCGGCTGGGCACCGTCGCCCCGGACGCCCTTCCTCGCGGCGTTCCGGGCCTGGCGCTCCGCCCACTCCTTGGCCTGGTCCTCGACGTTCGTCGTGTAGAACCCGGTCCCGAAGTCCATGTTGCGGGGCTTGAAGTCCGGGTCGACGCCGTTGGCCTGGATGCTCTTGGCGGCCGCCAGGGTCGTCCCGTGGTACAGGTCGACGTACTCCTCGTCGTCGTCCTTGTCCTTCTTGCGGTTGTTGTTCTCCTGCTTCTTGGCCGGCGCCTCCTTGGTGGGCGGCGCCTGCTTCGACAGGCTGGGCGGGTCGGCTTCTTGCCGGCCGCCGTGGTGGCGTCGATCGCCTTGCTGGCGTTCTTGGCCCACTTGGCGCCGGTGGCGACGTTGCCCGCGACCGGCACGGCCGACGCCGCGGACAGCGCCGCGTTCTCCCAGTCGCCCTCGGCCGCGTAGATGCCGGCGTTGACCAGGTCGGCCGCCTCGCCGACGACCGGCACCATGCCGACGACGTCGAGGGTGGCGTGGGTGACGTCCGACCAGCCCCACAGACCGTCGGGGTCCGTGAAGGCGAGCGGGTTGTTGTACCCGTAGTTGTACCCCTGCATCTGGAGGGGTCGAGCATGTCGATGATCGGGTCGACGCTCAGGAACCTGCCCAGGGCCGGGTCGTACTCGCGTGCGCCCAGATGGGTCAGGCCCGTCTCGTCGAGCGTGCCGCCGACGAAGCCCCGCTTGCCCGGCCAGGTGGCTGGAGCCGTGCCGCGCGCCTGGCCGTAGGCCGTGAGCTTGCGCTGCGTGATGCTCATGCCCGGCGAGGGCCACCGCGAAGCCCGCGGTGTTGTGGTAGTCGGTGATCAGCGCGGACACCTTGTCCGCGCCGCCGGCCGTGGTCGCCACGCGGACGAAGGTCGGCGCGCCGACGTGGGTGTAGTAGCGGGTGCCGGTCAGCGTGCCGTTCGGCAGGGCGGTGATCTCGGTCTCGCCGAGGTACAGCGTGCTGCCGGTGGGCGTCTTGCCGATCAGGCGGTTGCCGTCGGCGTCGTAGACGTAGGAGGCCAGTTCGCCCCCGGTGGTCTTGTCACCGACCCGCTGGAGCCGGCCCTCGGCGTCCCAGTCCAGCTTCTGCCGGACCGACCCCTCGGTGCGCTCTCGGTGTTGCCCGCCGCGTCGTAGACGTAGTCGGCCGTGGTGGGCGCGGCCGTCCCGACCTGGGTCGTGACGGAGGTGAGGGTGTGCGGCCGGAGGGCCGTCGGGGCCGGGTAGCCGTAGCGGCGCGCGACGTCCTTGGCGGTGTCGCCGGCGGGGTCGTGCTTCTTCTCCGTGAGGCGGCTGCCCGTCGGACCGAAGGTGTACGAGTGCCAGTACGGCTGCGGCCCGCCGATCTGGTCTGCCGCCGGGGCGGCGGCGCAGGTGTCGGCGTCTTCGACGTCCACGCCTCGGTGAGCTGGCGCAGGGTGTCGTAGACGTAGCACTGGGTGTCGGTGACCTTGTTGGCCCCGCTGCCCGTGGACTCCGTCGCCTTCTTGACGTTGCCGATGGTGTCGTAGGCGTACCGGACGTCGTTCACGCGGTGGTCGGCGACCTCGCGGTCGTTGACCTGCTGCGTGAGGCGGCCCGTGTGCGGGTCGTAGAAGTTGGTCGTCCACATCCGGTACGGGCGTTGCCGGCCGTCGTCTGGAGGACGCGGCCCTGCGGGTCGTACCGGGTGTCGTTGACGTACCAGTCGGTGCCGGAGGTGGTGAGGGCGAGGCCCTCGGGGTGTAGCGGTTGACCACCTGCTCGGCGGTCAGGCCGCCGCCCGCGGGGAGCGTGGTGGTGGCCGGCTTGCCGGTCGGGGTGTAGGTGTACGCGTAGGTGTAGGTGCCCTTCAGGGCGCCCGCGGCCTCCGGGACGACGACCTTGCGGCCGGTCGGCAGGTACTCGGCGTCGTAGCCGGTGACCTCGTTGACGTACTCCGCCGTGCCCTCGTAGCGGGTGGAGGAGGTGAGCAGGCCCAGGGCGACCGAGTCGTAGAGCCAGGAGGCGCGCTTGGTGCGCTTCTCGCCCTCCACCCGGTACTGGGCGGTCTTGCGGCCGAGCTCGTCGTACTCGGTCTCCAGCACGACGCCGCGGGAGTCCTTGACGGTCAACTGGCGGCCGGAGTTGTCGTAGGTGAACGACGAGGTGCCGCGGTCCGGGTCGGTGGCGGTGAGCTCCTGGCCCCGGACGTCGTAGGTGGACGACCACTGGACGCCGTCGGCGTCCGTCGTCCGGACGCGCTGGCCCCGCACGTCGTACTGGTACGAGGTGCTGGTGAACTTCTTGCGCTCGGCGTCGGTGAAGTGGTCGACCCTGACGACCCGGCCGAGGGTGTCCTTCCAGGTGCGGACGGGGTGCCGCCCGGCGGGGAGGGTCGTCGTGTAGTCGCCGCCGAACTCGGTGCCGGCGGTGAACGCCTGGACGTCGCCGTGCCAGGTGGTCTGCCGCACCGAGCGGTTCATGCCGTCGCAGACCGAGGCGGTCCAGGACGGGATCTCGGTGTCGCTCTTCGGGACGTAGGGCGTGTCGGACAGCTCGCCGAGGGCGAAGTACTTGGCGTTGGCCCGCCGGATGCCGCCGTTGGAGTTGTAGAGCGTGTCCGTGACGATGCGGCCGCCGCCGACGGCCTCGGTCTGGCTCTGGCGCTCGCGGAGCCGGCCGTCGCACAGCGTCTTGGTGAGGGCGTACGTGCCGTTGTCCCGCAGGGCGCGAGCGGTCACGACGGTCGGCGCGCGGCCGTCGATCCGGTACTCGTACTCCAGGTTGTGGGGCTGGCCCGCCCCGGAGCGGCCGGGCGACCACACCTTGACGAGACGGCCCAGCGGGTCGTGCTCCAGGCGGGAGACCCGGTTGTTGGCGTCCGTCTTCGTCAGGGCCAGTCCGCGGCCCGTCTCGAAGTCGGTGGTGACCTTGTGGCCCTTGGGGTTGGTGACGACCACGCGGGTCGGCACCGAGTCCGTCGGGTGAACTCGGACCGGGTGACCCGGCCGTCGGAGTCGGTGGTCGCGGTGGCCCGGCCGTACTTGTCGTAGGCGGTGGCCTCGGACAGGAGTGGCCCGTGCCGTCGGCCTGGACGTCCTCGACCCGGGTGACCAGGCTCTTCGTCGGCGCCGCGCCGAAGGCGAGGTCGTCGTAGAAGGTGCGGGTGTCGTCCATCAAGCCGGTCCGGCCCGGCCGTCGCGGCCGTGGCGCAGGTGCCGGCGGTGGTGCGGACCTGGACCGGGTAGCCCAGCAGGCCGGCGGAGGTGTTGTGCCGGTAGGTGATCACCGAGCAGGTCTCGTCGCCGGGCGCCTCGGTGTCGCCGGTGGTCTGGGTCCGGACCGGCAGCGGGTAGGCGGGGTCGAACTCCAGCGTCGTGTTGCTGGTCGTCCGCGTCTTCCCGCCGCTGACGTGCGCGGTGGTGGTCGACGACAGCGTCGCCGTCTGCCGGGAGATCAGCGGGGACGCGCCGGTGCGGGCGTGCCGTCCGGCCTCGCGGGTCCACAGCTTGGTGACCACCGTGCCGTCGATGACGGGCGTCGCGGCGTCGCCCCGGTAGGTGACCGTCTCCGCGACCTGGCCCTGGTAGGCGGGCAGGTCGTCGTCGATCTTCGCCCCGGCGTGGTCGTCCACGCGTGCCGTGCGGACGGCGCCGTCGGGCAGCGGGTCGCCGTGCATGCCGCGGTAGTAGCGGTGCTCGACCAGCGTGCGGGCGGTGCCCTCGTCGGCGCTGGTCTCACCGGTGCGCACGCGGACTGCCGCGTAGCCGCGCCACTCGTTCCAGGTGCGCTGCTTGGCCTTGGTGAACTCGCTGTCGTCCTTGGCCCAGGCGGCGGCGCCCACGTACTCGTAGGTGGTCACGACCGGCGGGGAGCCGCCGACGTGGTCCTCCTCCCGGATCCGTTCGACGACGTACTTGTTGAACCACTCGGGTTTGGTGGTGTCCTCGCCCGACGGGGACCAGTTGACCGGGTAGCAGCGGCTGCCGTTCGCCTCGGGCTTCGGCTTGGCCGCGGCCGGGTCGCACGGCTTGGAGTAGGTGACTTCACGCCGCCGCCGGTCTCGGTGTAGACCGCGGCGATGCGCAGCCGCTCGAACGGCGGGCGGTCGTCGGTCGGCCGGGAGACGCGGTTCGGCATCGGGTCGCCGTTGGCGTGGAAGACCACCGGCGGCAGCGACTTGGCGGTGCCGGCGGCGCTGTAGCCGGTGCGGACGATCCGGTCGAGCCAGAGCGGCGGGTTGGTGTCGTAGCGGGTGTGCAGGAAGTTCTGCTTCAGCTCCCAGCCGTCGACCTTGCGGTAGTCCGTGCCGCCCGGGGTCTTGGCGACCTCGGTGGTGACGGCGCTGAGCCGCACCCGGGTCCAGAAGGTCGGGGAGGAGACGTAGCACTTCTTGCCGGAGGCGCAGAAGGTGTCGGACGGGGTGTCCGGCCAGCGCTGGGCGTCCTGGCCCTTCTTGGTGAACTTCTCCGCGTCGCAGTCGAAGGTCTCGGTCTCCATGCAGCGCTCGGGGGTCGCGAAGACCACCCGGGCCGGGGCCGGGGCCGCGTAGACGTTGCCGCCGTGGTTGCTCAGTCCGTACTCGATGCGGACCGGGTGGCCGCCGCGGACGTAGGAGACCGGCGTCTTGACCTTCTCGTTCAGCGCGTAGTGGTTGATCTCCTTCTTGTGGTAGATCGCCATCGCGTTGAGCGTGGTGTCCTCGACGTAGTCGAGGTTCCAGCGGTACGCCTGGGTGCAGGAGGAGCCGGCGAAGTCGCCCGCCTTGTAGCAGGGCTCGTCGGGGTGGTTGCCGAAGACCGGGGCGGTGAAGACCGATTCGGTGGTCGGCTTGCCGTCCGTCCAGCCGGGGAGCTTGTTCCGGCCGAAGTGGTAGCGGACGCCGTCCGGGGTGGTGATGATCCAGTACTCGCCCGTGTCCTTGTCGTCGGGGTCGCCCTTGTCACCGTTGTCGGCGCCGGTCTTGTGCTCGATCCGGGTGCCGTCGTCGTTGGCCAGCTTCCACAGGCCCGTCGCGTCGTCCTTGACGAGCGGCGCCGTGGAGCCGTTGAGGCTCAGGACGGCGTTCTCGGTCTTGCCCCACCAGCAGAGGTCGCCCTTCTTCTTGGTGGTGTTGGGCAGCCGGCCCTGGGCGTCCTTGCCGCGGTCGTCGCTGCACGTGCGGAACTGCCGCTCGATGAAGCCGGGTGGTAGTCCCAGCCGTCGCCGATCCAGGACGCCTGGTTGTTGGTGGTCGAGGTGCGGCCGTCGACCATCTGCGAGGAGTACGACAGCGCGATCTCGGGCTTCGGGCCGGCGATGACCGGCGGGACCTGGAGCGGGTAGCTCCAGTTGAAGCCGCCGGAGGAGCCGCCGTGGGTCCACTTGCCGGAGGGCTGGAGGGAGGTCGCGGAGTAGTCGCCGGAGGGCTCGCGCCGCCGCCGGTCGCGGCGAGCACGAAACCGCCGCCGCCGGCCGCCGCGGTGCTGAAGGAGGCCTGCCGGAAGGCGGACGGCGTCACCCCGGGCTCGCGCGGCCGCGGGGTCGACGGTGGTGGAGACGGTGTCGGCGACCGCGTCGTTGACCGAATCGGTCTCGATCGGGTCGGCGCAGCCCTCGGCGTCGGGGGTGGTGAGGAAGCACTCGGGCAGCCGGATCAACTGGAGCCGGGAGCCCCAGTCGGCGCCGTAGAGCTGCTCGAACGCCTTGTAGTTGACGCCGACCTGGACGGGTCCCGTGGTGCCCTCGGTGGGCTCCAGCTTCATCAGTACGCCGTCGATGCCGGCGGCCTCGGTGGTCTCGCGGTCGGCGACGGTGACCTGCCAGGTGCCGCCGGGCGCCGGGTCCTCCACCGGGGTGGCGGCGGTCTTCCCGCGGTCTTCGCCGAGGCGGGCTCGACGGCCGACGTCCCGGCGGGGGCCCCGGCGGTGTCCCCGCCGAAGGTGCCGGGCGCGGCGCCGAGCATCACGGGCAGGTCGCCGACCCGGACCATCTCGCCGGGCCTGCCGGTGACGGGCGCGGGGGCGGGGCGGCGCGCAGGCCGCCCCACAGGGCCTGGCGGGCGGCGGACTGCTGGATGGTCTGCTGCTGGCCGGCGGTCGCCGTACCGCCGTTGATGACGACGGTGCCGGTACCGCTCACGGGGGCCGCGGTGCGCTCGACCGCGTACTCCCCTGGTCTCGGGCGCGGGCGGGACCTGGTAGTCCACCTCGCTGTCGGCGCCCGGTACGGGCTTGGTGCTCTGCAGGTCGGCAGAGTGACGCCGCCGCGGGCGAGACGGCGGCCCACGCCCCCGCCGGCAGGAGGGTCGCGGTGATCGCGAGGGCGACGACGGCTCCCACGGCTCCGCGTGGTCTCCCGCCTCCTCCCCTCGGCGGTCCGGACCGGAACACAGACACGCTGATTCCCCCAAAGTGTCGATCGAAGCAAGGTCGCCGAAGTATGCCCGGGATGGCGCACCACAGGAAAATCACCCACATAAAGCGCGCATAAACAGCGCCCATGACTAATCGTCAGGTAATGCGCAATCAAAGTCCGCACGTCAGGGGCGATTCGCAGCCTGCGGCAATGCCGTGCAAAGATGCGGCCGCTACGCCGAGGGACGCCGCGAGACGCCGCGCGCCGGAACAAGAGAAGAAGAATTGGGGGTGCCGTGACGACCACACGGCCCGAAAAGCCGCAACGGCGCATGGGGATATGGGTGGCCGCACTCGCGGCCGCCGCCGTCACCGCGACGGGCCTCACCGTGCTGCCGCAGTCCGACGAGGGGTCGGACGGGCGGCCCGCGCGCGGATCCGCACCCGCGGCCGCGCCCGCGGGGCCGCTCGACGAGGCCGGGGCGATGCGGGAGGCCCGCAGGACGGGCAAGCGCGTCGAGGCCGTCGCGCTGCGGACCACCCACGCCACCACCTACGCCGATCCGGACGGCACCTTCACCCTGGACCAGGCCACCGCGCCGGTCCGCGTCAGGGCGGCCGACGGCACGTGGACCGCGATCGACACCGCGCTGCGGGCCGACGGCAGGGGCGGCTACCGCACCACCGCGACCACCGGCGCCCTGACCTTCGCCGGCGGCTCCGCCGGCGCGCGCGCCGGGACCGCCCGCGCCGACCGCTCCACCGCTGTCCGGTCCACCGCCGTCCGCCCCGCCGCCGCACGGCTGCCGCACCGGGCGCCCGCCGCCGGGGACGACGCCCTCGTGCGCTTCTCCACCGCCGGCCACACTGTCGCCCTCGGCCGGCCGACGGCCGGACTGCCCGCACCCCGGGTCAGCGGCACCCGCGCCTCTACCCCGACGTCCTGCCCGGCGTCGACCTGCTCCTGACCGCGAAGAACGACGGCTTCGCCCAGTCCTGGATCATCAAGAACCGCGAGGCCGCCGCCGATCCGGCCGTCCGCACCCTGACGATGTCCGTCACCTCCCCACGCTCACGATCCGGCGGAACGCCGCGGGCGGGCTCTCCGGCACGGATGCCTCCGGCAAGGAGGTCGTCACCGCCCCCACGCCCGTCATGTGGGACTCCTCCGGCCGCAAGGACGCCGCGAGCGACACCGGCGCCGCGCCCGACCCGGAGAACCTCCCCGAGGGCCTCGCCGGACTGCACGCCCTCGAAGGTCCCGAACCGGGCACGCGCAGCGCCCTCGTCGGCACCGAGCTGAAGGACGGCACGCTCACCCTGAAGCCCGACGTCCGGCTCCTGGAGGACCCGGCCACCACCTACCCGGTCTTCGTCGACCCCTCGATCAACGGCCACACCCAGGCGTGGACCCTCGCCTACAAGCGCTACCCGAGCTCCAACTTCTGGAACGGGGCCGGCTTCAACGGCGGCACCGACGAGGCCCGCGCCGGATACGAGAACCAGAGCAACGGCACCGGACGGTCCTTCTTCCGCGTCGAGTGGAAGCTCAAGGGCGCCCTCATCAAGTCCTCCACCTTCCGGCTGTACGAGACCCACTCGTGGTCCTGCTCCAAGCGGGACGTCGAGCTGTGGCTGACCGGTGGCATCTCCTCCTCCACCACCTGGAACGACCAGCCCTCCTGGGCCGACCAGCTCGACAAGGTGTCGGCCTCCCACGGCTACAGTTCGAGCTGCCCCGACGACTACATCGGGTTCAACGCCAAGGACGCCGCCGTCAAGGCGAACACCGCGGGCTGGAGCAACATCACCCTCGGGGTGCGCTCCACCAGCGAGACCGACGTCTACGCCTGGAAGAAGTTCAAGGACACCCCCGTCCTGTCGACGGTCTACAACCGGCCGCCGAGCACCCCCGGTTCGCTCGCCACCAGCCTCGGCGGCGCCTGCAACACCAAGTCGCCCGGCCCGACCCTCGGCATCGGTGACGTCACCGTCTCCGCCAAGGCCTCCGACCCCGACGGCAACCTCGACGGCGTCCGCCTCAAGATCTGGCAGACCAGCCCCGCCGGCGGCCCCGTCCTCTACGACGCCGAGCCCACCCTCAGCAGCACCGGAGCGGTGAGCCGCCGCATCACCTCGGCGACCTTCCCGGCCAACAGCGTGCGCACCTACGCCTACCAGGCGCGGGCCCGCGACAGCGAGAACGCCTACTCGGCGTACTCCTCCACCTGCTACTTCACGGTGGACACCAGCAAGCCCGGCCCGCCGGTCCTCAGCTCGGCCGTCTGGCCCGAGTGGGAGGAGACGGAGACCTGGGGCCCGGCGGCCGGCACCACCGGCCGGGTGACCGTCACCGGCGGCGGCAACGACGTCGGGGCCTACTGGTACAGCGTCGACACCACCTCGTACGACAAGCAGGCGACGCTCGCCAACGGCGTCTGGTACATCGACTTCAAGCCGGCCCACGCCGGCCCGAACGTCCTCTACGTGAAGACGAAGGACAAGGCGGGCAACTGGTCGGACCGGACGGTCTACCTGACGTACGCCAAGCCCAAGGACGTCCTCGACGGCCCCGGCGACACCACCGGCGACCAGTTCGCCGACCTCTTCGTCATCGACGGCAACGGCGACCTGCGGCTCTACCCCAACATGGGCAAGGGCGACATCCACTCCTCGCTCGACGCCGCCGGCCAGGGGACCGGCAAGGTGGAGCGCGGCTACTGGAGCGGCGCGCTCATCACCCACAACGGCGACTTCTGGGGCGCCGACGGCTTCCAGGATCTCGTCGCCCGGATGCCCGACGGCAAGCTGTGGATCTACCCCGGCGACGGCCTCGGCGGCGTCGACGTCGACCGCCGCACCGAGCTGCTCCTGCCGCCCGGCGCCCCGAAGCCGGCCGACCTCACCCAGATCGTCTCCGTCGGCGACGTCGACGGGGACCGCAAGCCGGACGTCTTCGCCACCGTCGGCGACGCCCTGTGGGTCCTGCGCGGCTACACCGGCGGCAGCGTCACCCAGGCCGTCCGGCTCACCAGCAGCCCCTGGCTGAGCGGGACATCGTCTCCGTCGGCGACCACAACAAGGACGGGGCGGCCGACCTGGTCTACCGCACCTTCGAGAGCGACCGGCTGCTGATCCGCTTCGGCAAGAAGGACGCGGACGGCACCGGCACCGACCTGACCTCGCTCGCCATCGCGGCGAACTCCCTCACCGGGGTCGACGAGGTCTACGGCGCCGGCGGCTGGGACGCGGCCAACGTCCGCCTGCTGACCGGCACGGCCGACGCCAACGGCGACGGCATCCCCGACATGTGGGCCGTGATGGGCAGCAAGATCGCCCGCTTCTACCCGGGCGGCGCCACCGGCCACGCCGCGCCCTTCGAGGTCATCTCGGCCTCCGACGGGGTCGGCTGGATGAACAAGCAGGCCATCGGCTGAGCCGTCGGTCCGTGAACGGCGGGAGGGCCGCCACCCCGTGGGGTGGCGGCCCTCCCGCCGTGTCCGGGGCCGGTCACGCCTTCGGCGCCACCTTCGACAGGCCGTTGATGATCCGGTCCATCGCGTCGCCGCCCGTCGGGTCCGTGAGGTTCGCCAGCATCTTCAGGGTGAACTTCATCAGGAGCGGGTGGGTCAGGCCGCGCTGGGTCGCGATCTTCATGACCTTCGGGTTGCCGATGAGCTTCACGAAGGCGCGGCCCAGCGTGTAGTAGCCGCCGTAGGTGTCCTTGAGGACCTGCGGGTAGTTCCGCAGGGCCAGTTCGCGCTGGGCCGGGGTCGCGCGGGCGTGCGCCTGGACGATGACGTCGGCCGCGATCTGGCCCGACTCCATGGCGTACGCGATGCCCTCGCCGTTGAACGGTTGACCAGGCCGCCCGCGTCGCCGACGAGCAGCAGGCCCTTGGTGTAGTGCGGCTGCCGGTTGAACGCCATCGGCAGGGCGGCGCCCCGGATCGGGGTCGTCATGTTGTCCGGGACGAAGCCCCAGTCCTCCGGCATCGAGGCGCACCAGGCCTTGAGGACCTCGCGCCAGTCCAGCTCCTTGAAGGCGGAGGAGGAGTCGAGGATGCCCAGGCCGACGTTGGAGGTGCCGTCGCCCATGCCGAAGATCCAGCCGTAACCCGGCAGCAGCCGGTCCTGCGGGCCGCGCCGGTCCCACAGCTCCAGCCAGGACTCCAGGTAGTCGTCCTCGTGCCGGGGGTGGTGAAGTACGTGCGGACCGCGACGCCCATCGGCCGGTCGTCGCGCCGGTGCAGGCCCATCGCGAGGGAGATGCGGCTGGAGTTGCCGTCGGCGGCGACGACCAGCGGGGCGTGGAAGGTGACCTCGCGCTTCTCCTCCCCAGCTTGGCGTGGACGCCGGTGATCCGGCCCGTGCGGTCGTCGATCACCGGGGCGCCGACGTTGCAGCGCTCGTACAGGCGGGCGCCGGCCTTCTGCGCCTGGCGGGCCAACTGCTCGTCGAAGTCGTCGCGCTTGCGGACGAGCCCGTAGTCCGGGTACGAGGCGAGCTCCGGCCAGTCCAGCTCCAGGCGGACGCCGCCGCCGATGATCCGCAGGCCCTTGTTCCGCAGCCAGCCGGCCTCTTCGGAGATGTCGATGCCCATGGCGACGAGCTGCTTGGTGGCGCGGGGGTGAGGCCGTCGCCGCAGACCTTCTCGCGCGGGAACGCGGTCTTCTCCAGGAGGAGGACGTCCAGGCCCGCCTTCGCCAGGTAGTAGGCGGTGGTCGAGCCGGCCGGGCCCGCCCCGACGACGATCACGTCCGCGCTGTGCTCGGAGAGGGGCTGCTCGGTCACGGCGGGTCTCCCTAAGGGGTCGAGGGAAGGATGGGGAAGTCTAGGTGCGGGGCGGTGGGGCGGCGGGGGTTACGGCTTGAAGCCCCGGTGCAGGGCCACGATGCCGCCCGACAGGTTCCGCCAGGCGACCTTCGACCAGCCGGCCTCCTGGAGCAGGCCCGCCAGGGTCGGCTGGTCCGGCCAGGACTGGATGGACTCGGCCAGGTACACGTACGCGTCGGGGTTGGAGGAGACGGCCCGGGCCACCGGCGGCAGCGCGCGCATCAGGTACTCCTCGTACACCGTGCGGAACGGCTTCCAGGTGGGGTGCGAGAACTCGCAGATGACGACCCGGCCGCCGGGCTTCGTCACCCGGTACAGCTCGCGCAGCGCCTGCTCGGTGTCCTGGATGTTCCGCAGTCCGAAGGAGATGGTGACGGCGTCGAACACGTCGTCCCGGAAGGGCAGCTTCGTGCCGTCGCCCGCCGTGAACGGCATCCACGGGTGGTTCTTCTTGCCGACCCGCAGCATCCCGAGGGAGAAGTCGCACGGGACGACGTACGCGCCCGCGCGCGCGAAGGGCTGCGAGGAGGTGAGCGTGCCGGCGGCCAGGTCGAGGATCTTCTGCGCCGGGCGGGCGTCGACCGCCTTCGCGACCTCCTTGCGCCAGCGGCGGTCCTGGCCGAGCGAGAGCACGTCGTTGGTGAGGTCGTAGTTGGCCGCCACGTCGTCGAACATCGACGCGACTTCGTGCGGCTGCTTGTCCAGGGTGGCGCGGGTCACGGGCGTTCGGCCTCGCAGAATCGGAGACGGGCGGGCGGCCCCATTGTCTCAGGACCCCTCGCGCCCCGGTCGGCAGGGCACGCTCGGCGGCGCCGGGCGCGCCGGGCGCTCAGCGGGCCCGGTGGACCAGCCGGCCGCCGAGGACGGTGGCGACGCAGGTCGACGCGCCGAGGCGGACCAGGGCCGCCCGGTCGGGGACGTCGAAGACGGCGAAGCGGGCGGGGCCGCCCGGGACCGGGGCGGGCAGGAGCACCAGCGGGACCGGGGAGAGGGACGGCGGACCGGGGAGCCGCTCCGGGCGGCGGCCGACGGCAAGACCGGCCCGGCGCACGGCGTCCACGGCGGCCCGGCCGCGCAGCTCGCCGGCGACGGCGACCGTCCCGTGGGCCAGGAGCCGCTGCACGCCCCGGCGCGCGGAGGCGCCGCGCCGCGCGGGTCGGCCCGGAAGATCCGCTGCGCCCGCTCCCCGGTGATCGGCTCGGTGCCGAACCCCTCGGCCTCCCGGGGGTCCGGGTGGTACGTGCCTTCGAGCAGCTCGGGCCCGTACGGGTTGAGCAGGCCCGGGGTGAGGATGCCGGGCCACCGCCGCACCCGCGCCCCGGGGCGGACGGCGACCAGGTCCTCGTAGGGGCCGACGGCCGCGACGAGGGCGCCGTCGACCAGGACGGCGCTCTCGGGCGTCGCCTCGGCGACGTGGATCGTCAGCACGGATCTCAGTTCGCGTCGAGGAGCTTCAGCTCCGGGTGGGCCGTGCCGCCCTCGATCGCGATGGACGAGATGTGGAGGCGACGCGCTCGTCCACCGGGTCGTTCGCCGGGTCGTCGTGGACGACCAGGTGCTCGTACGTGGTGGAGCGCTGCGCTGGGACGCGGCCCGCCTTGCGGATCAGGTCGATGATCTCCAGGCGGTTGGAGCGGTGCTTGGCACCGGCGGAGGAGACGACGTTCTCCTCCAGCATGATCGAGCCGAGGTCGTCGGCGCCGTAGTGCAGGGAGAGCTGGCCGACCTCCTTGCCCGTGGTCAGCCAGGAGCCCTGGATGTGGGCGACGTTGTCCAGGAAGAGCCGGGCGATCGCGATCATGCGCAGGTACTCGAAGAGCGTGGCCTGCGTGCGGCCCTTGAGGTGGTTGTTCTCGGGCTGGTACGTGTACGGGATGAAGGCCCGGAAGCCGCCCGTCCGGTCCTGCGTGTCGCGGATCATGCGCAGGTGCTCGATGCGCTCGGCGTTGGTCTCGCCGGTGCCCATGAGCATGGTGGAGGTGGACTCCACGCCCAGGCCGTGGGCGATCTCCATGATCTCCAGCCAGCGCTCGCCGGACTCCTTCAGGGGCGCGATGGCCTTGCGGGGCCGCTCGGGGAGCAGCTCGGCGCCGGCGCCGGCGAAGGAGTCGAGACCGGCGGCGTGGATGCGGCCGATCGCCTCCTCGACGGGGACGCCGGAGATGCGGGCCATGTGCTCGATCTCGGAGGCGCCGAGGAGTGGATGACCAACTGCGGGAACGCGGCCTTGATCGCGGCGAAGTGCTTCTCGTAGTACTCGACGCCGTAGTCCGGGTGGTGGCCGCCCTGGAACATGATCTGGGTGCCGCCGAGCTCCACGGTCTCGCGCAGCGGCGCAGGATGTCGTCGAGGTCCCGGGTCCAGCCCTTCGCGGTGTCCTTCGGCGCGGCGTAGAAGGCGCAGAACCGGCACGCCGTCACGCAGACGTTCGTGTAGTTGATGTTCCGCTCGATGATGTACGTCGCGATGTGCTCGGTCCCCGCGTACCGGCGGCGGCGCACGGCGTCGGCGGCGGCGCCGAGGGCGTGCAGGGGCGCCGAGCGGTAGAGGTCGAGCGCCTCCTCGGTGATCCGGCTGCCCGCGGCGGCGCGGTCCAGAACGGACTGCAGTTCGGCCTTCTCGGTCACCGGGTTCGTCCCTTTCGGAGGGTACTGACAGACCGAACCAGCGTACGCCAGGGTCCGGGTGCCGCCTCCGGCGGGGAGCGGCCGGGTCATTCCGGCGAATGCGCGCACACCGGGGATCCCGCCGGGGCCGGGTGTCGGCCCCGGCGGGTGAACGGACGGGAAACCGTCTTCCCCTTTCGGGCGTCCGCATTCCGTCCGGCCGTTTGCGCGCGCCTCCGGAATGGGGCCGGGGACGGGCGACGGGGACGCGTGGGAATTACATTCGTGTGAATTAATTCCCGGAGGTCTGTTCCGGCCCGTTCCGGTGCTTCCCGGCGCGTTCCGGTGCTTCCCGGCGCGTGCGGTCAGCCGCGCGGGGGCTCCAGGAGTTCCACCGCGACGTCCGCCGGAAAGCCGGTCGTGGGGCCGGTGCGGCGGGCGAACTCGCGGGCTCCCGCGAGTTGTTCGGGGCCGAAGCGGAAGTCGAGGGTGCGGAAGTACCGCTCCAGGAGCTCGGCGTCGAAGGCCTCCCAGCGGGCCGCCTGCTCGGCGATCTTGGTGACCTCTTCGAGGGAGAGGTCGCGCGAGGCCAGGAACGCCTGGTGGACCTCGTGGACGGTCTCGGCTCGCGCGCCAGGTAGTCCTTCCGCACCGCCCAGACGGCGAAGACGAACGGGAGGCCCGTCCACTCCTTCCACATCAGGCCCAGGTCGTGGACCTGGAGGCCGAGCCGGGGCGCGTCGTGCAGGGAGGCCCGGAGCGCGGCGTCGCCGATGAGGACGGCCGCCTCGGCCTCCTGCATCATCAGGCCGAGGTCCGGCGGGCAGGTGTAGTAGTCGGGCGACACGCCGTACCGCTCGGACAGGAGCACTGGGCGAGCCGCACGGAGGTGCGGGAGGTGGAGCCGAGCGCGACGCGCGCGCCGTCGAGCTCCTCCAGGGCCGCTGCGACACGATCACGCAGGACATCACCGGTCCGTCGCAGCCGACGGCGATGTCCGGGAGGGCGACCAGCTCGTCGGCGTGGCGGAGGAACTCGACGAGGGTGACGGGCCGATGTCCAGGTCGCCCCGGACGAGCCGCTCGCTGAGCTTCTCCGGGGTGTCCTTGGTGAGCTCCAGGTCCAGGAGCGTCCCCGTGCGCGCCAGGCCCCAGTAGAGGGGAGGCAGTTCAGAACTGGATGTGTCCGACGCGGGGCCGGCTGCGCTGGTCGTCGGTTGCTTTGTCCACATCGTGAGGCTAGACCCGTCCCGCGGACCGGGCATCGCCGGGGCACGCGCGTCAGCACGCGGAAGAAGTTCAAACACGCGGGTGACGTGATCTTTCCCTCTACCCTCCCGAGCGTTCTGCGTGCTACGCTCAACGCAAGTTGCAGTTTGGTTTCCTTGTAGTACAGAGCCTGCGGAGCATGTGACCCGCAGGCTTTTGTAGTTTTCAGACTTGTTTGCAGGTTCTGGAGCAGGGCAACCCTTTGGCCCAAGGAGGGCTTATGGCTACCGGAACCGTCAAGTGGTTCAACGCTGAAAAGGGCTTCGGCTTCATCGCCCAGGACGGCGGCGGCCCGGATGTCTTCGTCCACTACTCCGCGATCAACGCGAACGGCTTCCGTTCGCTCGAGGAGAACCAGGTCGTGCAGTTCGACGTCACGCAGGGCCCGAAGGGTCCGCAGGCGGAGAACGTCACCCCGGCCTAAGTTGCCCGGGTCGGCGAACACGCACAACTGAGAGCAGTACTAAGGAGCCCCGCTCCGTGCCTCGCGGCACGAGCGGGGCTCCTGCCCTCTGTAGGGCGTGCACGGGCCGGAATCAGCAGGTGGGGATCACGGCCCCGTTGTTGTCGCGGGCCTCGTCGTCGCCCCAGCGGGACAGGTAGTAGGCGGAGACGTGGGCGTTCCGCCCGTTCTTCCCGGCGTACACCGTGTCGAGGTCGGTCCGCAGCCACCAGTGGTTGTAGTTGCCGGAGGCGTCGCGGACCTCCTGGCCCCAGACCTTGCAGTAGACGTAGTTCGTGCCGGCGTTCAGCACGCCCTGGGCGTCGTTCGTGTTGGCCTGGGCGTAGCCGGTGGCGTGGGCGAAGGTGTCCACCCAGTACTTCCCGCCCCCGCCGGAGCAGCCGTTGTCGCTGGTCAGGTGCTTGGAGCCGTAGGAGCCGGGGTAGGGCGCGAGGGAGGCGCCGTTGATCGTGACGGGCTGGCCGACGCCGTTGTAGAGCTGCTCGTAGTGGATGTGGGCGCCGGAGCTGTTGCCGGTGGAGCCGGTGGTGCCGATCTGCTGCCCCTGGGAGACGGCGGCGCCGTCGGCGACCGAGTAGGCGTCGAGGTGGAAGTAGTACGTCTTCCAGCCGCCGCCGTGCTCGATCACGATGTAGTTCCCGGCGCCGGACGGCTGGGAGTAGCGGTGGGCGGTGCCGGACGCCGAGGCGAGGACCGGGGTCCCGGCGGTGGCGCCGCCGTCGGAGCGGACGAAGTCGAGGGTCTGGCGGACCTCGGCCGAGTGGTGGCTGTAGGTCCACTTCGGCCGCAGGGAAGGGCGCCTTGAAGAGCGGCGCGGCCTGGGCGGGGGTCGTGGTGACGAGCGCGGTGAGCAGGCCCGCGACGAGCGCGAGCAGGGTGCCGAGCGGGGTGATCCGTGCACGCATGCGTCCTCCGGTTGCGTGGGGTGGCGGGGCGGTGGGGCGTGGCGGGACAAGGGTCGACGCGCGTGGAACGGACCTCAGCGTGCCGGAAGACCGCGCGGCGCAGTAGACCGCGACGACCACACCCGGAGGGGCCGGTTACGTAGTCTGGACACATGACCGAACGCAAGCCGCCGGGAGTGAGCTTCGAGTCGTTCGTGGACAAGCAGATCCGCGAGGCCGCGGAACGGGGTGAGTTCCGGAGCCTGCCGGGCTTCGGGAAGCCCCTCCCCGACGACTCGGCGCCGTACGACGAGCTGTGGTGGATCAAGGGAAGATGCACCGCGAGGGGCGTCCGTGCTGCCGCCCGCGCTCGCCCTGCGCAAGGAGGCCGAGGACGCGGAGGCGGCGGTGGCCGCGGCCGTCTCCGAGAGCCAGGTCCGCCGGATCCTCGGCGGGATCAACACGAAGATCGCCGAGGCCCTGCTGCGCCCGTCGGCCGGTCCGCCGCTGCGGCTGAAGCCGTTCGACGTGGAGGCGGCGGTGGAGCGGTGGCGGGCGCAGCGGTCGTGACTTTCCGAGACCCCGACGTGAAGGAGTCCGCATGAACAGCGCCGGTCTGCTGGTCGACTCGTTCGGCTGGGTGCGCGAGGCCGTCCACGGGGCCGTGGAGGGCCTCACGGAGGACGAGCTGGCCGCCCGGATCGATCCGGACGCCAACTCGATCGCCTGGCTCGTCTGGCACCTCACCCGCATCCAGGACGACCATCTGGCGGGCGCCTTCGGCACCGAGCAGGTGTGGACCGCCGGAGGCTGGGCGGACCGCTTCGGCCTTCCCTTCCCCGAGAAGGCGACCGGATACGGCCAGACGCCCGACCGGGCGGGCCGGGTGCGGGCCCCGGCGGAGCTGCTCCTCGGCTACCACGACGCCGTGCACGACCGGACCGCCGAACTGGTCGGGGCGGTGACGAACGCGGACCTGGACCGGATCGTGGACGAGGCCTGGGACCCGCCGGTCACCCTCGGCGTCCGCCTGGTGTCGGTGATCGCGGACGACCTCCAGCACGCGGGACAGGCGGCGTACGTGCGGGGCGCGGTGGAGCGGGGCGGGGCGTAGGGCCCGGAGCTCCACGGCCCTGGGCCCGGGGCGCGAGGGTCGGGGCCCGAAGAGCGCCTGTGACCTCCCGGACCATCCGTACGGCCACGGCCACGGCCACGGCCCCCGCCCGGAAGTCCGATCGGGCGGCCGCGCCCGTGTGCGGCCCCTACTCCCGAGGAGCCGGCGGGGAGGCCAGCGGGACGGTCGCCCAGACCGTCTTGCCGACCTCCCGCTCCTTCACGCCCCACGCCGTGGCGAGGGCGGCGACGAGCAGCAGCCCGTAGCCGCCCTCGTCGGGCGTCGCGGACGGTAACGGCCGCCGCTCGCCGCGCGCGTCGGACAGCTCGATCCGCACGTGGTCGGCGCCGCGCTCCATCCGCACCTCGAAGTCCCTCCCGGACACCCGCCCGTGGAGGGCCGCGTTGTTGGCCAGCTCGGCGAGGACCAGCTCGACGGCCTCGGCCCCGGCCCCGGTGACCTCCCATTCCCGCAACTGCTGCACGCCCAGCAGACGCGCCAGGCGCGCGCCCCGGCGCGTGGCGGACAGCCGGAGGACGAACTCACCGGTGGGGTGGTGGTTTCTGACTTCATGCCCCGAGACTGGCCCGCCGCCCCTACGCTGACCAGCAGCGACGCGACGACGCTGCGTAACGGTACGGGCACGCCAAGAAGGCGGTACGGATGTCGGGGAACGAGGAGGAGAGGCCGGAACGGCCCTCCGAGGTGGACGGTACGGCGCACCTTTCCGGGCGCTGGGGAAAATCCTGAAGGTGCTGCGGCGCAATGCGGGCCTGAGCCAGTCGGAGCTGGCGGACCTCGTGCATTGCAGCGAGGACCTGATCTCGTCGGTGGAGCGGGGTGTACGGACTCCACAGCCGGACTTCCTGGTACGGGTGGATCCGGTGGTCAACGCGGGCGGAGTCCTCAAGGCGGCGGCGGACGACGTACGGGAGGCGCTGGCGAGGGTCCGGGTGCGGCACCCGGACTGGTTCCGCAGCTACGCCAGGGCGGAAGCCGAAGCGGTGACGCTGCACTACTACGCGCCCCAGGTCGTGCCGGGCATCCTCCAGGTCCCCGGATACGCGGACGCCGTCTTCCGGCACCGCCGCCCGCTCTACGACGAGGCGACCATCGAGAAGCTGCTGACCGACCGGCTCGCCCGCCAGGCCATCTTCGAGAAGCAGCCCGCCCCGACGATGAGCTTCGTCATCGAGGAGGACGTACTGCGCCGCCCCTTGGGGGCCGAAGGGCCTTCCGGGAGCAGCTCAAGCGCCTCATCGAGGTGGCCAAGCCCGGAACGTGCACATCCAGATCATGCCGACCGACCGCGAGGAACACCCGGCCTTGGGAGGCGAGTTCACGCTGCTGACACTGAAGGGTCGGCGGGAGGTGGCGTACATCGAGAGCTACCAGCACGCCCGCCTCATCACCGACCCAGAAGAGGTCCGCACGTACGCAGAACGGTATGGGATCATGCGCGCACAGGCGCTCACCCCCGGGAGTCCCTGGAGTACCTCGAAAAATGCTGGGAGAGCTATGAGCACCGCAGATCTGGCCTGGTTCAAGAGCAGCTACAGCGGCGGCGAGGGCGGCAACTGCGTCGAGATCGCCTACGACTGGCGCAAGTCCAGCTACAGCAGCGGTGAAGGCGGCAACTGCGTCGAGGTCGCCGCCCACCCCACCACCGTCCACGTCCGCGACTCCAAGGTCCCGCACGGCCCCCAGCTCGCCGTGGCCCCCGCCGCCTGGGCCGCGTTCGTGGACGTGGCCTCCACCGTGTGACCGGGAAGAAGTTCGTCCTCTTCGACGTCGACGGCACCCTCGTGGACGCCGTCGCCAACCAGCGCCGCGTCTGGCACGAGTGGGCCGGGCGGTACGGGCTCGACGGGGACGAGGTGTACGCCGTGGCGCTGCGCACCCGCCCCGTCGAGACGTTCGCGGCGGTCGCACCGGCCGAGGACCCGGCCGAGTGCCTCGCCCTCCCGCACGCCCTGGAGGACGAGGACGTGCGCACGGGGACGTACACGGCCTTCGACGGCGCCGCCGGGCTGCTGGGCGCGCTCCCGGCGGACCGGTGGGCCCTGGTGACGTCGAACTACGAGCACCGGGTGCGGGGGCGGTTCGGGCGGACCGGGCTCCTGCCGGGGCTGATCGTGGACGCGGCCTCGGTGGCGGAGGGAAAGCCGTCGCCCGTCCCGTACCCTCACCGCCACCGAGAAGCTGGGCGCGGACCCGGCGGACTGCCTGGTGATCGAGGACGCACCCTCGGGCGTACGGGCGGGCCTCGCCGCCGGCATGACGGTCTGGACGGTCAACACCCCGACCCCACACCCGGAATCCCACCGCCACTTCCCGACCCTGTCGGAGGCGGCACCGCACGTCCTGGCGGCGCTCGGGGCCTGAGCGGAACGACGTCGATCGGTCTGCTGTGAACCAAGTGCCCCGGATCCCTCGCTGGGCCACTATGGGGAGATGGCGACGTGGCAGCGGGTGTGTTGGTGGGGGCTGGCTCTGCTGGGGCCGGCGCGGGAGTGGGACTGCTGGTGTAGGTGACGGTGGCGCACCCGGAAGGATCCGCCCAGGGCTGGGGCGTCGCGGGCGCGGTGGCGGGACTGGTCGCGGCCGGGGCGGCGTTGTGGCAGTTGCGGGCGGCGGCGGCCGGTAATCCGGCGTCGACTCTGCCGGCGCCGCCGGCGGGCCCGGTGGTCGCGGAGCGGGCGCGATCGCGGCGAACGGGAACGTGACCCGGTCGTCGACCAAGTACACCGGCACTCCCCGCAGACGCCCTCCCCGGTCCGTCGGGTTCGACGGGGATCGTCGGCCGGGACGGCGGGATCGCGGCCGGCGGCAGCGTCGAGGACTCGAAGACGGAGTACGGTTCTTGATCGGGAAGCGCGCCGCTTCCCAGGAGCAGCCTGAGGAGCCGCCCTCGCTGCACGGGGACCGTGGTTCGATCGCCGCCGGTAACGACGTCGTCAACTCGGTGGCCCAGTACGTGGAGGCTCAGCAGGCGTTCGTGCTCCTCCCGATGCGTACGGTCCGATTCCGGCCGAAGCGGTGGACCGGGGCGTGTCGAACATCCCGGCCGCCGGTGAGATGTTCGTCGGCCGCGCAGCCGAACTCGCTTCCCTGGACGAGGCGTTCACCGCTTCCGGAGAGGTTCTCGTGCAAGCGGTGCACGGGCTGGGCGGGGTCGGAAGTCGGCGCTCGCCGCGCGGTGGGCCGCCGGGCGGAAGGAGACGGTGCGGTGGTGGATCGTCGCGGACACCGCGCCCGCGGTCGACGCCGGAGTGGCGGCGCTGGCCCGGGCCCTGCAACCCGGTCTGGCCGGGCTGCCCGCCGAGATCCAGACGGAGCGCGCGATCCGGTGGCTCGCGGACCATCCGGACCAGTGGCTGCTGGTGCTGGACAACGTCGAATCCCCCGCCCACATCCGTCCGCTCCTGGACCGGGTCCCCGGAGGGAGGGTGCTGGTCACGACGCGTCTGGCCAGTGGCTGGCACCGCCATGCGGCCGTCGTGCGGCTGGGCGTGCTCGAACCGGCCGACGCGGTGAAGCTGTTCAAGCGCATCCTCGGCCAGCACGGGCCGCGCGACCACACCGGTGCCGACGCGGTGTGCGCCGAGCTCGGGCACCTCGCCCTGGCGGTCGAACAGGCCGCGGCCTACTGCGCCGAGACCGGCGTCAGCCCCTCGGCTACCTGGAACGACTCGCTTCCTGGCCCGCGACGATGTACGCCGCCACCGCGGAGGGCGGCGACTCCGCCCGCACCTGCGCCCGCATCTGGCGCCTCACGCTCGACCGCGTCGACACCACTCCGCTCGCCGGCGATCTGCTGCGCCTGCTGGCCTGGTACGCCCCCGACCGCATCCCGCGCGATCTGCTCGACCCCTCGCCTCGCCCCCCGAAGTCGACGCGGCGATCGGCAAGCTCGCGGCGTACAACATGCTCACCGACAACCACGACGGCACCCTCACGGTGCACCGCCTGGTCCAGGCCCTGGCCCGCACGCCCGACCCCGACGACCCCCACCGGCAGGCCGACGACGTCGACCGGGCCCGGGACCGCGCTACCGGACTCCTCGCCGGGCGTATCCCGCTCACGCCGACGCCCCCTCGAACTGGCCCCGCTACCAGGGGCTCCTTCCTCACGCCGATGCTCTCGTCGGCCACCATTCCAGCGACCACGACACCTCTGACACCGCCTACGTCCTCGACCGCACCGCCAGCTACAGGCAGCTCCAAGGCGCATCGAACCTGGCTCTACCAGCCTTTCAGCGCGCACTTGCCACATGCGAGCGGCTGCTGGGCCAAGACCACCCGAACGCGCTCACCTCACGCAACAACTCGCCAACGCCTACCGGGCGGCAGGCGACCTGAACCAAGCCGTCCCCATGCTCGAAGCAACCCTCGCCGCACAGGAACGGATACTGGGCCAAGACCACCCGAACACGCTCACCTCACGCAACAACCTCGCCAGCGCCTACCAAGCGACGGGCAACCTGAACCAAGCCGTCCCCTGTACGAAGCCGCGCTCGCCGGCTTTGAGCAGTTGCTGGGCCGGGACCACCCGAACACGCTCACCTCACGCAACAACCTCGCCAGCGCCTACCAAGCGACGGGCGACCTGAACCAGGCCATCCCCATGCTCGAAGCCGCGCTCGCCGGCTTTGAGCGGGTACTGGGCCGAAACCACCCGTCCAGCAAGCAGGTGCGTTTGAACTTGGAGCGTGCGCGGTCCGCGTAGGGGCTCTTGGCGAGTGCGTCTTCTCGACGGTGCCGAGCGACCGTTCCCATGGTCCTGGCGCCAGGCCGGCGGGCTGGGGACAGAAGTCCTCGGTGACCTCACCGGCAAAACCGTCGCCGATCTGGGGTCCGGAGCGGCACGTCACGCCGCCCACCTGGCCGTGCGCCACGCGCCGGTCCGGGTCGACGCCGTGGACGCCTCCCCGGCCCAGTACGCCATGGCCACCGCCCTCCACGGCTCGCTCGCCCCCGCCTGCGCCTCGTCCACCAGGACGTCGTCGCCCATCTCCACGTACACCCCGGCGCCTACGACGTGCTCTACAGCGTCTTCGGGGCGCTGGACTTCACCGACCCCCGCGAACTGTTGCCGGCCGCCGCCTCCGCGCTCCGGCCCGGCGGACGTCTGGTCTTCTCCACGCTCGCGCACTACCTGTCCGGGGAGCCCGCGCAGCCGGACGTCACGGCGGCCGACGTACCGGCGAGGACCCCGGACGGCGAGAGCGCCGCCCTGCGCCGGTGGGTGTTGCAGGAGCACGTGGACCAAGATCCTGGACGAGGCCGGGTTCGCCAGGATCCGGGTGGAGGAGCTGCCCGCCGGTGAAGGCCCCCGGGCCGCCGCCGCCTTCCTCGTCACCGCCGAGCGCTCCGACGCGCCGGTCTGACCCCGTCCCCAGCAGGGGTTTCATCGTTCGTCCATTCTTCTTTCAACTGCATTGCAGTAAGCGGTAGTTGGAGGGCTCCTGGGTGGCGGGCCGCTCGGTTGTCGTGGCGCCCATGCGGGGGGAGAGGATCGGGGCGTTCAGGCTGCTCGGGGTGCTCGGGTCCGGGGGCATGGGGCGGGTCTGTCTCGCCGCCGTGAAGCGGGTGCTGCCGATCCTCGCCGAGGACGCGGACTTCCTGAGCCACTTCGGGCACGAGCTGGACAACCTGGCCCGGCTGCCCGCCGGGGCCAACACCAGGCTGCTCGCGAGCGACCACACGTCGAAACCGCCGTGGTTCGCGACCGAGTTCATCCCCGGCATCACCCTCAGCGAGGCCGTCCGGCTCAACGCCGGCCCGCTGACCGGCGACGGGCTCTCCTCATCGACTTCGGCGTCGCCCGCGCCGCCGACCAGAGCCGGCTGACCAGGACCGGCATGGTCATCGGCACCCCCGCCTACACGGCCCCCGAACAGGCCGTCGCGAACCCGGCCCTGACCGGCGCCGCCGACGTCTTCGCCCTCGGCAGCCTCCTGCTGTACGCGGCGAACGGGCGGCCCCCGTTCGGCGACGGTTCCGGCCCCGACCTGCTCCACCGGGTGGTCCACGCCGCACCCGACTTCGGGGGCCTGGCCGAGGCCGACCCGCGCTCGCGGAGCTCGTACAGAAGTGTCTCTCGAAGGATCCGGCGGACCGGCCCACCGCCGCCGAGCTGGTGGATCTCACGTCCGAACCCTTCGGTCGGCCGACCAGCGGCGCGCCTGGCGCCGGCACGTCCCTCCGTCGTGGCCGGGGAATCAGCGTGCCGGCGGGGAAGGCGACGACGGCGCCGAGGATGACGAGGGGCTGCCATCCGTACGTGAGGCCGACGGCGACCAGACCGCCTCCCACCGCTCCCGACGCCGCGGGTCCGCCCAGCGCGACCGACAGGTTCCGCACCGGCCCGAGGTCCTCGTGCGACACGGCCATCGAACCGCCCCGCCACTCCGCCCGCAGTTCGCGTGCGCCGAGGAACAGCGCCGTCCGGGCATGGCCGTACTCGTGTACGACGACGCACAGGGGGACGGCGACGAAGCCTGCCAGCACGTCGAGGCGGAACAGCCAACCGGCCGGCCAGACGCAGACCGTCATCAGCCCGGTCGCGCATGCCAGGTAGGCCAGGGTCGGCGGCCGTGGACGGTCATCACCAGGACCAGGCGCAGCAGGATCACGACCCGGCCGTCCGCGCGAAGTCACGGTCCTTGATCCTCATCACCCGCTGCACGGCGACCAGGGCCGCCGCCGCGACGAGCAGCCAGTAGGCCGCGGTCGCCGGGGCCGTCGAGAGGGTGTCGAGGGAGGAGACGAGCCAGAACAGGGCGCTGAGGGTCGCTCCGCTCATCAGTCCGCCGACCAGCAGCGTCACCCTCTTCTCCGCAAGGTCGGAGGTGACCGTGGCGAGCCCGTACAGCACGCTGAGCGCGCTCCCGGCGAGTGCCATGGCGAGGATCACCAGGTCGCGGCCCGCCTCGAAGGGAACCGTGCTGACGACGCGTACGACGACGACGGTGAGCAGTCCGGCGGCGACGGCCCCGAAGGCGTTCTGACGGCCCCAGCGGGAGAAGCCGCGGGGTGAACGGCGTAGAGCCAGGCGTTGCCGGCGAGCCGGAAGGGGCGAGGCCGGTGATCAGGGAGGAGATGCCGCAGACGGCGAGGAGGAGGAGCGAGGCCGTGGCGTCCTGGAGATAGGCGAGGCGGTACAGGACCGCGATCGCCACCGCGGAGGCGAGGGAGACGGACGTGGCGGAGATGTAGAGGGATCGCGCAGCAACTGGCGTGCCTCGGTCTGGGCGCCGACGCCCCTTCCGGGCAGGCGGACGAAACTCATCTGCCATGGAGCGCCGCTCTCGCCGTTGCGGGCGGAGGTGCCGGCGAAGGAGAGGGCGTACGCGCAGAGCCCGCCCCACAGAAGACACGCGGCCACCGCGAGGACGACGCCGGGCAGCGTCTCCGGGACGCCGCCGGTCACCGCCAGGGGAGGGCACAGGACGTACAGGCCCGCCGTGCGCCCCGCGAGGACCAGGCCGACTCCGGTGATGAGGAGGATGCCGCACAGCGAGGCGCTGGCCGACTTCACGCCGAGGGCGTCGTTCGAGGAGCGCATGACCAGCGTGGTCAGGGCCTGGACGGCGAGCGTGGTCGCGGTGGCCACGAGCGCGGTGAGCGCGGTGAACAGTACGGCCACGGCGAGTGCGAGCCGGAAGCCGGCGCCGCCGGTGGCCTGCACCCGGGTGAGGGACAGCACGGTGACGGGGCCGACCAGGAAGGAGGCGGCGGTCGTCGCCATGACGTACGGGGGATCAGCTCGCCCACGGCCCGGTTCCAGCGGCCGACTCCCTTGGACACGGCGAGGACGCGGACGCCCGCCGGCTGGAGGCCGAGGATGTCCAGGACGAGGGTGACCCCGGAGGCCGCGGCCGCCATGCCCGTGAGCGCGGCCCGGACGACCTCCTTCAACTGGCGGTCCTGGAGCGCGGTGAGGGTCTGCTCGTGGACCAGCGGCGCCAGCGCCTGGATCTGGAAGGCGACCACGGCGAGCCCGAACACCGACAGGGTCAGCATGACGGCCGGGGTGAGGGCGGGAGAGCGTTGCCGCATCCGGCGCACGGTGTTGCGCAAGGAGCGCGCGGTGGCCCCGGCGATGGCGAGGGCGGGCCGGAAGGAGCGGCGCGCGGAGGGGGCGACGGGGCGGGGGCTCCGGTCCCCGCGAAGACGTCCGTCATGAGCCTTCCCCGAGGAGTTCGGCGAAGACGTCCTCCGCCGTCCCGGAGACGTTCTCGAGACCGCTGAGGCGCAGGACCGCCGCTTCGAGCGTGTCGGTTCCGGCGGCCTCACCGATCGAGGCGGGTCGCCCTGCGCGACGACTCCGCCGTCGGACAGCACCACGATGAAGTCGCACTCCCGCTCGGCGGTGTGCAGGTCGTGGATGGTCACCAGGGCCGACCGTCCGGACCGGGTCCAGGTGCGCAGGGCGAGGCGCAGGAGTACGGAGCCCTCGACGTCCAGGCCCGAGAAGGGCTCGTCGAGGATGAGGAGCGGGCGTCGCTGCTGAAGGCTCCGGCGAACTGCAGGCGTCGCTTCATCCCGTGGCTGTAGGAGCCCACGAGCTTCGTGAGGGCGCCGTCGACGCCGAAGATCGCGGCCAGGCGCTCGGCGTCCCGCCTCAGGTGCGGTGGCCGGTCCTCCAGACCGGCGATGAGATCCAGGTACTCGCGTCCGGTGAGCATGTCGGGCATGGGGAGTTCGTCCGGCGCGTACGACACCAGGCGCTTCGCCCGGTCGGTGCCGAGCTTCTCGCCGAAGACCAGGCCGGTGCCGCCGCTCGGTTCGGTCAGGCCGATGACGCAGCGCAACAGGGTCGACTTGCCGGCTCCGTTGGCGCCGACCAGCCCGCACACCGCGTCGGCGGGCAGGGTGACGGTCACGTCGCGCAGGGCGTGGCGCTTGCCGAACAGCTTGCTCACGCCGTCGAGCACCAGTGGCGCGTCGCCCGGGAGGCGCCGGGCCCGCGGGTGGCGGGGCGTTCACCGCGCGCCATGGCCGTCACCCCGCTTCCGGGACAGCGCGAGGTACGTCACGGGGAAGCACGCGACGGCCAGCGCGATGACGACGGCCGGGAAGTACGCGGAGGGCTGCATGCTGAGCTGTGCGTCCGTCTGCACGTAGTCGACGAGGCCGGGCACGCTGACCGAACCGTCCCGGGACATCGCGTACATCATGGACAGCACCAGGGCGGCGAGGCCGAGGCCGGTCCCGCCGAGGAGCGCCAGGACGGCGGACTTGACGATCTTCTTCACGCGGGGTCCAAGGATTGAGGGGCGGGGTCGGGGCGGAGGCGGGTGGACGGTCCGTCCCCACGTCGCGGAGGCGTGGGGACGGACGCGACGGTTCTAGAACTTCTCGCAGATGATCTTGAACTCCCAGACTCGCCAGCCGTTCGGGCCGCTCCACTTGACGCGGTCGTAGCCCCGGCTGACGCACTGGTACGCGACCAGGGCGTAGGACACGATGCCGGCGACGAGGACGACGGCGATCGCGACGATCAGCACGATCTGCCAGATGCGGTGCGCCAGGAAGCGCGGTTCGTCCTCGGTGCCCCTGGCCTTGGCCAGCGCCACGGAGGCGTGCTGGGTCAGGGCCGCGGGAGTGCTGGTGGCGAGGATCTGGCCTGGGTTGCCAGACGCAGGGGCGTCTCGCGCAGGGCAGTGAGCACCTGGGTTCCTTTCGATGCGATCGCGCGGGCGTCCGCCCCGATTGGCGCGGGACGGGCGCCGGCCGGTGTGGCGCCGCCGGACGTCTCGATGGTCATCGAGACGTCCGGCGGCTCATACCGCCGATCGCCGCCCGACTTTGGTCGGTTCCGGCGACAAACCGGCCGATGTGACGCGATCCGTCGCGCCGCATCCTTGCGGGGCGGCGCCGACTCCACCCCTCGCGTGCGATTGCTATAGATGTTGTCGCTTTTTAGTGTTGCTTTGTGTGCGATAGGTTCCCCTTGACCATGGACAGACGCGCGCTTGGGGAGTAGCCATGGATCACGTCACCGTCATCCATCACCATCCATGGGCCCGCAGGGGACTGGAACAGGCCCTGATCGCTTCCGGTGGGTTCGCCGTCACCGTGTGCGCCTCCGCGGCGGTGGGGATCACGGCCGTTCGCGAACGGCCCCGCACCAACGTTCTGGTCGCGTACGCCCTGCCCGCCCTGGACGACCTCTCAGCGGCCTGCGGCAGCGGGGACACCAGGACGTGCCGGTCGCGCTGATCGGAGACCCGGTCACCATGGCCCGGTGCCCCGGCCCCTTGCCGCCCGGCGTCTCCGGTTTCCTCCCCGAGGAGGTGGATCCCCGCGCGCTGTGCCACGCGGTGCACACCATGGCCGCGGGTGCGGCGGTGCTGCCCTGGCCATGCTGTGGTTCTCGTACGGACAAGCTCCCGGACGAAGCCTGCCCGAGACGTCGCCGTCCGCGTTCCTGACCCTGCGCGAGCGCGAGATACTCGCCCTCATCGGCGCCGGGTTGACCAACCTGGAGATCAGTGACCGCCTCGGACTCACGGTCTCGACCGTCAAGGCGTACGTGAGCAACATGTACGGCAAGATCGGCGTCGACAACCGCGTCCGCGCCGCGCTCTTCGCCCACGGCATCGCCTTCGCCCCGGACGTCGTCCACGCGCCCCGGGCCCCGGGCCCCGGCCGCGCTCCCGCCGTCCCCGGGGGCTGACGAGCTCGGGTGCCGACGAGTTCGGTTGCCGACGAGCTCGGGTGCCGACGCGCTCGGGGAACCGACCGGCGACCGCGTCTGCCCGGTTCCTGCTCGGAGCGGGGTCCGTCGCAGGTCGGCGGGCTTTTCCCGGGGGGATCTCCCACATGTCCAACACCGTCGCGTCCCGGCCGTGTCGCCCAACGCGCACGACTTCAACGGCAACGGCACGCCGGACCTGCTCCAGATCGACAGGGCCGGCAAGGTCCACCGCTACGACACCTCGTACGACGCCGCCACCGGAAAGGTCTCGGCGAAGGCGCCCGTCGTCGCCGCGACCAACTGGCCGCAGGGCCAGCGCATCACGGGCACCGGCAACGACGCCGCCCCTTCGCCCCCGCGCGCAAGCAGGCGGGCCCGTCCGGCTGGGGCGTCTACTGGTCCTTCGCCCTCGGGGACTTCGCCGGCGACAAGGCCGCGGACATCGTCGCCGTCGACTCCCGCGGTGACCTCTGGCTCCACCAGGGCAAGGGTGACGGCACCTTCGCCAACCGCACGAAGGTCGGCCGGGGCCGGCACGTCTACGAGTCCGTCCTCAACGTCGGGGACGCCGACCGCGACGGAAGGCCGACCTCATGGGCTTCACCCGGAACGGCACCGCCGCCTTCTACAAGGGCACCCACGACGCGGCCAAGCCGTTCGGCGCCGCCCGGCCCGTGCCGCTGAACGCCATCTCCGACCCGTGGGTCGACGGCTTCTACTTCTGATCCCAGGGATCCTCTGGTCCCGTACAACCGTTCCTCCCCTCGCACGTCTGACCGTGCGACACACGGCAATCGAACTTCCGTGTGTCGCACCAGACTCGGGGCGCCGCGCCCTCCGCCGCGCGCTCCCCACGGGGAGGAACGTTTCTTTGTCGTACGCCGCCACGTCCCGCCGTCTCGCCACGGCAGTCGCCCTCACGCTCGCCGTCACCCTCGGCACCGGTGTCCTGAGCGGCACGGCGCCGCTCGGGCCGGCGACCGGATCGCCCGCGATGGTCCCGGCGGGCAACGAGGTGAACCCGTCGATCGACGAGGTGGTCGTCGCCGGCGCCACGGGATTCGTGAGCAGCCGCGGGGAGGGTTCGCGACGGACTACCGGGGCATCTACCGCTGGGTCCCGTACGACGGCGGGGCCACCAAGGAGATCCGGGGCGTCAACCTGGTGTACCACACCGTCCTCCCCGGCGACCTGATCGTCGTGGAGACCGAGGACCGGTCCGTCCTGCGGGACGCCGTCTCGGGCAAGGACCTGCAGAGCGTGCCGCTGGGGCGGTACGCCGGCGCCGTCGGCTCCTCGCTCTTCGCCTCTGTCCCGGGCGTGCAGGACGTCATCACGCTCGAGATGCTCGTCGGCCAGGGCGACGCCGTGACGCGGCGCCCGGTCACTGGCCTGCCGGCGGACGTCCGCGACGCACACGTCTCCCCGGGGACGCTCCCGGCCGGGCCGTCATCGCCTACTACACCGGCCCCTACGACGCCCGGAAGCACTACACGGGCGTCCTCGACCTCGCCACCGGCGCGGTCACGGAGTCGTCCCCGCGGCGCCCGGCGGCGGACGTCCGCCTCGTCCCCGGCGCGCACGGCCCTGCACAGGACGAACACGGACAGGATCACCGTGACCGACCGCTCCACCGGGGCCACCCGGGACATCGTCCTGCCGAAGCCCGTCGAGGATCTGGAGCTGGCGTTCGTCGGGGACTGGCTGCTCTACGTGCGACGCGGCGGCCTCCACGCCACGGAACCCAGCCCGTACCACGCGCTGACCGCGTACGACCTCACGAAGGGCGGCACGCGCAAGCTCCTCGACCACGTCACCTCGCTCGCCCCCGGCGCCGACGGGGCCCCGCTGGTGCGCGGCGGCTCCCTCACCACCGGCGAGGGCTACTACCGCCTCGCCCCCGGCGCCGCGGGGTCCCCGCGGCGACCCTCCGGTCGAAGCTCCCCGAGCGGGCCGCCGTCGGCCTCGTCTCCTCGCCCCCACCACGTTCGACCTGACCCGAGCCACGCGGGCACCCGTCCTGTACTGGAGCTTCACGCGGGACAACGTCGAGGCGACCGTCACCCTGCGGCACACCGCGACGGGCAGGACCACCACCTTCGTGGAACGGCCCGACCCGTCGTACGAATACCGGGACATCTCCTACGACTGGCAACGCGACCTGCCGGCGGGCCCGCCCGCCAACGGCGCCTACACCTGAAGCTGAGCGTCCGGCCGCTCAACGGGATCGGGCCGGTCCTGAACACGTCCGGGGCCTTCACGGTCGTCCGGAAGGCCAACGCGCACGACTTCAACGACAACGGCACGCCCGACGTCCTCACCCGGGACGCCCAGGGACGGCTGTGGCGCCACGACACGTTCTTCCGGCGCGACCCCGTCACCTGGAAGGAGACGTGGACGTTCGCGCCGCGCGCCCTGGTCGGCACCGGCTGGCAGGCGTACGACCGGATCGAGGCCACCGGCAACCTGGGCGGCTCCGGCGTCGGCGACGTCGTGGGCCGCGACAAGGCCGGCGTGCTGTGGCTCCACAAGGGCCGGGGCGACGGCACCTTCGCCGCCCGCATCCGGGTCGGCACCGGCTGGGGCGCGTACAACCAGCTCGCGGGCGGCAGCGACGTCACCGGCGACGGCCGCCCCGATCTCCTCGGCGTCGACAAGGCCGGCGTCCTCTGGATCCACCCGGGCACCGGCAAGGACACTGCCCTTCGCCGCCGCGCGCACGAAGGTCAGCGCGGGCTGGGGCGCCTACAACGACATCACGGCCGTCGGGAACCTCGCCGGGAACCCCACGGGCGACCTGCTCGCCCGGGACAGGAACGGCACGGTCTGGCAGTTCCTCGGCACCGGCAAGAGCGGTTTCGCCCCGCGCAGCGACATCGGCAGGTTCAGCAACGACCGCCGCCTCGTGGGCGTCGGGGACGCCGATCTCGACGGGCACGCCGACCTCCTGAGCTACGGCGTCTACAACGACGTCCACCTGCGGAGGGGCACCGGCGACTGGCGCAGCCCGCTGAACCGCACGCCGGACGGCACGCTCGCGCTGTCCGCCGGGGACGTGCCGTACGACTCCGTCGCCTGACCGTCCCGCCCACCCGGCCGGTCCCCGCGACCTCCGTGACCACCTCCGAAGGAAACCAGTGAAGCAGTCCTCTCCGTCCCGCAGGACGGCCGCGGCGATCGCCGTCGTGCTCTCCGTCGCCCTCGGCGGCACCGCCCCGGCGATGTCCGCGGCCGCCGCTCCGGCGACCGGGCTCGGGCCCGGGGCCGTCGCCCCGGCCCCGGGCGGGTGATCACCCTGCCCCGCACCATCGGGCTCGTCTCCGTCGGGCCCTCCGGCTTCCCTCACCCTGGAGCCGGGCGAGAGGGGCGACGTCCACCGCTGGACGAACACCGTGGACGGCACCAGCAGGGTGCTGCCGGAGCCGGCCTGGTACAGCGGCGGCTCCTCCGACCTGCTCGTGACCTCGGGCGACGGGGCGACGGCCACCTACCGCGTGTACGACATGTCGTCGCCGGACGGCGCCTACCGGACCGTCCCCAGGAGGACCGACCGCAGCCTGTGGGGAACGGTCGGCCAGATGCTGATCACGACGGAGTGGGACGCCGCCGCCCGCGTCCACCGCACGCCCCACCTCGTCACGCCCGACGGCGGCGCCGGGTCGGACCGTCCGGTGACTGGTCTGCCCGCGGACCTGAAGGTCCTGAAGGTCGCGCCCGCCTCGGCCTCCACGGTGCTCGTCCACTACACGGCGCCCGGCGCGGACTCCGTCGTCCGCCACCACATCGCCGTCGTCGACACCGCCACCGCCGCGGTCGTCGAGCGGCGCCAGGTGGGCGACGGCACCGAGTACTTCGCGCCCGTCGCCCTCTCCGGCTCCCGACTGGCCTGGGTCGAGCACCCCGAGGGGTCCAGTCGCCCCACGGCCAGGCTGATGTACGCCGAGCGCGGCGGCGAGGGCCCGGCCTCGGTGGTCGAGGACGCCGGTCTCGTCGGCAACGGCAACGTCGTGGGCGCCGTGGGCGACTGGATCGCCTACGCCTCCGGCCGCGGCTACGACGCGACGGCACCGTCGCCGGGGCACGCGCTGACCGCCTTCCACACCGTCGACGGCGCCCGGATCACCCTGCTCGACCACGTCTTCGACGTCCAGCCCGCCCCCGACGGCACCCTGCTCGTGCGCGGCGGCAGCCTGGAGCGGGGCGAGGGATCTACCGGATCGCGCTCGGCGAGGACGGCAGGCCCGCCGCCACGCTCGTCGCGCGCACCGCCGGGTCGACCGCCCTCACCCTGGTGGGTGCCGACGCGCCCGCCCGTCAGGTGCTCAAGGGAACCACGACCAGATCAAGCTGAGCTGGTCGCTCTCCCGGTACCACGCCGACGTCACCGTGACGCTCCGTCACACGCGTACCGGGAAGTCGTACACCTCCACCTCCCCTACGCCACGCACGGGGAGGACGGCACCAGGTACGTCCAGCTCTGGTGGGACGGCCTCACGAACGCCCGCGAGGTCGCCCCCGAGGGCGACTACACCTGGCAGCTCGACGCCGAACCGCTCAACGGCATCGGCCCGGCCCTGAAGGCGTCCGGCTCCTTCGCGCTGACCCGGTGGGCATACCCGCACGACTACGACGACGACGCGACCCCCGATCTGCTCGCCATGGACTACTCCGGTTTCCTGTACACGGAGACGACTCCTCGCGCGATCCGCGCGAGAAGATCGGGGAGGGCTTCCGGATCTACGACCGGATCGAGTCCGCGGGCAACCTGGCGGGCGGCACGGCCGGCGACTTCGTCGCCCGCGACAAGACCGGCGTGCTGTGGAGCTTCCTCGGCAGGGGCGACGGCACCTTCGTCCCGCGCACCCGGATCGGCGGCGGCTGGAACACGTACGACAAGATCGCCGCGGGCTCCGACCTGACCGGCGACGGCCGCCCCGACCTCGTCGCCGTCGACACCGCCGGAGCCCTCTGGCTCCACAAGGCCACCGGCGACTGGAAGACGCCCTACGCCCCCGCGTCAAGCTTGCCGCCGGCGGCTTCGACACCTACAACCAGATCACCGCCGTCGGCGACCTGGCTGGGAACCCCACGGGCGACCTGATCGCCCGTGACAAGTCCGGCGTGCTGTGGAGCTTCTCGGCAAGGGCGACGGCACCTTCGCGCCGCGCACCCGGATCGGCGGCGGCTGGAACGTGTACACGCAGCTCGCCGGCGCCGGGGACGTCAACGACGACGGACGCGCCGACCTCGTCGCGTACGGCTCCGGCGGCACGTACCTCTACCCGGGCACAGGCTCCTGGCAGGTCCCGTTCGGCAAGCCGACGCCCACCGGGCTCCTCGTGAACGAGACCGGTTCGTTCATCGACGTCACCTGACCCCGAGCCGGCCTTTCCCCTTCCCACGAAGGACTCATCGTGCGACTCTCCTCCTCCCGGCGGTCGGCCGCGGCGATCGCCGCCGTGCTCGCCGTCACCCTCGGCACGGGCGCCCTCGCCGTGCCCGCCGTCGCCGCCCCGGCGGGTCCTGCCGCGACGGCGACCACGACCACGACCACGACCAACGCGATCTCCATTCCCGGCCTCACGCACGTGAGTGGGCGCGGGCCCGTCCGGGTTCCTGTCCTACGGGCCTGGCGCCAACGGCTCGTTCAGCGAGCCGATCTACCGCTGGACCAGCACCGTCGACGGCACCACCACGACGCTGCCCGCCCAGAGCGCCTACTACGGCGGCTTTCTCCGACGTCGTCGTCACCAAGGAGCCGACGCGGGCCACCTACCGGATGTACGACATGTCGCAGCCGGGCAGCGCCTACCTGTCGCTCAGCGTCAGCGGCTCCCCCACCCTGCGCGCGGTCGTGGGCTCGACGCTCGTCGTCTCGACCTGGGACGAGACGAGCAGCGCCGGCGAACTCCGGCTGGTGACGCGGAACGCCCACGACGTCAGCGACCGTCCGGTGACCGGCCTGCCCGCCAACGCCCGGGTCCTCTCGTCCAAGGCGGCCTCGGCCTCCACCGTGCTCGTCCGCTACTCGACGCGCGACGCGGAGTCCGTCGTCCACCACCACCTGGCGGTCGTCGACGTCCCCACCGCCTCGATCGCCGAGGACCGCGAGATCGGCAACGCGATCTACTCGGGGACACGGCGCTCTCCGCCTCCCACCTGGCCTGGGTGGAGACGGCGGGCACGACCGCCACGCTGCGGTACGCCGAGCGCGGCGCGGGCACCACCGCGGGGTCGATCCCGCTGGAGAACCGCACGGGCACCCGCCTCGCCTTCGTCGGCCGCTGGCTGACGTACGCGTCGCCCGGCGCCGACATGGCCACCGCGCCGAACGCCCTGCACGCGCTGACCGCGCTCGACCCCACGACCGGCGCCACGGTCAAGCTCCTCGACACCGTCCTGTCCTCCGTCGCCGCGCCCGACGGCAGCGTCCTCGTGCGCGGCGGCACCGTCGCGCAGGGCGAGGGCGTCTACCGGATCTCCGACACCGGCGGCGCCCCGAGCGTGACCCTGGTCGCGAGCACCGGCCGGCCGACCGCGCTGAAGCTGCTGGCGAAGACCGTGCCCGCCACGGTCGAGTTCGACCGGACCGACGGCATGGCGAGCATGGAGTGGCAGTTGTCCCGGGGCCTGGCCTCCGGCACCCTGACGGTGCGGCACGTCCGCACGGGCACGACGGTGATCGACCGGCCCTTCGACTCCTCCCTGAACTGGCCCGGCGGCTCGGGATTCCTGGAGGTGGAGTGGGACGACCGCACGGGCAGCCCGCACGCGCCCAACGGGGAGTACGTCTGGGAGCTGAACGCCACCCCGAAGAACGGCATCGGCCCGGCCCTCAAGGAGACCGGCACGCTCACGGTCGTCCGCGAGCCCAACGCGCACGACTTCAACGACAACGGCTCCCCCGACCTGCTCGCGCTCGACGCGGACGGCGTCCTGTGGCGCGACGACGTCTTCCACTCCCGCTGGTCCGACGGCATCAACGGCTACCGCACGAAGGTCGGCGCGGGCTTCCAGGCGTACGACCTGATCGAGGCAGCGGGCGACCTCGCGGGCGGCGCGGCCGGCGACTTCGTCGCCCGCGACAGGTCCGGCGTGCTGTGGAGCTTCCTCGGCAAGGGCGACGGCACCTTCGCGCCCCGCACCGGCCTCGGCACCGGCTGGGGCGTCTACAACAAGATCGCGGCCGGCTCGGACCTCACCGGCGACGGCCGCCCCGACCTCGTCGCGGTCGACGCCGCCGGAGCCCTCTGGCTCCACAAGGCGACCGGCAAGTGGGACGCGCCCTACACCACCGCCCGCGTCAAGCTCGCCGCCGGCGGCTTCAACGCGTACGACCAGCTCACGGCCGTCGGCGACATCGCCGGAGCCACTGCCGGGGACGTCGTCGCCCGGGACACCGACGGCGTGCTGTGGAGCTTCCTCGGCAAGGGCGACGGCACCTTCGCGCCGCGCACCCGGATCGGCGGCGGCTGGAACGCCTTCTCCCAGATCGTCGGCACCGGCGACATCGACAGGGACGGCCGCTCCGACCTCGTCGGCTACGGCCCCGAGACGCATCCGTACCTGGGCACGGGCGTGTGGTCGGCGCCGTTCGGTCCGAAGCTGTACGGCCAGTTGTACTACGGCGAGGGCGCCAAGTTCCGGAACGTCACTGACCCCGGCCGGACCCCGGTCCGTGCCGTGACACCCGGGGCGCGGCGGTACCCCCGCCGCGCCGACCTCCTCGCGTACGGCTCCGGCGGGACGTACGTCCACCTGGGCACGGGCACGGAGTCGGCGCCCTTCACCCGGATCCCCACCGGCCTCTACCGGGGCGAGGGCACGAGGTTCGACTCGGTGTCCTGAATCCGGGGCCCCCGGACGCGCGACCGCGGCCGGTAGGCGCCGGGCCGTCCCGAGCGGGTTCGCGGGACGGCCCGGCGCCGGGACGGTCCGGTTAGGCGACGGTGTACGCGCTGCCTTCGCCGGGGCCGTCGTAGAGCCGCGTGTCCACCCGGGTGAAGGGCGTCTCCCAACTACCGGTGGTGCGGTAGAGGTAGGTGCCCTGGGGCCGTAGCCGATCAGGTCGGGGCGGCCGTCGTTGTCGACGTCGCCGGCGCCGACGAGTTGGGTGAACATGTTCCAGCCGCCGCCGATGCGGGTGCGGGGGCGAAGGTGCCGTCGCCCTTGCCCAGGTGCAGCCACAGGACGCCGTTGGTGTCGCGGGCGACGAGGTCGCCGGCGGTGGCTCCGGCGATGTTGCCCACGGCGGTGATCTGGTTGTAGACGCCCCAGCCGCCGCCGAGGCTGGTGCGGGCGGTGTAGGGCTTGGCCCAGTCGCCGGTGCCCTTGTAGAGCCAGGCGGTGCCCGTGGTGTCGGTGGCGACGAGGTCGGGGCGGCCGTCGCCGGTCAGGTCGGAGCCGCCGGTGACCTTGTCGTAGACGTGCCAGCCGTAGCCGATCTTCGTCCGGGGCGCGAAGGTGCCGTCGCCCTTGGCGAGGTGGCTCCACAGGTCGCCGTTGGCGTCGAGCGCGACGACGTCGCCGTGGGCGGCGCCGCCGATGTTCCCGACCGCCTCGATGTGCTCGTAGACGTTCCAGCCGAGTGCCGACGGCCGTGCGGCCGGCCGACTTGTAGTGCCCGTCCACCGGTCCGTCGAAGAGGTCGTCCCGCCACAGCGTGCCCGCGGAGTCCCGCGCGAGCAGGTCGGTCGATCCGTTGTCGGTGAAGTCGTGCGGGTTGGCCTGGCGGGTGACCCGGAACGTGCCGGAAGTGCGCGCGGCGCTGCCGATGCCGCCCGGGATGGCGACGAAGTTCCAGGTGTAGGCGCCGTTCGGGGCACTGGCGCCTCGATGAGGCCGTCCCACTCCATGACCGGGTTCACCGAGCGGTCGTCCGGGCCGGGCAGGGTGACCTTCTTGCCGGTGGCCACGTGCGTCAGCGTCACCATCGCGAAGGCCGAGCGCGAGATCGTCCACTCCCACCGCGTCCGGGTGCCCGGCTGCTGGAGGTCCACGGTCGTGGGGACCTTCGAGCCGAGGACGGTGACGGCGAAGTTCCGGCCCGTGCTCGCGACCTCGGTCACCACGGGGACGCTGCCCTGGACGCCGTCGAACAGCCGGTACAGGCCGTCGGCGTCGTTCTTGACGCCCCGCACGTGCACCGCGCCGTCCGGCGCGTGGGCGAAGCCGGAGAAACGCTCCAGGAGTTCGTACGGCTGGGCGTCGGACGTGAAGAGGTCCACGGCGTACAGCGGGCTGATCGAGGCGCCGGCCGTCTCGCCCGGGACGCCGTACAGCAGCACGTCACCGACGATGCCGACGATGACGGCCTTCTGGCTGAAGCTGTCCAGCAGGATCTCCCTGGGCAGCTTGCCGGCCCGGTCGACGATGATCCTGTTGCCCTCGGTGCGGGACTCGACCCGGGCGGTGTAGTCGTGCGTGATGGCGCCCGAGGCGTCCTTCACCAGCTTGCCGGTGTCCCTCTCGTGCCGCAGGGAGCCGCCGTGGACGAAGTCGACCCGCGCCAGCGAGTCCTGGGTGCGGAACGTCGCTCCCGACTCGTACCGGGTGGTGACCAGGACGAGCGCCTCGTTGCCGGCGGACGCGACGACCTTGAAGCTCACCTGGCTGCCCTGCCCGGAGAGCTTGACCTTCCGGGTCCGCTCGCCGTCCGGGGTGTACAGCCACAGGTCCTGGTAGTTCCCTCCCTCGGGACCTGGACGAACAGGTCCTTGCCGATCACGCCGACCAGCTTGGCTCCGGCGGCGAACTCGGTGACGAGGTCCACCGTGACGGGCGGGGCGGCGGGGGTCCTCATGTCCCGGACGGTCGCCGTGCCGCCGTCGCTCGTGACGACGAAGTCGGACGCGCTGTCGTGGGCGACGGCGGCGGCGCCGACCGGCTCCACCGAGCCGTCCGTCTTCCGCCACTCCAGGACGGTCTTGCCGTCGGAGTCCTCGCGGGACGTGAGGTACTCGGTGTCGCCGACGCTGACGACGTCGGCGTCGACCGGCAGCGTCGCCGCGGCGGCGGCCTCGGCACCGGTCGCCGGCGCGGTACGGGCTGCGGGCGCGGCGGCGACGGCCGGGGCGGTGACGAGGGTCCCCGTCACGGCCGTGACCGTGGACAGGGTGAGGACCGCGGCGGCGAGCCGGCGGCCGGAGATGCGGTGCTTCACGTGTGGAACGACCTTCCGGAGGTTGCTTCTTGGGGAGCGACGCGCGAGACGCCCGAGCGCACGGCGTGCGGCCGTCCTCGGTCCCTCGCGCCGGGCGGCGTTCTCCCCGCCGCACGCCCCTTTGGGAACGTGGCGGGTCTCACGCGGGGCGACCGCGCGAGACCTCCGGAGGAGGCGGGAACGGCACGCCTGCCCGTGCGCACCGACGAATACGACCCCTCGGGTGCGCGAACGGTTGTACGGAAAGCGGATCTTCTTGCGGGCTTAACCTCCACCGTGTGACCAGGAAGAAGTTCGTCCTCTTCGACGTCGACGGCACCCTCGTGGACGCCGTCGCCAACCAGCGCCGCGTCTGGCACGCGTGGGCCGGGCGGTACGGGCTCGACGGGGACGAGGTGTACGCCGTGGCGCTGCGCACCCGCCCCGTCGAGACGTTCGCGGCGGTCGCACCGGCCGAGGACCCGGCCGAGTGCCTCGCCCTCCCGCACGCCCTGGAGGACGAGGACGTGCGCACGGGGACGTACACGGCCTTCGAGCTGGCCGCACTTCCGGCGGACCGGTGGGCACTGGTGACGTCGAACTACGCACACCACGTGCGGGGCCGGTTCGAGCGGACCGGACTCCCTGCCGGGGCTGGTCGTCGACGCGGCCTCGGTGGCGGAGGGAAAGCCGTCGCCCGTCCCGTACCCTCACCGCCACCGAGAAGCTGGGCGCGGACCCGGCGGACTGCCTGGTGATCGAGGACGCGCCCTCGGGCGTACGGGCGGGCCTCGCCGCCGGCATGACGGTCTGGACGGTCAACACCCCGACCCCACACCCGGAGTCCCACCGCCACTTCCCGACCCTGAGGGGGCGGCACCGCACGTTTTGGCGGCGCTCGGCGCCTGACGGGAAACGGTCTCAGGCGGCCGGGGCCGACACAACGGCGTGCAGTTCCCGTACGCCGGCGGCCCGGGGGTGCCGCTGTGCCAACTCGGTGACGATACGGCGAATCGCGGGGCGGTCCCGCACCTCCCCGGGGCTCGCGCGGTGGGCGTCGAGCAGGGCGTGGGCGGTCTGCTCGGGCGGCCCCACGCCCACCAGGCGCGGGCCATGTCGGTGCCCAACCGCGCCTTGCGCTCGGCCGTCGAGAAGTGGTCGGCCCGGAGGTTCCGTCCGGCCTCCAGGGCCGCGCCGGCGTCACCGAGCGCCCAGTGCACACCGACGGTGTAGAGGTCCACGGCGGCCGGGTTGACGGGAAAGAGGCGGCCGGCGGGCGCGAGGGGCGGCAGACGTCGGGCAGCGCGCCGGGCCTCATCGGCCATCGCCAGGGCATCGGCACGCCGACCTCCCCGGGCGGCGGTGTAGGCCAGGGTGCACAGCATCTGCGCATAGGCCGACGAGGCGGCCTCCGTCCGCAGACCCGTGGCTTCCACCCGGGCCGCCGCCGACTCCATGAGACTCCGGGCCTCCTCGCCCCGGTCCTGGTGACGGAGCACGATCGCGAGTTCCCGGGAGGCGGCGGCCTCGGCGAGCGGGGAACCGGACACCTCGGCCCAGGTGCGGGCGCGGTCGGCGGCGAGGCGGGCCTGTTCGTACGAGCCGAGCTTGATCAGCAGGGCAGCACTCAGGCTGTAGGCGGAGGAGAGCCTCGCCTGATCGAGCTCACGGCGTGAGGACGCCGCGGCGTGCCCGTCGGCCAGGATGCCCGGCAACAGAGCGATGAGTTGCGTGTGGGAACCCTTGTCGTACAGCTCGCGAGCAGACGCCGTGCGGGCATCGAGTGCGCCCCTGCCCGTGGGCGGCGGGGTGTCGGCCAGAGCCCGGTCCATGCCGAGCAGCATGGCGGCCGGAACGGTCGCCGTGGCGGCGAGCAGCGAGCGGCGACGCATCGGGTCCTCCTCGGCGTGCGGACTGGCCGACACTCTAGTGGCGGACGGTGCGGTGGGAGCCGGGGGCGCCAGAGAACTCACCAGGACGTGTTGCGGAACGCCCACCGTGGAGGCGGCCCGGTGGATCAGCGTCAGATCGATCACCTGCGTGCGGCGTTCCATCCGCGAGACCGTCGCCGCCAAGCAGCCCAGATGCCGGCCGAGATCGGCGAGTGTCCACCCTCGGTGCTCGCGGCCCAGCCGCACCAACCCGCCCGGATGGCGCCGGGAAACCAGTTCCCTTGCTTTCGGGCTGTTCCAGAGCGGGTTGCCGGGCATGGGCCCCTCCCCCGCTGCACGACCGGGGGTCATCACGGTACGGGGCGCGGAAGCCCCGCGTCGAGACCGCTTGCACGAGGTGCAAACGCCTTGCACAGAATGAGAGTTGACCTCTCCCAGGAGGCGCAACGCGGTGTCTCGGGACATCGCCCCGCACCTCGCGGGGCACCGCCCGAAGGAGGCATCATGGCAACCGAAGCCGGAAGCACCGTCGTCACCGACTCGGCGACCGGACCGCCCCGCTCTCCCCGCGACATCGTGCCGACCGTCCTCTGGGACAAGCAGATCGGCCTACTGATGCGGGACCACCCCTACGACTCCGTCATGGCGGCCCGTGTCCTCGGCCAGGGCTACGCCTACCTCCTCACCGCGATGGCCCATCGGGGCGAAGGTCTGGGACTCGCCCCGAGCGCGATCGTGGACGTTGGCGTCCACACGATCATCCTCGACACCGTCACCTACGCCGAGCTGTGCGACCAGTACAACGACGGACACTTCCTGCACCACGTGCCTCTGGTCGAGATGAAGAACGACGGATCGGTCCTGAAGACCGCCCATCTCGTCGCCCGCACCGGATGGGAAGTCGACCCGCCGCTGTGGAGGACGCCGCCGCCTGCGGACCCCGCCACCACGGCAACGACTCCCACTGACCCGCCCGCCCCTCGGGGCCCGGAGACCGTCCGGGTCCCGAGGGCCGCCCGGGTGGTCTTCCTTCGAACCGGTCGTGGCCCGCGCGCACCGCCGTCAGGATGTGCCGGGTGACGACCACCGACCTCTGGCACCACTACGGCCGCGTCCGCGCCGAGCGGGACCATGCCGTCCCGGACTCCTTCCGCTGGTCCTGGAGTCAGGTCGACGGGCCGGGGCGGAGGTCCTCGGCGACCTCACCGGAAGAACCGTCGCCGACCTGGGGTCCGGAGCGGCACGTCACGCCGCCCACCTGGCCGTGCGCCACGCGCCGGTCCGGGTCGACGCCGTGGACGCCTCCCCGGCCCAGTACGCCATGGCCACCGCCCTCCACGGCTCGCTCGCCCCCGCCTGCGCCTCGTCCACCAGGACGTCGTCGCCCATCTCCACGCGCACCCCGGCGCCCACGACGTGCTCTACAGCGTCTTCGGGGCGCTGGACTTCACCGACCCCGCACGCTGCTGCCGGCCGCCGCCTCCGCGCTCCGGCCCGGCGGACGTCTGGTCTTCTCCACGCTCGCGCACTACCTGTCCGGGGAGCCCGCGCAGCCGGACGTCACGGCGGCCGACGTACCGGCGAGGACCCCGGACGGCGAGAGCGCCGCCCTGCGCCGGTGGGTGTTGCAGGAGTACGTGGACCAAGATCCTGGACGAGGCCGGGTTCGCCGGGATCCGGGTGGAGGAGCTGCCCGCCGGTGAAGGCCCCGGGCCGCCACCGCCCTCCTGATCGTCGCCGAGCGTCCCGCCGTATCGGCCTGACGCGGCCTCCACCAGGATCTTCATCGGCTCTCCATTGTTCTTTCCAACTGCTTTGCAGTGATGAGCAGTTGAAGGGCGACCGGTCGGCGGGACGCTCGGTTATCGTGGCGCGCATGCAGGGGAGTCGAACAACAATTCCAGCCCGGACCGTCTGAGTGGCAGCGGAGCCGTGCCGCTGGACGCGGAGGATCCCCGGAGGATCGGGGCGTTCAGGCTGCTCGGGGTGCTCGGGTCCGGGGGCATGGGGCGGGTCTATCTCGGCGCCGTGCCCGGGAAGTTCGCCGCCGTGAAGCGGGTGCTGCCGATCCTCGCCGAGGACGCGGACTTCCTGAGCCACTTCGGGCACGAGTTGGACAACCTGGCCCGGCTGCCCGCCGGGGCCAACACCAGGCTGCTCGCGAGCGACCACACGTCGAAGCCCCCGTGGTTCGCGACCGAGTTCATCCCCGGCATCACCTCAGCGAGGCCGTCCGGCTCAACGCCGGCCCGCTGACCGGCGACGGGCTCTCCTCATCGACTTCGGCGTCGCCCGCGCCGCCGACCAGAGCCGGCTGACCAGGACCGGCATGGTCATCGGCACCCCCGCCTACACGGCCCCCGAACAGGCCGTCGCGAACCCGGCCCTGACCGGCGCCGCCGACGTCTTCGCCCTCGGCAGCCTCCTGCTGTACGCGGCGAACGGGCGGCCCCGTTCGGCGACGGTTCCGGCCCCGACCTGCTCCACCGGGTGGTCCACGCCGCACCCGACTTCGGGGGCCTGGCCGAGGCCGACCCGCGCTCGCGGAGCTCGTACAGAAGTGTCTCTCGAAGGATCCGGCGGACCGGCCCACCGCCGCCGAGCTGGTGGATCTGACGGAGGAGGGGGCCGCGGGGCCGCCTGGCCGGACGCCGTCGCCGCGCGGATCGGGGAGCGGGCGGCCTTCGCGGCCGGAGCGCCCACGGCCGGGCAGCTCGCGGAGCTGGAGGCGGCCGAGCCCGCCACGGACGTGCCGACCGCCTCGCTCACCCCCGGGCCGGAAGGAGCCCGCCACGGCCTCGCCGGACGTGCTCGCCGCGACCGCCGGTGGTTCCGGGAAGCCGGAGCGGCGGCGGAACCGGTTCGTCATGCTCGCCGTGCCCGTCGTCGTGGCCACCGGCACCACCCTGACCGTCGCCCTCGGGCCGTACGAGGTCGGCGCCTCGGCGCGGCCCCGCAGGACTCCGCGTCGCCGTCCGCCGTGGCCTCGCAGCCGGCGGCGATCCCCTCACCGGTCGGGCTGTCCTCCACGTCCCCGCTCCCCTCGGGACCGAAGCCGTCGTCCGCGCGGCAGCAGCCACCGCCGTCGTCGTCGGCGTGGTCCCGCCACCGCCTGACGGTGGCGGCGGTGCGGGTGGTGGCGGTGCTCTGCCGGGTGGCTCCGGGTCCGGGTCTGGGTCCGGGTCTGGGTCTGGGTCTGGGGCTGGGTCTGGGTCCGCCTCCGGCTCCGGGTCCGAGCGGAGCCGCCGTCCCCGTCGGCGGTACGGAAACGACCCGGCCCCGGCCCCGCCCCGCGGCCGACGACGCCGAAGCCCGCCCTCCCCCGCCGTCCTCGGGGACGTACTCCCTGGAGAACGGGACGAGCGGCGACTGCCTGGCCGAGTACGACCCGGGCTTCGGCGTCCTCGTCACCTCCGTCGCGTGCGGATCCGAGAGCAGCAACGGCACCCCTATTACTTCGCCTGGCGGTACGCGTCCGGCGCGGACGGCACGTTCCGGCTGGTCAACCGGCACAGCGGCCGCTGCCTCCAGCCGGCCGGCAACACCAGCGTCACCACCGCCGCCTGCAACGGCTCCTCCCTCCAGTCCTGGAAGGTCTTCTCCTCGTCGTCCGCCGGCCGCCTCCTCAGGAACACGAGCGACGGAAAGTGCCTGATGGCGGGGGCGTTCGCGTCGACCTACACGTGCGGGGCGAACCAGGGCGGCCAGGTCTGGCGGAACATCGGGGCCCTGTGACCGGCACGCGGGCGCGTGTATACCGATTCGCAACCGAAACCCCGCCCGGTCGAGACCCACTACGTGTACACGTCATTACGCTCGGTTCTCATGGTCACCACCCCGCACGAGCCCCCGCCCACCCCGCCCCTCCGGTGTACGTCATCGGCGGCGGCCCCGGCGGACTCGCGGTCGCCGCCGCCCTGCGCGGACGGGGCGTCCGGGCGGTCGTCCTGGAGAAGTCCGACGCCGTCGGCGCCTCCTGGCGCGCCCACTACGACCGGCTGCGGCTGCACACCACCCGGCGGCTCTCCGGCCTCCCGGGCCTGAAGATCCCCCGCTCGTTCGGCCGCTGGGTCGCCCGCGCCGACGTCGTCCGCTACCTGGAGAAGTACGCGGAGAAGCACGAGCTGGAGGTCGTGACGGGCGTCGAGGTCTTCAGTGTCGAGCGCTCCGGCGCGGAGTGGGTCCTGCACGCGACCGGCGGGCGCCGGCTCGTCGGCGGCGCGGTGGTCGTGGCCACCGGCTTCAACCACACCCCGAGCCTGCCCGAGTGGCCCGGTCTGGACGCGTACGAGGGGAGGTGAGCCACGCGCGCGCGTACCGCGATCCGGAGCCGTACGCCGGAAAGGACGTCCTGGTCGTGGGCGCCGGGAACACCGGCGCCGAGATCGCGGCCGACCTCGCCGGGGGCGGCGCGAAGCGGGTGCGGCTCGCGGTGCGGACGGTCCCGCACATCGTGCGGCGCACGACGGCCGGGTGGCCGGCGCAGCGCACCGGGATCCTGGTGCGGCGGCTGCCGGTGCCGGTGGTCGACGGGCTGGGGCCGTGCTGGCCCGCTTCACCGCGCCCGACCTCACGGCCTACGGGCTGCCCCGGCCGGACACCGGTCTCGCCACCCGTCAGCGGCAGGGGGCGATCCCCGTGCAGGACGTGGGCCTGGTCGACGCCGTGCGGTCCGGGAAGGTCGAGGTCGTCGCCGCCGTCGAGGGCTTCGAGGGCGGCGAGGTGCTCTCGCGGACGGCACCCGGATCACCCCGGACGCCGTCATCGCCGCGACCGGCTACCGCCGCGCCCTGGAGCCCCTCGTGGGCGACCTGGGCGTCCTCGACGACCGGGGCCGCCCGGTCGTCCACGGCGCCCGCTGCCCCGCGAGGCCCCCGGCCTGTACTTCACGGGCTTCACGAACCCGATCAGCGGCATGTTCCGGGAGCTGGCGATCGACGCGGAGAAGATCGCGCGGGCGATCGCGCGCCGGAGCGCGAAGGCCGGGCGCGCCCGCAACCCCGTGTGACGGCGTCCGGCCCGGCCCCGGGTGCCGTGGCCGCCGGGCGAAGGGGCGGACCCGGCAATTCGGTTGGGCCGCGCCCCGGCCGCTGACACGATGGGCGGATGGACGCTCCCACCCCGATCGACCTCGCCACGTGGCCGCGCCGGCAGCACTTCGAGCACTACCGCCGACTCGTTCCGTGCACGTACTCGATGACGGTGGAGCTGGACGTGACCGCGTTCGCCGCCGCCCTGCGCCGGTCGCCGCGCAAGTCCTACGTCGCGCAGGTCTGGGCGCTCTCCACGGTCGTCAACCGTCACGACGAGTTCAGGATGTGCCTCACCGCGTCGGGCGAGCCGGCCGTCTGGCCCGTCGTGCACCCCGCCTTCACGGTGTTCCACCCGGAACGCGAGACGTTCGCGTGCGTGTGGGCCCCCACGACCCGGACTTCGGCGCGTTCCACGACGTGGCCGCCCCGCTGCTCGCGGAGCACCGCCGCGCCACCGACTTCTTCCCGCAGGGGGCGCTCCCGGCCAACGCGTTCGACGTGTCGAGCCTGCCCTGGGCGCCCTTCACCGGGTTCAACCTCACCATCGGCGGCGACGGCTGGGACCACCTCGCGCCGATCTTCACCCTCGGCCGCTACACCGAGCGCGACGGCCGGACCCTGCTCCCCTGGCCGTGCAGGTGCACCACGCCGCCGCGGACGGGTTCCACACGGCCCGGCTCGTCAACGAGTTGCAGACCCTCGTCGCGGACCCGGCCTGGCTGGAGGAGGCCCGGCGGCGGAGTAGGCGCGCGAAGGATGGCCGAAACTACCCGCAAGGTGGGGGCGCATATGCCACACGCCGTCGCCGCGGGCCCCGCCCGAAGGCGACCAGGGCCCCGTCGCTCACCGGCACGGTGAAGGTGGGGCGGACGCTCACCCTGAACCGGGGACGTGGACGCCGGCACCGACCTCGTACGCCTACCAGTGGTACGCGAACGGACCGCCGCCCCGGGGACGTCACGCTCCCGCCGGGAGCACCGCCTCCGGCCGGGGGCGGCTGATGACCAGGGCCATCAGGGCCGCCGCCGCGCACAGCGCGCCCGAGGCGTACCAGACGACGTCGTAGGTGCCGAAGACGTCGCGGGCCAGGCCGCCCGCGAAGGCGACGGCGGCCGCGCCGACCTGGTGGGAGGCGAGGACCCAGCCGAAGACGATCGCGGAGTCGGCGCCGAAGTGTTCGCGGCACAGGGCCATCGTGGGCGGGACGGTGGCCACCCAGTCCAGGCCGTAGAAGACGATGAAGAACAGCATCGGCGGGTGCACGGACGGCGCGAGCAGGATCGGCAGGAAGCAGAGCGAGATCCCGCGCAGCGCGTAGTAGACCGCGAGGAGGCGGCGGGCGGAGAAGCGGTCGGTGAACCAGCCGGAGGCGACCGTGCCGACGACGTCGAAGACGCCGATGACGGCGAGCAGTCCGGCCGCCGCCGTGATCGGCATGCCGTGGTCGTGGGCGGCGGGCACGAAGTGGGTGCGGACCAGGCCGTTGGTGGAGGCGCCGCAGATCGCGAAGGACCCGGCGAGGAGCCAGAAGGGCCGGTGCGGGCCGCCTTGGACAGGACGGCGACGGCCCGGCGGGCGGCGCCCGGGACGGGCGCGGGCTTCTCGACGTACTCCCCGCCGTACGGGGCGAGCCGGACGTCCGCCGGGTGGTCGCGAGCAGCAGCCAGACGAACGGGACGACGGCGAGCGCGGCGAGGGCCACGGTCACGGCGGCGGGCCGCCAGCCGTGGCGCTCGACCAGCCAGGAGAGCAGCGGCAGGAAGACGAGCTGGCCCGAGGCCCCGGCGGCGGTGAGGAGGCCGGTCACCAGGCCGCGGCGGGCGACGAACCAGCGGTTGGTGACGGTCGCGGCGAAGGCGAGGGCCATGGAGCCGCTGCCGAGGCCGACGAGGATCCCCCAGTAGAGGACGAGCTGCCAGGCGGCGGTCATCCCCACGGTGAGGAGCGAGCCGAGCGCGATGACGGCGAGGGCGACGGCGACGACCCGGCGGATGCCGAAGCGGTCCATGAGCGCGGCGGCGAAGGGGCGGTCAGGCCGTAGAGGGCGAGGTTCACCGAGATCGCGAACCCGATCGTGCCGCGCGACCAGTGGAGTTCGGCGTGCAGCGGCTCGATGAGCAGGCCCGGCAGGGAGGCGAAGGCCGCGGCCCCGATGATCGTGACGAAGGTGACCGCCGCGACGGACCAGGCGCGGTGGACGCGGGGTGCGGACCGGCCCGCCCCGGGCGTACGGGCGGGAGTCTCGGTTGTCTGAGCCATGCCACGAGCATCCCGGCCTGCTCCCGCCCCGGCCATTGGCCCGGATGACAGCTTTCCAAAGGATCGGGCCACCACGCCGAACGGAACCGGTTCGGGCGGGGCCGGATCGGCCGGAGCCGGTTCAGCCGGAGCCGTTCGGCCGGGGCCGGTTCGGCCGGGGCCGGTTCGGGCGTACGGCGGGAGGGACGGCCCCGGGCGCCGGAGGAGCGCCGGGGTTACGGTTCCGGAGCGGCCACCAGCGGCCGTCCCGGGCCGCCGCCTCCGGAGGGAGTACCACCCGTGCCGTCCTCGTCACCGTCACCGTCACCGTCACCGCACCGCGTCGCCGTCCTCGCCCTGCCCGGTCTCCTCCCCTTCGAACTGGGCATCCCGCACCGCATCTTCGGCGGCGCCCGGGACTCCGCGGGCGGCGCCTGTACGAGATCGTCACCTGCGCGACGGCCGCGGGCCCGGTCCGCACCGACGCCGACTTCGCCGTGCAGGTGGAGCACGGCCCGGAGGCCCTCGCCACCGCCGACACGGTCGTGGTGCCCGCCTCGTACGAGCTCGGGCCGGTCTACGAGGAGGGCAGGCTGCCCGACGACCTGGCCGCCGCCCTCGCGCGCATCCGGCCCGGCACCCGGCTGGTCGCCATCTGCACCGGCGGGTACGTGCTGCCGCCGCGGGCTTCTCGACGGGCGCCCGGCCACCACCCACTGGTCCTCGGCCGAGCACTTCCAGCGCCTCTTCCCGAAGGTGCGGGTCGACGCGGACGTCCTCTTCGTCGACGACGGCGACGTCCTGACCTCGGCGGGCGTGGCCGCCGGGATCGACCTGTGCCTGCACCTGGTGCGCCGCGACCACGGGACGGGCGTCGCCAACGAGGTGGCCCGCAGGACGGTCGTGCCGCCGCACCGGGACGGCGGCCAGGCCCAGTACGTCGCGCGGCCCCTGCCGCAGGACGGGACGCACACCACGACCGCGGCCCGCGCCTGGGCGCTCGCCCACCTCCACGAGCCGATCCAACTGCGGGACCTGGCGGAGCAGGAGGCGATGAGCGTACGGACGTTCACCCGGCGGTTCCGCGACGAGGTCGGCGTCAGCCCCGGCCAGTGGCTCGTCCGGCAGCGGGTCGAACGCGCCCGGCACCTCCTGGAGTCCACCGACCTGCCCGTCGACCGGGTCGCGCGGGACGCCGGCTTCGGCACGGCCCAGTCGCTGCGGACGCACCTGATGACCGCGATCGGGGTGACCCCCACCTCGTACCGGCGCACGTTCCGCGTGACGGGCGCGGACGTCACGGACACGGAAGCCGTGGGAGTCGCGGGAGTCGCGGGAGTCGTGGAAGCCGTCACGGCGAGCTGAACGCCCCTGCTCCCCAAGGGCTGACGTCCGGGCGGCGGCGCGCTCGCACGCGCCCCGAGCACGGCACGGTCACGCCGCCACCCGGCCGCGACCCGCACTCGCCGAGGGCTCGCCGGACCCCGGGCCGGACAGGCCCGGGGCACACGGCCCTCGGCTCCCCTCGCCACGAATCGCTCACCCCAGGGTGGGCAAAACGGAACGAACCGTCAACAGGGCACCCGTCCGGGCGACACCGCGACCCCCGGCGGCCCCACCGGCGCGGGCACGACCGGAGCCCGGTCCACCTCGCACCAGATGCTCTTGCCGCGCCCCTCGGGCTGCCAGCCCCACCGGTCCGCGAGGCCGTCCACCAGCTCCAGGCCGCGCCCGTTGGTGTCGTCGCCGTGCGCGTGCCGGGGCTTCGGCGGGCGGTCGCTCGCGTCGGCCACCTCGACCCGCACCCCGCCCTCCGCCGCGAACAGCATCCGCAGCACGGCCGGGCAGCCCGTGTGCACCACGGCGTTGGTCACGAGCTCGGAAATGATCAGCACCAGCGCCTCGGCCAGCGGCTCGTCCTCCCCTATGCCCGAACCGGCGAGCCGCGACCGGGCCCACCTCCGGGCTCGCCCCACCTCCGCCGGGTCCGGCCCGACCTCCAACTGAACCTGAAGCACCTGCACCGTTCACACCACCCGAACCGGCGGACACATCGCCTCGCGCCTCACAGCCATCGACGCCCTCACGGAACGTGATTCCCTTGCGAGACAGCATGGTTGACGTACAGTCACCGCAACAAGCGCTTCGGGCATATTCCAGCGCGAAGGAGTACGCATGGTCCATACTGTGCGACGCACGCTGCGGGGAGTCGAACAGGAGCGCGCGGGACGCCTCCTGGGGGCGCGAGCGGGCGCATTCCGGGGCGCGGAGTCACCGCAGGGGCGACACCGGGACGATCCGGGTCAACGTGCACTCGCATCCCACGGAGAGTACCGGAGCCGGAGGCCGACTCCGGGCCGTGACGGCCCCGCCGGAGGACACGACCCGGTATCGACGTTCCGTGACGCGGGCGGCGCGGGCGGCGCGGACGGCGCGGGGAGCCTCAGCGCGCGCCGCCGCCGAGCGCGCCGTCCACGTCCTCGTACACCTCGAAGAGGCGCCGGACGCCGAGCGCGGTGAGCACCTTGGCCACGTGGCCGTCCCCGGACTCCGGGAGGATCAGGCGGAGCCGGCCGCCGCAGGAGCGGAGCAGCCGGCGGGAGGCGACCAGGACGCCGACGCCGCTGGAGTCGCAGAACCGCACGCCGGACAGGTCCATCACCAGGTCGTGGCGCCCGCCCGCGACCGCCGCGTGGACGCGGCGGCGTATCCCGGGGAGGTGACCAGGTCCAGTTCCCCTGGACGCGGAAGACCGTCCAGGAGCCGTGCTCGTCCTCGTCGACCTCGATCGTCGCCACGGAACGCCGCATTCCCCACCGCCGTCCCGCGAAACCGGCGCACCGGGGATGACGCTTTCCTTACCATCCGGGCCCCCGTCAAGGGCGCACTTGTGGCAAACGGGAGTGCGTTATCGGCACGGCGCACTACTTTGGAGGGAACCGCAGGGTCGGCAGGGGTGGAGGGTCGGATGGCGAAGGACACACCACCGCGCTGGGACCGCAGGATGCAGCAGCGGCTGGCGCGCGGGGAGGCCGCCGCCCTCGGGGAGTTGTACGACCGGTTCGCCGCGCTGGTGCACAGCCTGGCCCACCGGGTCCTCGACGACGACGACGCGGCCGACCGGATCACCCGCGAGGTCTTCGGCTACATCTGGGAGAACCCCGACGCGTACGACCCCGGCAGGGGAACATGCGCGCGTGGGTGGCCGGACTCGCCCAGCGGCAGGCCGTGCACCGGCTGCGGCAGGCGGAGACGACGGCGTACGCGGAGACGGGGCTCGGCTCCGCCGAGGAACTGGAGCAGAAGGTGCGCCGGGCCTCGATCGCGGCCCGCGCCGACTACATCGTGACGTCGATGCCCGCGCCGCTGCGGGCCGCGCTCGAACTCGCGTACTTCCAGCGGCGGGACTACCGCCAGACCGCCGCCGACCTCGGGGTCACCGAGGACGAGGCGCGCCGGCGCCTCCGGCTCGGTCTCCAACTGCTCTCCACGGCGCACACCCGGCCGCTCGGAGGGTCCTCCCCGCCCGGCTGCGGACGGGCCCTGTGACCGCGCCGGACGAGGGCGCGGAAGGCGTCGCGCGCGCTCCCCGGATACCGGGCCCCCGCCCGTCGGCGGACGACCACGCGGACCTGACGGGAAGGCCGGGACCGGACGTGGTGGACGTGGTGGACGTGGTGGAGGAAGCGGAACCGGACGTGCCCGTCCTCTCCCACGGCGTGCTCAAGTCCCTGCTCGGGGCCTGGGCGCTCTCCGCGTGCTCCGCCGGGGAGACCGCGGCCGTCGAGGCGCACCTCACCGAGTGCGGCCCGTGCGCCGACGAGGCGCTGCGGCTGCGCGACGCCGTCGCCCTGCTCCACCGGGACCGCGACCTGGACCTCGATCCGCTGCTGCGCTCGCGGGTCCTGGAGAACTGTCTGGGCCGCCGCCCGGCCCGCATCCCGGTCCCCGACTGGGTCACGCCGTACGACGCGGAGACCGCCCGGCTCGACGCGCTGCTGCGGGACATCGGCGACGCCGAGTGGCACGCGCCGGTGCGGCTCACGTGGTACGAGGAGGAGCGGCAGGTGCGCCGCAAGGCGACCGTCGCCGGGGTCATCGGCCACCTCTTCGCCGTGGACGGCCTGGTGGCCGGGGCCCTCGGCCTCGACGACCCGCTGGGCGCCGGCACGCCCGAGCTGTCGCCGTCCGAGCGGACCGAGGCGTTCTGGTCGGGTCTGGAGCGGCCGCCGGGCCGGCCCTGCGGGAGCCCTGGCGGGACCAGAGCCACACCCTGATCCGCACGGTCTCCTTCGCCGGGCGCGGGGTGGCCGACCTCACGGTCACCTACAAGGACTTCGCGCTGCCGCTGCGGGACTCGCTCCTGGAGCGGGCCTTCGAGTGCTGGCTGCACGCGGACGACATCGCGAACGCGGTGGCGTACCCGTACGAGCTGCCCTGCGGCGCCCATCTGCACGACATGATCGACCTGGCGACGCGGCTGCTCCCGGCGGCCCTGGCCGGCCGCCGCCGCACTGGTCTCGCCGCGCCCGCCCGGCAGTCGGTCGCGGCGGGCGCGCCGGGCCGCTCGCTGCACCTGGAGGTGGAGGGCGCGGGCGGCGGCCACTGGTACATCGCGCTTGACTCCCCGGCTGCGATCGGCGACCCCGGCCAGGCGGTGGCCCAGGTCGCGATGGAGGGCGTCGAGTTCTGCCAGCTCGTGGCGGGCCGCGTCTCCCCGGCGGAAGCGGCGGCGGGCCAGGACGGCGACCGCGAGGCGATCCGCGACGTCCTGGCCGCGGCGGCGTCCCTCAGCCGCCTGTGAGGCGAGGGGTCACGCGAAGACGACCGTGCGGCTGCCGTGGGTCACGCGAAGACGACCGTGCGGCTGCCGTTGAGCAGGATGCGGTGCTCGGCGTGCCACTTGACCGCGCGGGCGAGGGCCTGGCACTCGACGTCGCGGCCGATCGCGACGAGCTGGTCCGGGGTCACCTCGTGGCCCACCCGCTCGACCTCCTGCTCGATGATCGGGCCCTCGTCGAGGTCCGCCGTCACGTAGTGGGCGGTCGCGCCGATCAGCTTCACGCCCCGGGCGTGCGCCTGGTGGTAGGGCTTGGCGCCCTTGAAGCTCGGCAGGAAGGAGTGGTGGATGTTGATGATCCGGCCGGAGAGCTGCTTGCAGAGGTCGTCGGAGAGGACCTGCATGTAGCGGGCGAGGACGACCAGCTCGACGTCCTCTCGCGGACGAGGTCGAGCAGCTCGCCCTCGGCCTCGGCCTTGGTGTCCTTGGTGACGGGGATGTGCCGGAACGGCACGCCGTAGGAGCCGACGAGCTCCTCGAAGTCGGTGTGGTTGGAGACCACGGCCACGATCTCCACCGGCAGCGCCCCGATCCGGGAGCGGAACAGCAGGTCGTTCAGGCAGTGCCCGAACTTCGACACCATGAGCACGACCCGCGTGCGCCGGTCGGCCCGGTCGATCTGCTCCATGCCGAAGGCGTCGCCGACCGCCGTGAAGCTGGCCCGCAGCTTCTCGACGTCCACCGGCGCCTCGGCCGAGAAGTGGACGCGCATGAAGAAGAGCCCGGTGTCCCGGTCTCCGAACTGCCGGCTGTCCTCGATGTTGCACCCCGTGATGAAGAGGTAGCTCGACACGGCGTGCACGATGCCCCGCTTGTCGGGGCACGAGAGGGTGAGGACGTACTGGTCGGTCATCCCGCCAGCCTGCCACACCGGCCGGGGCGAGGCGCACCGTCCGGCAGGCGGACCGGTTCAGGACCGCGTCATGATACGGAGCAGGTCGAGGGAGCGCGGGGCGTGTCGGGGTCCTCGCCGTCGGCGAGCGCGAGGCGCACGTGGGCCTCGCGGGCGGCCCGTACGGCCTCCGGCCAGCCCTGGTGCTCCAAGTAGGCGGAGACGGGCGCGTCGGGTCCGACCTGGTGCAGGATGCGCAGCACCCGCAGGACGGCGACGTCGACGAGGGCGGCCTCGCCGGAGTCCCGGAAGATCGCGCCGACGTACTTCTCGGCGGACCAGTTGTCGAGCCAGGTGTCCTCGACCAGGCGGTAGACGGCGTCGGTGACGTCGCCGTACCTCCCGGCCGGCCAGCCAGGTCGTCTCGTGGAACGCGGGGTCGGAGAGCATGTGCAGCGCCGAGCGCACGTTGCTGCGCCAGCGCCACCACGGCATGTCGTTGAGCGGCATGCCGCCCATGGTGGAGGAGCGACGGCCGCGACGGGAAGGGTTCCCCGAACCGGGGACCGGACCGGTGGCGGGGTCGATGGCGGGACTGGACACGTTTCGATCGTACGTTCCCCTGTCCGGCAAGCGGAGCCACCCCCGCCCGACCCCCGCAATTCACCCTCCCGTCACCCACCGTCGACCCGCGCTCACTCTCGCGTTACCCCTGGGGCGGAAGTGTGCGTGTCCATGACCGGCAGGCGACTGACCCCACTCCTCGCGTACGTCACGGCCACGGCGACCGGAGCGTCGCTGCTCACCGGGTGCGGCGTGCTCCCCGGAGCCGCGGGGGCTCCAGGGAGCCCCTCACCGTGATGACCTGGGCCCCGACCGGACCAAGGCCACCAACATGCCCGGCATGCCCGCCATGGCGCAGACCTTCGCCCGCTGGGTCAACGCCCGGGGCGGCATCGACGGCCACGAACTGCGCGTCCTCACCTGCAACGAACGCAACACCTCCGAGGGCGCTGCCGAGTGCGCCCGCCGGGCGATCGACGAGGAGGCGGTCGCCGTCGTCGGCTCGTACAGCCAGCACGGGCGCGTCTTCATGGGCTCCCTGGAGGCGGCCGGCATCCCGTACATCGGCGGGTACGGCGTCACGGAGGACGAGTTCACCAGCCCGCTCTCGTACCCCGTCAACGGCGGACAGGCCTCCCTCGTCGCCGGGCACGGGATGCAGCTCGCCGGCATCTGCGACAAGGTCTCCCTCGTCCGGCCCGACAACGTCACCGGGGACAAGCTCCCCGCCCTGCTCGACTCCGGCCTGCACCGGGCGAAGCACGGCGGCGCCGTCGACATCCCGGCTGCCGAGGACGCCGCCGAGTACACCCGGCAGGCGGACCGGGCCAGGTCCGGGGCGGAGGGCGGGGACGGCTGCGTGACCGCCGTGCTCGGCGAGCGCACCCAGACCTTCTTCGACTCCTTCCGCCGCCTGCCGGAGGAGGAGAAGGGGCGCGGGAGGGACGGAAAGGGCGGTGGCGTCCGCATCTCCTCGGTCCTCGGCAGCGTCGACCAGCCCGTGATCGACCGCACCGGCGGCGCCCACAGCCCCTTCGAGGGCGCGTTCGTCACCGGCTGGTACCCGGAGGCGACCGACAAGAGCTGGGCGCCGATGCGCGAGGTCGTCCAGGAGTACGCGTTCGTCGACAACCGGGTCGACCCGGCCGACACCGGCGTCCAGACCACCTGGATCGCGTACACGGTCCTCAAGGAGGTCGTGGAGGCCCTGGACCGGGACCGGATCGCGCCGACGGAGATCGCCCACGCCCTCGACCGGGGCGAGCGGATCGACACCGGCGGCCTCACCCCGGCCCTGCGCTGGAAGTACACGGACCTGCTCGGCGCCTCCGGCTTCCCCCGGATCGTCAACCACCAGGTGACCTTCCAGGTGGTCTGCCAGGGGCGCCTGGTGGCGCAGAGGCCCGGCTTCGTCGACGTCGGGGAGACGCTCCTCGGCGTCTCCTGACCCCTCAGAGCTGGGTGTAGGCGCGCTTCTCCAGCCCGTACTTCTCGGCGGTCGGGTTCCACAGCCCGGCCGCCCTCTTCTTGGCCTTGGTGGCGGTCCCGCTCTCCTTGTTGGCCGCGGCCAGGTGGTTCGTCGAGCGGGACTTGCCGTCCTTGCAGCCGCTCTTCGTCTTCATCTGGTCGGCCCAGGCGGCGTAGTGGTCGTCGGCGGACGCGGAGGCCTTCCACGCCTCGGTGAGCGCGGCGGTCAGCCGGCCGCTGTCCGGGATCTTGTCGACCGACAGCGACTGGAGCGTGGTGATCAGGCCCCGGCGCTGCTCGGCGGCGCCCCGCAGGTCGGCGGCGGCCTGGTCCAGGTTCTTGCACTGCTTGACGGACTCGACCGAGCTGATCACCGTGTCGCGGCTGTCGCTGCTGGTCGCGAGGAGCTTGCTCAGCTCCCGCGCCTGCGGCTCCGCCGGGTCGGCCGGCTTCTGCGAGGCTGCCCGCCGGGGGTCGCGGAGGAGGTCGCCGCCACGGTCGAGCCGCTCTTCTCGGGCTCCTTCTTCTCGTCCTCGCCGCTGAGCAGCGCCCCGGCGCCGAGGCCGACGACCGCGCAGCCGACGACGACGGCGGCGATCAGCGCGACCGGCGACTTGCGGCGCGGCGCGGGCTCCTCGTCGTCGTAGTAGGCCTCCTGGTAGGCGTACCCCTGCTGAGGGGCTGCGGCGGCTGGTGCTGCGGGGCTGCTGGTACGGGGCGGGGCCGGGGCGGCGTCCGGTGGCCCTGCGGCTGCTGGGGCGCCCGGGGCGCCTCCGTGCGGAAGAGGCTGTCGAACTCGGCGGGCGGCTGCCGCTCGCCGGGCTCGGCCGGGGGTACGGGGGCGATGTACCGGGTCGCGTCGGAGGCCCCGGCCGGGCTGGGTCCGCCCGGCTGGGCCAGCGGGCCCGTGCCGAGGAACCGGGTCGAGTCCCCGCCGCCCTGCTGCGGCGGCACCGGGGCGATGTGCTGCGTGGCCTGCATGTCGGCGGCGGGGGCCGCCGGGTGCGGGTAGCCGTAGCCGGGCTGCTGGGCCTGCGCCTGGGGCGGCGGATAGCCGTACCCCGGCTGCTGCTGGGGCTGGACTGGCGGCATCGCGCCCGGCACCGGGGCGATGTGCTGGGTCGCCTGCATGTCGGCGGCGGGGGCGGCCGGGTGCGGGTAGCCGTAGCCGGGCTGCTGGGCCTGCGCCTGGGGCGGCGGATAGCCGTAGCCCGGCTGCTGCTGGGGTATCGGCGCCAGGTACTGCGTGGACTGCATGTCGGCGGCGCCCGGTGCCGCCTCCGGGGGCAGCGGCTGCGCGGGCGGCAGCGGCTGCCCGCCCGGCTGACCGCCGGCGGGTGCCCAGCCGCCGTCCCACGACCGCGCTTCCCCGTGGGCACCGTCGTGCGCGGGGGGCACCGCCGGGTACTGCGGCTCCGGACCCTGTCCGTTCTGCGTCACCGGGACTCCTACTGATGGACCTACGGAATCGTCGGTTCACGCTACCGGGTGGGCCCGGGGGTCCGCACACACGTGTGAGCCCGGTTACAGAACTGGTTCACGGAACCGGGCCGCACCGCCCCCGCCGGGCACCCCCTAGGCCGCGTACAGCTCCATCCGCACCCCGAACTCCCGTACCGCCGCCTCCCCCGAGAACGGTTCGAGACGGTCCCTCAGGTCCTCCAGGTACTCCATGCCGCGCGACGACCGCAGCGTGCCCAGGAGTTCGAGCGCCCGCGTCCCCGTCCGGCAGGCCTGCTCCACCTCTCGCTGCTGGATCTGCGCCGCCGCGAGCAGGGCGAGGCCGATCGCCTGCCGCCGCGCGCGCGTCTCCGGGTGCCCCGCGACCGACTCCCGCGCCGCCCGCGCCGCCGCCTCCGCGCGCCCCAGGTCCCGGTAGCAGTGGGCCAGTTCGTCCGCCAGGTACGCGTGGTCGAAGTGGGTGATCCACACCGGCTCGTCGCCCGCCTCCGGATCGGCCCGCTCCAGGGCCCGCGCGGCGCCGCCCGCCGCCTCCTCGAAGGCCCGGACGTCGCCCATCAGGGCGTGCCCGCGCGCCTCGGCCGCCAGGAACATCGACTCCGCCCTCGGCGGCACCTTCCCGCGCGCCCCTCCTGCGCCGCCCGCGCCAACTGGGCGATCTCCCGGGGTTTCCGAGCTGCGCGGCGAGATGGCTCATCGAGGCGGCCAGCACGTAGCCGCCGTAGCCCCGGTCCCCGGCCGCCTGCGCGAGCCGCAGCGCCTGGATGTAGTACCGCTGGGCGAGGCCCGGTTCGCCGGTGTCCACCGCCATGTACCCGGCGAGCTCGGTCAGCCGGGCGGCCGCCGCGAAGAGCTGCCGGCCCACCGCCTCCCGGTACGAGCCGGACAGCATCCCCGAGACCACGCTGTCCAGGTAGTGCACCACCACCGGGCGCACGTGCCCGCTGCCGAACCGCCGGTCGAGGTCGACGAGCGCGGCCGTCGTCTCCCGCACCGCCGCCACGTCCGCGACCCCGACGCGGGCCCCCGCCGTCCGGGCCACGTGCGCGTCCGGCACCGTGATCAGCCAGTCGCGGCTGGGCTCGACCAGGGCGGAGGCGGCCACCACGGAGCCGGACAGGAATTCGCGGCGCCCCACGTCGCTGCGCCACAGCTCGCAGACCTGCTCGATCGCCCCGGGCACGGTCGGCGCGAACTGGAGGCCCACCCCGGCGGCGAGGTTCCGGCCGTGGGCCATGCCGACCTCGTCGACCGTGACCGTGCGGCCCAGCTTGCGGCTCAGCGCCTCCGCGATGATCCTGGGCGCCCGGCCGCGCGGCTGCTGCCCGCGCAGCCAGCGCGCCACGGACGTCTTGTCGTACCGCAGGTCGAGGCTGCGCTCCGCGCCGACCGTGTTGACCCTGCGGGCGAGGCCGGCGTTGGAGCAGGCCGCCTCCTGGATGAGCGCCCGGAGCCGTTCGTTGACCTGACGCGGAACGAGTGGCCTGGCTGCCATGAAGTACCCCCTGAGGCCGTGCGGGTGATCGCTGGAAGGGATCACTGCCCGGCGAATATCCGGTCAATGCCGATGTGAACACGCGAAACCGGACACGTCGGCCGCGAGCCCTCGCCGGCGTCCCCACCCGTGCGTACCCCTCCCGGCGCCCCGGCCCTCCGCGCGCCCCCGCCCGTGCACCGGTGCGCCCCGCGTGCGGAATCGTTGCGTCACCCCGCTTCTCCGCCCCGCCCGTAACCCCGGGTGGTGCCGGGAGTTGTGCTCACCGTGGAAGAGACCATCGGAGTCACGGCGGCCGCGCGCGTCCCCGAGCAGCGGAACGAGCAGCTCCTGGACAGCGCCGTGCGGTACGCGGAAGAGCGGCACTGGGACGTGTTTCCCGGGACCTGGCTGGAAGCCGCCGAGGGCCGGGAGCGGTGCTCTGCGGCGCGGACGACTGCACGCTGCCGGGCGCCCATCCGTCCCGGCCCGACTGGTCGACCCAGGCGACCGGCAGCGGGTCGGCGCCCGGCGGATGTGGTCGAAGCAGCCGAGGTCCTCGATCCTGCTGCCGACCGGCCGCACCTTCGACGCCCTGGAGGTCTCCGAGTCGGCCGGCTTCCTCGCGCTGGCCCGCATGGAGCGGATGGAGCTGACGCTCGGCCCGGTGACCTGCTCCCCGGACCGGCGCATGTACTTCTTCGTCCTGCCGGGCGCCGCCGTCAAGGTCCCGGACCTCGTCCGCAGGCTGGGCTGGATCCTCCTCCCTCGACCTCGTCACGCGCGGCGAGGGCACTACGTGGCGGCCCCGCCGACCCGGATCGGCGGCCGGGGCGCCGTGCAGTGGGCCCGCCGCCCCACCCCGGCGAACCGCTGGCTCCCCGACGCGGAGGAGCTGATCAGCGCCCTCGCGTACGCGTGCGGCCGCGAGGCGGCGGACGCGAGGGCGTCGCGCGCGTCCTGACGCCCGGCCCCTGGGGCCCCGTGAGCACCGCCTCTAAGGTGGGGCCCGTAAGCACGGGGACGAACGAGGGCTGACGCAGCATGCCCGACCAGGCATCAGAGGGAGTGTTCGAAGGACGGGCGCCGCACCGGAGGACGGGGCGGCGCCCGCGGTGCGGGTCGAGGGGCTGTGGAAGCGCTTCGGGCAGCAGATCGCGGTGCACGGGATCGACCTGGACCTGCCCGCGGGCAAGTTCATCGGCCTCGTGGGGCCCAACGGAGCGGGCAAGACCACCACGCTCTCCATGATCACCGGCCTGCTCCGGCCCGACCAGGGCCGCATCCTGGTCTCCGGGAGCGACGTGTGGGCCGACCCCGAGTCGGTCGCCCGGGTCAAGTCCCGCATCGGCGTCCTGCCGGAGGGCCTGCGGCTCTTCGAGCGTCTCTCGGGCCGCGAACTCCTCGCCTACAGCGGCCGGCTGCGGGCCTGCCCGGCGCCGAGGTCGACAAGCGCGCCGCCCAGCTCCTGGACGTGCTCGGCCTGACGGGCGCGCAGCACAAGCTGGTCGTCGACTACTCGACCGGCATGCGGAAGAAGATCGGCCTGGCGGCGGCGCTCCTGCACAACCCCGAGGTCCTCTTCCTCGACGAGCCCTTCGAGGGCGTCGACCCGGTCTCCGCGCAGACCATCCGCGGCGTCCTGGAGCGGTACACCGCGTCCGGCGCGACCGTCGTCTTCTCCAGCCACGTCATGGAGCTGGTCGAGTCGCTCTGCGACTGGGTCGCCGTCATGGCGGCGGGCCGGATCCGGGCCCAGGGCCCGCTGGCCGAGGTCTGCGGCGACGCGCCCTCGCCCAGGCGGCCTTCCTGGAACTGGTGGGCGCGAACGAGCGCGGCGGCGGGGATTCGCTGGACTGGCTGGGCGGCGGCAACGGTACGGGTTCGGGTTCGGGTTCGGGTTCGGGTTCGGGCGGGGCCCAGTGATGAGTGCCGTCCTCCCCCACCGCCCCCGCGTCCGCCGCCGCCGTCCCCTCCCCTCACCTCCGTCTTCGTACGGCTCAAGCTGTCGCTGCTGCGCAACGGGCTGCGGCAGTCGGCGGGCGGACCGCCGCGTACGTCGTCTCCCTCGTCTTCGGCGTGCTCGTCGCGGCGGGGATGCTGCTGGCCTTCGTCCTCGTCCGGGGCCACGAGAACGCCGGGACGGTCGCGATCCTCCTCACCGGGGTGGTCGCGCTCGCGTGGGCGGTGATGCCGCTCTTCGTGCCGAGCGGCGACGAGACCCTCGACCCGTCGCGGCTCGTGATGCTGCTGCTGCTCCCCCGCCCGCTGGTCCGGGCGCTGCTCGTGGCCTCGCTCGTGGGCATCGGCCCCGTACTGACGCTGTTCCTGGCGTTCGGCGCGGCGCTGTCCGTGGCGCACGGCGTCGCCGGGACGGTCGCCGCCGTGCTCGCCGTGCCGCTGGTGACGGTCACGTGCGTGGCGCTCTCGCGGGCCGTGGCCGCCGCCAACATCCGGCTGCTCACCTCCCGCAAGGGCCGGGACCTGGCGCTCCTCAGCGGTCTGGTCATCGCGGTCGGCATGCAGGTCGTGAACTTCGCGGCCCAGCGGCTCACCCGGCCCGGCGGGATGGACACGGTCGAACCGGCGGCGGCCGTCGTCGGCTGGTTGCCGCCGGCCGCCGCGATCGGCGCGGTGGACGCGGCGGGCGAGGGCGCGTACGCGGTGGCGGCGGCGCGGCTGCTGCTCACGGCGGCGGCGCTCGCCGGGCTCGTGCACTGGTGGCGGCGGAGCCTGGTGCGGCTGATGGTCGAGCCGGACGGCTCCACGATCGGCGCGGCCCCGGAGGGGGCGCCCGGGGAAGGACGGCGGCACGGGCCTGCTCGGCCGGATCCTGCCGGGCGGGCGCACGGGCACGGTCATGGAGCGCGGCCTGCGGTACATGTGGCGGGACCCGAAGACGAAGGCGGCGTGGGTGACCTCGCTCGCCGTCGGTCTGATCGTGCCGCTGTTCAACGCGCTCCAGGGCGCGGGCTCGATCTACTGGGCGTGCTTCTCCTCCTTCATGCTCGGCATGCTGATGTACAACCAGTTCGGGCAGGACACGTCGGCGTTCTGGATGGTCGCGCAGACCGTCTCGACGCCGGCCGACGCGTACGCCGAGCTGCGGGGCGGGCGTTCGCGCTGCTGGCCGTCACCCTGCCGTTCACGCTCGTCGTGACGGTCCTGACGGCCGCGGTGCTCGGGGACTGGGGGCTCTCGCGGAGGGGCTCGGCCTGGCGTTCGGGCTGCTCGGCGCGATGCTGGGGACGGGCGCGCTGGCCTCGGCCCTCTTCCCCACTCGATCCCGCAGGACAGCGGCTACAAGAACGTGGCGCCGGGGCAGGCGGGCCTGGCCTGGATCTCGATCTTCGGCGGCGTGCTGGTGTCGGGGCGCTGTGCGCCCCGCTGATCGGCGCGGCGGTCTACCTGCACCTGACCGGGCAGCACGCCCTCCTCTGGCTCCTCCTCCCGGCCGGGGCCCTCTACGGCGCGTTCCTGACCTGGGCGGGCCTCCGGCTCGCGGCGCCGCGCACGGCGAACCGGCTGCCGGAGATCCTGGCGGCGGTCAGCAAGGGCTGAGGGCGGGGCCGCCTCCGGCGGAGGGAGGTTCAAGCCGTGACGGCGTGCGGCACGGCCTCCGCCGCCGCTCCGTCGTGGCGGGTCTTCCCGCCCCGGCGGTCGGCGACCAGGAGCAGGACGAGGCCGAGGGCGACCCAGGCGGCGAGGGTGAGGGCCGGGGCCGCCGCGCCGGTGCCGTCGAAGAAGGCGAGGGAGCGCAGCAGGCTGCCGGAGGCCCCGGGCGGCAGGACCTGGCCGAGGGCGGACCAGCCGGAGGGGAGCCAGTACGGGCCGCTGCCGAGGCCGGACAGGGGTTGCCCAGGAGCATCATCACGGCGATCCCGGCGCCGAGTCCGGCGAAGCCCGCGAGCGCCTCCAGGCCGATGAACGTCATGGCCAGGGCGGCCATGCCGAGGCCCAGGCCGAGGGCGGTGAGCCAGTAGTTCCCGGCCAGCGAGCCCGTTCCGTACTGGAGGCACCCGGCGATGGCGGCCCCGGCGAGCAGCGAGAAGAGGACGACGCCGGCGAAGCGGGTGCGCAGGTGCGCGTGGCCCGGGAAGAGCCGGGTGAGGAGGACGGCGGGGAAGATCCCGCCGAAGACCAGCGGCAGTCCGGCGGCGGCGAGTCCGGCGCCCCGGGGTCGTCCCCGGGGAACGGCACGAGGTCGTGGACGGTGGCCTTCACGTGCTGCCGGTCCGCCGCCGCGTTGCCCAGGGCGGTCAGGGCGCCGGTGGCCGTCGGGGCTCCGGCGGTGGCCGTGTAGACGTCGATCCCGCCGGTGCCGAGGGCCAGGCCGCCCGCGACCTCGCGCTCCTGGATCGCGGTGGTGAGGGCGGCGGTGTCCTCGTAGACGGTGACGTCCCACTCGGGCCCGTCGAGCTTCGCCCCGAGCCCCTCGGCGGCGGCCTGGGGGCCGGTCACGCCGATGGGGACCTCGTGGGGGCCGCCGTTGACGCTGGGCAGGGCGAAGGCGCAGAGCATCAGGACGACCACGGCGGTCAGGCCGAGCAGGACGGCGGCGAGCTTGCGGGGCGTGCCGGGGCCCGGGCGGGGGCGTCGGTTTCCACGGCTTCGCCGGGGGCGTGCGGTACTGCTCGGACATGGGGACTCTTTCCGGCCCGTCCGACGGCCGCCTCTCTCGGCGGGAGCGGACTGGGCGGTCGACAGGGCGGGGAACGGGAGCGGGCACGGGCACGGGTGCGGGAGCGGGAGCGGGTACGGGCGTGGGCGTGGAAGGGCGCCGCGCCGGACGGCAGGACAGCCGGGCGGCAGGGCAGCCGGACAGCCGGACAGCCGGGCAGCCGGGCAGCCGGGCAGCCGGACGGAACATCCAGCATGACACACGATTACAGGGTAGACTTATCCATGTGTCAAACCTCAGCGATTCGCCATCCCCCGCCGTCCCCGACGACCTGGTGCGGGCCGCGCTGCGCGTCGCGCGTGCCCGGGACGTCCCCGTCGCCGACGTCCCCCTGCTCGCGGTCGCCGAGGAGGCCGGGATCTCCCGGAGCACCCTGATGCGCCGCCTCGGGGCTCCCGCCGCGCCCTGGACGAGGCGGTGCGCGCGGCCGGGGTGGACCCCGGCGGGCAGAAGCCGGTGCGCGAGCGGGCCATGGTCGCCGCCGCCGACCTCATCAGCGCGCACGGTTCGCCGCGGCCACCCTGGAACGGGTGGCCGACGGCGCCCAGTGCTCCGTCCACAGCCTGTACGCGGCCTTCGGCGGCCGGGACGGCCTGCTGCACGCCGTGTACGAGCGCTACAGCCCGATCCTGGACGTCGAGGCCGTCCTCGCCGCGCCGCGCGAGGACCTCCAGGAGACGATCCGCACGCTCTACCGCCTGCTGACCGAGGCCCTCGTCCGCGAACCGCGCGTCGTGCCCGCCATGTTCGCCGACGCCCTCGCGCGCCCCGACGACCCGGCCGTCCAGGCCGTCTTCCGGCACGCCTTCTCCCGCATGGTCGAGGGCGTGGGGACCTGGTTCACCGGCGAGATCGCCGCCGGCCGCATCCGCGACCTCCCCCGCTCCTGCTCGTGCAGCAGATGCTCGGCCCGCTGGCCTCCCACTTCCTCATGCGCCCGGCGGCCGCCCACCTGTCCGTCACGGACCTGCCCTCGCACGAGGAGGCCGTCGAACTCCTCGCGGACAACTTCCTGCGTGCGGTGGGGACCCGGCCCCCGGCCTCCTAGAGCTCCTTGTACAGGTACACGTCCTCCGCGCCGCCCGGCACCCCGGGCACGCGGCCCTTCTCCACGTACCCGTGCCGCTCGTAGAAGCCCGGCGCCTGGAAGGTGTACGAGGAGACGCAGGCCCGGTCGCAGCCCCGGCGGCGGGCCTCGACCTCGGCGGCGTTCAGGAGCCTGCTCCCCAGCCGTCGGCGCGGCTGTCCTCCCGCACCCACAGCAGGTCGACGGAGAGCAGCCCGCCCCAGGTCGACGCCGTCAGCCCGCCCACGAGCGCGCCCTCCGCGTCGACGGCCTTCACCGACAGCTCCCCCTGGTCGTCGGGGGTGGTGCCGGTGGCCGCGAGGTTGTACGCGTCGAGCCGCGCCTCCAGGTAGGCGCCGAGCTCGGCGTCCTCGGCCCCGACGCTCAGGGCGGGTGCACGGTGGTCTTCGGTCATGCCGGGGTCTCCAGGCGGTGGGCGCGGGCGGTGAGGTGGCGGCGTTCGGGGGCACTGGTGGTGCGGCGGGCGGCCTCGCGGTAGGAGGCCGCCGCGGCCCCGTGCTCCCCGAGGAGCTCCAGGAGGTGGGCGCGGGTGGCGTGCAGGCGGTGGTGACGGGCCATGCGCTTGTCGGCCTCCAGCGCGGTGACCAGGTCGAGTCCGGCGGCCGGGCCGTGGACCATGGCGACGGCGACCGCGCGGTTGAGGGCCACCACCGGGTTCGACCCGAAGCGTTCCAGGAGGTCGTACAGGGCGAGGATCTGGGGCCAGTCGGTGGCACCGGCGTCCTCGGCCTCGTCGTGCACGGCCGCGATGGCGGCCTGGAGCTGGTACGGCCCGACCCGGCCGCGCGGCAGCGTCCGGCTGACGAGGTCGACCCCTCGGCGACGAGCCGCCGGTCCCACCGGCCGCGGTCCTGCTCGGCCAGCGGCACCGGCTCCCCGGTCGGGGTCGTACGGGCGGGGCGGCGCGCCTCGGTCAGCAGCATCAGCGCGAGGAGACCGGCGGTCTCGGCGTCGTCGGGCGTCAGGCGGTGCAGCATCCGGGTGAGCCGGATCGCCTCGGTGGACAGCTCCGGCACGGTCAGGTCGGCGCCGCCCGTGGCGGTGTACCCCTCGTTGAAGACCAGGTAGAGCACGTGCCGCACCTCGGCCGACCGCTCGGTGAGGTCGGCCCCTCCGGCACGGCCAGGGAGATCCCGGACGCCTTGACGGTCTGCTTGGCGCGGCTGACGCGCTGGGCCATGGTCGCCTCGGGCACCAGGAAGGCCGCCGCGATCTGCGCGGTGGTCAGGCCGCCGACCGCGCGCAGGGTCAGCGCGACCCGGCCGGCCGGGGACAGCGCGGGGTGGCAGCACAGGAACAGCAGGGCCAGCGAGTCGTCCCGGTCCCCCTCGGGCACGGCGTCGGCGGCGCGGTCGAGCAGCGCGGCCTGCGGAGTCGCGAGGGCGAGGGCGTCCTCGCGGCGCCGCCGGGCGCTGTCGCCGCGGATCTGGTCGACCAGCCTGCGGGAGGCGACGGTGACCAGCCAGCCCCGGGGGTTCTCCGGGACGCCGGCCTCCGGCCATTGCAGGGCGGCGGCCAGGAGGGCCTCCTGGACGGCGTCCTCGCACGCGTCGAAGACGCCGTACCGGCGCACGAGCGCGCCGAGGACCCGCGGCGCCAGCTCGCGCAGCAGGTCCTCGGCGACGGAGTGCGCGGTGGTCACGCGTCCGCCGCGGACTCGTGCAGCACCGGCCACAGCTCCACCGGGTCCACGTCCGCGAACGGCATGTCCGCCGCGATCTCCTGCGCCCGCTCCAGGCTGTCGCAGTCGAGCATGTAGAAGCTGGCGATGTACTCCTTGGTCTCCAGGTACGGCCCGTCGGTGACCGCAGGGACGCCGTCCTCGCGGCGCACGAGCCGGGCGGCGGCCGCGTCCGCCAGGCCGTAGGCGCCGAGGAGTTCGCCGCTCTCGCGGTACTTCTCGTTGAACGCCTCCTGCTTGGCGATCGCCTCCGGCCACGCCTCGGCCGGGAAGGAGTCCCACTTGGCCTGGTTGCCGTAGATCATCGCGACGTACTTCATGTCGGGTGTCCTCGGTCCCGCGCGCCCCGTCGGCGCGCTGTCACCCCTCAGTCGGAGCCGGGGGCGAGCCTTCTACATCCGGCGGCGACTTTTCTCGAAAATTCTTTCCGCACCGCCGCCGCGCCGCCGCCGCGCCTCCTCCGCACCGCCGCACGGCTCAGGTGATGAGCCCCTGGGCGACCTTGTCGAAGTGGTCCCGCCAGGACACCGGCCCGCCGACCGGTTCGGTACGCGTACGGGCCTGTTCCCGGCGGCAGGGGCCGCAGCGGGTCTCGTCGGCCACCTGCCGGAAGGTGTGTTCCCTGCCCGGCCCCTCGCAGATCACGATCCCGCCCCCGGCCGGGCGGCCACGGCCGGCTCCGGCGGGCGCTCCGGGAGCTTCACCGTCAGCCGGTGCCGGAGGAACCCGACCGCCGACCGCACGCCGTCGACGGGCAGGTGGGACGTCAGGGCGTGCCGCAGCTCCGCGACCGACACCCCGCGCCGCAGCCACTCCGCCGCCGCCTCGGCCAGGCCCCGGGCCTCCCGGACGCCGAGCAACAGGTCCCGGCTCTGGTGCCGGAGGGAGAGCAACAGGCGCTCGGCCGTCGCGACTTCGGGAGCGGGTGCCTCGGCGGTGGGCACCTCGGCGGCGGGCTCTTCGGTGGCGGGCTCTTCGACGGCGGACGCCTCGGCGGCGGGCTCTTCGGTGGGTGGGTGGAAGGAGTCTTCCCCAGTCTTCGTCTTTGGGGTTGGAGCGACCGAGTGCCGGTGACGTCGGCGGACCGACCGTCGGGTTCGCCCCACTCGGTCCGTCGGTCTCCGGCTCCTCCACCGGCACGCCGTTCCGCACCGCCGCCGCCTCTTCACGCGTCAGGGTGACGTTGGAGAGGAGCTGGTCGGTGCTCCAGCGCCCCCGGCGGCCCTGCGTCTTCCACTCGTGCAGGAGCCCGGACGCCGCCAGCCCCTTCTTCGCCCGCTGGTACTCCCGGGGCAACAGCCCCAGTTCGGCGGCGTGTTCGCCGAGGGGCTTGTCGCACTCGGAGGCGGGCAGGCCCTGGATGTAGAGGAGGAGGACCTTGGCGTCGCTGTTCAGGTGCCGATGGCGTACGAGTTCGTTCGATGCCTTGGTGAACGATCGAACGGGAGAGATAACATGTCGAAGCATTTCTGGTTTCTTTCTCTGGTGGGCCAGAGTGAAGGCCCCCGAGGTGTGTTCCAGCACCCTCGGGGCCGCTCTTTCACAGAGCGTGACGACGTATTTACCGTACAGCAGATTTCACGAACTGATGCAACAACTCCGGCTCCACGAACGGATCTTCGAGCGTCGGACGTGACCTCCAGTCCAGCGGCCACGTCGACCCGTGCAGCGCCGGGATCCCCACGTACGCCTCACCCCTGCCGTTGCCGCTGAGCGCCCGCGCCGGGCGGGCTAGGCGTACGCCGCCGCCGTACGGGGCGGCAGCAGGAAGTACAGGTTCCGCGCGCCCTTCGCCTCCCGGACGATCGGTCCCGCCTGGAAGTCCGTGAACGCCATCAGGCGGTACGCCACGTCCTCCCCGAGGAACCCTCCGATCCGTACGGCGTCGAAGTGCACGCCCGCGTGGCGGAGGGCGTGTCCGGTTGCGGGGACCCAAGTGGGCGCGCTGTCAAGCGGCTTGCGCAGATTCATGCGGCCAGCTTCGTGGGCGTGGTCTCCTGTGACCAGCGACACAGTCCGGTTGTGCAGGACTGTGCACTCGGGAGGTCGGGTGTGAACAACGAGAAGAAGAGGGCTCCGGGAGCCTCGAAGGCCTTCGGCGCCCTCCTGCGCTTCCACCGCGAGCGCGCGGGCGTCTCGCAGGAGGCGCTGGGCCTGAAGACCGGTTATTCCAAGTCACAGGTGGCGATGATCGAGCGCGGGGAGCGACGGGCGAAGGGGAACTTCGTCGACGTCGCGGACGAGATGACGGGTGCACAAGGTGCACTTTTGGCGGTGGCCGAGGAGGTGACGGCGAGCGGGATCGCGGCGTGGTTCGAGGACTACTTGTGGGAGGAGGCGAAGGCGGCGGGCATCCACATGTACGAGAACCACCTGATCCCCGGCCCTCTTCAGACGAAGGAGTACGCGCGGGCCGTCTTCCACTCCGCAGTTCCGGCGCTGGAGGACGACGAGATAGAGGCGAGCATCGCAGCCCGGATCGCCCGGCAGGAGCTCTTCTCCCGCAAGCCCGCTCCCGTGGTGACCTTCGTCCTGGAGAGGGCGGCGTTGATCAAACCGCTCGGAGGAAAGGACGTACTCCGCGAGAACTTGTTGCACGTCCTCGACATGGCCGGACTGCGCAATGTCGAGGTCCAGGTGATGCCGGAGAAGCCGAGAACCCACGCCGGGCTGAACGGGCCCTTCATCCTTCTCGAAACCGAAGAACGCCGAGATCGGCTCGTCTATGTCGAAGGGCAGGGCGGAAGGTACTTTCTCAGCGAGCAGCCGGACGTGGGAGACGTCTTCGCCCGCTACAGCACCCTGCGGGCGCAGGCCCACACGCCGGAGGAATCCGCACGCATCATCGAACAGGTGGCACGAGAGCTATGAGCACCGACCCCAACTGGTTCAAAAGCAGCTACAGCGGCGACCAGGGCGGCAACTGCGTCGAGGTCGCCGTCACCTGGACCAAGTCCTCCTACAGCAGCGAACAGGGCGGCAACTGCGTCGAGGTCGCCGCCTGCCCCCACTCCGTCCACGTCCGTGACTCCAAGGACACCGGCCTCCCCTCCTTCGAGGTCTCCCCGGCCGCCTGGGCCGCCTTCGTCTCCGGCGTCTGACGGCGGGCCCGGCTTTCCTCGGCAATCCGCGGCGGCGGCTCCGGTCCTTGTTCTAGTTTGGGATCTCCGCAGCCGCCCGGGGGGAACACCGCAGTGGAACCGCTGACAGGGGAGGACCCTCTCGCATAGGCCCGTACCGCCTGATCGCCCGTCTCGGCGCGGGCGGTATGGGCCTGGTCTACCTGGGCCGCTCCGACCTGGGGCGCACGGTCGCCGTCAAGGTCGTCCAGGCCGAGCACGCCCAGCACCCGGAGTTCCGCCGCCGGTTCGCCCGTGAGGTGGCGGCGGCCCGGCGCGTGGGCGGGACCTGGACGGCCGACGTCCTGGACGCCGACACCGAGGCGGCCGTGCCGTGGGTGGCGACCCAGTACATCCCCGGGCCCGACCTGACCACCGTCGTGAACGAGGACTTCGGGCCGCTGCCCGAGCGGTCGGTCCGCACCTCGCCAACCGCCTCGCCCTCGCCCTCCAGGCCGTGCACGAGGCGGGGTTGATCCACTGCGACCTCAAGCCGTCCAACGTCCTGGTGACGGTGGACGGGCCGCGCGTCATCGACTTCGGGATCGCGCGGGCGATGGACGGCCTGGCCGGGGACAGCCTGCACACCCGCACCGGCATGCTGATCGGCTCGCCCGGCTTCATGTCGCCGGAGCAGGTGCGCGGCCTCGAACTCACCCCGGCGTCCGACGTGTTCTGCCTGGGCGCGCTCCTCGTCTACGCCTCCACCGGGCGCCTCCTCTTCGGCGCCACGGACAGCGGCCTGAACGCCCACCTCTTCCGGATCGCGGAGGAGGAGGCGGACCTGACCGGCGTACCGGAGCCGCTCGTCGACCTCGTGCGGGCCTGTCTGCACAAGGATCCGGCCGAGCGGCCCACCCCTCGCGAGGTGGCTGCGCGCACGGCGGGCGACCAGGACGGCGAGTGGCTGCCGGGGTCGGTGCTGGCCCAGTTGGGCCGCCGCGCCGCCCACCTGCTGGACTACGCCCCCGCCGCACCCGCGCCCGTGCCCACCGCCGCCGACGTCCTCACCGCGCGGCCCGTCCCCCGGGCCCGGACCGTCCTGTCGGCGCCCCCGCCGCCCGCGTACGCCCCGACGGCCCCCGCCCACACGCCGTACCCGGAAGTTCCCCTCCCCGGCGGTGGTGGGGCCTGGTGGTCCTCGCCCTGGCCCAGCTCGTCGTGCTGTTCGACGCCGCGTTCTCCTACAAGGCGATGGTCTGGAGCGGAGCCGGCGACGACCTGGGGATCTCCCGCGAGGGCGTGCGGGTGAGCTCCACCGTCTACCTGGACGTCGTGCCCATCGCGTACACGCTGGCCTTCGTCGTGCTGCTGCCGTTCGGCTCCCGCCTCGCCCGCCTCCTGGGCGGCAAGAGGCTGCTGGTGGCCGGTCTGGCGGGGTTCGCGGCGGCCACCGCCCTCAGCGCCCTGGCGCCCTCCTCCGACGTGTGGACCACGGGCCGCGCCTCCAGGGCGCCTTCGCCGCGCTGGTCTCGTCGTCCGCCCCGGTCCTGGTGTCCGCCTCCTTCCCCGACCCGCGCGAACGCCGCAGGGCGTTCGGGACCCACCTCGCGATCGCGGGCGGCGCTCCGGCGCTCGGCCTGACGGTCTTCTGGCTGCTCCCGATCCACCCGTACTGGCGCTGGATCCTGTTCGCCGAGGTCCTCTCGCCGTGGTCGCCCTGGTCGGGGCGGCGGTCCTGGTGCGCGGCCGCCCGGGGCGTACCGCCGTCCGCCCCGACGGGCTCGGTGCTGTGCGGCGCCCTCGGGATCGCCGCGATCAGCGGGCCGTTCCGCACTTCACGGGCAACGAGGTCCTGCTCCCGGCCGCCGGCGTGCTGGTCGCGGCCTTCGTGTGGCGGCGGACCGGGACGAGCGGCGCCCCGGGCCCGTCGTCCGGCGGCGGGGCCGGGCGCACGCCGGGTTCTTCGTCGCGGCGGCCCTGGCCAACGTCGTCGCCGCCCTCCCGTACACCGCCCTGGGGTACTCCTCCTGAGGGTGCGCCCGGGGCCCGGGGTCAGGCGGCCCAGGGCGGCGTGAGGGTGGTGCCGTCGGGCAGGGCGGCGGTGAGGCCCGTGCGGGTGGTGACCCACATCCGCGCGGGCCGGTCGGTCGCGTTGGTGACCGTCAGTTCGGAGCCGGCCGGGGCCACCGCCGCGTCGCCGGGGCGAGTTCGGCGCTCTCGCCGTCGACGGTGAAGCGCAGGCGGCCGGAGAGGACGTAGAACACCTCCTCCCGGCTGATCACATGGGCCCGGCCGGGCGTACCGGCTGGGACCTCGCCGCGCCAGGCGGCCAGGTCGCGGCTGCCCGTGTCCGTACGGGCGTAGGAGACGAAGCGGACGCCGTGGATCTCGTGCACGGCGGCGTCGGTGCTGCGGATGAAGGGCATGTCGACTCACTATGGACAAGTTGCTTGTCCATACAGACAAGCAACTTGTCGAGTTATAGTCAAGGGCATGGACGACGCCCTGGCCTTCTCCTCGCTCGTGCTCGCACTCTCCGGGCACCTGGTGCAGGAGATCCACACCCGCGTGGCCCGGCAGGGCTTCGAGGACCTGCGGCCCGCGCACGGCTTCGCCTTCGTCCGGATCTCCCGGGGGACGCCACCACGGCCGATCTGGCCGCGCGCACCTGGGGGTGACTAAGTAGGCCGCCGCCCAGCTCGTCGACGAGCTGGTCCGCAAGGGGTACGTGGAACGGCTCCCGCACCCCCACGACGCCCGCGCCAAGCTCCTCGGGCTGACCGGGAGCGGATGGAGGCCACGCGCGCCGCCGACCGGGCGGCCCGGGACGCCGTCGCGCCCTGGCGGGAGGTCCTGGGCGAGGAGCGCTTCGGCGAACTCGTCGGCGACCTGGCCCGGTTCGCCCCGCCGGGGCCGGTCCGGCCCGCCTGGTGAGCCGGACGGGCCGCCCGTACTGCCCGTACTGGTCTACGGGGTGAGGACACCGTTCAGGAAGGGCTCCACGGCCTCGCGCCACGCGTCCGGGTGCTCGTAGTGGAGGAGGTGGCCGGCGTCGGGGATCTCCGCGTACTCCCCGTGGGGAGGACCCGGACCATCTCCTGGGCCTCGGCGCGGCCCAGTTCGCCGTCCAGGCCCCGGACGACGAGGGTCGGGCAGCGGACCTGGGCGAGCGAGTCCCAGTGGGCGTCGTGGACCCAGGTCTCGCGGGAGGTCAGCATCTGCTCCGGGTCGAACACCGGGCGCCAGCCGTCGGCGTGCTCGGCCATCACCTCGGCGAAGAAGGCGCCCCGGGCCGGGTTCGGGGTCTCCACCCAGGGGTCCTCGTCGCCGAACCAGCGGTGGACCGCCTCCAGGGACGGGAAGGGCGCCGGCCAGCACCGGAACCAGTCCTGCCAGGCGCGCTGCGAGGCCGCGCCGAGGGCGGAGGCGCGCATGTCGCAGATGACCAGGGCGCGGACGAGGTCCGGGCGCTCGGCGGCGAGCTGCCAGGCCGTCAGGGCGCCCATGGAGTGGCCGATCAGGGTCACGGGGCCGAGGCCGAGCTGCTCGACGACGGCGGCCGCGTCCGCCACGTACGCCTCGCGCGTGAACGGTCCGGCGGCGGGCTTCCCGCTGCTCCCGTGGCCGCGCTGGTCGAGGGCGACGAGCCGGTGCCCGCCGGTGAGGCGGCTGCCGCGCGGGCCCAGTGCCCGGCGTGGCCCATCAGTCCGTGGAGGAGTAACACGCCGGGGCGGGGGCCCGGAGGGCGTCCGGAGCGGGCGGCTCCGGGCGGGCGGCCGCCCGGGCGCGGGACCGCGCCCCGGCCGGGACCGGGCTGCGGGACGATGCCCGCGACGCCGGGGCGGGGGCGCCCTGCGCGGGAGCGCTCCGGCCCGTGATGCCGCCGCTCGTGATGCCGCCGCCCGTGGGTCCGGGCGTGTGGTCCCAGGCCGTCAGCCGGACGCCGTCGGCCCCGGTGACGTCGAGTCGTCGCGCCATGTCTCCGGCACCCCCTCTTTCCGTCGAACCTCGCCAGAGTATCGAACTCGCATTCGAAAATGCTCTCCTGCCACACAACACCCCTCGTTCGAGTGACAGCGCTCAAGGATTGACGGGCGCGACCGAGGGGAGATTTTGAGCGGGAGGCGGACCGCTCGGGGAAAAACGGTCCGAAGGGAATGACCTTGAGAGCTCGGGGCTCCAGGTCATGACTGGGGACGGACTCGGCGCCCACGGGCGCCGGGGTCCTCTGTTGTCGGTGGCGTCGTCCGTCGCCCTCATGGCCCCCACCCCTCCGCACCCGGCTCGTACCAGCGTGGCACGGCGAAGGAGCGGGCGTGGCCATTCCGACGTAAACCGGGGCGGCGTCACCGCCGCGCGTACGCCCGGGCCCGCTCCAGCCCCTCGGGTCCGCCCGGGCCGCCCGGACGCCTCCGTACGGCCGCGCACGCGAAGGGCCGCCCCGGGCCTCTTCGGCCCGGTGCGGCCCCGTCCGTCGCTCCACCGCTCTTCCGGCGGAGCCCCGGCTCAGCGCTTCGCGACGAAGACGTGCGCCGCGACCTCCGGGTCCAGCTCGGCGGCCTCGCCGCTGCTGCCCACCAGGACGCCGCCCGCCGACTCCGAGACGGACACCACGGAGCCGGGCTGCACGCCCGCGCGCCGCAGGGTGTACATCAACTGGGCGTCCGTCTGGATCGGCTCGCCGATCCGGCGCACGACCACGGTCTTGCTGCCGCTCGCGTCCAGGTCCGCGAGGGAGACCATCGAGTCGTCGAGGAAGGCCTCGGCCTCCGCCTTCTCGCCCAGCTCCTCCAGACCCGGGATCGGGTTCCCGTACGGCGACTCCGTCGGGCGGCGCAGCAGCTCCAGGACCCGCCGCTCCACGGCCTCGCTCATCACGTGCTCCCAGCGACAGGCCTCGGCGTGCACCTGCTCCCACTCCAGGCCGATCACGTCGACGAGCAGACACTCCGCGAGGCGGTGCTTGCGCATCACGCGGGTGGCGAGGCGGCGGCCCTCGTCGGTGAGCTCCAGATGGCGGTCGCTCGCCACGGCCACCAGGCCGTCGCGCTCCATCCTGGCCACCGTCTGGCTCACCGTCGGCCCGCTCTGGTCGAGCCGCTCGGCGATCCGGGCGCGCATGGGGACCACGCCTTCCTCCTCGAGCTCGAGGATGGTGCGGAGATACATCTCCGTGGTGTCGATCAGTCCGGACATACGTGCCCCTCGATGAGTCGTGCGCTGGCCCTGCACCAATTCTGACGCATCGGACCGACAACCGGGCCTCGCCCGGGTGCGGCGGTATTGACAGAGCAATGGTCCAGACCGCACCGTGAGCGGCGACCACGACGAGAAGGAGTCGCCGCGATGGGCGAGAGCAAGCTGGCCGGACAGTTCTTCGACGCCGCGATCGGCCTGCTCCAGGAGGTGCGCGACGGGGACTCCGCCGAGATCGCGGCCGCCGGCGAGGCGATCGCCGAGGCCGTCGCGAACGGCAACCGGCTCTTCGCCTTCGGCGCGGGCCACTCCTCCCTCGCCGCGCAGGACGTCGTCTACCGGGCCGGCGGCCTGGCCCTCATGAACCTGCTCGCCGTCCCCGGCGTCGTCGGCGTCGACGTCATGCCGGCCACGCTCGGCTCCGCCCTGGAGCGGGTCGACGGCCTCGCGGGCGCGGTCCTGGACTCCTCCCCGCCAAGGCCGGGGACGTCCTGATCATCATCTCCCTCTCCGGGCGCAACGCCCCGCCCGTCGAGATGGCCATGAACGCCCGCGCGCTCGGCCTCACCGTCATCGGGGTCACCTCGGTGGCGTACGCGACGGAGACGAAGTCCCGGCACGTCTCGGGACGTACCTCAAGGACCACTGCGACGTCGTCCTCGACTCCCGGATCGCCGTCGGGGACGCGGAGCTGACGCACGAGGGCATCGAGGCCCCTTCGCGCCCGCGTCCACCGTCGTCACCAGCGCCCTCATGCAGGCTACGCTCGCCGCCGCCGCCGAGGAGCTCGTCCGGCGCGGCATCGAGCCGCCGCTGCTGCGCTCGGGGAACGTGGACGGCGGGCACGAGTGGAACGGACGCGTGATGACGGAGTACGGGGACCGGATCTTCTACCGGCGGTGACGGGGCGGAACGGTCCGGGGCGGTGACCCGTGCGGGCGGTGACCGGGCGTCCCCGCCCCGCCGCAGCCGGGCCGCCCCCCAGCGCAGGTCCAGCAGCTCCGTCACGCGGGTGAAGCTGTCGGTGCCGTGGCCCCGGTCCACGGCGCGGCGGGTCAGGACCGCGGCGGCGCGCATGACGCTCGCGTCGAGGCCGTGGGCCTCGGCGGCGTGCACGACGTGCTCCATGGTCGACAGACCCGAGGTGAGCGGGTTGATCGTGCCCGGGTACGTCCGCTCGTCCACGTCCCCCGCCCACTCCTCGAACAGCGGCGGCTGGATCGTCGCGATGCCCGCCGCGAACGGCGCGAACTCCCGGGCCGTGATCCCTCCGCCCGGGCGAGCGCGAGGGCGTGGACGTACCCCGTCATCGACGTCCAGAAGAGGTCGAGCAGCGCGACGTCGTACGCGGCGGCCCGGCCGATGTCCTCGCCCAGGTGGGTGTGGGAGCCGCCCAGCGCGTCGAGCACCGGCCGGTGCTCGCCGTAGAGCGGCTCGGGACCGGCGTACAGGAAGACGCCCCCGGGCGATCCGATGGTCGGGGCCGGGGTCATGATGGCGCCGTCCAGGTAGCCGACGCCGTGCTCCGCCGCCCAGCGGCCGGTGTCGCGCGACCGCTCCGGGACGTCGGCGCTCAGGTTCGCCACCGTCCGCCCCTTGAGCGCGTCCGTGACGGCCGGCCGGCGCAGTACGGAGTCGGTGGCGTCGTAGTTGACCAGGCAGATCACCGTCAGGGGGCTCGCGGCGACCGCCTCCTCGGCGCTCGCGGCCACGAGCGCGCCCCGCGCGGCGAGGTCCCCTCCCGGCCCGGGGTCCTGTTCCACACGGTGGTCCGCACCCCGGCGTCCAGGAACGCGCCGGTTAGCGCGCGGCCCATCGGACCGAGGCCGAGGACCGTGACGGCGGGGCGGGAGGGGTGCTGCTCGGGGAAGAAGACATGGCTGTGGTTCCTTTGTCATGAATGTCATCGGTGAACACGCGGGTGACCGAGCGAGGAGAGGGGCGCGCATGGCGAGCCGCCGGTCCGAGGACACGGACGTCTGCGGCGTGACCGCCGCGATCTCCGTGATCGACGGCAAGTGGAAGACGTCGCTGCTGTGGTTGCTGGAGTCCGGACCGCACCGGCCCGGCGAACTGCGCCGCAAGCTTCCCGGGCTCAGCGAGAAGGTGCTGTCCCAGGCGCTGCGGGAGATGGCGGAGGACGGTCTCGTGCACCGCGAGGCGCACGACGTCCTGCCGCCGAAGACGGTCTACTCGCTGACGGACTCCGGACGCGAACTGTCCGAACTGCTCGGCCCCTTGTCGGACTGGGGCCACCGGCGTCTGGACCGGCTCACGGAAGCGCGGACCGCTTCCTGAGGCCCTGCTCGCTCTTTCCGCGTCCGGGCCCGCCACCAGGTTCTCCCGGGCGGCGGGCACCGGCAAGCACCCACAAAAAAGTGGGTGTACGGGGAGGGTGACGTCCCGTCAGGCGCCGGCCTCCCGGTCCGGGTCCGCCTTCGTGGAGAGGACCTCGCGGGCCTGCTCGGCGGCGCGGGCGAGGTTCTCGGCGACGAAGTCGAGGAAGCGGGCGACGTTCTCCAGGCGGGCGCCGGCCGGGGTGCCGGGGCCGAGGACGCCGACGCCCTGCCGGGCGAGTTCGCCCTGGTCGACGAGGACCGGACGCTGGCGATCATCGACTGGTACCAGACGTCGGCGTCGACGACGTACCGCTCGCGGCGGCGTTCGTCGCGCTCCCTGCGGATGAGGGTCTGGCTCTCCAGAACGCGATCGACTTGGAGACGGTCGCCGGGCTGACCTGGAGGCGCTGGGCGAGCTCGGACGCCGTCAGGCTGCCGGCGTCGGTCAGGAGCAGCGCGACCATCACCCGGGACATCATCTTGGGCAGGCCCGACTGCATCATGACGGTGGTGAACAGCTCTCGTACGCCCGCACGGCCTCGGGGTCGCGCCCGTGCGGCTGGGGGCCGGCTCGGCGGCGCCCCGGGGCGGCGCGGCGGGCCTGCGCCGGTGGGCGCGCTGCTCCGTGGCGCGGTGCGCGAGGTCCGCGCGGTACTCGGCGGGGCCGCCGTTGCGCATCACCTCGCGCGTGATGGTCGAGGTCGGGCGGTCCAGGCCCCTGGCGATCTCCGCGTAGGCGAGGCCTTCGGCCAGCCCCAGCGCGATCTGCTGACGGTCCTGCTGAGTGAGCCTGCCTCCCGGCATCACGGCCTCCTTCGTTCCCTGAGGCCCCCAGCATAGCGTTCACCTTCATCTCATTGCAATGCATGCACTGCCTGACGTTGCGTTAAATCCATCTCCAGTGCAACGATTTAGCTTGGTTGAGCTGGGGTGATGCACTTTCCCCGCAACTAGCTTGTTGCCACATCCTCGAACGCAACGTAGCTTTTCCTACATCGGAAACGACGGAAGCGCCGGAGACGGCGCGGATCGAGGAGCACCCGCCATGCAGACCTTCGCCACCCCCGCCCCGATCACCACTGCCTTCGGCGTCCCCGCCGGACGGATCCAGGTCATCGCCGCCGACCGCGACGACACCGTGGTCGAGGTCCTCCCCGCGAACCCCGCCAAGAGCCGCGACGTCAAGGCCGCGGAGCAGACCGCGGTCGCGTACGCCGACGGCGTCCTGCGGATCGAAGTCCCCGCCAAGAAGGGGAACTTCGGCCCTCCGGATCCGTCGAGGTGACGGTCCGGTGCCCACCGGCTCCCGCGTCGAGGCGAAGGCGGGCGCCACCGAGTTCCGGGCCGTGGGCCGCCTCGGCGACGTCTCCTTCGACGGCGCGTACCGGCGGATCAAGATCGACGAGGCCGTCGCCGTCCACCTCACCGCCGTCGACGGCGACGTCGAGGTCGGCCGGCTGAACGGCCCCGCCGAGATCAGCACCACGCGGGGCTCGATCCGGATCGCCGAGGCCGTACGGGGCGAGGTCGTCCTCCGCACCCAGGACGGCGACATCGCGGTCGGCGCCGCCGCCGGGGTCTCCGCCTCCCTGGACGCGGGCACCACCCTCGGCCGCGTCGGCAACGAGCTGAAGAACGACGGCACCCCCGCGCTCGCCATCCGGGCGACCACCACCCGGGGCGACATCACCGCCCGCAGCCTCTGACCCCTCAGTCCCTTCCCGCGCCACTCCCGAAGGAGCATCACCATGACCGACCTGGCCATCGCGGCGAACGGGCTGCGCAAGTCCTACGGGGACAAGGTCGTGCTCGACGGCGTCGACCTCGCCGTCCCCGAAGGAACGGTCTTCTCCCTGCTCGGCCCGAACGGCGCCGGCAAGACCACCGCCGTCAAGATCCTCTCCACCCTCATCACCGCCGACGCCGGTGACCTGCGGGTCGGCGGCCACGACCTGGCCGCCGATCCGCAGGCGGTACGGGCCGCGATCGGCGTCACCGGACAGTTCTCCGCCGTCGACGGCCTGATCACGGGCGAGGAGAACATGCTCCTGATGGCCGACCTGCACCACCTCCCCCGCGGGAGGGACGCCGGGTCACCGCCGAACTCCTGGAGCGCTTCGACCTCGTCGAGGCGGCGAAGAAGCCCGCCGCCGGGTACTCCGGCGGCATGAAGCGCCGCCTGGACATCGCCATGACCCTCGTCGGCGCCCCGCGGATCATCTTCCTCGACGAGCCCACCACCGGCCTCGACCCCCGCTCGCGGCACACCATGTGGCAGATCGTCCGCGAACTGGTCGCCGGCGGCACCACCGTCTTCCTCACCACCCAGTACCTGGAGGAGGCCGACCAGCTCGCCGACCGCATCGCCGTCCTGCACGACGGCAGGATCGCCGCCGAGGGCACCGCCGAGGAGCTCAAGCGGCTGATCCCCGGCGGACACGTGCGGCTGCGCTTCTCCGACCCGGCCGCCTACCGGGCTGCCGTCGCGGAGCTGCGCGGAGCCACCACGGACGACGAGGGGCTCACGCTCCAGCTCCCCAGCGACGGCACCCAGCGCGACCTGCGCGCCGTCCTGGACCGGCTGGACACGGCCGGCGTCGAGGCCGACGAACTGACCGTGCACACCCCCGACCTCGACGACGTCTTCTTCGCCCTCACCGGCACCGCCGACGTCCCCGCCCAGAACGCCCACGCCAGCCGGCCCGCCCAGACCGAGGAGACCGTCCGATGAGCACCTTCGCCCTCGCCGTGCGCGACTCGTCCACGATGCTGCGCCGCAACCTCCTGCACGTCCGCCGCTACCCCTCCCTCACCCTGAACCTGCTGCTCACGCCGGTGATGCTCCTGCTGCTGTTCGTCTACGTCTTCGGCGACGCGATGAGCGCGGGCCTGGCCGGCGGCGGGGCCGCGACGCCTACATCGCCTACGTCGTCCCGGGCATCCTGCTCATGACCATCGGCTCCACCGTCGTCGGCGCCGCCGTGTCCGTGGCCATGGACAAGAACGAGGGGATCATCGCCCGCTTCCGCACCATGGCCATCCACCGCGGCTCCATCCTCGTCGGGCACGTGGTCGGCAGCGTGATGCAGTCGCTCGCCAGCGTCCTCTCGTCGGCGCCGTCGGCCTCGCCATCGGCTTCCGCTCCACCGACGCCACCGTCCTGGAATGGCTGGCCGCCCTCGGCCTGATCGCGCTCTTCGCCCTCGCGCTCACCTGGATCGCGGTCGGGATGGGCATGGCCAGCCCCAACGCCGAGGGCGCCAGCAACAGCGCCACACCCCTGATCCTGCTGCCCCTGATCTCCAGCGCCTTCGTGCCGCTGGACTCGATGCCCGGCTGGTTCCGGCCCGTCGCCGAGTACCAGCCCTTCACCCCGGCCATCGAGACCCTGCGCGGCCTGCTGCTCGGCACCGAGATCGGTCACAACGGCTGGCTCGCCGTCGCCTGGTCCCTGGCCCTCACCGTGCTCGGCTACCGCTGGTCGACGGCCGCGTTCCGGCGCGACCCGGAGTAGGACGTGACCCGTACGAGCGCGAACGCCCCCACGAAAGACGGGCCCCCGGTCAGTACGCCGCCGGGGCCCGTCCCCGTCTCCGCGCCCGTCTCCGACCCCGTCTCCGCGCCCGTCCCCCAGCGCCAGGAACGACGCCGCCCCCGTCGCCACCGACTCCGCGAAGACCACGTCCTCGCGCTCGAAGGCCGGGCGGCAGGCGGCCCGCAGGAAGGTGAGGACGCCGAGCGTCCGGCCCCGGGAGCGCAGCACCACGCACAGGGAGTGCGCCGCGTCGCCGGGCCACTGGTGGGCCTCCGCCCACACCCCGGCGGTACGGCCCGCGCTCGCCCGGACCGGGCCCACCCGGTCCCAGGCCTGGAGCGCCGGGTGCCTCGGCCCGTACCGCAGCGGGATGCCGCCGCCCACGGGCGGGGAGGACGGGCCGGGCACGGCCGCCGGGACGGCCAGGGCGCGCGTCAGGCGCCGGTCGCCCGCCACCCGGTCCACCAGGGCGTGGTCCGCGAACCCGGCCAGGGCGAACTCCAGGAGGACCGTCGCCGCCTCCGCCGGGTCCTCGCACTCGGCCGCCGCCGCGCCCGCCCGGTGCAGTTGGCTCCACCGGAACCGCAGCCGGTCCGCCTCCCGCGCCGCGAGCCGCTCCTCGGTCACGTCCTGGAAGAGCCAGGCGACGCCCAGCGGGACCGCCGCCTCCGTCATGGGGGACGCGAGCCGCAGGAAACCGCTGCGCCAGCACCGGCGCCGCTCCCCCGAGGGCGTCCGCAGCGTCACCCACACCTCGGCGGGGGCGGGCGGGGTGCCCTCCGCCAGGATCGTGCTGGAAGGCGGCCTCCAGCTCCTCGACGCCGTGCACGACGACGTCGCCGAGGGGGCGCCCGAGCAGGGCGGTGCGCCCGGCGCCGAAGGACCGGGCCGCGTGGGCGTTGACCATGGCGGGGCGCAGGTCGGCGTCGACCAGGACGACGCCCCAGGAGGCGTCGTCGAACAGGGCCTCGCTGAGGGCGACCGACCGCTCCAGGTCGAGCTGGACGTGGACCTCGCTGAACGCGCAGTACACCCCGGCCGGCGCGCCGTCCGCGCCGCGCACCCCGGCCGCCTGGCTGCGCACGAGCACCCGCCCGCCGTCCTTGCGGAGGAGCACGAACTCGTGGACCTGCCGGCCGGGTCCCTTCATGGCCCCCATCAGGCGCCCCAGGGTCTCTCGGCGTCCGCGCTCCGCGCCGCCCACCCCTCGAACCCGCGCCGCCCCACGGCCTCCCCGGCGGACCAGCCGAGGATCCGCTCGGCCTCCCGGTTCCAGTGCGTGACCGTCCCGTCGGCGTCGAAGGCACAGAGCGCCGCGTCCATCCCGTCGAGCAGCGCGGCCAGCAGATCGGCCCCCGCCCCGGGAACGGAAGCGGTCTCACTCGTGGACTCCGCGAAAGCACTCACCCGACACCCCCATGCTGTGAACCATTCAACTGGAACGTGACGCAGGGCACACCACCTTCGCCGACATTGTTTCCTGCCGGAAACGAACGGGGCCGGGAGTTCGAGCCCCTTCGACGGCGCGAATAAATCCCTTGAAGGGGATCGGGGCGGTGCTTAGGTGGGGGTACACGCGAAAGGAGGTGATCCGAAAAATGGTTTCTTTTCGGACTCGTGAGGTGACTGCGGGCTAAGGCCTGCCGTCGCACTCTGTGCACCTCGGCAGGCCAGTCTGCCGAAGACCAACGCAGTCACCCGACCCGTGAGCCGCCGGTAAGTCCGGCCGGCTCCCGTTCGACCCAGGCGCCTGGGCGGACGGGACCAAGGCTCACGGGTCGTCTGCGTGTGCGGGCCCCCGTGGAGTCTCCGGGGGCCTTACGGGGCCAGGCGTTCCACGCGCCAGGAGCCGCCGGTCTCGCGGACGTAGCGCAGGCGGTCGTGGAGGCGGTTCTCGTGGCCCTGCCAGAACTCGACCGTCTCCGGGACGACGCGGAAGCCGCCCCAGTGCGGGGGACCGGGACCTGGGCGTCCTCGGGGTAGCGGGCGGCCAGGTCGTCGTAGCGGGCGAGGAGGTCCTCGCGGGAGGCGAGCACCGAGGACTGGGGCTGGCCCAGGCGCCGAGCCGGGAGCCGTGCGGGCGGGTGCGGAAGTACGCGACCGTCTCCTCGCGCCCGACGCGCTCGGCCCGGCCCGTGACGACGACCTGGCGGGCCGCCGGGTGCCAGGGGAAGAGCAGCGAGGCGTACGGGTTGGCCGCCAGCTCCCGGCCCTTGCGGGACTCGTAGTTGGTGAAGAAGACGAAGCCGGCCCCGTCGTAGTGCTTGAGCAGGACCGTCCGGGAGGACGGGCGGCCGTCGGGGTCGCGGTGGAGACGACCATCGCGTTCGGCTCGTGGATCGCCGGGTCCTCCGCCGCCTCCTTGAACCAGCGCGCGAACTGCGCGACCGGCTCGGGCGCGAGGTCGGCCGGGGACAGCTCCGTGGTGCGGTACTGCTCGCGCATGTCGGCGGGGTCGGGGCTTCTCCGGACCCCGGACAGTGGGGGAATCGTCGCTCGCTGAATCGTTCACGGGATCGGTCACGGGGCCATTCTGCGGCAGCGGCCCAGTCTGCCCGGCACCGGAGCCGTCCAACCCTCTCCCGCCGGATCGGCGGAGTGTGCCGGATGTCACGCTTCCCCGCATCATCGGAACCGTACAGACTCTTCGGCTGGATGACTGTTGATTCCCGCCATCGACCAACTCGGTTGATCGATCATCGATAGAGGAGCCGCCTGATGTCCGACTTCGTACCCGGACTTGAGGGAGTCGTCGCGTTCGAGACGGAGATCGCCGAGCCCGACAAGGAGGGCGGCGCCCTCCGCTACCGCGGCGTCGACATCGAGGACCTCGTCGGCCACGTCTCGTTCGGCAACGTCTGGGGCCTGCTGGTCGACGGCGCCTTCAACCCCGGCCTGCCCGCCGCCGAGCCGTTCCCGATCCCGGTCCACTCCGGTGACATCCGCGTCGACGTGCAGTCCGCGCTCGCCATGCTCGCGCCCGTCTGGGGCCCTCAAACCGCTCCTGGACATCTCGCCCGAGCAGGCCCGCGACGACCTCGCCCGCGCCGCCGTCATGGCCCTCTCGTACGTCGCGCAGTCCGCGCGCGGCCAGGGCCTGCCGATGGTCCCGCAGAGCGAGATCGACAAGGCGCAGTCCATCGTCGAGCGGTTCATGATCCGCTGGCGCGGCGAGCCCGACCCCAAGCACGTCAAGGCCGTCGACGCGTACTGGACCTCGGCCGCCGAGCACGGCATGAACGCCTCCACGTTCACCGCCCGCGTCATCGCCTCCACCGGCGCCGACGTGGCTGCTGCCCTCTCCGGCGCCGTCGGCGCCATGTCCGGCCTGCTGCACGGCGGCGCGCCCTCCCGCGTCCTCGGCATGATCGAGGAGATCGAGCGGACCGGCGACGCCACCGCGTACGTCAAGCAGGCCCTGGACAAGGGCGAGCGCCTCATGGGCTTCGGCCACCGCGTCTACCGCGCCGAGGACCCCCGCGCGCGCGTGCTCCGCCGCACCGCGAAGGAGCTGGCCGCGCCGCGCTTCGAGGTCGCCGAGGCCCTGGAGAAGGCCGCCCTGGAGGAGCTGCACAACCGGCGCCCCGACCGCGTCCTGGCGACGAACGTGGAGTTCTGGGCGGCCATCGTCCTCGACTTCGCCGAGGTCCCGGCGCACATGTTCACCTCGATGTTCTCCTGTGCGCGCACGGCCGGCTGGTCGGCGCACATCCTGGAGCAGAAGCGCACCGGCCGCCTGGTCCGCCCCTCGGCCCGCTACACGGGTCCCGGCCGCCGGGACCCGCGCGACATCGAGGGTTACGCCGACATCGCCGGCTGACCCTCGGGGTGCAGCAGGAGCTCCGCGTGGTGGCGGGCCGCCACCGACGGGTGGGCGCGGAGCTTCCCCTTCAGGGCGTTGCGCCCGTACTCGGCGAACAGCGGGTTCGACGGGTCCGTGGTGATGCCCGGGGCCGTGGAGGCGTGCGGGAAGTCCAGCGGGGCGATCCGGGCGTCGAGCCGCGGGTTGTAGAAGAACGGGACGGAGAACCGTTCCGTCGCGCCAGGCGGGGAGACCACCCGGTGGTTGGTGGCGATCAGGTAGCCGTTGGTGGCCACTTCGAGCAGCTCGCCCAGGTTGACGACGAACGCGCCCGGCAGCGGCGGCACGTCAGGAAGTTCCCGTCCTCCCGCTGGACCTGGAGCCCGCCCACCTGGTCCTGGAGGAGCAGGGTCAGGAAGCCGTAGTCCTTGTGGGCGCCCACGCCCTGGTCGTCGCCCTCGCCGCTGCTGCCCGGGTAGCGGACCAGCTTGAGCTGCGGGTGGGCGTGCGGGCCGAAGATGTCGTCGTAGAAGTCCTCGGGCGCGCCGATGGAGGCCAGCAGCTCGTGCAGGAGGCGCGCGGCGACGCCGCTGAGGCGGTCGATCCAGTGCAGGGCGGCGGTGCGCAGCTCGGGCAGGGCCTCGGGCCACTGGTTGGGGCCTTCGAGCCACCAGTACGGGGCCTCCCAGGGCGCGGGGGCGTGCGGGGCGCTCGGCGCCGATGTCCAGTTGGTCGCGCCAGTCCCGGGCGCCCCGCGTCCGCTCGTCGCCGATGCGGGTGTAGCCGCGGAAGTGCGGCGAGTTGACGTTGTCGAGGGCGAGCCGGTCGGCCTCGGGCAGCGCGAAGAAGGCGCGCATGGCGGAGGTGAGGGCCCGCGTCTCGGCCTCGGTCACCCCGTGCCCGACGAGTTGGAAGAAGCCCACGTCGTGGGCGGCCGAGTGGAGCTGGCGTGGAGCAGCCTCCGGCCTGCGGGCCGCGGTCGGCGGCGGAGAGGTCCACGATGGGGAGCTGCGAGGAGTACGAGCTGCTGGTCATGAGGTGTCCGCGGGGTCTACGGGTGCCCGGGGCGTCCGCCGGGGGTGGGCGGGGCCGCGGGTGCCGGTCTGCTGGGGCTCGGTGACGGACCCGGAGGGGTGGGTGGAGTGGTACCCCGGAAGGTCGGAGGGCCGGGCGGGTCGGGAGGACCCGGGAGGCCCGGGGGCCGGAGGGTCGTGCGGGCGGGAGGCCCGGACCGGGTCGGCCGTGGAGGTCAGACGGAGCGTCGACAGCTCATGCTCGTGACGCGGACGAAGTCCACGTGGCGACGGCGTACGAGCGGAGGCATGCGAACAGAGTACTGCGAGGGGGCCGGAGGGATGTGGCGCGGGTCACGGAAGTGCCCGTCGCTACTTCAGCGCCTCGTTCACCAGCCGTGCCCACTGGGCCACTACCCGTTCGCGGCGGGCGCGGTCGTCGGTGAGGAGGGTGGCGAGGCCGAGGCCGCGGGCCATGTCGAGGAGGCCCTGGACGGTCTCGCGGACGCCGGGGCGGGACTCGTCGGCGCCGAGGACCTCGACGGCGATGCGGTGGGACTCGCGGCCGACGCGGGCCTCCAGCTCGGTGACGCGGGCGCGGAGCTGGTCCTCGCCGGTGGCGGCGACCCAGAGGTGGAGGGCGGCCCGGAAGAGGGGCCGGTGTAGAGGTCGACGAGGGCGGCGACGGCGGCCGCGCGGTCGTCGGAGGGCAGGGCCCGCAGCGCCTGGGAGCGCTCCTCGGCGACGTACTCGACGGCGGCCGTGAAGAGGTCCTCGCGGGTGGGGAAGTGGTGCTGGGCGGCGCCCCGGGAGACGCCGGCCCGTTCCGCCACCACGGAGACCGTCGAGCCCGCCCAGCCGTGTTCGGCCAGGCAGGACACGGCGGCCTCCAGGAGCCGCTGCCGGGTGGCGCGGCTCCGGTCCTGCTTGGGTGCGGTCACAGCCGCCATGCGGGGTCCCGTCGTTCGAGGAAGGCCGTCATCCTTCGCGCGCCTCGGCGGAGGCGAAGAGCGTGGCCGACCTCTGCACCAGGTCCTCCGCGTCGCGTTCGAAGGTCTCCAGGACTTTAGCGGTGACCAGCCGTTTCGATTCCCGCAGGCCCTGCGGCGAGGCGGCGCGCAGGGCGTCGAGGATGCCGTCGAGGGCGTCGTCCCCGGCCGTGACCAGGCCCATGGCGAGGGCCTCCGGGACGCCGAAGCGCTCGCCCGTCAGGTAGTAGCGGGCCGCCGCGCGCGGTGTGAGGCGCGGCAGGAGGGTGAGGGAGATGACGGAGGGCGCGACCCCGATCCGTACCTCCGTGAGGGCGAAGTCCGCCCCTCCCCCGCCACCACCAGGTCGCACGCGCCGAGCAGGCCGAGGCCGCCCGCGCGCGCGTGGCCGGTGACCCGGGCGACGACGGGCTTCGGCAGCTCGACGATCTGCCGGAGCAGGGCCACGAAGGCGTACGGGCTGGGGGCGCCTTCAGGTCGGCGCCCGCGCTGAAGGTGGTGCCGGCGTGGTCGAGGAGCACGGCCCGTACCCCTGGTCCTTGCCGCACGCGGTGAGCGCGTCGGCGAGTTCGGTGACGAGGGGGCGGAGAGGGCGTTGCGGGTGGCGGGGAGTTCAGCGTGAGGGTGGTGACGCCCCGGTCCTCGGACGTGGTGACGCGTGCGGTCATGAGCGCTGCCTCAGTTCCCTTCGGAGGATCTTCCCGGACGCGGCCCGGGGACGGTGTCGACGAACTCCACGGCGCGGACCTTCTTGTACGGGGAGACGCGCGCGGCGACGTGCGCGACGACCTCCTCGGCGGTGAGGCCGGGCGCGGAGGGCTGGCGGACGACGAAGGCCTTGGGGATCTCGGTGCCGTCGTCGTCGGTGACGCCGATGACGGCGGCGTCGGCGATGCCCTCGTGGGTGAGGGAGCAGCGCCTCCAGTTCGGCGGGGGCGACCTGGAAGCCCTTGTACTTGATGAGTTCCTTGACGCGGTCGACGACGAAGAGCCAGCCGTCCTCGTCGACGCGTCCGACGTCCCCGGTGTGGACCCACCCTTCGGCGTCGATCATGGCGGCGGTGGCGTCGGGGCGGCCGAGGTAGCCCTTCATGACCTGGGGTCCCCGGATGGCGATCTCGCCCTCCTCGCCGGGTGCGGCGTCCTTCGCGGGGTCGTCGAGGGAGAGGATGCGCATCTCGGTGGAGGGCAGGAGCCGGCCGACGGTGCCGGGCGGGGCGTCGCGGCGTCGAGGGGGACGACGTGGGTGCCCGGGGACAGCTCGGTCATGCCGTACGCCTGCCGGACCGGCGGGAGTCCGAGCCGCTTCGAGCAGGCCTCGGCGAGGGCGGCGTCGAGCGGGGCGGCGGCGCTGACGACGTACTCCAGGGAGGACAGGTCGTGGTCGGCGACGGCCGGGTGCTTGGCGAGGGCGAGGACGATCGGCGGGGCCACGTACAGGCCGTTGACGCGGTGTTCCTGGATGGCGCGCAGGAAGGCGTCGAGCTCGAAGCGGGGCTGGACGACGACGGTGGCGCTCCTGGCGCAGGGGCGCGTTCATGAGGGCGGTGAGCCCGTAGATGTGGAAGAAGGGCAGGACCGCCAGGATCCGGTCGCCCGGCCCCATGGGGATGAACGGCTCCAGTTGGGCCAGGTTGGTCGCGATCGATGTGTGGGTCAGCATCACCCCTTTGGGTACCCCGGTCGTGCCGGACGAATACGGGAGGGCGGCGATGTCCTCGTCGGGGTCGACCTCGACGGCGGGGACGGGTCCGGTGGAGCCGAGGAAGGCCTGGAGCGAGCGGACCGCCTCGCCCTCCGGGGGCTGGTCGCAGAGGAGGATCTCTCGATCCCGCCCGCGAGTTCGGCGGCGGCGCGGGCGACGGGGAGCAGGGGCGAGACGGTGACGATCCAGCGGGCGGAGGAGTCGCGGAGCTGTTTGGCGAACTCCTCGGGGGTGGCGAGCGGGTGGACGGTGGTGACGGCGGCGCCGGCGCGGGTGGCGGCGTAGAAGGCGACGGGAAGAGCACGGTGTTGGGGCTGTGCAGGGCGAGCACGTCCCCTTGCGGACCCCGGCCTCGGCGAGCCCGGCGGCGACGCGCCGGTGGAAGGCGTCGACCTGGGCGTACGTGAGGGTGAGCGCCCCTCCGCGCCGGAGCCGTCGACGAGGGCCGGGGTGTCGCCGTACTCGGCGGCGCGGCCGAGCACCGCGTCGTGGATGGGGAGGGAGACGGCCGGGACGTCCTCGTACGCGCTGTGGAACACCATGGTGGACCCCTGGAGAGGTGGACGGTGGGCGCCAGGATCGCGGGTGGGGCGGCGACTTGGGGAGACCTTGTCAGCACCCCGTAGAACAATCAAGCACGCATGCATGATTTTGGGGAGGGGGCGGATCCGGGCGCGTCGGGTGTTCGGCGTCGGGCATCGGATGCCAGGCGTCGGGCGTCGGGCATCGGGTGCCAGGCGTCGGATGCCAGGCGTCGGGCGTCAGGCCGGTGGTTCCCCGGAGTCCGGTGCCGGGATGCGGGCGAGTTGCGCGCGGGCGGAGGCGACGGCGTCGGGGCGGCCTCGGGGCCGAGGGCGAGACAGCGGTGGAGGACGTCCCGCGCCCTCGCCGTGCGGCCGGCTCCACTCAGGGCCTCGGCCAGGAAGGCGAGGTGGTGGCTCAGCGAGGCCGTGTTGCCGCCCTCGCGGGAGATGTCGACCGCGATCCGGTGGTGCCGGATCGCCTCCTCCCCCGCCCCCGGTCGTGGTGGCACTGCCCCAGGCCCGCGTGCAGGCCCTGGCGGGCGAAGGCGGAGATGTGCGGTTCGAGCCGGTCGCCGTGTTCGTCCAGCCACGCCAGGGCTCTCCCGGTAGGCGGCGAACGCCTCGTCCGTCCGCCCGGCGGCCTTCAGGTTGTTGGCGCGGTGGTGCAGGGCGCTGAGCAGTCCGGGCAGGTCGCCGACGGCCGCGAAGATCTCGACCGCCCGGTCGAGCGGCCCCTGGGCCCGGTCGTGTTCGCCGAGGTACCGGAAGGCCGTCGCCCGGTAGGTGTGGGCCCACGCCTGCTGGACCGGGTCACCGGCGCGGACCGCCGCGGCGAGGGCCGCCTCGCAGAGGGGGAGGGCGTCGCGCGGACGGCCCTCGCACACCACGACCGCCCAGGCGTGGTAGTTGAGCTGGGTGGCCTCCACCAGCGGGTCGCCCAGGAGCCGGGCGGAGTCCGCCGCGGTGCCGAAGACCTCGGGCCAGTGGCCCCAGAAGATCCACTGGTCGGAGAACCAGTGCAGCGCCTCGGCCACCTCGACCACCACGGCGTGGTCACCGGCGTCGCGGCGGCGCGGAAGGCGGCCAGCCAGTTGTCGCCCTCGGTCTGGAGCCACTCGCGCGCCTTCTCCGCGTCGGAGAGGTCCACCGCGCCCCGCCAGTCGGGGGACGGGCCGCCGTGGTCGGGCTCGTACCAGCGGCCCGCGACCACCGCCGTCTCCAGGAGCCACCGGTAGAGGCGTTCCGCGCCGCGCCGACGTCCTCGGTGCCCTCCTCCTCGGCCAGGCGGGCGCGGGCGTACAGACACAGCAGGTCGTGCAGCCGGTAGCGGTCCCCGCGGCACCGAGGAGCCCGGCCTCGACCAGTTCCTCCAGGGCGTCCTCGGCGTCGAACAGCCCCTGCCCGGTGACGCGGGCGGCACCCGCCACCCCGGTGTCCGCGCCGGGGACCAGGGCCAGCCGGCGGAACATGCGGGCGGTGGCGGGTGTGAGCCGGCGGTACGAGAGGTCGAAGGCGGCGGCCACGCGGACGTCGCCGGCCGCGAGCGCGTCCAGCCGGCGTTCCTCCCGGGCGAGCCGGTCGGCGAGGCGGCGCGTCGACCAGCCGGTGCGGGCGGCCATCCAGTTGCCGGCCACGCGCAGGGCCAGGGCAGGTGGCCGCAGAGCGCGGCCACGTCCGCCAGGGCCCCGGGATCGACCGCCGCGCGCTCGGCGCCCACCAGGCCGGCCAGGAGCGCGGTCGAGTCGCGGCCGTCGAGTTCGCCGATCCGCAGCCGGTGCACGTTGTCGAGGCCGGTGAGCATGCGGCGACTGGTGACCAGCACCGTCGTCGTACCGCTTCCGGGCAGCAGCGGGCGCACCTGGGCCTCGTCGCGGGCGTTGTCGAGGACGAGCAGGCACCTGCGGTCGGCGAGGACCTGCCGGTAGAGCGCGGGGTGGCCCTGCGGGCCGGACCGGACGAGGTCGCGGTCGGGCACTCCCAGGGTCTTGAGGACGCCGAGCATCGACTCGGCGGCGGTGGGCGGCCGTTCGTCGACCCCGCGCAGGTCGACGACCAACTGGCCGTCGGGGAAGCGGTCGTGGAAGCGGCGGGCGGCGTGCAGGGCGAGGGTGGTCTTGCCCGCTCCGGGCGGACCGCTCAGAACCGCCACGACCGGACCGACCGGACCGACCGGACCGACCGGCCCGCCCGGCCTGCCCTCGCGGGCGTCGTCCGGCTCGGTCAGCCGGGCCAGGCGGCCGAGCTCCTCCTCCCGGCCCACGAAGTCGTCTCCGCGCCGCGGGCAGGGACCGCACTCCGGCGGCGCTGTAGGTCTGGGGGCCGCGCCGGGTTCCGGCCGCGTCGATCAGTTTCCGGCGGTCCTCGCCGGAGAGCCCCAGACCGTCCGCGAGCGCCGCCACCGTCCGCCGGTGGGCGCCGCGCGCCGGCCCCGCTCCAGGTCGCCGATGCCGCGCACGCTCACCCCCGACGCCTCGGCCAGCCCCTCCAGCGTCAGCGAACGCGCCTGGCGCAGTGTGCGCAGCAGGGCCCCGAAGGTCGCGCGCTCCCCCTCGGCCTCCACGGTGCTCCCCCCGACCGCCGCCGGCCTCCGGCGTGATCATCGGAAGTCTACTGAGCGAAGTGGGACCTCCGTGAGGGCCGTTCAATGGGTGGTGAGGGGGGCGGGAGGGGTGTGACGCGGGCGGGGGCGGGGGTCGGGGCGGGGGCCACAGGCGGGGGTGCCGGGCGGAGGGGGTACCGGGCGGGGCGGGTGCCGGGCGGGGCGGCTCGTGGACCGGGCCGGTCTACGGGTCGGCTCGCGGCCCCGCCCGGCCTGCGGGACAGTTCACGGCCCCGCCCGGCCCGTGGGACAGTTCACGGCCCCGCCCGGCCCGCGGGTCAGCTCACGGCCCCGCCCGGCCCGCGGGACAGTTCACGGCCCCGCCCGGCCCGCGGGTCAGCTCACGGCCCGCCCGGCCCGCGGGTCAGCTCGCGGCCCGGACCGCCCGGAGGATCAGCTCGGCGACCGCTCCGGGCCGGGAGACGGCGACGGCGTGCGAGGCGCCCTCGGCCTCCACCACCGTCGCTCCGGCGCGCTCGGCGCCGAAGCGCTGGACCTCCGGGTTGATCGCCCGGTCCGCGCCCGCCACCAGCGCCCAGGCCGGCTTGGTGTGCCACGCGGCGACCGCCGCCGCCTCGGCGAAGGCCGCCGCGGTCAGCGGACGCTGGGCCACCGCGAGGACCTTCGTGACCTCCGCGGGGACATCGGCGGCGAAGACCTCCGGAACGCCTCCTCGGCGATGGTGACCTCGGCGGCCGTGCCGCCGTCCGGGGTCGGGTACGTCCACTGCTTCCAGGTGGGTGACCAGCGGGGAGTCGGCGAAGCGGCCCTGGAGTTCGCCCAGGCTCTCGCCCTTCTCCAGGACGTAGGCGGCCACGTAGACCAGGCCGACGACGTTCTCGGCCGCGCCCGCGACGGTGATCAGGGCGCCGCCGTAGGAGTGGCCGACGAGGACGACGGGACCGTCGATCTGGGAGACCACCGAGGAGACGTGGGCGGCGTCGGCGGCGAGACCGCGCAGCTCGTTGGGCGGGGCGATCACGGGAACGCCCTCCGCCTGGAGCGCGGCGATCACACCGGACCAACTGGCGGCGTCGGCGAAGGCGCCGTGGACGAGGACGACGGTGGGAGTGGTCATGACGGAAGGTCCTCCTGCGGGACGTGGGTGTCGGTGCGGAGCCCGTGGGCGCCGTGGAGCGCGGCGGCCGTTCCGGAAGGCCGCCGCCGTCACGCTAGGAGGACCCGGACGGGGTCATCTGCTCCTCAGTGCACCGGCGTTGGCCCGTCGGTGCACAACCGGCGCCCCCGCCCTGTACGACGAGTCCCGGCGGGACCTGCGGGATCCGGGTCGTGGTGCTCGACCACCACGGCGACCACCACGTCGACGGGTACGAGCCGACCCGGACGTCCGCTTCCGGGTCGGCGGGGGCCGCCGTGTTCTTCCGGCGGCACCTCGCCCGAATCGGCGGGCGTCAGTTCTCGCAGCCCACGCCGTCGCCGTCGCGGTCGAGACGGCGGCTGTAGCCGGGTTCGCCCGCGTGGATGGGCGCGGCTCCGGCCGCGCGGACGGCCGCGCAGTTGGCGTAGGAGACGTTCTCGTCGGCGGTGTCCCGCGTGGGCTCGGGGCGGGCTCCGGGGCCGTGGTCGGCGGCTGGGTGGCGGGCCGGGGCTTCGGAGCCGGGGGCGGGGTCGGGGTCGGAGTCGGCTTCGGGGTCGGCTTGTGCAGGACCGTGTTCGGCGACTTCGGGCACGGGACGCCCGGATCCGTCAGGTACACCACCGGCACCGCGGACGTGACCGGCGCGCCGGCGTCCGGGCGCTGGAAGCAGACCCGCCACGTGCCGTACTCGGCGGGGAGGTCGACGTCCTTGTAGACGGCGTAGGCCCGGCCCAGGTTGGCGGTGACGATCTGCTCGGCGGCCGCGTAGTCGCCGCCGACGAGCGAGGGCATCACCGGGGCTCCTCGGCCTCGGCCGGGGTGGGCGTCGGGGTCGGGGTCGGCGTGGGGCTCGGGGACGCGGTGGCCGTGGCCGCCGGCCCTCCGCCTTCGCGTCCTCTCCGGCGGGTCCGGGGTGAGGAGCGCCAGCAGGAACCACAGGCCCGCGAGGACGGTCGCCACGATCTTCCGCGACTTCTTCCAGCGGCTCGTCCAGGCGAGGGCGATGCCCGCGGGCGGGAAGACCACCAGCAGGGTGATGATCAGGGCCGGGTGCTGCCACCAGCGCCGGAGGGGCGGGGGCGGGGCGGAGGGGCGTACGGATAGGACTGCTGCGGTGTGTACACGGACGTCTCCCCCGGCGGGCATGAACCACAGGCGTGAACGACCTGTGTGCGAAGTGACGAGATCGTACACACGTCGTTCACGTACGGACCCCCGGATTACGGAAACCGTTACGCCGCCTCCGCGAGGCCCGGACCGGCGCTCAACGGGCGGCGGGCCCGGCGGACACCACACCGCGCGCGAGGGCGGCGCAACTGATCAGCGACACGGCCAGGGCGCACCACAGTCCGGCCACTTCGGGAAGGACGAGGCTCGCGGTGCCGTCGGTGAAGACGCAGTCGACGGCGGGGAAGGACGCCGCGGTCGACCCGCACAATGTCACCTCCGGGCGCGAGGAGCGCGCCCGCCCTGGCCCATTGCAGCGCGTGCGAGGGGCGGGCGACGGCCCACGCGACGGCGCCGGCGGTGACCAGCGCCGCCCCGAGCCAGATCAGCCATCCGCCGACGGCGGCGTGCGTGAGCGGGAAGTCGTCGTCCAGCGTGCGCTGGCCGCACACCGACCACGTCCGTCACCCCCGTCCCCTGTTCGGACGGCGGGACCGGCCCGACGGTTGCGCACCCCCTTGATCTCGGGTCCGCCGGTCCCGGGTCCGCCGGTCCCGGGTCCGCCGGTCCCGGGACCGTGGGCTTCGCACCCGTCAGTACGACTTCGGCAGCCCCAGCGTCTGGTGGGAGACGTAGTTGAGGATCATCTCGCGGCTGACGGGGCGATGCGGGCCACGCGGGCCGCCGTGATCAGGCGGGCGAGGCCGAACTCCTTGGTGAGGCCGTTGCCGCCGAGGGTGTGGACGGCCTGGTCGACGGCCTTCACGCAGGCCTCGGCGGCGGCGTACTTGGCCATGTTCGCGGCCTCGCCCGCGCCGAAGTCGTCGCCCGCGTCGTAGAGCTGCGCCGCCTTCGCCATCATCAGGCGGGCCAGCTCCAGCTCGATGTGCGCCTGGGCCAGGGGTGGGCGACGGCCTGGTGGGCGCCGATCGGGGCCTTCCAGACCTGGCGCTCCTTCGCGTACGTCACGGCCTGCGCGAGCGCGTACCGGCCCATGCCGATCGCGAACGCGGCCGTCATGATCCGCTCCGGGTTGAGCCCCGCGAAGAGCTGGAGGAGGCCCGCGTCCTCGTCGCCCACGAGGGCGTCCTCCGGCAGGCGCACGTCGTCGAGGGTCAGCTCGAACTGCTTCTCGTCCGCGTCGAGTTCCATCTCGATGTGGCGGCGCCCGAAGCCGGGGCGTCGCGCGGCACGATGAAGAGACAGGGCTTCAGCTTGCCCGTGCGGGCGTCCGACGTGCGGCCCACGATCAGGGTCGCGTCCGCGATGTCCACGCCCGAGACGAAGACCTTCCGGCCGTTGAGGACCCAGCCGTCCTCCGTGTGGGTCGCCGTGGTCGTGATGCGGTGCGAGTTCGACCCGGCGTCGGGCTCGGTGATCCCGAACGCCATCGTCCTCGTGCCGTCCGCGAGCCCCGGTAGCCAGGCCCGCTTCTGCTCCTCCGTGCCGAAGCGGGAGATGACCGTGCCGCAGATCGCGGGCGACACGACCATCATCAGGAGCGGCGCGCCGGCCGCGCCCGCCTCCTCCAGGACGATGGACAGCTCGGCCATGCCGCCGCCCCCGCCGCCGTACTCCTCGGGCAGGTTCACGCCCAGGTAGCTGAGTTTCCCGGCCTCGGCCCACAGCGCGGCCCGGTCGAAGCCGGGGCGTGGCGGCGGCCGAGCGCGGAGACGGCGGCGCGGAGCGCGGTGAGCTCTTCGGTCTCGATCATGGTGCTCATGCGGACGGGTCCTCCTGTGCTTCGGTCGGTACGGATGCCTGTGCGTGTACGACGGCGAGCAGGGCGCCGACCTCGACCTGGCGGCCGGGGGCGGCGTGGAGCGCGGTGAGCGTGCCGGAGGCCGGAGCGGTGACGCGGTGCTCCATCTTCATGGCCTCCAGCCAGAGCAGCGGCTGCCCGGCGGTGACCCGGTCGCCGACGGCGAGGCCGTCCGCGACCCGGACGACGGTGCCGGGCATGGGGCGAGCAGCGAGCCGGGCGCGGTCTGCTCGCGGGGGTCGGTGAAGCGGGGCGGGCGGCGAGGCGGTGGCCCCCACGTGGACCGTCCCGTCCGCGTAGGCCGTCCCGTCCGCGCAGGCCTTCACGTCCGCGTAGGCCGTCACGTCGAAGTGCCGTACGACTCCGGCCGTTTCGAGGCTCACCCGGTCCGGGGCCGCCGCCACGACCCGTACGCCCTCCGGCGCCGTGACCTCGTACCCGCCGTCCCGCGTCGGCCGGTAGCGGACCTCGTGGTCCCGGTCCGTGCCTCCGTCCGCCCCGCCACCCGTCCCCCCGTACGTCCGGGTCTCGTCCTGCGAGCGGAGGTTGCGCCAGCCGCCGCCGAAGCGGCCCCGGCGGGCGGAGGCGGCGGCGAGGGCGGCGGCGACGGCCGCGAGTTCCTCGCTCCGGGGGCGGTGGTGAGGGCGGGCAGGTTCCGGTCGTAGAAGCCGGTGTCGAGGGCCTCCACGGCGGCGTACTCGGGGTGGCGGAGGGAGGCCACGAGCAGGTCGCGGTTGGTGACCGGGCCGTGGATCCGGGTCCGTTCCAGGGCGCGGGCGAGCTTGCGGGCGGCCCCGTCGCGGGTGGGGGCGTGGACGGTGAGCTTGGCGATCATCGGGTCGTAGTGGACGCCGATCGCGTCCCCGGAGGCGTAGCCGGTGTCGAGCCGGATTCCGCCCGGTACGTCGAAGAGGTGCAGGGCGCCCGTCTGCGGGGCCCAGCCCCGGGCCGGGTCCTCCGCGTACAGCCGGGCCTCGATCGCGTGGCCGCGCGGGGCGGGGGTCTCCGGCGGCAGCTTCTCGCCCTCGGCGACGGCGAGTTGGAGGGCGACGAGGTCGACCCCGTACACCTCCTCCGTGACGGGGTGCTCGACCTGGAGGCGGGTGTTCATCTCCAGGAAGTGCGCGCGGCCGTCCGCGACGAGGAACTCGACCGTGCCCGCGCCGACGTAGCCGACGGCCTTGGCGGCGCGCACGGCCGTGTCGAGGAGGGAGGCCTCCAGGGCGGCGGGCAGGCCGGGGCCGGGGCCTCCTCGATCACCTTCTGGTGGCGGCGCTGGAGGGAGCAGTCGCGGGTGCCGAGCGCCCAGACTGTGCCGTGGGCGTCGCAGAGGAGCTGCACCTCGACGTGGCGCCCGTCCTCCACGTACGGCTCGACGAAGACCTCGCCGTCCCCGAACGCGCTCGCCGCCTCCGCCGAAGCCGACTCCAACTCCTTGGGCAAGTCGGCGAGTTCGCGCACGATCCGCATGCCGCGCCCGCCGCCGCCCGCCGCCGCCTTCACCAGGACGGGCAGGTTGGCCTCCGTGACCCGGGCCGGGTCCAGGGGCGCGATGCCGAGGAGCTCCTTGGCGCGGGTCTTCGAGGCCATGGCCTCGATCGCGGCCGGCGGCGGGCCGATCCAGACGAGCCCGGCGTCGATCACCGCACGGGCGAAACCGGCGTTCTCGGAGAGGAAGCCGTAGCCGGGTGGACGGCGTCCGCGCCCGCCGCGAGGGCCGCCGCCACGATCAGGTCGCCGCGCAGGTACGTCTCCGAGGGCGCGGCCCCCGGCAGCCGTACCGCCGCGTCGGCCTCCCGTACGTGCAGGGCGCCGGCGTCCGCGTCGGAGTACACGGCGACGGTGGAGATCCCCAGGTCGCGGCAGGTGCGGAAGACGCGGTAGGCGATCTCGCCCCGGTTCGCGACGAGGACGGAGGTGATCAAGGGAGTGGCCGAGGGAGTGGCCGAGGGAGTGGTCGTGGAGGTGCTCGACGGGTCCACGGGGGTCGTCGCGGCCGTCGGGTGCGAAGAGGTCATCAGGGTCTCACATTCGGAAGACGCCGAAGCTGCCGCGCGCGCCCTCGACCGGTGCCGTGTGGATCGCGGAGAGGCACAGTCCGAGGACCGTGCGGGTGTCGCGGGGTCGACGACCCCGTCGTCGTAGAGCCGGCCGGAGAGGAACATCGGCAGCGACTCGGACTCGATCTGCGCCTCGACGAGCGCCCGCAGACCGGCGTCGGCCTCATCGTCGTACGGCTGCCCCTTCGCGGCGGCGGACGCCCGCGCCACGATCGACAGGACGCCCGCGAGCTGCTGCGGGCCCATGACGGCGGACTTGGCGCTGGGCCAGGCGAAGAGGAAGCGGGGTCGTAGGCCCGGCCGCACATGCCGTAGTGCCCGGCGCCGTAGCTCGCGCCCATCAGCACGGACAGGTGCGGGACCCTGGAGTTCGAGACGGCGTTGATCATCATCGCGCCGTGCTTGATGATGCCGCTCTGCTCGTACTCCTTGCCGACCATGTAGCCGGTGGTGTTGTGTAGGAAGACCAGCGGGACGTCCCGCTGGTTGGTTGAGCTGGATGAACTGCGCGGCCTTCTGCGACTCGGGGCCGAAGAGGACGCCCTGCGCGTTGGCCAGGATGCCGACCGGGTAGCCGTGCAGGGACGCCCAGCCGGTGACCAGGCTCGGCCCGTACAGCGGCTTGAACTCGTCGAAGTCGGAGCCGTCGACGATCCGGGCGATGACCTCGCGCGGGTCGAACGGGGTCTTCAGGTCGCCGGGGACGATCCCGAGGAGTTCCTCCTCGTCGTACTTGGGCGGCTCGACGAAGGCCGGGTCCGGATCCGGGTGCGCCTTGCGGTGGTTGAGGCGGGCGACGATCCGGCGGGCCTGCCGGAGCGCGTCGGCCTCGTCCACGGCGTAGTGGTCGGCGAGGCCGGAGGTCCGGGCGTGCATCTCGGCGCCGCCGAGCGACTCGTCGTCGCTCTCCTCCCCCGTCGCCATCTTCACCAGCGGCGGCCCGCCGAGGAACACCTTCGACCGCTCCTTGATCATCACGGCGTGGTCGGACATGCCGGGGACGTACGCGCCGCCGGCCGTCGAGTTGCCGAAGACGACCGCGATCGTGGGGATCCCGGCGGCGGAGAGCCGGGTGAGGTCGCGGAAGAGCGCCCCGCCCGGGATGAAGATCTCCTTCTGGGAGGGCAGGTCGGCGCCGCCGGACTCGACGAGGGAGACGACGGGGAGCCGGTTGGCGTACGCGATCTCGTTGGCGCGCAGGGCCTTCTTCAGGGTCCACGGGTTGGAGGCGCCGCCGCGCACGGTCGGGTCGTTGGCGGTGATCAGGCACTCGACGCCTCGATCACCCCGATCCCGGTGATCAGGGAGGCCCCTACGGTGTAGTCGCTGCCCCAGGCAGCGAGCGGCGACAGCTCCAGGAAGGGGCTGTCGGGGTCGACGAGCAGCTCGATGCGCTCCCGGGCGAGCATCTTGCCGCGCTTGCGGTGCCGGGCGGTGTACTTCTCGCCGCCGCCCGCGAGGGCCTTGGCGTGCTCGGCGTCGAGCGCGGCGAGCTTGTCGAGCATGGCGGCGCGGGCGTCGGCGTAGTCGGATCCGCCGGTGTCGAGGGCGGAGGCGAGGACGGTCACGGGGATTCCTCTCGGGGAGCCTGTAGGGAGCCTCGGGCGGCGGTCACAACAGCCCCTCCGGTACGTCGAGTTCGCGCGAGCGCAGCCACTCGCCGAGGGCCTTGGCCTGGGGGTCGAAGCGGGCCTAGAGGCGACGCCCTCGCCGAGGATCCCGGCGACGGCGAAGTTGAGGGCCCGCAGGTTCGGCAGCACGTGCCGGACGACGGACAGGTCCGCCGTCTCGGGCAGCAGCGCACGGAACCGCTCGACGGTGAGGGCGTGGACGAGCCAGCGCCACTCCTCCTCCGTGCGCACCCACACGCCCACGTTGGCGTCGCCGCCCTTGTCGCCGCTGCGGGCCCCGGCGATCCGGCCGAGAGGGACGCGGCGGACGGCCCGCCGGCGGGCGGCTCCGGAAGCTCCGGCTCGGGTACGGGTTCGAGGACGCGGGTCCGTGCCGGTACGGGAATCCCCTGACGGGTCCCGTCGGGGAGCACGGCCGTGTGCGGGATTCGGCGGCGTCCACGTACACCGTCTCGAAGACCCCGTAGGGGAACCCTTGGCGGGCGGGGCGGTGACGTGGAAGCCGGGGTAGCTGGCGAGGGCCAGTTCGATGGCGGCGCCCGTAAGGGTGCGGCCGACGGCCTCGGGCCGGGGTCGCGGACGACGAGCCGCAGCAGGGCGCTCGCGGTCTCCTCGGTGGCGGCGTCGGGCCGGTCGGTGCGGACGAGGTCCCACCGCACCTCCGCCGGGCGGGACCCGCCCCGTACGAAGGCGTCCTCGATCTGGTCCCGTACGAGCGCGGCCTTGGCCTCGACGTCGAGCCCGGTGAGGACGAAGACGACCTCGTTGCGGAAGCCGCCGAGGCGACTGAGCCCGGCCTTGAGGGTGGGCGGCGGGCCTCGCCCCGGACGCCCTCGATCCTGACCCGGTCGGGAGCCTCCTGCGTGAGCCGTACGGTGTCGAGCCGGGCGGTCGCGTCGGGTCCCGCGTACCGGGCGCCCGCCGTCTCGTAGAGCAACTGGGCCGTGACCGTGCCGACGTCGACGAGGCCGCCGGTGCCGGGGTGCTTGGTGATGACGCACGAGCCGTCGTCGTGGAGTTCGGCGACGGGGAAGCCGGGGCGGCGCAGGAGGGCCGGGTCGTGGTCACGGAAGAAGGCGTAGTTGCCGCCGGTGGCCTGGGTGCCGCACTCCAGGACGTGCCCGGCGACGACCGCGCCCGCGAGCCGGTCGTACTCCTGCGGGCCCCAGCCGAAGTGCCACTGGGCGGGCCCGGTGACGAGGGCGGCGTCGGTGACGCGGCCGGTGACGACGACGTCGGCGCCGGCCGCGAGGCAGGCGGCGATGCCGGCGCCGCCGAGGTAGGCGTTGGCGGCGAGGGCGCCGTCCCGTGCGGGCAGCCGGTCGCCCTCGACGTGCGCGACCCGCACGGGCAGGCCGAGCTTCGCGGCGAGGGCGCGCAGGGCGTCGGCGAGTCCGGCGGGGTTGAGGCCGCCCGCGTTGGTGACGATCCGGATCCCGCGCTCGTGGGCGAGGCCGAGGCCCTCCTCCATCTGGCGCAGGAAGGTCTTGGCGTATCCGGCGGCCGGGTCCTTGAGCTGGTCGCGGCCGAGGATGAGCATGGTCAGCTCGGCGAGGTAGTCGCCGGTGAGGACGTGCAGCTCGCCGCCGGGTCCGGCGCCGGTGAGCATCTCGCGGACGGCGTCGAAGCGGTCGCCGTAGAAGCCGGAGGCATTGCCGATGCGGAGGACCATCAGGGCCCCTCGGGGTCGTACGGGCCGGGCGTCCCGCTCCCGTCGGGCGTCCCGCTCCGGCCGGACCGGCGAAGGCCTGGGCGAGGGTCAGCCAGTGCGCGGCGTCGGGGCCGTGGGCGACGAGGGCGGTGTCGTCGCGGTGGACGCGCTGGGTGACGAGGAGGCAGAAGTCGAGGGCGGGCCCGGTGACCTTCTGGGCGGCTCCCTCGGGCCCGTACGCCCACAACTCGCCGCTCGGCGAGACGAGTTCCACGCGGAAGGGCTCGGCGGGGGCTGCTCGCCCCGGACGAAGTAGGCGTAGTCGCGGGCGCGGTGGCCGATCCAGGCGACGTGCCGGAGGCGGGCGGACGGCGGGCGGACGACCCCGAGGGCGTCGGCGACGTCCTGGCCGTGGGCCCAGGTCTCCATCAGCCGGGCGGTGGCCAGGGCGGAGGCGCTCATCGGCGGCCCGTACCAGGGGAAGCGGGCGCCGGGCGGGGCGGCGCGCAGGGCCTCCTGGAGGCGTGCGCGGTCCGCGCGCCAGCGGTCGAGCAGCTCGGCGGGCGGCAGCGCGGCCCCTCCTCGGCGCCCTCGTCGACGAAGCGGTCGGGGCGGCGAGGGCCTTCTCCGTCTCGGCGGCGAAGGCGTCGGCGTCGGTGGCGGCGAGGAGGGCGGCCCGGTCGGTCCAGGCGAGGTGGGCGATCTGGTGGGCGATCGTCCAATGGGGGGCGGGGTCGGCACCCCCACTGCTCCTCACTCAACCCTCTTACGAGCCGGTCGAGTTCGTCACTCTCGTCGCGCAGGTCGTCGAGGAGGACGACGGGGTCGGACACGGTGCGCTCCCCTCGGGGACGGGCGGTCCCGGTCACGGGCCTTCGCGGAGGAGCATGGCAGCGACACCAGAAACAAGCAAGCGTGCTTGCTTTAGTTTCGGAAAGAGCTTGAACCGATCCCGCCCCGGCCTACGCCCGGGACCGCCGTATCAGCGAGGCGAGGGCGGCGCCGACGACGACGAAGGCGAGGGAGCCCAGGGAAGAACCGCGCCGGGCCCGCTGTCGAGCACGTCGACGCCGTGCCCGACGGCGGCGACCCACCCGACCGTCCCGACCGCCACCATCGGGCCGACCTTCCGCTCCCCGGCGACCCGCATGCCAATCCACAGGACCAGCGGCATGAGCAGGAAGGTGTTGATGAGGGCCGAGGTGAATGCCTGGTCGGAGGAGTAACCACCTCCGGCCCCGAGGGCGGCAGAGGCCTGCGCGGTGAACGACAGGTAGAGGGTGTCGGACAGGACCAGATGGGAGGCGGCGACGCCGAGCGACGAGACGATGAGCGCTTTGAGGAGGCGGGGAGGACTGGGGTGGGGTGGATGATGCCATGACACTCGACTATACGCGCAGCGTATACACCGAGTGCATAGCCCCCGAGACGCAGACAACGGCCCACCTGAGCGGAGAGTCCGGTTCAACCAGTCCTGCGGTGTGCGTGCCAGGCGGTGGCGGCAGTCGCGAGGCGCAGGGTCCACGGGTCGGGGTCGGCGTTGCTGATCTCGGACCAGACGTTGTCGTTGGCGGCGGCGAAGGCGGTGATGCCTTCGGCGGGGCGGCATGCCAGGAGGGGATCTCGGCGGCCCAGTGCTCGGCGGATGCGGGGGCATGACCGGCGGCGATGAGCCAGATGACCCAGTAGCCGGCGTCGAGCCAGGCCGCTCCACGGGTCGCCCAGGCCCAGTCGACCAGGCGGGCCCGATCGCCCCGGGAAGCGTGATCGTCGACGAGGACGTTGGCGTTGTTCAGATCGGTGTGGAGCAGGTGGGACCCGGCGAAGAAACGGAGGTCGTCGCGGTGGGCGGCGTAGTGCTCCAAGCGCTGTTCGGCGTGGCGCAGCTCGATGCCGGGGCAGGAGGTCTCGCCGAGGCGGCGCAGGAGGGAGGCGACTTCGGGGAGGTCGGGGAGCTGGGGGCGTAGTCGGCGTGGTGGCCGCCGAGGACTTCGAAGCCGAGGAGGTCCCAGCCGGCGGCTTCGACGCGCCAGCGGAGGGCGGGGCCAGGCCGGTGAGGAAGGGCGCGACGGCGGCCTCCCGGCGCTGGGTCCAGACACGGGGGTGATCGGTGCGCAGCCCCTTGATGTGCCAGGTGCCCGTGGCGGAGGTGACGCGGGCCGCGATCTCGCTGTTGAAGCCCTCGGCGGTCTCCTCGGCCGTGAGGAGGGGGCCGGTGTGCTCTTCGACGGCGGCGCGAGCGGCGGGCGGCAGTCGGTCGAGGCCGATGCGGGTGGTCGCCATGGGGCTTCACTCTTCCACGGGGGCGGGTGCGGGGGTGGACGGGCAGTGGTGCGGGGGCTTCCGGACGGAAGAACGTCCGGAAGCCCCCGCGGTTCTGTGCGGCCGGTCGTCTACCGGTACGGGTTGTCGTCGTTGCAGCCCGGGACGGCTCCCTTCGGACAGCACCTCCAGGTCGTCCAGGAGGATCACTCCCTCAGGCTCCTCCAGGACTGGCAGTCGGGGCTGATTTCCACCATGACAGCGGTCATGACGCTTCCTCGCTTCCGTGTTGGCAGTAGGTGTTCAGTGGTGCCTTCGCCTCCTGGTAGGCCTTGGCGAGCGGTCGGCAGACCCGGCAGGTGCCGGAGAGCGGCAGCCGCCGCAGCCACCGGTGCGAAGCATCTGGGCATCGGCGATGCCGGGCAGACGGAGGAGTCCGTCCAGGCCCTCGGACATGAGGTCGACGGGGTTCTCGCGGCCGACCTTGCACATGGTCGCCAGGCCGTGCGGGTCGACGTGGAAGAAGGTGTGGCCGGCGGGGCAGCCCTTGAAGACGCTGGTCTTGTCCAGGAATCCGGGCGCCTGCGCGGCCAGCGGTTCGGGCGTGCCGGTGTAGGTGGGGAGATCGTGCCGTACTCCTGGTGGCTCGCCCCGTACCGCTCGGCGAGGGCGCGCATGGCGTCCAGCTCGTGGGCGTTGTGCCGGGTGATGATCAGCGCCAGTTCCAGCGCGATGCCGGCCTCGCGCGCCGCGGCGAGCCCCTTCTCGACTAGCCTGAGCGCTCCCGACTTGCGGGTGAGCGAGTCGAAGCTGTCCGGGGTCGCCCCGTAGAGGGAGACGGTCACCTTGTGCGGTGGCAGGTCGCGCAGGAGGCCGATGATCTCGGGACGGTGGAGCCGAGAACCGTTGGTCAGGATCTCGATCAGCATCCCGGAGCGGTGAGCGAGTGTGTACGCGTCCACGAAGTCCCGGTCGATCAGCGGCTCACCGCCGGTGAACTGGAGCCACAGCACCCCGGCATCCCGCAGCAGGTACAGGAGCCGGACCTTGTCCGGCCAGGGCAGCCCTCGAACTTCAGCTCCGCGAGGTAGCAGTGCTCGCAGTTGAAGTTGCAGCCCTTGTTGATCTCGTACGTGGCCCGGCCGTAGCCGAGGCGGGTGCCGGAGCGGACGAGAACGGCGTCCCGCATCACCGCGCCCGCCAGGTCCACCTTCCAGGCCGTACGGGCGTGGTCGAGGAGCCAGGTCGGCGGAGGGCTGCTGCTCCCGGCGATCGAGGCCAGCTCTTCGTACAGTGTCCGGGGATGCGCATGCCACCCTTGGAGCCGGGGCGGGCGATCAGGAACGTTCCGTTGTACGGGCTCGCGATCAGGTGGTGCACAGGGTCTCCTCCGGGCGTCTTCCCAGGTGTGCTGCTTGGCGTGGCCGGCGAACAGACAGCAGCCCTCACTGCCAGGACCCGAGGCGGCCACCGGGCAGTCCGGCAGCACGACGGGCTCTGCTTCGCCCGTCCCGCACCAGCGGAGCCACAGGGCGGTCCCGTACGGGCCGGTGTCGCTCAGGAGACCGAAGTGGTCACCGTCCTCGTGCACGGACAGTTGGCACTGCACCTCCCTGTCGACGTGATCGACGGTCGGCTTCTCCCGGGCTTCCCGCAGCAGGTCCAGGGGCACCCGGCGCCAGTGCGCGCACCGCATCACGACACCACCCAGAGGGACGCGGCAGAGTCCCGCTCCGCACATCGGCGACAGGCACACGGCGGAAAACGGCCGGGGTTGTCCGGGAGCACCGGATCGTTGCCCACCCGCACCTCCTTGAGGGGTCCCCACGTCCGGCCGGAGTCGTGCGAGACCCGCAGCGTCATCCGTACGTCGTCCTGTCCGTTCGCCATGACCAGGAGCATCGCGATCCGCGCAGTGGCCCAGAAAGGCCAAGCGGGTTACCCAACTTGGGTAACATCACCGGCGGTTGACAAAGAGTGGCGATCCGTAGTCCTCATGCCGGAGCGTGCCGATGCCCGAGCCCTCTCGCTCAAGGAACTCCCCGTCAGCCTGCTGACGGATCCGGTGATGATCGAGGCATGCCAGGCCAGAGACTTCGGCCGCGTCTTTCAGATGGTCAAGACACGAGCGGGCATCTACCCGTCGATGATCGCTCGACGCTGTGACCTGACACCCAGCCGTGTCGGCGAGGTGATCGACGGGCGGCGGCAACTGCTGCACATGGACGTGATCGAGCGCATCTCGGACGGCCTGCGCATCCCCGGACACATGCTCGGACTGGCCCGGCGAACGTGGGAGACACCGCAGAACCTGACCGTCACACCACATGAGCCCACCGAAGCGGCGTCGTCCGCTGACGCACAGTTGGCCGCGGGTTACCCGGGACGGACGTGGACAGCATCCTCGCCCTGGCGGCTGAACGGGACCTCAGCCCGTCGACACTGAACGCGTTGCACTCGTCGATCGCGGACTACTGGCGCCGGGACGACGAACACGGCGGCGAGACCTTGCGGCCGGCGGTCGTCGGTCAGCTCCGCTACGTCATCGGTCTCCTCAAGGAGGAGCGCTCCTCGCCCATGCGGGACGGCCTGCACGGCATCGCCGCCGAGCTGGCCCGGCTCACCGGATGGACGTACTTCGACGCCTGCCAGTACCACCAGGCGCGGGCCTATTTCACCGAGGCCCTCGGCTGGCCAAGGCGGTCGACGACCACCAGTTCATGGCCAACGTACTCGCCTGCATGAGTCTCCAGGCCACCTACCAGGACAAACCCGGGGACGCCTCGCCCTCGTCGCGGCCGCTCAGGACCAGGCCCGGGCCGCCGCGGGAACGACGACGCGCGTCCTGTCCATGCTCGCGATGCGCGAAGCCTTCGCCCACGCCACCCTCGGAAACCGCGGTGCCACCCACACCGCGATCTCGGAAGCCCACACCTACTTCGGACGGATCCGCACCGACGACCCGGACCCGGCATGGGTGACGTACTTCGACGAGACGAAGCTGGTCGTGGACACCGGCATCGCACACGGCCGCCTGGGCGAAGCCGCCCTCGCCGAACCCCTGATCGCGGACGCCTTACGTCGGGAACATGCGACGAACCACCGAGGCCGCGCCTTCCACGCCTTCTGGCTCGCCCGCACCCAGCTCCAGCGCGGCAAGCTCGACGAGGCATGCCATACGGCTATGGAAGCCCTGGTCCCGGCGGCGGCCATCAGCTCGCAACGAGTCGCCGGCCACCTCCGTGAGTTCTACGAGCAACTGGAACCCTTCCGCCGGGAACCGGCCGCGGTGGCGTTCGAGTCCCGACTCCGGGAAGTGCTGCCCCGCCAGGTCAGCGGATCGCCTCGTCCATGAGCACGTAGAGCAGCCCGACGAGGGAGCCGCTGCTGACGATCTCGCGCCGGTCGATCATGCCCCGCACGTCGGCCAGCGGGATCCACTCGACCCGGTCCGACTCGTTCTTCTCGGTCGGCGGCCCTCGTACGTCGCCCCGTCGGCCCGGAAGACGTGGTGCTGGGAGTCGGTGATGCCGTTGGCCGGCTCGGCGTAGATCAACGGCTTGATCGGACCGGGCCGCCACCCGGTCTCCTCCAGCACCTCACGCGCGGCCGCCTCGGCGGGGTCTCACCCACCTCGACCAGGCCCATCGGCAGCTCCCACGCCCAAGCGTCCGTGATGAAACGGTGCCGCCACATCATCAGCACCTCACGCCGCTCGTTGACCACGGCCGCCACGGCCAGGTGCCGGAGCTTGACGACGTGGTGCTCCCAGCGGTTCCCGTCCGGGGTCTCGATGTCGGTGAGCCACACGTTCACCCAGGCGTTCTCGTAGATCGGACGTTCCCCGTGGATCTTCCACTGCATCGCTGCGGCCCCTCTCGATCGGCCTCCAGGATCGCAGAACCACCTCTAGATTCCGCTAGGTTCAGCTACATTTCGCGTCAGGGTGACGAATACTGACACCCCCGCCTCCACCTTCTCAGCACGCCTGCCCCTTGGCCCGGGTCTCTGTCAGTGGCCGCTGTTAGCGTCCAGCCGTTCCGGAAGAGCTGCGTGGGGAGGGGCCCGCCTTATGGGTGCGTCGGGGTGGGACTACACGGTGCCGTATCAGGAGGATCTCGTCGGGGCGTTCGACGCGCTGCGGCGGAAGGTCTTCGAGGAGCGGGAGTACTACTGGGGCCCGGGCGGTGACTGGTGTCCGGAGGAAGAGCGGCTGCCGTGGCCCGAGACCGAGGAGGAGCTGTGGGAGCACGAGCTCGTGCAGCAGGACGGGACCCACTCGATCCTCGACATCTTCCGGATCATCGGGCCGGACGAGAAGCCGGACTACTCCACGATGAAGCAGGTGACCGAAGAAGAGGCGCTGCGCGTCCTGGGCGCGCGGAAGCTCACCCGGGCACACGTGCCGAGGTTCGGGGAGTTCGACCACTGGCGTTGGTACGGGCGGTGTGCCGTGCTCCACGACGACCGGGGAAGCCGCAGGAGATCTGCTTCTGGGGTTTCTCCGGAGACTGAGTCGGCCCAGTGGATCAGGTGTGGACCGGTCGGGGCGGCGATGGACGGGGGCGAGCGGGGCAGACACGTGCGGCAGGGGCTTCCCGCAGCGCCCTCTTGAAACCGTCGTGGACGCGGTGTCCGGGGCGTGCGCCGACCGCCACCGCGACCGGCCCCTTCCGGCGGGCACCGCGTCGTACGTCCTCACCCCTTCGCGGCCGCCGCCGCCAACGCCCGCCCCGTCAACGAGTCCTCCCGCCCCGCCAGTTCGGCCGGTGGGCCGGCGAAGAGCAGGCGGCCGCCGTCCGCGCCGGCGCCCGGTCCGATGTCGATGACGTGGTCGGCCCGGGCGACGACGCGGAGGTTGTGCTCGACCACGACGAGGGTCGCGCCCGCGTCCACGAGGTCGGCGAAGAGCACGTCGAGGCGTTCCACGTCGCTGGGGTGGAGGCCGGTCGTCGGTTCGTCGAGGACGATCCGCTCCTCCGCGAAGCCGGTGGAGGCGGAGGCGGCGCTGAGGTGCCGGGCGAGCAGCAGGCGCTGCTTCTCGCCGCCGGAGAGGGTGTCGAGCGACTGCCCGACGGCGGTGTAGCCGAGCCCGACGCGCTCCAGCCACCGCAGCGGTTCCGCGATGCCGGGGCGGTCGGCGAAGAGTTCGGCCACGGGCCCCGCCGCCATCCGCAGGACGTCGGCGATCGTGTGGCCGTCCAGCTCCGCCTTCAGGGCCGTGGGGTTGAAGCGTTCGCCCCGCAGGCGTCGCAGGGGTGGCGACGTCGTCCAGGAAGGCGAGTTCGGTGGTGATGTGGCCCTTGCCCCGGCAGGCGGGGCAGGCACCCTTGGAGTTGAAGCTGAACCAGGCCGGTTCGAGCCCGGACGCGGCGGCGAACGCCCCGCGGACGCCGTCGGCGACGCCGAGGACGCTCAGCGACATCGACCGCACGCCGCCCCGCAGGGATCCTGCCCCACCACCGTGAACTCGCGGTGCTGGCGCGGAAGTTCGTCGACGGCGAAGGAGCTCTTGCCGGAGCCGGCGACACCCGTGACGGCGGTGAGGACGCCGATCGGGACGTCGACGTCGAAGCCGGTGAGGTTGTGCGCCGAAGCGCCCGCGACCCGGACGTGGCCGCGCGGCGCACGGACCTCGCGCCGTAGCTCCAGCGGCGTCGAGAGCAGCCGCCCCGTGGTCGTGTCGCTCCCCGCAGCTCCTCCGGCGTCCCCTCGAACCGTACGAGCCCGCCGTCCGCGCCCGCGCCCGGCCCCATGTCGACGACGTGGTCGGCGACGCGGATCACCTGGGGTGGTGCTCCACGACGAGCACGGTGTTGCCCGCGTCGCGCAGCTTCAGCAGGAGCTGGTTGAGGCGCTGCACGTCGGCGGGGTGGAGGCCGGAGGAGGGCTCGTCGAAGACGTACGTGATGTCGGTGAGGGCGCTGCCGAGGTGCCGGACGATCTTCACGCGCTGCGCCTCGCCGCCCGAGAGCGTCGACGACTCGCGGTCGAGCGAGAGGTAGCCGAGCCCGACCGAGAGCAGCGCGTCGAGGGTGCGGCGGATCCCGGCGAGCGCGGGCGCCACGCGCGGATCGTCGAAGTCCTCCAGTACGCGGCGGAGTTCGGCCACCGACATCGCCGACCAGTCCACGATCGACCGCCCGTCGACCAGGCTGGCGCGGGCGGCCTCGTTGAGGCGGGCGCCGCCGCAGGCGGGGCAGACGCGGTGCGTGGTGAGGCGCCCAGCTCCTCGTGGACCTGCGGGGAGATCTTGGCCGGGCGGTTCTTCACGTACACGTCGCGCATCCGCGTGACGACGCCGTCGAAGCGGGCGGTCTTGGGGAAGCGCGGGTCCGGATCGGGCAGCTTCATCTGGTCGGCGTACAGGAAGAGGTCCTCTCCTCCTCCGTGTAGTCCTTCAGCGGCTTCTTCCGGTCGAAGAGGCCGCAGTAGGCGAAGCGCTTCCAGCGGTAGACGCCGGGCCGGAACTGGCTGAACCGCACGGGCCCTTCGTCGATGTTCTTCTCGGGGTCGATCAGCTCGTCGACGTCGATGTCGACGACGGTGCCGAGCCCCTCGCAGGCGGGGCACATGCCCGTCGGGTCGTTGAAGGAGTACGCGGGCGAGTACCCGGCGGAGGGCTCGCCGATCCGGGAGAACACGAGCCGGAGCAGCGGGGCGATGTCGGAGGCCGTGGCGACGGTGGACCGGGCGTTCCCGGTGAAACGGCGCTGGTCGATGATGGCGGTGAAGGTGAGCCCGCTCATCGACTGCACCTCGGGCGCCGGCATGTGCGGGAGCCGGTTCCGTACGAAAGAGGGGTACGAGTCGTTCACGAGGCGCTGCGCCTCGGCGGCGACGGTGTCGAGCACGAGCGACGACTTGCCGGACCCGGAGACGCCGGTGACGACCGTCAGGGCCTTCTTCGGCAGGTCGACGGAGACGTTCCTGAGGTTGTTGGCGGCCGCTCCCACGACACGGATGACGGATGCGTCGGGTTCGTTACGGGCGTTCATGGGCGCCATCATGAGGGGCGGGCCCCGGGGAAGGGCGCCGCGCGCACCGCGCTGTGAGGGCCGCAAGAAAATCACCCCTCACGGAGTCCGTACGACGAGCGGCGAGCGGCCCGCACCTCCGCCAGGTGTGCGAGCCGCTCGCCCTGCTTCACCGGGCCCGTGGTACGGGGAAACCACAGGCCCGGCGTTCTGGAGCGGTCCCACGCGCTCTCCCTCCGTGTGCCCGGGAGGGCGGACGGCATGCGCGCCGCACCAGGAAGTTTTCCCACCGGCCCGCACCCCTCTCCCTCCCGGCCGCCCCTACCCCGCGGCGAAGCGGCGCGGTCGCGGGACGAGCTCGCCCCCGCAGTTGGGGCAGATGCTCCCCACGGCGTCGGCGCACGGCACGCAGAAGCTGCACTCGTACGAACAGATCCGCGCGAGCCCGTCCAGGGCAGGACCGCCACCCGACACCGCTCGCACCGGTCACGCATCTCCAGGGCCACGGCGGCCTCCCTCTCTCGTACAGCCGGACACGTCCCCATCCTCGAAGCCGCACCCGGTCCCCGGAAACAGTCCGGCGGCCGAAGAGCGACGGAATCGGGCCACCGCCCGCCACCGCGCCGTCCCCGTCCCCGTCTCCGCCCCCTTGACCTTCGAGCCGGGTGGAAGGTTTACGGTCGACGGCATGACCTCCATGCGGATCTCCCGGCTGGCCGAGCGGAGCGGGGTGCCGGCCACGACCCTGCGCTTCTACGAGGACAAGGGGCTGCTGCCCGCCGACCGGACGCCCGCCGGGTACCGGGTGTACGGCGAGGACGCCCTGGCCCGTCTGTCCTTCATCGACGCGGCCAAACACCTGGGGCTGCCGCTGGAGGAGATCGGCGAGCTGCTGCGGGTGTGGGAGGCCGGCGCCTGCCGGGACGTGAAGGCGGACCTGCGGCCGCGGATCGCCGCCCGGCTCGCCGAGGCCGAGGCCCGTACCGCCGAACTGGCCGCGTTCACCGCCTCGCTCCACGGGGCGCTCGCACACCTGGACGCGCTGCCCGACCGCGCGGGCCGGTGCGACCCGGAATGCGGCTTCTCTCCCCGGCTCCGTCCCCGACTCCGGCTCCGTCCCCGACTCCGGCTCCGTCCCCGACTCCGTCTCCGGCGCCGACCCCGCCCCCGCCCCCGACCCCGGGAGACGAGTCCCCGGCCGCCAGGGAGGCCGAGCGGTGGCGTACGGCACCGGTGGCCTGCTCGCTCACCGGCGCGGACGTGCACGAGCGCGCCGCCCGGTGGCGCGAGGCGGTCGACGGCGCCACCCGGGCCGAGGTGCCCGAGGGCCTGCGGCTGACCCTGCCCGCCGACCGGGCCGTACGCGTCGCCGAGCTGGCCGCCGCGGAACAGCGCTGCTGCCCGTTCTTCGACTTCCGCCTCCACCTCGACGGCCCGGTCCTCCACCTGGAGGTCCGGGCCCCGCCGAGGGCCGGGCGCTGCTGACCGACCTCTTCGCCCCCGCCCCCCGACCACCGCACTCGCCCCCGTCAGAAAGTCCTCACCGTGCTCGTCGCCCGCTCCCTCGCCCTGTTCGCCGTCGCCGCCCTGTTCGAGATCGGAGGCGCCTGGCTGGTCTGGCAGGGCATCCGCGAGCACAAGGGCTGGATCTGGATCGGCGCCGGCGTCGTCGCGCTCGGCGTGTACGGCGTGGTGGCCACCTCCAGAACGACGAGAACTTCGGCCGCGTCCTGGCCGCGTACGGCGGGATCTTCGTCGCCGGGTCGATCGCCTGGGGCATGGCCGCCGACGGCTACCGCCCGGACCGCTTCGACGTCATCGGCGCGCTGGTCTGCCTGGCGGGGATGGCCGTGATCATGTACGCCCCGCGCGGCCACTGAACCCCGCGTTCCCGCGTTCCCGCGTACCCGCCGCTGGATAGCGTGCGGTCATGACGACGACGGGGAAGGAACGGGTCCTGTACCGGCAGGGCACCGGGTTCTGGCGGATGACGGCGAAGTGGGCCCTGGTCTTCGGGGCCCTGTACCTCCTGGACGGCGGACTGCTCCGCTCGTGGGGCGACGCCCTGGTCTGGCCGCTGATCGGGATCCTGCTGTGGGTGCCGTTCGGGATCGGCGTGGTCTGGTACCCGAGGAAGGACCAGAAGGTCGTACTGACCACGCACGAGCTGCGCGTACGGCGCAGGCGGCTGCCGATGGACCGGATCAACCTGCTGCACGTGGCACGGTTGTGGTTGGAGGGCCGGTCGACCGCGGACGACCGTCCCGTACGGAATGGCCCCGGTCCGACCGGGTGGTCTGGGTGCCGCTGCACGACGGCCGCGCCTACGGCGTGGAGTTCCGCGACCCGGCCGCGTTCGCCAGGGCCTTCGGGGACTTCGCGGTCACGACGTGCGGCGGCCCTGAGGCCGTCCGGGCCGCGATCACCCCTTACCCGGACCCGCGCCCGATGCGGTCCCGCCCGGCCGACGGCGGGTCCTGGGCGGACCTCTTGGACCTGTTCGACTGAGCGCCGGAAACGTACGGCCGTCCGGGTCGTACCGGTCGACAACTGGTCACTGTCCGTTCGGCGTTGCCCGGACGAGCCGGGGCACACCGTTGGCGTGAGGTGAATGCCGGTGTCCGCGGGATCGGCAGACAGCGTCAGGAAGTACCGGCGAACAGCAGGACTGAGCCAAGAGGGCCGGCTGAGGCGGCCGGGCTCTCGCCCAGCACCGTCCGCGAGGTCGAGCGGGGCGGGCACGCGCCGGACCGCACATACGTCGCCCGAGTCCGCCGCGGTCGGTCACGGGCCCGTGTTTCCCTCGAAGTCGCCCATGTTGACCAGGCCCACCCGGTGGTCCCAGGCGTCCCACTTCACGTGCTTCCGCGAGCCCCAGTAGTAGGCGTCGTAGCCCATGAGCTCGCCGTACGTCTCGTCCTCGTGCACCCGGTCGGGTGTGCCGAACGCGGCCAGGAACTCCTCGTACGAGGTCAGGTGGGCGAAGTGGGACAGGTGCCGGCCGTAGAGGGCGAAGCCCACGACCGTTCCGCCGCGCACCTTGTAGGTCAGTTCGTCGGCGCAGTACAGGAAACCGTCCGAGTGGACGGCGTGGTCGATGACCTCGTCGAGGGTCAGCCGGCGCTCTTCGGCGTCGAAGTACTCGCTTTCGACGGTGGTTCCCCGCGGTACCGGGCGACCAGGGAGGACTGCGCCTCGACGATGCTCCCGCGTGGAACGTCGGAGGCCGGTGCCCCCAGGGCCGTGCCTCCCAACCCGATGGCCGTGAGGTCGATGTACGGCCGGAGCAGCACGTCGAGGTCGTCGAGGATTTCGATCATCGCCGGAGTCCAGGACCGCACTCCGCGCCCCGCACTCGTATTCCGCACTCCGCACTCCGCACTCCGCGCTCCGCGCTCCGGAGCCGTCGGGCCCCGCGCTCAGTGCCGGACCAGGCAGAACGGGTGCCCGGCCGGGTCCGCGTACACCCGCCGGCTCCGGCCGTCCTCCCCGCGTCCAGGAGGGTCGCGCCGTGGGCCAGGACCCGGGCGTGGGCGGTGTCGAGGTCGGGGACGCCGAAGTCGAGGTGGGACTGTTGGGGGCGTCCGGGCCCGGACCCCGCGCGGCGTCCGGGCCCGGGCGTCGGCCGGGCCTGGCGTCGGCCGGGCCCGCGCGGGCCCCGGCCCGGTCAGCCCGCCTCGGGGGCGTCGATGACGTTGCCCTCCTTGTCGACGGTGTGGGTGCGCCAGTACACGTCCCACTCGTCGTCGACCTTCTGCGGCACCTTGCCCTCGGGGTAGCGCGTGTATCCCTCCGGGACCTTCTCGCCGTCCTTGACGCAGGCGGAGCCGGTCGCGCCGACGGTCATGACGGGGTACTCGCCCCCGGCGCAGATGTCGTCCTGGAAGGAGAGGCCGGAGCAGCCGGTCAGGGCTAGGACCGCGGCCGCTCCCGTGAGCGCGGCGGCCGCGGAGGTGCGGATCCGGCGGCGGAGGGAGCGGGGGTGCCGGTCAGAGCGGGGTGGTCACGGTCGTCTCCTGTCGGTCGTGAGGTCTGTCCCCACTCGTTCCCGGAGATCGCCGGAGCGTGAGTACCGGTACTCAAGCGGGCGCCGCGTCCCTACTCAACGGAGCCGTTACCGGCCACAGTTGGCCGGAAACCGCACATAGGGTACGGGTGGGTCACCCGCCGGAGCTCGGTCCCTTCGACCGCGTGCGGACCGCGCCGATGCTCGCCGCGATGACGAGGGCGATGGCGAGGGCGTCGGCGGCGGACAGGGCCTGGCTGAGGACGAGGAAGCCGGCCAGGGCCGCGACGGCCGGTTCCAGGCTCATCAGGATCGCGAAGGTGGGCGCGGGCATGCGGCGCAGCGCGAGGAGTTCGAGGGTGTACGGCAGGACCGACGACATCAGCGCGACCGCGAGGCCCAGGGCGACCGTCGACGGCACGAGGAGCCGCCCGCCCGCCTCCGCGATGCCGAGCGGCAGGCTGAGGACGGCCCCGAAGGCCATGGCGAGCGCGAGCCCGTCGGCCTGCGGGAAGCGGCGGCCGGTGCGGGCGCCGAAGACGATGTACGCGGCCCACATCCCGCCCGCCCCGAGCGCGAAGGCCGCCCCCAGCGGGTCCAGGCGGTCGAAGCCGCCCCCGCCGAGCAGGACGACCCCGGCCAGGGCGAGCCCGGCCCACAGCAGGTTCGTCCAGCGGCGCGAGGCGACGACGGAGAGGATCAGCGGGCCGAGGACCTCCAGGGTCACGGCGGCGCCCAGCGGGATCCGGCTCGACGACTGGTAGATGAGGACGTTCATCCCCGCCATGGCGGTGCCGAAGGCGACGATCGTCCCCAGTCCGCGCGGCCGTAGCCGCGGACCCGGGGCCGGCAGACGGCGAGCAGCACGACCGCGGCGAGCACGAGCCGCAGCGTGACGACGCCGAGGGCGCCGGCGCGCGGCATGAGGAGGATGGCGACGGCGGCCCCGAACTGCACGGAGAGCCCGCTCGTGACGACCAGGGCGACCGGCCCGAGCCGACCGCCCGGCCCCCGTCCCGTACGGGGACTCCCCGAGGCCCCGCGGCCGCCGCCGTCGCGACCGGGGTCACGTCCTTGACCGGACTGTCCACCGGCTGCTCCTCATCACCACTGCGCGGTACGCACGAAGGTCCGCCGCACCGGGGCCGGCGCGGCACCACCTCACCGTACGGGCCCCCGCGCGGCAGCGGAAATGCCGATTGCGCTGCGTTTATGCTCCCGACGCATGAGCATCGAGCTACGCCACCTCCGCTGCTTCCTCGCCATCGCCGAGGAGTCCAGCCTGACCAGGGCGGCCGCCCGGCTCCACCTCACCCAGCCCGCCGTCTCCCGCACGCTCGCCGCCCTGGAACGGCACCTCGGCATCCGGCTCGTGGACCGCTCCACCCACCACCTCGCCCTCACCGCCGAGGGCCTCGCCTTCCGGGACCGGGCGGCCGCCGCCCTCGCCACCTTCGACGCGGCCGTCGACCCGGCCGGGCTCCGCCGCCGCCCCTGCGCCTCGGGCACGCCTGGTCGGCGTTCGGCCCGTACACCACTCCCCTGCTCCGGCGCTGGCAGCGGGAGCACCCCGACACCCCGCTCGAACTCCTCCGCGTCGACGACCGCACCGCCGGGCTCGCCCGCGGCGAGGTCGACGCCGCCCTGCTCCGGGGCGCGGTGGACGCGCCCGGCCTGGTGACCGAGGAGCTCGCCACGGAGCCCCGGGTGGCCGCGCTGCCCGCCGACCACCCGCTCGCCGGCCGGCCGCGGCTCGCGCTCGGCGACCTGGCGGGCGAGACGGTCGTCCTCAACACCGTCTCCGGCGCGACCACCCTCGCCCTGTGGCCCGCCGCCGTCCGCCCGGCGGCCACGCTGACCGTCGCCAACACCGACGACTGGCTCACCGCCATCGCCGCCGGCCGGGGCGCCGGCGTCTCCTCCGCCTCCACGGCCGCCCTCCACCCGTACCCCGGCGTCGTCTACCGCCCCTCCCGGACGCGCCCCCGCTCCCGGTCGTCCTGGCCTGGCGGGACGCCTTCCCGCACCCGGCGACGGAAGCGCTGGCGGCGCTGGCCCGCGAGATCGTCGCGGAGGAGCCGGGCCCGACCGGCAGCGCGTGAGGGCCGGACGCCTCCGACGGCCCGGACGGATCCGGGCCCGAGCCCGTCGGTCCCGAGCACCAACCCGCTGGCCCAGAGCACCAGCCCGCCGGTCCCGAGCCCCAGCCCGCCAGTCCCGAACCCCGACCCACCGGTCCCGGCCCCCGGGCCCCCGGTCCGGAAGTTCGGCAGAACCGGACGGAGAAACCGGAAAAGCCCTCCATAGGATGCGCGGGTGAAAACTGTTTCCCTGCCCAGACGCTTCCTCGCCACTCCCAGGTGGCGGCGCCCTCGCGGCCGTCGCCTTCCTCGCCCCCGCCGGAGGCACGCCGTCCCGGCTCGACTCCGAGCCCGCCGCGGCGGGGACGTACACGCTGACACGGGTCGGCGCGAACAACTCCGGCCTCATAACCGACCTCGAAGCGGCCCAGGTCGTCAAGCGGGTCGACTACACCGCGGTCCTGACGGAACGGGACGGCAAGCCCGGCCTCTGTCACGGGCACGGGCTGAACGGCGCGCTCAAGTACGACGGCTTCTGCTGGGACGACGACGACGACCTGACCAAGCCCTCGCTCCCCGGAGGCGGATGGACGCCGCAGGGCTTCGCCGGTGCCCACGCGGCCTCCCCGGAAGGCGGCTACCACGGTCGCCAGTCGCTCTACGCCGCCACCTGGTACTACGCCAAGGGCTACGAGGAGGCCGACAAGGACCTCTACGCGCGACTGAGCCTCGTGGAGGCCACCGGCAGCCAGGTCAACTACGGCCACGTGGCTCTCGTGGAGCCGGTCGCGGGAGGGTTCAAGGAGCTCACGCACCGGACCCACGCGGACGGTGTGGCGTGGTACGGCGACTGGATGCTGGTCGCCAACGGCACCGAGCTCCAGGTGTACGACCTGCGTCACGTCTGGCTCATGTCCTCCACCGACCCGAAGGCGGGCACGGGCGTGGTCGCCGGCCGGAGCTCCGCCTTCGGGCACAAGTGGGCGCTGCCGCTCGTCGCGCGCTACAGCACCACGGGGGCGACCATCGGCAACCCCCGCGCCTGCGGAATGGCGACCCCGGCCGGCCGCTCTGCCTCAGCACCGTGAGCGTGGACCGGACGGGCTCCGCCCCGGCGCTGATCTCGGCCGAGAACAGGGCCTCCGGTGACGCGCGGGTCGTGCGCTGGCCGCTGACCGGGCTCGGCGAGAACTCGCTGCCTTCGGGCATCGCCTCGGACACGGACTTCCTCACGTCGGTGTGGGGCGTCCAGGAATCGCCCGCGACGGGGACAACTACTTCCTCTCGGGAACCTGTCCGCGTACGTGGCCGGGCTGGGACACGGAGAAGAACGGGAACACGCTCTACTCCTGCATCCACGTCCAGAACGCCGCCACGGGCTCGACGCACGTGCTCTCCCAGGCCCCGTACCTCACCCAGGGCCTTTCCTACGATCCCCACGTCCGCCGGCTCTGGGGCATGAACGAGGCGTACAACGGTCTGCGCGTCGTCTTCTCGATCGCGCCCTACGCCGGCCGCACCGACGCCCAGGGCTGGGGATGGCTGTCCAACCACAACCGTCCCGGATTCATCTGCGCGACCCCGCAGGGCGGCGCCACGGACAACGGGACACCGATCACCGTGTGGCCCTGCACGGGGCCGAGTCCCAGCGCTGGGCCCTTGTGGACGGTCTCCTCGTCCACAAGGAGAGCGGCAAGTGCATGACCCCCAGGGCAACGCCGCCTCGGCCAACGGCACCCTGCTCACCCTGTGGACCTGCAACGCCAACAGCGACATCCAGCGGTTCACGTTCGTCAACGGGGGCTACGTCAACACATGGGGAAGGCCATCACGCCCAAGGGCAACTCCTTCGAAAGCGGCGTCTGGCTCACCCTCTGGACCAAGGAGGCGCCCCCGAACCCCGACGACCCCTCGACCATCGGCCGAGGAGACGTCCAGGAGTGGGTCGTCAAGGGATTCCTCGACTAGTTCCCCTGGTTCCCCTAGTTCCCCTTGCGACCGGTGTCGGGGCCGGCCTCCTCCACCCCCTCCGCGAGCAGCTCCGCCAAGTGCCGTCCCCGGCCGCCCGTCAGGTCCGCGATCTGGGTACGGCAGGAGAAGCCGTCCGCGAGGACCTCGGCCTCCGGGGGCGCGGCCCGCAGGGACGGTAGGAGCCGGTCCTCGGCGCAGGCGACCGAGACGGCGTAGTGGCCCGGTTCGAAGCCGAAGTTGCCCGCCAGGCCGCAGCAGCCGCCCGCGAGGTCGCCGGTGAGGCCCGCGCGGGCGCGCAGCCGCCGGTCGGCGGCGTCGCCCAGGACGGCGTGCTGGTGGCAGTGGGTCTGGCCGGCGACCGGACGGTCCAGGCGGGGCGGCGTCCAGTCGGGGCCAGCTCCTCCAGGGCCTCCGCGAAGGTGCGGACGGAGGCGGCGAGACGGGCGGCCCGGGGGTCGTCCGGCAACAGCTCGGGCAGGTCGGTGCGGAGGGTCGCCGCGCAGGAGGGTTCGAGGACCACGACGGGGAGGCCGTCCCCGGCCGGGTCCAGTACGTCCGGCGCCTTCCCCGGCCCCTCCCCGACGGCACCGTCACGTCCGGCCCCTCCCCGACGGCACCGTCACGTCCGGCCCCCTCCCCGACGGCACCATCACGTCCAGCGTCCTCCGCATCACCCTCCGCGCCGCCCCCAACTGTCCCGTCGACACGTACGTGAGCCCGCAGCACACCCGTCCCTCCGGCAGCGCCACCCCCAACCCCGCGTCCTCCAGGACCCGGACTGCCGCCCGGCCGACCTCCGGGGACAGGTGGTCGGTGAAGGTGTCGGGCCAGAGGGTCAGGGCCGGCGGGCGGTCCGAGGCGCGTTCGGCGAACCAGGACGTGAACGACGCCTCCGCCACCCTCGGCATCGTCCGCTCCGGCGTCACCCCCGCGAGCCGCGCCGCGAACGGCAGCCGCAGCCCCGCGTTCAGGCCCCGCCCGAACAGGTCCAGCCAGTGCGGGAGCCGCCCCATCGTCCAGTGCGAGCGCGGCCGGCGCAGCAGGCCGCGCAGGCCCGCGTAGTGCCGGTCCAGGAACTCCGCCTTGTACGCGGCCATGTCGACGCCCACGGGGCAGTCGCTGCGGCACCCCTTGCAGGACAGGCACAGGTCGAGCGCCTCGCGGACCTCCTCCGAGCGCCAGCCGCCGGTGATCACCTCCCCGATCGCCATCTCGTGCAGCAGCCGCGCCCGCCCCCGGGTCGAGTGCCGCTCCTCCCCCGTCGCCCGGTAGGAGGGCACATCACGCCGGGCCCCGAACCCGGCCCTCCACCCGGCACTTGGCGACCCCGACGCACCGGGCCGCCGCCCGCCCCATCCCCACGAGCGGAAGGTCCGCCCCGGAGGCACCCCGCCCGAAAGGCCCGCCCCCGAAAGCCCCGCTCCCGACGCCCCCGCCCCCGTCCCCCCGAGCCCCGCGAACCGCAGCCCCTCGTCCAGCCGCCCCGGCCGGACCAGCATCCCCGGGTTCAGGCCCCCGTCCGGGTCCCACAGGTCCTTGACCGCGCCGAAGAGCCCGACCAGCTCCTCCCCGTACATCCTCGGGAGCAGTTCGGCCCGCGCCCGCCCGTCCCCGTGTTCGCCGGAGAGCGAGCCGCCGTGGGCGACCACCAGATCGGCCACCGCCTCCGAGAAGCGGCGGAAGTGCCGTACCCCTCCCGCGTCCACAGGTCGAAGTCGATCCGCACGTGGACGCAGCCGTCCCCGAAGTGCCCGTACGGGATCCCCCGGAGACCGAAGTCGGCCAGGAGCGCGCGGAATGCACGCAGGTACGCGCCGAGCCGCGCCGGCGGCACCGCGCAGTCCTCCCAGCCCGGCCACGCCTCGCCCCCGTCGAGCGCCCGGGTCGCCGTCCCCGCCGCGTCCTCCCGGATCCGCCACAGCGCCCGCTGCCCGGCCGGGTCCCGTACGACGGCGGAGTCCAGCGCGTCCGCTGCCCGGACCAGCCGCCGGGCCGCGTCCGGCCCGTCGACCTCGGCGAACAGCCACGCCCCGCCCCGGGGCAGCCCCACCGCGTCCGGCACGAGGTCGAGGGCCATCCCTCCACCGTCAGCGGCCGGTACTCCAGCAGCCCCGGCGCCGCGTCCGCCGCCGCGCCCTCGTCCGCGTACCCGAGCACCACCAGGACGGGTTCGGCGGGCAGCGGCACGAGCCGTACCGTCGCCTCCGTGATCACCCCGAGCGTGCCCTCGCTGCCGCAGAAGGAGCGGACCACGTCCCTGCCCCGCTCCGGGAGCAGCGCGTCGAGGGCGTACCCGGAGATCCGGCGCGGGAGCCTCCGGGTAGCCGGTCCGCAGCAGGGCGAGGTTCTTCTCCACCAGCTCCCGCAGTCCGGGCGGCGCGCCCCGCCCCTCCCGCCCGAGCGTCAACTCCGCGCCCCGGTAGGTCACCACTTCCAGCGAGCGCACGTTGTCCGCCGTGGTGCCCCATGCGACCGAGTGCGCCCCACAGGCGTTGTTGCCGATCATCCCGCCGAGCGTGCAGCGGCTGTGCGTGGACGGATCGGGGCCGAAGGTCAGCCCGTACGGGCGGGCCGCCGCCCGCAGCCGGTCGAGGACGAGCCCCGGTCCGACGACCGCCGTCCGCCCCTCCGGGTCCAGGGAGGCGATCCCGCCCATGTGCCGTGTGAGGTCGAGCACGACGCCCGTGCCCGTGGCCTGCCCGCCGATGGACGTCCCGCCGCCCCGGGCGACCACGGGCGTGCCGTGCGCCCGGCACACCTCCAGGGCCGCCGCGACGTCGGCGGCGTCGCGCGGGCGACCGTACCGACCGGAACGCGGCGGTAGTTGGAGGCGTCCATGGTGGTCAGGGCCCTGGCCGCGGCGGAGAAGTCGACCTCCCCGGCGACGGCGGACCGCAGGGCCGCGGCGAGCTCAAACGCGTGTTCCTCGTGTCTTCCCACAACCCCAGGATGTCCCGTCCCTCGTCTCATCGGGCGGACATCCGGCGACCGGCCCCTCCGCGACCCGATACTCTCCGCCTCGTGGCTGATATCCAGATTCCCGCTGACATCAAGCCCGCCGACGGCCGTTTCGGCGCGGGCCCTCCAAGGTGCGTACGGAGGCGCTGGACGCCCTGGCCGCCACCGGCACCTCCCTCCTCGGCACGTCCCACCGCCAGGCTCCGGTCAAGAACCTGGTCGGCGAGGTGCGTACCGGCATCCGTGACCTCTTCTCGCTGCCCGAGGGCTACGAGGTGATCTCTGGGCAACGGCGGCTCCACCGCCTTCTGGGACGTCGCGACCCACGGACTGATCGAGAACAAGTCCCAGCACCTCGCCTTCGGCGAGTTCTCCTCCAAGTTCGCGAAGGCCGCCAAGCTGGCTCCCTGGCTGGCCGACCCGAGCGTGATCTCCTCCGACCCGGGCACCCACCCGGAGCCGGTGGCGGAGGCGGGCGTCGACGTCTACGCGTACACGCACAACGAGACCTCCACCGGTGTCGCCGCCCCGATCGAGCGGGTCGCGGGCGCCGACGAGGGCGCGCTCGTCCTGGTGGACGCGACCTCCGGCGCGGGCGGCCTGCCCGTCGACATCACCGAGTCGGACGTCTACTACTTCGCCCCGCAGAAGTCCTTCGCGGCCGACGGCGGCCTGTGGCTGGCGGCGTTCTCGCCCGCCGCCCTGGAGCGCGCGCAGCGGATCCACGCCTCCGGCCGGCACGTCCCGGAGTTCTTCTCGCTGCCGACGGCGATCGACAACTCGCTGAAGAACCAGACGTACAACACCCCGGCGCTCTCGACCCTCTTCCTGCTCAACGAGCAGCTCAAGTGGATCAACGGCCAGGGCGGTCTGGACTGGGCCGTGGCGCGCACGAAGGAGTCGTCGGACGCGCTGTACACGTGGGCCGAGGAGTCCAAGTACGCCTCGCCGTTCGTGGCGGACGCGGCGAAGCGCTCGCAGGTCATCGGCACGATCGACTTCGCGGACGAGATCGACGCGGCGGCGGTCGCGAAGGTCCTGCGCGCCAACGGCATCGTGGACACCGAGCCGTACCGCAAGCTGGGCCGCAACCAGCTCCGGATCGCGATGTTCCCGGCGATCGACCCGGCGGACGTGCGGGCCCTGACGGCCTGCGTGGACTACGTGATCGAGAAGCTGTAACACCCCTTTCCGTACGGAGGGCCCGGCACCGCGCGCGTGGTGCCGGGCCCTCGTCCGTGCGTGCGGACGTCACTTGCGGCGCACGAGCCGCTTCCCCGCCACCACCAGGAGCGTGGCGCCCGCGAGGACGAGGAAGCCGACGGTGGCGTTGCCCTGTCCGCCGTCGTCCGGGGAGGCGGCGGACGGGGAGGCGGAGGCGCCGGGGTGGCCGGGGAGCCGGCCGGGGGCTTCGTGTCCTGCCCGGCGCCGCCCGACGGCGGGTCCACGCGCAGGACGCGGCTGTTCCTCCCTCCGAGCCGAACATGAGGGCCGAGCCGTCGGCCGTGTACGTCACCGACTCCGCCTGCCCCTGGAAGGGCACCCCCACGGGCGTCCCCCGTCGCCGAGGCGCCCGTCCTTCCAGGCGTACTCCTGGGCGCTGAAGTAGCCGCGCAGGACGAGCCGGCCGCCGTCCGGGGAGAAGGCGCCGTCGGTCACCCAGGGCACCTCGCCCACGCGCCGGAAGACGTTCGTCCCGGACGCGGAGAGCCGCTCGGGCCCCGCGTACAGGCCGCCGCCGTCCTCGTTCTTGCTCGCGATGTAGACCCGGCCGGTCTTCGGGTGGACCATCAGGGCCTCGGCGTTGCGCGGTCCGTCGGCGTACTTCACGACGTACTGCTCCGCCGCCACCTTCTGGTCCTTCAGGACCTTCGGCTCGGGGAAGCGGTAGATCCAGACGTGGTCCCAGGAGCCGTCGAGGTTGTCGCCGATGTCGCCGACGTAGACGTCCCCGTCGGGGCCGACGGAGATCGCCTCCATGTCGCGGGGTGCCGACCCCTTCCATGGTCAGGGTCGCGACGGTCTCTCCCGTACGGGAGTCGACGCCGTAGATCAGGGGCGCGTCCTGGTCGTTGTGCGTCCAGTAGATCCCGGGGTGGGCGCGGCTCGCGGCGAGGCCGTTGGACTCGGCGATCCGGGTGTCCCGGATCGTGAAGTCCCGGTCGGGCTCCGGCCCTTCGGCACGGGCGTGAGCGGCCGGGAGCAGCACCAGGGCGCCGCGGCGCCGAGGGCACACAGAGCAGATCGCATGTCCCCAAGCCTGCCACGGGCGGCGGGAACCCGGTTGACCATGATCGGGGTCGCTGTCAGGGTCGCGTCCATGCCTTCCTTCCTCGCTCCCGACGGCACGGAACTCGCCTACCACGCGTCCGGCTCCGGGACCCCGCTGCTCTGCCTCCCCGGCGGCCCGATGCTGGACTCCGCCTACCTGGGCGACCTCGGCGGCCTCGCGGCCCACCGCCGCCTGATCCTGCTCGACCCCCGGGGCACGGCGCGTCCGCGACGCCGGACGACCCGGCCTCGTACCGCTGCGACCGGCAGGTGGCGGACGTGGAGGCGCTGCGGGCACACCTCGGCCTCGACGCCGTCGACGTGCTCGGGCACTCGGCGGGCGCGAACCTGGCCGCCCTGTACGTCGCCCGGCACTCCGGGCGCGTGAACCGTCTGGTGCTCGTCACCCCCGGCACGGGCGCGGTGGGCATCGACACGCCCCCGGAGGAGCGGCTCACGGCGGCGCGGCTGCGAAGCGGGGAGCCGTGGTTCGGCTCGGCGTACGCCGCCCTGGAGGAGGTCACGGCGGGCGGGGCACGGCGGAGTCGTTCGAGGCGGTCTCGCCGTTCCTCCACGGCACCTGGGACGGGGCCTCGCGGGAGCGGCACGCCGAGAACCGGCGGCGGCGGAACGACGAGGCGGGGCCCTCACGAACGAGGGCGCCTACGACCCGCCCGCCACGCGCGCGGCGCTCGCGGCGTTCGACCGCCCGGTCCTGGTCGTGGCCGGCGAGGGGGACGTGAACACCCCGCCGCCGACGGCCGCCGCGTACGCGGCCCTGTTCCCGAAGGCGGAGCTGACCGTACTGCCCGGGGCGGGCCACTTCCCGTGGCACGACGACGCGGAGGGCTTCACGGGGGCGGTGGACGGCTTCCTGACCTCCTGAGGCCCTCGCGGGCCCGTCTCGCGCGCGGGCCCCTCCTTGCCGTTCACGGCCCCTCGCCTTTGCCGTTTCCGCAACAGGACTGGCCCGGCGCGCGGGCACTGCGCGACGGTGGGGCCATGGCAGACGACACCGCAGAGACCCTCCCTCGTCCACCGCCCCTCCACCGGCCCCTTCACCGACGGCTACGTCGGCGACCCCGCCGTGCGCGACGAGTGGGACAGCCGCTACTCCGAGCGCCACCGGCTCTGGAGCGGACAGCCCAACGGGGCGCTCGTCGCCGAGGTCGCCGACTTGGCCCCCGGACGCGCGCTCGACGTCGGCTGCGGCGAGGGCGCGGACGCCATCTGGCTCGCCCGCGCCGGCTGGGACGTCACCGCCCTGGAGGTCTCGGGGTGGCCTCGCCCGGGCCGCCGCCCACGCGCGGGACGCCGGCGCCGACGTCCGCTGGGTGCACGCCGGGCTGGCCGAGGCGGCGCTCCCGCCCGCCTCCTTCGACCTGGTCTCCGCGCAGTACCCGGCGCTGCTCCGCACGCCGGACGCGGCGGCCGAGCGCGCCCTGCTCGCCGCCGTCGCGCCCGGCGGCGTCCTCCTGCTCGTCCACCACGCGGGCATGGAGGACCACCACCCCGAACCGCAGGACGCCGCCTTCGACCCCGCCGCCTACGTCTGGCCTCGATGGTCGCCGCGCTCCTCGGCGACGACTGGCGGATCGAGGTGGACGAGGAGCGGCCCCGCGTGGTGCCCGAGGGCGGCGCGGGCGCCCACCACACCGACGACGTGGTCCTGCGGGCCCGCCGCCTGCGCTGACGCGCGCACCGGCGCCGCCGAAGGTGCTCCGGATCACAGCAAGCCCGGGGAAACGGTCCGCGATGATATGACCATGCGTTTTCTGTTCGTCGGCGACAGCATGACCATCGGACGCGCCGGCGACTGGACCTGGCGCTACCGCATGTGGCAGCACCTGGAGGCCACGCTTCCGGGCGGGTACGAGATCGTCGGCCCCGCACGGGCCTGTACGACCCGGAGGCCCCGGACGGCCCCCACGACGGCGAGGCGTACGCGGCGCCGGACTTCCCCGCGCCCGCCCGCCGCCACCTGGCCAACTGGGGCGAGGGCTGGCTGCACATGGCGCCGGTGATCGGGGAGACGGTCGCGGCGACCGGGGCGGACGTGCTCCTCGTCTCCCTCGGCCTGATCGACCTGGGCTTCTACACGAACAGCGACCAGACGGACGCGAACGTCCGGGCCTTCGTGGGGCCGCCCGCGCCGCGAACCCGCGCGTCCGGGCGGTCCTCCTCCCGGTCATCCCGAACGTCCGGGCCACCTACGACGCCCCCTTCGCCGCCGAGTGCGCCCGCTTCAACGACCTCTCGCGAAGGCCGTGGCCGACCTGGCCACCCCGGCCTCCCCCTGCTCCTGGGGACGATCCCGGAGTCGTACGCCCTCCCCGCCGACACCTACGACGGCACCCACCCGGGCCCCAGCGGCGAACACAAACTGGCGGCGGCCTTCGCGGACGCGATGCACCAGGCGTGGGACCTGGGCGGCCCGTACACGCCCGGTCCCTGACGCGCCGGCGGCACGACGCGGTCGCCGCCACCGCGCGGCCCCGGGACCGCGCGGTGGGCGTGAACCCGGCCCCTACGGGATCACCAGGCGAAGGCCTCCGGGAGGGTCCGGGGCCGGGGAAGATCTCGTCGAGCGCGGACAGGAACTCCTCGTCCAGCTCGACCTCCAGGGCGCGCAGGGCGCCGGCCAACTGCTCCGGAGTCCGGGGCCCGACGATCGGCCCCGTCACACCGGGCCGGGTGAGCAGCCAGGCTAGGCCGACCTCGCCCGGCTCCAGGCCGTGCTTGTCGAGCAGGTCCTCGTAGGCCTGGAGCCGCGCCCGGGACGCCGGGTCGGCGAGCGTGGCCGCCGCGCGTCCCTCCGTACGCCGCTTGCCCTCGGCCTCCTTCTTCAGGACCCCGCCGAGCAGACCGCCGTGCAGCGGCGACCAGGGGATGACCCCGAGTCCGTACTCCTGCGCGGCCGGGATCACCTCCATCTCGGCGCGCCGCTCGAAGAGGTTGTAGAGGCACTGCTCACTGACGAGCCCCACAGATCCCGCCGCGCGGCGATCTCGTTGGCCTGGGCGATCTTGTACCCGGGGAAGTTGGACGACCCCGCGTAAAGGATCTTCCCCTGCTGGATGAGCACGTCGACGGCCTGCCAGATCTCCTCGAAGGGAGTGGCGCGGTCGACGTGGTGGAACTGGTAGAGGTCGATGTAGTCGGTCCCGAGCCGCTTGAGGCTGCCCTCGACGGCCCGCCGGATGTTGAGGGCGGACAGCTTGTCGTGGTTGGGCCACGCCTCGCCGTCGGCGCCCATGTTCCCGTACACCTTGGTGGCGAGGACGGTGCGGTCGCGGCGGCCGTCGCCCCTGGCGAACCAGGAGCCGACGATCTCCTCCGTCCGCCCCTTGTTCTCACCCCACCCATAGACATTGGCGGTGTCGAAGAAGTTGAGCCCCGCGTCCAGCGCCGCGTCCATGATCGAGTGACTGGTGGCTTCGTCGGTCTGAGGTCCGAAGTTCATCGTGCCGAGGACGAGTCGGCTGACCTTGAGTCCGGTGCGTCCGAGCTGCGTGTACTCCATGGGTCACTAGCCAACTGCTTCGAGTGCGCTCGAAGCAAGAGCGGCCCGCGCGAGCGGATCCGGATCGAGTGCCCGTGCGAGGACCGCACCGTGCACGACCTGCGCTTCCGCCCCGCCGAGGCCGGCGGCCGCCCGGCTGGGGACGGGCCGGCTCCTACTGACCGACCACCGACGCCACCGCGACAATGACGAACATCAGTACGAGCACACCGGCCATGATCCGGTTACGAGTCTTCGGGTCCACCCTTCGAGGTTAACCCGCCCCGCCCCCGCCCAGGGCCCACCCCCGACCCTCTCGTACCGGGGCTGCTCACCCCGCACCCCGCTCACCGGCAGGCTCGACCGCACGAGCACCAGCTCCGCCACCTCCCACCGGCCGCCCTCGAACCCGTCGAGCACCTCCAGGAAGGGCCCCGTGTCCATCCCGTCCCCCGGCCGACGGTCAGGTGGGCCCGGTACCGGCGGTGCTCCTCCATCGCGATCCCGGTCCGGCGCGCGGCCGCGTCGGACCGCTCGGCGAGGAGCCGCAGCGCGTCCAGGTCCCCGGCGACCCCGGCCCACAGCGCCCGCCGCCCGAAGTGCCCGCCCCCGTGGAGCCGCAGGGAGAACGGGGCCGTACGGGACGCGGCCCGCCCCAGCCGCACCCGCAGCTCGGGCACCACCGCCTCCTCCACCTCCCCCATGAAGGCGAGCGTGAGGTGCCACCCGGGCCGCGAGGTCCAGCGCACCCCACCGGCCCCCGGAAGCCGTTGCAGCCGGTCCACGACCTGCCCGAGCTCGTCCAACCGCTCCGGGGGCGGCAGAACGGCGGCGAAGAGCCTCATGAGAAGAGTCTGACAGGCCACGAAACCCGTACGACTACGCTCGACCCCCATGAAGATCCGTAAGGGCGGGCCCGAAGACATACCCGCGACACTCGCCATCCTGGACAGCGCCGTCGAGTGGCTCAACGGCAAGGGGATCACCGCCCAGTGGGGCACGGAACCCTTCACCGCACGCCCCGCCGCCGTGCGCCAGGTCGAAGAGACGGTGGCCGAGGGCGACCTCTGGATGGCGGAGATCGACGGCGTCCCGGCGGGCACGATGACCCTGACCCCCACCCGGGCAAGCACGTACCCCCGGCAAACGAACCGGAGGTCTACATACGCCTCCTGGCAACGGACGCCCGCTTCCACCACCACAACGTGGGAGCGACCCTCCTCGCCCACGCCGCAGCAGAGACCCGGCGCAAGAACGTCTCACTCCTCCGAGTGGACTGCTTCGCGGGCAGCGAGGGCCGCCTGATCGCGTACTACGAGAAGCAGGGCTTCACCCGCACAAACACCTTCGCGGTGGGCGACTGGCAGGGCCAGATCCTGGAGCAGCGGGTCTGACGGCGACGTACGGGAGGGACGGGGCCGGAGCGGGGAGGTGGTGTCCGGGCGTCAAAGCGTCTTGAACCCGCGAAGCGTGGTGAGACGCAGCCCGGACACCACCTCCCCGCGGAGGCCCCGGCCCCGTCACCCACACCCCCAAGCACTACGCCGCAGTCGTCAAACGCTCCCGCGCCACGAACCGAACCTGCGGATGCCCCCGCCGCCACCCGACGGCGACCTTGAGCCCCCGACCCGAGCGAGCACCAGCCCCACCACGACAGCCGCGACAAGCGAGATCACCCCGCCCACGGCGAACCCGACCCGAGCGCCATACACATCGGTGACCCACCCGAGCAACGGAGCACCGATCGGCGTCCCCCGGCGAAGACCATCATGTAGAGGCTCATCACCCGCCCCCGCATCGCGGGATCCGTGGCCATCTGCACGGCGGAGTTGGCGGTGACGTTCACCGTGAGCCCGATCATGCCGATCGGCACGAGCAGCAGCGCGAACAGCCAGAACGTCGGCGACAGGGCCGCGACGACCTCCAGCACGCCGAAGACACCCGCCGCGATCACGAGCATCCGCAGCCGGGTCGAGCCCCGCCGAGCCGCCGCGAGGGCCCCCACGAGCGACCCGGCGGCCATCAACGTGTTGAGGAACCCGTACGTACCGGCCCCCACGTGGAAGACCCCGTCGGCAAAAGCGGTGAGCCAGATCGGGAAGTTGAACCCGAACGTCCCGATGAACCCCACCAGCACGATGGGCCACACCAGATCGGGCCGCCCGGCCACGTACCGCAGCCCCTCCCGGAGCTGCCCTTCCCTCGCGGAACGCGCTCCACCTTGTGGAGCTCACCGGTCCGCATGAGCAACAGACTCACGACCGGCGCGACGAAGGAGAGACCGTTCAGCAGAAAGGCCCACCCGCTCCCGACCCCGGCGATGAGGACACCGGCGACGGCGGGCCCGACGAGCCGGGCGGACTGGAAGTTGGCGGAGTTCAGGGAGACGGCGTTGCGAAGCTGCTCGGGCCCGACCATCTCGGACACGAAGGACTGCCGCGCCGGATTGTCGACGACGGTGACCATGCCCAGCAGAAAGGCGATCAGGTACACGTGCCAGACCTGAACGTGCCCGGAAAGGGTGAGCACGGCGAGCGCGACCCCGCACAGTCCGAGGGCCGCCTGGCTGACGAGAAGGAGCTGCCGCTTCGGGTACCGGTCGGCGACGACACCGCCGTACAGGCCGAAGAGCAGCATCGGCAGGAACTGGAGGGCCGTCGTGACGCCGACGGCGGCGGCCGAGCCGGTGAGGCTCAGGACCAGCCAGTCCTGGGTGATCCGGGCCATCCACGTACCGGTGTTGGAGACGATCGCTCCGGTGAAGAACAGCCGGTAGTTCCGGATCCTGAGCGAGGAGAAGGTCCCCCGCCCCGACGGGTGTAGGTATCGGGTTTGTGGACGGGTGCGGAGTCTGCTCCGGGTCCCGTACTCAAAGTGCGTCGCCTCCTCGGCTCGGGGTCTACAGGTGTGCGAGCTTCTCCAGGACGGGGCGGCCGCGCGCAGCTTGGCCCACTCGTCCTCGTCCAGACCCTCGGCGAGCGCGGCCAGCCAGGCGTTCCGCTTACGGCGGGACTCCTCGAGCATGGCCTCGGCCTGCTCGGTCTGGCTGACCACCTTCTGCCGGCGGTCGTCGGGGTGCGGCTCCAGCCGGACCAGTCCCTTGGCTTCGAGCAGCGCGACGATGCGGGTCATCGAGGGCGGCTGGACGTGCTCCTTGCGGGCCAGCTCGCCGGGGTCGCGGAGCCGCAGAGCGACAGGGTGCCGAGCACCGACATCTCGGTGGGGCTCAGCGACTCGTCGACGCGCTGGTGCTTGAGGCGTCGGCCCAGCCGCATGACGGAGGAGCGGAGCGCGTTCACGGCCGCGATGTCGTCGGCGGTGCCGTGGGACAGGTCAGGCATGTTCGTTAGCATAACTCATTACCCTCCCTAAATACCACCGGAAACCCACGGACGTCGCACGCATCACACGCCCCACCCCCACGCGCACCGCACCCGCCCGCGCCCGCCCACACCCCCACGCACCCGCCCGCGCGCACGCGCCCCCGCCCGCGACAACACACCCCGGCACAGATCACGCTTCGGCATCCATGTATCACCCAAACGAGTGAGTCGGATCCAGAAAGTGACGCAAAGAAGCACCGGCTGCCCCGACCCTGACGGCATGGGATCGACAGTGCTCAGCCTGCGCATCGACGGTGAGCTGCTCGACCGGCTCAGGAGTCACGCCGCGAAGAGGAATGAGCGTCCAGGACTACGTGGCCCGGACGCTCATTCGCGAGGATTTCGACGAGCGGTTCAAGACCGCCGTCGACGAGACGGAGAAGTTCTACGGCGCGGAGGGGACGGAGGGGAGCCGCAGCAGCCCCCACCCCGCCCCGGGATCACGTGAGGCCGAGCGCCGGCATCGCGTAGTAGAAGACGAAGACCGCCGACACGACGTACATAGCCACCGGGACCTCACGGCCCCGGCCGGCCGCGAGGCGCAGCACGCTGAAGGCGATGAAGCCGATGCCGATGCCGTTCGTGATCGAGTACGTGAACGGCATCATCACCATGGCCAGGAACGCCGGCACCGCGATGGTGAAGTCGCTCCAGTCGATGTCCCTGACCGAACCGGCCATGATCAGGAAGCCGACCGCGAGCAGCGCGGGCGTGGCGGCCTGGGACGGGACCATCGTGGCCAGCGGCGTGAGGAACAGCGCCACGGAGAAGAGGCCGCCGGTGACGACGGAGGCGAGGCCGGTCCTGGCCCCTCGCCGACGCCCGCCGTGGACTCCACGAAGCAGGTGGTGGCGGAGGAGGAGGTCGCGCCGCCGGAGGCGACGGCCAGGCCGTCGACGAGGAGGACCTTGTTGATGCCGGGGAAGTTGCCGTCCTTGTCCGTCAGCTTGGCCTCGTCGCCGACGCCGAGGATCGTGCCCATGGCGTCGAAGAAGCAGGACAGCAGCACGGTGAAGACGAAGAGGACGCCGGTCAGGACGCCGACCTTGTGGAAGCCGCCGAAGAGGCTGAACTGCCCGAAGAGGCCGAAGTCGGGCGAGGCGACCGGGTTGCCGGGCCACTCCGGGGTGGTCAGGCCCCAGGACGGGACGTCGGCGACCGCGTTGATCACTATGGCGACGATCGTCATGACGACGATCGAGATGAGGATCGCGCCGGGGACCTTGCGGACGATCAGCGCGAGGGTGAGCAGCACGCCGAGGGCGAAGACGAGGACCGGCCAGCTGGTGAGGTGACCGTCGCCGCCGAGCTGGAGCGGGACGGTGGTGTGGGCGGCGTCGGGGATGCGGGAGACGAAGCCCGAGTCGACGAGGCCGATCAGCAGGATGAAGAGGCCGATGCCGATCGCGATGCCCTTGCGGAGGCCGGCCGGGACGGCGCTCATCACGCGCTCGCGCAGACCGGTCGCGACGAGCAGCATCACGACGATGCCGGCGAGGACGACCATGCCCATGGCGTCGGGCCAGGACATCCGGGGCGCGAGCTGGAGCGCGACGACCGTGTTGACGCCGAGGCCGGCGGCGAGCGCGATCGGCACGTTGCCGATGACGCCCATGAGGAGGGTCGTGAACGCCGCCGTGAGGACGGTGGCGGTGACGAGCTGGCCGCTGTCGAGCTGGTGCCCGTACATGTCCCTTGGCGCTGCCGAGGATGATCGGGTTCAGCACGATGATGTAGGCCATCGCGAAGAAGGTGGCGAAGCCGCCCCGGACCTCGCGGGCGACGGTCGAGCCGCGCTCGGAGATCCTGAAGTAGCGGTCGAGTCCGGAGGTCGGTTCGGGGAACCGGACGGCTCGGGGAAGGGGCCTTGGCGGTGGCCGTGGTGCTCATGGGAATCCTCGTAGGAGAGTGACCATTTTGGCGGTTCATACGAAGGAAACCCGCCACAGGCAAACCGTTTCAGTATGAACACATGAACGAGCGGGAGTCCATCTCCGCGCGTAGACACGAATTTCGGCCATCGGGCGCCACCTAGACTGAGGCCCATGGCGAAGTGGACACCGAAGCACGAGGCACCCGAGCCCCTGGAAGGGCCCGTCGTCGCCACCATCACCGGCGGAACGATCCTCTGGTTCGTCCTCTTCCTCGCCCAGCTCCCCTTCTACGGCTGGTTCGACGACCGGGACCTGACCTGGTGGTGTGGACCTGCCTGGCCGGAGCGGGCCTCGGCCTGATCGGCATCTGGTACGTACGGAAGCGCGACGCGGCGCTCAAGCGGCACGCGGCGGCAACGGCGACGACGGCGACGGCACCGGAGGCCGAGGAGCGACGGACGCCGTAGCACCGAGCGGTTACCGGTACCACCGGTAGTACTACGGGACCACCCACCCCCATATCCCCTCCCCGGCAGGTGAACGCCCGGTTCCGGTCGTACCGTCGAGAGCATGACGCAGCGGGCGAAGATCGACACGGACAGCGGCGGGACGGCGGGGAACGGCCCGCCCGTCGAGCACCGCCCGGCCGGGCTCACGTCCGCCGAGGTCGCGGAGCGGGTCGCGCGCGGGGAGGTCAACGACGTCCCCGTACGGAGCTCCCGCTCGGCCGTCGACATCGTCCGGGCCAACGTCTTCACCCGCTTCAACGCGATCATCGGCGTGCTGTGGGTGATCATGCTCTTCGTCGCGCCGATCCAGGACAGCCTCTTCGGCTTCGTGATCGTCGCGAACACCGGCATCGGCATCATCCAGGAGCTCCGCGCCAAGAAGACCCTCGACGGGCTCGCCGTCATCGGCGAGGCCAAGCCGACGGTCCGGCGCGACGGGACCGCCGCCGAGCTGTCCACCTCCGAGATCGTCCTCGGGGACCTGATCGAGCTGGGGCCCGGGGACAAGGTGGTCGTCGACGGGGTGGTGGCGGAGGCCGAGAGCCTGGAGGTCGACGAGTCGCTGCTGACCGGCGAGGCGGACCCGGTGGTGAAGAAGCCGGGCGACCCGATGATGTCGGGCTCCTTCGTGGTGGCGGGCGGCGGCGCGTTCACGGCCACGAAGGTCGGCCGCGAGGCGTACGCGGCGCAGCTCGCGGAGGAGGCGTCCCGCTTCACGCTCGTCCAGTCCGAGCTGCGCACCGGCATCTCCACGATCCTCAAGTACGTGACGTGGATGATGGTCCCGACCGCGACCGGTCTGATCATCAGCCAGTTGGTCGTGAAGGACACCAACCTCAAGGACTCGATCGCCCGGACCGTCGGCGGCATCGTCCCGATGATCCCCGAGGGGCTCGTCCTGCTCACCTCCGTGGCCTTCGCGATCGGCGTGGTCCGCCTCGGCCGCAAGCAGTGCCTCGTGCAGGAGCTGCCGGCCATCGAGGGCCTGGCGCGGGTCGACGTCGTCTGCCTGGACAAGACGGGCACGCTGACCGAGGGCGGCATGGACGTGACGGACCTGCGCCCGCTCGGCACCGATCCGGACGAGGCGTACGTACGGAAGGTCCTGGGCGCGCTCGGCGCGTCCGACCCGCACCCGAACGCCTCCCTCCAGGCGATCATCGAGGCGTACCCGGAGCCGGACGGGTGGCGGTGCGCGGAGGCGCTGCCGTTCTCCTCGGCCCGCAAGTACAGCGGCGCGACGTTCGACGAGGGCGGCGGCGGGGAGTCGTCGTGGCTGCTCGGCGCGCCGGACGTGCTCCTGGCGGAGGGGGACCCGGCGCTCGCCGAGACCGACCACCTGAACGAGCGGGGCCTGCGGGTCCTGCTCCTGGCCCGTACGGACCGGGGAGCCCGGCGCCCCCGGGCGGCGGAGGCGGCCCGCCCGGCCGCGCTGGTGGTCCTGGAGCAGCGGCTGCGCCCGGACGCGTCCGACACCCTCGCGTACTTCGCCGACCAGAACGTCGCCGCCAAGGTCATCTCCGGCGACAACGCGGTCTCGGTGGGGGCGGTGGCCGGAAGCTGGACCTGCCGGGGGCGGAGAACACGGTGGACGCCCGCACGCTCCCCGAGGAGCGGGAGAAGATGGCGCAGGTGCTGGAGGAGAACGCGGTCTTCGGCCGGGTCACCCCGCAGCAGAAGCGGGACATGGTGGCGGCGCTCCAGTCGAAGGGGCACACGGTCGCGATGACCGGGGACGGCGTGAACGACGTCCTGGCCCTGAAGGACGCCGACATCGGGGTCTCGATGGGCTCGGGCTCGGAGGCGACGAGGGCGGTCGCGCAGATCGTCCTCCTGAACAACTCCTTCGCGACGCTGCCGTCGGTGGTGGCGGAGGGGCGCCGGGTCATCGGCAACATCACGCGCGTGGCGACGCTCTTCCTGACGAAGACGGTCTACTCGGTGCTGCTGGCGGTGCTGGTGGTCTGCTCCCAGGTGGAGTACCCCTTCCTGCCCCGCCACCTGACCCTGCTGTCCACCCTGACGATCGGCGTCCCGGCCTTCTTCCTGGCCCTGGCCCCGAACAAGGAACGGGCGAAGCCGCACTTCGTGCGCCGGGTGATGCGGTACGCGGTCCCGGGCGGGGTCATCGCCGGGGCGGCCACCTTCGCCACGTACCTCCTGGCCCGCCACCACTACAGCGGCGCGGACGCCCTGGGCGCCGAGACCAGCGCGGCGACCCTGACCCTCTTCCTGGTCTCCCTCTGGGTCCTCGCGATCATCGCCCGCCCCTACACCTGGTGGCGCCTCGCCCTGGTCGCCACCATGGCCGGCGCCTTCCTCCTCGTCCTCGTCGTCCCCTGGCTCCAGGACTTCTTCGCCCTGAGACTGGTCGGCACGACGATGCCCTGGGCGGCGGTAGCGATCGCGGCGACGGGCGCGGCGCTCCTGGAGGTCGCGTGGCGGTGGGTGGACTGGAGGTTCCCGGCGTAGCCGCGCGGCTCCCCGGACGACACGCGCCCGGAACTCTTCGCAGACGTCTCCGTGGCCGACCGCACCTCGGCACCGCCCTGGTGCGAACGGTTCTCCGGCACCCGGTCGTCGTTCCCGCCGCACGACACGGAGGCGGTGCGGCAGCTCGCCGAGGGCCGCTACGCCCACATCGTCGAGGACCACGAACGCGCGGAAACCGCGCTGCCGATCACCTTCGTCGACGGCCTGGGCGGCAGGCCGCTCCGAGATCCCCTCGCGAGCCGCTCGCAACAGAATGCCCCTGCTCCCCAGGAGAGAAAATCTATGGTGGCGGGGATAGATTTTTCTCCCGGTGGGGCTAGTGTCTTCCTCGTACCCAGAAGTCGAAGGGCGCGGCAGGGACGCACTGCCGCGCATGCAGGTCCAGCAGGTGCGGAACGGCGGCGGAGTGGCGGAGCCGGAAGCGACGGGTTCCTCCACTGGCCGCCGGGCCGGGCGGCCCCAGGGCCGTGAGCAGTACACGCAGTGAAGTACACGGAAGAGAGAAGGAGCAGAACGCCATCAGGATCGCCCGGGCGAGCACAGCAGCCCGGGTACCGCAGGCCCCGGATTGGAAGGTGGTCCCCGGTCACGCAACCGCGATCCCCGCAGCCCCGCCCGCAAGGCGGCACCTGCGGAACAAGAAACCCGGCGCAGTCGGCCGGTAGATGGTGTTAAAGCTCGGGGCCCGGACGCACAAGGCGTCCGGGCCCCTCGACGCGTTCCCGGAAGAAGAGGCCTATGCCCCTCGCAGCACCCGCCCCGCCGACAAGTTCGACGACGACGACTACCCCGCCTACACCATGGGCCGGGCCGCCGACATGCTCGGCACCACCCCCGCCTTCCTGCGCGCCCTCGGCGAACACCGCCTGATCACCCCCTGCGCTCCGAGGGCGGCCACCGCCGCTACTCCCGCTACCAACTGCGCATCGCCGCCCGCGCCCGCGAACTCGTCGACCAGGGCACCCCCGTCGAAGCCGCCTGCCGCATCGTCATCCTCGAAGACCAGCTCGAAGAAGCCCAGCGCCTCAACGACCAGTACCGCCACGCGGCAGCCGGGTCGAGCCCGCCGGCCGCGGAGTGAATCGACCACCGCTCGCACGACGGGGTCCGCACGCCCCGGCCCCTGTGGACACCCGGACCTTTCCGGCGGTCACGAAGGCGGTGGGCACGCAGCACCACCGTCAGCTCAGGAAGGTCTTCCGCCACTCCAGTGGCGACATGGTGAGCGCGGCCTCGGCGAGGGCCCGCGCCGAGGCCGTCTTGAGGCTGTTCAGGGAGGTGTCGATCCAGTCCTGGACCAGGGTGTTGCCCTGGGCCCGGTACTCCACGGCCTGTACGAGGCACTCCAGCTTGTCCGCGTCCTTGGCCACGATCGCCTCGGGCGTGTCGTTGGCCTCGTACTCCTCGACGACCCGCTGCACCCCGGCCCTGACCGCCGGATGCGCGGCCGACACCTGGTCCGCGGTGACCGTCCGGTTCGTGGCGGCGTCGATGTAGCGGCGCCCGATGTGGGGATGTCCCCGATCCGGGTCTCCTGCGTGTCGTGGAACAGGCACATCAGGGCGACCTGGGCGGGGTCCACGTCCTCCATCATGGCCAGTACGGCACCGATGACGCCGACGCGGAACGAGTGCTCGGCGATCGACTCGGGGTTGTTGTTGCCGGTGAACCACCATCCGGTCCGCTTGGCGTTCTTGAGCACGCCCATCTCGAAGATGAACCCGGCCGTGCCCTGGGCGTTCGCCGTCTCGTCTGCCATGTGATGACCTCCGGTCCTCAGGTTCGATCACGCAAAACGTAATGCACGGTGCCGAGTTCGTGGCGGGCTCTTCCGGAAGCGAGGCCCTCGTCCAACAGACGACTCGTGCGCTCCACCAGGTCCCGTGCCAGTGGTGGCGATGCCTGGGAAGCCACGGATGGGCGGTCAACAAGGCCCACAGGGTGTGCGCGTACAGGTCGACGTACCCGGGGGCGTGGTGCATGCCGTGCGTGAGCCCTCGTAAGAGGGTGACGGGATCCCAGCCGGCCAGTTCCCGGTCCTGCATGAACCGGTCGTCGGACTGGGGAAGGCGCACACCGCCCAGCCAGTAGGCCCAGTAGTTGAGGTTCGCGGCCTCGGCGGTGTCGTCACCAGCCAGAGAACGTTCGATGAAGTCCAGAAGCGGCTGGGGATCACCCAGCCGGGCCAGTGCCGTCGCGGTCGACCGGGCTTCCGCCCAGTGCTCCGACCATCCCCGGCGGGCGAGGGCACCCCGCCGGACGTGCAGGGCGTGGGCTGTCCACGCCACGGCTTCCGGCCCCCGGTCGTACGAAGCCAGGTAGAGGGCTTGGCGGTGCAGCAGCGTGCCGCCTTCAGGGCGTCGTGCGGCTTCGGCAGTCCGACGCAAGTGGTCGAAGAACAACGTCCGATCGGCTGGCGCCAGCAGCGGAGCAACCGCGACAGGACCTCGCCGGGAAGCCGGGGCACGTCCGCGCAGTGACGGAGGTGCCACTCCGGTCAGGGCCCACGCCAGCATGTGGGCGGTGTCCCTGGTGTGCACCCACGAGGCGAGCGGGTGCGTCCCCGTGACCTCCGAGGGGTCCAGTCCGGCTCCGATGATCTGATCGGCGTCCATCGCCGCGTCCAGCAGCCCCACCACTGCGGGATCCGCGCCCAGCATCCCCAACCGGCGCCGCAGGTTCAGCAGTGCTCCGGCCTTCATGTTCGCGAGCGGCCTGCGGCCCGACTCCCACCCCTGCATCGTGCCCAGGTCCACGCCCAGCGCCTCCGCCATGGACGCCTGTGTACGCGGGACGCTCTCCCGTGCCAGGCGCAGGACGAACCCCGCGACGGACCCGGCAACCGAGCGTCCCCGCACGGGCGGCTTCACCATGTCGACTCCCCGGAGTGCTCCGTCCCCACAACACGTACTGCTGGTCAGTCCTACCGCGCGCACGGCGACCGTACGTTCAAGTCGCACCAACGAAAAGCACACGCGTAGGTCACGAACTTCGGCGCACACAAGGAACGTTGGAAAGGGGCAAGTACATGAGCACCTCAGACCCGCCTCATCGGACACCCGCGTCCAGTAAGAGGGTCCACCCCTTCCGTACCGGTCCCGAGCGCACCCAGCCGGGCACTCCGTCTGCGGGCGGCGGCCGGCTGGGCGCGGTTCATGCGGCGGGCCGGAGCCGAAACGCCGTCGGAGACGAAACCGTGAATCCCGTCGGATGCGACGGTTACGAGGAACACCCCTGCTCCACACACGGGTTCGCGACACGGCGAGTCGAGGTGAGGGCGAACTCACCGCCGTCACCCACGAACTGCGCGGTGACGGTCGCTCGGTCCGCATCGCCCACATCCGGCCCGCGAGCGGGATCGAGTGGACGACCTCTGCCGACAACATCCGGGCCGCCTTCGAGGACCCCGGCGCCCCCACGCACCGAACCGCCTGAGACCGACTTCTGGAGGATCTCTTGTTCCACCACATGGACCGCCTTCCGACCGGAACGCCCCTGCCCATGGGCCATGTCACCGCCGCTCCCTGGGGTGTCCGGCGCATGGTCCCGTACCCGGCCACGACTCCCGCCTGGGCGCGCGCCGAGATCGACCCGGACACCCAGACCGCCCGCTACTTCGACGGGACGGGCCGGGTCATGGAGATGCCGAAGCACGGCACAAGCACCGGCACCAACCCCGCGACCAACACCGGTAACCCGTCCGACGGGTCCAGCGGTGGCGGCACCGGTGGTGGGGACAGCGACACCGGGAACGACTCCGACCAGTGAGCCGCTCCGGCCCGGTGCTGGTCGTCACCATGATCGACGATCCCACGGCCGACCTGGTGATGAGCGAGCTGTACGACCGGTCCGTCCCGGTCGTACGGCTCGACTCCGGGGACTTCCCCGCCGCCTTGTCGTTCGCGGCCGCCCTCTCGCCCCACGGCTTCGGGGAACGCTGTCCACCCCCACCCGGACCGCCGACCTCTCCCACGTACGGTCGCTGTACTACCGACGGCCGTCCGGCTTCACCTTCACCCATCTCGACGAACAGGACGCCCGCTTCGCCGTCACCCAGGCCCGCTATGGGCTCGGCGGCGTCCTCGCCTCGCTTCCCGACTGCCTGTACGTCAACCACCCCCACCGCATCGGGGACGCGGAGTTCAAGCCCGCCGGCCTCGCCGCCGCCGTGCGGTGCGGATTCCGGGTCCCGCCGACCCTGGTCACGTCGGAGCCGGAGGCGGCCCGCGCGTTCGTCAAGGCCCACGGCCCGGCCGTCTACAAGCCGCTGTCCACGCCGCTCTACCGGATCGACGGCGTGTCCTGCACGGTCGAGGTCGCGGAGGTCACCGCGGATCAGCTCGACGAACGGGTGGCCGGGACGGCCCATCTGTTCCAGCGGCGGGTCGACAAGGTCGCCGACGTCCGCGTGACGGTGATCGGCCGCAAGGTCTTCGCCGTACGGATCGATTCCGGCCTGCTCGACTGGCGCACGGACTACGACCGGCTCGCCTATACCGTGGTCGAGCCTCCCCGGGGATCACCGATGCCCTCCACCGCTACCTGAACCACTTCGGCCTGGTCTTCGGCGCATTCGACTTCGCGGTGGACCGGGCGGGGCGTGGTGGTTCCTCGAATGCAATCCGTCCGGTCAGTGGGCATGGTTGGAGCCCGAGACCGGGCTGCCCATGGTCGCGGCCATGGCCGACCTCCTGGAACGGAAGCCCGCGTGAACGACGACGAAGCCCTCCGCGACGCGCTGGCCGACCGGCTCACCTCCGAGGGCCACCTGCGTTCGCCCCGGTGGCGCCGGGCCGTGCTCGACACTCCCCGGCACGCGTTCCTGCGCGGCGGTTACTTCCGCCGCGTGGACGACGCCGGCCCCACCGGCTGGGAGCCCGTGATGCCCGAGGACCCGGCGTGGCTTCCGTCCGCGTACGCGGACGATTCGCTGGTGACACAGATCGCCGGAACCATCGCCCCCGGCGACATCCGGGGACGGATCTTCCGGTCGCCGACCAGTTCCAGCACCATGCCCGGTCTGGTCGTCCGCATGCTCGAAGAACTCCATGTGGACGACGGGACCCGCGTCCTGGAGATCGGCACCGGCTCGGGCTACTCCACCGCGCTCCTCTGCCACCGGCTCGGCGACGGCCTCGTGACCTCGGTCGAGGTCGACGAGGACGTGGCCGTACGAGCCCGGAACGCCCTCGGTGCCACCGGGCACGCGCCCCGGCTGGTCGTCGGGGACGGGCTGGCCGGGGATCCGGACGGCGGACCGTACGACCGGATCGTGGCGACCTGTGGAGTCACGGAGATCCCACCGGCCTGGCTCGCCCAGGTCAGACCGGGCGGCCGGATCCTCGCGACGGTGTGCGGCTGGATGTACTCCTCCGAACTCGCCCTGCTCACCGTCGGCGACGGCGTGGCCCACGGCCGGTTCCTCGGCGGTCAGGTCTCCTTCATGCTCGCCCGTCCCCACCTTCCGCCGCCGCTCGGCCTGCTGCCCGACCTCGACGACGGCGGGGAACGCGAAACCGTCGTCGGCGCCGACCTCCTGGACGACTGGACCGTCCGTTTCGTCGCCCAGATCGCCGCCCCGCGCGCCCAGCGACTCTGGATCTCCCTCGAAGGCGACGTACCCCACGACGTGGTCCTCGACGTCGGCACCGGGGCCTGGGCCGCTCTCCGCCACGACGGTGACCGCTGGACCGTCCGCCAGGGCGGACCGGGCCGCCTGTGGGACAGGATCGAAGACCACGTGACCCTCTGGCAACAGGACGGAGCACCCTCCCTCGACCGCTTCCGGATCACCGTCACCCCGGACGCGCAGAGCATCACGTGGCCGAGCCGACCGCGCGAGCGCGGATAGGGATGGTAATGCCCCGCCGCATTCGGATGCGACGGGCATGCGCCGGAATACCGTGCCCCCATACGGAACGCACGTGCGATCGGCCCCCGGGGCTCCAGGTAGCCCGCCAGAAGACGCCTGGCGGTGGCTGCCCGATGGAGTTCCCGTGGCCCGTACCGCTCATCATCCTTCCCGCGCCCGCCGGAGAAGTTCTCCCGACCGGCTGACGGGGAAGCCTTTCCACGCCGTCGTCCTCCACGACCTGAGGTACGGCGACGGAGACCTCGCCGAAGCCGTCTGGGAGTTCCGGCGCCCCGCCCGCGCCCGGTCCGGCGGGCGGTCGCGGTCCACTCGTTCCTCCGGCACCAGTGGGACAAGACCGTCGCGCACCGGGCCACCGAGGAGGAGCGCCGGGCACGGCAGCGGCTCCGCGAGGGGTCGGCACGGTCCTGTGCCTGGTGAATGCCCCCGGCGGTGTCTCGACCTCGACGCCGCCGAAACCGTCGACGTGCCGCCGGCCCGGCACCGGCGCGGCGGGCTCTGGTTCGCCTAGGGTGTGTGGTCTTCAAGCCAATACGGGTCCCAGCAACTCTTCGCCGGTCGGTCGAGGGCGTTGAATCGTAGTCCGCGAGGGCCGTCGATGCCGGCTTCGGGAAGGTCGATGATCCAGTCCAGGACGTTGTCTGCCAGCAGGTCCGGCTCATCGAGGTCGTCCAGGAGAGATTTCGTCCCTCGGAGGTCGTAGGGCGCCGGCAGGGACAGGCCGGCATGGACGGCATTGTCGATGGCGTGACGACACATGGCGTGCCAGTTGCCCTGGCCCCACCAGGAATCCGTATAACCGGTGGAGCCTCCGATCGTCATGAGGATCAGGGTGCTCTGGGGCCCGAGGAGGTTCTGGTCGATGTGCCGCCAGCGGCGGAGTTCCGCAGTGACGGTCTCGGCGACCTCTGTCCAACCGCTGCCGAACAGGGAGTGGATGGCGGTTCCCTCGGGCAGTGACCACTGAGGATCCATGAGCGTGGCTTCGATCCCGTCCCAGTCAATGCCGTCAACCGGGCAGACATGCTGCTGGGCAACGCGTGTGACTGCGATGTTGGTGCGCGCCATCAGTAGGTCCGTGTCCAGGTGGTGGGCCTCCACGGCCGTGTCGTTGCGCCAGCACCATGCGGCCACCCCCAGCGCGGCCGCGTCCGGCACGATGTCTGGGGCGACGTCGCGGCCGTACATGCCGACCACCATCTCCAGAAAGGCGGCCAGCCATTTCTCCTCGCTGACCTCCCGCAGGACATCGGTCAGTGGAAGGTTTCGGTAGTCGGCGGCCGGCTCGAAGATACGACGGATGCGTCGCATCGCGAAGTCCTGCTGGGCATGTGGCGGAGCGGTATCGGCGACACGGACGCGAGTAGCGTCCAGAAGGCCTGCCCGACCCGTCTCGCGTTTCACAGTGGTCACTGCGGCTGGACCTGCTACCGCGACATCGATCTCCAGTCGGCCGTCCAGCAGGCTGTACGACTCGGGGTTGTCTCCCATGATGTCGTCGAACGGCCCCAGGACCAGCACTCCCCGTGCGGCCGGTACTCGACCACCACACATCCGTCACCGCGCCAGAGTTCCGAATACAGCAGAGCTCCTACCTGTGGATCGAATTCACTGTCCCACTCGTCAGGCAGGTCGAAGCCCGCCCACTCCAAGGGGGCCAGCAGCTCGTGAAGCCGGTCCACGATCTCACCCCATCCCTGTTCTGACGGCGCGGTCTGCGGTATGTCGTTTGCGTCCTCGGGCGTTGTCGGTGGCGTCATGGGCCCAGCCTAGGTTCCGTCACTGACAGCCGGGGTGCCATCGATCGCTTTGAGGGCTGCCTGGCTTCGCGCGCTTCGGATTCACCTCATGGGGAGATGGTCGAATCCGAAAAGGGACGTTCATGTCCGTGCCCACAGCTAGGCTTCGCAGCAGGTCAAAGGGGAGGTTTGTGTGATGTACGCACTGACGCCAGATGTACCGCTCGGCCCCTTCGAGGGCGTACCCGTCACCGTTTGGTCGGCTCAGAGCAAGCAGGCACGGTTGCACGCTTCGTCATCGTGCTCGTTTCTGCGTTCGGCACGTGCGACGCGGCAACAGGTGCGTCTGGACGCTTCGACGGTCGACCGGATGTGTTCGCAGTGCGGCTCGTACCGCTCATGGGCTCGTCCGGGCACGGGCTTGGACATCTTCCTCGAAGCTGTGTCCGGCCTGGGCCTGCTCTATGAGCTGGACTCCTACACCGAGGCGGATGAAGACTCGTACAGCGAAGACGACGTGCGTCGGGCCGCGGCCCTGCTGCGTTCGAAAGTCCATGACCATCAATGCAATACACCAGAGCAAGAGATAGAGGAAGACGAGGAAGCAGAAGAGGAGCTGAGTGACGCGTTGAACGTTCGCCGGACAGTTCTGTCCGAATGGCGTGCCGCGTTCATCAGTCTCGCCCGTGTGCATCAGATCGCGGAACCGTTCCCATGGCTGAAGCCTTGGATGAGGGAAAGACTGATCCCGAAGATCGACCGAATGGAAAACTGCAGGATCAGGCAAAGCAGTTGATCGCCCGCGAGTCCGTGGCGGCAGCAGCCGCGGTCTCGGCGATGACCACACCGGACATTCCCGTCGACGATCCCGCGCTGACCGTACTGGGCAAGCCCACCGATGTCACCTCACAGGTCACGTCCCTGTGGAGACGATGGCGCTCCACCGTTGAGGACGGCATCGAACGGCCCTGTGAGCAGACGAGCGGTATCTACGATCTCGGCAACAGGATGAGCAGTCGACGCAAGGGACGTGACCAGGTGCTGGCACGCGCAAGAAAGCTGCTGATCGACTGGGAAGAATCGGCCCTGCACCAGGCTGCCGCCTCCGAGGCCGGTGAGCGGGTCCTGGTCGCGCGAGTCCCGCAAGGTGCCGTGCCGCGGCGCGGTGCTCAGAAGACGGACCTCGATCGACTCACCGAGTGGGAGCTCGGGGCGCTGGTTTCCTACAGCATTGCCACCGACTGGGTGGAGCCGTCGCTCGTCGTACGAGTGCCGGAGCCGGTCGCCGACCGGCTGCTGTCGGGACGGTCCCTCCTGGACTACGGGGAGCAGTCGACGGTGCCGTCGCAGAGTGCGGTCGAACCGGAGCGACTCTCCGACCTGGAATACGGCCTGGGTCCGGGAGTATTCGACGATACGCCCGTGCACGCACGTCGCCTGCTGACACTGGAGCATGTGCGCGCACTGCGGGAAACCCTGCACGACCCCGAGCAGATGTACATCGTCTTCTCGCGCGAGTCCGGCCTCGAGGTCGTACCTCTGTCCGTGCTGGAGGAGCGCTGCGGCTCGGGGTGGCAGGGCGTCATCGTCGCCGGCGCTTCCGACCTGCCCGATGTTCTTTTCCGGCCCTCAAGTCCACCTCGGTGGACGAGGGCACGACGGAAGCGGACAGTCGGTGGTCTGCCTACAGTCACGACCCGGAACTCCCTGACTTCGGGCAGGACCTGGGCATTGCGGAGGGGAAGAAGCCATCCAAAGCGATTATGCGGGTCGCCGGGACTTCGAGTCGGCTCGGCGGTCGCTGGCGCTTGCCCGCGGCGTAGCAGATCTACGCGTTCTGGATCCGACGGGTTACGACGACCGTGGCTACCCCCGCACCGCATTCCCGAGAGTCGTGTGGGACGGCCTGCTCACTACAGGAACACTCCACCTCGCCCCCTTCAAACCCGCCTCGAAGGACGGCTGGGGCGGTTCGGAGCTACCCCTCGGCGTCCTGGCGAAAGTACAGGTCTACACCTCGGATGCGGCTGGTCTCTATCAAGGACGGGCCCACGCCTTTCACTGCACCCACCGCCGACATGACCGGGGCATCACCCGTGATGACCACATGGTCAGCCTCGAAGAACTGCTGAACAACGAGCACTTCGACCCCTGCAGCAAGTGCGGCGGGTATGCCGTACGGCGCCTCACCGACAGCCAAGTGGCCTACTACCGGGCCGCACACCGTCTGCACGCTCTGTCGCGGCGCATCAACACCTCAAGCCGGTACCGCGCGACCACGACCGAGGAACTGACCAAGACTCTGGACGAATTGAGCCGCTTGACTCGGCAGACGACCGAGGCATGGTTCCCTCCTCCGTGCAGGCCGAGCAATGGCGGGACGCCACCGAACGCCTTCGTCGCGAGCTCCGGGCGTCCGACGCCGACTAGGGGCCGCCCAGCGCATCAGGCCTCAGTCGAACCACCGGTCCCGCGACAGTTCCTCCGTGCGGGTCGGGTCCTCCAGGAGGGCCGCGACCTCGAAGCGGCGGGGCCACTGGCCGGCGGACCAGGCGAGGCCGGCGGCGACGCCTTCGAGGGTGGCGGCGTGGACGGTGCCGTCGGGGGTGCGGCGCCAGTCGAGTTCGACGCCGCCCGCGCGGAGCTCCTCGTGCTCGACGTAGAAGCCGGGGGTGGCCGGTCCGAGGAGGGCGGTGACCGCGTCCGGGACGCCGTGCTCCTCGCCGGTCGTCGTGACCTCCGCCTCCACCGTCTCGCTCAGGCGGCGCACCTGGAACAGGTCGGCCAGGTCCACCGCGCGGGACGGGGAGACCGGGAGGAGGGGAGCCCGGCCGCCAGGGGCAGGAGGTCGGGGGTGTCCGCCACCACCGCGTCCGCCGCGTCGACCACGGTCACGACCCCGTCGACGACCGCCCGCAGCTCGTCCGGGAGGGTCACCTGCTCCGGGTCCAGGTCCGCGAGGGCCGTGTAGAGGGCGTGCAGTTGTGGGGCCGACACCGTGCGGTCCGGGTCCGCCAGGCGGGCCAGCAGCTCGGCCGCGCCGCCCGGCTCGTCCAGGAGCGCGGGGACCGAGGTGCGGACGCCGAGGGCCCGCAGGACCTGCTCGTCCTCGAAGCCGGTCGCGTCGGCGGAGTCGTACAGGCCCATCAGGAGGGGTCGGTGCCGGCCGCGCGCAGTCCGGCCGGGCGGCGGCCGTCCAGGACGGGGTGGTCCCGGAGCCACCAGGCCGTGTACGGGCGGACGGTCTCCGTCGTGCCGTCCGGCAGGAGGACCCGTACGGGCTCGATCAGGGCGTCCCTCAGGGGCGGTTCGGCGAGCAGGGCGAGCGCCTGCGGCCAGGCGTCGTCGTCGACCAGGTCCAGGTCCCGTACGGCGACGATCTCCGTCGCCACCGGCGGCACCGGGGTCTCCGGGAGGCGGTCGAGGACGTCCTCGCACCACACGTCGACCGCGTCGAGGAGTCCGGCGTCGTCCGGCTCCGGGTAGTCGCCCTCGCGGGCTCGACCTCGTCCGGGTCGAGGACGAGGTCACTCGTGCGGACGAGGGCGAAGGTGGCGAGGACCCCGCACGCGGTGAGGGGCTGCTCGCCCCAGCGGGCGGCCAGGTCGGCGTCCACGAGGGCGATCTCGTCCTCGCGGACGACGGCGGCGAAGGGCGAGCCGGGCAGGACGAGTTCGGCGGCCGGGGCGAGCTCGCCGTCCTCGTCGGGGAGGGCGAGCGCGCCCAGCCACGGCTCCTCGCCCGGGGCGAGGTCCGCGTCCCTGACCAGGCCGAGGACGGTCTCCGCCAGCTCCTCCGCGTCCAGGGCGTCGACGTCCTCGTCCCAGATCTCGCCCACGTCGAGGGAGGCCGCGACCGCGAGCCGCACCTGATGGGTCGTCAGGATCGCGCGGGGCGTGGCGGGCAGGGCGCCCAGCTTCTCCAGGAGCGGGTGGGCCGCCTCCGGGTGCGCCACCTTCAGGCCGAGCCGGGCCAGCTCGGGCGGGGTGCCCTCCTGCGGCAGGAGGACCTGGCGGGGCCGATCGCCGTGCGGGGCCGGGAGCCCTCGACCTCCTCCGCCAGCGGCACCGGCAGGCCGGTGAGCCGGTCCGGGTCGACGCCCGCGAGGGAGTCGTAGAGCCGCCACCACCAGGCGGCGGGCCGGTCGACCCCGGCCAGGCGGTCGACCGCCTCGGTCAGCGGCACCCGGCCGACGCCGAGCGTGCGCAGCTCCGGGCGGCGCTCCAGACCGGCCGGGAGGAGCGTCGGGAAGACCTCCGCGAGCACGTTCACGGTCTCCGCGCCCGCGCTCCTCCACGACCTCCGCCTCGATCGGGCGGAGCGCGGGCAGCTCCTCGGTCGGGACGGCGGGCGCCAGGAACCCGACGCGCGGCAGCCGGTCGAGGATCGCCTCGCGCAGCGCCCCGTCGAGCGGGCCCTTGCCGAGCGGGCCGGGCACGAGGTCGAGCGCGGCGGTCGTCACCGGCCGCCAGTCCGCGAGGAGTTCGGCGTACGCGTCGGCCGCCCGCCGCACCAGGAAGTCGGTGAGCGGCCCGGGCGCCGGATGGCGGCGGGCGGTGTCGAGCGGCAGGGAGGCGATGAGGAGGGCGGGGATGCCCAGGGGTTCGTCCGTAGGGGTCGGGGCGTGCACGACGGGGGTGGTCCGCGGGTAGCGCGGGCTCCTCGTCGTCCACGGGCACGGCCCAGGTGACCGACCAGTGGGGGCGCAGGCGCTCCTCGACCGGGCGGTCCCTGAGGAGCTCGGGGTCGAGCGGGCCGCCGTGGCTGACGGTCCGCCAGCGGTGCGCGCCGCTCGCGGAACCGGCCGTGGAGTCTCCCGCGGAACCGCTCGTGGAGTCCTCGACGCGGACGTAGCCGTCGGCCTCGGAGCGGCGGAGCGTTCGTACCCCTTCGGGTGTCTCCACGACGACCTCGGACAGACCCGGAAGAGTGAGCAGCAGGGCGTCGTCGATCGACGACAGGAGCCGCTCGGTGAGGTCGTGGGCGGCCGCGTCGCGCAGCGGGAGGACCACCACGGTGTCGTACCCCTCGGGCGCGGTGCCCTCGGCGGGCAGCGGGAGCCGGAGCAGGGTACGTGGCGTCGCGGCGGCGCAGTTCGTCGCCGAGGCCCGGGCTGTGGCGGGCGGACCCGGCGGCCAGTTCGCGGGCCTCCGCGAGGGACCAGCGGATGCCGCCGTGGCGGCCGAGGACGGCGGGCTCGTCGGTGACGGCGAGGACGGCGGCGAAGCCGACGCCGAAGCGGCCCACGGCCCCCGCGCCCCGTCCCCGCCCTGCTCGCGCTTGGCGGAGGCGCGGAGGGTGGAGAGCGACTCGACGCCCCCGGCGTCCAGGGGGCGCCGGTGTTGGCGGCGGCCAGGGCGGCGGGGCCCTCGTGGTCCGCCGGGTGCAGGGTGAGGCGGAGCCGGCCGGGGACGCCGGCGCGGCGGGCGGCGTCGGCGGCGTTCTGGGCCAGCTCGACGACCAGCCGGTCGCGGTAGCCGCCGAGCGCGAGGTCCTCTCGGCGTTGGCGTCCTCGCGAACCTGGCGGGCGAGGCCCCCAGGCGTCGAGGACGCCGCGGCGCAGCCGTGCGGTGCCGAAGGGGTCGGTTCCGTCGGTCGTCGTCCGGACGCTGACGCTCACGTCTGACTCCACTCTGCGGGGCGGTGATGCGGGGCGGGGCCGGTGCGGTGTCGCTCCCGGGCCCGGGGCCCGGACCGGAGGTCCCGGGGCCCGAAGGTACCGCGCCGCGCAGGGCCGTTCTCCCCGAGGGGATCTCCCCTACGAGTGGCCCAGGTCCTCCAGGACCTCGTCCGGCTCCGTCGTGGAGCCGGAGTCCCGGGCGGGACGCAGCGGGAAGGCGTCGACGGCCGTCGAGTCGTGGACCGGGGGCGCGGGGCGCGGCGGCTTCGGCATGACGGCGGCCTCCGAGTGGCCCCCGCAGCCGTAGGACAGGAGACGACCCGGCCGTCCGCCGGGGAGAACTCGTTGGCGCAGACGCCGAAGGCCTGCTTCAGGGAGCCGGCGATCGGCATCAGGAAGGCGCAGGACTCACAGGTCGCCGGTGCCGCCTGCGCCATCGGGGTCTTGGCGCCGAAGGCCTCGTCCCAGCGGTCCGCGGCCACGTGCAGGCCGTAGCGGGACAGGACCCGGGCCCGGCGCATGCCGAGTTCCTCGGCGACCGCGGCGATCGTCCCCGCACGGGGGCACGGGTCACGATCTCGGCGTCCTCGGCGTCGAGGTGGTCCGCCAGCTCCTCCGAGACCGCGGAGTTCGGCGGCGGCGCGTCCTCGCCGGTGTATCCGGGCTCCAGGCGCGGGTCGTCCTGCTCGGTCGGCAGCAGGTCGCCCGGGCCCATGTCGCCGGGGCGCAGCCGCTCGCTCCACGGCACCCACTCGGGGGCGAGGAGGGAGTCGGGGCCGGGCAGCAGGACGGTTTCGTCGAGCGTGACGTTCTTGGCGCGGGAGGCGCGCGTGACCGTCACCGCCCAGCGCCAGCCCCGGTAGCCGGGCTCCTTGCACTCGAAGAAGTGGGTGACGACGCGGTCGCCCTCCGCGACGACCTCCACGTGGGCGCCCACGATCCCCGGCGCGGCCGCCTCCTCGGCGGCCTCCCGGGCGAGGTCCACCGCCTCGGCGCACAGGCGGTCGGGGGTACGCGTGGTTCGCGGGGCACGCGGGGTACCGCTTCGCGTCGTCGCAGCACTCACAGGTATCGCTTTCTCCTACGCCGTCTCACAGGTGCGCCGGCCGGGAGGCGGGAGCGGGGCAGCGGGCGGCGGGCGGAGCGGACCGGGGACCGCATCGACGTCCGCGCCCGACGTGTCTCGCGCGTCTCGGGCACACCTAACGCCATCCATTCTGCGGGATGCCGAAGAGGCGCGCGGCCGAGAGCTTCCGCCGGTGACGCGCTACGCACGCTACCCCGTTCGCGGGCCTCCGCCCACCTGCCCGCCCCAAGAGGCCCGCATCACGGGCTCCCGGGCCGGTCGGGAAGGGCCCGGACGGGGCGACACGCCCGGCGCGCCGGGACGGTCGGACGGCCCGCCGGTGCGGCTCCGGGTCCTCCGCCGGGCCGGAGGGGACGCGGACGGTCCGGACGCGTCCCGCGTCACGCCACGGTTCACACCTCGACCTTGGGGCACTATGACGGGGTGGCAGCCGCACGGTCCCCCGTACGATCCGAGGATCACGCCGGGCCGCTCCGGAGAGCGGGCCGGGCGGTCGGCGTGCCCTGCACCTGCCGTTCACCGGCACGGCGAAGGGCATCCGGAAGGCCACCCACGCGCACGGCGCGGGCGAGTCGGGGCTCGGCAAGCTGATCGAGCTGCACGCCGTGAACGGCGCCGGGGACGTCATGATCACCGTCGCCCTCGCCTCCACCGTCTTCTTCTCGGTCCCCACCGACGAGGCGCGCGGCCGCGTCGCCCTCTACCTCGCCATCACCATGGCCCCTTCACGCTGCTCGCCCCCGTGATCGGCCCGCTCCTGGACCGCATCCCGCACGGCCGGCGCGCGGCGATGGCGGGCGCGATGGGGACCCGCGCGGTCCTGGCGATCATGATGTCCGGCGCCGTCGCCACCGGCGGCATCGAGCTCTACCCGGCCGCGCTCGGCGTGCTCGTCGCCTCCAAGGCGTACGGGGTGGTCCGCAGCGCGGTCGTGCCCCGGCTGCTGCCACCGGACTTCTCGCTGGTGAAGGCGAACTCCAGAGTCACCCTGGCGGGGCTGCTCGCCACCGGGATCGCCGCGCCCGTCGGCGCGGGCCTCCAGATGATCGGGCCGGGCTGGCCGCTGTACGGCGCGTGCGCGCTGTTCCTGCTCGGCGCGTTCTGGGCGCTGCGGATGCCGCCCAAGGTGGACTCCGCCAAGGGCGAGCGCCGGGCGCACCTGCTGACCCACGGCGAGAAGAAGCCGAGCCTGCGGACGGTCGGCCCGGCCGTCCTGCACGGCCTGGCGGCCAACGCGGCCCAGCGCATGCTGTCCGGCTTCCTGATCTTCTTCCTGGCGTTCCTGCTGCGCGAGCACCCGCTCTCCGGGCAGAGCGCCGCCGTCTCCCTGGGCATCGTGGGCGTGGCGGCGGGCGTCGGCAACGCCTGCGGCACGGCGGTCGGCTCGCTGCTGCGGGACCGGGGCCACGGCCCCGAGGTGATCATCGCCACGATGATCAGCGTGGTCCTCGGCACCGCGGTCTGCACGGCGGTCTTCTTCGGCGGCGTCATGGTCGCCGTCCTCGGCGCGGTCGCGGGCCTCACCCAGGCCCTGTCGAAGCTGTCCCTGGACGCGCTGATCCAGCGGGACGTGCCCGAGGTGGTGCGCACCTCGGCGTTCGCGCGCTCCGAGACCGCCCTCCAGATGGCGTGGGTGGTGGGCGGCGCGATCGGCATCGCGCTCCCCCTGAACGGCACCCTCGGCATGTCCGTCGCCGCCGCCATCCTGGCCCTGGGCGCCCTCCTCGCCGTCCGCGGCCTGCTCTCGGCCGCCCGCCGCCGCCCGGGCCCGAAGGACCGCCCGAAGACCCGGGTGGCGTGACGGACGCCGTACGGATGGCCCAGCCCTTCCCGTACCGGGAGGCGGCACGCCGTACCCCCGCGTGGCGCGGAAGCGACGGCCCGATAGCCTTCGGCTCATGACCGTTGCGTTCTTCTCCGGCTCGCGCCGCCGGACCGCCGTCGCCCTCGGGGCCGTCTCCGCCGGGCTCCTCGTCCTCTCCGCCTGCGACAAGCCGACTCCACTCGCGACCCTGACGGTCGGAACCGACTCGGTCCACTCCGAGGCCGCCTGCTACAACGGCGGCGACGCCATCAAGGAGTCGGAGGTCCAGGGCTGCCTCAACAAGAAGGCCGAGAAGACCCTGACCGTCGCGCCGGACGACAAGATCCGCTTCGGCGTCGACCCGGACATCGCCGACAACGGCTGGACGATCTTCCTCGGCGGCCAGCAGGCCGAGGCCGAGCCGTACAAGAAGACCTACCGGACCATTCCGGCCAGCGCCTTCTTCACCTCCAGCCAGACCGGCGAGCCCGTGAACGACACGCAGGTGACCATCGTCGAGAACACCGGCAAGAAGCTGACCGGCGTCTGGCACTTCCAGTTGAAGAAGGAATCCTGATCCGCCGGTGGTCCACCGGATCCTGATCGTGACGGCCGTGGCGGCGGAGGCGGACTCCGTCTCCGCCGGCCTCGCGTCCGTCGCCCCGGAAGCCCCCGGCGCGCCGGACACCCGGGGCGTCCCCGACGCCCCCGCCGCCGCCGTCGCATCCGTCGCCGTCGCCCCGGAGCGCGTCCCGCTGCCCGGGGGCTCGTCCTGCGCCGGCACGCCCCGGACGGCGACCGCGCGCGCGTCGACGTCCTGGTCGGCGGGGTCGGCCCCGCGGCCGTCGCCGCCGCGACGGGAACGGCCCTCGCGCACGCCGCGCTGACGGGCGCGGACCGCCGGGAGCGGCCCTACGACCTCGTCGTCTCCGCCGGGATCGCCGGCGGGTTCCAGCCGGCCGCCCCGCCCGGGTCCCTCGTCGTCTCCTCCGCGATCGTCGCCGCCGACCTCGGGGCGGAGACCCCCGACGGGTACCTCGCCGTCGAGGAGCTCGGCTTCGGGCGGTCCGTCCACCCTGTGCCCGGGGCGCTGACCGGCCGCGTCGCCGCCGCCCTGGCCGCTGGGGGTGTGCCGTGCGCCGTCGCGCCCGTCCTCACCGTCTCCACCGTCACCGGCAGCGCCCGGCGCGCCGCCGAACTGGCGGAGCGCCACCCCGGGGCCGCCGCCGAGGCGATGGAGGGCTTCGGCGTCGCCGAGGCCGCCGCCGCGTACGGCGTGCCCGTCCTCGAACTCCGTGCCGTGTCCAACGCCGTCGGCCCCGCGACCGCGCCGCCTGGCGCGTCGGGGACGCCCTGGAGGCGCTCCGGCACACCGTCCAGCTCCTCGGCCGAACCGTCTTCGTGGAGGCACCGTGCACCTGAAGATCGCCTACTCGCCCTGCCCGAACGACACCTTCGTCTTCGACGCCTGGGCCCACGGCCGCGTCCCCGGCGCCCCCGGGCTCGACGTGACCTTCGCGGACATCGACGTCACCAACAACTGGGCCGAGGGCGGCGCCGACGCCCACGACGTCCTGAAGGTGTCGTACGCCGTGCTGCCCTGGATCCTCGACGAGTACGCCCTGCTGCCCTGCGGCGGCGCCCTGGGCCGGGGCTGCGGGCCGCTCGTCCTGACCCGCGGCAGGGCGACCGGCGCCGACCTGGCCGGGAAGACCGTCGCCGTGCCGAGCGAGCGCTCGACCGCGTACCTGCTGTTCCGGCTGTGGGCCGCCGAGGCCGTGCCCGGCAGGGTCGGCGAGGTGGTCGTGATGCCGTTCCACGAGATCATGCCCGCCGTCCGCGACGGCAAGGTCGACGCGGGACTCGTCATCCACGAGGCCCGCTTCACCTACCAGGAGTACGGGCTCCACCGGCTCGCCGACATGGGCGAGCACTGGGAGACGACCACGGGCCTGCCGATCCCGCTCGGCGCGATCGTCGCCCGCCGCTCGCTCGGCGCGGAGACCCTCCGGCTGCTCGCCGAGTCGGCCCGCGCGTCCGTGCGGATGGCCTGGGACGACCCCGCCGCCTCCCGGCCGTACGTCATGGAGCACGCGCAGGAGATGGACCCGAAGGTGGCGGACCAGCACATCGGCCTGTACGTGAACGAGTTCACGGCCGACCTCGGCGAGCACGGCTACGCGGCGGTCCGCGGGCTGCTCACCCGCGCCGCGGCCGAGGGACTCGTACCGCCCCTCGGCCCGGACGCGCTCGCCTTCCCGTAGGACGGATCAGACGTCGAGCTGGTCCGCGACCGCCCGCAGCAGGCCGGCGACCTTCTTGCCCGCCGCCTTCTCCGGGTAGCGGCCGCGCTCCAGCATCGGCGTGATGTTCTCCAGGAGCGTCGTCAGGTCCTGCACGATGGACGCGAGTTCGTCGGGCTTGCGGCGCTGGGCCGCGGCGACGGACGGGGTGGGGTCGAGGATCGTGACGGACAGCGCCTGGTCGCCGCGCTGACCGGCGACGACTCCGAACTCCACCCGCTGGCCCGGCTTCAGCGCCTCGACTCCGGCGGGGAGCACCGACGAGTGGACGAAGACGTCGCCGCCGTCGTCACGGGAGAGGAAGCCGAAGCCCTTCTCGCTGTTGAACCATTTCACCTTGCCGGTAGGCACGTCCGTCCTCGTCCTCGTCGATGGGGATGGCAAACGGCGGGTCGACCGACCCGCCGGCACCAAGGCTAATGGTCCGGAGGCCGGTGACAAGACGTCGCCGATGTGTTCCTACGGCCTGGGAACTACCCTGGCCGGATGCACAGTGAAACCCCTGCCGCGCCGGTGGACGACAGCGCTCCGGGCGACGGCCTCGTCAAGGCCGGTGTGGTCCTCTTCGCGATCGGCGCGGTCGCGACGCTGGTCACCGTGGCTCCGCTCTTCCTCGGGACGGACCCGTTCCCCACCGTCGCGTACACCGTCTCCATGCTGATGGGGGTCGGATTCCTCGTCGCCGCCGCCGGTGTGCTGCGCTCGATCGCGGCCCAGCGGCGCCAGGCCAGGACCGGCGCGGGCGGCTCCGCTCAGGCCAGGTAGCCCTCCCACCAGGCACGGAAGTCCGTCAGGTCCGTCAGGACCACGTCCGCGCCCGCCTCCCGCAGCTCCTCGGCGGGCAGGGCCGGTCGCCACGGCCACCGAGAGGGCGTCCGCCGCGGCGGCGCCCCGGACGTCGCCGGTGTGGTCCCCCACGTACACCCGGGCGCCGTGGGCGCGCAGGGCCTCCGCCTTGCCCTCGGCCCACAGGCCGCCGACGACGCGTCCGGCTCGATGCCGAGGCGCTCGAAGTGCAGTTCGGCGTGCGGGCCGTTCTTGGCGGTGACGACGAGCGTCCGGCCGCCCGCCTCGCGCACGGCCCGGAGCGCGTCCTCGGCGCCCGGCATCGGGACGGTGGGCGCGATCGCGTGCTCCGGGTAGAGCGCGCGGTAGCGGGACACCATCTCGGGGACGCGCTCCGGGGGAACCAGTACGCCATCTCGTGTTCGAGCGGCGGCCCGAGGCGGGTCACGACGAGGTCGGCGTCGACCGCGACACCGGTCTCGGCGGCGAACGCCTCCCAGGTGGCCTTGATGCCGGGGCGGGTGTCCAGGAGGGTCAGGTCGAGGTCGAACCCGACGGTGAGGGGCGTGTTCGGAGGGTCATGCCCTCATTCTGGGCCAGGCGTCCGAGGACCCGGGGGCGGGTCTCGGGGCGAGGTCTCGGGGGCGTGGGGCCGGTGCTCCGGGGCCCGGGGCGCCGGTTCCTCAGTGTCGGCGGGAGCGCCAGAGCAGGAACAGGGCCGACGCGACCGCCGCGCCCCGCAGGACCCACGGCCAGGTCTCCGCGACCGCCGCGCCCATCGCCTCGCCGCCCGGGGTCACCGGGTCGCCCCAGCGGCCCTGGACGCGGCCCCACAGCCAGAGCGTCCCGGCGCCGGCGGCGAGGCCCGGGATCACCAGGACCGCGCCCTTGACCTCGGCGGGGGTCAGCCGGCGGGAGGCGTACGCGAGGAGCCAGCCCGCGGCGAGGGCGAGGAGCGAGCCGAAGACGGCGCCGCCGAGCAGGAGCAGCGCGGCGAGCAGGACGAAGGGGTTGGCGAGGCGGGGGCGGGCGGGGCCGCCTCGGCTTCCGGGACCGGTTCCGGGGCGGGCGCGGCCCTGCGCGGACGCAGGATCCGGGCGAGCACCCGGCGCTTCCCGGACGCGGGGCCTCGGCCTCCTCGTCCTCGTCCTCGTCCTCCTCCTCGGGGCGGGCGGCACGAAGAGGTCCGGGCGCTCGATCCCGCCGACGAAGCTGGGGACGGCGGCGTCCTCCGTCCGCCACCAGTCGGGCTCCCCGGACCCTCCGGGCCGTCGAAGACGCCCTTCTCCGTCCCGCCGTAGAACAGCGGACGGCCCGGGGCCGACACGCCGGGGCGGGGGCCGGGATTCCGGGCCCGGCGGGCCCGCCGGGGCGGGACGGGGCGGGCTGTTCGGGCGTCGGGGCCGGTGGCGCCGTCGCGGGGCGGCCGGCCGTCGCGGCCCGGCTGACCGTCACGGCCCGTCCGGCCGTCACCGCCCGACCGGCCATCACGGCCCGACCGGCCATCACCGCCCGACCGGCCATCACCGCCCGACCGGCCATCACCGCCCGACCGGCTGCCCGCCGGGGCCTCCCCGGCCTTCCCGTACGGCCCTTCCTCCCCGTACGGGAAGGGCTTCCCGGCTCCGGGTCGCCGGGCCGCCCGCCCCGCGCGGCCACAGCACCGGGCCCCGGGCCGGGTCCTCGGTGCCGTCCGGCGCCCCCGCGCGGTCCACGACCTCGTCCGGGGTGCCCAGGGCGCCGAGGATGCCCCGTACCGCCGCGGGGGTCTCTCGCCCTGGGTGGCGCGCCGGCGGTCGATCTCGTTCCGGAGCGTCGACACGAGCCGCGCGCGGTCGCTCGCCGGCAGGTGGCGCTGCTGGGCCAGGTCGCCGACCCGGCTCAAGTAGTCGTAGACCAACTGGTCGCTCTCGATGCCCACGGTGCCCTCCACGGCCGGTTCGCCCGGTACGGCCCGACGTTAGCGCCTGCGCAGCGGTTAACGTGGTCCGGATGGGGATCGGCGAGCTCGACCGGGAGGCGCACGTGGCCGAGGGGACTGGCGCCGGCGCGGCGCCCCGCACGCTCGCGGAGGCGCTCCGCGCGCGGGGCGACGAGGGGCTCGCCGCGCTGCTGCGCGCCCGCCCGGACCTGCTGAACCCCGTGCCGAACGACCTGACGCAGCTCGCGACCCGCGCCGGGACGCGGGGCTCGGTGGTGCGGGCCCTGGAGCGGCTCGACCGGTTCGCGCTCCAGACGGCCGAGGCGCTCGCCGTCGCCCCGGACCCGGCCCCGTACCCCGTGCTCTCGCCCTGCTCACCGGCGACGAGGGCGATCCGGTGATCGGGGCGGCTTTGCCGGGCGCGGTGGCGCTGCTGCGCGAACAGGCGCTGGTGTGGGGCGAGGACGACCGGCTGCGGCTCGTGCGGACCGCGCGCGAGCTGCTCTCGCCGTCGCCGCAGCACCCCTCGCCCACCGGGCTCGGGCCGACGGTCGCCGAGGCGACGTCGGGGATGTCGCCGGGCCGGGTGCAGGAGATCATCGCGACGGCCGGGCTCGCCGCGACGCACGACCCGGTGTCGGCGGTGGCGGCCCTGACCGGGCTCTTCACCGACCGGGCCCGGATGGGCGCGCTCCTCGACGAGGCGCCGCCGGAGGCGCTGGCGGTCCTGGACCGGCTCGTGTGGGGGCCGCCGTACGGCGAGGTGACGGCGAACCCGGCCCCGCCGGTGCGCTGGCTGCGCGACCGGGGTCTGCTGCTCCCGGTGTCGGCGCGGACGATGGTGCTGCCGCGCGAGGTGGCGCTGCACCTGCGGGGCGGGCGGGCGCACCGGGCGCCGGAGCCGGTGGCGCCGGAGGTCGGCGTCCTGCGCGACCACCGTCCCCAGGTGGTGGACAGCGCGGCGGCCGGGCAGGCGTACACGGCGCTGGCGACCGTCGAGGAGCTGCTGAAGTCCTGGGACAGGGGGCCCGCAGGTGCTGCGGGCGGGTGGGCTCTCCGTACGGGACCTGCGGCGGACCGCCGTCGCCCTGGACGTGACGGAGCAGGTCGCCGCCTTCTGGCTGGAGCTCTGCCACGGGGCGGGGCTGCTCGCCTCGGACGGGGAGGCGGACGAGCGGTACGCGCCGACGCCCGCCTACGACGACTGGCTGGACCTGCCGCCCGCCGAGCGCTGGGCCCGGCTCGTCACGCCCTGGCTGGCCTCGACCCGCACGCCGGGCCTGGTCGGCGGCCAGGACGCGAAGGGGCGCGCGCTCGGCGCTCGGCCCGGACCTGGACCGGGCGGCCGCGCCCGAGGTGCGGCACCGGGTCCTCGGCCTCCTGGCGACGCTTCCGCCGGGCGCGGCGGCCGATCCGGAGACGCTGTTCGCGCGGCTGCGGTGGGAGCGGCCGTTGCGGGGCGGGTCCTCCACCGGTCCCGCCGCCCCCGCCGCGGAGAGCACCGACTCCGGTCCCGCCCGCCCCGACGACCTGCGGTCCCGGCTCGCGCGCTGGACGCTCGCGGAGGCCGAGCTGCTCGGACTCACCGGCCGGGGCGCCCTGTCGGCCCCGGCGCGGGCGCTGCTCAACCTGCCGCTGGCCGAGGCCGCGTCGCCCGCCGACGAGGGCGGCGGCGTCGAGGAGTCGGTGGCCGCCGAGCGGGCGGCGACGCTGCTCGCGCCGCTGCTGCCGGAGGCCGTCGACCACGTCCTGCTCCAGGCCGACCTGACGGCGGTCGCGCCCGGGCCGCTGCGGCGGCCCCTGGCGGATGCGCTCGCCGTCCTCGCGGACGTGGAGTCGAAGGGTGGCGCGACGGTGTACCGGTTCACGCCCGGTTCCGTACGGCGGGCGCTCGACTCCGGTCTGGCCGCGTCCGACCTGCACGCGTTCCTCGCCGCGCACTCCCGCACGCCGGTGCCGCAGCCGCTCGCGTACCTGGTGGACGACGTGGCCCGGCGCCACGGGCACCTGCGGGTGGGGGCGGCGTCCGCGTACGTGCGCTGCGACGACGACACCGTCCTCGGCGAGATCCTGGCCGACCGGCGCTCCGCCGCCCTGGCCTGCGGCGCCTGGCGCCGACGGTCCTCGCCGCGCAGGCGGACCCGGCGTCGCTGCTCGACGGGCTGCGGGCGATGGGGTACGCCCCGGCGGCCGAGTCGGCGGAGGGGGACGTCCTGATCACGCGCGCCGACGCGTACCGCACGCCCGCGCGTACGGCCCCGTTCCCGTCCCGGACGGGCTGCCCGCCCCGACGCCACCCTCCTGGGCGCGGCGGTGAAGGCGATCCGGGCGGGTGACCGGGCGGCGACGGCGGTCCGCAGGGAGCCGGCGGCCCCGGCACCGGCCGGGTCGCTCCCGCGCACCTCGTCCGCCGAGACCCTGGCGACCGTCCAGGCGGCCGCGATGACCGGCTCGGCGGTCTGGATCGGCTACGTGAACGCGGACGGCGCGGCGAGCCAGCGCGTGATCGCCCCGGTCCGCGTGGAGGGCGGCTTCGTGACGGGGTACGACCACACGGCCGACGAGATGCGCACGTATCCGCTGCACCGGATCACGGGGGTGGCGGAGCTGGCGGACGACCAGGTGTGACGGGGCCGACGGCCCGGGGCTCCGCTCTCAGCGGCGCGGGGCCACCAGGGCGCCGGGGTCGAGCTTCAGCGGGAACGGCGCCTTCTCCATCGTCCAAGGCCCGTCACGCGGATCGTGAGCCACGCTCATCTCCCGCCGCCTCCCCGCGCGGAAACCGGTCCCCCGGTGCGGCAGCCCCTGCCGACAACGGCCCCGGATCAGGCAGACTGGAGGATTGGCCGTCGTCGGAGCGGCCCGGGAAGGATCTGATCGCGCGTGAACGGACCACTGATCGTCCAGAGCGACAAGACGCTGCTCCTGGAGGTCGACCACGAGCTGGCCGAGGCGTGCCGCCGGGCCATCGCGCCCTTCGCGGAGCTGGAGCGGGCGCCGGAGCACATCCACACGTACCGGGTGACGCCGCTCGGGCTGTGGAACGCGCGGGCCGCCGGGCACGACGCCGAGCAGGTCGTGGACGCGCTCGTGGAGTACTCGCGCTACCCCGTGCCGCACGCGCTGCTCGTGGACGTCGCCGAGACGATGGACCGGTACGGGCGGCTCACGCTCTCCAAGCACCCCGTGCACGGGCTCGTGCTGACCACCACCGACCGGCCCGTCCTGGAGGAGATCCTCCGGTCGAAGAAGGTGCAGCCGCTCGTCGGGGAGCGGATCGACCCGGACACCGTGGCCGTGCACCCCTCCGAGCGCGGGCAGATCAAGCAGACCCTGCTGAAGCTGGGCTGGCCGGCCGAGGACCTCGCCGGGTACGTGGACGGGGAGGCGCACCGGATCGACCTCGCCGAGGACGGCTGGAGCCTGCGGCCGTACCAGAAGCAGGCCGTGGAGGGCTTCTGGCACGGCGGCTCCGGCGTCGTCGTGCTGCTCTGCGGCGCCGGCAAGACCCTGGTCGGTGCCGGCGCGATGGCCGAGGCGAAGGCGACCACGCTGATCCTGGTGACCAACACCGTCTCCGCCCGCCAGTGGAAGCACGAGCTGGTGAAGCGGACCTCGCTGACCGAGGACGAGATCGGCGAGTACTCCGGGACGAAGAAGGAGATCCGGCCCGTCACCATCGCCACCTACCAGGTGCTGACCACCCGCCGGAAGGGCGTCTATCCGCACCTGGAGCTGTTCGACTCCCGCGACTGGGGCCTCATCGTCTACGACGAGGTGCACCTGCTGCCCGCGCCCGTCTTCAAGTTCACCGCCGACCTCCAGGCCCGCCGCCGCCTCGGCCTCACCGCGACCCTCGTGCGCGAGGACGGGCGCGAGTCGGACGTGTTCTCGCTGATCGGGCCGAAGCGGTTCGACGCGCCGTGGAAGGAGATCGAGGCGCAGGGGTACATCGCGCCCGCCGACTGCGTCGAGGTCCGGGTCAACCTCACCGACTCGGAGCGGCTCGCGTACGCGACGGCCGAGCCGGAGGAGAAGTACCGCTTCTGCGCGACGACGGCGACGAAGCGGAAGGTGACGGAGGCGCTGGTGAAGAAGTTCGCCGGGCAGCAGATCCTCGTCATCGGGCAGTACATCGACCAGTTGGACGAGCTGGGCGAGCACCTGGACGCGCCGGTCATCAAGGGCGAGACGTCGAACAAGGAGCGGGAGCGGCTCTTCGACGCGTTCCGCACCGGCGAGATCAGCGTGCTCGTCGTCTCGAAGGTCGCGAACTTCTCGATCGACCTGCCCGAGGCCACGGTCGCCATCCAGGTCTCCGGCACCTTCGGATCCCGGCAGGAGGAGGCCCAGCGCCTGGGCCGCGTGCTGCGGCCGAAGGCCGACGGGCACCAGGCGCACTTCTACTCGGTGGTCGCCCGGGACACCATCGACCAGGACTTCGCGGCGCACCGGCAGCGGTTCCTGGCGGAGCAGGGGTACGCGTACCGGATCGTGGACGCGGACGAGTTGCTGGCCCCGTAGGTCGTAGGGCCGCAAGCCGTAAGCCGTAAGGCATCAAGGGCGTGCGGTGATCGTCTGCCAGCCCGCGTCCAGCAGGTCGAAGGTCCGGATCAGGGCCTCCCGGGTGTCGCCGTGGTCGTGGTCCTGGCCGTGGCCGTCGACGTGGGTCAGGGCGGCCCGGGGGCTTCGAGGGCGAAGTGGGCCAGGGCGGTGCACGCCGGGTCGTCCGGGGCGAGGCCGCTCTCCTCGGCGACGGCCCGGGCGAGGGCGGCGGTGTGCCGCAGCCACATGGCCTGGTGGTAGTCGCGCAGGGCGGGGTGGAGTCCACCAGGCCGAGGAAGGCCGTGAAGCGGGGGTCCCCGCCGTCGGCGGCCCTGCGGTGGCGCAGGGCGTGTTCGCGCAGGGCCGCCGGGACGCTCTGTCCCGGGGCCGCTCGCGCACGGCGGCGATCAGGTGCGCCTCCAGGTCGGCCTCCTCGTCGAAGACGAGGGCCTCCTTGACCGGGAAGTGCTTGAACAGCGTGGTGGTCGACACGTCGGCCGCCTCCGCGATCTCGCGGATGCCCACGTCGTCGTAGCCGCGCTCCAGGAACAGACGCAGCGCGGCGTCGGCGATGGCCCGGCGGGTGGCGGCCTTCTTGCGTGCGCGGCGGCCGGGAGGGTCGGTGCCGGTGGGGCGCCGTCGGGTGCCGGTGCCGGTGCCGTGCTGGGGGTTCCGTGTCGGGCATGCCGCCAGCCTATCCCCTCGGTTCACTCGATACAAAAGTTGAGCTGTTGCACTTTTGAATCCGGCGTGCTCTTCTGGAGTCGGGGACGACGGACGATTCCGTCCCCCTCATCCCTCTTCCCTCACCCCTCCCGGCGGCGCGGCATCGCCATGCCCGTACGCCCCGCGAGCCCCGTACGCCCCACGAAGGGAGCACCACCATGACCTCCCCCACCACCCCTGCCCCCGCATCGCCGTCATCGGCGCCGGCCCCGGCGGCCTGACCTGCGCCCGCGTCCTGCAACGGCACGGCATCGCCGTCACCGTGTACGACCACGAGGCCGGCCCCGACGCCCGCGACCAGGGCGGCACCCTCGACCTGCACGAGGACGACGGCCAGATCGCCCTGCGCGAGGCCGGGCTCCTCGACGACTTCCTCCGCCTCTCCCGTCCCGAGGGCAGGAGATGCGCCAGATGGACGCGAAGACGGGAGCGATCGGCTTCCACCACGTCCCCGGGGACGGCGAACGCTTCAAGCCCGAGATCGACCGCGGCCTGCTGCGCGGCCTCCTCCTGGACTCGCTCGCACCCGGCACCGTGCGCTGGGGCCGCACCCTGCGCTCCGTCGAGGGCCCTGCCGGAGGCCCCGCCTGCTGCGCTTCGCCGACGGCACCGCCGTCGAGGCCGACTCGTCGTCGGCGCCGACGGCGCCTGGTCCCGGGTCCGCCGCGCCGTCTCCCCGGCCATCCCCCGGTACACCGGCGTCGCCTTCCTCGAAGCCTGGTTCCACGACGTCGACGAACGGCACCCCGAGGCCGCCGCGCTCGTCGGTCCGGGCAGCGCCGCCGCCGCCGACGGCGAGCGCGGCCTGTTCGCCCAGCGCAACGGCGGCGACCACATCCGCGTGTACGTCGTCCAGCGCGTCCCCGCCGACTGGATCGCCGCCGCCGGCCTGACCGTCCGGGACACCGACGCCCTCCGCGCCCTCCTCCTGGACCGCTTCCGCGACTGGTCGCCCGCCTGCGGCGGCTGCTCTCCGACAACGACGGCCCCTACGTCGACCGCCCCTCCACGCCCTGCCCGTCCCCCACGCCTGGGAGCACGATCCGTCCGTCACGCTGCTGGGGGACGCCGCGCACCTCATGCCCCCGCTCGGCGTCGGCGTCAACCTCGCCATGCTCGACGCCTGCGAACTCGCCCTCGCGCTCGCGCACCACGACACGGTGGGCGACGCCGTCCGCGCCTACGAGAAGACGATGCTGCCCCGTTCCGCCGACATGCAGCGCCTCCTCGACGGCGCCGCCGAGGGACTGCTGTCCGACGAGCCGCACGAGCCGGACGGGCCGTACGAGCCGGACGAGCCGGACGGGCCGGACGGGCTCTAGTCCAGGGCCGCGAGCACCGGGCCGGCGAACGCCAGGGCGTACTGGGCGGCGACGAGCGCGCTCCGGGGCACGGCGAGGGCCGCCGCGCCCGCGACGGCCCCGAGGCCAGGGCCCAGAAGCCGGCCACGAGGAACCCGCCGCCCACCCCGTCGCCCTCGACGGCGTCGACGAGCCCGAAGACGGCGGTGAGCACCAGGCACCCGGCGAGGAGGAGGAACCCGCAGAGCGCGAGGACACGTAGCGCACGGGTGCTCGGGGCGGTGGGATCGGCGAGGTCGGTGGTGGTGTGCGTCGGCGTCGTCATGCCCCGATCCCATCAAGGGGCGCGGGGCCGCGTCAGGCGTCGCCGTACTCAGTCGGGCGAGATCGCGTACTCAGGCGGAGGCGCGTTCGGGGGCGTACTTCGGGCGGGGGTCCCGTACCCGCCTCCGGCGGGCCGTAGTCGCCGAGGAGGACGACGCCGGCCGCGGCGCCGCCGAAGGCGCGTATCGCGCGGAGGGCGAGGCCCACGCGGCGGAGGCGGGGACGGTGGTCACGAGGGTGAAGGTCGTCGCGGACATGCTTCCATCATGGAATCCGGACATTACGAACACATCGGCCTGAGGTCCCGTCCGGGACGGATCGGGTGTCCGACGTGAGAGCGACCTCGTCCCCTACGGGATGGACCTTTTCCCGTACGGGGCGGATCCCGGCGAAATCCGTTCGCACCGCGCCCCGCCCAGGGTCTACACTCGCCAGCTTCCCCGCCTCCCCCGTGGAGAGCCGCCGCCCGGTCGGAAACCGGCGGCCACCTCGACGTGTCCGCGTATCCGCCCCGGAGGCTCCGCCGTGTCCGTGTCCGTACCCGCAGTCGATCCCGACCAGCCGCCGTCCGCCGACGATCCGCTCGCGCGCGAACGCGCCCACCTGACCGCTCTCCCGCGCCGCCCTGCGCGCGATGCGCGAGGACGTGCAGGCGCTCGACATCAAGGACGTCACCGCGAACTGGGTGAACGCGGCCGTCCTGGAGCGGCAGATCGAGGACCGGATCAAGGCGCTGGCCGACCTGGCCGGGACGCCGCTGTTCTTCGGGCGGCTCGACTACCCGCACACCACGCAGGAGGGCAGCGGTTCTACATCGGGCGGCGGCACGTGCACGACGCCGACGGCGATCCGATGGTGATCGACTGGCGCGCCCCGGTGTCGCAGCCGTTCTACCGGGCGTCGCGCAAGGACCCGCAGGACGTAGGGCTGCGGCGCCGCTTCGGCTACACGGGCGGCGAGCTCACCGCGTACGAGGACGAGCACCTGTCCGACCCGGAGGAGCCGGCGCGCACCAGCCGGCTGCTCCAGGCAGAGATCGAGCGGCCGCGCGTCGGTCCCATGCGGGACATCGTGGCGACGATCCAGCCCGAGCAGGACGAGATCGTCCGGTCGGATCTCTCGGGGTCGGTGTGCGTGCAGGGAGGGCCCGGGACCGGCAAGACGGCCGTGGGCCTGCACCGTGTCGCGTACCTCCTCTACGCGCACCGGGAGCGGCTCGCCCGCACCGGGACGCTGGTCATCGGGCCGAACCGCTCCTTCCTCCACTACATCGAGCAGGTCCTTCCCGCGCTCGGCGAGTTGGAGGTGAGGCAGGCGACGGTCGACGACCTCGTGGCGCACGTCGAGGTGCGGGGACGGACGCGGCGGCGACGGCGGTCGTGAAGGGCGACGCCCGGATGGCGGAGGTGCTGCGGCGGGCGGTCCGCTCGCACGTGAGGCTGCCGGAGGAGTCCCTGATGGTGGTGTGCGGCTCGCGCCGCTGGCGGGTCCCGGCGTACGAGATCGAGGAGATGGTGCGGGAGCTGCTCGGCCGCGACATCCGGTACGGGGCGGCCCGCGAGGCCCTTCCGCAGCGGATCGCGCACGCCGTGCTCGTACGGATGGAGCAGGCGGGCGAGGCGCCGGACGACCGGGTGCAGAACGCGGTCGCGCGCAACGCGGCGGTGAAGGCGGTCGTGAAGGAGTGCTGGCCGCCGGTGGACCCGGCGAAGCTGGTGCTGCGGCTGTTGGGCGACGCGGCGTTCTGGCCGAGCACGCCGAGGGGTGCTCACGGAGGACGAGCAGAAGCTGCTCCTTTGGGAGAAGCCGGGCCGGAGCGTGAAGTCGGCGAAGTGGTCGGCGGCGGACGCGGTGCTCGTGGACGAGGCGATGGACCTGGTGGAGCGGACGCACTCGCTCGGGCACGTGGTCCTCGACGAGGCGCAGGACCTGTCCCCCATGCAGTACCGGGCGGTGGGCCGCCGCTGCACGACCGGTTCGGCCACCGTCCTGGGCGACCTGGCGCAGGGGACGACGCCGTGGGCGACGGAGAGCTGGGCGCAGGCGCTCGGGCACCTGGGGAAGCCGGAGGCGGTGGTCGAGGAGCTGACGGCCGGCTTCCGCGTGCCGCGCGAGGTCATCGCGTACGCCTCGCGGCTGCTGCCGCACATGTCGCCGGGGCTCGCGGCGGTGGAGTCGGTCCGGGAGAACCCGGGGTCGCTGGAGGTCCGGCACGCCCGTGCGGAGGACCTGGACGCGGCCGTGGTCGCGGCCTGCGTCGAGGCGCTGGAGCACGAGGGCTCGATCGGTCTGATCGCCGCCGACGCGCGGATCGCGCCGCTCGCGGAGGCGCTGGCGGCGGCGGGCCTGCCGCACCTCTCGCCGGGCGAGGAGACGACGGCCGCGTCCCGCCTGACCCTGGTCCCGGCGTCGCTCGCGAAGGGCCTGGAGTACGACTACGTGGTCCTGGACGAGCCGGCGGCGGTCGTCGACGGCGAACCCGACGAACGGACGAGCCTGCGGCGCCTGTACGTGGCGCTGACGCGAGCGGTGTCGGGCCTGACGGTCGTTCACTCCGCTTCCGTGCCGGAGCAGTTGGGGCGGTGTGACCGTCCCCTAGGGAAGTCCGCCAGGGCCTCGGTGTGGGTGCGGTGGGCGACGGAGGCCAGGACCGGGTTCTTCCCCGGTAGTACGCCTCGGTCACGACGCCCCAGCACAGGGCCCAGCCCCGGCCGCGGGCCCAGGTGGCGTCGTCGACGCGGGAGGCCTCGCGGAAGAGGGGCGGGTGTCGGCGGTGAGGAGGGTCCAGGCGGCCATCATGTCGCAGGCCGGGTCGCCCGTGCCGAGGCCGCCGAAGTCGATGACGGCGTGCAGGCGTCCGTCGCGGGTGAGGAGGTTGCCGGGGAGCAGGTCGGCGTGGACCCAGACCGGGTCGCCCCGCCACGGCGGGAGGCGCAGGACCGCCTCCCAGGCCCCGGTGACGGCGGCGGCGTCGAGCGTGCCGTCCGCGCCGAGGGCCTCGATCGCCGGCACCATGGCGCCCTCCTCCCAGGCGGTGACCGGGCCGCCCCGGAAGGAGGCCGGGCCGCCGGTCGCGTCCGCCGCGCGCAGGGAGACGCCGAAGCGGCCCAACTCGACGGCGGCGTGGGCGAGATCGGTGATCGGCGCGTGGTACGCGTCGTCCCCGTCGAGCCACCGGCACACCGTCCAGGGCCGGTCGAACCCTCCCCGGCACGCCGTGCCCGACGGGCACGGGGACGGGCAGCGTCAGGTGCGGGGCGAGGCGCGGCAGCCAGTACCGCTCCTTCTCCGCCTGCCCCTCGGCCCCTCCGCCTTCGGCAGGCGCACGGCGAGCTCGTCCCCGAGCCGGAACACGGCATTGTCCGTACCCGCCGATTCCACGGCCCGCACGGGCAGACCGGCCCACGCGGGGAACTGCGCGGCGATCAGACGCCCGACGAGGGCGGTGTCGAGGGGCGCGGGGTGGCGTGGGGGTGCGAGGTGGTGTGGGGGCGGGCATGCGGGCGAGGCTAGACGCCGGCGTACGGGGAGACCACGCGTTTTCCCGTACGCCGGCGGACCGCCGATGCTCAGGAGAGCGGCGCGTCCACCGCCTCGCGCCACGTGCGGACCGCGTCCGCCGAGACCGGGGCCGTCCAGCCCCGCGGGCGGGCCGCGCCGCCGATGTGGAAGGCGTCGAGGCCGGCCGCGCGCAGTTCGGGGAGGTGGTCGAGGCGGAGGCCGCCGCCGACGAGGATGCGGGCCTCGTAGCCGGGCTCGCCCGCGCGGGCGGCCTCGGCCTTGAGGGTGGCGAGGCCGTCGTCGACGCCGGTGGCGGAACCGGCCGTGAGGTAGGTGTCCAGGCCCGGCAGGTCGGCGAGGGCCTTGCGCAGTCCGTCGCGGTCGGCGGCGCGGTCGATCGCCCGGTGGAAGGTCCAGCGGCAGCCGTCGAGGACGGCGATCAGGCGCTCGACGGCGACCAGGTCCGGTGCGCCGTCGGGGGTGAGGAAGCCGAGGACGAACTCGTCCGCGCCGGCCTCCCGGAGGTCGGCGGCGCGGGTGACGAGGGCCTCGACGCCCTCGGGGCCGCCGGCCGAGAAGCCGTCGGCGAGCCGGAGCATCACGCGCAGCGGGATGTCGACGGCGGCGCGGATCGCGGCGAAGCCGGCTCCGGACGGGGTGAGCCCGTCCGCCGCCATGTCGGTGACGAGTTCGAGCCGGTCGGCGCCGCCGGTCTGGGCGGCGACCGCGTCTTCCTCGTCGAGGGCGATCACCTCAAGGACTGCACGGTTGCTCATCGAAGCCCATTCCTCCATGAATGACGGCTATAGGTCTAGTCCAATGACCAGCCTAGCCGTGCTCGCGGCCGCCCGCATCGTGCTCGGCCTCACCATCTGCGGAAACGTGTGCCCCGGAACCGTCCACCCGTACCGTGAGGGAGGCATTCGGGCCGGAGCGCCCCTGGCGGGAACCTTCCCCGTGGGAGCCCTCCTCATGGGGGCCGTCCCGTGGGGTCCGCGTGCTCCTCGACCGCCGGGGGCTTCGCGGAGGGCCGACGGCCGCGCCGACCCCGTACGCGGCCCCGAAGGTCGCGGCGAGCGCGGCGGCAAAGGCGGCGATCTTCGCACCGGTGTTCATGACTGCTCTCCCGTGGGTCGTCGGCGGGGGGCGCGGCGGCTGCGCACGACCCCTTCCTCTCACGTCACCATACCCCCAGGGGTATCAAGTCAAGCCGACCCCCTTGCTTCTGATACGGGCCGGGGTATACCTGGAGACGTGGATAGATACCCCCTAGGGTATGCTTGTGAGAGAATCGACCGACGAGGAGCAGAGGCCATGGCAACGACGACATCCGGCACGGCCCAGGTCGAGCTCGCCATCGGCGGCATGACCTGCGCCTCGTGCGCGGCCCGCATCGAGAAGAAGCTCAACCGCATGGACGGGGTCGAGGCCACCGTCAACTACGCCACCGAGAAGGCGAAGGTCAGCTTCGACGCGGAGGCGGGCGTCGGCGTCGCCGACCTCATCGCCACCGTCGAGGCCACCGGCTACACCGCCGCCGAACCCGAACCCCCGAGGGACGAGACGGCCGGCGCGGGCCCCACCGACGAGGAGCGGGCCGACGCGGAGCTGCGGCCCTCCGGCAGCGGCTCGTCACCGCCGTCGTGCTCGCCGTCCCCGTCGTCGCCATGGCCATGATCCCGGCCCTCCAGTTCCGGTACTGGCAGTGGCTGAGCCTCACGCTCGCCGCGCCGGTCGTCGTCTACGCCGCCTGGCCCTTCCACCGGGCCGCCTGGACCAACGCCAGGCACGGCGCGGCGACCATGGACACCCTGATCTCGGTCGGCACGGGCGCCGCGTTCCTGTGGTCGCTGTGGGCGCTGTTCTTCGGCACCGCCGGCATGCCCGGCATGACGCACCCCTTCGAGTTCACGATCGCCCGCACCGACGGCGCCGGGAACATCTACCTGGAGGCCGCCGCCGGCGTCACCGCCTTCCTCCTGGCCGGCCGGTACTTCGAGGCCCGCTCCAAGCGCAAGGCGGGCGCCGCGCTCAAGGCCCTGATGCGGCTCGGCGCCAAGGAGGTCACCGTCCTGAAGGGCGGCCGGGAGGTCACCGTACCGACCGCCGAACTCCGCGTCGGGGACCGCTTCCTGGTCCGTCCCGGCGAGAAGATCGCCACCGACGGCACCGTGGTCGAGGGCTCGTCCGCCGTGGACGCCTCCATGCTCACCGGCGAGTCCGTCCCGGTCGAGGTCGGCGTCGGGGACGCCGTCACCGGCGCCACCCTGAACGCCGGGGCCGGCTCGTCGTCGAGGCCACCCGCGTCGGCTCGACACCCAGCTCGCCCGGATGGCGAAGCTGGTGGAGGACGCGCAGAACGGCAAGGCTGCCGCCCAGCGCCTCGCCGACCGAATCTCGGCCGTCTTCGTGCCGGTCGTCATCGCGCTCGCCGTCGGCACCCTCGGCTTCTGGCTCGGCAGCGGACAGGGCCTCACCGCCGCGTTCACCGCCGCCGTCGCCGTCCTGATCATCGCCTGCCCGTGCGCCCTGGGCCTGGCGACCCCGACCGCCCTCATGGTCGGCACCGGCCGCGGCGCGCAGCTCGGCATCCTCATCAAGGGCCCCGAGGTCCTGGAGACCACCCGCCGGGTCGACACGATCGTCCTGGACAAGACCGGCACCGTCACCACCGGCCGGATGACCCTCCTCGCCGTCCACACGGCGGAGGGTGTCGACGAGAAGGACGTCCTGCGGCTCGCGGGCGCCCTGGAGCACTCCTCCGAGCACCCGATCGCGCGGGCCGTCGCCGCCGGCGCGGCCGAGCGGGTGGGGACGCTCCCGGCCCCCGAGGACTTCGCGAACGTCCCCGGCCTCGGCGTCCAGGGCGTGGTCGAGGGCCACGCGGTCCTCGTCGGCCGCGAGAAGCTCCTCGACGAGTGGGCGATGGACCTCCCGGCCGGCCTCAGGTCCGCGAAGGACGCGGCCGAGGCGGCGGGGCGGACCGTCGTCGCGGTCGCCTGGGACGGGGAGGCGCGCGGTCCTGGAGGTCGCGGACGCCGTCAAGGACACCAGCGCCGAGGCGGTCCGGAGGCTGCGCGGGCTCGGCCTCACCCCGATCCTGCTCACCGGCGACAACCGGGCGGTCGCGGAGGCCGTCGCCGCCGAGGTCGGCATCGACGAGGTGATCGCGGAGGTCATGCCGCAGGACAAGGTCGACGTCGTCGAGCGCCTCCAGGGCGAGGGGCGTTCGGTCGCCATGGTCGGCGACGGCGTGAACGACGCCGCCACGCTCGCGCGGGCGGACCTGGGCCTGGCCATGGGCACGGGCACGGACGCCGCCATCGAGGCCGGCGACCTGACCCTCGTACGGGGGGACCTGCGGGCGGCGGCCGACGCGATCCGGCTCTCCCGGCGGACCCTCGGCACGATCCGCTCGAACCTCTTCTGGGCCTTCGCCTACAACGTGGCGGCGCTGCCGCTCGCCGCGGCCGGGCTGCTCAACCCGATGATCGCGGGCGCGGCCATGGCCTTCTCCTCGGTCTTCGTGGTGGGCAACAGCCTGCGGCTGCGGGGCTTCAAGGCGGTCGACGGCTGACGGCCGACGTCGACGGCTGACGGCTGACGGCTGAGCGGACCGGCGCGCGGGGCCGGGGCCCGTCCGAACGGCGGACGGGCCCCGGCCCTCGCGGGTGGAGCGGGTACGGCTCAGCAGGCGCCGAGGTCCTGCCACACCCCCACTCGCCGGTGGTGCCGGGCTCCTCGCCCGTCGTCCACCACTTGGCCTTCCAGGTGTGGCCCTTGTGGGAGACCTGCTGGCCGCCGGTGTAGACGGTGGCCTTGGCCCACGGGGGGCGGCTGCACTGGTGGCGCCGCCGGTGACGGTCAGGGAGAGGACGGCGGCGTGCCCGGCGGACGGGCTCGCCCCGTTGACGACGATCTGGTACGTGCCGGAGACCGCGGCCGTCGTGGTGTTCAGGGTGAGGGTGGAGGAGCCGCCGGCGGTCACGGAGGCGGGGCTGAGGGAGGCGGTGACGCCGGCGGGCAGGCCGCTGACCGTGAGGTTCACCGTCCGGGCCGCACCGGCGGTGACGGCGGTCGTCACCGTGGCGGTGGTGGAGGACCCGGCGGCGACGGTGGCGGAGGCTGGGGTCACGGCCACCGAGAAGTCGTCGGCCGGGGCGGTCGTCCCGCTGGTGAAGGGGGCGAAGACGTGGGAGAAGTCCCAGGTGTTCTGCTGGATGCCCGAGCAGTTGTCGGCGGCGGCGGCGCCGGGGCAGCCGCCGTTGTCGCGCTGGAGGCCCAGAAGGAGAGGGTGTTGATGCCCTTGGAGACGGCCCAGTCGTAGACGGTGCGGGCGTTGGCGAGGGTGAAGGTCTCGGCGGGGCCGAAGTCGTCGACGCCGATCATCTCGGTGATGCCGACCGTGCCCCAGAGCTGGGCGGGGGTCTTGGCCGGGTAGAGCTTGGCGAGCTGGTCGTAGAGGCCCTGGGCGGCCGTCTTGGTGTCGGCGGCCATGTCGTGGGCGGCGTTGTCGTAGTAGTCGAAGGTCATCATGTTGACGACGTCGACGCGGGCGCCGTTGGCGACGGCGTTCTTGAGGACGGCGAGGCCGCTGGAGGCGAGGCCGCGGGTGGTGGTCGGCAGGGTGTACGAGATCTCGATCCGGCGCCCGTTGGCGGCGGCCCAGTCCTGGAGGACCTTGATGGCCTTGTTGCGGCGGTCGATGCCGGCCGCGTTGTCGAGGGAGTCGACCTCGATGTCCATGTCGAGCCGGGTGACGTCGTAGGTGGTGATCACCTTCTGGTACACGGCGGCGATCTGGTTGACGTCGGTGCAACTGTCGGCGATCTCGGTGCCGGTGGTGTCGGCCGTGTAGCCGCCGAAGGAGGGGATGACGTCGCCGCCGCGGGACTGGATCGTCTTGATGTCGGCGCCGAAGGAGGACGCGGCGACGGGCAGGGAGCTGTCGCCGTTCCAGTACGCGGTGCAGGAGCCCTTGGCGGCGGTCTGGAGGAAGGCCATCGTCAGGTGCTTGGCGCCCGACTGGGCGCTGAGGGCGGCGGGGCTCTCGCCGGTCCAGGCCTCGAAGTAGGGGCGAAGACGTGCGCGGGAGGGGGCGGCCGCCTGGGCGGGCGCGGTGCCGACGGCGGCGAGGCCGAGGGCGGCGACGGCGGTCACCGCGGCGGTGAGGGCCGAGCGGAGCGAGCGTACGCGTCTCATGACAGTCCCGTGGGTGTGGGGGCGGGGTGCGCCAACGCCTTTGTTGCGCGCGTCTGTTGGCATACGGAGTAGCCCCGCCGCGCCGGACGCGTCAATGGACTGGACCAAACTTGAAGGAGTCTTGGACTAGACCAATTCGGGGCTTCGTTGCGTGGTACACGCACGGGGACGGGGGCGGTGCTGGGACGATGCGCGCGGGCGGGCGCCGTGGTCCGAAAAGCCAGGGGGCGGAGGTCCGGGCGGCTCCGTACACTCCCGGCATGACTTCTGTGGCGCTGGCGGTCCACGACGGGACGATGCTGTTCGAGACCGCGGCGGCCTGCGAGGTGTTCGGCGTCGACCGCGGGATCACCGACGGCTGGTACGACTTCAAGGTCTGCGCCGCGCGGGACACCGCCGCCGCCCGGGTCGGCGGCTGGCTCCGGATCGACGCCCCGCACGGCCTCGACGACCTCGCCGGCGCGGACACCGTGATCGTGCCGTCCTGCACCGACGTCGACGCGGCCCCGCCCGCCGACCTCCTGGAGGCCGTGCGCGGCGCACGCGCGGGGCGCGCGGATCGTGTCGCTGTGCACGGGGCGTTCGTCCTGGCGGCCGCGGGCGTCCTGGACGGCCGCCGGGCCACCACCCACTGGGCGCACACCGACGACCTGGCGACCCGTCACCCCCGGGTGGAGGTCGACCCGGACATCCTCTACGTGGAGGACGGCAACGTCCTGACCTCGGCGGGCAAGGCCGCCGGGATGGACCTGTGCCTGCACCTGGTCGGCGCCGACCACGGCGCCGCCGTCGCCGCCGAACTGGCCCGGCGGCTCCTGGTCCCGGCCCGCCGCGCGGGCGGCCAGGCGCAGTACGTCGCCGGGCCGACGTCCGCCGACGCCGCCGACGCCTTCGCGGACCTCCTCGCCTGGCGGGCGCCCGGCTCGACGAGCCCCTGACGGTCCCCGACCTCGCCCGCCGGGTGAACATGAGCACCCGGAACCTGACCCGGCGCTTCACCGCCACCACCGGCACTACCCGCTGCGCTGGCTGCACACCCAGCGCATCCACCGGGCCCAGGAACTCCTGGAGACCACGGACGACAGCGTCGAACTGATCGCCACCCGCACGGGCATGGGCACGGCGACGACCCTGCGCCGCCACTTCCACAACGCGCTGGGGTGCCGCCGGACACGTACCGGCGCACGTTCCGGAGGCGCCCGTAGGGGCGCCGGCCTCCGGGTGGACGGGACCGCGCGGCGCCCTCCCGCCGTGCGCCCCGCGTCCCTAGGATCGCCGCATGACCTCTCGCCCGACTTCCCGCTCGGGGACTCGTCCTCTCCCTCTGGTCCCGGAACTCGTTCCTCTCGATCGGGTCCGTGGACTCGATGCTCTCCATCGGCTCGGTGGGGTCGTTCCTCTCCATCGGCTCGGTCGGCTCCGCCCACTCGGTCGGCGCGATCGGGTCCTGGGCGAGCGTCGGCTCGGTCGGCTCGGCCCTGTCGGTCGGTTCGGTCGGCTCCTGGCTGAGCGTCGGCTCGGTCTTCTCGGCCCGGTCGAAGGGGCCGTCCTGTCCTGGCGTCGCGCGGCGGCGTACTGGCGGTGGGAGCGGCCGTGGGACTGGCGGCGGGGACGATCGCCCTGGCGGCGGGGGCGCGACGGGGGCGCTGACCGGACGGCGACGCCGGCTGCTGTCCGGGGCCCGACCGCGCCCGTCACGCGACGGCGGTGATCGCGTCTCCCGGGGCGTCGGTCCGCTGCTGTCGGCGGTAGGCGGAGCCGTCCTTCGTACGGAGAGGAAGCCGCCGGTCACGAGGTGGCGGCGGAGGGCCGGGAAGTCCTCGTGCACGCCCTTCAGGGCCTCGTTGACCTCGGGCTCGCCGTAGGCCCGGCCGTCCTCGAAGAGGGTCGCGGCGAGGTGCGCGAGCAGCGCCTCGCGGCGGGCGGCGCGGCGCGGGACCGCTTGAGGCGCCCGTCGGCGGAGAACAGGTCGGCGACGGGGAGGAGGAAAGGTGACTGGTCATGGACGAGGAGCCTGGCGCCCGCGGCCCGTCCGCCGCAAAGGATTTTCGACGGGGCCGAAGCGGTGGGAGACTTTCCTGTAGGGGGCTCGGGAAGACACCGTGGGAGACCACGGCGAGGAGCGCGCCATGGCACCGGAACCGGAAGGCTCGGGGCGCCGCGCCCCTCCCGCCGACCCGCGCCGGGGCGCGACGAGTCGGCCGAGGAGCGCGCGGACCGGATGTGGGCCGACCTGCTCCAGGAGCTGCGGGTGGCCCAGACCGGCGTGCAGATCCTCTTCGGCGTCCTGTTCATCGCCGTCTTCCAGCCCGCCTTCACCGACCTCGGCGACACCGACCGCGCCCTCTACGTCACCGCGGTCGTGCTGGGCGCCGCCAGCGCGGGGTCCTCATCGGCCCGGTGTCCCTGCACCGGATGGTCGCGGGCCGCCGCATCAAGCCGCAGACGGTGGTGCTCGCCGCCCGGATGGCCAGGACCGGGCTGCTGCTGCTCGCGGTGACCACCGTCCTGACCCTGCTCATGCTGCTGCGGGTCGCCTCGACGACACGCTCGCCGCCTGGCTTGCGGGGATCGTCGGCGTCTGGCTGTTCACCCTCTGGTTCGCGCTCCCGCTCTGGGCGAGACGGCACTACACCAGCCGCGAGTAGTCCGGGCGCCGCACTCGCGCGGTCGCTCGTCGTCCCCCGGAGGTGCTACGGGATCACACCGCGACGAGCCGGACCCGGGCGCCGCACAGCCTGCTCATGTCGTCGACGACGAGTGTTTCGGGCGCTGGCTTGCGGCGGGCCACTGGCCCTCGTCCGCGAACACGTCGTCGAAGACCTGGCGCGCCCCGTGCCTCGCCTGATCGGAGACCGGCCCTTTGCGGCTCTCGTAGTCCGCCAGGTACTCGTCCAGCATCTGCCCCCGCAGCTCCCGCTCGACAGCCGCCGCGATGAACGCGGAGAACTCGCGCTTACCGACTCGGGCCCGGATCGCCTCCGCCGTCCCCTCCGGCAGGGAAAGGCTGACGCGCATCGCCGGGCCTTCACCGATGTTGTACGTCGTCTCGAGCATGCGTCCAGCGTGTCAAACGAGTGGGAGGAGCGAAACGGACTCGCCATCCGCGCGAAGGGCCTCGAAGTGCCGACGAGGGTCAGACCGCGTACGTCCGCGCGAACGCGGTGAACGCGGACCAGGCGGCCGGGGTGGCGGTCAGTTCGCCCCGGGCGTGGTCCTTGGTGTCCCGGACGCGGACGAGGGGAGGTTGTCGGCGACCTCGACGCAGGCGTCGTTGGTGTTGCCGCTGTACGTGCTCTTGTGCCAGTTGGGAGATGTCTCAGTCATCGTGTTCCTTCGCAATGGCACGCATCAGTTCAAGGGATGCCCGGACGCTCAGGGCATCCTGTTGCAGGAGATCATAGACCCGCTGGAATTGCAGGACTTCGGTACGGTCCTCCGTGTAACTACCCGTGCTGAAGCCCTCCGTGTACGCTCCGCGCTCCCCTTCGGAAGGGTGAGCAGGGCGAAGGAGCCGGCCACCGGCACGCCGCTCATGGGAAACACCTGGACGTTCACGTTGGGGCGTTCGCACATGGCAAGCAGGTGCTCGATCTGCTCCCGCATCGCCTGTTTGCCCCCGGTCTCACGCCGTAGGCAGGCCTCGTCCAGGACGGTCACCATCCAGGGCGGGTCGGAGCGTTCGAGTACCGCCTGTCGTTCCAGGCGTCCTTGGACGTAGTCGCCGATCAGACTCGGCGCGCCCGCGAGGCCCGCTTCCATCGCCCCGCGCGCGTAACCGGCGGTCTGGAGCAGTCCCGGCACGACGATGGAGAACTCGTGGATGGCGGTGGCTTCGAGCTGACGGCGCAAGTAGGTCTTCGCGTAGTCGCGAACGCTCTGCTGGCTCACGATCTTCACGAGGTTCACCAGGGAGTCGGGCGGGAGCTGGAGCACCACCTCCAGTTTCTTCGCCAGGTCCCGGTCCGGGGATCCTCGCCCCGCTCGATCTCGGAGATCCGGGTCGTACTGCTGAAGACCTTGGTCGCCAGATACGTCTGCGTCCACTCGCGTCCGAGCACCAGCCGGGCCTCGCGGACCATGTTCCCGAGGTACTGCTCGACGCTGTCGCCGGGGTCTAGATCTTGGGGTCCTGGCATATGCCCCGTTCCTCACCCGCGCAGTGGAACTCAACTCCTGGAAAGCGTAGGGCGGCACGCGCGATCGTGGAGGCGTCCCGGAGAAGATCCACCAGAAAGGGAACCCCCCATGAGCGCAACCCCACCCCCTCCCGCCCCGTCGGCGAAGCCGAAGCCGCCCGGGTGTACCGGGAGCTCAAGGACGCCATGGACACCGCCGGCCTTCCCACGAGCGGGCTCTACCGGGACGTCACGCGCGGCCCCGGCGGGGACGCGCACCGGTACGGGCTCGGGACCGTCGGCATCGGCGGGGCCAAGCGGCTGACCGTGCTCCTGCGCACCGCGCGGGCGGTCGGCGCGTGAGGTACCGGATCGGCGACGTCGTGACCGACGCGCAGCGGGCGCTCACCGGGCAAGTCCGTTCCGCGCACGGGAACATGCTGGTCCTGGCCCGCCCCAGCGGCTACCTGTGGAGGCGGCGGCCGACCAGTGCTGGACGGCGAGTCCGGAGGAGCGCGCGAGCCTGACCCCGAGCGGAGCCGTACGGGTCATCAGCACCTCGGCCCGGGAGCCGTCTCCGCTACCCGAATGATGATGTGACTGCCCGTCACTCGAACGGGCGGTCTTCACTCTTCGTGTCCGTCCGGGCATATGCCGCTGCGGTACGTTCGCAAACGGCCCCCGCCGATGACCTGAGAACCATCGTCGAGGGCCTGAACCCCAGTGGAAGGCAACACTCCCACCGTGATCTACCGGCACTTTAACGCGCCTCGCGCGGCTTCTCGCCGTTCTCGCACAACATCATCCGGCACCCCCGGCTGAACTCCCACGCCGTGCGGCTGCTGACCTGGCAGCTCTCCCTTCCGAGAACGCCCGCGAAAACCTGTCCCGTACAGCCGAACGGGCCAGGATCGGGGGCGACTCGTTCACCAAGGCCAAGCGCGAGCTCATGGCGGAGGGGTTCGTCCACGAGCGGCGGACGCAGGTGGCCGGAGGGCTGTGGGTGACGCAACAGCTCATTTCCGCCGAGCCGTTGACCCGCGAGCAGGCGGCCAAGATCTTCGCCCGGGAGCCGCGCCTCCTCCACCGGGGAGCCCGCGTCCCCGCAGGTCGTACCGGGTGACGGGAATCCGGCCGCCGGTGTTCCGGTGCACCCGTCCACCGGCGGTCATCCAGAAGAAGACCTCCAGGAGAAGACCTCCCACCTTCCGGACGGGGGCGGGGCGAGGGCGAGGACGGAGAGCCCGCACCCGAGGGCCCCCGGCCCTCGAAGAGCCCCGGTCCCTCGAAGACGCCCGCGCCCTCGTCGGGGCCCTCCCCTCCTCTCCCCCGCCCTGCGCCGCATCCCGCCCGGCATGCGCGACGAACTCACCCGGCTCGCCGGCCGGTGGCTGGAGGCCGGGTACACCTCCGCCGACGTGCACGAGCACGTCCTGTGCGGCCTCCCCGGTGCCGGGACGCCCGTACACCGGCCCGGCGGGCTCGTCCGGTACCTGCTGCGGGAAGTGCCGCCCCGCGAAGTGCCGCCCCGGTGTCCGAGGGGCCCCGGCTGTCCGCGCGGCTGGCCGGGGCGCGGGAGTGCGCCGGGGAGCACGTGCAGCCGATGCTGTTCCGGCCGGTCGGGGACGAGGCGTACTGCCGGGAGTGCGCGGCCGGGGGCCGGAACCGGAACGGGGACCGAACCGCCCGTCCGGTGGCGGTCGCCCGGCTGCCCCGGCGGGCACAATGCCCCCATGACCGCAGACCAGGACCCCGCGCTCCTCCGGCGCTGGAACGCCACCCTGCTCGCCGCCCGCGCCGGACGCGAGGGCCCCGACCCCGCCCCGTACGGGCGGAACCTGCTCGCCCGCTGGGCCGAGCCGCAGCGCCGGTACCACACGGTCGACCACCTGCGGGCGGTCCTCGACCGCATCGACGAGCTGGCCGACCAGGGCGGCGAGGGCGGTGAGCTGGAACTCGTACGGCTCGCCGCCTGGTTCCACGACGCCGTCTACCGCCCCGACCGCTCGGAGAACGAGGAGCGCTCGGCGCTCCTGGCCGAGAAGGCCTCGCCGAGGCGGGCCTCACCCCGCACGAGGTGACCGAGGTCGCCCGCCTGGTGCGCCTGACCGTCACCCACGACCCGGACGGCGGCGACCTCAACGGCGAGACCCTCTGCGACGCGGACCTCGCGGTCCTGGCGAGCGACCCCGCCGCGTACGCGGCGTACGCGGCGGCGGTCCGCGAGGAGTACGGCTTCGTCCCCGACGACGCCTTCCGCGAGGGCCGCGCTGCCGTCCTGCGCCACCTCCTCGACCTCCCCGGCTCTTCCGCACCCCCTACGGGGCGGCGGTCTGGGAGGAGCGGGCGCGCGAGAACGTGGAGCGGGAGCTGAAGGAACTGACGGGACGGGCGGGACGAGCGGGGCGAGCGGGGCGAGCGGGGCGGGCGGGGCGAGCGGGCTGAGGCGTCCGCGACAAAACCACTACTCGCTTGTCAGCGGCCCTTGTTAAGCCTCCGGCACGCGGTCCGTGATCACGGACCGCGACCGCTTTCAGGGGAGGGACGCTTGTCCAGTCGGAAGCCCGGTCGCGCGAGACGCGCCGGAAGAGGGTCGTACGCGGGTGGGGCGCGGCGGCGACCGTGGCCGCGGTCGTCGCGTCGGTCGTGACGGCCGTGCCCGGCACCGCGCACGCGGCGGACAACCTGCCGCCGGAGCAGCCGCTCGTCCAGGACCTCCGGACGAACTCCGAGCCCTGCGCCACCGGCGACGCGCCCGCGTACGTCGCGACGGAGCCCTTCGTCACGGCCGTGCTGCGCGACCCGGTGGAGGACAACCAGCCCTCCGAGGCCAACATGGTCTCCGGTGAGTTCGAGGCCTGGTGGACGGACGCCTCCGGAGCCGAGCAGCGCCGCACCTACGCCTCCTCGTACCCGCTGCCCTCCGGGACCGCCCAGCGCTGGCAGCTCCCGCCGGACGTACCGGCCGACACCGTCGTCTCGTGGCACGTCCGCGCGAACGACGGCACCGCGGTCTCCGCGTGGAGCTCCGAAGGGGCGGGCGCGGCCTGCCGGTTCGTGATCGACCGCGTGAGCCCGAACGCCCCGGTCGTCACCTCCGAGGAGTACCCGGCGGACCAGTACCGGGACGGCGTCGGCGTGTACGGCTCCTTCACGGTGGACTCCCCGTCGCCCGACGTCGTCGCGTACGAGTACGGCTTCGTCGGCGGCCCCTACGGGACCGCCCGTCCTGCCGGGCCCGGCGGCGGCGCGACCATCCGCTTCCTGCCGCAGAGGAACGGCCCGGACTACCTGACCGTCCGGGCGATCGACCGGGCGGGCCGGAGCAGCACGAGCGTCTACCACCACTTCTTCGTGAACGCCGGCCGCGCGCCGGTCGCCCACTGAAGCTGGCCGACGCCGCCGGGTCCACGAGCGCCGCCGCCGAGAAGGGCACGGCCGCCCGGGCCGGCACCGGCGTGACCTTCGGCGGCGCGGCGCCCGCCGGCACCTCCCTCGCCTCCACGGCCGCGCTCGACGGCAGCCGCCAGGCCTTCCTCACCGCGCCCGCCCCGGCCGTCGACACCCGCGGGACCTTCGCCGTCAGCGCCTGGGTCCGCCCCGCGCGGACCGACCGCGCCATGACGGTCGCGAGCCAGGACGCGGCCGGCGGGTCCGCCTACGTCCTCGGTCTGCGCACGGAGGCCTCCGGCCCCGTCTGGTCCTTCGCCCTCGGCGACGCACGGGTGTCGGGCGGTGCTCCGGAGACCGGCGAGTGGGCCCACCTCCTGGGCCTCCGCGACGCCGAGACCGGTGACGTCCGGCTGTACGTCAACGGCCGCCCGGTGGGCACCGCCGTGCGGGCCGTCCCCGCCGCGGCGTCCGGCGCGTTCCAGCTCGGCCGGGCCCGTCAGGAACGGGCTACGACCGGCACTGGAAGGGCGACCTCGGGGACGTCCGGGTCCACGACCGCGTCGTCGTCGCCGACGAGGTGACCCGGCTCGCCCACCGGCAGCCGAAGCGGCTCGGCCACTGGGCCCTGGAGACCGCGACGGACGGCGCCAGCCCGGGGCGGCCGGTGACGGGCCGCTGCGGCTCCGCACCGGGGCGACGATCCACCGGGGCCCCGACGGTTCCTGCGTCCCGGACCTCGATCCCGACTGCCCGGACGTGCCGTACGCCCTGGTCGGCGACGGCCACCTGACCCTGGACGGCAAGGCCGGTCACGCCGTCGCCGACGGGCCGGTCGTGGACACCTCGGAGAGCTTCAGCGTCGGCGTGACCGTGCGGCTCGCGGACCTCGAACCGGCCCGCCCGATGACCGTGCTGTCCGTGCCCGGCACGTACGCCGACGCCTTCAAGGTGCGCTACAGCCCGTCGGCCCACGCCTGGCAGCTCGTCGTGCCGAAGCGGGACAGGGCCGGCGCGCCCGAGCTGGTCCTCTCGCAGATCGTCCCGGCGGACGGCGGCCAGGGCCAGGGCCACTACCTGGCCGTCGTCTACGACGACGCGACCGACACGGTCAAGCTGTACCTCGACGGGTACACCAACGCGGGCGCGACCGCCGCCCTCCCGGCGTCCTGGCGCGGCACCGGTCCGCTCCAGATCGGCCGCGGCCTCACCCCCGCGGTCCCGGCGAGTACCTGCGCGGGGACGTGGACGAGGTCCAGGCGTACTCCGGCGCGCTGCGTGACCAGGACGTCACCAGGCTCGGCGGCGGCGGCGAGCCCTGCCTCTGCTGAGCGGCGTCCCTGCGTGTCCCTGGGGGCGTGTCCCCGGGGGCGTGTCCCTGGGGGCGCACGTCCCCGGGGGCACGCGCCCTCAGGGACGTATCCACATGCCAAGACGGTCCGGCACAACGGAATGACAGGCATGAATCCACGGTTGACCCATGTCATGCCGCCTTCCTCAGCCGAGCCCGCCCCCACCGGGACCACCGCCCCCACGAGCACCCGCATGCCGACGGCCGTCTACATCCTCGGCCTCTCCGTCTTCGCGCTCGGGACGAGCGAGTTCATGCTCTCCGGGCTGCTCCCGGCCATCGCGGAGGACATGGACGTCTCCATCCCGCGCGCCGGGCTGCTCATCTCGGCCTTCGCGATTGGCATGGTGGTGGGCGCCCCGCTGCTCGCCGTGGCGACCCTGAGGCTCCCCCGCAAGACGACCCTGATCTCCTGATCACCGTCTTCGGCCTGGGACAGGTCGCGGGGCCCTCGCGCCGAACTACGGGGTGCTCTTCGCCTCCCGGGTCGTGAGCGCGCTCGCCTGCGCCGGGTTCTGGGCGGTCGGCGCGGCCGTCGCCATCGCGATGGTGCCGGTGAACACGCGGGCCCGGGCCATGGCCGTCATGATCGGCGGGCTCTCCATAGCCAACGTCCTCGGCGTCCCCGCCGGCGCCTTCCTCGGCGACCACCTCGGCTGGCGCTCCGCCTTCTGGGCGGTCGGCCTCGCCTCCGCGATCGCCCTCGTCGGCGTCCTCACCCGCATCCCGCGCATCCCGGTCCCCGAGACCCGGCCCCGGCTCCAGCGGGAGCTGACGATCTACCGCGACCGCCAGGTCCTCCTCTCGGTCGTCGTCACCGCGCTCGCGGCGGGCGGCGTCTTCTGCGCCTTCTCGTACCTCGCCCCGCTCCTCACCGACGTCTCCGGCCTCGACAAGGGCTGGGTCTCGGTCGTCCTCGGGCTCTTCGGCATCGGCGCCCTGGTGGGCACGACGATCGGCGGCCGGTCGCGGACGCGCATCTCTTCGGGTGATGCTCAGCGGCATCGCCGCCTCGACCGTCTTCCTGGTCGCCCTGGCGCTCTTCGCGTCCAGCCCGGTCGTCACGGTCCTGCTGGCCTTCCTCCTCGGCGTCTCCGCCTTCTACACCGCCCCGGCCCTCAACGCCCGCATGTTCAACGTGGCCGGCGCCGCCCCCACCCTCGCCGGCGCCACCACCACCGCCGCCTTCAACCTCGGCAACACCGGCGGCCCCTGGCTCGGCGGCACGGTCATCGACGCGGGCTTCGGCTTCGCCTCCACGGCGTGGGCGGGCGCGGCGATGACGGCGGTGGGCTGGGAACGGCCGCGGTGGCCCTGAGGCTCTCCCGGCGGACGCCGGGCGGCGGCCACGTCGTGACCGGGAGCGGGGCCGCCGCCCCGCGAAGGACGGCCGGGAGTCGTCGTCCCTGTCCGGCTGAGGCCGGGATCCTTCGCGTACGCCCTCCGGTCCTGCGGAGCCGCGTACGCCTTCCGGTCGGTCCTGCGGAATCGCGTACGCCCTCCGGCCCGGCGAGGCGGATCAGTCCGCCGACCGTCCCTTCGGCCGTCGTAGGCCCGCCGCCGTGAGGCGGCGGAGGAGTTCCTTCGAGCCGACTCGACCGCGCCGCCGGTCACCGCGGCCGCGTAGTAGTGGGACGGGATGTCGTAGTGGTCCCGCTCGAAGGCGCGGCGCGGGGCGCCGATCGTGGCCGCGAAGGCGTGCAGCTCCTCGAAGGAGACGTCGCTGACCAGGTGCGACCACATGCGGCCGTGTCCCGGCCAGGTCGGCGGGTCGATGTAGAGCGTCATGCGCGGGCCCCTCCCGTCGCCCCGGTCCCGCCGCTCACGTCAGGCCGCCCACCGGCGCCACCACCACGCCCTGCTTGCCGCAGACCCAGTGCGGATCCGGGCCGAGTTCCGGCTCCACGTCGAGGGCGTGCGGGTCGCCCGAGGCGCAGACGGGGCAGATCGGCCAGCGCCCGTACCGTTCGAGCAGGGCGTCCTGCACGTCCTGGGCGACGAGCCCCGCCACGTACGACACCCCTCCGGCCACTGCTCGACCCACCAGCGCCGGTGGGTCACCGCGTCCTCCACCATCGACACCATCTCGGCGGCGGCGACCTGCCGGGCCGCGAGATCGGCCAGTACCAGCGCGCGGGCGGTGTGCAGCGCCTGCTCCACCGCGTCGATCTCGTCCATGCCCTCATTGTCACCCGGCCCGGAAGCCGCCGGAAAGGGCGAAGGTCCCTTCCGGTTCCGGACACCGGAAGGGGCTTGTCGCGCCACCTTCCGAAAGTATCTTTCAGGCGTGACCAATGATGTGAAGGAAAGTTTCACCAGCGACGCGCCCCCGCCCCCGCCGCCCTCGCGGCCAAGGTGCGGACCCTGGCGCCCTCCATGACCCGCTCCATGCAGCGGGTCGCCGAGGCCGTCGCCGGAGACCCGGCCGGCTGCGCCGCCTCACGGTCACCGGCCTCGCCGAGCTCACCGGCACCAGCGAGGCGACCGTCGTCCGCACCGCCCGCCTCCTCGGCTACCCCGGCTACCGCGACCTGCGCCTCGCCCTCGCCGGACTCGCCGCCCAGCAGCAGTCCGGCCGCGCGCCCGCCGTCACCGCCGACATCGCCGTGGACGACCCCATCGCCGACGTCGTCGCCAAGCTGGCCTACGACGAGCAGCAGACCCTCGCCGACACCGCCGCCGGGCTCGACACCGTCCAGCTCGGCGCCGCCGTCGCCGCCCTCGCCACCGCCCGCCGCGTCGACATCTACGGCGTCGGCGCCTCCGGGCTCGTCGCGCAGGACCTCGGCCAGAAGCTGCTCCGGATCGGCCTGGTCGCCCACGCCCACAGCGACCCGCACCTCGCCGTCACCAACGCCGTGCAGCTCCGCTCCGGCGACGTCGCCCTCGCCATCACCCACTCCGGTTCGACCGGCGACGTCATAGAACCGCTCCGGGTCGCCTTCGACCACGGCGCCACCACCGTCGCGATCACCGGCCGCCCGGACGGCCCCGTCACCCAGTACGCCGACCACGTCCTCACCACCTCCACCGCCCGGGAGAGCGAACTGCGCCCGGCGGCCATGTCGTCCCGCACCAGCCAACTCCTGGTCGTGGACTGTCTGTTCACCTGCGTCACCCAGCGGACGTACGAGACGGCCGCCCCGGCCCTCGCCGCCTCCTACGAGGCCCTGGCCCACCGGCACTCGCCCCGCACCCGCTGAGACACCCGCACCCGCACCCGTAAAGCCCCGGCGCCGACGACGCCGCCGTACCGAGAGCCGCACGTGTCCGCTTCCGCTTCCACGTACTCCGAACTCCGCGCCCAGCTCGCCACCCTCACCACCGAGGCCTTCCGCCCCGAGCTCGCGGAGATCGACCAGCTCCCGACCCTGGAGATCGCCCGCACCATGAACGGCGAGGACCAGACCGTCCCCGCCGCCGTGGCCCGGCAGCTCCCCGCCATCGCCGCCGCCATCGACGCCGCCGCCGCGCGGATGGCCCGCGGCGGCCGCCTGATCTACATGGGCGCGGGGACCGCCGGACGCCTCGGCGTCCTCGACGCCAGCGAGTGCCCGCCCACCTTCAACACCGACCCCGCCGAGGTCGTCGGGCTCATCGCGGGCGGCCCTCCGCCATGGTCAAGGCCGTCGAGGGCGCCGAGGACTCCGAGGAACTCGCCGTCGAGGACCTCACCGCGCTCGGCCTCACCCCGGACGACACCGTCGTCGGCATCTCCGCCTCCGGCCGCACCCCGTACGCCGTCGGCGCCGTCGAGCACGCCCGCGCCCTCGGCGCGCTCACCGTCGGCCTGTCCTGCAACGCCGACAGCGCGCTCGCCGCCGCCGCCGAGCACGGCATCGAGGTCGTCACCGGCCCCGAGCTGCTCACCGGCTCCACCCGGCTCAAGGCCGGCACCGCCCAGAAGCTCGTCCTCAACATGATCTCGACGATCACGATGATCCGGCTCGGCAAGACGTACGGGAACCTGATGGTCGACGTCCGCGCCTCCAACGAGAAGCTCCAGGCCCGCTCGCGGCGGATCGTCGCGCTGGCCACCGGCGCGCCCGACGAGCGGATCGAGTCCGCGCTCGCCGCCGCCGACGGCGAGGTGAAGCACGCGATCCTCATGATCCTCGCGGACGTCGACGCCCCGACCGCCGCCAAGCTCCTCACGGACTCCCGGGGCCACCTGCGCGCCGCGCTGCACGCCCGGTAGACCCCGCACGGCCCCTCCCCCACACAGCAAGGCACCACCGCACCATGAGCACAGACGACAAGAACCGCGCCGTCGCCGCCGCGATCCTCCCCTCGTCGGCGGCGCCGGGAACATCACCTCCGTCGCCCACTGCATGACCCGCCTCCGCCTCGGCCTGCGGGACCGCTCGCTCGTCCGGGACGAGGAGCTCAAGGCCCTGCCGGCCGTGATGGGCGTCGTGGAGGACGACACGTACCAGATCGTCCTCGGACCGGGCACGGTCGCCCGCGTGACCCCGGAGTTCGAGGCCCTGATGGCCGAGGCACCGGTGGACGGCGCCCCGGCGGACCCGACGTCCTCCGCCGACGACCTCGCGGCGCAGGGCGCGGCGATCAGGGCGGCCCGGAAGGCGAGGAACCAGACCCCGTTCAAGCTGTTCCTCCGCCGGATCGCGAACGTCTTCGTGCCGCTGATCCCCGCCCTCATCGGCTGCGGCATCATCGCCGGCCTCAACGGCCTCCTGGTCAACCTCGGGTGGCTCCCCGCCGTCACCCCCGCCCTCGCCGCCATGGCCAGCGGCTTCATGGCCCTCATCGCGGTCTTCGTCGGCTTCAACACGGCGAAGGAGTTCGGCGGCACCCCATCCTCGGCGGCGCGGTCGCGGCGATCATCGTCTTCCCCGGCGTCGCTAAGATCGACGCCTTCGGCCAGACGCTCTCCCCGGCCAGGGCGGTGTGCTCGGCGCGCTGGGCGCGGCGGTCCTCGCGGTGTACGTGGAGAAGTGGTGCCGCCGGTGGGTGCCGGAGTCCCTGGACGTCCTGCTCACCCCGACGCTCACGGTCCTGGTCTCCGGCCTGGTCACGATCTTCGGCCTGATGTTCGTCGCGGGCGAGGTCTCCACCGCGATCGGCGACTTCGCCGACTGGCTCCTCGCGCACGCCGGCGCGGGCGCGGGCCTCGTCCTGGGCGGCCTCTTCCTGCCGCTGGTGATGCTGGGCCTGCACCAGGCGCTCATCCCGATCCACACCACGCTCATCGAGCAGCAGGGCTACACGGTCCTGCTGCCCATCCTCGCGATGGCGGGCGCGGGCCAGGTCGGCGCGGCGATGGCGGTCTACCTCAAGCTCCCGCGCAACGGCTCCCTCCGCCGCACCATCAAGTCCGCCCTCCCGGCCGGCTTCCTGGGCGTCGGCGAGCCCCTGATCTACGGCGTCTCGCTCCCCTGGGCCGCCCTTCGTCACCGCCTGCGTGGGCGGCGCGTTCGGCGGCGGCTTCGTCGGCCTCTTCAGCATGCTGGGCGACAAGGTCGGCTCGACCGCGATCGGCCCGTCGGGCTGGGCCCTCTTCCCGCTCCTGGACGGCAACCACGGCCTGGGCCGAACGATCGCGATCTACGCGGGCGGCCTCCTCGTCGGCTACCTGGCCGGTTTCACGGCGACGTACTTCTGGGGCTTCAGCGCCCGGCTCCTGGAGGAGTTCAACGGGGAGACGGAGGCGGGAACGGTCGAGGTGACCGCCTCGCCGGGCGCGACGGGCCCGTCGGACCCGTCGGACCCGTCGGACCCGTCCAGCCCGGAACCGGAACCGGAACCGGCCAAGGCCTGACGCCCCGTAAGGGGACACCCGTACGGGAGGACCGGGCCATTCCCTAGACTCCGCGCCCATGACCACCACGCAGCGCGTCGCAGCCGACCTCGCCCCCACCGGAGTCCTCCGCGCCTCCGTCAACCTCGGGAACCCGGTGCTCGCCCAGGGCACCCCCGAGAACCCCTCCGGGATCACCGTCGACCTGGCCCGGGAGATCGGGGCGCGGCTCGGGGTCGGGGTCGAGCTGCTCTGCTTCGACGCGGCGCGGAAGTCCTTCGAGGCGATGGCGGACGGGCGGGCCGACCTCTGCTTCCTCGCCGTGGACCCGGCGCGCGAGGCGGAGGTCGCGTTCACCGCCCCGTACGTCGTCATCGAGGGCGTGTACGCCGTGCCGCGCGACTCCGCGCTCACCACGGCCGAGGAGGTCGACGCCCCCGGCGTCCGGATCGGGGTCAAGAAGGGTCCGCCTACGACCTGTTCCTGTCCCGGACCCTCGCCCACGCGACCGTCGTGCGCGGGGACGAGGGCGTCGACGTCTTCCGCGCCGAGGGCCTGGAGGCGGGCGCGGGCATCCGGCAGCCCCTGACCGCGTACGTACGGGAAAACCCCGACGTCCGGCTGATCGAGGGCCGCTTCATGGAGATCCGGCAGGCGGTCGGCGCCCCCTCTCCCGCGCCCCGGAGACCCTCGCCTTCCTCCGCGACACGGTCGAGGAACTGAAGGCGAACGGCTTCGTCACGGACGCGCTGCGCCGCGCGGGGCAGGACACGGGCCTGCTGGCCCCTGACCTCCGTCAGGGGCCCTCGTCGGAGACGGGTCGCGGGCCCGGACGACCTGCGGTGCCCAACGCCCGAGGGCGGCACCCCGGTGGGGGTGCCGCCCTCGTTCGCGTCCAGCGATGAACCGCCGATCCCGGGATCCGGAGATCCCCGAGGATCAGAAGTCCATGTCACCGCCCGGCATGCCGCCGCCGGCCGGCGCGGCGGCCTTCTCCGGCTTGTCGGCGATGACGGCCTCGGTGGTGAGGAACAGTGCGGCGATCGACGCGGCGTTCTGCAGCGCGGAGCGCGTCACCTTCGCCGGGTCGATGATGCCCTCGGCGATGAGGTCGACGTACTCGTTGGTCGCGGCGTTCAGGCCGTGGCCGACGGGCAGGTTGCGGACCTTCTCCGCCACGACGCCGCCCTCGAGGCCGGCGTTGACGGCGATCTGCTTCAGCGGGGCCTCCAGGGCCAGCTTCACGATCGCGGCACCGGTGGCCTCGTCGCCGGAGAGGTCGGCCTCCAGCTTCTCGAAGACGGTCGACGCCTGGAGCAGGGCCACGCCACCGCCGGCGACGATGCCTCTCGACGGCCGCCTTCGCGTTGCGCACGGCGTCCTCGATGCGGTGCTTGCGCTCCTTGAGCTCGACCTCGGTCGCGGCACCGGCCTTGATGACGGCCACGCCGCCGGCCAGCTTCGCGAGGCGCTCCTGGAGCTTCTCGCGGTCGTAGTCCGAGTCGCTGTTCTCGATCTCGGCGCGGATCTGGTTCACGCGACCGGCGACCTGCTCGCTGTCACCGGCACCGTCGACGATGGTGGTCTCGTCCTTGGTGATGACGACCTTGCGGGCGCGGCCCAGCAGGTCGAGGCCCGCGTTCTCCAGCTTGAGGCCGACCTCCTCGGAGATGACCGTGCCGCCGGTGAGGATGGCGATGTCGTTCAGCATGGCCTTGCGGCGGTCGCCGAAGCCCGGGGCCTTGACCGCGACGGACTTGAAGGTGCCGCGGATCTTGTTGACGACCAGGGTCGACAGGGCCTCGCCCTCGACGTCCTCGGCGATGATCAGCAGCGGCTTGCCCGACTGCATGACCTTCTCCAGGAGCGGGAGGAGGTCCTTCACGGAGGAGATCTTGGAGTTGACGATCAGGAGGTAGGGGTCGTCGAGCGACGCCTCCATGCGCTCCATGTCGGTGGCGAAGTACGCCGAGATGTAGCCCTTGTCGAAGCGCATGCCCTCGGTGAGCTCCAGCTCCAGACCGAAGGTCTGGGACTCCTCGACGGTGATGACGCCTTCCTTGCCGATCTTGTCCATCGCCTCGGCGATGAGCTCGCCGATCTGGGTGTCGGCGGCGGAGATGGAGGCCGTGGAGGCGATCTGCTCCTTGGTCTCGACGTCCTTCGCCTGCTCGAGGAGGGCGCCGGAGACGGCCTCGACGGCCTTCTCGATGCCGCGCTTGAGGGCCATCGGGTTGGCACCGGCGGCGACGTTGCGGAGGCCCTCGCGGACGAGCGCCTGGGCGAGGACGGTGGCGGTGGTCGTGCCGTCGCCGGCGACGTCGTCCGTCTTCTTGGCGACTTCCTTGACCAGCTCGGCGCCGATCTTCTCGTACGGGTCCTCGAGCTCGATCTCCTTGGCGATGGAGACACCATCGTTGGTGATCGTGGGGCGCCCCACTTCTTCTCGAGGACGACGTTGCGGCCCTTGGGGCCGAGGGTGACCTTGACGGCGTCAGCGAGCTGGTTCATGCCGCGCTCGAGACCGCGCCGGGCCTCCTCGTCGAACGCGATGATCTTGGCCATGTGAAGTGGTCCTCCCGGACATGGGGTGGATAACGCTCCAGGACCGCGCCGACGCCCGCGACGGACGGCCTCCGCAGCTCCGCGTGGTTCCTTGCCCCACCCGGCCGGCGGCCTCGTCTGCCCGATCCTCGTAGCACTCTCACCTTCCGAGTGCTAACGCCAATGATTAGCACTCGACCTAGGAGAGTGCAAGCCGTTCCGGAGGAACGTCGATGAGGGGTGGCGGTCGGGCGACGGGAGGGCGCAAGCGACTCTCGGGTTTCGGGAAGGGAGCGGGAAGGGGCGGCCGGGGCCTGAGGGCGCCTGGGAACGCGCGAGGGGCCCGCGCCCCTGGGGATGCGGGCCCCTCGACGGCGTTGCGTCGGTGGCCGATCGCGCCGCGCTCAGACGGCGAGCTTGACCATGTCCGCCTGCGGACCCTTCTGGCCCTGCGAGATCTCGAACTCGACTCGCTGTCCCTCTTCGAGGCTGCGGTAGCCATCCATCTGGATCGCGCTGTAGTGGACGAAAACATCCGCACCACCGTCGACCGCGATGAAGCCGTAGCCCTTCTCCGCGTTGAACCACTTGACGGTGCCCTGAGCCATGCCTAACTCCCCTATTACTGGCCCTTGCGCGGGGCCGCACTTCACGAACCCCGGGTCAGACCCTGCGCCGGAACGCGTCGACCGCCGCTGAATGTATCTGTCCAACTGCCCTCTGCAACAGGCCATTCGGACGGGAATTCTGGGCAGCGCGGAAAGGAGAATTGGGAGGTTTCCTGAATCGCGGGGCAAGTCGGGCCCGGCAAAGCGCGCAGAAGGTGCACAACGCGCACACAGTTTGACTGCTTCTTGTCAGGTCGAGGCGCGTTTTCATATGCGCCCGGCATGAGCAGCGGAGGGGCTTCCCAACTCTACCGCGCTCAACCATGAGAATTGCCCCTTCCGCTTATGGACGCGGAAGGGCAATTCAAGAAAGAGGGACAACGGGTACCGCTCGGGTACCGCGGCTCAGCAGCCGCCGGCGACCGCCGGGATGATCGAGACGCCGGAGCCGGCCGGGGTGGCCGTCTCCAGGCCCTGCTCGAAGCGCACGTCGTCGTCGTTCACGTAGACGTTGACGAAGCGGCGCAGCTTGCCCTGGTCGTCCAGGACGCGGGCGGCGATGCCCGTGTGGTTCTTCTCCAGGTCCGCGATGACCTCGGCGAGGGTCGCGCCCTCGGCCTGGACCTCGGACCGCCCGCCGGTGTAGGTGCGGAGGATGGTGGGGATGCGGACGTTCACTGCCATGGCTTCTTGACCTTTCGGGGGACCGGAGGAGTTCAGTGGGCCAGGCCGGCGTCGCGGAACGCGTCCAGGCTCGGGCGGATGGTGACGGTCTCCCGAGAGGTGTCGGCCACCGCGTCCAGGGTCTTGAGCCCGTCGCCGGTGTTGATGACGACGGTGGTGAGCTCCGGGTCGATCAGGCCGTTCTCCACGAGCTTGCGCGCGACGCCGACGGTCACGCCGCCCGCGGTCTCGGCGAAGATGCCTCGGTCCGCGCGAGCAGCTTGATCGCGTCGACGACCTGCTCGTCGTTCACGTCTCTCCACGGCGCCGCCGGTGCGGCGGGCGATGTCGAGGACGTACGGGCCATCGGCCGGGTTGCCGATCGCGAGCGACTTGGCGATCGTGTTCGGCTTCTGGGCCGCACGACGTCGTGGCCCTCCTTGAAGGCCACCGACACCGGGGAGCAGCCCTCGGCCTGGGCGCCGAAGATCTTGTACGGCTTGTCCTCGACGAGGCCCAGCTTGATGAGCTCCTGGATGCCCTTGTCGATCTTGGTGAGCTGGGAGCCGGACGCGATCGGGATGACGATCTGGTCGGGGACGACCCAGCCGAGCTGCTCGCAGATCTCGTACGCGAGCGTCTTGGAGCCCTCGCCGTAGTACGGGCGCAGGTTGACGTTCACGAAGCCCCAGCCCTCGCCGAGCGGGTCGCCGATGAGCTCCGAGCAGAAGCGGTTGACGTCGTCGTAGTTGCCCTCGATGGCGACGAGGTCACCGCCGTAGACGCCGGCCATGACGACCTTGCCCTCCTCCAGGTCGTGCGGGATGAACACGCAGGAGCGGAAGCCGGCGCGGGCGGCGGCGGCGCCGACGGCGCCGGCCAGGTTGCCCGTGGAGGAGCAGGAGAGGGTGGTGAAGCCGAAGGCGCGGGCGGCCTCGATGGCCTGGGCGACGACCCGGTCCTTGAAGGAGTGGGTCGGGTTCCCGGAGTCGTCCTTGACGAAGAGCCTGCCAGGGGCGACGCCGATCTCGCGGGCCAGGTTGTCGGCCTTGACGAGCGGGGGTCCAGCCGGGGTTCAGGTTCGGCTTCTCGGCGACGTCGGCCGGGACGGGCAGGAGGGGGCGTAGCGCCAGATGCTGGCGGGGCCGGCCTCGATGCGCTTCCGCAGCTCCTCGGGGTCGCCGGCCGGCAGGTCGTACGCGACTTCGAGCGGTCCGAAACAGAGCTCGCAGGCGAAGATCGGGCCGAGGGCGAAGACTTCACCGCATTCGCGACAGGAGAGCCCGGACGCGGAACCGAGGTCGACGGTGGTGGCGGGTGCGACGGTCTGTGCAGCCATGGAGGCGAGGCCCTTTCTCCTCATCTTTCTCAATGGCGAATTTTTCGCCATGAGACGGATTTGGCACCTTCCTAGCCGGGGGCCTCGCTGGATCACGAGACGAACCGACTGGAGGGTTGCCGGGGCTTCAACGGGCCGTTTCCCTCTGCCCCTCTGGATGAGCGGTATTCGATTGTGGGAGCGCCGGGACTTTCGTTCCCGTGCTCCGACGCGGTCGCCACCCCGACGTGCGCGGGGTCGCTGCGTTGTTCAAGACTGTAACCGAAGGCCCGGGCGCTTGGACGGCCCGTCCGAACCGCGAGATGGAGATCACGTGCTGGAAGAGGTGGAGCGCTGGCTGTCCCGGCGGTCCTGGTCCGTGGCGGACCGGCCGCTGGAGCGGATCCTCGCCGCCAAGCGCTCGACGACGGTCAGCGTGGTGCTGCCGGCGCTGAACGAGGAGGCGACCGTCGGGGACATCGTGGGCGTGATCCGCCGCGAGCTGATGTCGGAGGCGGTGCCGCTCGTCGACGAGCTGGTGGTGCTCGACTCGGGCTCCACGGACCGCACGGCGGAGGTCGCGGCGGCGGCCGGGGCGCGGGTGGTCGCGCGGGACGACATACTCCCCGGATACCGGCCGTGCCCGGCAAGGGCGAGGTCCTGTGGCGGTCACTGATGGTGACGGGCGGGGACGTGGTGTGCTTCGTGGACGCGGACCTGCGGGACTTCTCGGCGGACTTCGTGACGGGGATCGTGGGCCCGCTCCTGACCGACCCCGAGGTGCACCTCGTGAAGGCGATGTACGACCGCTCGCTGGGCGACGCGCCCGGTCAGGGCGGTCGGGTGACGGAGCTGATGGCCCGCCCGGTGCTCAACCTGCACTGGCCGCAACTGGCCGGCTTCGTGCAGCCGCTCGGCGGCGAGTACGCGGCCCGCCGCTCGCTCCTGGAGCGGCTGCCCTTCCCGGTCGGTTACGGAGTGGAGCTGGGGCTCCTCGTGGACGCGCTGCACACGGTGGGCCTGGACGGGCTCGCGCAGGTGGACGTGGGGGTCCGCAAGCACCGGCACCAGGACGGGCACGCGCTCGGCCGGATGGCGGCGACGATCTACCGGACGGCGCAGCTCCGGCTGTCGCGGGGGCACCTGGTGCGGCCGTGGCTGACCCAGTTCGAGCGGGGGAGGCGGGCTTCGAGCCGCGGACGTACCCGGTGGACACGGAGGAGCGGCCGCCGATGACGGAGATCGCGGAGTACGCGCGTCGCCGCGTGGCGTAACGCGCCCTTATGACCCGTTTTACATACATTCATCTGCCATGGGTTCCATGGACTTCGGGCGAGGTGCGGGCAGGGTACTGACGACGGCGGGCGTGGCGGCGGCCGCACTCCTGGCGACGGCGACGGGCGCGACTCCCGCGCCGGGGTCCGTCTCCACGCCCCCGGCCTCCGTCTCCGCGCTCCCGGCATCCGTGTCCCCGGCCTCCGTGCCCGCGCTCCCGGCATCCGTCTCGGCCTCCCCGGCGCCGGGCGCGCACGGCGGCCGGTCCGTCAGCCCGGCGCGGGCGCGGGGCGGCGAGGAACGGCTCTGGCTGTTCGGCGGCCTGGTGACGGCGCTGGCGGCGACGGGCCTGGTGGCGAGGGCGGCCCTGCGCGACCGCACCGACCTCTGAGGTCCCGGGAAGCCCTCCCGGGCTCCCACTGACCCTCCGTGGCCGAGATCCCCCGTCTTGTATACGTACGTTTGAGCGTTTACGGGACGGGCTAGGTTCGCCACATGGCTACTGTGCTCGTCGCATCCAACCGCGGTCCCGTCTCGTACGTGCTCGGCGAGGACGGCTCGCTCGACACCCGCAGGGGCGGCGGCGGTCTGGTCTCCGGCCTGAGCGCCGTCTCCTCGCAGGACAGCGTGTGGGTGTGCGCGGCGCTCGGCGAAGGCGACCGGGAGGCGGTCCGGCGCGGGGTCGGGGAGCCCGGCGTGCGGATGCTGGACATCGATCCGGACGTGTACGCGGACGCGTACAACGGCATCGCGAACTCGGTCCTGTGGTTCCTCCACCACCACCTGTACGACGTCCCGCGCGAGCCCGTGTACGACGCGGAGTTCCGGCGCCGGTGGGAGTCCTACCGCGCCTACAACCGCGCCTTCGCGGAGGCGCTGGCCGGGGCGGCGGACGAGGGGCGGCGGTCCTGGTGCAGGACTACCACCTGGCCCTGGTCCCCGGGCAGCTCCGCGAGCTGCGCCCGGACCTGCGGATCGCGCACTTCACCCACACCCCGTGGGCGTCCCCGGAGTACCTGCGGATGCTGCCGGACGACATCCGCGAGGAGCTGCTGTGGGGCATGCTCGGCGCGGACGAGCTGGGCTTCCACACGACGGCCTGGGCCGAGGCCTTCGCGGCGGGCGCGGACGTGGCGGGCACCGGGACGCGTCTCGCGGTGCACCCGCTCGGCGTCGACGCGGAGGAGCTGCGGGCCCTGGCGTACCGGCCGGCGGTGGACGAGCGGCTCGCGGAGCTGCGGGCGGAGGTCGGCGACCGGAAGACCATCGTCCGCGTGGACCGCACCGAGCTGTCGAAGAACATCCTGCGCGGCCTGCTGGCCTACCGCGAGCTGCTGACCGCCCACCCGGAGTGGCGCGGCCGGGTGGTGCACCTGGCGTCGGCCTACCCCTCGCGCCAGGACCTGAGGTCTACCGCTCGTACACGAGCGCGGTGGCGGCCCTGGCGGAGGAGATCAACGCCGAGTTCGGCACGGAGGACTGGACGCCGGTCCTGGTCTCGGTGAAGGACGACTTCACCCGCTCCCTGGCGGCCTACCGCCTCGCGGACGTGGCCCTGGTGAACCCGGTCCGCGACGGCATGAACCTCGTGGCCAAGGAGATACCGGTGGTCTCGGAGGAGGGCTGCGCCCTCGTCCTGTCCCGGGAGGCGGGCGCGTACGAGGAACTGGGCGAGGACGCCCTCACGGTGAACCCTTCGACGTCTCGGCGACCGCCGAGGCCCTCCACACGGCCCTCACGATGCCCCCTCCGAACGCGCCGACCGCACCAAGCGCCTGGCGACGGCGTCCACGGCCCTGCTGCCGCAGCGCTGGTTCCTGAACCAACTGGAGGCGCTGAGGGGTCCCGCGTAGGGCGCCACCGCACCGGCGACCGGACAAAGAAATCGCGGGCCCGGGCCGGCGCCCCGGAGAATGCGCGCATGACCGACCTCGACTTCTACGCCCACGTCGCCACCCGCGGCGACGTCCTGGGCGCCGGCATCTCCGACCCGCCCGAGGCATGGGAGGCGGCGCTGGGATCCGACTGCCTGGACGACGTCTCGCACGGACTCATGCGGCGGGACTACGGACTGGTGGAGCTCTCGTTCGAGGAGGCCGACGGCGCCTGGTCCTGCTTCGGCATCAGCGTGCGGATACACCGCCTGAGCACGGGCGACGCCTCCATGGTGCCGCCACCCCTCCGGAACGCGTACGGATCCTTCGCCCCCGCGTGAGGTCCGACGAGCTGAGCGCGGTCCTCACCCGTCTGGGCCACTCGATCGAGCCCGACGACAACGCGACGACGACGGACGTCCGCCGGTACCGGGTGGCGGAGACGGGTACGAGGATCTTCGTCGTCGCCGACCCGGACCCCTACGGGTACGGCGGGCCCGATCCGGACGCGCCCGGCCCCCGGGCCGGCGACGTCCGGTCCCTGTCCCTGTCCCCGTCCTGGTGGCGGTCGGAGAACTGAACCGGGCCGCCGATCGCTGCTCCCGCTCCGGTTCGACCAGGGCGCGTACGGTCGAAGGACCGGTGAAGTCGCGGGCGGGGGCGTCCATGACCAGCTCGTCGCACATCCGCCCGGACCAGCCCGCGCACCAGCCCCCAGCGGCATCGCCCGTTCGGAGTCGCCGAGGACACGTGGACCGGGAGGGAGGAATCGTCCTCCGGGCGGCCGACGCCGTTGTGCGCCCGTGGCGCGCGCCACGAAGCGGCCCGGCCTTGCGGGGCCGCGATGAAGGCGAGTTCACCGGGGTCGAAGTCCCAGGGCTCCTCGCCGTCCTCCTCCGGGTCCTCGACCTCGAACCACGGTGCGCTCACGGAACGGCCTCGGGACGTGAAACGGAACGGAACGGGGCCGGCCGGATTCGAACCGGCGTCCTCCTACATGCGGTGAAGGCGCGACGACCGCTGCGCTACGAGCCCCGTTCCGCCCGTGATCCTACGGTGGGACGGGGCCCGTCGCCTTCGGATATCCGCGGGTGGCGGGACGGAAGCGGCGCTCAGTCCCCCGTACCGCCCCCGCCAGCGCCGTCAGGAAGTCCACCACGCCCGTCGGGCCCGGGACCGCGAGGTCGCCGCGGTCGGAGAGTTCCGGGACCTCGACGGAGCCGCTGCAGACCAGGAGGCCGGGGTGCCGTCGGAGCGGAGCTTCTCGACGGCGGCGAAGGCGGGCAGGTCGCCCAGGTCGTCGCCCGCGTAGAGCACGGCGCCGGCGCCCGTCTCCCGTACGTACGCGGTGAGCGCCACGCCCTTGTCCATGCCCGGGGGCCGCAGCTCCAGGACCATCCGGCCGGGCTCCAGGACCAGCCTGTGCCCGGCGGCCAGGTCGGCGAGGGCCCTTGAGCGCCTCGAAGGCGCCTTCCGGGTCGGTGGCCCTGCGGGTGTGCACCGCGACCGCGCGGCCCTTCTCCTCGATCCAGACGCTCGGCCAGGCCCCGTTCCGGTGCAGGAAGCCGGGCAGCTCGGCGCGGACGGCGGCCACGCCCGGGGCACCGGGGCGGCCCGCACGGTGCCGGTGGCGGCGTCCCAGCGCTCGGCGCCGTAGTGGCCGAGGACGACCAGGTGCTCCAGGCCGGGGACGCCGGCGAAGCCGCCGTGGCGGACGGCGACCCCGGCGGGCCGGCCGGTCACGACGGCGACGGAGGCGACCCGGGGGCGAGGGCCGCGAGGGCGGCCACCGCGCCGGGGTGGGCGCGGGCCGATTCGGGGTCGGGCACGATGTCGGCGAGCGTGCCGTCGAAGTCGAGGGCGACGACGGTCTCTCCGGCCGCGCGAGGATCGCGGCCAGACCGTCACGGCCGGCGGACGTGGTCGGGGACGGAAGGCTGTTGACCATGCTTCCGACCCTACCCACGCGGGGCCTCCCCTACCGTCTGCGCTGGCGCTCTCGCGGACCCGGCGCAGCCGGTTGACGGTGACCGGGTCGTGGGCCAGGGCCCGCGGGTCGTCGAGGAGCGCGTTCAGGAGCTGGTAGTAGCGGGTCGGCGAGAGGCCGAGCCGCTCGCGGACGGCCCGCTCCTTGGCCCCGGGGCCGGGCCAGGACCGGCGCTCGACGGCGAGGAGGGCCTGCTCCTGCTCGGTGAGGGCGGTGGGCCCCCGCCCTCCTCGTGCGTCGCTTCCCGGTCCTCGCCTCATAGGACCAACCTATTACTCGGCCGCCTCCGCCGCCGTCGCCACTCGGCCGATCGAGGCCAGGACCTCGGCGGGGCGGCCGTTCGGGGTGACGGCCTTGCCGATGTTCTGCTTGATGTTCTCGCTGACCTGGGCCCACGAGGTCTTGCCGACCGGCGGGAGCTGCGCGTCGGGGAGGACCTTGAGGAAGACCCGCAGGTTGGCGTGCTCGGGGTCGGTCTCCATGCGGGTGGAGGCGCTGACGGTGACCGGCAGCAGGTCGTTGTCCCCGGCGAACTTCAGGACGTTCTCGTCGGAGAAGGCGAAGTTGAGGAAGTCGCCGATCTCCTTGCGGTGGCCGTTCTGCTTGAAGCCCATGATCCAGTCGGCGACGCCCATGGCGGCCCTGGACGGGCCGTCGATGCCGGGGAGGGGACCTGTCCGACCTCGACGCCCTTCTTCGCGGCCTCCTTGAGGAGCGAGGGGTGGCTGTTGAGCATGCCGACCTCGCCGTTGGCGAAGGCGGCGAAGGCGGCCTTGCGGTTGAGCTTGCCGGGGGCGACGGGGCCGGTGAGGTCCTTGCCGACGAGGTCCTTGCGCAGCCAGTCGAAGGTGCGCACGTTGGCCTCGGAGTCGACCGCGTAGTGGTCGGTGGCGTCGGTCCAGCCGCCCTCGCCCGCGAGCAGCCACATCATGGCCTCGGCCTGGGCCTCCTCGGGGCCGAGCGGCAGCGCGAAGGGGGTGCGGACGCCCTGCTTCTTGAGGCTTCCCGGCGGCCTCGGCCAGCTCGCCCCAGGTGGTGGAGCGGCTCGGCGCCGGCCTTCTCGAAGAGGTCCTTGTTGTAGAACAGGGAGCGCGTGGAGGCGACGAAGGGCAGGCCGTACTGGGTTCGCTTGTGCTCGCCGGCGGTGGCGAGCGGGGCGAGGAAGTTGGCCTGCACGGGTATGGAGAGCAGCTCGTCGGCGGCGTAGAGCTGATCGGCGGCGGCGTAGTCGGCGTAGGCGCCGATCTGCGCGATGTCGGGGGCGTCGCCCGCCTTGACCATCTCGGCGACCTTGCGGTCGACGTCGTCCCAGGACTCGACCTGGACCTGGACCTTGATCCCGGGGTGCTTCGCCTCGAAGGCGGCGGCGAGATCGGTCCAGTACTTCTTGGAGGAGTCACCGCCGGTCAGGTCGTACTCGGCGGCGACCAGCTTCAGGGTCACGTCGCCGGAGTCGCCGCCCAGCGAGCCGCAGCCGGAGACCGTGGCGGTCAGTCCGAGGGCCGCGGCGGCCGCGGTCAGTCCAAGAAATCGTCGCCGCTCCACGGCTTCATCCACCCTTTGCTCTTCGCTGAGCTGCACTGAGCTGCACGTTTGCTCTCGTCAGGGCCGCAAGTCTGCCTCGCGTCCCGGTATGAGGTCTACACCACTCGGGTATCACTTCCGCAACACCCTTTCCGAAATGCCGCGGATCGGACGCGATGCGGACGCGGTGCGGACGCGCGGCGCACCCGGGGCCCGCGGGCGACGCGCCGGTAATCGAATTTGTATCCGTACGCAACAATCCTCAGCAGTGGACTAGACCTTTGCCCCGTGGCGGCCAGACTATGCCCCGTGAGACACGTCATCGCCCTGGATGTGGGCGGCACCGGCATGAAGGCCGCCCTCGTCGGGGCGGACGGCACCCTGCTGCACGAGGCCCGCCGCGCCACCGGGCGCGACCGGGGCCCCGAGGCCGTGGTCGAGACGATCCTCGGCTTCGCGGAGGATCTCCGCCTCCTGGGCCAGGAGCGGTACGGAGAGCCCGCCGCGGCCGCCGGAGTCGCCGTCCCCGGAATCGTCGACGCCGAGAACGGCATCGCCGTCTACGCCGCCAACCTCGGCTGGCGCGACGTTCCCATGCGCGAACTCCTCAGCCGCCGCCTCGACGGCATCCCCGTCGCCCTCGGCCACGACGTGCGCACCGGCGGCCTCGCCGAGGGCCGCATCGGCGCGGGCAACGGCGCCGACCGCTTCCTCTTCGTGCCCCTCGGCACCGGCATCGCCGGCGCCATCGGCATCGGCGACCGCATCGAGGCCGGCGCCCACGGCTACGCCGGCGAGATCGGCCACATCGTCGTCCGCCCCGGCGGCACTGCCTGCGGCTGCGGCCAGCGCGGCTGCCTGAGCGGTACGCCTCCGCCTCCGCCGTCTCCCTCGCCTGGGCCGAGGCCGGCGGCGACCCGGAGGCCGACGCCGCCGACTGCGCCAAGGCCGTCGAGTCCGGCGACCCCACCGCCGTACGGATCTGGCAGGACGCCGTCGACGCCCTCGCGGACGGCCTGGTCACCGCGCTCACCCTCCCGGACCCCCGCACGCTCATCATCGGTGGCGGTCTCGCCGAGGCCGGGGAAACCTTGTTCACACCACTCAGGGCCGCGGTGGAGGAGCGAGTCACGTTCCAGAAGCTGCCCGCCATCGTCCCGGCGGCCCTCGGGGACACCGCCGGTTGCCTGGGCGCGGGCCTCCTCGCCTGGGACCTGCTCGCCGCCCAGCGCCCCACCGACTCGGAGGTTTCCGCCTGATGGCCGATCACAAGGTTCTCACCGGCGCACACGTCGTGCTGCCCACCGGGATCGTCGAGAACGGACGCGTGATCGTCGACGGCGGCCGCATCGTGGGCAGCGCCCCGGAGGGCGCCGAGCGCATCGACCTGACCGGCCACTGGCTCGTCCCCGGCTTCGTCGACACGCACAACCACGGCGGCGGCGGCGCGTCCTTCACCTCCGGCACCGCCGAGGAGGTCCTCAAGGGCGTCCACACCCACCGCCTGCACGGCACCACCACCACCGCCGCCTCGCTCGTCACCGGCGACATGGACTTCCTCACCGAGCGGGCCGGGCTCCTCTCCGAGCTGGCCGAGCAGGGCGAGATCGCCGGCATCCACTTCGAGGGCCCGTTCATCTCCCCCTGCCGCAAGGGCGCCCACGACGAGACGCTCCTGCGCTACCCGGACCCGGCCGAGGTCCGCAAGCTGGTCGACGCCGCACGCGGCCGGGCCACGATGGTCACCCTCGCCACCGAGCTGCCCGGCGGCCTCGACTCCGTGCGCCTCCTCGCCGACCACGGCGTGATCGCCGCCATCGGCCACACCGACGCCACGTACGAGCAGACCGTCGCCGCCATCGACGCGGGCGCCACCGTCGCCACCCACCTCTACAACGCGATGCCCGCCCTCGGCCACCGCGCGCCCGGCCCGATCGCGGCCCTCCTGGAGGACGAGCGGATCACCGTCGAGCTCATCAACGACGGCACCCACCTGCACCCCGCCGCCCTGGAGCTGGCCTTCCACCACGCCGGGCCCGAGCGCGTCGCCCTCATCACCGACGCCATGGACGCCGCCGGCTTCGGCGACGGCCGCTACATGCTCGGCACCCTGGAGGTCGAGGTGAAGGACAGCGTCGCCCGGCTCGTCGAGGGCGGCTCCATCGCCGGCTCCACCCTCACCCTGGACCGCGCCTTCAAGCGCTCCGTCACCGTCGACGGCCTGCCCGTCGAGTCGGTCGTCCAGGCCGTCTCCGCCAACCCGGCCCGCCTCCTCGGCGTGTACGACCGGGTCGGCTCCTGGAGCCCGGCAAGGACGCCGACCTCGTCGTCCTCGACGCCGACTTCACCCTGCGGGGCGTCATGCGCAAGGGCGCCTGGGTCGTCGAACCGGCGGTCGCCGCGGCCGTCTGATCAGGGGTCATGCGCAAGGGCGGCGGGCCGGGGTCTGGGCCTGCCGCCTTTCCTTTGGCATGATCAGGGCCGTCGGAACGTACGTTCCAAGGTCTTCACAGGAAGTACGGGGGTGGGCAGGTGATCGTGACGGTCACCCTCAACACGGCGCTGGACCTGACCTACCGGGTCCCCGCCCTCACCCCGCACGCCTCCCACCGGGTCACCCAGGTGATCGAGCGCCCCGGCGGCAAGGGGCTCAACGTGGCCCGGGTCCTCGCCGCCCTCGGGTACGAGACGGTCGCCACCGGCTTCGCGGGCGGCGCCACCGGGCCGTCCTGCGGGACCGGCTCGCGGCGACCCCGGTCCGGGACGAGCTGGTCGAGACGGCCGGGCCCACCCGGCGCACCGTCGCGGTCGTCGACGCCGCCACCGGCGACACCACCCAGCTCAACGAGCCGGGCCCGACCGTCACGCCCGCCGAGTGGGAGGCCTTCCGCGCCCGCTTCACGGCGCTCTCGACGGCGCCTCCGCCGTCGCCCTCTGCGGCAGCCTGCCGCCGGGCGTCCACGTCGGCGCGTACGCGGAACTCGTCCGGCTGGCCCGCGCCGCCGCCGTGCCCGTCCTGCTCGACACCAGCGGCGAACCGCTGCGGCGGGGCATCGCCGCCCGCCCCGACCTGGTCAAGCCCAACGCGGACGAGCTCGCCCAGCTCACCGGCGCCCGCGAACCCCGCCGGGCCACTCCTCGACGCGCGCCGCCGGGCGCCCACGCGGTGGTCTCGTCCCTCGGCCCCGAGGGCCTGCTCGCCGCCACCCCCGAGGGCCTCTGGCGCGCGGCCCCGCCGGCCCCCGTCCGGGGCAACCCCACGGGCGCGGGCGACTCGGCCGTCGCCGGCCTGCTCTCCGGCCTGGTCGACGGGACCCCTGGCCGGACCGCCTCACCCGCGCGGTCGCCCTCTCGGCGGCGACGGTCCCTCGCCGGTGGCGGGGAGTTCGACGCGGGGGCGTACGAGGAGCTGCTGGGGCGGGTGAGGTGACCGAGGAGGCCCCTTAGGGCCTCCTCGGACGGGTCCTCACCGGTTCGGGTCAGCCCTTGCCGGTCTTCCCGGCCTCCAGGTAGACCTGGTCCAGGATCGCGTCGCAGGAGTTGCCCGGCTCGCAGGAGATCTTGAGCGAGTTGCCCGATCCCTTGTTGAGCTTCACGTAGGCGTAGGTGTAGGTCCAGCCCTTCTCCCAGTCGCCCTCGGGAGCCTTCGCCCAGTTGGCCATGTTGATCTCGCGGGGCTTCTCGCCGTTGACCGTCAGCGAGGTCTTCGCGTCCTTGCCGGGCACGCTGTAGACGATCCGGAGGGTGTAGTCCCCGGTGTCCGGCACGTCCACGGTCCAGCTCGCGGAGCCGCCCTCGCCGTTGAAGACCACGTAGGCGCCGCCCGGGCCCTTCGCGCCCTTCACGGCCGTGTCGAGCTTGGCCGGGCCGCCGAGCTGAGCGTGGCCGCGTCCTGCCTGGGCAGGTCTGCGGGGTCGGCGAGGCCGAACTCGGCTCGCCGCTCGGCGTCTCCGACGGCCGGGAGGAGGCCGTCGGGCGGGCGTGGTGCCGCCGGCCTTGTCGTCCCCGGTGCCCTTGTCCTTGTTCGTGAGCACCGCCGCCGCGATGCCGACCACCACGACCGCGACGACCGCGACCGCGCCGATCAGCAGGCCCTTGGTGTTGGGGCCCTGGCCGGAGCCGCCGCGCTGCGGGGCCGGCGGCGGGGTCTGGCGGGGCGGCTGGGCGCCGTAGGTCTCGGGCGCGGCGTACTGCGCGTGCGGCTGCCCGTACGGCGCCTGCTGCTGCGGCGGCACGTACGGCTGCGCGTGCTGCTGGCCGCCGTACTGGCGGCGGTCGCCGACCGTTCTGACCTGGTTGTACGAGGTCCGGGGCACGCCCGGCTGAGCGGGACCGGGGCCGGGGTAGCCGTAGCCGCCGCCCTGCGGGCTGCGCCCGCCGCCCGTCCGTCCTCGTACAGGTAGCCGAACGGATCGTCGTCCTCGGGCTTGTTCGAGCCGTCGTTACCGGCAGCCATCCGGGTCATCTCTCCATGCTCGCCAGCCGTCGCCGACCGGCCGAGCCTACCCCGAACGGGCCATTCCCCGACTCGGACCCTTGACCCGGTGAGAGGGGACCCACACGTCAGCCGGCCCGGCGCTGGACCTTGGCGCGGGAGCGCTTCTCCACGTACATGCGCTGGTCGGCGGAGTTCAGGACCTCCTCCACGGACATCCCGCACTCGGCCCAGCCGATGCCGAAACTGGCCCCGACGCGGACCGCCCGGCCGTCCACCCGGATGGGCGGGATGATCGCGTTGCGGAGGCGTACGGCCAGGTCGGCGGCGTCGGCCGCGCCGAGGCCGTCGGCGAGGACGACGAACTCGTCGCCGCCGAGCCGGGCGACGGTGTCCCCGTCCCGCACGCCGGTGGTGAGCCGCCGGGCCACCTCGATGAGGACGGCGTCGCCGGTGTGGTGCCCGAAGCGGTCGTTGATCGACTTGAAGCCGTCGAGGTCGCAGAAGAGGACCGCGAGCCCCTTGGTGCCGTCGTCGGTCTCGCCGCCCGGGGGCGCCACCATGTGGACGTGGTGGTCGTACGGCCCCGCGCCGCCCGCCGGCTCGAAGCCGAAGCCGTGCTCGTGTTCGTGCTCGTACGGCTCGTACGGCTCGTAGCCGGAACCGGCGCCGGGCGGCTCGTACCCGTAGCCGTCGCCGTACGCGCCCGGGGCGTCTGCCGGGCGCTCGCAGAGGCGCGCGGAGAGCCGGGAGCGCAGCTCGGCGCTGTTGGGCAGGCCGGTGAGGGCGTCGTGCGAGGCGCGGTGGGCGAGCTGGAGCTCGTGGCGCTTGCGCTCCTCGATGTCCTCGACGTGGGTGAGGAGGAAGCGGGGCCGTCGGCGGTGTCGGCGACCACCGAGTTCCGCAGGGAGACCCAGACGTAGGTGCCGTCGCGGCGGGCGAGCCGCAGCTCGGCCCGGCCGCCCTCGGCGGAGGTCCGCAGCAGGGTGCCGATGTCCTCGGGGTGGACGAGGTCGGCGAAGGAGTAGCGGCGCATCACGGAGGCGGGGCGGCCGAGGAGCCGGCACAGGGCGTCGTTGGTGCGCAGGAGCCGGCCGTGCTGGTCGCCGCCCATCTCGGCGATGGCCATGCCGGAGGGGGCGTACTCGAAGGCCTGCCGGAAGGATTCTCGCTGGCGCGCAGGGCCTGCTGCTCCCGTTCGAGCCGGACCAGGCCCGCTGCATGTTGGAGCGGAGGCGGGCGTTGCTGATGGCGATGGCCGACTGCGAGGCGTACATCTGGAGCGCCTCCTGGCCCCAGGGGCCGGGGTGCCGGCCGTTGCGCGGGCGGTCGACGGATATGACCCCGAGGAGCTCGCGGCCGGAGCCCGAGGCGTACATCGGGGCGTAGAGGCGGTCGTGCGGGTGCCACTCGTCCTCGAAGCGGGGCGCCGGGCCGTCGGTGTGCCACTGGGGACGTCGTCCTCCATGAGGACCCAGCCCTCGGTGTGCGGTATGAACCGCAGGTCGCCCCAGGCCTGCCCCATGGAGAGGCGGCGCTCCCAGGAGGCGCGGGAGCCGACCCGGCCGGTGATCAGGGCCTCGGCGGCGGAGCTTCCGGCGAAGGCGGCGACGACGAGGTCACCGTCGGGGCGCACGAGGTTGACGCAGGCGAGCTCGTAGTTGAGACCGGCGACCACGCCGTCCGCGACGGTCTGCAGGGTGTCCGCCAGGCTGCGGGCGGTGTTGAGGTCCGTCACGACCTGGTGCAGTTGCCGCAGGGTCGAGAGGCGGACGTAGGGCTCCGACTCGGTCTCCATCGCTCGCTCTCCCCGAGACCTCGACAGCAACTCCAGGGTTCTGATCGGCTTCCTGTTGCACGTTCGCGCGTGACTGTGGACTGTGCTTGCCACTGAATCACAGTGAGCTGCGCACCCGGCACACAGGGTCAGCAATACTGGCCGCTGTGACTCAAGTCACAGCAGGTCATGGGGGTCGGCCGGGCTTCCGGCGGGCTTCCGGCCGGGTCCTAGGACCGGCGGGGGTGGGGCTGGTCCCCGCGCCCGATGCGGCCCCCGGGGAGCCGTCCTAGCGTCGGGAGGGTGCTGCAGAAGACCGCCTCCCCGCCCCCGTGACCGATCTGGCGATCCCCCATGCTGAGGGGGTGAGCAACGAAGAGTTCCGGGCGGCGATGTCCCGCCTCGCGTCGGGCGTGGTCCTGGTGACCGCGCACGACCCCGACGACGGCCCGCGCGGCGAGGACGTCGGCATGACGGCCACCGCCTTCACGTCGGTCTCCCTCGACCCGCCCCTGGTCCTGATCAGCCTCCGCAACGGCTCCCGCATGGACGACCTGCTCGCCGAGGTCCCCGTCTGGGCGGTCTCGATCCTCTCCGAGAACCAGCGGCACGTCGCCGGGCGCTTCTCGATGAAGAACCGCGTCAGCGACCGGCTCCTCTTCGCCGACCTGCCGTACACGCGCGGCGGGGCGAGCGGCGCCCCGCTCGTGGGCGGCGCGCTCTCGGTCCTGGAGTGCCGCACCGAGAGCCGCGTCGTGGCCGGCGACCACACGCTCGTGGTGGGCCGGGTCCTGACGGCGGGGGTGTCCCCGGCGGACGGCAGCGGGCCCCTGACGTACTTCCAGGGGAAGTACCGGCACCTGGGCTGACGGCCGGACACGACCCGTCGGCGGCCGGTCAGCCCCAGTCGCGGGACTGCCGGGTGCGCTTGGTCTCCGAGCGCTGCTTCTTCTCCCGCAGCCGCCGCTCGTTGATGCCGCGCGGGATCTTCGTCGGCCGGCGGGGCTTCGGCGGCGGGGCCGTCGCCTCGGCGAGGAGGGCGGCCAGGCGGACCGCCGCCGTCTCCCGGTTGCGCCACTGCGAGCGGTGCTCCGAGGCCCGTACGGTCACGACGCCGTCGACCAGGCGGGAGGCGAGGCGCTCCAGGGCGCGGGCCTTCCACACCTCGGGGAGCGCGTCGGTGGCCGCGAGGTCGAAGCGGAGCTCGACCCGCGAGTCGCTGGTGTTGACGTGCTGTCCGCCCGGGCCCGACGAACGCGAGAAACGCCACTGGAGCTCGGCCTCGGGGAGCGAGACGGAGCCGCGGATGGGATACGGACCGGACATGCCCCCATGTTCCCCGTACTGGGCCGTCGGAGTCATCCTCATTTCCGTCCGGACCGGAACGGGAACCGCCGGGGGCCGTGCGCGTTTCTCCAGGCGACGACACCACGATGAAAGGGACTTTCCATGGCTGTGAGCCTGTCCAAGGGCGGCAACGTCTCCCTGACCAAGGAGGCCCCGGGCCTCGCCGCCGTCACCGTGGGCCTCGGCTGGGACGTCCGCACCACCACCGGCACCGACTTCGACCTCGACGCCTCGGCGATCGGCGTGGACGCCGCCGGAAGGTCGCCTCCGACGCCCACTTCGTCTTCTTCAACAACAAGTCGACGCCGGACCAGACCATCGTCCACACCGGTGACAACCGCACCGGCGAGGGCGGCGGCGACGACGAGCAGATCAACGTCAACCTCGCGGCCCTCCCGCCGAACGTCGACAAGATCGTCTTCCCGGTCTCCATCTACGACGCGGTCTCCCGCTCGCAGAACTTCGGCCAGGTCCGCAACGCGTACATCCGCATCGTGAACCAGGCCGGCGGCGCCGAGCTCGCCCGCTACGACCTCTCCGAGGACGCCGCCACCGAGACCGCCATGGTCTTCGGCGAGCTGTACCGCAACGGCGCGGAGTGGAAGTTCCGCGCCGTCGGCCAGGGCTACGCCTCGGGCCTGGAGGGCATCGCCCGCGACTTCGGCGTCAACCTCTGACGGACACGGCGGACCGCTGATCCCGAGAGCCCCGGCGGCTCCCCGCCGGGGCTCTCCCCTTGCCGCGTGATCGTCGAAGCCCTCGCCCCCGAGGCCTCGGCGGTGCCGCGCAAGGAGCTGACGGGGACGGTCTAGGGGCGTCCGGCTTCTCGTCGCCGTACAGCCAGACGTCCCAGAGGTCGTCGAGGTCTCCCCGCCGTCTCCTCCGCGTAGGCGGTGAAGTCGGCGGTGGTGGCGTTGGCGTGGCGGCGCTCCTCGGGCCAGCCGCGCAGGATCTCGTCGAAGGTCTCGTCCCCGACCGTCTCGCGCAGCTTGTGCAGGACCATCGCGCCCCGCTGGTAGACGGGCGGGTCGAAGAGGTTCCCGGCGGCGGGCGGGCGGCCGGCGGAAGGCCCAGTTGGCCTTCTCCCGGAAGGCCCGCTCGAAGGCGGTGCGGGCGGGGACGTCCCCGTACTCCTCCGCGTACAGCCACTCCGCGTACGTCGCGAAGCCCTCGTTCAGCCACAGGTCGCGCCAGGTGGCGGGGGTCACCGAGTTGCCGAACCACTGGTGGGCCAGCTCGTGGACGAGGGTCGTGCGGTCGAAGGAGGAGGCCGGGAAGACGGGCCGGGTCTGGGTCTCCAGGGCATAGCCGAGGGTCCCGTCCTCCGTGACGACCGCCCCGGCCGCCGAGAAGGGGTACGGGCCGAAGCGCCGCACCTGCCGGGCGAGGACCGCCGGGATCTCGGCCCGCAGCGCGGCGCTCTCCGCCGCGACCTCCGGCTCGGCGGCGGTCAGCACGGGCACGGTGCCGAGGGCGGTCGCCGTCCCCGTCTCGTACCGCCCGATCGCGACCGTCGCGAGGTAGCTCGCCATCGGTTCGGACGTGTGCCACACGGTGGTGACGCGCCCGTCCTCCTCTGTACGCCGCTCGGTCCCGACGCCGTTGGCGAAGGCGTCGGTCCCGGCGGGGACGGTGAGGGCGATGTCGTACGCGGCCTTGTCGGAGGGGTGGTGGTTGCCGGGGAACCAGGTCGTGGAGCCGGCCGGTTCGCCGACCGCGACGACCCCGCCGCCGTCGTCGTCGTCGCGCAGCCAGCCCTCCTCGGAGCCGTCCGCGTCCACGAGCGGCTCGGGCACGCCCGCGTACGTGACGGTGGCGCGGAACTCCGCGCCCTTCCGGATCTCCTCGCGCGGGCGGAGCGTCAGCTCGCCCCCGGCCCGGTTGTACGCGGCGGGGACGCCGTCCACGCTCGCGCCGCCGACCGTGAGCCCCGACAGGTCGAGGTTGAAGGCGCTGAGGTCCTGGGTGGCGCGGGCGGTGATCTCGGCGGTGCTGTCGAGCCGCCCCGTGTCCGGGTCGTACGCGAGGGAGAGGGCGTAGTGCCCCACGTCGTAGCCGCCGTTCCCGAGCTTCGGGAAGTACGGGTCGCGGAGCCCGGCGGCCCCCGGGGGTGCCCCGGACCCCGCCGGTGGCGTTGGTGCAGCCGCCCGCGAGCACCACGAGGGCGACGAGGGCGGCGGCGGCTCCGGTCCGGGTCCGGGTCCGGGTCCGGTGAAGGTGTGTCACGCACCGATCGTAAGCAGACGGGAGGGTCCGTACGGAAAGGCGGTGGCGCCCGGCGGGGGTCCGGGCGCCACGGCCGGTCGGTGGCGGCGCGGCCTTACCGGCCGAGGGAGGCGACGCCGGCCCGGGCGAACTTCTCGTCGAGGTCGCCGGAGGGGCGCCGGCGACGCCGATGCCCGCGACGGGGCGCCCTTGGCGGTGACGGGGGCGCCGCCGGCGAGGAAGAGGGTGTTCGGGATGTCCTTGAGCGTGGGCGCGTTGGTCAGGCGCTTGGCCAGCTCGGAGGTCGGGGCGTTCCAGGAGACGGCGGTGTACGCCTTCTTCACGGCCGACTCGTAGGACTGCGGGCCGGCGCCGTCGCCGCGCAGGGTGACGAGCGTGGTGCCGTTGCGGTCGACGACGGCGACCGAGACGCGCTGGTTCTCCTTCTCGGCGGCCTTCAGGGCGGCCTGCGCGGCCTTCGTCGCGGCCTCGACCGTCAGGTGCGTCGACTGCTGGAGGTTGCCGTTCGAGGCGTCGGCGCGGACGGCGGCGGCGGGGCGGCGGCCGGGGAGGAGGCGTTCGCGGAGACCACGCCGAAGGTGCCGGCGGCGATGACGGCGGCGGCGGTGGCACCGAAGAGGATCTTCTTCATGGGGAACTCCGTGGGATGAGTGGTCCGTGGACGAGGGGTCCGTGGGGTGAGGGCGAGGGGCGGCGCGGGGCGCCGGGCCGGGCGGTCCGTGCGTCCGTCTCGCTCCGTCATCCATCCTGTGGCCGCCCCCGGGGCCTCCCGGTCCACGGTCCGGCTGCCCTCCGGGCGCGGACCGGTGGACGGCCGGGTCAGCCGATCGGCTGATGCCGGACTGGTCCCACCGGGCCAGGATGAAAGGGTATGCGCAGGTCGGAACAGCGAGCGGACCAGAAGGACCACGACCAGAAGGACCACGACATGGAGCAGGACCCGGACGCCTGCCGGCTGGCGCGGATCATGCACACCGCGTTCTTCCTGCTGCTCGGCGCCTCGCTCGCCCGCTTCCTGCTGCGGCACGACTGGGAGGCCCGCAGCCCCTGGATCGTCGCCCTCACCGGCGCCCTCGCCTCCCTCTACCTCCTCGGCCCCGTCATCGGAACCCGCGCCACCCCCGCCGGATCGCCTGGCTGGGCACGGTCGTCGCCGTCTGGGCGCTCCTCGTCGTCCTCGCGCCCAGCTTCGCCTGGTGCGCGGTGCCGCTCTTCACACGGGCCTGCGCACCCTCCCGCCGCGCGCCGCGCTCGGTCTGGTCGCCCTGCTCACCGCCTTCGTGGTCTTCGCGCAGGTCCGGCTCGCGCACGGCGGCTGGGACCCGAACCTGATCGTCGCCCCGCCGGCGGTCGCCGCCCTGGCCACCGGGGTGTTCGTGTACGCGGACCGGCAGGCGGCGCGCCAGCGGGCCCTGATCGACGACCTGATCCGCACCCGGCGCGAGCTGGCCGCGATCGAGCGCCGCGAGGGGACGCTCGCCGAGCGGCAGCGGCTCTCCATGGAGATCCACGACACCCTGGCGCAGGGCCTGTCCAGCCAGCGGATGCTGCTCCAGGCGGCGGACCGCACCTGGGACGGCGACCCGGAGACGGCCCGCCGGCACGTCCGTACCGCCGCGTCCATCGCCGAGCGCAACTCGCGGAGGCCCGCCGCTTCGTCCACGACCTCGCGCCGGCCGACCTGGCGGAGGGCGGCGGCCTGGAGGAGGCCCTGCGGGGCTCGCCGCCCGGGAGTCGGCGGCGTTCCGGGCCGACGGGGCGCCGGTGGCGCTGCCCGACCGGGCGCAGTCGGCGCTGCTGCGGATCGCGCAGGGCGCCCTGGCGAACATCCGCGAGCACGCGGGCGCGACCTCGGCCGCCGTGACCCTGACGTACCTCGACGACCAGGTGGTCCTGGACGTCGCCGACGACGGGCGCGGTTTCGATCCGGCGGACCGGCCGGGCGGGGTGCGCGGCCACGGGCTGCCCGCGATGCGGGTGCGGGCCGAGCAGCTCGGTGGCACCCTGACCGTCGAGTCCGTCCCGGGCGAGGGCACGGTGCTCTCCGCCGCGATCCCGCTGGACCCGGAGCCGTGACGCGCCCGCCGCTCCCCCTGCCCGTCGCTCCCCCGCCCCCGCTCTCCCTGGAGTCGTGATGCCTCCGTACGGATCCTGCTCTGCGACGACCACGCGGTGGTCCGCGCCGGGCTGCTCGCCCTCTCGGCAGCACCCCCGACATCGACGTCGTGGGCGAGGCGGGCAGCGGCGAGGAGGCCGTCGCCCTGGCGGCGAAGCTGAAGCCGGACGTCGTCCTCATGGACCTCCAGCTCGGGTCCGGCATCGACGGCGTGGAGGCGACCCGCCGGATCGCGCCCACCGGCGTCCACGTCCTCGTCCTCACCACGTACGACACGGACGCCGACATCACGCGGGCGATCGAGGCGGGCGCCACCGGCTACCTCCTGAAGGCCGAGCGGCCGGAGGAGCTGTTCGCGGCCGTCCACGCGGCCGCGCAGGGCCGCACGGCCCTCTCGCCGCCGGTCGCCGGCCGGGTCATGGACCGGATGCGGGGCGCGGCGGCCCCGAGCCTCACCGACCGGGAGCGGGACATCCTCGGGCAGCTCGGGCGCGGGCTCGGCAACCGGGAGATCGCGCGGGCCCTGTTCATCAGCGAGGCGACGGTGAAGACCCACCTGGGCCGGATCTACGCCAAGCTCGGCGTGGACACGCGGGCGGGCGCGGTGGCGGTGGCGAAGGAGCGCAGGCTACTGCCGTAGGAACTCCCTTCCGTACGCCTTTGTACGGCCTTTGCCCCCACCCTCCCCTCCACTGCTACCGTGCGTTACTTCCCCACCGCACGGTGTCACGAACCAGTCCCAGTGGAGCGCACGTGAAGCTCGCGATCGTCGGCGGCGGTCCCGCCGGCCTCTACCTCTCGGTCCTGCTGAAGCGGCGGAACCCGTCGCACGAGATCACGGTGTACGAGCGGAACCCGGAGGGCTCCACGTACGGCTGGGGCGTCACGTACTGGGCCGGACTGCTCGGCAAGCTGCGCGCGGGCGACCCGGAGTCCGCGCGGGCTGTCGCCGACGCGTCCGTGACCTGGACCGACGGGGTCGCGATCGTCCGCGACGAGCGGACCGTCCACCGGGGCGACGCGGGCTTCGGCATCGGGCGCCGGCGGATGCTGGCGCTGCTCGCGGACCGCGCCCGCGACCTGGGCGTGCGGATCGAGTTCGAGCACGGCGTGAGCGGCCCGGACGCGCCCGAGCTCGCGGACGCGGACGTGGTCGTCGCCGCCGACGGGGTGAACAGCGCGCTGCGCGAGGCGTACGCGGACCACTTCGGCAGCGAGGTCACGAGCGGCCGCAACCGGTACGTCTGGCTCGGCACGACCAAGGTCTTCGACTCGTTCAGCTTCGCCTTCAAGGAGACCGGGCACGGCTGGATCTGGTGCTACGCCTACGGCTTCAGCGGCGAGCGCTCCACCTGCGTCGTCGAGTGCTCCCCGGAGACCTGGACCGGCCTGGGCCTGGACGCGCTCGGCGAGGCCGACAGCCTGCGCCTCCTGGAGAAGCTCTTCCACGACCTGCTCGACGGGCACGAGCTGATCGGCCGGGACCGGGCCGGGGAGCCCGCCCAGTGGCTCGCCTTCCGCACCCTCACCAACCGCGTCTGGCACCGGGGCAACCTGGTCCTCCTCGGGGACGCCGCCCACACCACGCACTACTCGATCGGCGCGGGCACCACCCTGGCCCTGGAGGACGCGCTCGCCCTCGCGGACGCCCTGGACGCCCCCGGCTCGCTCCGGGACCTCGACACGGCCCTGACCCTGTACGGGAAGCGGCGCCGCGCCGAACTCGTCGCCGCCCAGAGCGCCGCCCGCTACAGCGCCCGCTGGTACGAGAACCTGCCCCGCTACATGGGCCTGGAGCCGGCCCGCATGTTCGCCCTGCTCGGCCAGCGCCACTCGCCCCTGATGCCCCACGTCCCGCCCCAGCTCTACTACCGCCTGGACCGCGCCGCCGGCTCCCTGGAACCCCTCCGCCGCCTCAAGCGCTGGCTGGGCCCCCGGGTGGCGCGGGCGGTGCACGGACGCGGGCGCTGAGCCCGGACGCGTACGGACCGGGTCCGGAGCCGCTGAGCCCCTCGTACGGACCGGGCCCGGGGCCGTGAGGTCCGGGAGCGTGACACCATCGACCCCGTGCTCGACATCGGCTACTCCCTCTCGCGTCGCTTCCCCGACCCCCGCAGACCGACTACCGCCGCGCGGACGTCCACGCGCTGCGGCACGACCTGTTCTGCGGGGACGTGTACCTCGCGGACACCGAGTCCGACCGGGAGGTGTCCACGGCCTGGGGATGGGTGCCGGTGCTCGACTTCGCGTGGGCGCTCTGCGACATCGTCGAGCGGCTCGACCAGGACCCGCGCGGGAGCCGGGCCGCGCAGCCGCAGTACGCGGAGCTCGACTTCACCGAGTCCACGGACCGGATGCTGTTCGAGCGCCGCTTCGGCTGGGTGGACGTCGAGGCCGACTGGATGCCGGGCGACGAGCCGCCGGTGACCTTCGGCCACGCCGAACTGCGCCGCGAGGCCCGCGACTTCCTGCACGACCTGATCGCGGACCTCACCGACATGCACGAGGGCCTCGCCGACAACCCGGCCGTCTGGTCCCTCCAGGCCCGCTTCCCCGCCTGCCGGACAAGCGCTAGCCCTCCACCCGCACCCCCATCTGCGCCGCGAGCACCGGCGCCAGGTCGAAGAGCTGGGTCGTCGAGATCACGGCCCCGCCAGGGACTCCACCCCGCGCGCGATCTCCAGGCGCCGGGCGCCCCTCAGGTCCACGTCCCGCAGCCGCGCGCCCGAGAAGTCGGCCCCGGTCAGGGCGCAGTCCACGAACTCGACCCGTTCGAGGACCGCGCCCCCGAAGTCCGGCTCGCTCAGCACGCACCCCTCGAAGACGACGTCCTTCAGCTTCGCGGACCGCAGGTTCAGGTAGTCGATCTTGCCGCCCCGGACCACGACCCGCTCCAGGACGGCGCCGTGCAGTTGCGTCCCGCCGAGCCGCGCCTCCACGACCTCCACGTCCCGCAGTTGCGCCCCCGCCAGGTCCGTCCCCACGCCCCGCACCCCGCTCAGGACCGAGTCCAGGAACCGCGCGTTCGTCAGCCGCGCCCCGTCGAGGCCGCACTCCCGCAGCGCGCAGTCCAGGAACCGGGCCCCTCCCCGACTGCCCGGACAGGTCGAGCCCGGACAGCTCCAGGCCGTCGTAGTCCCCGTCCGCCTCCAGACCTCCCCCGTACGGCTCCAGGGGCGGCAGCCGCACCTCCGGCCGCCGGGCCCCCGGCACCTTCTTCTTCCGCGTCGTCGCCCTCGCGCCCTGGTTCGCCATCCCCCATGGTGAGGTACGCCACTGACAACGCCCCCGTGTCACGAACACGGCCCCGCGCCCCGTCCCCCGTACAGGACCCGGGAACGAGCCCGAGAACGAGCCCGAGAACGTAGGGAGAGCGTCATGCGGAAGCTCACGATCGTCGGCGGCGGCTTCGCCGGACTGACTGCGGCGATCACCGCCGCCGAGGCCGGCACCGCCGTGACCCTGTACGAGGCCCACCGGACCCTCGGCGGCCGGGCGCGCACCGCCGAGGGCCCGTACCGCACGAACGACGGCCCGCACGCGCTCTACAGCGGCGGCCCGCACTGGACCTGGCTGAAGCAGCGCGGGCTCCTCGGACCGCTCGCCCCGCTGCCGCCCGCCGAGGGCCTCCGCTTCCGCTTCCACCGCGGCGGCGCCTCCGCCGCGTCCCGCCGCCCGGCCTGCTCCGCCAGTCCCTCCGTACCGCCCGCAGCGCCCCCGTCGACGCCGACTTCCGCACCTGGGCCACCGGGCTCGCGGGCGCGCGGACCGCGCGCGTCGCCGCCGCGTACAGCGGGTCGCGCTCTTCCACCACGACCCCGGCGCGCTCTCCGCCCGCTTCGTGCAGGAGCGGCTGCGCCGGGCTGCCGCCCTGCCGCCCGAGGCGCACTACGTCCGGGGCGGCTGGGGCGCGCTGATCGGGCGGATGGCGGACCGGGCCCGGGAGCTCGGCGTACGGATCGAGACCTCGTCCCGGGTCGACGTGCTGCTCGCCGGCGGCGGCCCGGTGATCGTCGCCACTGCCCTGCCCGCCGCCGCCCGGCTCCTCGACGACCCCTCGCTGACCTGGGAGAGCGGCCGCACGGTCCTGGTCGACCTGGCGCTGCGGACCCGGAAGGGGACCCGTTCGTCGTCTCCGACCTGGACGCGCCCGGCTGGATCGAGCGGTTCACCGCGCAGGACCCTCGCTCGCCCCCGCCGGGCAGCAGCTCCTCCAGGCCCAGTTGCCCGTCGGGCCCGACGCGGGCAAGGCGGACGGGGTCGCCCACGCGGAGCGGCTCCTCGACCTCGGCTTCCCCGGTTGGCGCGAGCGGACGGTGTGGCGGCGCGCGTCGCTCTCCCGGGGGCGTACGGGAGCGGTGGACCGCCCCGGCACCACCTGGCGCGACCGCCCGGCCGTCGACCGGGGCGACGGGGTGTACCTGGTGGGCGACCGGGTCGCGGCGCCGGGCGTCCTGTCGGAGGTGTCGTTCACGAGCGCGGTCGAGGCGGTGTCGCTGGCGCTGCGCGCGGAGCGGCTCGCGTACGGGACGCGCTGATCCCTCTCGGGTCACGGGGCGACGCACTGGTCCCCGCGGGCCACGGAACGCGCTGATCCCCGCGGGCCTTGACCTCAAGCGCGCTCGAGGTCGGAGGCTTTCCCGTGGCCGCCCGGACCACGCTCCGTACGACGACAGGGGAACCGTCATGCACGCCGTCCGCCTCCACGCCTTCGGACCCGCCGAGAACCTCGCGTACGAGGAGGTGCCCGACCCCGTCCCGGGCCCCGGGCAGGTCCGCGTCCGGGTCGCGGCGGCCGGGGTGCACCTCCTCGACACCGCGCTCCGGGAGGGCGCCCCGGGCCCCTTCCCGGCCCCCGCCGAACTGCCCACGATCCCGGGCCGCGAGGTCGCCGGCACGGTCGACGCGCTCGGGGAGGGCACCGACCCGTCCTGGCTCGGCCGGCGGGTCGTCGCCCACCTCGGCATGGTCCCCGGGGGTACGCGGAGCTCGCCGTCACCGACGCCGCCCGGCTCCACGCCCTGCCCGACCACCTCGGCGAGGCGGAGGCCGTCGCCATGGTCGGCACCGGGCGCACGACCCTGGGCATCCTCCGGTTCACCGCACTCGGACCCGGCTCGGTCGCGATCGTCCCGGCCGCGGCGGGCGGCATCGGCACCCTGCTCGTCCAGTACGCCAAGAACGCCGGCGCCACTGTCGTCGGCCTCGCGGGCGGGCCCGCGAAGACCGCCCTGGTCCGGGAGAACGGCGCCGACCTGGCCGTCGACTACCTGGAGCCGGGCTGGCCGGAGGAGGTCCGCGCGTACCTGGCCGGCCCCTCGGCGGGCGTGCGGCCACGGTCGTCTTCGACTCGGTCGGCGGCGACACCGGCCGCGCCGCCGTGGATCTCCTCGGCAAGGGCGGGCAGCACGTCGTCTTCGGCTGGTCCGGGGCCGGCCTCCACGACGGCGAGCCGCTCGCCTTCACCCCCGAGGAGCTGGCCGAGCGGGGCATCACCTCGGAGTCCGTCCTCGGCCCGGTGATGATCCGGAAGGCGGGCGGCGACGTCCGGCACCTCGAACTCGCCGCCCTCGCGGAGGCGGCCGCCGGCACCCTCCGCCCGGCGGTCCACCGCTTCCCTCGCGGAGGTGGCACGGGCCCACCGCGCCCTGGAGAACCGGGGCACGACGGGCAAGGTGGTCCTGATCCCGTAAGGGCCGCGTACGGGCTCAGACGGCCCCGACCACGTCCCAGGAGTGCGCCTTGAACTCCTTCAGGAAGTCGGGGTGGTCCTCCCACATCCGGGCGACGGACCGCAGCACGTCCCAGTTGTGTTCGAGGGCCTGGTCCACGACCTGCCGCAGCTCGGGGCCGTCGCCCGCTTCTCCACGAGGCCGGAGACGGCCGACGCGGCCTGCACGGTGTAGCGGGCGGCCCGCAGCGCGCGGGAGGTGTCGTCCATGCCGAAGCCGTGGTCGCTGCCGTTCGCGGGGTCGAAGAGGGGCGTCAGACGGTCCTCGATGAAGCCGGTGATCCGCCGGAACCGCTGCTCGATGTCGTTGTGGTCGGTGCCGGTGTCTGTATCTGTGCCGGTGCCGGTGCCGGTGCCGGTGTCCATGGTGTTGTCCATGGCCCTTTCCTACACTCCCGCCGCACCGCCGAGTTCCGCCAGGGCCCCGTCCGTCAGCCGGTAGACCGTCCACTCGTCCTGCGGGCGGGCGCCCAGGGACTCGTAGAAGGCGATCGAGGGCTCGTTCCAGTTCAGGACGGACCACTCTAGGCGCTCGTAGCCGCGCGCGACGCAGATCCGGGCCAGCTCGCGCAGCAGGGCCTTGCCGTGGCCGCCGCCGCGCGCCTCCGGACGGACGTACAGGTCCTCCAGGTAGATGCCGTGGACCCCGCGCCAGGTCGAGAAGTTGAGGAACCAGAGCGCGAGCGACTGGCTCGCCGGCCGCGTCCTCCGCGATGTGCGCGAAGGCGGCGGGCCGCTCGCCGAAGAGGGCCTCGTGAAGCTGTTCGGGGTGGCACGGACCTCGTCGAGGGCCTTCTCGTACGCGGCGAGGTCACGGATCATGGCGTGGACGACGGGGACGTCGGCGGGGTGGCGGTACGGATCATGGGGCCAGGGTGCCCGGCGCGGGGCCCCCGTGGCCAGGGGGATCCACGTCCTGGACCCGCGTCCCGGACCCGTCGCCGGCGTCAGGCCCGCCGCTCCCGCAGGATCCGCGCGACCGCGACCTGCTCGGCGTCCAGGGCCGGCTCCCCGTCCTCGACGTCCCACAGGCCGTTCTGGAGGACCCGGCCCAGCGTCCACGCCACCGCGCGCCGCCGGTCCCCGACGACCTCGGCGAGCAGGTCGAACCGCCACAACACCTCGTCCGGATCCGGGTCGAAGCGGTCCACGAGCGCCGGGAGCAGGTCGAAGCCGGGGTCGCCCGCGAGCGGCTTGGGGTCGATCGCCAGCCAGGGCTCGCGCCCGGCGGCCAGGACGTTCCCGAAGTGCAGGTCCCAGTGGAGCAGCCGGTCGCCCGGCTCGCCCGCCACCTCCCGTACCGCCGCCGCGCAGTCCCGCAGGACCGCCGCGTCCTCCGGGCCCAGTCGGGCGGCGGCCCCGGACGCCTCCGCGAGCATCCCGGCCGCGACGGCGCCGAGCGTGCGCAGGCCGGGCGGCGCGGGGACGGCCGTGAGCCGGGCGAGGAGGCCGGCGGCGATCCGCACCGCCTCCCGCGCGTCCGCGAGGGAGGACAGCGGCCGGGCCTCGTCGAGGCGCTCCAGGAGCATGGTCCCGGTGGCGGGGTCGTGGTCGAGGAGCCGTACGACGCCCGCCCCGTCCCAAGCGCGCAGCCCGGTCGGCTCGCCCGCGCTCTCCTCGTCGAGGAGCTGCATCTTCAGCGCGGCGGGCGTCCCGTCCGCGCACCGCTCCACCGGCAGGACCAGCGAGGCCACCCCGTACATCGAGGGCCCGGTGACCCGCAGCCCCCACCGGCCGAGGAACCCCTCGGCCGTCCGGGGCAGCCCGGCGACGAACGCCCGCCCCGCCTCACCGTTGTACTTCGCCTGCGACCGCGCGAGTTCCTCCGGTACGTGAATCACGCCGCCGAGCCTAGGGGTGTCTTGTCGATCAGGCCGGACACCGCGAGCCCGGCATGATCGGCGAGACACCCCTAGGGGGTGTCCGGCGGACCATGGCCGGGGCCGCGGCCCCGATCCGCCGGACGGGCCCTGGACACAGTGCCGGGCGCGGGGCGCGATCCCCACCACAACACCCGTATCCACGGGCCGGGGACGCCGGGTAACGTCCCGCCCACGCATTCCGAATCCAGGGGTAGGCATGAGCACGGTCAACGGCGGCATCTCGTTCTGGTACGCGCAGGAGGGCGCCTCCGCCCCCGCGAACCGCTCCCCGGCGACACGAGTGCCGACGTCTGCGTCGTGGGCGGCGGCTACACCGGGCTGTGGACGGCCTACTACCTGAAGAAGGCCGTGCCCTTCCTCAACATCACCGTCCTGGAGGCGAAGTTCTGCGGGTACGGCGCCTCCGGGCGCAACGGCGGCTGGCTCTACAACGGCATCGCCGGCCGCGACCGCTACGCGAAGCTCCACGGCCACGAGGCGGCCGTCCGCCTCCAGCAGGCCATGAACGCCACGGTCGCCGAGGTCGTCGACGTCTGCGAGCGGGAGAAGATCGACGCCGACGTGCACCGCGGCGGTGTCCTCGAAGTCGCCCTATCCCCGGCGCAGTTGACCCGCCTCAAGGAGTTCCACGCGGCGGAGCTCGCCTTCGGCGAGACCGACCGCGTGCTGTACGGGGCCCGGGACACCGCCGCGCGCGTCCGCGTCACCGGCGCCGTCGGCTCCTCCTGGACCCCGCACGGCGCCCGCCTGCACCCGGTGAAGCTGGTGAAGGGCCTCGCGGCGGCGGTCGAGGCGCTGGGGGTCACGATCCACGAGTCGACCCCGGTGACGGAGATCAGGCCGAAGCACGCGGTGACCCCGTACGGCACGGTCCGCGCCCCGTACGTCCTGCGCTGCACCGAGGGCTTCACGGCCTCCCTGGCCGGGCAGCGGCGCTCCTGGCTCCCCATGAACTCCTCGATGATCGCCACCGAGCCGCTCACCGACGCGCAGTGGGAGTCCCTCGGCTGGAGGGCCGCGAGACCCTGGGCGACATGGCGCACGCGTACATGTACGCCCAGCGCACCGCCGACGGCCGGATCGCGCTCGGCGGCCGGGGCGTCCCGTACCGCTTCGGCTCGAGGACCGACAACGACGGGCGCACCCAGCCGCGGACGGTCGAGGCCCTGCGCGAGATCCTGGTCCGCTTCTTCCCGCAGCTCGCGGGGTACGGGTGGACCACGCCTGGTCCGGTGTCCTCGGCGTCCCGCGCGACTGGTGCGCGACGGTCACCCTCGACCGCTCCACGGGCCTGGGCTGGGCGGGCGGCTACGTCGGCTCGGGCGTCGCCACTGCCAACCTCGCCGCCCGCACCCTGCGCGACCTGATCAAGGAGGACTCCGGCCAGTCCGGCCCGACCGACCTCACGGCCCTCCCCTGGGTGAACCACAAGGTCCGCAAGTGGGAACCGGAACCGCTGCGCTGGCTCGGCGTCCAGACCATGTACGCGGCGTTCCGCGGCGCGGACCGCCGCGAGGCGCGGGGGCACTCGGCGCGGACGGACAGGGTGGCGGTGCTGGCGAACAGGGTGAGCGGGAGGTAGGCCGCCCCCGGTGCGGACAGGCTGTGGGAGGGACGGGGCCCACCACCGGAGGCCGGGCCTCACCACCGGAGGCCGGGCCTCACCGCCGAGGGGTGGGCTCACCGCCGAGGCCCGGGGCCTCACCGCCGAAGGGACGGGCCGTCGAACGGTGCCTCACCGCACCTGGATGCCGAAGTCCCCGACCAGCTCCCCGAGCCCGCCCGCGTACCCCTTCCCCCCGATCACGAAGTCCCAGTCGCCGCCGGCCCGCCGCCGGAACGACCCGAGGACGAGGGCGGTCTCGCCGGCCCGCCCGTCCGACACGTCGAGCCGGTCGAGCTCGCCGCCGGAGCCGTCCCGGAGCCGTATCCCGGCCTCCGTGAAACCGCGGAGGTCGGCGTCCGGGTTGACCTCGGGGTCGACGGCCGCGACGAGGACGAGCCGGTCGGCCCGGGCGGGAAGGGCGTCGAAGCCGACGCGGACGGCGGCGCGGTCGCCGGGGGCGGCGGCCACCATGGCGACGGAACCATCGGGCGTGGCGGGGTTGTTGTAGAAGACGAACCACTCGTCCCCGAGGACCCGCCCGCCTTCGCAGACGAGCGCGCAGACGTCGAGGGCGACGGAGCCCCGCCACACCATCCCGAGCAGGTTGACGTCGTCGGAGGAGGCGGCCGGGTCCTCCGGGGCGGGTCGGACCTCCGCCTCGGGAGCGCCGCCCAACCGCCCCCGCAACCCGTGCTGATGGAGCAGATCGACGAGCTCGGTCCCGGAGATCAGCGTCAGCGGCTTGCCGTTGGCGAAGGTGTAGGACCCGGGCCCGAACTTCGACGTGGTGACGAGGACGCCCTTGTTGGCACCGGCGCCCTGCACGGTCCCGAAGAGGTCGCGGACGGCGGAGGGCGGGACGGTGTTCCGGTACCGCTTCACCTGGACGACGATCGAGCCGCCGCTGATGGGGTCGGGGTCGAGGGCCTCGACGTCGACCCCGCCGTCGTTGGAGCGGCGGGTGGTGACGGCCTGGAGCCCGCGGGCCCGGAAGAGCTCGGCGACGAGCCCTTCGAAGGCGATGGGGTCCATCGAGAGGAGATCGGGCTCCTCCCCGTCCCCTGCACGACGACGTCGCCCCCGACCTGGTCGGGCGTCCTCAGGGGCGCGACGGCGATCCGCTCCTCGGGCTTCGCGGAGAGGCGTCCGCCGAGGGCGCCGGTCAGGCAGTCGACGGCGGCGACGAGCTCCAGGTTGAGCCGGTCGAAGTCCTGCCGCCCCACGACGACGGAGGCCACGCACACCCGGGAGGCGAGCCCGGTGGCCGGGTCGACGCCGCCCACGTACCCGTTGAGGGCGACGGACTCCAGGGCCCCGAAGCGGTCGGCGGCGAACAGCTCCCGCACCGCGAGCAGCACGCTCTGGGCGATCACGCCCCGGTACAGCGCCCGCCGCTGGGTGACGGGCCGCGCGACCTCCTTCTCCTGGTCGGTGCCGGGCAGGTACTTGACGCCCTTGGTCTCGGGAACGACCTCGTACCCGGGCAGGTCCCAGTCGAGGACGAACCCTCGCCCGCCCCGGTCGTACGCGGCGGACACCTCGCGGGGAACCCGTCGGGCCAGGCGGTGGAGGAGAAGAGGACGGCGGAGAAGTAGTCGACGACGGTCTCGGCGTCACCGCGGGCCAGGGCCTCGCCGGTCCCGGCGACCCCCTGTTGTACTCCCGGATCTCGGTGATCCGGGCGGCGGCCCAGGCGTCGTACTCCCTCCGGTACGCGGCGAGCGACTCCAGGCGCCGCGCCTCGGCGGCCTGCGCGGCGTACCAGTCCCGCTCGAAACGGGCCCGTCCGTCGCGCCCGGAGTAGTGCCGCTGGTCGGGCATGGACACGGGCTGTGCGAGGGCCCCGGGGGCGAACGGCTCGACCTCCTCGGCCCGCCGCAGCGACTCCACCCGGAAGGCGGGCGCCCGGCATCCGGCGGCGAGCAGCCCTTCGAGCGCGGCGACGCGCTCGTCGATCTCGCGGGTCTTCCTCAGGGCATCGGCATCCCGGTGCCTCCGGTAGGCGGCCCGCTGCTCCCGCTGCATGCGGGACACGTCCCGCTCGTACGCCCGCTGCTGCCGCTCGGCCTCCCGCTGCTGCCGCAGCACGGCCTGCTGCTGCCCCTCCCGCTGCCGCTGCGCTACCCTCTGCTGCTCGGCCCAGATCCCGATCAGCCCCCGGAACGCCGCCCCATGCGCGCACCCCTCCCCGAAAACGCCCTGTGCCACGTGAACACCCCGTGACGCCAGATTGTCCCGGACGACAGAGCGCTTGCACACAGAAACCACACACTCGTTCAGGGATACCGGCCGGGCCCGTCGCCTCCCGCTCCAGCGCCTCCACGAAGGTGTTGTGGAACTCCAGGTCGTCCCGCCGGCAGGGCGCCCCGAAGTACATCCCCTGCGCCTCTTCGAGCCCGCATCCGACGACGCACATGGTCACGAAGACGGCGTCGCCCCCGTCGCACCCGTGCCCCCGGAGGAACTCCTGCAGAACGTCCCCGTCCCGCCCTCGCGCCCACACCGCCCGCGCGTCCTCCACCACGGGCCCGAGGCGCGCCCGCCGCTCCTCGTCCGCTCCCTCTCATGACGAGATCAACCGTCCAGGGAACGAGGCTCAACGCCCGGTAGTCGTAACCGTCCTGCTTGAAGCCCGGGGCCTCCCAGACGAGTTCGACCCGCTGCCCGGCCGACAGCGTGCGGAAGCCCTCCTTCTCGATACTGGTGTAGTGGCCCCAGCATCCTCCGGGGGTCTCGGGGAGTCGAGGACCCCCACCCCTCCTCGTCCCGCCACTCACGAACGACCGCGATCACCATGGGGAAACCATACGGGGCCCCGGACCCGGCGGACCGTCCCGTCACGGGTCACGCCGCCAGATACCGGTGACCGCGCGTCAAACGACCCCGTGCCCCTCCTACTCCCGCACATACACCGCTTCCAGCGGCCAACGCCGCTCCTCCCCACCGCACCGGGCGCAACGCCCCGCGTACGCGTTCGTCCGCACCGTGCTGTTCACCGCACCACCCCGCTCGCACCCGCCCCGGCACCACCCAGAACACACACCCCTCGACCGGAGCGCCGTCGCGGACACCCGGACCCGCCCGCACCAACTCGTCTTGCGGGGACGATACTTCGACCCGTGCGCACAGACGGACACTCCCACCTGGCCCTCCGCGCCGGCATCACGATCGGCGCCGTACTCACCGCGCCGCTGCTGCTCCTCGCCGGGGATTCGCGTACGACCGCCTCGTGCGGCACCTGTACCGGGACGGGGCCCGTACTCCAAAGAAGAGGGCTGGGTGCACCCGGCGTACTTCGTGACGACGAACGCGCTGGTACGGGCCCTGACTCGGCCGACGCGCCGCACCGGCTGACCCGCCGTCGACGCCTCAGGCCGGACGGAGAGGAGGTGGTACGGGGGCGGTCCGGCACCCACACCGCCCAGACCCAGGCCCAGACCCAGTCCGAGAACGAGGCCCGCACGTCCCGATCGCGCGGGAGAAGGCGGGAGAAGCCCGACGGCACCGGCGTTGTCGGTCCCCGGTGCTAGCTTCGCGACCATGGCAAACCGTTCCTACCTCTACTCCGCCGACTCCCTGCCGAACGAGTCGGAGATCCCCCAGCGGATCCGATGCATATCCGAGCACAACTGGGACGTCCCGCTCGCGCACAAGCTCATGGCGGGCCGCGGAACGACGATCGTCCCCTCCATGATCTGGAACCCCCGATCGGCATCGCCGCGGACTACGCCGCCGGGGCGGCCCTGCTCCTGGACCTCCTGCGCGCGGTCGGGGAGGGCCTGGAGGACGACGCCGAGTTCGCCGCGTGCGTCGCCGGGACCACGGCCCACCTGGAGAAGCAGCGGGCGGAGTACTTCATCCTCGAAACCGGCGAGATCGTCTCGATGACGGACGACGACCCGGCAGCGAGCGTGCGCCGCCTGGCATCCGACGACATCCCCGACGCCGTCGCCCGCGCCGAGGCGGCGATCGCCGGCCGGGACGACGCCTGGCTGACCTCGCTCCGATCCGACTGGCAGAGCCACTTCGCGTCCTTCTACGGCGAGGCGCTCTACTTCTCCTTCCCCAACTGACGGGACGGACGGCCCGGCGCGATGCCGGACGCTCCCCGAGGAGACCGGATGCCGGTGCGGCCGTTGTCGGCCCCGACGACGCCCCGGGAGGACGAAGACGGCCACGAACCGAACAACAGGCAGGCCCTGAAACGCCCTTCAGCCGCCCTGAACGACATCCCCCTGCCGACGACACCCGGCCGCCATCGTCCGACAAGGCACACGGCGGTGCGATGCGACGTGCTACGACTCGCTACGAACAGTGGCCCGGAGCCCAGGTGGCTCCCCTCTGTCTCCCACCCGGAGGGTTACGGGCCCTGGAAGGACCCCGAACGCGATGACCGTCGAAGACCTCGTCCCCGCGTGGCGGCGAAGGCCAGGGCGACCTCCACGGCCCTGCCCCCGCCGCCGGTGCCGAGGAGATCGCCGAGGCGGAGGCTGCTCGGCTTCGCCCTCCCGCCCCTGCTGGCGAGCCTGTACCGGGAGGTGGCCAACGGTGGCTACGGACCCGATTACCAGCTCCTCCCCTGGTCGGGCCAGGACGCACGGTGCTGAGCGAGTACCGCTCCGAACGATCCGCCTCGGCCGAGGGAGGGACACCGTACTGGCCGGCGGGCGTGCTGCCGATCCTCGACTGGGGCTGCGCCATGTACGCCGCGGTGGACTGCCTCGACGAGACCGCCACGGTCCTCCTCTTCGAGCCGAACGCCATGACGGACGACGGAGCCGAGGCCTGGTTCGTCGACGCCGAAAGCCTGGCCGAGTGGCTCGAAACCTGGCTCGCGGGAACAGGCTGGTACCGGGAAGACGCCGACGAGGACGTGGCGGAGCCGACCCCGTGGGAGGCGGCCGCCTCCCGAATCGCGGAGTGAACGAACCACGGGACAACCACCGCTCTCACCCGGCGTAGCGGCTCCTCACACGAAAGCGCCCCGGGCCCCACCCCGACCGCGGCCGAGTGCGCCGGATGCCTGTTCCGCCCCGCCCCGTGTGCGGAGCGGGATCGAATCAGTGGGACCGGACGACGAGACGCACGTTCTCCGCGCCGCGGTCCTCGGCGAGCGGGCGGAAACCGAAGGGGTTGCGGATCCCGAAAAGGCAGGCCGGCCCGTCGTAGGCGTTTCCCCTGTTCAGCAGGAAGAGGTCGATACCCACTTCCCAGACGGTGTCCTCATCATCCGGACCCCACAGCCGGGCCCCCGGACGGCACTCGATCATTCCGCTGACATCGGTCGACACGGCGTGATCCTGCCCCTGGGCCCGGGAGCCGGCATCCGCATTTCGCTCCGCGCGCTCACGGCCGACCGGTGCCCCGCAGGGCTGACAGAGCACGGTGATCGTCGTACAAATGCGTCTGCACGGTTGCATAGCCCGATAACCCGGTATCGGTGTAATGCACCTCCAGGAATTGGTTCTCGTGAGGTGCTCAGTTGGCTCAGACGCCTGCCACCGCCACGCGCCGCAGGAGTCATGAAGCACCCTGAGGGGTTCAATGGTGTGGTCACCAGAGGCAACGGACCGCCAGCGGCCAATGGTGGTTACTGTATTTCGCTGCTGTACCGCACGCATGGTGGCCGCAGGCGACATGCTCTTCCCATGGCATCCCAGGAAGACATACTGCAGCGGCTGAGGCCGCTCGTTGAGGTACATCGTGACCGTCGTCAGGAGCCCGTTCGATTCCGACCCGCGACGTGGCGTCCCTGGCTCGAACCCCATGGGGCGGCACAGGCACTCGGGCTCGGTGCGGTGGACACCACTTCGAAGTCGGGCGACCGCTTCATCAGCCGCGATGACCTTGCTGCCGCGAGGGAAGCACTCAGCGATGACCCGGAAGAACTCCGTGACCTGTTCGTCGCGGTCATGATCTGGGGGCAGGAACAACTAATGGGCGAGCACCGCGCTACACCAGTGCTGCCCTCGGCGATACCCGTCTCCCATACGTTCTGGAGGCAACGCGAAGCGCTGTCCGCGTCGGCGAACTTCCCAGGCGTACACCGGGTTCACCGTGCGGGGGTTAGGCGGGCGTTCTTCACCAAGTGGTTCGCAATTGTCGATGACCGGGATGCCGGGTGCGAGCGCGCCTTGATCCTGGATGACCGCGTCTTTCACTCCCTCAACGCGCTCGGCTGGTCGAGCAGAGAAGCAGCGAGCACACGTCGATGGGCGGCGCGATACGCTGCCTACGTGGAGGCCATGCACGATTGGGCCAGCCGCTTGGGTGTCACGGCGGCCTGGCTCGAGTGGTTGATGTTCGACCTCAACGGTCATGTAGAGACCGAACAACCTCAGCTCGGGAAGTTCGGCTGATCCAGAGGCAGTGGCCTGTCGGCTCTTCGCCGCGGATGGCCTGCTGCCTGCCGTTCCCCGTGGCTCCCTACCTGGCCTGGCACGGGTTTGACACGAGTAGCCATCAGGGTCCGGCGGAGACTATGTCGTTGCGGTTGCCGCTGGTCAGGGCGGCGAGCGGGATGCGGGTGGCATCGGTGATTAAGTGGTCCTTGCTGCCCACCCTGCCCCGGTCGACAGGTCGTCGTCTCGTTTTGGGACCTCTTTCAACGCCCGGATGTGAGAGCCGTCGACCGCGGCCCGGGAGAAGTCCAGGGCGGGCGCGCTCGGAGCCTGCCCAAGAGCACTTCAGGAGTCGGTGCCATACGCCGGCCTCGGGCCACTCGCCCGGACGCCGCCAGCACGTCATGCCCGAGCCGAAGCTGGGCTCTTACGGCAGGTTTTCCCAGGCGATCTCGGTATGCGCGAAAACAGGTAGCCCTGGGGCACCAGCCGGTCCGGATGCCGATTCTGCCCGGCATGACGAGTGCGACGTTCAACTTTCGACAGCAGTGGTTCGATGCCCCATCACGAGAGAACACCTTTTCGCCACCAAGGCGTCACTTCAGGTCATGATTCCTTAACCTCCCGCGGAAGGGTGGCCTCCCTCACAGACAGCCCCCAAGGGCTCACATCAAATTGACCCGGCAGACACTTCCAATCCCAGGGGGCAGAACTCATGACGCGCACCACACCCGTACGTGCCTTACTGATCGCGGCGCTGGCGGCTGCAACACTCGTCGGCACCGTCACCTCGGCCAACGCCGAGAGCGCTCAGCCCGCGAACGGCGACGCCTACGTCGCGAATCCGAACGATCCGGGTCTCATCGAGCTCTACTCCGCCCCGGAGCCCGGCCGGATGGGACCGACGAACTGGGACGGCGCCATCGGCAGTTGGGCGCCGGGAAGCTTCGAGTCCCGGCACTGGGACGACAACGACTACACGGAAGTCCAGTTCGTCGGCTGCGTGGTCGACCAGGGAGGCGGCAAGTCCGCCGGTGTGAAGCTCTGGCAGGCGATCCCCTTCAGCCTCGACAAGGACATGGGGACGCAGACCTACTACAACTGCTTCACCGGTCCGAGTGCCAGCACTCTGGCCTGGTGGAACGTCCATTACGAAGACGGCGACCAGCGGTACTTCACCATCCCGCAGATCAATGGTTCAACAACCATCAGGGCGACGATGTCCGTAAAGAAGGTCTACGTCGACACGACCCTGGCCGACTGACCGAACGACCGGTGTCGACCGGCGACCCCGGCTGAACCGCACACACGGGCCGGGAGGGCTGTTTCGCCTCCCGGCCCGTCCCCCATGCGAGATCGGTGCCCCATTGAAGTTACGAGCCTCCTGCGCTCCTCCGCCGCCCTCTGGACCGCACCGGTCTGGAGCGGCATCGTCGCCTTCTACTTCTTCTACGCCCTGCACTTCGAGGACTCGTACGAGGAGGTGATCGGCGGGCCGCTCTGGGCCGCCCAGCAAGTGGCCCGCGCCCTGAACTACTTCTACGCCTTCGCGTACGGCATCACCCTCGGCCTCGCGACCTGGGAAGGCGGGCGGCTGAAGCACGACCGGGTGTGGGACCTCGCTCCCAGCCGAGCCCGATGGCGTGTGGCCGTACAGGCGCTCGCACCCGCCGTCGGGGCCGGCTGGGCGATCCTGCTCCTGCCCGTCGTCATGCGTCTGGTCGAGACCCGGCTCCTGCCGACGCCGACCTCGGTGCTCCCGCTCGTCATGGAATGGGCATCGTGTGCGCGTACGCCGTCGTCGGCTGCGTCCTCGGGCACGTCGCACCGCGCGCGATCGCCGCACCGATCGGCGCCGCCGCCACGTACTACATGATCAACAAATCCTCCGCGTACAGCGATCCCCTATGGCCCCGGCATCTCCCGGGGCAGCTCGACACGAGTGTCGCCTTCGGTGAGCACTACTCTCCCGCCACCGTCCTCTCCCCTTCCTCGTCGCCGCCGCCGTGGCCGCCGCCGTCGCCACCTGGTGGAGCCGCGGCCCCGCCGCCTGCCGCTACGGCTCTCGCGACCGCCGCGGCTCTCGCGATCTTCGTCCTGAGCGCGCGGACGGCCTCCGGCTGGGGCATCGCCGACGGGCCGGTCAGCGCGGGCCACGCCCCCGTCCGCTGCACCGGTACGGCACCCCGGGTCTGCATGGCCGAGACGGGAGGCGCGGTCGAACGGCTCGACGACGTACGGACCGAGGTCACCGACTCCCTGGAGAAGCTCCGGGCCGCCGGCGTCGACGTCACCGTCCCGTCCACCGTCACCGACGGCCTGCTGTACCGCTCCAGCTCCCGGCCCCGCTCGACCACCTCCACCTGGTGGCTGCCGCTGACCGCCCAGGCGGAGGCGGCGGGGCCCGACGGCCGTATCGAGGGCGTCCGCTACGCCGTCCTGCTCGGCTCCGTCACCTTCCCCTGCTCCTTCCCCGCCACGATCACTTCCGACGCCCCCACCGCCTGGATAGTCAACCGCGACGCCGCGATGCTGTGGGCTGCTTACACCGTCGACGCCCAGGACCCCTACCTCCGCTGGCGCGCCGGCGAGTACGCGCAGTTCGCGAACGGGCCCGAGGTCCTGGCGAAGGTGAAGGAACGCGCCGCGAAGGGCCGCTCGCTGCCCACCGCGGCACAGCGCACGGCCTGGTTCGAGCAGGAGAAGGCGAAAGCGTGCCGTCAGATGCCGAAGCGGCCGGCCGGCGGCCAGGCCACTGCCGGTTCCCAGGGGCGGACTCGTGATCTGGTGGTACAAGGGACGCCGCCTCACCACGGTCGTCCTGCCCGGCCTTCTCGCGTTCACGCTGCTCGCCGCCGTCGCCCACGGCGAGTCCGTGTCCCTGCCCGGACTGATCACCTCCGGCGGGAACCTCTCTTCCTCATGCACCTCACCCCGCTGATCGTGACGGCGACCCTCGCGCACAGCCTCGCCCAGCGGCTGCCCGAAGCCGAGGACCTGTCCGTGCGCCCCGTCCAGCGGTACGACGTGGCCCTCGCCCTGCTCACCGTCGCCGTGGCGGTGTCGGCCGCTGCGGTCATCGGCGCGGTCGCGAACTCCGCCACGGCGTACGAGGCCGCCCGGAACACGCTGTTCCTGACCGGCCTCATGCTGCTCGGGGGCGCCGTCCATCCGCAGGCCGCGACCGTCACTCCCGTCGCCTGGGTGTTCATCGCGGCCTTCGTGGGCTACCGCGACTTCCACCGTCCCTGGCCCTGGGCTGTCACTCTCCACCCCGCCGGCTACCTGCCCACGTCCTTCTTCTGCCTGGCGGTCTTCCTCTGCGGCCTGGTCGCCTCCGCCACACCCGCCGCCGCCCCACCTCCTGAAAGGCCCGCCAGCCCCGTGACCATCGAACTCGACGCCGTCTCCTACGCGTACGGGCGCCGCTCGCGCAACATCCTCTCCGGGCTCAGCTACACCATCCCCGACGGCTTCACGATCCTTCTCGGCCCCAACGGAGCCGGTAAGACGACCACGTTGAAGCTGGCCGCCGGGTGAACCGGCCGAGTCGGGGCTCGGTACGGCTCGGGCGCCTGTCCTCAGACTCCAGGACGTACCGAACGAAGGTGGCCTGGATGCCGCAGACCGTCACTGCCATGACCGGCCTCACGGCCCGCGAACAGGTCGCCTACACAGGGTGGTTGAAGGGAATGAGTCGTCGTGCCGCCTGGGACGCCTCCACAGGGGCGCTGGAACAGGTCCGGATGACCGAGCACGCCGACACGAAGACGAAACGGCTCTCCGGCGGTCAGCTACGCCGCGTCGGTGTCGCCTCCGCGCTGGTCCACGGAGCCGAAGTCCTGCTCCTCGACGAGCCCACGGCCGGCATGGACCCGACACAGCGCCGTGTCTTCCGGGACCTCGTGATCGGGCTCGCCTCCCGCGAGGTACGGGTCCTCCTTTCGACGCACGACGTCGCCGACCTGGCCGAGGAGGCCGACCACGTCACCGCCCTCACCCGGGGCACGATCACCTTCTCCGGCACCACCGGCGCCTTCCTCGCGCACGCGCCTGCCCACGTCCGGAGGCCCGCCGGGCCGAAGTCGCGTACACGGCCCTGACGGGAGACGGGGTTATGGGCTACTGAACTTGATTGAGTGATGTCGGGACGGTTCGCCTGACAGCGCATGCTCGCTCCGGTAGCTCCTGGAGGGTGAGGTACGCGCAGGGCGGTGGGCTGACCGACGCAGAGAGAGCCGCGCGGGAGCGAATCCGGCTGCAGGCTGTCGTCCGTTTCGAGGCCGGGGAGACGAACCGCGAGGTCGCCGTCGCGCTGCAGGTGAGCGAGCGGTCGGTGGAACGGTGGCGCCGGGCCTGGCGCGAGCGCGGCGAGGCCGGGGTCCTGTCGCAGGGCTCTCCGGGGCGGTCCCGGCTTAGTGAAACACAGATCGCTAGTCCGGAGCGGGAGTTGGAGCGTGGCCCGCTGGTCCACGGATGGGCGGACCAGCGATGGACGCTGGCGCGGATCAAGACGTTGATCGGTCGGCTCTTCCACGTCCCCTACACCGTCCAGGGCACGTGGCGATTGTTGAAGCGGCATGGCTGGAGCTGGCAGCAGCCGGCCCGACGCGCCATCGAGCGGGACGACGACGCGGTCGAGGGGAAGAAGGAGACCTGGCCGCGGTAAGACCATCGCGGCGGAGCGCGATGCCTGGATCGTCTTCGAGGACGAGGCCGGACAGTCGATGACTCCGCCGCGTGCCAGGACCTGGGGCCGGATCGGCCAGACCCCGATCGTGAGGGTGCGGAGCCGGGGCTCCGGGCGGGTGCCGATGGCGGGCATGGCCTGCTTCAAGCCGGGCCGGCGATCCCGGCTCATCTATGCGATCCGCGAGTACCGGGGCCGCAAGGACGAGCCGAAGGACTTCGGCTGGCGCGACTTCCGCGACTTGGTCGTCCGAGCCAGGATCCAGCTCAAGGGCCCGATCGTGCTGGTCTGGGACAACGTCCGCCTCCACCTGACGGTCGGGATGAAGCAGTTCATCGCGGCGAACGCCGAATGGCTGACCGTGTTCCAGCTCCCGGCCTACGCTCCTGACCTCAATCCGACCGAGGGCATCTGGGCGCTGGTCAAGCGCGACCTGGGCAACCTGGCCGCCGCGGATCTCGGCGAGATCACCAGGGCCGTGAAACGTCGACTCAAGAAGATCCAGTACCGCCCCGACCTCGTCGACGGGTGCATCGAGGCCACTGGCCTGAGCCTGGACGCCTTATCGAACCGGGAACCAGTCCCGGATCACACGTCCCAGCCCGCGTAGTCCCCCGTCTCCACGTCATCACAGAACGTCTCCCAGAACCCGTTCTCCACGAGAGCGGTCCCGTCGATGCCGGTGACGAGAACGCGCAGCTCTTCCGCCACTTCCCCGCACCTTTCCTCGTCGCCCTCCGCATAGAACGGGAAGCGTGCGATCACGGCCGCGACGCATCGGTTGAAGGAGTCGAGGTCTCTGTTCACGTGACCGGCCGTCGTCGACTCGACGCTGGCAATATGCACCACGTGACCACTGGCGACATCGACGGCGACGCGTCCGAACAGGCCACTCGTCGCGATGACGACCAGCCCCCGTTCACCGATCTCTCCGAAGTACGCCGGCTCGCTCAGCGGCCGGTACTCGTATCCGATCAGTCCGCCTGGGATGCCGGTCTCCTGAGATCGACAGCAAACTGGGTGGGCACTCGGGTGGCGCCTCGATGGCGATCAAGACGAACTCGGTCTTCGGCAACGGCGGCAAGGGCTGGCTCACGGGAGGATCCTCTCCCGCCGGACTGCCGGGGAACAGCCAGCGGCCGCGGGAGGGGCAACCCTTGCGGAGCGGCCCGTACCGACATCACCTATTCAAGTTCAGTAGCGCCGTCGTCCCCGACCGCCCCGTCGATGTCACCTGTGGACGTCGAAGGCCCCCAACCATGATCGGTCGGGGGCCTTCGCATGTCCCACCTGGAGCCCCTGTCGGGTTCGAACCGACGACCCCCGCTTTACAAGAGCGGTGCTCTGGCCAACTGAGCTAAGGAGGCAACCCGTGCAGTGTATCCAACGACGCTCCCGTGGTGGTCGGGAATCTCACGGGGCGGGGAGTGCTGACAGATCCCCCGCGGCAGGTAGCGTCACCCGTGGTTCACCCAGGTGGACTAGACCTCAATCCTTCCTTTACTCGGATCGTCCGGCACGTTCCTGCCGGTGAAGGGACACATCACCATGGCCTCCGTCACGTTCGACAAGGCGACCCGGGTGTACCCCGGTGCCACCAAGCCCTCCGTCGACCAGCTCGACATCGAGATCGCCGACGGCGAGTTCCTCGTCCTCGTCGGGCCCTCCGGCTGCGGCAAGTCGACCTCCCTGCGCATGCTCGCGGGTCTCGAGGACGTCAACGCCGGCTCCATCCGCATCGGTGACCGCGACGTCACGCACCTGCCGCCCAAGGACCGGGACATCGCCATGGTGTTCCAGAACTACGCGCTCTACCCGCACATGACCGTCGCCGACAACATGGGCTTCGCGCTCAAGATCGCCGGCGTCAACAAGGCCGACATCCGCGCCAAGGTCGAAGAGGCCGCGAAGATCCTCGACCTCACCGAGTACCTCGACCGCAAGCCGAAGGCGCTCTCCGGCGGTCAGCGCCAGCGCGTCGCCATGGGCCGCGCCATCGTCCGCGAGCCGCAGGTCTTCCTCATGGACGAGCCGCTGTCGAACCTCGACGCCAAGCTCCGCGTCTCGACCCGCACCCAGATCGCGAGCCTCCAGCGCCGCCTGGGCATCACCACGGTCTACGTCACCCACGACCAGACCGAGGCCCTCACCATGGGCGACCGCGTCGCCGTCCTCAAGGACGGTCTGCTCCAGCAGGTCGACACCCCGCGCAACATGTACGACAAGCCCGCGAACCTCTTCGTCGCCGGCTTCATCGGCTCCCCCGCCATGAACCTCGTCGAGGTCCCGATCACCGACGGCGGCGTGAAGTTCGGCAACAGCGTCGTCCCCGTCTCCCGCGACGCCATCGCCGCCGCCTCCGCCAACGGCGACACCACCGTCACCGTCGGCGTCCGCCCCGAGCACTTCGACGTCTCCGGCCCGACCGGCAAGGACGGCCTCGCCGTCACCGTCAACGTCGTCGAGGAGCTCGGCTCCGACGGCTTCGTCTACGGCTCCACCCGCGTCGGCGGCGAGGACAAGGACCTGGTCGTCCGCGTCGGCGGCCGCGACGTCCCCGCCAAGGGCTCCACGCTCCACGTCGTGCCCCGCGCCGGCGAGCTGCACGTCTTCTCCACCTCCACGGGCGCCCGCCTCAGCGACTGACCCGTAGACGATCAGAAGATCAGACGATCCAGCGGCCCCGCGTCCACCGGACGCGGGGCCGTTCGGCCATTCGGCCCCCATAGAGGGGTTTACGGCGCGAAACCCCGGCATTCCGGGGCCGTACCCGGCCAAAAGCACTCCCCGCGTCAACACGGAATTCGAAAAGCCGCCTCGAACCATCCCCCGCGAGAGTGACTAAATGTCGCCATATCATTACCGCCCGCTACGCTCGCCTGCGTGACCCACTCTGCCCGCCGAATCGGCCGCTCCCTCGCCCTCGTCCTGCCCGTCGTCCTGGTGCTCTCGGGAACGCTCGCGGTGTCCGCCGTTCCGTGGGCCGGCCAGGACTCCGCGACCCAGCTCACGGCCTCCGCCAAGGACGTCTCCGCGCCCGCCAAGTCCCGTGCGCCGCAGGACGTCCTGCGCGACCAGCTCCTCGCCGAGCTCCGGGCGAAGGACCCCGGCACCGCGCTCACCCACCTCCAGCGCGAGGTGGAGAACCGGCCCTCCCTCGCCCGGCACTGCATGTCGATCGCCCGCGACCTCGGCCGCGCCGCCGTCCAGCGCTACGGCCCCGCCCGCGCCCAGTCCTTCTCCCGCCCGGTCTGCGACACCTCGTTCGCGACCGGCGTCATGCGCGCGAGCTGAGCCCCGTCACCACGTACGCCGAGCTCGTCACCACGTACGCCGAGCCCGTCACCGCACACCCCGACGAGCCCGTCACCACGTACGCCGACGAGCCCGTCACCGCGCACACCGCGCCCGGCGCCGCGCACCCCGGGCCCCCGTCACGCACACCGGGACCCGCCCCCGCGAACCGGTCCCCGTGACGCGGTGCCGGAGCGCCGGGCGCCTATCGTGCCCGTATGCACTCCACTCCGACGCAGGCCGTGGTCCTGGCGGGCGGCCAGGGCTCGCGGCTGCGCCCCTACACCGACGACCGCCCCAAGCCGATGGTCGAGATCCCGGGCACCGGGACCCCGATCATCGGCCATCAGCTTTCCTGGCTGGCCGCCGAGGGCGTCACCCACGCCGTCGTCTCCTGCGGCCACCTCGCCGAGGTGCTCCAGGAGTGGCTCGAAGGCGCCGACCTGCCCCTGAAGGTGACGACGGTCGTCGAGACCGAACCCCTGGGCCGCGGCGGCGGCCTCAAGTACGCCGCCGCGCGCCTCCCCTCGCCCGACGAGCCCTGGTACGCCACCAACGGCGACATCTGGACCCGCTTCTCGCTGCGCGAGATGGCCGCCTTCCACGCCGAGCGCGACGCCCTCGCCACCCTCGCCCTGGCCCGCCCCCGCATCCCGTGGGGCGCCGTCGAGACCGACACCTTCGGGCACATCACCGACTTCATCGAGGCGCCGCCGTCGCCGTTCCTCATCAACGCCGGCGTGTACGTCTTCTCCGCCGACTTCACCGAGCTCCTGCCCGACCTCGGCGACCACGAGCGGACCACCTTCCCCGCCTCGCCCGCGAGCAGCGCCTCGCCGGCTTCCCGCTGCCCCAGGGGGCGTACTGGCGGGCCATCGACACCGCCAAGGACCTCACCGAGGCCGCCAGGGAACTGGCCGCCCAGAGGGCCTGAGACCCGCGCCCCGGGCGTACGGAAGGGCGGCACCGCGTGGAAGCGGTGCCGCCCTTTCTCCTTGCTCCGTACGGGACTCAGCCCAGCAGGCCGCCGATCGGGTTCCGGGCGCCGCCGTCCCCGCCGCCGCTCGTCGTCGAGCCGCTCTCCGAGGGGGTGCCGGTCGAGCCGGTCGAGCCCGTGGAGCCGCCGCTCGACGTGCCGCCCGTGCCGCTCGGGGTGTCGCTGGTGGACGGCGGGGCTCGGGGTCCGACCGCGTGGGCGTACGGTCGCCGGAGCCGCCGGTCCCGGTGCCGACGCCCTGCGTGGCGGTCGGGCGCTGCTCCCGGGTCCGGGTGGACTCGCGGGTCGGCTCGGCCGGGTGTCGTCCGTCGCCTCCCGGGTCGGCTCGCTCTCCGCCGGGGCCTCGGTCGTCTTCTCGGCGGTCGCGGCCGGCTCGGGCGCGGTGGACGCCGGCTTGAGGGGTGTCGCCGCGGGGCTCCTGGAGCGGGCGGCCGGGGAGGTGGTTGATCGGGTCGTCGTTGGGGCCCGGGACGGTGACCATCTCGGTGGAGCGGACCGCGCCGCCGAGGACGGAGCCGACGAGGAGGGTGAGGCCGACGACGACGGCGGCGAGGAGGGAGCCGCGGCGCAGCACCCGGCGGCGCAGGTCCAGGAGGTCGGCGCGGGGGCCGAGGGTGCGCCAGGCCTCCCCGGCGAGGCGGCCGTCGAGGGAGTAGACGGGGGCGCCCGCCATGATCAGCGGCGTCCAGGCGGCCAGGTAGATGATGTCGGCGGAGTCGTAGACCGGGACGCTCTTCCAACTGACGGTGAGCAGCAGCGCGGCGGAGAGCAGGGCGCCGACGGCGGCGGCGACGCGCTGCCAGAGCCCGAGGATCGTGAGGACGCCGACGACGACCTGGAGGAAGGCGACGGTGAGTCCGGCGCCGACGGGGTGCTGGAGGGCGAAGTCGCGGAGCGGCTCGGCGAGGCCCAGGGGTGGAGGGAGTTGAGCCACTTCACCATGGAGCCGCGCTCGCCGCCGTCGAAGTAGACGGGGTCGCAGAGCTTGCCCATGCCCGCGCAGACCGAGATGAAGCCGAGGAAGACGCGGAGCGGGAGGAGGACGACGCCGAGGTTCATCCGGCGGCCGGGGTAGTAGGCGTGCCGGACGGAGTCCTGTCCGTGCCGCCGCTCGGCCCGGCCCTGCCGCTCCTCCCCGTCCCCGTACGACTCGTTCCCGTACGAATCGGCTCCGTACGCCTCGTCCCCGTACGGCTCGCCCGGCTCGGGCCGCGGCTCGTACAGGTCGTCGTAGGCGCCCTCGGCGCGCCGCATCGGGGGCAGCAGCGGCGCGGCCCCGGCGGGCACCACGGGGTGGGCATGGTGTCGCCGATGCCGGGGATCGCCTGGGTCGCGCCCGCGTCCGGGCCGCCGTGGCCCCCGGGCCCGCCGAGCGGTTCGAGCGTGGCGACGGAGGACTCGCGCACGGCCTGGAGGAGGCCGGTCGCGCCCGGCGTGGACTTCCCGGTCCACACGACGGGTCGCCGGCGCGGGCCGCCGCCCGCCCGGGCCCCCGCTCCGGACAGGGCCGCGGCACGGCGCCGGCGGCGAACTTCGGCTGCGGGGCCGGCGCGAGCCGCACACGGAAGCTGGCGTGGTTCACGATCACCTGGGCGGGATCGGAATCCACCTTGACCATGCTCAGCGGGGCTGATCGTCGAACCCCGGCCGGGGCGTTCTGGTGTCCACACTCATCTAACCGAGTGATCCGGGTTTAGGACACTGCCTTGACGGGTCGCAAATGTCCGAGACCCGTCAAGATCACCGCCGCGGCCGGAGCCGGGGCCGTACGGCCGGGGTACGGGGCCGGGGTCAGCCCTGCGGCGGCGGGCCGCCTCGTACAGCACGACACCGGCGGCGACACCGGCGTTGAGCGACTCGGCGCCGCCCGGCATCGGGATGCGGACCAGGAAGTCGCAGGTCTCGCCGACGAGCCGGGACAGGCCCTTGCCCTCGGAGCCGACCACGATGACGACCGGGCCGGACAGCGCCTCCAGCTCGTGGACCTCGGTGTCGCCGTCCGCGGACAGGCCGACGACCGTGAGACCGGCCTTCTGGTACCGCTCCAGACAGCGGGTCAGGTTGGTGGCGCGGGCGACCGGGGTGCGGGCGGCGGTGCCGGCCGAGGTCTTCCAGGCGCCGGCGGTCATGCCGGCCGCGCGCCGCTCGGGGACGACGACGCCGTGGCCGCCGAAGGCGGAGACGGAGCGGACGACGGCGCCGAGGTTGCGCGGGTCGGTGACGCCGTCGAGGGCGACGATCAGCGGGTCCTCGTGGTCGTCGAACGCGGCCGCGGCCAGGTCCTCGGGGTGCGCGTACTCGTACGGCGGGACCTGGAGGACGAGGCCCTGGTGGTTCAGGCCGTTCGTCATCCGGTCCAGCTCGGGGCGCGGCGCCTCCATGATGTGGATGTTGCCGCGGCCGGTGGCGAGGTTCAGGGCCTCGCGCACGCGCTCGTCGTTGTCGATGAACTGCTGGACGTACAGGGTCGTGGCGGGCACGCCGTCGCGCAGGGCCTCGAAGACCGGGTTGCGGCCGACGACCATCTCGGACAGGCCCTTGCCGCCGCGGCGGGCGACGGGCTTGCGCTTGGCCGCCTGCCGCGCCATCGCGTTGGAGACGCGGTACGCCTTGTGGCCCTTGCGGTCCTCGGCCCTGGGCGTCGGGCCCTTGCCTTCGAGGCCCTTGCGCCGCTGGCCACCGCTGCCGACCGTCGCACCCTTCTTGTTCGACGTGCGGCGGTTCCTGCGCTGGCTGTTCCCGGCCATGACTACCTGTTTCCTCTGCTGACGTACAAAGTCTGTAACTGAAGTGTGCCGCCCGGAGGTCCGAGCGGCACGTCTTCTAACGGTTGCCCAGCGTCCAGCGGGGGCCGTCGGGGCTGTCCTCGATGGCGAGGCCGGACTGGTTGAGCTGGTCGCGGATCGCGTCCGCGGTCGCCCAGTCCTTCCGCTCGCGCGCCGACTCGCGCTGCTGGAGCACGAGCCGTACGAGGGTGTCGACGACGCCGTGGAGCTCTCGCCGCCGCCGGACTCCTCGGCCCACCGGGGGTCGAGGGGTCCAGGCCGAGGACGCCGAGCATGGCCCGGACCTCGGCGAGGCGGGCGATGGCCTCGTCCTTGTCGTCCGCGGCGAGGGCGCTGTTGCCCTGGCGGACGGTGGTGTGGATGATCGCGAGCGCGTGCGGCACGCCCAGGTCGTCGTCCATGGCCTCGGCGAAGGCCGGCGGCACCTCGGCGGCGGGGCGACGGGCGCCCCGGCCTTCTCGGTGGCGCGCTGGACGAAGCCCTCGATGCGGGCGAACGCCGACTCGGCCTCGCGCAGGGACTCCTCGCTGTACTCGATCATCGAGCGGTAGTGCGGGGTGCCCAGGTAGTAGCGCAGGACGATGGGGCGCCAGTTCTTCACCATCTCGGACACGAGCACGCTGTTGCCGAGCGACTTCGACATCTTCTCGCCGCTCATGGTGACCCAGGCGTTGTGCACCCAGTACCGGGCGAACGCGTCGCCGAAGGCCTTGGCCTGGGCGATCTCGTTCTCGTGGTGCGGGAAGATCAGGTCGAGGCCGCCGCCGTGGACGTCGAAGGCGGAGCCCAGGTACTTGTGGGCCATGGCCGAGCACTCCAGGTGCCAGCCGGGACGGCCGCGGCCCCACGGGGTCTCCCAGTCGGGCTCGCCCGGCTTGGTCGCCTTCCACATGGCGAAGTCGCGCGGGTCGCGCTTGCCGGAGACGCCCTCGTCGGGCTGGCGCAGGTCGTCGATGTCCTGGTTGGACAGCTCCAGGTAGCCCGGGAAGGAGCGCACGTCGAAGTAGACGCTGCCGTCCGCCTCGTAGGCGTGGCCGCGCTCGATGAGGCCGCGCATCATCTCGATCATCTCGGGGACGTGCCCGGTGGCGCGCGGCTCGTAGGTCGGCGGCAGGCAACCGAGGGCGTCGTAGCCGGAGTTGAACGCGCGCTCGTTCTCGTACCCGATGGACCACCAGGGGCGGCCCTGCTCGGCCGCCTTCGCGATGATCTTGTCGTCGATGTCGGTGACGTTGCGGACGAACGTGACGTCGTAGCCGCGGTACTCGAACCAGCGGCGCATGATGTCGAAGTTCAGCCCCGACCGGATGTGGCCGATGTGCGGGGCCGCCTGGACGGTGGCGCCACAGAGGTAGATCGAGACACAGCCCGGTGTGAGCGGGGTGAAGTCACGGATCTGCCGGGCGCTGGTGTCGTACAGGCGAATAGTCACCTCCAGGGTAGTGGGCGCGTGGTGGTGCCCCGCGACCTATTCCCGGCCACGGGCACGTTTTTCGCCGCCCCTCCTTCTGTACGGGGTTCGCGCGGGGTTCTGCGCCGGGTTCTGCGCGGGTTTCTGCGCGGGTTTCTACGCGGGCTTCCGTACGGGGTACACCAGCGCGGTCGCCAGGGCGGCGAGGCCCTCGGCGCGGCCGGTGAGGCCGAGGCCGTCGGTGGTGGTGCCGGAGACGGAGACCGGCGCGCCGGCCGCCTCGCTCAGCGCCTTCTGCGCCTCGTCGCGCCGCTTGCCGACCTTGGGGCGGACGCCGACGACCTGCACGGCGATGTTGCCGATCTCGTACCCCTCGGCGCGGACGATCCGGGCGGCCTCGGCGAGCAGGGTGGTGCCGGAGGCGCCGGACCACTCGGGGCGCGAGGTGCCGAAGTGGGCGCCGAGGTCGCCGATGCCGGCGGCGGAGAAGAGGGCGTCGCAGGCGGCGTGGGCGGCGACGTCGCCGTCGGAGTGCCCGGCGAGTCCGTACCCGTCGCTCTCGGAGGCCTCCCAGAGCAGACCCGCGCACCACAGTTCGCGCCCCTTCTCGAAGGCGTGGACGTCGGTGCCGATGCCGGTGCGGGGAAGGTTCATCGGCTCAGAAGCCATCGTTGGCCCTCCTGCGGGCGAGTACGGCCTCGGCGAGGACGAGGTCGAGGGGCGGGTCACCTTGAAGGCCTCTTCGTGGCCGGGCACGACGACGACGGGCGCGCCGAGCCTCTCGACCATGCCGGCGTCGTCGGTGGCGCCCTCTCCGGTGAGGGCGACGGTGGCGTGGGCGTTCACGAGGGTGTCGCGGTCGAAGCCCTGCGGTCTGGACCGCGCGGAGGCGGGCGCGGACCGGGGTGGCGACGACCTGCTCGGGGTCGCCGGGCTTCTCCGCCGGCTCGACCTCCTTGACGGTGTCGGCCACGGGCAGCGCGGGGACGACGGCGACGGCCCCGTCCCGTACGGCCTCGATGACGGCGTCCACGGTGTCGACGGGGACGAGCGGGCGGGCCGCGTCGTGGACGAGGACGGCGGTGACGCCCTCGGGGAGCGCGTCGAGCCCGAGGCGGACGGACTCCTGGCGGGTGTCGCCGCCGGGGACGACCAGGTAGTCGGTCCTCTCGGGGAGGGCGTGGGTGTCGAGGAGGTTCTTGACCTCGGCGGCGCCGTCGGGGCGCGACCACGACGACGAGCGAGACCGCGCGGGAGGCGGCCATCGCGCGGACGGCGTGGACGAGCATGGGGTGCCGTTCAGCGCGCGCAGCGCCTTGGGGCGCCCGGGCCGAGGCGTACGCCCCGTCCGGCCGCCGGGATCACGACGGCGGTACGGCTAGGACGCGCTTCGTCTGACATCGGTTGCACTCCGGCAGGTTTGTTTCCGCGGCCGACATGGGTATGGCACTCACCGTGCCGGACGCTCCGCCTTGACCGGGCCCTTTCCGTGACGACGGTCGAGGCGTTGCCGCCCAGCACAGGGGGTTCGGACGTATCGGGGGTTCGGACGTACAGGGGCTCGGACGCGTCCGGAGACGTCGTTACGCGAGACCGTACGCGAACATGCCGCAGCGCCCGGCGACAGCGCTGTGTGGATCACAGCACGCCAGCGGGCACCGCGGCATCGCTTCACTTGAGGAACGCGCTCCGGTGTGGCCGGAACACGCTCAGGACGCGAGGACCTCGTCGAGAAGAGCCTCGGCCTTGTCCTCGTTCGTGTTCTCCGCGAGGGCCAGCTCGCTGACCAGGATCTGCCGGGCCTTGGCAAGCATGCGCTTCTCACCTGCGGAGAGACCCCGCTCGCGCTCGCGCCGCCACAGGTCGCGCACCACTTCGGCGACCTTGATGACGTCGCCGGAGGCGAGCTTCTCCAGGTTTGCCTTGTAGCGACGGGACCAGTTCGTCGGCTCCTCGGCGTACGGCGCGCGCAGCACCTCGAAGACCCGGTCCAGCCCGTCCTGCCCGACCACGTCGCGGACCCCGACGAACTCCGCGTTGTCCGCCGGCACGCGGACCGTCAGGTCACCCTGCGCGACCTTGAGCACCAAGTAGGTCTTGTCCACGCCTTTGATCTGGCGAGTTTCGATGGCCTCGATCAGCGCGGCCCCGTGATGGGGATAGACCACGGTGTCGCCAACCTTGAACGTCATGTGACAGGTACCCCTTCCGTGGCTATCCAGAGTAACACGGATACGGCTTCTTCTGAATGGCGTTTTCGCAGGTCAGGGCATATCTCAGGGCTTGACAACAGCGACGCGGACGTGCTGCGGAGAGCTTCCGGAAGGGGTATTCGCAGGTCGGAGCGGCTGTGCGGACGGAGAGAAACGCGCACGTTACACCTACTCGGGCCTCCGGAAGAGGGAGTGATGTCCTGGTTTGTCTGCTTCGGAGTGGCCTTCTTCACGTGCTCCGTTCGAGGATCGGTCACTCGTACGGATGCATCGTGGGGTGATTCTCGAAATTGATCAGCCGAGATCGGCCGACATCGGTCCGGGATTTACCGGAGGGGCGGCTCCGGGAATGCGGGGCGGGCCCCGAATTGATCAAGGCGGTTATGTGAACAACAGGTCAATGGGTCGTGATCCGGCCACGCGGAGCGCTGGGGACGGCCGCTCCACGCGGCCGGGCGGGGTGGGCGGGCTGGGAACCCGGCCCTGGGCCCGGGCCGGATGCCGGGCCGAGGGCCTGCCGGAGCCGCCGGAGGTGGGTGCGACCGGTTAGGGGCGGGTCGGGTGCGGGACGGAGAGTGCGGCTCGGTAACCTAAGCGCGCTGACACGCCTTCAGTCGGCCCCTGGTCCTCACACCCGTCCGTACGTCCTAGGAGATGCCGCCGCCGTGAGCCGCAGCCTTCGACGCGGCGCCCTCGCCGCCACCGCTATCGTGTTCTCCGTCGCCGCCCTGTCCGCCTGCGGTGCGGGCAACGACGCGCAGACCCTCCAGATCCGTCCGGACAACGCCGCCGTCACCGTGGACGACGTCAAGATCCAGAACGCCCTGGTCATCACGCAGCCCGAGACCGGCGTCAAGGGTCCGGCCGCCGTCTCGGCCACGGTCTTCAACAACGGCTCCCAGTCGCAGACCCTTGACGCGATCACCCTGCCGGGTTCGAGCGCGACCGTGAAGCTGACGCCGGCCGGCGGCACCGGCGCGGTCACCGTCCCGGCCGGCGGCTCCGTCATCATCGGCGGCGCGGGCAACGCCACCGCCGTGATCGAGAACGGCACCGAGTCCACCAAGCTCGGCGACGCGCAGGAGGTCGTCTTCAAGCTGAGCAAGACCGGCGAGGTGGGCCTGGAGGCCTTCGTCGTCCCCGCGAAGAGCTACTTCACGGAGTTCGGCCCGGAGGTCGTCCCCGCTCCCCGGCCGCCACGCCGACCGCCTCGGCGACGCCATCGGGCGAGGCCGAGCACGGCGCGGAGCACGGCGCCGAGCACGGCGCGGAGGGCTCCGCGACGCCGTCGGGCGAGGCGAGCCACGAGGCCGGCCACTGAGGGCCGTAGCCGCCCGTACGTGAAATCCGTACCGCCCGTACGTGAAAGGGGCACCCCTCGGAGGGGTGCCCTTCACGCACTTCACGTACTCCACGTACTCCACGTACTTCACGTACTTCACGTACGAACGTGGATACCGGCGCTGTCTACGGCTCGAACTTGTAGCCCAGGCCCCGGACCGTCACCAGATAGCGCGGGGCTCCGGGATCGGGCTCGATCTTGGCGCGCAGGCGCTTGACGTGGACGTCGAGGGTCTTGGTGTCGCCGACGTAGTCCGCGCCCCAGACCCGGTCGATGAGCTGCATGCGGGTGAGCACGCGGCCCGCGTTGCGCAGCAGCATCTCCAGGAGGTCGAACTCCTTCAGGGCAGGTCGACCTTGCCGCCGGAGACCGTGACCACGTGCCGGTCGACGTCCATGCGGACCGGACCGGCCTCCAGGGCCGCCGGGGTGACCTCCTCCGGCTCGCCGCGCCGGCGGAGCACCGCGCGGATGCGGGCGACCAGCTCCCGCGAGGAGAAGGGCTTGGTCACGTAGTCGTCGGCCCCTATCTCCAGGCCGACGACCTTGTCGATCTCGCTGTCCTTGGCGGTCACCATGATCACCGGGACGTTCGAGCGGCCGCGCAACTGGCGGCACACCTCGGTACCGGGAAGGCCCGGAAGCATCAGGTCGAGGAGGACGAGGTCGGCTCCGTTGCGCTCGAACTCGTCGAGGCCGTCGGGCCCGGTCGCCGCGACGGCGACCTCGAAGCCCTCCTTGCGGAGCATGTACGACAGGGCGTCGCTGAAGGATTCCTCATCCTCGACGACGAGCACTCGGGTCACGGAAGGACCTCCGGGGCGGGAAGCGGTTCGGTCATGAGATCGGGGGTGGGGGAGGCGGGCTGGCGGTCCCGTGCGGAGCCCGCCTCGGGCAGCCGCAGGGTGAAGGTGGAGCCCTGACCCTCGGTGCTCCAGACGGTGACCTCCCCGCCGTGCGAGGCGGCCACGTGCTTCACGATGGCGAGGCCCAGGCCCGTGCCGCCGGTGGCACGGGAGCGGGCGGGTCGACGCGGTAGAAGCGCTCGAAGACGCGCTCCTTGTCCTTGTCGGGGATGCCGATGCCCTGGTCGGTGACGGCTATCTCGATGAGGTCGCCGCCGGGCGCGGCGACCTTGCGGGCCGCGATGCCGACGCGGGTGTGGGCCGGTGAGTAGTTGACGGCGTTCTCGACGAGGTTGCCGAGGGCGGCGGCGAGCTGGCCGCGGCTCCCCCAGACCCGCAGGTCGGCCACCCCGCCGGAGACCATCGTGATCTGCTTGGTGGTGGCGGTGTGCCGGGAGCGGTCGATCGCCTCGGCGACGAGCTCGTCCACGGAGACCGGCTCGGAGTCCTCCAGCGGGTCGTCGTTCTGCACGCGGGAGAGGTCGATGAGCTCCTGTACGAGGTTGGTGAGGCGGGTCGCCTCGATCTGCATCCGGCCGGCGAAGCGGGTGACCGCCTGGTCGTCCGAGGCGTCCATGACGGCCTCGGAGAGCAGCGAGAGCGCGCCCGTGGGGGTCTTCAGCTCGTGGCTGACGTTGGCGACGAAGTCGCGCCGCACCGCCTCGATGCGCCGGGCCTCGGTGAGGTCCTCGACCAGGAGCAGCACGAGCCGGGAGCCCAGGGGGCGACGCGGGCGGAGACGGCGAGGGCCTCGCCGCGTCCGGTGCCGCGCCGGGGCAGGTCCAGTTCGACCTGCCGTATCTCCCCGTCGCGGCGGGTGTCGCGGGCCATGTTGAGCATGGGCTCGACGGCCAGCTTGCCGCCGCGGACCAGACCGAGCGCGTACGCCGCCGAGCTGGCCTTCACCACGGAGTCGCTCTCGTCGAGGACGACCGCGGAGGAGCGCAGTACGGACAGCACGGTGTCGACGCCGGGCGGGAGCACGGCATCGGTGTGCAGCGAGGTGCGGGTGGGCGCGTCTGGTCGCGTTCGCTCCAGCGGAACGCCAGCATGGCGATCACGCCGGTGCACACGCCGGCGATCGCTGCCAATGCGGCGACCGCCGCGTTCACGTCCATGCCTCAAGGTTATGCGGGGTCGCGGGCGCTCTCCCAGCCGTCCGAGTGGCTCCTCGAACAGTCGTCGCCCAGAGTTCACCGTGGAGACCCGGCCGGTTCACTTGTCCCGGCGGGCGCGGTGGCGTGCGTCGCCCAGAGTTCACCTGGGAGACGGTGGCGGTTCACACGAGGGGTGGAACCGGACGCGTAGGGGCCGAACGTGGGAGCGTGGGGTTCGGACCCCATCCGTACCCCGGAGCCCCGGAGCCCTCAGAAGCCCCGGAGTCTCCGGAACCTTGCGGCCCTACGGCTTTGCGGCCATACGGCTTTGCGGCCATACGGCTTTGCGGCCTTTCGGCCTTTCGGCCTTTCGGCTTTGCCGGTCTTGCAGCTTTGCAGTTTTGCGTAGAGAGGGACATCCATGCGGGACGCGTACCACGAGGAACTGGACTCGATCGGGGAGAGCCTGGTCGAGATGGCCCGGCTCGTCGGTTCGGCGATCGGGCGCGCCACGACGGCGATGCTCGACGCGGACCTGAAGCTCGCGGAGAGCGTGATCGCCGCGGACCAGAAGGTCGACGACCTCCAGCACGACCTGGAGGCGCGGGCGATAGCACTGCTCGCGCGCCAGCAGCCGGTGGCGACGGACCTGCGGATCGTGGTGACCTCGCTGCGGATGAGCGCCGACCTGGAGCGCTCGGGCGACCTGGCGCAGCACGTGGCGAAGCTGGCGCGGCTGCGGTTCCCGGAGTCGGCGGTGCCGCGGGACCTGCACGCGACCATCCTGGAGATGGGGCAGCTCGCGCAGCGCCTGATGGCGAAGGCGGCGGAGGTCATCATCACGAAGGACGTCGACCTGGCGCTCCAGCCTCGAACAGGACGACGACGAGATGGACCTGCTGCACCGGACGCTGTTCCGGCACCTGATGGACGACCGGTGGAAGCACGGCATCGAGACGGCGGTGGACGTGACGCTGCTCGGCCGGTACTACGAGCGGTTCGCGGACCACGCGGTGTCGGTGGCGAAGCGGGTGGTCTACCTGGTGACGGGCGAGCACGCGGACGAGCTCCAGGCGGCGGACGCGCCGGTGGAGGGGGCGTAGCCCCTTGTCGGGGCGGTGCGGGGTGGTCCGGGTCCGCGCTCGGGGTTGTTCGGGGGCGCACGGTGGTGCGGGCTCCGGTGCGCCGTTGATGCGCCCGTCCGGGTGGGCATGCAATGGGGGAGGCGATCCGCGCCTCGAAAGGGAGGGACCCTCATGGCCGATTCCCCGATGACGACCGACTCCGGCCGGAGCTGCCGCGCGAGGCGGTCCTGTTGCCCGTCCTCGGCGCCTGCGGCTGCGGCTCGGGCTGCGGCTGCGGCTGCCAGTCGGGAGCGCCGTGCCAGTGCGGGGGCTGCTCGGGCTGACGTACGCGCAGGGCAGGGGTGCGACAAGCCGCGCCCCTGCCCCTTTCTACGGGAGATCGAGTACGCCGACGACCTGCTCTCCGCTCGTCTCCCCGGTGGTGCGGAACCCGAGCCGGCGGTAGAAGGCGCCGGGCCCGTCGTCGCCGGGCTGCCAGGTGACGTACATCTGCCGCGCACCGCGCCGCCGCAGCTCGTCGGCGACGGAACGGACGGCGAAGCGCCCGTACCCCTTGCCCTGCGCGTCGGCGGAGATGGTGAGCCGCCAGAGGCCACTGCGACGGTCGCCGGGGTCCTCCTCGCTCCACGGGAGGTCGAGGAAGGCCATGAGGAACCTGACGAGCCGCTCCCCGTCGAAGACGAGCCGCGGCTAGGCGGCCTCCCCGAAGGCGTAGGCCTCGGCGAGGACCGCACGACGGGGGCGACGTTCCCCTCCTGGTGGGGGTGGACGCGGAGGCCGAGGGCGGCGTCGACGGTGGCGGGGTGACCTGCTCCAGGCGGAGTGCCGTACGGGGGTGCTCGTGGAGCTCGGGGCGTCGGGGGCGCTGCTCATGATCCGGACGCTATCGGGGGCACCCGAATCCGTCGTGTGATTTACGTACGTACATCGGAACGCGTTCCTGCCGATACGACGCACCCGTCGAGACCTGCGCCGTGCCGTCTGCTTGACTTCGTTCGGCTCCGGCCGACTTCGGGCCCGAGCGGAGGGGAGCGCACGCATGCCGCTGGAAGTCGGACTGTGGCGGGTGGACGGCAGGCCCGTGCGGGTGGTGACGCGGCCGATGCCGCTGGAGTCCCGGCTCGAAGGGCTGATCGAGGCCGACCCGGGGATCCTGGGGACGCCACTGATGCTGATCGGCCGTCAGGTGCCGACGCTGTACGGGAAGTTCGTGGACCTCCTCGGTATGGACGCCGAGGGCAACCTGCACGTGCTCGAACTCAAGCGGGACCGCACGCCCCGCGACGTGGTCGCGCAGGTCTCGACTACGGCTCCTGGGTCCAGGAGCTGTCCAACGAGCAGGTGCGCGACATCTACGGCACGTACGCCCGCGCGCGGAACCTGCCGGAGGAACTGGACGAGGCCTTCGCGCTGAGGTTCGGCGGCAGCCCGCCGGAGGCCCTGAACTCCACCCACTCCCTGACGATCGTCGCGAGCGAGGTCGACGCGGCGACGGAGCGGATCGTCGGCTACCTGGCGTCCGGCTTCCGGGTGCCGGTCAACGTGCTCTTCTTCCGGTACTTCGAGGACGAGGGCCGCTCCTACCTGGCGCGCACCTGGCTGATCGACGACGTCGAGACGGCGGCCCCGGCGACGGGGACGAAGGCGCGCGGAAAGCAGGAACCCTGGAACGGAACGGACTGGTACGTCTCGTTCGGCGACGAGCGCGAGGGCCGGAACTGGGACGACGCGCGCCGCTACGGCTTCGTGTCGGCCGGCGGCGGGGAGTGGTTCTCCCGCACGATCCGCTCCCTGCCGGTCGGGGCGCGCGTGTTCACCCACATCCCCAAGGTGGGGTACGTGGGGGTCGGCACGGTGTCGGGCGAGGCCCGGCCCTTCGAGGACGCCCTCCTGGCCGTGGACGGCGAGCCCCGGCCCATGGCCGACCTGCCTCTGGCGGGCACCTACCGCCGGGACGGGACGGAGGCCGCGCAGGACGGACCGGACACCCCGCAGAACGGCGAGGACCGTCGCGAGTGGATCGTCCCGGTCACCTGGGAACGCGCCGTCCCCCGCGAACAGGCCCTGTGGCGCCCGGGCTTCTTCGCCAACCAGAACTCCGCCTGCAAACTCCGCGCCCGCTTCACGCTCGACGAGGTCTCCCAGCACTTCGGCGTCGCGGAGGACCCGGCCGACGCCTGAGGAACGGGCCCTGCCCGGGGCCCGAGGGGCTCGGGACGATGGCCCTGAAACACAGGAGCGCCGAAGTCGCCCGCGTGACAGGTTGACCCCATGAGCGAGACAACGACCCCCGGTAATCCGAACGGCATCCAGGTGGGCGACATCTACGAGGACTGCTCCTTCCATCCGGTGCTGTGCACCGCGGTCGACGAGGTGGCGGGCACGGTGCTCAGCGGCGTCTCCCTCATCGACGGCAGCTCTCCCCGCTCTTGCGATGCCTTGTACTGCGGGCCCGTCCGCATCCCCGTCGAGGAGGTCATGGCCATCAAGCAGGACTTGGAGGGCTACGCCCGCCGGCGGATGGAGGAGCTGCGGGGCGGCGGCGGAACCTGAGCCATGGCCCCGACCCGAGGAACGGGTCGCTTCCTCCCGCCCCGGGGCCGGCGGTCCCGGCAGACCCCACGGCGATGCCGGGCCCCATGCAGGCACACTCGCACCACCCTCTATCCTGAACGCGTTCAATTAATGAGGGGCGGGGACGAATGGCCTTCTCCGGAAGACGTTGGGTGGCGATGGCCGCCGTGTTCGCATGGGCCTGCGCGGGCTGCGCGCAGGCCGGAGGCGAAGACGCGCGGGTCGGTGAAGCTGCTCGCGGGCGCGTGGAGCAACGCGGCCGGCGCCCGCCTTCGGCTGGAAGCCGACCGGGACATGGCGGGGAGCACATCGAGCGCGCCCTGCTGGGGGCACGAGCTGCCCCGACGCGATCACCGGGCGGTGGAGTTTCTTCAGCGCGCCGGACGAGAAGGGCATGTCGTTCGCCGACGACCGGTTCACCGGCGGTGATCACATCGCACTGACGTTCGGCGGCCAGGAGCCCCGTGCCTTCTGTCCGCCCTGATCCGCCGCGACGCCCAAGGGCTCAGCCTCTGCTTGGTGGAAGACCCCGATTCGGACTGTTCCGCCGAGGAACTGCTCCGTCCCGGCCTAGCTACTTGAGCAGCCGGAAGGCGGGGTGCCCGGCCCAGGCCCGCAGGAATTCCGCCGTTCCCAGCACCATCCAGTCGTCGTCCGCGATCCCCAGCACCCCCGGAAGACCGGCGACGACCGGCACCTGCCCGTCCAGCAGTTCGGCTTTGGCCACGCCCCTATGACGTCCATGACGGCGGCGGTCAACAGGGCCGTGGCCACGTAGTCGATCCCGCCGTTGCAGCAGGCGCTGACGTTGACGGCATGGGTCGGCCTGAAGCCGAGGACGGCCTCCACCCCGGGCTCGTCCGCGTGCTCGTCCTCGAAGAGGCTCTCGTCGCCCGCACCCGGCCCCATCACGTAGACGAGGAAGGGCCGACACCGGCCCTCGCGCCGCGGATCGAACCCCACCAGGGCCGCGAGCCCCTCGTCCACGACGGCGCCACCGAGGAGCGGAAGCGGGAACGGCTTCCGCCGGTCCCCCACCCACCCGCCCTCGACGCCCAGGCGCTCCACGGACACGTGGACGTCGAAGAACCCGGGCCGCTTCTCGTCGAAGCGGGAGGAGAGCCCCACCATCAACGCGCGGAACTCCCCCAGCACGGCCGGGGAGAGCGGCTCCGCCAACTCGATCACCAACGTCGGACCGGACATGCCGGAAGCCTAGTCCGACCGGCTCCGCCACCGGTCGAATCGTTTCCTCACCGACACCGCCGGGCAGGGCAGGGCCGGCCCGGTACGAGGAGGGTCGCGGCGTGGGCCCGGAGCACGACGATGCCCCTGATCCGCGCCGTGAGCGCGGGCCAGGGCACGATCGGAGAAGTTGTCAAGAGTTGTGGACTGGCCGTCGGCGTCTACCCCTGTTCCCACTCGGTCCGGGTGAGTTCATACTCGACTTCACCGTGTTCGGAGCCCTCGATCGCTTCCGGCCAGTCCCCGGTGAAGTTCCGGACGAAGCACAGGCCCGACTTCTCCATGACGCGGCGGGACCGGGTGTTGACGGTCATCGTGTTCGCCGTGACCTGCTCGACCTCCAGGTCGGTGAACCCCTTGTGGATCAGGGCCCGGGACCCCTCGGTGGCGTAGCCGTGTCCCCATGCCGCCTGGTTCAAGCGGTAGCCGAGTTCGACCGCGGCGGTGTTGTGCTCGTCAAACGGCCGGAACTCGAACCAGCCCAGGAAAGTACCGGTTGTCTTATCCTGTGCGGCCCAGTAGCCGCGGGTCTCCCAGCACGGGTAGTCATGCATGAGTCGCGGCAGGACCCGCGTCTCGATGGCCTCGCGGCTGGTGGGGCGGCCTCCGTTAATGAAGCGCATGACCTCGGGGTCGTTGTCCAGGGCGAGCAGGTGGTCGGTATCGGCCGTCGTAAACGCGCGCAGGACGAGCCGGTCGGTCTCCAGGAAGTTGGACATGCCGCGATCTTCACCGTGGGCTGGCCGGGCCTGCCACCAGTTTTCCGGCCGACGGCCGTCGGTGATGTTCATGCCGCGCGGGTCGCGGATCGCTCGACGAGGAGGCCGTTTTCGAAGCGAGCGCCGGCTCGGACGAGGGCGACAAGGTGCGGTGCGGTGACCGCTCGCCAGCGGGCCTGGGCGGACTCAACGAGTTTGAAGACCATCGCGAGGGCCGCGGTCGGGCTGCCGGCGCCGCAGGTGACCTTGGTCCGAAGTTTCACGGTGGAGAAGGTCGACTCGATCGGATTCGTCGTCCTGAGATGGACCCAGTGCTCGGCAGGGAAATCGTAGAACGCCAGCAGCTCGTCGACCTCGCCGGTGATCTTCTTGATGGCCTTGGGGAACTTCGCCCCGTACATCTTCTCGAACGCGGTGACCGCCTTCTCGGCGTGCGCACGGTCCTCGGCGTTGTAGATCTTCTGCAGAGCCTTCTTCGCGCCGGGCTGCGCGGACTTCGGCAACGCGTTCGAGACGTTCCTTGTTTTGTGAACCCAACACCTCTGGTGCCTGGCCTGCGGAAACACCTCCGCCATCGCCCTCCACAAGCCCATCGCGCCATCGCCGACCACGAGCATCGGGTCGCGCATCCCGCGCCGCCGGCAGTCGTGCAGCAGGCCCGCCCAGGACTCGGTGGACTCGCGCAGCCCCTCGGTGATCGCGATGAGTTCCTTGGTGCCATCCACGCGCACGCTCATCAAGACCAGGAGGCAGGAGTGCGTCTGAGACAAGCGGATCTTGGGATGGACGCCGTCGGCCCAGACGTAGACGTAGCCGGATCCGGCCAGGTCACGGCGCTGGAAGGCGGCGTGGTCGGCGGTCCACTGCTGCGTCAACCGGGTCACCGTGGCCGGCGACAGCCCGGCAGAGGAGCCCAGGAACTGTTCCATCGCAGGCACGAAGTCGCCCGACGACAGGCCGTGGAGATAGAGCAGCGGCAGCACTTCGCTGATCTTCGGGGACTTCCGGCACCACGGGGCAAGGATCTTCGACGAGAACCGCTTGCGCTCGCCTGTCACCTCGTCGGTCCGCCTGTCGTTCACGCGCGGCGCGGCGACCCCGACAGCCCCAGTGGCCGTCGTCACTGTCCTTGGCCAGTGGCGGCCGTTCTCGTCACACTGCCCGGCAAGTTCGGCTATGTACTGGTGGACCTCCGCCTCCAGGGCGGCGGCCAGCATCCGCCTGGCGCCCTCGCAAACGATCTCGTCGATCAGGGAACCGGCCCAGTGGTGCCGCCCTCGTTAACTACGCTGAGCATGGGCGTGCCTTCCCGACCCGCGTTCGCAGCGCGGGTCCACTCGGTGACCTATCGATCACTCGGGAAGGTACGCCCTGTCACGTCCAACCCGAGGCCGATCCACAGGTCTTGATCATTGCTCGCACGCCTCGGGCATGTGAGGCAGGCATCACGGAGCACTGAACCAGAGCTGCTATAGCCGTGAGGCGACAAGGCCTAATCAGCGTTGAGTAAGGACGTCCGTAGCGCTGCACAATCCCCTTACACTCGCGGCTCGACCGAGCTAACTTCTCCAGATGGACTGGGGACCTCTTGCAAGTGTGGTTGTGGCCACTGTAGGTGTCGGCGGTGTCATGATCGAGCGCCGCAGAAGGGAGCCTCGTGGTCGGGAGCGGATTAAGTCAGATCTTGAGCTCTTGAGCTTGTTGCCTCCAGACAGTGAGGTGGCTCCTGCGCTCCGGGCGCACATCGAAGGCGGCATCCGACAGTTGGTTGAGGTCGAGGATGTGAAGCGACGTGATCCATTCGGCATCGCGCTTGCGATCGTGTTCATCCTGATCACCGTGGCTCTCCTCACCGCAAGCTTCCTGAACGGAGGCTGGTACTGGTGGCTCACTGTTCCTGCTGCCGTGACAGGTATTTTCGGCATTGCTGGGCTGGCTCAGGATGCCACCAAGCGCACCCGTGATGAACGGGGTAGGCCGACAGCCGAGTAGTCGAGCGGAGCTGCTTAAACAGCTCAAGGGAATCACGAGTAGAACGGTGTGTGCCTACATCTCGTACCGCTCGCTCCAACTCCCTCCCGTCTGCCGTCGACCCACACGTTGTGGAGCAGACGTGGTGCCGGGCGTCCAGGTGGAGCGCGCCACTGTACGAACGACCTGGACGCCCGGTGCCGTGTCTGCTCGGCTCTGCCTGGGTCGACGGCAGACGGGATGGGGACCTCGCCGCCACAACCCACCGGCCGGCACCCGCGCACGGGCCCCCGCCATCCCGGAGTCTGAGCGCCTCGCCGGAGGCATCATCTTGAACCTGCGGTTGTCCTGCTGCGTCGCGCTTTGCGGAGTCCGCCGAGTTGTCCGCCCTGTTACGTGATGGGTTCTCGACTACCCGCTGCGCGTAGCGCTCCGCCGGGCGGGGTCGCCGTCGGCGAAGACAGGCGACCTCGCCGTAATGACGGCGAGCTCCCGCGCCGTGCGCGGGTCTTGATGAAGTAGATGAACCTGCACAGGTCACCGCGATGGCCTCGCGGGGTGGCACGGGGCTCTTGGAAGTTTTCTAGGTCGTGGTTCGGGCGGCCCGTTCGCGGAGTTCCTGCGCCTCCGGGACGCCGTCGTAGCGGCGCAGGCGGACGCGCATGTCCTGGAGGGCGGCCTGGACCTTGACCGAGCGGATGCCGTCCGCGCAGTCGAGGAAGTCGCGCCAGGTGGACAGGGCGCCGTCGACGTCGCCTTGGCGGAGGCGGACGCCGCCGAGGTCGGCGAGGACGATCGCGCGGGTGCGGCGGCGGTCGAGGCCGTGGATGTCGAGGGCGAGGTGGAGGTGTTCCTCGACGGCGACGAGGTCTCCGAGCCGGGCGAGGATCATGCCGGATTCGTGGGCCCAGCGGCCCGGGGAACAGTGGGCGGCCCAGGAGTCGTCGTTCGCGGTGGCCGGCTTGCCGATGGCGGTCTCGGACAGGGCGAGGTGCTTGGTGGCCGTGCGGCGGCGTTGGCGAGGGTGGCCTCGTAGTAGGCGACGGCGCGCGGGTTGTCGAGGGTACGGCCGTACTCCACGCAGGCTTCGCCGAGCTGGACGGCTTCCGCGCGGTAGCCGAGGTCGACGCACGAGAACGCCCTCCCCGCCCGGCACCGCGCGCGGCCGGAGGACCAGATCAAACGCCAGTGCGTCCCGCGCCGTGGCCGGCCCGAGGACGTCGCGGCCCTGGTGGCGTTCCTCGTGGGCCCCTCCGCCTCGTTCATCACGGGGCAGTCCGTCCACGTCGACGGCGGCTGGCTGCTGCACTGAGACCGCCGACGAGGAGAAGACCGTCAACGAGCAAGGAGACAGACCGACATGATCGAACGCGTCCGCGCCGTCCTCGTCACCGCCGACGACATGATGCTGGTCATCCGCCGGACCAGGCCCGGCATCCCCGCGTACTGGGTCCTGCCCGGCGGTGTCGAACCCGGCGACGCGTCCCGGGAGGCCGCCCTCCACCGGGAGGTCCACGAGGAGATCGCGGAAAGGCCGACATCGTCCGCCTCCTCCACACCATGGAGTCCGACGACGAACGCCGGCTCTTCTACCTCGCCCGCATCACGACCTGGTCCTTCGACGACCGCACCGGCCCCGAGTTCAGCGCCGAGGGCCGCGGTGAGTACGCGCTGGAGGAGGTCCCGCCGACCCTGGAAGGGCTCGACGGCATCGACCTCAAGCCCGAGGAGATCGCCCACGTCCTGCGGGGAGCCGTCCGTGCCGGAGGCCTCGGAGCCGGGGCAGCGCTCTGATCCGTCCCCGAACCGGAAGGCCGTCGCCGTCGCGTACGGCGCCGCCCGGTGACCGGTCCGGCGGCCCGCGCACGGCCCACGGACGAATCAGCCCCTCCCCGCAGAGAAACCGCAGGTAGGGGCATGATCACGCGGGCTACTTCTTCTTGCCCTGGTTCTTCACGGCCTCGATCGCCGCCGCGGCCGCCTCCGGGTCGAGGTACGTGCCGCCCGGGTTGAGGGGCTTGAAGTTCTCGTCGAGTTCGTAGACGAGGGGGATGCCGGTCGGGATGTTGAGGCCCGCGATGTCCGCGTCCGAGATGCCGTCCAGGTGCTTGACCAGGGCGCGGAGGCTGTTGCCGTGGGCGGCGACCAGGACCGTGCGGCCGGTGAGGAGGTCCGGGACGATGCTGTCGTACCAGTACGGGAGCATCCGCTCGACGACGTCCTTGAGGCACTCCGTGCGCGGGCGCAGCTCCGGCGGGATCGTCTGGTAGCGGGCGTCGTGGGCCTGCGAGTACTCGCTGTCGTCCGACAGGGCCGGCGGCGGGGTGTCGTACGAGCGGCGCCACAGCATGAACTGCTCCTCGCCGAACTCGGCGAGCGTCTGCGCCTTGTCCTTGCCCTGGAGGGCGCCGTAGTGGCGCTCGTTCAGGCGCCAGGAGCGGTTCACCGGGATCCAGTGGCGGTCCGCCGACTCCAGGGCGAGCTGCGCCGTGCGGATGGCGCGCTTCTGGAGGGAGGTGTGCAGCACGTCGGGCAGCAGACCGGCGTCCTTGAGCAGCTCGCCGCCGCGCGTCGCCTCCTTCTCGCCCTTCGCGGTGAGGTTCACGTCCACCCATCCGGTGAACAGATTCTTCTCGTTCCACTCGCTCTCGCCGTGGCGGAGGAGGATCAGCTTGTACGGTGCGTCGGCCATGCGTACGAGCCTAATCGACCTCCGGGGATTGACGCGCGTCGTCAATTGAGTGGTGTCCGGCATGAGAGATGCGTAAGTTACGCACAGCCATATAGGGGCTTACGCATGCCAGGGGCGCCACACATGTCCATCAGTACGCTCAGACGATCGGCCCGCGAGACGGTCTCCGGTCTTCCGCCCGGCTTCTGGTGGCTCTGGCTCTCCACCCTCGTCAACCGGACCGGCGCCTTCGTCCTCACCTTCCTCTCCCTCTACCCGACCGTCGAGCTCGGGCACTCCGCCTGGTTCGCCGGGCTCGTCGTCGCCCTCCACGGCCTCGGCGGCGTCGCCGGATCCCCGCTCGGCGGCGCGCTCACCGACCGCTGGGGCCGCCGCCCCACCATGGTCACCATGCACCTCGCGGGCGCCGCCTGCGCCGCCGCCCTCGCCGTCGTCACCAGCGCCTGGGGCATCGCCGCCGTCGTCCTGCTGATGGGCGTCGCCATGCAGGCCGTCCGGCCCTCCATCAACGCCACCATCGCCGACATGGTCCCCGCCCACGACGTGCGCCGCGCCTACGCCCTCAACTACTGGGCCTCAACCTCGGCTTCGCCGTCGCCTCCCTCGGCGGCGGCGCCGCGGCCTTCCTCGGCTACCGCACCCTCTTCGTCGTCGACGCCCTCGCCACCGTCCTGTGCGCCGTCATCGTCTTCCTGCGGCTCCCCGAGACCCGGCCCGAGCGGCGGACCTCCACGGAGGAGAAGTCCGCCGCCGAGCCGAAGGTCAGCATGTTCACCGTGCTGCGCGACGCGCCCTTCCGCACGCTCGTGCTGCTCAACCTGCTCGTCTGCCTCGTCTTCACCGCGCCCTGGATCGGGCTTCCGCTCACCATGGCCGACCAGGGGCTCTCCGCCTCCTCCTACGGTGCCGTCATCTCCGTCAACGGCGTCGTCATCGTCGGCTTCCAGCTCCTCGTCAACAAGCTCACCGACAAGCGCTCCCCGTCCTCCTCCTCGTCCTCTCCTCCCTCCTCTTCGCCCTCGGCACCGGCGCCACCGCCCTCGCCGGGTCCTCCGTCGCCTTCGCCGCGACCGTGGTCGTCTGGACCGTCGGCGAGATGATCCACGTCCCGACCAACGCCGCCGCCACCGCCCGCCTCGCCCCCGAGCACGCCCGCGGCCGCTACCAGGGCGTCATGGGCATGTCCTGGGCCGTCGCCGGTTTCGTCGCCCCGATCCTCGCCGGCGCGATCGTCGACGGGCCCGGGCCCGACGTGCTGTGGGCGGCCACGGCCGCGATCGGCGTCCTCGCCGCCGCCGGATACGCCACCAAGCTGCGCAAGGCCCTCGCGGAGGACGAGGAGACCGGGGCCGTCGCCTCCCCGACTGTTCCCGTTCCCGCGCCCGTGCCCGGTCCCGTGTCCTCTCCCGCGCCCGCCCCCGTCGTCGTGAAGGGCGAGGACGCCCCCAGGGCCCTCCCGTCAGCACCTGAACCATCAGCACCCGAACCGTCGGCACCCGGGTCTCACCCTCCGTCCACTCCGCCCAGTTCTTCAGGGCGAACCCCCGCCCTCCCTGCGCACTTCGGCCGCCCCCGCCCCGCCGAAGTGCGCGGGTACGACCAGTTCCCGCCGGTCCGCGGCCCGTTCCAGGATCCGGCGGCGGCCGGCCTCCGCCCCCGCCGGGTCCATGCAGAAGCAACTGTTGTGCGAGGGCTCCAGGAGCTGTACGGGGCTGTGGACGAGGTCCCCGACGAAGACCGCCCGGTCTCCCCGGACTCCAGGCGCAGCACCGACGACCCGGGGTGTGGCCGGGCAGGGACTCCAGCGTCAGGTTCCCGTCGATGCGGTGCCGCCCGTCCCACAGCACCGCCAGGCCCTCGCGGTGCACGGGCGCGACGCTGTCCTCGTACACGAGCCGGTCCTGCGCGCGCAGACCGCCGCCGTACGCGTTCCCCGGGCCGAAGTGGGCGTCGTCGGCCGCCGGGAGGAGGTACCGGGCGTTCGGGAAGGCCGGCACCCACTCGCCCGGCGCGTCGCCGGGCCGGGTGTTCCAGCCGACGTGGTCCGCGTGCAGGTGCGTGTTCACGACCACGTCCACGTCCTCGGGCCGTACGCCCGCCCGCTCCAGGCCCCCGAGGAGGTCGTCCCGGCGCCGGTGGAAGAGCGGCGCCGCCGGACGCTCGCGCCCGTCGCCCACCCCCGTGTCGACCAGGACGGTCCGGCCCCCGCTGCGCAGCACCCAGCTCTGGAGCGCCATCCGCGCGCTGCCGTCCTCCGGGTTCCAGTGGTCCGGCGCCAGCCACTCCTCGTTGTCCGCCCACAGACCGGGGCCGGCCCCGGCACGAGGTCGCGGGCCGGCCCGAACGGGCCCCGCCACTCCACGACCCGGACGACCTCGACGTCCCCCAGGACCATGCGCTGTGCGTTCTCTTCGCTCATGCCGTCGAGCCTAGGGAGGCGTTGGTGGACCGCTCAATGCCGTACGACATGCCCGTACGGCACCGGGAAGGCGAGGGTCCGCCGTCAGTCCGCCGGCTTCGGCGGGGGCGTCTTCCCAGCAGGTTCTTGAACGCGTCCAGGTTCCGGGTCGACTCGCCCCGCGACACCCGCCACTCGTACTCGCGCCGGATCGACGTCGCGAAGCCCAGCTCCAGGAGCGTGTTGAAGTCGCCGTCCGCCGCCTCCAGGACCGAGCCGAGCAGCCGGTCCAGCTCCCCGGGCGTGACGGCGGCGAGCGGGAGCTTGCCGGTGAGGTAGACGTCGCCGAGGCCGTCGACGGCGTAACCCACCCCGTACAGCTTGAGGTTGCGCTCCAGGAGCCAGCGGTGGACACCCGCCTCGTTCTCGTCCGGGTGGCGGACGACGAAGGCGTTGAGCGAGAGGGAGTGGCGGCCCGCGCGGAGGGAGAGCGTCGTGAAGAGCTTGCGCGTGCCCGGGAGCTTGACGACGTAGGAGCCCGGTTCCGGGGACTCCCACTCCAGCTCCGCGTCGTCGAGCGTGGACTCGATCGTCTGCCGGACGTCCTCTGCGGTCTTGTCCTCAGCCATGGTGGGAGCGTACGCGACGCCGGCCCTCGCGCAGCCGGTGGTCGTGCAGGGCGGCCGTGTAGACGTCCGCCGTGGCCGAGGCCGCCGTGTCCCAGCCGAAGGAGCCCGCGTGCGCCGCCGCCGCCTCGCCCATCCGGTCCGTCAGGGCCGGGTCGTCGACGAAGCGGCCGAGGGCCCGCGCGTAGTCCGCCGGGTCGTGGCCCTGCACGAGGAAGCCGGTCTCGTCGTCCCGTACGGCCACGGGCAGGCTGCCCACCGCCGCCGCGACGACCGGGTGCCGGCCGCCTGCGCCTCTATGGCGACCAGGCCGAAGGACTCGCTGTACGAGGGCATGACGAGGACGCTGGCCGCGCGGAACCAGTCCGCGAGCCGCTCCTGCCCCACCGGCGGGTGGAAGCGCACGATGTCCGCGATGCCCAGCCGGGCGGCGAGCTTCTGGAGCCCCTCCGGCTTGGCCAGGCCGCTGCCGCTCGGGCCGCCGACCACCGGGACGACCATGCGGGAGCGCAGGGACGGGTCCCGGTCCAGGAGCCGGGCGGCCGCCCTGAGCAGGATGTCCGGGGCCTTCAGCGGCTGTATCCGGCCGGCGAAGACCGGCACGAAGGCGTCCTGCGGCAGCCCGAGCCGGGCGCGGGCGGCGGCGCGCCCGTCGGCGGGGCGGAAGCGGTCGAGGTTGACGCCCGGGTGGACGACCGCGATCTTGCCGGGGTCCGCGTCGTAGAAGCGGGCCAGCTCGTCGGCCTCCTCGGCCGTGTTGGCGATCAGCCGGTCGGCGGCGGAGACGATCTGGGTCTCGCCGATCACGCGGGCCGCCGGCTCGGGGGTGTCGCCCTCGGCGAGCGAGGCGTTCTTGACCTTCGCCATGGTGTGCATCGCGTGGACGAGCGGGACGCCCCAGCGCTGGGCGGCGAGCCAGCCGACGTGGCCGGAGAGCCAGTAGTGGGAGTGGACGAGGTCGTAGTGGCCGGGCGGTGGCCCGCCCACGCCTGCATCACGCCGTGCGTGAAGGCGCAGAGCTGGGCCGGCAGCTCCTCCTTGGCCAGGCCCTCGTACGGGCCGGCGTCCACGTGCCGCACGAGCACGCCCGGGTCAGCTCGACCACCGGGGGCAGGCCGCCGGTGGTGGACCGGGTGAAGATCTCCACCTCGATGTCGATGGCCGCGAGGCGCTTCGCCAGCTCGACGATGTAGACGTTCATGCCGCCCGCGTCGCCGGTGCCCGGCTGGTGCAGCGGCGAGGTGTGGACGCTGAGCATGGCCACGCGCCGGGGGTGCGGGCCGGCCGGGGAGCCGGAGCCGGGCCGGCGCCGGGTGCCGGTGGCGGGTACCGGCGAACCGGGACACGTACTGGCTCACGTCGGCGGTCCTTCCGCTCGGGCGCCGGGACCGGGGCCGGGGCGGAGTCGGGGTCGCGCACCGGGTCTTCGGTCTTCGGCTTTCGGGCTGAGCTGTTCGGGCGGGCTGAGCTGGGGCGGGCGGGTCGAGCTGTCCGGTCGGGCCGAGCTGCTCGGTCGTACGGTCGGACTCGGTCGTACGGTCGGGCTGGGCCGTACGGTCGGGCTCGTCATGCGGTCGGGCTCGGTCGCGCGGTCGGGCAGCACGGCCGGAGGGCGCGGTACGTCCTCCAGCCGCGACAACAGCGGAATGCCCCCTTCCATTCCGGTGACGGGGGCGTTTTGCCAATTCATTGCCGGGGCGGCCCCGCCCTCCGCACCCCTTACGCTCTTCGCATGGCCCCGCGCACCACCCGCCCCGTCGGCACGCCCACCCGCGGGACCACCAACCCCAACCGGCTGCGCCGCATGGACCGCTGGATCGCCGCCGTCCACGGGGCTGCCCTGCGCGGCTCCCCGAGCCGCCGCTCGCCGTCGACCTCGGGTACGGGGCCGCCCCTGGACCGCCGTCGAACTGCTCGCCCGGCTGCGCACCGCCGACCCCCGCACCCGGCTGTACGGAATCGAGATCGAGCCCGCCCGGGTCGAGGCCGCCCGGCCGTACGAGCACGAGGGGCTCTCCTTCCTCCACGGCGGCTTCGAGGTGCCGGTCCCCGGCCGGGTCTCCCTGATCCGGGCGGCGAACGTGCTGCGCCAGTACGACGAGGAGCGGGTCGCGGCCGTCTGGGAGCGCCTGTGCGGGCGGCTCGCCCCGGGCGGGCTGCTCGTGGAGGGCACCTGCGACGAGATCGGGCGCCGGCACGTGTGGGTGGCGCTCGGCCCGGACGGGCCCCGCACGGTGACCTTCGCGACCCGGCTCGGTTCGCTCGACCGCCCGTCCGACCTGGCGGAACGGCTGCCGAAGGCACTGATCCACCGGAACGTGCCGGGCGAGCCGGTGCACGCCTTCCTGCGGGACTTCGACCGGGCGTGGGCGGCGGCCGCCCCGTACGCCTCGCTCGGCGCGCGCCAGCGCTGGATCCGCTCCGTGCGCGACCTGGCGGCGGACTGGCCGCTGACGGACGGCCCGCGGCGGTGGCGGCAGGGGAGGTGTCGGTGCGGTGGGAGGCGCTGGCGCCCCGCGGGTGACCGGGTGGGTGGCGAGGGCGGCTCCCGGCCGGGCGGCCGGCCCTTCCCCTTCCCCAACCTCCCCTTCCCCAACTTCCCCTGAATTCTTCTCCCGTGGGGAACGCCCTCCCGCCACACACGTCACCCTTGTGGGGAACGCGTCCGACAGGCCCGACTTTCCCTTGTTACTTTCCGGTTTCGCATGGCACTATCGCCAAGGCCAGCGCCGGGTTACTGACGGTAAATCAGTTGTGGGTCATCCGAGGGGGAGTTCGTGAACCGACGCCGCCGTGCCGCCGCGATCACGGTGATGTGCGCCTTGGCCGTGCTGGCCTCCCCGCGCTGACCCTCCAGGCGTCTGCCGCGCCGCTCCCCCCTCCGCCGCCGAAGAAGAGCCTGGAGGAGGTGCGCAAGGAGATCGACGACCTGTACCGGCAGGCCGCCGTCGCCACCGACGCGTACAACCTCGCCGAGGAGAAGTCCAAGGAGCAGTCCGCCGAGATCGTCCGGGTCAACCGGCTGCTCACGGAGGGGCGCGAGAAGATCGACGGCCTCAAGGCCAAGGCGGGCGCCGCCGCCCGCTCCCAGTACCGCAACGGCGGGCTCCCCGAGGCGCGCAGCTCATCCTCACCAACGATCCGCAGCTCTTCCTCGACGCGGCAGGACGCATCAAGGACGGCGCGAAGGCCACCAAGGACCTCCTCGCCGAGATGACCCGCACCCAGGCCTCGCTGGACGTCTACGCCAAGGAGGCGAGCGACCACTGGACCAGGCTGGAGGCCAACCGCGTCCGCCAGGCCAAGGCGAGGAAAGAGATCAACGGCAAGATCGACGCGGCCGAGAAGCTGGAGTCCGAGCTCGCCGCCGAGGAGCGGGAGGCTGCGCCGCCTGGAGGAGCTGGCGCAGAAGGAGGCCCAGAAGAACTGGCTCCGGGCCGGCGCCCTCGCCGGCCCGAAGGCGGAGGCGACCGAGGAGGGCCGGAGGGCGGTCGAGTTCGCGACGGCCCAGATCGGCAAGCCGTACGGGTGGGGCGACGAGGGCCCCGACGCGTTCGACTGCTCCGGCCTGACCCAGAGCGCCTGGGCCGCGGCGGGCCGCGGGATCCCGCGCACCTCGCAGGAGCAGTGGCGGCTGCTGCCCCGCGTGGACGTCAAGGACATGCGGCCGGGCGACCTGATCGTCTACTTCAAGGACGCGAGCCACATCGGGATGTACGTCGGGAACGGGATGATCGTCCACGCGCCGCGCCCGGGGCGGAACATCACCTCGCGGGCGCGGGCTCGATGGAGATCCTGGGGTCGTCCGCCCGACGGGCCCGGTGGGACCGACCGGGCGGTGAGGTCGGCGGAGCCGACCGGACCCTGAGACCGGCGGGACCGACCGGGCCGTGACGCCGACGGAACCGGTCGCCCGGTGCGGCCGGAGCAGTCGGTGTGACCGACGCGGACGGTACGGACGCCGTACCCGGAGCGGATGCCGCGCCCCGCACCTCCCCCGGCCCCGCCCCGCCCCCGTACCCCCGACGTGACGGAGAAAAGCCCGGCCCACCAGGGCCCGTCCTCTCCCGCGTGACCTTTCTCATTGCCTCCGGCCCTCCCCGCGGGCCGTGCGGGGCGAGTACCTCCCCTTCCGCGGCATATGCCAACCGTGACGCGCGCACTCACAGCCGATCTCCATTCCGCTGCGCACCGCCCTACTGCTATGGTCCGGGACGGGCGGAGTGCCACCCGGCGCCCCGCCCGCCTCCGGGGAGGGAAGGAAAACCGGACCGATGCCCGTATCCGTACCGCGTCAGAGAAACGTCTCTGCCGCCTCGGGCCCCGGCGACGCCATCGATACGGACGCCACCGATACGGACGCCAGCGCCATGGACGCCACCGCTATGACAGGCACAGTCACCGGCACCGACCGCACCGATCTGACCCTCCTGGTCGTCGAGGACGACCCGGCGGGCGCCCTCGCCGTGCCCGAACTCCTCGACGCGGCGGATGCCGCCGGCACCCGGGTCCGCATCCGTACCGCCCGCAACCTCACCGAGGCCGAGCGGCTCTCACCGACGACGTCCACTGCGTCCTCGTCGACCTCTCGCTGCCCGGCCCCCGCGCCGCCGCGGGCGACGACCCGCTCGCCCCGCTCCGGCACATCCTGCGCCTCGCCCCGCGCCACGCCGTCCTCGCGCTCGCGACCTCCGCCGACGCGGAGCTGGCGGCCGAGGCGGTACGGGTCGGGGCCCAGGACCACCTCTTCCGCGAGGAGCTCGACGGACGGCTGCTCAGCCGGGCCATCCGGTACGCGGTCGAGCGCAAGCGGGCCGACGCCGTGCAGGTGAAGCTGGCCGAGTCCCGGCTGCGGGCCCAGGAGAACGCCCGCCTGGAGCGCGGGCTGCTCCCGACGCCGCTCCTGGAGGGCTCCGACCTGCGGTTCGCGGCCCACTACCGGCCCGGCCGGTCGCGCGCGCTGCTCGGCGGCGACTTCTACGACGTGGTCCGCACCCCGGACGGCACCGTCCACGCCATGATCGGCGACGTCTGCGGGCACGGCCCGGACGAGGCGGCGCTCGGGGTCGAGCTGCGGATCGCCTGGCGGGCCCTGACCTTCGCGGGCCTGTGCGGCGACGAGCTGCTCTCGACGATGCAGCAGGTCCTGGAGCACGAGCGGGAGAGCGAGGAGATCTTCGCGACCCTCTGCACGGTCGACATCGCGCCCGACGGACGCCGGGCGGGCCTGTGCCTGGCCGGGCACCCGTCGCCCCTGATCGCCCGGCAGGGACGGGCGGCCCGGCTCCTCCCGTACGAGGACGGCGGCCCGGCCCTGGGGCTGCTGCCGCGCGCCCGCTGGCCGCGCCGCCAGGTGGAGCTGGGCGGGGCGTGGAGCCTGCTCATGTACACGGACGGGTTGATCGAGGGCCGCTCGGCCGGGCCCGGTTCGCCGCGCCTCGGCCAGGAGGGGATGGTCGCGATGATGAACCGGCAGTTGACCGAGGGCCTGCGGGGCGAGGAGCTCCTGGAGGCGGCCGTGACGGAGGTCCGGGCCCTGAACGGCGGCGAACTGACGGACGACGTGGCCGTCCTGGCCCTGGAAAGGGACAGGGCCCGGGGCTAGAAGGCCCCGGGCCCCGTCGCTCGCTCGTGCGCGTTCCGCGCTGCCGCTACCGGCCGCCGTTGTAGGGGCCGTACGGTCCGTCGCTGCTGGAACCGCCGCCGCGGCGACCGCCGCCGCCCGAGACCTGCGCGAGCGCGGGGCGCACGTCCACCATGAAGACGATGGCGGCGATCACGCCGGCGATCTGCAGGAACAGCATCGGCAGGAGCAGGTTCAGGACGAGGTTGACGCCCAGGAGGATCAGCCAGAACTTCTTCGTCTGCTTGTCCGCGGCGCGGTAGGCGTCCTCGCGCGCCATGGCGGCGAAGACGAGCGCGGTGACGGCGAAGCCGGTGAAGACCAGGAACATCACCAGGTTAAGGAGGGAATCGAATCCCGCGCGCAACATGCTGAGCACCGCCTAGTGGGATGGGGAGAGCGCCTCACGGTCAAGGTACCCGGTACGGCGCTCCGTGTACCCGTACGGGGCCCGCCCCTACTCCTTCTCGGCGGCGACCGACACCTTCTTGGCGGGCGCCTTGCGGGTGGAGGCCTTCTTGGCGGGCGCCTTTCCGGTCTCGGCCCCGGCCCCGGCCTCGGCCTCGGCCCGGATCGTCCCGACGGTCTTCGCCCCGGCGGCGGACTCGGCGGTCGCACCGGCGGGCTTCGGCTCCGATCCGGGCTCGACGGCGATGGCGATCTCGGTGATCTCCTCGGCGGCCTCGCCGCGCCAGGCGCGGACGGTCTCCTCGCCGTGGGCGGCGACCTCCTCGTACTTCTCGCGCGCCTTGACCGCGTACTCGGCGGCGACGCCGACCCGCGCAGGGCGAGGTCCTGGGCGGTCTCGCCGAGCTTCTTGAGGTCGGTGTCGAGCACCTCGACGACCTCGGCGAACTTCGTCCGGGCGGTGACCTGGGCCTCCTTGGCCCGGTCGGTCACCTTCTCCTGCACGACCTTCGGGTCGGTCTTCCGCACGGCTTCGATGCGCGCGGGCGCCTCGGCGGCGATCTGCTCGATCAGGCCGGGAACCTTCCGGGCCTGCCGCACGGCGAGGTCGGCGGTGCCGGCGGCGAAGTAGAGGGGGTACGCAGTTCGTCGATGATGGCCATGCTGGTGGTCCTCCCGGATGGGGCGTACGGACTAGCTCGAGGGCGGTTCGTCGGCATCGGGTGCGGGCGCGGTGGCGGGCGTGCCGGCGGAGGCGGCCTCGGCGGCGTTCTCCTTGCGGAACGAGTCGTAGATCTGGAGCAGCACCTGCTTCTGCCGCTCGTTGATCGAGGGATCGGCCAGGATGACGGCCCGCGTCTCCAGCTCCTCCCGCTCCTTCTCGTCGAGGATCCCGGCCCGCACGTAGAGCGTCTCGGCGGAGATCCGCAGCGCCTTCGCGACCTGTTGCAGCACCTCGGCGCTGGGCTTGCGCAGCCCCCGCTCGATCTGGCTCAGGTACGGGTTCGACACCCCGGCGGCCTCGGCGAGCTGCCGCAGCGAGAGCTGCGCGCTCCTCCGCTGCTCGCGGAGGTAGTCACCGAGATTGCCGACGTTGAGCGATGCCATGCTCCGACCATGCCAGCCTGTGCTAACTTTTGCAAGCGACTGCTTGCAAAAGTCGCTCTCGTGTCAAGCACGACCGCGTCGAGCGTGACCGCGTCGAGCGTGACCGCGGGCCCGGAGAAGGGCGAGGAGGGGAGGAGGGGAGCGGGATGCGGTGGAAGGGCACGGGCCGGCGGGGGTGGGTGAGCGCCGGGTTCGCCGTGGTGACGGCGGGTCTCCTGCTGTTCCACCGGGGCGTGCCCGGTTCCGTGGGGAGTCTGCTGGAGTCGTTCCTGCCCTGGCTCGGCCTGGTGGTCGTGGTGCTGCTCGGGCTCGCGCTGCTGCGCTGTTCCGGTGTCGCGCCGGTGGCGCTCGTCCTGCCGGCGGCGGCCTGGGCGTACGCGTGCGGCGGGCCGCTGCTGCCCGGGGAGGGACGGGGCCCGGGGCGTACGGGCTCGTCGTCGTGCAGCACAACGTGAGCGACGAGAACCCCGACCCGGCGGGCACCGCCCGCGCGCTGGCCGGGACCGGGGCCGATCTCGTCGCCCTGGAGGAGCTGGTGCCGCCGGCGCTGTCCGTCTATGAAAGGTCCCTCGCGTCCGCTTATCCGTACCACGCCGTCCACGGCACGGTCGGGCTCTGGTCGAGGCACCCGCTCGCGGGGGCGCGGCCGGTGGACCTCAAGCCCCGGGGGATCACCGAACCCTGGGAGCGCGGGCTGCGGGCCGTGGCCCGGACGCCGGGCGGCGACGTCGCGGTGTACGTCGCCCACCTGCCCTCCGTACGCGTCCGGGCGAGCGGCCTCGCGTCCTCCTGGCGCGACGAGAGCGCCGGGCGGCTCGGGGACGCCGTCGCCGCCGAGGGGCGGGGCCGGTGATCCTGCTCGGCGACCTCAACGGCACCGTCGACGACCGCGGCCTCGACCCGCTGACCTCGCGGATGGACGGGGCCGGGCGCGGCCTCGCCTTCAGCTTCCCCGCCGCCTTTCCGGTGGCCCGCATCGACCAGGTCATGGCCCGTTCGGCGGCCGTCGGCCGGATCCGCACCCTGCCCGCCACCGGCAGCGACCACCTGCCGGTCCTCGCCCGGATCACGCTGGGTTGAGGTCTGGGGCCTGTCCGGCGGATCAGGGTCGGCGAGACACCCCTAAGGGACCAGGCCGTCCAGCCACTCCGCCAGGGCCTCGAAGTCCGTGTCCGTGAGGCCGTCGCGGGGGTCGACGCGGTGGAGGAGGGCCCGGCCGGAGTGGTGGGCGGCCACCCAGGCCCGGTCGGCCCCGGTGATCTCGTCGTCCACCCAGACGAAGGGTCGGCCCGCGGCCCGGGCCACGAGGGACGGGTCTTCCAGTGGCGGCCCGTGCGCATCCGCTCGGCCATGTCCTCGTCGGTCTCGTCCGGCCAGAACACCACCGGCAGCTCCGGCAGGCCGAGCCAGGGCGCGACGTACGCGTTCGCGTCGTCCATCCACGTCGTCGCCCACACCAGCTCGCACCCCGTCGCCGCCAGGCGCGGCCCGAGCTCGGGGTCGACCCGCGCGAGCAGCGGGTCCATGCCCTCGTCCGGCCGGCCGGCGGGCGGGCGGTACGTCGGGTAGCCCTCCAGGTGCCGCGCCGACGGCCCTCCGAAGGGGATGAGAGGGCCGTCGACGTCCAGGAAGAGGAGGGGAGGGGCGCGGGGTTCCGTCGCCGGCTCCGTCGTTCCGCGGTCACGTGCGCACCGTACGCGGAAGGGGCGTCCACCGGATCCCCGAAGGCCCTGATCGGGCGACCGCGCCGTGCCATCCTGGGAGGGTGAGCGGGAAGGTGAACCTGGAGGACCTCGTACGGCTGCGGCGCGCACGCGACACGATGGACCGCGACTACGCGTCGCCCCTCGACGTCCCCGCCCTGGCCAAGGTCGCCCTGATGTCGACCGGGCACTTCGCGCGGAGCTTCCGCGCCGCCTTCGGCGAGACGCCGTACGGCTATCTGATGACCCGTCGCGTCGAGCGGCCAAGGCCCTGCTGCGGCGGGGCGACCTGAGCGTCACCGAGGTCTGCTTCGCGGTGGGGTGCACCTCGCTCGGGTCGTTCAGCTCGCGCTTCACCGAGCTGGTCGGGGAGACGCCGAGCGCCTACCGGGCCCGCGACCACGAGGAGGGGCCGAGATCCCCGCGTGCGTCGCGAAGGTGCTCACCCGGCCCGTCAGGAACGGGTAGCCGACGGGAGCCGACGGTTCCCGAACGGTCAGGATCGGAGAAGCGGGGCCCCCGCCCGCCGCCGTAGCGTCGACGGCATGGACATCACCCTCTCCCAGTGCTTCATCGCCGTCGACGACCACGACGAGGCGCTCGCCTTCTACCGCGACGCCTCGGCCTCGACGTCCGGAACGACGTCGGTTTCGAGGGGATGCGCTGGGTGACCCTCGGGTCGCCCGCGCAGCCCGGCGTGGAGATCGTCCTCGAACCGCCGCTCGCCGACCCGGGCGCCTCCCCCGCCGACCGGCAGGCCGTCGCGGAACTGCTCGCCAAGGGGCTGCTGCGCGGCGTGATCTTCTCCACCGACGACGTCGACGCCGCCTTCGAACGGATCCGGGAGTCCGGCGCCGAGGTCCTCCAGGAGCCGTTCGACCAGCCGTACGGCGTCCGCGACTGCGCCTTCCGCGACCCGGCCGGGAACACGATCCGCTTCGCCCGGCGCCGTACCGCCGACTGACCCCGGCGCCTCACCGCCGGCTGGTCCTCGGTGTCGTACCGCCGGCCGACCCCGCAGCACCTCCTCCCGCCGTGGCAGCATGGGCCGGGGCCGACAAGGAGGGCGGGGCATGGCGGTCGAGCGCGTCTGGCTGGACGTTCCGTACGCCGAGAAGGACGAGGCGAAGCGCGCGGCGGCGCCTGGGATCCGGCGGCCAGGCGGTGGTACGCGCCCCGGCCGGGGATCGCCGCGCTCGCCCGGTGGACCGCCGCCGCCGACGTGCCCGAGCTGCTGCCCGGGGAGGACCGGAGCCTCGGCAGCGGCCTCTTCGTCGACCTCGTGCCCCGGACCTGCTGGTTCACCCACGTGCGCTCCTGCGTCTCCCCGGCCGACTGGGAGCGGCTGCGCCGGATGATCACCCGCCGGGCCGGACAGCGCTGCGAGGCCTGCGGGGCGGGCGAGGACCGTGCGGCCCGGCGGTGGCTGGAGGCCCACGAGCGCTGGACCTTCGACGGGGCCGCCCGCGTGCAGACCCTCAAGCGGCTCATCTGCCTGTGCACCGACTGCCACACCGTCACGCACTTCGGCCTCGCCCAGGTGCGCGGCCTCCAGGACCGGGCCCTCGCCCACCTGCGGAAGGTCACCGGGATGAGCGAGGCGCAGGCGCGCGAGCACGTGGAGGTCGCCTTCGAGGTCTGGGACCACCGCTCCCGGTACGACTGGGAGCTCGACCTCGGCATCCTCACCGGCGCGGGCGTCACCCTCGCCGCGCCCCCGAACGCCGACGCGCGCGCCCGGGTCGCGGTGGAGACGCTGAACGGGCTGGGCGGCGGCGCGCCGTAGCCCGGGTGCGGGACCCCACTTCCTCCGCTTCACGACGATCCGCCACGGATCGTTCCTCACTACCCTGGCCGCATGACCTCCATGGCCCCCGCCCGCACCGAGCCCGACCTCTCCTACCTCCTCGACCACACCGGCCACGTGCTGCGGACCCGGATGTCGGCCGCCCTCGGGGAGATCGGGCTCACTGCCCGCATGCACTGCGTCCTGGTCCACGCCCTGGAGGAGGAGCGCACGCAGGCGCAGCTCGCCGAGATCGGGGACATGGACAAGACGACCATGGTGGTGACCGTCGACGCCCTGGAGAAGGCCGGGCTCGCCGAGCGGCGGCCGTCCGGCACGGACCGGCGGGCGCGGATCATCGCCGTGACCGAGGAGGGGCGAAGGTCGCGGCGAAGAGCCAGGAGATCGTCGACGGGGTGCACGAGGGGCCCTCTCCTCGCTCCCCGACGACGAGCGCGCGGTGCTGCTCCGCGCCCTGGACCGCCTGGCCACCGGCCCTCTGGAGACCCCCGTCGAGAGCCCGAGGGCCGCCCGCCGGGCCCGTCAGCGCGGGTGAGCGGCCCCGGGACTCGGTTCCGTAAAAATAGTCTGCAACAAAGCCTTGCGCCGCCGCTCTTGCTCCTCGCGGGCGCCGAACTCACCTCCCCGTACGGGGAGTCGGCGCCCGCAGGCACTCCGGAAGCTCCTGCGCGTGGACGAGCGTCAGGCGCGACACGGCTCGGGTGAGCGCCACGTACAGTCGGTTCGCGCCGCGCTCCCCGGCCGCCGTGATCGCGGCCGGTTCGACCACCACGACGTGGTCGAACTCCAGGCCCTTGGCGAGGGCGGCGGGCAGGACGGCCACCCGCTCCGGCGCGCCGTGCGCGCCCGCCACCGCCTCCGCCACCGGGCCCGCGAGGGCGTCGGGCGCGATCACGCCCACCGAGCCCTCCGCCGCGAGCGCCGTCCGTACCGCCTCCCGGACGCCGGCGAGGAGGTCCGCCGTCCGGTGGACGGTCACCTCGCCGTCCGTGCGCGCCGACCGGCCCGGCGGGACGTCCGCGCCCAGGTGCGGCAGGAGCCGGTTGGCGAGGTCCACGATCGCCGCCGGGACCCGGTGGCCGAGCGTCAGGGCACCACCCGCGCCTCCGGCTTCCCCAGGTGGGCGAGTTGTCCGCGCCAGTCGCGGGCGGCCCACGGGGTGGTGCCCTGGGCCAGGTCCCCGAGGACGGTGAGCGAGCCGAAGGCCGTGCGGCGGGCGACGGCCCGGCACTGCATGGGCGAGAGGTCCTGGGCCTCGTCCACGACGACGTGGCCGTAGCTCCCGGGGCGTTCGATCAGGCCCGCGAGCTCGTCGAGGAGGACGAGGTCGGCGGCGGACCAGCGGGCCGTGCGGTACGAGCGCGGGGGCCGGGTCCAGCGGATCGCGTCCCGCTCGGCGGCGGTCAGGCCCGCGACACCGCGCGGGGCCGGGCCGGCACCGCTTGGGTCCGTACCGCCTTCCGGGTCGGCACTGCTCGGGGCCGTACAGCCGCCCGGATCCGTCCTGCCCAGGTCCGTGCCGCCGCCCGGATTCGCCCCTCCCAGGTCCGTACCGCCGCCCGGATCCGCCCCTCCCGGGTCCGCGAGCAGCTCCGTCAGGACCTCCTCCGGGGTCGTCTTCGGCCAGCACGCGTCCAGGAACGCCGTCACCGGGCGCGACCGTTCGATCCGGCGCGTCCAGGCCGTGCCCCGGGCCCCGACCGGCGTTCGGCGAGCGACCGGAGGGCCCGGACGACCCGGGCGCGGACCCGCTCGCGGCCCGTGGCGTAGGGCGGCGCCTCCTCCCGTACCGCCGTGACGATCGCGGCGAGCCCGGCGGCCGGGAGCCGCCAGCGGTAGGCGCCGTCGGGGACGGTCAGGTCGTCCGCCGGGGCCGGGTCGACGCGGGCGTACAGCGCGCGGCGCAGCACCTCCGCCATCCGGGCGTCGTGCTTGACCCGGGCCGCCGCGTCGCCGTCCTCGGCGCGGACCGGATGGCGGGCGATCTCCTCGTCCAGGGTGGTCTGGCGGATCCCGGTCTCGCCGAGCGCGGGCAGCACCTCCGCGATGTACGCGAGGAAGGTCCGGTGTGGGCCGAGGACGAGGAGGCCGGAGCGGCGGATCCGCCGTGGGTGGGTGTAGAGCAGGTACGCGGCCCGGTGCAGGCCCACGGCGGTCTTGCCGGTGCCGGGCGCGCCCTGCACGCACAGGGAGGCGGCCGGGTCGGAGCGCACGAGGTCGTCCTGGTCGGGCTGGAGGGTGGCGGCGATGTCCCGCATGGGGCCGGTCCGGGGGCGCTCGATCTCCCGGGCGAGCAGGATCCCGGCCGCCTCTTCCCCGCCGTCCGCGAGGTACTCGTCCTCCAGGGCCGTCAGGTCCTCCGGGGCGCCGGAGCCGTTCGGGGCCCAGCCGAAGCGGCGGCGGCGCAGGACGCCCTGGGGGTCGTGGGCGCCGGCCTGGTAGTAGGCGCGGGAGACGGGGGCGCGCCAGTCGACGACGAGCGGCGGGGCGACCGGGTCCTCCGCGATCCGGCGGCGGCCGATGTGGTGGGTCTGGCCGTCCTCGCGGTCGAGGCGGCCGAAGAACAGCGGCCCCGGGGCTGCTCCCCATCTCTCGGCCCGGCCGCGCAGATGGCGGCCGAGGGCCTCGGCGTCGGCGCCGGAGGCGGCCGTGTCCTCGCCGGTGACGACCTGTCCGGCCGCGTCCTCGGTCATGCGGACCAGGGCGGCGCGGCAGGCCTCGTGGTGGGAGCGCTCGCGGGCGAGCTCGGAGTCCGGGTGGGCGGCGGGGTCCAGTGACGTCATTCCGACGAGCTTAACGGAAAACGTTACTGAGTTACATTTTTACTTGGTCAGGCGGTCCCTCCGTACGGAAGCCCCTTCCGCAGCGTCCCGAACGCCTTCCCCGCCGCCGCCACCGCGTCCGCCGCGACCGCGTCCGCCGTCTCGCCGCCCGCGATCCGGGCCGCGTTCCCGTCCGCGAGGATCCGGAGCACGGCCACGATCTGCCCGGCGGCGAGCCGCGCCACCAGGGGTCGCCGCCGAGCGCGCCCGCGAGGGCCGCCTCCGTACCGGCCTGGTACGCGTGGAGGCGGGCGAGCAGCGCCGGGGTGCCGTAGAGGAGGCGGTGGTACGCCAGGACCTCGGGCGCGTCGCAGAGCCCGGTGACCGGATCGCGCCGCCCCAGGCCGTCGAGCAGGTGCGCGTACAGGGCGTCGAGCGGGGCGTGCCGGTGGCTCGCCCCGCCTCCACCACGCGGGCCGGCTCCTCCTGGTGGTCCGCGAACCGGTGCAGGGCCAGGTCTTCTTTGGCCGGGAAGTACCGGAAGAGGGTCGGCTTCGAGACCTCGGCGGCGGCGGCCACCTCCGCGACGGAGACGCCGTCGAACCCGCGCTCCAGGAAGAGCGCGATCGCCGCGTCCGACAGGGCCTGCCGGGTGCGGGCCTTCTTGCGCTCGCGGAGACCGGGCTCGCGGGCGCCGGGCTCGCGGGCGCCGACCTCATGGGCAGCGGGGTCGCGGGTGCCGGGCTCGCGGGCGCCGGGTTCCCGGGCGCCACCCCCGCCGCGCCCGTCACGACCGGGTCCCCTTCCCCGCCACCAGGACCGCGACCCCGTCCAGGATCCGGTCCAGGCCGAAGCGGAACTCGTCCTCCGGGGCGTCGGCGACGTCCAGCACGCCCGAGCCCAGGACCCGCGTCACCGCCGGGTACGCCTCCGGGTCCGCGAGCCGCCGCAGCGTGCGGGCGTACCGGGCCATGACCTCCTCCGGCGGGTCGTCGCCCGCGGCGACCACGGCGGCGAGGTCGGCCGTCATCGCGGCCTCGTTCTTCACGTAACCGGCCACGAGCATGGTCACCGAGAGCACGGAGCCTCGTCCAGGCCCGTCCCTCCAGGGCGACGAGGGCCCTCTCCCACCAGGCGACCATGTTCGGGGTCGCGGGCGGCCCGGCGACGGGGACCCGCAGCAGCCAGAGGTTGCGGTGGTAGACCTCGCGCATCGCCCAGGCCCAGGCCGCCATCGCCCCGCGCCAGTCGGTGCCGGGCGGGGGAGCTCGGGCGGGGCGCCCGTCGCGGCCTCCTGCATCAGGACGTACAGCTCGCTCTTGGCGGAGACGTACCGGTAGAGGGACATGGTCGAGACGCCCAGTTCCTTGGCGACCCGGCCCATGGAGACGGCGTCGAGGCCCTCGGCCGAGGCGAGGGCGACGGCCGCGCCGACGATCCGGTCCAGGGTCAGACCGGGCTTGGGGCTCTTGGTGGGGCGCTCCCGCACCCCCAGGCGGCCTCGATCGCGGGCGGCAGGAAGGACCCGCCACCGACCGCCCCGCCCGCCGAGCCACCGGCACGACCGCCCGACCGCCCACCCGCCGCACCACCGGCGCGTTTCCCCGACCGCCGATCCGCCGAGCCGCCCGCGCGATCGCCCGCCGAACCACCGGCACGCTCCCCGACCGCCCGCCCGCCGAACCACCGGCGCGCTCCCCCGGCCCCCGCCCGCCGGGCGGCCCCCGCTCGCCCTCCCGGCCGCTCTCGCCGTCCGCCATGACCTTCCGCCTCCGCACCTCGTCCACCTCACGGGCCGCGCGCGGACCGTGAGGCCCGTACGTCCCGTACGAACCGGCCCCGCACGCCTCGCACGAGCGCCCGCACGAGCGCCCGCACGGGCACCACGCTTGACGCCCATCCTAGTAATGCGTAACCCTTACACAGTAACGCGTAAGGCATACGCAGTACCGGCGCGGCGTCCCGTCGTGCCCTCCACGAGCCCAGGGAGCACGCCATGCCTCCGGCCATCGAAGCCACCGGCCTGTCCAAGAGCCACGGCACCGTCCGCGTCCTCGACGCCCTCGACCTGCGGGTCGCCGAGGGCACCGTCTTCGCGCTGCTCGGCCCCAACGGCGCCGGGAAGACCACCACCGTCCGGATCCTCGCCACCCTCACCGCCCCCGACGCCGGCCACGCGCGCGTGGCGGGGCACGACGTCGTCACCGAGCGCTCCCGGGTCCGCCGCGCGATCAGCCTCACCGGCCAGTCCGCCGCCGTCGACGAGACCCAGACCGGCGCCGAGAACCTGCGGACCGTCGCCCGGCTCTCCGGGCTCTCCCGCCGCGCCGCCGCCCGCCGCGCCGCCGAACTCCTCGAACGCTTCGGCCTCACCGGGGCGGGCGACCGCCTCACCGGCACCTACTCGGCGGCATGCGCCGCCGCCTCGACCTCGCCGCGGGCCTCGTCCGCGACCCCGGCACCATCCGGGTGATGTTCCTCGACGAACCCACCACCGGGCTCGACCCGCGCAGCCGTCAGGAGCTGTGGGACGCGGTCCGCGAACTCTCCGCCGCCGGCACGACCGTCTTCCTCACCACCCAGTACCTGGAGGAGGCCGACCGGCTCGCCGACCGGATCACCGTCCTCGGCGGGGGCCGCACCCTCGCCGCCGGCACCCCCGCCGCGCTCAAGTCGCGGTACGCGGGCCACCGGCTCGACCTCGTCGCCCGGGACCGGAGGGCTATCTGCGCCTCACGTCCGCCGCCGGCCGTACGGCCACCGCCGCGCCCGAGACCCTCGCCCTCGGCATCCCCACCGACGGCAGCGCCGCCCACGTCCGGGACCTGCTCGACGTCCTCGACCCGGAGCGCCGGGACATCGCCCGCTTCACCCTCCACACGGCCACGCTCGACGACGTCTTCCTCGCCCTCACCGAAGCCGACGACACCGGCCGCATCGACCACGACAAGGAGCCCAGCCGTGTCTGACGCCCTCTCCGCCGCGAGCGTCCTCGCCGGCCGCGGCATCCGGATCAGCCGCCGCAACCTCGACGCCGTCCTCACCTCGATGCTGCTGCCGGTCATGCTGATGCTGGTCTTCGTCTACTTCTTCGGCGGAGCCATCGACACCGGCACCGGCACCCGGTACGTCACCTACGTCGTTCCCGGCGTCTCGTCCTCTGCGCCGGGTTCGGCGCGGCGGGCACCGCCGTCTCCGTCAGCGAGGACATGCGGCGCGGGGTGGTGGACCGTTTCCGCACCCTCGACGTCGGCGGCACGCCGTTCCTGGCCGGACACGTCGCCGCGTCCCTCGCCCGCAACCTGCTCTCCACCGCGCTCGTCCTCGGCGTCGCCTTCCTCATCGGCTTCCGCTCCGCCGCCTCGCCCGGCGGCTGGCTCGCGGCCGTCGGCCTGCTGCTCGCCTTCATCACCGCCGTCTCCTGGCTGTCGGCGGCAGCCGGTCTCGTCGCCAGGACGCCGGAGGCGGCCGGCGCGGTCACCTTCCTCATGATGTTCCTGCCGTATCCCAGCAGCGCGTTCGTCCCGATCGACAGCATGCCGGGCTGGCTGCACGGCTTCGCCGCACACCAGCCGGTGACCCCGCTGATCGAGTCGATGCGGGGCTGCTGCTCGGCCTGCCGGTCGGGAACGCGCCCTGGATCGCGCTCGCCTGGTGCGCGGGCCTGTGCGCCCTCGCACTCGCCGCCGCCGGCGTCTCTTCCGCCGCCGCACCCGCTGAGCCGCCCGGGGCGCGGCGGGGCCCGGGGACGGCTCAGAAGATGTCGGGCGAGAACGGCCGCAGCGGGGTGCGGAACAGCAGGTCGGCGCGGGCCGCCGCGCCGGGCGTGGCCTCTCGACGCGCCCGAGCCGGGCGAGCCGTACCGCCGAGCGGTCGCCGAACGCCAGCGTCCCCAGCTCCGCGACGTCGAGGACGAGGTCGGCGGACGCGTCCGTACGGACGCAGGAGGCGCCCTCCGGCGAGGCGTCGAGGCGGAAGCGCCCGCCCGCGAGGCCGTCCGCGTCCCGCACCTCCAGGACGAGGGCGTCCGCCACCGGGTACGCGCGGCCCTCCAGGAGCCGGGGCACGTCCAGGACCCGGACCCACAGCATGTCCGCGTGGGACACCGTCCTCGCCGCGCGCGGGTCCGGAAGGAGGTCCGGCAGCGGGTCGTCGGGCGCGCGGTAGCCGGAGCGGACGGTGGTCACCCAGTCCAGCGAGCAGAGGTAGAGCCACAGGGCGCGCTCGGCGGCCGGGGTGACGGCGATCAGGTCCCGCACGGTCGCGGTGTTCACCGGCTGCTTGGCGTCGTCCCACTTGTCGTCGGTGCGGTACGACACGAACCCCTCGGGCTCGCCGGACGCCGACCGGTACACCGCGTAGTACGGCTCCGTCCACGGGTCGAGCTGGAAGCCGAGGCCGGTGCCCTGGGCCCAGGTGCGCTCGGTCCGGTCGGTGACGCCGGCCCGGACCCCGGCGAGCCGGCGGTGCAGCGCGGGTCCGGTCTTGCGGATCTCGTCGCCGTCGCTCAGGTCGACGCGGCCGCCGTCCTCGGGGCGGCCCGAGCGGCGCGGGTCGAGCCCGGCCCGCCGCAGGTCCACGCTCCACTCGGTGGTCCAGCTCGCCGGACCGAAGCCGAAGCGGCCGTAGATCGGGTACTCGGCGGCGATCAGGGTCGCGAGCGCGTCGCCCCGCTCCTTCGCGACGGCCAGGTCGGCGGCCATCATGCGGCTCAGCAGGCCCTGGCGCCGGTGCGTCGGCGAGACGGTCACCTGGGTGATCGCGTCGGCGGTGAGGCCGCCCCGCCGACCGTGCTGACCTCCTGCCGGAACGAGCGGAAGGTGGCGACGACCCGGTCCCGGTCGAACGCCCCGAGGGTCCGCGCCAGGTCCACGTGCGGCAGCCGGTCGGCCACGTCCCCGTCGGGCACGTCGGGCGGGCGGAGGAAACCGGTGCGCAGACCCCGCAGCCAGTCGGGGAACTCGGACTCCGTCACCGGACGTATGTCGACAGTCATCCTTCGACCCTACGCAGGCCCCGGACGGCCCCGCACCGGATTTTCGACCGCCCGGAAGCGGGGCGGAAGCACCCCGAGAAGCCTCAGGCCAGCAGGTCGTCGACCTGGGCCTCGCCCTCCCGGTACCGGCGGGCGATCTCCGCCCCGCAGTCGTCGGCCGTCCGCTGGAGCTCCTGCCGGCGCCGGGAGACCTGCTGCTCGTACCCCGCGAGCCGCCCCATCGCCGCGTGCAGCTCGTCGTCCGTGCGGGCCGTCAGGTCCGACAGCTCGACCTCGGACAGCATCTCGTTCGCGAGCCGCCGGTACTCCTCCCCGCGCGGCGTCGACAGCGTCACGTGCCGGGCCGACGTGCGGTGCCGGGAGGGCACGTCGGCGAGGATCTCCGGGAGCCGGTCGAGGACCGGCGCCTCCGGATCGGTCCGGCGCGCCAGCTCGGCCCGCAGGATGTCGATCCGGCCCTGGAGCATCCGCCGCACGTAGCTCAGGTCGGCCTCGTCGCTCCGGGCCTCCCGGCGCAGCGCGCGCAGCTCGGGCAGTCCCAGCGTGCCGAGGTCCCACTGCGCCCGCTCCGGCAGGGCGGGCTCGGAGGTCCCGCTGCGCGGGCGGCCGCGTCACGGAGGAACCGCCCGCCCGCGTCAGCGGTACGGGACCGGACGGCGTGGGCCCGGTGCCAGGTGCACTCATGAGTTTCGTCCCTCGACCGGTGCGGAGCCGCACCGCCTGACACGCATGGTGCCACTCCCACCCGTGCGCGTGCAGGCGCTCTGCACCCGTTCGGCCCCTCCCGCGTTCGGGTGGGTAGGTTGGGGCGCATGCGAGCAGTGGTGCAGAGGGTCGACGGCGCGAGCGTCGTCGTCGCAGGGGAGACCGTCGGTGCGATCGAGGGCGAGGGGCTGTGCGTCCTGGTCGGGGTGACCCATGACGACACCCCGGAGAAGGCCGCCCGATTGGCCGGAAAACTCTGGTCCGTCCGGGTGCTGGCCGACGAGAAGTCGTGCTCCGACGTGAACGCGCCGCTGCTCGTGATCTCCCAGTTCACCCTCTACGGAGACGCCCGCAAGGGCCGCCGCCCCACCTGGAACGCGGCCGCGCCCGGCCCGGTCGCCGAGCCCCTCGTGGACGAGGTCGTGCACCGACTGCGCGAGCTGGGCGCGCACGTGGAGACGGGCCGCTTCGGAGCGGACATGCGCGTCTCGCTCACGAACCACGGCCCGTTCACGGTGCTGATCGAGGTCTGACGGCCTACGGCTCGACGACGACCTCCTGCGCGGCCGCCGTCGTCCCGGCGACCAGCGGGGCGTCCACGGGAACGTTCCGCTTCACCAGGGCCAGGGCGATCGGGCCCAGCTCGTGGTGGCGGACGGCGGTGGTCACGAAGCCGAGCTGGCGCCCGTCCTCGCCGTCGGACGCGAGCCGGACCGGGGTGCCGTGGCCCGGCAGGAGCACCTCGCTGCCGTCCAGGTGCAGGAAGACCAGGCGGCGCGGGGCTTGCCCAGGTTCTGCACGCGGGCGACGGTCTCCTGCCCCCGGTAGCAGCCCTTCTGGAGGTGGACGGCGCCGCCGATGAGGCCGATCTCGTGCGGGATGGTCCGGTGGTCGGTCTCGAAGCCGAGCCGCGGCCGGTACGCCTCGACCCGCAGCGCCTCGTACGCGAGGATCCCGGCCGCCGGGCCGTGCGAGGCGGCGAAGGACTCCAGGTCGGCGCGGGCAGGAACAGGTCGCGCCCGTGCGGGGTCTCCCGTACGACGACGCCCTCGGGGACCCCGGCGATGGAGCCGGCCGGGAGGTGGACGACCGCGGTGTCCTCCGTGCGGTCGGCGACCTCGACCCGGTAGAAGAACTTCATCGACTCCAGGTAGGCGATCAGCTCGCCCTGCGTGCCCGGCTCGACGTGCGCCCACACCGTCTCGCCGTCGTCGACGAGGTAGAGGGCGTGCTCGATGTGCCCGTTGGCGGAGAGGACCAGCGCCTCGGTAGCCGCCCGGGGGCAGGTCGGTCATGTACTGGGTGAGCAGCAGGTGCAGCTAGCTCAGCCGGTCGTCGCCGGAGACGGCGACGACGCCGCGGTGCGAGAGGTCGACGAAGCCCTCGCCCTCCGAGAGGGCGCGCTGCTCGCGGAACAGGTCGCCGTAGTGCGCGGCGACGCCCTCGTCGTGCCCTTCGGCGGCGACGGCGCCGGGCAGGGACAGCAGGGGCTGGTCGTGGAAGGTCGCTGCATGGGGAAAGCCTACGACTCCGTGTCCAGGCCCTGCCGGGCCGCCGGGCCCGGGGACGCGCGAGGGCCTACTCGCCCGCCGGGGCCTCCCCGCGCTTCTTCGCGGCGCAGTCCCCGCACCGCCCGAAGATCGCGAAGTGCTTCATGTCCGTCTCGAAGCCGAAGGTCTCGCGGAGCTTCCCGGTGAACTCGGCGGCCACCTCGACGTCCGCCTCGATCACCCCGGAGCAGTCCCGGCAGACCAGGTGGAGGTGGTGGTGCCGGTCGGCGAGGTGGTACGTCGGGGCCCCGTGCCCCAGGTGCGCGTGGTTGACGAGCCCGAGCTCCTCCAGGAGCTCCAGGTCCGGTACACGGTGGAGATGTTCACCCCGGAGGCCGTCTTGCGGACCTCGCAGAGGATGTCGTCGGGCGTCGCGTGCTCCAGCGCGTCGACGGCCTCCAGGACAAGCTGGCGCTGCGGCGTCAGCCGGTAGCCGCGCTGTCGCAGGTCGCTCTTCCAGTCGAGTGCTCACCACGCCCCCAGTGTAGGAGGGCGCGGCGCACGGCCCCAGGGCTTCCCCGAACGGCTTCTAGCGGAAGAAGGCGATGCCGTCGTCCGGCATGTCGGGCAGGTTGCGGGCCATCTCCGCGACCTCCTCCGGCGTGACGACCTTCTTCAGGTGCGCCGACATGTACGGCCGCAGCGGGACCTCGGGGTCGCCTTCTCGCCCACCCACATCAGGTCGCTCTTGACGTAGCCGTACAGGCGCTTGCCCCCGCTGTACGGGCCCGAGGCGGCCGTGCGGGCGACGGCGTCCGTCGCCAGGTCGATCTGCGGCTTCTGGTCGGCGAGCTCGCCGTACCAGATCTCCACGATGCCCTGGTCGCGGACCATGACGACCTCGACCTTGCGGTCCTTGTCGATCCGCCAGTACCCGCTCTCGCTCTCCAGCGGGCGGACCTTCTCGCCCTTCTCGTCCAGGACCCAGGAGTGCGAGTGGTACTCCAGGAAGTCCCGGCCGTCGTGGCTGAACGTCACGGACTGGCCGAAGTTGCACTTCTCGGCGCCGGGGAAGTCGGAGACGCCCGCGCCCTCCCACGTGCCGAGCAGGAACGCGAGGGGACGAGGTCCGGGTTGAGGTCGGACGGGATCTCGATCATGAGCAGCTCTGGCGTTCTCTAGAGGGGGATTACCGCTGGCCCTGGTACAGCTTCTTCACGGTCAGACCCGCGAAGGCGAGCACGCCCACGCAGACCAGGACCAGCAGAGCTTCGAAGAAAATGATCACGGGGTGCTCCTCGACTGAGGTGTGAAGGCGGAACGGGCCGGACCCCAGCTTAGTGGCCCGGGGTCCGGCCCACTCGGTGAGGTGGGTCTCGGGGCGGGCGGTCAGCCGAGCAGTCGGTTCTGAGGGCGACCGTCTGCTGGGACGGCACGAGGAGCGCCCCGCCCGGACGCGTCCGGGTGACCACCGCGAGGACGTCACCGGCCTGGATGCAGGCCCAGCGGGTCTGCTCGGGGCCGTGGGGCTTCTTCTCCCGGAAGGCGCACAGGCTCGTGTCCGGCACCTCGACGTCGTCCGCCTGGACCGCCGTGTCCTTGTACGCCTCGGCGTGGCCCACCGGGCCGAACCGGAACAGGTGGACGCTGGTGCGGGTGCCGTCCGGCATCGTCCACGCCCGGGCGGCGACGTGCCGCGGGTGGAGTCCGCCGGCGTCCGCGCCGGTTCCCCGCGGAACTCCTTGCCGTAGAGCGAGAGGTACGCACCGGTGGACGTGAACCCGCCGTCCGGCTTCGGGTCGGCGTCGCGCCGGCCGGCGCGGGCAGCAGCAGCTCGCGCAGGTCGGCGTGGTGGACCTCCTCAATCCGTGCACCCCCTGACATGTGAGGGGGTGCATGAGGTTGCGGTGCCGCGCATTACAGTTCGGGACATGGCGAAGAAGCTCGTGATCAAGGTGACCGCGGGGGCCGATGCCCCGAACGCTGCTCGCAGGCCTTCACGGTGGCCGCCGTGGCCGTCGCCAGCGGGGTCGAGGTCTCGCTCTGGTTGACCGGCGAGTCTCCTGGTTCGCCCTCCCGGGCCGGGCCGCCGAGTTCGAGCTCCCGCACGCCGCGCCGCTGCCGGACCTGCTCGACTCGATCCTGGCGGGCGGGCGCGTGACGCTCTGCACCCAGTGCGCGGCCCGCCGCGAGATCACGGAGAAGGACGTCCTGGCCGGCGTCCGCATCGCCGGCGCGCAGGTCTTCGTCCAGGAGGCGACGGCGGACGGGACGCAGGCCCTCGTCTACTGACGCACCTCAGCGCTCCCGGCGCTTCTTGCCGTCCAGCTCGTCCCACCACTCGTCCGACTGCGGGTCGCCCGACGGGTCGTCCCACCAGCGGACCCACTCCCGACGCACCCCTCGCACCGCTCGGCCCCGGGGGCCTCCCGGGCTTCGGACCGCTGCGCCGGACTCCGTCCGCCGACTCCCGAGCGGCGCCCGCTCGGCCCTGATCCGCCGGACGGCCCTACCGCTCCCGGCGCTTCTTGCCGTCCAGCTCGTCCCACCACTCGTCCGACTGCGGGTCGCCCGAAGGGTCGTCCCACCAGCGGTCCTCCGGGCCCCGGCGGTTGGCGACCATCGCGGCGGCCGGGGGATGACCATGGCGACGACGCACATGGCGACGGCGGCCGGGGTCGAGAAGAGGCGTACGACGGCCCAGGCGCCCACGAAGAGGAACAGGCAGGCGCCCATCATCCAGAAGTAGACGTGGCGGCGGCGTGCGTACACCCCTTCAGCGTACGTCCGCCGGGCGCGCGCGGGCAGACCGAAGGGCCGTGCCCCAAGTCCCGGAATGGCGTCCAACCCCCAGGAGGCACGGCCCTTCGGCCGGTAAGGCGTCGCGGATCAGACCGCGATGGCGACCTCCGCGAGACTGCCCTTCTGCGCCACGACCTTGCGGTCGGCGGTGCCGCCCGGCACCAGCGCGCGGACGGTCCAGGTGCCCTCGGCCGCGTAGAAGCGGAACTGTCCGGTGGCGGAGGTCGGAACCTCGGCCGTGAACTCGCCGGTCGAGTCCAGGAGACGGACGTAACCGGTGACCGGCTCGCCGTCCTTGGTCACGAAGCCCTGGATGGTGGTCTCACCGGGCTTGATCGTCGAGGCGTCGGGGCCGCCGGGCTGCGCTCCACACATGCTGTTCTTTCCTTACGGTCGAGGGGTCCGGAAGAAGGGGAGGTCCGGAGGGTTACTTGGCGGCGCCGAGCTCGATCGGCACGCCGACGAGGGAGCCGTACTCGGTCCACGAGCCGTCGTAGTTCTTGACGTTCGGGACCTCCAGCAGCTCGTGCAGGACGAACCACGTGAGCGCGGAGCGCTCGCCGATGCGGCAGTAGGCGATGGTGTCCTTCGCCAGGTCGACCTGCTCGTCCTCGTAGAGGGCCTTGAGCTCGTCGTCCGACTTGAAGGTGCCGTCGTCGTTGGCGTTCTTCGACCACGGGATGTTGCGGGCGCTCGGCACGTGGCCCGGGCGCTGCGACTGCTCCTGCGGGAGGTGCGCCGGGGCGAGCAGCTTGCCGGAGAACTCGTCGGGCGAGCGCACGTCAACCAGGTTCTGGGCGCCGATCGCGGCCACGACGTCGTCGCGGAAGGCGCGGATCGAGGCGTCCTGGGCCTTGGCCTTGTACTCGGTGGCCGGGCGGTTCGGGACCTGGGAGCCGTCGACCAGGTCGCGGGAGTCGAGCTCCCACTCTTGCGGCCGCCGTCGAGGAGCTTCACGTCCTGGGTGGCCGTAGAGCTTGAAGTACCAGTAGGCGTAGGAGGCGAACCAGTTGTTGTTGCCGCCGTAGAGCACGACCGTGGTGTCGTTCGCGATGCCCTTGGCCGAGAGGAGCTTCTCGAAGCCCTCCTGGTCGACGAAGTCGCGGCGGACCGGGTCCTGGAGGTCCTTGGTCCAGTCGATGCGGATGGCGTTGCGGATGTGGTTCTTCTCGTAGGCCGAAGTGTCCTCGTCGACCTCGACGACGGCCACCTGCGGGTTGTCGAGGTTGGCCTCGACCCAGTCCGCGTCGACCAGGACGTCGCTGCGAGCCATGCTGTTCTCCTCCGGGGCAGTGTGCGGCGGTGCGGTGCGGGTGGTGCGGGTACGCGTCGGAAACGTGCGTACGACGGCGTACGGCTGCGGGATGCGGCCCCGACTTCGGTCGACGGGCCGTGAGGAAAGCGGGGTCGGACGTCCCGCTCAGACGGGGCGACAGAGCATGGCGGCGACGCGGCACAGGTCTACTGCCCGCCGCTTCGTGAGATCCGCCTGTCGCTTCATGGTCCCGATCGTAGGGACGGACAGGCGGCCGTGTCACCGGCGTGTCGGATGGTGAGACGCGATCGTCCGAGACGTGAGACGCGATCACGGTGTGGGCGGCTCCGGGCGCCTCCGCACCGAGGCGTCCGGTTCTGTTTCTGCGGATCGGACGGAGCCGTCTCAGCATGTGACCAGCCGGTAGGGGCGGGGCCGCGCGGCCCCCGGACGGGCTCAGCCCGCCAGGGCTATGTCCTTGCCCGAGACCGTGACCGCCAGGCCCTCCGGGCGCGGCTCGACCTTCTCCACCTTCATGCCGGCGAGCACGTGGAGCGGGCGCTCGAAGTCGGTGCGGGCGCGGACCAGGTCCTCCACGCCCGGGATGCCTCGCCGGGCACCTCGTCGGCGCGGACCTTGATCGTGTCGCCGTTCACCACGGTCACGGTCGAGAGGACCGAGCGGGTCAAGGTGCGGCCCATGACCTCGACGCTGCCGGTGACCTTCACCTTGCCGTTCCCGCCGTAGGCGAGGGTGGCCTCGTGCTCGGAGGCGGCGGTGAGGTCCGCGTACGAGATCAGGGCGGTGCCGGTCGCGGTGCCGGCCTTCGCGCCCGAGAAGTCGCCGGTCACGGTCACGTCTCGCAGGACGACGTCCAGCTCGCCGACCCGTATCTTCCGGTCGCCCGCCTGCGCCTGGATGCCGGCCGCCCGCACGTCGACCCGGTCGAGGTGCTTGGCCGCCGCCTGGGTCAGGAAGGGGAAGCCCTTGATGTCGACCTCGATCGAGTCGCTCCGCGCGCCGGAGAGCTTCATCCGGCCCGCCGCCTCCGACTCCGCGTAGGCCACGGCGAGGCGGTCGATCCCGACGAAGATCCCGCCGAGGACGACGGCCAGGATGAGCAGAATCCGCAGTGCTCGCATGGAATGTGCGTCCCCCGTGAAAGTTTTCGACCCCCGACACGAAGATCGACGTGCCGGAGGTCCGGTTGGTTCCCGAGTCCGGACGGTCTGGGACGGCCCGGGTCGCCCCTACGGGACGCCCGGGCGGCGCCCGGAGCCGAGCCGTCAGGCCAGGGCGCGGCCCAGCAGGTACACGGCGGGCGCGGCGGCGGTCAGCGGCAGCGCGATGCCCGCGGTCATGTGGACGAACCGCGACGGGTAGTCGTAACTGGCCGCCCGCAGACCGACGAGGGCGCAGACCCCGGCGCCGAGGCCGAGCACCGCGCCGGACGCGCCCAGGTCCGTGAGCCCGCCGGCCGCGATCCCCGCGCCCGCCGAGGCGAGCAGCGCGGCGACGACCGAGACCGGGCCCGGCAGCGGGAGCGCCTTGGCGAGGACGGCGGCGGCGACCGCGATCCCGCCCACGACCACCGCGTCGGGGGCCGCGCCGAGGTGTCCGGTGGCGATCACGGTCAGGGCCGCCGAGGCGACCGTGGCCATCAGGCCGTACATCCGCTCGTCCGGGTCCGCGTGGCTGCGGAGCTGGAGGACGAGGCAGAGCAGCACCCAGGCGCCGAGCGTGCCCAGGATCGCGGGGCGGCGTTCTCCCGGCCGACGGCGAGCAGGGCGCCGTCGGCGACGAGGCCGCCCGCGAAGGCGAGGGCGATGCCCTGCCGGGCCGGCCACATGCCGTTGAGCCGGAACCAGCCGGCCGCGGTGAGCGCCTGGAGCAGGACGAGCGGGAGGAGCAGGCCGTACGGGCCGAGGGCGGCGCCGCCGGCGAGCAGCAGGCCGAGGACCGCCGTCAGGGCGGCGGGCTGCATGCCGGGCTCGATGATCGGCGAGCGCCCCTCGGCGCGGGCGCGCTGGGCGTCGGTGATCCGGGTGTTCCCGGAGGTGGTGGGCGAGGAGTAGGCAGGCCCGTCGTCGCCCACGGGGGCGGGGGCCGGGGCGGCCACCGGGGCGGGCGTGGGTGCAGGCGCCGGAGCCGGGGCCGGGGCCGCGGTCTGCTGCGGCTGGTACGCGCCCGCGTACGGCTGCGGCTGCCCGTACGCCTGCGGCTGCTGCTCATGGGGCTGCTGTCCGTACGTCTGCGGCTGCGGCTGCGCCTGCTGCCCGTACGCCTGCTCCTGCGCCTGCTGCCCGTACGCCTGCTCCTGCGCCTGCTGCCCGTACGCCTGCGGCGCGTACCGCTGCCCCCGTACTCCCCGTACTCCCCGTACGGCTGCGGCTGCTCGTACGGGCCCGGGGCCTGCGGCCGGGGCTGGACGGCCGGCTGGTACTGGGTGTCCCAGGTCTGGCCCTCCCACGTCTGCGTGACGTCGGGGTCCTGCTGCCCGCCCGCGTACGGGTCGTACGGCCGCTGCCCGTCCGCGTACGGGTCCGGCTGCTGTCCGCCGTAGTACTGGTCGTTGCTCATTGCTCTGGGGTTCACCCTCCTGCGAACGGGGAGCACCTCGACCGTGCCGCCCTCGGCAAGCCGTACGGTCTCATGGCTCCGGGTGCCGACGGGGTCGCCGTCGACCAGGAACGAGCACCGCAGGAGGACCCGGACGAGCTCGCCCGGGTGCTTCGCGCGGGCCGCGTCGAGGGCCTCGGCCAGGTGCTCGGCGGCGTACGGCTCCTCGGCGACACCGGCGGCCGCCTTGGCCGCGGCCCAGTAGCGGATGGTTCCCGCTGCCATAGCGGCGCTCCCTTCGTTCGTGTGCGCGCCGCTCCCATGATGGGCCATGCGCGCGTGGGCCGGACCGGTGACCGCCGTACCGGTGATCCTCGCGGGAGGGCGTGCGCGAACCGCCGCGACACGGACCGCTCATCCCTGCGCAACATGGCGTCCCGGGTGCCGGGAGTGAGCGAAGAGACATCCACGATGTGAAATCCGCCCTCCACCGGAAGGCATCTGGGTTATTCTGCTGGGCAGAGGATCCGGGCGACGCAGCCACCGGGTCCTTTTGCGTTTTCCGGCCGTTGTTACGGACGGATGAACAAAAGCTCTCAGGGCGCGAGAGCCGGCAGAGCCGTACGAAGCAGTGCACGTCCTCGCAGGACCGAGGAAGGAACCGACCTTATGGGCGAGCGAACCGAGCACGATCGCATGACCACGACCGGGGCAGGTGGTGGGCGATGAGTTCACTGCTCCTCCTGACCAATGCCCTCCAGCCGTCGACCGAGGTGCTGCCCGCCCTCGGCCTGCTGCTGCACAACGTCCGGTGGCCCCGGCCGAGGGCCCGGCCCTCGTGGACACCCCCGGCGCGGACGTGATCCTCGTCGACGGCCGGCGCGACCTCCCGCAGGTGCGCTCGCTCTGCCAGCTCCTTCGCTCCACCGGGCCCGGCTGTCCGCTGGTCCTCGTCGTCACGGAGGGCGGCCTCGCGGCCGTCACCGCCGACTGGGGCATCGACGACGTCCTCTCGACACGGCCGGACCGGCCGAGGTCGAGGCGCGGCTGCGGCTGGCGATGGGCCGCCAGCAGATCGTCTCCGACGACTCCCCGATGGAGATCCGCAACGGCGACCTGTCGGTCGACGAGGCGACGTACAGCGCGAAGCTCAAGGGCCGGGTCCTGGACCTCACCTTCAAGGAGTTCGAGCTCCTGAAGTACCTCGCCCAGCACCCGGGCCGGGTCTTCACGCGCGCGCAGCTCCTCCAGGAGGTGTGGGGGTACGACTACTTCGGCGGCACCCGCACGGTCGACGTCCACGTACGGCGGCTGCGGGCCAAGCTCGGCCCCGAGCACGAGTCCCTCATCGGCACCGTCCGCAACGTCGGCTACCGCTTCGTCACCCCCGAGAAGGTGGAGCGGGCGGCCGAGGAGGCCCGGGCCAAGGAGGAGGCGCGCGCGAGCGCCCGCGTCAAGGGCGCCACGGAGGACGTCACCCGCGCGGAGGACAGGAACGTGGCGGACGCCACAGTGCGGCCTGCCGGCAGGTAGGTCCCCCGCGTAGACTGCCGCGCGTGGCCAAGGTGACGCGGGATGACGTAGCGCGACTGGCGGGTACTTCGACCGCGGTCGTGAGCTACGTCATCAACAACGGACCCAGGCCGGTCGCCCCGGCCACGCGCGAGCGTGTCCTCGCCGCCATCAAGGAGCTGGGCTACCGCCCCGACCGGGTGGCCCAGGCGATGGCGTCCCGGCGCACCGACCTCATAGGCATGATCGTCCCGGACGCGCGCCAGCCCTTCTTCGCGGAGATGGCGCACGCGGTCGAGCAGGCCGCCGCCGAGCGCGGCAAGATGGTCCTCGTCGGGAACTCCGACTACCGGACCGAGCGCGAGATCCACTACCTGCGCGCCTTCCTCGGGATGCGGGTCTCCGGTCTGATCCTGGTCAGCCAGGGCATGAGCGAGCAGGCCGCGAGCGAGATCGAGGCCTGGGACGCGCGCGTGGTACTGCTGCACGAGCGGCCCGAGGCGATCGACGACGTCGCCGTCGTCACCGACGACATCGGCGGCGCCCAGCTCGTCACCCGCCACCTCCTGGAGCACGGCCACCCGTACGTGGCGTGCCTCGGCGGCGTCCCGAACACCCCGGCCGTCGGCGACCCGGTCGCCGACCACGTCGAGGGCTGGCGGCGCGCCATGGTCGAGGCGGGCCGCTCCACCGAGGGCCGGCTCTTCGAGGCGCCGTACAACCGCTACGACGCCTATCAGGTGGCCCTCAAGCTGCTCGCGGGCCCGGACAGGCCGCCGGCCATCTTCTGCTCCACCGACGACCAGGCCTTCGGCGTGCTGCGGGCGGCGCGCGAGCTGCGGATCGAGGTGCCGACCGAGCTGGCGGTCGCGGGCTTCGACGACGTGAAGGAGGCGGCGCTCACCGACCCGCCGCTGACCACGGTCTACTCGGACCGCCCCGCGATGGCCCGGGCCGCCATCGACCTGGTCCTCGACGACTCGCTGCGGGTGGCGGGCTCGCGCCGCGAGCGCGTGAAGCTCTTCCCGTCGGCCCTGATCGTGCGCCGCTCCTGCGGCTGCGACGGCGGCGGACCGGACCTGGCGCGGCTCTCGACCCCGCGCTGACGCCCGGCCCCCGGACGTTGCCGCCCGGCCCCGCACGGGGCTTTATATCGGGCATACGGGCTTCTGTCGGGCTTCTCAGCCGCTCCTCAGACGGCTCTCATGTACGGATCCGACAGTCTTCCCATGACGGATCACCAGGAGCAGCCGCAGCAGCCGTACTACCCGCCGAGGCCGCCGTACGAGCCGGGCGGGCCCCGTACGCGCCGTTCACCACCGACCACGGCACCACGATCTGGCCGTCCGGCGGGCACGGCGGGCACGTCCCGCCGCCGGCGGGTCCGGCGCCCGCCGCCACCGCCTCCCCCGTCCCCGCCCCGGTCCCCCGCCGCCGTGCCAAGCGCGGGGTCGGGCTCATGGCGGCCGTGGCCATCGCGGCCGCCGCGATCGGCGGCGGCACGGCCACGCTGGTCCAGCAGCTCGCCGCCGACGGCACGACGACCGCCTCCGCCTCCGCCCCCGTGGCCGGCACGAACGTGGCCGCGCGCGGCACCGGCACGGTCGCCGGGGTCGCCGAGGCCGTCTCCCCTCCATCGTGGAGATCTCCGCCGCCTCGAACTCCGGCAAGTCCACCGGCTCGGGCGTGATCATCACCTCCGACGGCGAGATCGTCACCAACAACCACGTGGTCTCCGGCGCCTCCGAGATCACCGTGCAACTGAACGACGGCAAGACCTACCCGGCCGAGGTCGTCGGCACGGACCCCGACAAGGACCTGGCGCTCATCAAGCTGAAGGGCGCCTCCGGCCTCAAGGCCGCCTCGCTCGGGAACTCGAAGGACGTGAAGGTCGGCGACGAGGTCGTGGCGATCGGCTCCCCGAGGGGCTCACCGGGACCGTCACCAGCGGTATCGTCTCCGCCCTCGACCGGGACGTGACCGTCGCCAAGGACGAGGACCAGGGCAGGACCGGAGCCAGGGTCAGGGCCGGCAGCAGTACGACCCCGGCAGGGCTGGCCGTTCGAATTCGGCGGGCAGCAGTTCAACGGCGACACGGGCTCGTCGAAGACCACGTACAAGGCGCTCCAGACCGACGCCTCGCTCAATCCGGGGAATTCCGGCGGCGCGCTGATCAACATGAACGGCGAGATCATCGGAATCAATTCGGCCATGTACTCGCCCAGTTCCTCGAACGGATCCACGGCCGGAAGCGTCGGCCTCGGATTCGCGATCCCGATCGACACCGTGAAGGCCGACCTGGACGGACTCCCGCTCGGGCGGCGACAACTGAACACGTGGGACGCTGCCCCCATGACGGGACAGCAGAACGAAGCCGAGCGGATCCTCATCGTCGACGACGAGCCCGCCGTCCGGGGAGGCCCTGCGCCGCAGCCTCGCCTTCGAGGGGTACGGGACGCGGGACGCCGTCGACGGTCTGGACGCGCTCGCCGCCATGGAGGCGTACGCCCCCGACCTCGTCGTCCTCGACGTGCAGATGCCCCGCATGGACGGCCTGACGGCGGCCCGCCGCATCCGGGCGTCCGGCTCGACCGTGCCGATCCTGATGCTCACCGCCCGCGACACCGTCGGCGACCGGGTCACCGGGCTCGACGCGGGCGCGGACGACTACCTGGTGAAGCCGTTCGAGCTGGACGAGCTGTTCGCCCGCATCCGGGCCCTGCTGCGCCGCAGCTCGTACGCGGCGGCGTCCGCCGCCCCGGCCGACGACGTCCTCTCCTTCGAGGACCTGCGGATGAACCTGGCCACCCGCGAGGTGACCCGGGGCGGCCGGACCGTGGAGCTGACGCGGACCGAGTTCACGCTCCTGGAGATGTTCCTGGCGCACCCGCGCCAGGTGCTGACCCGCGAGCAGATCCTCAAGGCCGTGTGGGCTTCGACTTCGAGCCGAGCTCGAACTCGCTCGACGTGTACGTGATGTACCTGCGGCGCAAGACGGAGGCGGGCGGCGAGCCGCGCCTGGTCCACACGGTGCGGGGCGTGGGGTACGCGCTGCGCGGAGGGGGCGGGGAGTGACGGCGCCCCCGTTCCCGCCCGCGCCCTCCGGCGGGCCTGCCGCCCCGGCCGCCGTCCCGCCCGGCCCCCGTTTCCGTCCCCTGGCCTGGTTCCGCTCCCGGCCGCTGCGCTCCCGGCTCGCCCTGCTCACCGCCGTCGCGGTGGCGGTGGCGGTGGCGGCGGTGTCGCTGGCGTGCTGGTTCGTGACGCGGGAGCAGTTGGAGGCCGAGCTGGACTCTCGCTGCGTTCCACCCGGCTCGATCCGGGCGGGGCGCAGAACATCCTGTCGTTCTGCCGCCAGGGCACCACGCCGCCGTCGGTGGCGGGCTCGTACACGGTGTAGGTGATCCTCGCCGACGGGAGCGTGTGCACCTCGGGGAGGCCCCGATCCCCGTCGGCAGCGCCGACCTGGCGGTGGCGCAGGGCGCCTGGAGGACGTCCTGCACACGGTGAAGGACGCCAACGGGCGCGAGATGCGCGTCTACACCTACCCGCAGGAGAGGACGCCCGGGGTCGCGGTCTCCCTCGCCCGGCCGCTCGCCGAGATCGACAACTCGATGTCCACGCTGCGCTGGGTGCTGCTCCTGGTCTCCGGGATCGGGGTCGTCGGCGCGGGCGCGGCCGGCCTGTGGGTGGCGCGGACTGGTCTGGAGCCGGTGAACCGGCTGACGGGGGCGGTCGAGCACGTGGCGGCGACCGAGGACCTGACGGTCCGCATCCCGGTGGAGGGCGAGGACGAGATCGCCCGGCTCTCGCGCTCGTTCAACGCGATGACGGCGGCGCTCGCGACCTCCCGGGACCTCCAGGCGCGGCTGATCGCGGACGCGGGGCACGAGCTGCGGACGCCGCTGACCTCGCTCCGCACGAACGTCGAGCTCCTCGCGCGGAGCGAGGAGACGGGCTGGCGATCCCGCCGGAGGACCGGCGGGCCCTGATGGCCTCGGTGAAGGCGCAGATGACGGAGCTGGCGTCGCTGATCGGGGACCTCCAGGAGCTGGCCCGGCCGGACGCGGGTCGGTCGGCGCCGCTGGAGGTGCTGCCGCTGCACACGGTGCTGCGGGCGGCCCTGGACCGGGCGCGGCTGCGCGGCCCGGAGCTGACCTTCGTGACGGACCTGGCGCCCTGGTACGTACGGGCGGAGCCGGCGGCGCTCGAACGGGCCCTGGTGAACGTCCTGGACAACGCGGTGAAGTTCTCGCCGCCCCGGGGCACGGTCGAGGTGACCCTCATGCGGGGCGAACTGACGGTCCGCGACCACGGTCCGGGCATCCCGGCGGACGAGCTGCCGCACGTCTTCGACCGCTTCTGGCGCTCGCCGTCGGCCCGCAGCCTGCCGGGCTCGGGCCTGGGCCTGTCGATCGTGGCCCGTACGGTCCGGCAGGCGGGCGGCACGGTCGCGCTGGCCCCGGCGGAGGGCGGCGGGACGGTGGCGACGGTCCGGTTGCCGGGCGCGCCGACGCCGCCGCCGGGCGGGGCTTCCGGTGCCTCAGTTGTGCCGGAGGAGGGCTCGACCAGGCCTGACCGGGTGTTCGGGAAGTCCAGGGGACGACCCCGAGCCCGGTCCGGCCGGCCAGCTCGGCGCCGTCGAGGAAGCCGTGGACGCGGGGGTTGAGCCGGTCGGAGTTCCAGCGGGGCGGGAGGTACGCGGAGGTGCTGACGAAGTTGACGTAGAGCCGCCCCGGTTGGGCGACGGCGGCGCGGAAGTGGGCCTGGACCTTGGGGGTACTTGGCATCGGGCAGCGCGTTCCAGTCGTCCTGGAGGGCGATCTGCGAGCCGTCCCACCACTTCAGGCCGGGCAGTCCGCCGTTGTCGGCGATGAGGACGACCTTCCCGCGGGCCTCGCCGAGGAGCGGCAGCCGGTCGCCGATGTGGAAGAGGGGCGCCAGCCGCGGCGGTCGAGGTAGTCGTCGAAGACGGCCCGGAAGGTGGCGTCGGACTCCTCGGAGTACTCCTGCTTGACCCGCATGAGGACGGTCTCGGAGGGGTGCGCGGCGAGGAAGTCCCGGCAGGCCACGAGCACGTCGCCGAACATCGCGTTCTGGTACGAGGCCCCGTGGTGGATCGCGAACGACCCGCCGGTCACCCGGCACCGCACGTCCAGGAAGCGGATGCCGCTGTCCAGTTGCTGAGCGACCGTGGTGTTCTGGCACTCGCTCCAGGGCCCGCCGAACCGGGCGCCGGAGTCGTGCGTGCCGGGGATGGTGAGCCGGGTCAGCTCGGTCCCGTCCCCGTGCGCGGCCATCCACGCCCGTACGTCCACGGCGGAGGCGGCGGGCGCCCCGAGCATCACTCCGGCCCCGGCGGCCAGGGCTCCCACGAGGAATCGTCGTCGGTTCATGGCACCGCACCATGACAGGTTCACTTCAAATCCTGCCAGGGTGCGGAGGGAGGAAAAGGAGGGGCGGCGGCCCGCCGAAACGGTCCGCCGCCCCTCGTCGAGCCGGTTACTTGACGACGGTGATGCGGTCCGCGGCCGGGACGGCCAGCGGGGACGTCGCCGAGGAGTGGGCCGCCAGGTAGGCGTTGAAGACGTCCAGGTCCGAGGGCCGACCAGCTTGTTGGTGCCGGTGGCCAGGGCCGGGAAGCTGTCGCCGCCGCCCGCGAGGAACTCGTTCATCGCGACGCGGTAGGTCTTCGCCGGGTCGATCGCCTCACCGTTCAGCTTGACCGAACCGTCGACGACGCGGTCCGCGCCCGTCTTGGTCGTGTCGAGCGTGTACGTGAAGCCCTTCGAGACCTGGAGGATCTTGATCGAGTTCAGGTTGGCGCCGCTGACCTGCTGCTTCAGGGCGGCGATCAGGTTCGCGCCGGTCAGGTCGACCACGTTCATCATGTTGGTGAAGGGCTGCACGGTGAAGGACTCGCCGTACGTCACCACGCCGTCGCCCTCGGAGCCGGACGCCTTGTGCACCAGGTCGGACCGGATGCCGCCCGGGTTCATCAGGGCGAGCTGCGCACCGCCCTTGTCCGCCGGGGCCAGGCCCTCCCACTGCGCGTCGGCGATCACGTCGCCGAGCGGCTTCTCGTACGCCGTGGAGCCGCGGCCGTTGATGTCGGCGGCGATCCAGCCCTGCGGGCGGTTGGCGATCGGGGCCGCGAGCGCCGTCCAGTCCTGGATCAGCTTCGTCATGTCCGCGGCTTCGGCACGTCGCGCGAGACGACGTGGTTGGCCGAGGCGACCGCCGTGCGCACGATGTCCTTGGTGCGCCGGTCGTAGGTCAGCGTGGTGTCCGTGTAGAGCTTGCCGTACGAGGACGCCGAGGTGACCAGGCGCGGCTTGCCCGCCGGGTCGGGGACGGTGCACACGTACGCCTGGTGCGTGTGGCCGGTGACGAGCGCGTCGACCTGCGGCGAGACCTTCTTGGCGATCTCGGTGATCGGGCCGGAGATGCCGTCGCCCGGACCGGGGCTGTCGCAGTCGTAGTTGTACGCGTCGGAGGCCGGGGCCCCGCCCTCGTGGACCAGGGCGACGATGGACTTGACGCCCTTGCGCCCAGGACCTTCGCGTATTTGTTGATGGTCTCGACCTCGTCGCCGAACTTCAGGCCCTTGACGCCCTCGGCGGTGACGATGTTCGGGGTGCCCTCCAGGGTCACGCCGATGAAGCCGATCCGGACGCCGTCCTTCTCCCAGACGAAGTACGGGTCGAGCAGCGGCTTCCCGGTCTTCTCCTTCGTCACGTTGGCCGCGAGGTAGGGAAGTCGGCGCCCTTGAACTTCTTGCCCTTGACGAAGCAGCCGGCGGTCGGGTGACAGCCGCCGTTCTGCATGCGGGCCAGCTCGACGGCGCCCTCGTCGAACTCGTGGTTGCCCACGGAGGTGACGTCGAGGTCCAGCTTGTTCAGCGCCCCGACGGTCGGCTCGTCGTGGAAGAGGCCGGACAGCAGCGGCGAGGCGCCGATGAGGTCGCCGGCCGCCGCGGTGACGGAGTAACGATTCCCCTTGCGGGCCTGGCGCAGGTGCGTGGCCAGGTACTCGACGCCGCCCGCGTCGACCTTCTCGGTGGTGCCGTCCGCCTTGAAGCGGGTGACCTGGCCGGAGGAACCGGCCGGCGGCTCCAGGTTGCCGTGCAGGTCGTTGAAGGAGAGGAGCTGGACGTCGACCAGGCGGCCCTTCCCCTTGTCGTGCCCGTGGCCGTGTCCGCCGCCGAACCGGTCACCGGCCGCGCCGGCCGACGGCATCGCGGCGACGAGCGCCCCGACCGTCACGAGCCCGGCCCCCGCGGCGAGGAGCCGCCGCGCCGTCCTGTTCTTCCTCGGTGTCGCTGCCATCTGCCCTCTGTTCCCTTTTTCGCCTCTACGGGACGCACTTCCCGTATGCCGGTGCAGCCTAGGGTCAACGCGCGTAGCGCAACAGGGGTGTGGATTACAAGACGGTTGCCGCCCGCTTTCCACCGGGCGGCGACGGGCCGCCGTAGGCTCGTGCCATGACTTCCGACACGGCACCGGCCCTCGAACCCGGACGGCAGATCCACACGTACGACGAGCTCACGCCCGAGCAGGTCCGGGACGTATCGGAGCTCCTGGAGGCCGCGGACCGGGCCGACGGGATGCACGCCGTGTCCGAGCAGGGGCGGCTCTACCTGCGCAACGGCCGGCGCGAGGGCGTGCGGCACTTCCTGCTGACCGTCGGCCCCCGGCTCTACGGCTACGCCCAACTGGAGGAGACCGACCCGATCGAGGCCCCGGCCGCCGAGCTGGTCGTCCACCCGGACCGGCGCGGGCGCGGGCACGGCCGGGCGCTCGGCACCGCCCTGCTCGACGCCTCCGGCAAGCGGCTGCGCGTCTGGGCGCACGGCGGCAAGCCGGCCGCCCGGCACCTGGCCCAGGTCCTCGGCCTGACCCTCTTCCGCGAACTGCGCCAGCTCCGGCGGTCCCTGGTGCCGCTCGACCTCCCCGAGCCGGTGCTGCCCGAGGGCGTCACCGTCCGCACCTTCGTCCCCGGGCAGGACGACGCGGCCTGGCTCGCCGTCAACGCCGCCGCCTTCGCCCACCACCCCGAGCAGGGCTCGCTCACCCAGCGGGACCTGGACGACCGGGCCGCCGAGCCGTGGTTCGACCCGAAGGGCTTCTTCCTCGCGGAGGAGGACGGGCGGCTCGTCGGCTTCCACTGGACGAAGACGCACGCCGAGGAGCAGCTCGGCGAGGTGTACGTGGTCGGCATCCTGCCCGAGGCCCAGGGCGGCGGCCTCGGCAAGGCGCTCACCGCGATCGGCCTGCGGCACCTGGCGGCGCAGGGGCTGCCGACGGCGATGCTGTACGTCGACGGGGACAACTCGGCGGCGGTGCGGGTGTACGAGGGACTCGGCTTCGCCACGCACGAGGTGGACCTGATGTACCGCACGGAGTCGTAGGACCTTCCGGCAGGGGGCGGTTGACACCGCCCCTTTTTTCCACCACCCTTTCACCACTTGATTAGTGAAAGGGTGGTGGAAGGGATCGTGGTCGAGTACCGCATCGACCGGCGCAGTGGCGTCGCCACCTACCTCCAGATCGTCCAGCAGACGAAACAGGCCCTCCGCATGGGCCTCCTGGAGCCGGGCGACCGACTGCCCACCGCACGCGAGGTCGTCGAGGCGACGGCCATCAACCCCAACACGGTCCTCAAGGCCTACCGCGAGCTCGAACGCGAAGGCCTCGTCGAGGCCCGCCGCGGCCTCGGCACCTTCGTCCGCGCCACCCTCGGCACCCACTCCGGCCGACTCGCGCTGCGCGGCGAACTCACCGACTGGGCCCGCCGGGCACGGGCGGCGGGGCTCGAACGGGAGGACGTGGCCGCGCTCTTCACTTCCGTGCTGAAAGAACACTTCGAGGGGGACGACGACCGATGACTAAGGACACCGCCCTGAGGGCGGACCTCCTGGGCAAGAAGTACGGGGGATGCAGGGCGGCTGGGCCCTGCGGGAATGCGACGTCGACCTCCCCGGGGCAGCGTCTGCGCCCTCGTCGGCCCCAACGGCGCCGGCAAGTCCACCCTCCTCGCCCTCGCCGCCGGCCTCCTGCGCCCCACCGAGGGCACCGTCGAGACCCCCGGCCGCGCCCTCCTCGCCTACGTCGCCCAGGACAAGCCGCTCCACCCCCGGCTCAGCGTCGACGACACCCTGCGCATGGGCCGCGAACTCAACCCCGGCCGCTGGGACCCCGCCCTCGCCGAACGGGTCGTCGAGGGCGGCGGCTTCTCCTCCGACACCCTCGTGCACCACCTCTCCGGCGGCCAGCGCACCCGCGTCGCCCTCGCGCTCGCCCTCGGCAAGCGGCCCGAACTGCTCCTCCTGGACGAGCCGATGGCCGACCTCGACCCGCTCGCCCGCCACCAGCTCATGGGCCTGCTCATGGCCGAGGCCGCCGAGCACGGCACCACCGTCGTCATGTCGTCCCACATCCTCACCGAGCTGGAGGGCTCCTGCGACCACCTCCTCCTGCTCCACGGCGGCCGGATCCGCCTCGACGGCCCCGTCGAGGAGCTCCTCGCCGCCCACACCCTGCTCACCGGCCCGGTCGCCGACCTCGCCCCGCACACGGTGGTCGACTCCCGCACCACCGGCCGCCAGCTCACCGCCCTGATCCGCCACGAGGGCCCGGTCGAGGGCCCCTGGGAGACCTCCGAACCCTCCCTGGAAGAACTCCTCCTCGCCCACCTCCGCACCCCGAGGGAGCCCCCGTATGAGCACGCCCGCCCTGAAGGGCCCCTACTGGGTGACGGTCCGGCAGTACCGGCGGACGCTCTGGCTGACGGGCGCGCTGGTGCTCGCGGCGCTGGCGGTGATCGGGGGCTGCGGGTCTGGGACCTGCAGTATCCGGACGTGTACGTGGAGGACGGCTACCGACGCGTGGCCGACGACAACAGCGGCTACCAGATGCTGCGCGGGGCCATGGGGCAGTTCTCCGTGGCCATGGTCCTCCTCCCTTCCTCACCGGCGCCTTCGTCGCCGGCCCGCTGGTCGCCCGCGAATTCGAGTCGGGGACGTACAAGCTCTCCCTCACCCAGTCGGTGGGCCCGGCGGCCTGGCTCCGCGCCAAACTCCTCACCACGACCGCCGTCGCCGTCGGGACGACGCTGGTCCTCACCGCGGTCTACCTGATCGGCTGGGGCCGGGTGTCGGGCACCTGGCAGTTCCACTGGGCGGACCGCGGGCCGTACGAGACCACCGGCACCGTCCTCGTCTCGTACGTCCTCCTCGCCGTGGCCGTCGGCGCCCTCGTCGGCCAGTTGGTCCGGCGCACGCTCCTCGCCATGGCCGTGGCCGGAGGGCTCGTCGGCGTGGTCATGCTCGTCCTCGGCTCCTTCCGGTGGGACTTCCTGGCGGTGCGGACGATCACGGGCCCGGCCCTGGAGAACACCTCCACCCTCATGGTTCCCGGCGACGGCCTGCTCGTCGAGCAGGGACTGATCGGCGCCTCCGGGCAGCGGCTGCCCGGCTGGTTCTGCTCCCCGACGTCCCGGCGGAGCACTGCCGACCCGACGAGGCCATCGCCGCCCAGTACATCGACTACCACCCCGCCTCCCACTTCTGGCCCACCCAACTCATCGAGACCGGCATCCTCCTCGCCCTCGCCGCCCTCGCGGCCCTCGCGGCCTTCCGCGTCCTGCGCGCCCGCCACCCGTAACCCTCCGCAGAAGAATCGGGCGCGGGGCCCGCACACGGCCCCGCCCCCGATTCCCGTACGTCATGTCGTCGTTACCGGCCATTCAGAAGCGCTTGCGACGCTCACGCAATGAAGCGCTCCGTGTCCGGTCTCCCCAAAGGGAGGCTTCCCTCCCCGCGGCCCGCTCCGACGCGCCCGAGCAGCCCCCGCGCGGAAGAATGGGGTCATGAGCCAGCAGCCCGCCGAGGTCCCGGTCCAGTCCTCCGCCACGCCGACGTCCTCCGCCCCCTCGGTTCCATAGCCGCGCACCGTCCGCAGACGGCCACCGACCTCGACTCCGGTCTGGACACCGATCCCGACACCTACGAGAGCGACGGCGCGCTCGGCGACGAACTGCCGCAGGGGCGGTTCCTCGACCGGGAGCGGAGCTGGCTCGCGTTCAACGAGCGCGTCCTCGAACTCGCCGAGGACCCCGCGACCCCCCTCCTCGAACGGGCGAACTTCCTCGCGATCTTCGCCTCGAACCTCGACGAGTTCTTCATGGTCCGGGTCGCCGGCCTCAAGCGCCGCATCGCCACCGGCGTCGCCACCCGCTCCGCCTCCGGCCTCCAGCCCCGCGAGGTCCTCGACCTGATCTGGACCCGCTCGCGCGAGCTCATGGCCCGGCACGCCGCCTGCTACCAGCAGGACGTGGCCCCGGCCCTGGCCGACGAGGGCATCCACCTGATCCGCTGGCCCGAGCTCACGGAGAAGGAGCAGGCCCGGCTCTTCACCCTCTTCCGCCAGCAGGTCTTCCCCGTCCTCACCCCGCTCGCCGTCGACCCGGCCCACCCCTTCCCGTACATCTCGGGGCTCTCGCTCAACCTCGCCGTGGTCGTGCGCAACCCGGTCAGCGGCCACCGCCACTTCGCGCGCGTGAAGGTGCCCCCGCTGCTCTCCCGCTTCCTGGAGGCCTCCCCGCAGCGGTACGTCCCCCTGGAGGACGTCATCGCCGCACACCTGGAGGAGCTGTTCCCCGGCATGGAGGTGCTCGCGCACCACATGTTCCGGGTCACCAGGAACGAGGACCTGGAGGTCGAGGAGGACGACGCCGAGAACCTGCTCCAGGCCCTGGAGAAGGAGCTCATGCGGCGCCGCTTCGGCCCGCCGGTCCGCCTGGAGGTCGAGGAGTCCATCGACCCCTACGTCCTCGACCTGCTCGTGCGCGAGCTGAAGGTCTCCGACGCCGAGGTCTACCCGCTGCCCGGCCCGCTCGACCTCACCGGCCTCTTCGGGATCGCCGGGCAGGACCGGCCCGAGCTGAAGTACCCGACGTTCGTCGCCGGCACCCACCGGGACCTCGCCGAGGTCGAGTCCGCGTCCGCGCCGGACGTCTTCGCCGCGCTGCGCGAGCGGGACGTGCTCCTGCACCACCCGTACGACTCGTTCTCCACCTCCGTCCAGGCCTTCCTGGAGCAGGCGGCGGCCGACCCGGACGTCCTCGCGATCAAGCAGACGCTGTACCGGACCTCCGGCGACTCCCCGATCGTGGACGCCCTCATCGACGCCGCCGAGTCCGGCAAGCAGGTCCTCGTCCTCGTCGAGATCAAGGCCCGCTTCGACGAACAGGCCAACATCAAGTGGGCGCGCAAGCTGGAGGAGGCCGGCTGCCACGTCGTCTACGGCCTCGTCGGCCTCAAGACCCACTGCAAGCTGTCGCTCGTCGTACGGCAGGAGGGCGAGCTCCTGCGCCGCTACTCGCACGTCGGCACCGGCAACTACCACCCCAAGACCGCCCGGCTCTACGAGGACCTCGGCCTGCTCACCGCCGACCCGCAGGTCGGCGCGGACCTCTCCGACCTGTTCAACCGGCTCTCCGGCTACTCGCGGCGCGAGACCTACCGGCGCCTGCTGACCGCCCCGAAGTCGCTCCGCGACGGCCTGGTCTCCCGGATCACCAAGGAGATCGCCCACCACCGCGCCGGGCGGCCCGCGTACGTGCGGATCAAGGTCAACTCGATGGTCGACGAGGCCGTCATCGACGCCTGCTACCAGGCCTCGCGGGCCGGCGTGCCCGTCGACATCTGGGTCCGCGGCATCTGCGCCGTACGGCCCGGGGTCACCGGCCTCTCCGAGAACATCCGGGTCCGCTCGGTCCTCGGCCGCTTCCTGGAGCACTCCCGGATCTTCGCCTTCTGCAACGGCGGCGAGCCCGAGGTGTGGTTCGGCAGCGCCGACATGATGCACCGCAACCTGGACCGCCGGATCGAGGCCTCGTACGGGTCTCCGACCCGGGGCACCGGCGGCCCTCACCCGGCTCCTGGAGACCGGGATGTCCGACACCACCTCCTCCTGGCACCTCGGCCCGGACGGGAACTGGACGCGGCACGCGACCGACCCCGAGGGACGGCCCCTGCGGCACGTCCAGGAGATGCTCATCGACGCGCGGAGGCGCAGGCGTGCACAACCCCGACCAGTCGCAGGACGTCACGGCGGGCGAGGTCCTGGCCCCGTACCTCCATGCCCGCGCCGCGGACTTCCTCCGCGGCCTGCGCCTGCACGGCGAGAGCGGCTCCGACACCGCCGGGCGGAGGAGGCGGCCCGTACGCTGCGGGCCGCCGCCCGCCGGATCGGCGGCACCCTCCACACCTTCCGGCCGCTGCTCGACGCCGCCTGGGCCGACGAGCTGCGCACCGAGCTGGTCTGGCTCTCGGGCACCCTGGCCGTGGAGCAGGCCTGCACCTCCCGGCTCGTCCGCCTGGTGGACGCGCTGTCCCGCCTGTCGAACGGCGGCGGGCCTGTCCCCGCCGCCCGCGGCAGCGAGTCCGCCGGGCTCTCGGTCGGCGCGGCCCGGGCCGGCGCCCTCCTGGAGCGCCAGCTCACCCTGGCCCGTACGCGCGCCCACTCGGCGGCCCTCCAGGCGCTCGGCTCCTCCCGCTTCCACGCGGTCGCGGACGCCGTCGCCCTCCTGGCCTCGGAGGTCCCGCTCGGACCCGCCTCCGCCGCGCCCGCCGCCGAGGTCCTGGACGCCTCCGCCGGGGTGGCCGAAAGGCGCTTCCTGGACGCGGTCGCCACCCTCCCGCTGACCCGGGCGGCCCACCCGTACAACGCCGACGCCCTCGCCCTCGCCGCCGGCGAGACCCAGGACGCGCCCTGGCACCAGACCCGGCTGCTGCTGCGCCTGCACCGGTACGCCGCCGAGGCGCTGCACGCCGGGGGCGAGCCGGACCCCGTCCTGTACGAGGCGGCCCGCGCCCTGGACCGGCACCGCGACGCCGCCGAGGCCGCGGCGGCCGCGTCCGCCGCCGCCCGCACCCCGCGCATCGCCCCGGCGACCGCCTACGCCCTCGGCGTCCTCCACGCCGACCAGCGCCACGAGGTCGAGGCCGCCCGCTTCGCCTTCCAGCGCGCCTGGCGCAGAACGACGGCCCCGGTCCCGTGACCGCCCCGACCCCGATCCTGGCGGCGGGCTGCGTCCTGTGGCGCCCGTCGCCCTCGGGCGGGGGCATCGAGATCGCGCTGGTCCACCGCCCCAAGTACGACGACTGGTCGCACCCGAAGGGGAAGCTGAAGCGCGGCGAGACGGCGGAGGAGTGCGCGCTGCGCGAGGTCCTGGAGGAGACGGGCCGGCGCTGCGCACTCGGCCCCCGCCTCTCGACGGTCCGCTACACGGTGGCGGGCCGCCCCAAGGAGGTCGCCTACTGGTCGGCCCGCGCCCTCGACGGCTCCTTCACCCCGACCCGGGAGGTCGACACCCTCCTCTGGCTCCCCCCACCCCTGGCCCACCCCCACCTGACCCAACCGAGGGACCGCGACCTCCTGGACGAGGCACTGACGACGACCCGCTTCTGAAACGCCACCACGCGACCGCCCCGCCGCCGACGGCGAGCACCGCCCACGGGAAGACCCGCACCTTGCCTCCCACCCGCACGGGCGGTGCGAGTGGAAAACGACCCGGCCGGAGGCCGGAAACGAGCCGACCACGGTCACCCCACCCCGGCCGCCGCCCGCCCAAGGGCCCCGCACCGGGGCTTCCGGCACGGTTCACTTCCCGTTCACCCTCCCCGTCGACCGCTTCACCTGTTCTGCCTAATTTCGGCCTTACGAGGTGCTCGGAGCACAGCGAAGCACCCGCCAAACCGACACACGCCGCCGTAGAACGTTCAGGACACTCGGTCCGCGACAGGGCGGCTTCTGGAAGGAACACCCGAAAGTGAAGCTTTCGCGCAAGAACGGGCTTCGCGCCTCCGCGATCGGTGCCCTCGTCGTCTCCGGCGCCCTGGTCCTCTCGGCGTGTGGCTCGGACAACAACACGGAGACCCCGGCCAAGGACGGCGACACCAAGTCCTCGGCCGCCGCCTCGAGCATCGCCTGCGAAGGCGCCAAGGGTCAGCTTCTCGCCGCCGGCTCCAGCGCGCAGAAGAACGCGATGGACCTGTGGGTCAAGAACTTCCAGGCCGCCTGCTCCGGCGTCGAGATCAACTACCAGGCCATCGGTTCCGGCGGCGGCATCACCAAGTTCAACCAGGGCCAGGTCGCCTTCGCGGGCTCCGACTCCGCCCTGAAGGACGAAGAGGTCGCCGAGTCCCAGAAGATCTGCAAGGGCGGCAAGGGCGTCAACCTGCCCATGGTCGGCGGCCCCATCGCCATCGGCTACAAGCTGGAGGGCGTGGACAACCTGGTCCTGGACGCCTCCACCATCGCCAAGATCTTCGACAACAAGATCACCAAGTGGAACGACCCGGCGATCGCCAAGCTGAACCCGGGCGCCAAGCTCCCCGCCTCCACCATCCAGGCCTTCCACCGCTCCGACGAGTCGGGCACCACCCAGAACCTGGGCAGTACCTCTCGACCGCCGCCGCGGCCGACTGGAAGCACGACCCGAAGTCGAAGTCGTGGCCCGCCCAGGGCGGCCAGGCCGCCAACGGCTCCTCCGGCGTCGCCACCGCGGTCAAGGACGCCGAGGGCTCCATCGGCTACTTCGAGCTCTCGTACGCCACCGCGAACAAGATCTCCACGGTCGCCATCAACACCGGCGCCGCCGCCCCGGTCGCCGCCTCCTCGGAGAACGCCTCCAAGGCCATCGCCGCCGCCAAGGTCAAGGGCACCGGCAGCGACCTGGCCCTCTCCCTCGACTACGCCACGAAGGCCGAGGGCGCCTACCCGATCGTCCTCGTCACGTACGAGATCGCCTGCGACAAGGGCAACAAGGCGGAGACCCTGCCGACCCTGAAGGCCTTCCTCAACTACACCGTGAGCGAGGAGGGCCAGAAGGTCCTCGCCGACGCCGGCTACGCCCCGCTCCCGGCCGAGATCGCCGCCAAGGTCCGCACGATCGTCCCCACCCTGTCCTGACCCCGGCCGGCCGGCCCCTGACCTCCCGTGGAGGGGCCGGCCCGGCATCCGGTGCACCGCCGCCAGGAGCCGTACGACCCGTACCGGCCCCGCAGACCGGAGAAGCAGATGGCCACCACCACACCAGAGCTCAAGAGGAGCCGGAGCGCCAAGAGCGCCTCCCGCCCCGGAGACCGCGTCTTCAGCGGCCTCTCCCGGGGTTCCGGCATCACCCTCCTCGTCATCATGGCCGCGATCGCGGTCTTCCTCAGCTACCGCGCGGTCCTCGCCATCTCGAAGGACAGCACGAACTTCTTCACCACCTTCGAGTGGAACCCGGCCGGCGACCCGCCGGTCTTCGGCATCGCCGTCCTCGCCTTCGGCACCGTCGTCTCGTCGGTCGTCGCGATGGTCATCGCCGTGCCGGTCGCGATCGGCATCGCTCTCTTCATCTCGCACTACGCCCCGCGCCGGCTCGCCAAGCCGCTCGCGTACGTCGTCGACCTGCTCGCCGCCGTGCCCAGCATCATCTACGGCCTCTGGGGCGCGATCTTCCTCGTCCCCTACCTGGCCGGCCTGAACGAGTGGCTCGACCAGTACCTCGGCTGGACCTACGTCTTCGACAAGTCCCAGGACGGCGTCGCCCGCAACCTCTTCACCGTGGGCATCCTCCTGGCGATCATGATCCTCCCGATCATCACCAACGTGACCCGCGAGGTCTTCCTCCAGGTCCCGAAGATGCACGAGGAGGCCGCCTCGCCCTCGGCGCCACGCGCTGGGAGGTCATCCGCATGTCGGTGCTGCCCTTCGGCCGCTCCGGCATCATCTCCGCCTCCATGCTGGGCCTCGGCCGCGCGCTCGGCGAGACCATGGCCGTCGCCGTGGTCCTCTCCCCAGCTTCCTCATCTCGGGCCACCTGCTCGACCCGGGCGGCGGCACCTTCGCCCAGAACATCGCCGCCAAGTTCAACGAGGCCAACGAGTTCGGCCGGGACGCCCTCATCGCGTCCGGCCTCGTCCTCTTCGCCATCACCCTGCTGGTCAACGGCGCGGCCCGCTGGATCATCGGCCGCCGCAAGGAGTACTCGGGGCAGCGGCATGAGCCACGCCATTCAGGACCGTCCGCTCTCGGTGGCCCCGCGCGGCGGGTCCTCTCCCACGCCCGCCTCCCCCGCTGGATTCCCCGCGGCCGTCGCCGTCGGCTCCGTCCTCGCGGGCGTCGGCATCGGCCTCGCCGCCGGCTGGCACAGCAAGGTCCAGTGGGGCCTGGTCTCCGCCCTGCTCTTCGTCCTCGTCACGTACGCCCTGACCACCAAGGTCGAGGGCAGCCGCCAGGCCAAGGACCGCGTCGCCACCAGCCTCGTCTGGGTCTGCTTCGTCCTGGCGGTCGTCCCGCTGCTCTCCCTCGCCTGGGTCACGATCAGCAAGGGCGCGGCCGTCCTCGACGGCTACTTCCTGACCCACTCGATGAACGGCGTCCTCGACGCCGAGGCCGGCGGCGGCGTCTACCACGCGCTGCTCGGCACCATCGAGCAGGTCGGCATCGCGACCCTGATCGCCGCCCCGATCGGCCTGCTGACCGCGGTCTACCTCGTCGAGTACGGCGGCGGGAGGCTCGCCCAGGCCGTCACCTTCTTCGTCGACGTCATGACGGGCATCCCGTCCATCGTCGCGGGCCTCTTCATCCTCGCCACCTGGAACCTGATCCTGGGCTTCGGGCCTCCGGTTTCGCCGGCGCGATGGCCCTCGCCATCCTGATGATGCCGGTCGTGGTCCGCTCCACCGAGGAGATGCTCAAGCTCGTACCGAACGAGCTCCGCGAGGCCTCCCTCGCCCTCGGCATCCCCAAGTGGCGCACGATCCTGAAGGTGGTCCTGCCCACCGCGATCGGCGGCATCACCACGGGCGTCATGCTCGCGGTCGCCCGCATCACCGGCGAGACGGCCCCGTCCTGCTCCTCGTGTTCGGTACGAAGCTCATCAACCCGAACCCCTTCGAAGGCGCCCAGTCCTCCCTGCCGCTCTACGTGTACGAGCAGTACGCGGTCGGCACCGACGCCGCCGTGGCCCGCGCCTGGGCCGCCGCGCTCGTCCTGATCGCCTTCGTCATGATCCTCAACCTGGTGGCCCGCGGCATCGCCCGCTGGAAGGCCCCGAAGACCGGCCGCTGACCGCGGCAATTGGAAGTGATCCCCATGGCCAAGCGAATCGACGTCAGCGGCCTCTCCGCCTACTACGGCGCCCACAAGGCGATCGACGACATCTCGATGACCGTCGAGCCCCGCTCCGTGACGGCCTTCATCGGCCCGTCCGGCTGCGGCAAGTCCACCTTCCTGCGCACCCTGAACCGCATGCACGAGGTCACCCCCGGCGGCCGCGTCGAGGGCAAGGTGATGCTGGACGACGAGAACCTGTACGGCACGAACGTCGACCCGGTCGCCGTGCGCCGCACGGTCGGCATGGTCTTCCAGCGCCCGAACCCCTTCCCCACCATGTCGATCTTCGACAACGTGGCGGCGGGCCTGCGCCTGAACGGCAGCTACAAGAAGGCGCAGCTCGGCGACATCGTCGAGAAGTCCCTCAAGGGCGCCAACCTCTGGAACGAGGTCAAGGACCGCCTCAACAAGCCGGGCTCCGGCCTCTCCGGCGGCCAGCAGCAGCGCCTGTGCATCGCCCGCGCCATCGCGGTCGAGCCCGACGTCCTGCTGATGGACGAGCCCTGCTCGGCCCTCGACCCGATCTCCACCCTCGCCATCGAGGACCTGATCGGCGAGTTGAAGGAGCGCTTCACGATCGTCATCGTGACGCACAACATGCAGCAGGCCGCCCGCGTCTCCGACCGCACCGCCTTCTTCAACCTGGCGGCCGTCGGCCAGCCCGGCAAGCTGATCGAGCTGGACGACACGGAGCGCATCTTCTCCAACCCGAGCGTCCAGGCGACCGAGGACTACATCTCCGGCCGCTTCGGATAACCCCCGAGACCCGTCCTGCGGTGCTGCATGGCGGTGCCACCGCACGGACGAAGGGCTCGGCTCCCCTGGCGGGGAGACCGGGCCCGTTTCCGTACGGAAGCGTCCGACCAACCGAAGCAGAGCTTCACCACGTAGTAGCTCAGCGCCGCGACCACCGCGGCCGCCGGCATCGTGATACCGCATCCCCGGGGGACGACCCCGGACCCCCAGCAGTACCGGGGTCACCGCCCGTCAGCCGAAGCAGAGCTTCACCACGTAGTAGCTCAGCGCCGCGACCACCGCAGCCGCCGGCATCGTGATGAACCAGCCCAGGATGATGTTCTTGGCGACGCCCCACCGGACCGCGTTGACGCGCTTCGTCGCGCCCACGCCCATGATCGCGGAGGTGATGACGTGCGTGGTCGAGATCGGCGCGTGGAAGAGGAACGCCGAGCCGAACATGATCGACGCGCCCGTGGTCTCCGCCGCGAAGCCCTGCGGCGGGTCCAGCTCGATGATCTTCCGGCCGAGCGTCCGCATGATGCGCCAGCCGCCCGCGTACGTACCGAGCGACAGCATCACCGCACAGGCGATCTTCACCCACACCGGGATGTCGTCGCCCGCCTCCTGCACGTCCGCGATGACCAGGGCCATCACCACGATGCCCATCGTCTTCTGGGCGTCCTGGAGGCCGTGGCCGAGCGCCATGCCGGCCGCCGACACCGTCTGCGCGATGCGGAAGCCGCGCTTCGCCTTGTGCGGGTTGGCCTTGCGGAAGATCCACATGATCGCGCACATCACCAGGTAACCGGCCACGAGGCCGACCACCGGCGAGACGAACATCGGGATGACGATCTTGTCGAGCACCCCGCCCCAGATCACCTCGGTGCCGCCGGCGAGCGCCGCGCCCACCATGCCGCCGAACAGGGCGTGCGAGGAGGAGGACGGCAGGCCGAAGTACCAGGTGACCAGGTTCCAGATGATCGCGCCCACGAGCGCGGCGAAGAGGATGCCCATCCCCTTGTCGCCGGTGGGGGTCGCGATGAGCCCTCACTGACGGTCTTGGCGACCCCTGGCCCATGAAGGCACCCGCGAGGTTCATCACCGCCGCCATCGCTAGGGCCGCCCGGGGCGTCAGCGCCCGGGTCGACACCGAGGTGGCGATGGCGTTGGCGGAGTCGTGGAATCCGTTCGTATACGTGAAGCCGAGCGCGACGCCGATGGTCACGATCAGGGCGAAGGTGTCCACGAAGCCTCAGGACTCCTTGACCGCGATGGTCTCCACCGTGTTGGCCACGTGCTCGAACGCGTCGGCCGCCTCTTCGAGGACGTCCACGACCTGCTTGAGCTTCAGCACCTCGATGGCGTCGTACTTGCCGTTGAAGAGCTGGGCGAGCAGCTTGCGGTGGATCTGGTCGGCCTGGTTCTCGAGCCGGTTGACCTCGATCCAGTACTCGGTGAGGTTGGACATCGTCCGCAGGTTCGGCATGGCCTCGGCGGTCAGCTCCGCCGCCCGGGCCAGGACCTCGATCTGCTGCTCGACGCCCTTGGGGAGCTCCTCGATGTTGTAGAGGACGACCAGGTCGACGGCCTCCATGAAGTCCATGATGTCGTCGAGGGACGAGGCCAGGGAGTAGATGTCCTCGCGGTCGAACGGCGTGATGAAGGAGGAGTTGAGCTGGTGGAAGATCGCGTGGGTGGCGTCGTCGCCGGCGTGCTCCGCTGCCCGCATCCGCTCCGCGATCTCGGCCCGGGCGGAAGGCTCCGCCCCGAGCAGTTCCATCAGGAGCTTCGAGCCCGTGACGATGTTGTCTGCGGACGCGGCGAACATGTCGTAGAAGCTCGTCTCCCTGGGGGTCAGACGAAATCGCACGTGAGGTCCTCGGGGTGCTGGGTTGGGTCAGGCTGATGCTAGGCGCATCATCCGGCCACGGCTAACCGGCGTCCTCTCAGTGTCGCCCATCAGGCACAGTGATCTGCACGGGCCCCCGCCCGGTTCGGCGGGGATCGGTACCATATACCCACGAGGGGTATACACCCCCTTCTGGACAACGGGAGGACGCGATGACGACCACCGAGGCGGACCAGGTCACCCCCGAGGCCGTCGAGCCCGTCGGCCCCGTCGAGAGCACCGGAACGACCGCCGGAACGCCTGCCGGGACCACCGCGGGGCGGCTGCGGAGGCGACCGCGGGGACGACCGCCCACGAGCACGGCGTGCACGGCTACCACCAGCAGAAGAGCGAGCACCTCAAGCGCCTGCGCCGGATCGAGGGCCAGATCAGGGCCTCCAGCGGATGGTCGACGAGGACGTCTACTGCATCGACATACTCACGCAGGTCTCCGCCTCCACGAAGGCGCTCCAGTCCTTCGCGCTCCAGCTCCTGGAGGAGCACCTGCGGCACTGCGTCGCGGACGCGGCGGCCAAGGGCGGGGACGACGTCGACGCCAAGGTCGAGGAGGCCACGAAGGCCATCGCCCGCATGATGCGCACCTGAGGCACGGGGCCGGAGCGGGCCCGGCGGGATCAGCGGCCGCGCGCGGTCCGTTCCGCCGCCACCCTCAGGACCTCGTCTATCCGGTCGGCGCTGAGCCGCTCCCCGTCGGCGGCGGAGGCGGCGATGATCAGCTCGCCGCACAGTTCTATCTCGGCGAGGGCGACGCGCTCCTGGTCTGCGGGCACGGTCGCGGTACGGGCGGGGCCACGCGCATCCACCTCTTCCTGCCGGCGTCGGTCTCCCAGCGGTCTCCCAGCGTAGGGACGGAGCCACGCACCGCGCATGACACGTCCGGACCATTTGCCGATGGCCCGTGCCACCGTCGCCCGAGGTGGGGCCGGGCGCGGGCGGGTCAGGTCTCGACCTTCCCGTCGTAGAGGTCCCGGCGGTCCGGCAGCACGACCCGGACGGGGACCCCGAAGCCGTAGAGCAGCGTGGTCGAGGAGACGGCGACCGTGCGGCCCTGGTTGCTGAAGTTGAACCGGTGGCGGACCTTCCGCAGCCGCCCCTCCCCGTCCAGGTACGCGTCGAACGGCACCGCGTCGTCGGAGAACCCTTTCGCCGCCGCGGCGAGCGCCCCGCGCACCTGCGGCGACGCGGCCCGGGCCGCGCGCGCGATGTCGGCGACCCCCGGTAGTGGCCGACCCTCTCCCCGCGAGATCGGTCTCGCCGAGGTACGCGACCTCCCGGGCGCCCCGCAGCAGTTCGGCCGCGGCGGCCGGTCGGTGGCGCCGCCCGTGACGAGGTTCCCGTCGTCGAGGGCGGTGGTGTCGACGCGGACCCACTTGTCGGCGGGCACCCCGGCCCCGCGGTTCTTCATGTAGAGGACGCCGGGGTGAGGAGTTCGGTGATCGGCCGGTGTCCGCTCGTACCGGTCGGGTCCCGGGGCAGCACCACCTGGAGGTGCCCGGTCCGGCGCCGGAAGTCGTAGCCGCCCTCGCCCCGGATGGTGACCCGGGTCCCGCCCGAGGCCATCTCCATGGCGGTGCTGGCCTTGGCGGTGCCGGCCCGCGCCAGCGCGTCGGCGGCGCCCCGCACGGCGAGCGCGGGATCGACCGCGGACTTCGGGTCCTGGGGCGCGGCGCAGCCGGAGACGGCGGCGGACCCGACGAGGGAGCCGACCAGGACGACGGTGGCGGCGAACGCCCCGCTCCCCCGGCCGTGCGGACGCCCGTACTCCTGCACCGTCATCGTCTGCCGACCCCCACGCCTCTCCGCCGTCCGCCCGGGCCCCTCGCCCGGCCCGGGGACGGGGACACCCGATCCGGATAACGACGGTCCGGACGAGCCGTCACGCGCAGTACGGTGGACGCGTGTACGCGCAGGCTTCCTCCCACACGACCACGACGACGGAACGCGGTTCGTTCGCGCTGGCACGCTGCAGTTGCGGCTGGACGGGACCGGCCCGCAGATCGAGGGACCGGGCGCGCACGGACGCGGCGGACCACACCCGTACGGCGACGGGCCGGGAGACCCCTAGGCGGTCTCACCCAGGGGTTTCCCACCCGCCGTCAGGCGGCCAGGTCCTGCGGTCCTTGCGGCCGGTTCCGGCGGCCGGACCGCCGACGCGGGACTCGGGGATCTCGACCGTCTCCGGGAGCTGCGCCGCCTCGGCCCGCCGGGAGCGGACGAGCCGGGCGCCGCGGCCCGAGCGGGCGACGGCGGAGACGACGGGGTCAGCAGCGCGAGCGCGAGCGGGGCGAGGAGCAGCGCCACCGCCGTGCCGAGGGCGAGGCCGCCGATGACGTCGGTCGGGTAGTGGACGCCCAGGTAGACCCGCGCGAAGCCCTCGGCGAGGGCGAGGCCGATGGCGGCGAGGCCGAAGCCGCGGTGGGCGACGAAGAGGCCGACGCCGAGGGCCATCGCCAGGGTGGCGTGGTCGCTGACGAAGGAGAAGTCGGTCTTCCCGCCGACGAGGACCTCCAGGCCCTGGTGGTCCACGAAGGGGCGGGGCGCTCGACGAAGCCCCGGATGGGGATGTTGACCAGGAGGGCGGTCCCGGCGGCCAGCGGGGCCCAGACGAGACCGGCGACGGCCGAGACGGAGTCGGCGGGGTGCCGCGCCGGCGGACGCTCCACCAGCACCCGAGCACGGTGAGGACGATCGCGAGGACGATGCCGTACTCGCCGGCGTACGCCATGACGCGGTCGAACCACGGCGGGGCCGACTTCGCCAGCCCGTTGATGTCGTAGAGCAGGCTGACATCGGGGTTCGAACCGTCCGATGCGAGTACAGCCATCTGCTGCGGCCCCTTGCTCTCGTGATCTGTGGTTTCCAACCCCCGTGTTCAGAGCGGTCGGATCAGGGAACGAACCGCCTGAGGCGTACGTTCCGCTCTCTCCGGTGGATCATGCCGACGTTATCGAAGAGTGACGGCCCGCCGCAGCTCAGGGCCTGCGCATGACGGAGAGTTCCGGCCATGTCCCGTACGCCCCGAACGCCTCCCTACGTCTGCGGCAGGCGCGTGGTAGGCGGCGGCGCCCTCCGGGGTGACCCGGGTGGCACCGAAGTAGTCCGGGGTGTCGATCCGGTCGAAGCGGATCACCGCCCCGGTCCGCGGCGCGTTGATCATGTACCCGCCGCCCACGTAGACGCCGACGTGCCGGATGGCCCGCGAGTCGGTCAGGTCGTCCGAGAAGAACACGAGGTCGCCGGGGAGCAGCTCCTCGCGCGAGGGGTGCGGTCCGGCGTTGTACTGGTCGTTGGCGACGCGCGGCAGTTGGATCCCGACGCTGTCGTACGCGGCCTGGGTGAGCCCGGAGCAGTCGAACCGGCCGTTCTGCGCGGCCGTGCCCGTGCCGCCCCAGAGGTAGGGGTGCCGAGCTTCTGCTGCGCGTAGTGGATGGCGCCCGCGGCCTGCTGCGACGGGTCGACGCGGCCGAGGGCCGGGCAAAGCTCTTCTCCAGGGACTTGATGATGCGGACGTAGTTCCGGGTCTCGCTGATGGGCGGCACGCCGCCGTGCCGGATCACTCGGTACGCGCCCGCGTTGTACGCGGCCAGCATGTTGCTCGCCGGGTCCCCGGGACGTCCTTCACGTACTTGGCGAGCTCGCAGTCGTACGAGGCGGCCGACGGGATCGCGTCCTTCGGGTCCCAGATGTCCCGGTCCCCGTCCCCGTCCCCGTCGACGCCGTGGCCGGCCCAGGTGCCGGGGATGAACTGGGCGATGCCCCGGGCATCGGCCGGGGAGACGGCCCGCGGGTTCCAGCCGCTCTCCTGGTAGAGCTGCGCGGCGAGCAGGGCCGGGTTGATGGCGGGGCAGAGGTTCCCCACCGCTGCACGAGGCCCTGGTAGAGGGCCGGGACGGCGCCCTTGGCGAGCGCCACCGTGCCGTTCTTGCCGCTGCCGGCGCCGGCGGCGAGACCCGAGGCCGCGGAGTACGTGCCGACGACGAGCATGGCCACGAAGGCGAGACAGACCCCGAAGGCCCCGCCCGCCACCAGCCACGCCCTGCCCGCCCCGCGACCCGCCCTACGCACCGTCAACCACCCCTCGGCCCATGGCAGCACGTCCGGGGAGCCAGTCTAGGCGGCGGAGCCCTCCGTGGGGACGGTGCGCGACGGACTCGTCACACATGCCGCCCGTGTGCCGCCCGTGTGCCGCCCGTACGCCGCCCCAAGAGTGGAACAACGACGATCATTGCCCGGAGTCACCCTCCGTGATACACAGAGTGACCATACGCTTCTTCACACGGAAACCGGCCACACCACCGCAGGTCAAGACGGTCAGACCGGTCAAGTGTGCGGGGATCGGGTAAAGAGAGCCGTCAAGCAGTCACACGCGAGCGGTTTCATCAGCGAAGATAGAGCGATGACCCGTGCCGCCCGGGAGGGGCGGCCAACAACCCATACAGGGGCGGTGAGTTACATGTACCTGGCGGCTGAAAAGGGCGACATCACCACCATCATCGGTGGAATCGCCCCGAACTGGGGGCCCTTCGGGAGCCTGGGCAACGAGGCCAAGGTGATGATCGAGGTGGTGATGGCCGTGGCCATCCTGCTCTGCCTGGGCATCGCCATCTGGGGCGCGGCCAAGCAGCGCATCGGCGCGACCGCCCTCCGCGACACGTTCAGCGCGGAGCAGGGCAAGGGCCTGATCGTCGCCGGCCTGACCGGCGTCTTCATCATCGGCTCCCTGGGCACGCTCTTCACCATCGTGTACGGGATGGCCGTCTGACGTCCCGTCGGCCCGACCGCCCCGCGACCGCCCACCCGGATTGCCCACCTGAACCTGATGCCCAGTCCTGTTGAAGCACGGCCGTACCCGCGAACGAGTGAGGGGCGTACCCGGCATGAGTCCCGGCGACGAGCACGACAGCTTCGGCGGCGTGGGCGGCTCGGGCCAGACCCGGACCCGCCTGCCCGAGGGCAACAGCGGCGACGTGTACGGCGCCGGGCGCCGCCCCGTCCGCAGCTCCCGCTCCCTCGTCACGGTCGTGGGCGTGGTGGTCCTCCTCGTCGGCGCCATCGCCCTCGCCAACCGCGGCGGGGCGACCCGTCGGACCCGTCCGCCCCCGCTCCGGCACCCCGGGCAAGGCGGCCTCCACGGCGGCCACGGGCGTCCCCCGGTCACCACCAGGAACGGCTCGATCCCCACGGGCTACGCCCGCGACGAACAGGGCGCCCAGAGCGCGGCGACGAACTACGCGGTGGCGCTGGGGTCGGCGGCGATGTTCCAGCAGGCGTCCCGCCACGACATCGTGCGGGCCGTCTACGCCCCGGCGGTCGTGGACGGCGTCCTGAAGAAACTGGACGACACCTACTCGGCCGCCCTCGTGAAGAGCGCGGGACTCGACGCGAACGGCGTCGCCCCCACCGGCACGACCCTGGTGTCCCGCACGGTGCCGGTCGGCGCCAAGGTCAAGGAGTACGCCGAGAACTCGGCGACGGTCGAGGTGTGGTGCGCCAACCTGGGCGGCTCGCCGGTGCGGACTCCACCCGGCCCGTCACCTCCACCTGGTTCACCATCACGGAGAAGCTCACCTGGGTCGGAGGGGACTGGCGCCTGGAGTCCTCCAGCCAGAGCGACGGGCCCACTCCGGTCAACGGCGACGACCGCGCCTCCACCGCCGACGAGATCGCCGAAGCGGTCGAGGGATACGGAGGGTTCACCTATGCCCGCTAGTCGAAGCCTGGCGGGTCGCGCGACGACCACGCTCGCCGTCGCCTTCCTCGGGCGCCGTTCCTGTTCGCGTCCCGCGCCCAGGCGGCCCCCACCCCGACCCCGGCGACACCCACGCCGTCTCCCAGTGCGAGCGACAACCCGTGCGCCCTCATCGTGGGCGAGGCCAGGGACCTGTGCGAGAAGGGCCAGTCCGGCGGGGCCGACAAGGCCCCGCTCACCGACCCCACCGCCTCCCTCGACCCCCTCACCTCCCTCTCCCGCGGCTTCGCCGACGCCGCCATCACCACCCTCGACTACCTCTCCAAAGCCGTCAAAGAGACCGCCGACGTGGACTTCACCAACATGGAGTTCTCGGCCGCTACGCCGTCGTCTTCGCCGCCTCCACCGTCCTCACCCTCCTCCTCTGGCTCCTCGCCGTCGCCAAGCGCGCCATCCGCGGCGTCCCCTCACCACCGCTCCTCTCCGAAGCCATCGGCTTCCTCTGGCTGACGGTCCTCGCCTCCGCCTTCACCCCCTGATCCTCTACACCGTCGTCAACGCCACCGACGCCGTCACCGAGGTCATCGCCTCCGGCACCGGACAGCAGACCGACGTCTTCTTCGGCAGCTTCAAGCAGGCCCTCCAGAAGGGCGACAGCATCGGCGGCGGCCCGATCATGCTGATCATCGTGTCCCTGGTGACCGTGATCGCCGCCGGCGTCCTCTACCTGGAGCTGTTCCTCCGCGCCGTCATGCTCTACGTCGGCGCCCTCCTCGGCGTCGTCGTCTACTCCGGCCTCGTCGACAAGAACATGTGGGGCCACGTCCGCCGCTGGGCCGGCATCATGATCGCGATCATCATGGTCAAACCGGTCATCGTCATCGTCCTCGGCCTCGCCGGCGCCCTCTCCTCCGGCACCGGCCCGGACTCCTTCTCCGCCGTCGTCTCCGGCCTCGCGATCATCCTGCTCGCCATCTTCGCCTCCGCGATGATCTACCGCTTCGTCCCCGGCTTCGGCGACGAGATCGCCGCCTCCCGCAACAACCGCCTCCACCGCGCCGGCGAGAACACCGCGGCCGCCGTCATCTCCTCCCCCGCCTCCCTCGTCTCCCAGGGCATCAAGACCCACAGCAGCCGCGGCGACGGCGGCGGTGGCGGCCAGGCCTCCGCGGCCCCCGCCCCGCCAACCAGCTCTCCGGCGGCATGGCCGCCCACAGCAGCCGCGGCGGCGCCGGAGGCGGCGGCGCGACACCGCCCCCGCCCCCGCAGCAGCAGTCCCACCGCGGGCACCCCGCACAGCAACCGCAAGAACTCTGGAGGTGGAGGGCGTTGACGACCCAGTCCCAGCCGGTCGCGCCCCGCCGCACGTATCTCATCGGCCGCGCCCGGCCGAACGCGATCGTCGGCAAGAACCGCGAGACCGGCGAGATCGCCCTGATCATCGTCGGCGCCTTCCTCGGCATGATGAGCGGACTCCTGGTCCCTCCTCCCCTGCGGATCGCTCCTCCTCGCGGGCCTGCCCATGCTCGCGATCGCCGCCGTCTACCTCCCGTACAAGGGCCGCACCTTCTACAAGTGGTTCGAGATCAACCGCAGCTACAAGCGCATGCTCAAGCGCGGCACCGCCTACCGCTCCTCCGTCGTCGAGGCCGGCACCCGACTCGACGGCCGCGAGGTCGAGATCGGCCCGCCCCCGGCATCGGCCGCGTCGGCTGGCTCTCCGCCCCTTCGGCCCCGACGAGATCGCCGTCCTCCTCCACGCCGACCGCCGAACCGTCACCGCCGCCATCGAGATCGAGGGCCCCGGCGTCGGCCTGCGCGACAGCGAGGACCAGGAGGCCCTCGTCGACCGCTTCGGCACCCTCCTCAAGCACGTCGCCAACGGCGACGGCTTCGTCACCCGCCTCCAGATGCTCGCCCGCACCCTCCCCGCCGACCCCGACGCACACGCCAAGGACGTCGGCCAGCGCGGCGACCCGCACGCGCCCCCGTGGCTCCAGGAGTCCTACGACCAGCTCCAGTCCATGGTCTCCACCTCCAGCGAGCAGCACCGCGCCTACCTCGTCGCCTGCATGCACTACACCCGCGAACTCGCCGCCGAGGCCAACGCCATGGCCCGCGCCGCCCGCCACGCCTCCGGCGCCCGCCGCTCGACCGCGACGCCGGCCTCGCCGTCGTCATGGCCCGCGAGCTCACCGACATCTGCGCCCGCCTCGCCGAGGCCGACATCCGCGTCCGCCAGCCCCTCGGCCAGTCCCGGCTCGCGTCCCTCGTGCACTCCATGTACGACCCGGACCACCCCATCGACCACATCCAGGCCATGACGAAACGAAACGCCTGGCCGGCCGAGCTGGACGCGATGGAACCGACGTACCTCCAGGCCAAGACCCGCGAGTCCTCCACCCGCGCCCCTGGTGCCACGCCACCGCCTGGGTCAAGGAGTGGCCGATGACCCCCGTCGGCGTCAACTTCCTCGCCCCGCTCCTCGTCCACACCCCCGACGTCATCCGCACGGTCGCCGTCACCATGGACCTGGAGCCCACCGAGGTCGCCATCGAGCGCATGCTCACCGAGAAGACCAACGACGAGGCCGACGCCAGCCGCGCCGCCAAGATGAACCGCACGGTCGACCCGCGCGACATCGCCGCCCACGGCCGGCTCGACCAGCGGGGTGAAGATCTCGCCAGCGGCGCTGCCGGGGTCAACCTCGTCGGGTACATCACGGTGTCGTCGCGTTCGCCCGAGGCCCTCGCCCGGGACAAGCGCACGATCAGGGCCTCGGCCGGCAAGTCGTACCTGAAGCTGGAGTGGTGCGACCGCGAGCACCACCGGGCCTTTGTGAACACCTTGCCGTTCGCGACCGGCATCCGCCGCTAGGGCCGAAGGGCACAGACCCATGCGAGATCCGCTGTCCGTCCTCACCGACGCCTTCACCTCCTTCCTCTTCGGAAGGTGGAGACGACCCGCCTGCCCGTCCGCACCTCCACCGGACAGGCCCAGGCCGTCTACCTGCCGACCGCGGCCCCCGGCCTCGGCGACTCCGGCGTCATCATCGGCCGCGAGGTATACAGCGGCAAGGGCTACATCTACGACCCCTTCCAGTTGTACGGGCAGCAGCTCCCCGCCCCCACTGGCTGGTCCTCGGCGAGTCCGGCAACGGCAAGTCGGCCCTGGAGAAGACGTACGTGCTCCGCCAGCTCCGCTTCCGCGACCGGCAGGTCGTCGTCCTCGACGCCCAGGGCGAGGACGGCGTCGGCGAGTGGAACCTCATCGCCCAGGAGCTGGGGATAACCCCCATCCGCCTGGACCCGATGGTCGCCAACGACGCCGGGATCCGCCTCAACCCGCTCGACCCGTCGATCACCACCACGGGCCAGCTCGCGCTGCTCCGCACGATCATCGAGGTGGCGATGGGCCACGGCCTCGACGAGCGCTCCGGCTTCGCGCTCAAGGTCGCCCACGCGTACGTGAACAACCACGTCACCGACCGCCAGCCGATCCTCACCGACATCGTCGAGCAACTGCGCCACCCCAAGGCCGAGTCCGCCGAGGCGATGAACGTCGCCATAGACGACGTACGGGCCTGGGGCCTGGACGTCGCCCTCGTCCTGGACCGCCTGGTCGACGGCGACCTGCGCGGCATGTTCGACGGCCCGACGACCGTCGGCATCGACCTCGACGCGCCCCTGATCGTCTTCGACCTCTCCCACATCGACCGCAACTCCATCGCCATGCCGATCCTCATGGCGATCGTCGGCGTCTGGCTGGAGCACACCTGGATCCGCCCCGATCGGAAGAAGCGCATCTTCCTGGTCGAGGAGGCCTGGCACATCATCAACAGCCCGTTCGTGGCCCAGTTGTTCCAGCGCCTGCTGAAGTTCGGCCGCCGCCTCGGCCTGTCCTTCGTCGCCGTCGTCCACCACCTCTCCGACGTCGTCGACGGAGCGGCGGCGAAGGAGGCCGCGGCGATCCTCAAGATGGCCTCGACCCGGACCGTCTACGCCCAGAAGGCCGACGAGGCGCGCAACACCGGCCGGGTCCTCGGCCTGCCCCGCTGGGCGGTCGAGATCATCCCGACCCTCACCCCCGGCATCGCGGTCTGGGACGTCAACGGCAACGTGCAGGTGGTCAAACACCTCATCACCGAGAAGGAACGCCCGCTCGTCTACACCGACCGCGCCATGACCGAATCCTCGGTCACCGACCCGGAACTGGAGTGGGAGACGGAACAGCGGGCCATGCTCATCGAGCAGCAGATGAACGGCTCCTCGCAGTCCACGGTGGCGTAGGCGGGGCGCGCGAGGCCCGGCGAGGCGGAGCAAGGCAGGTGGGGCGGATGGGACAGACGGACACGGCACGGAAGGGAGGGGAGGCGTCTCGGACGGGCTGCTGCTCAGCCTGTTCGGCCTCCTCCTCTGCCTCACGGTCCTGGTGTGGACGGCGACCGGCCTGGCGGGCCTGTTCGCCCACGGGGCCTGGCCGGACGGCGTCGGCTTCACCGGCGCGCCCCCGGCCCTGCGCTCCCTGGCGACGGCCCCGACGGACCTCGCGGCCGCCTGGCCGGCCACCCCGCCGGCCCAGCTCTCCGGGTACGGCCTCTTCTGGGGCCTCCTGATCGGCGAGGCGATGATCCTGCTGGTCCTCGCGGTCTTCGCCCTGGGCACGGTGGCCTGCTGGCGCGCGGTCCGCGCCCAGCGCAGGGCGGGCACGTACACGACCCCCGTACGGGAACCGTCCCCGAACCTCCGGAAGCGGGTACGGGGAACCCCGAGGCGGTACGACGCGATCACACGGCCCCCACCCGGCAAGCACCCCTCAGCCCTGGCCCCGGCCGCCACCGACCCGGCCCCGGCCCCGGCGGCTCCGGCCACCCCGCCCGAGCCCACCAGGGACCCCGCCCTCACCCCCTGAGCCCCGTACGGGAGACCCCGAGGCCGCCCTCTCCCCGGCCGAGCCGCAGATCCTCCCGCAGCCCCGCCCCGCACCCGCGTACGCGACCGCGACCACGACCGGGCACCCCGCCCCGCCGGAGACGGCACCCTCTTCGGCCCGCCCGACGTCCGCCGCCCCTCGCCGTCCAGGCGGTGCGGGACGCCGAAGGACCGGTCCTCGTCGTCACCTCCGACCCCACCGTCTGGTCGGACACCAAGGACGCGCGCGGCAAGCTCGGCCCGGTCCTCGTCTACGACCCCGGGCACCTCTGCGACACCCCGGGCCGGCTCCACTGGTCCCCGCCGAGGGCTGCGGCGACCCGGAGACCGCACAGGCCAGGGCCGCCGCCCTGCTCGCCCCGGTCCGCCCGCACTCCCGGCTGGACGCGGCGACCGCCGACACCGCGGAAACGCTCCTGCGCTGTTGGTTGCACGCGGCGGCCGTCGACGGCCGCCCCTTCCGGCAGGTGCACCGCTGGGCCCAGGGCTCCGACGCCCACGAGCCGGTACGGATCCTCCGCAGCCACCCCAGGGCGGTATCGGGCCTGGCCGGACTCCTCGAATCGGCCCTGACCGCGCACCCCGAAAGCCGCCGCCTGGCACAGGAGCTGACGGCCCGTGCGTTCTCCGCGTTCTCCACGGTCCACATCAGGGAGGCGTGCACCCCGAATCGAACGGATTCGCTGGCGCTGGCATCTTTCCTCTCCGAAGGGGGCACCCTCTACGTGGTGGGTGAATCGATCGAGGACCCCCGCACCCACCCCGGCGCGATGCCGCTCCTGACGGCGCTCGCCGCAAGCGTGGTCGAGCACGGCCGCCGCATGGCCGCACGGTCATCCGACGGTCGGCTCGACCCACCACTCACCCTGGTGCTCGACGACGTCGCCGCCGTCGCCCCTTCCCCGCCCTCCCGGCCCTCCTGGCCGAGGGCAGGACCCGGGCCTGCCCACCCTGGCCCTGATGCGCTCCCGCGAGCAGGCGAGGACCCGCTGGCCGAACGACGCACCGGTCCCACGGGGCTGATGCCCTCAGCGGGCGCGCAGGGCGTCCAGGTGGGCGCGGACCGCCTCGGTCGCGTGGGCGAACCAGTCCGCGATGACGGCGATCTCCTCCGGGGTGTACCGGGCGAAGACCTCCTCCAGGCGCGCGTAGAACGGCCCGTACAGCTCGACGAGCCGCGCGGCCGCGTCCGGGTCGGCGACGACCCTGACCCGGCGGCGGTCGCCCGGGTCGGGGACGCGGTGGGCGTACCCGGCCTTCTCCAGGCGGTTGAGCACGCCGGTCACGGCGCCGGTGGTGAGGTTGACGCGTTCGGCCAGGTCCCCGGCGGACAGGGGCTCTCGCCGGCGCCGAGGACGTGCCCGAGGCAGGTCAGGTCGGTCACGTTGACGCCGAGGGCCTGCGCGACCTCCTGCTGCCCGATCAGGCCCAGGGCCACGTACGCGTCCATCCGCTGGATCGCCTCGCCGACGGTGGCCGGGGGCGGCTCTTGCCCTGCACGCGGAGACTCCTTAGTATCTAAGTTACTTAGCTCGTGAGATAAATCGTCTCTCTCGTGCCTTCATCCTGCCCGCCCCGAACCCCTACGGGAGCCACCCATGAGCGCCCACGGCGACGTCGACCTCGGCCACACCCTGGCCGGCTGGACCGGAACTGCCCTCGCCGCCCTGGGCGCCACCGCCGCCGGGGCCGGAATCTGTCTGGCCCGCGCCTGGCCCCTGTGGCTCGGAGCGGCCCTGACCGCCCTCGCCGCCGTCACGACCTGGGCCCTGCACCTGGCGGGCTGGGGCAAGCCCTCCGGCCCCCGCCCGGCCGGCCAGTGGGACTGGCGGGTCCGCGACACCACCGCCCGCGAAGGCCACCCCGACTGCCTGGGCTGCCGCCTTGCGGGCCGCCGCCCCCTCGAAGAAACGGGCCACCGCACCGCGGGAACACCCCACAGCCGGACCTCGGGAACACCCCACAGCCAGACCGCGGGAACACCCGACAACCGCACCGCGGGAACACCCCACAGCCGGACCGCGGCAGAATCCGCCTACCGCGCTCCGGACACCCCCGGCCGCCGCAGCTCGTACTCCACCTCCTCCGCCGACGCGTTCCCCGGCACCGCCATCCGCTCGCCCGTCGCCGTGAACCCGAACCGCCGGTAGAAGGCCGCCGCCCGCGCGTTCTCCTCGTGCACGTAGAGCCGCACCCGCTCGACCACCGGCTCCGTCAGCGACCAGGACCACTCCACGCCCGTCCGGAACAGCGCGTCGATCACGCCCGTCCCGCGCGCCCCGGGACGCACGTACACCCCCACGACGTGCGTCTGCTCCACCTTCGCCGGCCCGCCGAACCGGACCTCGTCCGAGGGCCTCTCCACGAGCAGCGTGATCGTGCCCGCCCAGGTGCCGTCCGGCCCTCGGCCACGAACTGCCGCACCGTCCCGTCGCCGTCCTCGGACGAGGCCGCCGCCCGCTCCCGCCAGAAGGCGTCGGCCGCCCGGCGGCGGCCTCGTACGTGTCGAGGAACGCCAGGTGCGCGACCGGGTCCCGGAGGGCGGCGAGACGGATCTCGCGGCCCTTCTCCCACTCGTCGGCGCGGATGGCACGTATCAGATAGTCCATGGTTCCGATCCTGACGACGGACGCACGCGCCTGACAAGGCATTTCCCGAGCCCCCGCCCCGCAGCACGTCGTACCCCGGTACTACGCCCGGCCCCCCGCACACCACCCCGGTCCGACGCCCCGCCCCCACCCGCCCCCTAGCGTCGAGGACATGATCCGAGCAGGGCCCCACCAAGCGGCACGGCCCTGGCCACCCCCGCCCTGTTGCCCAAGCGCCGGGACGTACGAGGAAGATGACGGCGTGACGACGGAGACGGAAGCACACCGGAGCACGAGCGGGCGTACGGACACGGGGACGGGCCTCAGCCACCACGTCGACCGCCTCCTCACGCGCGTGCGTGCCTTCGACGCCTACCGCCCCTGGCCCTGGGACGCGGCGGTGACGTCCTGCTGGACCGTGGCGGCGCTCGTGGACGCGGCGGGCGGCTGGCGGAACACCGCCCCGGACCCGACCCTGCCGGCCTGGCTCGTGACCGTCCTCAGCCTGGCCCTGACCGTGCCGTTGTACTGGCGCCGCTGCCGCCCCACGGCCGCCCTGGCCGCGATGGCGGGCGCGGCGCTCGTCAGCGACGCCTCGGGCGCCTTCCTCCAGGCCTCGTACCTCCAACTGCTCCCGGTCTTCCACATCGCGCTGCTCCGCCCGCCCCGCGCGCTCCTGTGGGCCCTCGCCCTGCTCCTGCCGCCGCTGGTGACGGGGCCGTCCGCTTCGCCCCGGGAAGCTGGGACCAGCGGGTCGTCCCCACCCTGTGGGCGTACGCGCTCGTCGCCCTCCTCGGCATCACGGTCCGCTCCCGCAAGGACCACACGGCGGGCCTCGTCGACCGGGCCCGCCGCCTGGAGATCGAACGCGACCAGGAGGTCCGGCTCGCCGCGGCGGCCGAACGGACCCGCATCGCCCGCGAGATGCACGACATCATCGGCCACAACCTCTCGGTCATCACCGGCCTCGCGGACGGCGGCCGGTACGCGGCGGCCAAGAGCCCCGAGCGCGCCGTCCAGGCCCTCGACGCCATCGGCACGACGAGCCGCGAGGCCCTCGCCGACCTCCGCCGCCTCCTGGGCGTCCTGCGCGACGACGAGCAGGAGGCCGTACGGGACCCCCAGCCGACCCTCGCGGACCTGGACGCCCTGCTCACCGGCGTACGCGAGGCGGGCCTGCCGGTACGCCTCCGCACCCACGGCGAACCCCCGTCCCCGCCCCTGTCCCCCGGCGCCCAGTTGACGGTCTACCGGGTGGTGCAGGAGGCCCTGACGAACACCCTCAAACACGCGGGCCCCACCGCGAGCGCGACCGTGCTCCTGACGTACGCCCCCGAGGAGGTACGGGCGGAGGTCACGGACACGGAACGGGCGCCCCCACGCCCCTCGGGGGCAGGGCCAGGGCCTCACCGGAATGCGCGAGCGCGCGGCCCTCTACGACGGCACACTCGACTGCGGCCCGTCGGCGGCCGGCGGGTGGACCGTCCGGCTCCGCATCCCCCTGCGAACCCCCCGGGAGGTCTCCCCCTCGTGACGACCGTTCTCATCGCGGACGACCAGCCGATGCAGCGCTTCGGCTTCCGCATCCTGCTGGAGAGCCAGGACGACATGACCGTCGTCGGCGAGGCGTCGAACGGCGCCGAGGCCGTCCGCCTGGTCGACGGCCTGCGCCCCGACGTCGTCCTGATGGACATCCGGATGCCGGGCCTCGACGGCATCGAGGCGACCCGCCGCATCATCGCCACGGGCTCCCGCACCCGCGTCCTGATCGTCACCACCTTCGACCTGGACGAGTACGCGTACGACGGCCTGCGCGCCGGCGCCAGCGGCTTCCTGGTGAAGGACGCCCAGCCGGAGGAGCTCCTCGCGGGCATCCGCGCGGTGGCCGCCGGCGACGCGGTCGTGGCCCCGAGCCTCACCCGCCGCCTCCTGGACACCTACGTCCACCACCTGCCGGCGCCCCCACGCACGGGACCCGCCCGGAGGACCCGCGCCTCGCCGCCCTGACGGACCGGGAACGCGAGATCCTCACGGTCATCGGCCGGGGCTGGACGAACACCGAGATCGCCGCCCGCCTCCACCTCGCGGAATCCACGGTGAAGACCCACGTGAGCCGCGTCCTCGCGAAGACGGGCGCCCGCGACCGCGTCCAGGCGGTCATCCTGGCGTACGACACCCAACTCGTCGCGCCGGCCTGAAAGGGCGGCCGGGAAAGGGGTCGTGAACGCAGAAAAGCCCCGCACCATAAAGGTGCGGGGCTTTCCCACAATGATTGTTCGGCGGTGTCCTACTCTCCCACAGGGTCCCCCCTGCAGTACCATCGGCGCTGAAAGGCTTAGCTTCCGGGTTCGGAATGTAACCGGGCGTTTCCCTAACGCTATGACCACCGAAACTCTATGAAGTTCACGAACTCAACCGGCAAAGGGAGTTCGTTGCTTCAGAACTAACACAGTGGACGCGAGCAACTGAGGACAAGCCCTCGGCCTATTAGTACCGGTCAGCTCCACTTTGCGGGGCTTCCACATCCGGCCTATCAACCCAGTCGTCTACTGGGAGCCTTACCCTCTCCAGGGAGGTGGGAATACTCATCTCGAAGCAGGCTTCCCGCTTAGATGCTTTCAGCGGTTATCCCTCCCGAACGTAGCCAACCAGCCATGCCCTTGGCAGGACAACTGGCACACCAGAGGTTCGTCCGTCCCGGTCCTCTCGTACTAGGGACAGCCCTTCTCAATATTCCTACGCGCACAGCGGATAGGGACCGAACTGTCTCACGACGTTCTAAACCCAGCTCGCGTACCGCTTTAATGGGCGAACAGCCCAACCCTTGGGACCGACTCCAGCCCCAGGATGCGACGAGCCGACATCGAGGTGCCAAACCATCCCGTCGATATGGACTCTTGGGAAGATCAGCCTGTTATCCCCGGGGTACCTTTTATCCGTTGAGCGACGGCGCTTCCACAAGCCACCGCCGGATCACTAGTCCCGACTTTCGTCCCTGCTCGACCCGTCGGTCTCACAGTCAAGCTCCCTTGTGCACTTACACTCAACACCTGATTGCCAACCAGGCTGAGGGAACCTTTGGGCGCCTCCGTTACCCTTTGGGAGGCAACCGCCCCAGTTAAACTACCCATCAGACACTGTCCCTGATCCGGATCACGGACCGAGGTTAGACATCCAGCACGACCAGAGTGGTATTTCAACGGCGACTCCACCATGACTGGCGTCACGGCTTCACAGTCTCCCACCTATCCCACACAAGCCGAACCGAACACCAATATCAAACTGTAGTAAAGGTCCCGGGGTCTTTCCGTCCTGCTGCGCGAAACGAGCATCTTTACTCGTAGTGCAATTTCACCGGGCCTATGGTTGAGACAGTCGAGAAGTCGTTACGCCATTCGTGCAGGTCGGAACTTACCCGACAAGGAATTTCGCTACCTTAGGATGGTTATAGTTACCACCGCCGTTTACTGGCGCTTAAGTTCTCAGCTTCGCCCTGTCGAAACAGAGCTAACCGGTCCCCTTAACGTTCCAGCACCGGCAGGCGTCAGTCCGTATACATCGCCTTACGGCTTCGCACGGACCTGTGTTTTTAGTAAACAGTCGCTTCTCGCTGGTTCTGCGGCCACCCCCAGCTCACGGAGCAAGTCCGATCACCAGGCGTGGCCCCCTTCTCCCGAAGTTACGGGGCATTTTGCCGAGTTCCTTAACCATAGTTCACCCGAACGCCTCGGTATTCTCTACCTGACCACCTGAGTCGGTTTAGGTACGGGCCGCCATGAAACTCGCTAGAGGCTTTTCTCGACAGCATAGGATCATCCACTTCACCACAATCGGCTCGGCATCAGGTCTCAGCCTCAGTGTGTGACGGATTTGCCTATCACACGGCCTACACCCTTACCCCGGGACAACCACCGCCCGGGCTGGACTACCTTCCCGCGTCACCCCATCGCTTACCTACTACAAGTCTGGTTCGTCGGCTCCACCACTCCCCTTGCCCGAAGGCTCCGGGGCGGCTTCACGGACTTAGCATCGCCTGATTCGATATTGGGCGTTTCAAAGCGGGTACCGGAATATCAACCGGTTGTCCATCGACTACGCCTGTCGGCCTCGCCTTAGGTCCCGACTTACCCTGGGCAGATCAGCTTGACCCAGGAACCCTTAGTCAATCGGCGCACACGTTTCTCACGTGTGTATCGCTACTCATGCCTGCATTCTCACTCGTGAACCGTCCACAACTCGCTTCCGCGGCTGCTTCACCCGGCACACGACGCTCCCCTACCCATCACAGCGGGCGTTGGCCCTCATGCTGCAATGACACGACTTCGGCGGTACGCTTGAGCCCCGCTACATTGTCGGCGCGGAATCACTTGACCAGTGAGCTATTACGCACTCTTTCAAGGGTGGTTGCTTCTAAGCCAACCTCCTGGTTGTCTCTGCGACTCCACATCCTTTCCCACTTAGCGTACGCTTAGGGCCTTAGTCGATGCTCTGGGCTGTTTCCCTCTCGACCATGGAGCTTATCCCCCACAGTCTCACTGCCGTGCTCTCACTTACCGGCATTCGGAGTTTGGCTAAGGTCAGTAACCCGGTAGGGCCCATCGCCTATCCAGTGCTCTACCTCCGGCAAGAAACACACGACGCTGCACCTAAATGCATTTCGGGGAGAACCAGCTATCACGGAGTTTGATTGGCCTTTCACCCCTAACCACAGGTCATCCCCCAGGTTTTCAACCCTGGTGGGTTCGGTCCTCCACGAAGTCTTACCTCCGCTTCAACCTGCCCATGGCTAGATCACTCCGCTTCGGGTCTTGAGCGTGCTACTGGATCGCCCTGTTCGGACTCGCTTTCGCTACGGCTTCCCCACACGGGTTAACCTCGCAACACACCGCAAACTCGCAGGCTCATTCTTCAAAAGGCACGCAGTCACGAGATGCAAGCAAGCTTGCATCCGACGCCCCACGGCTTGTAGGCACACGGTTTCAGGTACTATTTCACTCCGCTCCCGCGGTACTTTTCACCATTCCCTCACGGTACTATCCGCTATCGGTCACCAGGGAATATTTAGGCTTAGCGGGTGGTCCCGCCAGATTCACACGGGATTTCTCGGGCCCCGTGCTACTTGGGTGTCTCTCCAACGAGCCGCATGAATTTCAGCTACGGGGTCTTACCCTCTACGCCGGACCTTTCGCATGTCCTTCGCCTATCCATACGGTTTCTGACTCGCCTCACAGCCGGCAGACTGTGAAAAGAGATCCCACAACCCCGCATGCGCAACCCCTGCCGGGTCTCACACGCATACGGTTTGGCCTCATCCGGTTTCGCTCGCCACTACTCCCGGAATCACGGTTGTTTTCTCTTCCTGAGGGTACTGAGATGTTTCACTTCCCTCGTTCCCTCCACATGCCCTATGTGTTCAGGCATGGGTGACAGCCCATGACGACTGCCGGGTTTCCCATTCGGAAACCCCCGGATCAAAGCCTGGTTGACGGCTCCCCGGGGACTATCGTGGCCTCCCACGTCCTTCATCGGTTCCTGGTGCCAAGGCATCCACCGTGCGCCCTTAAAACTTGGCCACAGATGCTCGCGTCCACTGTGTAGTTCTCAAACAACGACCAGCCACCCATCACACTCTGCCGGAGCAGAGCTTTACTGGGGCCGGCATCCACGAAGGCAGACCATGACGGCCGTACCCTCAGACACCCAACAACGTGCCAGGCACACTCGTTTGCGCTCTCGTCACGGTCCACGCCGAAGCAGTACTGGTGAAGGAGAACAACCGAGCGTGCCAACTAATCAACGTTCCACCCATGAGCTGACCGTGCAGAACGTTCGTCTGCATCCGGTGCTGTGCTCCTTAGAAAGGAGGTAGATCCAGCCGCACCTTCCGGTACGGCTACCTTGTTACGACTTCGTCCCAATCGCCAGTCCCACCTTCGACAGCTCCCTCCCACAAGGGGTTGGGCCACCGGCTTCGGGTGTTACCGACTTTCGTGACGTGACGGGCGGTGTGTACAAGGCCCGGGAACGTATTCACCGCAGCAATGCTGATCTGCGATTACTAGCAACTCCGACTTCATGGGGTCGAGTTGCAGACCCCAATCCGAACTGAGACCGGCTTTTGAGATTCGCTCCGCCTCGCGGCATCGCAGCTCTTTGTACCGGCCATTGTAGCACGTGTGCAGCCCAAGACATAAGGGGCATGATGACTTGACGTCGTCCCCACCTTCCTCCGAGTTGACCCCGGCGGTCTCCTGTGAGTCCCCATCACCCCGAAGGGCATGCTGGCAACACAGGACAAGGGTTGCGCTCGTTGCGGGACTTAACCCAACATCTCACGACACGAGCTGACGACAGCCATGCACCACCTGTATACCGACCACAAGGGGGCACCATCTCTGATGCTTTCCGGTATATGTCAAGCCTTGGTAAGGTTCTTCGCGTTGCGTCGAATTAAGCCACATGCTCCGCTGCTTGTGCGGGCCCCCGTCAATTCCTTTGAGTTTTAGCCTTGCGGCCGTACTCCCCAGGCGGGGAACTTAATGCGTTAGCTGCGGCACCGACGACGTGGAATGTCGCCAACACCTAGTTCCCAACGTTTACGGCGTGGACTACCAGGGTATCTAATCCTGTTCGCTCCCCACGCTTTCGCTCCTCAGCGTCAGTAATGGCCCAGAGATCCGCCTTCGCCACCGGTGTTCCTCCTGATATCTGCGCATTTCACCGCTACACCAGGAATTCCGATCTCCCCTACCACACTCTAGCCTGCCCGTATCGGATGCAGACCCGGGGTTAAGCCCCGGGCTTTCACACCCGACGTGACAAGCCGCCTACGAGCTCTTTACGCCCAATAATTCCGGACAACGCTTGCGCCCTACGTATTACCGCGGCTGCTGGCACGTAGTTAGCCGGCGCTTCTTCTGCAGGTACCGTCACTTGCGCTTCTTCCCTGCTGAAAGAGGTTTACAACCCGAAGGCCGTCATCCCTCACGCGGCGTCGCTGCATCAGGCTTTCGCCCATTGTGCAATATTCCCCACTGCTGCCTCCCGTAGGAGTCTGGGCCGTGTCTCAGTCCCAGTGTGGCCGGTCGCCCTCTCAGGCCGGCTACCCGTCGTCGCCTTGGTAGGCCATTACCCCACCAACAAGCTGATAGGCCGCGGGCTCATCCTTCACCGCCGGAGCTTTCCACCCGCCAAGATGCCTCGGCAGGTCGTATCCGGTATTAGACCCCGTTTCCAGGGCTTGTCCCAGAGTGAAGGGCAGATTGCCCACGTGTTACTCACCCGTTCGCCACTAATCCACCCCGAAGGGCTTCATCGTTCGACTTGCATGTGTTAAGCACGCCGCCAGCGTTCGTCCTGAGCCAGGATCAAACTCTCCGTGAATGTGTACCGGATATCCGGTGAGACACTCGCGTTGAGCGGGACAGTCATGCCGGAATGTGGCCGACCGTCCACAGCGTCCTCGCTGTGTTTTTTCTTCAAAGGAACCTCGACCATCCGAAGATGGACGGGGTATCAACTAATCTGGCGTTGATTTTTGGCACGCTGTTGAGTTCTCAAGGAACGGACGCTTCCTTCGTACTCACCCTCTCGGGCTTTCCTCCGGGCTTTTCCCTTCGGTCTTGCGTTTCCGACTCTATCAGATCTTTCCGATCCGATTTCCTCGGTGCTTTCCGGTCCCTTTCGCTTTCGCTCCGGGCCCTTCCGGCGGTTCCGACTCTATCAGATCCTTTCGGCGTCTGATTCCCGGTCAGCGGGAGTTGTCTTTCCGGCTGTTGGGCCGTTCCGACGTCTCAAACTCTAGCGGATTTCCCCGGCGACTCATAATCGAGTCTTTTCGAAATGAATTTCGGCATGCCGAAATTCTTCCCGGGAGGGAGATCGTGCTGAGTAGAGGTGCCGCATCAGCGGCGGGAGTGGCTGTCGCAGAACCGTTCCGGCTCCGTGACAACTCGGAGAACACTACGCATCCGGAGGGTGTGTCAACCCCTCCCGTACCCCCGGCCCCACGGCCTCAATCGAGGTCCGTCAGTCGGCCGCCGGCGTCGGGCTGGGTGTGCTCCACGCGGCGGAGGAGGCGGATGAGGACGTCGCCGAGGACGCCCTTCTCCTCCGTGCTGAGGTCCTGGAGGAGGTCCTCCTCGAAGGCCGTGGCCATGCGCATGGCCTCCAGCCACTTGTGCGGCCCTCGTCGGTGAGCTCGACGATCACGCGGACCCGGTTGTTCTCGTCGCGGTCGCGGGTGACTAGGCCCTCTCCCGCCATGCGGTCGATGCGGTGGGTCATCGCGGCCGGGGTGAGGCCCAGGCGCTTGGCCAGCTCGCCCGGACCGAGCCGGTAGGGCTCCCCGGAGAGGACCAGCGTCTTGAGGACCTCCCACTCGGCGTTGCTGATGCCGAGGTCGGCGAGCTGGCGTCCGTACGCCACGTTCATCCGGCGGTTCAGCCGGCCGAGGGCGGAGACGACCTTCTCGACCTGGGGGTCGAGGTCGCGGAACTCGCGCTGGTAGGCGGCGATCTGCTCGTCGAGGCTCGGCTCCTGGAGGGCCTGCGGGCCGGATCGCTCGGGGTTCTCGGACATGCGGCGAGTATCCCACGGGCTCCGTTGGCGTTGAAGTCCTTCCATGTGTACTGTTGAGACGTTAACTTTAGCTTTTAAGTCTTCAGGGTTCAGGGCTACAGGCCTGAACCCGCGACCGAAGTGGGTGAGTGTGACCAAGGCGAGGGGCGCGGAGATGCGCCGGATTCAGGCAGGCAGCGCGCTGAGCGCGTTCGGACTCGGCTTCACCGTGCCGTACCTCTATGTGTACGTGGCGCAGGTGCGGGATCTGGGCGCGGCGACGGCGGGCATCGTCCTCACCGTCTTCGCCATGGCCGCGCTCGTGGTGCTGCCCTTCAGCGGGCGGGCCATCGACCGGCGCGGGCCCGTGCCCGTGCTGCTCGTGGCCTCGGTCGTCGCCGCCGTGGGCGCGGTGGGGATGGGCTTCGCCTCCAGCGTGCCGGCGGCCGTGGGGCCGCGGCGCTGCTCGGCGCCGGTACGGCCGTCCTCCAGCCGGCCCTCGCCACGATGATCGTCTGGTGCTCGACGCCCGTCGGGCGCACCCGGGCGTTCGCCATGCAGTTCTTCCTGCAGAACCTGGGCCTCGGCGTCGGCGGCCTGATCGGCGGCCAGCTCGTCGACACCAGCCGGCCGGGCAGCTTCATCCTGCTGTTCTCGATCGAGGCCGCGATGTTCCTGGTGCTCGCCGGGATCGTCGGGACCGTCCGGATGCCGGGCTCCCCGCGCTCCAGGACGCCCGCCCGTCCGGCGCCGGCAAGGGCGGCGGCGTGCGTGCGCTGCTCGGGCACAAGGCGATGGTGCAGCTCTGCGTCCTCGGCTTCGTCCTCTTCTTCGCCTGCTACGGACAGTTCGAGTCGGGCCTCGCCGCGTACGGCACCGAGGCCGCCGGCATCCAGCCGTCCGCGCTCGGCCTCGCGCTCGCCGCCAACACGGCGGTGATCGTGCTGGCCCAGTTCCTGGTCCTCAAGTTCGTCGAGCGCCGCCGGCGGACCCGGGTCATCGCGGCCGTGGGCCTGATCTGGACCCTGGCGTGGCTCATCGCCGGGTACGCGGGCCTCGGGCACGGCAGCCAGACCATGGCGACGGCGGCCTTCGTCTCCACGTACGCCCTCTTCGGGCTCGGCGAGGCGATGCTGTCGCCGACCGTGGCCCCGCTGGTGGCCGACCTGGCGCCGGAGTCGATGGTCGGCTCGTACAACTCGGCCTTCGCCCTGGTGAAGCAGCTCGCGCTGGCCGTCGGTCCGGCCGTGGGCGGGCCCATGGGGCCGCGCTGCACGGGCCGTACATCGTGACCTTCGTGCTCTTCTCGCTCGGGATCACCTTCCTCGCCGTCCGGCTCGGCAGGCAGCTCACACCCGAGCAGAACCAGCCTTCCCTGGCCCTCCGGCCGTCGAAGGTCGTCGTCCGGCACGAGCCGGTCGAGCCGGCCGAACCGGTCGAGCAGGACGTGCCGGTCAGGGCGTCCTAGTCCTTCAGGGCGAACTCGCACCAGACCGCTTTGCCGCCGCCCGGTGTGCGGCGGCTCCCCAGGACGAGGCGATCGTCGCGATGATCGAGATCCCGCGACCCGCCTCGTCCTCCGTTTCGCCCTGCGGCGGCGCGGCAGGTGGTCGTCCCCGTCGGTCACCTCGATGATCAGGCGCCGGTCGGTGCGGCGCAGCCGCAGGCGCATGGGCGGGGTGCCGTGCTGGAGGGAGTTCCCCACCAGTTCGCTGGTGGCCAGGACCCCAGGTCGCGCAGTTCGACCGGGAAGCGCCAACTGGAGAGGACGCCGGAGGCGAAGGCACGCGCGCGGGGGCCGCCTCGACCCCGCCGAGCAGTTCCAGGGCGGCGTTGTGGAACAGTTCCGCGTCCGTCCCCTCCCGGGAGGGGTGCTGGACGACCAGGACGGCGACGTCGTCGTCGTGGTCGGCGGTCACCCCCAGGGAGCGCAGGAGCCGGTCGCAGACCACCTGCGGGGTGCCGCTGGCGCCGGAGAGGGCGCGGGCCAGCGCGGCGACGCCCTCGTCGATGTCTCGCGGCGCCGCTCCACCAGGCCGTCGGTGTAGAGGACGGCGGTGGAACCGGGCGGCAGGGCGATGGTGCCCGAGGTGTGGAGCCAGCCGCCGGTGCCGAGCGGCGGGCCCGTGGGGTCGTCGGCCTGGCGGACGGTGCCGTCCTCGTCCCGTACGAGGATCGGGAGGTGGCCGGCGGAGGCGTAGACCAGCTTGCCCTCGCTGGGGTCGTGGATCGCGTACACGCAGGTGGCGATCTGGCTGGCGTCGATCTCGGCGGCGAGGCCGTCGAGGAGCTGGAGGACCTCGTGCGGGGCAGGTCCAGGCGCGCGTACGCCCGGACGGCGGTGCGGAGCTGGCCCATGACGGCGGCGGCGCGGACGCCGCGGCCCATCACGTCGCCGATGACGAGCGCGGTGCGGCCGGCGCCGAGGGTGATCACGTCGTACCAGTCGCCGCCGACGGCCGCGTCGGTGCCGCCGGGCTGGTAGGTGGCGGCGATCCGCAGGTCGTCGGTTGCTCCAGCTTCTGCGGGAGCAGGGAGCGCTGGAGGGTGACGGCGGTCTGGCGGTGCTTGCGCTCGCTGGCGCGCAGCCGCTCGGCGGCCTCGGCGTGGTCGGTGACGTCCGCGGCGTGGACGAGGACGGCGCCGCCGTCGAGGCGGGGCTGCCGACGGGCAGGCAGGTGACCGTGTACGAGCCGCCGCCCCGGGTGCGGCGGGACTTGACCGTACGGGGCTTGCCGCTGCGCAGGACCTGGTCCATGAGGGGCAGCAGGCCCAGCTCCTCGGCCTCCGGGCAGGTGTCGGCGACGGTGGCGCCGGGGTGCGGGGCCGAAGGCGGCGGCGTACGCCTCGTTCACGTACGCGATGCGGTGCTCCGGGCCGTACACGAGCGCGGCCAGGCCGGGGAGGCGGCCGAGGAGCTCCCGTACGGAGAAGTCCTCCAGGGAGGGGACGTCCTCGGCGACGTCGGCCGGCCGCTCCGGCTGCTGCCCGTGCTCACCGCGGGCGGCGGGCACGGAGCCTTCGGTGCCCTGCGCCGTGCGGCGCTGTGTGCCGGGGAGCCGGGCGCTCCAACGGGTGAAGTTCACGGATCTGTATGCCTCGTGGTGTCGGTGCCGTGCAGAGTCACGCTGTGCAGGTGTGAGTCCACTATGGTCACACGTCCCGTGTGGACGTGTGCACTGACAGTGATGTCAGGACGACGGCTTGTCGTCGTCGCCGGGTGGCGGGGAGGCGGCGAGTTCGAATTCGGCGCGGGGTGCTCCAGGGAGCCGAGGGAGACGATCTCCCGTTTGAACAGGCCGGACAAGGTCCATTCGGCCAGGACGCGGGCCTTCCGGTTGAAGGTGGGGACCCGGCTCAGATGGTAGGCCCGGTGCATGAACCACGCCGGGTATCCCTTGAGTTTGCGTCCGTAGACGTGGGCGACGCCCTTGTGGAGGCCCAGGGAGGCGACGGATCCCGCGTACGCGTGCGCGTACTCCTCGAGCGGCTGCCCGCGCAGGGAGGCGGCGATGTTCTCGGCGAGGACCCGGGCCTGGCGGACGGCGTGCTGGGCGTTGGGCGCGCACTCTCCGCCGGGTTCGCCGGAGGCGACGTCGGGGACGGCGGCGGCGTCGCCGGCGGCCCAGGCGTGTTCGACCCCCTCGACGGAGAGCCGGGCGGTGCAGCGGATCCGGCCGCGCGCGTCCAGCGGCAGGTCGGTGGCGGCGAGGAGGGGGCGGGCCGGACCCCGGCGGTCCAGACGACGGTGCGGGTGGGGAGCCGGGTGCCGTCGCTGAGCACGGCGACCCGGTCCTCGCAGGAGTCGAGGCGGGTCTCCAGGCGCACGTCGACGTTCCGGGCGCGCAGCTCGCGGACGGCGTACCGGCCCATCTTCGCGCCGACCTCGGGGAGGATCCGGTCGGCGGCCTCGACCAGGACCCAGCGCAGGTCGGCGGGTTTGATGTTGTGGTAGTACCGCGCGGTGTAGCGGGCCATGTCCTCCAGCTCGGCGAGGGCCTCCACGCCCGCGCAGCCGCCGCCGACGAAGACGAAGGTGAGGGCGGCGTCGCGGATCGCGGGTCGCGGGTGGAGGAGGCGATGTCCATCTGCTCGATGACGTGGTTGCGCAGGCCGATGGCCTCCTCGACGGTCTTGAAGCCGATGCCGTGCTCGGCCAGGCCGGGGACCGGGAGCGTGCGGGAGACGGAGCCGGGCGCGATGACCAGCTCGTCGTAGGCGAGCTCGACGGGCCCGTGCCCTCCTCGTCCGTGGCGAGGGTGGAGAGGGTCGCGGTCCGCCGGGCGTGGTCGACGGACCGGACCTCGCCGATGAGGATCCGGCAGCGGCCGAGGACGCGGCGCAGCGGTACGACGACGTGGCGCGGGGAGAGGGAGCCGGCCGCTGCCTCGGGCAGGAACGGCTGGTACGTCATGTACGGCTCGGGGTGACCACGACGATCTCGGCGGCGCCGGATCGGAGTTCCGCCCTGAGCTGCCGCTGGAGGCGCAGCGCGGTGTACATGCCGACGTATCCACCGCCGACCACGAGAATGCGCACAGGTTCGGTCACTGTCCCATGACGCACTCCCGCCCGTTGTTTGTCCACAGGCTCGACGAATTGTGTGACCGGAGGTGTGGAGGCGCGGGGTGGCGCGCGCGGGCGGCGAACCGTGATCCGCCCAGGTCACGGAGGCCGGGTCGGGTTCGGCGGGGGTGGGAAAGGGGAGTGAACCGGGCCTTGCTCCGATCGGGGGGCGCACCGTGCGGAACACCCCTTCTGAATTGACTCCGACTCAACTATGTTCGTACTTCGTCGGGGTGTCGGGTGGGAGCGCGTGGACCGAAGCGCTCGTCGGCCGGAAACCCCGTGTCAGGGCGGGGAGTCTCCGGGGGAGACATCATGAGCGGGGAACGCTTATGCAGATGCAGGATTCACGCTGGCAGCCGGGCGCCGGGGCGCTGGCCGTCGACGACGCGCGGGCCGCGGGAGCCGTGGGCTCCGAGCGCGGCGGCGCGCTGTCGGCGGGCGGCAGGTCCGCGCCGCTGCGGGTGACGCGCAGCGCAATCTGGAGCACGTCCTGCGGGCCGCGCGCGAGGTGTTCGGCGAGCTCGGCTACGGGGCTCCGATGGAGGACGTCGCGCGCCGCGCGCGCGTGGGGTCGGCACCGTCTACCGGCGCTTCCCCAGCAAGGACGTGCTGGTGCGCCGGATAGCCGAGGAGGAGACCGCCCGGCTGACCGAGCAGGCGCGGACCGCGCTCGGCCAGGAGGACGAGCCGTGGTCGGCGCTCTCCCGGTTCCTGCGGACCTCGGTGGCCTCGGGCGCGGGCGGCTCCTGCCGCCGCAGGTGCTGCGGGTGGGCGTGGACGACTCCGTGCTGCCGGCCGTCGCCGGGGACGCCGACGACGCGGCCCGGGTGCCGTACCAGCGGGGCGTCGACGGGCAGGCGGACGCGCGGGTGGTCGCGCCGCGCGGCGCGCCGGCCGAGGAGCGGGACGACGCGGGGCCGCCGAGCTCCTGGAGGTCGTCGGGCGTCTGGTCGACCGGGCGCGGGAGGCGGGTGAGCTGCGGACGGACGTGACCGTGGCGGACGTCCTCCTCGTCATCGCCACTGCCGCGCCGGCCCTGCCGGACGCGGTGCAGCAGGCGGCGGCTTCGGCGCGGCTCCTGGACATCCTCCTGGAGGGCCTGCGGTCCCGGTAGGGACGGCCGCTCCTTCTCCTCGCCGGCGCGTGGCCGGTGGTCCGGGCGGACCAATAAGCATGACACGAACGCGTGAGCGGTTACGCCCGGATACGGGAAGTCGCCCCGGACGAGTGGTAAGTGGACGGGTCGCTTCGGCGTGCCCGCGCTCTGTGGCAGGCTTGGCCGGTGTTCGGTTCTGAGCATGCGTACGGGGGCTTCCGCGATGAGCGGTGAGGGTCGGGACGAGCCGCTGGGAAACGGCGGCACCGCGGAGGCCGGGGCCTGCCCGCCCGGCAGGTGCCGAGCCAGGGCGGACCGGTGGGTTCCTCCGGTGCGGGCGGTGTTTCTCGGCCGGGCCACCGGGGGCGTCGGGTTCTTCCGGGTACGGCGAGTCGCCCGGGTATGCCGATCCACCCGGATACGGGGATCTACCCGGACACGGGGATCCACCCGGGTACGGGGATCCACCCGGGTACGGCGAGTCGCTCGACGCGAGCGTTCCGCAGCAGCGTGAGGGGAAGTCCGCCGGGGCGGATGCCGGGGAAGGCGTCGGGGCCGTCGCGGGGCGGCCACCGGGGCCGGAGCGGCCGGAACCGGACCGGCCGGGACCGGGCACGGCGGAGCCGACTTCGCGGAGGACGACGGCTTCACGGAAGACGGGTCCACGGAGAACGGGTCCGCGGGAGCCGACGGGGACGCCGGAACCGATGGGGTGCCGGGGACGACGGAGTCCTTCCGCCGCCCCTCGACCTGCCGCCCTCCGACGCCGATCTCGTCCAGCTCATGCGGGACGGCGACGACTCGGCGTACGAGGAGCTGTTCCGCCGGCACTCCGGGGCCGTGCGCCGGTACGCCAGGACCTGCTGCCGCGACGCGCACACCGCCGACGACCTCACCGCCGAGGTGTTCGCCCGCACCCTCCAGGCCGTACGGGGCGGGGCCGGGCCCGAACAGGCGGTGCGCGCCTACCTCATGACTACCGTCCGGCGGGTCGCGGCGAACTGGGCCAGGACGCAGAAGCGGGAGCACCTCGTCGAGGACTTCGCGGTGTTCGCGGCGGAGGCCGCCCGCTCCTCCGAGGTCTCCGACCAGGACACGACGGACCTCGGCGCGGACGTCCTGGCCATGCACGAGGCCGAGCAGTCGCTCGCCCTGCAGGCCTTCCGCTCGCTGCCCGAGCGGTGGCAGGCCGTGCTGTGGCACACCACCGTCGAGGAGGAGTCGCCGAGCGAGGTCGCCCCGCTCTTCGGACTCACCGCCAACGCCACGGCCGTGCTCGCCAGCCGGGCGCGCGAGGGGCTCAAGCAGGCCTACCTCCAGGCCCACGTCAGCCAGTCCCTGACGGCGGGCGGCGACTGCGCCCGGTACGCGGACCGGCTCGGCGCCTACGCGCGCGGCGGGCTGCGGATGCGGGCCGAACGCGGCCTGCGCAAGCACCTGGAGGAGTGCGCCAAGTGCCGGCTCGCCGCCGGTGAGCTGGCGCACGTGAACGCCGGGATCCCCGCGCTGCTGCCGGTCGCCGTCATCGGCTGGTTCGCCGCCGGGTACTCGTTCAAGGCGGCCGGGGCCGTCGCGGGCGGCACCGCCGCCGCGGCCGGGGCGGGCGCGGCGGCCGCCGCCTCCGGGTCCTCGGGGGCGCCGCCCCGGGCGGTGCCGCCGCCGAGGGCTCGGCACCCCGGCCAAGGCCGGGATCGCGGCGGCCGTGGCCGTCGCCGCGGCCGCCGGGCTCGTCTGGGCCATGGCGGGGACCCGGAGCCCGTGGCCGCGCCCAAGCCCTCGCAACCGGTCGTCACCCCGGTGGTGCCGCAGGAGCCCGCGCCGCCGCCGAAGCCCGTACCGCCGTCCCCGCCCGTGAAGGCCGAGGCCCCGGCGCCCGCGCCGACGACCGCGCCCGCCCCGGAGAAGTCCTCCCCGAAGCCGGAGCCGGTGTCGGTGTCGGCGCCCTCTCCGGAGCCGGACCCGACGCCTCCCCGTCGCCGTCCCCGGAGCCGACGCCGAGGCCCACGCCGCCGGCCAGTCCGAAGCAGACGCCGAAGCCCGCCCCGAAACCGACCCAGAAGCCGACGCCGGCGCCCGAGCCGCCGCCGAGCCCCGCGCCGCCCCCGACCACGCCGCCGACCGTCTACCAGGTCGACGAGCTGGACTACGGGATCTTCGGCGACGGCACCAAGCCCGAGGTGTCCCTGGCGGAGAGCGGCTTCCTGTGGCAGCGCAAGGGCCTCTCCGTCGGCGGCACCCGGTACGCGTACGGGGTGAGCGTCCACGCGCCGTCCTCCGTGGTCATCGACCTCAACCGGCGGTGCACGAGCTACGACGCGATGGTCGGCGTCGACGACCTGAGCGCCCTGTTCGGCGTCGGCGGCGTCCGCTTCTCCGTCTACGGGGACGGGGAGCGGCTCTGGCGGTCCGGCGTGGTCGAGGCGGGCGACCCGCCGGTCCCGGTGCACGTCGACATCACCGGCCGCTCCAGGCTCCGGCTCGTGGTCGAGGAGACCGGCCCGCTGGGGCGGGCCGCGATCGCGGACTGGGCCCAGTCCCGGATCAGTTGCTCCTGATCCCGTCGGGGAGTCCTTTGGGGAGCCGTCGGGGACGTCCCGGAAGGCCCCCGGAAAGGTCATCGGGAAGATCCTCGGGGAGCTCCCCGGAAGGTCCCGCACGAGGGACAGGACCCCGTCGAGGTCCAGGCCCTCGCCCGCCGTCCGGGCGGCGGCGAGGCCCGGTGCGCCGAGGGCGGCGAGCGAGCGGGCCGTCACCGCCTCGGCCTCCTCCAGCTCCGGCACCGAGCGGGGCAGTTCGCGGCGCCAGGAGTCGACGGCGGCCAGGACCGTGGCGGCGGGGCGGGTTCGTCCGCCAGGGACAGGGCGACCGCGAGCCCCTGACCGAGCGTCGCGGCGATGAGGTCGGCGCACCGGGCGTCCCGCGCGGCGCGCAGCGCGGTCGTGGCGGAGGCGACGGCCGCGGCGCCCCCGCCCCCGTACGCCTCGACGCGGGCGGCGAGTCCGATGACCGCGGCGGTGAAGTGCGGCGGCGGGTTGCCGGCCTCGACCAGGTGGCTCGCCTCCTCCGCGTGGGCGCAGGCCGTGTCGATCTCGCCCCGGTGGAGGGCGATGGCGGAGCTCAGGAAGGAGATGAAGGGCCGGGCGTCCCTGACGTGGTGGCGGTCGGCCTCCGCCGAGGCCTCGGCGAGGCCCTTGCCTGCGGTGTCCATGTCGCCGGAGCGGTAGGCGATCTCGGCGAGCCGGGCGAGGAGGAAGGGGCTCTCGGCGTGGGCGCCCACCTCGCGGGCGAGGCGGAGCGCCTCCTCGTAGTCCGCCCCGGCCTCCTCGTACCGGCCGCGCATCATGTACGCCTCGGCCGCCGCGCTCGCGATCTGCGCCCCCATCCAGCGGTCGCCGACCCGGCGGGCGAGGGTGCGGAGTTCGGCCAGGTCCTCGTCCACGTCGGCGAGGGTGCCGGGCATGTCGACGACCATGTGGGTGCGGAACATGAGGGTGACGCCGACCTTCCCAGTCGCCGCCGTGGCGGCGGCAGTTGGCGAGAGCGGTGTCGAGGAGGGCGCGGAGTTCGTCCGGTTCCTCGGTGGGGATCTCGCCGAGGGCCTCGGTGAACGGCCAGAGGAGGCCGGGGAAGCGGGCGGCCTCGGGCCGGGCTCGTCCCCGAACGCGGACCGCACCCGCCGGACCAGGGCGAGGGTCCCGGGGTCGTCGCGGAGCTCCGCGACGGTGTGGTTCTCGATCGCGAGGAAGAAGTACAGCATCCGCAGGCGCATCCGCGGCCAGTACCGCGGGTCGGCCGGGTCCTCCGGGTCGTCGCCGAGGGCGACCGCGCGCTCGGCCCAGGCCAGGCCCTCGGGCGGTGGTTGCGCAGCCACCAGAACCAGCCCATGGCGAAGACGAGCCGGAGGGCGGCGGTCTCGTCGGGGGCGGTGACGAGGGTGCGGTGGAGGGCGGCGCGGATGTTGTCCAGGTCGCGTTCGAGCCGGTCGATCCAGGGGAGCTGCTCGCCGGAGCGCAGCTTGGGTTCGGCGGTCTCCGTGAGGGCGGTGAAGTGGGCGGCCTCGGCGGCGGCGAGCAGGTCGGGGGCCTCGGCGGCGCGCTCGGTCGCGTACTCGTGGATGGTCTCCAGGAGGCGGTAGCGCATCTCGCCGTCCTCGGTGGGGGCGGCGACGACGAGGGACTTGTCGACCAGGGCGCCCAGGGTGTCGGCGGCGCGCGGGGAGAGGGCCTCGGCGGCGGCGAGGTCCCAGCCGCCGGCGAAGACCGAGACCTGCCGGAGGAGGGTGCGCTCGTCCGGTTCGAGCAGGTCCCAGGACCAGTCGACGACCGCGCGGAGGGTCTGCTGGCGGGGCAGGACGGTGCGGGAGCCGGAGGTGAGGAGGCGGAAGCGGTCGTCGAGGCGGTCCGCGATCTGGCGGGGGTGAGGAGGCGGAGGCGGGCCGCGGCCAGCTCGATGGCGAGCGGCAGGCCGTCGAGGCGGCGGCAGATCTCGGCGACGGCCGCGTCGGCTTCCCCGGTGGGCCCCTCTCCCGGGGGCACGTTCCCCGTGGGCACGTCTCCCGTCAGGTCGAAGGAGGGGCGCACGGCGCGGGCGCGTTCGACGAAGAGGCGGTGGGCGGGGTGGGGCGGGAGGGGTTCGACGGGCGGACCGTCTCGCCGGGGACGCCGAGGGGTTCGCGGCTGGTGGCGAGGATCCGGAGCCGGGGGCAGTGGGTGAGGAGGGTCTCGGCGAGGGCGGCGGCCGCGTCGATCACGTGCTCGCAGTTGTCGAGGACGAGGAGGAGGGAGCGGTCGGCGAGTTGCTCCACGAGGTGGGCGGTGGGGTCGCTCTGGAGGGGGCTCCGTCGCGGGCGATCAGGCTGGTCTCGCGGAGGCGGAGGGCGGAGAGGACGGCGCCGGGGACGGCTCCGGGGTCGTCGAGCGGGGCCAGCTCGGCGATCCAGGGGCGGGGCCGCCGGCCCGCAGCGCGGCCTCCTCGGCGAGCCGCGTCTTGCCGCTTCCGCCGGGCCCGGTGAGCGTGACGAGCCGGGAGGCGGCGAGGTCGGCCCGGAGCGCGCCGAGCTCGGGCCCCGTCCGACGAAGGAGGTGAGGCGGGGCGGATGTTGCCGGCGGGCCCTTCGGCCGGGACGGGCCCTTCGGCCGGGACGGGTCCCTTGGCCAGGACGGGTCCCTCGGTCGGGACGGGGACGCGGTCGGTGTAGTCGCTGCGGTCGGGCCCGCGAGGAGTTCGCGGTGGAGGGCGGTGAGTTCGGGGCCGGGGTCGGTGCCGAGGGCGTCCGCGAGGGTGCGGCGGGCCGTCTCGTACGCGGCGAGGGCGTCGGCGTGGCGGCCCTCGGCCCGCAGGGCGCGGACGAGGTGGGCGTGGAAGGCCTCGTCGTACGGGTACGTGGTGGTGAGTTCGGTCAGTTCCGGTACGAGTCCGTCGGTGGCGCCCCGGCGCAGGTCCGCCTCGACGCGGCGGCGCAGGGCGGCGAGCCGCTGGGCCTCGGCCGGACGCCCGCCGGGTCGGGCAGGTCGGCGAGGGCGGGGCCGCGGAAGAGGCCGAGGGCCTCCCGGAGGAGGGCGGCGGCGGCGTCGGGGTCACCGGCGTCGAGGCGGGCGCCCGCTTCGACGGCCCGGCGCTCGAAGACGTACAGGTCGATGTCGTCGGGTCCGGCGGCGAGCCGGTAGCCGGGGCCGGGGTGGAGGCGACGGCCTCTGCCGAGGGCCCGGCGGAGGCGGCCGACCAGGGCCTGGAGGGCGGCGGGTGCGTCCTGCGGCGGGTCGTCCCCGTACACGTCGTCGGCGAGCTCGCCGAGGGAGACGGGCCGTCCGCCGCGCAGCGCGAGCGCGGCGAGGAGCGCGCGCAGCCGGGCACCGCCGAGGGCAGGGGGTGCCGTCGGGACGAAGGGCCTCGGTGGTGCCGAGGATGAGATACCGCACCGGTTCATTGTGACCGCGGGCCCGCGCGGACGCCTCGGGGTTTACCCGGGCTCGACCCGGAGACGGGCGGACGTCAGAACTCGGCCGTGTCCAGGGTGAAACCCAGGGGCGCCGGGATCGGGACGGGCGTCCCCAGCTTGTGGACGGACTTGTGGTCGTAGCCGTCTCCCGCCGGCCCGGAACACACGACGGCTTCGCCGGCCTCGCGGTCGATCAGGAGGTAGAGGGGATGCCCGCGCGCGCGTAGGCCCGGATCTTCTGGACGCGGTCGCGGCTCGCGGTGGAGGAGGAGGTGACCTCGGCGACGAGGAGGACGGGGTCGGGGGCGTGCCATTCCTGCTGGTCGGCGAAGCTGCCCTTGGGGGCGATGACGAGGTCGGGGATGACCCGCGCCGTGTCGGTGGCGCCCGGCAGGCTGAGGCCGATGCCCGTGAAGTTGCGCACTTCCTTGTCGGCACGTCGGGCGATGACCTGTTCCACCACCTCGGTCACGATCTCCTCGTGCTCGCCATTGGCCGGAGGCACCACGTGAATCTCCTCTTCGATCAGCTCCACGCGCCAGCCCTTGGGGGCCAGCGCACTGAACAGTTCGAAGGTCTCCTGCACACTCGCACCCTCGCGGTCGGGAGTGCCCTCGGAGAACGCGTCTTCCGGAATCGGCAGCGGCAGCGCCATGCCGGACCTCCTTCGCTCGGTGCGACGCCCTCAGCTTAGAACGGGCGTCGCGGCGGGGTCCGGAGTGCGTTCACTCGAACGAGCGTGCCGTGAACCTTCGACCGGAAGCCGCGCCGCGGGCCCTCACGCCGGAAGCGACCGCGACGCCGGGATCAAAGGCCCTGGACCGCGCGGTGGGCGCGCGGTTCCGTGGTGCTGGTCCAGCAGGAGCCGCGGCGGGCGAGGAGGCGGCGGAGCCAGAGTTCGGTGGAGACGAGGTCGGCGAGGCCGTCGAGGGGGACGGGGCGCCGTCGGCGGCGGCGGCAGGGCCTCGCGGACCGTGCGGGCCTCGATCAGGCCCGCGTCCGCGAGGAGCGGCGCGTCGAAGAGGCCAGGAGTCGGGGAGGGCGGCGCGCAGGCCCGCGCGGGCGGCGGCGGCCGGGACGGCCGGGTGGGGGCGCCCCAGCCCGGCGGCAGGTCGTGGACGCCGGCACCGGTCAGGACCGTGCGCAGGATGCCGGCGCGGGCGTCCGGCTGGACCCGGAGGGATTCGGGAGGGCGCGGCAGGCCCGTACGACCTGGTTGTCGAGGAAGGGGCGTGCAGCCGCTGGCCGCGGATCTCGGCGGCCTGCTCCAGGACGCGGTGGTCGGCGGCGGCGCGGACGAGGGCCGCACGCGCGCGTACCTCGCCGGGGCGCTGGACGGAGGACGGAGGGTCGCCGCCCGGTTCAGGCGAACCGATACTTCCGCCAGCGCCTCCCCCGTCAGCCAGCGCGCCGCCGGGCCCGGGCGCGACCAGGCGAGGGCGGAGAGGGAGGCCTCCAGGGGCCGAAGCCGTCGGGGGCGGTGCGGTTGGCCTCCAGGACCCGCCGGGCCGCCGTCTCCAGGCCCGTGCGGTACGGGGTGCGGGCCAGCTTGCGGGCCGCCCGGTACACGGTCAGCGGCACCAGGAGAGCGCCCGCCGAAGGACCCGAGGCCTTGGCGAGCGCGGTGACGGGACGCACCAGGGAGCGGCGTCTGCGGTCCATCAGGAGGTCGGCGAGGCGCGCCGGGTGCGCGTCCAGGACCTGCTTGGCGCCCATGCCGGTGAAGTGGTCGGCGCTGCCGCCCGCGAGCCGCCGCCGGTGCCGTTCGGCAGTGACGAGCGCGGGCCCCGGCTCGTCGGTGAGCGGCCCGTCCAGGGCGGCGTACGGCAGGCCTCCTCGCCGGCGGCGACGACCACGTGGTGCAGGCGCGGGTCGGCGGCCAGCTCCCGGGCCCGCTTCAGCTCGTCCGCGCGGCCGGAACCCGCGCGCGTGGCCAGGTCGTTGAAGGTGACGGCGAGCAGCCGCTCCCCCGCGCCCGTGCCGTGGCCGGTGATCGTGCCCGGCACCCCGGGGAGCCCGGCCGCCAGGAGGGCGAGGGTGCCGGAGGCGCTGCCGCCGGACAGGTCGGCGCCGATGCCGGGGCCGGGCCCGCGCCCCGGGCGGCGCGCCGGTCGGCGGGCCCCATGCCGGGGACCGGGCCGGGGTCGGGGAGCGGGGCCTCGGGCGCGTGCCGGGGGCGGTGAGCCGGGCGCGCACGGCCTCGACCAGGGCGTCCCTGACCCCTTCGACGGCCTGCCGGGGGTCGGTCTCGGGGTCGCGACCGCGAGCGAGGCGACCTGTTCGTACCCGGTGATCTCGCGCGAGCCCTCCCGCAGGATCAGCGCGTGGCCGGGCGGCACCCGGCGGACGCCCTCGTAGGGGTGGAGTCGCGCAGCGCCTCCGGGGTCTCGGGGCAGGCGAGCAGGGCGCCCAGGTGGCCGATGTCGAGCTGGGCCTCGACGAGGTCGGCGAGCGGCAGGGCGGCGGTGGCGTACGCGGTGCCGCCCTGCCACGGGTGTGGAAGACCGGCCGGGCCCCGCGAGGTCACCCGTGACGGTGATGCGGCGACCGGCCTTGACGACGGCGGTGTAGCTTCCCGGCCAGGCCGTGAGGTGCCGCAGGGCGCCCCCGCGCGCGGTGAGCAGGGCCCTGCGCAGTGCGTCGTCGCCGGCGGCGCAGCAGCCGAGGACGGCGATGTGGGTGCGGTCGTCGACGGACACCACCCGGACCTCGTCGGGACGCCAGTCGCCGACCGCCCAGAGCGGGTCGGGGCCGCCCCACAGGAGCTGTGCGCCCACCGGTTGCACCGTGCGCCCCTCGGCCGCCGTCGCCCGGTCCGTACCGTAGGGGTCGTACGCGTCGTGGGCCGCCGGGCCCGTGCCGTACGGGCCGTTCGCCGCTCCCGTCCGTGCTCCCCCGGTCGTTGCGAAGCTCGCGGCGACACTGCTCCAGCCCACCAGCCATCGCATCGGCGCCTCCACGTCCGTTTCGGTGGGAGACATGCTGCCACGACAACGGCGCACGGGGCGGTGTCCGGGTGCACGCGCGCGAAAGCCGAATGCGCCCCTGGCATGGGCCAGTTGGACACCGGCGACATTCGGCCGAATATCGACCGCGCACGAAGGTTTATGAGGCGCGCGGGAACGAACAGGAGCGGCCCGTTCTGCACGGACCGCCGGCCGACCGGGAGGCGTTTCCGCCTCCCGGCGCCGTCCGCCGCCCGCGGGGAATGGGGCGGCGGTGTCCCCAGCCCACTGGTCCGGGACTCCGACCCCGGCCGGATGGGCCGACCCACGCGCTATCGATGGAAGCGCTCCCCCGTCGGCCGGACGAGAGCGCACGGCCGGGCGCACGGCCACACGGCCGGAGCACGCGCCACCCCGACGGCCCCCGCGCCGATTGGTCACACAACAATCTCGCCATACGGAACAGCGCCCCTTAACGGTAGGGATGCGGCGAACTACGCTGTGCTTACGAATGCCGCACGCCTATGCCCGGCGTCGTGGCGGCCGTCTGTGCTGTCGAGGGGTGGCGTCATGTCCAGGGAGCAACGCGGGCCGAACGAAAAGCTCGGCACGGTTCTCGCCCTCGCGGGAATCAGCAACGCCGGGCTCGCCCGGCGCGTCAACGACCTCGGTGCGCAGCGGGGACTGACGCTCCGCTACGACAAGACCTCGGTCGCCCGGTGGGTGTCCAAGGGCATGGTGCCGCAGGGCGCCGCCCCGCACCTGATCGCCGCCGCGATCGGGCAGAAGCTCGGCCGGCCCGTGCCGCTGCACGAGATAGGGCTCGCCGACGCCGATCCGGCGCCCGAGGTGGGCCTCGCCTTCCCGCGCGACGTGGGCGAGGCGGTCCGCTCGGCCACCGACCTGTACCGGCTCGACCTCGCCGGGCGGCGGGCCGGCGGGGCGGCATCTGGCAGTCGCTCGCCGGGTCGTTCGCGGTGAGCGCCTACGCCACGCCCGCGTCCCGCTGGCTGATAACCCCGGCCGACCCGTCGGTGGAGCGGGAACTCCCGCGCCCGGGGCCGGCGTCCCGGTGGCGCCCGCGCCGGAGCACGTGCGCGTGGGCCACAGCGACGTCGCCAAACTCCGCGAGGCCGCCGAGGACGCGCGCCGCTGGGACTCCAAGTACGGCGGCGGTGACTGGCGTTCGTCCATGGTCCCCGAGTGCTTACGGGTGGACGCGGCCCCGCTGCTGCTCGGCTCGTACTCGGACGAGGTCGGCTGGCCCTGTTCGGCGCGACCGCCGAACTCACCCGGCTCGCCGGCTGGATGGCTTCGACACCGGGCAGCAGGAGGCCGCCCAGCGCTACTACATCCAGGCCCTGCGGCTCGCCCGGGCCGCCGCCGACGTGCCCTCGGCGGCTACGTGCTCGCGTCCATGTCCCTCCAGGCCACCTACCGGGGCTTCGCCGACGAGGGCGTGGACCTCGCCCAGGCGGCCCTGGAGCGCAACCGGGGCTCGCCACCGCGCGCACCATGTCCTTCTTCCGGCTCGTCGAGGCACGCGCGCACGCGAAGGCCGGGGACGGGACGGCCGCCGCGGCCGCGCTCAAGTCCGCCGAGGGGTGGCTGGAGCGGTCACGGGCGGGCGACTCCGACCCGACCTGGCTGGGCTTCTACTCGTACGACCGGTTCTGCGCCGACGCCGCCGAGTGCTACCGGGACCTGCGGATGCCGCGCGAGGTGCGCCGCTTCACCGAGCAGGCGCTGTCCCGGCCGACGGAGGAGTTCGTCCGCTCGCACGGCCTGCGGCTCGTCGTGTCTGCCGTCGCCGAACTGGAGTCCGGCAACCTGGACGCGGCCTGCGCGGCCGGCACGCGCGCGGTGGAGGTGGCGGGCGGATCTCGTCGGCGCGGACGACCGAGTACGTACGGGACCTGCTGCACCGGCTCGAACCGTACGGGGACGAGCCGCGCGTCATGGAGCTGCGGGAGCGCGCCCGGCCGCTGCTCGTCGCTCCGGCGTGAGCCCCGCGAGGGCCCGGGCGGGCATCCACCCCGGTCGGGCGCCCGTCCCAGGCCGGGCAGTCGTCCAAGGCCGGGCAGCCGTCCCAGGTCGGACACGCGCCCCAGGCCGGGCATCCACCCCGGTTGAACACCCGCCTCCGGGTGAACCGCGTCTCATGAGGCCGCGCGAGGTTTCACGGCGTTGTCAGTGGGCCAGTGCAGTATCGGGGGTGGGAGGTGGGGCCGGTGTTCGACTGTGACGTGCTGGTGATCGGCGGCGGGATCGTCGGTCTGTCGACGGCGTACGCGCTGACGCGTGCCGCTCCCGGCACCCGGGTCACGGTCCTGGAGAAGGAGCACGCCCTCGCGCGCCACCAGACCGGGCGCAACAGCGGGGTGATCCACAGCGGGATCTACTACCGGCCGGGGTCCCTCAAGGCGCGGTTCGCGGTCGAGGGCGCGGCCGAGATGGTCAAGTTCTGCGCGGAGTGGGGCATTCCGTACGAGGTGACGGGGAAGCTCGTCGTCGCCACCGCGCGCGAGGAGCTGCCCCGGCTGCACGCGCTCGTGCAGCGCGGCCGGGAGAACGGCATCCCGGTGCGGGAGCTGGGTCCGGCGCAGATCAGCGAGTACGAGCCGCGGGTGCGGGGCTCGCCGCGATCCACGTCGGCACGACCGGGATCTGCGACTACGGGGCGGTGGCGGAGCGGCTCGCCGAGGCCTCCGGGGCGCGGATCCTGTACGGCGCGGAGGCCGCCGTAATCGACCGGCGGCCCTGGGGGTCGCCGTGCGGACGGCGGACGGGCGGGTGGTCCGGGCGCGGGTCCTGGTCAACTGCGCGGGCCTTTACTGCGACCGGGTCGCGCGGCTCGCGGGCGACGACCCGGGGATGCGGATCGTCCCCTTCCGGGGGAGTACTACGAGCTGGCGGATCCGTCGCTGGTGCGGGGCCTGGTCTATCCGGTGCCGGACCCGGCGTTCCCGTTCCTCGGGGTGCACCTGACGCGGGGCATCGACGGCGGGGTCCACATCGGGCCGAACGCGGTCCCGGCGCTCGCCCGCGAGGGGTACGGCTGGTCCGTCGTCCGCCCGCGCGAGCTGGGCGCCACCCTGGCCTGGCCCGGCGCGTGGGCCATCGCCCGGGAGCACTGGCGGTACGGGGCGGGCGAGCTGCACCGCTCGCTCTCGAAGCGGGCCTTCACGGAGGCGGTGCGACGGCTCCTGCCGGTGGTGGAGGAGTCCGACCTGCGGCGGGCCGCGCCGGCGTGCGGGCGCAGGCGGTGCTGCGGGACGGGACGCTCGTCGACGACTTCCTGATCCGGGAGGCGGCGCGCACGGTCCACGTCCTGAACGCGCCCTCGCCGGCGGCGACGGCCTCGCTGCCGATCGGGCGGGAGGTGGCGGGGCGGGCGCTGGCGCTCCTGTAGCCGCCGGACAGGTCCTGGCCGCCGGTCGCGCGCGCCTCCGGAGCCGGGGCCGGAGCCGGGGCCCGGCGGGCCGTCGTCGTGCCCGCCCGCGCCCGTCCGCCGCCACCCGTAGAATCGGCCGCATTGTGTCTGAGCAGCCTGAGAACAGCCCGCGTCCCGTCGCCGACCCCGCCTCCCAGCCGTCGCGCGGCGGGGCAGTCAAAGGTTCGCCCCCGGAGAGGGACCCCTGCCCGATCCCGCCGGATCGCACCACGAGCGGCGGATCCGGAGCTTCCAGCCGCGGCGCAGCCGGGTGACCGCCGGGCAGGCCGAGGCGATGCTGAAGCGGTGGCCCGACTGGGGCCTCGACATCGACGGCAAGCGGGTCCTGGACCTGGACGAGATGTTCGGCGGGCTCCCGGTCGTCCTGGAGATCGGCTTCGGGATGGGCGAGGCGACCGCGCAGATGGCGGCCGCCGACCCCGGCACCGGGATCCTCGCCGTGGACGTGCACACCCCCGGCCAGGGCAACCTGCTCGGCCTCGCCGACCGCAACGGCCTCACCAACGTCCGGGTGGCCAACGGCGACGCGATCATCCTGCTCCGCGAGATGCTCGTCGGCGACTCCCTCGACGGCTGCCGGGTGTACTTCCCGGACCCGTGGCTCAAGGCCCGCCACCACAAGCGGCGGCTGATCCAGCCCGAGTTCCTCGGCCTCCTCGCGACCCGGCTCAAGCCCGGTGCCGTCCTGCACTGCGCCACCGACTGGGAGGAGTACGCCGAGCAGATGCTGGAGGTGCTCACCGCGCACCCGGACTTCGAGAACACGCAGGCCGACGGCGGTTACGCGCCCCGTCCCGGCTTCCGTCCCCTCACCCGCTTCGAGGGCCAGGGGCTCGACAAGGGGCACGTCGTCCACGACCTCCTCTTCCGGAGGAAGTAGCGCCGCGGGGCAGGTCGGCCCGTAAGTGCGTCGCCCTCCGTCCGTGCCGGTCGTTAGGGTCGCTCACGTGTCGAACCCCGCCCCCGCCGAAGCCGGTCCCGATCACGGACGCGGCCCTGATCACGGTCCCGTACCCGATCACGGACGCGTACCCGATCACGGACGCGGTCCCGCGCCCGATCACAGGCCCGGGACTGAAGCCGCCCCGTCCCCCACCGGGACACGGAGGAGCCGGCCTTCCCGCCGCCGCCGACCGCTCCCAGTGGCGCTACCGGCCGCGCCGGGCCTTCTGGCGCAGCCGGCTGGTCCGGGCGATATGCCTGGTCACCGTGCTCGCGATCTGCGCCCTGGTCATCCTGGCGATGGTCCGCGAGCAGACGGGCACGCAGGGCTTCCTCGTCGGCCTGGCCCTCGCCGTGCTCCCCGTACCGCTGCTGATGGCGGCCTTCCGCTGGCTCGACCGGGTCGAGCCCGGACCGTGGAAGAACCTGCTCTTCGCCTTCGCGTGGGCGCCTTCGCCGCCGCGCTCGTCGCGATCCTGGCGAACTCCTTCGCGGTCCGCTGGATCGCCACGGCCACCGCCGACCCGGACTCCGCCGACCACCTCGGCGCCACCGTCATCGCGCCGGTGGTGGAGGAGAGCGCCAAGGCCGCCGCGATCCTGCTGCTCTTCCTCTTCCGCCGCCGGAACTTCGGCGGTCTCGTCGACGGGGTGGTGATCGCCGGTTTCACCGCGACCGGCTTCGCCTTCACCGAGAACATCCTCTACCTCGGCAACGCCTTCGGCGAGGACCAGGAGGTCGGCGCCACCGGCATCGGCATGATGACCGCCGGGACCTTCTTCGTCCGGGTCGTGATGTCGCCCTTCGCGCATCCGCTGTTCACCGTGCTCACCGGCATCGGCTTCGGCCTCGCCGCGCTCGCCCCGCGCGGGAAGCGACTGCGGAAGGTGCTCCTTCCGCTCGCCGGGCTGCTGCTCGCCATGGGCATGCACGCCGCCTGAACGGCTCGGCCACCTTCGGCGGCCCCTGGGCCTTCTACGCGGTGTACGGGGCGCTCATGATGCCGGCCTTCGGCCTGCTGACCTGGCTGGCGGTGTGGAGCCGGCAGCGGGAGCTGCGCACGCTCTCCGGGGAGCTCCCGGCGTACGCGGCGGCCGGCTGGCTCTCCCCGACGAGCCGCTCGCGCTCTCCTCGATGCGGGCCCGGCAGCTCGCCCGCTCCTACGCCGCCCGGACGTACGGCAGCGGGCGCGCGGGCCGTCGGCGAGTACGAGTCCTTCGCGACGACCCTCGCGTTCCTGCGGGACCGGGCCCGGCGCGGCACCGCCGGGCCCGACTTCACGGCCCGCGAGCAGGAGCTCCTTCACCACCTGTGGCAGCGCCGGGCGGTCGCCTCGCCCGCGCTGACGTACGCGGCCCGGGCGACGGGCCGGGCGGGCGCCGCCGCAGTACCTCGACTACGGCGGCTACAACCCCTACCGAGGTTAGGGCCCGTCCGGCGTCAGTCCCGGATCGCCGACGCCTCGGTCAGGAGGGTCAGCTCCTCCTCCGTGAGCTCCAGGTCGGCGGACGCGACCAGGGCCGGGAGCTGTTCGACCGTACGGGCCGAGGCGATCGGCGCGACGACGGTGGGCCGGGAGGCGAGCCAGGCGAGGGCGACGGTGGCGGGCTCGGCGCCGTGCGCCCCGGCGACCGCGTCGAGCGCGGAGAGCACGGCCCGGCCCCGCTCGGTGTCCAGGTGCTTGCCGGCCCCGGCGGCGCGGGCGCTGTCGACGTCGGCGCCGGGGCGGTACTTGCCGGTGAGGAAGCCGGAGGCGAGGCCGTAGTACGGGACGGCGGCGAGCCCCGCCTGCTCGGCGGTCTCCAGGAGCGGGCCCTCGTAGGTCTCGCGGGAGACCAGGTTGTAGTGCGGCTGGAGGGCCACGTAGCGGGCGAGGCCCTCGGCCTCGGCGAAGTCGAGGGAGGCGCGGAGCCGCTCGGGGAGATGTTGGAGGCGGCGACGGCCCGTACCTTGCCGTCCCTCACCAACTGGTCGAGGGCGGTGACGATCTCCTCGACGGGGACGGACTCGTCGTCGAAGTGCGTGTAGTACAGGTCGATGCGGTCGGTGCCGAGGCGGCGCAGGGACTCCTCGGCGGCGGCCTTGATCGTGGGGCGGAGAGCCCCTTGAACCGGGGGTGGGCGCCGGCCTTGGTGGCGACGACGACGTCGTCGCGGTTGCCGCGGGAGGCGAGCCAGCGGCCGATGACGGTCTCGGACTCGCCGCCTCGTTGCCCTCGGCCCAGGCCGAGTAGACGTCGGCGGAGTCGACGAAGTTGCCGCCCGCGGCGGCGTAGGCGTCGAGGACGGCGAAGGACTGCGCCTCGTCGGCGGTCCAGCCGAAGACGTTGCCGCCGAGGGCGAGCGGGAAGACGTGGAGGTCGGACGTGCCCAGCGTACGGAGAGAGGTCATGGGGTGATCAACGGTCTCCGCCGCCGGGCCTATTCCGCGCGGTCCCCGTGCGGTTCCCGGACGGTTCCTGGGCAGTTCCCGGGCAGGGTTCCAGGGAGGGTCAGACCGTCAGGCCCTTGGAGCGCAGCCAGGCCGCCGGGTCGACGCCGTCGCCGCCGCCGGGGTGGACCTCCAGGTGGAGGTGGGCGCCGGAGACGTTCCCGGTGGCGCCGACGCGGCCGATCGTCTCGCCGGTGCCCACGGTCTGGCCCGCGGAGACCGTCATGGAGGAGAGGTGGCAGTACCAGACCTCGGTGCCGTCCTCCAGCTCCAGGACGATCCGGTAGCCGTAGGAGCCGGACCAGCCCGCCGACTTCACCGTGGCGCCGTGGACCGCCTTGAGCGGGGTGCCGGTGGGAGCCGCGAAGTCGAGGCCGGTGTGGTGGCCGGAGGACCACATCGAGCCGGACTGCATGTAGGTGGCGGTGAGCGTGTACGAGGAGAGAGGCATCGAGTAGCCGGCCGCGAGCTCGGCGAGGCGCTCGGCCTCGGCCTTCGCGCGGGCTTCCGCCTCCGCCTTGGCCTTGGCCTCCGCCTCGGCCTTCGCGGCGGCCTGCGCCTTGGCCTCCGCCTCGGCCTTCTCCGCCGCGTCGGCCTTGGCCTTCGCCTCGGCGGCGGCCTTCTCGGCGGCTGCCTTCTCCGCCGCGGCCTTCTCGGCGGCGTCGGCGGAGGCCTGCTGCTGCTCGGCCTGCTGGAGGATGCGGGCGCGCAGGGCCTCGCCGGCGTCGGCGGTGGCCGGGGCGTCCGCGGTCGTCAGGCTCGCCCGCGTGACCTGCCCGGTCCGCGCGGCCCGGTCGTCGGCCCTCGGTGGTGTACGTGGCGGAGGTCAGCGGGTTCGGGTTGGCGCGGTCCGCGGGGACCGCCTCCCGCTCCTCCTGGTCGGGTAGGAGCGCGCCGACGCCGGGGAGGTCGTGGGCGTCGGGCAGGTTCAGGTCCGGAAGGTCCGGAAGGTCCGGGAGGTCCGGAGGGATATGGCCACCGGCGGCTTGTCCTGCGCGGTGGCGAGGCCGCCCGCGCCGACGGCCGCGATGACGCCGACGCCGAGGACGGTGGAGGAACGGGCGAAGTTGGAGCGCTGCTTGACGACCCGGTGCCGGCCGCCGGAGCGGTTCTGGGAGCGGAGGGAGTCCTCGGTGGGGTTCCACTCGGTGTCCGGGACGGAGGGAGCCGCACCGCCGCCGAAGGCATCGAAGGGGGCTTCGGGGCAGGGGTGTTGGACGCCACGGAGGCGCGCTCCTTTCCTTCCTTCTCGCCTACCGGGTTAGCTGACGGGTTCGGAGCAGGAAGGTCTCCTACGGGCCCGGTCGCACGGGTGGGTGCGGAGGGCTCGATTCACCCCAAATGGTGGTTCCCCGGTTCCCTTGCGGGATTCGGCGCATGCGCACGGTGCCGTCTCTTGCGACGGCTGGGACGACCGCGCTGCGTTATCGAACGTTAATAGACAGGGGGTCCCGTTTCCAAGCCGTTCCCCTTGATCATTCAGTGAATTGACAGGGAATGGTCCGACTTGACCCCCTTCAGCGGGGCAGGCTCCGGAAACGGCAAACCCCCGCAATCTGACGGTACGTCAATTGTTATCTCAGGGAGACCTTCCGACTACCCGTGGTGACGGGGGTGCGGGGCGGTCGGTGGCGGAGCCCGCAGGCGGTCGGTGGCGGGGGTGCGGGGCGGTCAACGGCGGGGGCAAGGCGGTCAGTGGCGGGGCCGCCCGGGCGGGACCACTGGCATCGTCCGGCGCCGCTCCGGCTGCCCTGCCGCCGGGCGGCTCAGCGCGAGCAGCGCCATGTCGTCCGTCGCCCCGCCGCCCGTGTGGAGCCGTACGTCGTCCACGAGCGCGTCGAGCACCTCCTCGGGTCCGGGGAAGATCCGCCCGGCCAGCCGCTCCGCCGGGTCGTAGAAGACGCCCTGCGCGTTCCGCGCCTCCGAGAGGCCGTCGGTGTAGAAGAGCAGCGTCGTGCCCGGCGGGTACGGCCGGGCCTCGGCGCGGTCCGGCCACGACGCGAGGTCCCCCATGCCCAGGGCAGCGCCGGCCGGCTCGGATCGACCGGCTCGACCCTGCCGTCCCCGTGCAGCACCAGCGGGGACGGGTGCCCCCGGTTGACGACCCGTACGAAGCCGTCGAAGGTGCCGCTGCCGTCGGAGCGCGGGATCTCGGCCAGGACGGCGGTGGTGAACCCTCGACGGCGTCGAGGCTGTCCCGGCGGGTGCCCTCCCGGTCCAGCGCCCGTTCGAGCCGCTCCGCCACGCCCTCCAGGGTCCGCTCCTGCTCGGCCGCCTCCCGGAAGGCCCCGATGACGACGGCGACCGCCTCGACCGCGTCGAGGCCCTTGCCCCGTACGTCCCCGACCACGAGCCGCACCCCGTGCGGGTGTCCTGCACGGCGAAGAGGTCGCCGCCGATGAACGCGTCCGCCTGCGCCGCCTCGTAACGGGCCGCGCACCGCAGCCCGCCGATCCGCTCGGCGGGCGTCGGCAGCACCGCCTTCTGCGCGGTCTCCGCGATGACCCGCGCCGAGGCGAGCCGCTCGCCGCTGCGGCGCACCACCCGGTTGATGAGGAGGGCGAGCACGGAGACGGTGAACACGGTCAGGGTCTCGGCGACCGCCGGGGCGCGGGTGACGTCGTCGCTGAAGAGGTAGAGGCCGACCGAGGCGAGGACGGCGGCGATCCCGGTGAGGAGGGTCGTGAGCAGGGAGAAGAAGGGCGCGGCGACCAGCGGGGCGGCGGCGAGCATCGGGGAGGCGGTGTACGGGGCGGGGGTCGTCACGTCGAAGAGGACGCCGCCCACGATGATCAGCGGCGGCAGCGCGCGGATGAACCGCCGGGCGCCCCGGTACGCGGGACGGCCCTCACCGCCCCGCCTCCCGCGACCCGCCGCTCCTAGGGGGTGCCCCACCTGTTCTCTCCCGCCGGTCCGCCCGCCCGCGGCCCCGTACCGCGCCCTTCCAGAGTGGCTGCCGCCCCGGCGGACGGCGACTCCGCACGGCCGACCGGCGTACGGGGGCGGGCGGGGACCGGGCCCGGGGCCCGGGGCAGCAGGGGCCGGGGCTACATGTTCCGCTCGGCGTAGACCGCCAGCGCGTCCCGGACGAGGACCGCGGTGCCCTCGCCGTACCTGTCGTAGTTCTTGGTGAAGCGGGGGTCGTCGACGTACATCCGGCCGAGACCGATCACGTACTCCTTGGTCGGCGCCGTGGTGGTCGACAGCCAGGCGACCTGGCGCCGCGCGAGGGCCTGCACCTCGTCGCTGTCGGCGGCCAGGCCGTCCCGCGCCGCCTTCCCGAAGGCACGGGCGATGCCCGCCTGCTCCTCGACGAACGCCCGCTTCTGCTCCTCGTCCAGCGAGCGCCACCACCGGTCGCCCTGCTCGTACGCCTCGCGGCCCCAGCGGTGGGTGACCTCCTCCTCGTACCTCGTGTGGTCGAAACCGTCGAACATCTCGTCTGCCATGAGTTCCTCTCCGTCCTCGGTCTTCTGGAGAGTGGTCCGCACCGACATGATCTGACGTCCGATGCGCTCGCGCTCCTGCTCCAGGAGGGCGAGATGGGTGCGCAGGGCGGCGGCGGTGTCCCGCTGGCCCGCGAGGACCTCGGCGATGGCGGGCAGCGAGAGCCCCAGCTCGCGCAGCAGCAGGATCCGCTGCAGCCGCACGAGCGCCGCCTGGTCGTAGTACCGGTAACCGTTCGCGCCGATCCGGCTCGGCTCCAGCAGTCCGCGCTCCCCGTAGTGCCGGAGGGTGCGGCTGGTGGTGCCGGCCTTCTTGGCGATCTCCTGGATCGACCACTCCATGACCAGAACGCTAGATCTTGACGTTGCGTCAAGGTCAACCGGAAACGTCCGGGGGAACGAGGGAGGCCCGGGGGAACGACAAAGACTCTAGGGAAACGACGAAGGCCCGGATCCGAGTGCATCGGATCCGGCCTTCGTTCGCTACTGAGTAGCGGGGACAGGATTTGAACCTGCGACCTCTGGGTTATGAGCCCAGCGAGCTACCGAGCTGCTCCACCCCGCGTCGGTGAATACGACTGTACGGCATGACCGGGGCGATCCTGAAATCGGTTTCTTCCGACCCTCTCCCCGCCCCCTGCCCTCAGCAGCCGCAGTCGTCGGCGTCGACCGAGGCCGTCAGGGGATCGGCGGCCTTCTCCGCGGGCCCTTCCCACGTCTCGTACGCGAAGCCCTCCCGCACCCAGTACTCGAAGCCGCCGAGCATCTCCTTGACTGGGAAGCCCGCTCCGCGAGGGCGAGCGCGGCGCGGGTGGCGCCGTTGCAACCGGGACCCCAGCAGTACGTGACGACCGGCACGGACCGGTCGAGCAGCGCCTCGGCCCGCTCCGGGACGAGCGCGGTCGGCAGGTGGACGGCTCCGGGGACGTGCCCCTGGTCCCAGGAAGCGGTGGACCGCGTGTCGACCAGGACGAAGCCGGGGTCGGTGCCCTCGGCCGCGGCGGTGGCGAGAACCGAGGCCACGTCGGAGACGTCGGCGTGGAAGGCGAGGCTCGCGGAGAAGTACGCGGCAGCGGCGGCGGGCGAGGCCGGCGGGGTGCGAAGTACGGGATTGACCTGCGGTGTCGTCGTCATGCTGATCAAATTAGGGCCGAAGAGCACCGCGCTGAAGTGGGGAATCACGGCGATCGAGGGCTTCGGCCGGTGATTCCCGGGCGTTCGGGGCGGGAGGGCGGGGATCTCACGCGATGCCCTCAGGCCTGCCCCTCCCTGTCACATCGGCGCGGTCCGATCCGTCATGCGGGCATGACGACACGCGAGGGGAGACCGGGCAGTGGGCGCGAACGGGGACGTGGAGGAGGGCACGGGCATGGACGTGGGTGTGGACGGGGGCGTGGGTGCGGACGCGGATGTGGACGCGGACGCGTGGGGCGACGAAGAGCTCCTGGCCCGGCGCTTCGACGCCGACCGGGGCCACCTGCGGGCGGTGGCGTACCGGATGCTGGGCTCGCTGAGCGAGGCCGAGGACGCCGTCCAGGAGACCTGGTTCAAGCTCAGCCGCGCCGACGTCTCCGGGGTGCGGAACCTCAGCGGCTGGCTGACCACCGTCACCGGCCGCGTCTGCCTGGACATGCTGCGCTCGCGCGGCTCCCGCCGCGAGTCCCCGCTGGAGTATTACGTGCCCGACCCGGTGGTCCGGGTCGGGGACGCCGTCGACTCCGCCGGCGCCGGCGATCCGGAGCGCGCGGCCGAACTCGGCGAGTCCGTCGGCCTCGCGCTCCTCGTCGTCCTGGAGACCCTGTCGCCGGCCGAACGGCTCGCGTTCGTACTGCACGACATGTTCGCCGTCTCCTTCGACGAGATCGCGGAGGTGGTGGACCGCAGCCCGGCCGCGACCCGCCAGCTCGCCAGCCGCGCCCGCCGCCGGGTGCGGGACGCCTCACCGGGCCCCGCCCCGGACCCGCGCCGCCGCCGGGAGATCGCGGACGCCTTCCTCACCGCGGCGAACGGCGGCGACTTCGACGGCCTGCTCGCGGTCCTCGACCCGGACGTGGTGTTGCGCGCGGACGGCGGCCGCCTCATGGCCGGCGCCTCCAAGCTGGTGCGGGGCGCCGAGACCGTCGTCGCGCAGGCCCTCGCGTACTCCAGGTTCCGCAAGGCGGTGCTGCGGGTCGTGGCCAACGGCGAGCCCGCCGTCCTGTCGGTCGTCGACGGCCGCCCGACCGCGCTCATGGTGTTCACGGTCGCCGGAGACCGGATCGTCCAGCTCCACATCCTGACGGACCCGGAGCGGCTCGCGACGCTCGACCTCACGGAGGAGGAACTGTCACGGGCGGAGTACTGAACCCTCCCGGCACCCTCCCGGTCTCCCCGGCACCCGGCCCTCCCGGCCCCGGTCGCTACCGTCCTCGGCGGCGGGCCAGGGAGGCACCGGCCGTCAGGGGAGACGGCGGCGCTGGCGACGCCGAGGACGGCGCCCGCGGCGACGTCGCCCGGATAGTGCACACCGGTGTGGACACGGGAGTACCCCACCGTCGACGCCAGGAGCCCGAGGGCACGGCGGCGGCGGGCAGCACCACCCCCACGGCCGTGGCGAAGGCGACCGCCGACGCGGTGTGCCCCGAGGGAACGAGGCCGAGTCGGGCATGGGGACGTGCCGGCCCGCCACCACCCGGGCCGCCTCCCGGTCCGGCCGCGGCCTGCGGACGAGCCGCTTGCCCAGCAGGTTCGCCGTGGCCGAGGCCACCGCGATCGCCCCGACCCCGGCGAGCGCGGCCCGGCGCGGCCGTCCGGGGAAGAGGGCGAGCACGGCCGCCACGGAGAGGGAGATCTTGAGTGGTCGGCCGTCCTGGAGAGCCGGCGGAGGGCCGTGTCCAGGGTGGGCGTGGGGGTGGCGGCCACGGCGGCGTACACGGCACCGTCGACGGACCGGAGATCGTGCAGGACCGCCTGGGCGGTCTCGGTGGGCGTGTCGTGGGTCATGCGCCGCTCCTCGAAGGTCGTTGGGGATGGTGGGTGTGGAAGGCGAGTTCGGTGATGCGCCGCCAGTCGAGGGGCGGCGGCGGGGCGTGATGCCCGGCCGGTCGCGGGGCACGAGCACCCGCAGGGCGCGCGGGCGCAGGGTGCAGACGACCGGGGTGGGCAGGGTCAGGGCCTCGCCGTCGACGGCGACGGAGATGGGGCCGTCGCCGCTGTCGTAGGTGACCTCGACCCTACGGGCCGTCAGGACGTTCAGAGCGGCCGCCTGGGTCCCCCGCACCGCCAGCTCGGCGGCCTGCATCGCCCCTCCACCCGGACGCCGATCACACCGAGTTCGCCCCCGTCGAGACGGGGTCTTCGGGCGGGGTCGGCACTGAGCGGATCGGGCGTGGCGTACGGGTTGTTGCTGACCAGGAGCGCCTGCTGCGCGTCGAGCAGGGCGCCGTCGACGGTCGCGTCGACGCGGTCGCCGTCACCGCCCTGGAGCAGGTCGGCAGGGCGTCGAGGGCGGTGCCGGCCTTCGCGTCGCGGTACTCGGGGTGGTGGACCACGTCCGCGTACACCCCGAAGGAGACGGTGTTGACGAAGGCCCGGCCGGCGACCGAGCCGAGGTCGACCCGGAGCTCCTCGCCGTCGGTCAGGGCGTTCAGACAGGTCGACGGGTCGGTGCGGTCGAGCCCGAGGTCCAGCGCGAAGTGGTTGCGGGTGCCGGCCGAGATGACGAGGAACGGCAGGTCGTGCTCGGCGGCCACGGCGGCGACCAGCGCCTGCGTACCGTCGCCGCCGGCCACGCCGAGCAGGTCGGCGCCCTCGGCCACGGCCCGCTCGGCGAGCGCGGTGACGTCGTTGTCGGCGGACGGGTCGAGGAGGATCACCCGGGCGCCCAGCTCCTCGGCGCGCTCGACGAGCCCGAAGCGCTCGACCTTTCCGCCCCCGGACTTCGGGTTCATGATCAGGACGGGCTTCTCGGGCCGGGCCGCGGGCTCACCCCGCATCGTCCCGGACCCGTCCTCCTCGGGACGGCGCAGGGCGGACCGGGCGCAGAGCAGGGCCACGCCCCAGAGCGCGAGGGCCACCAGGGCGTTCACCCAGACTCCCCCGACGACGTACAGGGTGAGGACCGTGGCGGGCGCGGCCACCGCGAGCAGCGCGCCGAGCGCCCGCAGCGGCCCCCGGTGCGCGAGGAACCACCAGATGCCCACGGCCGACAGAGCGAGCCCCGCGAGCCCGCCCACCAGGATCAGGGCCCCGCCGCCGCCCAGCGCTATCAGCAGCACCACGACCGCGCTCACCGCCGCGAGCAGCGCACAGCGCGCCAGCCGTCGGGCCGTCTTCGCCGGACCAGCGGTTCCGCTCGCCGCCACCGTCCCCACCTCCACGTTCCGCCTCCACCTTTCCCCACCCCTCCGTGCCCCGCGCCCCGGACGAAGCCGTTCGGCGGAAGGGGTCCGCGGAGGAAAGACCTTCCGGGAGCGATGACTTCCCGACCTCCGGTCCGTCTTCCTCTCGTACCCCGCGGCTTTCCTACCCCGAGGCGGGGAAGGCACCCGGAAAGCCCGGCGAATCAGGGAAGACCCAGGGGTACCCGGAGGGCCCGGGCACCCCGGCTCCCCGGGAAAACCCGGAACTCCCGACGAACCGGGAACCGGCGACGGGCAACCGGCAGCCGGCAGCCGACCGCAGGAACAGCACGAAACACCAGCACCACCCAGCCCCCAGGAAGAGGACCAACTCCATGCGCATCGTCATCAGCGAGTTCATCAGCCTCGACGGCGTCGTCCAGGCGCCGGGCGGCCCGGAGGAGGACACCGACGGCGGTTTCGCCCACGGCGGCTGGTCGCACCCCTTCTTCGACCCGGAGGTGGTGGGCGGCGCGTTCGCCGAGGCCACGGAGCGGGCGGACGCCCTGCTCTTCGGCCGCCGCACCTGGCGGACGATGGCGAACGCCTGGCCGGAGCGGGCCGGCGACCCCTTCGCCGACCGGATGAACGCGCTCCCGAAGTACGTCGTCTCGAACACCTCGGCGAGGCCGACCTCGGCTGGCACAACACCCGGCTCGTCCACGGCGACAAGGCCCTGGACCGCCTCCGCGAACTCCACGAGGCCCCCGGCGGCGACCTCCTCGTCCTGGGCAGCCCCACCCTCGTCCGCACGCTCCTGACCGAGGATCTGGCCGACGAACTCCGCCTGATCGTCATGCCGGTGCTCCTCGGCGGCGGAAAGTCGATCTTCCCCGGGGACGGCATCCTACGCACCCTCGCCCCGGTCTCCACCACGACCAGCCCCCACGGCGCGAACGTCTGCGTCTACCGCCGCCCGGAGACCCGCTGACCGGGAACCCACCACCCGGAACCCTCCGTCCGGAAACCCCCGACCCGGAATCGCCGAAGCGCCCCGCCGGTCGAAACCGGTCGGGACGCTTCTCGGCGGTTCGGAGAGAACCCTCCCCGCCTTCGGTAGGCCGTGTGGGACTCGAACCCATAACCAACGGATTAAAAGTCCTGGTCAGGGCTGAGTGGACGATGCCGGCCGATGTTGCTCCGTCCGAAACGGCCTGGTCGGACGGGCTGTCCGGTGCCACGCGATCCGAACGAAACCGGGCTGTGCCGGAGCGCCCGCTCACGTATCGCTCACGCACGGACGGCGCTGCGACCCACCGTCGACGTCGATCTTGTGAGTAACCCAATCGGATGAATCCAACATGCGGAGTCCGGTTATTCCACCGGTCACGCTGGTACCGCTAGCTGCAACCGGTCCGCAGAGGCCCGGAGGACATAGCGGGTCACCCAGGTTTCCTGGCTCGTCCAGAGTGCGGCGTGCCCACTCAGCGACCCTAGTGTGCCTCCCGATGCGCGAACACGGATGCGACTCGGCCGGCCCGGCAGCAACGGCGGACTTTGGGCAGCGGGTTTGTGCACGGGTATGAGCCTGGAGGTTTCGTGGGCCGGACCGGGACAAGGTCCGACCCCTCAACCGTCAGAGAGTCGAGTCGGCCAGCCGTCGGGTCTTCCGCGGGACGTCCTGCCTGCCTGCCGTTCGGCTGTCGCGCATCAGAGTGTGCTGGGTGTCGACCAGCCGGGGCGTCAGCCGCAGGGGGACCTCCTGCACCGGGTGAAGGAGACCGTCGTCACCGAGTTCCGCCCGCCAGACCCGGTAGTCCAGCTCGGAATAGGCGGGATTGACGCCGATCTCCCCTTGGGCATGGTCCCGTTGAAGGGCAGCGCGATGTCCATGTGGTTCCAGTAGTTCCATGCCTGGACGGCCTTGTACGCGTCGAAGAAGTGGTAGAAATCCGGGTACCGGTGGAAGCGGCGCAGCTCGCGGTGGATGAGGTGACCCAAGAGCGGACCGAAGACCTCCGCGACGTGGTCGAAGTCCCACCGGATGCGATGCCACGGCTCAGCGCTCCGCTCCGGCCCGAGGAAACGCGCGGTGGCCAGGTGGCTGATGCGCGCCGTGAGGTGGGCTCGGGCATGGGCCGCCTCGATGCTCGGGTCCACTTGGCCCAGGATCTGCTCCAGCAGGGCGAAGCCGGGACGAAACCGTGCCAGGTCGAAGTGGCCCGCCGTGCCGGGGAATCCCTCGAACAGCACTTTCTTGTAGAGCCAGTTGTTGAACTCTCCCTGCTCCGCCAACCGCTGGGTGCGAGGCGAGCGGGAATACAGCATGAGGTACTCCGACAGGGCCTCGAAGTAGACGTAGCCCAGGACGGGGAGTCGGGGATGGTCTCGGAGAGGAGGCGGGGAACGCCTCGTGCTCCGCCGGTTCCGGCCGGTGGGCGATGGTGGCCGCCAGACCGAGGAAGTCCGCCGAGTTCTTCACCCGGCTCACCACCGCTTCGCGCAGCTCGCACCGTTCCGTGGGTCCCAGGAGGTTCTCCAGCTCTCGGTAGTTGCGCAGGTGGATCGAGCCCAGCCGGAGGTAGTCGATGCCGGCCAAGCCGCGGTAGCCGTGGCGCGGTGTGGTGATCTCCAAGACCAGCGGGGTCGTGACCCGGCCGGAGAATGGGGAGCGGGCCAGGGAGGCGGGCGCCTCCCTGGTGAGGACGTACTCGGCGAGATTGTGCATGCGTAGCCCTCCGGACGTGGGTGTGAGCGGCGCGCAGTAGAGGCTTCCCACCAGGCAGCCGCCCGACGGCCGGAGCGTGCCGTCGTGCATGATGCGGTCGAAGGAGTGGGTGACGTGGAGCAGGTGCTGGGTGTTCCCACCACGCAGCGACGCGAACATGGCGTTGTCGGTCAGCAGGGCCCCTGAGGAGCCGCTTCGACCAGCCGGGCGTTCCACGCCGCTGTCTGTTCGGCGAGAGGGTCGGAGCGGTGGGCGGCGCCCGGCCCCGCCGGCGCGGAGTAGGAGACGTGGGCGTCGGCCCACATGCCGTGGAGGTCGGGGTTGCTCATGGGGCGATCACTCCTAGGTCGAAGCAGAGCTGAACGGCTCCGTCGTCTTCTTCGGGCTCCGTCGGTTGGTCCCGGGTGGTGGGCAGGACGTACTCGGTGGCCTTGCGGGCCAAGTGGAGCGGGAGCGGCAGGGCGAGTAGGGGGCCCGTCCGGGCGATTGCCGCAGCCGGTGGGCGAGGGTCGCCCACAGCTCGGGGTCGTCGTCGGGCAGGCATCCCGCGACGACGATCTCCAACAGCCCGGGGTTCCACGCCGGCCGGTCGGTGTCGATCGTGGAACCCGTCTTTCCCTCCCTGGTGTAGGAGCGGAAGGCCCAGCGCGACGCCATGACGGACACGTTCGTGCCCGGCCCCGCCTTCTCGCCGGTGCTGCCGAACACTCGGTTCCGCGGGTCGTGGCCGGGTGGTCTCCACAGCCCGGTGGCGATGCCGAACCTCTCCTCCTCTTCGCCGTCGTCCGAGGTCTGCGGTCCGTGGCCCCACCACTGGGGGTTTCGGTGTCGGTGTTGTCCCGGACCCGGACCAGGCGGAGCCTGGGGCCCTGGACGGCAAGCCGTTGGGCCGGCTGGCCGTGGAGCCGGATCCTGTCCGGCTCGATGTGGCCGTCCTGCAGCCACGGCCACAACCAGCGGGCATTCTGGGCGTGGACCAGCAGCAGGGTCGGGCGGTCGCGCAGGCCGAACAGGACCTCTTGCACGGCGTCCGCCACGATCCTCCGATGCCGTTCGGTGGGGCCGTTCCGGTCCTCGTCCTGATCGGGGCTTCACCGTCCTCCGCCCCGGAGGGGCTTCCCGCACCCTGGGAGGGCGGCTCCTCGTCGGGATCGTCGGCGGTCGGCAGTTCGGCCGATTCGGCCAGGCGCATCAGGAGCGTCGGGTACGGGATCCACTCGCCGGTCCTGACGTCCCAGCCGGTGATGCGCTCCGGGCGGGGTCGCCGGGGCGCACGCGGACGGCGATCGGCACGAGGTCCGCCCGGCGGGTCGGCCCGTCCCGGCGCCGCTTGACCAGCCACAGGGCGGCGTACTGCGTGTCGGCGGGGACCGCCGGACCGAGGCCGTGGGCGGGTACGGCGCGGTGGCCGAGCTGACGGAAGCCGTCCGTCCAGCATGCTTCGAGCTTCCTGGCCCTGGCCGTGTCGGCGTCCGCGGGCTTGCCCGGCACCCGGCGCGGGTTCACCACGAACTGGTCACCCGCCCCGCGTCCCGGAACCCCAGCCGCAGAGCGAACTTGGGGTCGGCGGAGCGCGGAGTGTAGGCGTCCTTGGGGTGGATCTCCAGCAGGGCGAGCGAGGCGCGGTCACCCGCCCACGCGGCGGGCAGGCGCCGTACGACTTGGGCGCGGCGGTCTGCGATGGCCGCGTGCAGGGCGCTGGTCCTCCTCTGATCAGCAAGGGAAAGGGCGAGGCTGTCGGCGAGCCCGCCGATCCGTGCCAGGTGCAGTTCCACCGCGAGCTCGGGCGTCTGCCACGAGAGCGTCTTCCCGTCCGGGGAGGGTGCTTCCCCGGCAGGTTTCCGCACGGGTTCCTCGTCGAGGCCGAGCAGGGTGGCGAGTGCCTGTACGCCTGCGTCCCTGATGGGCTCGGTGAGCCAGAGGAACTCCGCCCGAAAGGGTTCTCCCGCCAGCAGCTCGGCCAGCTCCTGACGACGTTCCGTGGTTTCCCGCGTGTCCGGGTCAAGGACTTCTCCGGTACGCTGCCCGGCCGGTCTCCGGACCGTGGACCAGCGGTTCGCCCGCACCGGGTCCGGTGCCCGGCGCAGTCCTTCAGGCAGAGCCTGCTCGAACCATTCCGTGAGCGGGACGCGATCACCGGGCATCAAACCGGCCTTCACCCCGTGCGAGCCCATCGGCGCGCTGTGCACCACGGCAGCGGTGACTCCCTTCGTACCGGCGAGCCAGCGGGTCGGGTCGCCGGTGAGACTGTCGGGCTGGGGAACGGCTGCCGGAGCCGCAACCGGGAGAGCATTCCGTCGGGCCCGCCCGCCTCCCATTGACGGGCGCGAAGCGCGCGGTCGTACCGGAGGCGTCCCACGGAGAAGTGGGCGGAGGCCCGGCTCTCCGGGCCGTCTTCGATCCATGGCGCGTTCGCCAGCAGGTAGACGGAGGCGGCGCGACGGGGCGGGAGGTACAGGCCGTTCGGTCCGGTCCGCGTCGCCCACCGTCGGACACCGGACCGCAGGTGGACTCGGAACACCGGGGAGAACGGGACGGTCTGGAGGGTCAGCGTGAGGAGGGCCGAGAACCACCACGTCCGCCCGTCGCGGTCCACGTACCGGTCGGGCGGCCAGGAGAGCAGCTCGGCACCCCGGTCGGAGGGCCGCCGGGCCACACCGCGGAACCCCAGGGACCCGCCGGGGTAGGAGAACGGATCCAGTCCTAGGGCCAGACCGGCGAGGGCGTCGGGGAGCAGCTGGTAGAGCCGCCCGTCCGGCTGCGCGGTACCGGCGGCCGTCGGCGTTCGGCCCAGCATCGGGACCTCGCACCGCTCCCAGCGGAGTTCACCGGGACGTAACGCGTCGAGCACCTCAGGACCGCCTGCCGGTGCTCGGGCTCGGGGCGCAGGTCGTTCACCCAGGCGTGCACCAGTGTCGCGAAGACGTCCGCGGGTACGGGGCCGCGGGCGTACAGCCACGGCTCGTCGCGGGAGACGTCGAGCCATTTCGCCACCGAGACCACTTCGGGGGCCAGCGCTTGGAGGAGCGAGTTGAGACGGCCGACCGGGACGGCGAGGCAGTCGCCCGGCCGCTTGAGTTCCAGGCGGTAGAGATCGAGGAGCAGCTTCCGCTGGGGCCGGGGAGGCCAGCGTGTAGTAGGGGACGGTCCACTCGGCGTCCGGGTCGGGGACGTAGCCGGCGAGTCTGATGCTGTCGTAGCGGGTCACGGGGTTCCTCATGCCGTGCGGCGCGGCGTGTCCGGCCGGTGGGTGGGGATGTTCTTGAGTGCCAGGTAGAGGGGCTCGTAGAGGGTCTGTACCAGCTGCCGCTGGTCGAGGGGGAGCGGTCCGTCGTCGTCGAAGTACGGGGCAAGGACGTGGACCATGCTGGCGAGCAGTCCGGTGCGGAAGGTGTCGGGCCCCAGGCCGGCGGCCTCGCGTTCGGCGAAGCGGGAGTCCACGAAGACGACCCTGGCCGGGACCCCGCCTCGCACCAGCCGCCCGATCACCTGCCACATCACGACCAGCCGGTCCCAGGTGAAAGCGGCCTTGTCCTCGTCATTCAGGTGCCTCCAGGCCATCTTCCGGGTGAGCAGGTGGCGCCACCGGATGCGCGCCTCCCGGCGGAAGGCGCGTCCGGCCCGGTCGAGGTCGGGAGCCGAGGAGACCAGCTCGTCGAATCCGCCACCGGCCACCAGGCGGGTCACCCAGCTGTTGATGCCCTGGACCGCCAGGCCGATGTCGTGCGGGCGGGGGTGGGGCCGGGCCAGGAAGAAGACCGAACCGATCGCTGCCTGTCCGGCGTCGTTCAGGATGTTGTGCCCGCGTTCCACGGACATGAGCGGTGCGATGAGGATCTCGGCGTCCATGGAGCCGAAGGAGGAGACGTCACCGCGCCGCAGCGTCCCTGGCTCGGTGACCGTGGACGGGTCTCCCGGCGTGGCCCCGCCGAAGGAGATCTCCAGCTCCGCGTCGTCCGCGATCAGTCGGCGCACCTTTCCCTTCCAGCGGGGATGGTGTCGAGGAGCTGGAAGCCCCGGCGGGCCTCCTCGTACGAACCGACGAGCACCAGCAGGCGCTTTCTCCTGGCGCTCCCGATCAGGTTCAGCTCCTGTTCGAAGTCGCTCTGGAGCTGGTCTCCCCGGGGTCGGGCGAGGCCTTCGAGCATCAGCTCTAGGACCTTGGGCCGGCGGTCGGGCCGCATGCCGGACAGGTGGAGGGATTTCCCGTCAGGCCCCGGGATGAAGATCTTCCGGAAGGAGGTGCGGCGCAGCGCGCCGCGTTCCTTGGGAGAGGACTTCAGAATGGCTTTGACCGGCGCCAGCACGTGGGCGCCCACCGCGGTGCCCGCCCAGCTGGTCCCCGACATCAGGAGAACATTGGCCGGCGGGGCGCCGTCGAGCGAGGGCACCTCGTGCAGTGAGGTCAGCAGCGACCGTCCCACTCCGGCGCAGCGGAAGAAGCGGAGCACGGCGCTGCCGGAGCCCGGTACGGCGTCCGGCTCCTCGGTGAGAAACTGGAACCCGAGGATGTTGCCCATCGGCGACTCCGGGACGAGGGGCCGTAGTCGAGCGGAGGCCGGCGGGACAGCTGGTTGTCCGTCGATTCCAGGTTGAGCGCGGCCTCCACCGTCGGCCACAGCTCGGTGAGGACGTCGAGGCGCTGCTGGAGCACCCCGAGCAGCAGGGTGAACTCGAACCGCATGGTCTTGTCGAGGAGTTCGTCCGCGGAGGTGGGAGTGATCCCGGACAGTCGCCGCAGCGCGGCTTCGGCCCTGGCACGGGTGCGGTCCTCGTCCAGGGTGTGCAGCAGGTCGTGGGCGAGGCCCACCAGCTCGGCCAGTTCGGAGGACTCGGGATGGACGCCCCCGAGGGGCTCGTCGCGGAAGGCGTCCAGCACCTCCATGACCGCGGCCCGGCGTGCGTCGTCCGGGTCCGCCGGCTCCTCGTCCTCTCCGGTGCCGTGGGCATCGAGGTCGTCCGGGTCGTCCTCCTCGGAATGTTCTTCCTCGAATTCGTCGTCCGTCTCGTCGTCGGGCTCGTCCTGGGCGTTCTGGCCGTCGAGGGCGGAACGGTCCCGGAACCAGTCCTCGACCAGCTTCTGCTGCAGGGTCCAAGTGCTGAAGTAGTCGGCCTGCACCCAGGCACGGAGCCTGGGGTGGCGCATCAGCATCGAGTACAGCCGGTTGGTGGCGGCGATCGACGCGGTCAGGGCGGAGGACCAGCGGTCCACGTCCGCGTCCGACAGTTGCAGGCGCCCGTTCCGGGCGAACTCATCGGTCGTGTGGGCCTGCAGTTCGTCGAGCCAGGAGTCCGGGGACCGTCCGACGAGAGTGGCGGAGGGCACGAACATCGAGTCGAGCTGCATCTGTACGCGATCGGCCTCGTCCACGATGATCAGGTCGCTCCGAACGCACGCGATCTCCAGGAACCGGGCCCGCTCCCGGTTCTGGTGCCGGGGACCAGTCCGTAGAGGAGGCTGGCGGGGTTGGCCACCCAGATGTCCGCGTCGACCAGGTCGTGGGCGCCGCGTTGCCGGGGGCACCCCGACCACAGGGGGCAGCCGTGCCCGGTGTCCGACCGGCCGGTGCCCGTCTCGCCGGGCCCGTCGGCGGTCGGTCCGGCCGGTGGTTCCGGGGTCGGCGCGTCCGTCCCGGCCGGCTCCGGCACGGCCATTCGCGGGTCCGCCGGGTACAGGCGGGTGCAGGGCGATTCGAGGATGTCCAGGGGCTGGTGTGCCTCGGTGCCACGCAGGGCGTCGAGCGGGCAGGCGGTGCTCAGATAGGTGAAGTGCCTGGCCTCGTGGCCGAGCAGGGACGTCGCGCCGCCGCCCGCGAGCCTGCGGTGCATGCGCTGGGTGTTCCGGGCCCGGGTGGAGGACCCCAGCACGGGGGCGACCTTCAGTTCCAGCGCGCCGAAGAGGGCCACCAGCGTCAGCTGTTCGGCGACGTCCCCCACGACGATGGTCACCTTCCGCCCTTGCCGGACGGCCTGGACGGTGAGCACGTCCCGCAGCGTGCTCTTGCCGGCGCCGACCATGCCCACCAAGTGGAAGAGGCCGGCGACGGACAGCTTCCGGCTCGGCCGGTAGGCCGTTCCTTCGGAATCGAGCATGTCCAGTTCGACTCGCTGCACTCGGTTGTGCCAGGTCTTGCGTGGGTCGGTGATCCCCAGCCTGTCGTCCATCCACGCGGCGGTCGCCAGCAGCTCGTCCCAGGTCGTCTCGATCGGAAGCCCCACGCCGGGAGGGCGCAGGAGGCCGTGCGGCCGGGCGACACCGACCGGGAGGTGTTCGGGCAGCCGGACGGAGGTGAGGAGCTTGCCCTGCGGGAAGCGGTAGGACCTTCCAAGCCCGGCGATTTTCAGTCGCTGCCTCAGATGGAAGGGGGAGCTTTAGTGAGGGCTCGTTCGTACGCTTTCCAGCGATCGGAGGCGATGGCCGGTTCGTGCCGTTGGGCAGGCGCGTCGTGGTCGCTGATCAGGTAGCCGCGCACCTCGGTGGGGAAGGATGCGTACTGCCGCAGCGCGCGTTCCCAGGTGCGGGGGCGCCGAAGCATCCACAGCAGGTGCCGTGCGACCCGGAGCATCCTCTCCCGCTCCGGTGTCCTGTCCCCGACCAAGGCGAAGGGATAACCTCCGAGGACCGTCCACGCGGCGCGGCCGGCTCGCCGGGGCAGAGGCGTTCCAGCAGGTAGAGCCCCAGCTCCACACGGAAGAGGCGGGTCGCTCGGATCGGGCCGCGGTCCTTGGGCCAGGCGGCGCGGACGCGGGGAGAGCTCGGCGAACCAGAAGCTGCGGTCACGCATCAGAACAGTCCCTCCGGTGCTTCCCCGGGCGCGGCCGGGTTGATGTCCTCGTACGGGCGGCCGGCGGCCACGAGTCGCCGCGCGGTGCGGAGCAGTTCCCGGTCGGTCACGAGTTCCGGCGACGCGGACGGCCGGTAGCGTTCGAAGACCGCCCGGAAGTCGGGGTGATCGCGGAGCCTGCCGGCCGGTATCACCCACAGGCAGCGGTCGTACGGAGGGTCGGGCGGCGGCGGGGCGGCCCGGCGTCCCAGCAGTGCCGGGCTCGTCCAGTCCTTGCAGTCGACGGCCAGGGTCGGGCCGCTGGGGAACCGGACACGCATGCCGTACGCGCCGAAGCCGGGCCACAGTTCGACCTCCGCCCCGATATCCGTCAGTTGGTCGGCCAGCCGCTTCTCCATGAGGCCGGGCGCCGACACCCACCGGCGCAGCGGCCTGATCAGCAACTGGACTCCGCCGCCTTCGTCGGCCCGGTACTCGCGCCCGCGTCGAACGGTGCCGGCCTCGTGGCACTGCCGCTGCTCGCACCACAGTCCGCCCCCGGTCGTGGGGTGCAGCAGGCCGTGGCAGCGCTTGCAGGAGACGTAGCTGCGCCGTTCCCGGTCGAGGTGGCCGGCCGGTGCCGGCTGGTAGACGTCGTACAGCAGGTCGCCGAGCGAACCCAGGTCGCTGCCCGCCGCCGCGGGGAGGGTGGCCAGTTCACGGTGGGTCAATACGGGACGCCGCACCAGCAGGAGGCGAAAGGCCCGGTACGCCTCCGGGTACTTCTCCTCGCGGCAGCGCTGGGCCACGACGCTCATGTGGTGCTGCCCGGAGTACCGGGCTGCGGAGTCCTCCGCGTCCACGGCCCATTCGTAGCAGAGCTGGGTCGGCTGGCGGGTGACCTCGTCGAGGAGCCGGGCCTCCGGAGGCACCACGTCCGGCGGCAGTGTGACGGGCCACTGGTCGAGTGGGCGGCGCGCCGCCCACTCGACCAGTTCGGGAAGGCTCTCCGGGGGCGTGCCTTGAGCAGCAAGCAGGTGAGGACCGTGGCGTTCAGGGCCCGCTGCGCCTCCTCGGGGTACGGCACGGCGGACGCCGTCCCCGGATCGCCAGCCTCGCCGAGGCGGACCATGGCGGTGGCGACGCTCCGGAGCAGGAGTACGCCGTCCGCCTCCGACCATCGGGCCGTGCGGACTGTCCGGTCGGGGTTCATCTCAGCCTTTCGTCGGGTCGGGAAGGTCGGGGCGGCACCAGACGGACATCTCGCAGGCCCGGCAGTGGGGGCCCGGACGGGCGACCGCGGTGGTGTCCGCGTGCCAGTCGGAGGCCAGGGACCGCACGACCCGGCGTGCCGAGGCGCGGATCTCGGCGTCGAAGGGGTCGATGACGGTGAGCCGGGCGCCACGCGGACCGAGGACCTCCAGCTCCACCCGCGCGGCGGAGACGTCCTCGCCGACTACCGGGCTGGTGCTGAGCAGGACGGCGAGCGCGAGTTGCGGCCTTTCGCGCAGGACGTCGGTCTCCGGCGGAGGGTCTCGCCGGGCGTCCGTCTTCGTCTCCCGGTAGACCCAGGAGGAACCGTCGAGGTAGAGCGTGTCGGTCTTGGCGAGCACCACCACGTCGGCCTCGGTGTCGTGCACCACAAGGATGCGTTCGTGGACCAGCTCGCTGACGGTGGAGAGCCCGTACGGGCAGTGGCGGGCGTGCGCTGCGATCATCCGCGCGCCGAGGTCCGCCTGGTCGGGCGGGACCGTCCAGCGCCCCGCTGACCAAGTGGTCCGGCCGTCGGGGGCGTCGTCGGGGCGGCAGGCGAGTCCGGGGTGGGCCTCGTGGCGCTGCTGGATCCAGGCGTGCACGGCGTGGCCGCGGACGACGTGCGGGGTGAGGGCACGGGCCTCGGGGTCCGGCAGTCGGAGCCGGCGCAGCCGCTCCCTGGCGGGGCAGCTCTCGTCGCGGTCCGGGCGGCCGACGTACGAGCGCCCGTTGGTGACCGACCACGTACGGCGCGGCCGGTTCCGCTCCTCAATGCCCAAGAGGCCGCCGAGACGGGGCAGGGCAGGGCAGCTGGGCGCGTATTTGCAGTCCTCGCAGTCGTGGCCGGGGAGGAAGGTGCCGGCGGAGACGGCGGCGGTCAGCCTCGGAAGGCCGTGGACGGCGTAGCGCCGGGCCACGTCCTCGGGACCTTCGGAGAGCACCTCGCGCCGTTCCCCGTCGAGGCAGCTCACCTCGGTGATCCTCACCTCCTCGGGCTTTCGCAGGGCCGCTTCGCCGACGTCCCGTACGGGTCGGGCCGCGTCGCTCCAGTGGAAGCGGTCCGGTAATCGGTGCGGCTCACCGAAGGCCACGACCTGCGCGGCCGCCGCGAGGTCGGCCCGTTCGGCGTGTCCGACGCGCTCTGCGGCTTCCCGGTCCGGCCCGCTCAGTCCCCTGGCGACCGGTACGCGCAGTTCGCGCAGCCGGCCGTCTGCCGAGGCGTACGGGCGGCCCCAGACGCACTGTTCGTAGCGCCGCGCACCGCGTCCGTCGGGTTTTCTTGAGCCGGGTGACGAGCACCCAGGAGTAGGGGACCGGCCGCAGGTCCGGGGGCTGTTCTCCAGGTAACGGTCGAGGGCGGAGCGGGTCCAGGAGGCGAGTCCCGGATCGGCCCGGGGGCGCTCCCGGGTGGCCGCCAGGGCCCTCCGGAGGGCTTCCTCGGGGTCGACGTCCTCGTACTCGATCAGGTCGAGCGCCTCCCCGAGGGGCCCGAGGTTGAAGCCCTCCCGAGCGTCGGCCTTGTACGCGGGAAGCGGGCCCGGAGCCAGCCTGATTCCGGTCCGGGCCTTCAGCGCCCCTTTGTAGGAGCAGCTGCCATGGGCGTTCGGGCGGAGGAAGGATCCCGCGAACACGCGGATCAGTCCGCTGGTCCACGTGCTCTCACGGGGTGGCGTCCATGCAGGCATGCGATCTCCAGGACATCGACCTTGACGGGTTCCTCATGGGAGCATTTTCTTGTGAAAGGAGTCAACACACTCTTTCGAGTGATTTGAATCAACGCGCACGAGAGTTATGATCCTCGATATGCGGCCTGCGAGGAGGTTCACCATGACGAACGGAGCAACGGTCACCGCGACCGAGATCGCCCGTATCGCCGGGGTCGGGCCGGCGGCGGTGAGTAACTGGCGCCGGAGGTACGCGGAGTTTCCCACTCCTGTGGGCGGTACGGCGGCGAGTCCGCAGTTCTCCCTGCCGGAAGTGGTGGATTGGCTCGAAGCCCACGGTCGGCCGGTGCATCTCTCGCCGGTCGACGAGGTGTGGCGGGCCATGAACGCCCTGCGGGACCCGGGACGGCCCGGCGGAATACTTGCCGCGGTCGGGTTCCGCCTGCTCGGCGAGGAGCCGCCCCGGCACTCCGGCCGGACGGAGGCGGACGCCGGCGGCCTGCCTATGGACCTGGGCGTCCATGTCGACGCGCTCGGAGACCGGCTCGGCGCGGCCGAGGCGTTCGAAGCGCTGCTCAGCCGCTGGACGGAGGCGCACGCCCGCCAGGTGGAGGTGACCCCGCCCCGGTGGCGTCACTGATGTGCGCCCTGTCCGGCTCCGTGGACGGCACGGCTCCCGACTCCGTGCTGGATCCCGCGTGCGGAACGGGCGGACTCCTGCTCCAGGCCGCGGAGAACGGCGCCGTCTCCCTGCTCGGTCAGGAGGTCCAGCCCGACCTCGCCGAGGTCGCGGATGTGCGACTGCGGCTCCACGGGCACCATGACGTCACCGTGGCCACGGGTGACTCCCTCCTGGAGGACGCCCACGACGCCGCACGGGTGCGGAGCGTCGTCTGCAACCTTCCGTTCGGCCAGCGGGACTGGGGCCGCTCGAAGCTGGGGTACGACACCCGGTGGACCTACGGTCTGCCCCCGAAGGGGGAGCCCGAACTCGCTTGGGTCCAGCATGCCCTGGCCCATCTGGACGACGGCGGCAGCGCGGTCTTCCTGATGCCCGCAGCGGCAGCGGCCAGGCCCTCGGGTCGCCGCATCCGGGCCGAACTGGTGCGGCGCGGGCGCTGCGCGCGGTCGTGGCTCTGCCGTCCGGCTCCGCCTCCACCCACTCCCTGGGAACCCATCTCTGGATCACCCGGCCGAGCAACGAGCCGTCCTCCCCGACGTACTCTTCGTCGATGCCGAACCGCTGGTCGAAGCGGCTCTGGAGAACCGTGCCGCCGGCACGGACTGGAAGGCCGTACACACCGCCGTGACCGATGCGTGGCGGCGCTTCCGGACGGGAGCGGAGCTCGACCCGGCCGTCTCCAGTGCAGTCCCCGTCATCGAACTCCTCGACCAGGAAGTGGACATCACCCCCGCGCGCCACGTCCGCACGGACCCCGGTGAGACCTTCGATCCGGCACAACTGGAGGAGGACCGGACCCGCTGGCGTCGGACGCTGGCCGGGTTGACGGATGTCCTCCCCACGGTGAGGGAGGTCCCGGCGGCCGACCCGCAGGTGCTCGTCTCGCTGGAGGACCTAACCCGTTCCGGTGCCCTGCGGATGTGGCGCGGCTCCTCCGCCAGGGAAGCACCCGACGGGGTGGAAGCGCGGGTCCCGCTCCTCGGCCTGGTCGACGGGCAGTCCCGCACGCCGCCGGGCCGCTGGACGTACGCCACCGAGACCGAGCGCATCCGCGAGGGGGACGTCCTGGTGTTCGCCGGCTCACCGCAGGGCGCGCGTCCTGCGGATCCGCAGGAGTACGGTGCCGCGGCCGGCCAGAGCATCACCGTCCTGCGTCCCGAACGGGATTTGCTGGACTCCTGGTTCCTGGCCGGAGCGCTGACCGGGGACCCGGGGTCGGGCGCTCCGGAAGCTCGACGGGAACCACCGGGCGGCCGAGCCGCCTTGATCCGGGGCGTGTCTTCCTCCCGGTCCGGGAACCGGCCGAGCAGCAACGGATCGGGCGGGCCTTCCGGGACATCGCACGGCTCGACGAACTTCTGGACGAGGCAGCCGAGCACGGTCGCCGCGTCGCCCGCCGCCTGGCGGACGCGCTGGCCGCCGGGCTGGCAGACCCGATCGACGACGACAGGCGGGGCTGAGGCGCCGTGGGAAGAGGCCGACGGCATGTTTGAGATTCGGCAGGGCCACGTCCTGCACTCCCGTTACCGGCTCGACGGTCCCTTGCGCGCCGGTGGCATGGGGATGGTCTGGCGGGCGTACGACGTGAGGCTCAGTCGCGTGGTCGCGGTGAAGTTCGCGAACCCCGCCGCGGCCCTGACCTTCCAGGCCGGGACGAGATGCTGAAGCGCTTCCAGCAGGAGGCCGGGGTGGCGGCACGGTTCACGAACACCGGGGTGGCGTCGGTCTACGACTTCGGAGAGGAACACGGACACTTCTACCTCGTCATGGAACTCGTCCAGGGCTCGACCCTCGACGAACTGATGGACGAGTGCGGGCCGCTCGAACTCTCCGTGGCCGCCAGCATCATCGTGCCCATCTGCGCCGTCCTCGCGGCGGCCCATCGCGCGGGCATCGTGCACCGCGACCTGAAGCCCTCCAACGTAATGGTTTCCGAACAGGGCCACACCAAGGTCCTGGACTTCGGCATCGCCCGGGTAGAGGGCACCGCCGTCGACACCAGGCTCACCAGGACGGGAAGAAATCCGGGAAGTCCCGGCTACATGGCGCCCGAACAGTACGAGGGCAAACAGGTCACCGGAAGGTCCGACCTCTACGCCCTGGGTTGCCTGCTGTACGAGATGCTCGCGGGTCGCCCGGTCTTCCCGCAGGACGACGAGTTCGCGCTCCTCCACATGCACACCACCGTCCCCCCGACGCGCTGGGCGGGTTGCGCGAGGGGCTGCCAGAAGCGGTACTGGACCTCGTCGACCGGCTGCTCGCCAAGGACCCGGCGGACCGCCCCGCCAGCACGGACGAGGTCAACAAGATCCTCCGTGTGCACCTGCCCGCCAACGGTGACGACCCACCGGACGACCACGTCTTCCCTGACCCTACCCGTCCCTTCCGTCTGCCGTTCGCACCCGAGGACGTGCCGCTGACCGGCCCTCGGGTGGAGCTGCCCGGTACCGTTTCCCGCACGTACCGGCCGAGGGCCGACGCCAAGGACCTCCACCACGAGGTGCGACGCCTGCTCGGGACGGAGCCGGCAAAGGCGGTCGACCTGCTCAGGGAGCGCCTGCCGGACCTGGCGGAGCAGTACGGCCTGCGCGCCCACGAAGTGCTGGACCTCCGCTTCGATCTGGCCGAGGCCCTGCTCGCCCAGGTCGACCGCGAGGCGGCCAGAGACCTCTACACGGCGATCCGGCAGGACACCGCCGATGTGGACGGGCTGGAGATGTACCGGACCCGAGCGGAGGAGGGCATCGCCCGCTGCGGCTGACGGGGTCGGGCGGTCACGACTCCGCCGCCACGGCCTCGGCCCGTTCCTCGGCCCGGTCCGCCCATCCCGCGATCCTGCGGCTGACGCGGTCGAGAGCGTCCCGTACCTCTTTCACCTGAGCAGGGTCCCAGCCATCTTGGGCGACGAAGCTCGCCCCGCCCTCCTCCACGGGCACGCCCGCCATCCCGTCCACGTCCCTGCGCAGCCTGTCGACGCTCTCCCGCACGCACGCCCAGCTCACGGAGGCGGCTTTGCCACCCACCCGGGAGTCTTCGAGCGGCACCGGCCCGCCGCTGTAGGCGTGGCGCACCAGCGCATCCGTGAGGACCCGCGGCCGACCCTCGGCCGTGAGTAGGGGCTGCCGCTCTCGTCCACCTCGTGGAGACGTTCGCCCGCCCGCCCCGCCCGGACGGCCTCGTACGCCTGCAGGATGCCGCGCCGCCGGGACAGCATGGCCCGCAGCACCGTCGCGGCCCCCGGTCGTCCTCCTCCTCCCCGCCGCCGAAGACCTCGCGCTGCAGTGCCATCGGCTCGGCCATCGCCATGTGGTAGGCCGCCTTCACCGCGAGTTCGGTCTGCGCGGGCCGAGCCTGCCGTTGTCGCCCAGGCCCCGGTCCGCTTCGGCCAGGGCCGCGTCGCGCAGCTTCTCCAGGGCGTGGCCGCCCGCCCCTGGTTCCTCCCACCGCACCTCGGTCCGCAGTTCCTCGATCTCCGGCAGCCGGTACGCGCGCTGGAGCACCGCGCGCCGTGGACGGACGAACTTGGCGTCGTCGCTCAGCCCGGTGCGTACCGGGCGCAGAATCAGCTCCACGGCGACGTCAACGCGCTCCTCCCGCTTCGGCCGCTGCTTCGCGGTGAGGGACCGGATGCCCTCGTTGACCCGGCGCGCGGTCCTGATCCCGCCGCCCAGCAGCGACCGGACGATTTCTTCCGCGCGGATGTCCAGTTCATGGCTCAGCCCGGCCGCCTTCACCTCTTCCCGGAGATGGTTCCGGAGAACCAACGCTTCTCCGTCTCCGTGATGTGGGCCGTGGCGGACCGTCCCGGCTCAGCGAGGCTGTCGAGGACGGCGTCCGCCTTCGCCTCGTTTCTCCACAGCCGGCCCGTAGGGGCGCGGCGGACGGATGTGGGTGAGGCCGATGAAGTTGCGTACCGCCGTGTGGAACATCTGTCCCGTGCGGGTGTCGGGACGGAACCCTACGACCACGCGGGCGGGGACGCTGAGCGCTCGGACCTTGCTCCGCTCGTCCTCGGTGAGCCCCGGCCACCCCTGCTTCCGCACCAGCCGGGCCCAGCGGCTGATCTCACCGCGAAACTTCCGGTCGTCGGCACCCCACTCGTACGCGATCCTCGACGGCTGGTAGTCGAGGAGTTCGTGTACCGCGCTGATCCGGCTCGACCCGTCGGCCGCGATGAGCAGCGCGCAGTCGGGATGGCCATTCTCGTGCACCACCGTCAGGGGGACCACGGTCAGCGGCTGGAGAACCCCTCGACGGCGATGTCCTGGGCCAGAGGGTTGTCTCGGACCAGCCGCCCCTTCGCGTCCTCCAAGCGTTGGGCAAGCCTGGACGGCGTCTCGGCGCGCATCTCCAACCCGGCGGCGTCACCCGGGGCCGACCGCGGTTCTACCAGCGTGGGTCGTCGCGTTCCCAGGCCCGACAGTGCGTATTGGCGGTGCCCATACTCCCGGGGGTTCGCAGGATGGGGCAATACGGTCGCCGACCACAGCCGCGTCTCCGCGATCAACAAGGTTCCGCCCTGAACCCTCAGTTCGGCAGGGTCCGCGAGCCTCCGTCGCATGTCGTCCGGACGCACGGCGGCCTGGGCCATCGCGCGTACCCCGCCCTCCGTGAGTCCGTGTCCGCGCAGGGCAGCAGCGAGGTTGTCGACCGCCGCCGTGCGGGGCAGCGCCCAAGGGCAGGCTGCCACCCCGGGACCACTTCCTCTTCCACCACTCCACCCGGGCCCGAAGGATCCTCAGCCATGGGCGATGACCTCCGTGATGCGGTCCACGAGAAGCAACGCCTTTGTCGCCTGCCTGTGGTTCTCGCGCGGGGACGGCGGGTTGCCCGCAGCCCGAGTCAGACGTGCGGCGTATTCGCTGAGCGCTGCCCGCGCCTGGTACCACCCCTCCAGGGTGAGCGGGACACTGTACAGCCGCTCGCCGTGGACGTTGACGACATCGCAGTGCTCCTCGCGCTCCGAGATAGCTGCCCACCGCGCCGCCATACGACCGAGGGTGACCACCGAGCGGTCGTCCGTCGGGATGCCGGCACGTCAACGGCCCGGCAATCCCGGGCCGCTCGGTGCAACACGGCGGCCACAAGACTGACCTGTGCCTGGTCGAGGGGATGAAGAAAGTGTTGGTCGTCTCCGTCACGGGACCGCGCTCCGCTGGGTCGGCCGATGTCTCATCGGCGTTGGCATCTGGCTTGCCCGACCACGGGTGTGTCGGACAGAGCGAGAGAACGCGGGCGTACCCGACCGCCGACCTCCACCCGTGTCGGTCTGGGGCGGAAAGAAATCCACAGACCTCTGGTGCCGCGCGGACCGCACACCATCCGGCCCTGGAGAGGAGGCGGTGAGCAGCCTCATTCCCGAGGAGCGCGGCAAGACGACACGACGGCTCGGAACCTGAGGACCGAGCGGGCCATGCCGCCATGGTGTCGGACACCGGGCGGGTCGCTCGGGCGGGACTGTAATCACGCGAACACGCATCGTGCAAGCCCACCTCTGTGTGCTGTGGGAAGCCCTGGTGTCTCGCAGCCATGCGGAGGCCGGGCCTGCTCGGTTCGACACTCACTCGTTGGACCGTTACCGGTGCCATCTTCGGACGTGATCGCGGTAAACGGTGGCTAGGTCGGCCACTCTCGCTGCAAGAAAACTCTGCGTCTGATTGCGCCATTGTCCGAAGAGGTGAGCGCTGCCATTGCTTTTGCCATGATGAAGCTCGAACTGCGTAACGGTAATCCCGCTGCTGCGTGACCTGAGTCCACGTCGACCGGTGACTGATCCTCCGCAGGGCTTGGTCACCGGTCGATGTGCACGAGAAGTCAGGCCGCAGCCGCCTCCCGTCCCCTGCGCGTCCGCCGGTGGAAGATCTCCTCGAAGATGGCGCGGGCGCCCGCGGGTCGATGTAGTGCATGGCCAGGAGAGCGGTGATGACGGCGCCGACGAGGTCGTTCTGGACCTCGGGCCAGGCGTGGTCGTCGCCGCAGATGGTGAGGCCCTTCAGGCCGTGGAGGGCGTGCATGGCCTCGCCGGCCTCCTCGGCGACCTTGCCGACCTGGAGGCTCTTGAGCTCCTCGTCGGGCAGGTGGGCGCCAGCCGCTCGGCAGACGGCGGAGAGCTTCTCGATGTCGTCCCACAGGGTGTCCACGGTGGACCTCCGGTCGATGGTCGATGGTCGATAAGGCGGTTATTGCTGGCGGAGCGTCCGAGCTGGCGTACGGTCCATCCGGCCATGCGCCAGGCGTCGGCGTCGATGAGGTTGCGGAGGTCGACGAGGACCGGGTCCGCGACCAGGGGACGAGGGCCTTGGGGTCGGCCTCGCGGAAGTGGGGCCACTCGGTGGCCAGGACGATCAGCTCGGCGTCCCGGACGGAGTCGTCGAGGGTGTCGGCGTAGTCGAGTTCGGGGTTGCGGCGCAGCGCGGTGTGCACGGCGTGGGGGTCGTGGACGGTGACGGTGGCGCCGCGCTGGTGCATCAGGGCGGCCACCGCCAGGGCGGGGATTCGCGGACGTCGTCGGTGCCGGCCTTGAAGGAGGCGCCCCAGACGGTGACGCGGACGCCGTCGACCGGCCGTCCGAGGGTCTGCTCGATGAGTTTCAGGGCGGCGGTGGGGCGGGACTCGTTGACCTCTTCGGCGGCCCGCAGGAGGGTCGCGGCCTCGGTGGCGCCCAGGGTGCGGGCGGAGGCGGTGAAGGCGCGGACGTCCTTGGGAGGCAGCCGCCGCCGTAACCGGGTCCGGCGTTCAGGCCGCCGCGGCCGATGCGCGGGTCGAGACCGATGGCCTCGGTGAGCTGCTGGACGTCGGCTCCGGCCGCGGCGCACATGTCGGCGACGCCGTTGATGAAGGAGATCTTCATGCCGAGGTAGGCGTTGGCGGCGCCCTTGATGAGTTCGGCGGTGGCGGGTCGGTGACGAACAGCGGGATGCCGTTCGCCAGGAGCGGCGCGTAGACCTCGCGTACGGCGTCCTCTCGCGCGGGGCGAGGGGACGCCGACGACGATCCGGTCGGGCCGCAGGGTGTCGTCGATGGCGTGGCCCTCGCGCAGGAACTCGGTTCCAGACGACCTCCACCTCCTCGCCGGCCGGGGAAAGCCGGGCGAGGAGGGCGGCGAGGTCGCGGGTGGTGCCGACGGTGACCGTCGACTTGCCGATGATGACGGTCGGGCGGGTCAGGTGCGGGGCGAGGGCGCGGGCGGCGCCGAAGACCTGGCCGGTGTCGTAGCTCCGTCCGTCGGCGTCGATCGGGGTGCCCACGGCGAGGAAGTGGACGTCGGCGAACTCGGCGGCCTCGGCCAGGCTTGTGGTGAAGCGCAGCCGCCCGGAGGCGGTGTGGGCGGCGAGGAGTTCGGGCAGCCCCTCCTCGTAGATGGGGCTCTCGCCGGCGTTGAGACGGTCGATCCTCGCCTGGTCCAGGTCCACGCCGATGACCTCGTGGCCGATCTCGGCCATGGCAGCGGCGTGCGGGATGCCCAGGTGGCCGCAGCCGATGACGGATACGCGCATGGGGCCGACGCTCCTTTCCCTGTTCTCGCCCGCCTGGGGAGTCCGGGCCGGCCGGGTGCGTCACGCTAGCGCCCGCACCCGGCGCGACCCTCTTCGTGCAGGTGGATCAACCGGTCTGCTGCTTCAGGAAGTTGACGAGCGCGGGCAGCGCCTCGGCGGCGGTCGCCCGGCACACCAGGTCACCGTCCTGGGGCCCTTCCAGCGGGTACGGCAGGAACGCGCCGTCGCGCCAGAAACCCTCCGGGTCCAGGTAGACGACCTTCATGCCGCGCTCGCGGGCACGGGCCTGGACCCTGCGCCGGTCGGCGTGCAGGCCGACCACCAGGAGGGCCTTGGCGCCGTCGACCCACTCCACGTCGGGCACGGCCTGGTCGTAGCGGCGCATGAAGCACTCGTCGAGCCCGGCACGGGCGGCCAGGACGTCGAAGTTGTGGGTGATGACCGGCCCGACGAGGTGATCGGCGTCCTTCAGTTCCCTCAGCGCCCACAGGGCCGGGGTCGGCTCGGCCAGGAAGCAGGCGCGGAACATGCCCACGAACTCCGCCGTCTTCTCCTCCGGCTCGGTCAGCACCTCGTGCAGCAGGGTGTCCGCGGCCGGGGAGAGGGTGAAGCGGTGCTCGCGCGGCTCATGGCCCTGCCGGTCGGTGACCCGGTAGATCTCGTGGAACCGGTAGATCTCGTGGAGTCGGACAGCTTTTTCGGCCTTCTCTCACACTCTGCGCTTCGCGCGGCTGATTACTTCTTGGTGGTCACCGCAACCCGGCACCGCCACGCCCGACTGACGCCGATATGAGAGGTGGCGGACATGAGCAGCAACGAGACGAAGGGGATCATCCCGCATCAGCGCGAGCCGTTGAGCTCGGAAGCGCAGAAGCAGTGGGACCTGATGAGGCGAATGGCGACCGCGGTAAGGCTGCGGATCTACCGCCGGACCGGTCTGCCGGGAGGGGAGATCGACGACATCGAGGCGAAGGTGTGGGAGTCGGTCTACCGCCGTCTCCTGCTGTCCGGTCCGCTCGACGGCAAGGTGGACGCCTACCTGTCCACCGTGGTCGGCCAGAAGGTCGGCGAGCACCTGGCGGAGTTGGCGGAGTGGGCGGCGAAGGTCGTCGTCAATGGCGACGAGATCCTCGAGCGCCAGCCGTGCCCGGGACCGGAGGAGCAGAGCCTCGCCGATCTGGCGCCCGCCCTGAAGATACTGCGTGGTTCGATGAGCGACTTCCAACTCCGGGCATTTGTGCTGGCCGAGGCGTACGGCATGAAGGCGCCGTTCATCGCCAAGGCGCTGGGCGGGACCGCGACGGCCAACTCGGTCCGCGACGCCCTTCGCCATGCCCGCCGCAAGCGCACGCTCCTGTTCGGGGACATCGCCGGGGACTAGGGACTAGCCACTTCCAGGAAGTGCAGGCCGCGCGCAACGAGGACGTCCCGGCCTGTGGTCCCGAGTGGTTGCTACTCTCCGGGCGTTCCACATGTCCAGGAGCAGCACCAGCACGAAGGAGGTCTTGCTGTACGACCGCCGGGAGCTACCGCTCCCCCAGCGCGAAGAGTTGCCGGAAAGCGCCGACCGCCAGGCAGCGCTCTTCCACCGAAAGATCGTTTCGACCTGAAGGAGGACTTGTGGAAGGTCTCGTCACATCGGTACGGATCATCGTGATCACGATCATCACCGCCTTGTTGGCCGCGGGTACATGGCTCCGCTGCCGCCTGGAGACGTTGCTCATTCTGCTGCCGGGCCGGGCCGCCGACGGGCCGGGCGGACGGAAGAGGATCAGCCGCGTGCGCCGCCTGGAAGGTGAGGTCGGCATCGCACAGTAAGGCGAAGCAGGTCGGAAAGCCGGGCCGGGTCTCTCACAGTAGAGACCCGGCCCGGCTGTTACTACGTACCGGCGCAAACGCGCCGGGGTCCGCAGCCCCTAGGCGACCAACCCGGGCGGCGGGCAGACACTCAGCGAGGAATGCCCATGACCACCATGCCTCCCCGGAACGAGGAGAGCTAGGACTTTCCCGTCTCACCGTTGCTGAACAGCACCGTGGACGACCTCTTGGCCCAGATCGAGCACGAGGCGAAATGCCGTCGCCGTGAGGCCCGTGCCCTGCGGCGACGGATCCGGCGCCAGCGCAGGAAGGTTCAGCCCCTGCACCTGCGCGTCGTACGGACCTCCAGCACGATCGCCTCCGCCGGACTCGCCCTGATCGGAGCCGTGGCCTTCGCCGCGTCCGGCATCATGTTCCTGCTCGGAGACGTGGTCACCGCGAAGAGCCTCCTTGCTCTCGCCTCCGCCGCGTGGAGCGGCGCCGCCGGCGTCGTGGTCCTCTCCCGCAGGTAACCCGTGAAGGTCCCCCGCCCGGCGTCTCGGGCGGGGACCTTCTCATGCCACCGTCGCCCGGGAGCCATTCAGACGATCATGGGTGTGGTTCGCCGGATCGCGTCGTCTCCGAACGGTAGAGCGCCCCGCCCGGTCGAAACCGGTCGGGCGCTCCATCGCAGGTCAGGGGCTTCCCCTGCCCTGCTGTCGGTAGGCCGTGTGGGACTCGAACCCACAACCAACGGATTAAAAGTCCGCTGCTCTGACCAATTGAGCTAACGGCCCGTGGACAAGCACACCCGTGCAGCATAGCCCGAGAGATCCCCGGAGCCGATCGGGTATCCGACACCGGCGCGCTGCGGGTCGGTCGGAGGGGGCGGGGCGGTGTCCGTCGGGTGAGGGCCGGCCGTACGGGACAGAAGCCCGCCCGTACGGAACAGGGGCCCGCGCGTACGGAACAGGGGCCTGTACGGGCACCGAAGTGCTCGTACAGGCCCCTGTCCGGGGTGCTACGCGAGATCAGCCGTTGCGCTTCCAGCGCGGCTTGTCGTCGCGGCGGCCGAAGGAGCCGCCGGCCGGGCCGGAGCCGCGGTGGTCGTCACGGCGGCCGTAGGGGCGGTCGCCGCCCGAGCGGAAGCCGCCGGCCGGGCGGTCGTCACGACGGTCGCGGTTGAACGGACGGTCGCTGCCGCGGTGGCCGCCGGAGGGCGGTCGTCACGGCGGTCGAAGGAACGGCCGCCGCGGTCGTCGCGGTTGAAGCCGCCCGAGGGACGGTCGTCACGGCGGAAGCCACCGGACGGACGGTCGTTGTCACGACGCTCGAAGGAACGGCCACCGCGGTCGTCACGGTTGAAACCGCCCGACGGACGGTCGTCACGACGGAAGCCACCGGACGGACGGTCGTTGTCACGACGGAAGCCGCCGCGGTCGTCGCGGTTGAAGCCGCCCGAGGGACGGTCGTCACGGCGGAAGCCACCGGACGGACGGTCGTTGTCACGACGCTCGAAGGAACGGCCGCCACGGTCGTCACGGTTGAAACCACCCGACGGACGGTCGTCACGACGGAAGCCACCCGAGGGGCGGTCGTTGTCACGGCGGAAGCCACCGGACGGACGGTCGTTGTCACGACGGAACCCGCCCCGGTCGCCACCGCGGTCGCGGCGCTCGAAGTTGCCCCGCTCGTCGCGGAAGGACGGGCGCTCCTCGCGGCGCTGCTGCTCCTCGGCCTTCGCGGCGCGCTCGGCCTCGACGGCCGCCGCCGCGACCTCGGCCTCGGCGGCCTCGGTCACCTCGGCCACGGCCGCCTCCGGGTCCTCGCCGCGCTCGCGGGCGGCGCGGGCCACCAGGCGGTCGGCCTCCTCGCGGAGTTCGACGGCACGGCGCTGGAGGCGCTCGAGCTGCTTGGTGAGGTCGACGACCTCGCGCTCGGCCTGCTTGGCGGAGTTGTTCGCGGAGTCGGCCTGGACCTCGGTCAGCGAACGGGCGCCGGTGATCTCGGCGACCTCCGGGTCGAAGGCGCCGGCCCCGCCGACGATGTGGCGCGAGGCGTCGACGCCCGCGTCCTCCATCAGGCGGAAGATCTGGCGGCGCTGGTGCGGCAGGGCCAGGGAGACCACGACGCCGGAGCGGCCGGCGCGGGCGGTGCGGCCCGAGCGGTGCAGGTAGTCCTTGTGGTCGCCGGCCGGGTCCACGTTCAGGACCAGGTCGATGCCGTCGACGTGGATGCCGCGGGCGGCGACGTCGGTCGCGACGAGCGCGTTGACGTAACCGTCCTTGAAGTCGGCCAGGGTCCGCGTACGGGCGCCCTGGGTCATGCCGCCGTGCAGCGCGTCGGCCTTCACGCCCGACTCGCGGAGCTGCTCGGCGATGCGGTCGGCACCGAGCTGGGTGCGGACGAAGATGATCGTGCGGCCCTTGCGGGCGGCGATCGCGGCGGTGACCGGGGCCTTGTCCTTCGGCTTCACGACGAGGACGTGGTGGGTCATGGTCGTGACGGCGCCGGCGGACGGGTCGACCTCGTGCGTGACGGGGTTCACCAGGTACCGCTTGACCAGGCTGTCGATCTCGTTCTCCAGGGTGGCGGAGAAGAGGAGGCGCTGGCCGCCCTCGGGGATCTGGTCGAGCAGCTCGGTGACCTCGGGCATGAAGCCCAGGTCGGCCATCTGGTCGGCCTCGTCGAGGACCGCGATCTTCACGGCCTCCAGGGAGCAGGCGCCGCGGTTGATGATGTCGCGGAGACGGCCCGGGGTGGCGACGAGGATGTCGACGCCGCGCTCCAGGGCGTAGATCTGGTTGCCCATGGACGTACCGCCGCAGACGACCTTCATCTTGAGGCCGAGCACGTCGCCGTAGGGCTGGAGGGCGTCCGCGACCCGCATCGCGAGCTCACGGGTCGGGGTGAGGATGACGCCGCGGGCTTCTTCTTGTCGGTGTGGCCGCCCGCCAGGGTGGCGAGGAGCGGCAGACCGAAGGAGAGGGTCTTGCCGGAGCCGGTGCGGCCGCGGCCGAGGATGTCCTTGCCGGCCAGGGCGTCCGGGATGGTCGCCGCCTGGATCGGGAAGGGGTGGTCACGCCGTTCTGCGCGAGCTTGCGCACGACGCCTCCGGCAGACCGAGGTCCGCGAAGGTGATCGTGGGCTCGGCGGGCTCCTCGGACTCCTCGTCGAAGTCGTCGCCCTCGATCTCGTCGGCCAGGATCTCGGCCTCGGCGAGGGTGTCGGCCTCGACGAGCGCCTGGGCCTCGGCCTCGATCTCGACGGTCTCGGTGGCTTCTACGGCCTCGACGATCTCGTCGTTCTCGGGCATGACGGCGTGGTCAGAACTGAAAATGGACATGCGAAATGCGAAACCTTCCGGAGTCTCGGCACGCGCCCGTCAACTCCGTGTTTTCGCAAATCGACCGCCTCGATGCGGTCCAGCCACGGCTAGGAGAGTACGCGCCACACGGCGCTCTTCTGTGTCGGCGCCGGGCAATGGGATCAAACGATCTACCACCATACGCACCCTCCCCACCCATGGCAAATCGGACTCCCTCACACCGGTCCCACCTGCGGAGACGCCACCGGTTCCGAGGGCACGTCCGCGCTCTCCCTCCGCTCCCGCGGCCCGCACGGCGCCCATCTGGACGTCGGGGCCGGACGCCGGCGGATCGGTGGGGTCCGAGGTCGGCTCGGGCGTCGGCTCCGGGGTCGGAACGGGCGGCTCCGGCGTGGGCTCGACGGGCGGCTGCGTCGGCTCCGGAGTGGGCGTGCCCCGTCGCCGCCCGGTCCTCCGGTCCCGCCACCGCCGCTGCCGCCGCCGTTCCCGCCGTCGCCCGTGCTCCCGCCCCCGCTTCCGCCGTTCCCGCCACCGGCGCCGCCCGCGCCGCCGCTCGGTTCCTGGTGGCCGCCGCCGGTCGGCTGCGGCTTCGCCGTGCCCGCGGAAGGACCGACGCCCGACACGACCGGGCCCTCCGTGGCCGCGCGCTGCCGGACGGCGAGCCGCTCGGCACGGGGGTCTCTTGCCCGACCCGGTCACGTCCGGCCCGTCCCCGTCCGGCCGGCCGTTCCAGGAGCCGCCGCCCCCGTCCGGGAGCCCCGTGCCGCCTTCGGACTCGGCCGCCACGCCCCGCTTCCCCCGGACGCGCCGGGCCCGGGCTTCGCCCCGTCGTCGCTCACACTCATACAGCCGCTCAGGCCGGCGCAGGCTACGACGGTCAGCGCGGTGGCGACCCATCTCACCGGGGTGGGCAAATGGCGCACGGGGGCACCTCCAGGACACAACGGGCAGGAACGGAACGCGTCGCACTGCCCAACTCCCCCGGCCCCACAAGGACACGGGCCCCCGCACGAGGGAAACGGAACCCACGCCCCCGCCCGGCCCGCAGCGCTTTCCGGCCACGGTCGCCAGCCGCACCCTCACTCGCCGATCCGGCGACCCACTGACCCGCCGACCCGCTGACCCGCCGACCCGGCGGCCCACTGACCGACCCGGCGCCCTCGTGACCCCGCGACCCCGCGACCCCGCGACCGTCAGCCGTACCCCAGCGCGTGCAGCCGTTCGTCGTCGATGCCGAAGTGGTGGGCGATCTCGTGCACCACCGTGATCTCGGTCTCCGCGACCACGTCCTCGCGCGACTCGCACATCCGCAGCGTCGGCCCCCGGTAGATCGTGATCCGGTCCGGGAGGACCCCGGCGTACCACTCGCCCCGCTCGGTCAGCGGCGTCCCTCGTAGAGCCCGAGCAACTCGGGATCGTCGGAGGGCGGCTCGTCCTCCACGAACACGGCGACGTTGTCCATCAGCCGCGTCAGCTCCGGCGGGATCCGGTCCAGGGCTTCGGCGACGAGCTCCTCGAACTCCTCGCGCGTCATCTCCAGCACGCGCCCATTCTCCCCGGGTGGAAACCGTTTTGGCGATAGCGGCCGGCATCCCATATGCTTCTCACGTCCCCGACGCGCTGACGAAGCGCTCAGGTGAGCCCCTAGCCCTCATCGTCTAGTGGCCCAGGACGCCGCCCTTTCAAGGCGGTAGCACGGGTTCGAATCCCGTTGGGGGCACGTTTCAAACGTGTGCGAGACTTGTCTCGCCACCACACGAGGTCCTGTGGAGCAGTTGGTTAGCTCGCCACCCTGTCAAGGTGGAGGTCGCGGGTTCAAGTCCCGTCAGGATCGCCGAGACCGGAAACGGTCTCGTGGCTGGGTAGCTCAGTTGGTACGAGCGATCGCCTGAAAAGCGATAGGTCGCCGGTTCGACCCCGGCCCCAGCCACAGACAGAAGGCCCCGTTCGAAAGAACGGGGCCTTCGCCGTGTCCGAAGGGGACACCCGGGACACCCGGGACACCCGGGACATCCTGGACACCCGGGGAGCCCGGGGGCGCCCGGGGAGCCCGAAGAAGCGGCGGTACGGGGAAGGGGCCCGCGTCCTCCCCCGCCCCCGTCACGCCTCCTCGCGCTCCTCCGTACGGCTCCCCCGCCGGCCCCGCACCGCGAGCACCGCCGCCACCACGGCCACGACCGCGACGAGCAGCGCCCAGTCCGGCACCGCCCGGCCCAGGGAGGCCACCCGCTCCTCCACGGCGAACGAGTCGTCCACCGACAACAGGCCCGGCAGCGCGGTCGTCCCGTCGAAGACCAGGAACAACGTGCCCAGGGCGACGAAGAAGAGGCCCGAGAGCACCGAGGTCGAGTGCAGCGTGAGCCGGCCGACCCGCAGGGGCCGCCCGCGCAGCCAGCGCCGCCGCCCCAGGTCGTACCGCTCCCAGAGCAGCGCCAGGACGAACAGCGGCACCGCCATCCCGAGCGCGTACACCGCGAGGAGCAGGCCCCCGTACGCCGGGCTGCCGCTCAGCGCCGCCACCGTCAGGACGCTGCCGAGGATCGGGCCCGCGCAGAAGCCCGCGAGGCCGTAGACCAGGCCGAGGGCGTAGACGGAGAGCGCCGAGGTGGGCCGGATGCGGCCGCTCGCCTCCGCGATCCGGCGGGAGGCGAAGCCCAGGCCGAGGATCTGGAGGACGCCGAGCCCGACGATCAGCCAGCCGCCGACCGTGACGAGCAGGTCCCGGTGACCGTAGAAGAACCGGCCCGCGAAGGAGCCGGCCGCGCCGAGCGGGACGAGGGTGGTCGCCAGGCCCGCGTAGAGGACGCCGGTCCTGGCGACCAGCTTCGCGCGCGTGTCGATGGAATACGCGAAGAAGGCCGGCAGGAGCAGGGCGCTGCACGGGCTGAGCAGGGCGAGCAGTCCGCCGAGGAAGGCGGCGAAGTAGCCGATGCCGGAGGTCACCGTCCGGCCCCGGAACCGGCCTCGGACTCGGCCCTGAGCCGGGCTCGGCCTCGGCCCCGGAACCGGCCTCGGCCCCTGCCCCAGAGCCAGACCCGGCCCCGGAACCCGACCCGGACCCGGACCCGGCCCCGGACCCGGAAGGCTTCACCGGCTTCTTCGCGCCCTTCGCCGTCCTCGCCGCCGCCTCGATCGCCTCCGTGAAGGTCTCAGGGCTGCGCGCCCGCGATCGGGCGCCCGTTGACGAGGAAGGACGGGGTGGAGGTGGCGCCGAGCGCGTACCCCTGCTCCTGGTCCTCGGCGACGGCCGCGCGGGCCGCCGCCCCTCCGTGTCCTTCGCGAACCGGGCCGCGTCGGGGACGCCCGCCTCCTGCGCGAGGGCGGCGAGCCGGTCCTTCCCGAAGCCCTTCTCCTTGGCGCCCTCCGCGTAGGCGGCCCTGTGGAACTCCCAGAACCGGCCCTGCCGCCCGGCCGCCCAGGAGGCGCGGGCGACGGCCTCGGACTCCTCGCCGAAGATCGGGAAGTTCCGCCACTCGATGCGCAGGGTCCCGTTCTTCACGTACTTCTCCACCAGGACCGGCTCGGTGTCCCGGGCGAACTTCCCGCAGTAACCGCACTTGAAGTCGGCGTACTCGATGAGCACCACGGGCGCGTCGGCCCGGCCCAGGGCGAGCCCGTCGGAGGCGTCGCGGCGGGCGTACGCCTCCAGCTCGGGGTAGACGCCGGCGGCCGGGTCGGCGGAGACCTCCGCGACGGCGGACGAACCGGAGGCGCCGGGGACGCGGGCTTGGTGGCGGTGTACGAGACGACGCCGAGCAGCGCGGCGGCGACCGCCACCCCGGCGACGATCACGACCGGCTTGACCTTGGAAGAGGCCCTGGAAGAGGCCCTGGAAGAAGCCTTGGGAGAGGCCTTGGGAGAGGCCTTGGGAGAGGTGGATGCGGACATGCGGAAGCGCTCCTGGAACAGGCTGGAACAGAAGGAAGGAGGACGGCGGAAGGCAGCCGTCCGTCTACACCCTCAGGACCGACAGCTCCACCGGCGACGGCGGTGCGAGGTCGGCGGCTCCCGCCCCGGCGCCACCGGCCGGGTGCCGGCCGCGACCACGGCCCGCGCCCCGCCCGGCACCCGGTCGGCGGCGAGCGCGGGCAGCAGCTCCGCGAAGCCGTGCGCGCGGCGGTACGACGGGACTGTCGGCCCCGCCTCGGCGGGACGGCCCGGATCGCAGCCGGGCACGGCGGCCCCGGGAGCGGACACCACGGACACCGCAGGACCGGCGGAAGCGACAGGAGCGGCGGCCCGCTCCCCTGGACCCCCACACCAGCAGCCCCAGCACCACTCCCAGGACCGCGGCGAACGCCGCCGGCGCGCGGGTGGTGCAGAACATGCGAAACCTCTCCGGTCCGGTCGACGTGCCCGAAATAGTACGCACTCCGCCCTCGCACGCGGCCGCGCCCCGTCCCTCCACGAGGCCGCTCCCCGCCCCTCCGTAAATCGGTTCGCCGCTTCTCGTCCGCAGGTGCGATCCTGGATTCCGTATGTCTACTTCCTTCGCCGCCCTCCAGTCCGTCCTGGCCGGGGTCTCGCTGCGGGACTCCCACCGGCTCGGCCGCCGTCTCGAAGGCGCCCGCCGCATCCGCAAGCCCGAGGCCCGCGCGGCCGTCCTGGACGAGATCGCCGCAGAGGCGGCCAAGGCCAAGGAACGCGTCGACGCGCGCGCCACGCGCGTGCCCGCCGTCACGTACCCCGAACAGCTCCCCGTCTCGCAGAAGAAGGACGAGATCCTGAGGCGATACGCGACCACCAGGTCGTGATCGTCGCCGGTGAGACGGGCTCTGGAAGACCACCCAGATCCCGAAGATCTGTCTGGAGCTGGGCCGGGGCGTCCGGGGCATGATCGGGCACACCCAGCCCCGCCGGATCGCCGCCCGCACGGTCGCCGAGCGGGTCGCCGAGGAGCTGAGGACCCCGCTGGGCGAGGCCGTCGGCTGGAAGGTCCGGTTCACCGACCAGGTGAACCCCGAGGCGACCTTCGTGAAGCTGATGACGGACGGCATCCTGCTCGCCGAGATCCAGACGGACCGCGAGCTGCGCGCGTACGACACGATCATCATCGACGAGGCCCACGAGCGGTCCCTCAACATCGACTTCCTGCTCGGCTACCTGGCCCAGCTCCTGCCCAAGCGCCCCGACCTCAAGGTCGTGATCACCTCCGCGACCATCGACCCGGAGCGCTTCTCCCGTCACTTCGGGGACGCCCCGATCGTCGAGGTCAGCGGGCGCACGTATCCCGTCGAGGTCCGCTACCGCCCCTCCTCGAAGAGGACTCCGAGGAGTCCGACCGCGACCAGATCACCGCGATCTGCGACGCCGTCGACGAACTCCAGGGCGAGGGTCCGGGCGACATCCTGGTCTTCCTCTCCGGCGAGCGGGAGATCCGCGACACGGCGGACGCCCTCCTCAAGCGGAAGCTGCGCAACACCGAGGTCCTCCCCTCTACGCGCGCCTGTCGCACGCCGAGCAGCACCGCGTCTTCCAGGCCCACTCCGGCCGCCGGATCGTCCTCGCCACCAACGTCGCCGAGACGTCCCTGACCGTCCCCGGCATCAAGTACGTGATCGACCCGGGGACCGCCCGCATCTCGCGCTACTCGCACCGGACCAAGGTGCAGCGGCTGCCGATCGAGCCCGTCAGCCAGGCCAGCGCCAACCAGCGCAAGGGCCGCTGCGGCCGTACGTCCGACGGCATCTGCGTCCGGCTGTACTCGGAGGACGACTTCCTGTCCCGTCCCGAGTTCACGGACGCCGAGATCCTCCGTACGAACCTGGCCTCCGTCATCCTCCAGATGACCGCCGCCGGGCTCGGCGACATCGAGAAGTTCCCTTCATCGACCCGCCGGACCACCGCAACATCCGGGACGGCGTGCAGCTCCTCCAGGAGCTGGGCGCGATCGACCCGGCCGAGAAGGACCCGAAGAAGCGGCTCACCCAGCAGGGCCGGAAGCTGTCCCAGTTGCCCGTGGACCCCCGGCTCGCCCGGATGGTCCTGGAGGCGGACCGGAACGGCTGCGTCCGCGAGGTCATGGTGATCGCGGCGGCGCTCTCCATCCAGGACCCGCGCGAGCGGCCGGCGGAGAAGCAGGCGCAGGCCGACCAGCAGCACGCCCGGTTCAAGGACGAGACGAGCGACTTCCTCGCGTACCTGAACCTGTGGCGGTACGTCCGCGAGCAGCAGAAGGAGCGGGGCTCCAGCTCCTTCCGCCGCATGTGCAAGCAGGAGTACCTGAACTTCCTGCGGATCCGCGAGTGGCAGGACATCTACGCCCAGTTGCGGACGGTCGCGAAGCAGATGGGGATCCAGCCCAACGAGGAGGACGCGCCGGAGCAGTCCGTGCACGTGTCCCTCCTGGCGGGCCTGCTGTCCCACATCGGCCTGAAGGACGTGAAGGACGGGGCGAAGAACGACTACCTCGGCGCCCGCAGCGCCAAGTTCGCGATCTTCCCCGGCTCCGCGCTCTTCAAGAAGCCCCCGCGCTTCGTCATGTCCGCCGAGCTGGTGGAGACCTCGCGCCTCTGGGCCCGGGTGAACGCCCGGATCGAGCCCGAGTGGATCGAGCCGCTCGCCCAGCACCTGGTGAAGAAGACGTACAGCGAACCGCACTGGGAGAAGGACCAGGCGGCCGTGATGGCGTTCGAGAAGGTGACGCTGTACGGCGTCCCGATCGTCACCGACCGGAAGGTGAACTACGGGCGGATCGACCCGGAGGTCTCCCGGGACCTGTTCATCCGGAACGCGCTCGTCGAGGGCGACTGGCGCACCCACCACAAGTTCTTCGCCGACAACCGCAAGCTGCTCACCGAGGTCGAGGAGCTGGAGCACCGGGCCCGGCGCCGGGACATCCTCGTCGACGACGAGACGCTCTTCGACTTCTACGACAAGCGCGTCCCCGAGCACGTCGTCTCCGGCGCCCACTTCGACTCCTGGTGGAAGCACAAGCGCCGCGAGGAGCCGGAGTTCCTCGACTTCGAGCGCGAGATGCTCATCAACGAGAAGGCGGGGCGGTCACTAAGGACGACTACCCGGACTCGTGGCGGCAGGGCCCGCTCAAGTTCCGGGTGACGTACCAGTTCGAGCCGGGCGCGGACGCGGACGGCGTGACCGTCCACATACCCCTCCAGGTGCTCAACCAGGTGACGGACGAGGGCTTCGAGTGGCAGATCCCGGGTCTGCGGACGGAGGTCGTCACGGAGCTGATCCGCTCCCTGCCGAAGCCGATCCGCCGCCACTACGTCCCGGCGCCCAACTTCGCGACCCGCTTCCTCGACTCGGTCGTGCCCGTGCAGGAGCCGCTGGCGACGGCGCTGGCGCGCGAACTCCAGCGGATGGTCGGCGTCCCGCTGACGGCCGAGGACTTCGACTGGGCGAAGGTGCCCGAGCACCTCAAGGTGACGTTCCGGATCGTCGACGAGCGGCGCCGGAAGCTGGCCGAGGCCAAGGACCTGGAGACGCTGCGGCTCACGCTGCGTCCCAAGGCCCGCCAGGCGCTTCTCCAAGGCCGCCGCGGCGGCCACGGGCGGCCCCGACGGCTCCGGGCCCTCCCTGGAGCGCTCGGGGCTCAAGGACTGGACGATCGGCACGCTGACGAAGGTCTTCGAGACCCGTCGGGCCGGCCAGCCGGTCAAGGCGTACCCGGCGCTCGTCGACGAGGGCGACACCGTGGCCGTGCGGCTCTTCGACACGGAGGCCGAGCAGGCGCTCGCGATGTGGCGGGGCACCCGGAAGCTGATCATGCTGAACATCCCGGTGAATCCGGCGAAGTTCGCCTCGGACAAGCTGACCAACCAGCAGAAGCTGGCCCTGTCCTCGAACCCGCACGGCTCGATCCAGGCCCTCTTCGACGACTGCGCGACCGCCGCCGCCGACAAGCTGATCGCGGACCACGGCGGCCCGGCCTGGGACGAGGAGTCCTTCCGGAAGCTGTACGACAAGGTCCGCGCGGACCTGGTGGACACGACGGTGCGGACGGTGGGCCAGGTCCAGCAGATCCTGGCGGCCTGGCAGGCCTGCGAGCGGCGCCTGAAGGCCACCAGCAGCCCGGCGCTCCTCCCGAACCTCCAGGACGTGCGGGCGCAGCTCGACCGGCTCGTACCGGCCGGCTTCGTCACCCGTACGGGGCTGAAGCGGCTCCCGGACCTGATGCGCTATCTGGTGGCGGTGGACCGGCGGCTCCAGCAGATGCCCACCGGGGTCCAGCGGGACACCACCCGGATGGAGAAGGTCCGGGAGATGCAGGACGAGTACGCCTGGCTGCTCGAACAGCTCCCCAGGGGCGGCCGGTGCCGTCCGAGGTCACCGACATCCGCTGGATGATCGAGGAGCTGCGGGTGAGCTACTTCGCGCACGCCCTGGGAACGGCGTACCCGGTCTCGGACAAGCGGATCGTGAAGGCGATCGACGCGATGGTCCCGTAGCCGGACCTGCGCGGACCGGTAGCCGGGTCCTCGCCGTCGGTGAGTTCGACCGGACCCGCTGACCTGCTGTACAGTCTCTCGCAGCCGCTTGAAGAAGGGCTGCGAGCAAGGTCCTGTGGAGCAGTTGGTTAGCTCGCCACCCTGTCAAGGTGGAGGTCGCGGGTTCAAGTCCCGTCAGGATCGCTCGAGTCGAAGGCCCGCATCGTGAGATGCGGGCCTTCGTTGCGTTCCCGTGTCTTGACGGGGCCCCGCGTCCGCCGGTACTCCGGTCTTCAGGGAATCGGGGGCCCCGACTGGAGGTGGTCGCGCATGGCCGCGGCGTCCGCAGCACGGCACGACACACGAGCACTGCTGCGCGCCCATCTGGCGGCCGCGTCGCGGTACGGGCACCTCACGCGCCACTGCGTGGTCTGCCACCGGCTGCTGAGGCTCGCCATGGAGGTGCCGGAAGCGCCGGAGCCCCCAGAGACCCCGGAGGCCCCGGAAGCCTCCGCGGCGGAGGACGAAGGTCCCGTCGACCCGTGACCAACGGCGGGCCGGGCGCCCTCCCGGGAGTGGCAGCCTTGACCTTGGCAAGGGACCGCGCGTGTGACGGGTGTCACTGAAAGAGTTTCAGAAACCCCTTCACTTACACCCTCCCTACACCAGTCCAATTTAATCGGTGCAATTGCACGATCACCGGCCGGACGCTCCGGACATTAAAGATCGCGCTGGACCCGGCGGAGTCCAGCGCGATCGTTTGACGAAGACCTGTTGGGGCAGGTGTCCGCCGGCAGAGCTAGGGTGGGCCACCGGATTGGGGGATCCGGAAGGACCCGGTGTTACGGGGTACTGCGGGGTGTCACGCGACCTCAGGCCTCGCTGCGCTGCTGCGGAATGCCCGCCAGCAGCGCGCGGACCTCGGCCTCGCGGTACCGGCGGTGCCCACCCAGGGTGCGGATGGACGTGAGCTTGCCCGCCTTGGCCCAACGGGTCACCGTCTTCGGGTCCACACGGAACATCGTGGCGACCTCGGCAGGGGTCAGCAGCGGCTCGGCATCAGGGGTGCGAGCGGTCATGAGCGGCCTCCTCGGGAGAACCGAACCAATCTCGGTTCTTTCCTCTAAATTCTGCACCTTGACCCGCGTTGCCCGAAATGGCAGAAGCGGGCCGAGTCGGTTATAGGACGAACGGCTTGTCCTCGGCACTACAACTACACCATCCGTCCAGCCACGTCGGCCAAACCGATGGAATTGCCCTCGCAGGTGTTCATCAGCGGCGGAAGTCGATGGACCATGCCATAACGGACAGTCACGCGTCTGTGACGATCAGTCACAGGGCGATCAGGAGTCCTCAGACCCCCATAGAGTGCAATGCTGAGCGTTCCGCCCAAAGTTGGACGGAAGGAACCTCCCCGGACTCCTTGTCCTATTTTGGCACGAGGATGGGCGATCGGCGCAAGGGTGCGTTAAGTGCTGTCCGTCACGCTTGAGCCAAAGGCCCGGATCGGGACCAACGTCCCCACCGGGCGGGAGCCGAAGGACCCGTGGACCGGAGGAGGGGCGCGGAGGAGTTCCGGAGCCATCGGCTCCTGAGGCCTCGAAGATCATTTACACCGGTCGGACATGTCTTGTCGATACCGACCTGACGAAGATGCCCGACTGATGTCAGTTCGCACACGGCTTCCGGCCACGGTTGCCGATTCCCGACACCCGTGCCCCTTCGAGGGCCGCACCCCTTCGGCCGTACGCCTTCGAGGAGGCCGCACCCCTTCGGCCGTACGCCTTCGAGGAGGCCGTATCCCTTCGGCCGTCCACCTCCCGGGAGAGCCGGGTCCCCCGAAGGGGCGTCAGTTCGCGAACCGCAGGTCCCTGATCGCCCGCCAGCGCTCGGCCAGGCGCCCGTACGCGTCGCTCGCCGCCTCCCCGTCCCCGCCCGCAACGCGGCGATCCCCGCCGCCAGCTCGGCCGCCGACCGCTCCTCCGCCAGCCACTCCTCCGACACCACGTGCACCAGGCCGCCGAAGTCCAGCTCCACCAGGGCGCGCGGGTGGAACTCCTCCAGCCAGCGCCCCACCTCGACCAGACCCTCCGTCATGGGACCGTCGTCGATCGACTCCCGCAGCGCCCGCAGGGCCTGCGCGAGCCGGCGCCGCGCCTGGGCCATCGTCGTCCGGTACCGCAGCACCGGCGCCCGTCCCGCCCCGGCGCCCTCCGTTCCGGCCCCTCCTTCGGGACGCCCGGCTCGTACTGCCGGTCCTCGTCGCCGAAGAGGGCGAACCAGCGCACCGGCACCTGCCAGACCGCCGTGCGGATCCACGGCCGCGCGTCCGGGTTCCGCGCCAGCCAGCGCTCGTGGTCCGCCGCCACCTGGGCGCGCACCACCGGCGGCAGCATCGCGTCGAGCACCGGCCCCGGATACCCCTCCGCCACCAGTTCCTCCAGGGCCAGCCACCCGCGCAGCCGGGTCCGCCACGGGCAGATCACCACCGTCCCGTCCAGGTGCGCGACGAAGGCCTCGCCGCTCTCGTGGACCGGCACCGGGACCGGGGGCGTCGGCAGCAGGTCCGCGAGCGACCGGCGCAGTTCCTCCTGCGCCCCCGGGGTGTGGGGCCGCCGCGCGTACCGGGCCCAGTGGGACCGCTCCGGCTCGGGGAACGCGGCCAGCGGCTCGTACACCCGCAGATAGGACGCGTAGGGGACGAGGACCGAGGAGGCGACCGACATGCCGCGATCCTTCCACGGCGGTACTCCCCCAGGGGTGATCCTGCGCACGGCGGCTGATCTACGCCCTGGTAGCGCTTACCCTCTTGCCGAACCGGTCCCTCCCCACCCGCAGGGAGGACCGAAACCGCCGCTTCGTACTTGGGAGTCACCACCGTGACCGATGTGACCGGCGTTCCTGTCGATCCCGCAGACGTGCTGCACACCCTCTTCCGCTCGGAACAGGGTGGCCACGAGCAAGTCGTGCTCTGCCAGGACCGCGCCACCGGCCTCAAGGCCGTCATCGCCCTCCACGACACCGCCCTGGGCCCGGCCCTCGGCGGCACCCGCTTCTACCCGTACGCCACCGAGGCCGAGGCGATCGCCGACGCGCTCAACCTGGCGCGCGGCATGTCGTACAAGAACGCCCTGGCCGGTCTCGACCACGGCGGCGGCAAGGCCGTCATCATCGGCGACCCGGAGCAGATCAAGACGGAGGAGCTCCTCCTCGCCTACGGGCGCTTCGTCGCCTCCCTCGGCGGCCGGTACGTCACGGCCTGCGACGTCGGCACCTACGTCGCCGACATGGACGTCGTCGCCCGCGAGAACCGGTGGACCACCGGCCGCTCCCCCGAGAACGGCGGCGCCGGCGACTCCTCCGTCCTCACCGCCTTCGGCGTCTTCCAGGGCATGCGCGCCTCCGCGCAGACCCTGTGGGGCGACCCCAGCTGCGCGGCCGCAAGGTCGGCGTCGCCGGGTCGGCAAGGTCGGCCACTACCTCGTCGAGCACCTCCTGGAGGACGGCGCCGAGGTGTACGTGACCGACGTGCGCGAGGAGTCGGTGCGCCGGATCACCGACAAGCACCCGCAGGTGAAGGTGGTCGCCGACACCGACGCGCTGATCCGCGTCGAGGGCCTGGACGTCTACGCGCCCTGCGCGCTCGGCGGCGCCCTGAACGACGACACCGTGCCGGTCCTCACCGCGAAGATCGTCTGCGGCGCGGCGAACAACCAGCTCGCCCACCTCGGCGTCGAGAAGGACCTGGAGGAGCGCGGGATCCTCTACGCGCCCGACTACGTGGTCAACGCCGGTGGCGTGATCCAGGTCGCGGACGAGCTGCACGGCTTCGACTTCGACCGGTGCAAGGCGAAGGCGACGAAGATCTTCGACACCACCTCGCGATCTTCGCACGTGCGAAGGAGGACGGGATCCCGCCGGCCGCGGCGGCCGACCGGATCGCCGAGCAGCGGATGGCGGAGGCCCGGCGCGGCTGAGCCGGGCCGAAACGGCCCGCCGCGACAGGGGTGCGGGGAGACTTCCCTCACCCTTCTCGGCGGGTCGTACCCCAGAAGAGGTTAAAATCGCGACTGACCAGCGAGGAAAGGGCACCTCGAAGGTTCTGTACCGGGGTATGTGATGCGCACGGCGTACCGTAGACCCACGGAAACAGGTACCGTTGAAGCCCTACGGGCCGGTCTCTCCGTCGAGAGTCCGTTCCGCATCATGAACGCGTGTCAAGACTCTGGGGCCATCGAGCCCCGTCACCGAGGGGTCGAGCCATGGGGCGCGGCCGGGCAAAGGCCAAGCAGACTAAGGTCGCCCGCCAGCTGAAGTACAGCAGCGGCGGGACGGACCTGACGCGTCTGGCCAATGAGCTGGGCGCTTCGACTTCGAGTCAGCCGCCGAATGGCGAGCCGTTCGAGGACGACGACGAGGAAGACGACCCGTACGCCCAGTACGCGGATCTCTACAACACGGACGACGAGGACGAGGACGACCAGTCCGGCCCCTCCTCGTCCCCGCGTCGCGCTTGACCTTCTGAACCACCGAAACCCGGTCCGGTTACACCCGGCCGGGTTTCTGTGCTGTCCGCGTACAGCGTGGCCGTACGCGTATGGAAACGGTGGCGGAGACGGCGATCGGGGGCGCCCCTGAGGGCACCCCCGATACGTACGTCCTCCGCGGGTCAGTTCGCGTAGTCCCCGACCAGCTCGGCGCCGGTGGCGCGGTCGCCGCGCTCGGTGATCTCGCCCGCGACCCAGGACTCGACCCCGCGGTCCGCCAGGGTGGCCAGGGCCGCGTCCACGGACTCGGCCGGCACGACGGCCATCATGCCGACGCCCATGTTCAGGGTCTTCTCCAGCTCCAGGCGCTCCACCTGTCCGGCCTTGCCGACCAGGTCGAAGATCGCGCCCGGCGCCCAGGTCGACCGGTCGACGGTGGCGTGCAGGCCGTCCGGGATCACCCGGGCCAGGTTGGCCGCAAGACCGCCGCCCGTGATGTGGCTGAAGGCGTGCACGTCCGTGGTCCGGGTAAGGGCCAGGCAGTCGAGCGAGTAGATCTTCGTGGGCTCCAGGAGCTCTCGCCCAGGGTCCGGTTGAGCTCCTCGACCCGCTGGTCGAGGGTCATGCCGGCGCGGTCGAAGACCACGTGCCGCACGAGCGAGTACCCGTTGGAGTGAAGGCCGGAGGAGGCCATGGCGATGACCGCGTCACCCGTACGGATGCGGTCCGCGCCGAGCAGCCGGTCGTACTCCACGACGCCCGTGCCCGCGCCGGCGACGTCGAAGTCGTCCGGGCCGAGGAGGCCCGGGTGCTCCGCGGTCTCGCCGCCGACCAGGGCGCAGCCGGCCAGGACGCAGCCCTCGGCGATGCCCTTGACGATCGCCGCGACCCGCTCCGGGTGGACCTTGCCCACGCAGATGTAGTCGGTCATGAAGAGCGGCTCGGCGCCGCAGACGACGATGTCGTCCATGACCATCGCGACCAGGTCGTGGCCGATGGTGTCGTACACGCCCATCTGGCGGGCGATGTCGACCTTCGTGCCGACGCCGTCGGTCGCGGAGGCGAGCAGCGGGCGCTCGTAGCGCTTGAGGGCGGAGGCGTCGAAGAGGCCGGCGAAACCGCCGAGGCCGCCCAGGACCTCGGGACGCCGCGTCTTCTTCACCCACTCCTTCATCAGCTCGACCGCGCGGTCGCCCGCCTCGATGTCGACGCCCGCGGACGCGTAGCTGGCGCCGCCTTCGGCACTGAGGACTCAGACATGCTGGGAACTTTCGTGTCGTACCGCGGTTGCGGCGGTTGCAGCGGTTTGCGCCGGGGCCTTACGGGCGACGGAGCGCGTCGGAGGCCGCGGTGGCGGCTGGGCCGGCGGCCAGCTCGGTCTCCAGGAGCTGCTTGCCGAGCAGCTCGGGGTCCGGCAGCTCCATCGGGTACTCGCCGTCGAAGCAGGCGCGGCAGAGGTTCGGCTTCTGGATCGTGGTCGCCTCGACCATCCCCTCCAGGAGATGTACGAGAGCGAGTCCGCGCCCAGCGACTTGCCGATCTCGTCGACCGACATGCCGTTGGCGATCAGCTCCGCGCGGGTCGCGAAGTCGATGCCGAAGAAGCAGGGCCACTTGACCGGCGGGGAGGAGATCCGGATGTGGACCTCGGCGGCACCGGCCTCGCGGAGCATCCGGACCAGGGCCCGCTGGGTGTTGCCGCGGACGATCGAGTCGTCGACGACCACGAGCTTCTTCCCCTTGATGACTTCCTTGAGGGGGTTCAGCTTCAGCCGGATGCCCAACTGACGGATGGTCTGGGAGGGCTGGATGAAGGTGCGCCCGACGTAGGCGTTCTTCACCAGGCCGGCGCCGAAGGGGATGCCCGAGGCCTCGGCGTAGCCGATGGCGGCCGGGGTGCCCGACTCGGGGGTCGCTATCACCAGGTCGGCCTCGACGGGCGCCTCCTTCGCGAGGCGGCGGCCCATCTCCACGCGGGAGAGGTACACGTTCCGGCCGGCGATGTCGGTGTCCGGGCGGGCCAGGTACACGTACTCGAAGACACAGCCCTTGGGCTTCGCTTCCGCGAATCGAGAGGTGCGGATGCCGTTCTCGTCGATCGCGATCAGCTCGCCCGGCTCGACCTCGCGGACGTAGCTGGCGCCGCAGATGTCGAGGGCGGCGGACTCGGAGGCGACCACCAGCCGCGCTCCAGACGGCCGAGGACCAGCGGGCGGATGCCCTGCGGGTCGCGGGCCGCGTAGAGCGTGTGCTCGTCCATGAAGACGAGGGAGAAGGCGCCCCGGACCTCGGGGAGGACCTTCGCGGCGGCCTGCTCGATGGTGAGCGGCGCGCCGTCTCGTCCACCTGGCCCGCGAGGAGCGCGGTGACCAGGTCGGTGTCGTTGGTGGCGGCGACCTGGGTCGCGCGCCCTTCCTTCTTGGGCAGGTCGGCGACCATCTCGGCGAGCTGCGCCGTGTTCACCAGGTTGCCGTTGTGGCCGAGCGCGATCGAGCCGTGGGCGGTCGCCCGGAACGTCGGCTGCGCGTTCTCCCACACGGAGGCCCCGGTGGTCGAGTAGCGGGCGTGACCGACCGCGATGTGACCTTGGAGGGAACCGAGAGAGGTCTCGTCGAAGACCTGGGACACGAGGCCCATGTCCTTGAAGACGAGGATCTGGGAGCCGTTGCTGACCGCGATTCCCGCGGATTCCTGGCCCCGATGCTGGAGGGCGTAGAGCCCGAAGTACGTGAGCTTTGCGACCTCTTCACCCGGAGCCCAGACCCCGAAGACGCCGCAAGCGTCCTGAGGGCCCTTCTCGCCGGGAAGCAGGTCGTGATTGAGTCGACCGTCACCACGTGGCACGTTTCCGAGTGTAGACGGGCTCGACCACTGGTCCGAATTGAGGAAATCCGGGGTCGGCCCCGCTCGTGCGATCGCACGAAATGATCATCTCGTGCTTGGAGAGGGCTACAAACCAGGCGGGGAAGGGATTCCGGCTCCGGAGCCGGGGAGAGCGGACGCTCGTACCAGGCCCGGAGCCGTCCCTCGATGTGACGGAGTTCGCAGCCGGAGCGGGTCCGGCCGCCGGACGCTACGCGCGTCCGGCCGGTTCGGCGGTGGCGGTGAGGCCCTCGCCCGAGGCGTCGGTGAGCGTCAGGGTCCGGTGGTCGATCCGGTAGGTGAGCGGCCCGTCGAGAAGCTCGTACAGCCTGGTCTCCAGCTTCATCTGCGGGCTCGTGCACATCATCCGGGTGGTGGCCGCCGGGCCCTCGACGGTGAGGGTCGTGGCGTCGGCCCTTCGCGGTCGCGGAGAAGTTGTTGCAGCCCAGGTTGCCGGTGACCTTGCCGTCCTCGCCCAGGACGATCCGCGCCTTGCCCTCGCCGCCGGCGGGCAGCGAGGAGGCCGTCTTCCCGGAGAGCAGGCCGTCGACCTTCCACGCGGTGCCGCGCAGCGGGCGGGCCGCTCGGCGGTGAGCGCGAGGACGTTCCGCCCGTCGGGCGAGGTCAGGGTCAGCCTGTCGTTCTTCAGCGTGCCCTTGAGCTCCCCGGAGAAGGCCTTGACCAACTCCTTCTCGAAGCGCATCCGGTCCTCGGAACAGGCGATCTCGGTCATCGGGCCCGGGGTGGCGGTGAGGGTGTCGCCCTTCACGGCGACGGTGGCGTTGAAGGTGTTGCAGCCGCCGCGGCCGACGACCCGGCCGTCCTTCTCGAACGTGACGCCGGCGTCGTCCGGGGCGTCGGACGCGCTCCCGCCGACGGTGACCTTGTCGACGGTCCAGTGCGTGCCGGCGAGCGGGAGGTCCGGGGAGACCGTGCCCGCACCGGACCCGGGTCCCCGACCTCCCTCCGTACCGCAGGCGGTGAGCAGGAGGGCGGGGAGGAGCGGGACCAGGGCGACGAGTGCTCGTGGCTTCGACATGGAGATGGGACGGACGACCGAACGAGTCGGTTCCACGGCCCCCGCCGTCCCGTACGGACCTACGGCTGTCGGCTGTCGGCCGTCAGCTCATCAAAGGCAGCAGGTCCGCCAGGTCGGCGCGCTCGCCGCTCGCGCTCACCAGGGCCGCGTCCAGCTCCGCCGCCCACTCCACGCGCCCGGCCGCGAGCCGGATCCAGGTCAGGGGATCCGTCTCGACCACGTTGGGCGGGGTGCCCCGGGTGTGCCGGGGGCCCTCGACGCACTGGACGACGGCGTACGGCGGGACCCGGACCTCGACCGCCCCGCCCGGCGCCTTCGCCGCGAGCGCGTCCGCGAGCAGACGGGTGCAGGCGGCGAGGGCCTGCCGGTCGTACGGGATGCCGGCGCCGGTCGCCTCGTTCAGGTCGTCGGTGTGGACGACGAGTTCGACGGTCCGGGTGACGAGGAAGTCCCCGAGCGTCATGGCCCCGAAGCTCAGCGGCAGGAGCCGCTCGTCGGCCGCGCCCGCCACCGCCTCTCGTACTCGTCCTGCACGCGTGCGTAGAGCCCGTGCAGGTCGGAGGCGTCGATCCCGCGCGTGTGCGCGTCGATCCGTCCGGCTGCCGACGCGGTCCTGGACGGCCAGTCGAGCAGGGCCAATTCCCGTGCGGCCGGCGCGGGCGCGGCGAGCAACTGCGGCACGGAGTCGAGCATCCACGCGACGTGCGCCGCCAGGTCCCGTACGGTCCACTCCCCGAGCCGGGTCGGCCCGTCGAGCTGCACGGGCGTGAACGCCTCGACGGCGTCCCGTACGTGCCGGAACTGGGTGAGGACGGCGGCCCGGGTCTTGACCGGGTCGTAGCTGCGGGTGCGCTTCTTGGCCGGTGGCATGGGGCGAGGGTAGTCGGCGGCGGACGCGTCACGGGCGAGGGTCAGGCCGCCGGGCGGGCCGAGCCCGGTATCGCCTCGAACGTCTCCTCGTTCTTCGGGACGCCGACGCCGCGCCAGGTGAAGGGCACCCCTGGCCGTGTCCAGGTCGGGGCCGTTCATGAGGTGGAAGTGCACGTGCGGTTCGGTGGAGTTGCCGGAGTTTCCGCACCGGGCGAGCCGCTGGCCGGCCGTCACCCGGTCGCCCGCCCGGACGGTGAGCGAACCCCGCCGGAGGTGGGCGTACACCGCGTAGGTGCCGTTCCCGAGGTCGAGTATCAGGTGGTTCCCGACGATCCGCCGGGCTCCCGCGAGGACGCGTGCGACGCCCTCGAAGACCAGCAGATAGAGGAAGGCGGGCAGTGAGTTGCGGCTGAGGTGGTCGCGCTGGCCGTCCTCGGCGTGCACGACGGTCGCGTCGGCGACCGCGAACAGCGGGGCGCCGAAGGCCGGGAAGTCCTCGCTCCGGCGGGCCACCGGCCACAGCCACGCGAAGGAGGGGCGGGGCCGCTCCCCTCTTCCGCCTCCGCCAGGATGTCGATGGCGTACGTCTGGCCGTACTGGTGGGTGCCGTGGCTGGGCGTCCGGTCCGCCGGGCTGTTGAGCGCCGTCCAGCGCCCCGCGACCGGCGGGTCCACCTCGACCGGGGCCGCGCCGCCGCCCCGGCCTGCTTTCCGGTGTGCCGGGCGAGCGCGATCCCGACCGCCACGGCGGCGATCAGCGGCAGCCAGCTCACGGCGTACGAGTAGGGCAGTCCGACGGTGAACGAGACGATCGCCTGGACGAAGAACAGCAGCCAGAGCGTGCGGTGGAGCAGCACCGCGGACGTGCGCGTGAACATGAGCGTTCCCCCTGAACGATCGTGGTCGGCGGCTGTGGTCGGAGGACCGACGGCTGTGGTGAAGGACTACGGGTGGGCCGCCGTGAAGGCCACCAGGAGCGGGACGACCCGGGCCGCCGGAACCTCGTAGCGGCCGCGTCCGGTCGTGTGGAGCCAGCCCGCGGCGGTGAGTTGGCGCAGGTGGTGGTAGATCTGGCCGGTCGTCCCCGTCTCCGGGAGTTCGGCCAGCTCGGCGGCGGTGCGGCGGCCGCCGAGTATCTCCCGCAGCAGCCGGAGCCGTACGGGATGGCCGAGCGCGGCGAAGGAGTCCGCGGTCTCGGCCCAGTCGTCGTCGAGCAGCCGCTCGGTGAACGCGCCGAACTGCCACTCGTACCGCTCCTCGGTGGGCAGTCGGACCGAGCCCGTGAACAGCACTCCGCCGTCGGTGCCCCGTGGGCCCGCCTCGGCCAGTTCGGCCTTGAACCCCTCCAGGCCCAGAAGTCCCCTCCGGCGGTCTCGGGGCGCTCGGGGGCCTCCATGCCTCCAGCGCCGCGATGCGCCGCTCCAGCTCGGTGAACCGCTCTTCCAGCTCCATGCGTACAGATTACGTAACTACGTAACTCCGTGCAAGGGTGAATCGGAGGAGAATGACGAGGCCCCGCCCGGACCCGAAGGTCCGGACGGGGGCTCCCGTACGTACTGCTCCTGCTCCTGCTCCGAGGAGGGGATCAGGCGATCAGACCAGCAGGCCCGGGATCGTCGCCTCGTGGGCCGTCCGCAGCTCCTCCAGGAGAGCGCGAACTCGCCCTGCACGTCGACCGCGTCGCCGTCGACGACGCCGATCCGGGTCGCCGGCAGACCCCGCGCACCGCACATGTCGGTGAAGCGGAGCTCCTCGCTGCGCGGGACGGCGACGACCGCGCGGCCCGCCGACTCGCTGAAGAGGAAGGTGAAGGCGTCCAGGCCCTCGGGGACGACCAGACGGGCGCCCTTGCCGCCGCGCAGGCAGGACTCGACGACCGCCTGCACCAGACCGCCGTCGGAGGGTCGTGCGCCGCGTCGACCATGCCGTCGCGGGAGGCCGAGATCAGGATCTCGCCGAGCAGCTTCTCCCGGTCGAGGTCCACGGCCGGCGGCAGACCGCCGAGGTGCTGGTGGATCACCTCGGACCAGGCCGAGCTGCCGAACTCCTCCTCGGTGTCGCCGAGGAGGTAGAGGAGCTGGCCCTCTTCCGCGAAGGCGATCGGGGTGCGGCGGTTGACGTCGTCGATCACGCCGAGGACGGCGACGACGGGCGTCGGGTGGATCGCCACGTCACCGGTCTGGTTGTAGAGCGAGACGTTGCCGCCGGTCACCGGGGTGCCGAGCTGGAGGCAGCCGTCCGCGAGACCACGGGTGGCCTCGGCGAACTGCCACATCACGGCCGGGTCCTCGGGCGAACCGAAGTTCAGGCAGTCCGAGATGGCGAGCGGCTTGGCGCCGGAGGCGGCGACGTTGCGGTATGCCTCCGCGAGCGCGAGCTGCGCGCCCGCGTACGGGTCGAGCTTGGCGTACCGGCCGTTGCCGTCGGTCGCCATGGCCACGCCGAGGTTGGTCTCCTCGTCGATCCGGACCATGCCCGCGTCCTCGGGCTGCGCCAGGACCGTGTTGCCCTGCACGAACCGGTCGTACTGGTCCGTGATCCAGGACTTCGAGGCCTGGTTCGGGGAGGAGACGAGCTTGAGGACCTGGTCCTTCAGCTCCTCGCCGTTCTGCGGCCGGGGCAGCTTGCCGGCGTCGTCGGCCTGGAGGGCGTCCTGCCAGTCCGGGCGCGCGAACGGCCGGTGGTAGGTCGGGCCCTCGTGGGCGACGGAACGCGGCGGCACGTCGACGATCTGCTCGCCGTGCCAGAAGATCTCCAGGCGCTCGCCCTCGGTCACCTCACCGATGACGGTGGCGATGACGTCCCACTTCTCGCAGATCTCCAGGAAGCGCTCGACGTGCTCGGGCTCGACGATCGCGCACATGCGCTCCTGCGACTCGCTCATGAGGATCTCCTCGGGCGAGAGCGTCGCGTCGCGCAGGTGCACCAGGTCGAGGTCGACCCGCATGCCGCCGGAACCGGCGGAGGCCAGCTCGGAGGTGGCGTAGGAGAGCCCGGCGCCGCCGAGGTCCTGGATGCCCGCGACCAGCTTCTCCTTGAAGATCTCCAGGGTGCACTCGATGAGGAGCTTCTCCTGGAAGGGTCGCCGACCTGGACGGCGGGGCGCTTGGTGGGCTTGCCCGTGCCGGAGGCACTGTTGCCTTCAGCGTCGAAGGTCTCGGACGCGAGGACCGAGACGCCGCCGATGCCGTCGCTGCCCGTGCGGGCGCCGTACAGGATCACCTTGTTGCCGGGGCCGGAGGCCTTGGCGAGGTGGATGTCCTCGTGCTTCATCACGCCGATGCAGCCGGCGTTGACCAGCGGGTTGCCCTGGTAGCAGGAGTCGAAGACGACCTCGCCGCCGATGTTGGGCAGACCGAGGCAGTTGCCGTAGCCGCCGATGCCGGCGACGACACCGGGCAGCACGCGCTTGGTGTCGGGTGGTCGGCCGCGCCGAAGCGCAGCGGGTCGACGACCGCGACCGGACGGGCGCCCATGGCGAGGATGTCGCGGACGATGCCGCCCACGCCGGTGGCCGCGCCCTGGTAGGGCTCGATGTACGAGGGGTGGTTGTGCGACTCGACCTTGAAGGTGACCGCGTACCCCTGGCCGACGTCGACGACGCCCGCGTTCTCGCCGATGCCGACGAGCATGGCGTCGTTGGCGGGGACCTTCTCGCCGAACTGCTTCAGGTGGACCTTGCTGCTCTTGTACGAACAGTGCTCCGACCACATGACGGAGTACATGGCGAGCTCGGCGCCGGTGGGACGGCGGCCGAGGATCTCGCGGATGCGCGCGTACTCGTCCTCCTTGAGGCCGAGCTCCTTCCAGGGCTGCTCGCTGTCCGGCGTCTCGCTCGCGTGCTTGACGGTGTCGAAGGCGCGGGGGTACGGGGGCGTCCCCGGAAGAAGACAGCATCAGGCGTTGACCAGCTTCTTGAGGATCGAGGTGAAGAAACCGAGGCCGTCCGTCTTGCCGGTGCCGACCAGCGGCTCGACGGCGTGCTCGGGGTGCGGCATGAGGCCGACCACGTTGCCGGCGGCGTTGGTGACGCCCGCGATGTCGCGCAGCGAGCCGTTGGGGTTGACGTCCAGGTAGCGGAAGGCCACCCGCCCCTCGGCCTCCAGCTCGTCGAGCACGCGCTCGTCGGCGACGTAACGGCCGTCCATGTTCTTGAGCGGGACTCGATCTCCTGGCCCGCGGTGTAGTCCGAGGTCCAGGCGGTCTCCGCGTTCTCCACCCGCAGCTTCTGGTCGCGGCAGATGAAGTGGAGGTGGTTGTTGCGCAGCATCGCGCCCGGCAGCAGATGGGCCTCGGTGAGGATCTGGAAGCCGTTGCAGATGCCGAGGACGGGCATGCCCGCCTTCGCCTGCTCGATGATCGTCTCCATCACCGGCGAGAAGCGGGAGATGGCTCCGGCCCGCAGGTAGTCGCCGTAGGAGAAGCCGCCGGCCAGGACCACGGCGTCGACCTGCTTGAGGTCCTTGTCGCGGTGCCAGAGCGAGACGGGCTCGGCGCCCGCCAGGCGGGCGGCACGCAGCGCGTCCTGGTCGTCGAGCGTTCCGGGGAACGTGACGACGCCGATGCGTGCGGTCACGACTCCACCTTCACGACGAAGTCTTCGATCACGGTGTTGGCGAGGAAGGTTTCGGCCATCTCATGGATGCGGGCGAGGGCGGCGTCGTCGACCGGTCCCTCCACCTCCAGCTCGAAGCGCTTCCCCTGACGGACGTCGGCGATTCCGGCGAATCCCAGGCGGGGCAGTGCACGCTGCACCGCCTGCCCCTGGGGGTCGAGGATCTCCGGCTTGAGCATGACGTCGACTACGACGCGTGCCACTGGCACTCCCGGTGGTGTGTTGCGTGGGCGGTTCCTTCAGCGTACCTGCCTCCAAATTCTACGCGGGTAGAGATCTGAAGGATCCTACAAAAGGCGGGTTCCCGAGCTCTCCGCGACCGCGCCCGGGCCGACCCCTCCACGGCAAAATTCACGTGAAATATTGCGGACCGCATTGCACCGGGACACGCTGAAACAATTGGCGGGGCTTCACAATGCGACACCTGCCGCTGTAGAAAGGTTTCCAGAAGAAAGCAGCATTGTTCCGGCACAGCCGAACGGTCGGCATCGTCGCACGTCAGGGGCGCCACAAGCACCCCCGGACGACCTCGGCGGCCGCAGGAAAGGACCGATATCCGTGGCTCAGCGTGTGGTGGTCACCCTCCGATGACATCGAGGGCGGAGAAGCAGCGGAAACGGTCGCGTTCGGCCTCGACGGGAAGATGTACGAGATCGACCTGAATGCTGCCAATGCAAAGAAACTCCGCAAGGCCCTCGCGCCCTACCTCGCGGCCGGTCGCAAGATCCCCGCGCGGATCGGCGCGGGCGCCGGCGCCGGTCCGGGTGCCGTCGGCGGCCGGGGCGGGCCGCGGCGTACACGCACACCGACCTCGCCCCCGACCCGGCGGCGGTCCGCGCCTGGGCCCAGTCCAACAAGATGGACGTGCCCGCCCGGGGCCGGATCCCCAAGCGGGTCTACGAGGCGTTCCGCGAGGCGAGCTGAACCGGGGCGCGCTTCGGGGCGGGGCGGGGGCACTGCCGCGGGTACGGGGTGTCCGCCGGCCGCCGCGAGGACGGGGTGCTCGTCGTCGCGAAGGCGGGGTGTCCGTTGCCGCGAGGACGGGGTGTCCGCCGTCGCGAAGGCAGGGTGCCGTCGCCGCGGGCCGAGCCGATTTGCATTGCACCCCGGGTGATCGGCTAGAGTCTGGATCACGCCGAGGGGCGAGGCCGAAAGGCACCGACCCGAGCAGCGTGCGGGTGTAGTTCAGTAGCAGAACAGCCCCTTCCAGGGGAAGGCGCAGTGTGCAATTCCTGTCACCCGCTCTGCATCGCATTACCGTTCACTCTTGTGGATCAGGTACAGTGGTGCTCGCACCGCCCGGTGAAAGCCGGTCGGGAGCAATGCGGACGTGGCTCAGTTGGTAGAGCATCACCTTGCCAAGGTGAGGGTCGCGAGTTCGAATCTCGTCGTCCGCTCAGGGATTGAAGGCCCCGGTTCTCAGGAACCGGGGCCTTCGTCGCTTCCCTTCCACCGCTGCGCTTCCTCATGACATTTGTCAGCAGGGGTCGTGACAGCGCGCACTGCCGACGGGCGGGGACCGCCGGGAGTCTGGACGCATGACACCAGCGATCGAGGCGACCGACCTGCGCCGTACGTACGCCGAGGGATCCGGCCGGGGAGCCGGCGGCGGCTTCGAGGCCGTGCGCGGAATCTCCTTCGCCGTCCCCCGGGGCGAGATCTTCGCCCTCCTCGGGACCAACGGCGCCGGCAAGACCTCCACCGTCGAACTCCTGGAGGGCCTCGCCGCCCCCAGCGCCGGCACCGCCCGCGTCCTCGGCCACGACCCGTTCCGCGAGCGGTCCGCCGTCCGCCCCCGGATCGGCATCATGCTCCAGGAGGGCGGGTTCCTCCGACCTCAGCGTGGCCGAGACCGTACGGATGTGGGCGGGCTGCACCAGCGGCGCCCGCCCGGTCGGAGAGGCGCTCGCCGCCACCGGCCTCGCCGGGCGCGAGCGCGTCCGGATCAAGCAGCTCTCCGGCGGTGAGCGGCGCAGGCTCGACCTGGCGCTCGCGCTGCTCGGCCGCCCCGAGGTGCTCTTCCTCGACGAGCCCACCACCGGTCTCGACGCCGAGGGCCGCCGCGACACCTGGGAGCTCGTCCGGCAACTGCGGGACGGCGGCACCACCGTGCTCCTCACCACGCACTACCTGGAGGAGGTCGAAGCCCTCGCCGACCGCCTCGCGATCATGCACCGGGGCGAGATCGTCCTCTCCGGCACGCCGGCCGAGGTCACCGCCGCCCGCCCCGCCCGGATCCGCTTCACCCTCCCCGAAGGCGTCCTGGCCGCCCACCTCCCGCTGCGCCTGCGGGCCGCGGAGACCGGCGGCCGCGTGGAGATCCGCACCGGTGACCTCCAGGAGGACCTCGCCGTCCTCCTCGCCTGGGCCGGGGACGGCGGCATACGGCTCGACGGACTCGACGCCCGGTCCGCCTCCCTCGAAGAGGCGTTCTCGACATCGCCTCGCAGGGCGTCCCGCCCCACGGCACCGCAGACCGCACCGACCGGCAGGAGGCCGACGCCCGATGAGCAGCGCCACCACGATCACGCCCGGGGACACCGGGCCCGCCTCCACCGTCCGGAGCCGGCTCACCGCTCTCGGCCGGGCCGAGCTGACCCTCCTCCCGCGCAACCGGAACAACCTCTTCATCGCGCTGCTCATGCCGCTGCTGATGGTCTTCCTGCTGCGCTCCTCGCTCACCCAGCTCGACGAGGGCGCCCTGCCGATGGGCGCCGGGGCGGCCACCCTCATCGGCGGCACCGGCATGGTCCTGCTCCTCGTCGCCTACATGAGCCTCGTCTCCGCGCTCGTCGCCCGCCGCGAGGAGCTCGTCCTCAAGCGGCTGCGGACCGGCGAGGCGAGCGACGCGGAGATACTCGCCGGCTGCGCCCTGCCCGCCACCGCCATCACGCTCGTACAGTGCGCCGTCCTCACGGCCGGCGGGATCGCCGTCCTCGACGTGCCCGCTCCCGCCCGTCCCGACCTGCTGCTGCTCGGCGTCGTCGCCGCGATCGCCCTGCTCGCCGCGCTCGCCGCGCTCACCACAGTGATCACCCGGTCCGTCGAGAGCGCCGGACTGACGACCCTGCCGCTCTTCCTGATCTCCTGCTTCGGCTCGGGCCTCTTCGTGCCCCGCGACGCCCTGCCCCCGCTCGCCGCCGACCTCTGTGGACTGCTGCCGCTCAGCGGCGTGATGGAGTTCGTACGGGCGGGCTGGCTCGGGACCGCGCAAGCGGAGAGCCTGCTGGGCGCCGGGCTCAATACAGTGGCCTGGGGCGTCCTGACGGTGGGCGGTCCGCCGGTGGTTCCGCTGGGAACCGCGGCGCTAGGGCTCGGAAGGGGAGGGCTGATGTCCAGGCTGACGGGATGGTGGTCTCGGCGCAGCAGCGCCGGCAAGGTCGAGTTGTACACGCGGTGGACCTTCCACCTCTTCGTGCCGATCGAGCTGTTCCTGCTCGGCGGCAGTCCGTTCAGCCACGGCGAACACGGCGACCTGTCCACGGAGGCCGCGGTCGGGCTGGTCCTGTGGGTCGGGTTCCACTCCGTGCTCTGTGCCTTCCTCGCCTCCCGCGCCCTGGACCACGCGACCGGGAAGCGGGAGCGGCCGGTCCGGCTCGCGGCCGCGGTGGTCGGCACCACCTTCTGCGCCGACCTCTTCCTGAACCTCCTCTGGGTGGGCGGAGTGCTGCCCGACCCGGGAGTGAACGTGAGCGTCATCGCGGGGACCTCGATCTTCACGCTCTGCGCGGTCGTGCTCTGCCTCGGCCCGGTCCGGCACATGGCGTACGCGGTGCTCGGCGCCGCCTTCGCCACCGGCGTCCCGATGGCGGTGGCGGGCAACGGGCTGGACGTGGCGGTCGGTTCCGCGGTCGGCATCCTCGTCGGCGGCGTCTTCATCTCCGCGACCAGCGGCTTCTCCTCCTGGCTGCTCCGGATCGTGCAGGAGCTGGAGCGTTCCCGGGACCTCAAGGCACGGCTGGCCGTCGCCGAGGAGCGGCTCCGCTTCGGACGGGACCTGCACGACGTCATGGGACGGAACCTGTCGGTGATCGCGCTCAAGAGCGAGCTCGCGGTGCAGCTCTCCCGGCGCGGGCGCCCGGAGGCCGTGGACCAGATGGTCGAGGTGCAGCGGATCGCCCAGGAGTCGCAGCGGGAGGTGCGCGAGGTCGTACGCGGCTACCGCGAGGCCGACCTGCGGGTCGAGCTGGAGGGCGCGCGCGGGGTCCTCGGGGCCGCCGGGATCGCGTGTGCCGTGGACGCCCCGGTGCTCGACCTGCCGCCCGAGGTCCAGTCGGCCCTGGGCTGGGTGGTCCGGGAGACCACGACGAACGTCCTGCGCCACGGGGACGCGCGCCGGTGCGCGATCGTGCTCCGGGCCGAGCCGGGGCGGTGCTGCTCACCGTCGAGAACGACGGGGCGGAGGAGAGGGGCGCCACGGCCGGGGCGGCCGAGGCCTCGATCCGGGCCGGGCGTGGGCCCGGGTCCGGTCTCGCCGGGCTGCGGGAACGGCTCGGCGCGGTGGACGGCACCCTGGACGCGGGTCCGTCGGCCCCGCACTCGTTCCGCGTGACCGCCCGCGTCCCGCTGCCCCGCACGGGGCGGAGCGGGACCGCGCGGACGCCGGCGGCCCCGGCGCGCGCCGTACCCGGGAAGCACGAGGTGCGGGAGGCGTACGACCTGCACGAGCCGGACGGCCTGAACGACCTGAACGACCTGAACGACCTGCACGAGCCGGACGGCCTGAACGACCTGAACGAGCCGCACGACCTGAACGACCTGTACGACGAGCGCGAGGCGTACGAAGGGCGCGAGGCGCGCCAGACGCACGAGAAGGGCGACGAGCGCCGGGCGTACGAGAAGCGCGAGCCGGGCGAGCGCCGCGTGAGACGCGTGAGACGCGTGAAAGCGGCGAGAGTTACGAGGGCCATGAGAGCCGCGAGAGCCACGAGAAGGAGGGGACGGTCGCGTGACCGTACGCGTACTGCTCGCCGACGACGAGCACCTGATCCGGGGTGCGCTCGCCGCCCTGCTCGCCCTGGAGGACGACCTCGTGGTCGTCGCCGAGGCCGCGACCGGGCCCGAGGCGCTCGCCATGGCCCGCGCCCACCGCCCCGACGTCGCCGTGCTCGATCTCCAGATGCCGGGCATGGACGGTGTGATGGTCGCCACTGCCCTGCGGGACGAACTCCCCGACTGCCGCGCCATGATCGTGACCAGCCACGGGCGCCCCGGGCATCTGAAGCGGGCCCTGGCGGCGGGCGTCCGCGGCTTCGCGCCGAAGACCGTCAGCGCCCAGCGGCTCGCCGAGCTCATCCGTACCGTGCACGCCGGAAACCGTTACGTGGACCCGGAGTTGGCCGCCGACGCCATAGCGTCCGGGGACTCGCCGCTGACCGTGCGGGAGGCCGAGGTGCTCGAACTCGCCGCCGACGGAGCCCCCGTCGCGGAGATCGCCCGGCGCGCCTCGCTCTCCCCCGGGACCGTCCGGAACTACCTCTCCTCGGCCGCCGCGAAGGTCGGTGCCGAGAACCGTCACGCGGCGGTGCGCCTCGCGCGGGAGAAAGGTTGGGTATAGTGGGCTGCGCGCTACGGCGCATGCGGACGTGGCTCAGTTGGTAGAGCATCACCTTGCCAAGGTGAGGGTCGCGAGTTCGAATCTCGTCGTCCGCTCCACGAAGAAGCCCCCGGTCGAATCGACCGGGGCTTTCTCGTTCCCCCGTCAGCTCCAGGTGGTGCCGGTGAGGAGCTCGTACGCCTCGATGTACTTGGCGCGGGTCGCGTCCACGACCTCCTGCGGGAGCGCCGGCGGCGGCTGCTCGCTCTTGCGGTCCCAGTCGGAGGCCGGGGAGGTCAGCCAGTCCCGTACGAACTGCTTGTCGTACGAGGGCTGGGCGCGGCCCGGCTGCCACTGGTCGGCCGGCCAGAAGCGCGAGGAGTCCGGGGTGAGGACCTCGTCGGCGAGGACGAGCCGGTCGCCGTCCGGGGTGCTCTCGAAGCCGAACTCGAACTTGGTGTCGGCCAGGATGATCCCGCGCTCGCGGGCGATGTCCCGGGCCCGGGAGTACACGGCGAGGGTCGTCTGGCGCAGCAGCGCGGCCGTCTCGGCGCCGACTTGGCGGGCGACCTCCTCGTACGACACGTTCTCGTCGTGGTCGCCCACGGCGGCCTTGGTGGCCGGGGTGAAGATCGGGGCGGGCAGCTCGGAGCCGTCGCTCAGGCCCTCGGGGAGGGCGAGGCCGCAGACCGTGCGGGACTCGTCGTACTCGACGAGGCCAGAGCCGGTGAGGTAGCCGCGGGCGACGCACTCGACCGGGACCATGTTCAGCGACTTGCAGACTAGGGTGCGGCCCGCCCAGTCGGCGGGTGCGCCGGCCGGCAGCTCGGTGGAGAGGACGTGGTGCGGGACCAGGTCGGAGAGCCGGTCGAACCACCACAGGGAGAGCCGGGTGAGGACCCGGCCCTTGTCGGGGATCTCGGTGGGCAGGACCCAGTCGTACGCGGACAGGCGGTCGCTCGCCACCATCACGAGGTCACCGGCCTCGTTCCGGTACAGGTCGCGCACCTTGCCCGTGTGGAGATGGGTGAGGCCCGGGACCTGGACGGGCTCGGGCTTTTCTACGAATCCGGACACGGTTCCTCCGCGTAGGTTGATCCAGGAGCCCTTCGATTCTCTCGCACGGGCGTGGACCACCGGCGGGCGGCTCTCCGGACGGGGCCCCTTCCCCTGTACGAGACCCCGTACGCGATCAGTCCCTCTTGCAGATGCGGTCGAGGAGGTTCGCGGTGGCGCGCTGGACGCGGGAGTCCACGTGGCCCGGCCGGTCGAGGGCGGGCGACCAGGCGAAGGTGCCGGAGGCGAAGACCCAGGCGCCGGACGGGGACCGGTAGAGCGAGGTCTCCTGGTGGCGCAGCACCCCGTCGCCGTCCCGGTAGGGCGAGTGGGCGAGCAGGATGCGGCTCTCGTGCTCGGGGAGCGCGGTGCGCGGGAAGTACCGGTCGGCCTCGCCCGCGACCAGGCCTGGGATCTCGTCGCCGTCCCCGGCGCCGGTGGCCTCCCAGAGCCAGTGCTCGGCGTTCCGCACGACCAGTGGTGCGGTTCGGGCACCCGGCCCGCGTACTGGATGCCGAGGAGCTGCTGCTCGGGGCGGTCGACCTCGCGCCAGAGCGCGGGCCGGCCGGGTCCCCGGCGCTTGCGGCAGGTGAGGAGGCGGTCGGGCACGCCGGAGGCCGAGGGGCCCAGCTCCACCTGCCAGTACATGGTGTTGGCGGAGAGGAAGACGAGCGAGGTGCCCAGGTCGCGGGCGCGTTCGGCGGCCCGGCGCATCGGCGCCGACCAGTACTCGTCGTGGCCGGGGAAGATCAGGCCCCGGTAGCGGCTCGGATCGATGCGGCCCGCGTGCAGGTCGCGGGTCTCGGCGTACGCCAGGTCGTAGCCGTAGCGCTCGGCCCAGCGGATGAAGTCGTAGGCGTGCCCGACGTGCAGCGGCAGCCCCGCGCCCGCGTAGGGGCGGTCGAAGGAGACCGTGACGGCCGCCTCCTCCTCGCCGAGCAGTCGGCCGTTCTCGTCCCAGGCGTGGTAGAGGCTGGCGCCGGTGCGCCCGTCCTCCGGATAGAGGTTGTACGCCTGCCAGGTCACGTCCGGCAGGACGAGGAGCAGGTCCGCCGGGTGGTCGTCGCGGACCGTGAAGGGGATGTGGGAGCGGTGCCCGTCGGCGGTGGTGAGGACGGCGACGTACGCGCCGATCGCCCAGTAGCCGGGGACCTGGAGCTGCCACGACTGCCACCAGTTGTGGCAGGAGACCGTGCGGTCGACGGTGAGCGGGGCGGGCTGGACGATCCCGGAGAGGCGCGGGCTGGTGGTGATCTTCGCGGCGCCGTGACCGCCGTAGTGGCCGATCCGGTAGATGTCGACCGAGAACTGCTGCGGCGGGTCCACGGTGATGTGGAAGTCGATCGATCCGCCCGGCGTGACGGCGCCCTCGGACGCGAAGCCCTTGATCTGGCGCCGGACGTCGTCGGCCGTGTGGGGGCCGCCGCTGCCGCCCCGAGCCAGGACCTCGTCCGCGTACCAGGGCACCATCTGGCCGGTGTCGTCGAAGTAGTTCTCCGAGCCGCGCAGCCAGGGCAGCGGGCCCTGGCCGAAGGGGTCGGAGACGGCGTGCGCGAGCGCACCCGACTCCCACCGCCTGATCTGATCCGCCCCCATACTGCGCCCCTCCCTCGACTCCCCCGGTCGGCCGGTCAGTGCCTGTGGATTCGTGCCGTGGTTCTTGCTGTGGTTCGTGCCGTTGTTCGCGCTGCGGATTCGTGCTTCTGTCAGTGATGGCCTCCAGCACATCACATAACGCACGCACTCCGTCACCGTTCGTCGTGAATTGACGAGAGTGGAAGTCGCGCCTCCGCATGTGCCGTCGGTCTATGCCGGAGGCGTGCGCCCGGGGCGCTCCGGCGGTGGGTCAGACGAGCCGTACGGGCTTCTCGGGGCGTACGCCGGTGCGTGCGAGCCAGTCCCGCAGGGGTTCGGGGTCGCCGTCCTCGACGAGGGAGAGGACCCGGGGCCGAGGTCCGTCGCCCGCTCGCCGCCGAGGAGCAGGGCGGGGCCGTCGAGCCAGTCGAGCCCAGGGGCCGCCTCGGCGGTGTCCACGGCCGCGCAGCAGACCATCGCGGTGACGTGGTCGGCGAGCAGGTCGCGGCCGCTGCGGGGCGGCTGGAGCGGGAAGAGCGGCAGAGGGCCGTCGGGGCCGCTGACGCCTCCGTACGCGGCGGCCGGGTCCGCCGCGGAGTCGGCCGGTGTCCGCCCCCGGGCGCTCTCCGCGGCGACCCTGGCCTCCCGCGCGGCCTCCTCACGGGCGAGGAGGGCACTGAGCGCCCCGGCGAGGGCGTCGGCGGCGGGGTTGGCCGGGGAGTCGTCGTCGAGATCGCCGAGATCACCGAGATCGCCGAGATCGTTGGGGCCGCCGAGGTCGTCGAGGTGGTCATGGTCGTCCGGGCCGGGGAGGTCGCCGGGGCGCCGGGGCCCCGGAGTCGGGCCTGTCGGAGCCGGTGCCGTCGGTCGTACGGAGGTCCGCGCCGTCATCGATGTCCGTACCGGTATCGGTAGCGGTATCGGTAGGGGTGCTCGCTTCGGCGCCCGGCCCCGGAGTCGGCGCCGTCGTCAGGCGGTCGATCACGCGGGTCAGGGTCGGGCCGTCGGCCGGGGGCGGGGCGCCGGGGGTGGCGGCGGCCGCGTCGATGCCGTCGAGGACCTGGTGGAGACGGGCCGCGTCCGTGCGCCACTTCCGGTCCACGACCTCTTCCGGGTACTGGCTCCACTCCACCGGCGACCAGTCGGGGCCGGGCGCGGCCGGGCCGCCGTGGAAGAGGCGGGCGGCGAGCAGCGAGGCGGCCTCGTCGACCGTGCCCGGCTCCTCCAGGAGGTCGCAGGCGGGCCGCTCGCCGAGGCGGGAGGAGAAGCCGTCGGCGAGCCGGTCGCGGCGGGACAGCTCGGTCAGGGCGGAGACCACGCCCGCGTCGAGCTTGGCGGGCCATCGGCCCATGCGCCAGGCGGGCAGCGCGACCCGGGTCAGGAGGCGGTCCCAGCCCGCGTACGCCAGGCCGACCTGCTCCTGCGCCACGATCCGTACGCCGTAGTCGACCTCCTGGGCCCGCTCCGAGCCCGCGGCGGCGACCCCGCGCTCCATCTCGGCGGCGTGCCCACGACAGGCGCGCAGCAGGACGCGGGCGACCTGCCCGACGCCGTGGGCGCCGAGGCGGCGGACCGGGTCGAGGCCGGGGTCCCGGGGCACGGCGATCGCGGCGTCCAGACCGCGGACGAAGCGGCGGGCGGCGGCTATGTCGGGATGGGCGGCGGGCCCGGTGCCGGCCACCACGGGGCGAGGACCGCCCGCAGTTCGCCGACCCGCATCCACCAGAGGAAGGGCGAGCCTATGACCAGGACGGGAGCGCCGTCGCCACCGGTCCTGGAAGAACGATGGGCGCGGTGGGTGCGGTGAGTCCGGTCCTCCAGCCAACTGTCGCAGTCCGGGGTCAGGGCTATCGCGGCGGGCGCCGGGACGCCGAGCCGGTCGGCCAGGTCCCGCACGAGCCGGTACAGGTCGGGGCGGCGGTCTCGGCCAGTTCCACCGTCGGCGTGGCGGCCGGGCGGGCCCGGGCGACGACGAGGGCGACGGCCGTGGCGGCGAGGAGGACGACGACCGCGAGGGCGGTCACGATCCAGCGGGCCGTGCCCCATCCCGTACCCGAGAAGTGGCCGGTGACCTCGCCCGCGTACAGCACGACGGCCACTGCGGCGGGGAGCACCGCGAGGCCCAGTGCCCTGCCGCGGACGCGGAGGACGGCGAGGGCCCGGGAGCGCGCGGCACGCGCACCCCACTCCTCACCGACGGCGGAACCGGTGCCGGACACGCCGCTCATCATCCCCTCCTGCCCTGGTCGGGACTGCCTGTGGCGGTGTTGGTCACTCCCCACTGTGGCACCCGTCACTGACATCGCAATGCCGGTGGGCTAAGTGCCGAACGCCTGCGCCGCACCCTAGTTGGGGTGGTGGCGGGCATCCGGATGGCTCATCCGTCCTCGATGGAATGGCGCCTGGGCCTCGGCGGCCTTGCGCGCGATGTCCGTGCGGTGCTGGGAACCGTCCAAGCCCGGGATGCCTGTGGCCGACCCCCACTGTGGCACCCCGCGCCGGTTCGCGGGCCTGCGCGCACCCAGTTGGGGTGGTGGCGGGCGTCATCCGGATGGCTCATCCGTCACTCGATGGAATGGCTTTGGGCAAGGTGATGGCGCTCGCGCGGCCGTACGGTCCGCCGTACGGCCGCGCGAATCGGTCACGGGGAAATCAGGCCTCGGCGGCCTTGCGCGCGATGTCCGTGCGGTGCTGGGAACCGTCAAGCCGGATGCGGCCGACCGCCGCGTAGGCGCGTTCGCGGGCCTGCGCCAGGTCCGTTCCGGTGGCGGTGACCGAGAGGACGCGGCCGCCCGCGCTCACCACGGCGTCGCCGTCCCGCTTCGTACCGGCGTGCAGCACGTACGCGTGCGGGGCGTCCTGCTCCACGATCTCCGCCAGGCCCGTGATCGGGTCGCCGGTGCGCGGGGTGTCCGGGTAGTTGTGGGAGGCGACGACCACGGTGACGGCGGCGTCGTCCCGCCAGCGGAGCGGGGCCTGGTCGGCGAGGGTGCCGTTGGCGGCGTTCAGCAGGACGCCGGCGAGCGGGGTCGCGAGCCGGGCCAGGACGACCTGGGTCTCGGGGTCGCCGAAGCGGGCGTTGAACTCGATGACCCGGACGCCGCGGCTCGTGATCGCCAGACCGGCGTACAGCAGGCCGGAGAAGGGGTGCCGCGGCGGCGCAGCTCGTCGACGGTCGGCTGGAGGACGGTCTCCAGGACCTCGTCGACCAGCTTCGGATCGGCCCAGGGAAGTGGGGAGTAGGCGCCCATGCCGCCGGTGTTGGGGCCCTCGTCGCCGTCGAGCGCGCGCTTGAAGTCCTGCGCGGGCTGGAGCGGCAGGACGGTGGTGCCGTCGGTGATCGCGAAGAGGGAGACCTCGGGGCCGTCCAGGTACTCCTCGATGACCACGCGGTCGCACGCGAGCGCGTGCGTCCGGGCCCGGTCGAGGTCGTCGGTGACGACGACGCCCTTGCCGGCGGCGAGACCGTCGTCCTTCACCACGTACGGGGCGCCGAAGGCGTCGAGGGCCTCGTCGATCTCCTCGGGGGTGGTGCAGACGTAGCTGCGGGCGGTGGGCACGCCGGCGCCGGCCATGACGTCCTTGGCGAAGGCCTTGGAGCCCTCCAGCTCGGCCGCCTCCCGCGAGGGGCCGAAGACGGGGACGCCGGCCGCGCGCACGGCGTCGGCGACGCCGGCGACGAGCGGGGCCTCCGGGCCGACGACGACGAGGTCGGCGCCGAGCTCCGTGGCGAGGCGCGCGACGGCGTCGCCGTCGAGCTGGTCGACGGCGTGCAGCTCGGCGACCTCCGCGATTCCGGCGTTGCCGGGCGCGCAGTGCAGAGCGGTGACGTCGGGATCGAGGGAGAGAGAGCGGCACAGGGCGTGTTCGCGGGCGCCGCCGCCGATGACGAGGACCTTCACGCCAGCCAGGGTAGCCCGCGGGACGGGATGCCCTTCGTACGGGCCACCGAGCGAGACGCCCCTACTCGTTCGTGTATTCCTCCACAACCGTGGCGCCGAGCTCGCGCACGATCAGGTCGTGGCCGGAGAGGGCCGAGTCGACGAGGTCGGGATCGTCCTCCTCCGGAACGTCGTCCTCCGGCGCCACGGGCTGCGGCGCGGGCGGGGAGTACGCGGGCGCGGACGGGGCCTTCGCGGGCGCGGACGACTGGGCCTGTACGGGAGCGGGGGTCGACTGCGCGGGCTGTGGCGCGTGCTGTGCGTGCTGCGCCTGCTGTACGGGCGACGGGGACGGGGCCGCCGGGGGGCCTGCTGGAAGGAGTGCGCCGGGCGGGGCCCGCCGGGCGGCCGCCGAAGTTGGCGGCGGCGGGCGGCGGGGCTGCACCGCCCGAGGGATCGATGATCGCCTCGATCTTCCACTGGACGTTGAACTGCTCGGCGAGGGCCTGCTTCAGGACGTCCTCGCTGCCGCTGCTGGCGAAGTTGTCCCGGGCGCCGGCGTTGAGGAAGCCGAGCTGGAGGGTGGTGCCGTCGAACCCGGCCACCTGCGCGTTCTGACTGAGCAGGATCCAGGTGAAGCGGCGCCGGTTCTTGACGGCGTCGAGGATCTGCGGCCAGAGGTTCCGCACCTGGGAGGTGTCGCCGCCGGAGGGAGCGGGGCGGCGGGCGCGGGAGGCCTGCGGGGCCGGTGGGGTGTGCGGGGCCTGTGGGGCGGGGGCGGACGCGGCGGCGCCGGGCCAGGCGCTGGGGGCGCTGCCGCCACCGGGCGCGGCCGCTCCGGGCCAGGCACCGGGCCGGGGCTCGGCGGGCGCCGGGGACTGCGGTTCCACGGGCTGTACGGGGCGGGCTGGGCCTGCGGGGACTGCTGGGGCGGCGGGGACTGCGGGCCTGCGGGGGCTGCTGTACGGGTGGGGGCGGGGCCATGGGGGTGTGGGCGTCGGGCCCGGGGACGTACCCCAGGGCGGGCGCGGGGGCCCGGGAGGCCCGGAGGTGAAGACGGGCGCGGGCGCGGACGCGGCGGCGGTCGTGACGCCGCGCTCCAGCCGGTCCAGGCGCGCCTGGAGGAACGCTCGTCGTCGAAGGCGGCGGGCAGCAGGACGCGCGCGCAGATCAGCTCCAACTGGAGCCGGGGCGAGGTGGCGCCCCGCATCTCGGTGAGTCCGGCGTTCACGAGGTCGGCGGCCCGGCTGAGTTCGGCGGCCCCGAAGACGGACGCCTGCGCCTGCATGCGCTCGACCACGTCGACCGGGGCGTCGATGAGGCCCTTCTCGGCGGCGTCCGGCACGGCGGCCAGGATCACCAGGTCGCGCAGCCGCTCCAGGAGGTCGGCGACGAACCGGCGGGGGTCGTTGCCACCCTCGATGACGCGGTCGACGACCTCGAAGGCGGCGGCGCCGTCACCGGCGGCGAAGGCGTCGACGACGGAGTCGAGCAGCGAGCCGTCGGTGTAGCCGAGGAGGGAGGTGGCCATGGCGTAGGTCACGCCGTCGTCGGCGGCGCCGGCCAGGAGCTGGTCCATGACGGACATGGAGTCACGCACGGACCCGGCGCCGGCGCGCACGACGAGCGGCAGCACGCCGTCCTCGACGGGGATGCCCTCGCGTCCGCAGACCTCGCCGAGGTAGTCCCGGAGGGTGCCGGGCGGGACGAGGCGGAAGGGGTAGTGGTGGGTCCGCGACCGGATGGTCCCGATGACCTTCTCGGGCTCGGTGGTGGCGAAGATGAACTTCAGGTGCTCCGGGGGCTCCTCGACCACCTTCAGGAGGGCGTTGAAGCCCGCCGAGGTGACCATGTGGGCCTCGTCGATGATGTAGATCTTGTACCGGCTGGAAGCGGGCCCGAAGAAGGCCTTCTCCCGCAGGTCACGGCGTCGTCCACGCCGCCGTGGGAGGCGGCGTCGATCTCGATGACGTCGATCGACCCGGGCCCGTTCCGCGCGAGGTCCCGACAGGACTGGCACTCGCCGCAGGGGCGGGGGTCGGGCCCTGCTCGCAGTTCAGGCAGCGGGCGAGGATGCGGGCGCTGGTCGTCTTGCCGCAGCCGCGGGGTCCGCTGAACAGGTACGCGTGATTGACCCGGTTGTTCCGCAGGGCCTGCTGCAACGGGTCGGTGACATGCTCCTGCCCGATGACCTCGGCGAAGGACTCGGGGCGATAGCGGCGGTAGAGCGCGAGAGACGACACGTGTACGAGGTTATAGGCGTGCACCGACAACCCGGGAAAAACGGCCGGGGCGACTTCGTGGGCCCTCGGCCTCCTGGCCTCCTGGACTCCTGGCCTCCCGGGCGGGGACCGCGCACGGGCTGCGGCCGACCACTGTTCCCGGGAACGCAAGCGCCCCCACGCACCCGCCAGAGCCGACCTACCCTTGCTGCCTTCCGGCCCTGGGGGAGTTCAGTCAGATAGCGCCGCGTGAGGGGCTCCGCCCAGACTACCCGATGCCAGGGGCACCGGGACCCCACACCCCCGCCCGAACCCCCGCCGACCCCGCCCGGGATCGGGTTCGCGAGCACCCCCTCGGTCATGTAATGTTCCCGGCGGAGGATTCGCCTAGAGGCCTAGGGCGCACGCTTGGAAAGCGTGTTGGGGGCAACCCTCACGAGTTCGAATCTCGTATCCTCCGCCAGTGCCTCACCGGGCACGATGTCGAAGGGCCCCACCGTTCGCGGTGGGGCCCTTCGACGTTTCTCAACCCCGTTGTCCTGGTTTTGTCCACAGCGGTTGTTTCCGGGGCTCCCCAGATCGCCGCGCCGATCTTCCGGGCCACTTCCTTCAGAAGGTGGTCGGGGACGTGGAGGTACCGCGCCCGCATCCGCGCGGCCCCGCCCGGCTCCCACCCCATGATCTGGTCGATCACCCGATCGGGAACGCCCAGCAGCATCAGCACCGTGCCGGCGGTGTGCCGGGCGTCGTGCAGGCGGCCCTCACGGACCGCCGCGTCCTCCAGGAGGCGCTTCCAGTCGTGGTAGTCCGTGTTCGGGCTCAGAGGCCCGCCCAGAGGCTTGGTAAACACGTAGTCCGACTTCGACCACAGGTCACCGGCGATCTTCCGCTCGTGTTCCTGCTCGCCCTGGTGGGAGCGAAGCATCGCGACCAGCGGCCCGGGAAGGGCACCGCCCGACGGCCCGCCTTCGACTTTGTGTTCTTGGTCTCACGCCGGGTCTGCACCCGATCCGGCAGTAGCTCGCCTTCCGCCCACAGGGGCGGAGTCGGAGCAGCCGTGAGCGTACTTCGGGCGGAGCCGGTTCCGGCGCAGCTTCAGGTACTCGTTGTCCAGGTCGACGTCCTCCCAGCGCAGGCCCAGCGTCTCTCCCTGCCGCAGGCCTAGGGCCAGGGCGAGCATCCAGCGGGCGCTGTTCCGCCGCTTGTTCACTTCGAGCAGCAGACGCTGGACCTCCTCCACGGAGTACGGCTCCACCTCCGTCTCGTCCTCCTCCATCCGCGGGGGCTTGGCGAGCGCGGCCGCGTTCTTGCTCGCGTGGCCGCGCCGCACTGCCTCGCCCAGTGCGGTGCGGGCCGTACGGTGTGCCTGGTGGGCGGTGCCCGCCTTGCTGCCGGCCTTCTGCATTCGGCGGTACAGGCTTTCCAGGTGTTCGGGCTCCAGGCGGTCGATGCGGTGCTTTCCCACGCCGGGGACGAGGTGCACGCGGACCGCGACTTCGTAGCCGTCGTAGGTGTTCTCGCTCACGACCGGCTTGGCAATGTTCTCGATCCAGTGGAGAAGCCACTTCTCGACGGTCCAGGGCTTACCGGGCTGGCGCGCCGAACCTTCGTCGCGCTGCTTCTCCAATCGGCGGACCTCATCCACCAATTCTTTGCGCGTCGGGCGGGTCAGGTGACGGCGGTAAGGCGTTCCGTCGTCCTTGTAGCCCATCGGCACTCGGGCGTGCCAACGTTCGTCCTTGCCGAAGTAGATAGCTGATTCGCCATTGGCTCGGCGCATTCGCTTCTTCTGTTCTTCCATCGTGTTCCCTTTAGGCGGCCGGCCGGTGGGCACGGCGAAGCTGGGCGGCGAATTCGATGACGGCGTCGACGGGGACCCGACGGAGTCGGCCGACGGGTACGGACTCCAGCTCTCCGCTGCGGATGTAGCGGTAGCAGAGGTCCGGCCGATCTGGAGGCGGCGGGCGGCCTCTTCGACCCTCAGCAGGACGAGCGTGTGGTCTTCACGCGAGTCGAGGTCTCGGTCATTCATTCGGTGCGCTCCTCCGGGCGAGAGGGGACGGCCTGCGGGCGCAGGCGGCGTGTGTGTCCGAGGTGGGAATTTCTGCGTCATCGCGTCATCTGCGTCATTCAGGGATCTGACCTGCGTTTTCAGGTGACGCAGGGCGTGGCGGTCTGTGTCATCCGTGACGCAGTCGTCCGTCACCGGGGTGACGCAGGTGACGCATGATGACGCAGAGATTCGGGCTCTGCGTCACCCCTGTCCGTGCAGGTCAGGTGCGGTTTCCGGGGGCGTGATGACGCGGGTGACGCAGCGTCTTTCTACTTAGGAAAAAGACGGGGTTGTCTCTGTTGTTGTGCGTGCCTTCGGGCGTGAATCAGGAGCCGCGAAGCGGCACGCCTTTGGGCGGCGGCGAGCCGCCGAAGAGCAGAGGAGCACCCCGCCGCCAGGGCGTGGCGTGCTCCTCTTGCTTGTGCGCGAGCGGCGCGGCGGGTGTGGGTCAGAACGCCGACTGCTGTTCGTCGGCCGGGGGTGCGGGTCGGGTCATCTCGATGTAGCGGGCCGTCTTGGTGCGGCCCCAGTCGACCAGGACACCCCGGGCGGCGAGGACGGGTTGGAGGCGCTTGAGGCGGTCGGAGAGGACTTTGCCGGTGGTGGGCCAGCCCTTGGGCAGGGGCCGGAACTCTCCTTCGTCGGTGTAGAGCTGGGTCAGGGCGTGCAGCCACTCGGCCGACGCCATCCGCACCTCGCTGCCCGGTTCGATGTCGGCGGCGCGCTTGAGGACGGTCTGGGCGAGCAGGTCACCCTCGATGACGTCGTCGTTGAGGTCGTCCAGGCTCGCCCGGTAGGCCTCCAGGGCGCCGAAGTTCCGGGCCGTGTCGAGCTGCGCACACAGGTGGGCGAAGTCCGCCATCCGCAGGTCGGTGGGGATGTCGGCCTGCGCGGCGCGGACCTCGACCGCGAGGTCGAGGACGGAGCCGAGGATCACGGGTAGGGCTTCGGCGAACTCCGCCCACAGCTCCGCCTCCGTCCGCCGCACCCGGGGCCGTTCCAGGCGGAGGGGAGGAGGCGTTCGGCGAGGTCGGCGGATGACGCCGACGTCGATGCCCGTGAGCAGCATCGGCCGGCGGTAGCGGGACCGGACGACGTCGCCGTCGGTGAACAGGGCCCGCTTGATGTTCTCCGCTCCGGTGACGATGCAGCACATGAGGTCGGAGAGGTCGGGGCCGAGGTGGGAGAGGTTGTCCAGGCCGGTGACCCATCCGGCGGCGACGGCGGTGATCAGGTTCTCCTCGTCCTTCGGGGCCCGGCGCAGGTCGCCGCTCATGCCCTCGATGATCCGCACCAGCATCTTCCCGGCGGTGGACTTGCCCGCGCCCTGCGGACCGGTGAGGAAGGGGCGGGACGGGGACGTCGGGGCCGAGGCAGCCGATCAGCCAGGCGAGGGCGAGGGACTCGGCGCGGGCGTCGGCGAAGTTGCACAGGCGCATCAGCAGGTCGATGCCCTTGCCGTCGGTGTCCTTGACCGGCAGGGGCAGTTCTCCGGTGAGCTGGGTGCGGCGCCAGCAGACCTCGCGCGGGTCGGGGATGCGGATGTCCCAGCCGGTGGGGTGGATGCGGACGGACTGGCCGTCGTCGCGGCCGAGGTCGAGCCAGGTGGCGCCGTCGAATCCGGGGGCGACGCGGATGTGGACGGGCTGGACGTCCTCGGTGAGCGCGAGTGCTTCGATCAAGTCGAGTGCCTCCTTCAAAGCAGTGCCGTTGAACACGCCCAGGCCGTCGCGGAACAGGCCGACCATGAGTTCTGGCGGTGGCTGCCGGTGGTGCCTTGGGAGCGGATGGGGCGGGCGACGGGGTGGCCGTTGCGCTGGGCGTAGACGGTGCCGTCGACGGTGCGGAAGTACCGGAAATGGGCCTGGGCGTAGTCGGTGATGACCTCGCGGGCCGGGTTCTTCTCGTCCTCGGACATGGCTACATCCCCAGAGCGGCAGAGGCGTTGGTCCACGCGTCGGTGCAGTGCCGCGGGGACTCGCCCTTGGCCTGCGCGGCGGTGAACAGGCGGCCGATGTGGGCCTCGGTGAGGCAGCCGCACCGGCCGTGGGCGGAGAGCACCGCGAGGAACGTCCGGTACACCGCCGCGTGCACCCTGCTCGTCGCGGCGGCGATCTGCTGCTCGGCCATGGCGATGCCGCGCTCCAGGTAGACGGGCGAACGGTGCGGGCACTTCCCACCCCCGGCGAGCGGGGCACCGCGACGGCGTGGGGAGCGGTGCGGGCGGCGGGCTTCACCTTGACCAGCTCGTGCACGGCGGCGGGGACATCGGCCATGAGGCCGGTGCCGGGGCCGAGCCAGCGGGCGTAGGACATGGTCGACTTGATGTCGACGCCCGCCCGGGCGCCGTTCACCGACCGCACGGTGCCCCGGTAGATCCAGTGCTCCCCACGCGTGGTGGCCACGCTCACGCTGGGCGGCAGGTGCTCCCGGGCCCAGGCGACGGCGTTGGCGTTGTCGAGGTCGACCACGGTCACGCCGGCGCCGCCGGGTGGTAGCCGATGGCCCGTGCCCGCCGCCATGCCGCCGCCCACTGCCGGGAGCCGACGACGGCGGGGTCGGTGGTGGCGGCGGCCCAGCGTGGCACGGCCACGGGCAGGTGCACGGCCCGGGGCCCGCATGTTCGGTCGCCCGCCGCAGGCGAGGTCGTCGCAGGCGCGGCAGTTGCCGAACGGGCGCTTGTCGACCCGCAGGGGCAGCACCGGCAAGCCGCCTTCGGTGAGGCCGAGGGCGGTGGTGGGGATGCTGTTCACGCGGGTACCCCCGCGCGGTCTCGTCGGACTTGATTCAGATGAGGCATGCTGGGTGTCTCCAGTTCTGTGAGAAGCACTGGTTGAGGGCGGCCTCGGCTTTGGTGAGACGGGGCCGCCCTCGGTGTTTCTGGTGGTTCAGTGCCGCTGCCAGTGGGGTCCGTCGGGGCCTCGTGCATGGGCTGGTGCTCGGTGAGGCGCCAGCCCTTGGCGGTGTAGTCGGGGATCAGGGTGTCGAGGATGAGGCCGCGGGCGTCGGTCCAGCTGCCGCGTTCGTCCTCGGTGCCGTCGGTGGTCGTGACCTCGATGTCCTCGGGTTCGGCGGTCGGGTCGAGGTGGTCGTAGAGGGTGATCTCCAAGTCCTCGCCGTCGCGGGTGAAGGTCCAGGTCTCAAGCCGCACGGGCGTCTCCTCTCAGAAGGGGGCTCGTCGCTGTAGCCGCCGGGCGGGGTGCGGTGCGGCAGGGGAGGAGGGTCCAGCGGAGGGTGTCGTCCAGCAGGGGCAGGGGTGCCAGTCGATGCCGTCGAACTTTCCGTCGGCGGTGACGCTGGTGTGACCGTGGCCGCCCGCGCCGTGGCAGTCGGGGCAGTGGGGGCGGGGGTGTCGGTCAGGACCAAGGCCCGGCGGGGCCAGGCGACCAGGGTGATGCGGAGTCGAGGCATTGCGCAGTTCCTCAGAGGTCGGGGAGGGCGTCGATGAGGCTCTGGGTGAGCTGGTTGATGGGCTTGGCGGCGCCGGTGGAGGCGAGGAAGAACCCGAACATGGCGGCGATGAAGGCGGATCCGGCGCCGAGGGTCTTGGAGCGGAGGAGGAAGAACAGGACGAGTCCGAAGAGGGCGACGAGCGAGATCGTGACGGCCATGCCGAAACTCCCTTGATCACAAGGTGGGGTGGCTGGGTAGGCTGCGCGGGCCCCGGGTGCTCGCAAGCTCGGGGACATGGACCGGCGGCTGCGCTGGCGAGCGTTTGCTTCGAGCGAGCCCGCCAGAAGGCGGGTGGCCGCCGGTCCCACGACGTTCGTTCAGCGGGTTCCGGCGTGGTAGGTGCGTGAGGCGCGGTTGTAGAGCCAGCGGCCGAGGCGGATGCGCTTGCCGGTGGCGTGGCAGCGGCTGCAGTACTTGCCGCGCTTGGGCCGTCCCTTGCGGTCGGTCTTGAGCCGGTGGCCCAGTCCGTGGCACTTACGGCAGTCCCCGAACGGCGACACCGCACACGTAGTGGCGTAACCGAGGGTGACGGCGAGCAGGCAGGCGATAGCGAGCAGGGCGGGGGTCATGCAGGGCCCTCCCAGGCGGTTTCCAGGGGTTTTCGCAGGTGGGCCGCTATCCGCTAGCAGCCAGCTCAGGACGCGTATGGGGCGCTAGCGGGCCGCTAACGTTAGCGGGGACTACCGCTAGCGACAGCGGTCCCAAAGCCCTATCCGGCGTCTCTGCTTTCCGTCACGATCCGTGACGGCGGTGGTGATGTGGGCGCGGGTGATGCCGCGCCGGTTGACGATCTTGCCCTCCACCCGGCGGCCGACCTGGACGGTGGTGATGCCGTGTGGCTTGAGAGCGGCGGCCAGCGCTTCGGGCTCCCAGCCGCCGTAGACCTCGGGTCGCAGCTCAGCGAGGCGGGCGACGACGGTCTCGGACCACGCCTTGGTCTCGGCGGCGGGGACGACGGCGAGGATGTCGGCGAGCAGGTCGTAGGCCGGGCCGGTCACCACCTCCGCGGCTTCCCCGGCCGCGTAGCCGGAGAGCCGTCCGGCCTTCTCGCGGGCGGTGCGGGCCCGGGCGGCGATCGCTTCGGCGCCGGGGGCGTCGACGTAGACGGAGGCGACGATCCGGGCGTCGGAGCCCTCGCCGACGAAGTAGTGGATGCCCTTGTCGCCCCAGGCGAACATCGTCGCCCGCACGCCCCGTTTGTAGGCGGAGGTGCCGAGGACCATGTCGTTCTCGGTCTGGCCCATGACCTTCAGGCACCAGCGGGCGCCGGCGTTCGCGGAGATGCCGGTGGGCAGCGACTTGGCGTCGGGGCGCTGGGTGGCCAGCAGCAGCACGATCCCGGTGGCCGGGCCGCGCTTGACCAGGTCGGTGGCGATCTCCTCGAACTCCTTGCCGTGCTCGGGGTGCTCGAAGAGGACCTGGCACTCATCCACCCCGACCACGATCGGGTGCAGCCGCAGCGACACCTTGTCGGCGAGCTGGGAGGTGACCTTGGACTCGGGGCAGATGTCCCGGGCAGGGACCGGATCGCCTTGGTCCGGCGCCGCAGTTCCTCGCGCAGCTCGCGGAAGTCGGCCAGCACGTACCCAATCGACTCGTCGTCGTCTCCGGCGGCGTGCCGGTGGGAGACGGCGTTGCCGACCGGGTCGAGGTCGCCGGTGCCCTTCATGTCATAGGTGTGCAGCTCGGCGCGCGGGTCGAGGGCGGCGATGAGCAGCAGCAGGCGGAGCAGGAACGTCTTGCCCATGCGCGGGATCGCCCCGATGACCCCGGCGATGTACATCAGGGTGACGTCGACCCACCGCCCGCGCTGGTCGGTGCCGTAGGCGACCGGCTTGAACAGGTCCACCCCGCCCGACTTCGCCAACGGCCAGGCGGGTTTCTTGGCCTGGTTCATGTCCTGGTCACCGACCCACAGCACGAGGCGTCCGGTGTGCTCGTTGGGCACCGCCTCGGGCCACACACAGCCGAGGGGGCGGCGCAGGCCGGAGGCGAGGCGTTCGCGGCGCTCGATGATGTCGGTCACGGTCACGCCGAAGGGCAGGTTGCCCTCCGCGCGCCAGCCGGGGCCGTCGCGGGTGATGGGAGCGGTGAACTCGAACCCGTCCCGGCCCTTGCCCTGCGCTCTGGTTGATCGCCGGGATACCGAGGGCTCCCAGCGCGCGCAGGACGATGTCGGAGGTGAGCTTCATGGCCTTGGGCAGTTCGACGGCGCGGTGGACGACGGGGTCGTCCGCCTTGCGGCCGGCCGCACCGAGGGCGATCAGGACCGTGCTCACCGAGACGGCCTGCACCCATCCGGGCGCCAGCACGTACAGGGCGAGCGCGGTGGTCAGGCCGATGAACAGGGCGAGGGCGGCGATGATGCCGCGCAGCCGCACCCGGCTGTCGCGCTGCGCGGACAGGCGCAGGTACTCGGCCGCGTCCTCGCGCCGCACGGCCGCGAGCCGGACCGCCTCGCCCTCGCGGTCGGCCATCCACCGCATCACGCCGCCGACGAACCGGCCGTCCCGGCGGGCGACTGGAGCGCGAAGCGCAGGGCGTAGACCGGGCGCGCAGCGCGTGGTAGCCGACCGCGTGGGCGTAGTGGCGGGCCACCCACCCGGTAGCGGTGCGCAGTTCAGTGGTCGACCGCAGCCAGACCGGAATCACGTCCCGGCGCTTGGCTGCGGCCAGTCGACCGAGGTAGCCGGGGCCGGTCGCGGCCGGGGTCGGCCGGTCGACCACCACCCGACCGGCCGCCTCCTCGCCCTCCAGGTCGGTCGGGTCGGTGGTCGGGGCCGTTTCGCGGGCGGCGCGGGCCTTGTCGAGGTCGACCACCTCGGCTCCGGCCGACCGGTCGTCGGCCATCTCCGCTTCGAGCCGGTCGAACAGCTCGCTGTCGTCATCGGGGTGCTTCACTGAAACGTCCTCTCCAACATCAAAGGGGGGACAGGAAAGGCCCGGGGCGGCCGGACGTCTTGGCGGAGGAACGGCCGCCCCGGGACGTAGCTACTGGGACTTCTCGGCGCTGGCGGGCGCCGTGGATGATGCGGTCGACCTTGCGTTCCAGGTCGGCCCGGTCGACCTGCTCACCGGCCGCGCAGCGCTTGGCCATGCGGGCCACGGCCCACGCGACCTGTGCGTGCTCACGGGCGGTGAGCTGGGGGTAGTCCGGGTCCTGCTCGGTGTTCCTGGCCACGGTCACGGCCCCTTCCGGGTTGGGGCTGCCCTGACTCCCCTTGGCCCCCGTACGAGACGGGAGCCGCGGGCAGCCGGTCAGCGGCGGCGCTTGCGGGACTTCGCGAGGGTCTTGGCGGCGGCCTTGCCGTCCGGGCCTCCCACCGACTTCACGACCGTGACGACGCCCCAGGCCAGGACGGCGGCCAGGAACGCGAGCAGAGCCAGGTTCGCCGCGATCGCCGTCAGCGCGCCAACGAGCAAGGGACCGAAGTACACCCCGGCGGCGACGGTGCCGGCGCCGATGCCGGAGCCGAGTGCGATCCGCTGAACCGTCCGGTTCGGCGGCGCCTGGTGGATGTGCTGGTGCACCACCTGCGGGGTCGCGGTGGGCTGAACCGGCGCGGGAGGTGGTCGGCGTAGGCGTAGGTGCCGTCCGGGAGCCGGACGACCGGGGCGGGCTCGGGGAGATTGCTCATGACGGGGTCTCCTTGCTGCCGCTCAGGCGGCAGACGTGTCGGGGTAGGCGCAAGGGGTGCACATGCCGATCGAGGCGGGATGCGGTATCCGGCGTCCCGCCCGCACTCCGGGCAGAGGCGCCGGGCCGCGTTCGCCCGCTCCAGAGCCGCCCGCTTGGCCGGGGTCATCGGCCGGACCGGGCGGGCAAGGTCGACGCGGTAGAGGTAGGCGACCAGCGGCCCGCGCCGACGCCGGGGGCGTTCGAGCTGGGCGACGACCGGCTGACCGGCCGGGCGGAGCCCGAGGGCGCGGAGCTGGCGGAAGGTGGCTAGCCCCTCCGGCGCAAGGCGCCAGCGGTAGACGGGCAGGGTGCTCATGCCGCGCCGCGCCGTCCGGGGCGGCGGCCGGCCACCGATCCGAGCAGCCGTCCGAGGCGGGCCCGGTAGGGTCCGGGGCGGCCGGAGTGCTTGGCCGCGTACATGGCCTCATCGGCACGACGCAGCAGCACCGATAGGTCCTCGCCGGGGTGGTCGGCGGCCCGTACCCACCCCAGGGACACCGTGGTGTGCACGGCGGGGCGGTGTCGATTGGGCGGGCCAGGACGCGGGCGAGGGTATGCAGCCGGTCGGCCATGGTGCCGTCGCGGTCGATGACGACGGCGGCGAACTCATCCCCGCCCAGCCGTCCCGCCACCCCGCCGGGGGTGACGGCGTGGGCGAGGCGTGCGGCGACCGCGGCGAGCAGCGCGTCCCCGGCGGCGTGGCCGTGGGTGTCGTTGATCTGCTTGAAGCGGTCGACGTCGGCGAGGACCACCACCGCTCTCGGGTCCTTCAGCAGGACGGTGGCCCGGCGGGTGAAGCCGTCGCGGGTGCGCAGCCCGGTCAGCGGGTCACGGCGCGCACGGCGTAAGGAGCGGCGCAGCCACACCGTATGGACCGACCACCCGACCGCCAGCGGACCCGCGGCAGCGAGGGAGGCGAAGAGGACACTCATGCCGCAGTCCCTTCGAGAAGGAGGCCGCCGTCGCGGTGTTCCTGATAGCGGGTGGAGACCCAGCCCACCGACCAGCCACACAGCTCCGCCGCCGCCCGCACCGGCAGACCCTCGCCGAACGCGGCGTGCACGACAGCGCGGGCGCGGTCCTCGGAAGCTTCTCGTTCACCGGCCCACCGGACAGCAGCGCGGCCCGTTCACGAGCCGCCCGCTCCTCACGCTCTTTCCGCTCCCGGCGGGCCGTCGTCTCCCGCTCCAACCGCTCGGCCTCGCGGCGCTGGACGGCCTCACGCTCACGGCGTTCACGCTCGCGCTCCTGCTGTTCACGCTCCCGCTCACGGCGTTCACGGGCCTCCCGCTCCGCCCGCTCGGCAGCCTCCCGCCGCTCCTGCTCCTCACGCCGGGCCTGCTCTTCCCGCTCGGCCTGCTCACGGCCGATCCGGGCTTCGTGGTCGCGCTGTTCACGGGCCTGCGCGGCTTCGTACTCACGCCGCTCCCGCTCACGGCGCTCGGCCGCTTCCCGCCGCTCCGCAGCCGCCCTCTCACGGGCTTCCCGCTCCGCTTGCTCCCTGGCCTTCAGCTCAGCCAGAGCAGCAGCGATGGCACGCCGGTAAGCGAGGCCGGTCTCTGCGGTGACGATCAGCAGCAGCGGAGCGACCGAGTGGACCGCGACGCCGACCAGGTCTTTCTTCAGCGCACTGTCAGCCACGTTCAGGGCAAGCGTCATGCCGCCGGTCATCCACCGCAGCACGATGGGCCACCGTCCGCCGTCCCCGCCCAGGCGGGCCAGGACCGAGTCGAGGCGGACCACGATGACGACCGCCGCGTCCACGACCACGGGCAGAATCGGTGCGGTCCAGCCCCAGCCCTCCGGGGTGTGCCGGGACGCCAGCGGGGTGACAGTCAGAACCGAATACAGCATCGCCCCAGCCACGATCAGCCACGTGCCGACCGACAGAGCGCGGTCGGCCGAACGGATCTGAACACTGTTCACGCCGCCGCCCCCGAACCCGCAAGCACCCGCTCCGGATCCGGTACCGAGGTGTAGCCGGTCAGCTCCAGCTCGGCCCCGGCGAACACCATGAGGGCTTTCAGGACCTGCGTCCGGCCGTCGCGCTGAACGCGGTGAACGACCGACTCCGGGGCGATGTTCAGCGCCTCGCGCCACGCCTCGAACGCGGCGAAGTCGTCATGGAACGACAGCGACAGCCGCTCCGGGTAGACCGTGGCGACGTCCACCCACGGCGCCGGCAGATGCGGGAAGTCCACCGCGAGCAGCCGCAGCGCCGACAGCGGAACGGACAGGTCCGCCAGCGTCAGCCCGCTCACGCGACACCGCCCGACTGCACCGTACCGGCGCGGTTGGTCAGGTCCCGACGCTCGGCCATCACCCGGTTACGGGCCCGGCGGATCCGCCGCTCGTCCAGCACCGTGGCCGGGCGGTCCAGGGTCATGATCTGCGCGTCGAGCAGGTCGACCTCCGCCAGGATCAGCGGCATCTCGGTCTCGATCGCGTCCAGCTCCGCGTCCGACGGCTCACCGTCGAACGGGTTGGCCGTAACAACGGGCTGAAGTGCAGCGATGGACAACATTGGGTGTGTTCCTTCCAGACAGGAACGGCTCGAACCGACCCCCGGTGTTCGAGCACCGGGGGTCTCGCTGTTTGGAACCATCCGGCTCTCAACCCCGCCCGTACGGCACCCCGCGAATGGGGCCCGGACGGGCGGAGGAGGTAATCGGCCGGCGCCCGTGGGACGCCGGTGGTCAGGTGACGCGGTGGGCGTAGCCGCTCCGCCGGTCCAGCGGAGGCGGCGCCCAGGGTCTTAAGCGCTTCACGTCGGCCTCCAGAGAGGGGCGGACATGGGTACGTGGGTGTAGCTCGCGATCTCTGCCCCTGTGTCACCGCACGCGTAGATCACTTGTCCGCCCCACAAGGACGGCCTGGGAAAGGTGCTTGCTGCTCGCGCGGCAGGGCCTACGGCTTGTCGCAGATGCCTGTAGCTCTCTGTTCAGTTCTCAACCGTGACAGGCGCTTCCATCGAGCTGATCCGCCTAATACGGGGCTCTCCGGGCGTCATATGTGCAGGTCAAATAGGGCTGTTAGTCCGCTCCCTCGGGCGGAGGAAGCGGCCTTGCGTCTCTGCCTCAGAGTGCACTGTGAGGCAGAGTTCGTCAACCCGTCTGGGAACAAGGCGGGCCGCGCCGCTGGTTCCCTCCCTGCTGCTTTGGCACTATGAGGCAGAGGCCACGTTGCGTGGGACGGAGAGAACCCGAGGTGAAGATGGTCGAGTGGACCGGCAAGCCCGCCTATCAGCAGGTGGCCGACGACCTTCGGCGGAGGATCGCGGCCGGCGAGTTCGCACAGTCGGAGAAGCTGCCGTCGCTCTCCGAGCTCCAGGACGCGTACGGAGCCACGGTCACCGTGGCCCGCGACGCGATCCGTCAGCTCAAGACCGACGGGCTCGCCGTGAGCCACCAGGGCAAGGGAGCGTTCTCACCCGCGATGCCGCGGCTGCGGCCAGGCTGGCCGACCCGAGCGCGGCCATCGAAGAACTGCGGGAGGAAGTGGCCAAGCTTCGCAGTGAGGTCGGAGACCTGCGAGAGCGCGTCGCCGTGCTCGAAGGCAACTGACCTCCGTAGGGTTCGCGCCGATCTGTACGGGCCGCTGAGCTGAGACATGGACACCTCTCTTGTAGGTGTGCCATTTTCTCCTCAGGGGCCCTCGGGGCGTTATCACGTTCCTCTACTCGATTGAGCGCCAGGTCTTTTATACATCCGCTTACACATGCACTATCACTGTTTTCCATGGACCTAACCGGAGAGCTACACTCGCAGCTCCGGCTAGCTATCTAGGAGGGGTAGATGGCTCGCAAGCGCCCAGACTGGAATCCTGATCTCCTGCGTCAGCACAGGGAGGAGATTGGACTCACGCTGGAAGACACGGGGAAAAGCTCCGAGAAATCGCGGAGCGGCACGGCTTCAATATTGCGGCCAACTTCCAAACCATCTGGGGGCACGAAAGGGGGCGGTGTACCCCGGCCCGCACTATCGCCGGGCTTACTGCCGCCTCTATCGCCGGAACGAAGCCCAGCTCGGGTTCCGTCGAGCGCTGCCAGGAGAGGAATCTCCCATGGATTCAGTCCCCGTACCCGTACCCCGAACGCAAGGCCTTCCCGATCAGCCACAAGCTGTACGCCAAGCCCTCAGCAGCATTCGGGGGAACCCAGGACGCCGACAGTGAAGCCCTGATCGATCGCGTGATGGACGCCTGGGGGCGTCGCCACTCGGACGGAGGCTCGGGCGGACCGTCCGTGATCCTGGTCGGAGGGTACGCCGGGTCCGGAAAATCGGAGTTCGCGAAGTTTCTGGGCAGCCTCACCGGTTGGCCGATTCTCGACAAGGATTCGCTTACCCGCCCATTGGTGGATCAGCTCCTGATCGCACTCGGCGGAGAGGCGAACGACCGCAGTTCGGAGCTGTACCGGGAGAAGGTTCGCCCCTTGAGTATCGCTGCCTCATGGAGGCGGCATGGGACAACGTCGACTGTGGAATCTCGACAATTCTCGATGCACCTTTCATCTCGGAATTCTCCCAGGTCGAATGGATGCAGCGATTCCAGAACCGGTGCCGGTCGAAGCGAGTTTCCGTTGCGGCGATCTGGGTCGAATGCGACCCCGACTCGATGCGTGAGTACATCGAGTTCCGTGGTGCAGCCCGGGACGCTTGGAAGATGCAGGAGTGGGATGAGTACCTGAAGGGGCTCGACTTCTCGATGCGCCCGCAGGGCCCTCACTTCGTGGTGGACAACCGGCTTGGCGCCGCCGTCGCCATGGTGGACGAAGCGAAGGATGTCCTGAGCGGGGAGGACTGTGACCCCTCCGGCGTGATCCTGTACGGGCCTCCCAGCGCCGGGAAGGACACGGTGTCGGCTGAACTCTCCCACCTCAACCCGGCCTTCACTCTCTTCCAGCGCCTTAAGGCCGGGCCGGGCCGGACTACGGGGTACCGGCTCACCACCGCCGACCACATCAACGATCTCGCACTGGCGGGGAGCTGCTGTACCGGAACGCCAGGTACGGAGCCGAGTACGCGATCGATCGTGCCGAGGTGAGGTCTCTCCTGGCAGCGGACTGCATCCCCGTCCCGCACATGGGGCAGGTCGAGGGGCGCGCGCGGTTGAGGCGTTCCCCACGCATTGGGTCAAGGTGCTGCTCTGGTGTTCCGAGGAGACAACCCGGGAACGTTGCATCGCGCGCGGGGACAAGGACGTCGACGCCCGTCTCAAGGTCTGGCACGAGACGCGGCAAGATCTGCTGGACCATGCGACAGAACCATGGACGCTTGTGATCCGAACCGATGAGGTTGGCCCGGTCGAGGCTGCCCAGGTCATCGACTTTGCCAGGGCGTCCGGTTCCACCAGCAAGGTACGCGGCGACATCCGGGAGCTTGTCGGATGACCGTTCTCGGCATCCTGCACCCCGGCAGCATGGGGGCGGCGGTCGCGGCCCAGGCGAAGAGCAGAGGGGCCCGTGTGCTCTGGTGTCCCACGGAGCGCAGCGCGGCGAGCAGGAAACGCGCGGAGGAGTACGGGCTCGAACCAGTCGCTGCGCTGCGGGAGCTGAGCGAGCAGGCCGACATCGTCCTGAGTATCTGCCCCCGCCCATGCGGAAGAGGTCGCGGCGGCGGTCGCTGCCCAGTCCTTCTCAGGGCTCTACGTCGACGGCAACGCAGTCTCCCCGGCCGCCATGCGCCGCATTGCCGAAACAATCTCGCGCGCCGGCGCGACTGTGGTCGACGGTGCCGTGGTCGGCTCCCTCCGACGGGCTCGAAGTCCCCCGCCTGTACGCGGCCGGTCCCGGTGACGCGCTGGCCCGAGTCACGGCCCTCTTCAAGGGGTCAACGGTCCGGGTGCATGAACTGCCGGGGCCGTCGGCCAGGCTTCCGCGCTCAAGCTGTCCTACAGCAGCTACCAGAAAGCGAGCCGGGCGTTGGCCGCGGTCTCGTACGCACTCGCTGCTGAGCATGGCGTCGAGGAAGAGCTACTCGACATTGCGAGGGGCGGGCGAGCAGCTACCTCGCGGAGACGGAGTACTTCCCGAAGACCGCAGCGCGCGCGTGGCGCTGGGCTCCCGAGATGGAGGAGGTGGCCCGCGCTCTCGATGAGGCGGAGCTGCCCTCGAACTGGCGGCCGCCGCCGCCGCCGTGCTGGAGCGGTGGGGCGCGCTCAGGACAAGCCCATGACCGTCGAACAGGCCCTTACCACCTTGCATACACCGATGAGCGTCGAAGGAGTGGAGCTAGAGAGCAAGGGCTGAAAGTGCTGCCGTCGCCTCGGCGACATCCGCCACCACCACATCGGGGCTGCGCACATTCTTGGGCCACTGCCGTCCGGCGGCGATCCACATGGTGTGCAGCCCCGCAGCTCTCCCGCCCTCGATGTCCGTCTCGGGGTTGTCCCCGACCATCCATCCACCGAGGCGCAGATCCATGCCGCACAGTTCGGCCGCCGCCTCGAAGAACTGCCTTGCAGGTTTCCGGACTCCCACTTCCTCCGAGGCGCACACCCCGTCGAAGAACCGGGTGAGGCCGGTGCTCGTGAGCTTGGCCTCTGTATGTCGCCGGCGCCATTCGTGGCGACACCGAGCGTCCACCCTGCCTCGCGCAGCTTGCCCAGTCCATGCTCCACACCGGGAAGACACCGGGCAGCACCGGCCATCCCTTCGGTGTACTCCCGCCAGAGTTCTCCTTCGGGGTCGCTCAGCCCGAATGTCGCTCCGATCTCGGCGAGGTCGGTGGGGTAGGCCCGTGCTTGAAGTCGCTTGCTGATCACAGGCCCAACAGCAGGCGGCAGCGAGCGGGACCGGACGAAGCGTCGGGCCCACTCTTCCAGGCTGCCTCGTCGGTCGATCAGGGTGTTGTCAAGGTCGAAGAGTGCGAGCACAGGGCGACCGTACGACGGACGACCCCGGTGCGGCCGCCCGCCTCAGCAGAAGCCCCGAAGAGTAATCGTTTAGCGGGCTCATGAGCCATGTGTGGGCCAGAAACCTCAGGCGGCTTCTGATCTACTGCTCAGCTTTCGAGACCGAAGCGGTAAAATTTTCCCTACTTGATCAATCCCCCACTGGTCCTAATATTTATAGTTATTGCTTTTAAATTGGGCGGAGGGTTGCTACATTCTCTCTCGCGGAACCGTTCGGATCAGTCCATTTCACCGTACAGTTGAACTTGCTCGGGCTACCCATCGAGAGAGCAAGCGGAAATCGAATATCACCCTCAGGAGCAAGAACCTCGATATCCTCGCTATCACCACGGAGGATCATTCCATCGTCGGGATCAATGGAGAAGCTGATATCCCTTGCCGGTGAGGTTCCCTTATTAGTAAGTACGATGTAGTGGGACCGGCGAGTACGAACCCTTCCCTTCTGATCGGTTTCCACACGTTCCCGGAAGTCGACGCTAGGCCATACCCCCAAGTCCTGATCTGGACTACCGGTTTTACTATCCGAAACCTTCGCCATGAATTGAGTTGCCTGGCGACTCAGGAGATTATCCACTCTGCTGATAAGTTCCGCCTCATTCGCATAAGACATCACCAGCGCCTTAGTTTTAATGCTGGCCAGATAATCACGCAATGCGATCTGCTGCTCCAGATTAGAGTTCCCCGGAACCGCCCTAGCGCAATGAAGGACACTGACTGTTTTACCAGCCTCGGCCATTCGCTCGATCTCTTCAGCAGTCCCCGAAAGCGCCCGCTCGCTACCAGTTCCCAGACGAGTCCAGAAAATAGCGAGCGCAAGGTCTGCATCATCAAGGAGTTGTCGGTTGATCACATCTTGAGGATGTTCACCGAATTCCGCAGATGCATGCTCGCCCCACCAGATAGGAAGAACCGTGAGCTGAAATTGCCTACCATAATTAAAATTCCACCGACTCACAGAGCGTTCGATAATCGCCCTATCGCCTTCCGTGATGTCCTGAGGCGCAGAGATTAGCAAGTGAAGTGTCGTTGAGGCGTACGCCATGCTCATTACCCTTCGATTCAATTCCGACTTAGACTGCCACAAAGAGGACGCCGAAGGTCTCCAACAGAACACCCATTTAGGTGTATTGTGTGCACATATTACTAATTGCCCTAATTGGACCGCCTTTGCCTGGCGGCGACTCGGATGGCTTCCGCATAGGGCGCATCGAACGCGCGTGTCTCTGGATCAAGATCGTCGAACGGGATGAGCGCTTCGTGCCTATTGTCTACGTCCTGCATCCACGCAGACCAGGCATCGTGAACGTCCTCGTCAGTGACCTGCTCACCCTTAGCCTTCAGCAGTACTGCGTACATACGGAACAAGGCTGCTGAGTCCTTGGGGGCTCAGCGCCCAAGGGGAGGCAGGAACGAATCAGTTCGGCGAGAGAGTCAAGGTAGGTCATACGGTCAGTGTGCCCACAAACAGAAGAAGATGCGCGGCAACGAACACCACAGGAACGATGCGCTCGGACGTCCCCAGCTCGGCATAGCGCTTGCGCCAGCCGATAACTGGATCGGACCGCAGAGCCTCCCACTCGTCAGCGAAGATCTTAACGGGGAGGTTCTCCTCGATTTTATTAATGCCTTTGAATTTCGCCGTGTTGAGATCTCTGTAACTGCGGAGTTGTAGCCACCAGGTCGCTGACAAAGTGACGCCGGCCAGAGTCACGGCGAATGCCGCCCACCAAGGGTACTCAGTGAGCTTTGGAAACCCAAAACCAATGAGAGCTACAAACGTAGTTTGGACAGACAGAAAGAAAGCGTTGGCAGTTCCTCGACGAGCAGAGACGCGGTCGGCCATTTCTACTGCAAGCTTGTATAGCTCAAGGAGTTCTGCTCGCTGGGCCGGATCAGGAAGTGTTGTCACCGCCCCTCCGACGAGAGTTTTGAGGTCCTCCCACTTCCACTTATAGAGCTTGTCACTCACTTTAGCTGTGGCCGGCTTCTTACCGGTCTGGCCGCTGTATCCGTTCAGGAGGAAGTAATCGATTCCTTCCTCCTGGGCAATCTTAAGTTCGATTGCTACGCCCACAGCCGCATCTGTATGCTCACCACAGATTACGATCACGACATCCGATGCTCTAATTCGAGCGCGAGCCTTGATCTTCCAGTCAGGTGAAGCTTCCTTGATCGACCAGTCATGCACTTCGAAGGGAGAGTCGGGATTCTTCGCCCGACCGATTAGGAAATCCTTAAGGGTCTTATCGTAGTCATAATCGAAACTAACAAACACACGCTTCGGCATCAGCGTCCCTCACTGCGCACGGGGTACCTGTGCGCATCGTACGGGCAGTTACGGTCAGGGTCATCGGATTGAGAAAGAAGTTGCGGAGCAATGTCCGACGAGGGCATCTCCAATGGCATGACCCTGCCAATATCCTAAATGCGCACTATGCGAGTTTGGGGCGTCTCCTAGCTCACAACGTGAGCCATACGCGGGCTAGGCGGGGTGCTTGAGAAGGTGATCTGTGTTTGAGTGCAGGTCAGCGCAGCCCTAGTCGCATTGATTATGCGATCTTGAAAATCATTGCAGTGCTGTCAGTCCCACGTGCCAAGCTAGGACCATGATCGGTGACGTACCCAACGTAGAATCAGGCCAGGAGTTCAGCACACGTAGGTTGGCTCATGAAGCCGGAGTGCACCGCCCGTTGCAGGCAGGCATCTGCGGTACCAAGAGGACTGGGGCAGAGTCCATCGTCGTGTCCGGTGGCTACAAGGATGACGAGGACTATGGAGACGTCATCGTCTACACCGGCCACGGTGGGCAGGATGGTGCCGGCAACCAGGTGAGTGATCAGTCCCTGGACGATTCCGGCAACGCGGCGCTCGTAACCAGCTACCTCGAAGGATTGCCTGTTCGCGTCCTCCGCGGCTACCAGAGCGACTCTCCTTACGCACCGGAGGCCGGCTACCGGTACGACGGCCTGTACAGGGTGACCCGCTACGGCAGCAAGCTCGGCATCGACGGGTTCCTCATCTGGCAGTTCCGCCTTGAGGCGTATGAGGACACCCCGACACCCTGCTCCAATCAGCAGCCGGAGCTCCCGACTGCACCGGATGCTTCTGTTGTCCCGGGCAACGAGACCCCAGAGCGTGTGACCTCGACGGTCCAGCGCATCGTCCGAAGCAGCGCAGTGAAGCGGCAGGTCAAGGCTTGGCACGAAAACCGGTGCCAGATCTGCAACGTACGGATCGAAGTCCCTGGCGGAAGCTACAGCGAGGGCGCACATATTCGAGCCCTCGGTTCCCCCACAACGGGCCGGACATCACCGGCAACGTCCTGTGCTTGTGCCCTAACTGCCACGTCATGCTCGACGCCGGCGCCATCGTCCTCGAAGACGACCTAACGATCGTCCGCGGTGGCAAGCCTGTCGGAACTTTGCGGACCGATGCCCGCCACACCATCGACCTGGACTGCGTACGCCATCACCGCGAGCGCTGGCGCAACTAGGACATAACGAACCAGTTGTGAGGTTCAACTGGGACTGCTCCTTGTCCTGGTCTTTGTCCAATTCACCTGTGGTCATCGCGGTTCATGGCTGTACGCCCGCCTAGAGCGAACCACTTCGCGTACGTCTGTGAACCCCCTAAAACAGCTATGCGGACAGTTGGAAAGCGTGTTGGGGCAACCCCTCACGAGTTCGAATCTCGTATCCTCCGCCAGTGCCTCACCGGGCACGATGTCGAAGGGCCCCACCGTTCGCGGTGGGGCCCTTCGACGTTCTCAGGCTCTCCGGAGAGTCGATCGCGCACCTGTGACGTCCACCACGGTCGCCGACGACTCCCCAGAAACGGTTCCGCATATCGGTCGGTCACCGATGCGCTTCCCTTGCTGACCCAGGCCGTCAACTCTGAATCTTTTCGCCAGCCACCACGCCCCTGCCCCTCCTTGCCCGGACGCACCGAGAACCACTCCTACAGAGTGAGCAGGAGCAGATAAGGCTCCATTCACTTGATCGAGGGTTTAGGAGCGGAAGGCACGTTCCTGCGGCATCAGGTGCGCAATTATGCCGCTACGTTCTGTGAAGGTCAGCCGACACTCGATCAACAGGGGTACTGATGAGGAAGATTACCGCAGCGGTGCTTACCGCCGGATTGTTCTTCGGAGGGGTGGGGCGGCCGTGGCCGACTCCGCATGGCACGAGGTGAAGGACCTCAGGACGGGCGGAGCGCTGTTCGAAGAAGCGAAGTACAAGTGGGAGGAGCCGGGGCGGATGCACGGCGCATTCCACATCAAAGGAAAGCTGCGCGACAACGGCCTCAAGGACGGTCACAACATCTACCTGCTGGTAAGGGTCCACGGTTACGAGTGGAACCGTTTTAATGGCGCACAGAAAAAGACGATTCGGATCGATAAGATCGTCTACGACGGAGCCACTCGTTACACGAATTCTGCAGACGTACGTGTATGCCAGGATCGCGGATCTCTCCGCCCTGATAACTGCTCTCCTACAAAGCGGTTCAAGCGTCCTTGATAGGACATCTATCCACACGGGAGTCGCCAGCCAGCGGCTCCCGCCCCCATAGGAGTTCGCATTCCGATGGACGTCATCCTCCGCGCCGAAGGCGTGGATCTCTTCTACGGCACCCAGCAGGCTGTCACCGGTGTCGATTTCACGCTCAAGCGCGGCGAGGTAGCCGCCATCATGGGCAGCAGCGGATCGGGCAAGTCGTCGCTGCTGTACTGCCTCGCCGGGGTCCTGCCGCCCACCAACGGGTCGGTGACCTTCGACGGGGAGCGTCTGTCCTGCCTCCCCGACGGGGAACTCAGCGCACTGCGGCGCACACGGCTGGGCTTCGTCTTCCAGTACGGGGAGTTACTGCCGGAACTGACCGTCGAGGAGAACGCCGCGCTCCCTCTTCGCCCTCGCAGGGATCAGCAAGGACCACGCCCACGTCATGGCCGGCCAGGTGCTGAAGCGCCTCGGTATGAGCGAGTTGGCTCGGCGCCGGACCTCGAAGCTGTCGGGTGGCCAGAGTCAACGTGTGGCAGTCGCCCGTGCTCTGGTGCACCGGCCGGACGTGGTGTTCGCGGACGAGCCGACCGGGGCGCTCGACAGTGTCAACGCGGCTGCCGTGCTGGATGAATTCCTTCAGCTTGCGCGGAGGCAGAAGACCGCGGTGGTCATTGTCACTCATGACGCCGATGTCGCGGCGAAGGCCGACACGCAGTACACGATGACGGACGGTGTTCTGGCTCAGCGGGTGGCGGTGTGAATCCGTTCCTCCTTGGGATGCGTCTGCTGTGGGGTAGCGGGCGCAGGGGCGGATCCGCTTTCTGTTGATGTCGCTCGGGTCGGCGCTGGGAGTGGCTTGCCTTGCCGCCACCCTCACCATTCCCACGATCATCGCCGCCAATGACGCACGTGTGACAAGCCGAGCAGTACATCCGGGCAACAATAAGAATGCCGTCTACCAGGAATTCCTGGACCCCTATGGTTCACAGCGACTGCGTCGGATCTTCGTCGGGCGTACGGGAACTGGTCACGTGCCCGCGCCTCCCGGGGTGAAGGAACTTCCTCACGCAGGCGAAGCCGTCATCTCGCCAAAGTTGGCGGAGATCCTGAAGGACAACCCTCGTGCCGCAGGGCTTGTGCCCGGGCGCGTGATCGGCACCATCGCGCCGGTGGTCTGGGTGGGCCCGATGAGCTGTATGCCTACATCGGTGTGCCTCCCACTGAACTCAGCGATGCGAGGCCGCTGGGTCACTTCGGATCCGTGAACGCGCAGCACGAGCTTATCGACCCTCCACCGTCGACATCCTGCAATTCACCCTCGGGTGCATCGTGTTGCTCCCCTCGTCATCTTCCTCACTGTCTGTGCACGACTATCCAGTGAGTCCCGCGCACGCCGGCTCGCCGCCCTCCGGCTCGTCGGACTCAGCACCAAGGACACGCTTCGGGTCAATGCCGGAGAGAGCGTGGCGGCTGTGTTCCTGGGGTCCGTACTGGGACTTCTGGGGTACCTCGGCGTGAACGAAGTCATGGCACGCATCGGACTTCCCGGGCTGCGTTGGTATCCGGAAGACGGACGTCCCGAGGTGATCACATTGATCGCATGCCTGCTGGGCTGTCTGGCTCTCGCCGCCCTCGTAAGTCGGGTCGGCGCTCAGCAGGCCGCCTTGTCGCCCATCAGTGTGCGCCGGACCGGAGAACGCAAGCCGCCCAAGAAGTACGGGACGGTGTTGCTGATTCCAGGTCTCGGGATCATCGGCGGCTACTGCGTGCTCAGCGTCATGGGGAAGGACCCGTCGGTGGCCCGGCCAGCGCCATGCTGGTCCCTGGTGCCGTCCTGCTGACCGGTGCGGGCTTGCACTCGGTCTGGCGCCGATCACTGCATGGCTGTCACAACACCTTGCGAAAAGGTCGGAATCCCTCGCGTTGACGCTGGCCATGCGCCGGACGGAAGTCGAACCGGGAAGCGCGCTTCGAGTGGCAACCGGTCTCGTGCTGCTTGTATTCGGCGCATCGCTCACTCAGGGTGTACTCATCGAGCTGGACCAGGTCAGCCGGCGTACGGCTCCCGTTCAGGAGTACAGCCTCCCTCTCGCAGGGTTGAGCACCCAACAGCATTCGCAGGCCATCAACCTGAGCGGTGTAAATGCTCACGTTCTGTCTGTCGATTCATGGCAAGGAAGCTCAGAAGAGGACCGTCCGCGCGTGAGCGGCATCGTCGCCACATGCACTCAGTTGGCGGCTTTCAGCAAGTCCATTCGCGGCTGCGTCGACGACAAAGTAATGCTTCTCAGGATCCGGACTACTTTTTCGATGAGGATGCACAGCCCGGAAGAAACTTCCCGTTCTTGTTGAGCGACGGGCGAAAGATGAATGTCGCTGTGCCTCAAGCCACCATCACAGCCCATTTTTACGATCCTTCAAAGGTCAATGGCCCGAGTCTCCTCATTCCGCCTTCAATGATCCCTCGGGGCACTCATATCGTAAACGCCAGCCTCGTACTGGTCAGCTCTTCCGACCCCACCACCCTCCGCTCCGTCCTGGACGGCATCGGTGCCATCGCCCCCACCGCGTCCGTGGAGCCCGTCGGTATCGTGATCGATTCGCTTGCTCAGTTGACCGTGATTCGGAGTCTGCTCGTCGTCGGGATGGTGCTCGGGTTGGGGATCGGGGTGGCCGCGTTCGTCGTGTCCGTGGCCGATCGGGCCATGGAGCGGCGGGGGCAGGTGACCGCGCTCGCGTTGTTGGGGGCTCGGGCCGGGACGTTGCGGGTGGTGCAGGTCGTGCAGGTGGTGTTGCCGTTGGTGGTGGGGCTGGGGCGGCGATCGTGGCCGGGTGGCTCGCCGAGTCCAGTTATCTGATCACCGGGGGTGGGGCGGTGCACTGGGACTGGGAGGGGCTGCCCTGCTGTTCCTCTGTGCGCTGGGCGTGGTGCTCGCGGCCGCGCTCGCCTCCGTGCCCATGGTGCGGCGGCACATCGATCCCGAGCACATCCGGCGGGATTGAGGTCGGTCGGAGCGATGAGTTTTCGGTGGAGTGGGGTCTGCACCGGTGACCGTCCCTTCCAGACCAGGAGATCGTCGTGGCCGAGAACGTCGTCAAGGGTCCCGCCAGTTACTTCCCCTCCATCGAGAAGAAGTACGGGCGGCCGGTCGGTGAGTGGCTGGAGATCGTCCGGTCCTCGCCGCTCACCAAGCACATGGAGCTGGTCTCTGGCTGAAGGCCGAGCACGGCCTCGGCCACGGGCACGCGAACGCGCTCGTGGCCCATGTCCGGGCGGCCGGCAAGGAGTAGGGCCTCAGGCCGCCAGCGTGTGGACCGTGCGGCGTTCGATCCTGGTCCTCAGGGCCAGGGTCGCCGCCGCCGCGGCCGTGCCTGCCGCCAGGGCCGTCCACCACAGCACCACCGGACCCAGGGTCGTGTAGACGGCGACGCCCAGGGTCAGGGCCGCGAAGCGGGCCGTGCCCCACGTCCAGCCGAAGGCCCCTGGTAGCGGCCGCGGGCGTGCGCCGGGGCCAGGTTGGCGACGACGCCCGCCGCGATGCCGGCCACCACCACCTCCCCGAGCGACCAGACCACGACCGACACCGTGTAGCCGACGATCCCGTCCGCGAGGCCGGTGAGCGCCACGCCCGCCGCGATCAGCGCGCTGCCCGCGCTCTGCACCGCCATCTGCGGCAGCTTCGCCAGCCACGCCGTCACGAACGGCTGGAGCGCCACCACCAGGACCGCGTTGACCGCCGCCATCGATCCGTACACCGCCGGGGAGAGGCCGCTGTCGTGGATCGCGAGCGGCAGGGCCACCTCGGTGAGCGAGTACACGAAGAGCTGGATCCCGAAGAGGGGGAGGACGAGGAGGGCCAGGCGGTCTCGGAGGACCACTCCGTAGCCGATTCCCTTCTCCTCCCATGCGGTTTCCGCCGGGCGCCCCGGAGCCTTCAGACGGACCGTCACCACCAGTGCGTACAGGAGCATCGAGCCCGCGTCCACCGCGAAGAGGAGCCAGTAGCCGTGGGCCGCGAGGTAGCCGCCCAGGACTCCCCGACCGCCGTTCCGATGTTCACGCCCCAGCCGAAGAGGGCGTACGCGCGCCGGCGCCGTTCGCTGTCCACCGCGTCCGCGAGCAGCGCGTACGCGGCCGGTGAGACGGTGCTGCCCGCCGCGCTGATCAGGAACGCGGCCGCCGCCATCGTCCAGACGCCGGGCGCGAGGAACAGCGCCCCTGCGCCGCCGCCGCGCCGATCAGGCCGATGAGCATGGTGGGGCGGCGGCCGATGCGGTCGGCGAGGACGCCTCCGACGGCGGGGCCGAGGAGGTTGCCCGCGCCCAGGGCGCCGAGGACGTACGAGGTGTCGGAGCCGGTCAATCCCCGCGAGGCGAGGAAGAACACCAGGAACGGGGTGACGAGGTAGCCGAGGCGGTTGACGATCGTTCCGGCGAAGAGCGTCCAGACGACGGGCGGGAGGTCACGGAAGGTGGTGGGCATGGGGGAGGTTGCTCCCGCCGTGCCTCTTCCCTCCAATGATTAAGGTGGGAGCGAATCCATTGGCCGCTTGGGTGTTGCTTCGTTGCTTCCTCACTTCCTCACTTCGTCACTTCGTCGCTTCGGGGGCTTTCGCGTGGAATACGAACTCAGCTTCTCCGCCGCCGACCTCGCCCAGACCCGCTTCGCCGTCTCCCCCTCTGGGAGGTCGTCACCAGCTTCCGGGTCCTCGCCCAGCGGTCCGTCTCCGCCCCGCACCAGCGCTGGGCCGCCCAGGTCCGGCCCCGGATCGTGCGCGCCGGGCTCGACCGCGGGCGGCTCGCCGCGCTCGTGCCCGCCGACGGGTACCTCGCGGACTTCCTCAACCCCACCCCCGCCGGGCCCTTCCCCACCCTCGGCGCCGAACTCGACGCCATCCGCCGCACCCCCGCCGAGCAGGTGCGCGAGGACCTGCGGAAGCTGGCCGCGGAGAGGGGCGACGGCGGGCGGCTCCAGTCCCTGCACGACGATCCCGAGGCCGTCCTGCCGAAGGTCACCGACGAGATCGAGACCTACTGGGAGCTCGCCCTCGCCCCCTACTGGGCCCGCGTCCAGAAGGTCCTGGAGGCCGACGTCTTCCACCGGGCCCGACAGGTCGCCGAGCACGGTACGGCCCGGGTCCTGAGCGAACTCCACGAGACCGTACGGTGGGACGCCGGCACCCTGCGTCTCGTACGGCGCCACTGCGCGCTCACCCGCGGCCAGGCGGAGTCCGGGCTGCTGCTCGTCCCTCCGTCTTCGCCTGGCCCCGGGTCCTCACCCGTTCCGTCCACCCCGACCCGCCCCAACTCGCCTATCCGGCTCGCGGTTTCGGTGCCGTGTGGGAACCCCGTACCACCGCCGCCACGGACGCCGTCGCCGCCGTCCTCGGCCGTTCCCGGACCCTGCTCCTCGCCGCGCTCGACACCCCGGCCTCCACCACCCAGCTCGCCACGCACTCCGGGCTCTCCGCCGCCGGGGTCTCCCAGCACCTCACCGCCCTGCGGAACGCCGGTCTCGTCACCTCCCACCGCAGCGGACGCTCCGTCCTCTACGCCCGCACCTCCGTCGCCGATCAGCTCCTCAACCCCTGACCGTCCCCGCCGTCGCGACGACCGGACGTCCCCTAGTGCCGGGCGTCCAGACCCGGCACTCCCAGGTCGGAGAGGCCGTCGAGGACCAGGTCGACGCCGACGGCGGCGAGCAGGAGGCCCAGGAGGCGGCCGAGGAGCTCGATCGTGGCGTGGTGGGTGTGGAGCAGGACCCGGGTGAGGAGCAGGACGCAGATCAGGTCGAGGGCGACGACCGCCACGTACGCCCCGACCACCGTCGAACGCCAACTGAAGGTGTCGCGCGCGGCCGCCTCGATGAGTACCGCCGTCAGGGCGAGCGGGCTCACGACGTACGGCATGAGCAGCTCGCGCACCCCGCTGAGCAGGTCGGGGGCGTCCTGGTGGGCGCTGTCGGAGCCGAGGTGGAGGCCGAGGACGGGCCGACGGCGTAGAGGAAGAAGATGAGGCCGCCCGCGAGCTGGAGGGCGGGGGTGCTGATGTGGAAGAGGTCGAGCAGCCAGGGGGCCGTGATGCCGGCGAGGAGGCCGACGAGGACGGCCGCGGCCGAGGAGATGAGGGCGATGGTCCGCAGTTGGCGGGCGGGGTGGACCTGGGCGAGGCCGGCGAAGGACAGGAGCACCTTCGGCGGACCGACGACGGAGAAGAAGGTGATGAAGGCGGCGGAGAAGGTGAATGCGTTCACATCTGCATCATGAAGCGGGCGGGTGATTTATCCCGTTTTTCAAGGCGCTTCCGCGCGGTGTCGGGAACGCCGGCCCGGCTCCGGTTGTGCTGCGGGGAGCGGTGCGCGCCGGATGGCACGTACGTGCGCCGAACGAGGAGGGCGTCATGAAGTACCTGGTCACGGTTCAGGGTCGCAGGCCGACTACGAGGCGATGGCGGGCGCGGTTCGGCAGCCCCGCCTGGGACGAGGCGGGGCTGCGGGCGATGTTCGACCATATGAACGCGGTCAACGAGGAGCTCGGCGCGAACGGCGAGCTGCTCGACGCCCAGGGGCTCGCCGCTCCGTCCACCACCCGCTTCGTGACGGTGGACGACACCGGGAACGCGGTCGTCACGGACGATCCGTACGCGGAGGGCGAGGGCGTCGTCGCCGGTTACTGGCTCCTGGAGTGCGCCTCCCTGGAGCGCGTGACCGAGATCGCCGCCCGGGTGGCTCGCTGCCCGGCCCCGGCCGGCTCCCCGGTCTACCCGGTGGTCGTCCGGCCGGTGGACGAGACGGGGCCGAGTCTGGGTTGATCCTTGTTCTCAGTGCCGGTTTCGCCTTCGGCGCCGATTTCACCTTCGGTGCCGGTTTCGCCTTCGATGCCGATTTCGTCTTCGTGCCGATCCCGTCCATGGCCCTGATTCCGGTTTCACGTGAAACCGCGAACCTTCGGTGAGGACACCGGCACGGTCGTCGTCGGGCTGAGCTGGAGCAGCACGGCGGGCGACGGCGACGCCGACGTCTCGTTGCTGCTCCTCGACGGCGGCGGCTCACCGCCGGGTTCGGGGCGCCCGGACGGCACCATCCGTACGGAACGGGCCGGGCCGGGAAGCTCTGGACCGCGCCCGTCGAGACCAAGACCGACGGCGACCCGCCGAAGTCCGAGCGGGTCCAGAACTGCACGGACATCGCCGCGCGCCTCCGGCCGCCCGTCGTCCGCCGTCGGTGTGGTGTTCCAGGTGTCATCCTTGGACTACGACGGAGCCCCGGGCCGGGGAGTAAATTACCCCCGGGGTATCTGTGGAGGAGACGTTGTGGAACTCGATCTCGCGGGCGCGGAGCTCAAGGCCGTGCTGAACCGGCTGCGCCGGGCTCAGGGCAGATCTCCGGAGTGATCCGGATGATCGAGGAGGGCCGGGACTGCGAGGAGGTCGTGACCCAGCTCGCCGCCGCCTCCCGGGCTCTCGACCGGGCCGGCTTCGCGATCATCGCGACCGGCCTCCAGCAGTGCCTGACCGAGGCCGAGGACGGCCGGAAGGACGGCGAGGACCGCGACGCCATGCGGGCCCGCCTGGAGAAGCTCTTCCTCTCCCTGGCCTGACCCGCCCGGGGCGCCGCGGGGACCTCAGGCATCCGCGAGGGCGTTCATCGTCGGGTTCGCCGTGGGCGCCGGGGTGGGCGGTCCCGTAGGGGTTGCCGCCCGCCGCGTACATCGACGGGTCGGCGAAGCCGGGCGAGACGATGGCCGGGCCCCGGTGGGGAAGGTGTCGCAGAGGGCGAGCAGCCTCGACTCGTTGCCCCCGTGGACGTTGCGGGCGCTGGTGGAGGCGGTCGCGGGCTTGTCCGCCACGATGCCCCCGCTGCCACCGGCCGCCCGACGTGTCGACGTGTCGACGTACTGCTTGAGCTGCGCGGCCACGTTCCCGAAGCGGGTCGGGGAGCCGAGGGCGTACGCGGCCGCCCCTCCAGGTCGTCGAGCGTGGCGGCCCCCACGTCGCCGGTGGCGCCCACGGGGCGCGCCGGGCCGGGTTCGCGTCGATCGCGGCGTCCGGGGCCAGGGCCTGGCTCGGGCACCCGGCGCAGGCGCGCCTCGGCACCCGCCTTCTCCGCGCCCTCGGCGACGGCCTGGGCGAGGCGGTGGACGGTGCCGGTGGCCGTGTAGGAGATGACGGAGGTTTTGACGGACGTGACGGACTCTCCTCGATGTCTTCTTCGATCTCCCGCGGCGTCTTCTGCGATCTCCCGCGGCGTCTTCCGCAGTGTCTTCCGCGGCGCTCCCCGCCCGGGGGCGGCTCGACCCGAAGAAGTGGATCGGTATCCACTTCCTTGACCGAACCTAAGCGGATCGCTATCCACTTCGCAAGAGGGGCAGGTATGCTCGATCCCAGGGCAGGGCCGCAGGGCAGAAGGGCAGGAGTCCGCAGAGATGAGCACCGAGAACCCGCGGGCCGGGGAGCGCGCGATCGCTCCCCGCTCGGTCTGCTCCCCACCCTCGACGCCCCCGCCCCCGAGCGCGCCGACGCGGCCCGCAACCGGCGCAGGATCCTCGACGCGGCCGCCCGGATCGTCGCCGAGCAGGGCCCCGACGCCGTCACCATGAACCAGGTCGCCCACGCCAGCGGCATCGGCGTCGGCACCGTCTACCGGCGCTTCGGCGACGTCTCCCAGCTCCTGTGGGCGCTCCTCGACGACCGCGAGCGCCAGTTCCAGGAGGCGTACATGAGCGGCCCGCCGCCGCTCGGGCCCGGCGCCCCGACCGCCGAGCGGCTCGACGCCTTCCTCGACGCGCTCGTCGACCGGGTCGCCGAGCAGCGCGCGATCCTGCTCGCCGCGCACTCCGCCGCGCCCCGCGCCCGGTACCACAGCGGCGCGTACCGGGTGATGCACACGCACGTCGCCCTGCTCATCGGGCAGCTCAGGCCGGGGTCGGACGGTGCCCTCCTCGCGCACCTGCTGCTCGCGCCCTTCTCCCCGACGTCATGCACCACCTGACCGTCGAGCAGGAGCTCTCGGGCGAGCGCCTCAAGGCGGGCGTACGGGAGCTCCTCACCCTGCGCGAGAACCCCTGAGGGCCCCCGAAGGGCCCCTGAGGGTCCGAGAGGGCGTCAGAGCGGTCGCGACGGGGTCGAGACCGGTACGTACGCCAGGCCGTCGTACTCCTCCCCGGCACCACCGGCATCACGTTCCGGCGGTAGACGAACCGCGCCACGTACGCCCCGTGCGTGCGCGTCGGGTACGTCCGCCGCGTCCACTCCTCGTGCGCGCGGGAGCGCAGGTCCACCAGCCGCGCGTCCGCGGTCTTCGAAGAGGCCGCGAGCAGTGCCTCCAGGGTGTCCGGGCCCGCCGGGCCGATCCGGTTCACCGCCACCCGCGACGGCCGTTTCGTACGGTCCCCACGGGCCCGGCCACATCCGCCGGGCCCGGAAGGCGCCCTCGCCGAAGAAGAGGCCGAGCGCGTAGTACGCGGGGCCGTACCGCTCCCGCAGCCGGGCGCCGAGGGCCGCGCCCCGGACGCCCACGTGCCCGTTGTGCGCCCACACGGCGACCCCGGCGCCGCCCGCCGCGGCCACCGCCTCGTCGACCGCGTCCGCCATGTGCCCGTCCCTGACCCGCCACAGCCGCTCGCCGGGCTCGGCCGTGGCCACGTCCGCCGCCCGCGCCAGGACGCGGGCGTGCCACCGGTCCGCGTCGCCCGAGGCGCCCGAGGCATCCGACACACCCGCCCCCAGCGCCTCCGCCGCCGCGAGGAGTTCCGCCCTGCGCTCCGAAAGCCGGCCCGGCCGGGCGTCCGCCAGTACGGAGAGGACCCCGCGCGCTCCGGACCGAAGTGCGCCACCGACGCCCCGCTCCGCTGCGGGTCGATCCCCGCGAAGCCGATCCGGTCCGCGCGGGGCCGCCCCCGGTTGTAGGAGCGCGTCCACTCCAGGAGGTCCAGGACCTCCCGCGTCCGCCAGGTCCAGAACCCGAGGCCGGTCAGGGCGGTCTGCGCGTCGCCGGCGCCGTCCCTGACGTACGCGTCGACCGCGGGCCCCGCCGAGGCGCTCGCCTCCATCGCGAGCGTACGGAAGCCGTGCTCGGTCACCAGGTGCTCGAACAGGCGGTGCTTGAGGCGGAAGAACTCCGCCGTCCCGTGCGTGGACTCGCCCAGACCGACGACCCGCACCCCGGCCAGCGCCGCCCCGAACTCCTCCAGACCGTCCACACCCCGGAACCTATCTGGACCTCCGGGCCCCCGGAACGCACGATCACGCCATGACGACCGAGAACGACACCGCCGCCAAGACCTTCCTGATCCTGCACGGCTTCCAGAACCACCGGCCGTCCGGCCACTGGCAGCACTGGCTCGCCGAGCGACTGCGGGAGCGCGGGCACGAGGTCCGTTACCCGCAACTGCCCTCGCCGGACGCGCCCGTGCTCGCGGAGTGGCTCGGCGCCCTGGAGGAGCACGGGAAGCGGCCCGCCCGGGGCGAGTTCGTGGTCCTCGCGCACAGCCTGTCCGTGCTGCTGTGGCTGCGCGCCGGCGCGCGCCGGCCGGACGCCGACCGGGTGCTGCTCGTCGCCCCGCCCTCGCCGTCGGTGACCGCCTCGATCCCCGAGATCACCGCCTTCGCCGACGGGCTCGACCTCGCGGAGACCGGCCTCGGGGCACGGCTCGTGTACGGGGGCGGCGACCCGTACTGCCCCGAGGGCGCCGACCTGCACTACGGCCGCCCGCTCGGCCTCGACCTCGACCTCGTACCGGACGGCGGACACCTCAGCCCCGCCCACGGGTACGGGGACTGGCCCTCGGTCCTGGAGTGGTGCGAGGACCCGTCGGTGCGGGTGAAGGGCCGGTAGACGTCCCTCAGGGGCCACCGGCAACCCCGACAGGGTTCCCCGGCAACCCCGACAGGGGCCGTCGGAAACCCCGACAGGGGCCGTCGACGCCCCGGTAGGGTCGGCCGGATGCACCCGGAGACCGCGCCGTACGACCAGGGCCTGCTCGACGTGGGCGACGGCAACCTCGTCCACTGGGAGGTCTCCGGCAACCCGGAGGGCAAGCCCGCGCTCGTCGTCCACGGCGGGCCGGGCTCCGGCTCCTCCCCGCGCTCCCGGCGCTTCTTCGACCCGGAGGCGTACCGGGTCGTCCTCTTCGACCAGCGGGGCTGCGGCCGCTCCGTCCCGCACGCGAGCGACCCGGCCGCCGACCTGTCCGTCAACACCACCGCGCACCTGGTCGCGGACATGGAGCGGCTGCGCGAGCACCTCGGGATCGAGAAGTGGCTGCTGTACGGGGCTCCTGGGGCTCCACGCTGATCCTGGCGTACGCGGAGGCCCACCCCGAGCGCGTCACGGAGATCGTGATCGCCGCCGTCACCACCACCCGCCGCTCCGAGACCGCCTGGCTCTACGAGGGCGTCGGCCGCTTCTTCCCGAGGCCCACGAGCGCTTCCGGGCGGGGCCGGGACCGCCGACGGGGCCGGGGCGGAAGAGCTCGTCGGGGCGTACGCCGCCCTGATGAACCACCCCGACCGGGCCGTACGGGAGAGGGCCGCGGCCGACTGGTGCGCCTGGGAGGACGCCGTCCTGTCGATGGAGGGCATGGGCACCCCGTACACCGACCGCGTCGACGACACCCGGCTCGGCTTCGTCCGGCTCTGCTCGCACTACTTCGCGCACGGCGCCTGGCTGGAGGAGGGCGCCCTGATCCGCGACGCGCACCGGCTCGCCGGCGTCCCCGGCGTCCTGGTCCACGGCCGGCTCGACATGGGCGGGCCGCTCACCACCGCCCGGGAGCTGGTCCGCGCCTGGCCGGACGCCGAGCTGCACGTGGTCGAGCGGGCCGGGCACCTGGGCGGCGAGGAGACCGGCCGCCTCGTCCTCGCGGCCCTCGACCGCTTCGCGAGGACCTGAACCCGGCAAACGCGGCGAAAGCCGACCAGTCGTAAGGGAATTGAGAATTCCAGATTTCAATCCTGTTCGACCCGGCAGGAATTGTGGCGAATCTGTTCACAGGACACCCCCGAGATCGCTAACTTCCCCTCAACCTCGTCCGTACCGGGAAGGACTTCTGTGAACGCATCCCAGCGCAGAGCCGCGGCCATCTCCGCCGCCGCCGCCCTCGCCGCCCGCTGGTCCTCGCCTCCCCGCCACCGCGGGACAGGACCCCACGGCCGCACCCGCCCGCGATGCCGCCAAGCTGGCGAAGAAGCTGGTCCGCGACACCACCGCCAAGGACGCCTACAAGCACCTGCAGAAGTTCCAGGCGATAGCCGACTCGGCCGGCGGCCACCGCGCGGCCGGTTCGCTCGGGCACGACGCCTCGGCCGCGTACGTGTACACGCAGCTCAAGAAGGCCGGTTACAACGTCTGGTACCAGAAGTTCGACTTCGAGTACACGGAGACGCTCGCCGAGAAGGCCTCCGTCGTCTCCCCGCGCCCCGCGCGTTCGACATCAAGGCCATGACGTACACCAAGTCCACCCCGGTCGGCGGCGTCAGGGCCGAACTGGTGGCCGCGCCCGTCGACGCCGACGCCACCAGCGGCTGCGAGCCGGGCGACTTCGCCGCCGGCGCCTTCACCGGCAAGATCGCGCTCATCAAGCGCGGCGGCTGCGCCTTCGCGGTGAAGCAGCAGAACGCCGCCGCGGCCGGCGCCGTCGCCGCCGTCATCTACAACAACGCCGAGGGCGTCCTCTCCGGCACCCTCGGGGACGCCGCCTCCGGGAAGATCCCCACCGGCGGCATCACCCTGGCCGAGGGCACGGCGCTCGCCGCCGAGCTCGCCAAGGGCCCGGTCACCCTCTCCTGGAGATCCGCCAGCTCCAGCAGACGCGTTCCACCAACAACGTCATCGCGGAGACCAAGGCCGGCAACGCCGCCAACACCGTGGTGCTCGGCTCGCACCTCGACTCCGTCACCGCGGGCCCCGGCATCAACGACAACGGCTCGGGCTCCGCCGGCCTCCTCCAGACCGCCCTGAAGCTCGCCGAGTCGAAGGACAAGGTCCGCAACAAGGTCCGCTTCGCCTGGTGGTCGGCGGAGGAGAACGGCCTCCTCGGCTCCGAGCACTACGTGCAGAACCTCACGGAGCTCGACAAGAAGGAGATCAAGCTCTACCTCAACTTCGACATGATCGCCTCGCCGAACTACGGCCTGTTCGTGTACGACGGCGACGACTCGGACGGCGTCGGCGCCGGCGCGGGCCCCGCGGGCTCGGCCCAACTGGAGCGCGACATCAACGAGTTCCTCGACAAGAACGGGCACCCGCACGAGGGCACCGACTTCACCGGTCGCTCCGACTACGGCCCGTTCATCGAGGTCGGCATCCTCCGGCGGCACCTTCACCGGCGCCGAGGGCATCAAGACCGCCGCCCAGGCGGCCAAGTTCGGCGGCCAGGCGGGCGTCGCGTACGACGTGAACTACCACGCCAAGGGCGACAACCTCAGCAACGTCAACCTGAAGGCCTTCGACGTCAACATCGACGTCATCGCCAACGCCGTGGGCACCTACGCCCACGACATCTCCTCGCTCCGCAAGCCGGTCGTCTCCGTCCCGACCACCGGCGACGCGGGCAGCGGCGGCGGCCTGCACGACGACCACCACGAGGTCACCGAGTAACGGCCGAGGGGTGGTGGGCGCGGTCGACGCGGCACAAGCGGTCAGCGCCTCCGGCGGGCGGCGCCACCACCCGTTCGGACGGCGAGGGCTCCTCTTTCCGGCGGGGAGCCCTCGCCCCGTACGGTGACCACCGCCGCGCCCGCGCCGAGACCCGGGAGCGCCTCCGCGAGGTCGTACGACGGCCCCGGCCATGATCCGCCGGACAGACCCCGGAGGGCCTTCCCGCCGTCCGGGGTGACGGACGGCGGGACGCGGATCCGCACGTCCGGGGTGACAGGTGCCGTCCCGGAGCACGGCCCCCGATCGCGTGCGGGCCCGTCGGAGGCGTACCCCGTGGAAAGGGCGGAGACGGGGCCGGGAGGGCCCCGAGGCGGGGGCGACGGGCCCCGGGTGTCCGGGCGGCGGCTGCTCGCTCGCGCCCGTGACGGCACTCCGATTCCGGTTCGTCACGGTTCGCACCGGCATCCCGCCGGGTGCGTGGCTGCGCCGGGAGCCGCTCGCCCGGTAGGCTTTCCGTGTGATCTTCAAGCGCATCGGAAACGGAAAGCCGTATCCCGACCACGGCCGGGAAAGCACCCGGCAGTGGGCGGACGTCGCCCCGCGCCCGGTCCGCCTCGACCAGTTGGTCACCACCAAGGGCCAACTGGACCTGGAGACCCTGCTCGCGGAGGACTCCACCTTCTACGGCGACCTCTTCGCGCACGTCGTGAAGTGGCAGGGCGACCTCTACCTCGAGGACGGACTGCACCGCGCCGTCCGCGCGGCGCTCCAGCAGCGCCAGGTGCTGCACGCGCGCGTCCTCGAACTGGACTGAGAACCGTCCGGAAGGCAGAGGTCACTGACCCTTTCGGGGGCAGTTCCGCCCCATCCGGACGCGATCACATGATCATCAAGTAGGCATCACCGACGGGCGGCATTACGCTGCGCTCATGAGCATGCTCACTCCCCCGGCATGGGCGGAAAGTACCGCATCACGGGGATGTCTACCCGCGCATGCGCCGCCCCCACCGTCGGCGCAGGATCGTCCTCGCGGCCACCGCCGCCGCGGTCGTGCTGGGCGCGGCCGGCTGGGGAACGCTCCAGCTCGTCGACGTGTTCTCCGGCGACGCGGGCACGAAGGCGGCGGCCGGGAAGCAGGCCGACTGCAAACCCGCCCCCACCCCGACCGCACCGGCCGCCGCGGCCCTGCCCAAGCCCGCGCAGATCACGGTCAACGTCTACAACGCGACCCCGCGCAGCGGACTCGCCAAGACGACGGCCGACGAGCTCAAGAAGCGCGGCTTCAAGGTCGGCAAGGTCGGGAACGCGCCCGCCGCCTACGACAAGAAGGTCCCGGGCGCCGGACTGCTCCTCGGCGCGCCCGCCGCCACCAAGGGCGCCTTCCCGGTCCTCGGCACCCAGCTCGCGGGCGCCACGACCAGGACGGACGCCCGGACCACGGCGGACGTGGACCTGATCATCGGGACCGCCTTCAAGAACCTGTCCCCGAAGACGACGGCGGACGCGGCCCTGGTCGCCCTGACCAAGCCCGCGCCCGCTCCGACCGGGAAGTGCTGAGGGCCTACTCGGCCGAGCCGTACATGCGGTCGCCCGCGTCGCCGAGGCCCGGGACGATGTAGCCGTTCTCGTTGAGACGCTCGTCGACCGAGGCCGTCACGACGGTGACGGGGTGCCCGCGAGCTCGCGCTCCATGACCTCGACGCCCTCCGGGGCGGCGAGGAGCACGACCGCGGTCACGTCGTCCGCGCCGCGCTTGATCAGCTCCTGGATCGCCGCGACCAGCGTGCCGCCGGTCGCCAGCATCGGGTCCAGGACGTACACCTGGCGGCCCGAGAGGTCCTCCGGCATCCGCGTGGCGTAGGTCGACGCCTCCAGCGTCTCCTCGTTGCGGATCATGCCCAGGAAGCCGACCTCGGCGGTCGGGAGCAGCCGGACCATGCCGTCGAGCATGCCGAGGCCGGCGCGCAGGATCGGGACCACCAGCGGGCGCGGGTGCGACAGCTTCACACCGGTCGTCGTCGTGACCGGGGTCTCGATGTCGACCTGCTCGGTCCGCACGTCCCGGGTGGCCTCGTAGGCGAGCAGGGTGACCAGCTCGTCGGCGAGACGGCGGAAGGTCGCGGAGTCCGTGCGCTTGTCGCGCAGGGTGGTGAGCTTGTGGGCGACCAGGGGTGGTCGACGACGTGGAGACGCATGACTCAACAGTAGCCCGCCCCGCACTGGCGTCGATCCGCGCCACTGGGGGAAGGTGGGGCACACGGACCCGGTGATGGGGTGGTGTGGCAGATGTCCGACCTGGAAGGACCGGTCGAGCGGGCCGCCGAGAGGGTGGCCCGGGGCCGGCGGCGGAGACCGACACGGAGCGTCGCAGGCGCCGTGCGCAGTTCTGCGCGAGCTGCACGAGGCGAAGGCCCTGCGCGAGCGCGTGCAGCCCCGGCGCGCCCGGGCGGCCCGGATGCGGCAGGCGATGCGGATGCGGACTTTCCGCTGGTGAGGGCGGTGGGCTTTCCGCCGGTGAGGCGGTGTGCGGCGCGGCCGGTCGGCGGGGCGCGGTGGATTCCGTACGCCTGGCCGGACGCGGTGTGACTGGCGGAAACCGGCCCCGACCAGCGGCGACCGGCCCGGTCCGGCCGTGCGCCCCCGAGTGCGCCGGGTCGCGCGCCCGCCCGATAGCGGGGACGTTCAGACTGATGCACGACGCAAGAGCCGAAGACCTCTCCTGCGGGCGCCGTTTCTGTCACGATGCCGAGGGGCGGGGCTCAGGACCGCGCCACCGGAACGTCACACCTCTGATCAGTGGGAGAGAGTCAGGTGTACTTCGCCGCACTGCTCGCGCGCACCGAAGACGGGTGGGAAGCGAGCGACACGGAGCTCGACGACGTGGAGACCCTGTCGGATCTGGTCGAACTGGCCCGCGACGCCTCGGACGACGACACGGTGATCGTCTTCATCGAGCAGGAGGACGCGTGGTTCGGGATCGTACGGATCGAGGGGGAGGAGGACCCCGCATCTACGTCTCGGACGGGGCGGCCGCAGCCCGTTCCTCGTACGGGGAGATGCTCACCCGGGAGATCCTGGGTGACGACCTGGACGACCTGGCCGACGAGCTGGAGTCGCTGGACCTGGACGGCACGGAGGACGGCGAGCCGCTCGACGCCGACGGGGACGAGGACGACGAGGCGGGCTCCGTGGCCGCCGAGGCCGTCCCGGCCGCCCCGGTGGGCGACCGGCTGATCCTGGCGGACCTCGGTCTGCCGCCGGCCGAGCTGCTCGCCCTGGAGACCGACGCGCTCGCGGAGATCGCGGACGCGCTGGGCGCGGCCGAGGTCCTGGAGGCCGTCCGCTAGTGGCCCCCGCGGTACCCGTTCCCGACCCCGTACGGGGCCCTCTGCCCGATCCCGTACGGGGCCCTCGTCCGACCCCGTACGGGAACCCGTACCGGATCCCCTGCGGGATCCCTGGCGGGACGCCATGCTGCTCGCCCTCGACGAGGCGGAGGCGGCCGGGCCGGCCGGCGACGTGCCGGTCGGCGCGGTCGTGCTCGGCCCGGACGGAGCGGTGCTCGCGCGGGCGCACAACGAGCGGGAGGCGACCGGCGATCCCACCGCGCACGCCGAGGTGCTCGCCCTGCGCCGGGCGGCCGCGGCGACCGGGGAGTGGCGCCTGACGGGGTGCACGCTCGTCGTGACCCTGGAGCCGTGCGTGATGTGCGCGGGCGCCCTGGTCCAGTCCCGGGTGGAGCGGGTGGTGTTCGGGGCCGTGGACGAGAAGGCGGGCGCGGCAGGCTCGCTCTGGGACCTCGTGCGGGACCGGCGGCTCAACCACCGCCCCGAGGTGATCCACGGCGTGCTCGGCGAGGAGTGCGCCCGGCGGCTCACGGCCTTCTTCCGTACCCGCTGAAGCACTTGTCGGCCCCGCTCCGATCCCGTCTGGGCCCCGCCCGACCCCGCTCCGACCTGCGGCGGGATACGGATTTCATCGCAGCGGCAGTTTCGGCTAAGCTCTCTCGGTAGCGTGTCCGAGCGGCCGAAGGAGCTCGCCTCGAAAGCGAGTGTGGGAAACTCACCGAGGGTTCAAATCCCTCCGCTACTGCTTAGATCGAAGGGCCCGGTTCATCCGAACCGGGCCCTTCGGCGTGTGCGGAGCACGTACGGGGCGCGTACGGGGCCCGTGCGGAGCACGTACAGAAAGGCCCCGGGCCGCGCGTTCGGGCGCGGTCCGGGGCCTTCCGGCAGGACGGGCCTTGGTCGGGGGAGCGGCATCGGGGGACAAGCCGCTCCCCCGGTGAGAACCGGTCCTCCAAGTCCGCGTCGCCGTCGGGGAAGCCTCGCGGCGCGGACCCCGCAGTGCGGGCTGGTTCCGGAGCCCCTCGGATTCCTGCCAGATCCTCCGGGCTCGCCCTCCATACTGCGCGCCCTGCCCCCTTACGGGGACGGCAAAGTCCTCCTTCTCCGGGCCCTTGGTCCGTAAAGGCTCGGTTAGAGTGGCGCGGTCGTACGGCGGGGAACAGGGGAGGGCTGGAAATGGCGCAGGCGAAGAAGGTCGCGCTGTACGCGGTCGTGGTCTTTGTTCTGTACACGATCGTCACGTCCCCGGCGAGGGCGGCGGATCTGGTCCAGGTAGGGTTCGAGGGCATTTCCAGCGCCGCCCAGGGTGTCGGCGAGTTCATGACCGAACTCATCAATTAGGAGCCCTCCGTGATCCGCCATCTGGTCCTCTTCAAGCTCGACGACGGCGTCGCCCGTGACGAGCCGCGCGTCGTCGCGGGCGTCGAGGCGTTCCGGGCGCTCGGCGAGCAGATTCCGGAGCTCCGGTTCTGGGAGTGCGACTGGAACATCACGGACCGGCCGATCGCGTACGACTTCGCCATCAATGCGGCCGTCGAGGACACCGACGCCCTCCAGCGCTATCTGGAGCACCCGGCCCACCAGGCGGGTGTCGCCCAGTGGCGGGAGTTCGCCACCTGGGTGATCGCCGACTACGCCTTCTGACCCCCGGTCACGACCGAGGCCCCCGCCCCGTGGCGGGGGCTCGCTGTTTTCCGGCCTCCCGCAGGCCTTCCGCAGGCCTTCCGTATGCCTTCCGTACGCCTCTCCCATGCCCCCGTTCGGCCCTCTCTTCCCTCCCTCCATGCCCTCAACACGTAGTTATGGGGTGCTTGCACACAGTGGACATGTCTTGTGATGCTATGACCGCTTTTGATGGATGAGTTGACCGTAGTTGACACCAGTCGACCAGCAGGACCAGCCAAAAGGGGTGGCGTGAACGTGCCGGCCAGTACAGCACCTCAAGTCCCGCCCCAGCACGAGGCAGGCGGCCCGGAGTCGCCGCGCCCGCGCACCCAGAGCACCCGCGGCGCCGACACCCGCGCCCTCACCCAGGTCCTCTTCGGGCAGCTCAAGAACCTGGAGCCGGGCACCCCGAGCACGACCGGGTGCGCGGGGCCCTCATCGAGGCCAACCTGCCGCTGGTCCGCTACGCGGCCGCCCGCTTCCGCTCCCGCAACGAGCCCATGGAGGACGTCGTCCAGGTCGGCACCATCGGCCTGATCAACGCCATCGACCGCTTCGACCCGGACCGGGGCGTGCAGTTCCCGACGTTCGCGATGCCGACGGTCGTCGGCGAGATCAAACGCTACTTCCGGGACAACGTGCGGACCGTGCACGTGCCCCGCCGGCTGCACGAGCTGTGGGTCCAGGTCAACGGCGCCACCGAGGACCTGACGACCGCTCACGGGCGCTCCCCCACCACCGCCGAGATCGCCGAGCGGCTGCGGATCGGGGAGGACGAGGTGCTCGCCTGCATCGAGGCCGGACGCTCGTACCACGCCACCTCGCTGGAGGCGGCGCAGGAGGGCGACGGGCTGCCGGGGCTGCTCGACCGGCTCGGTTACGAGGACCCCGCGCTCGCCGGAGTCGAGCACCGGGACTTGGTCCGGCACCTTCTCGTACAACTGCCCGAAAGGGAGCAGCGGATCCTGATGCTGCGCTACTACAGCAACTTGACCCAGTCTCAGATCAGCCAGGAACTCGGCGTCTCCCAGATGCACGTGTCAAGACTCCTCGCACGGAGCTTCGCACGATTGAGATCCGCAAACAGGATCGAAGCGTAACCGGAACGGGTAGACCGGTTCGGAGCAGTTCCACACCGCATCGCATGCCGAACACCCCTTGTTTCCTGCGGATATGAGCAGGCATTGTGTCGACAAGTCACTACAGCGTGTTGCCGACATGTGACATTCTGCTGGAACCGCGTTTGCCGCAGCCCTCCCGCCGGTATTCAGGTGGTGGCTGCGTTCTCAGACGGTCGCGGCACCGCGACCGTCCGCGACCTCAAGGGGTGGCATGTCCACAGAACTGGACAGCTCCAAGGTGCTCACGCTCACGCCCGTTCCCGTCGTTCCCGTGCCCACGCAGACGACGGCGCCGACGGCGCCCGAGAGCGCGGAGCCCACGCCGCCGCCGATGCCCGTCACGACCGGCGCCCTCGACACCCGCACCCTCTCCCGCTCCCTCTTCCTGCGGCTGCGCGCCCTGGACGCGGAGGGCGCCGCCGCCGACAGCCCGGAGCGGACCTACGTCCGCGACACCCTCATCGAGCTCAACCTCCCCTCGTCCGGTACGCGGCCGCCCGCTTCCGCTCCCGCAACGAGCCCATGGAGGACATCGTCCAGGTCGGCACCATCGGCCTGATCAAGGCGATCGACCGCTTCGACTGCGAACGGGGCGTGGAGTTCCCGACGTTCGCCATGCCGACGGTCGTCGGCGAGATCAAGCGCTTCTTCCGCGACACCTCGTGGTCGGTGCGGGTCCCGCGCCGGCTCCAGGAGCTGCGCCTCGCCCTCACCAAGGCCGGCGACGAGCTGGCCCAGAAGCTCGACCGCTCCCCACCGTCCCCGAACTCGCCGCCGTGCTCGGGGTGTCGGAGGAGGACGTGGTCGACGGCCTCGCCGTCGGGAACGCGTACACCGCCTCCTCGCTCGACTCCCCTCGCCCGAGGACGACGGCGGCGAGGGCTCCCTCGCGGACCGGCTCGGCTACGAGGACAGCGCCCTCGAAGGCGTCGAGTACCGCGAGTCGCTCAAGCCGCTGCTCGCCAAGCTGCCGCCCCGCGAGCGGCAGATCATCATGCTGCGCTTCTTCGCCAACATGACCCAGTCGCAGATCGGCGAGGAGGTCGGCATCTCCCAGATGCACGTCTCGCGGCTGCTGACCCGCACTCTGGCGCAGCTCCGGGAGGGGCTCATCTCCGACTGAACCCTTCGGCCTGATCCCTTCGGCCTGCCCCCTTCGGCCTGCCCCCTTCGGTCTGACCCTTTCAGTCCGACCCTTTCGGTCTGATCCTTCGGAAGGCCCTCGATCGCCCCCTCGGACGGCGGTGCGCCGGCGAGGGGCCGGCGAGGGGCCGGCGAGGGGGCCGGTCGCTACCCGGCGGCGACCGGGAAGCGCACCCCGGCCAGACGCTCCGAGAGCTCCCACAGCCGGCGGCCCGTCTCCGGGTCGGCCGCCGCGTCGGAGATCCGTACGCGGGTGGGGGCGCCGCGCAGTTCGGCCGGGCCGTCGGGGCCGATGAACTCACCACCTCACCTCCGGGTCGGTCGCCGCGTAGAGTTGGGGCAGCGCGCCGCGCTCCGGGCGCTGGGCGAACAGCGGGTTGCCGATATGGCCGAAGATCACCTTGGCCGGGCCGGACGCCTTTCCCTGGAGGCCCGTGGCGGTGTAGCCGGGGTGGGCGAGGACGCCCAGGACCGGGCTGCCGATCCCGGTCAGACGCCGGTGCAGCTCCTGCCCGAAGACGGCGTTGGCGAACTTCGACCGGTCGTAGAAGGCCATGGGCGCGTAGCCGCGCCCGCCGTCCAGGTCCTCGAAGCCCAGCCCCTTCCGGCGGTGGTTGACCGAGCTGACGGTGACCACCCGGGGACCCGCCCGGCGGCCAGCAGGTCGAGGAGCAGCCCCGTGAGGGCGAAGTGGCCGAGGTGGTTGACGGCGAACTGGAGCTCGTGGCCCTGGGCGCTGAGCGTGCGGGGCGGGGTCATCACGCCCGCGTTGTTGACGAGGACGTCCAGGCGGGAGTGGTCCTCCCGCATCCGCCCGGCGAAGGCCCGCACCGAGTCGAGGTCGGCGAGGTCGAGCGGGCACACGTCGAGCAGGTCGGACGCGATCCCCTCGGCCACCAGGCCCTCGACGGCCCGACGGCCCTTCCCTCGTCCCGTACGGCGAGGACCACGCGTCCGCCCCGGCGGGCCAGCTCCCGGGTGGTGGCGAGGCCGAGGCCGCTGTTGGCCCCGGTGACGACGGAGACCCGGCCGGTCTGGTCCGGAATGCGGTCGGCGGTCCAGCGCTGCTTCTTGGTCATGCGACACACGCTGCCGATTGTGTCACTCGGTGTCAAGTGTGCACCTTGGTGTCACTAGAGGCACCGCGTTACCATTCCGGGGTGAGCACCCGCCCCGGCAGCACCGAGACCGGCTCCGCCGCCGGTCCCTTCACCCTCGCCCAGCGCAAGCGTCAGCTCGTCGCGACCGAGCTCACCGAGGCGTCCCTCCAGTTGTTCGCCCTCAAGGGCTTCGACGCGGTCACGGTGGACGAGATCGCGTCTGCCTCCGGCGTCTCCAAGCGGACCTTCTTCCGGTACTTCGCGTCCAAGGAGGACGTGGTCGTCCAGTTCCTGGCGGGCATGGGCACCGACATCCGCGCGGCGCTCGCCGCCCGGCCTGCGGCCGAGCGCCCTCCGAGGCGCTGCTGCGGGCCGTCTCCGTACCCCTGACCACCTGTGGGGACCACGCCGAACGCGCGCTGCCGGTGGTCCGGCTGATCCTGCGGACGCCCGCGCTGCTCGCCCGCTTCCTGGAGCACCAGGCGCGGTGGCGCGAAGAGCTGACCGAGGAGCTGGCCGTACGCCTCGGGCGCGATCCCGGGACCGACCTCTATCCCCGGCTCGCCGCGGGCATGGCGCTGACCGCCTTCGACGCCGTGCTGCGCCGGTGGACCGAGGGCGGGGCGCCGAGGACCCGGACGCGCTGATCGAGCGGGCCTTCGCGGTGCTCGCCCCGTCGCTGGACTCCGCGACCGCGTGAGCCCGCAAGGCTCCGTGAAGCCTGCAAGGCCGTGGCACCCGTCAGGCCGTGGAACCCGTAAGCCCGTAGATACCCGTAAGGCCGCGAAAGCGCCCGTGGCACCCCGGAAAGGAGAAGTGGGCCGGTCCGCGTGGTGCGGAGCCGGCCCACCCCGGGCGTACGGGACGGTCAGCCGAGCGCCAGCCAGGCGACGGCCGCCAGGACGACGACGGCGGCGACCACGCCCACGATCAGGCCGACCCGGGGGCCCGACGAGGAGGAGGCGGCGACGGTCTGCGGCTGCTGCTGCGGGGCGCCCTCGTCGACGAAGGCGCGGAACATCTGGGTGCTGCCGGCGGGGTCGTAGGAGCCCTCGGGGCCCTGGCCCTGGCCGTACGGTGCTTGGGGGTTGTGTGCCATGGGCCAGGACCCTAGCGAAGTCGGCCGGGCCGCCCAAGCCCGGCACCCCCGGCCCGGCGCGCGGGACCGCGTCCGGCGTCCCCGCCCCTCCCTTGCCGATTCTTTAGCGCTGTTTGACCGATTTAGTTTGCCTGAAGCAACCATCCATCTCTATGGTTGCCCTAAGCAACAAGATATGTGGAGCACGCGGTGGAGTACGCGATGGACAGAGGCAATCGGTACGAGAACCTCGCCCGCCAGGTGAGCGCCATCGGAGCGGTGAAGCGCGGACTCGCGCGGACCCTGCCCGCCGAGTGCCCCGGCGGATCCGCGATCGTCCTCGCACTGCTGAACCACCACGGGGACATGCGGATGGGCCGCGTGTCCGAGCTGATGGCCGTCGACATGTCGGTCAGCAGCCGTCACGTGGCCCACACGGTGGACCGCGGATGGGTCGAGCGCCTGCCCGACCCCGCCGACCGGCGCTCCCGCATCCTCCACCTGACCCCTGCGGGCGAGTCCATGCTCGCCGTCCTCGACCGGCGGTTGACCGACATGCTCGCCCGCACCCTCGCGGAGTGGTCCGACGACGACGTCGAACTGCTCACCACCCTGCTCGCCCGCCTCCGCGATTCCTTCGGGGACTGCCGGGCCCACCACGCTTGAGAACGAAGGAAGTCCATGGCTAGCACCACACCAGAGACCGGTGTGCGCGGCGGGAGCGCAAAGGAGGGGGACTCGCCTCCGGCGGCGCCCCGATGACGCACAAGCAGATCATGGAGGCGCTCTCCGGGCTGCTGCTCGGCATGTTCGTCGCCATCCTGTCCTCGACGATCGTCTCCAACGCCCTGCCGCAGATCATCACCGACCTGGGCGGCGGCCAGTCCGCCTACACCTGGGTCGTGACCGCGGCCCTCCTGGCGATGACCGCGACCACCCCGCTCTGGGGCAAGCTCGCGGACCTCTTCTCCAAGAAGTTCCTCGTCCAGATAGCCCTCGTCATCTACGTCGCGGGCTCGGTCGTCGCCGGCCTCTCGCAGAGCACCGGCATGCTCATCGCCTGCCGCGTGGTCCAGGGCATCGGCGTCGGCGGTCTGACCGCCCTCTCGCAGATCATCCTGGCCGCCATGATCGCCTGCGCGAGCGCGGCCGGTACAGCGGTTACCTGGGCGCCACCTTCGCCGTCGCCACCGTCGGCGGCCCGCTGCTCGGCGGCGTCATCACCGACACCGACTGGCTCGGCTGGCGCTGGTGCTTCTACGTCGGCGTGCCCTTCGCGATCATCGCCCTGCTCGTCCTCCAGAAGACCCTGAAGCTCCCCGTCGTGAAGCGCGAGGTCAAGGTCGACTGGGCCGGCGCCTTCTTCATCAGCGCCGCCGTCTCCCTGCTCCTCATCTGGGTCACCTTCGCGGGCGACAAGTACGACTGGATGTCCTGGCAGACGGCCGTCATGGTCCTCGGTGCCGTCGCCCTCGGCGCGGTCTTCGTCCTGGTCGAGTCGAAGGCGAGCGAGCCGATCATCCCGCTCCGCCTCTTCCGCAACCGCACGATCACCCTGGCCTCGCTCGCCTCGCTCTTCGTGGGCGTCGCGATGTTCGCCGGCACGGTCTTCTTCAGCCAGTACTTCCAGTTGGCGCGCAACGAGTCGCCGACGATGTCCGGCGTCCTCACCATCCCGATGATCGCGGGCCTGTTCGTCTCCTCCACCGTCTCCGGTCTGATCATCACCAAGACCGGCCGCTGGAAGGCGTGGCTGGTCAGCGGCGGCGCCCTGGCCGCCGGCGGTCTCGGTCTGCTCGGCACGATCCGTTACGACACGGAGTACTGGCACATCGCGCTCTTCATGGCGGTCCTCGGCCTCGGCCTCGGCATGATGATGCAGAACCTGGTGCTCTGCACCCAGAACCAGGTGGCCCCCGCCGACCTCGGCGCCGCCTCCTCCGTCGTCACCTTCTTCCGCTCCCTGGGCGGTGCGATCGGCGTCTCGGCGCTCGGCGCGGTCATGGCCCACCGGGTCACGGACTACGTCAAGGAGGGCCTGGCGGAGCTCGGCCCGAAGGCCGCGGCCGCGATGGGCAAGGGCGGCTCGGGCGGTGGCATCCCCGACATGGACAAGCTGCCGGCCCCGATCCGCACGGTCATGGAGGACGCGTACGGCCACGGCGTCGCGGACGTCTTCCTCTACTCGGCGCCGTTCGCGCTGCTCGCCTCGTGGTGACGATCTTCATCAAGGAGGTCGCCCTCAAGAGCGGCACGGCGAAGGCGGACGAGAAGGCGCCCGCGGGCGAGAAGGTCACCGCGGACGCCTCGTAGAAGGGCACCGGGAAGAAAAGCTCCCGGCCGCGCTTCGAGCGGAGGCGCGGCCGGGTCGAGTACGGAGCGGCGGGCAGGGGACGGCCCGCCGCTCCGTCATTCCTTCATTCCGTCTCCCGGGCCACCATCACCTCGATGCCGGCGACCAGGACGTCGAGGGCGTACGCGAAGTCCCGGTCCCAGATGTCGCTGACGCTGCCGTGCGAGGCCCGCTCGTCGAGCAGCTCCGTCATCGGTTCGAGCGCCTCCATGAACCGCGCGTCGTCGCGGAAGGCCTTGAGCGACTCCCCGTAGAAGTCGTCCTGCGACATGCGGGCCTCCGCCGCCCGCCGCTGGAACTGCGACTCGATCGTCCCGTAGCCGTACACGAACTGGAAGACCGCCGACATCGCACTCGGGTGGCGGTGCACCGGCAGTCCGGTGTCCCGGATCGCCTCGTGGATCCGGGCGCCGACGGCGACCGAGTTCGGCCCGATGTTCAGGTACGTGCCGGCGCAGGGCGACATCCAGGGGTGGCGGACCAGCATCCCCCGGTACTCCAGGGCCAGCGTCCGGAGCCGGTCGCGCCAGTCGCCGGTGGTGCCGACCGCGACGAGGTCGACCTCCGCGTAGACGGAGTCGACGGCGTACTCGATGATGTCGTCCTTGGTGTCCACGTACCAGTAGAGCGACATGGCCGTGACGCCGAGCTCGGTCGCGAGCTTGCGCATCGAGAGGCCGTTCAGGCCCTCCTCGTCGAGCATCCGGATCGCGGCGGCCACGATCCGGTCCCGGTCGAGACCGGCCGGGCCGCTCCCGCGGCGGGGGCCCGGTTCTCCAGCCAGACGCTGGAACGCGCCGGGTCCTTGGCCCGGTCGGCTGCCTTGACCATCGCGTTCCTCCGTCTGTCAGCGGTCCGTGACCATGCTAGGCAGCCGCCGCCGGATGCGGAGCCGCGGTCTTCTCCGCACCCTTCCCCGCGGCCTTCTCCGCCCGCTCGGCCCGCGCGAGCAGGACCGCGGCGAGCAGACCGCCCGCGAAGACGGCGACCGCGCCGACCAGTTGGCTGGTCTGGAGGCCGGAGGCGAAGGCGTCGGAGACCCGCGCCCGCTCGGCGTCGCTCCCGGCCGCCGCGAGGGCCGCGGGCAGCGAGGTCGCGGTGACGGTGACGAGGGCGGCGAAGCGCGCGTTCAGTACGGCTCCGAGGACGGCGACGCCCAGGCCGTTGCCGAACTCGGCGAGGGTGCCGTTGACGCCCGCGCCCACGCCAGCCTTCTCCGGCGGGATCGCGCTCATGATGGCGTTGGCCATGGCCGGGTTGGAGACCGCGAGGCCGACGCCCATCAGGACCAGGCCCAGGAGCATCCCCCAGTAGTTGCTGTTCGTCCCGCCGCCGATCAGGGCGATCGAGGCGAGACCGGCCGCGACGAGGGTCATGCCGACGGCCACGGTGGGCGCGGTGCCGAGCTTCACCACGATCCGCGGGCCGACGCCGCTGAGGTTGAGCGCGACCACGGTCAGGGCGAGCGGCGCCATGCGCAGACCGGCCTCCAGCGGCTCGTAGCCGAGGACGAACTGCAGGTGCTGGGTGAGCAGGAAGAGCGAGCCGCCCAGGCCGAACATGACCAGGATCGCGCCCGCGACCGCGCCGACGAACTTCTGGTTGCGGAAGAAGTGCATGTCGAGCATCGGGTACGGGACGCGCAGCTCCCACCGGGCGAAGGCGGCGAGGACGGCGACGCCGATGCCCGCCGGGACCAGCACCTCGGCGGAGGTCCAGCCGTGCTCGGGGCCGGTGATGATGGCGTACACGGCGGCGGTCATGCCGACGGTGGAGAGCAGCGCGCCGACCAGGTCGGGCCGCTCGCCCTGGGGGTTCTTGGACTCGGGGACCAGTTTGACGACGGCGATCAGGCCGACGAGCGCGACCGGGATGTTGATCAGGAAGATCATCCCCCACCAGAAGTGGTCGAGGAGGACGCCGCCGATCAGCGGACCGGCGGCGAAGCCGAGCGAACTGACCGTGGCCCACAGCGCGATGGCCTTGACCCGCTCGGAGTCGTCGAAGATCTGCATGACGACGGCGAGGGTGGTGGTCATGAGCAGCGCGCCGCCGATGCCCATGCCCGCGCGGGCGGCGATGAGCTGTGCGGTGGATCCGGCGAGCCCGGCGGCGAGCGAGCCGAGGCCGAAGAGCGCGAGTCCGGCGGCGAGGAGCTTCTTGCGGCCGTAGCGGTCGGCGGCGTTTCCGGAGGTCAGGAGCAGGCCGGACTGGACGAGCGAGTACGCGTTGATCATCCACTGGATGTCGGCGGTGGAGGCGTGGAGTTCCGAGGTCAGCGAGGGGATGGCGACGCCGAGCACGGTGTTGTCGAGCAGCACGGTGAGCTGGGCCAGGCAGATGACGCCGAGGATCAGCCAGCGTTGCGGGTGGCCGCCGGTGGCGGCGGACGGTTCGTTCGCGGCGGTCGTCGCCGTCATGGTAGCACTCTTGTACGGTGTACGGGACTAGGTCTCGTACACCGTACAAGGGTTCTCTACACCGTATAGGGATTATTTCCGGCCGCTGTTTTCGGTCAGGCCTTCTTGTTCTTCGGTCAGGCCTTCTTGTTCTTCGGTCAGGCCTTCTTGGTGAGGTCGTAGAAGGTGGCGCCGCCGATCGTGACCTTCTCGAAGGTCTTCGCGACCCAGGAGGAGATCTCGGAGTTGCCTCCCATGCCGCCGCCCATGCCGCCTCCCCTACCACCGGTGCGCCCGTCGCTCTCGCCCGTGTCCTCGCCGCCGCTTCCGATGAAGTAGTGGATCTTCCCTCGGCGACGTACTGCTTGAACTGCGCGAGCGTCGGGGACGGGTCGCTGCCGTTGAAGCCGCCGATCGCCATGACCGGCTTCTCCGTGGCGAGCTGGTAGCTGGCCGCGTTCTGGGAGCCGATCGTGGCCGCGACCCAGGTGTAGGAGCCGGCGTCCTTCAGGAGCGCCGCCTCGGCCTCCGCACCGACGTTCGCGCCGTTGAGGAGACTGCCCATGCCGCCGCCACCGCCACCGCCGAAGCCGGGCGCTCGCCGCGCGAACCCTGGAAGCCGCCCTGGGGCATGCCTTGAGGCGGGGTGCCGCCGGGCATCTGGCCTTGGCTCTGGCCCTGGTTCTGGCCCCGGCTTTGGCCTTGGCCACCGGGGCCGCCGGGCATCTGGCCGTTCTGGCCTCCCTGGCCGTTCTGGCCTCCCTGGCCCCCGGGAACGCCATTCCGCCTCGGGCATCCGGCCGCCGAAGCCGCCCGGCATGCGACCGCCGAAGCCGCCCGGGCCCCGGCCGCCCGCCGGGCCCGCCGTCACGATGGAACCCTGGTGGCCGGTGCCCACCGTCGCCAGGGTGTACGCGAAGGGCCCGCGAGGCCCGCCGCCAGGCCGAGGCCCGCCGCCGCGAGCCCGAGGCGCCGGTCGACCCGGCCCGCGACGAGGAGCCCGACGGTCGCGACGGCGCCCGTCACCAGGACCGCCCAGCGCAGCCACGGCAGCCAGTCCGGCGTACGGCCGAGCAGCGTCCAGGCCCACCAGGCCGACACCGCCGCCGTCACCGCGAGCGCCGCCGAGGCGGCGAACCGGGTGCGCTCCTCCCACAGCACGGAGGCGCCCATGCCGACGAGCGCCGCCACGTACGGGGCCAGGGCGATCGTGTAGTACTCGTGGAAGATGCCGGCCATGAAGCTGAAGACCGCGAGGGTCATGAGCAGCGAGCCGCCCCACACCAGGAACGCCGAGCGCGCGGTGTCCGTCCGGGGCGCCCGCCGGGTGACGACGAGCCCCGCGACGAGCAGGATCAGCGCGGCCGGGAGCAGCCAGGAGATCTGACCGCCGACCGAGTCGTTGAACATCCGGCCGATCCCGGTCTCGCCCCACCGGCCGCCGCCCATGCCCCCGCCGGGGCCTCCGCCGCCGCCCACGCTGCCGGTCTCGTCGCCGTTGATCCGGCCGAGGCCGTTGTAGCCGAAGGTCAGCTCCAGGAAGCTGTTGTTCTGCGAGCCTCCGACGTACGGGCGGGAGGACGCCGGCCACAGCTCGACCAGGGCCACCCACCAGCCCGCCGAGACCAGCATCGCGAGCCCGGCGAGGCCGAGGCGCCGATCCGGCGCCCGATCCCGCCCGGCGCGCACACCGCGTACACGAGGGCGAGCGGCGGCAGGATCAGGAAGGCCTGGAGGGTCTTCGCGAGGAACGCGAACCCGAAGGCCACCCCCGCCCCCCCACCAGCCACCCCGCCGCGCCCGGCCGGTCCTCCAGGGCGCGCAGCACCCCGTACACGGCGACCGTCATGAGCAGGGCGAGCAGCGCGTCCGGGTTGTTGAAGCGGAACATCAGGGCGGCGACCGGCGTCAGCGCCAGGACCACGCCCGCGATCAGGCTCGCGCCCGCGCCGAACCGGCGCCGGACGGCCGCGTACAGGACGCCGACCGTGGCCACGCCCATGAGCACCTCGGGCACGAGGATCTGCCAGGAGCCGAGGCCGAAGAGGCGCACGGAGAGCGCCATCGGCCAGAGCGCGGCCGGCGGCTTGTCGACGGTGATGGCGTTGGCCGCGTCGAGCGAGCCGAAGAAGAAGGCCTTCCAGCTCTCCCCGCCGGCCTGGACGGCCGCCGAGTAGAAGGAGTTGGCGTAGCCGGAGGCGCTCAGGTTCCACAGGTAGAGCACGCCGGTCACGACGAGCAGGCCGAGGAAGGCGGGACGGACCCAGGGGCGTCCTCGGCGCGACCGCGCCAGAGGCGGGCGAGGCGGGTGCTCCCGGCGATCCCGGCGTTACCGGTGCTCCCGGTGCTCCCGGTGCTCCCGGGCAAGGCGGCGGGGCCGCGGAGTTCAGGGTGGTCATCGTTCGTTCCTCGCGGTGAGTGCGTTCCTCGCGGTGGGTTCGTTCCTCGCGGCGGCCCGCTCCGGGAAGACCCAGAGCCGGAAGAGGAGGAAGCGCAGGACGGTCGCGGCGAGGTTGGCCACGATCAGGACGGCCAGCTCGGTGGAGTGCGACGGGTCTCCGGTCGCCGCGCCGAGGGCGGCGAGCGACCCGCTCGTCAGGGCCAGGCCGATGGCGAAGACCACGAGCCCCTGCGCCTGGTGGCGGACGGCCCGGTCCCGGCCCCGCACCCCGAAGGTGAGGCGCCGGTTGGCCGCCGTGTTGGCGACGGCCGAGACGAGGAGGGCCCCGGCGTTGGCGAACTGCGGGCCGAGGCCGAGCCGGAAGGCCGAGTACAGCGCCAGGTAGAAGAGCGTGGACAGGACCCCGACCACGCAGAAGCCGACCAGTTGGCGGGCGAGGCCGCCGGGCACACCGCTGAGCTCGCGGTCCCGGGGTCGTCCCCGAACGGCCGGGCGAGCCGGTCGAGCGGCAGCGAACCGGTCGCGAGGGCCCGCCCCACCCGCCAGACGCCCTTGAGGTCGTCCGTCGCCGTCTTCACGATGTGCACGGTCGAGTCGGGGTCGTCGACCCAGTCGACCGGCACCTCAGGATGCGCAGGCCGGCCCGCTCGGCGAGGACCAGCATCTCGGTGTCGAAGAACCAGCCGGTGTCCTCGACCATCGGGAGCAGCCGCTCGGCGACCTCGCGCCGTATGGCCTTGAACTCGCACTGCGCGTCCGAGAACCGGGCCGCGAGCGAGGAGCGCAGGATCAGGTTGTACGCGCGGGAGACGAACTCCCGCTTCGGGCCGCGCACCACCCGCGAGGAGCGGGAGAGCCGGGAGCCGATCGCCAGGTCCGAGTGGCCGGAGATGAGCGGCGCGACCAGCGGGAGCAGCGCGTTCAGGTCGGTGGACAGGTCGACGTCCATGTAGGCCAGGACGGGCGCGTCCGACGCCGACCACACTGTGCGCAGGGCCCGCCCGCGCCCCTTCTGTTCGAGGCGTACGGAGCGCACGCCGGACATCTCCTCGGCGAGGGCCGCGGCGACGGCGGGCGTCGTGTCGGTGGAGGCATTGTCGGCGACGGTGATGCGGAAGCCGTACGGGAAGGTCCGGGAGAGGTGCTCGTGGAGCCGGCGGACGCACGGCTCCAGGTCCTTCTCCTCGTTGTAGACGGGGATCACCACGTCCAGGACGGGCCGTCCGGCGACGTCCACGGGCAGGTGCTCCCGGGCGGAAGGGCCCCGGTCACGGGCCGCGCGATCGTTGGGGTTCGCATGCCACAGACCCTCGCCGGGGCGGCTGTCACGGCTGTGTGCTGAGCCTGTGCCCCGCCTGTGAGTCTTCGCGCGGCCCGTCGTCCGGGTCCTGTCCGGCCCCGGGCCGGCGGTCGGGGCCCAGGGGCAGCCGGACGGCGAAGACGGTCCGGCCGGGGGCGCTCGCCACCGTCACCTCGCCGCCGTGGGCGAGGACGACCGCGCGGACGATCGCGAGGCCGAGGCCGGTGGAGCCGGCGTTCCGGGAGCGGGAGGCGTCGCCGCGCGCGAACCGTTCGAAGACGGAGGGCAGGAGCGCCTCCGGGACGCCGGGCCCGTCGTCCTCGACCTCCACGCGCGCCCGTCCCCTCCGCGCGGACGCGGGCGGTGACCTTGGTGCCGGGCGGGGTGTGGGTACGGGCGTTGGCGAGGAGGTTGACGAGCACCTGTTGGATCCGGGCGCCGTCCCCCGCACCCGCACCTCCGCCCCGTCCTCGGGGAGTTCGAGGCCCCAGTGGTGGTCGGGCCCGGCGGCGCGGGCGTCGCTCACGGAGTCCAGGACGAGGGCGACGAGGTCGACGGGCTCGTACGAGAGGGGGCGTCCGGCGTCGAGCCGGGCGAGCAGCAGCAGGTCCTCCACCAGACCCGTCATCCGGGTCGCCTCCGACTCGATCCGGCCGAGCGCGTGCCGGGTGTCGGGCCCGCACTCCTCGCGGCCGCGCCGGGTCAGCTCCGCGTACCCCCGGATCGAGGCGAGCGGGGTGCGCAGCTCGTGGCTGGCGTCCGCGACGAACTGCCGGACCCGGGTCTCGCTCGCTGGCGCGCGTCGAGGGCCGAGTGGACGTGGTCGAGCATCCGGTTGAGGGCCGCGCCGACCTGGCCGACCTCCGTGCGCGGATCGGCCTCCGTCTCCGGGACCCGCTGGTGGAGCGCCACCTCGCCGCTGTGCAGCGGGAGTCGGGCCACGTGGGAGGCGGTGGCGGCGACCCTCCGCAGCGGACGCAGGGCCACTCCGACGAGCACGGTTCCGGCGAGCGAGGCCGCGACGAGCCCGGCGCCGGTGACACTCAGCTCGACCAGGACGAGGGTGGAGAGGGCGTCGTCGACCTCGGTGAGCGGGATGCCGGTGAGGAAGGCGCCCCGGCTGCCCTCCGCGTACGCGACCCGGTAGGAGCCGAGGCCGCCGGGCAGCTCCGCGGTGTGCGGCTCGCCGTCGCGCGGGACGGCGGCGAGGGCGTCCCGCTGCTCCGCGTCCAGCTCCTCGACGGGGAACCTCGGCCCGTCCGTACCGTTGGTGCCGGGCACCTCCGTCGAGTACCCGGCGGAGGTGACCTCGCCGTCGGTGAGGACCGCGCCGAGGGTCCCTATCGGGGCGCCCGGACCGCCGAGGAAGGCGAACGGCTCCCGTCCCCGGCCGGGATCGGGCACGGACATGACGACGGGCGGCCCGGCGGCCCGCTGGGACAGACCCCGGACCTGCTCGTCGGCCTGGTCGTACAGGTACGAGCGGAACGCGATCGTCGTGACCGTGCCGATGACGGCCGCGACGACCGCGATCAGCGCGACCGCCGACACGACGAGCCGGGTGCGCAGCGACCACGGCCGCCGCGTGCCCCGGAGCGGCCGCACATACCCGAACAGCCGCGCATCCCGGAGCGACCGCAGTCCTCGGAACAGCCACAGGCCTCGGGGCGGCCGCAGGTCTCGGGGCGGCCGCAGGTCTCGGGGCGGCCGTGGAGCTCGGGGCGGCCGTGGAGCGTGGGACACCGGCCGCTACTCCCCGGCTTGATGAGATAGCCCGCCCCGCGCCGGGTGTGGATCATCGGGGAGCGCCCCGCGTCGATCTTCCGGCGCAGATAGGAGATGTAGAGCTCGACCACGTTGGCCTGGCCGCCGAAGTCGTACGACCAGACCCGGTCGAGGATCTGCGCCTTGCTGAGCACCCGGCGCGGGTTGCGCATGAGGTAGCGCAGCAGCTCGAACTCGGTCGCCGTGAGGTGGATCGAGTCGCCGCCCCGGGTGACCTCGTGGCTGTCCTCGTCGAGGGTCAGGTCCCCGACGGTCAGCAGAGATTCGCTGCGCGCCTGCGCGGCCCCGGACCGGCGGATGAGGCCGCGCAGCCGGGCCACCACCTCCTCCAGGCTGAAGGGCTTGGTCACGTAGTCGTCGCCACCCGCCGTGAGCCCGGCGATCCGGTCCTCCACGGCGTCCTTCGCCGTCAGGAAGAGCACCGGGACGTCGGGCATCTCGCGCCGGATCGAGCCGAGCAGGCTCAGCCCGTCGGCGTCGGGCAGCATCATGTCGAGGATCACGGCATCGGGCCGGAACTCGCGCACGGAACGCAGGGCGGTGGCCCCGTCCCCGGCGCTCATGACCCGCCAGCCCTCGCAGCGCAGGGCCATGGAGAGCAGTTCGGTGAGCGAGGCCTCGTCGTCGACGACGAGGACCCGGACGGCGGTCCCGTCGGCGCGGAGCATGTCGGCGCGGGTGCCGGTGCGGGCGCCGGTGCGGTTGCTCGTGCGGTGTGAGGTGACGGTCATGAAACCCAGGCTGTCCGCCGCCGCTGAAAGGCCTCTTGCGCTTTCCTGTGAATTCCCTGAGAAACAGCCGCCGCCGGCGAGTGCCCGCAAGGGCCGGTTTCACGTGAAACAGCACGCTCCGGGGCTCATCGAGCCGGTTTCACGTGAAACAGCGCGGCGCCGTTCTCGCACAGCACCTTCCGGAGCCAGTCGTCCCCGAGCCCGAGCCGTTCGAGGGCGTGGAGCTGATGGGCGTACGGATACGGGATGTTGGGGAAGTCCGAGCCGAGGAGGATCCGGTCGCCGAGGTCGAGCAGCCGCTTGTGCTCCTCCTCGGGAAAGGGCGCGAGTCGCTCGCTGAAGTCGGTGAACGCCATGGTGGTGTCGAGGTGGACGCCTCGTACCGCTCGGCGAGCGAGAGGAAGTCCCCGTACTCGGGCATCCCCATGTGCGCGACGATCACCCGCAGCCGGGGGTGGCGGGCGAGCAGCCGCTCCATGGGGCCGGGGCCGGTGAAGTTCCCCGGGGTGGGCCCGGAGCCGCAGTGGACGACGACGGGGTGCCGCTTTCCGCGAGGCTCCCCCACACCCCGTCGATCCGTTCGTCGTTCGGGTCGAACCCTCCGACCTGGAGGTGCACCTTGAAGACGCGAGCCCCGGCGTCGAGCGCCTCCCGGACATAGGCGTCGGCCCCCGGCTCGGGGAAGAAGGTCGCGGTGTGCAGACAGTCGGGGGTACGGGCGGCGAAGTCGGCGGCCCAGGAGTTCAGCCAGGCGCCCATGCCGGGCTTGTGCGGATAGAGCATCGCGGTGAAGGCGACCGCGCCGAACCCGCGCAGGAGGGCGAGTCTGCGGCCCTCCTCCTCGCGGTAGGTGATGGGCCACTCCAGACCGGTCAGCGGACCGACGGCGTCGAAGTAGGCCCAGACCTTGTCGAGGACGTTCTTCGGCATGAAGTGCGTGTGCACGTCGACGAGTCCGGGGACTCCGAGCCGCGCGAGGAGGGCGGGTATGTCGACGAGCCCGACCTCGCCGCCCGCACCGCCATGCGCGTTCGTGCTGCCATGCGTCTTCGTACCGTCATGCGTCTTCGTACCGTCATGCGCCTTCGTACCGTCGTGCTCGCTCGCACCGTCATGCGCGTTCATAGCCGTAACTCCGCTCGACCCTGCCGATATGGACGCTGTAACTGTCGTACCCGTGCTCCCGCTCGTGCGCCTTGGCCTCCTGGTGCGCGGTGTGGAGGCGCCAGGCATGCGATCACCCTCGTGGGGCCGGGCGGGGTGTCCACGGCACCCGGCCAAAGGGATCCAAGACTTTACGCAGCGTGGCGCGGTGCAGCAGGACGGGACGGGACGGCGGTGCGGCCCTCGGGCAACCGCCCCGACGAGCCGACTCAGCAGGACCGTCTCAGAAGGGCCGACTCAGAAGAGCTCCCCCTGCTCGTTCGGATCGTCCGCAGGAGCCGCCGCCGTCACCGGCACGGAGAAGCCGTCTCCTCCGTCGGCCTTCCGGAGGACCCAACCGCCCATGAGCCGGGTGTCGAGGGCGAGACAGCGCCCGTCGGGGGCGAGGAGGTGCAGATCGGGTCCGGCGGCGGCGAGCAGCCGCCCGGTGACGGTGCCGCCGTCGGTCAGCTCGGTGACCGTGCCGGCGAGCGGCGGCAGCCCGTCGAGGTGGAAGGCCCCGGCATGGTCGCGCGGGGCGAACTCCAGCGGCTCCAGGGTCTCGGTCCAGCCGCCGACCTCCCGGGCCCGCCGGTACAGCTCCTCGACCTCCCCGGCCCGGTCGGCGGCGGGCGGCAGGGCGTGCCGGGCGGCCCGCTTGCGCTCGTACGCCACCCGGTCGGGCACGCCGAGCGCCTGCCGCAGGACTCCTCGGTGCGCCGGGCGGCCATCAGCGGTCCCCGGCCGAGCCAACTGAACGCGACGGCCCCTGCTCCAGGAGCCGGGCTTCGCCCCGGGCCTCGGCGGTGATCCCCACCTTGGTCATGCCGGGCCCGAACCAGGCCAGGTAGACGCGGTACGGCTGGGGGTCGTCCGCGACGGTGTCGGCCGCGACCGAGTGGGCCCGGTCGAGCCGCGCGCACTCCGCACACCGCCCGCCGGTGGACCGGCCGGGGACGGCGGCCTCCAGGGGGCAGGGGTTGCCCCGGGCCCCCGGGCAGCGCCGTACCCCGGCGGCACGGAAGGCGAGCGGTTGCCCGTACGCGAGCGCGCTGACCTTTCCGCCCTGCCACCGCAGCCCCGGCACTCCGCCGCTCCAGGTGATCCCCCGGCACCGCCACTCCACGCCCACGCCTCCCCGACCGCGTTCCGTACGTTCCCGGTGTCCAGTCTCCGCCACGCCCCCGTCCGACGCCCCCGCATCGGAGCGCGGCTCAGGGCAGGACGTAGATCCGCGTCCCGTCCGGATCGGGTTCCCCGACCTGCCTCATGCAGCCGCGTTCGAGGAGGAGCCGTACGCAGTCGCGGACGCGCTCGCCGGAGAGGCCGGTGCGGCGGGTGACGTCCTGGGTCCGGTAGCGCACCCCGCCCCGGACGAGCCCGGGGGCGAGGCAACGGGCGACCGTCCGCACGTCTCCGGTGATGGCCCAGGACTCGACGAGCTCCTGCGGGCTGAGCGCGACGGCGGAGCCGGTGCGCTGGCGGGGCACGGCGAGCCGCTCGAGGGATTCGGCGACCCTCGAGAGGCTCTGCCGGGTCTCGCGGAGCAGCTCCGCGTACTCGACCTGCTCGGCGTGCGCGAGGGTTCCTCGTCGAACCGCCCCTCCAGGCGCACGAGGACGTCGACGAGTTCCGGCGGGAGCAGGAAACCGGCGTGCACCGGGGAGGGTTCGAGCCCGTACCCGCCGTAGCGCTGGACCGACGCCACGACCTCGGCCACCCACGCCCGGAACGGTCCGGCCTCCGGTCTCCGGCAGGCCCCGACGAGCTGGACGAGCCCCTGAGGCTCACCATCCGCGCCGACGCGCGGACCCCGCACCGGCGGAGGTACGCGTCGTCGCCGGCGACCTCCCGCGCGGACGCCAGGCACTCCTCGGGCAGCGCCACCGTCCGCAGGGCCTCCCTCGTCCCCGCGTACCCCAGCCGTTTCGCCACGTCCACCACCGGGAACCAGTGGGTCCCGTCCGACGCGGTCAGCCTCCGCAGGCGCTCCCCGGTGGCGGCGTACACCACGTCATCGATGTCGATCGCGTCCATCGACCATCACCTCCGTCTCGCAAGCTAGTCCGAAGGCATATTCAACTGACATGCAAATAAGACGGGTTCACTAAAGGGGAAGGGCCCGGGGATTCCCCGGCCCTTCCCCCGCTCCGTACCGCCTACTTGGCGACGAACTGCGTGAGGATCGCCTGCACCTCGTAGATGTCGACCCCTTGGTGAAGGTCTTCTGCACGGGGAGCTGGCTGCCCGAGATCCAGATCTTCAGCTCGGCATCGAGGTCGAAGGTGCCGGCGGTCTCGACGGCGAAGTGGGTGATGCTCCGGTACGGGATCGAGTGGTACTCGACCTTCTTGCCGGTGATCCCTGCTTGTCGACCAGCACGAGCCGCCGGTCGGTGAAGAAGATCGTGTCCCGGATCAGCAGGTACGCGGCGTGCACCTGCTCCCCTGCCCGAGCAGCCGCGCGAAGTCCTGCTGCGCCTGCGCCGGATCGATCGCGTGCGCGTTCCCGAAGAGCGCCATGTCCCAACCCCCCGTACGACGAAAGAACGATCACTCGACCCTAACCGCCCCACCACCGGGAAGCACGGCCGCCCCGTCCACGCCGTCCTTCCCCGAGGGGGCGCCCCGTCGGCGGGACGCGCGGATCAGGCCGTCATCCGCGCGTGGCGACGACGAGGCCGGCGAGCGCGAGCACGGGCGAGAAGAGGAAGATGACGCCGCCCGTGAGCCGGAAGAACCAGGCGCCGATTCGCGACGGCCGCGTCAGTCCCATGTCCAGCGTCCGCGCCGCGGTCACGGCCCTGACGGCGTTGCGCCGCACGACCGCCTTGTCCGCCGCGCCCCGCACGTTGAAGAGGAACATCGCCCCCACACCGTGCCCGCCAGCCCCAGTACGAACAGCGCGACACCCACGACCACAGCCCCGTCCCTCCCCTCCCCTGAGAACCGCCGTGACCGGCGGTCGTCCGAGGATGATGCCAGGCCGACCCGCGGGCGGGACGGGCAACTCCTCCTCGCCTCGGCCGACGGCACCGCCGGCCTCCGCGGTGCGCCGCGCAACGCGAGAGGCCCGGACTCTCGTCCGGGCCTCTCATCCATGTGCACTCGGCAGGATTCGAACCTGCAACCTTCTGATCCGTAGTCAGATGCTCTATCCGTTAAGCTACGAGTGCTTGTTTTTAGTTTTTGTCTTCGCTCCCCGGTCTTTCGACCCGCTCGCGGCGACAGGAAGAACATTACATGACTGCCGCCGCCATGTGAAATCCGATAGCCCCACCCCTTGTGACCTGCGGAAACGTCATGACAGGGGATGCCGGGGGTGCGGAGGGCGGGTCCTGAACGGCCGAAGCCCCGGCCTTGGGGCCGGGGCTTCGGTGTGGGGCGGAGGCGGAGGGATTTGAACCCTCGATGGGCTTTAAGACCCAAACCGCATTAGCAGTGCGGCGCCATAGACCGGACTAGGCGACGCCTCCATGCACCTCACGCATGCGCGGGTGGTGCGTGCAGATGATGACACAGGCGAACCGGCTGTCACCAATCGATTCTCACCGTACTAGTCCTCCGGGGTCCAGGGCAAAGCCCACCGGCGCGCGTACGGGCCCGCGCGCCCGCCCGGCGCACTCCCCCTCCGCGCAACGCCGCCGCGTCCGGAGCGTTAGACGGGGAGGGCGCGTCGTGCACCCGTGTCCGCCGTGCCCCCGTGCTCCCGCGCTCCTGGAGATCCGCATGCTGCGCCGTCTCGTCCTCGCGACCCTCGCCACCACCGCCGCCGGGTCCGCCGGTTTCGGGCCCCTGCCGCCGCTGCCGCTCTTCCCGGCGCCGGCGCCCGACGCCCTGACCGTGGCGATCTCCGGAAGCGGCCACCCCGAGGCCGACGGCACCTTCGAGCTGAGGTGCGGCGAGCGGCCCGGGGCGACCACCCGGCTGCCGAGCGCGCCTGCGAGCGCCTGGACCGGCTCGCGGCGGCGGACGAGGACCCGTTCCGGCCCGTCCCCGAGGACCAGATGTGCGCACAGGTGTACGGCGGGCCCGTCCTCGCACGGGTGACCGGCACCTGGCGAGGCCACGAGGTCGACGCCCGCTTCTCCCGCGCGAACGGGTGCGAGATCGACCGCTGGGAGAATCTGGAACCCGTCCTTCCCTTCGTCCGGGGATGACGCCCGGGGTGACGTACGAGGTGACGCCCGGGATGACGTACGGGGATGACGTGCGGAGATGCCGTGTGGGGACGGCGGTCGGGGGCGGCGTCCGGGAGTGCCGGCCGGAGGCTCCCTTAGACTCCCCTCAGTGACAGGCCACGGTCCGAGGGGCAAGATGGGACCGGCCGGTCGACAGGCCAAGCGCGTGCAGTGCGTCAGGGAGGAAGCGTCGTCGTGAGCAGCAGGCCATCCCGAGGCGCTGCTCGCCTCGCAGCCATACTCGACGCCCTCCCCGACGGCCTCGTGCTCGTCAACTGCAACGGCACGGTCGTCAACGCCAACACCATCGCCCTCGGCATGTTCGAGACGCCCGGCACCGCCCTCGTCGGGCGCGGCCTCCTCGACCTCCTGCCCGACTTCGACTCGCGCCTCATCCCCGGCTCCATGCGCCGCCCGGACAACACCGACGAGCAGGGCCGCACCAAGCCGACCCGGATGGTCGCCCGCCGCACCGACGGCGGCGAGTTCCCCGTCGAGGTGACCAGCGCCAGCCTGGAGGACGGCCGCGAGGCCTACGACTCGTACGGCGGCTACACCGGCGACGAGCTGCTCATGCTGGTCGTGCGCGACCTCACCGGCACCCTCGACACCGAGGCCGAACTCGCCCGCTCGCAGCGGCAGACCGAGATGATCCTGCGCGCCGCCTCCGAGGGCGTCGTCGGCACGGACACCGACGGCCGGGTCGTCCTCGTCAACCCCGCCGCCGCCCAGATCCTCGGCCACCGCGCCGGCGAGCTCGGCGGCCGGGAGCTGCACCCGCTGATCCTCGCCAAGCGCGCCGACGGCGAACCCTTCCCGTACGAGGAGTCGCCGCTCGCGGACACCCTCAAGTCCGGGCGGAAGCACCGCGTGCGCGGGCAGGTCCTGTGGACGAAGAAGGGCGAGCGGGTCCCGGTCGACCTGACGACCGCTCCGGTGCGCGACGGAGACCAGCTCGTCGGCGCGGTGATGACCTTCACCGACCGCAGGTCGTACGAGCAGCTCGCCGAGCAGCACGCCGCCGAGCTCGCCGACCGCGCCGAGCGCGCGGCGGCGGAACGGGAGGCCCAGCAGGAGCGGTACGCCTCGCTCGCCGCCCGCCACGAGCAGCTCACGGCCGTCCTCGCCGAGTCGCTGCGCGGCCCCTGGAGGAGCTGCGCACCCGGCTCGGCGCCCTCGCCGCCGACGACGCCGGACAACTCTGGCCCGAGGCCAACCAGGTCCTCCACCACCTCACCGCCGGGTACGCCCGGATGACGGCGCTCGTGGACAACGTCCTGGGCTACCAGCGGCTCGACGCGGGCGCGGAGGAGCTCGACAAGCGCGTCACGCTCCTCGACGGGGTCGTGTCCGCCGGCATCGACGGGGCCGTCGAGCTGATCGGTCCCGGCCGCGCGCAGTTCGCCGTGCACACCCCGCCCATCGAGGCCGAGGTGGACCCGGCCCGGCTCGCGACCGCCCTCGCGCACCTCGTCGCGGACGTCGCGGGCGTCGACGCGACCGGCAGGAACCGGGCCGCCGTCCCGGGCGCCGGGCCCGCCGACTCCACGATCGTCGTGGCGGCCGCGCGGCGCGGCGACGTCGTGCGGATCGAGGTCCGCGGCCCGTACGCGGGCGGCGACCCGGTCCACGGCCCCGTCGTGCGCGGGATCGTGGCGGCGCACGGCGGCGTCGTGCAGACCCACGAGGTGCCGGGCACGAGCGGCGGCGCGTACGTCCTCGAAGTACCGATCGGCGCGGGCCGGGCACGGTCCCGGCGCCCGCTCCCCGGAACGACGCGCAGACGGGCGGCCGGAGGCCCTCGCGCTGCCCGCGCAGGCCTCGGCGCCGGTCGCCGAGCCCCCTGTCGCCGTTCCCGCCCCGGACACGGAGGCGGGCGGAGGGCGGCGGAGGGCCCGGCGCGGCTCGACGGACGCCTTCCTGGAGAGCGCGGTCGCGACCGGGGCGACGCCCCTCCGGCGCCGAGCCCAGCGGGCGCCGCCGTGCCCGTACGGGAGGAACCGCCGCGGCCGATCTGATCCCGGCCCAGCAGAACGCGCCCGCCGCCCCCGGGGACCGGCCGTGCAGGCCTCCCCGGTCGCCCCGATCGCCCCTGCCGCTCCGCCCGTCGAGCCCACCGGGCGCCGTCGGGGCGGCCCGCCGAGGGTTCCGTCGTGACCGCCGCCGAGGGGGCGTAGGGCGTGCCGCGCTCGGCGCGGCCGTGCCGCCGCAGGGCGTCGCCGTCGACCCCGCGGGCGTTCCCGGGCCCGTGCCCTCCCCCGCCCTGGCCCTGCCGGCCGTCGCCTCCGAGGAGGCTCCGGCGCAGCCGAGCGGACGCCGCCGGCGCGCGCTGGCCGCCGCGCAGGAGCGGGCGGCCGCGGCCGAGGCCGGCCCCCGGACCCCGTTCGCGCTGCCGCCCGCCGACGCCGACCGCGAAGTGCCCCTGCCTGCCGCGCCGGTGACGGGCCCGCCGGTCGGTATGCCCGCTGGCCCGCCGGTCGGTATGCCCGCTGGTCCCTCGGCCGGTATGCCTGCCGGTCAGTCGGTCGGGCCGACTGGTCCGGCCGGTCCGCTGCCGGTTTCCGACGAGGGGCGGCACGAGGCCGTACGGGGCGTCCCGGGCGCCGACCACACGCCGCCGCAGCCCCACCCGCACGACCACGCCCAGGCGCCGGGTGCCTCCGTTCCGCTGCCCGTGAGTGACCCCGCGGCCGGTCCTGTGCCCGCGCCCGCCGGGCCGACCGGACGGCGCCGGGCCGTCGCGCCGCCGGCTCCGGAACCGCAGCCGCAGCCGCAGCCGCAGCCGCAGCCGCAGCCGCAGCCCGGCAACGGGACCGGCACCGGCTCCGTACCGCTGCCGCCCGAGCTGCCCATGTCCAGGGAGTCCACCCAGGGGCGGGCGTTCAGTGTCCGGACCCTCGGGCAGGGCGTCCCCTTCGTGCCCCCGGCCCCCGCCTCCCCGGCCCATCCGGCCCCGGTACCGGCGGCCTCTCCGGCTCCGGCCGCGCCCGGTGGCACCGTCGCGCCCGTCATGCCCGGCGTACCCGCCGCGCCCTCCAACGGCTCCGGGCGGCGGCGCAAGCTCGCCACCCCGCCCGAGGTCGACCCGCCGGCCCCGACGGCGCTCCCCGCGCCGGCCGGGACCGAGGCCGAACCGCATCCGCAGACCCAGCCCCAGGCACCGGCACCGGCACCGGCACCGGCACCGGCTCAGACGACGGCCCCGGCGCATCCGGAGGCGCAGTCCCGGGCGGAGGCCGCCTCCGAGGGCCGGGCGTACGCCATAGGAGCGCCCGCCGAGGGCTCCGCGGAGGGTCCCGAGCCGCTCGACGGTCCCGGCGGCGCGGTCGAGGTCGCCAACCGGCCCGCCCCGCGCCCCGTCGACGACGAGCTGCCCCCGGAGCCCCTCGACAACCCGCGCCGGCTGCTCGTCTGGCCCGCGCCCGACGTCTCCACCCAGCAGGCGCTGAGCGACCGCGGCTACCGGCCGGTGATCGTGCACTCCCGCGAGGAGGTCGACGCGCAGATCGCCGCCTTCCCGGCCGCGCTCTTCGTCGACCCGCTGACCGGCCCCATCACCCGTACCGCCCTCCAGTCCCTGCGCCAGGCGGCCGTCGCCGCCGAGGTGCCGGTGCTGCTCGCGGCCGGGCTCGGGCAGGCGACCCGCGAGGCGGCGTACGGCGCCGATCCGGCCGTGCTCCTCAAGGCGCTCGCGCCGCGCGATAGCGAGCAGCACCCGTCCCGGGTCCTGCTGATCGAGGAGAACGAGGACATCGCGGAGGCGCTCGCGGCCACCCTGGAGCGGCGCGGGATGCAGGTGGCGCGGGCGGCCACGGACTCCGAGGCGGTCACGCTCGCCACGCAGACGCAGCCGAACCTGGTGGTGATGGACCTGATGCAGGTGCGCCGCCGCCGGGCCGGGATCATCGACTGGCTGCGGGCGAACGGGCAGCTCAACCGCACCCCGCTCGTCGTCTACACCTCGGCCGACCTCATCGGGGAGGAGCTGCCGAAGCTGTCCTCCGGCGAGACGGTCCTCTTCCTCGCCGAGCGGTCGAACAGCGCCGAGGTCCAGGCCCGGATCGTCGACCTGCTCGCGAAGATCGGCACCAACTAGTACGCGTCGGCGGAAAGAGCGAGAAGAGGGAGGGCGCCGGGCGCCCTCCCCTCCTCACGTCCCGGCCCCTAGAGCTGGGTCACGTCCAGCCCGCCCTCCGCGTACTGCTTGCGGATGACCTTCTTGTCGAACTTGCCGACGCTCGTCTTCGGCACGGCGGGAACGATCGCCCAGCGCTCCGGCAACTGCCACTTGGCGATGCCGCCCTCCGTGGCGAGGAAGGCCTTCAGCGTCTCGTAGTCCGCCGTCGAGCCCTCCTTGAGGACGACGGTCGCGAGCGGGCGCTCGCCCCACTTCTCGTCCGGCACGGCGACGACGGCGGCCTCGGCGACCTCCGGGTGCGCCATCAGCGCGTTCTCCAGCTCGACGCTGGAGATCCACTCGCCGCCGGACTTGATGACGTCCTTGGCCCGGTCGGTGAGGGTGAGGTAGCCGTCGGTGCTGATCACGCCGACGTCACCGGTCTTGAGCCAGCCGTCCTCGCTGAACTTGTCCTCGGGCCGGAGCGGTTCGCCGTCGACGCCGTTGTAGTACGCGCCCGCGATCCAGGTGCCGCGCACCTCCAGCTCACCGGCCGACTCGCCGTCCCAGGGCAGGTGCTCGCCGCCGGGGCCGACGAGCCGCGCCTCGACGCCGGTGGGGAAGCGCCCCTGCGTGACGCGGTAGGGCCACCTCGTCGGCGGTGAGTCCGGCCGGCGGGTGGGCCATCGTGCCGAGGGGGAGGTCTCGGTCATGCCCCAGGCGTGGCAGAGGCGGACGCCGAGCTTGTCGTACGCCTCCATGAGGGAGGGCGGACAGGCCGCGCCGCCGATGGTGACCTGGGCCATGGAGGAGAGGTCGCGCGGGCGGGCGGTGACCTCGGCGAGCAGGCCCTGCCAGATGGTGGGGACGGCGGCGGCGTGGGTCGGCCGCTCGCGCTCGATCATGTCGGCGAGCGGGGCCGGCTGGAGGAAGCGGTCCGGCATGAGCATGTTGATGCCGGTCATGAAGGTGGCGTGCGGGAGCCCCCACGCGTTGACGTGGAACTGCGGCACCACGACCAGGGTCGTGTCCTTGGCGGTGAGGCCCATCGACTCGGCCATGTTCACCTGCATCGAGTGCAGGTAGATCGACCGGTGGGAGTAGACGACGCCCTTGGGGTCGCCCGTGGTGCCGGAGGTGTAGCACATGGCCGCGGCCGTGCGCTCGTCCAGCTCGGGCCAGTCGTACGTGGTGGGGCGGCCGGCGATCAGCTCCTCGTAGTCGTGCACGCGCGGGGCCGCGCCGGCCAGGACCGAACGGTCGCCGGGGCCCGTGACGACGACGTGCTCGACCGTCGGCAGGTGCGGGAGCAGCGGGGCGAGGAGGGGAGCAGCGAGCCGTTGACGATCACGACCCGGTCGGCGGCGTGGTTGACGATCCACACGAGCTGCTCGGGGGAAGACGGAGGTTGAGGGTGTGGAGGACGGCGCCCATGGAGGGGATCGCGAAGTACGCCTCGACGTGCTCGGCGTTGTTCCACATGAGGGTGGCGACCCGCTGGTCGCCGGTGACGCCGAGTTCGTCGCGCAGGGCGTTGGCCAACTGGTGCGCGCGGGCTCCGGCCTCAGCGAACGTGCGGCGCTGCGGCTCGGGCTCGCCCGTCCAGGTGGTGATGGTGGACTTCCCGTGGATCCTCATCCCGTGTTCGAGGATGCGGCTCACGGTCAGTTGTACGTCCTGCATGGTGCTGTACACGGGGCGTCCTCCCGGTGGGCGCTACGTGGCAGTAGGGGTGTGGAGATTCTGCGCACGTACCGAGCGGTATGTCACTACCCGGGAGTATGGAAATTGCCAGTGATTACTGGCGCCGGGAGAAAACCGGGAGGGCGTGAGGGGTGATCAGGGAGGGCGTACGGGGCGCCCCGAGAGGGCGTGAGGGGTGATCCGGAAGTGCGTACGGGGTGGCCCGGGAGGGTGCGAGGGGCTGCTCTACCTCACCGGAGTCAGCTCCGGGTCCTCGCGGAGCTTGCCGAGCGCTCTGGACACCGCGCTCTTGACCGTGCCGACCGACACCCCGAGCACCTCGGCGGTCTGCGCCTCGCTGAGGTCCTCGTAGTACCGCAGGACCACCATCTGGCGCTGCCGCTCCGGCAGCTTGAGCACCGCGCGCCACATGGCGTCGTGCAGCGCCTGCCGCTCGGCCGGGTCGGGCGACGGGAGGCCGACCGGCTCGGGCAGCTCCTCGCACACGAACTCATCGACCTTGCGCTTGCGCCACTGGGACGTACGGGTGTTCAGCAGCGCCCGGCGGACGTAACCATCCAGGGCCCGGTGGTCCTCGATGCGCTCCCAGGCCACGAAGGTCTTGGCGAGCGCGGTCTGGAGGAGGTCCTCCGCGTCCGAGGGGTTGGCGGTCAGGGAGCGGGCGGTGCGCAGGAGCACGGGCCCACGCGCCCGTACGTACGAGGAGAAGGTCGTGTACGACGCGTACTGCGAGGCACCGGCGCAGACGGGGCCAGAGGGTGGCGGAGTCATGGCTCCACGCTAGGAGGGAGGGTGTCCGACGGATCGGCCCCAGGTCCCGAACCGCCGTCCGCCTCAGGTTGTGGGTGAGGACGCCTCCACCTCCTCTGGGTGGAGGCCCCCGAGGCCCGGCTCAGGGTCGGGCCGGGGCCTGTGTCACGGCGAGGGGGAGGTGGAGAACGCCGGAGAGGAACCCGCGCACCGTGGTGAGGCGGGCCACCGGGGCGTCCACGGCGTTGCGGTCGATCACGAGGCGGTGACCGCCGTACGACTCGGCGACGTTGCCCGCGTACTGGTGGATCCGGGCGTGCGGCGTCCAGGCCTCCGGGGCGAGTGTGGCCTCGGTGGCCAGCGCGGGCTTCCCCAGCCAGCGCGCGAACCACATCACGGCCGGCAGGTCCGCCGTGCCCGCCTTCCGCTGTGCCTCGATGTCCCGCACGCCCGTGTCCGCGCTGCTGTAGAAGCCGGGCAGGTACCCGAGGCGGCGCACCTCGCGGTTCCAGCCGCGGACGAAGGAGAGGGTGGTCGCGGCACACTGCGCGTCACCGGACCGGTAGGCCTCGATGTCGAGGTAGAGCGGACTGCTCGTGCCCAGGCCGAGGGCCCGCGCGGCCCCCACCGCGTCACCCGCCTCCCGGGTGCCCTGGCCCCAGGGGTCGGACCCGATGGCGAAGGGCTTCTTGGCGGGGGCCTCGACGCACGGCGCCTGGGAACCGACGAAGACGGGCAGCAGCCGCCAGCCCATGGCCTGCACCGAGGCGACCCAGCCGGAATCGAGCTCCCGCTGACCGGGGCAGCCCCGCCCCCGCCCGCCGAAGTAGATCCCGACGGCCCCGTACGGCGAACCCCGCCAGGCCCGCATCGTCTCGACGGAGGGCGCCTCACAGGTGTCGAAGGCCTTGCCGGTGAAGGTGACGGGGGTGGAGTCGGTGGAGGTGATGGGGGCGGAGTCGGCGGAGACGGAGTCGGCGGAGACGGTCGAAAGGGTGGAGCCGGGCTTTCCGGGGGCGCCGGGTTCTGCGGGGGCGCTGGGCTCTGCGGAGGTACGGGTGGCTGCGGAAGTACCGGTGGCTGCGGAGGTACCGGTGGGTGCGGAGGCGCCAGGCGCTGCGGGAGCGCCGGGAGCGGGTGCGCCGGCGGTGCTCGCGGCCGCTGCCGCCACCGTGGCGGTGGCCCGGGGTGGAGGCTGGGGCGGGGCGGCGGTCGGCTCCGGGGCGTCGAGGAGCGCCGTCCCGGCCACCGCCGCCATCAGGGCGAAGGCCACGGCCCGCACCCCGGCGAGGGGAAGCGCGGACCGCGAACGTGCCGGGGCGGAAGTCGTGGTGGACCGGGGCCGGGTCGGCGTGCTTGTGCTCATGACGCGAGTGAAGGGCCGCCCGCCGTGCCCGGCCACCGCTGGGGCCGTCGCCTCGGCCGTACGCGCCGGGTAACGACCCTTACGTGGGAACCCCGGCCCCACGTCCACCACCCCCGTGCCCCGGCCCCCGCGTCCGCCGGCACGGCGGCCTGCACACCGACCCGTGCCCCGGTTCACTCGCCGGTACCGAAGTGCCGCCTCACGGACCGCCGTTCGCGCTGCTGTGCGCGCCTCCTTTCACTCCCGCCGTTCGCGTTGTCGTATCGCCCCCTCGGGCCGGTTCTCCACTGCCCCCGTCCCTCACCACGGAGGGAAGCCGAGCACCGGGAGGGACTGGGCGATGTGGGTGAAGTCGACGCGGGTGGTGCGGATGCGTGCCATGACTGTTCCTCCGGGTGTCGAGAACCGATGACTGAGAACCGATGACTGAGAACCGAGAACCGAGGACCGGGAGGTCCTGGGAGCCCCGCCGAATGCCTGAAGCGTGGAGCGTGACTGAAATAACCGTGTTCCCGGGGCAGTTGGCCCGCCGCCCCGGCCGTTGTACTCGACGTCGCGAATGCAGAATTGCCCACGGAATCCCCGGCGAACCGTCCCGGAGCGGACGTTCCCTCGCAAGCGTGAGGACAGCCGGATAAACCCGACCAAGGCAAGATCAGGGCGCGATCAGGGCTTGATCAGGACTTGATCGGAGCGGGACCGGGACCGGGAGCGGGACGGGGTCGGGGTGGGCTCGGGGTGGGATCGCGCGGAAGAAAGGAAGCGGCTCGCGGGGACGGCGGAATTCCTGTTTCGGCCCGGGTACGGCTCCGCCACCCCCGAGAACCCTAGGAGACGTCCCCACGGCCCCTCGAAGGCCTGGTACGCCGTCTCGTCGAAGAGCACGAACCGCACCTCCTCGACCTCGGTACGGGCCGCCCGCACCGTCTCGACGGCGATCCGGGCGCCGTCCTCCATCGGCCAGCCGTAGATTCCGGTGGAGACGGCCGGGAACGCGACCGTGCGGGCCCCCAACTCATCGGCCACCCGCAGGGATTCCCGGTAGCAGGAGGCCAGCAGCTCCGAGCGGTCCTCTTCCCGCGACCAGACCGGCCCCACCGTGTGGATCACGTGCCGGGCGGGCAGCCGCCCCGCCGTGGTGGCCACGGCCCGCCCGGTCGGCAGCCCCTTGCCGTACTGCGAGGCGCGCAGCTTCCGGCAGGCGGCGAGGATCTCCGGGCCGCCCTTCCGGTGGATGGCGCCGTCGACTCCGCCGCCCCCGAGCAGCGAGGAGTTCGCGGCGTTGACCACCGCGTCCGCCGCCTCGGCGGTGATGTCCCCGCGGACGAGCACGATCCGCATCCCACGCTCCTGTCTCCCGATGGGCTTTCGAAGAACTCCGGACCCTACGCGGATCCCCGCGGAACGGCCCCGCCAATACCACCTCCCTCCCCCGGGCCGCCCCCGAGGGACGGTGAACGGCCCGATATGCGGCGCGATGCATACGTACGGGATGACACGGGCCGAAGCGACGTCACACGTTCGGGTGGGCGTCGGGAGCCCCCGGAGCGGGTACGGGGCCGCCGTGACGACCAGGGCGGGGATATCCGGGCGGGGTCGGCCACGACGGGTGAAATAGCCGGTGGGAAAGGCGTTTCCGGCTCTCACGGATCTGCGACGTGCGCGTGTCTAACCCCGAGCCGACGCCTAAATTGTTCAGAATGTCACTTACTGCCCCAGTTGAAACTACGAAGTTTCGTTGCCGAGGAGCGTGTCATGCAGGTTCGCAGGTGGCTCCCTGACCAGCCCACCAGCATCGGCCGCCATGACTGGCCGGACGAGGGCGGCGAGGGAACTCATCTGCGACTGCGGGCCGGCTCCATCGTCGTACTCGACCGGCAGGCCTGGCGCGTCCTGGAGATCACCGGATACCCGGGTGACCACTGGCCGGAGGCGTACGAGAAGGCCTGGCGCGACCACGTGGAGCTGTGGTGGCACGCCAACGAGCTGCGGCGGGCCAACAACCAGGCGGTCAAACCCGCCCCGGAACGCGCCGAGTTCTACAAGCGACCGGTGGTCCTCGTCCTGCGCAACGACAACCTGCCCCGGTCCGCGCCGAAGCACTGGTGCGCCCCCGCCAGCCAGGACTGGCAGGTGCTCCCCGAGCACTACGCGGTCTGCCGCGCCTGCGGCGAACTGCCGCCCTGCCACCACGGGGAGTACCCGCGCGAGGAGGGCCCGCGCAGGCCGGAGCAGAGCGGCGGCATCCCGTTCCTGGTGCCGAAGGGCTGCTGCATGGGGTGCGCCGAGCAGATCAAGCCCCGTATGCGGACGGTCCGTTTCCCCGGGCCCAACCTCTGGTACCCGGACTTGGGCGAGGACACGGCGGTCTTCCACGCGCGCTCCTCCTGCGAGGACCAGGTGGAGTGCTACCGCGCGCAGTGGCAGCAGGAGTACGAGCCGCCGGCCGCGCGCCCCGGCACGTCGGCGTTCCCGGGCTTCGACCACTTGTGCTCCCCCGGGCCCGCCAGTCCCCGCCGCAGCCCCCGCAAGCCGCGCAGCCACAGTCTCCTCAGTCCCCCAGCTCTCCCAGGTGGCGCACCTCCAGGCCGCGCAGGCGCAGGCCGCCCAGTCCCAGGGCAGATCCCGCAGTCCCTGCCGTCTCTGCAGTCTCTGCACTCCCCGCAGTCCGCACAGCCCCTCAGTCTTCTCAGCCCTCTCAGCCCCAGGCCTCCCACGCACAGGCTCCGCAGCCCCAGGCCTCTTCCCAGGGCTCCCAGGCCCCGCTGCCGGCCTCGCACGCCCTCCTGCTGGCCACGGCCCCCGTCCGGGGAGGAGGCGCACGCCGCCCTCACCGTGGGGACGACGGGCTCCGGCACCTTCTCGCCCTCCTTCGAGGGCTACCGGGCGGACCCGGATCCCTACCCGACCCCGGACCCCTACGCGAACCCCGAGCCGTACCCGGCGTCCGACCCCTATCCGGTCCCCGACCTCTACCCCGCGTCCGCCGCGGACCAGGGCCCCGCGAGCCACGCCGTCCGGGCGGCGGAGGAGCTGAGCCGCACCCTGACCGACCGCCCGGCCTTCCACAACGCCGAGCAGGCGGCCCGCGTCATCGAGGAACTCACCGCGGCCGTACGCAACATCGCGCTCTGCCTCAACAACCCCCGGCCCGCAACCACCCCTGATCCCGCTCCCCGTCCAAGGGGACGGCACGAAGGCCCCCGACCGGTTCCTCCCGGTCGGGGGCCTTCGCCATCGGCGGTGGGTGTGGGATTTGAACCCACGGTGACTCGCGCCACGACGGTTTTCAAGACCGTTCCCTTAGGCCGCTCGGGCAACCCACCTCCGCTCCGGACCGCTTGGCCGGAGCGGCTACAGCGTACCGGCTGGAGAGGCCGGACGGCGGCGGGCAGTGGTCGGTGCCGGCGGAGCCGGGCGCACGAGCGCGTCAGCTATCGCCGGTGCGTTCGCCCAGGACGACGGTGGTCGTGGCGGACTTGCCGTCGCGTTCGTAGGTGATCTCCACCGAGTCGCCCGGCTTGTGGGTCCAGATCTCGCTGATGAGGGAGGGCCGCTGTCGATCTGGTGGCCGCCGAAGCCGGTGATCACGTCGCCCGGCTTCAGGCCCGCCTTGGCCGCGGGGCCGTTCGGGGTGACCGAGGAGGCGCCACCGGTGCCCCGGGCGGCGATCTCGGCGCCCTCGCCCTCGTCGTTCATGTTCACGGTCGCGCCGATCACCGGGTAGACCGGCTTGCCCGTCTTGATCAACTGCTGGGCGACGTTCTTCGCCTGGTTGACCGGGATCGCGAAGCCGAGGCCGATCGAGCCCGCCTGGGTCTGTCCGAAGCCGCCGCTGGTGGACTGGATGGCGGAGTTGATGCCGATCACCGCGCCGCTCGCGTCGAGCAGCGGACCGCCGGAGTTGCCCGGGTTGATCGAGGCGTCCGTCTGCAGGGCGCTCATGTACGAGTTGCTGCCGCCGGAGCCGTCGCCCGAGGCGACCGGGCGGTTCTTGGCGCTGATGATGCCCGTCGTCACCGTGTTGGACAGGCCGAACGGAGCCCCGATCGCGATCGTCGAGTCCCCGACCGCCACCTTGTCCGAGTCGCCCAGCGGGAGCGGCTGGAGGTTCTTCGGGGCGTTCTTGAGCTTCAGGACCGCCACGTCGTAGCCCTCGGCCCGGCCGACGACCTCCGCGTCGTACGACTTGCCGTCGGAGAAGGTCACGGAGAGCGTGCCGCCGTCCGCCGCCGACGCCACCACGTGGTTGTTGGTGACGATGTGGCCCTCCTGGTCGTACACGAAGCCCGTGCCCGTACCGCCCTCGCCCTGGGAACCGCCCGACTTCGCCTGAATGGTGACCACGCTCGGCAGCGCCTTCGCCGCGACCGCCGCGACCGTCCCCGGGTCGCGCTTGAAGGAGGCCGGGGCCTCGCCCGAGGAGACGGTCGTCGAGCCGGTGCCGCCGTCCTCGTGCTGGGCCGCCCAGTAGCCGATGCCTCCGCCGACGCCGCCCGCGACGAGCGCCGCCGCCAGGACGGCCGCCACGAGACCGCCGGTCCGCTTGCGCGGCGCGGCGGGAGCCGGGGGTACGGGCGCGTGCGGGGCGCCCCAGGAGGAACGGCCGGCGGGGCGGCGGCCAGCCGCCCGCCGGGGCCGCGTGGGCGGCGTGAGCCGCGTGGGCCTTGGGGGCCGCGTGCTGGGCCTCGGGGGCCGCATGGGTTCCCTGGACCGTCGGGGCTCCCTGGGCGTTCGTGTCCGCCGGGTGGGCGGGGTGCGCCGCGGTCGGCTCGGAGGCCGGAGCCGAAGACGGCGCCGGATCCGGGGCCGGGGCCGGAGGGGCCGACGGGGGTACGGGAGGCGTCGGAGGGGCGGACGGAGCAGCCGGGTCCCCGGAACCGCCTGGCCCTCGTTCTCGGTGCTCACAGCTCGCTCTCCTCGTTGACTGCGTTGAACTGGTGTTGACTGCTCGGACCGCTCGGACCACTCGGCCTGTCGGACTCGCTCGGCCGACCCGGCCCGCTCGAACCGCCCGGCCCATTCGAACCGTCCGGCCCGCTCGGACCGCTTCGACCGACCTTCCGCCTTCGAACGCCTGCCCACGCCGGCCGTGGATACCCGCGGGTGCCCGCCGTACGGATCAAGCATGCCTGCGTGTGACTCTTCCCGACCGCGTGAGGTTGTGGCCGCTCCGGCTCCAGGGTGCTGCGACCAGCTTTTCCCACCGGACGTCAGGCCGCTGTAAGACGGAGCTGTGCATTCGCACTGCTTCCTTTATAAAGGACAGAACGGACAGTCCCGGTGTGCCCGCCACGCTCCGCCAATGGCACCATGACGCGGTGACTCACGCACGGCAGCAACCGAACCGCGCCCCCGTCCAGGTCGTCGCCCACCGCGGAGCGTCCGAGGACGTACCGGAACACACCCTGGCCGCCTATGTGAAGGCCATCGAGGACGGCGCCGACGCCCTGGAGTGCGACGTCCGGCTCACCGCCGACGGGCACCTGGTCTGTGTGCACGACCGGCGCGTCGACCGCACCTCCAACGGCCGCGGAGCCGTCTCCACCCTCGAACTTGCCGCTCTCGCCGAGCTCGACTTCGGCACCTGGAAGGGCCGGGGCGAGTCGACGGAGAGCCCCGACCGGCGGGCCCCCGGGTCGACCTCCGTCCTCACCCTGGAACGCCTCCTGGAGCTGGTCGCCGACACCGGCCGCCGGATCGAGCTGGCGATCGAGACCAAGCACCCCACCCGCTGGCGGGCCAGGTCGAGGAGCGGCTGCTCCATCTCCTGAAGCGCTTCGACCTCCACGCGCCCGCGTCCCCGAGGACTCCGCCGTACGGATCATGAGCTTCTCGGCCCGCTCCCTGCACCGGATCGCCGCCGCCGCGCCGACGCTGCCCACCGTCTCCCTCGCCCAGTTCGTCTCGCCCCGGCTGCGCGACGGGCGGCTCCCCGCGGGCGCGCGCATCGCGGGCCCCTCCATCCGGATCGTGCGGCACCACCCGGCGGTGATCCTGCGGCTCCAGAAGGCCGGACACCAGGTGCACGTCTGGACGGTGGACGAGCCGGAGGACGTCGAGCTCTGCGAGCGCCTTGGCGTGGACGCGATCATCACCAACCGCCCGAAGCAGGTGCTGACCCAGTTGGGCCGCGGCTGACCCCTCCTCTTTCGTCACTTCCGCCCCATCCGCCCCAGGGACAAAGGGCACATCAGGGGTTACAGGGAGTGCACCGGCGCGTTCCGTCCGTACGCGATCGTCACGAGTGCCTCATCCCACGCGGATTGGCCGGTTTCCGGTCCAGGTCATCGGGGCATTCACACCGTGGCGTGGGGCAAAGGAGGTCTCGGGGTGGCGTTGGTGGTGGCACAGGAGGTGCCCACGTCGTCGAGCATGGCCGTACCCCATGGCCCTGCGGGCGTGGGTGAGGCGCGGCACCGGATGCGGGACGAGCTGTACCGCAGCGGGGTCGCGGAATCGGTCGTCGACGACGCGGTACTGATCCTTTCCGAGCTGCTCAGCAATGCCTGCCGGTACGGCAGGCCGCTGGGGCGGGCGGATCGCGGCGAAGGGGACGTACGGGCGGCCTGGCGGGTCGACCCGGCGGGCGGCCTGCGGGTCGAGGTCACCGACGGCGGCGGTCCGACGCGACCCGTCCCGTCGACGCCCTCGGTCACGGCGCGGGGCGGCCGCGGGTTGAACATCATCGGCGCGCTGGCCCAGGACTGGGGCGTGCGCGACAGCGCGACCGGCGAGGTCACCGTCTGGGTGGTCGTCACCGAGGGACACCGCCGCGAGGACTTCGCGACGCACGTCGGCGGCGGTTCGAGCTTCGACTTCCTGGACGCGTACGACGACCTGGACTGATGTAGGGTCCGGGACCGGCCCTCGTGATCGGGCCGGTCCCCGGGCGCGGCCCGCCTGAGGGGCGGTGGCGGTCGGGGCGGCTAGGCTCGCGCCCGAAACAGCACCGCACACAAGCACCGCCGCGATCGGGAGAAAGCCACACCATGGCCAAGAAGCGCCCCCAGACGAAGGCCGGCAAGGCCGGCCAGGCACAGGTCACGAGCGGGGAGATCCCGGTCGTCGGCGCGCGCGAGCCGTGCCCGTGCGGTTCGGGCCGCCGCTACAAGGCGTGTCACGGCCGGGCCGCCGCGCACGCCGTCACCGAGCTCGTCCAGCGCCCCTTCGAGGGTCTGCCCGGCGAGTGCGACTGGGTCGCGCTGCGCGAGCTGGTGCCCGCCGCGACCGTGCCGCTCACCCTGAAGGGCGGGCTGCCCGAGGGCGTGCCGTCCGTGACCCTCGCGACCGTGCTGCCGATGGCGTGGCCGGCGCTCCGCCGGGACGACGGCTCCGTCCTGCTCGCCCTGCAGAACGACTCCACCTCCGGCGACCTGGCCCGCGACCTCGCCGACACCCTCCAGCGCGCCCTGGAGGCCGAGCCGGGCACCCCGGTGCCCGCGCGCCGCGTGCCGGCCGAGGGCCCGCGCCTCCAGGACCTGCTGGACGCCGACGCCGCGTTCGCCCCCGAGGTCCACACGGGCTTCGAGTTCTGGATCCCGCAGTCGGCGGACGGCGCCGACCCGGAGGTCGCCGCCTCCCTGGAGCGGGCCAACGCGGCCGCGATCCCGACCGTCCGCCTCACGGGCGTCGACTCCGCGTACTGGTGCGAGACCCCCGACAAGAACCACCTGCGCTGGGTCATGCCGTACCCGGAGGAGAAGCTCCTCGACGCGCTCGCCCGGCTCCAGGCCGCCGGCACCACCTCCCTCGGCTCCGACACCCGGCTCGTCGGCTCCTTCCGCGCCCACGGCCTCGTGGTGCCGGTGTGGGACCTGCCGACCTCCATGACCGCCGAGGAGTGCGAGAAGCCGGCCGCCGAGTTCTTCGAGCGGCTGACCGGGGCGCTCGCTCGGACGCTCCGCTCACCGCGGAGGAGCGGCGGGCGCGCGGCGGCCTCACGAACCGTCAGGTCACTCTGAGCTGATACCCCAGGTGGTATCGGTGACTGACAGACCGACCAGTCGGTGACTTCCACCACAACTCGGTCTTCGGACAGGTAAATCCCTGTCCGAATAACCGAGATCGAATTTGCGAACCGCAGATCTCTTGTTACGGTTCTGGAAGCCCGGTCGCTGGTGCATCCCCCGTCGCCAGCGACCGGGCCTTTCCATGTCCGCTTCCGGCCCGGCCGGGGCGTCCGACGTTCAACTTCCCTCGCGGTCCACCGTGTTGCTGCCCGCCCGCAGCAGCAGCGGAGTGCTGCCGCCCTCGCCCGCGCCGGCGAATTCCACCACCGCCGCATACGCCGTGACCGCGCCCGCGCCGCGCTCCCGGGGCGTCTCGCAGGTACCCGGTTCGTCCTGCGCCGGAACCGCGCAGCGCACGTGCACGGTCCGCCCGCCGGGGCCATGAGGGTCAGAAACGCGTCGAGTTCCTGCCCCGTGGCGTTGCGGTAGTACGTGCGCGCCCAGACATCGGACCCCTCGTTCAGGACACACGTCTGCGCCTCGACCCCGCCGGGAGAGGCGAGTTCCGCCCACAGCGCGTGATCCGCTCCGACGCCGCCGGTGCGTCGGGGGCCGGAGGGACGGAAGGAGGAGCGGGAGGGGCGGAGGGGTCGCGGGAACGGTCGGCTCCGCCGTACGGGATCCGACGCCGAGGCCCTTCCACGCCCCCCGCGCCTCTCCGTCGCGCCCGGTCTCCCCGTCGTCCGCCGGCTTGCCGTCGCCCTCGCTCCGGGCGCCGGCCGGCCGCGGGCATCCCCCACCGCCCTCGCCGGTTCCTCCGCACCCATCGGGCCCGCCGGACCCACCGGGCCCGCCGTCGCGACGAGCGGGAGCAGGACGGCGGCCGTGACGGCGGCCCCGAGTGCGACCACGCGGAGGTTCACCGGAGTCATCGGGCCCACCTGCTCCTGCTCGGCTGGAGATCCTGAACGGTGGGGCGAACATAGCGGCGGACCACGGGTGCCCGGACGGCCGCGCACCCGTTTCCCGTACGAGTCGGTCCGGGACGCACCCGTTCGGGTGAACGACCGCCGCCGCGCGCGACGGGAGACGGCGGTCCGGCCTCAGTACGCCAGTCGGCTTCCGCCGCCCGGTGTGCTCGTGCTCGCCTCCACCAGGGCGTCGACCACCGCCTCGACGTCCGGCAGCCACGGGCGGGCCGAACCCGCGAGGGGCGCCCGCTCCCAGCGGACCTGTCCGGATCCCGCGACCGAGGGGGCAGCAACAGATAGCCGCCCTCACTGTGGAACCTCAGCGAACTGGGCACGCTGTCCTTCGCGTACAGCAGCTCGCCCAACCGTTCCAGGTCGTACGGGGCGACGAGGATCGACCACCGGGTGGGGTGGCGATCACCGGCCCGAGGCGCATGCCCGTGGCGTCGAGCGCGGCGAGGGCCCGGGCGCCCGCCGGCGCGGGAGGCTGACCGCGCAGGGCGCGCCGCCGCCCGTGGCGAGGACCACCGGGGCGTCCGGGCGTGCGGTCCACCACCAGCGGACCATGCGCTCGTCCGTGGTGGCCGCGAGCAGTCCGGGGTCGTAGGGGTGCGCGCCGGGCACCACGCAGTCGGGGTCGGGACAGGAGCAGCCGGGTTCCGCGTCCGTGCGGAGCAGGATCCTCAGACCCGCGGCCGTACGGGACAGCACCTTGAGGCCCGCGGCCGTGCGGGCTTCGTTCTCAGGCCCGCGCCCGGCAGGACGGGCCAGTTCCATTCGACGGCGAAGGTGACCGCCGCGTCGAGCCGTGCGGTCCTCGCCCCCGCCGGAACCGGAGCCTGCGTCGCCTTCCGAGGATCTCGCGCATGAGCGCTCGTTCCTTTCCGTTGAACGCCGAATTCCCAACACACCACGTGCAGATTCATTCACCGTGCGTATCAGCGCGTACCGGGTCGGCGGAGTGCCGGGCCGCGTGGGGCGGGGCCGGCCGGGCCGGAAAAACCGTGTACATCCCGGTGGAGCCAGGTGGAGCCCGATGGAGCCAGGTCAGATCCGGAGCGGTTCAGAACACGTTCCCCGCCAGTCGGTGGCGGGCCGCGGCCTGCGGCGTGGAAGACGCCGGGGTCCCGCATCACGTTCCGGGGCGATCGCAACTGCCCCTGCCTGTCACCGTCTACGTACCCCGCACGCTCGGAATGACGCGCTTTCAAACGACGCCAGTCGACCGCAAAAGGTGCACACCGGGGATAATTTTCGGCCAACTTCCCGCTTACTTCAACCCTCTCGCACGACCTCATGGACACCACTTTTCCCGTGGGGACAATGCTGGACATCGCTCCTCTTGTGCGTGTACATGTGGGTACATCGAGCGGCGCAGGATGACATGGGGTTTGCGATGCTATGGCGTCAAACGCGCCGGTCGGAAAGCCGACTGACATGAGCGCCCCACGTCTGCCGAAAGTGGCTGGAATCGATTCAACGGTTCCCGCGCCACCGCACACTACGGCGCCCCTCCCCGGGGTCCCTCCGGCCGCCTCCCCCTCCGACGCGGCCCTTCCTCCCGGAGTCCTGATCCAGGACCGGCTGGCCTCCTGGGTCTCCGACCTCACCACCCTGCACGAACTCACCGAGCGCCTGATCAAGACCTCCTCCCTCGACGGAGCCCTCCGCGAGGTGCTCGGCGCCGGAGCCGCCCTCGTCGGCGCCCGCCGCGGCATGGCCGTCCTCGAACCCGCCGACGGCCTCGGCCCCACCAGCACCATCGGCCTCGGCCTCGCCCACGCCGACCTCGGCACCATCGAGACCGTCCCGCGCGGCTCGGGCAGTTACGGCCGCCTCCTCGACGGCCTGCCCGAAGCCGGCCCCACGGCTCCCGGTCCTTCCTCCACCCGCCCCGCGCACGTGCCCGAGCCGATCGCCATCCGCGACGTGCGCACCGAGGAGGGGCTCGACCCGCGCCACCGCGAGGTCGCCGCCCGTCTCGGCTACGCCGCCAGCTACGCCCTGCCCCTCGCCACCGAGGAGGCCGGCGGGCTCGGCGCGGCCGTCTGGCTCTACGACGAGCCCGCCGAACCCGATGAACGCCGTCGCCACCTCATCGGGCTCTACGGCCGCTTCGCCACCGAGCACCTCGCCCGGCTCCTCCAGGTCGAGCGCGCCCGCGTGCGGGTCGCCACCGTCGCCGAGGAACTGCTCCCGAGCCGGCTCCCCGCGTCCCCGGCGTCCGGCTCGCCGTCCGCCACCTCACCGGCCCGCAGGGCGGCGGCGACTGGTACGACGCGCTGCCGCTGCCCGAGGGCGCCTCGGGCTCGCCGTCGGCTCCGTCTCCGGGACCGGCCCCAGCGCGCTCGCCGCCATGGCCGGCTGCGCGCCTCTCCGGGCGTACGCGGTGATGGAGGGCGAGGACCCGGTCGCCGTCCTCTCCGACCTCGAACTCCTGCTGCGGCTCACCGAACCCGCCCGCTCCGCGACCGCGCTCTTCGCGTACGCCGAACCCGCGCAGCGCCGGATCGTGCTCGCCGGGGCCGGGCACGCCCCGCCGCTGGTCGTCGGCGACCGCCGCACCGAGTTCGTCGAGACCTCGCTGTCGGCCCCGCTCGGGATGCTGACGTGCTGGGAGGCGCCGAGCGTGGAGCTGTCCCCCGCGCCGGGAGAAACGGTGCTCCTCTACACGGACGGGTTGCTGCGCCGTACCGGCGACGCCACGGACCGGGCCTTCGCCCGGCTCCACGCGGCGGCCGCGAGCGTGCCGGGAGCGGACCGGTCCGACCCGGGCGCGGTCGCCGACCACGTCCTGCGGACCCTCCTGCCCGAGGGCCTCGACCCGGCCGTGGAGGGGAGGACGTGGTCCTGCTCGCGGCCCGCTTCGCGTGAGGATTCCGCGTGGGGACGCGCACGCGTGCCGGGGCCTCCCGAGTAAGCGGACCGTGACGTTCCGGTAATGGGTCTTCCGGCCCTGGGCCCCTTCCGTACGACCGTACGATGGTGGGGGTTCAGTGTCGTACCAGAGGAGGCAGACCCGTGGCCGAGGAGCTCACCCCGGAGACCCCGGAAGAGACCGAAGACCAGCCGATCAAGCAGCGCAAGAACGGCCTTTACCCGGGCGTGTCCGACGAGCTGGCCGAGAACATGAAGTCCGGCTGGGCCGACACCGAGCTGCACGGCCTGGAGCCGATCGCCCAGGCCGACCGGACTGCCGAGCGCCGTGCTGCGCTCTCCGCCCGCTTCCCGGGCGAGCGCCTGGTGATCCCGGCCGGCAAGCTGAAGACCCGGTCGAACGACACCGAGTACGCCTTCCGCGCCTCCACCGAGTACGCGTACCTCACCGGCGACCAGACCCAGGACGGCGTCCTCGTCCTGGAGCCGACCGAGGACGGCCACGAGGCCACGATCTACCTGCTGCCGCGCTCCGATCGCGAGAACGGCGAGTTCTGGCTCGACGGCCAGGGCGAGCTGTGGGTCGGCCGCCGCCACTCCTCGCCGAGGCCGAGCAGCTCCTCGGCATCCCGGCGAAGGACGTGCGCGAGCTCGCCGGCGCGCTCGCGGAGGCCACCGGCCCGGTCCGCGCCGTCCGCGGCCACGACGCCGGCATCGAAGCCGCGCTGACCGACAAGGTCACCGCCGAGCGCGACGAAGAGCTGCGCGTGTACCTCTCCGAGGCCCGCCTCGTGAAGGACTCCTTCGAGGTCTCCGAGCTGGAGAAGGCCTGCGCCGCCACCGCCCGCGGCTTCGAGGACGTCGTCAAGGTCCTCGACAAGGCCGAGGCCACCAGCGAGCGCTACATCGAGGGCACGTTCTTCCTGCGCGCCCGCGTCGAGGGCAACGACATCGGCTACGGCTCCATCTGCGCCGCGGGACCGCACGCCACCACCCTGCACTGGGTGCGCAACGACGGCGACGTGCGCTCCGGCGACCTGCTGCTGCTCGACGCCGGCGTGGAGACCGACGAGCTCTACACCGCCGACATCACCCGCACCCTGCCGATCAACGGCCGGTACACCGACCTCCAGCGCAAGATCTACGACGCCGTGTACGAGGCGCAGGAGGCCGGCATCGCCGCGGTGAAGCCGGGCGCCGCCTACCGCGACTTCCACGACGCCGCCCAGCGCGTCCTCGCCGAGAAGCTCGTCGAGTGGGGCCTGGTCGAGGGCCCGGTCGAGCGCGTCCTGGAGCTCGGCCTCCAGCGCCGCTGGACCCTGCACGGCACCGGCCACATGCTCGGCATGGACGTCCACGACTGCGCCGCCGCGCGCACCGAGGTCTACGTCGACACGACGCTCGAGCCGGGCATGTGCCTGACCGTCGAGCCGGGTCTGTACTTCCAGGCCGACGACCTGACCGTGCCGGAGGAGTACCGGGGCATCGGCGTCCGGATCGAGGACGACATCCTCGTCACCGAGGACGGCAACCGGAACCTCTCGGACGCGCTGCCGCGCCGCTCCGACGAGGTCGAGGCGTGGATGGCCTCGCTGAAGGGCTGACCCCGCGTACGTTAACACGAAGGGCCTCCGCCGACCGACCGGCGGGGCCCTTCTCCGTACCCGTGTCCCTCCGGCGCCCCGGGGTGGCTACGCCATGAGGAGGGACGGGGTGTCCTTCCACTTCAGGATCTTGTCGAAGCTGACCACCGCGCCGCCCCGGCCCGAGCGGTTGCCGAACTGCACGTGGTCGGAGAGCTCCTCGATCAGCCGCATCCCGCGTCCGTGCTCGGCGTCCGCCGGGGCCGCGGGGAGCTCCGCGTACGGGAAGCCGGGCCCCGAGTCGGCCACCTCGATGCGACAGGTCTCGCCGTCCAGGTACGCCGTCACCCGGTACGCCCCCGAGAGCGCCCCGCCTGGGCCGTCGGGGCCGTCCGGGCCATCGGGCACCGTGCCGGGGCCGCGCCCGCGCCGCCGTGCTCGACCGCGTTCGCACACGCCTCGGTCAGCGCCACCGACAGCTCGTACGACACGTCGGGATCGACCCCGCCGTCTCCATCGTGCCCAGCAGTAGCCGGCGCGCGAGCGGCACGCTCGCGGCTTCGCGCCGCAGATGGAGTGACCACCAGATGCTCATGCTCCAGCCTCCCGGCATCGGCTCGGCGGACCCGTGGTCCTGCGGCACGACGTACCGATACCTATTGCCGTGCGGGCGGTTCCGTAAGCCCCCGGAGGCGTCAAGAGCGCTCGTTCGGCGGATGCCCGCAGCAGGCAGGCCGGTGTATGTCGGCCCGAAGAGACCCAAGGACGACCTTCCGGACCTGCCGTACGGCGGTGGGAGGCGTGGTGCGATGATGGGCCCGCCATGTCTGCCCCCGCGCTCGGCCCACGACTGCTGAGGGCCGCGGTGTTCACCGCGGTCTGCGTCGTGCTGTCCGCGCTGGGACACGCCCTCGCGGCGTGCGCGGGCGTCGCCCCGTGGTCCCTGGCCGCCGGTTTCCTCGGCGTGTTCGGGGTCGCCGTCCTCTTCGGCGGACGCGAACGCTCCCTCGGCTCCGTCGTCGGCGCCCTCGCGGCCGGACAGCTCGGCCTGCACGTCCTCTTCGGCCTCGGGCAGCACCGGCTCGCCCTGGGTGCCCAGGCCGACGACGCCCTCGTCCGGATGGCGGCGCGCCTGGTCTGCGGGGCGGGGCCGCGTCCCTCAGCCCCACCGACGCCACCAGGATCCTCACCGACGCCGGGCTCGACCCGGCCGCCGCCCACGCCCACGCGGGGCACGGCGCGGTCGCCGCGGCGGCCGTCCCCGCCGACGGCCTGCTGCCCGGCCTGCCCATGCTCCTGGGGCACCTGCTCGCCGCCCTGGCCACGGGTTGGCTGCTGCGGCGCGGCGACCGCGCCCTCGGCCGGCTCGTCGACCTCTCCGAGCAGGGCGTGACGGAGCTCGCCGAGCACGCCCGGGTCCGCTCGCTGCGGGCCGCGCTCCGTCTCGTACGGGCCCTGCTCGCCGGGCTGCCGTCGGCGGCGCGCACCGCGCCCCGGCGGACCCTCCGCACGGCCTTCGACTCCTCGCCGCCGCCGGTGGCCGAGGCGCTCAGGGACACGGTGATCAGGCGCGGCCCGCCGGCCGCCGACTGCGTCCTCGCAGCCTGACGCGGTCCGCTCGACAGGAGTGGGACCGCGTGCGTCCGCACGCCTGACCGGATTCCCGTCCCGGGTTCCCGTTGTGGATTCCCGTCCCGGGTCGCCGTTCAGGGTTCCCTCGCTGGGTTCCCGTCCCGGATTCCCGGCCCGGCGTGCCGACCTTCCCGTCCTTCTCCGTTTCCTCTCCGAGCTGGAGTGTCCCGTCATGAGCGTTTCCCGCATCTCCACCCGTGCCGCCCTCGCCGGGGGCATCGCCCTCTCCTCCGTCGTGCTGCTCTCCGGCACCGCCTTCGCGCACGTCAGCGTGCAGCTGCTGGGCGAGGCCGCCAAGGGCGGCTACGCGACCGTCAACATCAAGGTGCCGAACGAGCGCGACAACGCCTCCACCGTGAAGCTGGAGGTCAACTTCCCGCTCGACCACCCGCTCGCCTCCGTCATGCCGCAGCCCGTCCCCGGCTGGAAGGCCGAGGTGACGAAGAGCAAGCTCGACAAGCCGCTGGAGCTGCACGGCAAGAAGATCAACGAGGCCGTCTCCAAGGTCACCTGGACCGCCGACGGCAAGGGGATCGAGCCCGGCTTCTTCCAGACCTTCCCGCTCTCCCTCGGCAGTTGCCCGAGGACGCCGACCAGCTCGTCCTCAAGTCGGTCCAGACGTACTCCAACAAGGAGGTCGTGCGCTGGATCGAGGAGCAGAAGGAGGGCGCCGAGGAGCCGCAGAACCCGGCCCCCGTCCTGAAGCTCTCCGCCGCGTCCGACGACCACCACGGCGGCGGCGCTGCGCCGTCCGCCACCGCCTCCGCCTCTGCCTCCGCAGGGGAGAAGGACGGTCACGACGACAAGGCGGGCGACCACGGCAAGGACGCCGTGGCTTCCTCCTCCTCTTCCTCCTCCGACACCACCGCCCGGATCCTCGGCGTCGTCGGCATCCTCGTCGGCGTGGCCGGTGTGGCCTTCGGCGTCCTCGCCGGCCGTCGCCGCTCGGCCTGACGGCCGTACTTCCTCCCGAAGGACACGGAAAGAAACAGCATGTCCGCACAGAAGAAGAACACCCCGAGTCCGAGGGCGGTCCGGCGCGTCCGGGCCGCCCGGGCCGGCGCACCCCGCTGGTCGTCGCCGCGGCCGCGATCGCCGCGGCGGTCGGGATCACCGTGGCCGTCGGCCTCGGTGACGACGGCAAGACCTCCGGCGCGGGCAAGGGTTCCGTCGCCGAGGTCTCCGGCGGCTCCGACTCCACCAGGGCCGCGACCGTCCTGGACCGGCCGTACCCCAAGCCCGCACTCGTCCTCACCGACACCAAGGGCCGGACGTACGACCTGCGCGAGCGCACCAAGGGCAAGCCGACCCTGATCTACTTCGGCTACACGCACTGCCCCGACGTCTGCCCCATGACGATGAGCAACATCGCCATCGCCAGGAAGCAGCTCCCCAAGGCCGACCAGGACAAGCTCCAGGTCGTCTTCGTCACCACCGACCCCGAGCGGGACACCTCCGCCGAACTCGCCAAGTGGCTGCCCGCCGCCGGCGACCCCTCCTTCACCGGTCTCACCGGCGAGTTCTCCGCCATCCAGGCGGGTGCCCGACAGATCGGCATCGGCATCGACCCGCCGAAGAAGGAGAAGGACGGCAAGGTCGTCTCCATGCACGGGGCCCAGGTGATCGCCTTCTCGCCCACCACCGACCAGGGCTACGTCCTGTACGGCGAGGACACGACCGTCGAGGACTACGCCAAGGACCTGCCGAAGCTCATCAAGGGGGAGAACCCGTGAACCGCCGCACCACCGCCCTGTCCGCCGCCGTGGCTCTCGCCGCCTCGCTCGCGCTGACCGGGTGCTCGTCCTCGCCCGACGGCCCGGCCGGGAACGGGAAGCCGGAACTGAAGGTCAGCGGCGCGTTCATGCCCCAGCCGGTGATGGACATGGCAGGCGGCTTCCTCACCATCACCAACGACGGCGACACGGCCGACCGGCTGACCTCCGTCACCAGCCCGATCTCGGACGACGTCACGATCCACGAGACGAAGAACCAGAAGATGCAGGAGGTGAAGTTCTTCGACATCCCCGCGAACGGAAAGCTCTCCCTGGCACGCGGGGGCAACCACATCATGTTCATGTCGCTGAAGGAGAAGCCCCGGCAGGGCGACAAGGTCAGCGTCGAGCTCCACTTCGAGAAGTCCGACCCGATCAAGGTCGACCTTCCCGTCGAGGCCGCCAACCACAACCCGCAGCAGCACTGACCGCGTTGACGGAGTTCGCACGGAACCGGTCCGCGCAGGACCCCGATCCCGCGCAGGACCGGCACGCACAGGACCGGTTCGTACAGAACTGACCGACGGAGTGACCCAGAGATGACAACCACCGCCCCGCGCCTCGGCACCGCCCTGGCACGGCTGCTGATCCTCGCGGCCGCGCTCCTCGGCACGCTGCTCGCCGGCGCCGCGCCCGCCTCCGCGCACGCGGCGCTCACCGGCAGCGACCCGAAGGACGGGGCGGTGGTCGTCACCGCGCCCAAGGAGGTCAACCTCACCTTCTCCGAGCAGGTCGCCATGAGCGCCGACTCCATCCGGGTCCTCGACCCGGCGGGGCGGCGGGCCGACACCGGCGAGATACGCGACCTGTGCAGCGGCTCCGTCGTGCGGTACGGGTGGGGCTCCGCGCCGGGCTGCCCGACGGCACGTACACCGTGGCCTGGCAGGCCGTCTCCGCCGACAGCCACCCCGTCGCCGGCGCCTTCACCTTCTCCATCGGAGCCCCTCCCAGACCTCCGTCGCCCTGCCCGACCAGGAGCCCGGCGGCGGACTCGTCGGGGCCCTCTACGGCATCGCGCGCTACCTCTCGTACGCCGGTTTCGCCGTCCTCGTCGGCGGCGGCGCCTTCGTCCTGGTCTGCTGGCCGCGCGGCGCGAGCGTCCGCCCGGTGCAGCGGACGGTGGTGCGGGCCTGGCTGACCCTCACCGGCGCCACCCTGGTGATGCTGCTCCTGCGCAACCCGTACACCGGCTCCGGCGAACTCTCCGACGCCTTCGACCTCGCGGGCCTGAGGAACGTCCTGGAGACGAAGACCGGGGCCGCGCTCACCTCCCGGCTGCTGCTGCTCGGCGCGGCCGCCCTCTTCGTGGCCGTCCTCTTCGGCTCCTACACCCGGCGCACCGACCCGAAGGAGAAGCGGGACCTCGTCTTCGGCCTCGGCGTGGGCGGCACCGTGGTGGCCACCGGGATCGCCGGCACCTGGGCCCTGGCCGAGCACGCCTCGACTGGGATCCAGCCGGGCATCGCCATGCCCGTGGACATCCTGCACCTCTCGCCGTGGCCGCCTGGCTCGGCGGCCTCACCGTGCTGCTGGTGGCCCTCTACCGGACGCCCTCCGTCGAACGCGCCGCCGTCGAACGCTTCTCCAAGGTCGCCTTCGCCTCCGTGGCCGTCCTCGCGGCCACCGGGCTCTACCAGTCCTGGCGCCAGGTCGGTTCCTGGTCCGCCCTGACCGGCACCCGCTACGGCCAGCTCCTCCTCGTCAAGATCGGCCTGATGGGCGTCCTCGTCGGGATCGCCTGGATCTCCCGCCGCTGGACACAGAGGCTCGCGGACCTGCCTTCGACGAAGGACCTGCCTTCGACCGAGGGGGATACGGGGAGGAAGAAGAAGCGGAGGAAGCGGAGGAAGCGGAGAACGCCGCGGAGTCCGGGGAAGCGGGCGAGACCGAGGGCGGCGAGGCTCCCGCGGCCGCCTCCGACGTCGATCCCGAGCGGGCCGCTCAGCTCGCCCGGCAGCGGGCCGCCGTCGCCACCGCCCGGCGCAAGCGGGAGCGGGACGCCGACCCCGAGCGGTCCAGGCTGCGCCGCTCGGTGCTGACCGAGGCCGCCGTCGCCGTCGTGCTCCTCGCCGTGACCACCGTCCTCACCGCGACCGAGCCCGGCCGCACCGAGGAGGAGGCCGGACGGTCCAACGCCGCCTCGGCCCGGTCGCCGTGCCCGACCGGCCCGTCGACCTCCGGCTGCCCTTCGACACAGGTGGCGTCGACGGCAAGGGCGTCGTGCGGCTCAGTCTCGATCCCGGCCGCACCGGCGCCAACGGGCTGCACCTCTACGTCGAGCGCCCCGACGGCAAGCCGCTGGACGTCCCCGAGATCAAGATCGCCCTCACCCTGGAGGCGAAGAACGTGGGCCCGCTGCCCGTCGCCCCCGACCGCATCCAGGCCGGACACTGGAGCGCGAGCGGCGTCCAGATCCCGATGCCCGGCGAGTGGCGGATCCAGGTGACCGTCCGTACCTCCGACATCGACCAGACCACCATCGACAAGAACGTGAAGATCGGCTGATCCCCCGTGAGCGAGAGCGACAACAGCGAGCGCGACAAGAGCGAGACCGGCGTCCTCGAGGTCTCCCGGCGACGGCTGCTCGGCACCGTCGGCGCGGCGGGCGCGGTCGGCCTGATCGCCGGTGCAGCCGGCGGCGCCGGGATCTCGGCGGCCGTGTCCGGCGAGGGCACCGGCTCCGCGAACGGCGCCGGCGGTGCGGCGGCCCTGACCACCGTCGGCTCGACCGAGGTGATGTTTCACGGGAAACATCAGGCGGGCATCACCACCCCGCTCCAGGCCCGTGGCCATCTGGTCGCCTTCGACCTCGCCCCCGGAGCCGGACGCAAGGAGGCCATCGCCCTGATGCGCCGCTGGTCGGCCACGGCGAAGGTGCTGATGGCGGGCGAGGCGCCGGCCCAGGACACCGGGGTCGCGCTCGACGCGGGCCCCTCCTCCCTCACGCTCACCTTCGGCTTCGGCCGCACCTTCTTCGACCGCACTGGCCTCACCGCCCGGCGCCCCGCCGGGCTGGACCCGCTGCCGGCCTTCTCCTCGGACGCCCTGGATCCCCGGCGCTCGGAGGGCGATCTGTGGGTGCAGGTCGGTGCCGACGACGCCCTCGTCGCCTTCCACGCGCTGCGGGCCGTGCAGAAGGACGCGGGGACGCGGCCCGGGTGCGCTGGCAGATGAACGGCTTCAACCGCTCGGCCGGTGCCACCGCGCGGCCGATGACCTCGCGCAACCTCATGGGCCAGGTCGACGGCAGCCGCAACCCGAAGCCCTCCGACCCCGACTTCGACCGGCGGATCTTCGTCCCCGCCGGAGCCGCCGGTGCCGAGGAGTGGATGGCCGGCGGTTCCTACGCGGTGGTGCGCCGGATCCGGATGCTCCTGGACGACTGGGAGAAGCTGCCGCTGGGCGAGCAGGAGAAGGTGATCGGGCGCCGGAAGTCCGACGGGGCTCCGCTCACCGGCGGCGCCGAGACCGCCGCGCTCGACCTGAACAAGCGGGGCCCCGACGGCGGAACGGTGATCCCCGACAACGCCCACGCCCGGATCTCCGCCCCCGAACAGAACGGCGGGCGGCGATGCTGCGCAGGCCGTTCTCCTTCCACGACGGCATCGGTCCGGACGGGACTCCGGACGCCGGTCTCCTCTTCATCTGCTGGCAGGCGGACCCGCTCCGGCTTCGTCCCGGTGCAGCGCAAGCTCGACCGGGGCGACGCGCTGTCCCCGTTCGTCCGCCACGAGTCGAGCGGCCTCTTCGCGGTGCCGGGCGGCTCCGCCGAGGGCGAGTACGTGGGCCAGCGCCTTCTGGAGGCGTGAGACCAGCGCCTCCTGGAGGCGTGGGACCGCCCGGACGACGACCGCCGCGAGGCGTCCGGCCGCCGGAGGGTCCGGGCGCCGGGGCGCGGCCGTCGCCGGAGCGGGGCGCGGTCGCCCGACGGGGGACGGAGCACGGCGCCCATGCCCGGCCGGTGGTGGGCAGCGGTGTCCGGCAGACGGCCGTCGGCGGGCTCCGGGGACCATTAGGGTGACGGTATGTCCGCCACCCGGTACACCTATCTCGGCCCCGAAGGCACCTTCACCGAAGCGGCGCTGCGCACGCTTCCCGAGGCCGCGACGCGGGAGCTCGTCCCCATGGTCTCGGTCCCGGCCGCCCTCGACGCCGTACGGAACGGGGAGGCCGCCGCCGCGCTCGTCCCGATCGAGAACTCGGTCGAGGGCGGGGTGACCGCGACCCTGGACGAACTGGCCTCCGGCGAGCCGCTGATGATCTACCGCGAGGTGCTCCTGCCGATCGCCTTCGCGCTCCTCGTCCGGCCCGGGACCGAACTCTCGGAGATCAAGACGGTCACAGGCCACCCGGTGGCCCAGCCGCAGGTCCGGAACTGGCTGCGGAAGCACCTGCCCGACGCCGTGTGGGAGTCGGCCGCGTCCAACGCGGACGGGGCCCGGCTGGTGCGCGAGGGCCGCTTCGACGCCGCCTTCGCGGGGGAGTTCGCGGCGGCGACGTACGGCCTGGAAGCGCTGGTCACCGAGATCCACGACGCGGAGAACGCCGAGACCCGCTTCGTGCTCGTGGGCCGGTTGCCCGGCCCGCGGCCCCGACGGGCGCGGACAAGACCTCGGTGGTGCTGTGGCTGGGTGACGATCATCCGGGTGCCCTCCTCGAACTGCTCCAGGAATTCGCGGTGCGCGGGGTGAACCTGATGCTGATTCAGTCCCGTCCCACGGGAGCGGGGATCGGGAACTACTGCTTCGCCGTGGACGCCGAGGGCCATATCTCGGACCGGCGGGTGGGGAGGCGCTGATGGGGCTCAAGCGGATCTGCCCCAAGGTGCGCTTCCTCGGCTCGTACCCGCGGGCGGGCGTCGCGGTCGAGGACGTGCGGGCGCTGCGGCGCGGCACCTCGGACGGGGAGTTCATGGCGGCCTCCGACTGGTTGGCGAGGGCCCAGGACGGTCGGGCCTGATCCGAGAATGGCGGATCGCCCTCCGGAGCGTGCGCGGTCGTCCACAGGTACGAACCACTAGTCCTACCTGCATACTTTTGGTTACCCACAGAGGTTATCCACAGGTATTCCGTACGACCTGGGGACAAGTCGACACCGCACTCCGGCAAGGTCGACAAATCGCCCTAGTCGCACCCCTTCGCCGAGGGCTCCATCCACAGCGCTCCACCCGCACCCCCGTCAGCATCGCCCGAAAGACCCACTCTTCGGAGTGAGTGATTCCCACCCGAATGAGCGTCTCGATGCTGTTTGATCACGGATTTCCCAGGCGCCGGGCGAGAAAAGCCTGCGACTCTTTCCATAGTCCACAGAACTTCCACACAGCCTGTGGATAACTAAATGCACACTCCTCGCCTCCGGCATTTCCGAGAGTGGCAATTCGGGCGAAACGGCACACGCCCCCTTATCCGGTGGGGTCGCGCCGACACGCACCGGTAGCCTGGTGGGGTGATTGACCTTCGCCTGCTCCGTGAGGACCCCGACCGTGTTCGCGCCTCCCAGCGCGCCCGTGGAGAGGACGTCTCCCTCGTCGACGCCCTGCTCTCCGCCGATGAGCGGCGCAGGTCGTCCGGCGTCCGCTTCGACGAGCTCCGATCCGAGCAGAAGGCGCTCGGCAAGCTGATCCCCAGGGCCACCCCGGAGGAGCGCGCCGAACTCCTGCAGAAGGCCGAGCAGCTCAAGACCGACGTCAAGGCCGCCGAGGCCGAGCAGAACGAGGCCGACGAGACGGCCAAGCGCCTGCTGCTCCAGCTCGGGAACATCGTCCACACGGACGTCCCGGTCGGCGGCGAGGAGGACTTCGTCGTCCTGGAGACGCACGGCACCATCCGCGACTTCGCGGCCGAGGGCTTCGAGCCCAAGGACCACCTGGAGCTGGGCGAGGCGCTCGGCGCCATCGACGTGGAGCGGGGCGCCAAGGTCTCGGCTCGCGCTTCTACTACCTGACCGGCGTCGGCGCCCTCCTGGAACTGGCCCTGGTCAACGCCGCGATCGCCCAGGCCACCGAGGCCGGCTTCATCCCCATGCTGACCCCCGCGCTGGTCCGCCCGCGCGCCATGGAGGGCACCGGCTTCCTCGGCCAGGCCGCGGAGAACGTGTACCACCTGGAGAAGGACGACTACTACCTCGTCGGCACCTCCGAGGTCCCCCTCGCCGCGTACCACATGGACGAGATCATCGACGCCGACAAGCTGCCGCTGCGGTACGCGGGCTTCTCGCCCTGCTTCCGCCGCGAGGCCGGCACGTACGGCAAGGACACCCGCGGCATCTTCCGCGTCCACCAGTTCGACAAGGTCGAGATGTTCTCGTACGTCGCGCCCGAGGACGCGGAGGACGAGCACAAGCGTCTCCTGGAGTGGGAGAAGCAGTGGCTGACCGGTCTGGAGCTGCCGTTCCAGGTCATCGACGTCGCCACCGGTGACCTCGGCGCCTCCGCCTCCCGCAAGTTCGACTGCGAGGCGTGGATCCCGACCCAGGGCAAGTACCGCGAGCTGACCTCGGCGTCGAACTGCGACAGCTTCAGGCCCGCCGCCTCTCCGTCCGCATGCGCGACGAGCGGGGCGGCAAGAAGACGGTGCAGCCGCTGGCCACCCTGAACGGCACGCTGTGCGCCGTACCGCGCACGATCGTGGCGATCCTGGAGAACCACCAGTTGGCCGACGGTTCGGTGCGGGTGCCCGAGGTGCTCCGGCCGTACCTCGGCGGCCGTGAGGTCCTGGAGCCGATCGCCAAGTGAGCCCCTTCCCCTACCGCCTGGTCGCGACGGACCTCGACGGGACGCTGCTGCGGTCCGACGAGTCCGTCTCGGACCGTACGCGGGACGCGCTCGCCGCCGCGACGGCGGCGGGCGCCGCCCACATCGTGGTCACCGGCCGGGCGGTCCCTGGACCCGGCACATCCTCGACGACCTCGGCTACGAGGGGATCGCGGTGTGCGGGCAGGGCGCGCAGGTCTACCACGCCGGTGAGCACCGGCTGCTGACCTCGCTGACCCTGGACCGGCAGCTCGCCGGCCTCGCCCTGTCCAAGATCGAGGCCGAGGTGGGCCTGCTGGCCCTCGCCGCGAGCCGCGACGGCCTGGAGGGCGAGGTCCTGATGGGCCCCGGCTACCTGGTCCACGAGGGTCCGCTGCCGTACGTGCCGTACGAGGACCCGGCGGAGCTGTGGTCGGCGCCGCTGACCAAGCTCTACATCCAGCACCCGACGCTGACCGACGACGAGCTGACCCGGGCCGCCCGCGCCACGGTCGGCGGGCTCGTGGACATCGTCATGGCGGGGCCCGGCATCGTGGAGATCCTCCCGCTCGGCCTCAGCAAGGCGACGGGACTCTCGCTCGCCGCGCGCCGGCTGGGCGTGAAGGCCGCGGAGACGATCGCCTTCGGCGACATGCCCAACGACATCCCGATGTTCGGCTGGGCGGCCCACGGCGTGGCCATGGGCAACGCGCACGCGGAGCTGCGGGCGGTGGCCGACGAGGTGACCGCCTCGAACGAGGAGGACGGCATCGCGGTCGTCCTGGAGCGCCTGCTGGCCGGCTGAACCGGCCCGGGTCTTCGGAGAGGTTCCGAGGCCGGGAAAGCTCAGGGCTTTCAAGGATCGGGGCTTTCAAGAATCGGTGCTTTCAAGAAAGGAGGGCGGCCCGCGCGGACCGTGGTCCGCGCGCTCGAAGCGGCCGCCCCTCCCTCGGGAGATCCCCCGTGTCCCCCGTACGCCTAGTGTGCGCCGGGTCGCCGTTCGTGTGCGACCGGTTTTCCGCGCGTCAGCGGGTAGCAGGCGAGGCCGACGGCCAGGGCGATCGTGTGCCCCAGATCGGTGTACGTGCGGTCGGTGACGAGCGGGACGACGAAGAACGCGACCACGCCCGCCAGATAGAGCCAGCGCCAGGGGCGGGCGAGCCGGTAGGTGAGGACGCCCGCCGAGGCGGCGAGCCCGTAACTGACCCCGATGTCGACGACATGGGCCATGCTGCGCGGCACGTCGTGGAGGCGGATGGCCGCCAGGACCACCTGCTGGCTGACGAGCGTCGCCGTGACGTGCGCGGCGGCGACGGTGAAGAGCCACTTCGCGGTGCCGAGCCAGCGCTCCACGGGCGCGTGCAGGAGCTCGAAGAGCGCCGCGTACAGCACGATGCCGGCCGGGTCCTCGATCCAGAACGCGCTGCCGAACAGGGCCCGCACCGGATGGTGCGCGAGCTGGTGCAGGTTACTGCTGTTGCGGTGGAGGAAGTAGTTCTCCACGCCGGGCGGGGCGAGCGCGATGACGAGGCTGGTGAGCGCGATGACCGCCAGCCACACGTGCGTGCCGGGTGACGAACGCACCCACGACCTGATCGGCCGGGACGGTTCGCCACCCGGAGGGGTTCTGCTCGGCACCTCGTCGTTCGGCGCCCTTTCGCTCGGCACCTTTCAGTGCCTACCACCCGGACCTGTGCGATTCCCGGAGAAACCTCCAGGTCTCGGAGGGAATCTCAGAAATTGATCATGTGTCCGGCGATCCCGTGGATCGCCTCCTTCACGGCCTCGCCCAGGGTCGGGTGCGCGTGGACGTTCCGGGCGACCTCGTGGACCGTGAGGTCCCACTGCTGGGCCAGGGTCAGCTCGGGCAGCAGCTCGGTGACGTCGGGGCCGATCAGGTGGGCGCCGATGATCTCGCCGTACTTCGCGTCCGCGACGATCTTGACGAAGCCGGTGGCGTCGCCGAGGCCGTGCGCCTTGCCGTTCGCGGTGAAGGGAACTTCGAAACCTTGACGTCGAAGCCCTTCTCGCGCGCCTGCTTCTCGGTCCAGCCGAAGCTGGCGATCTGCGGCTGGCAGTAGGTGGCGCGCGGGATCATCGGGTAGTCGAGCTCCATCGTCTCGGCGTCCGCGATGGTCTCGGAGGCGATGACGCCCATGGCCTCGGCGGTGTGCGCGAGCATCAGCTTCGCGGTGACGTCGCCGATGGCGTAGATGTGCGGCACGGAGGTGCGGCAGCGGCCGTCGACGTCGATCGCGCCGCGCTCGGTCAGGGCGACGCCGGTGTTCTCCAGGCCGTAGCCGGTGACGTTCGGGGCGAAGCCGATCGCCTGGAGGACCTTGTCGGCCTCCAGGACCTTCTGGGCGCCGTCCTTGCCGGTGACGGTGACGCGGACCTGCGGGCCGGACTCGTCGATGGTCTCGACGCGGGTCGAGGTCAGGACGTCGATGCCGAGCTTGCGGTACTGCTTCGCCAGCTCCTTGGAGACGTCCTCGTCCTCCAGCGGGGCGACGCGGTCGAGGAACTCGACGATCGTGACCTTGGTGCCGTAGTTGTTCAGGACGTACGCGAACTCGATGCCGATCGCGCCGGCGCCGGCGATGACGATCGACTTCGGGGCGTCCTCGGCGAGGATCTGCTCCTCGTACGTCACCACGCGGTCGGTGCGGGACGTGCCCGGCAGCAGGCGCGGGGTGGCGCCGGTGGCGATGATGCAGTTGTCGAAGGCGATCGTCTCCGAGGTGCCGTCGGACTTGGCCACCTGGAGGGTGTTCGCGTCGAGGAAGGTGCCCCGGCCGTCGAACTCGGTGATCCCGTTCTTCTTCATCAGGTAGTGGACGCCCTTGACGCGGCCGTCCGCGACCGTACGGCTGCGGCGGAACGCCTCCGTGTACTCGAAGGAGACGGTGCCGTCGACCTTGATGCCGAAGGTCTTGGCCTCGTGCTGGAAGATGTGGGCGAGTTCGGCGTTGCGCAGCAGCGCCTTGGTGGGGATGCAGCCGACGTTCAGACAGACGCCGCCCCAGTACTTCTCCTCGACGACCGCGACCCGCTTGCCGAGCTGGGCGGCGCGGATGGCGGCGACGTAACCGCCGGGGCCGGCTCCGAGCACGACGACGTCGAAGCGGTCTGACATGACTGACTCCCGAGGGTGATGAGGGTGTGCGGTCCGCGTACGGCCCCACAGTAGTCCCGTGTCCTTGGGGCAGTGAGTTGTAGGATGACTGGGCAACCGGGCAAATGGAGAGGTGGGAACGGCATGGCACTCAGGGCGGCGGGGCGGACCTCGCTGGTGGACTCCGCGGTGGAACAGCTCCGCGGTCAGCTCGCGGGCGGGGAGTGGTCGGTCGGCGACCGCATTCCCACCGAGCACGAGCTCGCGCAGCAGCTCGGGTGGGCCGCAACACCGTCCGCGAGGCCGTCCGGGTCCTCGTCCACGCCGGGCTCCTGGAGTCCCGCCAGGGCAACGGCACCTTCGTCCGGTCCACGGCGGACCCGGCGGCCGTCCTGCACGGGGTACGGCACGCGGGCGCGGCCGACGTGCTCGAACTCCGGGTCGCCCTGGAGGCCGAGGCGGCCCGGCTCGCCGCCGCCCGGCGCGACACCCACGACCTGCTGCGGCTGCGGGCCGCCCTGACCACCCTGCGGGAGGAGGGCGACCGGGACGCCGACGCGGACCTCGCCTTCCACCTGGCGGTCGTCGGCGCGACCCACAACGCGGCCTTCGTGGAGGTCTACCGCTTCTTCTCCGCCCAGGTCCACGAGGTCCTGGTGGAGGCCCTCGGCGACCGGGAGATGCCGCCGGTCGACATCGACGCCCACGAGGCCCTGGTGGCCGCCGTCGAGGCGGGCGATCCGGAGGCGGCGGAACGACAGGCCCGCGAGCTGCTGCGGGTGCCGATGGAGACGGTGACGGCGCTGACGGAGCGGACCCGATGAGCGCCGGAGCACGTACGTCCGGTACGGGGGCACATCAGTCAGGTACGGGGCGGACACGTCGACGCCCGTGACCACACCCGGCTCCACACCTGTGCCCGTCTCCGTGCCTGGCTCCGCGCCCGTGTCCGGCTCCGCGCCGGACCCCGCGCCCGTGCTGGTCGACGCCGAGGCCGGGGTGCGGTCCTCGGCGGCCGGGGCGGCGGCGGCCCGGCGGGCCCTCCTCGCGCATCCGGCGCTGCTCCTCGTGGGGATCGTGCTGGCCTCGCTCAACATGCGGGCGGCCCTGGCGAGCGTGGCGCCCCTGGTCGGCGAGATATCCGCTGCCTTCGGGCTCTCCGCGACGGCCAGTTCGCTCGTCACCTCGGTGCCGGTGCTCTTCCTCGGCCTGGGCGCGGCGGTGGCACCGTGGCTGGGGCGCCGGTTCGGTGCCGAGCGCGTGCTGTTCGCGGCGCTCCTCCTGCTCGGCGTCGGCGTCCTCGCGCGCGTCCTGCCGTCCGTGTACGCGCTGTACGGCGGCGGGATTCTCGTCGGAACGGCGATCGCCCTGCTCAACGTGCTCATGCCGGGACTGATCAAACGTGACTTCCCGGACCGGGCCGCGGCGATGACCTCGGTCTACACGGGGGCGATGATCGCGGGCGCCACGGTAGCCGCTGCGGCGGCCGTCCCCCTGGAGAAGGCCCTGGGCGGCGGCTGGGAGGCCTCCCTCGGCTTCTGGTCGCTGCTCGCCGCGGTGGCGGCGCTCGCCTGGCTGCCCCAGGTCCTGATCGCCCGGGGCCGTACGGGACACGCCGTACGGGCCGTCCCGGCCGGTGGCGCCCGCCCGGTGAACGTCCGGCGCTCGGCGCTCGCCTGGCAGGTCACCCTCTTCATGGGCCTGCAGTCGCTCTGGACCTACGTGCTGATCGCCTGGATGCCGACGATCTTCGTCGACCACGGGATGGACCGCTCCACCGCCGGTGTGGTCTTCGCCTTCAACAACCTGGTGCAGGTGGCGGGCGCCTTCGTGGTGCCGCTCCTCGCCGGCCGGATGCGGAGCCAGCGACCGCTGGTCGTGCTCGTCACCACGCTGGTCGCGGCCGGTTACGCCGGGCTGATGGTGGCGCCGGTGGAGGGCGCCTGGCTCTGGTCGGCGCTCCTCGGCGTCGGTCAGGGCGGTGCGGTCGGGCTCGCCCTGACCCTGATCGTGCTGCGCTCCGGGGACGCGGTGACCGCGGCCGGGCTCTCGGGAATGGCCCAGACGGTCGGCTATCTGCTCGCCGCCGTCGGCCCGTTGGCGGCCGGCGCCCTCCACGAGGCCACCGGTTCCTGGACCGCGCCGATCTGCGTGGTCCTCGGCGTCTGCGCGACGGCCCTGGCCGTGGGCTCCTCGCCGCCCGGAACCGCACGGTCTGAGGCCCCGGGCGGGCGTGGCGGGGAGCTGAGGAACCGACCGGAGGGGCGGGGCGGCTCCGGAGGGCCTCCCGGCTCCGGGGGCGACGACCCTCGGAGCCGTACCGCTTCCGGGTCCCTCTCCGGGCCTACTCCTCGCCAGCCAGGGTCAGTCGGCGGAGCTTCTGGCCGGCGAACCAGGTCGCCGCGACCGTGACCGCCACCAGGAGGACCACCGCCGTGGGGAGTCCGACCTCGGAGGTGACCAGGCCGTCGCCGGTGACCTTCTCCGCGAGGGCGAGCGCCCACTGCTGGACGCTCAGGGTGCGGGCGCCCGAGATCAGGGAGCCGAAGAGGGTCTCCCACACCAGGGCGTAGACCAGGCCGATCACCACGGCGTGCCGGCTGACCGTGCCGAGCAGCAGGAACAGGGCGCTGTAGGCGATGGAGGCCACGAGCGCCGCCACCGTGTAGGCGACGGCCACCTGCTGGCCGTTGCCGTTGAGGACGAACCCGGCGATCAGCGTCGGCACCGCCGAGAAGACCATCGTCACTGCGATCGCCACGATCAGCTTCGTGAAGATGATCGTGGGCCGCTTCACCGGCTTGGACAGCAGATAGACGATCGAGCCGTCGTCGATCTCGGGGCCGATCGCGCCCGTGCCGGCGATCACGCCGATCAGCGGCACCATCGTGGCCAGGGCGAAGCCGCCGAGGACGTCGGCCGCGACCTGGTCGTCCGCGCCGTTGAACATGCGGACCGCCGCCGCGATGACCAGCAGCAGGGCGGGCAGCAGGAAGAGGATCAGGGCCCTGCGGCGGCCGAGGAGGCCCGGTAGGTGAGCCGGGCGACTGTGGGGTTGTACATCGGTCGGGCTCCTTTCAGGCCGCTACGAGGTACGAGAAGACCGATTCGAGGGACTCGTCCGAGGGCGAGACCGTCAGCAGACGGATCCCCGCTCGCGCGCGACCCTGGGCAGCAGTTCCGTGAACCGCCCGAAGTCGACCGCCTGGACGCGCAGTCCGCCGTCCGCGTGGTCGACCTCGATGCCGGCCGTGGACGGGTCGGCGATCAGCGCGGCCGCGAGGGCCCGGTCGTCGCTGGAGCGGACGAGGTAGCGGTGCGGCCGGTCCGTCATCAGGCGGCGGATCTTGCGGAAGTCGCCGGAGGCCGCGTGCCGTCCGGCCACGATCACCTCGATGTGGGAGGCGAGCTGCTCGACCTCCTCCAGGATGTGCGAGGAGAACAGGACCGTGCGGCCGTCCGCGCCCATCCGCCGCAGCAGGTCCATCAACTGCATGCGCTGGCGCGGGTCCATGCCGTTGAACGGCTCGTCGAGCAGGAGCACGGACGGGTCGTGGACGAGGGCCGAGGCCATCTTCACGCGCTGCCGCATGCCCTTGCTGTACGTGGAGACCTTGCGGTCCTGCGCGTACTCCATCTCGACCGTGGCCAGGGCCCGCTGGGCCTCCTTGGCGCCGAGGCCCTGGAGTTCGGCGTTGGCCAGGACGAACTCGCGGCCGGTGAGGAAGTCGTACATCGCCTCCCGCTCGGGCACGACGCCGATGTCGCGGTAGACCGACTCGTTTCCCCAGATCGTCCGCCCGTCGAGGGTGACGGTGCCGGTGGAGGGTCGAGGAAGCCCCCATCATGTTGATCAGGGTGGACTTCCCGGCGCCGTTGGGGCCGAGGAGGCCCGTGACGCCGGGGCCCACCGCCATCGTGACGTCGTTGACGGCCACGACGTTTCCGAACCAGCGGGAGGCGTGGTCGATGTGGAGCGTGGTCACAGCCCGACCTTTCGGTAGCGGCGCATCAGGATGCCGTACGAGCCGGCGATCAGCGCGAGGACGACCAGGAGGTAGACCACGCCGACTCCGGCGCCCGGGCCTCCGAGCTCGGGGAACATGGGCGGTGCGCCCAGGAAGGCGGTCTGCACGCCGTCGATGAGGGTGATGGGCGAGAACAGGCCGAGCCATTCGATGGCGCCCTGGTTCTCCGTGGCGTAGGCGATGCCCATGAGCGTCGAGACCGCGCCGTACGAGATGGTCAGGACGGCGATGACGGCGGCGACGCCGAAGCCGCGGCGCGGGGTGAGGGCCGCCATGACGAGGCCGATCCCGCCGAAGAGCAGCGAGAGCAGCGCCACGGAGACGAGCCCCTGGCCGAACATCTTGGTCTGCTCGGCGAAGTCCATCTTGGCGAGCATCGAGCCGATCCACATGATCAGGAGCGGGACGGCCGTGAGGATGAAGAGGGCCGACGCCATCGCGCCGTACTTGGCGAGGACGTAGTCCGCGCGCTCGATCGGGCGGGAGAAGTACAGCGGCACGGTCCTGAACCGCAGGTCGCGGGAGACGGACTGGGGTGCCTGGGAGGCCAGGTAGATGCCGATGACGACCTGGAGGAAGATCGCGTACTGCGTGTACTCGATCGAGAGCCTGGACTGCTTGGTGGCGACCGCGACGGCGACGATGATCAGCGCCGGGACGCACATCACGCCGGCGAGCAGCATCGGCAGCACCTTGGACTTGGCGCTGCGGCCCAGTCCGTACGCGCCGCGCAGGGACTGTGAGAAGAGCGACCTGCGCGCGTACGCCCGGCCGAGGCGCGGGCCGTCGTAGGACCGGTACCCGATGTTGTGGATCCGGGTCGTGTCGGGAGCGGCCTGGGAGGGCTGGGGATCTGGGTGCTCATCGGGCCGGCACCTCCTCGTGCGGCGTGGACGCCTCGGCGGCCTCCGGGCGGAAGACCTCGGCGATGTGGTGGCGGCGCTGCTCCATGCGGACCAGGCCGAGGCCGAGACCGGCGACGGTGTCGCGCACGAGGTCGTACGTCTCCTCCCCCGCGGCCTCCAGGAGCAGGATGTGGCCGGCGCCGGCAGGCCCTCCTCCACGCCCGGGTGGAGGGTGACGCCGGCGGCGGTGAGGGCCGTGCGGAGGGCCGCCGTGCCGTCGGGGTGCTCGTCGGAGTCGGTGACCTCGACCGCGAGGGTCGTGGTGGTCCGCGTGAAGTCGCTGGTGGAGCTGGAGCGCAGGAGGCGTCCGCCGTCGATGACGACGACGTGGTCGCAGGTGCGCTCCAGCTCGCCGAGGAGGTGGGAGGTGACGAGGACGGAGATGCCGAAGTCGGTCCAGACCCGGCGGATCAGTCCGAGCATCTCGTCCCGGCCGACCGGGTCGAGGCCGTTGGTCGGCTCGTCGAGGAGGACCAGCTTCGGGTCGTGGACCAGCGCCTGGGCGAGCTTCACCCGCTGCTTCATGCCGGTCGAGTACCCGCCGATGGGGCGGTAGCGCTCCTCGTACAGGCCGACGTGGCGCAGGGTGTCGGCCGTCCGCTCGCGGGCGGCGGTCGGGGCAGCCCGGACATGCGCGCCATGTGGACGACGAACTCGGTGGCCGAGACGTCCGGGGGAGGCAGTCGTGCTCGGGCATGTATCCCACGCGCTCGCGGATCTGGGCGCCGGAGGTGCGGACGTCGAGGCCCAGGACCTCCGCGCGGCCCTCCGTGGCGGGGGAGAGTCCGAGCAGGATCTTGATCATCGTGGACTTGCCGGCTCCGTTGGCACCCACCAGTCCGGTCACGCCGGGCCCGATGTCCAGGGAGAGCCGGTCGAGAGCGGTCACCCGGGGAACCGCTTGCTGAGGCTTTCGGTCGCGATCACAGTCACGCTTCGAAGGTAGTGGTGTGCGCCACACGTGTCGTCAGACCAACGGCTCGACCTCTGTCCGACTACAGGAGTACAAGCCTGTGGGGACGGAACGACGAAAGTCGTCACCTTCCGACCGTCCGACACACCTCCGGGGGCTTACGGCGGACTCGCGGTCGAGTTTTCCACAGGCCGTCGTCCGACCCCTTGACTCAGCCGCCGAGCATTGTCACATTCATCGATGTCAAGTTACGAACGCGTAGCGCAGCCGGGCGCTCACAGGAGACGGCGGGTGGCATGGCAACGGCAGTGGCAGGTGAACTCTCCGCGGAGCTGCGGGGATTCAGGGAAGTGCAGCGGCTCTCCTACGCGTGCGCGGAAGCCGTCGCGGCGCAGCTCAAGCCGGGCGTGACCGAGCGCGAGGCCGCCCGGATGCAGCGGGAGTGGCTGTACGAGCGGGGCGTCCGCGACTGGTTCCACCGGCCGTTCGCCTGGTTCGGGGACCGCACGGCCTTCGTGGACTTCAAGGTGCCGCTCCAGTTCTTTCCCACCGACCGGCGCCTGGAGGCGGGGATGCCGTTCATCCTCGACATGGCCCCGGTCCACAAGGGGCACACGGCCGACATCGGCTACAGCGGCTGCCTGGGCCTCAACCCCCTGCACGACAGACTGCTCGCCGACCTCGCGGCCCACCGCGAACTGATCCTGCGCGAGGTGCGCGAGCGCCGTACGCTGCGCGAGATATACGAGGACGTGGACCGGCTCATGGTCCGCCAGGGGTACGCGAACCGACACCGGGCCTACCCCTTCGGCGTCATCGCCCACAAGATCGACTGGGTGCGGGAGCGCCGCTGGTCGCCGACGCTCTTCGGCTTCGGCACCCAGGCGCTCAAGGGCCTGGCGAGCGACGCCCTGCACGGGCACCGGGACGGCTGGTCGCCGCTCTGGTCGCCGTACAAGTTCTCTGACCACCCGCCCACACCCGGGCTGTGGGCGGTCGAGCCGCACCTCGGATTCCGGGGTACGGGCGCGAAGTTCGAGGAGATCCTGGTCGTCACCGACTCCCGGGACCCCGAGCAGAGCGCGTTCTGGCTGGACGACGATCTGCCGCACGTGCGGCGCTGGAACGAGGGAGCGGTCTGATGACGGAGCTCAAGGGGCCCGGGAGCGCCGGGTCCGTACGGGCGGGATCGAGCTGTGCGTCGCCGAGCTCGGCGAGACGGGCCGGCCGACCGTCCTGCTCGTGCACGGCTACCCGGACTCCAAGGAGGTGTGGTCGGAGGTCGCGGTCCGACTGGCCGAGGAGTTCCACGTGGTGCTGTACGACGTCCGGGGCCACGGCCGGTCGACGGCGCCGGCTCGCTGCGCGGCGGCTTCACCCTGGAGAAGCTGACGGACGACTTCCTCGCGGTCGCCGACGCCGTCAGCCCGGACCGGCCGGTCCACCTCGTCGGTCACGACTGGGGCTCCGTGCAGGGGTGGGAGTTCGCCACCGTGCCGCGCACCGAGGGCCGGATCGCCTCCTTCACCTCGATGTCGGGTCCTTCCCTCGACCACTTCGGGCACTGGATCAAGCGGCGGATGTCCCGCCCCACCCCGCGCCGGATCGGCCAGCTCCTCGGCCAGGGCGCCAAGTCCTGGTACGTGTACATGCTGCACACCCCGTGCTGCCGGAGCTGGCCTGGCGCGGTCCGCTCGGCAAGCGCTGGCCGGGGATCCTGGAGCGGGTGGAGAAGGTCCCGGCCGGCGACTACCCGACGTCCTCGCTGCCGGACGACGCGGCGCACGGCGCCTGGCTCTACCGGGACAACGTCCGGGCCCGGCTCTCCCGGCCGCGTCCCGACGCGTACGCGCACGTGCCGGTGCAGTTGATCGTGCCGACCGGTGACGCCTTCCTCTCCGACCGGCTCTACGACGACCTGGGCACCTGGGTGCCGGAGCTGACCCGGCGCACCCTGCCCGCCAAGCACTGGGTGCCGCGCACCCGGCCGGACCAGTTGTCCTCCTGGATCGCCGAATTCGTCAGGACCCACGAGGAGCCGGCGGCCGGGGCGCCGAGGGCGGTCGCGGCGACGGCGGTGAAGAACGGGGTGCGGCCGGAGTACGCGGAGCGGTTCGGCGGCCAGCTCGTCCTGGTGACCGGGGCGGCCAGCGGCATCGGACGGGCCACCGCCTTCGCCTTCGCGGAGGCCGGCGCCCGGGTCGTGGCCGTGGACCGGGACGCCGACGGGGCGGCCCGTACGGCGGAGATGGCGCGGCTGATCGGCGCCCCGGAGGCCTGGGGCGAGGCCGTCGACGTCTCCGACGAGCAGGCGGTGGAGAAGCTGGCCGCCAAGGTGGAGGACGCGTACGGGGTCGTCGACGTCCTGGTCAACAACGCGGGCATCGGGCTCGCCGGCTCCTTCTTCGAGACGTCGAGCGAGGAGTGGGGGCGGGTCCTGGACGTCAATCTGTGGGGCGTGATCCACGGGTGCCGGCACTTCGGGGCGCGGATGATCGCGCGGGGCCAGGGCGGCCACATCGTGAACACCGCGTCGGCCGCGGCCTTCCAGCCTTCCCGGGCCCTGCCCGCGTACAGCACGTCGAAGGCGGCGGTGCTGATGCTCAGCGAGTGCCTGCGCGCCGAGCTGGCCGGGCAGGGCATCGGGGTGTCCGCGATATGCCCCGGCATCGTCAACACCAACATCACGGCGACCACGCGGTTCGCGGGGTGTCGGACGCGGCGGAGGAGAAGCGGCGGCAGAAGAAGGCGTCCCGGCTGTACGGACTGCGGAACTACCCGCCGGAGAAGGTCGCGGACGCGATCCTGGGGCCGTCCTGCACGACCGGGCCGTCGTGCCGGTGACCCCCGAGGCCCGGGGCGCCCGCTTCCTGTCCCGGCTGAGCCCGGGCACGCTGCGGGCCCTCGCGCGGTGGCAGCCGCCGGCGTAGGGAGTCGGGGTAGGGAGCTGGTGTAGGGAGCCCGGGCCGGGGCCGGTCAGCCTGATGGACGGCCGGCCGGGCGAAGGGCGGGCCCGGCCGGGGCACGGGCGCGGTGAAGGGAGGGCGCGGCCGGGGGCGGGCGCGGCCGGAGGGGCAGGCGCGGCGAAGGGCGGCCCCGGCGGTCGTACGATCCCTCGCAGGACAGGCTCCGCGGCTGCGGGGTGGTGGAAGCGGTCGGTGGGAGCGGGTTTGTCCGAGCAGTCAGCACAGCCGGAGTACCGGATCGAGGATCTCGCCCACCTCAGCGGGGCCACGGTCCGGACGATCCGCGCCTACCAGGACTGCGGTCTGCTGCCCCGTCCCGAGCGGCGGGGCAGGGCGAACGTCTACGGGGACGCGCACCTCGCGCGGCTCCGGCGGATCGCCGACCTCCTCGACCGGGGCTACACCCTGGCCTCGATCAAGGAGCTCCTGGAGGCGTGGGACACCGGCCGGGGGCTCGGCGGGGTGCTCGGGCTGGTCGCGGAGGTCCACGGGCCGTGGACGGACGAGGAGGCGGCCCGGATATCGCGCGCCGAGCTGGACGCCCGCTTCGGCGGCACACCGGACGAGGAGGCCATCCGGGAGGCCGTGGAGCTGGGCGTGCTGGAGCGGATCCCGGACCGGGAGGCGGAGGAGTACCTCGTACCGAGCCCCCAGGAACTGGCGGTGGCGGCCGAGCTGTACGCGGCCGGGGTGCCGCTGACGGCGATCACCGGGCACCTGAAGGAGCTGCGGGGCAGGTCGAGCACATCGCCTCCCGTTTCCTGGAGTTCACGACCGAGTACGTCTTCGCCCGGTATCTGAGGCACCGGCCGCCGACGGACGCGGACGCGGCCGAGGCGGCGGAGATGGTGCGGCGGCTCAGGCCGCTCGCCCAGCAGACGGTGGACGCCGAACTGGCGCGTGCCATGCGCCTTTTCGCCACCCGGCACCTCCAGAGCCACCTGTCGCCGGACGCGCCGGCCACGCAGGACGACGAGCCGCGGCCGGTGGCGCTGCCCGCCGGGACGGTCCGGGCCGTGCAGGGTCTGGTCGGGGCGGAGGGGGTTACGGCCTTCGTCACGGCGGCCACGGAACGGGAGCTCCACAAGCGGACGTTGGACGCCCTCCGCCGGCCACCACACAGAGACATAGGGGCTCAAATCGCCCTATTGCCATTAATGGACAGCGTTGTTGTCCACAGAAAGGCCAACTTCCCTGTGGATAAGTCGGCTTGGCTGTGGATCAAACCTGTTCGACGAAGAACCTCGAAATCATTGGCCGGGGCACTCCCGGCTCCGGCATTCTGACGCGATGACCCCACGGCAACCCATGGACGAACGCCGCACGGTGAAGGTCTCCAAGTACCTCTCCAAGCACCTGCGGCACCAGCCCGAGCGCATCGGGCTCGTCCTCGACGCACAGGGCTGGACCGAGATCGACGCCCTGCTCCGGGCCACCGCCGAGCACGGCTTCCCGATCACCCGCGAGGAACTCGACCACGTCGTCGCGACCAACGACAAGAAGCGCTTCGCGATCGAGGGCACCCGCATCCGCGCCAGTCAGGGCCACACCGTCCGGGTGGACCTGGACCTGCCGGTCGCGGAACCGCCCGCGTACCTCTACCACGGCACGGTCGCGGACCGGCTCTCCGCGATCCGGGCGGAGGGACTGCGGCCCATGGCCCGCCACCACGTGCACCTCTCCCCGACCGGGAGACCGCGACCCGGGTCGGCGCCCGCCGGGGCCGGCCGGTCGTCCTGAGCGTCGACGCGGGCGCCATGCACCGGGCCGGGCACGTCTTCCACGTCAGCGCCAACGGGGTCTGGCTGACCGACGCCGTCCCGCCCGAGTTCCTCCGCCTCCCGTCCTGACCCCACGGACGGGGCGGGGCGGAAGCCGTGAGGCATGATCGTTTCCATGGCCCACCCCCACCTGCCCAGCACCGAGGCGACCGTCACCGCTATCCGTGAGGTCGCCCGTGAGTTCCACCTGGAGATGACGGTCACCGACGACATCGGCGCGGACCGGACCTCCCGGCGCACCTCGGCGGACGCGTTCGCCGTCCTCGACCCGGACGGCTCCCTGCCGCACGAGGCCTTCGTCGAGCTGGGCGGCTCCCCGTCGTCACCGTCCAGGTATTCCCCGAGGACGACGCCAGGATCACCGTGGAGGGCATCGAGTTCGCGGACGTCCCCGCGACGCCGTCCCGGCCTTCCTACGGTCCGTCCACGGCGACCTCGCCCATGTGAAGGGCCGGTTCTTTCCGCCCGGCTGGTGGCTGGTCGTCCCGCTGCCCGGCGACGAGACGTACAAGGAACTCGTTCCCGGCGCCTCGCTCACCCCGTGGATGAACCGCAACGCCCGCTGACGCCGATGCCGCCGGGGCGCCAAGCCCCTGACCCCTGGCCCCTGGCCCCGGGCCCCGGCCCCTGGCTCCTGGCTCCTGGCTCCTGGCCCGACGAAAACCCCCGCGTGCCGGGCGAATCCGTCGGCGGACCCGGGGAACACTGGCCGGATGGGAGAGATCCGGGTCGGAACCTGCTCGTGGACGGACAAGGCGCTGGTCTCCAGCGGCTGGTACCCGAAGGGGCAGCGGGACGCGGAGGGCAGACTGCGCTACTACGCCACGCGGTTCCCGGTGGTGGAGGTGGACTCCACCTACTACGGGCTGCCCAGCACCCGCAACAGCCTGCTGTGGGCCGAGCGCACCCCGAGGGGTTCCGCTTCGACGTGAAGGCGTTCTCGCTGCTCACCGGCCACCCGACCCGTCCGGAGGCACTGCCCGCCGACCTCCGCCCGGCCTTCGCGCGGCAGCGGGTCGGGACGGTGTCGACCCCGGGCTGCTCGACGAGGTGTGGAACCGGTACAGCGCGGCCCTCGAACCGCTGCGGGAGGCCGGCCGGCTGGGGACGCTGCTGTTCCAGTTCCCGCACCGGCTCGTGCCGGGAGGACCGGCGGTGGAGTTCCTGCGCCGGTGCCGCGAGCGCGCCGCGGGATGGCCGGTGGCCGTGGAGTTCCGCAATCCCGGCTGGTGGCACGAGGAGCACGCCGACGCGACGGCCGCCCTCCTGACGGAACTGGACGCGGCCGCCGTGGCCGTGGACATGACGCAGACCCTGGCCACGTCCGTGCCGCCGGTCGCCCCGGTCACCTCCCCGGACCTCGCGCTGGTGCGCTTCCACGGCCGCAACACCGCCTGGGGCACCGGAACCAAGGAGGAGAGGTTCCGCCACGACTACACCCCCGACGAGCTCTCGGAGTGGGCCCCGCGCATCCGGGAGATGGCCGAACGGGCCCGGGAGGTCCACGTCCTCTTCAACAACTGCTGCGGCGACGCCGCCGTCCGCGCCGCGGAGTCGATGCGGCGGCTGCTCGGCCTCTCGTAGGGTCGTCCCCATGCGACTGAGCACTGTGATCCTGCCGATCGACCGCTGGCACGAGGAGGGCCGCCGGAAGTGGCGGCACGCCGAGGAGCTGGGCTTCCACACCGCGTACACCTACGACCACCTGTCCTGGCGTGCCTTCCGGGACGGCCCTGGTTCGGCGCGGTACCCACGCTCACCGCCGCCGCGGCGGTCACCGAGCGGCTCCGCCTCGGCACCCTCGTCACCTCGCCGAACTTCCGGCACCCGGTGACGCTCGCCAAGGACCTGATCACGCTGGACGACGTCTCCGGCGGCCGGATCACCCTCGGCATCGGCGCGGGCGGCAACGGCTTCGACGCCACCGCGCTCGGCCAGGAGGCCTGGACGCCCAAGGAGCGGGCGGACCGGTTCGGCGAGTTCGTGGCGCTGCTCGACCGGCTGCTCACCGAGGACGCGGTGACGGAGCGGGGCACGTTCTACGCGGCGGACGAGGCCCGGAACGTCCCCGGCTGTGTCCAGCGCCCCCGGCTGCCGTTCGCGGTGGCGGCGACCGGCCCGCGCGGGATGCGGCTGGCCGCGCGGTACGGGCAGGCGTGGGTGACGACCGGCGACCCGAAGCTGTACGAGGAGGGGACCCCGGAGCAGTCGGTGGCGACGCTGCGCGGCCAGATCGAGCGGCTCGGCAAGGCGTGCGCCGAGGCCGGCCGGGAGGTGGCCGACCTGGACAAGATCCTGCTCACCGGCTTCACCCCGGACCGGACGCGTCCGCTGGAGTCTGTGGACGCCTTCGTCGACTTCGCCGGGCGCCACCGCGACCTCGGCTTCACCGAGATCGTGATCCACTGGCCGATTCCGGACTCCGACTTCGCGGCCGACCAGGCCGTCTTCGAGGCCATCGCCACGGAGGCCCTCGCCCAGCTCGGCTGACGCACGACCGTCCCGCGCCCGACGCACGACCGTCCCACGCCCGACGCGCGATGCCCGACATCACGCGCCCGGCGTACGGCGCCCCGCGCCCGACGCACGGTGCACGCGCCCGGAGCCGCCCGGTCAGGGCACCTGCCGGACGTGTCTCCGTCTCTGCGCCGGCAGGGTCGGTGCGTCGGCCCGGGTCAGTGCCCCGGCCAGGCCCGCCAGGACGTCGCCCACCAGGACCGGCTCGCGCGCGGCCGGTCCGTCCCGGTCCGCTCGCACTCGGGACAGAGCGCCATCCCCAGACTCGCGACCCACGTCCCGTAACGAGCACCGCAGAAATCGCACTCCGCGCTCCGTCGGCCCGCGACCATGCCCCGCCCCTCCGAGACGCCGTCAGCTCCCCGGGAAGCCTTCCCGCCCCCGGAAAACGAACGAATGTTTACGGCCATGTCCGACCGCGCCGGACACGGCACGGCGACCCGGCTCCGGCCGGGAGCGCGGCGGGGCGTCGGCTTCCGCGATCGGCGTGAATCAGCCCCTCCCTCCCCTTTTCCTCCACTCATATGTGCGGCTCCTCGCACGCCCGTGCGCGAGGTGCGGAAGAATGGGGCGGTGACCTCTCCCCGTTCTCCGCGGCCCCCGCGGTCCCCGCGTCCTTCCGTCCCGGTGCCCCGGCTGATCGCCACCGATCTCGACGGCACGCTGCTCCGCGACGACAAGACCGTCTCCGAGCGCACGGTCGCTGCTCTCGCCGCGGCCGAGCGGGCCGGGATCGAGGTCTTCTTCGTCACCGGTCGGCCCGCCCGCTGGATGGACGTGGTCAGCGCGCACGTCCACGGTCACGGCATGGCCATCTGCGCCAACGGCGCCGCCGTCGTCGACCTGCACGCCGGGGGCGCCTTCTGGAGGTCCGCCCGCTGGAGCGGCCGGTCGCCCTGGACGTCGTCGAGGCCCTGCGCGCCGCCGCTCCCGGGACCTCCTTCGCGGTCGAGCTCACCACCGGCATCCACTACGAGCCGCACTACCCGCCCTTCTTCCTCGACCCCGGGGCCACCGTCGCCACTGCCGAGAAGCTCCTCTTCGAGGAGGAGACCGGTGCGGCGGCCCCGTGCTCAAGCTGCTCGCCCAGCACCCGGAGCTCGACCCCGACGTGTTCCTCGCGGTGGCCAGGGAGACCGCGGGCGACCGGGCCGCCTTCACCCGGTCCAGCCCCACCGCCCTCATCGAGATCAGCGGGTTCGGCGTCTCCAAGGCCTCCACGCTCGCCCTGTGCTGCGCCGAGCGCGGCATCACGGCCGAGGAGGTCGTCGCCTTCGGCGACATGCCGAACGACATCGAGATGCTCACCTGGGCGGGTCGCTCGTACGCGATGGGCAACGCCCACCCGGACGTGATCACCGCCGCCTCGGGCCGTACGACCGGCAACAACGAGGACGGCGTGGCCGTCGTCATCGAGCAGCTCGTCGCCGAGGCGCTCGCCGGAACCACGGGTCCGCGCCAGCCGCGACGGGCAGGCGTCGGCCGCAGCGGGCCCGCGCGCCAGCCGTGACGGGCCCATGCCAGGCACAACGGGACCGCGCCAGCCGTGACAGGCTCGCGCCAGGCACAACGGGACCGCGCCAGCCGTAAGGGGCCCGCGCCAAGCGCACGGGCAGGCCGCTAGAGCGGCGCCTCCCACACCACCGTCGTCCCCCGCCGTCCTCCCCGATGCCCGGCCCGCACCAGCTCGCGCCGCCCAGGGACTCCGCCCGGCGCGCCAGGTTGCGCAGGCCGCTGCGCCGCCCGCCCGCCGGGATGCCGACCCCGTCGTCGGCGACCGACAGGCGTACCCCGGCGGAACCGTCGGGCAGGGTGGCGCCGGCGTCGACGACCACCTCGATCCGGCTCGCGTCGGCGTGCCGGAACGCGTTGGAGAGCGCCTCGCGCAGGGCCGCGATGAGGTTCTTGCCGGTGAGCTCGCCGACCGTCGAGTCGATCGCGCCGAGGAAGCGGTGGGCGGGCTTGAAGCCGAGCGGCACGGCCGCCATGTTGATCTCCCGCAGGACGCGGGTGCGCAGCCCCGACGGGGCCTCGGCGGGCCCCTGCTGGAGCGCGAAGATCGCCGTGCGGATCTCCTGGATGGTCACGTCCAGCTCGTCCACGGCCTTGCCCACGCCCTCGCGCACGGCCGGCACGATCGACCTGCGCTGGGCGCTCTCCAGCATCATGCCGGTGGCGAAGAGCCGCTGAATGACGAGATCGTGCAGGTCACGGGCGATCCGGTCGCGGTCCTCGTACACGGCGAGGCGCTCCCGGTCCCGCTGTGCCTCGGCCATCATCAGGGCGAGCGCCGCCTGCGAGGCGAACTGGTGGCGAGCGTCCGCTCCGTCTCCGTGAACGGACGGCCGTCCCGTACGCGCGGCATGGCGAGCGCCCCGAGCACCCGCCCGCCGCTCTGCAGCGGAAGGATCATGCTCGGCCCGTACATCGCGGTCATCGGACTGGTCATGCGCGGGTCCGAGGAGGCGTCCGCGACGAAGACCGCCTCGCCCTCGAAGAGCTGCTCCACCACGTCGCTCTCGGGCGGGACCACCACGCCCAGCCACTTCGTGGACCGGGGCGAGGAGACGGCGACGACCTCCAGGCCGCCCTCCTCGGCGGGGAGCAGCACGATGCCGGCGTCCGCGTCGGCGAGCCGGCGGGCCTGTTCGGCGACGACCGTGAGGGCGTCGTCGGCGTCGCCGCCCGAGAGCAGGGCGGTGGTGACGGCGACCGAGCCGTCGATCCACCGTTCGCGCTGGCGGGCGGCCTCGTACAGGCGGGCGTTGCCGATGGCGATGCCCGCCTCGGTGGCGAGCACCCGGACCATGTGCACGTCGTAGTCGTTGAACTCGTCCGCGCCGCGCTTCTCCGCGAGGTACAGGTTGCCGAAGATCTCGCCCTGGACCCGGATGGGGACGCCGAGGAAGGACCGCATCGGCGGGTGCCCGGCCGGGAAGCCCGCCGCGCGCGGATCCTTCGAGAGGTCGGCGAGGCGGATGGTCTGCGGGTCGCGGATCAGTGCGCCGAGCAGCCCCGCGTGGCCGTCGGGGCGGCGGCCGATCCGGCGGGCCGTGGCCTCGTCGACGCCGAAGGTGACGAAGTCGGAGAGGCCGTCGCCGTCGTCGTCGACGACGCCGATCGCCGCGTACCGGGCGTCGGCGAGTTCGGCGGCGGTCTCGCAGATCCGGTCGAGGGTGGAGTGGAGTTCGAGCCCGGTGCCGACCGAGCGCATGGCCTCCAGGAGCTGCGGCACGCGGGCGGTGAGCTCCGTGGACAGCCCCTGGAGGCTGTGAGTGACCCGGGTGGCGGCTTCCAGGGGGTCCGGGGCGTCGGACTCGGTGGCGGTCATGGCTTGAGCCTAGTAAGTCCTATTTAGCGAGAAAAGTCAGCCGTCTCCATCGTGGCGATGTCGCCCGCCATGGCGATGCCGCCCGTCGCGGTGGTGCCACCCGTCGTAACGATGTCGCCCGTCGCGGCGGTGCCACCCGCCGTGACAGTGCCACCCGTCGCGGCGGCGCCACCCCTCGCGGTGACGGCGAGCAGATCGGTCGCCCTCTCCTGCTCCAGCATCCGGCGCAGCGGCCCGTCCTCCGCCGCGAGCTCGGCGTACGGGCCGCGCTGCACGGTCCGGCCCCCGTCCAGGACGAGCACCTCGTCGACGGCGTCGAGGCCGTGCAGCCGGTGGGTGATGAGGACGGTGGTGCGGCCCTCGGTGGCCCGGAGCAGGTCGTCGGTGAGCGCGTCGGCGGTGGCGAGGTCCAGGTGCTCGGCCGGCTCGTCGAGGACGAGGACCGGGAAGTCGGCCAGGAGCGCCCGTGCGAGCGCGAGCCGCTGGCGCTGGCCGCCGGAGAGCCGCGCGCCGTGCTCGCCCACCAGGGTGTCGAGCCCTCGGGCAGCCCGTCCACCCAGTCGAGCAGCCGGGCCCGGCTCAGCGCCTCGCGCAGCTCCCCGTCGTCCGCGCCGACCTTGGCGAGCCGCAGGTTCTCGCGCACGGAGCTGTCGAAGAGGTGCGCGTCCTGGGCGCACAGGCCGACCAGACGCCGGACCGCGTCCCCGTCCAGCTCCCGGGCGGGCACGCCGCCGAGCCGGTACGTGCCGCCCTCCACGTCCAGGAACCGCAGCAGCACCTGGGCGAGCGTGGTCTTGCCGGAACCGGAGGCGCCGACGACGGCGACCCGCCGCCCGGCCTCCAGGGTGAGCCCGAAGCCGGTGAGCGCCGGCCGCTCCTGCCCGGCGTACCGGGCGGAGAGCCCGGACAGTTCGAGGGGGAACGGACCCGCCGGGGAGCGGCGGGCGTCCGCGGCTCCCGTACGGGGACGGGGGCGTCGAGCACCTCGAAGACCCGCTCGGCGCTGTGCTTGACGCGCTGCCGGTACTGGACGGCGAGCGGAAGGCCGGTCACGGCCTCGAAGGCGGCGAGCGGGGTGAGGACGACCACGGCGAGGGACACCCCGTCGAGCCGCCCGTCCCGCACGGCCTGGACGCCGACGCGGGCGGCGGCCGAGCCCGGACCGTCAGGCCGCAGACCAGCGCCGAGAGCCCGGCCCCGAGCGCGGTGGCGGCGGCCTGCCGGAGGCGATGCCGGTGAGGTCGCGGTCGGCCTCCCGGGTCCTTTCGATACGGCTCCGCAGGGCGCCGGCCACCGTCAGCTCGGCGCAGCCGCGCAGCAGGTCGGCCACGGCGGTCGCCAGGGCGCCGCGCGCGGGCGAGCCGCCGTTCGGCCCGGCGGGCGAGGGCCCCGCCGGCCGCCGGCACGGCGATCCCCGCGACCAGCAGGCCCACGGCGAGGACGGCGCCGGCCTCGGGCAGCAGCCAGGCGGTGAAGCCGACGGTCCCGACGCCCACGACGAGCGCGGCGCCCGCCGGGAGCAGCCAGCGCAGCCAGTAGTCCTGGAGCGCGTCGACGTCCTGGACGAGCCGGGCGAGCAGGTCGCCGCGCCGGGTGCGCCCCAGACCGGCCGGGGCGATCCGCTCCAGGCGCCGGTAGACGGAGACCCGCAGGTCGGCGAGCATCCGCAGGACGGCGTCGTGCGAGACGAGCCGCTCGGCGTACCGGAAGACGGCCCGGCCGATGCCGAAGGCGCGCGTGGCGGTGACCGCCATCATCAGATAGAGGACGGGGGCTGTTCGGAGGCCCGGGAGATGAGCCACCCGGACACGGCCATGAGTCCGACGGCGGACCCGAGGGCGAGGCTCCCGAGCAGCAGCGCGAGCACCATGCGTCCCTTGAGCTCCCCGGCCATGCCCCGGACCCGCCGCAGGCCGTGCGGGGCCGTGGCGTCCGGGGCGCTTCCGCCCGCGGCGGCCACCGTCCCGGCCGTTTCGATCACACCGCCCGTGACCGCCGTCCCGGACCAGACCACCGCTTCGGCCGTGCCGGGCGCCCCGGCCGTGGCCGCACCGCCGGCCGACGGCGTCGCCACCGGCGTCCCGGGGTGCGTGCCCAGGCCCACCACCCGGTCCGCCACCGCGAGCAGGGCCGGGCGGTGGACCACGAGCAGGACCGTCCGGCCGGCCGCGAGGCGCCGGACCGCGTCGACCACGCCCGCCTCCGTCTCGCCGTCGAGCGCGGCCGTGGGCTCGTCGAGCAGCAGCAGGGGCCGGTCGGCCAGGAACGCGCGGGCGAGGGCGAGCCGCTGCCGCTGCCCCGCCGAGAGTCCGGCGCCGTCCTCGCCGAGCGGGGTGTCGAGCCCGGCCGGCAGCTCCGCGACGAAGCCGTCGGCCCCCGCGTCCTGCAGGGCTCTCCCGTACCGCCTCGTCGGAGGCGTCCGGGCGGGCGAGCCGTACGTTCTCGGCGATCGTCCCCGCGAAGAGGTACGGGCGCTGCGGCACCCAGGCGATCCGCGACCGCCACGCCTCCGGGTCGAGTTCCGCGAGGTCTCGCCGCCGACCCGGACGGTGCCGCCCGGCTCCGGGGCCGTGAACCCGAGGACCACGTCCAGCAGCGTGGACTTGCCCGAGCCGCTCGGCCCGACCAGGGCCACCGTCTCGCCCGGCTCGACCGTCAGCGTCGCCGCGTCGAGCGAGGGCTCGCGCGCCCCGCGTGCCGTACCGTCACGGCGTCCAGTTCGAGGCGTACGGAGTCCGGAACCGCGCCCGTTCCCCCGCCGCGTACCGGCTGCTCCAGGACGTCGAAGATCTCCTCCGCCGCCGCGAGCCCCTCCGCCGCCGCGTGGTACTGCGCCCCCACCTGCCGCAGCGGCAGGTACGCCTCGGGCGCCAGGATCAGGATGACGAGCCCGGTGGAGAGGTCGAGGTCGCCGTGGACGAGCCGCATGCCGATGGTCACGGCGACGAGGGCGACTGAGAGGGTGGCGAGGAGTTCGAGGGCGAAGGAGGAGAGGAAGGCGATCCGCAGCGTGCGCATGGTCGCCTGCCGGTACGCGGAGGTGATCGCGCGGATCGACTCGGCCTGGGCCTTCGCCCGGTCGAAGATCTTGAGGGTGGGAAGGCCGGCCACCACGTCCAGGAAGTGGCCGGAGAGCCGCGAGAGCAGCTTCCACTGCCGGTCCATCCGGGCCTGGGTGTACCAGCCGATGAGGATCATGAAGAGCGGGATGAGCGGCAGCGTGACGACGATGATGGCCGCCGAGACCCAGTCCTCGGTGACGATCCGGGCCAGGACCGCCACCGGCACGACCACCGCGAGACCCAACTGGGGCAGGTAGCGGGCGAAGTAGTCGTCGAGCGCGTCCACGCCCCGCGTCGCGAGGGCGATCAGCGAACCGGCCCGCTGCCCGCCGAGCCACCCCGGTCCGAGCGCGGCGGCCCGGACGAGGAGCCGCCCGCGGAGTTCGGATTTGACCGCCGCGCTCGCCCGGTGGGCGGCGAGCTCGGTCAGCCAGGAGACCAGCCCCCGTGCCACCGCCACTCCGGCGAGCAGCAGCAGGGGCGTGGCCAGGGCGGAAACCGACCGGCCCTCCTGGAAGGACCCCACCACGATCTCGGCGACGAGCATCGCCTGGGCGACGACCAGCACCGCTCCGACGAGACCGAGGCCGACCACCGCGGCCAGGAAGAGACGGGTGGCCCGGGCGTACCGGAGCAGACGCGGATCGATCGGTTTCACGTGAAACATGCCCTCTCTGAGCGCCGGCCGGCCCTAGTGGGCGTCGGCGGTGTGGTGCTGCGCGTCGGCGATGTGCTGCGTACCGATCCGCTTGCGGAACACCCAGTAGGTCCAGCTCTGGTAGAGCAGCACCAGCGGGGTCGCGATCGCGGCGCACCACGTCATGATCGTGAGCGTGTACGGGCTCGACGAGGCGTTCGTCACGGTGAGGCTCCACTCGGGGCGGAGCGACGACGGCATGACGTCCGGGAAGAGCGCCAGGAAGAGCATCGCCACGGAGGCGGCGATCGTGACGCCCGAGAGCGCGAACGACCAGCCCTCGCGTCCCGCCCTGATGGCGACGATCGCGCCGACGAGCGCCACCGCCGCGACCACCATCGCCGCGAGGCTCCAGGCGTCGCCCGTGTGGACCTGGGTCCAGATCAGGAAGGCGAGCGCGAGCACCGCCGTGACCAGGCCCAGCTTGAGCGCGAGCCCCGGGCCCGCACCCGGATGTCCCCGACCGTCTTCAGCGCGGCGAAGACCGCCCCGTGGAAGGTGAAGAGGGTGAGCGTGACCAGTCCGCCGAGGAGCGCGTACGGGTTGAGCAGGTCGAGGAAGGTGCCCACGTACTCCATGTCGGCGTCGATCTTCACACCCCGGACGATGTTGCCGAAGGCCACGCCCCAGAGGATCGCGGGGAGCAGCGAGGTCCAGAAGATGGCCTGCTCCCAGTTCCGCTGCCAGTTCTCCTCGGGCCGCTTCGCCCGGTACTCGAAGGCCACGCCCCGGATGATCAGGCAGACCAGGATGAGCAGCAGCGGCAGGTAGAAGCCGGAGAAGAGCGTCGCGTACCACTCGGGGAACGCGGCGAAGGTGGCGCCGCCGGCGGTGAGCAGCCACACCTCGTTGCCGTCCCAGACGGGTCCGATGGTGTTGATGAGGACCCGCTTCTCGGCCCGGTCGCGGGCGAGCAGCTTGGTCAGGATGCCGATCCCGAAGTCGAAGCCCTCCAGGAAGAAGTAGCCGGTCCAGAGGACGGCGATGAGTACGAACCAGACGTCGTGAAGTTCCATGCCTCGGTCTCCTGAGCCTCAGTACGAGAAGGCCATGGGCCGGTCGGGGTCGCGGGTGTCCCCGCCGATCTTGGTGGGCGGGTTGAGGTCGTCGTCGGTCAGCTCGGGCGGCCCCGCCTTGACGTACTTGACGAGGAGCTTGACCTCGATGACCGCGAGGACGGCGTAGAGCAGGGTGAAGCCGATCATCGAGGTGAGGACCTCGGCCTGGGAGACGCCGGGGAGACCGCGTCCCGGGTGCGCAGCACGCCGTAGACGACCCACGGCTGACGGCCCATCTCGGTGAAGATCCAGCCCCAGGAGTTGGCGATCAGCGGAAGAGCATCGTCCAGAGCGCGACGAGCCAGTACCACTTGCCGATCCGGGGACTGAGGGCCTTGTTCTTGAAGAGGACCAGGTTCGGCACCTCGTCCTCCCCGTCCGCAGCCCCGGTGCCAGCATGAACTTCTTCCGGGTCAGCCAGAGGCCGATCATCCCCAGGGTCAGGGAGGCCATGCCGAAGCCGATCATCCAGCGGAAGCCCCAGTAGGCGACGGGGATGTTGGGCCGGTAGTCGCCGGGTCCGTACTTCTCCTGCTCGGCCTTGTTGACGTCGTTGATGCCGGGGACGTACGAGCTGAAGTCGTCGTTCGCGAGGAAGGACAGCAGGCCGGGGATCTCGACGGCGACCTTGTTGTGGCCCTTGTCGACGTCGCCGTAGGCGAAGATCGAGAAGGGGCGGGCGCCTCGCCGTCCCAGAGGCCTCGGCGGCGGCCATCTTCATCGGCTGCTGCTTGAACATGACCTTGCCGAGCAGGTCACCGCTGATGGCGGTGCCGAGGCCGGCGATGATCAGGGTGATCAGGCCGAGTCGCAGCGAGGTCCGCATCACGGGGATGTGCTTCTTGCGGGCCAGGTGGAAGGCGGAGATGCCGACCATGAACGCGCCGCCGACCAGGAAGGCCGCCGTGATGGTGTGGAAGAACTGGGTGACGGCCGTGTTCTGGGTGAGCACGAGCCAGAAGTCGGTGAGCTCCGCCCGGCCGCGCTCCTCGTTGATGCGGTAGCCCACCGGTGCTGCATCCAGGAGTTGGCCGCCAGGATGAAGTACGCGGAGAGGACGGTGCCGATCGACACCATCCACATGCAGGCGAGGTGGATCTTCTTCGGCAGCTTGTCCCAGCCGAAGATCCACAGACCGATGAAGGTCGACTCGAAGAAGAAGGCGATGAGCGCCTCGAACGCGAGCGGGCGCCGAAGATGTCGCCGACGAAGCGCGAGTAGTCGGACCAGTTCATGCCGAACTGGAACTCCTGCACGATGCCGGTGACGACGCCCATGGCGATGTTGATCAGGAAGAGCTTGCCCCAGAACTTCGTCGCCCTGAGGTACTTCTCGTTCTCCGTCCGCACCCAGGCGGTCTGGAGACCGGCGGTGAGCGCCGCGCGAGGGAGATCGTCAGCGGGACGAAGAGGAAGTGGTAGACGGTGGTGATGCCGAACTGCCAGCGCGCCAGCGTCTCTGGCGCAAGAGCGAGGTCCACGTCGCTTTCTCCTTACATCGCCGTGGTCACATCGGCGGTCCGCCCCGACCATTCCACCGATAGTGGGACGAACTGGGGCGCGCTTGTGAACGCGTTCACATTCACAAGCATTATGGCTCATACGAAATCCCTACTTGTCTCCGGGGGCCCTTTACAGGACGTCTCTTTGCTCACACGTCCTCCGCAGCCCTGAGCACGCCCCCCGCACGCCCCTCGCACGCGAGAACAGCCCCCGCGAGCGGCTGCTCGCGGGGCCGTCGAAACGCGCCTCGGTGAGGCTCAGAGCTCCTTGCGGAAGCCCTCCGCCGCCTGGAGGAACAGATCGTTCGCCTCGCCCTCGCCGATCGTGACGCGCACGCCCTCGCCGGCGAACGGGCGCACCACGACGCCGTGCCGCTCGCACGCCGCCGCGAAGTCGGCCGTCCGCTCGCCGAGCCGCAGCCAGACGAAGTTCGCCTGGGTGTCCGGCACGGTCCAGCCCTGGGCCACCAGGGCCGCGCGGACTCGCTCGCGCTCGGCCACCAGCGAGCCGACCCGGCCGAGCAGCTCGTCCTCGGCCCGCAGCGAGGCCACCGCCGCGTCCTGCGCCAACTGGCTCACGCCGAACGGCACCGCCGTCTTGCGCAGCGCCGCCGCCACCGGCTCGTGGGCGACCGCGAAGCCGACCCGCAGCCCGGCCAGGCCGTACGCCTTGGAGAAGGTGCGCAGCACGGCGACGTTGGGCCGGTCGCGGTACAGCTCGATGCCGTCCGGGATCTCGGGGTCGCGCACGAACTCCTTGTACGCCTCGTCGAGCACGACCAGGACGTCGGAGGGCACCCGGTCGAGGAAGCGCTCCAGCTCGGCCCGGCGCACCGCGGTGCCCGTGGGGTTGTTGGGGTTGCAGACGAAGATCAGCCGGGTCCGGTCGGTGATCGCCTCCGCCATCGCGTCGAGGTCGTGCACCTCGCCGTCGGTCAGCGGCACCTGCACCGAGGTGGCCCCGCTGATCTGCGTGATGATCGGGTACGCCTCGAAGGAGCGCCAGGCGTAGATCACCTCGTCGCCCGGGCCCGAGGTCGCCTGGAGCAGCGACTGCGCGACCCCGACCGAGCCGGTGCCCGTGGCCAGGTGCGAGACGGGCACGCCGAAGCGCTCGGCCAGCTCCTCCATCAGACCGGTGCAGGCCATGTCCGGGTACCGGTTGAAGGTGTCGGCCCCGGCCACCACGCTCTCCAGGACCCCCGGCAGCGGCGGGTAGGGGTTCTCGTTGGAGGACAGCTTGAAGGCCACGGGCCCGCCCGCGGCGGCAGGCTTGCCCGGCTTGTAGGTGGGGACGCCGTCCAGCTCGGCGCGCAGCCTGGGGCTGCCGGTGCTCGTCCCGCTGGTCTCGCTCACGGTGTGGCCTCCTCGATCGTCCGTACCGCCAATACTGCTCACCTTAAGAGGATTCGGCCCTGCTGCGAATGGGCTGTGGACAACAGGAGGGACACGGCTTCCCGGCCGCCTCCGGGTCGTCCCGATGAGTGGGGAGCGCGCGCACGGTGGCGCGCGCCGGTGGCGAGCGCCGTGGCGCGCATCCCCCGTAGAGGTGAGTTGAGACCTCTTCGAGACTTCGCCCCTCGCCAGGCCCACACCTCCCAGCACCCCCAAGGCACAGACCGAACACAGCAACTACCTTTATATCGAAGGCATTTACTAGCTTTCGATCATGCAGAAACGTGTCTGTCAACGTCTGCATATGCGACCGCCCCGACCGCCCTTCATCGCCCTACTATCGGCTCGCCATGACAGCAGCAGGGAAGCACCAGGTGAGCCGGGCACAGACCCGGGGGAGCCGGCAGGGCAGGGCGGGCATCAGGGACGTCGCCGCCGCCGCCGGTGTCTCCATCACGACTGTCTCCGACGCGCTCAACGGAAGGGCCGGCTCCCCGACGCCACCCGCCGCCACGTCCGCGAGGTCGCCGACCGGCTGGGCTACCGCCCGTCCGCGGCGGCCCGCACGCTCCGTACCGGCAAGTCGGGACTCATCGGCCTGACCGTGACCACGTACGGGGATGAACCTTTCACCTTCACCGAATTCGCGTACTTCGCGGAGATGGCCAGGGCGGCCACGTCGGCCGCGTTTCGCCCGGGGCTACGCCCTGGTCATCCTCCCCGCCACCTCCCGCCATGACGTCTGGTCGAACGTCGCCCTCGACGGCACCGTCGTCATCGATCCCTCCGACCACGACCCCGTCGTCACCGAACTGGTCCGCCAGGGACTGCCCGTCGTCTCCGACGGACGCCCCGCCGGCACCCTTCCGGTCACCGCCTGGGTCGACAACGACCACGAAGCCGCCGTCCTCGACCTGCTCGACCACCTCGCCGCCGCCGGTGCCCGCCGCATCGGCCTCCTCACCGGCACCAGCACGGACACGTACACCCGCCTGTCCACCACCGCCTACCTCGACTGGTGCGCGCGGGTGGGCCAGAGCCCGTCTACGAGGCCTATCCGGCGCACGACCCGTGCGCGGGCGCCGTCGCGGCCGACCGGCTGCTCGCCCGCCCGGACCGGCCCGACGCCGTGTACGGCCTCTTCGACCCCAACGGGACCGACCTCTCGCGGCCGCGCGCCGCTACGGGCTGCGCGTCCCGGACGACCTCCTGCTGGTCTGCTGCAGCGAGTCGGCCGGCTACGCCACCACCGAACTGCCCCTCACGACGCTCTCGCTCAAACCGCGCCGGATCGGCACGGCGGTCGTCCAGCTCCTCATCGACGCCATCGAGGGGGTCGAGAACGACGGACCGGTCGAGCAGGTCATACCGACCGAACTCATCGTCCGCACCTCCTCGCAGCGCCGCCCGCCCCGCACGACGGTCAGCCCGCCGCGCTCGCCCGCGAAGGACTGATCCGGGGGCCGGCTCCTGGAGAAGAACGCCTTCGGACACGCCGTTCCCGTCCCTGCCCGTGGGCGGAACGGCCAAACCGATCACCGCACCGGTTCCAACCCTGGACTGGACCTTCCCAATTCGGGCGAAACGACTGGTGAACCCGGAGTGGACCCGGATTCACCACCCCTGGTGCGTCACACAGGAGGACGCTCATTCCTATGATGGGCGGACGACACCGCGGACCACCCCGACTAGGCCGGTCCGCGATGTGCAGGCATCGCGACGGTGGTGGAGGGTCGATGACTCAGGGGCCGGTCAGGAGCCCGTGGTACGCACGGCGACATTGCGTGACTTCCGCGTACCGCCGTACGCACGCGTGCCCGTGCAGAGCCATGTCGCCGAACCGTCGGGTCCGGAGCCGTACTCCGCGCCGGACGAGCGCGCGACGGCACACGGCGCTCCCGCGCCCCACTCCGTCCCGGCCGAGCGCCACGCGGAACGTCATGCCGAACGTCACGACGAGCTCCATGCCGAGCGCCCGACCGCGCCCCCGCCGCGCACCCGGCCCCGGCCCCGGCCGTCCGGCCGGCCGCCGCCGAGCCGCTGCCTCCTGCCGAGCCGCTGCCCCCGCCGCGCCCTCCCCGGTCGAGGCCGTGCCGGTGCCGACGCCGATGCCGGTGCACCCCCGGCGGCCGGGTCCGTACCGCAGGCGTCCGTACCGCAGACGCCCCCGCTCCCGCCGCAGGCGCCCGCGCCCATGCCCGCCGACCCGACCCTCCACCTCGGCCACCGCACCGTCGCGCCCCCTACCCCGCCTCCCCGGACGCGCCCGCGGCCCCCGTCGCCTCCGGCCACCCCGGGAACGCGTTCCCCGAGGGCGAACTGCCCGAGGGGTACACGCCGACCGAGCGCGACCTGCCCGTCATCAACCGCGGCGACACCGTCCAGGTGAAGGCCTCCCCGCCCCCGCCGACGAGGCCCCGGCCGGCGACGGCCCCGGTCCCTCTACGTCGTCGGCGACGTCCACGGCTACCTCGACGAACTCGTCGCGGCCCTGCGCGCCCAGGGCCTCGTCGACGAGAACGGCGGCTGGGCCGCGGGCAACGCCCGGCTCTGGTTCCTCGGCGACTTCACCGACCGCGGCCCCGACGGCATCGGCGTCATCGACCTGGTCATGCGGCTCTCCGCCGAGGCCGCGCCGCCGGCGGCTACTGCAAGGCCCTCATGGGCAACCACGAACTGCTGCTCATCGGCGCCAAGCGCTTCGGCGACACCCCGGTCAACTCCGGCGCGGGCACCGCCACCTTCCAGGCCGCCTGGCTGCTCAACGGCGGCCAGAAGCAGGACATGGACCGCCTCCAGGACGTCCACCTCCAGTGGATGTCCCGGCTCGACGCCGTGGTGCGGGAGGACGACCACCTCCTCGTGCACTCGGACACCACCGCGTACCTCGAATACGGCGAGACCATCGAGGACGTCAACGACACGGTCCACGAGATCCTCAACCGGAACGACGCGGACGAGGTCTGGGACGTCTTCCGGAAGTTCACTAAGCGCTTCGCGTTCCGCGACGACGGGGGCCGCAGGCCGTCCAGGAGCTGCTCTCCACCTACGGCGGCAGCCGGATCGTGCACGGCCACAGCCCGATCCCGTACCTCCTCGGCCAGGTCGGCACGGAGGACGGCGAGGACGGCGGAGGCCCGGTCGTCGACGGACCGCACGTGTACGCCGACGGGCTCGCGATCGCCATGGACGGCGGAGTGACCATGGCCGGAAGCTCCTGGTCGTCCAACTCCCCTGAACGACAGACCGAACGGCTGACTGGACGGCTGACTGGACGGTCGGCCGAACGGCCGGCCGGACACCCGCTATCACCCTGCGCATCCGGGAAGGACGATTTCGGGAAACTCCCTGTCAGCCCGCCGCGTCGCCGCCCTACCATCGGTGCATCCGTAGCAGGCTCTCCTCCGTTTCCGCCCGCCCGGTCGTCTTCCCACGGCCGTCACGGGCCTACGGAGCATCGGGGATGCACATGAACGTGGCTCCGCACCTGCTGACCGAGGACCGTGCCGAGTACGAGCGGGTCCTCGACGACGCACTGAGCACCGCCCACGCACGTCCGGAACTCGCCGGGGTCGGCACCCGGCTCACGGTCGCGCAGTTGCGCGCGATGACGCTGAACGCGACGGCGCTCGTCACCCCGCGGCCGCGAGCGAGTACGACCACTTCGTGAAGGTCCGCGAGCAGAACCGCGCGTCCGCCGGGACCCGCGCCCCTGTCCCGTACGACCTGCCCGGCCCCGGGGCGGGCGTCGTCGCGATCGTCACCGTCATGGTGCCCGTCCTCGCGGGCGCCGCCTCCGTCATCTTCCTGCTGGTCGGCGCGGTGCTGCACGCCCTCGCCCCCACCGTGGCGTTCGGCGCGACCCTGCTCACCGCCGGCCTCGTGTTCGGCTCGCTCGCCGCCGCCGGACTGCTCTGCGCGGCCGCCGGGCTCCTCGTGACGGCCCTGCGCAACAGCCCGGTCGAGGTGAGCACGGGCGGTCCGGACGACGAACTCTCCCGCGCCCGCGAGGCCTGGCGCCTCGCCCTCCTCGAACGCGGCATCCTCCCTTCCTCCGCGACGCCCTCGCCGCCACCCCGCCGGACCCGGCCGCCCCTGACGCGCCGGACCGGCCCGCGACTCCCCCGGGGTCGCGGGCCGGTCCATGAGCGAACGGATCCGGAGCTGCCGGATCCCGAGCTGCCGGATCCGGAGCTGCCGGTTCCCCTACTCCGCCAGCGGCAGGTACACGCGGTTGCCGCTCGCCGCGAACTCCTTCGACTTCTCCGCCATGCCGGCCTCGATCTCCTGCTCCGTACCGCCGTGTTCGCGGCGGATGTCCTGGGAGATCTTCATCGAGCAGAACTTCGGACCGCACATCGAGCAGAAGTGCGCGGTCTTCGCAGGCTCCGCCGGCAGCGTCTCGTCGTGGAACTCGCGGGCGGTGTCCGGGTCGAGCGCCAGGTTGAACTGGTCCTCCCAGCGGAACTCGAAGCGCGCGTCCGAGAGCGCGTCGTCCCACTCCTGCGCGCCCGGGTGCCCCTTGGCGAGGTCCGCCGCGTGGGCCGCGATCTTGTACGTGATGACGCCGGTCTTCACGTCGTCGCGGTTGGGCAGGCCCAGGTGCTCCTTGGGCGTCACGTAGCAGAGCATCGCCGTGCCCCACCAGGCGATCATCGCCGCGCCGATGCCGGAGGTGATGTGGTCGTAGGCGGGCGCCACGTCCGTGGTCAGCGGGCCGAGCGTGTAGAACGGCGCCTCCTCGCAGATCTCCTGCTGGAGGTCGATGTTCTCCTTGATCTTGTGCATCGGGACGTGCCCGGGGCCCTCGATCATCGTCTGGACGTGGTGGCGCTTGGCGATCGTGTTCAGCTCGCCGAGCGTCCTCAACTCCGCGAACTGAGCGGCGTCGTTGGCGTCGGCGATCGAGCCGGACGCAGGCCGTCGCCGAGCGAGTACGTGACGTCGTACGCCGCCAGGATCTCGCAGAGCTCCTCGAAGTGCGTGTAGAGGAAGTTCTCCTGGTGGTGCGCGAGGCACCAGGCGGCCATGATCGAGCCGCCGCGCGAGACGATGCCGGTCTTGCGGCGCGCGGTGAGCGGCACGTACGGCAGGAGCACGCCGGCGTGCACGGTCATGTAGTCGACGCCCTGCTCGGCCTGCTCGATCACCGTGTCCTTGTAGATCTCCCAGCTCAGCTCCTCGGCCTTGCCGTCGACCTTCTCCAGGGCCTGGTAGAGCGGCACGGTGCCGATCGGTACGGGGAGTTGCGCAGCACCCACTCGCGGGTGGTGTGGATGTTGCGTCCGGTGGACAGGTCCATGACCGTGTCGGCGCCCCACTTGGTCGCCCAGGTCATCTTCTCCACCTCCTCCTCGATGGAGGAGGTCACGGCGGAGTTGCCGATGTTGGCGTTGACCTTCACCAGGAACCGCTTGCCGATGATCATCGGCTCGATCTCCGGGTGGTTGACGTTCGCCGGGAGCACGGCCCGGCCCGCCGCGATCTCCTCCCGCACGACCTCGGGGAGATGTTCTCGCGGATCGCGACGTACTCCATCTCCGGCGTGATCTCGCCACGGCGGGCGTACGCGAGCTGCGTCACCGCCTGGCCGGAGCGGCCCCGGCGCGGCAGGCGGGGGCGGCCGGGGAAGACCGCGTCGAGGTTCTTGAGCCTGCGCCGCGCGGCGAGGTGTGCTTGATGCCGTCGTCCTCGGGCGGACCGGGCGGCCCGCGTACTCCTCGGTGTCCCCGCGCGCGATGATCCAGTTCTCGCGCAGCGGCGGCAGGCCCCGTCGCACGTCGGTGTCGACGGTGGGATCGGTGTACGGGCCGGAGGTGTCGTACAGCGTGACGTCCCTGCCGTTGGTGAGGTGCACCTGACGGACCGGAACCCGCAGGTCGGGGCGCGAGCCCTGGACGTATCCCTTGTGCCAGCCCGGCGTGCGCCCGTCGGACTGGTCGTTCTGGTCGGAGGCAGGCGTGCGTGCGTCCTGAATGGTCATGAGACCGATCTCCCTACGCCGGCATTACCCGGTAACAGGTTCGGCGGTCGGCGCAGCCTCCTCCCGTACGTACATCGGTACGCGCGTACGGTGATCAGCGCCCTCTCAGCCCGGTGCTCCGAGCTCCCGCGTGTGCAAAGGTGTCACCACGCTAGCGTCATCCCGGGCGTGCTGAACAGTGGGCCCCCGCCGTTCTTGCGATGATCGGTCGGTGACTTCCCCCAGCAGACCCCCGAGCCGCACGACCACTCCCACGGCACGGGCCCGTCGTCCCACGGGCACGGACCCGGTTCCGGACCCGATTCCGGGCACGGTACGGGACACGGGCACAGCCACAGCCATGGCCCCGCCGCGCCCGTGTCCCAACACCTGCGCAAGGTCATCGCCGCCGTCCTGGTCCCCTTCGCCACCGCCGTCGTGGTCGGGCTGGCGGTCCTGTGGCCCGGCGGCACCCCGGCGCACGAGCGCACCGGCGTCGGTTTCGACCGGCAGACCGAGCAGGGCGAGGTCGTCTCCGTCGAGTACGTCGACTGCAAGGCCGTGAACGCCGGTCAGGTCCCGCCGACCGGGGACACCTCCACCCCGGAGGGACGCGAGGCGGTCGAGGCCCAGCAGGGGAGTGCAAGAAGGCGAGGGTCCAGGTCACCACCGGCCCGAACAAGGGGCGCGAGTTCACCGAGATCGTGCAGCCGGGAGCACCGCGCCAACTGGAGGAGGGACAGGGCGTGGTGGTGGCGTACGCCCCCGACGCCCCGTACGACCTCCAGTACTCGGTGACGGACGTGAACCGGAAGGTGCCGTTGGCGGTGCTCGCCGGCATCTTCGCCCTCGCGGTCGTGGCGGTCGGACGGATGCGGGGCTCATGGCCCTGGTCGCGCTCGCCGTGAGTTTCCTGGTGCTGATGTTCTTCATCCTGCCCGCGATCCTGCAGGGGTCGAACCCGCTGGTGGTGGTGTAGGAGTCGAGCGCGATCATGCTGATCGCGCTCTACATGTGTCACGGCCTCTCGGCCCGCACCTCGGTCGCGGTGCTCGGCACCCTGATCTCGCTGCTGCTCATCGGGCTGCTCGGCTCGCTCTTCATCGGCTGGGCCTCGCTCAGCGGCAACACGGACGACAACACCGGTCTGATCCACGGGCTCTACCCGGACATCGACATGTCCGGTCTGCTCCTGGCCAGTGTGATCATCGGTTCCCTCGGCGTGCTCGACGACGTGACGGTCACCCAGACCTCGGCCGTCTGGGAGCTGCACCAGGCCGATCCGGGCATGGGGCCGCGCGGCCTGTACCGGGCGGGGATCCGGATCGGCCGCGACCACATCGCCTCGGTCGTGAACACGCTGGTGCTCGCCTACGCGGGCGCCGCCCTGCCGCTGCTGCTGCTCTTCTCCATCGCGCAGAGCAGCATAGACGGTGGCCAACAGCGAGCTGGTGGCCGAGGAGATCGTCCGGACGCTGGTCGGTTCGATCGGTCTGGTGGCGTCCGTCCCGGTGACCACGGCGCTCGCGGCGCTCGTGGTCTCGGCCGACCGCGCCGAGGGCACCGACCGCCCGGGGACCGGCGGCCGGAAGACCTCGTCGGGCGGGCGGACGGCGCCGCCGCGCCAAGTGACGGAAGGGCGAGGAGTGGTACGTCCGGTTCGTCGGCGTGCCGGCTCGGGGGTCGGCTACGCAGAAGGGTCCGGATCAGGACAACTCGACGCCAGTGCGGCGGTTTCAGGCCGGGCCGGCGTTCTCTCGGCCAGGATCCGGCCCAGCGCCGCCTCCAGGTTGTCCTCGAAGTCGCCGAGCGCCCGTTCCTGACCGAGCGGCACCAGCTTGTCCGTCCGGTCGAGGAAGGCGACGAGCGGTGGCGCGCTGGCCCGGAACAGGGCGCGGTCACCGCCGACCTGGAGCCGGATGGAGACGTCCGAGAGCCGCTCGGGCTCGGTCGGGGCGATGTGCACATCGCCGTCCCCGCTCGGCCGGTTGATCCCGTCGAGCAGCAGTTCGCGGCCGAAGGCCCAGGTCACGGGTGCGTCCCCGGGGAGGTGGAACGTCATCCGCACCGCGTAGGGATCCCGGGTCTCATACCGCAGTTCGACCGGGATCTTGAAGGAGAGCTCCTCGGAGACGAGGAAGCTCATCAGGACCTCGGCCTGAACCGACTCTCGCATCATGTACCCCGCAGTAGATGAAGCAGTTGTGTGAACACCGCTGCTGAAAGCTGTGACCGAAACGGCCAGGAATGATCCCCGTGGCCCTCTTGACGCAATCGTGCTGTAAGCACTAGCAGATCACAAGGAGTGATTTTTCAGATACTGATAGAGAACGCGAGCGATCCGAAGAGCTTTCCGATCTCGTTCCGTAGTCGCTCGACTGCTGGGAGCAACCGTTCTTGCTGGTGGAGGGGAGGAAGGGCGATTGCGGCCGCCATGGAGCCCGCGGTGAGGGGGGATTGCGGCACAGACCGTGCCGAGCGCATATTCCTGACGCTCTACCAGGGGTTCCATTCTCCCAAACCGCCCAAACGATCCAAAAGCACACTTCGGTTACTCACCGTGTACGGAGTGATGGATTCCACCGGGTGGCGGTCAAGGTGGTCTTGACGAGTTCCCGGATCAAGTTGGCTCAAGATGCACTGCCCGATCGCGTGGGCGTGCGCCGTCTCGCGAAATCGGCCCATTCCTCCACGGCGGGGATGGAGGGGTGTCGGCGACGGCGACGAGTTCGACCTCCCTCCCGGTAGACGGCGAAGTAGACCGGGACGCCGAGCTCGTCCCGCCAACGGGCGAGAGAGTTCTCGATCTTGATGCGACGATTCTGCACAGCTCGCCGGCGGCGAGCCTGATGACGGCGTCCCCAGGACGAACACGCCCTTCTCGCGGAGCAGATAGCCCTCGTGCGTCAGGGTGCGGAGCAGGTGGTACGTGGTGGGGAGCGGAAGGCCCGTCTCACGGGCGAGCTGTTTCGCCGGGGCGCCGTCTGGGTGGGAGGCCACGGCCTCCAGGAGTCTCAGCGCGCGCTGCACCGAGCCGATCAGGGTTGGAGCGGTCGTCCGCGTAGCCATGGCCAAAGGTCACCCCCAGGCGTGACGACGGATGCGTCGCACCCGCCCGCGGGGCCGCCCCGCGCCCGCCGGGCCTGGGAAACCGCTGGTCAGTAAGGAGGTCTACGCCTGTAGTCCCCATCGCGGCGGAGAGATTCCACTCTAGTGGCAGCCTCCGGGCCCCCACCCCGTTCCGCCCGGCCCGTTCCCCCGCCCGGGCTAACACTCTCCGCCGCCGCCATACGGATGAGTAGCTTGTGCTACCGGTGCTCGTGCTCGACCACCGGCCCTCCTCGGCAGTCCTCCGCTACCAGTCCTCGCGCGAGCGGCCGGAGGAGCTGAACTTCCGTACGACGTAGAGCAGTCCGGCGACGAGGGCCACGAGGAGCAGCACCTTGAAGAGCAGCCCGATCACGAAGGTCAGGACGCTGGTGATCAGTCCGCCGAAAACGAGCAGGACGAGGGCGGGTATGGCGACCCACTTCACCCACCAGGGCGTCCCCGCGAGCATCTCCCGTACGGCCATCGTCCTACCTCGCTTCCCGAAGGTCCGTTCCGCGCACTCCGCGCCGAACACCCTCAAGGCTAGGCGTCCGCAGGGGCCATCGGTGGCCGTGGGGCCCCCGCTCTCCCCTGATCCGTCCCCTAGGGGGATCGGGCCCGTCCCCGGATCCGGCCCCGGGTCCCTCAGCCCTCCGGGGGCGAGAAGACCACCATGACCCGCAGGTCCTCGCTGATGTGGTGGAACTTGTGCTCCACCCCGGCCGGCACGTAGACCACGCTGCCGCGCGCCACCTGGGTCGTCTCCGTCCCGACCGTGATCGCCGCCCGGCCGCTCACCACGAAGTACACCTCGTCCTGGCGGTGCGGCTGCTGCGGGTCGAGCTCCCCGGCGTCGAGCGCGTACAGGCCGACCGACATGTTCCGCTCCCGCAGGAACTGGAGGTACGCGCCCTTGTTCGCGGCACGCTCCGCCTCCAGTTCGTCCAGCCGGAATGCCTTCATCGCCCGTCCGCCCCTGCCCTCGGTCCGATCACGTCTGCCACGATCAGACACATGATGAATTTCCTAGTCAAGACGCTCGCGAACGCGGGCGCCCTGGGAGTCGCCATCTGGCTGCTCCAGGACATCACCCTGACCGGTGAGAGCACCGGCAGGAAGATCCTCACCCTCATTCTCGTCGCCCTGGTCTTCGGCCTGGTGAACGCCGTGGTGAAGCCGGTCGTCCAGCTCTTCACGTTCCCCTCTTCGTCCTGACGCTCGGCCTCTTCACCCTCGTGGTGAACGCCCTGATGCTGCTCCTCACCTCCTGGCTGTCCGACAAGCTGGACCTCAGCTTCCACGTGGAGGGCTTCTGGACCGCGGTCCTGGGCGCCCTGATCATCTCCGTCGTCTCCTGGGCACTGAACGTCGTGCTCCCCGACCGGGACTGAGGGGCACCGTGACGCACCAGGAACACGCCTCCGGTCCCGACCGGAGGGCCGCCGCGCTCGGCGACGGGACCCGCGCGGTGCGGGCCGGGCTCCCCGAGCCCGTGAAGTACGAACCGACCCTCCCGGGCCCGGTGTTCGCCGCCCACTTCCACCTGCCGGGCGAGCCGACCGGTCCGTACACCTACGGCCGCGACGAGAACCCCACCTGGACCCACCTGGAGCGGGCCATCGGCGAGCTGGAGGCGCCGGGCGAGGAAGGCGTCGAGACGCTGGTCTTCGCCTCCGGGATGGCCGCGATCTCCGCCGTCCTCCTCTCCCAGGTGAAGTCCGGCGACGCCGTGGTGCTCCCGACCGACGGCTACCAGGCGCTGCCCCTGCTCCACGAGCAGCTCCGGGCGTACGGGATCGAGGTCCGCACCGCCCCGACCGGGGGCGACGGGCAGCTCGCCGTCCTCGAAGGGGCCCGGTTGCTGTGGATCGAGACCCCGTCCAACCCCGGACTCGACGTCTGCGACATCCGCCGCCTGGTGCGCGAGGCGCACGCCACGGGCGCGCTCGTCGCCGTCGACAACACCCTGGCCACCCCCTCGGCCAGCGGCCCCTGGAGCTGGGCGCGGACTTCTCCGTCGCCAGCGACACCAAGGGCATGACCGGACACGGCGACGTCCTGCTCGGCCACGTGAGCTGCCGCGATCCCGAGCGGGCGGCGGAGGTGCGGCGCTGGCGCAAGATCGTCGGTGCCATCCCCGGCCCCATGGAGGCCTGGCTCGCCCACCGCTCGCTCGCCACGCTCCACCTGCGGATCGACCGCCAGTGCTCGACCGCCCTGGAGCTGGCGCGGACGCTCGCCGGGCGGGCGGACGTCACCGGACTGCGCTACCCCGGGCTGCCCGGCGACCCCTCGCACGCCAGTGGCCTCCCGGCAGATGCGGCGCTTCGGGCCGGTGGTCTCCTTCGAGCTGGCGGACCGGAAGCGGGCCGAGCGGTTCCTGGAGGAGCTGCGGCTCGTGGACGACGCCACCAGTTTCGGCGGGGTGCGCTCCACGGCGGAGCGGCGCGGGCGCTGGGGCGGGGACGCGGTCGCGGAGGGCTTCATCCGCTTCTCCGTCGGCGCCGAGGACCCCGAGGACCTGATCGCCGACGTGCTGCGCGCCCTCGACGAGGCCGGTTCCGCCGGCTGAACAGCGGGTACGGGTCTCCCCGTGTGGAGCGGGGCGCTCCGAGCCTCCCCCCGTGGCTCGGAACGCCCTCGGTTCCACGCGCGGAAACCGCCTGCACAAGGCTAGTTGACCGTGCGTCAGTGTCCAATCACGGTAGCGACAGAGACCTATCGACTTATTTATAGTTGGACGGTCCTGAGGCGCTGTCAGCCGACCGCCTGAGTCGAACGGCCCCGCGGCCGGGAGGGGCGGACATGGATCTTGCCCTGCTGAGGACGTTCGTCACGGTGCACCGGGCCGGCTCTTCACCCGGGCCGCCGCCCTCCTGGGCCTCTCGCAGCCCGCGGTCACCAGCCAGATCCGGACGCTCGAACGCCAACTGGGCCGGCCCTCTTCCTCAGACGGGCGCGCGGCGTGACCCCGACCAGCATCGGCGACGAGCTGGCGCACCGCGCCGCCCCGCACCTGGACGCCCTCGTCGAGATCACCGAGACCGGACTCGACGAGGAGAGCGGCATCCGGACCCTTCACGTCGCCGGCCCCCGGAGTTCACCGCGCTCCGCGTGCTGCCCGCCCTCACCCCGCTGGTCGGCCGGGGCCTCGCCGTGCGGACCTCCTTCCCCGTCACCACGGAGGAGATCCTCGACGGGCTCGCCGCCGGCCACCACGACCTCGCCGTCACCACCGCCCGCCCGCGCGGTGGCCTGCTCGTCTCCACTCCGCTCTGCGACGAGGAGCACGTCTTGGTCGCGGCCCCGCTGGGCGGCCCGGCTCTCCCCGAGGTGCTCCTGAGCAAGGGCGCGGTGGTCCTGGAGCAGCTTCCGGTGGTCGAGGTCCACGAGTCGCTGCCGTTCGTCTCCCGCTACTGGGCGAGCGTCTTCGACACCGGGCCGGCCGCCGCCGCCACCGTGATCGCCCCCGACCTGCGGGCCGTGCGGGACTCCGCCGCCTCCGGGGCGGGACTGGCCGTCCTGCCGCGCTACCTGTGCGAGGAGGCCCTGGAGCAGGGGCGGCTCGTGGCGCTCCTCGATCCCCCGGTGCCCCCGCTGCGGACCTACTTCCTGGCCGTACGGACGGGGACGCTCGCGCTCGCCCACCTCGCCCGGGCGCACGAGGCGCTGCTGAACGCCGCCGCGGACTGGTGACCCGCCCCCGGGGCCCGTCCGGTCTCCCCGTCTTCCCGCCGGGCCGTCGCGTTTCAGTCCCCGCCGGACGGGCCATTTTCTTCACATGACCGAACGGCCCGTGATCAAGCGCACCGCACGCGCCATCCTGCTCGACGGGGACGACCTCATCCTCATCAAGCGGACCAAGCCGGGGATGGATCCCTACTGGCTCACGCCCGGCGGTGGCGTGGAGCCCACCGACTCCACCGTCGTCGAGGCCCTGCACCGCGAGGTGCTCGAAGAGCTCGGCGCCAAGGTCACCGACGTGGTGCCCTGTTTCGTCGACACCGTCGAGCACATCGTCGACGGCGGGATCTCCGGGGTGAAGGTCCAGCACTTCTTCGTGTGCCGGCTCGGCTCCATGGACACCTCCCTGCGGCACGGGCCCGAGATGGACGAGCCCGTCGGCGAGTACGAGATCGTCCGGGTGCCCTTCACCCGGGTCGGCATCGCGGCCGTGCACCTCGTCCCGCTCTCCCTGCGCCACTACCTCGACGGCAACATCGAGGGAGTCCGCGCGATGCACGCCCCGGACCTGGGCTGACCGGATCCGGAGCGGTCTGACCCGGGCGGTCCGGCCCGGATCAGCCGGAAGCCGTGGGGGCCAGCTCGGCCAGGAAGTCGTGGCGGATGCGTTCCGAGGGGACGCCCGCTCCCCGCAGCGCGTCCACCCCGCGCCGGACCATGCCCAGCGGGCCCGAGAGGTAGGCGTCGCGCTCCCCCAGGGACCGTAGCGGCAGACGGCGTCCGGGAGGTGCCCCTGCGCCTCGGGTGACCGGGTGGACGGAGAGCCACGGGAAGGTCTTCTGGAGCCGCAGCATCGTGTCGATGTCGTAGAGGTCGTGACCGCTGCGCGCCCCGTAGAAGACGTCGACCGGCCGCCGGTCCCCGTGCTCGGCGACGTCCTCGACCAGGGCCTTGATCGGCGCTATCCCCGTGCCGCCGCCGAGGCAGAGCAGCCCGGTGTCCGTGGAGTGGTCGACCGTCATGGAGCCGCCCGGCGGCCCGAGCCGCAGCACGTCCCCGGGGCGCGCCCGGTGGACCAGCGCGTTGGACACCCAGCCGGCCGGGACGGCCTTGACGTGGAGGGAGAGCAGCCCGTCCGGCCGCGGCGCCGAGGCGAAGGAGTAGTGGCGCCAGATCCGCGGCCACCACGGGGTCTCCAGCGTCGTGTACTGCCCGGCGAGGAAGGGGTAGGGCTGGTCGGGCCGGAGGGTGACGACGGCGACGTCCGGGGTGCGCAGGTCGTGGGAGACCACCTCGGCGTGCCACCAGGCGGGGCGGACCGCTCGTCCTGCGCCGCCGCGTCGATCATGATCTGGGAGATCGTCGTGTACGTGCGCACCCATGCCGCCTGGGTGGCGTCGTCCCAGGTCCTCGTCGCGTACCGGGTGAGGGCTCCGATGAGGGCCTCGCCGACGGCCGGGTAGTGGGCGGAGTGAGTGCCGTACTTCCGGTGCCCCCGGCCGAGGTTCTCCAGGTACGCGGTGAGGACCGGGGCGTTGTCCAGGTGCTCGGCCGCCGTCAGGAGGGCCTTGAGCAGCCGGTCCCGCTGGGCGTCCATGGCGACGGGGAACATGTCGCGCAGCCCGGGGTTCCGCACGAAGAGCAGGGCGTAGAAGTACGAGGTCACCCGGTCGGCGACCGGTGCGATCTCCGCCAGGGTGCGGCGGACGAGGATCGCGTCGGCGGAGGGTCCTCGGACGGTCGGGGTTCCTTCCCGTCCACCGCCGGGGTTCGTGCTCGTCCGCGTCCTTCGCGTCCGTCGTGGTGGTCGGAGCATCCATCATGTGCCTCGCCTCGTGCCGGCCGGGCTTCCGTGAACGCAGCATGAGGGGTCCGACCGCCTTCGGGGACAGAAAGCGGTGTTCTCGGTCCATAGGGCCGGGTTTCTGGCTAAGCTGCGCTGTTTTGGACCAGGATTTTTCTGGTGGACCAGGATTCTTTCGATGGGCCGGGTCCTCCCGTCGGGTTCGGGCCGTTTCACGTGAAACATCGTCCGTATGCCACGGGACGGGACGATCAACCCTCCCGGGAGCCGATCAGATCCGGTAAAGCGGTGGACGGAAGATCACCGCGTCGGACAGCCTGAAAGGCATGCCGATTTCTCCCGCCGCCCTGGCGCAGCTTCCCGTCCGGCGCCTCACCCCCGGCGACCTCCTCGCCTGCGCCGACCTCTCCGAGAACCGGGAATGGCCCCGTGAGGAGCACAAGTGGGGCTTCCTGCTCACCGCCGGCACCGGATACGGCATCGACGACCCGGCGGGTGAGGGACTGCTCGCCGGGTGCGTGGTCACCTCGTACGGTCCGGAGCTCGCCGCGATCGGCATGGTGCTCGTCGCCGAGCGCTACGCACGCCAAGGGGTGGGACGCCGGCTCATGCGGCACGTCCTGGACGAGGCCGGGGACACCCCGCTCACCCTGCACGCCACGGCGAACGGACAGCCCCTCTACGAACAACTGGGCTTCACACAGACGTCCCGTGCGGAGATGGTGCGCGGGCGCTTCGGCTTCACCACGCCCGCTCCGGCCGTCCCGGTCCGTCCGGCGACGGCCGAGGACCTCCAGGCGATCCTCCGCCTGGACCGGGAGGTCTTCGGGCTGGACCGCACCCATGTGATCACCCGGCTCCCCGCCTTCGCGGACCACCTCCGGGTCGCGGAAGAGGACGGCGAGATCACGGGCTTCGCGGCGGCCTGGCCCAATATGGACACCCATGTCATCGGGCCGCTGATCGCCCGGGACCCGGCCACGGCCAAGGCCCTGATCGCCTCCCTGGCCGCCGCCACCGACCGGCCCCTGCGCACGGACATCGACGTGCGCCACACCTCGCTGTTGAGCTGGGCGAAGGAGAACGGCATCGACTCGATCGCCACGAACGCGGTGATGGTCCGCTCCCTGCCGGACCTCCCCGGCGACTGGCGCCGCCGCTTCGCCCCCTCACGGTCGCGGCCGGATAGCCCGGAACGACGACCGGGGCCGGATAGGGTCGTCCTGACCGGCCTCGGACAGGTGCCGTCCCGGCCGGCCCCGGCTTGTGGTCGCCCGAGAACAGATTTACTTGCAGACGCACATTATTGCGTTTCATCCTTTACGCTGGATCCGAGCCACCCCGGCGCCGAGGAGAGACCGAGGAGAGATCATGACCGCGACGGACCCCGCACTCACCGCGCTCTCCCAGCGCTGGTGCGCCTCTCCCTGCTGCACGGCAGGATCGAGTCCCACCTCGAGCGCGCCCTGGAGTCCCGCCACGGCCTGAGCGTGCGGGAGTACTCACTGCTCGACGTCCTCAGCCGCCAGCACAACGGTCCCGGCGGTCACCTCCAGATGAAGCAGGTCGCCGACGCGGTCGTGCTCAGCCAGAGCGCCACCACCCGGCTCGTCACCCGCCTGGAGGATCGCGGCCTGCTCACCCGGTACCTCTGCGCCACCGACCGGCGCGGCATCTACACCGACGTGACCGAGGAGGGCCTGAAGCTCCTCGAAGAGGCCCGCCCCACCAATGACAGCGCCCTGCGCGAGGCCCTCGACGAAGCGGCCGAGAACCCCGTGCCGGCCCCGCTGGTCCAGGTCGTGGAAGGCGTGGGCGTCCCCGCCTGAATCCGGCGCGGAGGCGGCCGGGCGTACGCTGCGCCCCATGAGCGATCTTGAGATACGTCCGACCACCGTGGAAGACCTTCCGGCCGTCGTCGCGATGCTCGCCGACGACCCCTGGGCGCGCAGCGGAATCCCCCGACGACCTCACCCCGTACCTCGCCGCCTTCGAGCGGCTGGCGAACGACCCCACCAGCTTCCCGTCGTGGCCGTCCGCGGGGCAGGGTCATCGGCACCCTCCAGTTGACGATCGTCCCGGGCCTCTCCCGCCGGGGAGCCACCCGCTCGATCATCGAAGCCGTCCGCATCCACGCGGACGAGCGCGGCAGCGGCCTCGGGACGCAGCTCATCGAATGGGCCGTCGAGGAGTCCGGTCGGCAGGGCTGCAGCCTCGTCCAGTTGACCTCCGACGCCACCCGCGCCGATGCCCACCGCTTCTACGAGCGGCTCGGCTTCGAGGCCTCCCACGTGGGCTTCAAGAAGTCCTCTGACGCTCCCGTTCCTCCCGGTCGGCACGCTGTTTCACGTGAAACGCCCGGTTTCACGTGAAACAGCCACCCGAGCCTCAGAGGCCGCGCCAGCCCTTCTCGTCCACGCCTCCCGGCACCGCGTCTCCCGGCGCGTACGGCTCGCGCGTGAAGACGAAGGACCCGAGGTCGAGGTGGCTCACGCTCCCGTCGGGGCGCCGCACCACCCGGAGCGTCTCCCCTCGTAGTAACCGTTCAGCCCGACCCAGTCGCCGCCGGGCAGTGCCCGGAACCGGGCCCGCCGCCCGGGGCCCCGCAGGGGTTCGAGCACCACACCACGCTCGGGACCGAGCCGCAGCCCGTAGGCGTACGTGCCCCAGTACCAGGGCCCGGTCAGGGAGAGCAGCTCCTCGTCGGCCTCCGCCTCGGGAGGGGGCGCCACGGCTCCGGGAGCCTCGGCTCCGCCTCCGCCACGATCCGTACGAGATCGGCGGCCACCGCCCCACCAGCGGTCCCGAGGTGGCGTTGGAGAGGGCGATCCCCGCGAGGCCGTCCTCCACGCTCACCCACAGGCAGGCGACGAAGCCCGGCAGGGAGCCCGTGTGGCCGATCAGGGTCCGGCCGTCCCGGCGGAGGAGCTGGAGCCCGAGGCCGTAGCTCCTCCCATTCGCCCTCGCCGGGCGCGGAGGCCGGAGCGCGCATCTCCGCCACGGAGGCCGCGCCGAGCACCCGCTCGTCCCCTCCGCGAGGAACGCGGCGAACCGGGCGAGGTCCGCCGCCGTCGACCAGAGCTGTCCCGCCGGCGCCATCAGACCGAGGTCCTCGGACGGTTCGGGCAGCATCACGTCGGCCCAGGGGTGCACCGCCCATCCACCGGCGTGCGGAGCCACCGGATCGACCGTCGTACGGCCCATCCCCAGCGGTTCCAGGACCTCGCGCCGCAGCGCCTCCTCCCAGGGCCGTCCGCGCAACTCCTCGACCAGGAACCGAGCAGCGTGTAACCGGGGTTGAGTAGTGGTGGCGGCGTCCCGGCGCCTGGAGGAAGGGCCGCTCTCCCAGGACGTCGGAGAGTTCCGGCCGCAGCGCGGCGGACGACCGCTCCCACCACGCACCGGGCGTCTCGGCCGCGAGTCCGCCGCTGTGACCGAGGAGTTGGGCGATCGTCACCTCACCGGCGCCCGTCCCCTCGAGGTGCAGCTCCAACGGGTCGTCCAGCCGGAGGACCCCTTCGTCCCGCAGCCGCATCACCAGGACGGCGGTGAACACCTTGGTGATCGAGCCGATCCTGAACTGCGTGTCGGCGTCCGGAGCGTGACCGTCCACGCAACTGCGCGAACCGCTCCACACCAGCGCCCCGTCACGGACCACCGCCCCCACGAAGGAGGGCGTCCGTCCCTCGGTCTGGGCCACCGCGACCCGGTGCAGCAGGGCCCGCTCGGTTCCGGGCAGCAGAGCTTCGAAAGATGTCGTCATGGGCCCATCCAACGCGATCCGCGCCCCGCCGGCCCCTCCGGTCGTCGGCTCCCGACCCGGACCGTCCGCGGATTCAGCTCGGGTCGGCCAAGGCCTTCCGCAGGAGTGCGCCGAACTCCTCGGGGTGGGTGGTCAGACCGGTGTGCCCGCCGGGGAAGAGCCGGAGCGGGGTGTTCAGGCGCTCGGCCAGGAACGCGGCGGCGCGGTAGGGGAGTTCGCCGCACGAGTCCCGGCCGCCGGCGAGGAGGAGCCGGTCCGTCAGCGCCTCCAGCCGCTCGACGTCGGGGACGTACGCCATGAAGCGGGCACGATGCTGCCGACGAAGTACGGCAGGTTGGCCATCGTCCGTTCCCTGCGCGCCGCCGCCCGCGGCGGAGGGCGGTGTCGGCCCCGGGCCCGGGCCCGGCCGGTTCGCCCTCCTTCCTCAGGCCCGCCGCGAAGACGCCCATCGCCGGCATGAGTCCCCGGGTGCGCAGGGTCTCGGTCACCCGCGCGACGAGGGCGCGGTGCTCGGCCGCGTCCGGCAGGACCTCCACCACGGGCGGCTCGTGCGCCACGACGCGGGCGAAGCGTCCGGGGTGTGCGGTGAGCAGGTGCAGGGCGGTGATCGCACCCGAGCTCGCGCCGAACACCCGGGCCGGCGCGGTCGGCGACAACAGCTCGACGAGCCGGAACGCGTCCTCGGCGTGCTGGGCGACGCTCTGCTCGGCGCCCGGGTCGTCCAGGGTGCTGCGGGACATGCCGCGCGGGTCGTAGGTCGCGACCGTGTACGAGGCCGCCAGGTCGTCGGCGACGCCGTCGAAGGAGGCCGTGTCGCCGCCTCCGGGTATCAGCAGCAGGAGGGGGCCCCGGCCGCGCACCTCGTAGTACAGGGTCGCGCCGTTCACGCGCAGGCTTCCGGTGGTCGGTCCGGTCATGAGGGTCTCCTTCTCGGGAGGCGGGCCAGTGCTCCAGGAGGACGTGCAGGGCGTCGAGGGCCCGGACCCACGACTGCTGCGGCGACCGCTCGTGCGCGAAGCCGCCCGCCACCTCCAGGGCGACGAACCCGTGGAAGGTGCTGCGCAGCAGCCGGACCGCGTCGGTCAGATCGGGCTCGGCCAGGCCGTAGCCGCGCAGCATCCCGTAGGTCAGCTCGACCGCCCGTCGCGGCCCGGGCGCGTCCGCGGCCAGTTCGGGGTCGATCCGTACCGTGCTCTGGGTCGCCGCGTAACGGCCCGGGTGCCGGTGGGCGTACTCCCGCCAGGCGTCGGCGAAGGCGATCAGCGCGTCCTTGCCCGCCCGTCCGGCGATCGCCCCGGCGATGCGGAGGGTCTTCTCGTCCGCCGCGAGGAGCGCGATCCGTCCGCGCAGGTCGTCGAGGCCGCGCACGTGCGTGTAGAGGCTCGCGTCCTTCACGCCCAACCGCCGTGCCACCTGCGACATGGTCACCCGCTCGAACCCGACCTCGTCCGCCAACTCGGCGCCCACGGCCGTCACCCGCTCCGCCGACAGTCCCGCCCGCGCCATGCGTCTCTCCTACGTATCCTAGGGGCCCTAGTTATAACCTAGGATCCCTAGGATCGCGAGCAGAAAAAGCCCTCGCGCGATGCGAGGGGCGGGTCGTACGGGCGCGGCACCGACGTCCGTTTCACACGGCCGCCGCGCCGGGGGTCCGAGCAGGGCCGACCCACGGCCGCGCCGGGCGGTGGACCGGAAGGCCCGTCAGGTCTGGGCCATGTCCACGAAGCGGGAGTAGTGGCCCTGGAAGGCGACGGTGATCGTGGCCGTCGGGCCGTTTCGGTGCTTGCCGACGATGATGTCCGCCTCGCCCGCGCGCGGGGACTCCTTCTCGTAGGCGTCCTCGCGGTGCAGCAGGATCACCATGTCGGCGTCCTGCTCGATCGAGCCGGACTCGCGCAGGTCGGAGACCATCGGCTTCTTGTCGGTGCGCTGCTCGGGGCCACGGTTGAGCTGGGAGAGCGCGATCACCGGCAGCTCCAGCTCCTTGGCGAGGAGCTTGAGGTTTCGCGACATGTCCGAGACCTCTTGCTGACGGCTCTCCTGGCGCTTCGAACCGCCCGACTGCATGAGCTGGAGGTAGTCGATGATGACGAGCTTGAGGCCGTTGCGCTGCTTGAGGCGCCGGCACTTCGCCCGGATCTCCATCATCGACAGGTTCGGCGAGTCGTCGATGTAGAGGGGGCCTGGGAGACGTCCGGCATCCGGCGGGCCAGGCGCGTCCAGTCCTCGTCGGTCATCGTGCCGGAGCGCATGTGGTGGAGCGCGACCCGGGCCTCGGCCGAGAGCAGGCGCATCGCGATCTCGTTGCGGCCCATTTCGAGGGAGAAGATGACGCTGGGCAGGTTGTGCTTGATGGAGGCCGCGCGGGCGAAGTCCAGGGCGAGCGTCGACTTTCCCATGGCGGGACGGGCCGCGATGATGATCATCTGACCGGGGTGCAGTCCGTTGGTCAGCGAGTCGAGGTCGGTGAAGCCGGTCGGCACGCCGGTCATCTCGCCGCTGCGGGAGCCGATCGCCTCGATCTCGTCGAGCGCCCCTCCATGATGTCGCCGAGCGGCAGGTAGTCCTCGGTGGTGCGCTGCTCGGTGACCGCGTAGATCTCGGCCTGGGCCGAGTTCACGATCTCGTCGACGTCCCCGTCGGCCGCGTACCCCATCTGCGTGATCTTGGTGCCCGCCTCGACGAGGCGGCGCAGGACGGCGCGCTCGTGGACGATCTCGGCGTAGTACGAGGCGTTGGCCGCGGTCGGCACCGACTGGACCAGGGTGTGGAGGTAGGAGGCCCCGCCGACCCGGGTGATCTCGCCGCGCTTGGTGAGGCTCGGCGCCGACCGTGATCGGTCGGCCGGCTCGCCCTTGGCGTAGAGGTCGAGGATCGCCGCGTACACGGTCTCGTGCGCGGGCTTGTAGAAGTCGTTGCCCTTGATGATCTCCACGACGTCCGCGATGGCGTCCTTGGAGAGCAGCATGCCGCCGAGGACGGACTGCTCGGCGTCGAGGTCCTGCGGGGGACGCGCTCGAACCCGGAGAGTCCGCCGTCCCAGGGGCCTTCGCCGCCCCGCTCGTGTTGGTCGTCGCGCCCGCGGCCGCGACCGCGTTCGCCTCGGGTACGGGTGGGCAGCCGGTCGCTCGGTCCGCTGTCGGCCCAGGGGTCGTCCAGGGCCTCGGGAACGCTCACCAAGCCACCTCCTCCGTCCGCTCCGCGGACCTAGCCGTGCCACTCTTTCACGCCACGGACCTGATCAGAGAGTGGCTTCGCGACCGCTTCCGGGACGTCGGGCGACGGACCAGGGTAGGCCTGTGGAGAGCTCCAGCCAATCCGGTTATCCACAGGCCCTGTGGGTGAACGCCCAGATGCTGTGGAGAACTTGCCGGATCCTGTGCACAGAGCGGGGACAGCCTTGTGGACAAACTCATACCGCTCTCCACACCACCCATGTGACCTGCGGCTTTCCCATCCACCGGCTGTGGGGAGAAAAGTTTTCCTCCCGGGCCAAGATCAGAACAAACGGCCCACATCCGGAGTCTCCTTCCTCCACAGGTAAGGGTCGTCAATGGCTTGTATCACTTACCTGTGGAAGATTAGATTGCTCCCATGAGTCAGGCTCCTCCGACCTCCCAGGCCGTCCGTCGTCAACACGACCGCGAGATCGTCTCCTCGCCCTGCCGGCCTTCGGCGCCCTCGTCGCCGAGCCGCTCTTCCTCATGGTCGACAGCGCCATCGTCGGCCACCTCGGCACCCCCAGCTCGCGGGCCTCGCGATCGCCGCGGCCCTGCTCTCCACCGCCGTCAGCGTCTTCGTCTTCCTCGCCTACGCCACCACGGCGGCCGTCGCCCGGCGCGTGGGCGCGGGCGACCTCCCGGCCGCCATCCGGCAGGGCATGGACGGCATCTGGCTCGCGCTCCTCCTCGGTGCCGCCGTCGTCGCCCTGACCCTGCCCGCCGCGCCCTGGCTCGTCGACGTCTTCGGAGCCTCCCACACCGCCGCTCCCCACGCCGTCACCTATCTCCGGATCTCCAGCCTCGGCATCCCCGCCATGCTGGTGGTCCTGGCCGCCACCGGCGTCCTGCGCGGCCTCCAGGACACCCGTACACCGCTCTACGTGGCGATCGGCGGCTTCGCGGCCAACGGGGCGCTCAACCTCGGTCTGGTCTACGGGGCCGGGCTCGGCGTCGCGGGCTCCGCCTGGGGCACGGTCGTCGCCCAGTGCGGGATGGCCGCCGCGTACCTCACCGTGGTCGTACGGGGCGCCCGCCGCCACGGGGCCTCCCTGCGCCCCGACGCGACCGGCATCCGGGCCTCCGCCCGGGCCGGTGTCCCGCTCCTGGTCCGTACGCTCTCGCTGCGGGCGGTCCTGATGATCGCCACGGCCGTCGCGGCCCGGTTGGGGGACGCGGAGGTCGCCGCCCACCAGATCATCCTGTCCCTGTGGAGCCTGATGGCCTTCGCCCTCGACGCGATCGCCATCGCGGGCCAGGCCATCATCGGCCGCTACCTCGGCGCGGACGATCCCCGGGGCGCCCGGCAGGTCTGCCACCGGATGGTCCAGTGGGGCGTGGTCTCCGGAGTGGTGCTCGGCGTGCTCCTGGTCCTCGCCCGTCCCCTGTTCGTCCCGCTCTTCACCGGCGACACCGTGGTCCGGGACACCCTGTTCCCGGCCCTGCTCGTGGTCGCGGTCTCCCAGCCGATCGCCGGAGTGGTCTTCGTCCTCGACGGCGTCCTCATGGGCGCGGGGACGGCCCCTATCTGGCCGGGGCCATGCTGCTGACCCTCGCCGTCTTCGCCCCGGTCGCCCTGCTGATCCCGGCCTTCGGCGGCGGTCTCACCGCCGTGTGGTGGGCGATGACGCTGATGATGACGGTCCGGATGCTGACGCTCTGGCTCCGTGCGCGCTCGGGCCGCTGGATCGTCACGGGCGCCACCCGCTGACCCCCGCGCTCCCGTTTCACGTGAAACAGGACAGTCCGACACACGGGGAAGAACGGCACAAGCCGACGCACACGGCGGAAGGGCCGCACCCCGAGGGGTACGGCCCTTCCTCACTGCTGAGCGCAGACTGCCGGAGGCAGCGTTACGCGGCGACGACCTCGACGCCGAGCTTCGCGGCGACCTCGGGGTGCAGACGCACGGACACCTGGTGCGAGCCCAGGGTCTTGATCGGCGAACCGAGCTCGACGCGACGCTTGTCGACGTCCGGGCCACCCGCGGTCTTGATCGCCGAGGCGATGTCGGCCGGGGTCACGGAGCCGAAGAGACGGCCGGCGTCGCCGGAGCGAACGGCCAGGCGCACCTTCGTGCCCTCGAGCTGGGCCTTGATCTCGTTGGCCTGCTCGATGGTCGCAATCTCGTGGATCTTGCGGGCGCGGCGGATCTGCGCCACGTCCTTCTCGCCACCCTTGGTCCAGCGGATCGCGAAACCGCGCGGGACCAGGTAGTTGCGAGCGTAGCCGTCCTTGACGTCGACGACGTCGCCAGCGGCACCGAGGCCGGAAACCTCGTGGGTCAGGATGATCTTCATTAGTCGGTCACCCTTTCCTTATCGCGCGGTGGACGTGTAGGGCAGCAGCGCCATCTCACGGCTGTTCTTGACGGCCGTGGCGACGTCACGCTGGTGCTGCGTGCAGTTGCCGGTCACGCGGCGGGCACGGATCTTGCCGCGGTCGGAAATGAACTTCCGCAGCATGTTCGTGTCCTTGTAGTCCACGTACGCGGTCTTGTCCTTGCAGAACGCGCAGACCTTCTTCTTAGGCTTGCGCACAGGCGGCTTCGCCATGGTGTTTCTCCTGTGTGATCAAGAAGTGTGGGGTACGAGCCGCTTCCAGGGCGTGCCCCGAAGGGATCCCTAGAAGGGGGCTCGTCCGAGTAGCCGCCGCCGGAGTTCCCACCCCAGCCGCCACCGCCGCCACTGGCCTGCTGGCCGCCGCCGGAGGGAGCACCGGTCGCCCACGGGTCGTCGGCGGGAGCACCGCCGCCACCCTGCTGGCCACCGCCGGAGTTTCCACCCCAGCCGCCACCGCCGCCACCGGCCTGCTGGCCGCCGCCACCGCCGCCGTACTCCGCCCTGGCCGCCGCGACCGGTGGTCTTGGTGACCTTGGCCGTGGCGTTCTTGAGGCTGGGGCCGACTTCCTCGACGTCCAGCTCGTAGACCGTGCGCTTGACGCCCTCACGGTCCTCGTAGGACCGCTGCTTCAGCCGACCCTGCACGACGACGCGCATGCCTCGCTGGAGCGACTCGGCGACGTTCTCCGCCGCCTGACGCCAGACCGAGCAGGTGAGGAAGAGGCTCTCGCCGTCCTTCCACTCGTTGGTCTGACGGTCGAAGGTGCGGGGGTGGACGCGATACGGAACTTCGCGACCGCCGCACCGGACGGGGTGAAGCGCAGCTCGGGGTCGTCGACAAGATTGCCGACGACCGTGATGACGGTCTCGCCTGCCATGGGGGAACCTCTCGGCGGGATTGCTTCTGGCTGCTGTGTTGTTACTCGGACCCGATGACCTCTGAGCTAGAAGCTCAGTGGGTCTCGGGACGGAGGACCTTGGTCCGGAGGACCGACTCGTTCAGGTTGAGCTGTCGGTCGAGCTCTTGACGACCGCAGGCTCGGCCTGCAGGTCGATGACCGAGTAGATGCCCTCGGGCTTCTTCTTGATCTCGTAGGCGAGACGACGACGGCCCCAGGTGTCGACCTTCTCGACCTTTCCGTTGCCCTCACGGACGACGGAGAGGAAGTTCTCGATCAGCGGGGAGACAGCGCGCTCCTCGAGATCGGGGTCGAGGATGACCATCACCTCGTAGTGACGCATGTGGAACCCACCTCCTTTGGACTCAGCGGCCACGGTCGTTCCGTGGCAGGAGGGTCGTGATGCGTGAACAACGGTATCCGCCACCACTGACAGTCCCCTCGCCGAACGCGTCGGACGGGGGCACCGTCGGGATCCCGGGAGGGACCTGGGCAGACACCGGTGCAGACCGTACAGCGTACCCGCACATGCGCTTCCGGTTGAAATTCCCTGGTGAAGGGACGCAATCTGTACACAACGGATGTGGGCGGCGCTACGATGCGCCGCCTTCCGGCAAGCACGCCAGGAGGTGCCCCATGGCCCAGGCAATGCGACGCGACCCCGGCCACTCCCTCTTCGCCACCGACGGCAAGCCGCACCCGCTCCAGGACACCCTGGTCGGCGTGACGCTGGTCCTCGGTGCCCTCGCCTTCATCAGCGCCCAGTTCCACAACCTCCACCTGCTCAGCTCCTGGGCGGGCCTGGTCGGCATCCTGACCGGCGGATACGGGCAGTTCATCTCCGCGACGACCCGCGAGCGCTTCCTTCTGATCATCGGACTCGGCGCCTCGGCGATCGGCTTCTACCTCGGCATGGCCCACGGCGGCCTCTTCACCGGCGTCATCAACTAGACCCGGCCCCCGGGCGGCCGACCGGACCCCGCACCCCCGATCGGCCCTGAGGCCGCCACCCGGCCTCGGGGCCGGTCGGACGGGGTGCGCGGCACGTCAGGGCCCGTACAGACATACGGGGCGCTCCCCGGTCACAGTAGGCTTCGGCGCGAGAGCCGGAGCCCCTGACCGATGGGGACACACCTGCCGAGGAGCGCCCCGCATGAGCCTGACCCTGAGGACCATCAGCCGTGAGCAGCATCTGGGTTTCATCCAGAGCCAGCCCTCGGCGAGCCACTGCCAGGTCCCGGCGTGGGCCGATGTGAAGACCGAGTGGCGCTCGGAGAACCTCGGCTGGTTCGACAAGAACGGCGAGCTCGTCGGCGCCGGCCTGGTCCTCACCGCCAGCTCCCGAAGATCAAGCGCTACCTGGCCTACCTGCCCGAGGGCCCGGTCATCAACTGGTACGCGCCCAACCTCGACGACTGGCTCCAGCCGATGCTGGCGCACCTCAAGCAGCAGGGCGCCTTCTCCGTGAAGATGGGCCCGCCGGTCGTCATCCGCCGCTGGGACTCGGCCGCCATCAAGTCCGGCATCCAGAACCCGGACGTCAAGCGCCTCAAGGACGTCGAGGCCAGCCACATCGAGCCGCGCGCCTTCGAGGTCGCGGACCGGCTGCGGAAGATGGGCTGGCAGCAGGGCGAGGACGGCGGCGCCGGCTTCGGCGACGTGCAGCCCCGCTACGTCTTCCAGGTCCCGCTCGCGAACCGCTCGCTCGACGACGTCCTCAAGGGCTTCAACCAGTTGTGGCGCCGCAACATCAAGAAGGCCGAGAAGGCCGGCGTCGAGGTCGTCCAGGGCGGCTACGAGGACCTGGCCGAGTGGCAGCGGCTGTACGAGATCACGGCCGTCCGCGACCACTTCCGGCCGCGCCCGCTCTCGTACTTCCAGCGCATGTGGACCGTCCTCAACAGCGAGGACCCCAACCGCATGCGGCTGTACTTCGCCCGCCACAACGGGGTGAACCTCTCCGCCGCGACCATGCTCGTCGTCGGCGGGCACGTCTGGTACTCCTACGGCGCCTCCGACAACATCGGGCGCGAGGTCCGGCCCTCGAACGCGATGCAGTGGCGGATGCTGCGCGACGCCTACGCGATGGGCGCGACCGTCTACGACCTGCGGGGCATCTCGGACTCCCTCGACGAGACCGACCACCTCTTCGGCCTCATCCAGTTCAAGGTCGGCACGGGCGGCGAGGCCGTCGAGTACGTCGGCGAGTGGGACTTCCCGCTCAACAAGCTGCTCCACAAGGCGCTCGACATGTACATGTCCCGCCGCTGACCGGTCTGCGCGCGGCACGGCCCCAGGACGTGCCGCGCACGGTTCCGTACCCTCGTAGACACCTGTCACCCGCAGACACCTGTCATCCCTGACACACCGCAGCCATCAGAAAGGTTCCGGGCCGGCCATGGCGCTCTCCCTGTACGTCGACACCGCTCGCTGGCGGGCGCACCAGAAGACGGTCATCGACCAGTTCCCCGGTCTGATCCCCGTCTGCAAGGGCAACGGCTACGGCTTCGGCCACGAGCGGCTCGCGGACGAGGCGGCCCGGTTCGGCGCCGACATGCTCGCCGTGGGCACCACGTACGAGGCCGCGAGGATCAAGGACTGGTTCAGCGGCGACCTGCTGGTCCTCACCCCTTCCGCCGGGGCGAGGAGCCGGTGCCGCTGCCCGACCGGGTGGTGCGCTCCGTCTCCTCCGTGGACGGCGTCCACGCCCTGGTGGGCGCCCGCGTCGTGATCGAGTGCATGAGCTCGATGAAGCGGCACGGCGTGCGCGAGGAGGAGCTCCACCAGCTCCACGCCGCCATCGAGGACGTGCGCCTGGAGGGCTTCGCCCTCCACCTCCCGCTGGACCGCCCGGACGGCACCGACGCCGTCGAGGAGGTCATCTCCTGGATGGACCGGCTGCGCAACGCCCGGCTGCCGCTGCACACCATGTTCGTGAGCCACCTGCGGGCCGAGGAGCAGGCCCGGCTCCAGCAGCAGTTCCCGCAGACACGTTTCCGCGCCCGCATCGGCACCCGGCTCTGGCTGGGCGACCACGAGGCCACGGAGTACCGGGGCGCGGTCCTCGACGTGACCCGGGTCTCCAAGGGCGACCGGTTCGGCTACCGCCAGCAGAAGGCCGCGTCGGACGGCTGGCTGGTCGTCGTCGCCGGCGGCACTGCACGGCGTGGGCCTGGAGGCCCCCAAGGCGATGCACGGCGTCATGCCGCGCGCCAAGGGCGTGGCGCGGGCCGGCCTCGCCACCGTCAACCGGAACCTGTCGCCGTTCGTGTGGGCGGGCAAGCAGCGCTGGTTCGCCGAGCCGCCGCACATGCAGGTGTCGATCCTGTTCGTGCCCGCCGACGCCCAGGAGCCCCGGGTCGGCGACGAGCTCGTGGCGCACCTGCGCCACACCACGACGCAGTTCGACCGGATCGTCGAGCGCTGACCGTCCGGTCCGGGCCCGGGGTGCCACACCCCGGGCCCGGGACCGGCCGTGACCGTTCAGCCCCGGAGTTCCCGCTCCCCGGGACCGGAACCGAAAGCGGCGTGCCGGGCCGGGCGCGCCGCGCCGCCCGCCACGAAGACGTCCTCCGCGCCGTCCAGGACGCCCCCGAGGGTCGTCCGAACCGTCCTGCCGCACCGGATCCTTCCCCGGCGCCAGGACGTCGCGCACGACCAGCACGCACAGGTACAGGGTGCCGAGCAGGTGCAGGACGATCGCGAACTGGTAGCCTCCACCGGCAGTCCCTGCTTGTTGCCGCTGGTGGTGAACGCCAGGTACATCCAGATGCCCAGGAAGTACATGACCTCGCACGCCTGCCAGATCAGGAAGTCGCGCCAGCGCGGCCGGGCGAGGACCGCCAGCGGGACCAGCCACAGTACGTACTGAGGCGAGTAGACCTTGTTGACGAGGACGAACGCGGCGACGACCAGGAAGGCCAACTGGACGAAGCGGGGCCTGCGGGGGCCGTGAACGCCAGGTAGGCGAGGCCGATCACGGCCATGCCCATCAGCAGCAGCGCGTACAGGTTGGCCCGGTCCGGCGGGATCGAGGCGCCCGTGCGCTGGCCGACGAGCAGCCAGACCGAACCGAAGTCGACGTTCCGCTGCCTGCTGAAGAGGTAGAACTGCTTCCACCCCTCCGGCGCGAGCAGCATCACCGGCAGGTTCACGACCAGCCAGGACCCCGCGAAGCCGAGCACCGCGGCCCCGTACTCCCGCCACTTCCCGGCACGGCAGCAGAGCAGCAGCAGCGGGAGGAGGAGCAGGACCGGGTAGAGCTTGGCCGCCGTGGCCAGGCCCAGCAGGATCCCGAAGGCCACCGGGCGGCTCCGCGCCCACATCAGGACGGCGGCGGCGGTCAGCGCGACGGCCAGCAGGTCCCAGTTGATCGTGGCCGTGAGCGCCACCGAGGGCGCCAGGGCGACCAGGAGGCCGTCCCAGGGGCGCCGGCGGTGCGTCCTGGCCACACAGACCGCCAGGACGGCCGCGCAGACCATCAGCAGACCGGCGTTGGCCAGCCAGTACGCCTGCTCGCGCTCCGCCAGGTCGCCGCCGCCCGGCGTCAGCCAGGACGCGACCTCCATGAAGAGCCCGGTCAGGACGGGGTACTCCAGGAACGGTATGTCGCCGGTCAGCCGGTCGAAGTAGGGGACCAGGCCGTCCGCGAAGCCCCGCCCGGAGAACAGGTGCGGGATGTCCGAATAGCAGGCGTGCGTGTACTGGGAGGTCGTCCCCGGAACCAGGCCCAGTTGTAGCAGGGCAGCTTCTGCACCATGCCCAGGGCGAACATGCCGATGGCCACGAGGGCGATCACCCGTACCGGGAGGGTTTTCCGGTGCCGGGCAGCGCCCGGCGGCCGTAGGGCCGCCGATCAGTTCGCTGCCCGCGGCGGCCACCTCGTCCCGGTGGGTGGGGATGACCGTCTGCGAGCGCTCCCGGGGCGCGCTCGTCTTCTGGAGGCTCGGCATGGGGGACATCCTGCCGTACGTCCCCGGGAAAACGACGAGGGCCGCCGCGGCCGGCTCCGTACGGAGGTACGGAACGGCCGCGGCGGCCTCGGAGGAGTGACCCGGTGGGGCTAGGGGACCCGGGACCCGTCGCCGGCCTGTTCCCGCCTGGCCTGCCGCCTCCGTCGTCCGTCGGCGTGTCGGTCGGATCCGGCTCGTCGGTGTTCGTCGGCGTGCCCGTGGGCTCCCCGGTGTTGCCGCCCGGGTCGCCCGGGTGGTTGCACTCCCAGTCCCAGATGTCACAGGTCGGCTTGTCCGGCGTCGGCGTCTTGGTCGGCGTGGGAGGAGTCGTCGGCGGGTGGTCGGGGAGTCGTCGACGGGGTGACGGACTCGGTCGGCGTCGGCGAGGGCGTCTTCGACTCGGTCACCGTCGGCGTCGGCGTCGGCTCGACGCGCCGCCGCCGAAGACGGGCTCGGCGCCCTCCAGCTTCTCCGGCTTGGGGAACTTCACCTTCGGGTCGTTCTTGACGGCCTCGGACATGTAGTCCTGCCAGATCTCCGAGGGAACGACGAACCGTGGATCGTGTCACGGCCGCCGGTGCCGTACATCTTCTCGAACTTGCGGTCCTTCTTGGTGTCGTCGTCGTCATAGCGGTACATGTCGATCGCCGTCGACAACTGCGCGGTGTAGCCCACGAACCAGGCGGACCGGTTCTCGTCGGTCGTACCGGTCTTGCCGGCCACGGCGCGCCCGGGGAGGCGGGCCTTCCTGCCGGTGCCTCGGTCGTCCACGACGTCCCGGAGGACGTCGGTGACGTTGTTGGCGATAGCCGCGCTGAAGGCCTGCTCGGGCTTCGCCTTGTGCTCGTGGACGGTCGCGCCGTCCTTGACCACCTTCTGCACGGAGTAGGGGTCGTTCTGCTTGCCCTGGTTGGCGAAGGTCGAGTAGGCGCCGGCCATGCGGATGGCGCTCGGGCTGGAGATGCCGAGGGAGAACGAGGGACCTCGCCCTTCACGAGCGAACTCTCCAGCAGACCGGACTTCACGGCGCGTCGCGGACCCTGTCGATGCCGACGTCCATGCCGAGCTGCACGTAGGGCGAGTTGGCGGACTTGATCATGGCCCGGCGCAGCGAGATGCTGCCGTAGTCCTCCTGGCCGTCATTGGTCTGACGCCACTCCTTGCCCTCTTCGTTGTGCCAGATCTCGCCGTCGTACTTGCGGATCACCAGCCCGTTCTTGCCGGAGTAACGGCTCTTGTCCGGGTCGACGATCGTGCGGGTGGAGGCGTCCTGATCGGCACCCAGCTCTTGTCCCGCACGCCGTCCCTCATCGCGGCGGCGAGCACGAAGGGCTTGAACGTCGATCCGACCATGGCGCCGGTGGCGTCGGCGTTGTTGGTGAAGTGCTTGGTGGAGTCGACACCTCCGTAGAGGGCGACGATCGCCCCCGTGTCCGTGTCGACGGAGGCGCCACCGAACTGGACGTTCGTGTCCGTCTTGGGGCGCTCCTTGGGCTTGATGTTCTCCTTGATGACCTTCTGGACCGACTTCTCGAGCGCGGTCACCTTGTTCTTGTCGAAGGTCGTGTAGATCTGGTAGCCGCCGCGCTCCAGCTCCGCCTCGCCGAGGTCGAACTGGGTCTTGATGTTCGCCTTGGCGGTCCTGACGAGGTAACCGATCTGACCGGTCAGGTTGGCGCTCTGGCCGGGCTTCTGGATCTTGGGGAAGGTCGTGTACTTGGCCCGCTCCTCGGCCGTGATCTTCCCGTCCTTCTGCATCTCGTCGAGGATCCACTTCCACCGCTTGGTGGCCCGCTCGGTGTTCTTCTCGGCGGTGGCGTTGGGGTCGATCTCGGGGTAGCCGGCCGGGTCGTAGTACGTCGCGCCCTTCAGCACCGAGGCGAGCAGCGCCGCCTGGCTGGGGTCGAGCTTGTCGGCGTCCGTGTTGAAGTAGGCCCGGGAGGCCGCCTGGATGCCGTAGGCACCGCGCCCGTAGTACGCGGTGTTCAGGTAGCCGGCCATGACCTTGTCCTTGTCGACCTCGTTGCCGACCTTCATGGCGATGAAGAATTCCTTCGCCTTGCGGGTGAGGGTCTGCGACTGGTCGTCGAGGAGGTTGTTCTTCACGTACTGCTGGGTGATCGTCGAACCGCCCTGGGTCTGGCCGCCCTTGGCCATGTTCCACACGGCGCGCCCGATGCCCATCGGGTCGATGCCGGAGTCGTCCCAGAAGGTCTTGTTCTCCGCCGAGACCACCGCGTCCTGGATGTGCTTCGAGATCTGCGGGAGCTTGACGATCTGGCGGTTGGCGCCGTCGCCCGTCGCGACCATGCGGGTGCCGTCGGCCCAGTAGTAGATGTTGTTCTGCGACCTCGCGGTGTCGGCTTCCTTGGGGATCTCCACCTGCGAGTACGCGTAGGCGGACACGCCCATCAGGCTCGCCACGAAGAACAGGAACGTGCCCGCCACGAGCCGCCACGAGGGCACCCAGCGGCGCCAGCCGTACTTGTTGTGGCGCGGGTAGTCGATGAACCGCTTCTTGCCGGGCCCGCGCCCTCGGGACCGCCCCCGGGTCCGCGCCCCCGCCACCGCCGCCGCCACCGCGCCGACCGCCGCCGGACCCGCCGGGACCGGAGCCGGCTCCCTTGCGGCGGCTGCCGCGTTGGCGGCACGGCGGGCCTCCGCGCGTCCTCCGTAGGGACGCTCCTCCCCGCCGTGAGAAGAAGGAGGCCCGTAGGAGGCCGAAGGGCCCCCGTACCGACGTCCTGGGCCGGGGCCGACCTGCGGCCCACCGGCTGCTGGGCAGCGCGCCGTGCCGCCGCGCGTCCACCCGTCGGTGGCTGCTGCTGCGGCGCTTTGCGACGATGCTCGCTCATCGAACGACTACTCCTCGGGCAGGCGAGTACGCCTGGAAGCGGCAGTTGAGTTCCGGTCCCCCGAAATGCGCACGGCCGGGACCCATCGGAGGTCCCCCGTACCGCAGCCGGTCACCCGCAGCACTGACGCCCCACGGCGTCGCTCGGTTCCCGGTGGTCTGCATCCGCACAGACTACGCACGGCCAAAACCACCTGGAGCCGGACTTCACCCCAAATCAGGCAAGTCGACTGCTGTGAATCGAGGATGTGACGCCGGTCACGACGGGTCCACTTGTCGCCACAGAGCGGCCGTTCTATCGTGCTGATGTATCGAGCCGATACATCAGCACGGCATAAGGGCACCGGAAGCGGAGGAGGCGACGGATGAGCAGACGCTCCGGCATCCTCGAATTCGCCGTCCTCGGCCTGCTGCGCGAGGCGCCGATGCACGGATACGAGCTGCGGAAGCGGCTCAACACCTCGCTGGGCGTCTTCCGCGCCTTCAGCTACGGAACGCTGTACCCCTGCCTCAAGACGCTGGTCGCAAACGGCTGGTTGATCGAGGAACCGGGCAGCGCTCCCGAGGACACCCTCGCCGCGTCGCTCGCGGGGCGCCGGACCAAGATCGTCTACCGGCTGACCCCGGAAGGTAAGGAGCACTTCGAGGAGCTCCTCTCCCACACGGGGCCGGACTCCTGGGAGGACGAGCACTTCGCCGCCCGCTTCGCCTTCTTCGGGCAGACCGAGCGCGAGGTGCGGATGCGCGTCCTCGAAGGCCGCCGCAGCCGGCTGGAGGAGCGCCTGGAGAAGATGCGCGCCTCCCTGGCCCGGACGCGCGAGCGCCTCGACGACTACACGCTTGAGCTGCAGCGCCACGGCATGGAGTCCGTGGAGCGCGAAGTGCGCTGGCTGAACGAGCTCATCGAGAGCGAGCGAGCGGGCGGGATCGGCGATCCGGCCCCGGAACCGCCGCTCTGCACGACAACGATTCTGGAGAAACGGGCGGCCTGCCCCGGCACGGGGCAGTACCCGGCCGGATCCGTCCGACGACACCACCACGTGAGACCCCGCACACAGCAGGGCTTCACACGATCACACAGGGAGCAACCGGAATGGGTTCGGTTCGCGTAGCCATCGTCGGCGTGGGCAACTGCGCCGCCTCGCTGGTCCAGGGCGTCGAGTACTACAAGGACGCCGACCCGGCGACCAAGGTGCCCGGCCTGATGCACGTCCAGTTCGGCGACTACCACGTCGGTGACGTCGAGTTCGTCGCCGCCTTCGACGTCGACGCGAAGAAGGTCGGCCTCGACCTCTCCGACGCCATCGGCGCCAGCGAGAACAACACCATCAAGATCTGCGACGTCCCGAACGCGGGCGTCACGGTCCAGCGCGGCCACACCCTCGACGGTCTCGGCAAGTACTACCGCCAGACCATCGAGGAGTCCGCCGAGGAGCCGGTCGACGTCGTCCAGATCCTCAAGGACCGCCAGGTCGACGTCCTCGTCTGCTACCTGCCGGTGGGCTCCGAGGAGGCCGCGAAGTTCTACGCGCAGGCCGCCATCGACGCCAAGGTCGCCTTCGTCAACGCCCTCCCGGTCTTCATCGCCGGCACCAAGGAGTGGGCGGACAAGTTCACCGAGGCGGGCGTCCCGATCGTCGGCGACGACATCAAGTCGCAGGTCGGCGCGACCATCACGCACCGCGTGATGGCGAAGCTGTTCGAGGACCGCGGTGTCCGTCTCGAGCGCACCATGCAGCTCAACGTCGGCGGCAACATGGACTTCAAGAACATGCTGGAGCGCGAGCGCCTGGAGTCCAAGAAGATCTCCAAGACGCAGGCCGTCACCTCGCAGATCCCCGACCGCGAGCTGGGCGAGAAGAACGTCCACATCGGCCCGTCGGACTACGTGGCCTGGCTGGACGACCGCAAGTGGGCGTACGTGCGCCTCGAGGGCCGCGCCTTCGGCGACGTCCCGCTGAACCTGGAGTACAAGCTCGAGGTGTGGGACTCCCCGAACTCGGCCGGTGTCATCATCGACGCCCTGCGCGCCGCGAAGATCGCCAAGGACCGGGGCATCGGTGGCCCCATCCTCTCGGCGTCCTCGTACTTCATGAAGTCCCCGCCGGTGCAGTACTTCGACGACGAGGCCCTCGCCAACGTCGAGAAGTTCATCAAGGGCGAGGTCGAGCGCTGATCACGCCGCACGCCTGACGGCTGACGGCTGAGCACGCCGCACGCGTGACGGCCGATCACGCCGCGGCTGACGAGGAGGGCCCCGGGCACTGCCCGGGGCCCTCCTCGTGTGTGAGTCTTGCTGCCATGTCCGTCGTACGTGATCTGCGCGTACTCCTGCGCCTGACGAACTTCCGCCGCCTGCTCGCCGTCCGGCTGCTCTCCCAGTGCGCCGACGGCGTCTACCAGGTGGCCCTGGCCACGTACGTCGTCTTCTCCCCGAGAAACAGACCTCCCCCACCGCGATCGCCTCCGCCATGGCGGTGCTCCTGCTCCCGTACTCGCTCGTGGGACCCTTCGCCGGCGTGCTCTCGACCGCTGGCAGCGCCGCCAGGTCTTCCTGTACGGGAACCTCCTGCGCGCCCTGCTCGCGTGCGGGACCGCGGTGCTCGTCCTCGCCTCCGTGCCCGACTGGCTCTTCTACGCCTCCGCGCTCTCCGTCACGGCCGTCAACCGCTTCGTCCTCGCGGGGCTCTCGGCCTCGCTCCCGCGCGTCGTCGACGACGAACGGCTGGTCGTGGCGAACGCGCTCTCCCCACCGCCGGCACGCTCGCCGCGACCGTCGGCGGCGGTCTCGCCTTCGGCGTCAAGCTGCTCGCCGACGGTTCCGACGCCGCCGTGGTGGCCTTCGGCGCCGTCCTCTACCTCTGCGCCGCCCTCGCCTCCCTGCGGATGTCCCGGGAGCTCCTCGGCCCCGATCCGGACCTCGTGCCCCAGCGCCTCGCCACGGCCCTGCGATCGACGGCGCGCGGCCTTGCCGAGGGCTGCGCCACCTCACCGAGCGGCGGCCCGCCCTCCGGGCGCTCACCGCGGTGGGCCTCATACGGTTCTGCTACGGCGCCCTGCTCGTCGCCGTGCTCATGCTCTGCCGCTACACCTGGAGCTCCACCGAGTCCGAGGGGCTCGCCCTCCTCGGACTCGCCGTCGCCCTGTCGGGGCGGGCTTCTTCGCCGCCGCGATCCTCTCCCCGTGGGCGGTCCGCCGGCTCGGCCCCTTCGGCTGGATGACCGTGTGCACGGCGTCAGCGGCCGTGCTCGAACCGGCCCTCGGCCTGACCTTCGCCCCCGTGCCCTTCCTCGTCGCCGCCTTCCTCCTCGGGCTCATCACCCAGGGAGCCAAGATCGCGACGGACACGGTGGTGCAGACGTCGGTGGACGACGCCTACCGGGGCCGGATCTTCTCGCTCTACGACGTGCTGTTCAACGTCGCCTTCGTCGGCGCGGCCGGGGTCGCGGCCCTCATGCTGCCGCCCGACGGCCGCTCGGCCCCGCTGATCGTCCTGGTGGCCGTGATCTACGGGGCGACGGCCGTGGCTCTGCGCGGAGAACGCGCGAAGGGATGACGAAGGGGTGATGTTTCACGTGAAACACCACCCCTCATGGAGCGCCTGCCGGATGGCCCGGTGTTTCACGTGAAACACCGGCCCGCCCGACGGGGACGGCTCAGCCCTGCGCTTCCCACCACTCCTTGAGGGCGGTGACGGCCTGATCGTGCTCCATCGGACCGTTCTCCAGCCGGAGCTCGAGCAGGAACTTGTACGCCTGCCCGATGGCCGGGCCGGGACCGATGCCCAGGATCTCCTGGATCTGGTTGCCGTCGAGGTCGGGGCGGATCGCGTCCAGCTCCTCCTGCTCCTGGAGCTGGGCGATGCGGTCCTCCAGGCCGTCATAGGCACGGGAGAGCGCGGCCGCCTTGCGCTTGTTGCGCGTGGTGCAGTCCGAGCGGGTCAGCTTGTGCAGCCGCGAGAGCAGGGGTCCGGCGTCCCGCACGTAGCGACGCACGGCCGAGTCGGTCCACTCCCCGGTCCCGTACCCGTGGAAGCGGAGGTGCAGCTCCACGAGACGGGAGACGTCCTTGATCATCTCGTTGGAGTACTTGAGCGCGGTCATGCGCTTCTTGGTCATCTTCGCGCCCACGACTTCGTGGTGGTGGAAGGAGACCCGCCCGTCCTTCTCGAAGCGACGGGTCCGCGGCTTGCCGATGTCGTGCAGCAGGGCCGCGATGCGCAGCACCAGGTCGGGACCGTCCTCCTCCAGGTCGATCGCCTGGTCGAGCACGGTCAGCGAGTGCTCGTAGACGTCCTTGTGCCGGTGGTGCTCGTCGCTCTCCAGTCGCAGCGACGGCAGCTCGGGCAGCACGTGGTCGGCGAGGCCGGTGTCCACGAGCAGGCCGAGGCCCTTCCGCGGGTGCGCCGAGAGGAGGAGCTTGTTGAGCTCCTCGCGGATGCGCTCGGCGGAGACGATCTCGATCCGGCCGGACATCTCCTCCATGGCCGCGACGACCTCGGGGGCGACCTCGAAGTCCAACTGGGCGGCGAACCGCGCGGCCCGCATCATGCGCAGCGGATCGTCGGAGAAGGACTCCTCCGGGGTGCCCGGCGTGCGCAGCACCCGGGCGGCCAGGTCCTCCAGACCGCCGTACGGGTCGACGAACTCCTTCTCGGGAGGGCCACGGCCATGGCGTTGACGGTGAAGTCACGCCGGACGAGGTCCTCCTCGATCGAGTCGCCGTAGGAGACCTCGGGCTTGCGCGAGGTCCGGTCGTACGCCTCCGAGCGGTACGTGGTGACCTCGATCTGGAAGCGCTGGACGGTGTCCCCGACACGGGCGTCCTTCTGGCAGCCGACCGTCCCGAAGGCGATCCCGACCTCCCACACGGCGTCGGCCCACGGGCGGACGATCTTCAGCACGTCCTCGGGGCGGGCGTCGGTGGTGAAGTCCAGGTCGTTGCCGAGCCGGCCGAGCAGGGCGTCCCGTACCGAGCCACCGACCAGCGCGAGGCTGAACCCGGCTTCCTGGAAGCGGCGGGCGAGGTCGTCGGCGGCAGGGGACACACGCAGCAGTTCGCTGACCGCGCGGCGTTGCACCTGACTCAGTGCAGTGGGGGTGTCTTCGTTGGCGTTCGGCACAACAGAAAAGGGTACGTGCCCCGATCCACCGCGACGTCCTCGTTTTCCCGGGGCGGAACCGCCCGTTTCCGGGGCGCGGCGCCGCCCGGCCGCGCTCACCGGAGGCCGGCCGAAGATCACCCGGAGCACTCCCCGGCACTTGCTCCCAGCGTGCCTCGTTACCATGCCTGGACACAGCAACCGGAAACCACCGCCAGCACGGGCACCACTGGCACCACAGACAACGACGAGGACGGGCGAAGGCGTGGCCGAGGCGGCAGACATCAAGGGGACCGGTCCTCACCTGCCCGCCGATGGCTGCGGCGCACACTCACCGTCGCCGTCGGGGCGCCGCTCCTCGCCGGACTGCTCCAGGCACCGGTGGTCACCTCCTCCGCGGTCGCCGCTCCTCGGCGACCACCGCCGAGGACGCCACCGGCTCGAAGACCGTCGACGTGTCGCTCGACACCCTGACCCCGAACACACCGGTCGAGGGCGACACCGTCACCCTCACCGGCACGGTGACCAACCGGGGCAAGAGGACCGTCACCGACGCGTCCGTCGAACTGCGCGTCGGCCCCCGGATGACCAGCCGCAGCGAGATCGAGCAGGTGACGGGGCGCACGGGCTACCGGAGCGACAGCGATCCCGCTCCCGCGCAGGACGCCCCCACCGCCAAGATCCCCAAGCTGGGCGCCGGCCTCAGCGCGGAGTTCTCCTCTCCGTCCCGGTCTCCGACCTCGCGCTCGACGAGGCGGGCGTCTACCAACTCGGCGTCTCCCTCAGCGGACAGACCTCGGACCGCCCCTACTCCCGGGTGCTCGGCATCGAGCGGACCTTCCTGCCGTACCAGCCCGAGGCCACCGAGAAGAAGACCCAGATCAGCTACCTCTGGCCGCTGATCTCCTCGGCCCACGTCTCGGCGGAGACGGCCACGGACGACCAGCAGACCCCGGTCTTCGAGGACGACGCCCTGGCGGCCGAGCTGCGTCCCGGCGGACGCCTCGACCAGATGGTCACGCTGGGCAAGGACCTGCCGGTCACCTGGGTGATCGACCCGGACCTCCTCGCCACGGTCGACGCCATGGCGAACGGCTACCGCGTCAAGGAAGGCTCCCTGCACGTCCCCGGCGCGAACAGGGAACTCGCCGAGCGGTGGCTGGGCGCGCTGGAGAAGGCGGTGCAGGGGCACAAGGTCGTCGCCCTCCCCTTCGCCGATCCCGACCTCGCCTCCCTGGCCCACCACGGCAAGGACGTCCCCGGCTCCCTGGGGCACCTCCAGTCGGCGACCGCCCTCGCCGGAATGACGGTCGAGACCATCCTCCACGTACAGCCCTCCACCGACTTCGCCTGGCCCGTCGACGGGGCCGTCGACCCCGCCATCGTGTCGGTCGCGACCTCGGCCGGCGCCGACAAGGTGATCGCCCGCAGCGACAGCGTCCGCGACGACCTCTCCTACACGCCGTCGGCGGCCCGCCCCTGGGCAACGGCAGCACCACGGCCGTGGTGAGCGACGCCCTGCTGTCCACCGCCTTCGAAGGGGACATGGTCCGCGCGGAGGGGTCCACGCTCGCCGTCCAGGAGTTCCTCTCCCAGACGCTCGCGATCACCCTGGAGCAGCCGGAGAAGCAGCGGAGCGTCGTGGTCGCCCCCAGCGGGTGCCGACCGTCGCCCAGGCCCAGACCATGGCGACCGCCCTGCGCGGCCTCTCCGGCCGGCGCTGGAGCCAGCCGAGCGACCTCGTCGCGGCGGCCACGGCCAAGCCGGACCCGGACGCCTCCACCTCGGTGCCCGGCAGCGCGCGGTACCCGAAGAAGCTGCGCGACCAGGAGCTGCCGGTCCAGGCCTTCCGCGACATGAAGACCACCCGGGACGAGCTGAACGACTTCAAGGTCGTCCTGACCCTCCCGGACCGCGTCGTGACCCCGTTCGGCACCGCGATCAACCGCGAGATGTCGACCTCCTGGCGCGACCGGACCAGAGCGGCCACGATCTACCGCGGCAACGTCCTGGACTACCTGCAGGAGCTCACCAAGAGCATCCAGCTCGTCGACAAGTCGGACCTCACGCTCTCCGGCCGTAGCGCGACGATCCCCGTGACCGTCCAGAACAAGCTGGTCCAGGGCGTGGACCACCTGGTGCTGCGCCTCACCTCCAACAACAAGAACCGGTTGAAGATCAACGGCGACAGGATCGCCGAGCTGCCCGTGAAGGTCGGCGCCGGACACAACCAGTCGGTGAAGTTCGACGCCACGGCCGCCGTCAACGGCCAGGTGCCGGTGACGGCCCAGCTCTACACCGAGGACGGCACCCCTACGGGAAGCCGATGTCGTTCATCGTGAAGGTCTCCGAGATCACTCCCACGGTAATGCTGGTGATCGCCGGCGGTGTCCTCCTGCTCGCCCTCGCCGGTGTGCGGATGTACACCCAGCGCAAGCGGCTGGCCGCCCAGACCGCCGAAGCCGAAGCGAACGGAGCCGCCGACGCCGAGGCGCCCGAAGCCGAAGCGGCCGACGCCGAGGCGCCCGGAGAGGCGGAGAAGGCCGGGGAGCCGGAAGGTGCCGGAGCGGACGGGCCGGGCGCGGAGCCGGGGAGGGCGGCGCGGGCGGACCCGAGCAGCCGAGTGACCCGACACCGGACACCGGGCCCGAAAGCGGCGACCCGTCGGCCACGGGTGAGAAAGTGGACCGTTGAGCGATGTCGTGGCCGGTCGGCCGGGGACGATGAGGTGGGGTAACCATGAACGCGCCGTACGACGGTGACCGCGGCCAGGGCGCGGGCGGCACCGCGCCGTCCGGTGGGACGCCCGCGGCACCCTCGGGTCCCGGCCACCCATCGGCCCAGGACCCGCGGCAGGGTGCCCCCGCGCAGCACCCGCACGGGCAGGACCCCTACGCGCAGGACCCGTACCAGCAGGGCGACCCCTACGCGCAGAACCCGTACGCCCAGGACTCCCACGTCCAGGACCCCTACGTCCAGGACGCCTTCGCCCACGACCCGTACCGGGCGCAGGACCTCTCCGCGCAGGACCCGGTGTCCGAGGCGCTCTACGACCGCGCCGCGCACCCGCCGCCGCCCCCCGGCACCTACCAGGACCCCCAGGCGCTCTACCAGCAGCCGGCCGCGTCCCCGCACGCCCCCGACCCCCGGGTGTGGGCGCAGACCCCGGCGCCGGAGCCCGACGGCCCTCGCGCCACCTGCCGTACGGCGACGACGCGCGCACGGTCCAGTTCACCGGCGTCGACGACCTGGTGACCCGGGCGAGCGAGGAGGCGCCCGAGCCGGACGCCTTCGCGCACCTCTACCGGGACCAGCAGGCGCCCGGCCAGGTGCCCCCGCCCACCCCGGAGCCCGATCTGCTGCCCGCGCCCGCCCCCAAGAAGACCGGACGCGCCTCCGGGCTGCTCAAGTCGAGCGCGGTGATGGCGGCCGGCACCCTGGTCTCCCGCCTCACCGGCTTCGTCCGCAGCCTGGTGATCACCGGTGCGCTCGGCGCGGCCCTGCTCGGCGACACCTTCACCATCGCCTACACCCTGCCGACGATGATCTACATCCTCACCGTCGGCGGCGGCCTCAACTCGGTCTTCGTCCCGCAGCTCGTCCGCGCGATGAAGAACGACGAGGACGGCGGCGAGGCCTTCGCCAACCGGCTGCTCACCCTGGTCATGGTGGCGCTCGGTGCGATCGTCGCCCTGGCCGTCTTCGCCGCGCCGCTGCTGATCCGGCTGATGTCGAACACCATCGCCGACGACGCGGCGGCGAACAGCGTGGCCGTGACCTTCGCCCGCTACTGCCTGCCCACGATCTTCTTCATGGGCGTGCACGTGGTGATGGGCCAGATCCTCAACGCCCGCGGCAAGTTCGGCGCGATGATGTGGACCCCGGTCCTCAACAACATCGTCATGATCGTCACCTTCGGCCTGTTCATCTGGGTCTACGGCACCTCCGCCGAGTCCCAGATGGGCGTGCAGACCATCCCGGACGAGGGCATCCGGCTGCTCGGCATCGGCACCCTGCTCGGCCTCGTCGTCCAGGCCCTGGCGATGATCCCGTACCTGCGCGAGACGGGCTTCCGCTTCCGGCCCCGCTTCGACTGGAAGGGCCACGGGCTCGGCAAGACGGTCAAGCTCGCCAAGTGGACCGTGCTCTTCGTCCTCGCCAACCAGGCGGGCGTCCTGGTCGTCACCCAGCTCGCCACCGCCGCCGGCGAGGAGTCCGGGAAGAACGGCGCGGGCTTCCTCGCCTACTCCAACGCCCAGCTCATCTGGGGCATGCCGCAGGCCATCATCACCGTCTCGGTCATGGCCGCCCTGCTGCCGCGGATCTCCCGCGCCGCCCACGACGGCGATCCCGGCGCCGTCCGCGACGACATCTCGCAGGGCCTGCGGAACTCGGCCGTCGCGATCGTCCCGGTCTCCTTCGCCTTCCTGGCGCTCGGCGTCCCGATGTGCACCCTGCTCTACGCCTCCAGCGGCGTCGAGGCCGCCCAGGGCATGGGCTTCATCCTGATGGCCTTCGGCCTCGGCCTGATCCCCTACTCCGTCCAGTACGTCGTGCTCCGCGGCTTCTACGCCTATGAGGACACCCGGACGCCCTTCTACAACACGGTCATCGTCGCCGCCGTCAACGCGGCCGCCTCGGCGGTCTGCTACGTCGTCCTGCCCGCCCAGTGGGCCGTCGTGGGCATGGCCGCCTCGTACGGCCTCGCCTACGCGGTCGGTGTCGGCGTCGCCTGGCGCCGGCTCCGCAACCGGCTGGGCGGCGACCTGGACGGCACCCACGTGCTGCGGACCTACGCCCGGCTCTGCATGGCCTCCGTGCCCGCCGCGATCGTCGCCGGCGCCGTCGGCTTCGGCCTCCTGAAGCTCCTGGGCGAGGGCGCGCTCGGCTCGCTCGTCGCCCTGGCCGTCGGCGGGGCCGTGCTCCTCGGCGTCTTCTTCGTCGCGGCCAAGCGCATGCGGATCGCGGAACTGAACACCCTGGTCGGCATGGTCCGCGGCCGTCTGGGACGCTGAACCCGAGGTTCCGCACAACCATCGACGGGGACCGCGTGTCGTGCATAGCGTCCGACTGTGGGCACAATTGGCTTGGCTGTTGGATGTGGCACAACGGATGGGGAGGCAGGAACGACGGTGGCGGAACGTAGCACGGCTGCCGTCGACGTGGCCGACAACAGCGGTGACGACCCGCTGACCGCCAAGGCGGGTACGGCCGCGACCGACGGGGTGGCGGAAGAACAGAAGACGGCGGCGAAGACCGCCGAGGCCACGGAGAACAAGGCGGTCGAACGACAGGGCGGTGAACAGCCCTCCCTCACGGCTCCGGAACTGCACAGCGGCCACAAGCTGGCCAGGCGCTACCGGCTGGAGGAGTGCGTCACCCGTCTGGACGGCTTCAGCAGTTGGCGGGCCGTCGACGAGAAGCTCCGGCGTGCCGTCGGGGTCCACCTGCTGCCCGCCGACCACCCCCGGGCGCGTTCGGTCCTGGCCGCGGCCCGCTCCGCCGCCCTCCTCGGCGACCCCCGGTTCGTCCAGGTCCTCGACGCCGTCGAGGAGAACGACCTCGTGTACGTCGTGCACGAGTGGCTGCCCGACTCCGTCGAGCTGACCGCGCTGCTCGCGGCCGGCCCGCTGGAGGCCCATGACGCCTACCAGCTCGTCAGCCAGGTCTCCCAGGCCATGGCCGCCGCCCACCGCGAGGGCCTCTCCCACCTCCGCCTCACCCCGAGCGCGGTCCTGCGCAGCTCCACCGGCCAGTACCGGATCCGCGGCCTCGCCGTGAACGCCGCCCTGCGCGGCATCACGGCCGAGCGTCCGCAGCGCACCGACACCGAGGCCATCGGCGCCCTGCTGTACGCGTCGCTCACCCAGCGGTGGCCGTACGAGAACGACGCCCACGGCCTCTCCGGACTCCCCAAGGGCGTCGGGCTGCTTCCCCCGACCAGGTCCGTGCCGGCGTCCACCGGGGCCTCTCCGAGATCGCCATGCGCGCCCTCGCCAACGACGGGGCCACCGCCTCGCGCCAGGAGCCGCCCTGCACCACCCCGGACGAGCTGGCCAGGGCCGTGTCCACGATGCCCCGCGTGAAGCCGCCGGAGCCCGAGTTCGCCGCCCCGCCGGAGTACCAGCGCACGACGTACCAGCAGGGCACGTACGGGCGTCCGCAGGTGCACCCGGCGGCCACCCAGCCGGTCGTCGTCCCGCCGCCCCCGCTCCAGAGCCGCACCGGCCGCGCACTGAAGTGGACCGTCTCGGCCCTGCTGATCGCCGCCCTCGGCCTGGGAAGCTGGCAGATCGCCGACCGCCTCCTCGGCCCGAAGGACACCCCCAAGACCCCGGAGGCGACCCCGACGATCGTCACCGACGAGAAGCCGGTGGCGCCCAAGCCGGTCTCCATCGAATCCGCACACGACTTCGACCCGCTGGGCAACGGGGCGGAGAAGCCCCAAGCCATACCGAACGCCTACGACGAAGATCCCAGCACCTTCTGGCACACCGAGAACTACGCGACCGCCGACCTGGGCAAGCTCAAGTCCGGCGTGGGTCTCGTCCTCGACCTGGGCAAGGTCCAGAAGATCAGCTCGGTCGACCTGTCGTTCCTGGGAGAGACCTCGGTGGAGCTGCGGACCGCGCCCGCGGACGCGGAGTCGGAGCCGAGCATGCCCGATCAGTTCCTCACCCGGGCGTCCAAGACCGGCAGCGACGTGACGCTGAAGCCCACCGGTCCCGTCACCACCCGCTACGTTCTGATCTGGCTCACCGAGCTGCCCGCCAATGACGGGGGCTTCCGCGGCAAGCTGACGGAAATCAAGATCCTGGGCTGACGACCGCACAGGAGGGGGCTCACCGTTGGACGATCCGATAGACGAGGCCACTGACGACCAGAAACTCCTGGCCCGTCACGTCGCCGGGGATCCCGATGCCTTCGGTGAGCTGGTGCGGCGGCACCGGGACCGGCTGTGGGCGGTGGCCCTGCGGACCCTGGGGGACCGCGAGGAGGCCGCCGACGCCGTCCAGGACGCCCTGCTCTCGGCCTTCCGGGCCGCCCACACCTTCCGCGGCCAGTCGGCCGTCACGACCTGGCTCCACCGGATCACGGTGAACGCCTGCCTCGACCGGGCCCGCAAGACCGCCTCCCGCAGGACCTCGCCCGTCGACGACGACGACCGCTTCGAGCAGCTCCTCGGCCCCCACGAGTCCGCCGAGGCTCCCGTGGAGCGCCGGGACCTCCACCGCGAGGTCCTGGCCGCGCTCGCCTCGATCCCCGCCGACCAACGGGCCGCCCTCGTCCTCGTCGACATGCAGGGTTACCCCGTCGCGGAAGCGGCCCGTATCCTCGGCGTTCCCGCCGGGACCGTGAAGAGCCGCTGTGCCCGGGGCCGGGCACGTCTCCTTCCGATGGTCACTCATCTGCGTGCGGACACCGTGGGTAACGAGACCGCCGAAGGGGGAAGGAACCGGACGCCGGGGACATCCGTCCCACCGGTGCCGGGGCCGACGGACACCGGACCGACCGATCAAACTGCTGTGAAGGGCGGAGGTGGGCGCACGTGACTTCCACGGCCGACAGGGCTGACACCACACAGCACCCGGACGTCTCGGAGATCTCCGACCTGGCCGAGGGGCTGCTCTCGCCGTCCCGTTCCGCGGCCGTACGCCGGCACGTGGACGGCTGTCCCTCTGCGCGGACGTGCGGTCCTCCCTGGAGGAGATCCGGAGCCTGCTCGGCACCCTGCCGGGGCCGCCCCGGATGCCCGTCGAGATCGCGGGCCGGATCGATGCCGCCCTCGCCGCCGAAGCACTCCTCGACGCCACCGCCCCTGGCAGCGACACACGCAACGACGACGGCGACGACAGCGACAGTCGTGTTTCACGTGAAACATCGCATCCCTCCGTGGGGGCTTCTCCCCTCCCTCCCCGGGCTCGGACCGCCCCGCCGGGCGCCCCCGCGCGGCCACCGGCCCCGGTCGCCCCGGCGGCCACGCCGCCGGATCGCCCTCTTCTCCACGATCGGCGCCGCCTTCGGTGCCGCGATCCTGGGAACGAGCCTGTACCTCAGCCAGGCGGGCGACATGGCCGGCGACGGTGTGGCGAACGGCGTGCGGAGGGCCGATGCCTCCGCCGAGGTCGCCGCGGCCCCCTTCTCCGGGTCACCGGTCGAGGAGCGGGTCCAGGACCTCTTGTCCAAGGACAGAACACTGCGGACTCCTCAGGGCGTCGGTCCCGAATCGATGTCCTCCGACACCGGGACCACGTCCCGGCGGAGCGGCGACGGCACCGTGCCGGCCTGCGTCCTCGCCGGCACCGGCCGCACCGATCCGGTGCTGGCCCACGAGCGGGGCGAGTACCGGGGAAGTCCGCCTATCTGCTCGTCCTCACGGACCCCGCCGACACCGTGCACGTCCAGGCCTATGTGCTCGACGCCTCCTGTGCCGACCGGGCGGAGAACGGAAAGGCCGCCGAGGTGCTCCTCAGCAAGGCCTACCCCGCTCCTGACCCTCTCTTCCCGTCCCGGTCACGTGCCGCGCGGCGGTCTCGGGAATGCACGCCCCTTAGGATCCGTTGGGTGGGGTGAGCGACCGAGACAACCGCCCCCGTAGGCAGTGGCAGTCTGCAGAGACGAGGAAGAAACCCGTGAGCGACGTCCGTAACGTGATCATCATCGGCTCGGGGCCCGCGGGATACACCGCTGCGCTCTACACCGCCCGAGCGTCGCTGAAGCCTCTGGTCTTCGAGGGTGCGGTCACGCCGGTGGCGCCCTGATGAACACGACCGAGGTCGAGAACTTCCCCGGCTTCCGCGACGGCATCATGGGCCCGGACCTCATGGACAACATGCGGGCCCAGGCCGAGCGCTTCGGCGCCGAGCTCGTCCCCGACGACGTCGTCGCCGTGGACCTGACCGGTGAGATCAAGACCGTCACCGACACCGCCGGCACCGTGCACCGCGCCAAGGCCGTCATCGTCACCACGGGCTCCCAGCACCGCAAGCTCGGCCTTCCCAACGAGGACACCCTCTCCGGCCGTGGCGTCTCCTGGTGCGCCACCTGCGACGGGTTCTTCTTCAAGGACCAGGACATCGCCGTCGTCGGCGGCGGCGACACCGCGATCGAGGAGGCCACCTTCCTCTCGCGTTTCGCCAAGTCCGTCACGATCGTCCACCGCCGCGACACCCTGCGCGCCTCGAAGGCCATGCAGGACCGTGCCTTCGCCGACCCGAAGATCTCCTTCGCCTGGGACAGTGAGGTCACCACGATCCACGGCGACCAGAAGCTCAGCGGCCTGACCCTGCGCGACACGAAGACCGGCGTGACCCGCGAGCTGCCGGTCACCGGCCTCTTCATCGCCGTGGGCCACGACCCGCGGACCGAGCTCTTCAAGGGCCAGCTCGACCTGGACGACGAGGGCTACCTCAAGGTCGCCGCTCCGTCGACGCGCACGAACCTCCCGGGTGTCTTCGGCGCCGGTGACGTCGTCGACCACACCTACCGCCAGGCCATCACGGCCGCCGGCACCGGCTGCTCCGCCGCACTCGACGCCGAGCGCTTCCTGGCCGCCCTCGCCGACACCGAGAAGGTGGCCGAGCCCGAGAAGCTGGCCGAGACCCCCGTGGTCTGACCCCTGTCTACTCCCCCACCCACACCCCGCGAGTTCAAGGAGGCCACTGTGGCCCTGAAGTCTGTGACCGACGCCACCTTCGAAGAGGAAGTCCTCAAGAGCGACAAGCCCGTTCTGGTGGACTTCTGGGCCGAGTGGTGCGGCCCGTGCCGCCAGATCGCCCCGTCGCTCGAGGCGATCGCCGCCGAGCACGGCGAGATCGAGATCGTGAAGCTCAACATCGACCAGAACCCCGGCACGGCCGCCAAGTACGGCGTCATGTCCATCCCGACGCTGAACGTCTACCAGGGCGGCGAGGTCGTGAAGACCATCGTCGGCGCCAAGCCGAAGGCGGCCATCCTGCGCGACCTGGAGGGCTTCGTCGAGCCGACCAAGGCCTGACGCTCCTTCGCTGTTTCACGTGAAACACGCACGCGGAATAGCAGCGGCCCGCTCCCTCACCGGGGCGGGCCGTTCGCGTCCCCGGACACTAGAGGGGCCGCAGGGCCGGTTCCTTCTGTACGGCTCCGAGCAGACGGTCCAGGGCCATCTCCACGTCCTCCTTCCAGGAGAGCGTCGTCCTGAGATCCAGCCGCATCCGGGGAAAGGCGTGGTGCGGCCGGACGGTCTTGAAGCCCACCGCGAGCAGGTGGTCGGCCGGCAACATACAGGCCGGCTCTTCCACCGGGCGTCCCCGAACGCCTCGATCGCCTTGAAGCCCCGCCTCAGCACGTCCTTGGCCACGGTCTGCACCATCACCCGGCCCAGCCCCTGCCCCTGATAGCCCGGCATGATCCAGGCCGTTATCAACTGGACGGCGTCCGCCGCCACGGGACTCGTCGGAAGGCCGTCGACCGCGGCACATAGGCCGGGGGAGCATAGAGAACGTAGCCGACGGGCACCTCGTCGACGTAGACCACCCGCCCACAGGAGCCCCACTCCAGGAGCACGGCCGAGATCCAGGACTCCTTCTCCAACTCCGAACGCCCCGCCTTCACGGCGGCCTCACCACTGACCGGGTCGAGCTCCCAGAAGACACAGGAGCGACACCGCTTGGGGAGATCCGGAAGGTTGTCCAGCGTGAGCGGTACGAGCCGACGCCCCACGGCTGTTCTCGCTTCCCTCGCCTTCGCGTACGGATGTGCCTCCCGAAATCGTATCGATCAGACGATCAGGAGGACACCGCCCACAGGCAGGGCGGGCCGCGCCCCGGTGGAACCGGAGCACGACCCGCCCTCGGGGTCTCGTCGGAGCGAGGAGAGCGCGGCGGTCAGCCCTGGGCGGCCTCTTCGACGGGCTTCTGGTCCAGGACCCGGCCCTCGCCGGGAGCCAGGGTCGAGAGGATCCGCTCCAGGTCGTCCATGGAGGCGAACTCGACGACGATCTTGCCCTTCTTCTGCCCCAGGTCGACCTTCACCCGGGTCTCGAAGCGGTCCGAGAGCCGAGTGGCCAGGTCCGTGAGGGCGGGCGAGACACGAGCGCCGGCACGCGGCTTCTTCGGCTTGACCGCACCGGCGGGCTCCTCGGAGTCCATGAGGCTCACGATCTCCTCGACGGAACGCACCGAGAGGCCCTCGGAGACGATCCGGGCCGCCAGCTTGTCCTGGGCCTCCATGTCCTCCACACCGAGCAGAGCCCGCGCGTGGCCGGCGGAGAGCACCCCGGCGGCGACCCGGCGCTGCACCGGAGGAGAGAGCCGCAGCAGACGCAGCGTGTTGGAGATCTGCGGGCGGGAACGTCCGATCCGGTCCGCGAGCTGGTCATGGGTGCAGCCGAAGTCCTTGAGCAGTTGCTCGTAGGCGTGCGCCTCTTCGATCGCGTTCAACTGCGCCCGGTGGAGGTTCTCCAGGAGGGCGTCCAGGAGCATCTTCTCGTCGTCGGTCTCCCGGACGATCGCCGGGATCCGTTCGAGTCCCGCCGTCGTGGAGGCCTGCAGACGCCGCTCGCCCATGACGAGCTCGTAGCGGTCGCCGTCGACCTTGCGCACGACCACGGGCTGGAGCAGACCGACCTCCTTGATGGAGGTGACCAACTCCGCAAGGGCGTCCTCGTCGAAGATCTGTCGCGGCTGGTGCCGGTTGGGCACGATGGCGTCGATCGGGATCTCGGTGAAGTACGCCCCGGCAGGGCTTCGGCTCGGCCGTCTTCACGGCCTCGGCCCATGCCACCGCCGACTCGGGAGACGGAGCGCTCTGCGGGATCAGCGAACCGAGCCCGCGCGGCCCCAATCCCCACGTCGCTCACTCACTGAATTCCCTCCGACATGCTGCGCTGATGGTTCTGGTGCCCCACACGTGCGTGCTGGGCGTCATAGTTCACGGCGACGCCCCGGAGGGCGATCTCACGAGCCGCTTCGATGTACGACAGGGCACCACTGGAGCCCGGATCGTACGTGATCACCGTCTGGCCGTAGCTCGGCGCCTCCGAGATGCGGACGGAGCGGGGATGCTGGTGCGCAGCACCTCCTCGCCGAAGTGGGTGCGCACCTCCTCGGCGACCTGGGAGGCGAGCCTCGTCCGGCCGTCGTACATGGTGAGCAGGATCGTCGAGACGTGGAGGGTGGGGTTGAGGTGCCCACGGACCAGATCGACGTTCTTGAGGAGCTGACCGAGGCCTTCGAGGGCGTAGTACTCGCACTGGATCGGGATCAGCACCTCGGCCCCCGCCACCAGGGCGTTGACCGAGAGGAGGCCGAGCGAGGGCGGGCAGTCGATCAGGATGTAGTCCAGCGGCTGCTCATAGGCCTGGATCGCCCGCTGGAGGCGGCTCTCACGCGCCACCAGGGACACCAGCTCGATCTCCGCACCGGCGAGGTCGATGGTGGCGGGGGCGCAGAAGAGCCCTTCCACGTCGATGACGGGCTGCACCACTTCGGAGAGCGGGCGGCTGTCCACCAGGACGTCGTAGATCGAGGCACGCTGGCGTGATGGTCGATGCCGAGCGCCGTGGAGGCGTTGCCCTGCGGGTCCAGGTCGATGACCAGAACGCGGGCGCCGTGCAGGGCCAGGGACGCGGCGAGATTGACCGTCGTGGTCGTCTTGCCCACGCCGCCCTTCTGGTTGGCGACCACCATGACGCGAGTCCGGGCCGGGCGGGGAAGTCCTCACCGGCACGCCCCAGGGCCTCTACTGCCAGTTGGGCAGCACGGCCGATGGGGGTGTCGTCCATGGGGGCGGTGTTTCCATGGAGGGCGATGTTTCACGTGAAACATCGCCTCCCACCGATTCGGTTCGGGGACCGGGGACCGGATCGGTCATCGGTCCCGCGATGTTGGCGTCGGACCGCAAGGATTCACTCTCCTCGGCTTCGGGCTCGCGATGGGGAGAGCCTGCCATGCTTTCGGGGTCGCGAACCAGCGAGGTCGGTGGTTCTGTGGAGGAATCCACCTCTGTGGACATCTCCGTAACCCTCGCGGGTGGATTCACGCGGGGCCTACGGTCCTGGGGCGTGGCGGCCGCACGACCGCGACTGATGATCCCCTGCAGCAGCGAGCGATGTTTCACGTGAAACACCATGCCCGTGCCACTCCGCCGGGGCCGGACGACACTCCGAAATCGGACGTATGCGACGCCCGGCGGCGTCAGCGAGCTCCTGCCGGCAGATGTTCCCCTGCCGGCAGTGCTCCCCCAGCGGCGTCGGCGGGTCTTGCTCGTACGGGCGGCCTTGGCCCGCTTGGCCGCGAACCGCACACCGCCGGGGCTCTCACCGACCTCCACCCGGACGACCGTGGACAGCGGATCGACGATGCCCTCGCCCACGTGCAGCACCGAGGTCTCCACCACACCGAGGCGGGAGAGCGCGGCACGGGCGCCGTCGATCTCTTCCTGGGCGGTGTCGCCCTTGAGCGCCAGCATCTCTCCGTACGGGCGCAGCAGGGGAACGCCCCAGCCGGCCAGCCGGTCGAGCGGGGCCACCGCGCGGGCGGTCACCACGTGCACGGGCGTGATCTTGCCGAGCATCTCTCCGCGCGTCCCCGGACCACGGTGACGTGGTCGAGGCCGAGCAGCTCGACGACCTCCTGGAGGAAGTTCGTCCGGCGCAGCAGCGGTTCGAGGAGCGTGATCTTCAGGTCCGGCCGGACCAGGGCCAGGGGATGCCGGGGAGACCGGCGCCCGAGCCGACGTCGCAGACGGTGACGCCCTCGGGGACGACCTCCGACAGGACGGCGCAGTTCAGCAGGTGGCGTTCCCAGAGCCTCGGGACCTCGCGGGGCCGATCAGACCGCGCTTCACACCCGCGTCCGCGAGGAGCTCGGCATACCGCACGGCCTCCGGGAAGTACTCACCGAAGACTGTCCGTGCCTGCTCCGGCGCTTCGGGGAGCTCCGCTGCCTCCGTCACGGGAACCGTCCTTCCGTACCGCACGCATGCCGTGCGAGCGCACTGTGGTGGTGGCTGAACTATCAGGCTGACGAAGATCGGCCCCGCCTGCGAACAGACGGGGCCGAGACTACGTGAGGGGTCAGGCCGGGAGCACGACGACGAAGCGCTGCGGCTCCTCGCCCTCGGACTCACTGCGCAGACCGGCGGCGGCGATCGCGTCGTGCACGACCTTGCGCTCGAAGGGGGTCATCGGGTCCAGCTTGACTGGCTGGCCGCCGGCCTTCACCTCGGCCGCGGCCTTGGCACCCAGCTCGGCGAGCTCGGAACGCTTCTTGGCCCGGAAGCCGGCGATGTCGAGCATCAGGCGGCTGCGGTCCCCGGTCTCCCGGTGCACGGCGAGACGGGTCAGCTCCTGGAGCGCCTCCAGGACCTCACCGTCGCGGCCCACGAGCTTCTGGAGGTCGCGGCTGCTGGAGTCGCTGATGATCGAGACCGCTGCCCGGTCCGCCTCGACGTCCATGTCGATGTCGCCGTCGAGGTCGGCGATGTCGAGCAGGCCTTCGAGGTAGTCGGCCGCGATCTCACCCTCCTGCTCCAGGCGGGTCAGGTGTCGCCACCCTCGGCGGCGGCGGAGGTGGTGCCTTCCGTCACGGACGGGCTCCTTCTTGCGTCGGGGGAGGCTTACTTCTTGGAGGACGGGTGCTTGGGCCGCTGCTGGCCCTTGCGCTGGCCGGTCTTGCCCTGCTGCTGGCGGGAACCGCCGGAGTTGGCACGGCTCGGGCGCGCGGGCTTGTCGCCCTGGGCCTCGCCCTTCGCGCCGGTGACGTCGGAAGCACCGGTCTTGGCCGGACCCTGGGGCTTCTTCTCGAGCGAGGGGGACGCCTTCGGCGGCCGGCTCGGTGTCCTCCCCGGCGTCCTTGGAGAGGGACGGCTGGACCGCCGCGGCCTGGCGCTGGGCCTTGGTCTGGCGCTTGGGCTGCTGACGCCTGGCGACGGCGCCGCTCTCGGCCTCGGCCGTGAGGGTGTCGCTCTTGATCACGGTGCCGTCGGCCTGGGCGGCGAAGCCGGCCTTGGTGAGGCCTCCGAAGAAGCGGCGCTCGTTCTCGTTGCGGTCGGTGCCCTTGGCGACGACGACCTTGACGACGTTCTTCCGGCGGCGGCCGCGGACCTCACCGTGCTGGGTGATGCTCTTGAGCAGGCGCTGGAGGTAGGCGTCCTGGGCCTTGCTGCCCGGCGTCGGGTTCTGGTTGATCACGTACATCTGCTGGCCCATGGTCCACACGTTGGTGGTCAGCCAGTAGACGAGGACACCGACGGGGAAGTTGATGCCCATGACGGCGAAGATCACCGGGAAGATGTACATGAGCATCTTCTGCTGCTGCATGTACGGGGTCTTCACCGAGAGATCGACGTTCTTCATCATCAACTGGCGCTGGGTGAAGAACTGCGAGGCCGACATCATGATGATCATGACCGCGGTGACGACGCGGACGTCGGTCAGCGAGGCGTCGAGGGCGGCGACCTTCTCGGCGCTGTCCGTGAACTTGGCGGCCAGCGGGGCACCGAAGATGTGGGCCTGACGGGCGCTCTCCAGGAGCGGCTGGTCGATGACGCCGATGACCTTGCCCGACGCGATGTTCGACAGCACGTGGTACAGGGCGAAGAAGAACGGGGACTGCGCCAGGATGGGAAGGCACGAGGAGAGCGGGTTGGTGCCCGTCTCCTTGTACAGCTTCATCATCTCTTCGGACTGGCGCTGCTTGTCGCTCTTGTAGCGCTCCTGGATCGCCTTCATCTTCGGCTGGAGCGCCTGCATGTTCCGCGTCGACTTGATCTGCTTCACGAAGAGCGGGATCAGGCAGATACGGATCAGCACCACCAGGGACACGATGGACAGACCCCAGGCCCAGCCCGTGTCGGGACCGAAGAGCGCCCCGTACATCTTGTGGAACTGGACGATGACCCAGGAAACGGGCCAGGTGATGAAGCTGAACAGACTGGCAATCGTGTCCACTAATCAGGCTCCTTGAGCATTGGACGAGGTCTCTGCGGCCGGGCTCGTCTCGGTGGTGGACCCGCCCGTGTCCCCGCGCAGCGCGTTCCTCAGCATTTCGTGCCAGCGGGGGCGCTTCCGCGGGGGACATGGTCCACGCCGCCGGGCGACCACGGATTGCACCGCAGGATGCGCCAGGCGGTCAGGGCCGTGCCCTTGATCGCGCCATGCCGGTCGATGGCCGTGAATCCGTAGTGGGAACACGACGGGTAGTACCGGCAGACGGGGCCCAGCAGGGGCTGATCGTCCACTGGTACAGCTTGATGAGAGCCAGCAGCGGGTACTTCATCGCGTGCCCCTCCCAGGAGCCGCTGAAGAGCGGCGTCCAGGTCTCGGGCGAGCTGTGCGTGATCGGCGTCGCCGGCTCCGGGCAACGCCCGTACCACCACCAGGCTACCGGGGGAGGGCGGAGATGCGGTCGCGGACGAGGTGACGCAGACGACGCTTCACCTGGTTGCGTACGACCGCCCCGCCCACGGCCTTGCTCACGACGAAACCCGCACGCGTCGGGGAGCGCTCTCCCAGGCGCGTGCGGGTCCGTTGCACCGCTGCGTAGGTGGACGACGAGGAGCGGGCGACCGGCCCGGCGCCCTCGGCGTACCGCGGTTGTGAAGTCCTCGCGCCGCCTCAGCCGATTCTCGGTAGGCAGCACGTCATGACCTGTTTAAGTGGATCAGGCGGATAGGCTCGCGCGACCCTTGGCACGGCGGTTCGCCAGGATGGCGCGGCCGGCACGGGTGCGCATGCGCAGGCGGAAGCCGTGGGTCTTCGCGCGACGACGGTTGTTCGGCTGGAAGGTGCGCTTGCTCACTCGGGGGCTCCAGAAATGATTCGGGTGGTGGCGGGACATCGCCTGGCTGTCACCGTGCGCCCACGAGTAGCTCGCAATACGCCCGAGTGCACCGCTTCGTGATCACGGAGAGTGATCTTTGCCCATCGGAGGCAAGGCGGCAGCAGCCATCGACAACTCGACCTGGTTACGGTACGCGCGGCTACGCCATCCGGTCAAACCGACCTGTCGCCACCCCCATTGTGCACAGCCTGTGGACAACAACTTGAACTGCGTCAGTCCGCCCGACTACCGTGGGCGGACTCCACAATCTTTTCCGTTCTGTCCTCACCTGTCCCCGACGGACCGGTGATCCGGACTTCGATCCACCGTCCCCCGAGAACCACACCTTCGTGGGACCTGCGAGAAAGCGTGCCCTGTGGCTGACGTACCTGCCGATCTTGCCGCAGTGTGGCCGCGGGTCCTCGAGCAGCTCGCCGAGGGCCAGCAGGGGATCGAGCCCAAGGACAAGCAGTGGATCGAGCGCTGCCAGCCGCTCGCCCTGGTCGCCGACACGGCCCTCCTGGCCGTGCCCAACGAATGGGGCAAGCGCGTCCTGGAGGGCCGGCTCGCCCCGCTGATCAGCGAGACCCTCAGCCGTGAGTGCGGCCGGCCGATCCGGATCGCGATCACGGTCGACGACTCCGTCGGCGAGCAGGCGCCGCCCGCGCCCACCGTGCCGCAGCCGCAGCAGCCCCGGTACGACGAGCGCGACCGGCCCGAGTCGTACGACAAGTACGAGAAGTACGAGGGCTACGGCCACCGGCCGATGTCCGACGACGGGCTGCCGAACGCGCGCCCGGCCTATCCGGACTACCAGCAGCCGCAGCGGCCCGACCCCGGTTCCTGGCCGCGCACCCAGGAGGACCTCTCCTGGCAGCAGCCGCGGCTCGGCGGCTACCAGGAGCGCGCGCCGTACACGGGTCCCGAGCAGTCCCGGCAGACGCGCTACGACGAGCCCTCCCACGGCTACGAGCAGCAGCGGCCCGAGCGCGCCGAGCTGCCCGACCCGCCGGGCCACGCGGCGCGCCCCTGCCCGGGCGGCGGGCCGGTCCCCGGCCCCGGGGGCGTCCACGGCTCCCCCTCTTCCGGTTCCTCCGGCTCCTCCGGGCAGGGCTCCGGCGCGCCGGGCGAGCAGCACGCGCGGCTGAACCCGCGGTACCTCTTCGACACCTTCGTGATCGGTTCCTCGAACCGGTTCGCGCACGCGGCCGCGGTCGCGGTGGCCGAGGCGCCGGCGAAGGCGTACAACCCCCTCTTCATCTACGGGGAGTCGGGGCTCGGCAAGACCCACCTGCTGCACGCGATCGGACACTACGCGCGGAGCCTCTACCCCGGCACGCGCGTGCGGTACGTGAGCTCCGAGGAGTTCACCAACGAGTTCATCAACTCGATCCGTGACGGCAAGGGCGACACCTTCCGGAAGCGCTACCGCGACGTGGACATCCTGCTCGTCGACGACATCCAGTTCCTGGCGAGCAAGGAGTCGACGCAGGAGGAGTTCTTCCACACCTTCAACACCCTGCACAACGCGAACAAGCAGATCGTCCTCTCCTCGGACCGGCCGCCCCGCCAACTGGTGACCCTGGAGGACCGGCTCCGCAACCGCTTCGAGTGGGGCCTCACCACCGACGTGCAGCCGCCGGAGCTGGAGACCCGCATCGCGATCCTCCGCAAGAAGGCGGTGCAGGAGCAGCTCAACGCCCCGCCGGAGGTGCTGGAGTTCATCGCCTCCCGGATCTCGCGGAACATCCGCGAGCTGGAGGGCGCGCTGATCCGGGTGACGGCCTTCGCGAGCCTCAACCGGCAGCCGGTGGACCTCGGGCTCACCGAGGTCGTCCTCAAGGACCTGATCCCCGGCGGCGAGGACAGCGCGCCGGAGATCACCGCTCCGGCGATCATGGCGGCCACCGCCGACTACTTCGGCCTGACGGTGGAGGACCTCTGCGGATCCTCGCGCAGCCGCGTCCTGGTGACGGCCCGCCAGATCGCCATGTACCTGTGCCGCGAGCTCACGGACCTGTCGCTGCCGAAGATCGGCGCGCAGTTCGGCGGCCGCGACCACACGACGGTGATGCACGCGGACCGGAAGATCCGTGCCCTGATGGCGGAGCGGCGCTCCATCTACAACCAGGTCACCGAGCTGACCAACCGCATCAAGAACGGCTGACACCGCCTCCTCCTACGGGCGCTCCGGGACTCCTCCCGGGGCGCCCGTAGGCGTTCCCGGGGGTCTCGTGGGCGTTCCCGGGAGCCCCGTAGGGGGACGTAGGGGCTGTAGGGGCCCGTCCACGGCCGACCCACAGGCTGGGGACGGGCCGGGGACGAGCCGGGGACAGGCCGACGGCGGGGCGACTCTGTTCGATTGCGGCGTTCCGCTGGCGGGTTCTCCACAGATTGCGGGATGATCACCCGTCCACAGGGTGGGGACTGCGAAGTTATCCGGATTTTGTCCACAGGGCTGCCTGGTGACAGGGCATCACGCCAGCTCAGACCCCTGGGGAATTGTTGGCAAACGTTATCCACAGGTTGTGGATGGAAGCTTCGTCCACAGGAGGCCTCGAAGGTTGTCCACTGGCCGCCCACAGGGGACGGTCGGTTGCCCACAGCTTCTCCACAGCGCTGTCCACTGTTCGGCAACGAAACACCCGTCCTCACCTCGTCGAGTGAAAGCCGTCACACCAAGGGAGACGATTGGGCTGTGGGGAACCTGGGTAAAGCTGGGGACAGCGCTGGGGAGAACTCCCTGTGTCCTGTGTATGGGGTGTGCAGAACTTTCGGGTGTCCACAGAGACCCCTGGTTTTCCACTGGTGTCACCCACAGGCGCGGTGGATAAAAACTGGGTCTGACCTGCGTGGACGGGGTTATCCACGGTTTCCACAGGCCCTACTACTACTCCCACATAGAGTTAGCTCGGAATCCGCTTTGAAGCGGGGCCTGTGCACAACTCGGCGCCGGAGCTCCGACCGCCCCTCGTCCCGACTTGACCCCGAGCAGCGACGAGTGTCGGTGGCGTACGTCAGACTGGTTCCCGCAGTCGACGAAGAGCCAGCAACAGCAGGAGGCGGTTCCGGTGAAGATCCGGGTGGAGCGCGATGTACTCGCGGAGGCGGTGGCCTGGGTGGCCCGCAGCCTCCCGGCCCGTCCGCCGGCGCCTGTACTCGCGGGCCTTCTGCTGAAGGCCGAGGACGGCGCCCTGAGCTTCTCGAGCTTCGACTACGAGGTCTCCGCGCGGGTCTCGGTCGAGGCGGAGGTCGAGGAGGACGGCACCGTCCTCGTCTCCGGCCGCCTGCTCGCCGACATCTGCCGCGCCCTCCCCAACCGTCCCGTGGAGATCTCCACAGACGGTGTAAGGGCGACCGTGGTCTGCGGCTCCTCCCGCTTCACCCTCCACACCCTGCCTGTGGAGGAGTACCCGGCGCTGCCGGAGATGCCCACCGCGACGGGCACCGTCCCCGGCGAGGTCTTCGCCTCCGCCGCCGCGCAGGTGGCCATCGCCGCCGGCCGCGACGACACGCTGCCCGTCCTCACCGGCGTGCGCATCGAGATCGAGGGCGATACGGTCACCCTGGCCTCCACCGACCGCTACGCTTCGCGGTCCGCGAGTTCCTGTGGAAGCCGGAGTCCCCGGACGCCTCCGCGGTCGCCCTGGTGCCCGCGAAGACCCTCCTGGACACCGCGAAGGCGCTCACCAGCGGCGACACGGTCACCCTGGCGCTCTCGGGCTCCGGCAAGGGCGAGGGCCTCATCGGCTTCGAGGGCGCGGGCCGCCGCACCACCACCCGCCTCCTCGAGGGCGACCTGCCGAAGTACCGGACGCTCTTCCCCACCGAGTTCAACTCGGTCGCGGTGATCGAGACCGCCCCTTCGTCGAGGCCGTCAAGCGCGTGGCCCTGGTGGCCGAGCGCAACACCCCGGTCCGGCTGAGCTTCGAGCAGGGCGTGCTGATCCTGGAGGCGGGCTCCAGCGACGACGCACAGGCTGTGGAGAGGGTCGACGCGCAGTTGGAGGGCGACGACATCTCGATCGCCTTCAACCCGACCTTCCTGCTCGACGGCCTGAGCGCGATCGACTCCCCGGTCGCCCAGCTCTCCTTCACGACCTCCACCAAGCCGGCGCTGCTCAGCGGCAGGCCCGCCGTGGACGCCGAGGCGGACGAGGCCTACAAGTACCTGATCATGCCGGTGCGGCTCAGCGGCTGAGGCCGGGCGGGTCCTGCCGGGGGTCCGGGGGCGTCCCCGGGAGACCGCGGTATGCCGGTGCGGCTCAGCGGCTGAGGCCTTCTCCGGGGGCGTCGCCTGAGCGGCTGACCCCACAGGTGTGCACCCGCGTCCGGGCGTAGGCTCGGACGCGGGTACGAACCGCACACGACGCTTAAGGAATCATCTGATGGAGCTCGGTCTCGTCGGTCTCGGCAAGATGGGCGGCAACATGCGCGAGCGCATCCGCCGCGCAGGCCACACCGTCATCGGATACGACCGCAACCCGGACCTCGCCGACGTCCACAGCCTCGAAGAGCTGGTGGGCAAGCTCAAGGGTCCGCGCGTCGTGGGTCATGGTCCCGGCCGGTGCCGCGACCCAGTCCACCATCGACGAGCTGGCCGACCTGCTCTCCCCGGCGACGTCGTCGTGGACGGCGGCAACTCGCGCTGGACGGACGACGAGAAGCACGCCGGGGAGCTGGCCGCCAAGGGCATCGGCTTCGTCGACTGCGGCGTCTCCGGCGGCGTCTGGGGCCTGGAGAACGGCTACGCGCTGATGTACGGCGGCGACGCCGAGGACGTCGCGAAGGTCCAGCCGGTCTTCGACGCGCTCAAGCCCGAGGGCGAGTTCGGCTCGGTCCACGCGGGCAAGGTCGGCGCCGGCCACTTCGCGAAGATGGTCCACAACGGCATCGAGTACGCGATGATGCAGGCCTACGCCGAGGGCTGGGAGCTCCTGGAGAAGGTCGACTCCGTCACCGACGTGCGCGAGGTCTTCCGCTCCTGGCAGGAGGGCACGGTCATCCGCTCCTGGCTGCTCGACCTGGCCGTCAACGCCCTGGACGAGGACGAGCACCTGAACGGGCTGCGGGGCTACGCGGAGGACTCCGGCGAGGGCCGGTGGACCGTCGAGGCCGCCATCGACAACGCCGTACCCCTGCCCGCGATCACCGCGTCCCTGTTCGCGCGGTTCGCCTCGCGCCAGGACGACTCCCCGCAGATGAAGATGATCGCCGCGCTGCGCAACCAGTTCGGCGGCCACGCGGTCGAGAAGAAGAAGTAATCCACAGGCTGTGCACCCGGCGGTGCACAGCAGCCGGGGAAGGTCGGCGCCCAACCATGCACGTCACGCATCTGTCGCTGGCCGACTTCGTTCTACGCCCGGGTCGAGGTCCCGCTCGACCCGGGCGTCACCGCTTTCGTGGGCGCCAACGGCCAGGGCAAGACCAATCTGGTCGAGGCCGTCGGCTACCTCGCGACCCTCGGCAGCCACCGGGTCGCTCTCCGACGCCCCGCTCGTCCGCATGGGGGCGGAGCGGGCGGTCATCAGGGCCGCCGTCACCCAGGGCGAGCGCTCCCAGTTGATCGAGCTGGAGCTCAACCCGGCCGGGCCAACCGGGCCCGCATCAACAGGTCCTCGCAGGTGAGACCGCGTGACGTGCTCGGCATCGTACGGACCGTGCTGTTCGCCCCCGAGGACCTCGCGCTGGTGAAGGGCGACCCCGGCGAGCGCCGGCGCTTCCTCGACGAGCTGATCACGGCGCGCGCGCCGCGCATGGCGGGCGTGCGCGCCGACTACGAGCGCGTGCTCAAGCAGCGCAACACGCTCCTGAAGTCGGCCGCGATGGCCCGGCGGCACGGCGGCCGGGGCATGGACCTGTCGACCCTGGACGTCTGGGACCAGCACCTGGCCCGGGCGGGCGCCGAACTGCTCGCCCAGCGGCTCGACCTCATCGGCGTGCTCCAGCCGCTCGCGGACAAGGCGTACGAACAGCTCGCGCCCGGCGGCGGACCGGTCCTCCTGGAGTACCGGCCTCCGCGCCGGGCGCCGGGACCACCCGCGAGGAGCTGTACGAGCAGGTGCTCGCCGCGCTCGCCGAGGTCCGCAAGCAGGAGATCGAGCGGGGCGTCACGCTCGTCGGACCGCACCGGGACGAACTGCTGCTCAAGCTCGGGGACCTGCCGGCGAAGGGGTACGCGAGCCACGGCGAGTCCTGGTCGTACGCGCTCGCGCTGCGGCTGGCCTCGTACGACCTGCTGCGGGCCGAGGGCAACGAGCCGGTCCTCGTCCTCGACGACGTCTTCGCGGAGCTGGACGCGCGCCGGCGCGAGCGGCTCGCAGAGCTGGTGGCGCACGGCGAGCAGGTCCTGGTGACGGCCGCCGTGGACGACGACGTGCCGGGCGTCCTGGCGGGGCGCGGTACGCGGTGGCCGGCGGAACGGCGGAACGCGTATGACCGTGGAGCGCGCATGAGCGAGGAAAACCTTCCCAGGCTGTGGACAGTCCCGCGGCCCCCGGGGCCCCGGTGCCCGAACCCTCCGGCGTCGACCTCGCCCGGGTCGCGCTGCGCGCCGCCAAGGAGCAGGCGAAGGCGCGGGCGCGGCCGCGCAGCAGAAGAAGCAGGCCCGGCGCGGCGGCGGGCTGCGGTCCGGTGCGCGCGCCGACGGACGCGACCCGATGGCGCTCGGCGCCGCGATCAACCGGCTGATCACCGAGCGGGCTGGGAGACGCCGGCGGCGGTCGGCGGGGTCATGGGCCGCTGGCCGCAGATCGTCGGCGAGGACCTGGCGAAGCACTGCGTGCCGGTGCGGTTCGACGACGAGCCGGACGCGCGGGTGCTGACCGTGCAGTGCGACTCGACCGCGTGGGCCACGCAGCTCCGGCTCCTCGCGCCGAGGCTCGTCGCGCGGCTCAACGAGGACCTGGGGCACGGGACGGTGCGGATCATCAAGGTCCTGGGGCCGGGGCGCCGCGGCGGGGGTACGGGCGCTGCGGGCGCCGGGGTCGGTGGGGCCCGGCGACACGTACGGCTAGGGCGCCGGGCAGCCGGGGTCGTTGTCGCGCGGGGTCCTTCAGGGCTCCGTTCCCGTGGTGCGGGTACCAGGAGAGGGCGCCGTGCGCGTGGGCGTCGTGCCCGCCCGTTCCGCCCCGGCGGAACGCACGCCCACAACGTGGTGGAACGTGCGCCCACAACGTGGTGGAACGTGCGCCCACGACGCGGCGGAGCGTGCCCCCGCGGCAGGGGCGGGCGCGCGCCCTCCGGCGCAGCCGGTCCCCCGTTGACAACGTTCGCCACCCGGTGCCCACGCCGAGCTACCGTCCGAAGCGCTGGGTGGCCGTCAGGGGCTCTGGAGCCCCTATCCGGATATGGGGAGTCGTCTCGGTCCCGCTCAGGGCGGCACATGCGCATTCAGGTACCGGCAAACCCCCATGAGTGTCAGTGGTACCGGTAGACTGGAAGGCAAACCCGCCACCCCGCGGAAATGTCGAACGACGCAGCCGGCTCCCGTATGCCCGGAGTACGGCCTGTGCTGTGCCAGAAAGGGCGCTTCGTGGCCGATTCCGGCAACCCCAACGAGAACAACCAGTACACCGCCAGCAACATCCAAGTCCTGGAGGGCTTGGATGCGGTGCGCAAGCGCCCCGGCATGTACATCGGCTCGACCGGCGAGCGCGGTCTGCACCACATGGTGCAGGAGGTCGTCGACAACTCGGTCGACGAGGCCCTGGCCGGTCACGCGGACACCATCGACGTGACGATCCTGGCCGACGGCGGCGTCCGCGTCGTCGACAACGGCCGCGGCATCCCCGTCGGCATCGTCGCGTCCGAGGGCAAGCCGGCCGTCGAGGTCGTGCTGACGGTCCTCCACGCGGGCGGCAAGTTCGGGGCGGCGGCTACGCGGTCTCCGGCGGTCTGCACGGCGTCGGCGTCTCCGTCGTCAACGCCCTCTCCACCAAGGTCTCGGTGGAGATCAAGACCGACGGCCACCGCTGGACGCAGGACTACAAGATGGGCGCCCCCACCGCGCCCCTCGCGCAGCACGAGGCGACCGACGAGACCGGCACCTCGGTCACGTTCTGGTCCGACCCCGAGATCTTCGAGACCACCGAGTACTCCTTCGAGACGCTCTCGCGCCGCTTCCAGGAGATGGCCTTCCTCAACAAGGGCCTGACGATCTCGCTCACCGACGAGCGCGAGTCCGCGAAGGCCACGGTCGGCGCCGACGACCCGGACGCCGAGGCCGCCGCCGAGCCGGCCGCGCGCACGGTGACGTACCACTACGAGGGCGGCATCGTCGACTTCGTGAAGTACCTCAACTCGCGCAAGGGCGAGCTGGTCAACCCGACCGTCATCGACATCGAGGCCGAGGACACGGAGCGCCTGCTCTCCGCCGAGATCGCGATGCAGTGGAACTCGTCGTACAGCGAGGGCGTGTACTCCTTCGCCAACACGATCCACACCCACGAGGGCGGCACCCACGAGGAGGGCTTCCGCGCCGCGCTGACGACGCTCGTCAACAAGTACGCGCGCGAGAAGAAGCTGCTCCGCGAGAAGGACGACAACCTCACCGGCGACGACATCCGCGAGGGTCTGACCGCGATCATCTCGGTCAAGATCGGCGAGCCGCAGTTCGAGGGCCAGACCAAGACCAAGCTCGGCAACACCGAGGCGAAGACCTTCGTGCAGAAGGTCGTCCACGAGCACCTGACGGACTGGTTCGACCGCAACCCGAACGAGGCCGCGGACATCATCCGCAAGGGCATCCAGGCCGCCACCGCGCGCGTGGCCGCCCGCAAGGCCCGCGACCTCACCCGTCGCAAGGGCCTCCTGGAGTCGGCCTCACTGCCGGGCAAGCTCTCCGACTGCCAGTCGAACGACCCCACCAAGTGCGAGATCTTCATCGTCGAGGGCGACTCCGCCGGCGGTTCGGCCAAGTCCGGCCGGAACCCGATGTACCAGGCCATCCTGCCGATCCGCGGCAAGATCCTGAACGTCGAGAAGGCCCGCATCGACAAGATCCTGCAGAACACCGAGGTCCAGGCGCTGATCTCCGCCTTCGGCACCGGTGCACGAGGACTTCGACATCGAGAAGCTCCGCTATCACAAGATCATCCTGATGGCGGACGCCGACGTCGACGGCCAGCACATCAACACCCTGCTGCTGACCTTCCTCTTCCGCTTCATGCGTCCGCTGGTCGAGGCCGGGCACGTCTACCTCTCCCGCCCGCCGCTCTACAAGATCAAGTGGGCCGGGACGACTTCGAGTACGCCTACTCGGACCGCGAGCGGGACGCCCTCGTCGAGCTGGGCAAGCAGAACGGCAAGCGGATCCGCGAGGACTCGATCCAGCGTTTCAAGGGCCTCGGCGAGATGAACGCCGAGGAGCTGCGCGTCACCACCATGGACGTCGAGCACCGCGTGCTCGGCCAGGTGACCCTGGACGACGCGGCCCAGGCCGACGACCTGTTCTCGGTGCTGATGGGCGAGGACGTCGAGGCGCGTCGCTCGTTCATCCAGCGGAACGCCAAGGACGTCCGCTTCCTCGACATCTGAGTCGGTCTCCGCTGACCGTACGAAAGGACTGACGACCAGCAATGGCCGACGAAAACACCTCCGGCACCACCGAAGAGCAGGAGCCTGTGTTGCGGATCGAGCCCGTCGGGCTCGAGACCGAGATGCAGCGCTCGTACCTCGACTACGCGATGTCCGTCATCGTGTCCCGCGCGCTGCCCGACGTACGGGACGGCCTCAAGCCCGTCCACCGGCGCGTGCTCTACGCGATGTACGACGGCGGCTACCGGCCGGAGAAGGGCTTCTACAAGTGCGCCCGCGTCGTCGGTGACGTCATGGGCACCTACCACCCGCACGGCGACACCTCGATCTACGACGCGCTCGTCCGCCTCGCCCAGCCCTGGTCGATGCGGCTGCCGCTCGTCGACTCCAACGGCAACTTCGGCTCCCCGGGCAACGACCCGGCCGCCGCCATGCGCTACACCGAGTGCAAGATGGCGCCGCTGTCGATGGAGATGGTCCGGGACATCGACGAGGAGACCGTCGACTTCCAGGACAACTACGACGGCCGCAACCAGGAGCCGACGGTCCTGCCGGCCCGGTTCCCGAACCTGCTGGTCAACGGCTCGGCCGGCATCGCCGTCGGCATGGCGACCAACATCCCGCCGCACAACCTGCGCGAGGTCGCCGAGGGCGCCCAGTGGTACCTGGCCCACCCCGAGGCCGGCCACGAGGAGCTGCTCGACGCGCTCATCGAGCGGATCAAGGGCCCCGACTTCCCCACCGGCGCGCTCGTCGTCGGCCGCAAGGGCATCGAGGAGGCGTACCGCACCGGTCGCGGCTCCATCACGATGCGCGCGGTCGTCGAGGTCGAGGAGATCCAGAACCGCCAGTGCCTGGTGGTCACGGAGCTGCCGTACCAGACCAACCCGGACAACCTCGCGCAGAAGATCGCCGACCTGGTGAAGGACGGCAAGATCGGCGGTATCGCCGACGTCCGCGACGAGACCTCGTCCCGGACCGGCCAGCGCCTGGTCATCGTGCTCAAGCGCGACGCCGTCGCCAAGGTCGTCCTGAACAACCTGTACAAGCACACCGACCTCCAGTCGAACTTCGGCGCCAACATGCTGGCGCTCGTCGACGGCGTGCCGCGCACCCTCTCCCTGGACGCGTTCATCCGCCACTGGGTGACGCACCAGATCGAGGTCATCGTCCGCCGGACCCGCTTCCGGCTGCGCAAGGCCGAGGAGCGCGCCCACATCCTGCGCGGCCTGCTCAAGGCCCTCGACGCGATCGACGAGGTCATCGCGCTGATCCGGCGCAGCGACACGGTCGAGGTCGCCCGCGGCGGCCTGATGGACCTGCTGAGCATCGACGAGATCCAGGCCAACGCGATCCTGGAGATGCAGCTCCGCCGGCTCGCCGCCCTGGAGCGCCAGAAGATCGTCGCCGAGCACGACGAGCTCCAGGCGAAGATCAACGAGTACAACGCGATCCTGGCCTCGCCCGAGAAGCAGCGGACGATCGTCAGCGAGGAGCTGGCCGCGCTCGTCGAGCGCTTCGGCGACGACCGCCGCTCCAAGCTGGTGCTTCGACGGCGACATGTCCATCGAGGACCTGATCGCCGAGGAGGACATCGTCGTCACCATCGCGCGCGGCGGCTACGTGAAGCGGACGAAGACCGAGGACTACCGCTCGCAGAAGCGCGGCGGCAAGGGCGTGCGGGGCACGAAGCTGAAGCAGGACGACATCGTCGACCACTTCTTCGTCTCCACCACCCACCACTGGCTGCTCTTCTTCACCAACAAGGGCCGGGTCTACCGGGTCAAGGCGTACGAGCTGCCGGACGCCGGCCGGGACGCCCGCGGCCAGCACGTGGCCAACCTCCTCGCCTTCCAGCCGGACGAGCAGATCGCCCAGATCCTGGCGATCCGCGACTACGAGGCCGCGCCGTACCTGGTGCTCGCCACCAAGGCCGGCCTGGTGAAGAAGACCGCGCTCAAGGACTACGACTCGCCCCGCTCCGGCGGCGTCATCGCCATCAACCTGCGCGAGCTGGACAACGGCGGGGACGACGAGCTGATCGGCGCCGAGCTGGTCTCCGCCGAGGACGACCTGCTGCTCATCAGCAAGAAGGCGCAGTCGATCCGCTTCACCGCCACGGACGACGCGCTGCGCCCGATGGGACGCGCCACTTCGGGTGTCAAGGGCATGAGTTTCCGCGCGGACGACGAACTGCTCTCGATGAATGTCGTCCGGCCCGGTACGTTCGTCTTCACCGCGACCGACGGCGGGTACGCGAAGCGCACCCCGTCGACGAGTACCGCGTCCAGGGCCGCGGCGGCCTCGGCATCAAGGCCGCCAAGATCGTGGAGGACCGCGGCTCGCTCGTGGGCGCGCTGGTGGTCGAGGAGACGGACGAGATCCTCGCCATCACGCTGTCCGGCGGTGTGATTCGTACGCGAGTCAACGAAGTCAGGGAGACCGGCCGTGACACCATGGGCGTCCAGCTGATCAACCTGGGCAAGCGCGACGCCGTCGTCGGCATCGCACGGAACGCCGAGGCGGCCGGAGACGACGAGGTCGGCGACGCCGACGACATCGAGGGCGGTGTCGAGGTGACCGAGACCGCGGTGGTCGAGGTCGGGACAGCCGAGGGCACGGAGCCCTCGGCCGGGGAGCACGAGGAGTAAGAGCGTGAGTGGAGCCACGGGCGCCGGATCTGCGGCCGCCGGAGCTTCTTCTGCAGGTGCCGGCGCGAGCGGCGCCCGTGGTTCCGCCACGGACTCCCAGGGGTTGCGGTGACGGACACTCGGGGCAGCAGCCCTCGTACGAGAGCTACAACGGCCGCTGCCCGGCGAGCGCGCCGGCGGACAGCAGAGCGGTTCCTACCACCCGCCGCAGGCGTACGGCGCCCCGACGACGGGCGGCACGGCGGGCGGGAAGACCGGGGCCGTGCGCCGGCCCCGTACGGGCGCGCGCACGACGCCCCGGACGCGCAAGGCGCGACTGCGGGTGGCCAAGGCCGATCCGTGGTCGGTGATGAAGGTGAGCTTCCTGCTCTCCATCGCACTCGGCGTCTGCACGGTCGTGGCCGCGGCCGTGCTGTGGATGGTCATGGACGCCATGGGCGTCTTCTCGACGGTCGGCGGGACGATCAGCGAGGCCACGGGCTCGAACGAGTCCAACGGCTTCGACCTTCAGTCGTTCCTGTGCTGCCGCGGGTGCTGATGTTCACCTCGGTGATCGCGGTGATCGACGTGGTCCTGATGACCGCCCTGGCGACGCTCGGCGCGTTCATCTACAACCTGTCCGCCGGTTTCGTGGGCGGTGTCGAGCTGACGCTGGCCGAGGACGAGTAGGCCCGCGGGGGCCGGTCCGGGAACGGATTTTGGGACTGGCCCCCACGTGCGCTAATCTTCAGGAGTCAGCGCGCGGGACACACACCGCACAGCGCGGCGGGGCTATAGCTCAGTTGGTTAGAGCGCATCCCTGATAAGGATGAGGCCACAGGTTCAAATCCTGTTAGCCCCACATTTCCGATCGACCCGGACGGTTCCTCCGCCCGGGTCGATTTCGTTTCTCCCGGGGTGAATCCCGGACCACGTGGGTTTGAACCTCGCACAGGTCACCGATCGGTATCGGTCGATGTGTAGAGTGGGCGTCAGAAGTCTCCTACGTCAACGAAAGACGAGGTCGCGCGGTGAAGAAGCTTCTCCTGGTCGCACTGGCCGCCATCGGCGGGCTCCTCGTGTACCGCCAGATCCAGGCGGATCGCGCCGAGCAGGATCTGTGGACGGAGGCGACCGACTCCGTGCCCGCAGGTTCGGGTGTCTGAGACGAAGAACGTCTGTGGGTGAAGCCCCGGCCGCGCGCGAGCGCGACCGGGGCTTCGCCTGTCCGCACCTTGTTCGTGGTTTGCCCGGGCGAATAGGTTGCTTGCTCAAGCGAAGAGAAAGCCGTGGGAAGCGATGAGGGGAGCGCGTGAGGAAGCGGACCGGCATCGGCAGGAGGGCGGGGCCCTGATCGCGGCCGCCGCGGCGGTGGGAACGGTGGCGGGATCGCCCGCCCGGGCCCGGGCCGCCGACGGGGAGGCCCTCCCCGTACACCTTCGACTCCGCCGCCCAGTCGGTCCGGGGCGCCCTCTCCAGCTCGGACGCGCGGCCGTTGAAGGCCGGGCAGACCTACCGCGACACGCTCGGGAAGAACGGCAAGGTCTACTACCGGGTCGCCCTCGACAACGAGCGGAACACGTACGTCTCCGTCGTCGCCGTCCCCAGGCCCGGCGGTACGGTCGACCACGGCGACGGCTTCCAGGTCAGCATCCAGGACGACTCCGGCACCGAGTGCGGCGACCAGCGGGTGAGCTTCTCCTCGGCCCGGTACGCCCGCCCCTCGCCGCGTACGCCCGCCGCGTCGTGAACCCGGACAGCTCCGGCTGCCAGGAGCCGGGCAACTACTACGTGGTCGTCGAGCGCACCACGAAGGAGGGCTCCGACCCGGCCGACTGGGACCTGGAGATCCGGCACCTGTCCGAGCCGCTCCTGAAGAAGGCCGGGCCGACCGGGATCCCGGAGTCCTGGCCGTCCGCCACGCCCGCGCCCCTGACGGGCGACCCGAGGCGCCGACAGGGCGGTTCGGGGGTCCACGACGCCGCCTCGCTGACGCGGGGCGAGTGGCGGTCCGACATCCGGCCCGGACAGACCCTCTTCACCGGGTCCCCTCGACTGGGGGCAGCAGCTCTTCGCCACCGCCGAACTGGGCAGCAGCGCCACGGGCGACGCCTACGTCTCCAGCGCGCTCGTGCTCTCCCTCGACAACCCGGCGCTCGGCCACGTCGACGACGAGACCCTCGGCTACAGCGGGAAGCAGGCGACGCTCGCGCTCGGCCCGCAGCGGCCGGTGGCGCACGAGAACCGCACCTCGTACAACGAGGCCACGAGCGGGATGCGGTTCGCCGGCTGGTACTACCTGTCGGCCACGCTCAGCCCGGAGATCGCCAAGGAGTACGGGGACGGGCCGGTGCCGCTGACGCTGCGGGTGAACGTCCTGAACGCGGCGAAGGGCGAACCCGGGTACGACGGGGACCCCGGCCCGTTCGCCGTGACCCCCGACGACCGGAAGGCGGCCGAGAAGGGGCCAGCGGGGCGCAGACGGTCGCGGCGGCGGAGCGCGGCGACGCCATGCGGCTGGTCGCCGCGGCCGGGATCGGCACCGGGACGGTGCTGCTGCTCGGCCTCGGCGCGTGGACGCTGGTGGCGCGGCGGCGGGCGGCCTGACCCTCCGGTCCCTCAGATCCGGGTGAGGCCCAGAACCCGACGGCGAGGCAGACGAGCGCGAGCAGGAGCACCGGGACCGCGACCTTCGGGGTGGTCCCGGCCGGCGTACGCGGGCGGGCACGGGGACGGCCGAGGGAGCCGTCACCGGCTGCGGGGGCCCGTAGGGCCGGCTTGGTAGGGGTGGGGGTGGGGGTGGGGGGTGGCGTAGGGGTTCGCGAAGGCCTGCCCGTACGGGGCTCCCGGAGCCGGGGCCGGGGCGCCACCGGCGGCGGCAGGTGGAAGCTGCCCGTCTCGGAGGGGTGGGGCGGGGCGGGACGGGGCGCACGGGGCCGGCGGGCCGCTCCTGCGGCGGTACGGGGGGCGGGGGGGCGCCCTGCGGGGGAGGCCGGGGAGGTGGTCGTGGGGGTGGTCGTGGCGGGGCGCCGGCCGTCCTGCGCCGTACGGGACGCGGGGTCTGTGGTGCTCGTGGTGCTGGTGGTGCTCGTGCCACCGGTGGTGCCTGTGGTGCCCGTGGTGCCCGTAGTGCCCGTGGGCTTCGCGGGTCGCTCCGGGCCCTCGGGGCCGAAACCGGGCGGCAGGGGCCCGAGTTGGTCGAAGATCTCGACCGGCTCCTCGTCGGCGGCCGGTTCGGGCAGCAGCTCGACGGCGGCGCTCAGCGCCTTGCGCGCCCCCGTGGCCGTCCGGAAGCGGGCCTGCGGGTCGGGCTGGAGGAGCCCCGCGAGCACCTGCCACAGGGGCTCGGACATGCCTCGGGGGCGCTCGGGGTGCCGTGCGCGAGGAAGTGCCCGACCAGGGCCTGGGAGTCCGGCTTGCGGCCCTGGAGCAGATAGAGCGCGACCAGGCCGACGGCGAACAGGTCGGCGGTGAAGTCGGGTTCGGCGCCGAGGAGCTGCTCGGGCGCGAAGTAGCCGGGCGTCCCCACGACGTGGTTCGTCTCCGTGAGCCGGGGTTCGCCCTTGCGCATGGAGATGCCGAAGTCGGAGAGGCGCAGGTGCGGCCGGCCGGTCCCGGTGACGTCGAGGAGGATGTTGGCCGGCTTGATGTCCCGGTGGACGACCCCTCGGCGTGCACCGCGGCCAGGCCCGAGAGCAGTTGGTCGAGCAGGACGCAGACGAACCGGGGCGGCAGCGGGCCGTAGTCCCCGATGACGTGGGCTAGGGAGCCGCCGGCCACCAGGTCCATGGTGAAGAGGACCTTGTCGTCGTCGGCGGCCCAACTGGCCGGGGCGAGGACGTGCGGGTGATCGATCCGCAGCGCCTGCTCGCGGACGAAGCGGAGCAGGGTGTGGGCGTCGCTGTGCAGGAGCACCTTGGCGGCCACGTAGCGGCGGCGCCGGTGGTCCCAGGCCCGCCACACCGCGCCCGCCCCGCCCCGTCCGATCGGGTCGGCCAGCTCGTACCGCCCGGCGAAGACCTCACCCATCGTGCTGCGCCCGCCCCCGTCGCTTCGTTCTCCGCGGGCCCGCCGACCGCCGGACCCGTCAGTTCTGGTGCGACTCGTAGTGGGCGACCGCTCGGCGGTGCGCCCGGCGCCGTACACCCGGAGGAACTCTGCCAGCTCCGGGTGGGCCGGGGCGAGCGCGTCGGCGGCGTCGATGATGTCGCCGGCGGCGGCGACGGAGCGCAGCAGGGACTGGATCTCGCGGACGACCCGGCGCACGGTCGGGGCGCCGGAGACGGTGCCGGTCTGGCCGGAGCCGGTGAGGACGGAGCCGCCCTGCGACTTCTTGACCTCCTCCATCCGGTCCGTGGCCTCGGCGGCGCTGACGCTGCCGTCGGCGACCTGAACGGCGAGCTCCTGGAGGGCCTGGACGCGCTGGACGACCGCCGGATTGCCGATCTTCGCCCGCTGGCCGCTCATCAACTGGGACAGCATGGGCGCGGAGAGCCCGAGCACGGCCGCGAGCCTGGCCTGGTTGAGCCCGAGGTCGTCGATCAGGCGACGGAAGAGCGCCCCAGCGGCTCCCCGTACCAACTGCGCTGAAGCTCTCTGGCTCTGGCCGTGGCTTCCCGCTGCGCTGCGTCCATTACTTCTCCCCATCCCTGCGGTTCGCCACTGCGAACCTCGATCAGCATCTTACGGAGCGTGGTCGCCGACCGGGAGTCCCATCTTTTGCCGGAGACGGGGTGACCCGGTACGCTGTCCTCGTTCCGGGGCCTTAGCTCAGTTGGTAGAGCGCTGTCTTTGCATGGCAGATGTCAGGGGTTCGACTCCCCTAGGCTCCACTCCTCGAACGGCCCCCGGTCACTCCACGTGGCACGGGGGCCTTTCCGTGTCGCGCTGGGTAGTTGCACGGGAGGTGAGGGGCGTATCACGCAAATCGAATGTTGTACGGAATCTGTGAGCCACTTATGCTCGCTCCGCCGAGCCGACACCCCACGGGACCCAGGGGCGCCTCCGGCCGCATACCTAGGTGGGGATCTTCGAGTGTTGAACCAGATGCAGTACGCGCTGCCCTCGACCCGCATACCGGCCCAGCCCACGTCCGGGACGACCCTCGAAGCGAAGCGCCCCGGGCGTCTCTACGCACTCGACGGGCTCCGAGCTGGGGCCGCGCTCATGGTGGTCATGTACCACTACATGGCGCGCGGCGGCGGGTGGCCGACGCCGGTCAAGGCGATCTTCCCGACGCCTTCCGAATATCGGCCTACGGCTACCTCGGCGTGCAGCTCTTCTTCGTCATCAGCGGCTTCGTCATCTGCATGAGCGCCTGGGACCGACCGGTGAAGGCCTTCTTCGTCTCCCGCGTCGTGCGTCTCTACCCGGCCTACTGGTTCGCGGTCGTCGCCACGACCGTCACCGTGGCGGTGATCCCCGGCGGGCGCCGGCACCTCCCCCGGAACGACGTCCTCACCAACCTGACGATGCTCCAGCAGCCGCTCAGGGTCGCGCACGTCGACCCCGTCTACTGGACGCTCTTCACCGAGCTCCGCTTCTACCTGATCTTCGCGCTGGTCGCCTGGTGGGGCCTGACCTACAAGCGGGTCCTGCTCTTCTGCTGCGTCTGGGGCGCGGCCACGCTCCTCGTCGCCAAGGCGCCGCCCGGACCGCTGCGGCTGCTGCTGATCCCCGAATACAGTTGGTTCTTCATCGCCGGCATGGCGTTCTACCTGATGTACCGGTTCCGTCCGAACCTCATGCTCTTCGGCGTCGTCGGGATCTCCTTCTGCGCCTCGCTCGCGCCCACCATCGAGGAGTTCAAGCGGCTCACCTTCCTCGGTGACCGTCCCGCGTGGCCCGTGACCGCCGTCCTCGCCGTCTTCTTCGGCATCATGGCGCTCATCGCGACCGGCAAGCTCTCGGGCATCAAGTGGAAGTGGCTGCCGATCGCGGGCGCGCTGACCTACCCCTGTACCTGCTGCACCAGATCATCGGCTGGGAGGTCATCGGCTACTTCGCGCCGCGAGGCGTGGACCCGTGGGTGCTGGTCGGCTCGCTGACCGCCGGGATGCTGGTGCTCTCGTACCTGGTGCACAAGATCGTCGAGAAGCCGCTCAGCCGGTACCTCAAGCGCGGCCTCACCCAGCTCTGACGTCGGGGCGGCTCCCGGCCGCCCCGAAGTGGCCCACCGTCCGGGGGCTCCAGTGGACCAGGGGAGCGGGCCACCCGGTCCTAGCGTCGTGTCCATGTCGCACACCTCCCCGGGGGCCGCGCGGACGCCCCGCGCGCTGCTGCACGCCCAGCTCGTCAACGCCGTGGGCGACGGGGCCTTCTACGTCTCCTCGGCGCTCTACTTCACGCGGATCGTCGGGCTCTCCGCGCCGCAGATCGGCGCCGGGCTCGCGGCCGCCTGGGCCGTCGGTCGCTCGCCGGGGTGCCGCTGGGGCACCTGGCCGACCGGCGGGGCCGCGCGGGACCGCCGTCCTGCTCGCCCTGGCCACCGCCGTGTCCGTCGCGTCCTTCCTCGTCCTGCGCTCCTTCGTGCCGTTCTCTGCGCGGCCGTCGCGTACGCCACGGCGCAGAGCGGTCTCGCCGCGGCGCGGCAGGCCCTGCTCGCCGGGCTCGTCGCACCGGCCGCGCGGACGCGGGTGCTCGCCCGGCTCCAGGCCGCCCTCAACGGCGGGCTCGCCGTGGGGCTGCGCTCGGCGGGCTCGCGCTGCACGCCGGGACGCGGAGCGCGTACCTCTCCGTGTTCGCGCTGGACGCCGTCGCGTTCCTGGGCTGCGCGCTGATCCTGGGCATGCTGCCCGCGGTGGCGCCTGCCGCCGGGCCGGCGGGCGGCGGGTCGGGGCTCGCGGTGCTGCGGGACCGGCCGTACGCGCTCCTCGCCCTCCTGAACGCCCTGATGCTGCTGCGGATGCCGCTCCTCAGCCTCGCCCTGCCGCTGTGGATCGTGGAGCGGACGGCGGCGCCCGGGTGGACCGTGTCGGCCCTCTTCGTCCTCAACACCGGGGTGGTGACGTTTTTCAGGTCCGCGCCGCCCGGTCCGTGACGGACCTCGCCACGGCGGCGCGGGCGGTGCGGTGGTCGGGGCGGTCATGTGCGCCGCGTGCGCGGTCTTCGCGATGTCGGGAGCGCTGTCGGAAGGGTTGCCGGGAACGTCACCGGGATCGCTGCCGGGAACGCCGCCGGAGTTCGGCCGTGGCGTCGGGGCCGGGCGGTGGGAGCCGCGGTGGCGGTGCTCGTCCTGGGGCCGTGCTCCAAGTCCTCGCCGAGATGCGGCACTCCGCGGGCGCGTGGCAGATCGGCTTCGCGCTGGCCCCCGCCGACCGGATCGGCCAGTACCAGGGCTTCTACGGCACTGGCGTCCCCGTCGCCCGCACCCTCGGGCCCCTGCTCGTCACCACGCTGCTCATCGGCTGGGGGTGCCCGGGTGGCTGCTCCTGGGCGGGGTCTTCCTGATCGCGGGGGCGGCGACCGGGCCCGCCGTGCGGTGGGCGGAGGCCGCCCGCTGATCCGTACGAGTGGTGTTCATCCGAAGAACTGCGCGCGGGCGGCGTCGCTCCGTGCCATTCCGGGGCGCGACCACATCATGAGGAAGGTATGTAAAGCGCGCAACCCGAAATGAACCATTCGAGAACGTCACGAAAGTGAGGGACCATGGCCACCGCCAAGGTCAAGCAGTTCTGGGCCGCCTTCATCTCCGTCCTCTTCGCCCTGCTCGCCTCCGTCGGCCTGGCGGGCACCGCCGCCGCGGCCCAGCAGCCCGCCGTGCGGCAGCCCGAGGAGCCGGCCGCTCCCGCCGCCGCGACCGCCGCCGCCGTCACCGGGGAGCGCGCGTCCGCCTCCGTACCGGCCCAGCGGGCCCACCGGTGGCCGATCGCCGGGGACCGCTCCCTGCCGCCCACCATCAAGCAGCGCATCGCCGCCGAGGCCCACGGTTCCTCCCCACCGCGCGCCGGCGCTCGTCCGCGCCCGCCGCCGTCGAGAGCGACCCGGTCGCGCTGACGGAGTCGGCGCTGCCGCGGCGGCGTAGGACACGGGGACTACGACGTGCGCTCCCCGCACCTCACGCGCTCTCCGCAGCTCACGCCCTCAGCGCACCTCACGCACGCCCCGTATTCCACGCACTCCCCGCACGGTGAACCGCCGCTCGTGACGACCTCGTACCACCCGGCAGGGCCCGGTAGTACGGCGTCGGCCCCGGCGGGGTCGGGAACCGCCCCACCGGAGCCGACAGGATCCGGTACCGCGCGGCAGAGAGCCCGGCAGGGCCCCGCGTGAGGGGTCAGAGGCCCTCTTCGCGCCGCTTGGCGGCCTCCGTGGCGTCCAGTTCCGCGGCCTCGGCCTGCGCCTCGGTCTCCTTGGCCTCCACCTCGGGGTCGAGAACGGCCCCACTGCCGTCGACGGACGTCAGTACGGTGACCTCCTCGTCCACCTCCGTGGCGGCGGGCGGCTCGACCAGCCAGTCGGGGTTGGACTGCTTGTCCCACCACTTCCAGGCGGCGTAGACGCCGCCGGCCAGCACGCCGAGGACGACGAGTTCCTTGGTGACGCGCCCGGCCCTGGCCCGGCGCTCGTGCTTCCTCACGATCTTCTGGATGTCCTTCGGCGTCACCTGACCGCGCAGCGCGGCCCAGGCGGCCGTGGAACGCGCACCGGCCTCCTCCAGGACCGGACCGGTCGCGGCGACCGCGCTCGACGCGCGGAGCGGTGTAGTCGGCTGCCTGACGGGCGGCCCGGCGGGTCTTGACCGCCGCACGGTGTGCGGCCGCGTCGACCCGCGGCGGTACCGCGGTGCGACGTACGAGTCGTACTGCACGCGAGCCTGTGTACGGGCCTGCTTGGCGGCCTTGGAGAGCTTGGGCGCGATGATCTCCCGCGCCTCGTGCGCGTAGTGCGTGGCGTGGTCCCTGGCCGTCTCGGCGTAGGGAGCCACCGCGTCGGCGGCGTGCAGGACGCTCTCCTTCGCCGAACCTGTGGCGGCGCGCACGCTGTCCATGCGGGTCACGGGATTCCTCCTCCTCGGTGGCGATGTCAGGTTTTCGCCTTTCCATCCTCTTCGGAATCATGCCCGTCGGAGCGAGGTCCGGCATGTGAAGCTGGCATCCGGGGCATGCGAGGATCGTTCACTGCAGAGTCAGGCGTGGGACGACGCGCCCCGATGTGGACGGAAGGCGACCGTGGCCGAGCAGTTGTACGCGATCCTCAAGACGAGCCTGGGCGACATCGAGGTGCGGCTGATGCCGTTCCACGCGCCGAAGACGGTCCGCAACTTCGTCGAGCTCGCCACCGGCGAGCGCGAGTGGACCCACCCGCCACCGGCGCGGTCTCCGAGGACCCGCTCTACGACGGGACGGTCTTCCACCGGGTCATCAAGGACTTCATGATCCAGGGCGGCGACCCGCTGGGCGACGGCACCGGCGACCCCGGCTACTCCTTCGCCGACGAGTTCCACCCGGAGCTCTTCTTCGACCGGCCCTACCTCCTCGCCATGGCCAATGCCGGCCCGGGGACCAACGGCTCGCAGTTCTTCGTCACCGTCGCCCCCGCTACCTGGCTCAACCGCAAGCACACGATCTTCGGCGAGGTCGTGGACAAGGAGAGCCGGAAGGTCGTGGACGCGATCGCGGGGACCGCGACCGATCCGCACACCGAGCGCCCGCTCCGGGACGTGGTCGTCGAGTCCGTGGTGATCGAGAAGCGCTGAGCCGGAAGGGACGGGACCCCCATGGACGCTCAGCCCGGTCTGCCGCGCTGTTACCGCCATCCGGAGACCGAGACCGGCATCCGCTGCGTCCGCTGCGACAGGCCCATCTGTCCGCGGTGCATGGTCTCCGCCTCCGTCGGCTTCCAGTGCCCCGACTGCGTGCGCGGCGGCTCGGGGACCGGACACGCCCCCGACGCCAACCGGCCCCGCACGCTCGCGGGCGGCCGGACGGCCGAGGACGGACGCTTCGTCACCAAGATCGTCATCGCGGTCAACCTGGCGCTCTTCCTCGCCGTCCAGGTGGTGGGCGACCGGCTCGTCGACGACCTGGCGCTCATCGGATACGCCCGCCTGTCGTCGTCCGGCGAGCTGGTCGGGGTCGCGGACGGCGAGTGGTACCGGCTGCTGACCGCCGCCTTCCTCCACCAGGAGATCCCGCACTTCCTCTTCAACATGCTGGGACTCTGGGTGATCGGCGGGATCGTCGAACCCGAACTGGGCCGGATCCGGTACGCGGCCCTGGTGCTGCTCTCCGGGCTCTCCGGCTCGGCCCTCGCCTACCTGCTCTCCCCGCAGAACCAGTTCTCGCTCGGCGCCTCCGGAGTCGTCTTCGGCCTGATCGGCGCCTGGGCTGTGCTCACCCGCCGCCGGCGGTACGACATGCGGCCGGTCGTCCTCTTCGTGGCGTTGTCCCTCTTGTTCACCTTCACCCGTCCGGGGATCTCCTGGGAGGCCCACATCGGCGGTCTGGTCGGCGGCGCCCTGGTGACGTACGGGCTGGTGCACGCCCCCGGGCCCGCCGGAACCTGGTGCAGTACACAGCCTGTGGACTGGTTCTCCTGCTCGACCTGGGAATCGTGCTCTTCCGCTCGGCCGCGCTCGCCTGAGCACACAGGGCTGTGGATGAGCTTCCGGAGGAGCTTTCCCAGAGTTATCCACAGCGTGGGACGGGCTCTTCCCGCTTCGTGCGAAGAACGCGCCCCTCACCTCTGACCTGGGAGTTTCCCGGGAGGTGAGGGGCGCGACGCGTCGTGCCGACGAGGGACGCGGTCATACCGGCGTCAACATCGTGAGAGTTATCCACAGATCTTCTTAAGTTATCCAGTGCTGTGCACAACGCTGTGGATAAACTCAGGGGAGAGCTTGACGGACACCCGGGACGGACGCTAAGCCACTGCTGCGGACGGCCGGACTGCCGTTACTTCCACTGCGTGGAGACGCCGAAACCGGCCGCGATGAAGCCGAAGCCCACCACGATGTTCCAGTTGCGGATCGACTCGACCGGCATGGATCCGTCGGTGACGTAGAAGACCACGATCCACACCAGCCCGACGGCGAACAGGGCCAGCATCACCGGCGCCACCCAGCTCCGGTTGGTCAGCTTGATGTTGGTGGCCTGCTTGGCGGGCGGAGGCGTGAAGTCGGCCTTCTTGCGGATACGTGACTTCGGCACGAGGGACTCTCCTGTCGATGCGCTGCGTGACCGCGCAGGGAACTGTGGCTGGCGCCGGGATGTGACGAAGGAGGACGTCTGCGTCCCCCAGGCGTCCGTTAGCGTAGTGGTTCCGCGGCACCGAAGGGGATCAGGTACGTTGAGCAATTCCGCCGGCACTCCCGAAGGGCCGGGCCGCACCGCGAGGTGGCGCCCCGTCCGGCTGCTCACCCTTGCCGTCTTCGCCCTCGCCGGACTGATCTTCGTCACGAGCTTCAACACCGCCAAGGGCACCAACCTCCGCACGGACGCCTCCTCCTCAAGCTCTCCGACCTCATCGAGGAACGCAGCCACAAGAACGCCGGGCTCGACGAGTCCGCCGCCGCCCTCCGCTCCCGGGTGGACTCCTGGCCGCCCGCGACGACGGCTCCACGCGCGCGGAGGACGAGAAGCTCGAAGCGCTGGAGGCGGCGGCCGGCACCGCCGAGGTCTCCGGCTCCGGCCTCACCGTCACCCTCAACGACGCCCCGCCGAACACCCGGGCCGCCCCCGGCTACCCCGAGCCGCAGGCCAACGACCTGGTCATCCACCAGCAGGACCTCCAGGCCGTCGTCAACGCGCTGTGGCAGGGCGGCGCCGAGGGCATCCGGGTCATGGACCAGCGGCTGATCTCCACCAGCGCCGTGCGCTGCGTCGGCAACACCCTGATCCTCCAGGGCCGCGTCTACTCGCCGCCGTACAAGATCACCGCCGTGGGCGACCGGGAACGGCTGAACCGGGCGCTGGCCGACTCCCCGGCGATCCGGAACTACCAGCTCTACGTCAAGGCGTACGGGCTCGGCTGGAAGGTCGACGGGCACAAGGCGGTGACCCTCCCCGGCTACGCGGGCACGGTGGACCTCCACTACGCGAAGCCGGTGGGCTGACCGGATCCCGCCCACCGGCCGTGGACGGGATCCGTCGTCCACAGGCTTTGGACAGCGGCCCCTTCCGGCCCCCTCGCCCCGTACTCTGGTCCTGTAACGAACGGAAGGGGCGGTCGACGTCATGTACGGCTGGATCTGGCGGCATCTGCCTGGCAACGCGGGGGTGCGGGCCCTGATCTCGATCGTGCTGGTCCTCGCGATCGTCTACGTCCTCTTCCAGTACGTGTTCCCTGGGCGGAGCCGCTGCTTCCGTTCAACGATGTGACGGTGGACGGCCAGTGAGCGCGCGAATTCTCGTCGTCGACAACTACGACAGCTTCGTCTTCAACCTCGTTCAGTACCTCTACCAGCTCGGCGCCGAGTGCGAAGTCCTCCGCAACGACGAGGTCGAGCTGAGCCACGCCCAGGACGGCTTCGACGGCGTCCTCCTGTCGCCCGGGCCCGGCGCGCCCGAGCAGGCCGGGGTCTGCGTCGACATGGTCCGGCACTGCGCGGAGACCGGCGTCCCCGTCTTCGGCGTCTGCCTCGGCATGCAGTCGATGGCCGTGGCGTACGGCGGCGTCGTCGACCGCGCGCCCGAGCTGCTGCACGGCAAGACCTCGCTCGTCACGCACGGGGGCCGGGGCGTCTTCACCGGCCTGCCCTCGCCGTTCACCGCGACCCGCTACCACTCGCTGGCCGCCGAGCCCGCCGCCCTGCCCGCCGAGCTCGAAGTCACCGCGCGGACCGAGGACGGCATCATCATGGGTCTGCGCCACCGCGAACTCCCGGTCGAGGGAGTGCAGTTCCACCCCGAGTCCGTCCTCACGAGCACGGCCACCTGATGCTCGCCAACTGGCTGGAGGAGTGCGGGGACAAGGGGCGGTCGACCGGTCGGCGGGCCTCGCGCCGGTGGTGGGCAAGGCCGTCGCGTGACGGAGGGCTCGCCGTGGTTCCGGACGACGCACGAGCCGAGGCGGGAGCCGAGACCGGGGACGGGCACGAGCCCGGGGACGGGCGCGGGCCGGGTGGTGCGTACGGATCGGGCGGCGCGTACGGGCCGGGGAGCGGGTACGTACCGGGAGACGGGTACGCACCGGAGGCGGAGGAGCCGCGCGCGGGGCCGGCCCGTACGCGCAGGCCGGGCCGTACGTCCCCGCCGCGGACCCGTACGCACAGGCCGGCCCGTACGCGCCCGCCGCCGATCCGTACGCGCGCCCGGAGCCGTACGCGTCTCCGGAGCCGTACGAGCGCCCGGAGACGTACGCCCCGCCGAGCCGCAGGCGCCCGCCGATCCGTACACACCGGACAATTCCCACGCCCCGGCCCGGCCGTACCCGCACGAGCAGCCCGCCGCCCGGGGAAACGGCTCCCCGAGAGCCCCTATGAGCCCCCTACGGGCCGTACGGCGCCGTGCAGGCCCCGGGGCGCCGGTCCGACGAGACGGCGGTCCTGTCGCCCGTCGAGGACTTCTCGGAGCCCTCGAAGCCCTCCGAACCTTCTGATCCCTCCGAGCCTTCTGATCCCTCCGAGCCTTCCGAGCCTTCCGATCCTTTCGATCCTTCCGAGGCGGGTCCGGCGCGGGCTCCCGGCCCCGGGCGGGCCGAGCGGCGTCGTGCCGCCGCCAAGGGGAGCTGGGGAAGGGCCGCAGGGGCGGCCTGCCCGCCGCCGCGCCGACACCGGCCGCGCCCTCTCCCGGGTCGAGGCCCGCCGCGCCGCCCGCGAGGCCAAGGACAGCGTCGGCGTCGTCGCCAGCCGGATCGTCGGCGAACTCTTCATCACCCTCGGCGTCGTCATGCTGCTCTTCGTCACCTACCAGTTGTGGTGGACGAACGTCCTCGCCGGCCAGGAGACGAACCAGGCCAAGGAACGGATCGAGGACACCTGGGCCAGGGGCGAGGACGAGCCGGACGCCTTCGAGCCCGGCGAGGGCTTCGCCATCATGCACATCCCGAAGCTGGACGTCGTCGTCCCCATCGCCGAGGGCATCGACAAGACCAAGGTCCTCGACAAGGGCATGGTCGGCCACTACGCCGAGGGCACCCTCAAGACCGCCATGCCCTCGGACGAGCAGGGCAACTTCGCGGTCGCCGGCCACCGCAACACGCACGGCGAGCCCTTCCGGTACATCAACCGGCTGAAGCCCGGCGACCCGATCGTCGTCGAGACCCGGAACGCGTACTACACGTACGAGATGGCGAGCATCCTGCCGCAGACCTCGCCCTCCAACGTGTCCGTGATCGGCCCCGTCCCGAAGGGTTCGGGCTTCACCGAGCCCGGCCGGTACATCACGCTGACCACGTGCACGCCCGAATTCACCAGCACGTACCGCATGATCGTCTGGGGCAGGCTCCTGGAGGAACGCCCGCGCAGCAAGGGGAAGCCCGAAGCGCTCGTAGGCTGAGACCCCACACCTCCGGACGGGACGACAGGACGACCTAAGTGGCACGAGCGCGCAACCGGATCGCCGGGATCATCAGTGTCTTCGGCGAACTCCTCATCACGGCGGGCCTGGTGCTCGGACTCTTCGTCGTCTACTCGCTGTGGTGGACCAACGTCCTCGCCGACCGGGCCGCCGACCAGGACGGCGCCCAGGTCCGCGACCACTGGGCCGACGACGCCCCGGGCGCGCTCGACACCCGCGACGGCATCGGCTTCCTGCACGTGCCGGCGATGGGCGACGACGAGGTCCTGGTGAAGCGGGGCACCGACCCTCCGTCCTCAACAACGGCGTGGCCGGCTACTACACCGACCCGGTCAAGGCCGCGCTCCCGCAGGAGAAGCAGGGCAACTTCACGCTGGCCGCGCACCGGGACGGACACGGGGCGAAGTTCCACAACATCCACAAATTGAAGACCGGCGACGCGATCGTCTTCGAGTCCAAGGACACCTGGTACGTCTACAAGGTCTACAAGACCCTGCCCGAGACCACGAAGTACAACGTGGACGTCCTCCAGCCCGTCCCGAAGGAGTCCGGCAGGACCGGGCCCGGCCGCTACATCACGCTGACCACCTGCACGCCCATGTACACCTCGGACTACCGGTACGTCGTCTGGGGCGAACTGGAGCGCACGGAACGGGTCGACTGCGACCGGACGCCCCCGGCGGAGCTGCGTTGATCCGCTCCCGCCCGCGACGAACGGAGAGCCCCGGCATCCGGTCTTCCGGATGCCGGGGCTCTCCCGTCGTACGGGCGGGCGATCAGCCGAACCAGCCGCCGATGGCGTTGTTGTTGCCGCCGTTGCCCCCGTTGCCGCCGTTGTCGCCCCCGTTGTTGTTGTCGCCGGGGTTGCTGGGCACTCCGCCGCCCGCGGTGAAGACCTCCACCGTGGTGCCGGTGTTGACCGGGGTGTTCGCACCCGGGTTGGTGGCCAGCACCAGCGCGTCCTCCTTGTCCGAACCCTTCTGGACGACCGTCAGGCCCATGCCTTCGAGCTGCGCCTTGACGTCCTTGAAGGGGCGGTTCGTGAGGCCGTCCGGGATCGTGACCTGGACCTGCTGCGGGCCCTTGGAGACCTTGAGCTTCACCTCGGAGCCCCCGCGACCGAGGCGTTGCCCTCCGGAGACTGCTCCAGGACCTCGCCCTTCGGCTTGTCGGAGTCCACTTCCTCGGTGGTCACCACGAAGCCCAGTGCCTTCAGTTGCTGCTCGGCCTGCGCGAGCTGGTTGCCCACGACCGGGGAACCGTGCTCAGCTTCTTCTTCGCGATGGTGATCGTCACCTCGGTGTTCTTCTCCGCCTTGGTGCCGCCGCCCGGGTTCTGGCGCAGGACGGAGCCGGGGTTCGCGTCGGACTCCTCCTCCTCGACCTTGACCTTGAAGCCCTTGTCCTCCAGGGACTTCGTGGCCCGCTCCTGGGACTGCTCCTGGACGTCCGGGACCTCCACGAGCGGCGCGCCCTCGGAGACGTACACCTTGATCGTGTCGTCGGGCTCCATCTTCGTGACGCCGTCCGCGACCGGCTCCTGGCGGCAGACGGCGCCGGTGGGCTGGTCGCAGCGCTCGGTGCCCGCCTCCTGGACCTTCAGGTTCACGTTGGCGGCGTGCTTCGTCGCGACGTCCAGCTTCTCGCCGACCAACTGCGGCACCGTGACCGGCTCCGGGCCGTCCTTCTTGTCGAAGATCGCGACGCCGATGAAGATCGCGCCGATGAGCACCAGGACGCCGGCGAGGGCCAGCAGGATCGTCGAGGTGTTCGATTTCTTCTGGCCGCCGCGACGGCGGTCCGGGCGGTCGTCGTAGCCGTAGCCGCCGTCGTTGGGGTTGACCGGCGGGAGCATGGCGGTCTGGCCGCCCGGGTCGGCCTGGCGCAGGGCCGTGGTCGGCTGGTCCTCCGGCGGGTAGCCGCCGTAGCCCCCGCCGTACGCGGGCGCGGACGCCATGCCCATCGCGGCGGCGGCCGCGACCGGCTGGCCGTCGAGGCAGGCCTCGATGTCCGCGCGCATCTCGTCGGCCGACTGGTAGCGGTAGTCGGGGTCCTTGACCAGCGCCTTGAGGACGATCGCGTCCATCTCGGGCGTGATCTCGGGGTCGAAGTTGCTCGGCGGCTGCGGCTCCTCGCGGACGTGCTGGTACGCGACCGCGACCGGGGAGTCGCCGATGAACGGGGACGGACGGTGAGCAGCTCGTACAGCAGGCAGCCGGTGGAGTACAGGTCGGAGCGGGCGTCGACCTGCTCGCCCTTGGCCTGCTCCGGGGAGAGGTACTGGGCCGTGCCGATCACCGCGGCGGTCTGCGTCATGGTCATGCCCGCGTCGCCCATGGCGCGCGCGATGCCGAAGTCCATGACCTTGACCTGGCCGGTGCGCGTCAGCATGACGTTCGCCGGCTTGATGTCGCGGTGCACGATGCCGGCGCGGTGCGAGTACTCCAGTGCCTGGAGGATGCCGACCGTCATCTCCAGCGTGCGCTCGGGCAGCAGCTTGCGCCCGGAGTGAAGCAGCTCACGCAGGGTCGACCCGTCGACGTACTCCATCACGATGTACGGGATGGAGACCCCGTCGACGTAGTCCTCGCCGGTGTCGTAGACCGCGACGATCGCCGGATGGTTCAGCGAGGCGGCGGACTGTGCCTCACGGCGGAACCGGGCCTGGAAGGACGGATCACGGGCCAGGTCGGCCCGCAGCGTCTTCACGGCGACGGTGCGGCCGAGCCGGGTGTCCTGGCCGAGGTACACCTCGGCCATGCCACCACGGCCGAGCACCGAGCCCAGCTCGTACCGGCCGCCGAGGCGACGCGGCTCTTCCATAGCTAATCCAGCCCTCTCCGTCTGTCCCGACCGCACCCATGGGTGGTCCGGCGGTGTGTGCTGTTCGCGCATACGCTACCGGCCCCGGGAAGGCGTTCCGCCCGGGGCCGGTAGTTGATACCCGACCGGTACCTGGCCCGTGCCGGACCGGGACCGGGTGGGAAGATCAGCCCCGGGTCTTCAGGACCGCCTTCATCACGGCCTTCGCGATCGGGGCGGCCAGACCGCCACCGCTGATGTCCTCGCGGTTGGTGCCCGCCGAGTCCTCGACGATGACGGCGACCGCGACCGGGGAGCCCTCGGCGGTCTTCGCGTACGAGATGAACCAGGCGTAGGGGCGCTTGGCGTTCTTCTCGCCGTGCTGGGCCGTACCCGTCTTGCCGCCGACCTTCACGCCGTCCATCTTCAGGTCGGCGTTGCCGCCGGTGCCCTCGGTGACGACGTTCTCCATCATCTGCTGGAGCTTCTGGGCGGTCTCCTGCGAGACCGGGCGGCTCATCTCCTCCGGCTCGTTCTGCTTGATCAGGTCGAGGTTGGGGGCGCGGAGCTGGTCGATCATGTACGGCTTCATCAGCTTGCCGTCGTTGGCGATCGCCGCCGTGACCATCGCCATCTGGAGCGGGGTGGTCGCGGTGTTGAACTGGCCGATGGAGGAGAGCGCGTTGCCGCCGCGGTCGGCCTTCTTGTCGTAGACGGAGGCGGCGGAGCGGACCGGGGTGAACTGCTCGGCGTTGAAACCGAACTTCTCGGCCATCTCGACCATCTTGTCGCGGCCGACGTCGTCGCCGAGCTTCGCGAAGACCGAGTTGCAGGAGATCTCCAGCGCCCGGTTCAGACTGGCGTTCGCGCAGCCGCTGGCGTGGTTGACCATCTCCTTGTTGGAGAGCGGGATCTTCCAGCCCTCGGGCGTCTTGGTCGGCGCGTTGATGTCGCTGACCTTGCCGTTCTCCAGCGCGGCGGCGGCGGTGACGACCTTGAAGACGGAACCGGGCGGGTAGATCTCGCGGAGCGCCCGGTTCAGCTTCGGCTTGTTCTTGTCCTTCTCCAGCGCGACCCAGGCCTTCTCGTCCTTGCTGGAGTAGCCGGCGAAGGAGGAGGGTCGTACGAGGGGTGGAGGCCATCGCCAGGATCTTGCCGGTCTTCGGCTCGATGGCGACGACGGCGCCGGTGTTGTCGCCGAGGCCCTCGAAGGCGGCCTTCTGCGCGGCGCCGTTCAGGGTGGTGACGACGTCGCCGCCCTTCTTCTCACCGGTGAACATGGCGAGGGTGCGGTCGAAGAAGAGCCGGTCGTCGTTGCCGGTGAGGATGCCGTCCTCGATCTTCTCGATCTGGTTGGCGTCGTAGGCCTGCGAGGCGTAGCTGGTGACCGGGGCCCACATGGGGCCGTCGATGTAGGTCCGCTTGTACTTGTAGTACTCGTTCTTGGAGTCGACGGAGCCGGTGATCGGCTTGCCGTCGACGATGATGTTGCCGCGCTCGTTGGCGTACCGCTCGATCCGGACGCGGGTGTTCTTCGCGTGCGTGGTCAGCTCGTCGGAACGGACGAACTGCACCCAGTTGTCCCGCAGGAGCAGGGCGAGGATGAGCAGGCCGCAGAAGATCGCGACCCGCCGCAGCGGCTTGTTCACGGACGGACCACCTGGGTCATCTCGGCGTCGGGGACGGGGCGGGCGCGGGCGCGGGACGGCGCGCGGTGTCGCTGATCCGGATCAGGATGCCGATCAGGGCCCAGTTGGCGATCACGGAGGAACCGCCGTACGCGAGGAACGGCATGGTCATGCCGGTGAGCGGGATGAGTCCCAGGACACCGCCGGCGACGACGAAGATCTGGAGCGCGAAGGCGCCGGAGAGGCCCATCGCGAGCAGCTTGCCGAAGGGGTCGCGGGCGGCGAGGGAGGTGCGGATGCCGCGCTCGACGATCAGCCCGTAGAGGAGCAGGAAGACCATCACACCGGTGAGGCCGAGCTCCTCGCCGACGGTGGCGAAGATGAAGTCGGAGTTGGCGGCGAAGCCGATGAGGTCGGAGTTGCCCTGGCCGAGGCCGGTGCCGAGGATGCCGCCGGAACCGAAGGACATCAGGACCTGGGTCATCTGGTCACAGGCGTACGCCATGTTGCTGCCGGCAGGCGCCGTCTTCAGGCACTCGAAGGGATCGAGCCAGGCCGCCACACGCGACTGGACGTGACTGGCGAAGGAGCTGACGGCGACCGCGCCGCCCGCGGCCATCAGCAGACCCATGACGATCCAGCTCGTTCGCTCGGTCGCCACGTACAGCATGATCACGAACATGCCGAAGAACAGCAGCGAGGTGCCGAGGTCGTTCTCGAAGACCAGGATGAGGAGGCTGACCGCCCAGATCGTCAGGATCGGGCCGAGGTCACGGCCACGGGGCAGGTAGAGCCCCATGAAGCGGCGGCTGGCCAGGGCCAGGGCGTCCCGCTTCACCATCAGGTAACCCGAGAAGAACACCGCCAGGACCAGCTTGGCGAACTCTCCGGGCTGGATCGAGAAGCCGCCGACCCGGATCCAGATCTTGGCGCCGAAGCTGTCCGTGCCGAGGCCCGGCACGAGCGGCAACAGCAGCAGGACGAGGGCGACCACCATGGAGATGTACGTGTAGCGCTGGAGGACCCGGTGGTCCTTGAGCAGCACCAGCACGCCCACGAACATGGCGATGCCGATCGCCGAGTACATCATCTGGCTCGGGGCGTCCGGGCTGAAGCTCTTGTAGAGCCGCATCGAGGTGGCGATCAGCCGCGGCGACTGGTCGAGCCGCCAGATCAGCACCAGGCCCATGCCGTTCAGCAGGGTCGCCAGGGGCAGCAGCAGCGGGTCCGCGTACGGGGCCCACTTGCGGACCACCAGGTGCGCGACGCCCGCGAGGAGGGCGAGGCCGAGTCCGTACCCGAGCATGCCGGCCGGGACCTTGCCGTCGATGGCCAGGCCGACGTTGAGGTACGCGAACACCGGGATGACGACGGCGAACGCGAGCAGCGCCAGCTCGGTGTTGTGACGGCTCGGCGCCTCGATCGCGCCGATGGTGGTCGTGTTGGTGACAACGCTCATGGTGGTGAAAGGCCCCCTACGGGTGCTTACTGCTTGCCGCAGTTCGAGGCTAGCTTCTGCTCCTCCCCGGTGAGGGTGGGACCCGGGGACGGAGCGGCTGTGGTGGGCTTGGAGTCGGGGGTGGCGGTGCCGTCCGGCTTCTGGACCGGCGGCTTGCTCGCCTGGTCGGCGGCCTTCTCGGCGGCGGCGCGGCGCTGCTCGGTCTTCTTGCAGGCGGAGGCCTGCACGGCCAGCTCGGTGATCTTCGTCTCGGCCTTGCCGAGGCTGCCGCCCGCGATCGTCTCCTCGACCTGCTTCCGCTGGTAGGCGGGGAGGTACTTGAGTTCGATCTCGGGGTGGTCCTTCTCCACCTTCGACAGCGAGACCCACGCCAGGTCCTGGCTGATGCCCTGGTAGAGCGCCACGTGCTGGTCCTTGGACCCCACGAAGTACTGGGTCTGCGTCCAGCGCCAGCCGCCGTACAGGCCGCCGCCGAGGAGCGCGAGGACCAGGACGAGGAAGAAGCAGCGCTTGAGCCACCTGCGGCCCTTGCGGGGCTTGACGAAGTCGTCTTCGGTGTACGACTCGAAGGCCTCCGGGGCATCCCGTCGTAGTCCTGGCCGTCGCCGCTGCCGGGCGGGCCGAAGCCGCCGGCCGGAGGCTGCCGGGCGGCGTGGCGGCCGAGCCCGGAGGCACGGCCGGCCGGGGTCTGCATGGCCCCGCCGTCGTTGAGCTGGGCCTGGTTCTCGGCGACCGCGCCCACGATGACCGGGGTGTCGCTGAGGTGACCGGCGAGGGTGTCGCCGCCGTCGACGTCGAGGACGTCGGCGACGATCACCGTGATGTTGTCGGGGCCGCCGCCGCGCAGCGCGAGCTGGATCAGCTCCTGCACGGTCTCCTGCGGGCCCTGGTAGCTGGCGAGGGTGTCCTCGAGGGTCTGGTGTGAGACCACGCCGGACAGGCCGTCGGAACAGATCAGGTAGCGGTCGCCGGCCCGGACCTCGCGGATGGAGAGGTCGGGCTCGACGTGGTCGCCGCTGCCGAGCGCGCGCATGAGGAGCGAGCGCTGCGGGTGGGTGGTGGCCTCTTCCTCGGTGATCCGGCCCTCGTCGACGAGCCGCTGGACCCAGGTGTGGTCCTGGGTGATCTGGGTGAGGACGCCGTCGCGGAGCAGATAGGCGCGCGAGTCGCCGACGTGCACCAGACCGAGCCGCTGGCCGGTCCACAGAAGGGCGGTGAGCGTGGTGCCCATGCCCTCCAGTTGCGGGTCCTCCTCGACCATCATCCGCAGTTGGTCGTTGGCGCGCTGCACCGCCGTACCGAGCGAGGTGAGGATGTCGGAGCCGGGGACGTCGTCGTCGAGCGTGACGAGGGTGGAGATCACCTCGGAGGAGGCGACTCGCCGGCGGCCTGGCCGCCCATGCCGTCGGCGATGGCGAGTAGGCGGGGCCCGGCGTAGCCGGAGTCCTCGTTGCCCTCGCGGATCATGCCCTTGTGCGAGCCCGCGGCGAATCGCAGCGACAGAGTCATGCGCACCTGCCCTGTCGACGCTGCATCGGGGTACAGCCGGTCTCGACCCACACTGCCCACCCTCCGGTCGCTCCGGTCACTTCGGTCGCTCCGGACGCTTCGGCCGGGAGCGCGGCACGTCCCGAGGCGGGGACCGTCCCGGCTTGCTCGCTCGCTCGCGCCTCTTCATGATGTGCACTACTTCCGCAGCTCGATGACGGTCTTGCCGATGCGGATCGGCGCGCCCAGCGGAATCGGCGTGGCGGTGGTGAGGCGGGCCCGGTCGAGGTACGTGCCGTTGGTGGACCCGAGGTCCTCGACGATCCACTGGCCGTCCCGGTCGGGGTAGATCCGGGCGTGCCTGCTGGAGGCGTAGTCGTCGTCGAGGACGATCGTCGAATCGTGCGCCCGGCCCAGCGTGATCGTCTGGCCCTGGAGGGCGACGGTCGTGCCGGTGAGGGTGCCCTCGGAGACGACGAGCTTGGTCGGGGCGCCGCGGCGCTGGCGGCCGCCACCCGCGTTCTGCTGCTGGCCGCGCTGCTGCGGGGCGCGGACGCCTGGCGCGCGGCCTGCTGGGGCCGCGCCTCCTGGCGCCGCGAACCGCGCTGGGTGACCCGCGTACCGAAGAGGTCACTGCGGATGACCTGGACGGCCACGATGACGAACAGCCACAGAACGGCCAGGAAACCCAACCGCATGACCGTCAGGGTCAGCTCTGACATTGCCCCCGCTTCACCCTTCGGCTTGCCGGTAAACGATGGTGGTGTTGCCCACGACGATCCGCGAGCCGTCGCGGAGCGTAGCGCGGGTGGTGTGCTGCCCGTCCACCACGATGCCGTTGGTGGATCCCAGATCCTGGATCGTCGAGGGCGTTCCGGTCCGGATCTCGCAGTGCCGGCGGGAGACGCCGGGATCGTCGATCCTCACGTCCGCGTCGGTGCTGCGGCCGAGGACCAGGGTCGGGCGCGAGATCTGGTGGCGGGTGCCGTTGATCTCGATCCAGCGGCGCACCTGGGTGCCCGCTCCGCCGTGGGTGGCGGGGCCGGGCATGGCGCCGGGATGGCCCGCGGCGGCCTGCGGCCGCTGCCCGGGCGCGCCGGGAGGCGGTGCGGCGGGCATGGGCGGGGCGCCGGCCGGGGGTACCCGTAGCCGTCGCGGCCCTGCTGTCCGCCCGCGGGCGGCTGGGGCTGTGACGTACTCGACGCCAGCGTGCGGCTGCGGACGCGGTACAGGCCGGTGTCGAGGTCCTCGGCCTTCTCCAGGTGGACCTTGATCGGTCCCATGAAGGTGTACCGCTGCTGCTTGGCGTAGTCCCTGACCAGGCCGGCGAGCTCGTCGCCGAGCTGGCCGGAGTAGGGACTGAGGCGCTCGTAGTCCGGTGTGCTCAGCTCGACGATGAAGTCGTTGGGCACGACGGTCCGCTCGCGGTTCCAGATCTGCGCGTTGTTGTCGCACTCGCGCTGGAGCGCGCCGGCGATCTCGACGGGCTGGACCTCGGACTTGAAGACCTTGGCGAAGGTGCCGTTGACCAGACCTTCGAGACGCTGCTCGAAACGCTTCAGGACTCCCATGGGGCACCTCCTCCGTCGTTGTCGTCCTGGTACTGCTTACTGATCGTATCCACGCGTCGGGAAATCGGCTGGTTCCCCTTCTCTGCCCTGTGGACGAGTGTCACCTCTCACAGGTTGCCCCCACGGATCGTAGAGGCGGCCTGTGGACAGTGTCCCGCACCCGGCTGTGGAAGTGAGGGCTCGGTCCGGGGTCCGGGCGGTCCGTCCCCGTTCCTCCCTCTCCCCGGGTCCTCCTGTCCCCATCCCTCCCCGCCCTCTCCTTCCTCTCCTCCCCCTCTTCCTGCCCTCTCCCGCCCTCTTCCTGTCCTCTCCCCGCCCTCTTCCGCTCCGCCCTACCCCCGTCCGCCCTCCTGTCACTCCCTCCCTCCGGACACCTTGGTCTCCGCGAGCGGAGCCGAAACAACGGATGTGAATCCACGGTCTGCGACGTGCTAATCTTCTGATGTCGCCAGGCGCTCCCACCGAAAAGTGAGAGGGTCCGGAGCACACCCAATGCGCGGGTGGCGGAATAGGCAGACGCGCTGGATTCAGGTTCCAGTGCCCGAAAGGGCGTGGGGTTCAACTCCCCCTCGCGCACCAGGAGCAACGCTCCAGCAGTACCGATGAGAAGGTCGGCACCATGAAGATGGTGTCGGCCTTCTTGTTTTCCCGGCGCATGGGGCCCGGCGTCCTGGCGCCTGATCTCCTGGCGTCCGGCATCTGGCGTCCCGGTGTGAGGTACTCCACAGGTCGCGACCTTCGTCGTGGGCGGGTGGGACGAAAGAGGGAAGGCCGACGGCGGGGCCCGTGCCTAGGGTGCGGGCGTGGACGCTATGTCGAAGTCGGGGACCGGGGTTCGTACGGGATCGGGGCCGCACTCGCCACCGGGTGGGCCTGGTTCAGGTGCCCGGGCAGTGGTCGGGGCGCCGGACCACCGGTGAGGTGGCGCTCGCCGTGGTCGTGGCGCTGCTCGGCGCCGGGACCGAGGAACTGCTGGGCGGTGCGGGGTGGCGGCTGGCGGGGTCGCCGCCGGTGCCGCCGTGCTGTCGCTGCTGCGGCGGCGGCTCCCCGCGGGCGTGCTCGTCCTGACGGCGGCGCTCTCCCCCTTCGTCGCCGGGTTCGGGCCGCTGCTGCTCGTGGTCGGCTGGTCGGCCGGCCGGTACATCGCGAGCGCCGGGCGGGCGCTGGCCGCGTTCATCGCCGCCTTCGTCCTCGACGTCGGGGGACGCTCGTGGACACCTGGGACCGGCAGCGGCTCTTCACCGTCGTCTTCATGGCGACCCTCTACTACCTGGGGACCATCCTGGCCCCCGCCCTCGCCCACCGTTACTGGACCCAGCGGCGGACCCTGCTGCACGCGCTCCAGGAGCGCAACGCCCAACTGCTTCGCGAGCGGACCATGGTGGTCTGGCAGGCGCGGCTGCGGGAGCGCCAGCGCATCGCCCAGGACATGCACGACAGCCTCGGGCACCAACTGGCCCTGATCGCCGTGCACACGGGAGCCCTGGAGGTGGACCGGGAGCTGAGCGAGCGGCAGCGTGAGGTGGTCGGCGTCCTGCGGAACGCCTCGGTGACCGCGATGCACGAACTGAGGGAGGTCGTCGGGATACTCCGCGACGGCGTCGGTCCGGCCGGCGGGCAGGCGGCGGCGCCCGCGCCCGCGGGGGACGAGACGGGGCGGGCGGCCCGGGGATCGCCGGCATCGAAGGGCTGGTGGCGGCGGCCCGGGCGGCCGGCACCGAGGTCGGGCTGCGGCGCGCGGGGAGGAGCGCCCGCTCGCGCCGGCGGCCGACCACGCCGCGTACAGGATCGTGCAGGAGGCCCTGACCAACGCCTACAAGTACGCGCCGGGGGCGCCGATCGGCGTCGAACTCCGCTACGAGCCGGACGCCTTCGTGGTCGAGGTCGTCAACGAGGAGCCGGTGGGCGGGCCCGGTGAGGACGTGGTGAGCGGCGGGCAGGGGCTGACCGGCCTCGCCGAGCGGGCCCGGCTGGTGGGCGGCATGTGTCACGCGGGGCCGGCCGACGCCGGCGGGTTCCGGGTGGCCGGGATGCTGCCGTACGGGGCGGCGCCGGTCGCGGAGGCGGTGCCTTTGGTCGACGCGGCCGACGACTTCCGGCAGCAGACCACGAAGCCGCTGGTGGGCGATGGTCGTCCGGTCGTGGTCGGACCGGCCGACTGGACTTTCACCGAGCGGGAGTTGGCGATGGCGATGCGTGGGGGCAGGGGCACGGGCAGAGGGGTCGCGCTGGGGTGCGGGATCGCGTTCGCGGCGCTCGTCCTGCTCCTGGTGGCGGGCTTCGGCCTCTACTTCCTGATGGGTTCGCTGGAGAAGGGGATGATCGAACCCTCGGAGTACGAGGCGGTGAAGATCGGGGCGAGCGAGAAGGAGGTCCGCGACCGACTGCCCTCGGGCGACTCGATAGCCACGGTGGGCCTCCAGGGTTCGGGGCCCGCGCAGCCGGAAGGGGCCGACTGCCTGGTGCTGTTGTCCTCGGAGACGAGCGAGAACTGGAACGAGGAGCCCGTTTTCCGGTTCTGCTTCAAGGACGGCAAGCTGATCGAGAAGAAGTCGTACACGGCCGAGCAGCGGTAGCGCGGCCGCTCGTACCGGAGCCGTGGGGAGAAGCTGTGGCAGGGCAGCCCATCAGGGTCGTGATCGCGGACGACGAGCCGCTGATCAGGGCCGGGATCCGGATGATCCTCAACTCGGACCCGGAGATCCAGGTCGTCGGGGAGGCGGCCGACGGGCGGGCGGCGGTCGAGGCGGCGCGGGCGCACGCGGCCGACGTGGTGCTGCTCGACATCCAGATGCCGGTCCTCGACGGCCTCTCGGCGCTGCCGGAGCTGCGGCGGGCGGTGCCCGCGGCCCGGGTCGTCGTCCTGACGACCTTCGGCGAGCGGGAGAACGTCCTGCGGGCCCTCGAGTACGGGGGTGCGGGGTTCCTGCTCAAGGACACGGCGCCCGCGGAGCTGATCGGGGCCGTGCGGGCGGCCGCGGCGGGGACGCGTACCTGTCGCCGGCGGCGACCCGGCACGTGGTGGAGCGGCTCGCCAGGGGCCGGAGGCGGCCCGGGCCGAGGAGGCCCGGGGCGGGTGGCGGCGCTGAGCGAGAAGGAGCGGGACGTCCTGGCACTGCTCGGGGAGGGGCTCTCCAACGCGGACGCGGGGAAGCGGCTGCACATGAGCGAGGGCACGGTGAAGACGTACGTGAGCCGGATCCTGGCCAAGCTGGACTGCGAGAACCGCGTCCAGGCGGCGCTGCTCGCGCGGGACGCGGGGTTGTAGGGGCTCCTGGTAGGGGAGGCGCGGGGCCGAAGGAGCGGGGCGGGCCGTCAGGGGAGGGGTGGTCCGGGAGGTCGTCCGTGCCGGCGTCGTTGTAGCGCAGCAGGTACGCGGCGAAGCGGGCGAGGTCCTCGGCCGACCAGTCCTTGAGGCGCTCCTGATAGGCGGCCCTGCGGTTCGTCCGGGCCGAGGCGAGGACCTTCGTGCCCTCCTCCGTGGCGTGCAGGACCTGTACGCGGTGGTCGTCGGGGCCGGTCGGCGTTCCACGAAGCCGAGCTTCTCCAGACCGGCGAGCTGGCGGCTGACCGTCGACTTGTCCAGCAGGTAGTGGGCCGCGAGGTCGGTCGCGCGGCAGCCGTGCCGCTCCTCGATGTGGGCGAGGAGCGTGTACGAGACGAGCGGGAGCTCGGGTGGACCCGGGCCGCCGCGGCGCGGGCCCGGCGGGCGAAGGCCGTCAGCTCGCGCTGGATGACGTCCAGGGACGTCTCGCGGGGTGGTTCGGTGCCGCCGGTCATGGGGGCTCTCGTCGTCGTGCGGGCGCTGTTCGCCCCTCACGGCCTTTTAGCTGTATAGTACAACGGTTCTTTAGTTGTAAAAGCCAACCATGGAGGTCTCGGTGTCCGCAGGACCGAACACCAGGGGAGCGTTGAAGCACGTCCTCGGGCATCTGCTCACCCCCTGCTGATGTGCGTCGGCATGGGACTCGCCTACCTCGGCGCCTTCCACGCCCCCGAACCCCACGACCTGCGCGTCGACGTCGTCGGCTCGGGGCCCACGACCCAGGTCCTCGCCCAGACGCTCCAGGACGAGGGGGCGGGCGCCCTCGACGTCCGCACCGTCGCCGACCGGGAGACGGCCGTCACCACGCTGCGCGAGCAGCACAGCTTCGGCGCCTACGTGCCGGGCGCGAAGCCCGAACTCCTCGTCGCCTCGGGCTCCTCCGACACCAGCGCCATGGCGGTCGAGAAGGTGTTCACCAAGGTCGCCGCCGCGCAGGACGCCCCGCTGAAGGTCACCGACGTGGCCCCCACCGCCTCCGGCGACCCCACCGGCCAGGGCGTCTTCTTCCTCCTGGTCGCCCTCAGCATCGGCGCGTACGCCTCGGTCGCCGTCATCGGCGGCGCCGGAGCCGTCCTGCCCATGCGGATCAGGGTCCTCCTCGCCGCCGGCATGTCCTTCGTCGTCAGCCTGACCGGCACCTCTTCGCCGGGCCGGTCTTCCACCTGGTCGACCAGGGCCTCGGCGGGGTGTGGGCGATGTCCTGGCTGTACGCGGCGGGCATCCTGCTCGTCGGCGTCGGCCTGCACACCTTCCTGCGCCGCTGGACCACGCTCGGCGTGATGGTCCTCTTCGTCATGCTCAACTTCACCAGCTCCGGGGCATCTACCGGCCCGAGCTCCAGCCCGGCTTCTTCGGCGCCCTGCACGCCTTCTGGAACGGCGCGGGCTTCGTCGAGGGCGTGCGCGCGCACGTGTACTTCGACGGCCACGCCCTCGGCGGGAACGTCCTCGTCCTCGCCCTCTGGCTCCTCGTCGGAGCCGCCCTCGTCGCCGTCGCGGGCCTCACGGAGGCGCGGCGCGCGAAGCAGGCTGCCGGGCCCTCGCACAGTCCGCCGCTCAGCCCGCCACCCGGCCCGCCCCCAGCCCGCGCCTCAGTCCGCCGAGAAGGCCGAGGCCGAGGAGGAGATGGAGGAGGCCGTCGCGGTCTGAGGACCGCCCGACCCTGATCGGGTGACAGGCCCGGAGGGCTTCCGGGGAGTTGTCCACAGGTGCTCGTCCACAGGGGGAGACGGCCGCTCGGCGGCGGCGGTACCGTCAGGGCCGAACGAGGACGAACATCGCATCGGGGAGGACGTCCCATGGACGTGATCACGGCTGTCGTGCCGGAACAGCGCGGTACGGGCGGAGTGCGGGCGCGGAGCGCGTCCCGCACGTGCCGGGGTTCGCGCGCCGAGCGGCCGCGGGGCCGGAGCCTCCCCCAAGGAGCGGGGTAGGAGCTGCGCGAGCGGGTCCCCGCTCCTCGCACGCCCGGCAGGACCCCGTCGTCGACCGCCCGGACGCCGTCCGCGCCGTCGAGGAGTCGAACTTCGGCCGGGTTCCCGAGCTCACGCCGATACGGGTCGGCAGGATGGCGGCGAGCCCGTTCGCCTTCCTGCGCGGATCCGCCGGACTGATGGCCCAGGACCTCGTCGGGACCCCCGTCACCGGGATCGCCGCGCAGATCTGCGGTGACGCGCACGCCGCCAACTTCGGCCTCTACGGGGACGCCCGCGGCCGGCTCGTCATGGACCTCAACGACTTCGACGAGACCGTCGTCGGCCCCTGGGAATGGGACCTCAAGCGGCTCGCCACCTCCCTGGTCCTCGCCGGGCGGGAGGTCGGCGCGAGCGAGGAGGTCTGCCGGGCCGCCGCCTTCGACGCCGTCGGCGCCTACCGGCGCACCATGCGCCTGCTCGCCCGCCTCCCCGCCGCCGACGCCTGAACGCGATCGCCGACGAGGAACTCGTCTCCCACGCCGACGCCCACGACCTCCTCGGCATCCTGGAGAAGGTCTCCGCCAAGGCCCGCAACAACACCAGCGCCCGGTTCGCCACCCGGTCGACCGAGGCCGTGGCGGACGCCGAGGGCGGCGGCCGCAGGTTCGTCGACGCTCCCCGGTGCTGCGCCGGGTCCCGGACGCCGAGGCGGCCCGGGTCGCCGCCTCCCTCGGCGCCTACCTGGAGACCGTGTCCGAGGACCGGCTGCCGCTCCTCGCGCGGTACGCCGTCCACGACGTGGCCTTCCGGGTGGTCGGCACCGGCAGCGTCGGCACCCGTTCCTACGTCGTGCTGCTCCTCGACCACCGGGGCGAGCCTCTGGTGCTCCAGGTCAAGGAGGCCCGGCCTCGGTCCTGCTCCCCACCTGCCGGCCGCGGGCTTCGCGGTGGAGGACGCGGGCCACGAGGGGAGGCGCGTGGTGCTCGGGCAGAAGCGGATGCAGGTCGTCAGCGACATCCTGCTCGGCTGGACCACGGTCGACGGGCGTCCGTTCCAGGTGCGCCAGTTCCGCAACCGCAAGGGCAGCGTCGACCCTGCCGCGCTCGCCGCCGACCAGGTCGACGACTACGGGCGGATGACCGGCGCCCTGCTCGCCCGCGCCCACGCCCACAGCGCCGACCCGCGCCTGATATCCGGCTACTGCGGCAAGAACGAGGAGCTGGACGGGGCCGTCGCCTCCTTCGCCGTCACGTACGCGGACCGCACCACGGCCGACCACGCCGACCTGCTCTCCGCCGTCCGCTCCGGACGGGTGGCGGCCGAGCTCGGCGTCTGACTCCGCGCGGGCGGATGCCCCGGCCCCTTACGCTGGGAGGGTGACGAGCCGGAGCGAGGACAGCGACGTGGACCAGGGCCTGGAGCAGGGCGCGGACACCGGGGGCGACGAGCGGCCCGAGGCGCGCCTCGAGCGCGCCGTGCGGGCGGCCGAACAGGCGCTGATCGAGTTCGAGATCGCCGTCGAGACCTTCCGGGTCGAGGTGGAGAACTTCTCCCGGCTGCACCACCAGAGGCTCGGCCCGATGTACGCGCGGCTCGACGAGCTGGAGGCGCTGATCGCCGAGGCCCGGGCGGCGCGCACCGGTGACCCGGAGGACCTGCGGCGGGCCCAGGAGGCCCGGGCGGCGGTCATGCCGATGCCGGGCGTGGAGGAGCTGTTCCACGACTGGATCGACACCGACGGCCTCTCCCCGAGGCGGCGGCCATGCTCACCGAGCGGCCGGTCCAGCCGCCGAAGCGGGTCCGGCCCGGTGAGGAGGCCCGCAGGCTCTACCGCGAGCTGGCCCGCAAGGCCCACCCCGACCTGGCCCGCGAGGAGGGCGAGCGGAAGCGGCGCGGGGAGTTCATCACCCGGGTGAACGCCGCCTACGCCCGGGGCGACGAGGGGCTGCTGCGGGAGCTGTCCGCCGAGTGGGAGGCCGGACCGGCGCCGGCCGAGGAGCGGCTCAGCGAGAGCGAGGAGCTGTACGCGCGCCTGGAGTGGCTGGCGGAGCGCAAGGACATGCTGTCGGCGGTGGCGCGCGAGCTGGAGGAGAGTGCGATCGGCGCGATGCTGCGGATGGCGCCGGACGACCCGGACCGGCTCCTCGAGGAGATCGCGGAGCAGCTCCTCGCACAGGTCTCCGAGCGGGAGAACGAGCTGTCCGGCCTGGTGCAGTAGGTTTTCCGTGCGCCCGACTCCCTGCGGGCGGTTCTGACGAGAGAAGGCCGGTCCCATGAATGTCTCCCCGCTGCCCTCGGTGGACGCGGCTTCCGTGCCGTCCGATGCCCTGGTGCTGGACGTCAGGGAGGAGGACGAGTGGGCCGCGGGCCACGTCGAGGGCGCGGTGCACGTGCCGATGAGCGACTTCGTGGCCCGCTTCGGTGAGGTCACGGAGTCCCTGGCCGAGCACGGCCGGGCCTATGTGATGTGCCGGGTGGGCGGCCGGTCGGCGCAGGTCACGCAGTACCTGGTCCAGCAGGGTTTCGACGCCGTGAACGTCGACGGCGGGATGCTCGCCTGGGACGGCGCCGGGCGCCCGATGGTGGCGGAGAACGGCGCCCAGGCGTTCGTGCTCTGATCCCTCGGGTCCCGGGTCCCGGGTCCCGGGTCCCGGGCCCCGGGGACGGCCTGTGCCGTCCTCCTCCCCGGGCCCTCAAGGTCTCCAGACCCTTTCTCCAGGCCTCCGGCCCCGCCCGTCAGCGGTCGAAGTCCAGCACCACGTCGGCGGTGGTGGGGCGGGACTGGCAGGCCAGGACGTAACCGGCCTCCGTCTCGTCCGGCTCCAGGGCGAAGTTGCGGTCCATCCGCACCTCTCCGCCGACGACGAAGGCCCGGCAGGTGCCGCACACCCCGCCCTTGCAGGCGTACGGGGCGTCCGCGCGGGCGCGGAGCACGGTGTCCAGGAGCGTCTCGCCCCGCTCCACCGGCCAGGTGCCGGACCGGCCGTGCAGGGTCGCGGTCAGGGTGGCGTGCGCGGGGCGTCGGCCGCCGGTGCTGCCGCGGGCGCGGAGCCGTCGTCGACGTGGAAGATCTCCTGGTGGATCCGGCCCCGGTCGACGCCCAGGTCGCGCAGCGCCCGCTCGGCGCCCTGCACCAGACCGAAGGGCCCGCACAGGAACCAGCCGTCGACCTCGCCGACCGGCAGCAGCGCGGGAAGCAGCCCGGTGAGCCGCTCGCGGTCGAGCCGGCCCGACGGAAGGCCCGCCTGCTGCTCCTCCCGGGAGAGCACGGTGACCAACTGGAAGCGGTCGGGGTAGCGGTCCTTCAGGTCGGCCACCTCGTCCAGGAACATGGTGGACGCGGCGGTGCGGTCGCTCCGGACCAGGCAGAACCGGGCCTCCGGCTCGCGGGCGAGCAGGGTGGCCGCCATCGAGAGCACTGGGGTGATGCCGCTGCCGCCGACGACCGCGGCGAAGCGGCCGGGGCGCGGGGCGAGCGTGAAGCGGCCCTCGGCTCCATGACCTCGACGAGGTCGCCGACGGCCAGCTCCTTGAGGGCGTACGTCGAGAACGCGCCGCCGTCCACGAGCCGGATGCCGACGCGCAGGACGGGGGCTCGCCGGCCGGGGCGGCGGGGGCGCAGATCGAGTACGTGCGCCGGACCTCCTCGCCCCGCTCGCCGGTGCGCCGCAGCGCCAGGTGCTGGCCGGGCAGATGCCGGTAGGTCTCGCGCAGCTCGGGCGGGACCGCGAAGGTGACGGCCACGGAGTCGTCCGTGAGCCGCTTGACCCCGCTCACCGCGAGCGGATGGAACCCGGCCCGTCCCGCGCCTGAGGACACCATCTACAGCTCCTTGAAGTGGTCGAACGGTTCGCGGCAGGCGGTGCAGCGGCGCAGGGCCTTGCACGCGGTGGAGGAGAAGCGGCTCAGGAGCTCGGTGTCGGTGGAGCCGCAGTGCGGGCAGCGGATCGCCAGCGTCAGCGGCACCGGGCCGCCGGCCGGCGCCCTGCGGGCGCGGCGGGGCGATGCCGAACTCGGTGAGCTTGCGCCGTCCCTCCTCGCTGATGTCGTCGGTGGACCAGGCGGGGTGAGGACCGTGACGACGGAGACGTCCGGGACCCCGTGGTCGTGGAGGGCGCGCTCGATGTCCGAGGACATGGCCTCGATCGCGGGACAGCCCGTGTACGTCGGGGTGAGGGTGACCTCGACCCGGCCGGGGCCGGTGACGTGGACGCCCCGCATCACCCCCAGCTCCTCCAGGGTGAGGACGGGCAGCTCCGGGTCGGGGACGGCGCCGGCGACCCGGCTCAGCTTCCTCCTCCAGGGCCGTCATGGTCACCACGACGCCCCCGGGTGGCTGCGGTGCAGGTGCTGCATCTCGGCCAGCATCCGCCCGAAGGACTCGGTGTGTAGGCCCTGGCGGCCCGCGCCGGCGCTCCAGGCGCCGGTGCGCGGCCCGGAGGGCACGGCGAGCGTGGCCCTGCCGAGGACGTCCGTCACCGACTCCAGCCAGGCGCTCTCCAGGGCCGCGTGGTCCACGTCGAGCCCTTCGACCGGCTGGAACAGCTCGCCGGTGTACCGCCACAGGGCCTCGCAGGCCCGGCTCATCCGCTCGTGGCTCTCGGGGGTGCCGTCGCCGAGGCGCAGCGCCCACTGCTCGGCGTGGTCCCGGTGGTAGGCGACCTCCTTGACGGCCTTCGCCGCGAGACCGGCGAAGGGCCCGTCGCCGGAGGCCAGCCGCCCGTACAGCAGGTGCTGGTAGGTGGAGAAGTAGAGCTGCCGGGCGATGGTGTGGGCGAAGTCGCCGTTCGGCTGCTCGACGAGCTGGACGTTCCGGAAGGAGCGCTCCTCCCGGAGGTAGGCCAGCTCGTCCTCGTCACCGACGAGGGAGAGCAGGACGCGGGCCTGGCCGAGCAGGTCGAGCGCGATGTTGGCCAGGGCGACCTCCTCCTCCAGGACGGGGCGGAGCCGGCCCACTCCCCAGGCGGTGGGAGAGGACGAGGGCGTCGTCGCCGAGGGCGAGGGCCGCGCCGACGGGCACGGCGGTGGTGCTCTCGGGTGTCGGGGGTGCTCACAGGTGCTTCACCTCCGGGATCTCGTAGAAGGTCGGGTGGCGGTAGGCCTTGTCCGCCGCCGGGTCGAAGAAGGGTCCTTCTCGTCGGGCGAGGAGGCGGTGATCGCCGCGGAGGGCACGACCCAGATCGAGACGCCCTCGCTCCTGCGGGTGTACAGGTCGCGGGCGTTGCGCAGGGCCATCTCCGCGTCGGGCGCGTGGAGACTGCCCGCGTGGGTGTGGGACAGTCCGCGGCGCGAGCGCACGAACACCTCCCACAGCGGCCAACCGTCGCTCGTCATGCCTGTGCCTCCCCGTGCTCTCCGGTGTGCTTCTTCGCGTGGGCCGCCGCCGCTTCCCTGACCCAGGCGCCGTCCTCGTGGGCCTGGCGCCGCCTGCTCAGCCGCTGGTCGTTGCAGGGGCCGTTCCCCTTGAGGACGTCCCAGAACTCGGTCCAGTCGATCGGCCCGAAGTCGTAGTGCCCGCGCTCCTCGTTCCACCGGAGGTCCGGGTCGGGGAGGGTGAGGCCGAGCGCGTCGACCTGCGGCGCGGCGATGTCGACGGCGCTGCCGCAGCTCGTCGTTGGAGTGGCGCTTGATCTTCCAGGCCATCGCCTGGGCCGTGTGGGTCGACTCGTCGTCCGGCGGGCCGAACATCATCAGCGAGGGCCACCACCAGCGGTCCACCGCGTCCTGCGCCATGGCGTGCTGGGCCTCGGTGCCGTTCGACAGGGCGAGCAGCGCCTCGTACCCCTGGCGCTGGTGGAAGGACTCCTCCTTGCAGACCCGGACCATCGCGCGGGCGTACGGGCCGTAGGAGCAGCGGCACAGGGGACCTGGTTGGTGATCGCGGCGCCGTCCACCAGCCAGCCGATCGCGCCGACGTCGGCCCAGGTGAGCGTGGGGTAGTTGAAGATCGAGGAGTACTTCTGGCGGCCGGAGTGGAGCTTGTCGAGCAGCTCGTCGCGGCTGGTGCCGAGGGTCTCCGCCGCGCTGTACAGGTAGAGCCCGTGGCCGGCCTCGTCCTGCACCTTGGCCATCAGGATCGCCTTGCGGCGCAGCGAGGGCGCGCGGGTGATCCAGTTCGCCTCGGGCTGCATGCCGATGATCTCGGAGTGGGCGTGCTGCGCGATCTGCCGGACGAGCGAGGCGCGGTAGGCCTCGGGCATCCAGTCGCGCGGCTCGATGCGCTCGTCGGCGGCGACGGCGGCGTCGAACACGGCCTCGTGGGCGGCCGCCTCCACCGCGGCCGCGTCCGCCGCGCCGACCGTGCCCGCGCCGCCCGCCGTGCCTGCGGTCCCTGCCGTTCCTGCCGTCACTGCAGTCATCAGATCCCCTACCGACCGATCGTTCGGTTCATTGGGTTCAATGGTGAGACGACGGCCCGTATGGTGTCAACCCTGTGGATAACCGAGGTGGGCCGATCGGGATCGGGGCAGGATGGACGCGCACGTCGAAAAGGACGCGGTCGGGGTGAGGGACGACCGGCGGACAGCCCCGGAGGAGCCCCCGACCGCCCTGCCCGACCCCGTGCCCCCGCGGCCGCCGGCCCGGGCACCGGGATCATGGCGCTCTCCCTGCCGTACCAGGTCGTCGTCGCCGTCGCGCTCGCCGTCACCGCCGTGTTCGCCTGCGTCCACCTGGCGATGGTCTTCCTGCACGTGGCGCCGTCCAACACGCTGACCAAGCAGAACGGTCAGGCCGTCGACGACTGGGTCTACCCCGAGTTCGAGCAGAACTGGAAGCTCTTCGCGCCCAACCCGCTCCAGCAGAACGTCTCCGTCGAGGTCCGCGCCGAGGTCACCGCCGCCGACGGCACCCGCCGGACCACCGACTGGATCGACCTCACGGCCCAGGACACCGAGGCGATCCGCCACAACCCGATGCCCAGCCACACCCAGCAGAACCAGCTCCGCAGGCCGTGGACTTCTACTTCAACTCGCACACCGACGAGCACCGCCCCAACGGACTGCGCGGCCGCCTCTCGGAGCAGTACATGCGCCGGATCGCGGTGCAGCGCCTCGACGCCCTCCCCGCCCTCGCGGACTCCGACCTGCGCCGCATCCGGCTCCGCGCCGTCACCCGGCCCGTCCCCGCGCCGCACTGGAGCACCGAGAAGTCGAAGTCCTCCCCTCCTACCGCGACTTCCCGTGGTGGCGGATCACCGACGCCGACCGGTCTGCCGACGCGGCCCCGAACCGTACGGAGGAGGCCCGATGAGCACCCCCACGCCGACACCGGCGCCCGCGCCCGCCTCCCCGCGCGCGCGTGTCCGCGAGCCCTTCGACCGCCGGCTCGCCCGCGCCGTCCAGACCGTCACCGGCCGCTCCCTCGGCCCGTACCAGAGCGCGATCGTACGGATCGGCTTCTCGCTGACCTGGCTGCTCTTCCTGCTGCGCGAGCTGCCGCACCGGCACCAGCTCTACGGCCTCGAAAGCCCCTGGTCCTGGAGGATGGCCGAGCGGCTGATCGTCGACAACCGGGCCTTCACCGTGCTCATGTGGTCGGACGGCCGGATCTGGTTCGAGGCCGTCTACGGACTCGCGGTGCTCTCCGCCGCCCTGCTCCTGGTGGGCTGGCGCACCCGGGCCGTCTCCGTGGTCTTCATGGCCGGGGTGCTGTCGCTGCAGAACCGCGCCGTCTTCGTCGGCGACGGCGGCGACAACGTCCTCCACCTCGCCGCGATCTACCTCGTCCTGACCCGCTGCTCCCGGGCGTGGTCCTCGACGCCCGGCGGGCGGCCCGCGAGAGCGCGCCGTCCGCGCCGGGGAGCCCCGCGCCGCGACCCCACCGGCCCGCTGCTGTGGACCGTGCTCGGCGGCTTCCTCGTGGCCGCCACCTGGTTCTCCGACGTCAGCGGCGAGTGGTGGATGCCGGTGCTGCTGTGGGTGCTCTGGCTGGGGAACGCGCTGTGGTGGCTGGTCCGCCGGTACGCCCCGGGGGAGCCCCGCACCCTGCTCGACGCCCTCGCCAACCTCGCGCACAACGCCGCCCTCCTGGTGCTCATGGCGGAGGTCTGCCTGATCTACGCCACGGCCGGCTGGTACAAGGTCCAGGGCGCGCGCTGGCAGGACGGCACCGCGCTGTTCTACCCGCTCCACCTGGACTACTTCACGCCCTGGCCCGCCCTCTCCGAGCTGCTCGCCTCCAGCGGGATCATGGTGATGGTGCTGTCCTACGGCACGGTGATCGTGCAGGTCGCCTTCCCCTTCACGCTCTTCAACCGCAAGGTCAAGAACGTCCTCCTGGCCGCGATGATGCTGGAGCACGCCGGGATCGCCCTGCTCCTCGGCCTGCCGGTCTTCTCGCTGGCGATGATCTCGCCGACGCGGTCTTCCTGCCGACGGTGTTCCTGGTGGCCCTGGGCGCGCGGGCGACCCGGGTCCGGGACCGGCTGCTGCGGCGGACCCCGGACGGGACGCTGCCCGAGCAGCGCCGTGCGGACGGGGGCACGCCCCCGTACCCTCGTCGGGTGAGCACCACCGAAGAGACGCCCGGGACCGGGCCGCAGACCGCCGGGGCCGAGCAGGAGCCGGTCCAGTACGACGAGGGGTTCGGCCCCGAGGTCGGCGTCGGGCCGCACCCGGAGCCGTGGCCCGAGGGCGAGCGGTACGACCCCGAGCTGCTCGCCGGCGGCGACCGGCGCAACGTCGTCGACCGCTACCGGTACTGGACGCGCGAGGCGGTCGTCGCCGACCTGGACACCCGGCGCCACGACTTCCACGTGGCGGTGGAGAACTGGGGCCACGACTTCAACATCGGTTCGGTGGTGCGGACCGCCAACGCCTTCCTGGCCAAGGAGGTCCACATCGTGGCCGGCGGCGCTGGAACCGGCGCGGCGCCATGGTCACCGACCGCTACCAGCACGTCCGCCACCACCCGGACACCGCGTCGCTGACCTCGTGGGCGGCGGCCGAGGGCCTGCCCGTCATCGGCATCGACAACCTGCCCGGCGCCGTGCCGCTGGAGCGGACCGTGCTCCCCGCCGCTGTGTGCTGCTCTTCGGGCAGGAGGGCCCCGGGCTCACCGAGGAGGCCCGCGCCCACGTGGAGACGGTCTGCTCGATCGCCCAGTTCGGCTCCACCCGGTCGATCAACGCGGGGCGGCCGCCGCCATCGCCATGCACGCGTGGATCCAGCGGTACGCGGAGATCGAGACCCCTAGGGGCCCGGGGGCCCGGGCTCGGAGCGGCGGGACCCGGTGGGGCCCCGCCGCGTCACGGGAGGTCAGGCCTGGCGGCGGACCTCCACCACCCGGAAGCGGTTGGCGACGAAGGCGCCGTCGCACAGGGCGGCGTTCGCCGCCGGGTTCCCGCCGGAGCCGTGGAAGTCGGAGAACGCGGCCGTCTGGTTCACGTACACCCCGCCCGTCAGATTCAGCGACAACTGGGCCGCCTCCTCCAGGCAGACCTCTCCACCGCGCGCTCGACCTCCTCCGAGGTCGTGTACGCGCCGACCGTCATGGCGCCCTTCTCGCGGACCGTGCGCCGCAGCAGCTCCAGGGCGTCGGCGGTGGAGTCCACCGCGACGGCGAAGGAGACCGGGCCGAAGCACTCCGAGAAGTACGCGTCCTGCGCCTCCGGCTTGGAGCCGTCCAGCTTCACGATCACCGGGGTGCGGACCACGGCGTCCGGGAATTCCGCGTTGGCCACCTCGCGGGAGGCGAGCGCCACCTCGCCGAGGTCGGCGGCGGCCTCCAGGCGCGCCTTCACGTCCGGGTTGACCAGGGCGCCGAGCAGGCCGTTGGCCCGGGTGTCGTCGCCGAGCAGGCCGTCGACCGCCGCCGCGAGGTCGGCCACGACCTCGTCGTAGGACTTGGGGCCCTGGTCGGTGGCGATGCCGTCGCGGGGACCAGCAGGTTCTGCGGGGTGGTGCACATCTGGCCGCTGTAGAGGGACAGCGAGAAGGCCAGGTTGCCGAGCATGCCCCGGTAGTCGTCGGTGGAGTCCACCACGACCGTGTTGACCCCGGCCTTCTCGGTGTAGACCTGGGCCTGGCGGGCGTTGTCCTCCAGCCAGTCGCCGAAGGCGGTCGAGCCGGTGTAGTCGATGATCCGGACCTCGGGGCGCAGGGCCAGGGTCTTGGCGATGCCTCGCCGGGGCGCTCGACGGCGAGCGCCACCAGGTTCGGTCGAAGCCCGTCTCGGCGAGCACCCTCGCGGGCGATCCGGACGGTGAGCGCCAGCGGCAGGACCGCGCGCGGGTGGGGCTTGACCAGGACCGCGTTGCCGGTGGCGAGGGAGGCGAACAGGCCCGGGTAGCCGTTCCACGTGGGGAAGGTGTTGCAGCCGATCACCAGGGCGACGCCCCGGCCGACCGGGGTGAACTCCTTGCTCAGCTCCAGGGGGTCGCGCTTGCCCTGGGGCTTGGACCAGTCGGCCCGTCCGGCGGGGGTGCGGGTCTGCTCCGCGTACGCGTACGCCACGGCCTCCAGGCCGCGGTCCTGGGCGTGCGGGCCGCCTGCCTGGAACGCCATCATGAACGCCTGGCCGCTGGTGTGCATGACGGCGTGGGCGAACTCGTGGGTGCGGGCGGAGATCCGGGCGAGTACCTCCAGGCAGACCAGGGCGCGCGTCTCGGCCCCGGCGTCCCGCCAGGCGCCCATCCCCGCGCGCATGGCGGGGAGCAGCACGTCGACGTCCGCGTGCGGGTACTCGACGCCCAGCTCCGGGCCGTACGGCGAGACCTCGCCGCCGGTCCAGCCGTCCGTGCCGGGCTGGTCCAGCTCGAAGCGGCCGTTCAGCAGGGACTGGTACGCGGCGAGGCCGGCCGCCGCGTCGAGGGAGCCGTCCGCCCCGTAGGCCTTCGGGTGCTCGGGGTGCGGCGACCAGTAGGCGCGGGTGCGGATGGTGTCGAGCGCCTGGTCGAGCGTGGACCGGTGCTTCTCGGCCAGACGGTCGGTGGTCGGCTGGGCGGTGGCCATGGGTGGACCAACTCCTCGTCGAGCTGGGCAGGGAGACACGTACGGAGTTAGAGTAACCGAACGATCGGTCGGGACAAGGGGGTCCGTCGATCCTGTGGAAAACCCATCGGGGAGGATCACTCCCATGAGTGCCGACGTGACCGTCAGGGGAGCGACGACGTGACCGCCAAGGAGCCCGCCGCCGTGGAGCAGGACCGCGTTGCAGCCGTGGGGACGGAGGGCGCCGGGGCCGCGGGGCCCGTCGGGCGGCACCGCGTCGTCGCCGTCGTCGGCACCGGGACCATGGGGCAGGGCATCGCCCAGATCGCGCTGGTCGCCGGTCACCCCGTGCGCCTCTACGACAGCGTTCCCGGCCGGGCCGGGGAGGCCGTGGCCGCCCTCACCGCCCGCCCTCGACCGGCTCGTGGAGAAAGGCCGGCTGGACGCGGGCGCGCGCGAGGCGGCCGTCGGACGGCTGCACGCGACCGGGGAGCTCGCCGAGCTCGCGGACGCGGCCCTCGTCGTCGAGGCGATCGTCGAGGACCCGGCGGTCAAGCGGCGGCTCTTCGCCGACCTGGAGGAGGTCGTCGGCGACGACACCGTCCTCGCCACCAACACCTCGTCGCTCTCCGTCACCGCCATCGCCGGGGCCTGCGGCTGCCCGGCCGGTTCGTCGGACTGCACTTCTTCAACCCGGCGCCGCTGCTCCCGCTGGTCGAGGTCGTCAGCGGCTTCGCCACCGACCCGGACGTCGCCACGCGCGCGTACGAGACGGTGAAGGGCTGGGGCAAGACGCCGGTGCGCTGCACGGACACCCCCGGCTTCCTCGTGAACCGGATCGCGCGCCCCTTCTACGCCGAGGCGTTGCGGGTGTACGAGGAGGGCGGCGCCGACCCGGCCACCATCGACGCGGCCCTGCGCGAGAGCGGCGGCTTCCGCATGGGCCCGTTCGAGCTGACCGACCTCATCGGCCAGGACGTGAACGAGGCCGTCACCCGCTCCGTCTGGGACTCCTTCCACCAGGACCCCAAGTTCACCCCGTCGCTCGCGCAGCGCCGGCTGGTCGAGTCGGGGCGCCTCGGCCGCAAGACGGGCCACGGCTGGTTCCCGTACGCGGAGGGCGCCGAGCGTCCCGAGCCGCACACGGCCCCGCCGGCGAAGGCGCCGGAGGGGATCACCGTCCGGGGCGACCTGGGGCCCGCCGAGGCTGGCGCGGCTCTTCCAGGAGGCCGGGATCGAGGTCCGGCGCGAGGACGGCGACGGGCACGTCCGGCTGCCCTGCGGCGCCCGGCTCGGCCTGGCCGACGGCGGGACCGCCTTCGAGCACCCCGACGAGGAGATCATCCACTTCGACCTCGCGCTGGACTACGCGCGCGCGTCCCGGATCGTGCTGTCGACCGGCGGGCGCACCTCGCCCGAGTCCCTGGCCGAGGCCGTCGGCCTCTTCCAGTCCCTCGGCAAGCAGGTGTCCGTCATCGGCGACGTGCCCGGCATGATCGTCGCCCGTACGGTCGCGATGCTGGCCGACCTCGCGGCCGACGCGGTCGACCGGGGGTCGCCACCGCCGAGGACGTCGACACGGCGATGCGGCTCGGCGTGAACTATCCGGCGGGACCGCTGGAGTGGGCCGGAAAGGTGGGCCACGCGCGCGTGCGGGCGCTGCTCATGTCGCTGCACGAGCGCTACCCGACGGGGCGGTACGCGCCGAGCCTGGGCACCGCCCGCCGGGGCTACGCCGAGGAAGGACGTGACTCCCGATGACCACGGCGAAGCGCGACACGTACACCCCCGAGACGCTGCTCTCGGTCGCGGTGCGGGTCTTCAACGAGCGCGGTTACGACGGCACGTCCATGGAGCACCTGTCCAAGGCGGCGGGCATCTCCAAGTCGTCGATCTACCACCACGTGTCCGGCAAGGAGGAACTGCTCCGGCGGGCCGTCAGCCGGGCGCTCGACGGCCTGTTCGCGGTCCTCGACGAGCCGGGGGCCGGGCGGGGCCGGGCCGTCGAGCGGGTCGAGTACGTCACGCGCCGCACCGTCGAGGTGCTGGTCGAGGAGCTGCCGTACGTGACGCTGCTGCTGCGGGTGCGCGGCAACACGGCCACCGAGCGGTGGGCGATGGAGCGGCGCCGCGAGTTCGACCACCGGGTGGCCGACCTCCTGAAGGCGGCCGTCGCCGAGGGCGACCTGCGGGCCGACGTGGACATCCGGCTGGCGACCCGGCTGCTCTTCGGCATGATCAACTCGCTGGTGGAGTGGTACCGGCCGCACCCGGACACGGCGGCGGAGCGGCGGCGGATCGCCGACACCGTCGTCCGCCTGGCCTTCGACGGGTTGCGGACGGCCGGCTGACGGCCGGCTGACGTCTCGGCGGACCCGGCCCCTTCCGGCCCGGGCCCTCAGTGGTCCGGGTCGAGGTCCGTCTCCTCGAAGACCAGCAGGGTCCGGGTCGAGAGGACCTCCGGGATCGACTGGAGCTTGGTGAGCACCAGCTCGCGCAGGGTCCGGTTGTCCGGGGTGTGCACCAGGAGCAGGACGTCGAAATCGCCGCTGACCAGCGCGATGTGCGCGGCTCGGCAGGGCCTGGAGCTGTTCGCGCACGGTCCGCCAGGAGTTCTGGACGATCTTGAGCGTGATGTAGGCGGAGGCGCCCTGGCCCGCCCGCTCGTGGTTCACACGGGCGCTGAAACCGCGGATCACCCCGTCGTCGATGAGCCGGTTGATCCGCGCGTAGGCGTTGGCCCGGGAGACGTGCACCCGTTCGGCCACGGACCGGATCGAGGCGCGACCGTCCGTCTGGAGTATCCGCAGGATGTCGCGGTCGATGGCGTCCAGCGGGCGCGCGGGCGGGCCCGGGAGCGCCGCCGCGGGCCCGGTGACACGACCTGCTCCCATGCGTCGGCCATTTGTTCATCCGCCATGTGCCCCCGCCTCTCCAGTGGACGACCTGCCCTTATCCCAAGCTGTGGAGAACCGTTTGTCCACAGGCTGGTGGCGCCTGTAGCCAAAATGCCTCCACGACCGAACAATCGGTAGGTGAGGCGCGCCACACTCGCGCCGCCCGCCTTCGGGCTTCCCGCCCGCTCCCACGAGGAGGTGGACTCGTTGCGACAGCGCAGTTCGACAGTCCAAGAGCCGCCCGGTGCCGCGCCCGCCCACCGGACCACCCCGCCGACGTGGCAGCCGCGCACCGACCCCGCGCCGCTGTTGCCCGACGCCGAGCCGCTGCGCGTGCTCGGCACGGACGCGGTGGCCGACGCCGACCCCGCGCTGCTGCTGCGCCTCTACGCGGAGCTGGTCCGCGGCCGCCGGTACAACACCCAGGCCACCGCCCTCACCAAGCAGGGCCGGCTCGCCGTGTACCCGTCCACCACCGGCCAGGAGGCGTCCGAGATCGCCGCCGCGGCGGTCCTGGAGGACCGGGACTGGCTCTTCCCCTCGTACCGCGACACCCTGGCGGCGGTCGCCCGCGGCCTCGACCCCGTCCAGGCCCTGACCCTGCTCCGCGGCGACTGGCACACCGGCTACGACCCGCACGAGCACCGGATCGCGCCGCTCTGCACCCCCTGGCCACCCAGCTCCCGCACGCGGTAGGCTCGCCCACGCCGCCCGGCTCAAGGGCGACGACGTGGTCGCCCTCGCCATGGTCGGCGACGGCGGCACCAGCGAGGGCGACTTCCACGAGGCGCTGAACTTCGCGGCCGTCTGGCAGGCCCCCGTGGTCTTCCTCGTGCAGAACAACGGCTTCGCGATCTCCGTGCCGCTCGCCAAGCAGACCGCCGCCCCTCCCTCGCCCACAAGGCCGTCGGATACGGCATGCCGGGCCGGCTCGTCGACGGCAACGACGTGGTCGCCGTCCACCAGGTGCTCACCGAGGCCGTGGCACGCGCGCGGCGCGGCGGCGGACCGACCCTCGTCGAGGCCGTCACCTACCGGATCGACGCCCACACCAACGCCGACGACGCCACCCGCTACCGCGAGGCCGCCGAGGTCGAGACCTGGCGGGCCCACGACCCCGTCCTGATCCTCGAACGGGAACTGACCGAGCGCGGCCTGCTCGACGAGGACGGCCGGCGCGCCGCGGCCGAGGCCGCTGAGACGATGGCGGCGGACCTGCGCGAACGGATGAACGCCGACCCGGTGCTCGACCCGATGGACCTCTTCGCCCACGTCTACGCGGAGCAGACCACGCAACTGCGCGAACAGGCGGCGCAGCTCCGCGCCGAGCTCGAAGCCGAGGGTGAGGCGTGATGACGACCGCGACGACCGGCCCCCGGGCGGCCGGCACCGGCCGGAACGCCGGGAAGCCCAAGCCCGCCACGATGGCGCAGGCGCTCCAGCGCGCCATGCGCGACGCCATGGCCGAGGACCCGACCGTCCACGTGATGGGCGAGGACGTCGGCACCCTCGGCGGGGTCTTCCGGGTCACCGACGGGCTCGCGAAGGAGTTCGGCGAGGACCGCTGCACGGACACCCCGCTGGCCGAGGCCGGCATCCTCGGCGCGGCCGTCGGCATGGCCATGTACGGCCTGCGGCCGGTCGTGGAGATGCAGTTCGACGCCTTCGCGTACCCGGCGTTCGAGCAGTTGATCTCCCACGTGGCGCGCATGCGCAACCGCACGCGCGGCGCGATGCCGATGCCGATCGTCATCCGGGTGCCGTACGGCGGCGGGATCGGCGGCGTCGAGCACCACAGCGACTCCTCCGAGGCCTACTACACGGCCACCCCGGGCCTCCACGTCGTCACCCCGGCCACCGTCGAGGACGCCTACGGCCTGCTGCGCGCGGCCATCGCCTCCGACGACCCGGTGGTCTTCCTGGAGCCCAAGCGGCTCTACTGGTCCAAGTCCGACTGGTCCCCGAGGCGCCCGCGTCCGTCGAGCCGATCGGCAGGGCCGTCGTGCGGCGCCGGGGCACCGGCGCCACCCTGATCACCTACGGCCCCTCGGTGCCGGTCTGCCTGGAGGCCGCCGAGGCCGCGCAGGCGGAGGGCTGGGACCTCGAAGTCGTCGACCTGCGCTCGCTCGTGCCGTTCGACGACGAGACCGTCTGCGCCTCGGTGCGGCGCACCGGACGCGCGGTCGTGGTCCACGAGTCGACCGGCTTCGGCGGCCCCGGCGCGGAGATCGCCGCCCGGGTGACCGAGCGCTGCTTCCACCACCTGGAGGCGCCGGTGCTGCGGGTCGCGGGCTTCGACATCCCGTACCCGCCGCCGATGCTGGAGCGGCACCACCTGCCCGGCGTGGACCGGGTCCTGGACGCGGTGGCGCGGCTCCAGTGGGAGGCGGACAACTGATGGCCCAGGTCCTCGAATTAAAGCTTCCCGACCTCGGCGAGGGTCTCACCGAGGCCGAGATCGTGCGCTGGCTGGTCGCCGTGGGCGACGTCGTCGCCGTCGACCAGCCGGTCGTCGAGGTCGAGACGGCCAAGGCCATGGTCGAGGTGCCCTGCCCGTACGGCGGCGTCGTCACCGCCCGGTACGGCGAGGAGGGCACCGAACTGCCCGTCGGCGCACCGCTCCTGACGGTCGCCGTGGGCGGCGCCGGGGAGGCGGGGCCCGCAGCCGCTCCCGCCGCCCCGGAGAAGGGCACCGGGGACGCCGAGTCGGCCGTCTCCTCCGAGTACTCCGGCAACGTCCTCGTCGGCTACGGCACTGCGGGACCCGCCGCCCGGCGCCGCCGGGTCCGGCAGACGAGCCCGGCAGCCGCTCCCGCACCGGCTCCGGTCGCGGTCCCCGCATCCGTGCCCGCTCCTGCTCCCGCGCCCGCTTCCGCCCCCGCTCACCAGGGGCCCGTGCCCGTCATCTCGCCGCTCGTGCGGAAGCTGGCCAGGGACGGGGGCTCGATCTGCGGCAGGTGTCCGGGTCCGGGCCCGAGGGGCTGATCCTGCGGGCCGACGTGGAGCTGGCCCTCGCGACGGCCCTGGATCACCGGACGCCCGCGCCGGCGCCCGTGCCTCCGTCGCACCGGCGGGCGAGCGGGTTCCGCTGCGCGGGGTCCGCGGCGCGGTCGCGGACAAGCTGTCCCGCAGCCGTACGGAGATCCCGGACGCGACCTGCTGGGTCGACGCCGACGCGACCGAACTGATGGCCGCCCGGGCGGCGATGAACGCGGCGGGCGGGCCGAAGATCTCGCTCCTCGCGCTCCTCGCCCGGATCTGCGTCCACGCCCTGGCCCGCTTCCCCGAGCTCAACTCCACGGTCGACACCGCGGCGCGGGAGATCGTCCGGCTGCCGGACGTGCACCTCGGGTTCGCCGCCCAGACCCCGCGCGGCCTGGTCGTCCCCGTGGTCAAGGACGCGGGGAGGCGGACGGCCGAGTCGCTGACGGAGGAGTTCGGGCGCCTGACCGAGGCCGCCCGGCAGTCCGCGCTCACCCCGGCCGACCTGACGGGCGGCACGTTCACCCTCAACAACTACGGGGTGTTCGGGGTCGACGGCTCCACCCCGATCATCAACCACCCCGAGGCGGCCATGCTCGGCGTCGGCCGGATCATCCCCAAACCCTGGGTGCACCAGGGCGAACTGGCGGTCCGTCAGGTGGTGCAGCTCTCGCTCACCTTCGACCACCGGTCTGCGACGGCGGCACGGCGGGCGGCTTCCTGCGGTACGTGGCGGACTGCGTCGAACAGCCGGCGGTGCTGCTCCGCACGGTCTGACCACGCTCGTCGCCGTGCGGTCCACGGCACCCGTCGCCACGCGGTCGCGGCTCCGCCGCCGCCCGGCCCGTCCCTCCCCGCGGGACGGCCGGGCGCCCGTGGCCCCCGGCGGCCCATACTGCTGGGGTGACCACCGCATACGACGCCGTCGTGCTCGCCGGGGCGCCGCCCGGCGCCTCGGCGGCACGGACAAGCCCGGGGTACGGATCGGGGCCGGACCCTCCTCGACCGGGTGCTCGCGGCCTGCTCCGACGCCGGCCGGACCGTGGTCGTCGGGTCCCCGGCCGACCGGCCGGCCCGTCCGCTGGACCAGGGAGGATCCGCCCGGCGGCGGCCCGGTGGCCGCTCTCGACGCGGGTGCGCGGGAGGCGGAGGCCGCCGTCCTGCTCGTCCTCTCCGCCGACCTGCCCTTCCTGGACGGCGCCACCGTACGGAGCCTCCTCGGCGCCCTGGACGGGGAGCCCGGGGCGGAGGCCGCGCTCTTCACCGACGCCGGGGGCGCGACCAGCCGCTCGTCGCCGCGTACCGGTCCGTCCCGCTGCGCCGCGAGCTGGCCCGGCTCGCGGACGAGCACGGCGGTCTCGCCCATCTGCCCCTGCGTCACCTCACGCACGGGCTCCGGCTCGTCCGGCTTCCCGCGGGCCCCTCGCCTCCTTCGACTGCGACACCTGGGAGGACATCGCCACCGCCCGTGCCCGCATCAGGGAGCATGGGAGCGTGCTGGACGAATGGATCACCGCAGTCAAGGACGAACTGGGCATCGAGCTGGACGTCGACACCGGCGTCCTGCTCGACCTGGCCCGCGACGCCGCCCACAACGTGGCCCGCCCCGCCGCCCCCTGACCACCTTCCTGGTGGGGTACGCGGCGGCGCGCGCGGGCGAGGGAGGCCCCGAGGCGGTCGCGGAGGCGGCCCGCAAGGCCGCGGCGCTCGCCCTGCGCTGGGAGGCCGAGCAGGACGGGGCCGGATGAGCCTGATGGAGCCCGCTCCCGTGGCCGACCCCTCCGGGCCCGCTGGTGATGTCCCCGGCCCCGCCGGGGCCGGGCCTCCGCACCGGGCCACCGCCTGGCCCGAGGCGCGGGCCGTCGCACACCGTGCGGGGGTCGCGGCCCGGGCCGGCCGGGAGCCGGCGGGCCTCCCGCTGGGGCAGGCGCTCGGCCGGGACCTGACGGAGCCGCTCACGGCCCTCGCCGACCTGCCGTCCTTCGACACCTCCGCCATGGACGGCTGGGCGGTCGCGGGCCCCGGCCCCTGGCACGTCCGCGAGGAGCCCGCCGTCCTCGCCGGTCACACTCCGGCCGCCGCCCTGGCCGACGGGGAGGCGGTACGGATCGCCACCGGCGCCCCCGTCCCGCCCGGGACCACGGCCGTCCTCCGTACCGAACACTCCCGTACCGAACACTCCCGCACCGAACACTCCCGCGACGGGCAGTCCCGCGACGGGCAGTCCCGCGACGGGCAGCCCCGCGACGGGCGGGGTCTGCTGCACGCCCTGCGCGCGGTCGTCGCCGGGCAGGACATCCGTCCCCGGGGCCAGGAGTGCCGATCCGGCGACGAGCTGCTGCCCGCCGGCACCACCGTGACCCCCGCCGTCCTCGGTCTCGCCGCGGCCGCCGGGTACGACGAGCTCCTCGTGCTGCCCCGCCCCCGCGTGGAGGTCCTGGTCCTCGGCGACGAGCTCCTCACCGCCGGTCTCCCCCACGAGGGGCTCATCCGGGACGCCCTCGGCCCGATGCTCGGCCCCTGGCTGGCGGCGCTCGGCGCGGACGTCCTCGCCACCCGCCGGATCGGCGACGACGCCGAGGCGCTCCACGCGGCCGTCACGGCTCCGCCGCCGATCTGGTCCTCACCACCGGGGCACCGCCGCCGGGCCCGTGGACCACGTCCACCGCGTGCTCGACGAGGCCGGTGCCACGCTCCTGGTCGACGGGGTGAAGGTGCGGCCGGGGCATCCCATGCTCCTCGCCCGTCTCGGCGCCGACCCCGCCCGCCCGCACCACGTGCGCCACCTCGTCGGCCTCCCCGGCAACCCGCTCGCGGCCGTCTCCGGACTCCTCACCCTCGCCGCACCTCTGCTCGCCGCCCTGAAGGAAGACGGGCCCCGCACGGAAGAGGGACCCCGCGTGGAGGGCGGGGCCGGATCCGGGGCCCGGACCCCCGTGCCGTACCGTGTGCCCGTTCGGGACGAGGTGCACGGGCACCCCCATGACACACGACTCGTCCCGGTCGTCCGCCGCAGCGGGTCGGCCGTTCCGCTGCGCTACCACGGTCCGGCCATGCTCCGTGGCATCGCCGCCGCGGACGGCCTGGCCGTCGTCCCGCCCGGCGGGGCACGGCCCGGACAGAACTGGACGTCCTCGATCTTCCCTGGCCGCCGATGGCGGGGGCCGCGCCGGCCCAAGGAGCGTGTTTCACGTGAAACTTCCCAGTCGTGACGTGATGGCCCGCCACGCGGACGAGAAGATCTCCGGTCCGCGGGTCACCCTGCCCCGCCGGGAGGTGGAGCGACCGCTGCGCCAGGTCGGCAAGCGGCTGCTCATGGCGCTCGGCGTCCTCGTCGTGACGATCTTCCTCGTCTACTTCGACCGCGACGGCTACCACGACAACGCCGACGAGACGCTCGACTTCCTCGACTGCGCCTACTACGCGACCGTGACGCTCTCCACCACCGGATACGGCGACATCGTCCCGTACAGCGACTCGGCGCGGCTCGTCAACATCCTACTGGTCACGCCCCTGCGCGTGCTGTTTCTGATCATTCTGGTCGGCACCACCCTGGAGGTCCTCACCGAGCGGACCCGGGAGGAGTTCCGGCTGAACCGCTGGAGGTCCACCTTGCGCGACCACACCGTCATCGTCGGGTTCGGCACGAAGGGGCGGTCGGCGATCCAGACCCTCTGCGCGACCGGTCTCAGCAAGGAGCAGATCGTCATCGTCGATCCCTCCAGCAAGGTGATCGAGACGGCGAACGCGGACGGCTTCGTCGGCGTCATCGGCGACGCCACCCGCAGCGCCGTGCTGCTCCGCGCCGAGGTGCAGCGGGCCCGGCAGATCGTCATCGCCACCCAGCGCGACGACACGGCCGTCCTGGTCACCCTGACCGCGCGCCAGCTCAACCGGGGCGCGAAGATCGTCGCCGCCGTCCGCGAGGAGGAGAACGCGCCGCTGCTGCGCCAGTCCGGCGCGGACGCGGTCATCACCAGCGCCAGCGCCGCCGGACGCCTGCTCGGCCTCTCGGTCCTGAGCCCCAGCGCCGGCACGGTGATGGAGGACCTCATCCAGCAGGGCTCCGGGCTCGACCTGGTCGAGCGCCCCGTGACCAAGAGCGAGGCGGGCAAGAGCCCGCGGGAGACCGGGGACCTGGTGGTGAGCGTGCTCCGGGGCCACCGCCTGCTCAGTTACGACGACCCCGCGGCCAGTCCGCTCCAACTGACCGACCGGGTGATCACCATCGTGCGCGCGGCGCCGGTGACCCGGCTCTCCACCCTCCGGAGGAGTGAGCCTGCCGGATCCGCCCCGTGAGGGGCCGCGGGAGTAGCCTCGCCGCCATGCATGCGATCACGATTCCGGAACCCGGCGGACCCGAGGCCCTGGTCTGGTCCGAGGTGCCCGATCCCGTACCCGGCGAGGGCGAGGTGCTCGTCGAGGTGGCGGCGAGCGCGGTCAACCGCGCCGACCTGCTCCAGCGCCAGGGCTTCTACGACCCGCCGCCGGGCAGCTCCCCGTACCCCGGCCTGGAGTGCGCCGGCCGGATCGCCGCGCTCGGCCCGGGGGTGGCCGACCGGGCCGTCGGCGACGAGGTGTGCGCCCTGCTCGCCGGCGGGGGCTACGCCGAGAAGGTCGTGGTCCCGGCCGGGCAGCTCCTTCCGGTGCCGAAGGGCCTCGACCTGGCCACGGCCGCCGCGCTCCCCGAGGTCGCGTGCACCGTCTGGTCCAACATCTTCATGATCGCCCAGTTGCGGCCGGGCGAGACGCTCCTCGTGCACGGCGGAGCGAGCGGGATCGGCACGATGGCGATCCAGTTGGCGAAGGCGATCGGCGCCCGGGTCGTGGTCACCGCCGGAAGCCCCGCGAAGCTGGCGCGCTGCGCCGAGCTGGGCGCGGACGTCCTCATCGACTACCGCGAGCAGGACTTCGTCGAGGAGCTGGCCGGGGCGACGGACGGGGCCGGGGCGGACGTCATCCTGGACATCGTCGGCGCCAAGTACCTGGAACGGAACGTGAAGGCGCTCGCCGTGAACGGGCGCCTGGTGATCATCGGCCTCCAGGGCGGGGTGAAGGGCGAGCTGAACCTCGGGGCGCTGCTCGCGAAGCGCGGCGCCGTCATGGCGACCACGCTGCGGTCCCGCCCGGCGCGGGAGAAGGCGGCGATCGTCGCCGCCGTCCGGGGAGCACGTCTGGCCGCTGGTCGAGGCGGGCACGGTCCGGCCGGTCGTCGACCGCACGGTGCCGCTGCCGGAGGCCGCCGACGCGCACCGGGCGCTGGAGGCCGGCGACCACGTCGGCAAGGTCCTGCTCCTCGCGCCCGGCGCCTGACCCGGCGCCTGACCCGGCGCCTGACCCGGCGCCCGGCGCCTGACCCGGCGCCCGGCGCCTGACCCGGCGCGCGGCGCCGAGGGGACCGGCGGACGCCGCGCAAAGGGCCCTGCGCCCCCGGGGCCGCTGCCCCTCCGTACGGCACGAAAGGGCCCGGCACACGTGCTGTGCCGGGCCCTTTCGCAGGTGTCCTACAGGTACGGCCCCGAGCGGACCGCGTGGCCCGGGCCGTGGTCGTCGTCATCGTCGTGACCGGCGCCCGGCGGCAGCGCCCGGCGCATCTGCTCCAGTTGGGCGCGGGCCGCCATCTGCTGGGCGAACAGCGCCGTCTGGATGCCGTGGAAGAGGCCCTCCAGCCAGCCCACGAGCTGCGCCTGCGCGATGCGCAGCTCCGCCTCGGAGGGGATCGCCTCGTCCGTGAACGGCAGGGAGAGACGCTCGAGTTCCTCGACCAGTTCGGGCGCGAGCTCGTCCTCCAGCTCCTTCACGGAGCTGGCGTGGATGTCCTTGAGCCTGACCCGGCTGGCCTCGTCGAGAGGTGCCGCGCGTACTTCCTCCAGGAGCTGCTTGATCATGCTGCCGATCCGCATGACCTTCGCAGGCTGCTCGACCATTTCCGTCACCGGGACCTCGCGGGGTTCGTCGTCGCCCTGAGTGCCGCCGAGCGCCATCCCGTCCTGTCCCACGATGAGGACCTGGGGGCTCTCCTGCGACCTGTCATTCCTCGGCATCTCCATGCCGCCATTCTCTCGTACACGTGCTTCACCACGGGGTGTGCCCCTGTACGGGGTGATCCACCCTCGTACAGGGGCACGGACGGGCGACGGAGAACGTCAGGTCGCCGCGCGCCGGCCACGGCGCCGCGCGAGCGGGTCACGAGGGCGGCGAGCAGGGCGGCGCCCAGCGGGACGGCGACGAGCAGGAGGCCCAGCGTCTCCCAGGGGACGACGATCGGCAGGTCCGGCGGCGCCGTGTCGGCGCTCCAGCCCTCGGCGACGCTCATCTCGTGGTACCGGAGCTGGTCGCGCTCCTCGGTGAGCCGGAGCCCCACGGCGGGCAGCAGGCCGGCCGCCGAGCCGAGGACCACGCCCATCGCGGCCACGACACCGCACTGGAAACCGCTGAGCGTGCGGCGGACCCGGGGCGGGGCGCCCACGGCGGCGAGCGTCTTCAGATCGGCCTCGGCGTCCGCCTGGGCGAGCCCGGTGGCGATGCCGGCGGCGCCGATGGTGACCAGTCCGGCGAAGATGGCCAGCGAGAGCAGGACGATCCCGTACTCGTTGACGAAACCCTGCTCCAGGTGCAGTTCGACGTCGCTGCCGAGCTTGGCGATCTCGCCGTCGAGCTTCTGCCGCTGCTCGCCGTCCGGGAGCCGGTCGGTGGCGGCGTACACGCCCAGCGGGACGGTGGAGAGACCGGCGGCCTTGGCCGCGGCCGGGGTCATCAGGGCCTGGATCCCGTAGGACTTCTTGTCGCCGGGCACCAGGTAGGCGGGCACGGAGCTGACCTTGCCGGGTACGGGCCGGCCCTCCTCCATGGCCTTGTCGGCGGCGTCGGTGTCGGTGATCTGCTTGAGCCCGACGGTGCCCTTCGTGTCGACCTGGGCGCGGTCGAAGGTGACGACCTTGCCGTCGGCGAGGGCCTTCACGGCACCCGGGTCGTCGACGCCGAGGACCTGGAGGAGCTTGGCGTCACCGATGAGCAGACCGCCGTCGACGTAGACCCCGCCGCCGTCGTCCTGCTTGCAGCGCCAGTCCTCGGTGAGCATCTTCCGCCGCTGCTCGGGGTGAACCTCTCCGAGGGGTCGCCGCCGCCCGGCACCGACGCGTACATCGGGCACTCGTTGGCCGGGGGCACGACGACCTCGAAGCGACCGCAGCCGGCACCCTCGTCCCACGGGGAGCAGCCGGGCTTGCCGACCGAGACGCGGTCGACGTCGGCGCGCAGGTCGACGGGCAGGTACCGCTGGACGGCCTCGCGGACCGCCGGGACGTCCCGGCCGCCCTCTTCGCGGACGAAGGCGGCGGCGACGCCGTACGGCAGCGTGGGCTGGTACGCGGCCCTGTTCTCGGCCTCCCTGCTGGCCATGTACGTGGAGACGGCGACCGTTCCCGCGACGGCGGCGAGCACGGCGGCGACGGCCGGAGCCGTACGGCCCCGGTTGCGGACGGCGTCGCGCAGCGAGGCGCGGGGAGAGCGGCAGCCAGCGTCCGCTGCGTCCGAACAGGCCCACCAGGGCCGGGGTCATCGCGACGACGCCCAGCTCGGCGAGGGCGGAACCGGCCGCCACCAGGGCGACCTGCTCGGTGACCAGGGAGCCCAGGAGGGCGACGGCTCCGCCGAGGAGGACGGCCACGAGCCCGACGACGGGCAGCACGCGGCTGCTGCGGCGGACGCCGCGCCGGCCGGTGAGCGAGGAGAGGACGCTCTGCCGGGAGGCGGTGACGGCCGGGACGATCGCGGCGAGCAGACCGGTCAGGACCGCGAGCAGCGCGATGGCGAGGATTTCGAGCGGGCGGACGTCGAAGGCGCCGAACCGCTGGCCCATCGCCTGTTCCAGGAGCGGCTGGAGCGCCAGGGTCAGGGCCACGGCGAGCACGGTGCCGATGACGGCGGCCGCGATGCCGATGACCAGACCGCCGCTCAGCACGATCGCCCGGATGTGGCTGCGGGCACCGCCGTTGGCACCGACCAGGCCGAGCTGGCGGCGCGAGCGGCGGGCGCCGACCGCGAAGGCGGGACCGGCCAGGAGGCAGATCTCCAGCATCGCCAGGCCCACGACGGTCGCGACCGCGGCGAGCTCGGCGGCCCGGCCCGCGGGCCCGGTCCCGTAGTCGCCCCGGTTCTCCCGCTGGTAGAGGGGACGTCGGCGGCGGCGGGCGGGGCGAGCAGCACGGCGCGCGAGGCGACGAGGACGCCCTTGGTGTTGATCTCCTGGACCGTGTTCCACGTGAAACCACCGGGCTTCCGCACCAGGTACGAGACGGAGGAGTCCGGGGCCGGCAGACCGGCCTTCTCGACGGCCTTCGCGTAGGGGGCGAGGAAGGCGCCGGGGAGCGCGTTGACCTGATCGGTCTTGAGCGTGTCGGGAAGTTCGTAGGAGCCGACGATGCGATACGGGTGCTCGAAATTGCGAGCGGAAAGGGTCGAGCCGATCGACAGGCCGCTGGTCTCCAGGAAGTGCGAGGTCGCCATGACCTCGTCGTTCTTCTCCGGATAGCGCCCCTCCAGGAGCGGCATGATGCCGCGGGCGACCGGGTCGGACGCCTTCAGCTCGCGCACCTCGGTCAGGAGCAGGCCGTGGACCGTGGTCAGCTTGGCCGACCCGACGCGGTCCGTGAGGACGGTGGAGCCCGCGGGGATGGCCTTGGTGACGTCGGTGGCGCCCGACGGCCACTGCTCGTCGTCCCGGATCCTGGCCGGAACGCCCGTCTCGCCCTCCGGGTCCTGGAGGATCGGCACGCCGCCCAACTGCGGGTCCCCGAAGCGGGCGTCGGCCGCGCCGATCGTCCGGTCCACCTTCTCGGCGGGGGACAGCTCCGCACTGCGGAAGGTCAGGTCGAAGGCGCTGACGCCCAGGATGGGCAGGGCGATCATCGCGAGGACGAGGGCGCTGCGGCCCTTGGCGCGCCAGGCGTCACGACGGGCTATGCGGATCGCGGCCCGCCAGGAGTGGAACCAGGTCTTCACGCCTCCGCCACCCGGCCCGAGAGGAGGGAGTCGGCCTCGCTGCGCACGGTCTGGTCGACGATGGCGCCGTCCCGCAGGAACACGACGCGGTCGGCCCAGGCGGCGAACCGCGGCTCGTGGGTGACGAGGACGCCGGCGGCGCCCGCGTCGCAGCGGGAGCGGAGCAGGGCGAGGACGGACTCGCCGGTCTCGGAGTCGAGGGCGCCGGTCGGCTCGTCGGCGAGGACCAGACGGCGGTCGCCGACCAGGGCGCGGGCGATGGCCACGCGCTGCTGCTGGCCACCGGACATCTCGTCGGGGAAGCGGTCGGCGAGGTGGCCGAGCGACATCTCCTCCAGGGCGGCGAGGGCCTCGACGCGCGCCTTGCGGGCGGAGATCCCGTCCAGTTCGCGGGGCAGGGCCACGTTCTCGGCGGCGGTGAGGGCCGGGATGAGGTTGTAGTCCTGGAAGACGTAACCGATGCTGCGGCGGCGGAGGGCCGCCAGTTCCTTGATGCCGACGGTGGTGATGTCGGTGTCCTCGACGATCACCGCGCCCGAGGTGGGGGAGTCCAGGCCGCCCGCGATGGTGAGCAGGGTGGACTTGCCGGAGCCGGACGGGCCCATGACGGCGACGAGCTCACCCGGGTACACGGCGAGGTCGATGCCGCGCAGGGCGTGCACCTCGGTGGCGCCCGAGCCGTGGACCCGGGTCAGGTTCTTCAGTTGCAGCACGGGCTGCTGTGCGGACATGGAGGGTTCCCCTTGGGCGTGCCGGGTCGGCCGGGCACGGGAGCGTGCGGTGGAAGGTGGTGCGGTCAGAGGTACGGAAACGTGCGGAAGGGCGTACGGAAACGTGCGGAAGGACGTATGGAGGGGCGGAGGGGGGGCCGCGAGCGGGTGGTCTCCTCCTCCACCTCCGTGTCCCGCTGTCAGGAACGGGTGCGGGTGCGGGTGCCGTCCGCGCCCGACCGCGCGACCGGCGCGGAGACGGGACCCGAGGCCCCGGCGTCCGGTGCGTCCGGCGTCTCCGGGGCGTCCGGTGCCGAGCGCGCGGTCGCCGAGAGGCGGATCAGCCGGGACTCGCAGTGGTCCAGCCAGCGCGCCTCGGCCTCCGTCTGGAAGATCAACTGCTCCAGGACGAGCAGCCAGGCCACGTCGTCCCGCTCCCGCGCCCCGCCGCTCTCGACGGCCAGGAGCGCCTGGGCCTTGAGCCGGGTGTAGTCCTGCATCGCCTGCACGGTGTGCCGGCGCTGGGACTGGATGACGTCGCGGATGTCGACGTTCGGCGCGCCCACCGCCATGGCGAGCTTGATGGCCAGCTCGTCCCGGGCGGGGCTGGTGCGGTCCACCGGCTTCTCGAACCAGGTCCTCAGCTCGGCCCGGCCGCTGTCGGTGATCGCGTAGAGCGTGTGCCCGGCCCCGTCCTCGCCGCCCTGCGCGACCATGCCGTCGCGCTCCAGACGGTTGAGGGTCGTGTAGACCTGGCCGACGTTGAGCGGCCAGGTGGAGCCGGTGCGGGACTCGAACTCCGTACGGAGCTGAGAGCCGTAACGCGGACCGCGTTCGAGGAGGGCGAGGAGCCCGTGGCGGATCGACATACTCAGTATGTATACCGGGTATGCCGTGCGGGACAACCGACCTGAGAGGGAAGCGGGAGGTCCCCTCAAGAGGGACCCCGGCCCTCAGCGCCGGTTCAGCGGCGGCGCATCCGGAGCCCCAGGAAGCCGATTCCGAGCCCCATCAGGGCCAGCCCCAACCCCAGGGTGAGTACGGGAATCCGCTGGTCGCCGAGGTCGGAGGCGGTCTCGGTGACCGCGCGGGGGCGACGGCGGGCAGGCTGGCGGGCGCGGCCTCGGGCGGCGCGGGCTCTCTCGCGTACCGCTCCGCCCCCTCCTCCCGGTCCTCCCGGGGCTCCGATTCCGTAGCGGTTTCGGGACGGAAGGAGCTTTCCCGGGGCGTGGGGGCCGTCTCGGTGCGGCCGGGCCGGAGCCTGCCCTCGGCGGCGGGCCGGCCCGCGAGGGAGGCGGAGGGCTCCGGGGCGGGGGCGCCGGGGACCGTGACGCCGGGGGGCGCGGCGGGCGCGGGGGCCGACGGGGCGGCGCTTCCGGCGCGCCCCGGCGGGACGGGAGCGGAGGCGGAGCCGGAGGCGGAAGTGGAGCCGGAGCCGGGGCGGGGCTGGGACCGGAACCGGGGCCGTGGCCGGAACCGGAGCCCGGAGCCGAGGGGGAGTGGAGGCGGGGACGGGGCGGCGGACGCCGGGGCGGTCGCGGGAGGCGCCTCCGGAGGGGGCGCGGAGGAGGCAGCGGGCGCCGGGGTGGCGCCAGGGGGCGCGGGCACGGGGATCATGGCCACCGCCGCAGCGCTCGCCGCGACGCCGGGAGGCTCCGCCGGGTGCGCGGGAGGCGCGGCGTACAGGGCACAGGCGCAGACGAAAGCGCAGGTGAGCGCGGGGCGCAGGGCTCTCGCCCGTGCCCCGTCGAGTGCTGGAGTCACCGGGTGACCCCTCCCGTACCGAGCCGCCGAGGTGTTCGACTCAGCGTCACATGCCGGGACGATTCCGGCACCCGATGCGCATCCGGGAGGGGTGGGGCCGCCGGGACTACTGCGGCGGGTTGCCCGTCGAGACCTGGAGCGTGAACTCCGCGTCCTTGGCGGTGATGTCCGTGCCCGTCGGCGGGTACTGCTCCAGGACCGTGCCCTCGCCGTACGTCGCCTCGTCCACCGGGGTCTCGACCTTGATCTTCCATCCGGCGGCCTGGACGCAGTCCTTCACCGACTGGATGTTCCGGTACTTGAAGTTGGGCACCTCGAACTTCTCGGGGTCGTTGCGCGACTCGTTCGGCTGGGTGCACTTCTTCGCGTCGATGGTCTTGGTCAGGTCGGCCCTTGTGGCCCGGCGTCGCCGACTCGCTCTGCCGGGTGTCCGTGCCGCCGGTGGGCCCGGCCTGCGGGTCCTTCTCGTCGCCCTTGTTCAGGTTGAGCCCCACGATCAGGCCGCCGATCGCGAGCACGGCGACCGCGATCGCGCCCACCAGCACCGGCGTGTTCCGCCGGGAGCCGCCGCCGGGGGCGGGTGCGTGCACCTGGGCGTACGGCGCGGGCGTGGGGGCCTGGGCGTACGGGGCGGGCGTCGGGGCCTGCTGCGGGTAGCCGTACGATGGGGCGGGCGCGTGGGTCGCGGGGCCGTAGGGGCCCGGCTGCGGCGTCGGCGGCATGTACGGCTGCTGCATGCCGTGCGGACCGGAGTGCGGGCCCGGCGGCGGAGTCTGGCCGACCGGCGGAAGACCGCCGAACCGACGCCCGCGCCGCTGCTGACCGGGCCGCCCGCGACGATCACGGGGGCGCCGGTCTGCCCGGCCGACAGGACCCGCAGGCACTCGTCGCGCATGGCCGCCGCGCTCGGGAACCGCTCGTTCGGGTTCTTCCGCAGCGCGCGGGCGACGAGCGCGTCCATCGCCGGCGTCACCGAGCGGTTGACGGAGGACGGGGCGACCGGCTCCTCCTGCACGTGCGCGTACGCGATGGCGAGCGGGGAGTCGGCGTCGAAGGGAGACGGCCCGTGAGGAGCTGGAAGAGCATGATGCCGACCGAGTAGAGGTCGGAGCGGGCGTCCACCGCGCGGCCGAGGGCCTGCTCGGGGAGAGGTACTGCGGGGTGCCGACGACCATGCCGGTCTGCGTCATCGAGGTGACCCCCGACTGCATGGCCCGCGCGATGCCGAAGTCCATGACCTTGACCACGCCGCGCCTGGTCGTCATCACGTTGCCCGGCTTGATGTCGCGGTGGACCAGGCCCATCTCGTGGCTGACCTCGAGCGCGGCGAGCACGTCGGCCGTGACCTTCAGCGCCTTGTCGGCCGGCATCGCGCCGTACTGCCGCACGTCCGCCGCGAGGACCGAGCCGAGCGGCTGCCCTCCACGTACTCCATGACGATGTACGGCATGACGGCGCCGTCGAGGGTGTCCTCGCCGGTGTCGAAGACCGAGACGATGTTGGTGTGGGACAGCTTCGCGACGGCCTGCGCCTCGCGCCGGAACCGCTCGCGGAAGGACTGCTCCCGGCCGAGCTCCGTGTGCAGCGTCTTGATGGCGACCTGCCGGTCGAGGGCGGTGTCGTACGCCAGGTACACCGACGCCATGCCGCCCTCGCCGAGGAGGTCGCGCAGCTTGTACCGGCCGCCCGCGACCGAACCGCCCGCGTAGCGGCCCTGTCCGCCGTCCTGGCTCATCTGTGCTCCCCTACACGCGCGCGTGGCGGCGTCGACATGGATTTCCCGGCCAAGTCTGCCCCAGGGCGGTGACACGTCAAGCCGGGTGCCCGTTACGTGACCCTCCGCACAGGAAGCGTTTCCGAACCGGTGCGGGAATGCGTCGAATTTGCACAGGTGTACGTGAACGGGATTGGATGGCCGGTCCATCTCGGACCGTGATGTCGCACGGAGCCTGTAGCGTGACGACTGGACACGGCACGACAGACGACGGCGAGGACTGATGGCACCCGAATCCGGAGCAGGCGGCGGTGTGCCGGACGCGTCCGCCGAATCCTGGGGCGTCGGCGGAGTCGTCGGCGACGGACGCTACCGTCTGACGCACCGTCTGGGACGCGGCGGCATGGCCGAGGTGTTCGCGGCGGAGGACGTGCGGCTCGGCCGCACCGTGGCCGTCAAGCTGCTGCGCGCCGACCTCGCCGAGGACCCGGTCTCCAAGGCCCGCTTCACGCGCGAGGCGCAGTCCGTCGCCGGCCTCAACCACCACGCGATCGTCGCCGTGTACGACTCCGGCGAGGACCTGGTGGGCGGCCGCCCCGTGCCGTACATCGTGATGGAGCTGGTCGAGGGCCGCACCATCCGCGACCTGCTGCTGAGCGCCGAGGCGCCCGGTCCCGAGCAGGCCCTGATCATCGTCTCCGGGGTCCTGGAGGCGCTGGCCTACTCGCACCAGCACGGCATCGTGCACCGCGACATCAAGCCGGCGAACGTGATCATCACCCACGGCGGCGCGGTCAAGGTCATGGACTTCGGCATCGCCCGCGCCCTGCACGGCGCGCAGTCGACGATGACCCAGACCGGCATGGTCATGGGCACGCCGCAGTACCTCTCCCCGAGCAGGCGCTCGGCAAGGCCGTCGACCACCGCTCCGACCTGTACGCGACGGGCTGCCTCCTCTACGAGCTCCTCTCGCTGCGGCCCCCTTCACCGGCGAGACCCCGCTGTCCGTCGTCTACCAGCACGTCCAGGACGCGCCGGTCCCGCCGTCCGACGTGACGGGGTCCGTGCCGCCGGAGCTGGACGGCCTGGTGATGCGCTCGCTCGCGAAGGACCCGGACGACCGGTTCCAGAGCGCGGAGGAGATGCGCGGGCTCATCCAGTACGCCCTCCAGATGCTCCAGCAGCAGGGCGGCTACACCGGCACGTGGAACACCGGTCCGATCGAGGCGCACGAGGGCGGCCGGACCCCGGCCGGCGGCGTCGCCGCGACGGCCGCGATGGGCCACCCGACGCACGGCGAGACCGCGCAGGGTCCGATCCTCCCGCCGATGAACCCCGACGACGGCGGCTACGACGGCGGTACGGGCGGCGGGGGCTACGGCCAGGGCGGTGCGTACGGGCCGCAGGGCGGCGGCAGCGGCGGCCGGGGCAAGATGTGGCTGTTCGCCGCGCTCGCGGTGGTCGCCGTGATCGCCGGAGTCGCGTTCGCCCTCAGCAAGGCGGGCGGGAACGGCGGCGGCGGTACGGAGAACAACAAGAAGCCGACCATCACCACCTCGCCGTCGGTGACGCCCTCGGAGGAGCCCACGCCCTCGAAGGAGCCGACCCAGGACCAGACGCAGGACCCGGGCACGTCCACCGGCGGCTCGACGCGGGAGCCGTGGACCGAGCAGCCGACGCGGCAGCCGGAGTGGCCCACGGGCACGCCGTCCACCGAGCCGCCGACCGAGCCGACCACCACGCCGCCGGTCGAGCCCACGGACACGCCCACGAAGACGGTCGACCCGACGACCGGTCCCACGACCCCGCCGGTCACCGAGCCGACCGGCGACCCCACCGGGGGCGGCGACGGCGGCGGCGACACCGGCGACCCGGGCACCGAGCCGACGGCCACGGGCGAGGCGGGCTGACGGACCCGGCTTCCGACGGGCCGGCCCCCGCCGGGACCGGCCCTCACCAGGCCCCCGGGACCGGTGCTCACCCCGCGAAGGCCTCCCGTACCGCCTCGTACTCGCGGGTCCACCAGACCGCCAGGGCCGACACCGCGGGGAACTGCGCGTCGGCCCTCCGGTCGTGGAGCTGGTAGCGCCAGCGCAGGGTCCAGAAGTCGTTGAGCCGCTCCCACCACACCCGGTGCGCCGCCGCCGCCAGCTCGGCGCCGTCGGCGCCCGTCGCCCGCCGGTACGCGCGCGCGTAGGCCCGCACCTTCCCCAGGGCCAGCTCGCCCCCGGCCGTACGAAGAAGATCGCGGCTGCCCTGACCGCCTCCTCGGCCCTCGGGCGGAGCCCCAGCCGGTCCCAGTCGACGATCGCGGCGGGCTCCGCGCCCCGGTAGAGCAGGTTCAGCGGGTGGAAGTCGCCGTGCACCCAGCCGGCGGCCGAGGGCGGCCGGCGGCCGGTGGTGGGCGTGCCGGGCGAGCAGCGCCCTGCGCTCCCTGAGCCGGTGCTCGGCGAGCACGTCGAAGCTGTCGCGGGGCGGTGCGCGCGGACGAGGCGGATCAGCTCGTCGATGGCCCGGAAGGTGTCCTGGGGATCCGCGCTCGCGCACGCGTCCGCGTCCGTCCCGCCGGGCGCCCCGTCGGGCCCGGGGGCGCCCATGACCCGGTCGAGCGCGGTGTGGACCTGCCCGAGGAGGGTGCCGAGACGGCGGCAGCCGCCGGTGGAGAGCTGGCCGCCGTCCCGGTGGCGGCCCTCGATCCAGGGGTGAAGTGCGTAGCAGTGGCCGCCGACGACGGCGACCGTACGGCCCCGGGCGTCGGCGAGCGGCGGGGCGACGGGCAGGCCGAGGGCGTGCAGGCGCTGGGTGGCACGGTGCTGGCGGACGACGGTGGCCCGGTCGGCGGTGGCGGCGTCCAGGTGCTGCTTGAGGAAGTAGGTGCCGCGGGTGGTGGTGAGCCGGAAGCCGCGGTTGAGCAGCCCTCGGTGACCGGCACGCAGGCCAGCGGCTCACCGGCGTGGCGGTGCCGGCGCAACAGCACGTCGACGGGCGGGGCGACGGTCGGCGAAGGGAGGGTTTCAGATGAGCGCGGCACTCGCCAGATGTTAGATCACGCTACGTGGTGGAGGTGTCGCCCCACGGAACGGGCCGCGGGCCGGACCCCGGCCGTCCCGCTCGCGTAGTCGAGCGCGTGCACCGTCACGAACTGCGGTTCGATCCGCATGTAGACCGGCGCGAAGGGCTCCCCGTCCACCAGCTCCGGCTCCGGGCCGAAGGCCGCCCGCTCCCGCGGGGTCGGCTCCACGACCCGTGCGGTGCCGCTGAACTGCACGGTCCAGATGTGCTCGGACCCCGAACCGAAGTTGTCCGCCCCGTACGCCACGACGCTGCCGTCACAGGCCTCGTGGTAGCCGAGACCCTCGTGCATCCGGAGCAGCACCCGTCCGTCGACCACGATGTGGCGGGCCGGGGCGACGAAGGGCATCGCCCGCAGGCTCGTCGCCACCCGGCCGTACGGCACGCGGTTCAGCAGCTCGAGGGCGCGGATCTCGTCGGTGGACATGACCTCCACTCTCCGTCACCGCCGCGTGTCCGAATGGCCCCCGCCCCTCGGGAGGGGGCCGTAGGTCCCGAAGCGGACCGGTCAGCGCTTCTCGGCCTGCATCCGCGCCACGTACGCCGCGGCCTGCGAGCGCCGCTCCATGCCCAGCTTCGACAGCAGGCTGGAGACGTAGTTCTTGATGGTCTTCTCCGCGAGGTGGAGCCGCTCGCCGATGGCCCGGTTGGTCAGGCCCTCGCCGATCAGGTCCAGGATCCTGCGCTCCTGCTCCGTCAGGTTGGCGAGCTTGTCGTCACCCTTCGGCGCGTTCCCGTCGCGCAGCCGTTCCAGGACCCGGGCGGTCGCCACCGGGTCGAGCAGCGACTTGCCGGCCGCCACGTCCCGCACCGCGTTCAGGAGTTCGTTCCCCGGATGGCCTTGAGGACGTACCCCGAGGCCCCGGCCATGATCGCGTCGAAGAGGGCCTCGTCGTCCGCGTACGAGGTCAGCATCAGGCACTTGATGCCCTCGTCCCGGGAGCGGACCTCCCGGCAGACCTCCACCCCGCTGCCGTCGGGGAGCCGGACGTCGAGCACCGCGACGTCCGGACGGGTCGCGGGGATCCTGACCAGCGCGTCCGCCGCCGTGCCGGCCTCGCCGACCACTCGATGTCGGCCTCCACGGAGAGCAGCTCGTGGACGCCGCGCCGGACCACTTCGTGGTCGTCCAGCAGAAATACCCGGATTTTTCCTTCTTCGCGCACGCAGTCAGTCTCACATATTGAGCTCTTCCCGCGCCCGGGGTGCGCGGGATAACGTGCCGCTTGTTCCGGCGGCCCTCCAAGCCGTTGCCGACGCGCTGACCAGCCGCTGTTCCTGCTTTTCTCGATTTACTTGGAAATCCAAGCAAAATCGCAGGTCAAGAGGGGTTTCGCGGTAATGCCGCGCTGTGGGTAACGTGCCTATGACAGGGCGCTCGCCGGGACACTTGTCACGCCCGACCCCGGCCGCGTCGCACCCACCCCGTGCGAAGGGTACGGATAAGGCGGAGAGCCGTACTGGCCCCACCGGCGAACCCGGAGGCCGGACCGACGGAGGAGCACGCACGTGACCGTGGAGAGCACTGCCGCGCGCAAGACGACGCGACGCAGCAGCGGCACCAAGCGCACCGCAAGCGCGAGCCCGAGCACCACCAAGAAGACGAGCACGCGCGCCGCGGCGGGAGCGACGGAGCCCGAGCTCGTCCAACTCCTGACGCCCGAAGGGGAGCGCGTCCAGCACCCCGACTACGACATCGACCTGAGCGCCGAGGAGCTGCGCGGGCTCTACCGCGACATGGTCCTCACCCGTCGCTTCGACTCCGAGGCCACCTCCTCCAGCGCCAGGGCGAGCTGGGCCTGTGGGCCTCGCTCCTCGGGCAGGAGGCCGCCCAGATCGGTTCGGGCCGTGCGCTGCGGGACGACGACTACGTCTTCCGACCTACCGCGAGCACGGCGTCGCCTGGTGCCGGGGCGTCGACCCGACGAACCTCCTGGGCATGTTCCGCGGCGTGAACAACGGCGGCTGGGACCCCAACAGCAACAATTTCCACCTGTACACGATCGTCCTCGGCTCGCAGACCCTGCACGCCACCGGTTATGCCATGGGCATCGCCAAGGACGGCGCGGATTCCGCCGTGCTCGCGTACTTCGGCGACGGCGCCTCCAGCCAGGGCGACGTCAACGAGTCGTTCGTCTTCTCCGCCGTCTACAACGCCCCGGTCGTGTTCTTCTGCCAGAACAACCAGTGGGCGATCTCCGAGCCCATCGAGAAGCAGACCCGCGTCCCGCTCTACCAGCGCGCCCGCGGCTTCGGCTTCCCCGGCGTCCGGGTCGACGGCAACGACGTCCTGGCCTGCCTCGCGGTCACCCGCTCGGCCCTGGAGCGCGCCCGCCGCGGCGAGGGCCCGACGCTGATCGAGGCCTTCACCTACCGGATGGCCGCCCACACCACCTCCGACGACCCGACCCGCTACCGCCGCGACGCGGAGCGAGGCGTGGGAGGCCAAGGACCCGATCCTGCGCCTCAGGGCGTACCTGGAGAACGAGGGCCACGCCGACGCGGCCTTCTTCGAGGAGCTGGAGACGGAGAGCGAGGCCCTCGGCAAGCAGGTCCGCGAGGTCGTCCGCGCCATGCCCGTACCGGAGCACATGGCGATGTTCGACAACGTGTACGCGGACGGGCACGCGCTCGTCGACGAGGAGCGCGCGCAGTTCGCCGCCTACCAGGCGTCCTTCGCGGACGGAGAGGCCGAGTAACCATGGCTGTTCAGAAGCTTCCCTCGCGAAGGCGCTCAACGAGTCGCTGCGCACGGCCCTGGAGACCGACCCCAAGGTCGTCGTCATGGGCCTGGACGTCGGCAAGCTCGGCGGCGTCTTCCGGATCACCGACGGCCTCCAGAAGGACTTCGGCGAGGACCGGGTCGTCGACACCCCGCTCGCCGAGTCCGGCATCGTCGGCACCGCCATCGGCCCTCGCGCTGCGCGGCTACCGGCCGGTCGTGGAGATCCAGTTCGACGGCTTCGTCTTCCCGCGTACGACCAGATCGTCACGCAGCTCGCGAAGATGCGGGCCCGCTCGCTCGGCGCGGTGAAGGTGCCGGTCGTCATCCGCATCCCGTACGGCGGCGGCATCGGCGCCGTCGAGCACCACTCGGAGTCCCCGAGTCGCTCTTCGCGCACGTCGCGGGCCTCAAGGTCGTCACCCCCGCCACTCCCTCCGACGCCTACTGGATGCTCCAGCAGGCGATCCAGAGCGACGACCCGGTCATCTTCTTCGAGCCCAAGCGCCGCTACTGGGACAAGGGCGAGCTCGACACCGAGGCCATCCCCGGCGAGCTGCACAAGGCCCGGGTCGCCCGCGAGGGCACGGACCTCACCCTGGTGGCCTACGGCCCGATGGTGAAGACCTGTCTGAGGCGGCCTCGGCCGCCGCCGAGGAGGGCAAGTCCGTCGAGGTCGTGGACCTGCGCTCGATCTCCCCGATCGACTTCGACACCCTCCAGGCCTCGGTCGAGAAGACCCGCCGCCTGGTCGTCGTCCACGAGGCCCCGGTCTTCTTCGGCTCCGGCGCGGAGATCGCCGCCCGGATCACCGAGCGCTGCTTCTACCACCTGGAGGCCCCCGTCCTGCGGGTCGGCGGCTACCACGCGCCGTACCCGCCGGCGCGCCTGGAGGAGGAGTACCTGCCGGGTCTCGACCGCGTGCTCGACGCCGTCGACCGCTCGCTGGCGTACTGAGGAGAGCACCGTGACGATCCGCGAATTCAAGATGCCCGACGTGGGCGAGGGCCTCACCGAGGCCGAGATCCTCAAGTGGTACGTCCAGCCGGGTGACACCGTCACCGACGGACAGGTCGTGTGCGAGGTCGAGACGGCCAAGGCGGCCGTCGAGCTGCCGATCCCGTTCGACGGCACGGTCCACGAGCTGTGCTTTCCCGAGGGCACGACGGTCGACGTCGGCCAGGTCATCATCTCGGTGAACGTCGGCGGCGGCGCGCCCCCGCCCCGGCGGCCCCGGTGACCGAGTCCGTGGCGGCCCAGGCCGTACCGGCGGAGGCCCCGGTGGAGGCCGGGGAGGAGGACGAGCCGCAGGGCCGCCAGCCGGTCCTCGTCGGCTACGGCGTGGCCGCCGGCTCCACCAAGCGCCGTCCCCGCAAGGCGTCGGGGACGCGGCCCCGGCCGCCGCTCCCGTACAGCAGGCGCCCGCCCCCGCGCAGCAGGTGCCCGTCGCCGTCTCCGTACCCGGGCAGCTCAACGGGCACGCGGCGGGGCCGGCCGGCCGCTGGCCAAGCCGCCGGTCCGCAAGCTCGCCAAGGACCTCGGCGTCGACCTGACAACGGTCGTCCCGACCGGTCCGGACGGCGTCATCACCCGCGAGGACGTCCACGCGGCCGCCGCCCCGGCGCCCGCCCCGGCCGTCGAGACCCGGCTCCGGCCCCGGTCCAGGCCCCGGCGCCCGTCGCGGCCCCGGCTGCCGCGCCCGCGGTGGAGGCCTCCGTGGCGCCCGGCGCCCGGGAGACCCGCGTCCCCATCAAGGGCGTGCGGAAGGCCACGGCGGCGGCGATGGTCGGTTCGGCCTTCACCGCCCCGCACGTCACCGAGTTCGTGACCTTCGACATCACGCGCACGATGAAGCTGGTCGAGGAGCTCAAGTCCGACAAGGACATGGCGGGCCTGCGGGTCAACCCGCTGCTCCTCGTCGCCAAGGCGGTCCTGGTCGCGGTCAAGCGCAACCCGGAGATCAACGCGGCCTGGGACGAGGCGGCCCAGGAGATCGTGCTCAAGCACTACGTGAACCTGGGCATCGCCGCGGCCACCCCGCGCGGTCTGATCGTGCCGAACATCAAGGACGCGCACGACCGGACCCTGCCCGAGCTCTCGAAGGCGCTGAGCGAGCTGGTCGCCACGGCCCGCGAGGGAAGACCACTCCGGCGGCGATGCAGGGCGGCACCTTCACCATCACCAACGTCGGCGTCTTCGGCGTCGACACCGGCACGCCCATCCTCAACCCCGGCGAGTCCGCGATCCTCGCGGTCGGCGCGATCAAGCTCCAGCCGTGGGTCCACAAGGGCAAGGTGAAGCCGCGCCAGGTCACCACCCTGGCCCTCTCCTTCGACCACCGCCTGGTCGACGGCGAGCTGGGCTCCAAGTTCCTGGCGGACGTCGCCGCGATCCTGGAACAGCCGAAGCGGTTGATCACCTGGGCGTGATGCCCGGCGTGCGCGGTTTCACGTGAAACCGGAGGAGTCGTCGACGGGGCCCCGTCCATGATGTGGACGGGGCCCTGCGCGGCATCCATGTTGTATCTATGCTGTGTCCATGCCTTCAGCACCCCCGCAGCCGACCGCGTCTACATGCACGTCAAGCAGGCCGTACTCGACCGGCGCTACGAAGGGGCACCCTCCTGACCGAGGGTGAACTCGCCACGGCCGTGGGGGTGTCACGGACCCCCGTCCGCGAGGCGCTGCTCAAGCTGGAGATGGAAGGGCTGCTCAAGCTCTACCCGAAGAAGGGCGCCTCGTCCTCGCCGTCTCCGCCCAGGAGATCGCCGACGTCGTCGAGACCCGGCTCCTCGTCGAGGAGTTCGCCGTCCGGCGGGCCGTGCCCGCCCCCGCCGCCCTGATCGCCCGCCTCGAAGAGCTCCTGGAGGAGCAGAAGCGCCGGGCCGGGGCCGGGGACCTCGCCGAGGTCGCCGCCACCGACCGCTGCTTCCACGCCGAGATCGTCCGGCACGCCGGCAACCAGATCCTCGCCCGCCTCTACGACCAGCTCCGCGACCGCCAACTGCGCATGGGCGTCGCCGTGATGCAGTCCCAGCCCGACCGCGTCGCCAAGAACATCACCGAGCACGCCGAGATCCTCGACCGCATCAAGGCCGGCGACGCCGAGGGCGCCGCACACTGCGTCCGCCAGCACCTGAGCTGGGTCAAGGTCCTGGTCCGGGGTGAGGACCGGTGAGCAACCGCAACGGCTACGGCTCCGCCGTCACCCTCCCCGGCGACCCGCCCGGCGGCCGCCGCGCCGCCCTCGTCTGGGGCGTCGGCGTCGCCGTCTACTTCGTCGCCGTCATCTTCCGCACCTCGCTCGGCGTCGCCGGACTCGACGCCGCCGACCGCTTCGACGTCAACGCCTCCGCGCTCTCCACCTTCTCCATCCTCCAACTCCTCGTCTACGCCGGCATGCAGATACCCGTCGGCCTCATGGTCGACCGGCTCGGCACCAAGAAGGTCCTGGTCCTCGGCGTCGTCCTCTTCACCGCCGGCCAGCTCGGCTTCGCGCTCTCCCCGTCGTACGGCACGGCGCTCGCCTCCCGCGCGCTCCTCGGCTGCGGCGACGCCATGACCTTCATCAGCGTCCTGCGGCTCGGCAGCCGCTGGTTCCCCGCCCGGCGCGGCCCGCTCATCGGCCAGGTCGCCGCCCTCTTCGGCATGGCGGGCAACCTGGTCTCCACCGTCTTCATCGCCCGCGCCCTGCACGGCCTCGGCTGGACCACCACCTTCGTCGGCAGCTCCTTCGCCGGCGTCCTCGTCCTCGTCCTGCTGCTGCTCTTCCTCAAGGACCACCCCGAGGGGTACGAGCCCCAGCCCTCCGCCCACGCGGGCGCGGCCTACGTCCGCCGCCAGATCGCCGAGTCCTGGCGCGAGCCCGGCACCCGGCTCGGCATGTGGGTGCACTTCACCACCCAGTTCCCGGCCATGGTGTTCCTGCTCCTGTGGGGGCTGCCGTTCCTCGTCGAGGCGCAGGGCCTGTCGCGCTCCACCGCCGGGACGCTGCTCACCCTGGTCGTGCTCTCGAACATGGTCGTCGGCCTCGCGTACGGGCAGATCATCGCCCGCCACCACGCGGCCCGCGCCCCGCTCGCCCTCGGCACGGTCGCGGCCACCGCCCTGCTGTGGGGCGCCACCCTCGCGTACCCCGGCGACCACGCCCCGACGGGGCTGCTCGTCGCCCTCTGCCTGGTCCTCGGCGCCTGCGGACCGGCCTCGATGATCGGCTTCGACTTCGCCCGCCCGGCCAACCCGCCGGAGCGTCAGGGCACCGCCTCGGGAATCGTCAACATGGGTGGTTTCGTCGCCTCGATGACGACGCTGCTCGCCGTCGGCGTGCTGCTCGACGCGACCGGGGACGACTACCGGATCGCTTTCTCCTCGGTCTTCGTCCTCGAAGCCCTCGGCACCGTGCAGATCCTGCGCCTCAAGGCCCGCACCCACCGCAGGGAACGGGAACGGCTCGTCGCCAGCCGCGTGGAGGCCGTGCACGTACCCGTGTAGCGGGTGGTGCGCCCGTACGGCGCGTGGCTATCGGGGCGTCACCGCGAAGTTGTCGAGGATCGCCCGCGCCAGCCGCTCGTCGCCCTCCACCTTGATCCGGTCGGCCGCGTCGGCCGCCCGGACCCGGCCGCAGGCGAGCCGCACGTACGTCTCCCAGTCCGTCGCCAGCGTCACCGCCGGGCCGAGCGAGGGCGCGCCGTCGATCGAGCCGCGCCCCTCCGCGTCCACCCGCACCGTCCGCAGGAACTCCACCGGACCGGTCACGTCGAGCACCACCGCCGAGGAGGCCGGCGCGCCCGCGTCCTTGGCGACCACCTCCGGCAGCGCCTCCAGGAGCACGTCCCGGGCCACCTGCGCCCCCGGCGAGTCCAGGTTCCCCGGCACCCCGAGCGCCGCCCGCAGGTCCTGCTCGTGCACCCACACGTCGAAGGCCCGCGTCCGGTAGGCCACTTCGAGGGTCTGCTCGGCGCCCAGCGGGGCGCGGATCAGACGGTCGGGGAGCGGTTCTCGTTGCGGAGCTGACGGGCCCGCCGGATCAGGACGTACTCCAGCTCCGACGTCATCTCCGGCGCCGTGTGGTGGCGCCGCACGTCGACCTGGACCTCCATGTAGCGCGCGAAGTCACTGCGCACGTGGTACAGATCGCGCGGCAGCGAGTGGATCGGGCGGGGTCGCCCAGCATCTCCGTCTCCATGCCGATGACGTGGGACACGACGTCCCGCACCGACCAGCCCGGGCAGGGGTCCGCCGGTTCCACTCGCCCTCCACGAGCGGCTGCACCAGCTCGGCTATCGCCTCGATCGAGTGCGTCCAGGCGTCGGCGTAGTTCTGGAGGCTGGGATGGACGGTCACGGGACCCCTCGGCGGTTCTTCGGTGCGCGGGCTGAAAACACGACTGGGTGGGAGGCTCGGACGCTAAGTTACGCTGCCCGAAGGCACCCCGGCAGTGCTTTCGTGTGACGATCGTAGGCCGGTGTTGACGGCTCGAATGCCAGGACGGTGGTAGTGTGCGCGCCTCGCTGATCCAGATCGCGGTAGACCCGGACGAACCGGTCGACGCCCGTCGCGCCCGCGCGGCGCGCCTCGTACGGGAGGAATCCGGCCGCGCGGACCTCGTCGTCCTTCCCGAACTGTGGACCGTCGGCGCCTTCGCGTCCGACCTCTTCGCCGCCGGGTCCGAGCCGCTGAACGGCCCCACGCACCGGGCGATGGCCGAGGCCGCCCGGGACGCCGGGGTCTGGCTGCACGCCGGCTCGTTCGTCGAGGCCGAGGCCGGCGCCTCTACAACACCTCGCTCGTCCTCTCCCCGACGGCGAACTCGCCGCCTCCTACCGGAAGATCCACCGCTTCGGCTTCGACAAGGGCGAGGCGGTCCTCATGGCCGCCGGGGAGGACCTGGTCACCGTCGACCTGCCGCACCTCACCGTCGGCGTCGGCACCTGCTACGACCTGCGCTTCCCCGAGCTCTTCCGCGGTCTGGTCGACGCGGGCGCGCAGGCCTTCGTCGTCCCGGCCGGCTGGCCCGCCCGCCGCCGCGCCCACTGGACCCTCCTGGCCCGGGCCCGCGCGGTCGAGAACCAGGCGTACGTGCTGGCCTGCGGCACCGCCGGCACCCACGCGGGCATCGAGCAGGCCGGCCACTCGCTCGTCGTCGACCCCTGGGGCGAGGTCTCGCGGAGGCGGGCCCCGGCGAGGAGGTCCTGCGCGTCGCGCTCGACCCCGGTCGGGTCGCCACGACCCGCGAGGAGTTCCCGGCCCTGAAGGACCGGGTCCTGGGCGTGGCGGCGCCGAAGCGGCCCTAGGACCTCTCCGGCGGACCATGGCCGGGGTCGCGACCCTGATCCGCCGGACAGGCCCTCGGTGCTCTCGAAGGAGCTCAGTCCTCCCGCTCCCGCTCCGCCATCCGGATCACGCACACCGCCACCGCCACCATGAGGGCGGCGTCGGCGTCCTCGCGGACCACGTTCACCGCGTACGTGTCGCGGACGTGGAACCACTGCCGGAGACGTGGACCAGGAGCTCGCCCTCGTACTCGACGGCGAACTCCCGGTCCAGGATCCGGCCGCTGACGTCCAGTTCGGTGCCCTCGACCAGCGTCACCCGGTAGTGGTTGCGCAGCAGCGAGAGCCGCTTGCGGCGGACGGTCGCGAGCGGTTGGTCGTCCCGCTCGATCGTCATCGCGTCCCGCAGGCTGAACATCTTCTGCCGCAGCGTGATCAGGACCTGTCCGTCGGGGTCCTTCAGCTCCAGGGTGTCGCGCAGCCGCAGGGCCTTGCCGTCGACGAGGAAGGCGTGGCGCCCGTGCTCGTCCTCGATCCAGTAGTCGTCGCCGATCGCGAAGATCTTGTCCCGTACGAGATATTTCACCCGGTCACTCCTTCCCGGCCGGAGCCGCTTCTCACCCGAAGTAGCGGGTGAACGCGTCCGGACCCGTCCCGAGCATCTCCCCGAACGGCGAGTCGAGCTGATGGATCAGCAGCACCGTGAAGGCGATGAACCCGGACAGGCCCATCACCATCACCACGTGGGTCGCGCTCCGCTTGATCCCGAAGAGGAACATGAACGCGAGCGTCAGCACGCCGCCGATCAGCAGCCCCGTCCACAGCACGGGCGAGAGCCGCTCCTGCGCCGCCGCCTCCCGGCCGCGCCGCGCGTCGTCCACGTAACCGAGCTGGGCCAGCACCTCCTGGCCGCGATCTGCTCGGACACCCGGTCGGACCGGGTGACCTCGCCCGCCCGCCGCAACTGGTCGAGCAGCGTCCAGCCCGAGGCGTCGAGCGGCTCGCGGCCGGCCATCGCGGGCCACTCGACGTCCACGACGTGGCTCGCGTACGTCCGGGCCGCCTCGCGCACCGGCTGCCGCTGGGCGAGCGGGAGCGCGTCCGCGAGCAGGTACGTCTGGTGCAGGGCGCTCGCCTCGGCCTGGACGTGGTCGGCGGCGGCCGAACGCGTCTCCCAGACGGAGACCAGGCAGAGGCCGAGGACGACGGCGTAGAGGACCGACACCATCATGGCGATGTACTCGGCCACGTCCTCGCGCGGCTCCTCGTCCTCCCCACCGGGAAGAGCCTGGTCTTGGCGAAGACGGAGAGGGCGGCGACGAGCGCGACGCCGAGGACGACGACGAGGGTTTCGAGCAGGGCCACGGTCACGTCCTCCGGCTGCCGAGGAGCGCGGCGGCGACGGCCGCCGGGATCAGGAGCATCAGCAGGACCGTCACCACGCCCAGCTCCCGCGCCTCCCGCGCCCGCCGCCGCACCCGCCCGAGGAACCCTCGTCGTCGACCCCGGCGGCACGCCGGAGACCGGGAGGGGAACGGAGGGCGGGGCGGGCGGTACGGCTCCGGAGGGCGGCGGTACGGATCCGGGGGTACGGCTCCGGGGCGGCGCCCGCGCCGGGGAACGCGGGAGGCGCGGGAAGCCCGGTCGTCCCCGCACCGACGAGGCTCCCGGGGAACCCGCCGCTCCCGGTCACGACCTCCCCGACCCCGCTCCGGCCACGCCGGGCGCCTGGGCCGTTCCCGGCACTCCGGCCACGCCAGGCGCTCCGGCTGTGCCCGGCGCCCCGGCCCCCGCCCCCGGCGCCCGGCTCGTCCCCGCCCCGGCCCCCATCGCTCCCGCTCCGGCACCGGTTCCAGTCCCAGCCCCAGTCCCAGTCCCAGCCCCGGCTCCGGCTCCGGCCCCGTCCCCGCCCCCGGCGCACCCGAAGAACTCCCCGTACCCGCCCCTCCGGTCCCGGCCCCGCCCCTCCCCCCCACCACGAAGACGGCCGAGGCCCCCGCCGTGAGCACGGGTGCCGAGACCCGTTCGCCGCCGGCCCCGAGCGTGGTCGCCCGGTCGCTGCCGGAGGCGCGGCCGGTGCTCCGGTAGGTCCCCGGGGGAGCCGTACGGTGGTCGTGCAGGAGGCGGAGGCGCCCACGGCGAGGACGGGCACGGTCCCGCCCTGTCCTCCGCAGTCGGGAGCGCCGGGCGCGAGGGCGAGGCCGGGGTCCTCGACCCGGACGGCGTGGAGGGGAGGTTCCCCTGGTTGGTGACGGTGTACGTCACGGTGGCGGACCCCCGCCCGCCCCCGGTGCCGCCCCCGGTGCCGGCCCCGATCCCGCCCCCGATCCCGGCCCCGACCCCGGTCCCGGGACGGCGACCACGACCTCCTCGGTGAGCTGGAGGGCCCCGGCGACCCCTACGTATCCGGAGGGGGCGGTCGCGGTGAGCCGCGTGTGCAGGGAGGGAGCGTCGCCCTCGGCCCGTACGGGATGCACGTGCCGTCCCGCCGCCGCCCGGAACCGGGCCGTGCACTCCACCTCCTCGGCCGCGGGCAGCGGCGCTGCCGGGCACCGCACGGACCCGGCGGGGCGCCGGGGTCGAGGACCCGCACCCGGTACAGGTCCGCCTCGCTCAGGTTCAGCAGCCGGTACCGCTTCACGACCCACCCCCGACCCGTACCTCCGGCGGCCGGAGGTGGCTGTCGGCCCGGCCGTTGACGGTCACGGTCAACCGCAGGTTCCCGTCCCCGACCCCGCCGGCCCACCCCGCGCCCTCGGAGAGGACCGCGCAGGGCAGGGCGAGCAGGACCACCACGAGTAATCCGCCGATCACCCGACGGCAGGAATAGTCCGATGATCTGACCACGTGCTCCATGCCCGCCATGCTGACCGGCCCCCGCCCCGGAACCCGCCCCCGGACACGCCCTCGGCCCCCGCCCGACCCCCACTTTCCACCCGTACGGCACCCTTGGACCCATGAACGCTCCCGCGCCCACCCCCGCGCCCCGACGTGCCCGTGTCCGCGCCCCCGAGCTGATCGGCAAGGGCGGCTGGCTGAACACCGGCGGAGAAGAGCTGACCCTCGCCGACCTGCGGGGAAAGATCGTCCTCCTCGACTTCTGGACCTTCTGCTGCGTGAACTGCCTGCACGTCCTCGACGAGCTGCGCGACCTGGAGGAGAAGCACCGCGACACCCTGGTGATCGTCGGGGTGCACTCGCCGAAGTTCGTGCACGAGGCCGAGCACCAGGCGGTGGTGGACGCCGTCGAGCGGTACGAGGTGCACCACCCCGTCCTGGACGACCCGGAGCTCGCGACCTGGAAGCAGTACGCCGTGCGGGCCTGGCCGACGCTCGTCGTGATCGACCCCGAGGGGTACGTCGTCGCCCAGCACGCCGGCGAGGGCTACGCCAACGCCCTCCGGACCCTCGTGGAGGAGCTGGAGGCCGAGCACGGGGCCAAGGGGACGCTGCGGCGCGGCGACGGGCCGTACGTGGCGCCGGAGCCCGTCGCCACCGACCTGCGCTTCCCCGGCAAGGCGATCACGCTCCCGTCCGGGAACTTCCTGGTCTCCGACACCACCCGGCACCAGCTCGTCGAGCTGGCGGCGGACGGCGAGACCGTCGTGCGCCGCATCGGCGAGGGCGTCTTCCGCGAGCCGCAGGGGCTCGCCCGGCTTCCCGACGGCAGGGTCGTCGTCGCCGACACGGTGCACCACGCCCTGCGCGCCTACGACCCGGAGAGCGGCGCGATCGAGCTGCTCGCGGGCACCGGGAAGCAGTGGTGGCAGGGGTCCCCGACCTCCGGCCCCGCCCTGGAGGTCGACCTCTCCTCGCCGTGGGACGTCGCCTGGTGGCAGGGCAAGGTGTGGATCGCCATGGCCGGCGTCCACCAGTTGTGGACGTACGACCCGGAGACGAAGACCGTCGGGGTCGCGGCCGGGACCACCAACGAGGGGCTCGTCGACGGGCCCGCCGCCGAGGCCTGGTTCGCGCAGCCCTCCGGGCTCGCGCGCCGCCGGCGACCGGCTGTGGATCGCGGACTCGAGACCAGCGCCCTGCGCTGGATCGACGCGGACGGGTCGTGCGCACCGCCGTCGGCACCGGGCTCTTCGACTTCGGGCACCGCGACGGCGACGCCGGCCAGGCGCTCTTCCAGCACCCGCTGGGCGTGACCGCCCTGCCCGACGGCTCGGTCGCCGTCAGCGACACGTACAACCACGCCCTGCGCCGCTACGACCCCGCCACCGGCGAGGTCACCACCCTCGCCACCGACCTGCGCGAGCCGAGCGACGCGGTCCTCGTGGACGGGGACATCGTGGTCGTCGAGTCCGCCCGGCACCGGCTGACCCGGCTGCGGCTGCCCGAGGAGGCCGTGCGGGTCGAGGCGGTCGCCCACCGCACCCGGCGCGAGGCCACCGAGGTCGCCCCCGGCCGCCTCCGCCTCGACGTCGTCTTCCGGGCCCCGACCGGGCAGAAGCTGGACGAGCGCTACGGCCCCTCGACCCGGCTCCTGGTCTCGACCCCGCCGGAGCTGCTGCTCGGCGGCGAGGGCACGGGCATGGACCTCTTCCGCGACCTCGACCTGAACCCGGAGGTCACGGAAGGCGTGCTGCACGTCTCCGCGATGGCGGCCTCCTGCGACGACACCGAGTCCGACAGCGGCTCTGCCGCGGGCGCCAACGAGTACCCGGCCTGCCACGTCCACCAGCAGGACTGGGGCGTCCCGCTGAAGGTCACGGACGCGGGCGCCTCCCGGCTTCCGCTGATCCTCGCGGGCATGGACGAGGCCGTCTAGCGGAGGAGCCCCTGGTTCCTGGACGGGCGCCCCGCCGCCCCGTCCAGGCACCCCGCCACCCAGGCGGCCGGGTCGTGGACGGCCCGCTCGCCGCCCATGCCGTCCCGCTCCATGCGCGCGCACTCCCCGGCGAGCAGCGCCTTCGTCCGCGACCCGTCCACGTCGTACCCGCGGATCCGGGAGGCCAGGATGAAGCCGCCCTCGTACGCGATGTCGGTGCCCCACGGCGGCCGGTCGTTGTACGTGCCGATGAGCAGCCCCGTCCCGGTCAGGACGAGGAGCACGGCGACGGCGACGGACGGGACGGACTTCCGCAGCGGCGGACCCTCATGACGGTGCATGGGGACGAGCCTGCCGGGCGGGACCTTTCGCGGATGTTTCGCGAGCGGCCCCGGCCGGACGGCGCCGGGCTCAGCCCTCCAGAACGCCACCAGCGCGTTCGCGAGGAGGAACGGGTCCTGCGCGCCGCACAGTTCGCGGGCGCTGTGCATGGAGAGGATCGCGACGCCGATGTCCACGGTGCTGATGCCGTGGCGGGCGGCCGTGATCGGGCCGATCGTGGTGCCGCAGGGCATGTCGTTGTTGGAGACGAAGGACTGCCAGGGCACGCCCGCCTTCTCGCAGGCGGCGGCGAAGACGGCCCGGCCGCTGCCGTCGGTGGCGTAGCGCTGGTTGACGTTCACCTTGAGGATCGGGCCGCCGTCGACGCGCGGGTGGTGCGTCGGGTCGTGCCGCTCCGCGTAGTTGGGGTGGACCGCGTGGCCGGTGTCGGAGGAGAGGCAGACGGTGCCGGCGAAGGCGCGCGCCCGGTCCTCGTAGGAGCCGCCCCGGGCGTAGACCGAGCGCTCCAGGACGTTGCCGAGCAGGGGGCCCTGGGCGCCGGTGTCGGCCTCCGAGCCGTTCTCCTCGTGGTCGAAGGCCGCGAGGACCGGGATGTACGGCAGGTCGTCGCGGCCGGCGAGGGAGGCGAGCGCGGCGGTGGCGGCGTGCACGGAGAGCAGGTTGTCCATGCGCGGCCCGGCGAGCAGTTCGCGGTCGCGGCCCAGGTAGGCGGGGGCCTCGACGGCGTGGACCATCAGGTCCCAGCCGGACACGTCTCGGCGTCGACGCCGGCCTCGGCGGCGACGAAGGAGATCAGGTCGCCCTCGTGGACGTCCCCGATGCCCCACACGGGCTGCATGTGGCGCTGGCGGTCGAGCTTCAGGCCGTCGTTGGCCTGCCGGTCGAGGTGGATGGCGAGCTGCGGGACGCGCAGCAGCGGCCGGTCCACGTTCACCAGGCGGTGGCTGCCGTCGCGCAGGGTGAGCCGGCCCGCCAGGCCGAGGTCGCGGTCGAGCCAGGTGTTGAGGAGGGTGCCGCCGTAGACCTCGACGGCGACCTGCCGCCAGCCCTGCGCGCCCATGTCGGGGCGCGGCTTCACGCGCAGGTTGGGGGAGTCGGTGTGGGCGCCGACGATCCGGTACGGGGTGTGGGCGGCGGCGCCCTCCGGCACGTACCAGGCGATGATCGCGCCGCCGCGGACCACGTACTTCCCGCCGCTGGTCGCGTCCCAGGCCGCGGTCTCCTCGATCCGCCGGAATCCGGCCTTCTCCAGCCGCTCGGCCGCGTTCGCGACCGCGTGGTACGGCGAGGGGAGGCCGCGAGGAAGGCCATGAGGTCGTCGGTGTGCCCGCGGTCGAAGGGGGCCTGCGGCGGTACGGGAAGCTGCGCTGCTCATGGGGTTCACCTTACGCAGGGGCCGGTGGGGAGGCCGAGGCGCCCGGGGAGGGCGGATGCGCCCGGGAGGGCGGAACGGCCGGGAGGCGGATGCGCCCGGAAGGGCGGGGACCCGGAAGGGCGGAGGACCCGGAAGGGCGGGGACCCGGAAGGGCGGGGGACCCGGAAGGGCGGAAGGCCGCGAACGGCGGAGAAAGTCGGGAAGGCGGAACGGCCCGCCCCTCCCCGGGGACGAGCCGTTCCTTGTATGGACGAGAAGTGCTCTCGGCCGCTGCGAGCAGCGGTCCTAGAACGCGGCCTCGTCCAGGTCCATCAGCGAGCCCTCGACGGACTCGGCGAGCGCGCGCTCGGTGGAGACGCCCGGCAGGACGTTGGCGGCGAAGAACTTCGCGGCCGCGATCTTGCCCTGGTAGAAGGGGACGTCCTTGCCGGAGGCGCCGGCGGCCAGCTTCTCGGCGGCCACGGCCGCGCTCTTGAGGAGCAGGTAGCCGACGACCACGTCGCCGGAGGCGAGCAGCAGGCGGGTGGTGTTGAGGCCGACCTTGTAGATGTTCTTGACGTCCTCGCCGGTGGCGGTGAGGTCGGTGATCATCGTGCCGACGATGGCCTCCAGGTCGACGGCCGCCTTGGCGAGCGCGTCGCGGGCGCCGGCCAGCTCCTCGCCGCCGGTGCCGACCGCGAGGAACTTCTTGATCTCCTCGGACAGCGTGTTCAGGGCCGCGCCCTGGTCGCGCACGATCTTCCGGAAGAAGAAGTCCTGGCCCTGGATGGCCGTGGTGCCCTCGTAGAGGGTGTCGATCTTGGCGTCCCGGATGTACTGCTCGATCGGGTACTCCTGGAGGAAGCCGGAGCCGCCGAAGGTCTGGAGCGACTGCGCGAGCTGCTCGTAGCCCTTCTCGGAGCCGTAGCCCTTCACGATCGGGAGCAGCAGGTCGTTGAGGCCGTGTAGCGCCTTGGCGTCCTCGCCGGCCGCCTCCTTGATCGCGATCTCGTCCTGCACGGAGGCCGTGTAGAGGACGAGGGAGCGCATGCCCTCGGCGTACGCCTTCTGCGTCATCAGCGAGCGGCGGACGTCGGGGTGGTGCGTGATGGTGACCTTGGGCGCGGCCTTGTCCATGAAGTGGGCCAGGTCGGTGCCCTGGACGCGCTCTTGGCGTACTCCAGGGCGTTGAGGTAGCCCGTGGAGAGGGTGGAGATCGCCTTCGTGCCGACCATCATGCGGGCGAACTCGATGATGAGGAACATCTGGCGGATGCCGTCGTGCTTGTCGCCGATCAGCCAGCCCTTGGCGGGGTGCTTGTCGCCGAAGGTCATCTCGCACGTGTTGGAGGCCTTGAGGCCCATCTTGTGCTCGACGTTGGTGGCGTACACGCCGTTGCGGGCGCCCAGCTCGCCGGTCTCCCAGTCGAACTCGTACTTGGGGACGAGGAAGAGGCTCAGGCCCTTGGTGCCGGGGCCGGCGCCCTCGGGGCGGGCGAGGACGTAGTGGAGGATGTTCTCCTCCATGTCGTGCTCGCCGGAGGTGATGAAGCGCTTGACGCCCTCGATGTGCCAGGAGCCGTCCTCCTGCTGGATGGCCTTGGTGCGGCCGGCGCCGACGTCCGAGCCCGCGTCGGGCTCGGTGAGGACCATGGTGGAGCCCCAGCGCTTCTCGACGGCGATCCGCGCGACCTTCTTCTGCGCCTCGTTGCCCTCGTTGTGGAGGATGCCGGCGAAGGCCGGGCCGGAGGAGTACATCCAGACGGCCGGGTTCGAGCCGAGCAGCAGCTCCGCGTAGGCCCAGATCAGGGAGCGCGGGAGACGGTGCCGCCGATCTCCTCCGGATGCCCAGGCGCCAGTACTCGGACTCCATGAAGGCGTCGTACGACTTCTTGAAGGAGGCCGGGACGGGCGCGGTGTTGGTCTCCGGGTCGAAGACCGGCGGGTTGCGGTCGGCGTCGGCGAAGGACTCCGCGAGCTCGTTCTCGGCGAGGCGGCGGATCTCGTCGAGGATGCTCTTGGCGGTCTCGACGTCCATCTCCTCGAACGGACCGGTGCCGTACACCTTGTCGCGGCCGAGGACCTCGAAGAGGTTGAACTCGATGTCGCGGAGATTCGACTTGTAGTGCCCCATGGCGACGGCTCCGTAAGGCTCGGGGAGGGAGGTTCTCGTACACGTACCAGTGAGTAGCAAAACGCTCTCCACGATGATGCTACCCACCGGTAATAAGAGCAACCCCTGACGGGCATTTGTGACGAGACTCGCCTTCGTCCCGTGCCTCCCGCACCTCGTGCGCCCCACCCGTCACACGCCTCCGCACCCACCGGCGGGCGTACCCACGGGTAAGGGGCACGGGCCCCGGCGGCCCCCGCCGCTCGCTAGGCTGGGGCCATGTACGGATACGGCCAGCACGCGGACGGTAGTGCCGCCCAGCAGTAGTACATCCCGCCCCAGCAGGGCGGGATGCAGGCCGGTGCGCCGGGGGCATGCAGGGCGGCGTGCAGGGCGGTTACGGGCAGCAGGCCCCGCTCTACCCGGAGCCCTCGCCGCCCTCCCTCGCGGACGCCGTGCGCGCCTTCACCACCGGCACCCTGGCCGCCGAGGACTTCCAGCAGATCTTCGCCACCTCCAAGGTCTACTGCCCGCGCGGCGACAACCCCGGCTTCCTGGCCCTGCACAACACCCAGCAGCCGGTCATCCCCATGTTCACCTCGCTCAAGGAGCTGCGGCGGTACGCGGGCAAGGAGTCGAAGTACTTCGTGATCACCGGCGCCGAGGTGATCGACCTGCTGCCGACCGGCTACGGCTTCGTCCTCGACATGGAGGGCGACCACCGCATGGTCTTCGACGCGAAGGCCGTGGAGCAGATGGTCGACTTCGCGATGCGGCGGATGTACGGCTGAGCGCGCCCGGCGCGAGGACGGGCCCGGCCCCCGGAACGGGGTGCCGGGCCCGTCCGTGTGCGTACGGTGCCTGCGCGCGTGCGCACGCCGGGGTCGCTCCGCCCCTGCTCGGCTACTCGGCGACGTACTCCTCGTACTGCGCGGCGCTGAGCAGCCCGTCGAGGGCGCCCGCGTCGTCGGGCTCGACCTCGAAGAGCCAGCCGTCGCCGTACGGGTCGTTGTTGACCAGGTCGGGATCGGTGTCGAGCTCGCCGTTCACGGCGGTCACCCGGCCGGAGAGCGGCGCGTACAGCTCGGAGACCGCCTTGACCGACTCCAGGTTGCCGGCCGGGTCCCCGCCTCCACCCGGTCGCCCGCCTTCGGGTTCTCCACGAACACGATGTCCCCGAGCTGCATCTGCGCGTGGTCGGTGATGCCGACGCGGACGCGTCCGCCGTCCCGCTTCTCCACCCACTCGTGTTCCTTCGTGTACTTCAGGTGCTCGGGCGTGGACGACATGCGGGCTCCTCGGGCCGTCGGGGCGCCGGGCGGGGCGCCCGGCGGAGCTAGCGTGCCCGAACGGCCGGGGCGCGGAGGGCTCCCTCACCCGTACGGATGAACGGCTTCAGGACAGCCCGGGAATTCCTCCCCGCCGGGCCGCGTTCCGGGTGGCAGAAAGTTCAGCGTTCAACTAAAGTGGACGCGCAAGGTCGCCCAAGGAGGTCCCGCCATGCCCGCCGTGACTGTCGAGAACCCGCTCACCCTGCCGCGCGTCGCCGCCCCCGCCGACGCCCCGGCCCGCCCCGTGCTCGCCGTGACCACGGCCCCTCCGGCTTCGAGGGAGAGGGCTTCCCGGTCCGCCGGGCCTTCGCGGGGATCAACCACCAGTACCTCGACCCGTTCATCATGATGGACCAGATGGGTGAGGTGGAGTACGCGCCCGGAGAGCCCAAGGGCACGCCCTGGCACCCCCACCGCGGCTTCGAGACCGTCACCTACATCATCGACGGCACCTTCGACCACCAGGACTCCCAGGGCGGTGGCGGCACCATCACCAACGGCGACACCCAGTGGATGACCGCCGGCGCCGGCCTCCTGCACATCGAGGCCCCGCCGGAGTCCCTCGTCGTCAGCGGCGGCCTCTTCCACGGCCTCCAGCTCTGGGGTGAACCTGCCGGCCGCCGACAAGATGATGGCCCCCGCTACCAGGACATCCGCGGCGGCCAGGTCCAGCTCCTCACCTCCCCCGACGGCGGCGCGCTGCTCCGCGTTATCGCGGGCGAGCTCGACGGCCACGAGGGCCCCGGCATCACCCACACCCCGATCACGATGATCCACGCCACCCTGCGCGTCCCGGCGCCGAGATCGTCCTTCCCTGGCGGGAGGACTTCAACGGCCTCGCGTACGTGCTCGCGGGCCGCGGCACCGTCGGCGCCGAGCGGCGGCCGGTCCACACCGGCCAGACCGCCGTCTTCGGCAAGGGCGGCGCCCTGACCGTCCGCGCCGACGAGAAGCAGGACGGCAACACCCCGGACCTGGAGGTCGTCCTCCTCGGCGGGCGCCCGATCCGCGAGCCCATGGCCCACTACGGCCCGTTCGTCATGAACACCCAGGCCGAACTGCGCCAGGCCTTCGAGGACTTCCAGGCGGGCCGCCTCGGCACGATCCCGGCGGTCCACGGGATGGGCGAGTAACGAGGACGGGGGTACGGGGCCGGGGCGCGCGCTCGGGCCCCGTACGCGTACCCGGTCCCGCGCCGGGTCCCGTACCCGTACCCGTACCCGGTCCGCACCCGCGACCGTCCGCTGACGCCCCGTCACCCGTACGGGCCGTCAGCGCGCGACGGCGCGCCGGGCGGCGTGGTCCGGTGGTCGGGTGCAGACGCCCACCGCCCGACCGCTCCTCCCCGAAGCCGCCCGCCGGGTCGCCGCCTGGTGCGTCGTCCTGCTGCTCGTCGCCGGGGTCGCCGCCGTCGGCATCCGGCTCTGCGTCGTCCTCAAGACGGCCGTCACGCCCGTCCTGCTCGCGATCCTCGGCACCGCCCTCCTCGGCCCCCTCTACCGGCGCCTGCTGCGGATGAAGGTCCGGAAGTCCCTCGCCGCCGGGCTCACCGTCCTCGCCGTCCTCGCGGTCGTCGGCGGCGCCACGTACATCGTCGTCGCCGCCCTCATCGACACCGGCGACCAGATCGTCGCCTCGCTCCGGCAGGCCGCCGAGGACATCGCGAAGCACTTCGGCGCGGCCGGGACCTCCCTCGACGACCTCAGCAGGAACGCCGGGGACCTCTCAGGAAGTTCGGCGGCACCGCCGCCTCCGGGGTGATCTCCGGCATCAGCGTCGTCGGGGAGCTGATCGCCACCGCCGTCCTCGCGCTGCTCCTGATCTTCTTCTTCCTCCGCGACTCCGACCGGGCCGCCGGGGCCCTGCGCTCCTCGTCCCCCGCACGACCGGCGACACCGTCGAGGCCATGGCCCGCCGCGCCTTCGAGGCCGTCGAGGGCTTCATGCGCGGCACGACGTTCATCGCCCTCGTCGACGCGACCCTCATCGGCACCGGACTGCTCGTGCTGCGCGTGCCGGGGCGGTCGGGCTCGCGGCGCTCGTCTTCGTCACCGCGTACATCCCCTACCTCGGCGCCTTCCTCTCCGGCGCGGTCGCGGTCCTCGTCGCCCTCGCGGACCGCGGCTTCGTCATCGCCCTGTGGGCGCTCGGGGTGGTCCTCGCCGTCCAGGTCATCGAGGGCACCTGCTCCAGCCCATGGTGCAGAGCAGGACCGTCCACATGCACCCGGCCGCCGTCATGCTCGCGATCACGGCCGGCGCCTCCGTCGCGGGCATCCTCGGCATGCTCCTCGCCGTCCCCCTGACGGCCGCGGCGACGGGGTGCTGGGGAGCTGCGGAGCCGGTACGGGTCGGGGACGGCCGCCCCGAGGCCCCCGAGGCCCCCGACGCGCCCCACGGGCCCGGGGCCTAGGCCCTACCCGCAGCAGCCCTCCGTCGTCCCCGGCTCGTTCAGCTCGAACCAGATCGACTTGCCCTCGCCGCGCGGGTCGACCCCCACGCGTGCGCCAGCATCTCCATCAGGACCAGGCCGCGCCCGCTGGACGCCATCTCGCCCGGCCGGCGCCGGTGCGGCAGCTCGTCGCTGGTGTCGGAGACCTCCACGCGCAGCCGCCGGGACGTCCCGTCGCAGGCGACCTCCGCGACCAGGAGCGCGTCGCCGTCCGTGTGGACGAGGACGTTGGTGACCATCTCGGAGACCATCAGGACCGCCGAGTCGAGCTGGTCCTCGTCCGCCCAGTCGTGCAGGAGCTGCCGCACCTGCTCCCGCGCCTCCGCGATCCGCTCCGGCTCCGCCTGGGCGATCGTCATCAGGGTGCGGCGCGGGGCCTCCTGTACGGTTCCGGCGGGGCGACGGGAGAGCAGCAGGACGGCGATGTCGTCCTCGCGCCGGTCCGCGAGCGGGCCCGTGGTGTGGTGCGAGCCGGGCCCGTGGACGGCCTCCACGAGGATGTCGGCGAGCTCCTCCAGGTCCTCGCCGTCGTGGGACTCCAGCAGCTTCCTGACCCGCTCCCAGCCGGTGTCCAGGTCGTGCCCGCCGGTCTCCAGGAGCCCGTCGGTGCAGATCATCAGGGTCTCGCCGGGGTCGAGGGCGATCCGGGTGGTGGGGTAGTCGGTGTCGGGCTCGACGCCGAGGGCAGGCCGCCGGCCGTGGGCCGCAGCAGCACCGTCCCGTCGTTCGTCCGCACCGCCGGGTCCGGGTGCCCCGCCCGCGCGATGTCCACCGTCCCCGTCTCCAGGTCGACCTCCAGGTACAGGCAGGTCGCGAACCGCGGCCCGTGCTCGGTCTCCCCGTCGTCGCCGTCCGTGATCCCGTACAGGAAGCGCGAGGCCCGGGAGAGGACCGCGTCCGGCCGGTGCCCCTCGGAGGCGTACGCGCGCAGGGCGATCCGCAACTGCCCCATCAGGCCGGCCGCCCGCACGTCGTGCCCCTGCACGTCCCCGATGACCAGGGCGACCCGGCCCGCGCCGCCCCCGGCGGGGCGCGAGGCGCCGCCGGGCAGCCGGATCATGTCGTACCAGTCGCCGCCGACCTGGAGTCCGCCGCCGGTCGGCACGTACCGCGCGGCCACCCGCAGGCCTGGGATCCCCGGTCCCAGGACCGGCATCATCGTCCGCTGGAGGCCGAGGGACAGCTCGCGCTCCGACTCGGCCACGCCCGCACGTGCGAGGGCCTGCGCCAGCATCCGCGCCACCGTCGTCAGCACCGAGCGCTCGTCGGGCGTGAAGGCCACCGGGTGCTTGAAGGCCGCCATCCAGGCGCCCAGCGTGCGCCCGGCGACGACCAGCGGCACGAAGGCCCACGAGCGGCGCCCGAAGCGCTGGGCGAGCGGCCAGGTCACGGGAAGCGGCGCAGGTACTCCTCGGGCGACGGCAGGTAGATCGCCCGGCCCGTGCGGACCACCTCGGCCGCCGGGTAGTCGGTGTCGAGCGCCATCGACGCGAAGGGCCCTCGTCGTCGTGGCTCTGCCCGTGGTGCCCGATGACCGTCAGCCGGTCGCCCGCGACCCCGAAGACGGCGAGCCCGTCCGGCGAGAAGCCCGGCATGGACAGGGAGGCGGCCACCCGCAGCACCTCGGCCGTCGACCGCGCCTCGGCGAGCGCCCGGCCCGCGTCGAGCAGGAAGGCCTCGCGGGAGCGGCGCCAGTCGCCGGTGACCGGGGTGCGGACGGCGGTGCCCGGCGCCGGCTCGGCGACCTCCTGGAGGGTGCCGACGAGCTGGTGGTCGTTCCCTCGACCAGCGGCCTGGACCGGCTCCGTACGGTACGGATCACCCGTCCGTGCTCGTCCATGATCCGCAGCCGGGACTCGGCGAGGGTGCCCTCGGCGACGGCGAGGCTCACCACCCCGTCGATCTCGTTCCAGTCGACCGGATGGAAACGGGAGCGTACGGCCGCCTCGCTGAGCCGCACGCGCTCGGCGGGCAGCCCGAGCAGCCGGGCCGCCTCGGCGTCGAGCGAAACGGTCCCGGACGCGTTGTCCCAGCGCCACAGGCCGGTCGCGATCGCGGCCAGGACGTCCTCGGTGCGCATTGCCCCACTTTATGAATATCGGACCGCGGGTCGCCACCGACGGTGTCCGGGGAGCGATCCCGGCCCGGCCGGTAGGCTGGGAAACCTTGACACCGTCAAGCCCTTCACCATCGATCCCGAAGACTGGATGAACGACGATGCATCGGTACAGGTCCCACACCTGCGGCGAGCTCCGCGCCTCTGACGTCGGCACCGACGTCCGGCTGAGCGGCTGGCTGCACAATCGGCGCGACCTGGGCGGCATCCTCTTCATCGATCTGCGCGACCACTACGGCATCACGCAGCTCGTCGCCCGGCCCGGCACCGCCGCGTACGAGGCGCTCGACAAGCTGACCAAGGAGTCCGTCGTCCGCGTCGACGGCAAGGTCGTCTCGCGCGGCGCGGAGAACGTCAACGCCGAGCTGCCCACCGGCGAGGTCGAGGTCGAGGTCGCGGAGGTCGAGATCCTGGGCGCCGCCCAGCAGATCCCCTTCACCATCAACGCCGACGACGGCGTCAACGAGAGCGGCGCCTGGAGTACCGCTTCTCGACCTGCGCCGCGAGCGCATGCACCGCAACATCATGCTGCGCTCGGCCGTCATCGCCGCCATCCGCTCCAAGATGGTGGCCCTCGGCTTCAACGAGATGGCGACCCCGATCCTCACCGCGACCTCCCCGAGGGCGCCCGCGACTTCGTCGTCCCGTCCCGTCTGAACCCGGGCAAGTTCTACGCGCTGCCGCAGGCCCCGCAGCAGTTCAAGCAGCTCCTGATGATCTCGGGCTTCGACCGCTACTTCCAGATCGCGCCCTGCTTCCGCGACGAGGACGCCCGCGCCGACCGCTCGCCGGGCGAGTTCTACCAGCTCGACGTCGAGATGAGCTTCGTCGAGCAGGAGGACGTCTTCCAGCCGATCGAGAAGCTCATGACGGAGCTCTTCGAGGAGTTCGGCGGCGGCCGCCACGTCACCTCGCCGTTCCCGCGGATCCCGTTCCGCGAGTCGATGCTGAAGTACGGCAACGACAAGCCGGACCTGCGCACCTCGCTCGAACTGGTCGACCTCACCGACGTGTTCGCGCACTCCGAGTTCAAGGCGTTCGCCGGCAGCACGTGCGCGCGCTCGCCGTCCCGGACACCGGCGACCAGCCGCGCAAGTTCTTCGACGGCCTCGGCGACTACGCGATCTCGCTCGGCGCGAAGGGCCTGGCCTGGATCCGCGTCGGCGAGGGCGGTGCCCTCACCGGCCCGATCGCCAAGTTCCTCACCGAGGAGAACGTCAAGGTCCTCACCGAGCGCCTGGGCCTGAGTCGGCCACGCCGTCTTCTTCGGCGCCGGCGAGTTCGACGAGGTCTCCAAGATCATGGGCCCGGTCCGGGTCGAGGCCGCCAAGCGCGCCGGGCAGTTCGAGGAGAACGTCTTCGCTTCGCGTGGATCGTGGACTTCCCGATGTACGAGAAGGACGAGGAGACCGGCAAGGTCGACTTCTCGCACAACCCGTTCTCGATGCCGCAGGGCGGCCTGGAGGCCCTGGAGACCCAGGACCCGCTGGACGTCCTCGGCTGGCAGTACGACATCGTCTGCAACGGCATCGAGCTCTCCTCCGGCGCGATCCGGAACCACGAGCCCGACATCATGTTCAAGGCCTTCGAGATCGCGGGCTACTCCCGCGAGACCGTCGAGACCGAGTTCGCGGGCATGCTCCGCGCCTTCCAGTTCGGCGCCCGCCGCACGGCGGCATCGCCCCGGGCGTGGACCGCATCGTCATGCTCCTCGCGGACGAGCCCAACATCCGCGAGACCATCGCCTTCCCCCTCAACGGCAACGCCCAGGACCTCATGATGGGCGCCCCCACGGAACTGGAGGAGGCCCGCCTGCGCGAGCTGAACATCCAGCTCCGCAAGCCGGTCGAGTCGAAGCCGGTCGAGGGCCGCCCGGTGACGGAGGCCGTGCATCCGGACGCGGCGCGGTAGCACTACCCGCTCGTACGAAGGGCCCGGAACTTCAAGCAGGTTCCGGGCCCTTTGCGCATTCTGATCGCCGCCGCCCGCCCCCTTCTACCGAAGGTGCTGGACGACGATCCAGTACTCGTATTCCTCTTCTGTCACAGCACACACCACCCGCCCGTCCATCGACATCGCGACAAAGTCCAACCCCTCCTCGGCCCTCGCGAGCCGTGGTGCCAGCTCTGCGCCGGGTACCCACTTCACCACGACCCAGCCGAAGGCGGACGAGCCAGATCCAGAAATGCTGAGAAGAAAGGAGTTTCCCTCGCCGAAAAGTCCGTTATGGGTGGCCTGTGTGTACCACTGCCGGTCCACCTCCTGGAGGGCTTCCGGATGGCTCAAAGGGACCTCGGCGACGGGCTGGACCTCCCAGTTGGCCACACTCTGCATCGCCTCGATAACGGAGGGAACGCCGACGGGGCCGGGTCGCCGGAGACCGTCAGACCAGTGGCGGTCATACGGTTGAACCAGGCACTCCTTGTTGGATCAGCCATGTGTGCGAAATTCATTGTTTATAAAAAGATGATGGTCTCCTTCTGTTTTGTTGATTTTCGCGTACCGTTCCATGTCTCTGTAACTTGCATTGTCCCAACCGAAGTTCACAAAGGTGCGGTCAGGTTCGCCCTTGGGTTTGCCTGCATGGAAGTGAGGTCCTGCTGGGTCGCCCGTGTGTTCCACCACGACACGTGATCCCTGAGGCGTCTCGTACTGCCGGAAGATACCCCAATGTGAATTCTCCGAAGAGTACACGTATCCCGGACTGTGCTTTCTCGTGATGTCGGGACCGACCTCCCATTCGGCCCAGAACTCTGCCTCGCCGGGTTTGACACCCGCCAGTTCATAGGCAGCTTGTCTGGCTTCCTCACGCGTTTCGAACGGTTCGAGTGCTCACCTCTGGGTGGGCAAGGCCCCAGTCCCAGCGGATCGCTCCATGTGTGCGGATTGTGGATGTACGTCATCGGGTTTGGCGCCGGAGCCAGCCCCAGCGGATCCTGGCTCAGATACCGCGCCGACTCCGGGTCGTAATACCGGAAGTAGTTGTAGTGCAGACCCGACTCCGGGTCGAAGTACTGGCCCGGGAAGCGGAGCGGGGTGTACGTCGTGGCGTCGCGGGTCCAGGTCGTCGTGCCCCAGAGGGTGGAGCGGGTGCGCCAGGCCAGGGCGCCGGACTCGTCGACGAGTTCGGTCGGGGTGCCGATCAGGTCGGTGACGACGGCGGCGAAGCGCTCGTCGTCCGTATCCGTGCGGCGCTCGGTCTGGGAGAGGGGCCGCAGCCCCGCGTGGTCCCAGGTCAGGACGACGTTCTCGGTCGTCTGCTCGCAGAGGGTCGTGCCGTCCCACGTGAAGTGGACCGTCTCGGAAGGGGACCGCTTGGATATCCGGCGGCCCAGCGGGTCGTACGCGTAGCTCCAGACCGTGCCGTCCGGCGTCGTCACCGACCTCAGCCGGTCCTCCGCGTCCCACGCGTACCGCCAGGTGTCGGGTTTCCGCGACAGGCGGGTCTTCCGGCGCAGGACGATCCGGCCCTGCTCGTCGTGCTCGTAGCGGACCGCCCCCGCCCGGGTGATCCGCGTGCCCTCGTACGCGCGCGGACCCGTCGCCGAGTGGGCCGGGTGCCCGGACGGCCACTCCGCCTCCGTCTGGTTGCCGGCCTCGTCGTACGCGTACCGCTCCGTCCACCGGTCCGCCCGCACCGCCGTGACCCGCCCGGCCCCGTCGAGGTCGAAGCGGCGCGTCCCCGAGAGGCCGTCCGTGACGGCGACTAGGCCGCCGTCCGGGCGGTAGTCGTACGCGCGGTGCTGGAGACGGCCGCCGCCCCGGACCGACGTGACCTCCTGCGCCGTCAGCCGACTCATCACGTCGTACGACGACGTCAGCGACACGAAGTCCGCGACCGAGCGCTCCACCTCTCGGCCCAACGCGTCGAAGGAGAAGGCAAGTTCGCGCCCGGAAGCGGTGAGGCTCGTCCTGCGGCCCGCCGCGTCGTACGCCCACGTGCTGACCGAACCGCCCGGCGTCTTCCTCCCCACCCGCCGACCCGCCCCGTCGTACGCGTACGACAGCGTCCGCCCGTTGACCGTCTCGGACACCAGCCGACCGTAGCGGTCCCGCAGACGTTCCAGCCGCGCGTCCGGGTTCGTCGCGACCGCCAGCTCGTCGAAGACGTCGTACTCGTACGTGCTGACCGTCCCTCGGCGTCCTTGCGGACGATCCGGCCGAGCGCGTCCCGCTCGAACCGCACCGTCTGGCCGAGGCCGTTCGTCCGCGCCACCAGCCGGCCCGCCACGTCGTACGCGTACCCCAGCGTCCGCCCGTCGAAGTCCGTCTCGGACAGGGTCCGGCCCGCCGGATCGTAGGCGTAGTCCCAGGTCAGGCCCTGCGGGTTCGTCACCCGCGTCAGCCGCAGGTCCGTGTCGTGCGTGAACGCGTACCGCACCCCGTCCGGGTCCGTGCGGGAGGTCAGCAGGTCGAAGTCGGTGTACGTGAAGCGGGTCGTGCCGCCCCTCGCGTCCGTGTGGCTCAGGCAGTTGCCCTCCCCGTCGTACGTCCAGGACTCCACCGTCCCGTCGGTGCGACGCGCCGGGACGGCAGGCCCTCCACCGTCCACTCCAGGCGTGTGACCGCGCCGAGGGGATCGGTGATCCGACCGTGCGCCCGAAGGCGTCGTGCTCGTACCGGGTCGTGGCCCCCAGCGGGTCGGTGACCTCGACGGGCAGGCCCCGGACGTCCGGGACGAGCCGGGTCGTGGCGCCGAGCGGGTCCGTCACCGAGGCGAGCCGCCCCGCCCCGTCGTACGCGAACTCCGTCCGGGCCCCCGAGGGAGCCGTCACCGACGTGCGGTTGCCGCGTGCGTCGAAGGTCTGGCGCACGGCGTTGCCGTCGGCGCCGACGATCCGCACCGGAAAGCCGTCCTCGTCGTACTCGGCCCGCGCCCGCCGCCCGTCCGGACGCTCCACGGACGTCGGACGGCCCTGCTCGTCATAGCTGGAACGGCTGACGTGCCCCAGCGGATCCGTCCGGGACAGCAGGCGGCCCCGGCGGTCGTACGTGAAGCGGGTGGCCGCGCCCAGGGGTCGATCTCGGCGACGACCTTGGAGCGTCCGTCGACGACGAACCGCTTCGTGTGCCCCTGGCCGTTGGTGAGGGACGTCGTCCTGAGGCCGGTCTCGGGGTCGGTGTCGCCCCAGGTGAAGCGGGATTCGACGTGGCCGTTGGTGCCCGTCTGGTAGGTGCAGCGGTCCCGGTCGTCGTAGACGTAGTCGAAGCGGCTGCCGTTGGTGTCGGTCCACGACGTGATGCGGCCGTGCTCGTCGCAGCCGAAGCGCAGGGGCCGCCCGGAGGAGTTGACGACCTCGGTCAGGTGTCCGTCGGTGTAGCCGTAGCGCAGGATCTCCTGGTCGGAGCCGTCCGGCGCCGCGCCCGCGAGGTGGAGGGCGGTCACGCGGCCCTCGTCCGTGGTCAGCTTCAGGTGGTAGCCGCCGTGGTGGACGACCGACGTCGGGGCGCCGGCCCCGTCGTACTCGAAGGCGATCCAGTTGCCGTTGCGGTCGTCGATCTGGACCAGGAGCGCGAGCCCGTCGCCGTGGTCGGCGAAGTGCCGGACCGTGCGGGTGTCGGGGTCGGTGATCGTGTAGCCGTCCCCGACCCGGTCCAGCGGCCACCGCCGGCCGTGCGTGGCATGACCGGGACCCCGGGGCGGGGTGCGGGTAGGCGAGGAGGCTGCCCTCGTCGCAACCGAAGACGACGCCCTCCGCGTCGATCTCCAGGCGCTGGTCCACCGTCGACGACCACGTCGGGCCGAACCAGCGACCCGAGCGGTGCGAGGAGTCGAAGACGCGCCGGAAGACCAGCGGCAGCGAGCCGGGGAGCGCGATGTCCGTCTGCGGCAGCAGGACGCGGCCGGACGCCATGTCCACCGGGTCGCCGTCGCAGACGTTCTCGCGGCACTTGTTGCTCTGGTTGTCCGGGTCCTTCTCGTGGTCCCCGCGGCTGCTCCCCGGCTTCTCCGGTTCGACGGCGCCGCCCGGCTTCCTCGGCTCGGGCAGGTGCCTGGCCCCGTTCAGACCGAGCCGTACGCCGCTGCGCGCGAGCCCCGCGCCCTTGGTGCCGATCACCTCCGGTACGAGCCGGCCGAGGAACTCCGCCGGGTCGCCCTTCGCCGCGTCCCAGGCGTTCTTCAGGGTCCGGTCGGGGTTCGCCGCCGAGGACACCAGGCCGGCGAGCGTCGTGTTGACGCCCTTGTAGTACTCCGCCGGGTGGGTCAGGTTGTACGAGTCCACCGGGCTCACCGAGCGGACGAAGTTGATCAGCCCGGCCGTGCCCTTGACGACGCCGCCGCCGAAGTGGGCCAGTTCGACGCCCTGGCCCACGCCGTAGTCGAACAGCTCCAGTTCGGCCCGCTCGCGGCCCGTCGGCTCCTTCGGCGCGTGGGCGAGCGCGGCGCGGACCGCCGCCTTCGCCGTCTCCCCGGCCTCGTTGCGGGCCTTGCGCGCGTCGTCCAGGACCTCCCGGGCCCGCTGCCGCTTGGCCTTGCCGGGGTCAGAGAACGCCTCGGGCGGGGCAGCGGACTGTCCCCGTCACGGGCCGCGTTGTAGGCGTCGACCTTCTTGTTGTAGGCGTCGACGGCCTCCTTGGAGTCCTTGTCGCCCTCCTTGTACAGCGCGATCGCCTCGCGGGCCTTGCCCTGCGCGCTCACGACCGCCTTGGAGTACGTCTCCAACGCCTTGGCCGCGTCCTCCATCGCGTCCGCCGCGCGCAGCCAGTCGGTCGGCAGGGTCTGGAACCTCTTCCGGAACGCCTCGGCCGCCTCGCCCTTCCAGTGACCGGAGTCCAGCTTCCGCATCCCGCCGCCGACCAGGTCGAACGCCTTCTGGAAGTCCCGGAGGTTCTTCACCGCCTCCGCGATCTTCTCCGGCTTGCCGTGGACGAGCTCGTCCGCCTCCTCGCTCTGCCCGAGCTGCTGCTCCCCGACCTGCGCGCCGAGGGAGGAGGCGGTCTCGTCGCCCCAGTCCTCGACCGAGTCCGCCCAGTCGTGCGCCCCCACCTTGTCCAGGGCCTGACCGGTCTTGTCGGTCACGTAGTCGACGCCCTCGCCGACGAGCTCCTTGCCCTTGTCGATGCCGTCACCGACCTTGTCGATGCCCTTGTCGAACAGGCCTCCCCAGTCCGGCATCAGCGGTTCTCCCCCACCGCGGCTGCTCGGCCTGCTCGACCGTCGCCTCGTCGGGGTCGAGCGTGTCCTTGAGCTTCTCGTCCATCGCGTCCCGCAGCCCCGGGTCAAGGGCGCCCGAGCGTTCCGCCGAGTCGAGCAGCGCGTCCTCGACGTCGTACGCGGTGTTCTTCCAGGTCTGCTTCACCTCCTGGTGGGCGTCGGTGAACGACTCCTTGCTCCAGTCGGCTCCGTCCCAGGCGTGCTGGTCGCGGACGGTCTCCCAGCTCATCTTCTTGACGTCGTCCTCGGAGAGGTGGGGGTTGCCGTTGAGCGAGTTCACCCCGATCTTGAACGAGTCCTTGATGTACCGCTCCTGCTCGGCGAACGAGCCGGCCGACAGACCGACGGCCTGGGCGAAGCCGTTGCCCCGCAGGGTCAGGGCGCGTACGCCCCACTCCCACCGGTCGCAGAAGGTCCCGAACTCCGACGTCAGCCCGCCGTGCCCCAACTCGAGGCCCGAAAGGGCGAGATCGGAGAACCCCGGCCCACCGACGCCTGACCGATCATGCCGAGATCCTTCAGCTCGGCGTGCGCCAGGTCGATGCCCTTGGCGATCTCCGCGAGCGCCGCCGTCGGCGCCGCGAGCTCGGGTTCGTTCCCGCTCACTGTTCCCCGTCCCCTTGTCCGTCTCTCCGAGGTCCACCGCGACCTCGTCCGGCACGATCCCCGCGACCGGCGGGAACAGCGTCCCGTCCGCACTGCCCGCGTCCAGCGCGACCCCGCCCGGGCCGGGCAGCATCGGCACCATCACGTCAAGGAGCCGTGCGCCGAGGATCGTCCGGTACGTCCACGGGCGCCCCGCCTCCCCGCGCGCGACCGCGAACCGCGCCAGCGCCTCCTCGTCCGAGAACGCGCAGATCCACCGCACCCCGTTGAAGTCCGCGGTCCACAGGCTCTCCCGCTCGTCGAACGGCACCAGGACGGCGGTGCGCCGGAACTCCCGAGCAAACGCGCAAACGCGCGCCGGGCCACCGCGATCGTGTCGTCCGGCCCGGCCTGTTCCGAAGTGGCCGGAACCGGCTCCGGTGCTGATGGCGCGCGCGTGGCCGGTGCGGGCGGAACCGGCGTGTCCGCCATCTCCGTCAGCTCTGTCAGTCTCGAAACCCGTCGAGGCTTCGGTACGCCGTCCCCGCTGTCATCCCCGTGGTCCCTCACGCCCGCATGCTGCCATGCGCACGTTCACATGAGCAACGAACAAAAACGAGCTTGTCATGTCGGGCGGGCGGCGAAGTGACGGTCCAGGGCGACGTGGAACCGTACGGAACCGGCACGCGGATGCGGGGCGTGCGGGAGTTCGTGTCCGGTCCGGAGCGACGGCCCCGCCGGGCGGTCGTGACGGAAGGGCCTGAGGAGGGCGTGCCTCCTCAAGCCCTTCCGTCCACCCGACCGGACTACTCCTCCGCGAAGATCTCCTCCGCCGAGGCGGCCGTGACGGCGCGGGCCAGCCAGCCGCGCAGCGTCTCGGGGTCGTCGCAGCCGGTCACACGGGCGCGGACGTCGTCGGACACGTCGAGGCCGCGCTGCTCCAGGACCAGCAGTATGGCGTCGGCGCTCGCCTGGGCGCGTCCTTCGGCCTTGCCTCGGCTTTGCCTCGGCCTTGCCTTCGGCCTTGCCCTCGGCCCGGCCTTCGTCCCGGATCTCTTCGGCGAGGTACGACTTGTAGAAGGAGAGGTCCACGGCCACCAGAGTCCTCCAGAGGTCCTGGGCTGGGCGCTTGCTCAGCCCTTGTGCGGTGAATTCGATGATCGGGTCGGCGACGTTCTCGGGAACGTCCCGCAGCGCGGTGGACAGTGCCTTCAGTATGGCACCGATGTCCGGATCACCCGCGTGCGTGACGGCCGACAGGGTGGCCAGCGCCAGGTCCTCGGCGGCCTTGGCCGGGTCGGTGATGACGGGCATGTTGTGCGGGCCCACGACGATCGGCCGGACGCTGAGGGTGGGCATGTAGGCGGGCCCGCTGGAGACCGGCAGACCGGCCCACTCCGCGGTGGCCCGGTCCTGGCAGACGACCAGCAGGACGGTCGGCAGCCCGTACTTCGTCCACAGGTAGGAGACGTAGTAGGCCCAGCTCGCCGGCTTGGACGGGTCCTTCCTACCCTGCGCCTCGATGGCGAGGAGGAGGGAGCCGTCCTGAGCGCTGTCCAGCCGCAGGAGGGTGTCGACGCGGCGCTCGACCGGCCGCGTCTCGGTGAGGTCGTTCGGCAGGACGACCGCCTCGACGGCGTCCGGGAGGGCAGGCCCAGCACGTCCTTCAGACGGCTGAAGAGGTGGAGGTCGTGCCGGAAGATGTGGTGCATCGCTTCGTGCGGTGGGTTGACCATGAAGTTCCTCGGGGTGTGGTGTCGAGAAGGACCGTCAGGTGCGGCAGGCGCCGCAGGTGCCGGGTTCGGGAGCGCGGAAGGCGCGGTCGCGGATGTCGCAGTTCTGGAGGGGTGCCGGGGGTCTCCGGGTCCCGGGGCCGAGCGGGGCAGGGGCGGGAGCCGGTCGGTCAGGCGGTGGGCCAGGAGGGCGGCCGGGCGGTGCAGGGGTTCCTGGGGCAGGGTGGAGGTCAGGACCCGCTGGACGGCCTCCGGCGTGAGGTCGCGCTCCAGCCAGGCGACGACCCCCGGCGCCAGGTGCTCGGTCTCGGCGGCCGACCGCCCCGGGTGGTTGCAGGAGATCGTGCGCGTGACGATCCTCCCGGCCTCGTCCCGCTCCCGCTCGCGGCGCAGGCAGCCGTGGGTCTCCAGCTCGCGCAGCCCGCCGGCGATCCGGCACGCCCCTCGGGGAAGCGCTTGACGAGGCTCTTGATGTCGACGGGCGCCCCGCCGGGCAGCGACTGGATGTGCACGGCCAGGCCGATGGCCACGAGGACAGCTCGGCGTGCTGGGAGAGGTGGTTGCCGACCACCGTGAACCGGGTGGTGTGGCGGACGTTCTCGTGGATGACGCCACCGGCGCGGACGGACCTCATGCCGAGCTTCACGGGGCGGGAAGGGGTGGGGTTCGGTGAGGGTTCTTTCCCTCTCCTCGTTCCTTGGGAAGGCGGCCCGAACCACCGGAACACGGGTTTCCGTGCTCCGGTCGCGGCGCCAGATCGAGTTCGGCCCAGACCGTCTTCTGCGGTACGGGGCCCGGCTCGACGCCCCATCGACCGGCGAGCGCCTCCACCAGGAGCAGTCCGCGCCCCGACTCCGCCTCCCGGCACGATTGTTGCGGCCGGGGAGTTCGTCGCCCCGGGTGTCCGTCACCTCGATCCGCAGAACCTCCGGCGAGATCCGGAGGGTCAGGCGGAAGTCCCGGCCTGCGACTCGCCCGTGGGTGACGGCGTTCGCCGCGAGTTCCGCGACGACCTGTGCGGCGGCCTCCGTCGTGCCGTACGGCAGCTCGTACTCCCGCAGCCACTCGACGGCGAGCAGCCGGGCGAGCCGGGCGCCGCGCGGTGTCGACGACAGGAGGAGGCCGAAGTCGCGGGTGGAGGAAGGGGATCGGGTGGTGTTCTTCTGGTTCACGTCACCGAGCGTGGCCGCCCCTGGCTACCGTGAACAGTGACTCCACCGGTACGTAGGGTGACTGTCCGGAGCTTGTCCACCGCTGTCCGGTCTGTCCGAAGCCCCGCCACGGGTAGGGCGACGCGGCCGAACAGGACAGACGGAGGGGTGCGGAATGTCGGTGGAAGAGCCCAGTTGGGAGGTCGACCCGGACGATGACTGGGGTGTCGCCGTCATCGCCACCGTGGGGCGGCAGTTGAGGCTGCGGCGGGAGGCGGTGGGCATGCGGGCCGCCGAGTTCGCCGACGCGGTCGGTTACGGCGAGGACATGGTCTACAAGATCGAGGGCGGGAAGCGGATTCCGCGCTCCGAGTTCCTGGACAGGGCGGACGAGATCCTCGGCGCGAGCGGGTTGCTGTCGGCCATGAAGGACGACGTGGCGAAGGTCCGGTACCCGAAGAAGGTGCGGGACCTCGCCAAGCTGGAGGCTCGGGCGGCCGAGATGCAACTCTACGACCCGCTCAACATCCACGGCCTGCTCCAGACGCCCGAGTATGCGCGCGGACTGCTTCTGATGCGACGCCCGCGTACACGCGGGACGAGGTGGAGCGGTACATGGCGGCGCGTGTGGCCCGTAAGGCGGTGTTCGAACGGGACCCTGCGCCGGAGCTGAGTTTCGTACTTGAGGAGTGGACGCTCCGGCGCCCGCTGGGTGGGCGGGAAGCGTTGCGGTACCAACTGGAACACCTCTTGGAGGTGGCCGAGTCGCGGCAGGTGGAGCTTCAGGTGATGCCGATGGCGCGCGAGGAACACGCAGGCCTGGCAGGCGGCATCGAGGTGCTGAAGTTCGAGGACGGGTCGGCCGTCGGACGCTCGCCGGCGGTGGCCAATGGAAGGCCGGTGACCGACCTGCGGCAGCTCCGTATCCTGGAATTGCGCTATGGCATCATCCGGACTCAGGCTCTCACGCCCAGTGAGTCCACCGACGTCATCCAGGGACTGCTAGGAGAGACATGACGCACAACACCTCCACCGGGGATGTCTCTGACCTGGAGTGGTTCAAGAGCAGCTACAGCAGCAGTAGTGAAGGCGACTCCTGCGTCGAGATCGCCGCCACCCCCACCACCGTCCACGTTCGTGACTCCAAGGTCGCGGACGGCCCGCAGCTCGCGGTCGGGCCCGGCGTGTGGGCCGGGTTCGTGGCGTACGCGACGGGCGGTTGAGGTGGCCGGGCGCCGCGTCCGGGTTCAGGCGTTGACGTCGAGTGCCGTCCCGTAGAGGCGGGAGACCTTCAGGCGGATGACCACGCGGCGCTCGGCGACCAGGTGGGACAGGAACGCGTCCTCGTCGTCGGGCCTCGCGGACTCCGGGATCATCGCGAGCAGTTCCCGGCCGACGGCGTCCCCGGGACGGTCGTGACCCCGGAGACCTCGGCCTCGCCCTCGGCCACGGCGAACGACCAGACGTCGCCGCCCGGGACGTGCAGGGCCGCGCGCGGGTCGCGCCGGAGCTGTTTGACCTTGACGCGGTCGGCGGTGGTGGAGAACCGGACGGTGCGCTCCTCGGCGTCCCAGGCGTAGAGCATGGTCGTCAGGTGCGGATGGCCACTGCTCTTGTTGGTGGCGAGGGTGCCGAACCGCTGCGTGCTCAGCAGCTCGGAGAGCGCGTCGTCGGAGAGGGGCGGGGCCGGGGTTCTGAGTCATGTCCGGCTCAACTCGCTTGCCCGGCAAGGTTATTCCGCGTCGCGCAGAAGTTTTTGCGGATCTTTTCGTCGCGGATGGTCGTAGATCGTCGCGGGGCGCCGGCCGTCACACTTCCCCTCCCCGCTCCGTCAGTGCGGTGTCCGGCCCGGTCGGGTCGGGCGCCGGGAGCGTCGAAGGAGCCCGTCATGTCCACCACCGCCACCGTCGTCACCGCCGTCGCCGCGTTCATGGCCGGGTTCTCCGGGGTCGCGGTCCTCGTGCGGGCCGAGTTCGTCGTCGGGCCGCTCGCCGCGTACGGGGTGCCCCGGGCGTGGTGGAACGCGCTCGGCGCCGCCAAGCTCGCCGGGGCCGTCGGGCTGCTCGTCGGGTACGCCGTGCCCGTCGTCGGCGTCCTGGCCGCCGTCGGGCTCGTCCTGTACTTCGCCGGGGCCGTGGTCACGGTCCTGCGCGCCCGCGCGTACGGCCACGTGCCCTTCCCGCTGGTCTACATGGCGCCCGCCGCGGCCGTGCTCGTCCTCGTCTGAGGGCTGTCACCGCGGCGCCGGGTCAAGCCGGGTCAAGGGGTGTCCCCGAGGGAGACCAGCAGGGTGCGCAGCATGCGGGAGAACTCCTCGCGGTCGTCGTCGTCCAGGGCCGAGAGGAGCTCCCGCTGGTTTTGGACGTGGCCCTCCACGGTGTCGTCGACGAGGCGCCGGCCCGCGTCGGTGAGCGTGACGTGGAGGCTGCGGCGGTCGCCGGGCACGGACTCGCGGGCGACGAGGCCGCGGGCGACCAGCCGGTCGACGCGGTGGGTGAGGGCGGCCGAGCTGATCATGACGCTGTCGGCCAGCGACCTGGCCGTCAGGGCTCGCCGCCACGCCGCAGCGTGGCGAGCACGTCGAACTCCCACGTCTCCAGGCCGTGCTGCGCGAAGTAGTCCTTCAGGTGCGCGCTGACCAGCCGTGACAGTCGCAGGACACGACCGATGGAGCCCATCGCGTCGAGGTCCAGGTCGGTGCGCCGGGCGGCCCACTGGTCGAGGAAGTCGTCGACGGCGTCACGCATCTGTCCGGTTCCTCTTCCGTCCGCGGAGACTGGTGCTTCGGCATCGAAGTGTTTGACATCAGTGTAGTCCGCGCCCTAGCGTTTCGACGCCGGACAGTTTGACGTCGAAGTAAAATCGAAGGGTGGTGCCCGTGCAGTCCACGGCGACCGACCGCGCCACGGTGTCCCGGATCATCCGTACGCGCCGCAGCATCCGCCACTACCGTCCCGATCCGGTGCCCGCGCCGTTGCTGCGCTGAACTGGTCGACCTCGCGATGGAGGCGCCCTCCAGCTACAACCTGCAGGCCCGCTCGGTCGTGATCGTCTCCGGCGAGGAGGGGCGCGGGGCGCTGACCAGGGCCACCGGCGGACAGCCGCACCCACGGGAGGCGCCCGTGACGCTGGTGTTCGTCGCCGAGTCCAGGGCCTGGCGCGAGGGCCGCGAGGACGTCCTGGAGACGGCGTCGCGGCTCGGCGCCTGGTCCGAGGAGTTCGCCGCGGCCCTGCCCGAGGCGGTGCGCCTCTTCCACGAGGACCTGCGCGACCGAGGCCTGGAGCGGGAGTACGCGGTCAAGGACGCCGTGATCGCCGCCTCCTTCCTGATGATCGCCGCCGAGGCCGCCGGGCTCGCCACCAGCCCGATGAACGGCTGGAACGAGGAAGAGGTCAAGAAGGCCGTCGGGATCGAGGGCCGCGACGACCTGCACATCGCCCTGCTCGTGCCGCTCGGGTACCCGGCCGAGACCCGGCGCCATCCCGGGCGCCGCGATCCGTTGCTGACCCGGTTCGGCGAGACGTACGGGGCGGTGGGGTCGGGGCGTAGCCGGGTCCGCCTCGTAGCCGGGTCCGCGTCGTAGCCGGGTTCGCGTCGTACCCGACGAGGACGTACCCGACGAGGCCGCGTCACGGCGAGCCCGCGTCACGGCGAAGGCCGCCGCCCCCTGCGTACGGGAACGGCGGCCTCCGGTCGTGACGGGGACCGGGATCAGTCCTTCTTCGGCTCCTCCAGGCGCGGGAACAGCACCGCGCCCTTCGTCACCGTCGCGCCCGCCGGGAGCTGTCCCCACGTGGCGGAGGACTGGACCGGCTGCGCGGCCAGGGCGCCCAGCGACGCCTCGGCGCCCAGGGAGTCCCAGAGCGCCTGCGAGGTCTCCGGCATGATCGGGTTCAGGAGGACGGCGACCGCGCGGAGGGACTCGGCGGCCGTGTAGAGGATCGTCGCCAGGCGGGCGCGGCCCTCCTCCGACTCGTCCTTCGCGACCTTCCACGGCTCCTGCTCCGTGATGTAGCCGTTGACCTGCTTCACGAAGTCGAAGATCGCCAGGATGCCGGCCTGGAAGTCGAGCTCCTCGCCGATCTTCCGGTCGGCCGTGGCGACCGCCGCCGCCAGGCCGTCCTGGACCGCCTTCTCCGCGTCGCCGTCCGCCGCCGCCGCCGGCAGCTCCCCGCCGAAGTACTTGCCGACCATCGCCGCCACGCGCGAGGCGAGGTTGCCGTAGTCGTTCGCCAGCTCGCTCGTGTAGCGGGCGGTGAAGTCCTCCCACGAGAACGAGCCGTCCTGGCCGAACGCGATCGCCCGCAGGAAGTACCAGCGGTACGCGTCCACGCCGAAGTGCGAGGTCAGGTCCTGCGGCTTGATGCCCGTCAGGTTCGACTTCGACATCTTCTCGCCGCCGACCATCAGCCAGCCGTTGGCCGCCACCCGGCCCGGGACCGGCAGGCCCTGCGCCATCAGCATCGCCGGCCAGATCACCGCGTGGAACCGCAGGATGTCCTTGCCGATCAGGTGCACGTCCGCCGGGAACGTCTCCTCGAACTTCGCCGGGTTCTCGTTGTAGCCCACGGCCGTCGCGTAGTTCAGGAGCGCGTCGATCCACACGTAGATGACGTGCTTCTCGTCCCACGGCACCGGGATGCCCCAGTCGAACGTCGAGCGCGAGATGGAGAGGTCGTCCAGGCCCTGCTTGACGAAGTTCACGACCTCGTTGCGGGCCGACTCCGGCTGGATGAAGCCCGGGTTCGCCTCGTAGAACTCCAGGAGCTTCGGGCCGTACGCGCTCAGCTTGAAGAAGTAGTTCTCCTCCTTGAGGATCTCCACCGGCCTCTTGTGGACGGGGCACAGCTTCGTGCCGTCCTCCGCCCTCGATGAGGTCGCCGGGGAGCTTGAACTCCTCGCAGCCCACGCAGTACGGGCCCTCGTACCCGCCCTTGTAGATCTCGTCCTTGTCGTACAGGTCCTGCACGAACTCCTGCACGCGGTCGGTGTGACGCTTCTGCGTGGTGCGGATGAAGTCGTCGTTCGCGATGTTCAGGTGCTCCCAGAGGGGCTTCCACGCCTCTTCCACGAGCTTGTCGCACCAGGCCTGGGGCGTGACGTCGTTCGCCTCGGCCGTGCGCATGATCTTCTGACCGTGCTCGTCCGTGCCGGTGAGGTACCACGCCTTCTCGCCGCGCTGACGGTGCCAGCGCGTGAGCACGTCGCCCGCTACGGTCGTGTAGGCGTGGCCCAGGTGAGGAGCGTCGTTGACGTAGTAAATGGGGGTCGTGACGTAGAACGCCTTCGTCCCCTGCTTCTCGGATCCAGTGGCCGCCATGGTCGAAATCCTAACGGCCCCGTGAAGATCCCCTCACATCCTTGACGCCCCGGGCGACCCGGCGGTGGGGAGGCGGGGCGGCTCGGTGAGGATGGGGGCATGCGTGTACTCGTAGCGGAGGACGAGCGCGTCCTCGCCGGGCTCGTCGCCACCGGGCTGCGGCGGGCCGGATTCGCCGTCGACACCGTCCACGACGGCGAGGACGCCCTGGAGCGGCTCGGCCTGTACGCGTACGACGTGCTCGTCCTCGACCGCGACCTGCCCCGCGTCCACGGCGACGAGGTGGCCTGGCGGCTCGTCGCCGGCGGCTCCCGCACCCGCATCCTGATGCTGACCGCCGCCACGGCCGTCGAGGACCGGGTGGAGGGGCTCGACCTGGGCGCCGACGACTACCTCGGCAAGCCCTTCGAGTTCCCCGAACTGGTCTCCCGCGTCCGCGCCCTGCGCCGCCGCTCCGCCCGGCCCCTGCCGCCGCTCCTCGCACGGGACGGACTGCGCGTGGACACCGTCCGGCGGACCGCCGTCCGCGACGGGCGCGACCTCGACCTCTCCCCCAAGGAGTTCTCCGTCCTCCAGATCCTCCTGGAGGCCGACGGCGCCGCCGTCTCCGCCGAGGAACTCCTCGAACGCGCCTGGGACGCCCACGCCGACCCCTTCACCGGAGCCGTGCGCGTCTGCATGAGCAAGCTGCGGGCCAAGCTGGGGGAGCCGGGGATGATCCGGACCGTGCAGGGCGTGGGGTACGTGCTGTGAGCGGCGGCTGTCTGGGAGCCGGGTCGACCATCCGGACCCGGATCGCCCTCGTGTACGGAGGGTCTTCCTGGTCCTCGGCGCGCTGCTGCTGCTCGTGGTGAACCTGCTGGTCAGGGCCGGTACGGACGGGCAGACGGAGGCGATCGTGGCGCGGGCGGACGGGGGCGGCGGGGTCGCCGTCGTGGAGGCGTACCGGATCGGGGACGACGTCAGCCGGGCCGCGAACGAGCAGATGCTCATGTGGTCCTGCCTGTCCCTGCTCGTGATTGCCTGCGGCGCCGTGGTCGTGGGCTGGTGGACGGCGGGGCGCGTCCTGCGGCCCGTGCACGAGATGACCGCCCGCGCCCGGCGCCTCTCCGAGCGGAACCTCGACGAGCGGCTCGCGGTGCGCGGGCCCGACGACGAGCTGAAGGAGCTCGGCGACACGATCGACGCGCTGCTCGGACGTCTCGAGGCCGCCTTCGACAGCCAGCGGCGGTTCATCGCCAACGCCTCGCACGAGCTGCGCACCCCGCTCGCCACCCAGCGCGCGGCCCTCCAGGTCGGGCTCGACGACGACTGCGAGGTCCGCGAGGTCCGGCGGATCCTCCTCGACACCAACCGGCACAGCGAGCGCCTCCTCGACGGCCTGCTCCTCCTCGCCCGCGGCGAACGGGGACTCGCGGAGCGCGAGGACGTGCCCTTCGCCGAGGTCGTCGCGGAGGAGTACGAGGACGCGGCCGTCGCGGAGCACGGCGTCGTACGGGGAGCCGGGTGCTGCTCCGGCAGCTCGTGCGGAACCTCGTCGCGAACGCGGTCGTCCACAACGTGCCCGGGGGCTTCGTGGACGTGCGGGTGGCGGGCGGCGTCCTGACCGTCGTCAACACCGGGCCCGTCGTCCCGCCGGACGACGTCGAGGGCCTCTTCGAGCCCTTCCGGCGCGGCGAGGGGCGCGACCGGACGGGACCCGGTGCCGGGCTCGGGCTCTCCATCGTCCGGTCGATCGCCGTCGCCCACGGGGGAGCGTGACGGCGGTGGCCCGGGGCGCGGAAGAGGGCGGCGGGCTCGTGGTGACGGCGACCCTGCCGGTCGCCGTCACCCGTCCTTAGGGCCTACAGCTCCAGGCCTTCCAGCAGGCCCCGGTAGAAGGCGGCGTGCGCCGTTCCGGCCGGGGTCGCGCCCGGGAAGTACGCGGCGGTACGGGGGTGCCGCCGAGCTTCCTGAGGTAGTCGAAGGCCTTGTTGTCCGGCTCGCCCCAGGCCACGAACCGCCAGTGCAGCGGGCGGTCGGCCGCTCCGGCCAGCGCCTGCGTGGCGGCCGTCCTGGCGTCCGGAGCGCCGTCCGTCTGGAAGACGACCAGGGCCGGACGGGTGGGGTCGGTCTTCTCGTGGTGGGCGAGGACCTCCTCCACGGCGCGGTGGTAGTGCGTGCGGCCCAGGCGGCCGAGACCGGCGTTGATCTCCTCGATGCCGGTGGGGAGAGCGTGGCGGGGGTCAGCTCGGCGGTGCCGTCGATGTCCGTGGAGAAGAACACGGCCGTGACGGCGGCGTTCTCGTCGAGGTGCGCCGCGAGCGCCACCGTCTGCTCGGCGAGGCCGCTGCACGGAGCCGTCCTTGAAGTACCCGCGCATCGAACCGGACCGGTCGACGACGAGGTACACGGCGGCCCGCGCCCCGGTGAGCCCCTGCTTCTTCAGCACGACCCCGGCGGCCTTGTAGGCGTCGGCGAGGTGCGGGGCGGCGGCCTTGACCCCGGCGAGGGAGAGCGCGGGACCGGCGGCCGCCGGGGCGGGGGCGGCGACGGGCGGGGCCTCGGGCTCCAGCGCGGTGATCACGGGGGCCTCCGGCGGGGGCGGTCGCCTCGGCGGGCTGGGGTGCGGGGGCGGTGACCGTGACGGGCTCGGGCCGGGCCTCCGGCTCCGGGACGGCTTCGGCCTCCGGCTTGAGGGCGGCCACCTCGGCGGGCTGGGGCTCGGGGGCGGTGGCGGTTCCGGCATCCGGCTCGGCCGGGCCCTCCGGGGCGGGGGCGGCCGCCACGACGGGCTCCGGCTCCGAACGGCTTCGGCCTCCGGCTCCGAGGGGGCTTCTCGGCCGGGGCGGACGCGGGGCCTCCGCCTGCGGCTCGTCGGCACCGTCCGCGGCCGGCTCCTCCGGAGCGGGAGCGGCGACGGGCTCGTCCGTGGCTTCGGCCTGCGGTGCGTCCTGGGCGGCGGGTTCGTCCGTGGCCGGCTTCTCCGGAGCGTCCTCGGCGGCGGGCTCTCCGTGGCCTCGGCCTCCGGAGCGTCCTCGGCGGCGGTGGGCGCCTCCGGCTCGGCCAGGGGCGCCTCGCCCGCCTCCGCAGGAGTCCCGGTCTCCTCGGCCGTCCCCGGCTCCGGTGCGGCGGGCACCTCGCAGGTCTTCGGCTCGTCCGTGGTCTCGGGGTACGAGATCTCGACGGCGGCCACCTCCGGGTCCACCCCGGGCTCGTCGTTGCGCTCCTCCGGGAGGGAGACCTCCACGGGCTCCGCGACGGAGACGGCCGCCGTGTCCCGCGCCGCCGCCTCGGCCGCGGCCGAGAGGACGGGGCCTCTTCCTCCACGACGACAGCCGACTCCGGCTCCGGCTCCTCGGCGGCAGCCGAATCCGGTTCCGCCGACCGCGCCTTGGGGACCTGCGGGTTGTCGAAGGACGCCGCCACCAGGTCGTCTGCCGCCCGGCGGGCCTCCTCCTCCTGAGGCGCGACCGTCTCCGGAGCCTCCACCGGCTCCACCGTCTCCTCACGCGACTGGGACGGGACGGAGGTCGCCGGGGAGTCCTCGCGGTCCCGGCCGAACACCTTGCGCAGCATGCTCCGAATACCCATGGGCGAACCCTTTCGCATGAGTGGGGGTGCAGTGTGAATGTCCGTACTGGGTGTTTCGGGACTTTCATCCCTGGCCAGGGCGGATACGTAAGGTTAGCGGCCACTTCCCGCCACCTCCGTGCCCCGGTCGTCCTCGGACGCCCCGCATTCATCCGGCGTTCATTCCCCGCCGCCCCCGTGCCGGAACGCGCACCTAGCGTCACCGCCGAAGACATCCCGACACCATGTCGGCGCAGTGCTGCGCCGGAGGAGGACGACGTGCGCACACTGCTGCCGCTCCTGAGCACCAACCCGCACGGAGGCGGCCGTTCCGCTCTCACCTGCCGGTACCGCTGCGGCGACGCCTGCTTCCACGAGGTGCCCAACACCAGCGACAACGAGTATGCCGGCGACCTCATAGCCGGTGTCCTCTCCCGCCGTTCCGCCCTGCGCGCCGCCGCCGTGGTCACCGTCGCCTCCGCCGTCGGCGGCGCCGCCGTCCTCGGCGAGGCCCCGGCCGCCGAGGCCCACGGCGGCCACGGCCACCAGCCGGCCAAGGCCGACGGCGCCCGCGGCCTCCGCTTCACCCCCGTCGCGCCCAACACCGCCGACAAGGTGACCGTCCCCGCCGGTTACTCCCAGAACGTGGTCATCCGCTGGGGCGAGCCCATCCTCCGCGGCGCCCCCGCCTTCGACGCCGAGAAGCAGAGCGCGAAGGCGCAGGCCGGACAGTTCGGCTACAACAACGACTTCCTCTCCCTGCTGCCGCTCCCCGGGGAGCGCGACCGCCAGGTCCTCGTCGCCAACCACGAGTACACCGACGAGGTCCTGATGTTCCGCGGGTACGACCCCGCGAACCCGACCCGCGAGCAGGTCGAGACCGCCTGGGCCGCGCACGGCCTGTCCGTCGTCGTGGTCCAGGAGGAGCGCCGTACGGGCAGGCTGACGCCGGTCTCCCGCCACCACCTCAACCGGCGGCTGCACACCACCAGCGAGTTCCGGGTCACCGGCCCCGCCGCGGGCAGCGACCTGCTGAAGACCTCCGCCGACCCGGCCGGCCGCACGGTCCTCGGCACGCTCAACAACTGCGCCGGCGGCACCACCCCGTGGGGCACCACCCTCCACGGCGAGGAGAACTTCAACCAGTACTTCGCCAACGGCTCCAGCGCCACCGACAAGCGCTACGGCGTCGGCACCGGCCCCACCGAGCGCAAGTGGGAGCGGTTCGACAAGCGCTTCGACCTCCGGCAGGAGCCCAACGAGGTCCACCGCTTCGGCTGGGTCGTCGAGCTCGACCCGTACGACCCCGACTCCACGCCCCGCAAGCGCACCGCGCTCGGCCGCTTCAAGCACGAGGCCGCGCAGCCCCGCCTCACCGCCGACGGCCGCCCGGTCGTCTACATGGGCGACGACGAGCGCTTCGACTACTTCTACAAGTTCGTCTCCTCGAAGCGGATGAAGAAGGGGAGTTCGCGGGCCGCCCGCGAGCACAACCTCACCCTCCTCGACGAGGGCACGCTGTACGTCGCCAAGCTGACCGGCGACTCCCCGGCCGCCGAGGTCGACGGCACCGGCAAGCTCCCCAACGACGGCGAGTTCGACGGCTCCGGCGTGTGGATCCCGCTCGCCACCGGGAACGTCTCGCACGTCCCCGGCATGACCGCCGAGGAGGTGTACGTCTTCACCCGCCTCGCCGGCGACAAGGTCGGGGCGACGAAGATGGACCGCCCCGAGGACGTCGAGCCGTCCCCCGCACCGGCCGCGTGTACGTCGCGCTCACCAACAACACCGACCGCGGCAAGGCCGGCAAGGCGGGCGCGGACGAGGCCAACCCGCGCAACCTCAACAAGCACGGGCAGATCCTGGAGCTCGCCGAGCACTGGGACGACCCGTCCTCGGACGGCTTCGCCTGGCGCCTGTCTTCGTCGCGGGCGACCCGGACGACCCGGCGACCTACTTCGCCGGCTTCCCCAAGGAGAAGGTCTCCCCGATCTCCTGCCCGGACAACGTCGCCTTCGACCCGCACGGCAACCTGTGGATCTCCACCGACGGCAACCAGCTCGGCTCGCACGACGGCCTGTTCGGCGTCGCCGTGCGGGGCGAGCGGCGCGGGGAGCTGAAGCAGTTCCTGACCGTGCCGACCGGCGCCGAGACCTGTGGCCCGCTCGTCCAGGACCGGCGCGTGCTCGTCGCCGTGCAGCACCCGGGCGAGGTCGACGGCGCGTCCGTCGAGAAGCCCGCGTCGACCTGGCCCGACGGCCCCGGGAAGATCGTCCGCCCTCGGTCGTCGCCGTCTGGCGCACGGACGGGGGCGACATCGGCGTCTGACCGGGGCCGGGTTCGGTCATGGGCCCGGGGTGGTCACTCCACCCCCAGGCCCTCCCTGAACCGGGTGAACTGCTCCTCCGGGTCCCCGGTGTACGCCCACGGCACCCACGCCGCCCGCCGCCCCAACATCCCGAGCAGCTCCCTGGCGATGTCCACCTGGCCCGCGTAACAGGCCGCGTGTACCAGGAAGTTGAGGTCGCCGACCTCCTCGGGCGCCACCGGGCTCCCCGGGTCGCGGCCGCCGATCCAGCGGGCGTGCGTGCGGCGCAGCTCGGTCACCGCCAGCTCAGTGCTTCCAGTGCTGGTCGAAGCCGCGCACCGGGCCCCGGCCCAGGGCCCCGTCCGCGATGTAGCGGTACTCCTCGACCCGGGCCACCTGCACCAGGACCGGCAGCGGGGAGCCGGGCGGCGCCACGCCCGCCGCGTCGCGGGCGAAGTCGTACATGCTGCCGTGCGTGCCGTGCCACCGCGCCGACCAGTACCGCAGCACCTGGATGTGCCCTCGGTGTTGTACGGGTCGCGGCGCCGCAACTCGTCGAACCAGTGGCGCAGTTCGCGGCGCGGCACCCCGCCCTCGTACAGCCTGGCCACCGAGAGGAGCGACACCCACGGCATGGGGTCGGCGGGCGCCGCCCCGGCCGCGCCCCGGCAGGCGTCCACGGCCGCGTCGATCCGGCCCCGGTCGACGGCCGCGCCCCGGCCGGCCGCGATGGCCGCGTCGAAGACCCGCACCACCTCGGTCGCGGCCCGCAGCACGGCCGCGTCCGGGTTGCCCGGCTCGGCGGCCCACCAGGTCTCGACGGTGGAGCTGCCCGCGGCGGCGTGCGAGAGGAGCCGGATCCGGTGGGTGCGGCGCGCCCAGGCGTCGCCGGTGGCGGCGAGCAGGTCCCGCACGCCCTGCCAGCGGCCGATGACGATGTCGTGGCGCGCCTCGGTCAGCGCCCGGTCCCCGAAGTCCGGGTCGAAGTCGGGCACGAAGCGCTCGGGGCGCTCCGGGCGCGAGGAGCGGCGGCGTACGGCCATCGGGGCCTCCTTCTGGTTCGGCTGCCGTCAGAAGTCCGTCGCGTAGCTCTTGTCCCGGTCGCCCGTGCGGGCGCCTGGGTGGACGCGCCCGCGGCGGCCGAGGCGGCGAGGGCGCGGACGGCGTCGAGGCGGGCCGGGCGGCGGTAGTAGTCGCTGCCCCTCCTGCCGTACACGGCCAGCGGGACCACGCCGAGGAGCAGGCCGCCGAGGCCGATGGCGAGGGCGGTGGTGGAGAGTTCGCCGAGCGACTCGACGAAGGCCCACAGCATGAACGCCGAGCCGAGCAGCGGCCACAGGCCGCCCACGAGCAGGTTCTTCACGGAGCGGAAGAGCAGGCCCTTGTAGGCGACGACGGCGGCGATGCCCGCCAGGCCGTAGTAGAAGGCGATCTGGAGGCCGATCGCGGAGACGGCGTCGCTGAGGACCTGCTGCACGGACCCGGCGCGGCGGCGGCGAACAGCAGCAGCGCCGCCGCGCCGACCGTCGCGATCGCGACCCACGGGGTGTTCCAGCGGCGGTGCACGGTGCCGAGCGCGGCCGGCAGGGTCCGGTCGCGGCCCATCGCGAAGAGCGAGCGGGTGACCTGGATGAGGGTGGTCTCCAGGGTGGCGACGGTCGACAGGAGGACGGCGACGACGAGGAGCTTGCCGCCGACGCCCGGCCAGACCTCCTGGCCGACGACGGCGAGGACGTCGGGTCCGGCGCGGCGGATCTCCTCCGAGCTGAGCAGGACGTTGACGGCGACGGTGATGGCCTCGAAGAGGACGAAGACGAAGCCGAGGCCGACGAGCGCGGCGACCCCGGCGGTCCTGCGGCTGTCCCGGGTCTCCTCGCTGAGGTTGCTGGTGACGTCCCAGCCCCAGTAGTAGAACGCGGCGATCAGGGCTCCGGCGGCGAACCCCTCGGGCCCGTCGAACCGGGCGAGGCCGAACCAGGACCAGTCGAAGGCGGTGGCGTGCCCCGGTGGGCCACGGCGGCGAGGACGAAGCCGACCAGGATCAGCATCTCGACCCCGGACATGACGAGCTGCGCCCGTACGGTGAGCCGGGCGCCGCCCAGGACGACGAGCAGCATCACCAGGAACCAGCAGGCGCCGACGGCCGCCGCGAGCGCGGTGTGACCGGCGAGGCCCGGGGCGACCAGGGAGAGCGTGAGGGACCCGGCGGGCAGCGAACCGGCCACCATGAAGACGGTGGTGGAGAAGACGAGCGCCCAGCCGGAGAGGAAGCCGAGGAAGGGGTGGAGGGTGCGGCCCACCCAGGAGTACGCGGCACCGGCGTTGACGTCGATCCGGCCGAGCCGGGCGTACGCGAGGACGATGCCGAGCATGGGTATCGCGCAGTACAGCAGGGCGGCGGGGCCGCCGACGCCGACCGCGCCGAAGAGGACGGCGGTGGTCGCGGCGAGCGAGTAGGCGGGGCGCTGCCGGCGACGGCCATCACGATCGTGTCGAAGGTGCCGAGGACATTGGGCTGGAGCCCTCTGCTGGTGGTGGTGCGCATGGCGGATCCTCGGGGCGCGGGGGTGAGGCAGGGCGAAGTGGCGCGTCCACCGGGCCGGTTGCCGGCGGCGGCGGGCGCGGATCACCGTGAATGGGCGCATCGTAGTCGCCGGGAGGGTTTCCGGTAACGGCGGCGGGAGGGTTCCGTTCCGTGACCGCCGGTAAGTTCTCCCGTACGCCCCCGGGGAGGTTTACCGCAGGTCGGGACCGGCGATGGCGCGGGCCGCGCGGACCTCCCGGCGGAGCGGTTCGAGGACTCCGTTCTCGTCCCCGGGCAGCTCGGTGCGGACCTCCACGAGGGTGTCGTCCGCCCGCAGCCCCTCGGCGAGTTCGCGCAGTTCCCGCTCCACCTCGGCGGCCTCGGCGGGGTCCGGGGCGGGGCGCCGTGGTCGATCCGGATGCGGGCGGCGGTGGTGGCGTCCACGATCCGTTCGACGGCGACGACCAGCGGCCACCAGGCGGCGGCGCGGGTGCCGGTCGGCGGGGGTTCGGTCAGGCCCGCTGGAACTCGGAGCGGACGGTCGAGAGGTCCCGGTAGAGCGCCCGGCGGGCCCGCAGCCGGGCGTGCGGGTCGGACCCCTCCTGCCGGGCGAAGGCACGGGCCACGTAGTCGGCGGTGTCGGAGACGGCGTCCGCGAGCCGGTCCCCGATCCGGGCGTGCCAGGACTCCGGCCAGAGCAGGTAGCCGGCGACGAGGGCGATCCCGCAGCCGATGAGCGAGTCGTAGAGGCGGGGCAGGACGAGCCCGAAGCCCTGGTGGTTGAGGGTGTCGGAGAGCAGCAGGATCACCGGGGTGATGGCCGCCGTCTGGAAGGCGTACCCCTTCGCCGCCGAGAACGCCGGGATCAGGGCCGCGAGCACCATCATCACGGGCACGTCCCACCAGCCCCGGGGCACCTCGGCGAGGACGAGGGCGGCCAGGACGATGCCGAGGGCGGTGCCGAAGGCGCGGAGCACGGCCCGGGAGAAGACCGAGCCGAAGTCGGGCTTCATGACGAAGGTGACGGTGAGGGCGACCCAGTACGAGCGGGGCACGGCGATCAGCGACACCAGGGCCTGCGCGAGGCCGATGCAGAGCGCGAGCCGCAGGCCGTAGCGCCAGGAGGCGCCGGAGAGCAGGACGGCGCGGGTGGTGCGGCGGATCCGGACGCGGAGCGCGGCGGGCCGGCCGAGCCGGTCGTCGGCATGGTGTCCCTCGGGGTCCGTCTCGTGGACGACGCTCACCGCGTGCCGCAGCGCGTGGTCGACGGCCTTCTCCGAGGGCAGCTCCGGGGCGGGCAGGTCGAGGACGGGGCGCCGGCGCGGTCCCCGGCGACGGCGTCCGCGAGGTCTCGCACGGCCGCCGGGACCCCGGCGGGCTGCGGGCCGGCGATCCGGGACCGCAGGTGGGCGGCGGGCGCGGCCTCGACGAGCGGGACGACGACGTTGAGCCGGGCGAGCAGCCGGACCAGGGCGGGGGCGCGGCCGTGCTGCCGGGCGCGGCGGGCCAGGACCAGGTCGTACGCGTGGTTCAGGGCGGCGGTGACGGCCTGCCGTCTCTCGTCGTACGCGGACGTCCCGGCGGCTTCGTAGAGGTCGGCGACCGCCCGGTAGGTGGCGGCGACGGCGGCCCGCTCGGGGGCGGCGCGGCGCAGCGGCCAGCCGAGGAGGGTGAGGGCGAGGACGACGAGCCCGCCCAGGCCGAGCAGGAGCGGCGCCGTCCACCAGGGGTCGGGCATGGCAGGCCCGCGCCGACGACGGCGTTGAGCAGCAGGAGCAGACCGGAGACGGAGGCGACCGCGCCGATCGAGGAGATCATCCCGGAGACGAGCGCGACGCAGGTGAGGACGGCGACGGCGGCCCAGCCGTGGCCGAAGACGAGGGTGCCGAGGGTGACGCCGACGGCCCCGAAGAGCTGCGGCACGGCGATGTTGAAGACCCGCATCCGGTAGGCGTCGGCGGTGTCCCCGATGACCCCGGACAGGGCGCCCATCGACACGAGCGCCCCGTACGCGGGCCGGTCGGCGGCCAGGCCGACGGCGAGCGGCGCGGACAGGGCGACGGAGGCGCGCAGCACGGCGGCCCACGGGACCGGCGCGGGGCGGGCCGCATTCCGGCGGTCAGCCAGGCGGGCGGGGCGAGCCGTCCGGCTCCTCGGGGTCGCGCCATGCCCCCAACGTACTGGCGGGGCGTCCGCGCCGCCCGGGGACGGGTCCCGCCCCGTCACATCGGCTCGACGAAGGGGGCCCGCCAGGCGGGACTCGGGTCGGAGCCGGGGCTCGTCCAGTACTCCGTGCCCCGGACGACCAGGCCGTCGCGGACGGTCCAGAACGACACCGCGCGGAACGTCCCGACGCCCTCGTGCGGGACCTCGACCTCGGAGACGGCCTCGCCGTCCCCTGCGACGATCCGGAGCACCCGGACCGACCAGCCCTCGGGGTACGCGCGGTTCACCGCGACGTAGTCGTCCCGGCCCGTGATCCGCTCACCGCTGACCGGCCACTCGACGACGGCGTCCCGCGCGAACAGGGCGGCCAGGCCGTCCCAGTCCCGCGCCTCCATCCGGTCCCACAGCGCCCCGACCACGTCCGACGCGTCCGTGCTCGACGCGTCCGTGTCCGACGTTTCCACGCTCGACGTTTCCATGCCGGGCACTCTGTCAGAGGGGTCCGACAACCGGCCTTCCACCGTTGGTCAGTTGCGGTACGACTCCACCTCGGCCGCCGGGCGGAGGGTCGCCGTGTCCGGGTCCTCGCCGAACTCCGCCTTGGCGCGGCGCTGGCGCAGCAGGTCCCAGCACTGGTCGAGGCGCACCTCCAGTTCGGTCAGGCGGGCGCGTTCCTCGGGCAGGAGGCCGCCGGTGCGCTGCCGCAGGGCGCGCTCCTCCTCGACGAGGGCGCCGATGTCGTCCAGGATCTCCTCGTTGTCCATGCCTTCCAGCGTGGCCGATCAGCGCTCTCCCCGCAGGTCGAGATCGGCGAGGACGGCCCGGTGGCCGGTGCCGGCGAGGCCGGGGAAGCGGTCCTCCGCCACGCCGAACTCGTCGCTGACCAGGACGGGGCCGGGGTCCGTGCGGCTCAGTGCCGCAGGGCGCGGCCGATCTCCGCCTTCGTCACGCCCGAGAGCCGCCGGTTGCTGCGGGCCGTGCCGGACTTGGACGTCCCCGGAGCCACGGCGTCGATGTTCAGGACGACGGCGTCGAGCAGCTTCCCGTCACCGTCGCGGAAGTCGACCATGACCGTGTAGTCGGCGTCCCCGTCCCCGGGTTGGTCGCGGTGACCTCCGTGACCGTCCGGTCCCCGTCGGCGCGGGGCTCCCCGGCCTTCACGTCCCCCTTCGCGTCCACCCCGTCCTCGACCTCGTCCATCTTCCGCTCGGCGGCCGAGGCGACCGCGGCCGTCGCGGAGGAGACGGCACCGCCGACCGCGTCCCCGGCGGAGTCGCAGCCCGTGGTGAGGGCGAGGGCCGCGGCGAGGCCGAGGACGGTTCCGGCGGCGGTGCGTCCCATGCCGTTCAGTACCTCTCGCCCGGGCCGTACGCCTCGTCCGAGGCGAGCGCCCAGATCACGAAGATCGAGACGGCCATGGAGAAGAGCGCCCACCAGGGCTGGTAGGGCAGGAAGAGGAAGTGGAAGAGGATGTTGAGGGAGGCGAGCGCGATGCCGGCGACCCGGCCCCACTCGGCGCCCTTGAGGATGCCGTATCCGGCGATCACGAGGATCACGCCCAGGATCAGGTGGATCCAGCCCCAGGCCGTCAGGTTGAACTTGAAGACGTAGTCGCCCACACGCGTGTAGACGTCGTCCTGGGCGATGCCCGCGATGCCCTGGAAGACGTCCATGAAGCCGATGACCAGCATGAGGACACCGGCGAAGAGGGTGCCGCCGGAGGCCCAGGCACCGGCGGTGCTCTGCTTGCGGGGCGGGGCGGCGTTCGGGTTGCGGGGCGGCGCTGCGTGCTGGCCCTGGCTCTGGCCCTGGCCCGGACGCGCGGTCCCGTCGTCGTTCTGGCTCATGGCCCCATCGTGGGAGCGCCCGTGCGAACCGGCCTCCCGGCTGACCCGAACGGGTGAGCCGGGGCCGGGGCCCGGCCCCGGCTGATCCACTTGCGGCGCGCGGGCCGCGGGTGTGCCCTGGAGGGTGCGGGAACCAGGGTGAGAGGCGCCGCAGGCGCCAGAGACGAAGGAGCTCCTGCCATGGCCGCACACGCAGCGGTGCCTGCCCGGCGGCGCCACGTCAGCACCCACGGCTGGGCCGTGCCGATCACGATCGGCGTCCTGTACGGCTTCTACGCCGAGACGAACGCCCGGCACGGCGGTCCCCTCGCCCTGAGCCAGCTCTGGATCGGCCTCGTCTCCGCCGTCGTGCTCTCCGTGGCCATCTACGCCCTCCACCGCTACGGCCGGGCCCTGCCCGCGTGCCGCGCGCCGCCGCGTGGGGCGCCCTGGTGGCATCTCGGTCGGCTACGCCTACAGCCCTCACCAACGCCACCGTGCTCTCGTCGAGCGGCCTCGGACTGGCGTCCGCCCTGGCCACCACGGTCGCCGCCCACTACTTCTTCTACACCCACGAGGGCGCGGCGGCCCGTCCGGCGACCCGCTGACCGGGCGGGGCCGCCGGGGACGGCGCGGGGACGACGGAGGAATCCGCATGACCGACCTCGCCATCGAGACCGAGGGCCTGGTCAAGGTCTTCGGCGCCAACCGTGCCGTCGACGGCGTCGACCTGCGCGTCCCCGCCGGAACCGTCTACGGGGTCCTCGGGCCCAACGGCGCCGGCAAGACGACCGTCGTCAAGGTGCTCGCCACCCTGCTCCGCCCCGACGGCGGTCGGGCCGACGTCTTCGGCAAGGACGTCGTCAAGGACGCCGACGCGGTGCGCGGGCGCGTGAGCCTCACCGGCCAGTACGCCTCCGTCGACGAGGATCTGACCGGTACGGAGAACCTGGTCCTCCTCGCCCGGCTGCTCGGCCACACCCGGCCCGCCGCCCGTGCGCGCTCGGAGGAGCTGCTGGCCGCGTTCGGGCTCGCGGAGGCCGCCGACAAGCAGATCAAGAACTACTCGGGCGGCATGCGGCGCCGCATCGACATCGCCGCGTCCATCCTCAACACCCCCGACCTGCTCTTCCTCGACGAGCCGACGACCGGCCTCGACCCGCGCAGCCGCAACCAGGTCTGGGACATCGTCCGCGCGGTGGTCGCCCAGGGCACCACCGTCCTGCTGACCACCCAGTACCTGGACGAGGCGGACCGTCTGGCCTCCCGGGTCGCCGTCATCGACCACGGCCGGGTGATCGCGGAGGGCACCAAGGGCGAGCGGAAGGCCTCGGTCGGCTCGGGCTCGGTGCACGTACGGCTCCGGGACCCCGAGCGGCGGCGGGAGGCCGAGGCGGTCCTGCGCGGCGCGCTGCGGGCCACCGTGCAGCCCGACCCGGACCCGGTCGCGCTCACCGCCACCGTCGACGGCCACGGGACGGACCTCGGCGCCGCCGAGCAGGCGGCGCGGGCGCTCGCGGAGCTGGCGCGGGCCGGGATCACGGTCGACAGCTTCGCGCTCGGGCAGCCGAGCCTCGACGAGGTGTTCCTGGCGCTGACGGACGGGGCATCGGCGGACGGGGCTCCGGCGGACAGGGCTCCGGCGGACGGGGCTCCGGCGGACAGGAAAGGACCGGCGGCATGACCACCGTCTCCACCGGCAAGGACACGCGCACGGCCGACCTCGACTTCGAGGCCCCCGGGCGGAGGAGCTGGCCGCCCTCCTCGTCCGGCGGCCGCGCCCGCCCCGCCCCGGCGCGCTCTCCGCCTCGCTGACGTTCGGCCGGCGGGCCATGCTGAAGATCAAGCACGTGCCGGAGCAGCTCTTCGACGTGACGGCGTTCCCGATCATGATGGTGCTGATGTACACGTACCTCTTCGGGGGCGCGCTGGCCGGCTCGGTCTCCTCGTACGTCCAGTTCCTGCTGCCGGGCATCCTGGTGATGAGCGTCGTGATGATCACGATGTACACGGGGGTGTCGGTCAACACCGACATCGAGAAGGGCGTCTTCGACCGCTTCCGCACGCTGCCGATCTGGCGCCCGGCGCCGATGGTCGGCTACCTCCTCGGCGACGTCGTGCGCTATCTGATCGCCTCGGCCGTGATGCTGACGGTCGGCGTGATCATCGGCTACCGGCCGGAGGGCGGGTTCCCGGGCGTGCTCCTCGGAGTCGTGCTGCTCCTGGTGTTCTCGTTCGCCTTCTCCTGGATCTGGACCATGTTCGGCCTGCTGCTGCGCAGCGAGAAGTCCGTCATGGGCGTCTCGATGATGGTGATCTTCCCGCTGACCTTCCTGTCGAACGTCTTCGTCGACCCGAAGACCATGCCGGGCTGGCTCCAGGCCTTCGTGAACAACAACCCGGTGACCCATGCGGCGAGCGCGGTCCGGGAGTTGATGGCGGGCCGGTGGCCGGGCACGGAGATCGCGTGGTCGCTGGGCTGGTCGGCGCTGTTCGTGCTCGTCTTCGGATGGGTCACGATGCGGCTGTACAACCGCAGGTAGCGGGCGGTGCGGGCGGTGGTTGACCTTCCCCGTGGGGAAGGCCCAGGATCGGCGGGGCCGGGCGCCACAGGGGCGTCCGGCAGGGGGAGGTGGCACGCCGGTGGAACGGTACGGACGGGGCGGGGCGGCCGGAGCGCCGGAACCGCTCATGACGATCGGGGAGTTCGCCCGCGCGTCCCGGCTCTCCGCCAAGGCGCTGCGCCGCTACGACGAACTCGGCCTGCTCCCGCCCGCCCGCGTCGACGCGTACACCGGCTACCGGTACTACGCCGGGGCGCAGGTGGAGCGGGCGCGTCTGGTGGCCTGGCTGCGGCGGATCGGGATGCCGCTCGCCGGGGTCCGGGACGTGTGCACGCTGCACGGCACGGACCCGGGGGCGGCGGCCTGCGCGGTCCGCGCCCACTGGGCGCGCGTCGAGGCCGAGACGACGGAGCGGCGCGGGCTCGCGGCCTCCCTGCTGGACCGACTGGGAGGGAACGACCCCGTGGACACGGACACCGGCACGACGACCGTACGGCCCCATGCCCTGCTCACCGCCGCGCTCTCGGAGCGCGGACGGGTGCGGGAGGCCAACCAGGACCGGGCGCACGCCGGTCCGCGCCTGCTCGCCGTCGCGGACGGCTACGGCGCGGCGGGAGACCTGGCCGCGGCGGCGGCCCTCGCGGCCCTCTCCGCCGTCGAGGGGGCCCCGGCGCCCGGCGGCCGGGCCGGGGACCTGCTCAACGCCCTGGAGGACGCCGTGCGCCGCGCGGACGCGGAGGTCGGCGCGGCGGCGTCCGGCTCGGGGACGACCCTGACGGCCGGGGTGTGGACGGGGTCCCGGCTCGCGCTCGCGCACGTGGGGGACGGGCGCGCGTACCTGCTGCGGGACGGGGACCTCGTACGCCTCACCCGTGACCACACCGCCGTGCAGGCGCGGGTGGACGCGGGCGAGCTCGACCCGGCGGAGGCGGCGGCCCACCCGGACCGGGCCCTGCTCCTGCGGGCCCTGGACGGGGCGGGGACGGGCCCGCTCCCGATCTGAGCCTGCACGAGGGGCGGCCCGGGGACCGCTGGCTGCTGTGCACGGACGGTCTGTCGGCGGTCGTGCCGGAGGCGGAGCTGCGCGCCGTGCTGGCGGCCGGGGCCGGCCCCGAGGACACCGCCCGGGCCCTGCTCGCCCTCGCCGACGGGCGCGGCGGCCCGGACGACGCGTCGTGCGTGGTGGCGGACGTGCTGCCCGCGGGGCGGCCGTCCGGGCACCGGCCGCCTAGGAGGCCGTGCGCGGGACGGTCTGCTGGACCGCCCAGCGGTTGCCGTCGGGGTCGGCGAAGTGGACGAAGGAGCCCCAGGGCAGGTCGTCGATGTCGCTGACCTCGATGCCGCGTGGCGAGGTCGTCGTGGGCCTCCTGGATGTCGGCCACGACGACCTGGAGGTTGTCCAGGAGCCCGGCTCCATTCCGGTGACGCCTTGCCGAGGGCGATCGAGCAGGCCGAGCCGGGCGGGGTGAGCTGGACGAAGCGGACGTCCTCGCTCACGGTGACGTCGTGGTCGGCGTGGAAGCCGGCCTTCTCGTAGAAGGCCTTGGCCCGGTCGACGTCGGTGACGGGGACGCCGATCAGCTCCAGCTTGATGTCCATGGCGGTTCTCGGGCTCCGCGCGCTCTCGCGCTCCTCACGGTCGGGGCCCGCACCGCGCGGCCCCACCGGCATCATGCGCCGGGAGGCCGCGCGCCGCCGCTCGGGAAGGTCCGGGGACCGTCCGTCACCCGCCCTGGGGCTCGCCCCGCACGACCACCACCGGGCAGGGGGCGTGCTGGGCTACCTGGGTGGAGACCGAGCCGAGGACGGCCGCCCGGAAGCCGCTGTGGCCGCGGTCGCCGACGACGAGGAGGCTCGCGCCCTTCGCCGTGTCCACCAGGGCCTGCGCGGCGTTGCCGCCGACCACCGTGCGGACGGCGTCGGCCGCCGCCTCCGGGGCGAGCGCGTCGGCCAGGGCCTGGTCCAGGATCTGCGCGGCGAGCCGCTCGGGGTCGAACTCCGCCGGCACGCCCGGCATCAGCGTCGCCCACGAGGCCGGGTACTCCCAGGCGATGACCGCCTCCACGGAGTCTCCGGTCAGGGCGGCCTGCCCGGCCGCCCACTTCAGGGCCTTCAGGGAGGGCTCCGACCCGTCCACGCCCACCACGATCCTGCCGGCCATCGCCGACCTCCGTCCGTCGTACGGCACCTCTGTGCGATCCGCCCCCAACGTAACAAACGGGGCGTCGCGGCCCGTCAGTCGAGGCGCAGGTCGGCCAGTTGGCGTGCGAACGGCACGACCTCGTCCTCGTCCGCCTCCCGGACCGGCCGGGCCGCGACCGCGTCCGCGAACTCGTACCCGGCCCGGTTGATCCGGGCGGGCAGTCCTTCCGTGTATTCGTCGCCGCCCGAGCCCCAGTCCTCCGAGGCCGCGTAGACGGCGGTCGGGACGGTCAGGCCCGCAGGTAGGCGAAGAGCGGCCGCAGGGCGTGGTCCAGGACCAGCGAGTGGCGGGCGGTGCCGCCGGTCGCCCCGATCAGGACCGGGGTGCCGGTCAGCGCCGTCGGGTCGATCAGGTCGAAGAACGACTTGAACAGACCGCTGTACGAGGCCGTGAAGACGGGGGTCACCGCGATGACGCCGTCCGCGCCGGTCACCGTGTCGATCGCCTCCTGGAGCCGCCCGGAGGGAAGCCGGTGACGAAGTGGTGGGCGATGTCGACGGCCAGGTCGCGGAGTTCGACCACCTCGACGTCGACCGCGTACTCCTGCTCGGCCAGCCGGTAGCGGGCGGCCTGGAGGAGCCGGTCGGCGAGGAGCCGGGTCGAGGAGGGGCTGCTGAGTCCGGCCGAGACGGCGACCAGCTTGAGCGTGCGCATGGGGTCAGACCTCCTGGGACTTCACGACGGCGGGGTGGAGCGGGGCGGTGTCCGGGACGCCGGCCGGGCGCAGGTTCGCGAACTCCTTGCGCAGCACCGGGACGACCTCCTCGCCGAGGAGGTCGAGCTGCTCCAGGACGGTCTTCAGGGGCAGTCCGGCGTGGTCGACCAGGAAGAGCTGGCGCTGGTAGTCGCCCACGTAGTCGCGGAAGGACAGGGTCCGCTCGATGACCTCCTGCGGGGAGCCGACGGTCAGCGGGGTCTCGCGGCTGAACTCCTCCAGGGAGGGGCCGTGGCCGTAGACCGGCGCGTTGTCGAAGTACGGGCGGAACTCCCGTACCGCGTCCTGCGAGTTCTTCCGCAGGAAGACCTGGCCGCCGAGGCCGACGATCGCCTGCTCGGGGGTGCCGTGGCCGTAGTGCGCGTACCGCTGGCGGTAGAGCCGGACCATCTTCTCGGTGTGCTGCTTGGGCCAGAAGATGTGGTTCGCGAAGAAGCCGTCGCCGTAGTAGGCGGCCTGCTCGGCGATCTCCGGGGAGCGGATGGAGCCGTGCCAGACGAACGGCGGGACGCCGTCGAGCGGGCGCGGGGTGGAGGTGAAGCCCTGGAGGGCGCTGCGGAACCTGCCCTCCCAGTCGACCACGTCCTCCCTCCACAGCTTGTGGAGCAGCGCGTAGTTCTCGATGGCGAGCGGGATGCCCTGGCGGATGTCCTGGCCGAACCACGGGTAGACCGGGCCGGTGTTGCCGCGGCCCATCATCAGGTCCACGCGGCCGTCGGCGAGGTGCTGGAGGGTCGCGTAGTCCTCGGCGATCTTCACCGGGTCGTTGGTGGTGATCAGGGTCGTGGACGTGGACAGGATCAGGTTCTCCGTGCGGGCGGCGATGTGCCCGAGGAGGGTGGTGGGGACGACGGGACGAACGGCGGGTTGTGGTGCTCCCCGGTCGCGAAGACGTCGAGGCCGACCTCCTCCGCCTTGAGCGCGATGGCGACGGTGTTCTTGATCCGCTCGTGCTCGCTGGGGGTGCGGCCGGTGGTGGGGTCGGTCGTCACGTCGCCGACGGTGAAGATCCCGAACTGCATCGTGCTCACCTCTCGCGTTCCCGGGGTGCCTTTCCCGGCTAGTGGTTGAATCTTAAACCATCCCGTCCAACGGTGTCACCCGCCCGGGTATTCCGCGTGCTCCGCCCCTGGTGCGCGGCCCGGACGTGACCACGCCCACGAGGAGGGGAAGGGGAGGCTCCCGTAGAGTTCGGCGGCGTGAACGGTGCGGGTGTGAGCGGTGCGGCGAGTGCGATACCGGGTGCGATACCGGACGCGGTGTCGGTCGTCGGGATCGGCGCGGACGGCTGGGACGGGCTCCCCGAGGCCTCCCGCCGCGTCCTGCGCGCCGCCGGGGTCCTGATCGGTGCCCCCGCCAGCTCGACCTGCTGCCCGGCGGCGACTGCCCCGGCGAGCGGGTCGCCTGGCCCTCCCCCTCCGCCCGTCCGTGCCCGGCCTGCTCGCCGCCCACGCGGGACGCGCGGTCGCCGTCCTGGCCAGCGGGGACCCCTCCTTCACGGCATCGGCCGCACCCTCGCGGAGACCGTCGGCGCCGGCCGGCTCCGGATCCACCCGCACCCGTCCTCCGTCTCGTACGCCTGCGCCCGGCTCGGCTGGCCCCTGGAGGAGACCGAGACGGTGTCCCTGGTCGCCCGGCCGCTCGCGGCCCTCGCCGCCGTCCTGCACCCCGGGCGCCGGATCCTCGTCCTGGGCGAGGGCCCCGGGACCCCGCCGACGTGGCCGCGTACCTGCGCGACACCGGTTGAGCGGCACCCGGATCCGGGTCCTGGAACAGCTCGGCGGGCCCCGCGAGCGGCTCCTCGACGCGACCGCCGGGCCTGGCCCCACGAGCGGACCGACGCGCTCCACGTCCTCGCGCTCGACTGCGTGCGCGACCCGGACGCCCTGCGGCTCGGCGCCGCGCCGGGCCTTCCGGACGAGGCGTACGAGCACGACGGGCAGCTCACCAAGCGGTACGTGCGCGCCGCCACCCTCGCCGCGCTCGCCCCCGCCCCCGGCGAACTCCTCTGGGACGTCGGCGGCGGCTCCGGCCCGTCGGCGTCGAGTGGATGCGGACCCACCGCGCCTGCCGGGCCGTCGCGATCGAGAAGAGCCCCGAGCGGGCCGCCCGCATCGCCCGCAACGCCGACGCGCTCGGCGTCCCGGCCCTGAAGGTCGTCACCGGCCCCGCCCCCGAGGCCCTCGCCGGCCTTCCCGCCCCGGACGCGGTCTTCGTCGGCGGCGGCCTGACCGCCCCCGGCCTGCTCGCGGCCTGCTGGGACGCGCTGCCCGTCGGCGGCCGGCTCGTCGCCAACACCGTCACGCTCGAATCCGAGGCGCTGCTCGCCGAGGCCCACCGCCGCCACGGCGGGGAGCTCGTCCGGCTCGCGGTCGCCACCGCCGTCCCCGTGGGCGGCTTCACCGGCTGGCGGCAGGCGATGCCGGTCACGCAGTGGTCCGTCACGAAGCGGCCCGTCACGAAAGGTTCTGAAGAGGGATGACCGTCTACTTCATCGGCGCGGGCCCCGGCGCGGCCGACCTGATCACCGTGCGCGGCGCGCGGACCCTGGCGACGTGCGGGGTCTGCCTCTACGCCGGCTCCCTCGTCCCCGTCGAGCTGCTCGCCGAGTGCCCGCCGGACGCGCGGCTCGTCGACACGGCCCGGATGGACCTGGACGGGATCGTCGCGGAGATCGCCGCCGCCCACGAGGCGGGCAGGACGTGGCGCGGCTGCACTCCGGGGACCCGTCGGTGTTCAGCGCGGTCGCGGAGCAGATGCGCCGCCTGGACGCGCTCGGCATCCCGTACGAGGTCGTCCCCGGCGTCCTGGCCTTCGCGGCGGCCGCCGCCGCGCTGAAGCGGGAGCTGACCGTCCCCACGGTCGGCCAGACGGTCATCCTCACGCGCGTCGCCCAGCAGGCCACCCCGATGCCGGAGGGCGAGGACCTGGCGACCCTGGGCCGCAGCGGCGCCCTGCTCGTCCTCCACCTCGCCGCGCGGTACGTCGACCGGGTCGTCGCCGAGCTGGTCCCCCATTACGGCGCGGACTGCCCGGCCGCCGTCGTCGCGATGGCCAGCCGCCCCGACGAGGTCGTCCTGCGCGGCACCCTCGACGACATCGCGGAGCAGACGAAGGCGGCCGGGATCACCAAGACGGCCGTCATCATCGTGGGCCGCACCCTCGCGGCCTCCGAGTTCCGCGACAGCCACCTGTACGACCCGGCCCGCGACCGCCACGCCTGCTGACGACCTGCGCACGCGGAGGGCGACCGGCACACACGCGGAGGGGCCCCGGGGATCTCCCCGGGGCCCCTCCGCCACGACCACTCGGCTCAGGTGTTCGGCCGCTTGCCGTGGTTCGCGCCCTTCTTCTTCCGGGCCCGCCGCTTGTTGCCACGCTTCGACATGAGACTCCCTCTCGGTCGCTCGGTCGGGTGTTCGCCGCCAAGCCTAGGGCGGGCCTCCCGGTCCGCACATCGGCGGGTAGTAACATGTACTACATGGAGACCACGGCTAGGGAGTTCAACCAGAGGTCGTCGCAGATCCTTGCCGCGGCTGCGGCGGGTGAGACCGTCACCGTCACCAAGAACGGCGTCGCCGTCGCGCGCGTGGTGCCGATAGGGGCCGAAGTGCCCCGTACCCCACCGATCCCATGGGCGAGATCGACCTCCCGGACCTCGGTCTCGAAGACCTCGACGACGACGAGATCGAGGACGTGCTCAAGGGGATGGGGCGGCCGGGTGATCGCCGTCGCCGACACCAACGCCCTGTACCGCCTGCTCGATCCACGGATCACGGGACATGAGGCCCACAAGAAGGCACTGGCCACGATCAGCCACCTGGTGATCTCCCCGATGGTCCTCGCCGAACTGGACTACCTGATCTCCGAGCGCGGCGGAGCCCGCAAGGCTCTGGCGGCGGCCCGGTTCATCGAGCGCTACACGGCCACCCGCCGGTTCGAGGCGCCGCCGGTGGCCGCGCACCTGTCCACCGCGATCGCCGTCGCCGAGGGCTACGCGGACGCGGACGGAGGCAAGGGAGTCGGGATGACCGACGCCATGAACGTCGCCCTGGCGGCTGCGTACGGCACCGAGGCCCTGTTCACCACGGACCGCCACTTCCGCATGATCAGACCGCTGACGGGCCACAAGGCATTCCGGCTGCTTCCCGACGACCTCTGACCGGAGGCGGCCGCCCTACGCCCCCGGCCCCCGCACCGAAGACCGCCCCACCACCACTCCCGCCCGGTCGACGCAGATCACGTCCACCGCGACCGGGGCGCCGCGCAGGACCGTCAGGGACTCGTCGCGGGCGCGGGCGGCGACGAGGTCGCCGAGGGGGACGCCGGCGGCCTCGCAGAGGCGCAGGGCGGCCAGGCCCGTGTTCGCCTCCGCGATCTCCGCCGCCAGGGCCTCGGACGCGCCGCCCGTGCGGGCCAGGTCCGCCAGGAAGCCCTTGTCGACCTGGGAGCGGGCCGAGTGCAGGTCCAGGTGGCCGGCGGCGAGCTTGAGAGCTTCGCGAAGCCGCCGCAGACCGTCAGGCGGTCCACCGGGTGGCGGCGGACGTACTTGAGGACCGCGCCCGCGAAGTCGCCCATGTCGAGCAGGGCGATCTCCGGCAGGTCGTACAGGCCCGTCACCGTCCGCTCGGAGGTCGAGCCGGTGCAGCCGGCGACGTGCGTGAGGCCGCCCGCGCGGGCCACGTCCACGCCCCGGCGGATCGAGTCGATCCAGGCCGAGCAGGAGTACGGGACGACGACGCCGGTCGTGCCGAGGATCGACAGGCCGCCGAGGATGCCGATCCGGGGGTTCCAGGTGGAGCGGGCGATCTCGGCGCCGCCGTCCACGGAGAGCGTGATCTCGACGTCGCCCGTGCCGCCGTGCGCGGCGGCGACCCGCGCCACGTGCTCGCGCATCAGTTGCCGGGGCACGGGGTTGATCGCCGGCTCGCCCACGTCGAGGGGAAGGCCGGGGAGGGTGACCGTGCCGACGCCCTCGCCCGCCCGGAAGACCACCCCGGAGCCCGGCGGCAGGAGCCGTACCGTCGAGCGGATCACGGCCCCGTGCGTGACGTCCGGGTCGTCGCCCGCGTCCTTCACCACCGCCGCCGTCGCCGTGTCCCCGGCGTGTTCCTCGGCCGTGAGCGCGAACGACGGCGTCTGCCCCTTCGGCAGCGTGATCGTCACCGGGTCCGGGAAGTCCCCGGTCAGGAGGGCCGTGTACGCGGCCGTCGTCGCCGCCGTCGCACAGGCACCGGTCGTCCAGCCCGGGCGCAGACCGGTGTGCTTGAGTTGGGCCTCGCGCCCGCCGCCTGAACTCACGAAGGGGCTCCTGTGCACGTACTCATTCTCGGCGGGACCACTGAGGCCCGCGCCCTGGCCGGGCTGCTGCACCCCGGGTCCGGGTGACCAGCTCGCTCGCGGGCCGGGTCGCCCGGCCCCGGCTGCCCGAGGGCGAGGTCCGGATCGGCGGCTTCGGCGGGGCGGACGGGCTCGCGGCGTGGCTGCGGGAGCACGCGGTGGACGCGGTCATCGACGCCACCCATCCCTTCGCCGAGCGGATCAGCTTCCACGCGGCCCGGGCGGCCGCCACCGCCCATGTTCCCTGCTCGCGCTGCGCCGTCCCGGATGGGTCCCGGAGGAGGGCGACGACTGGCGCGACGCGGGCTCCCTGGCGGAGGCCGCCGCCGCCCTCGACGGCCTCGGGGACCGCGTCTTCCTCACCACCGGCCGCATGGGCCTCGCCGCCTTCGCCGACCGCCCGGAGTGGTTCCTGGTCCGCTCGGTCGACGCCCCGGAGGGGCGGTGCCGGCCCGCGCCGAGATCCTCCTCGACCGGGGCCCTTCACCCTCGACGGCGAGCGCGAGCTGCTGCGCCGCCACCGGATCGACGTCCTGGTCACTAAGGACAGCGGCGGCACGGCCACCGCCCCGAAGCTGACCGCCGCCCGCGAGGCCGGGATCCCGGTCGTCGTCGTCCGCCGCCCGCCGGTCCCGGAGGGCGTACGGACGGCGACGACCCCGAGGAGGCCGCCGCCCTGGTCCTCGACGGCTGACTCAGCCGTACCGGCGGGGCGTCCACGCGATCGTGCGGCCGTCGCCCCGTTCCACCGTCCGGGTCTGCGAGGAGCCGATCAGGAGGAGGGTGCGCATGTCGACCTCGGACGGGTCCAGGGTCTTCAGGGTCAGGACCCGGACCGACTGCCCGGGGCCGCCGACGTCGCGGGCGACGACCACCGGGGTGTCGGGGAGCGGAGCTCCAGGAGGAGCTCGCGGGCGGCCGCCACCTGGTGGGTGCGGGACCTGGAGCCCGGGTTGTAGAGGGCGATGACCAGGTCCGCGCCGGCCGCCGCGCGCAGCCGGTCCGCGATGACGTCCCAGGGCTTGAGGCGGTCGGAGAGCGAGATCGTCGCGTAGTCGTGGCCGAGCGGGCGCCGGCCGCCGCCGCGGCCGCGTTGGCGGCGGTCACGCCCGGCAGGACCCGTACGGGAACGTCCGCGTACTCCGGTTCCGACGCCACCTCCAGGACCGCCGTCGCCATCGCGAAGACGCCCGGGTCGCCGCCCGAGACGACCGCGACCCGGTGCCCGCGCCGGGCCAGGTCGAGGGCGAACTCGGCGCGCTCCGACTCCACCTTGTTGTCGGAGCCGTGCCGCCGCTGCCCGGGGCGCAGCACCGGCACCCGGTCCAGGTAGGTGGTATAGCCGACCAGGTCGTCCGCGTTCAGCAGGGCCCCGCGCGACTCCGGCGTCAGCCAGGGCGCGCCCGCCGGGCCCGTACCGACCACGACGACCTCGCCCCGCTCCCGTACGGGGGCTCCTCGTCGATACGGGAGGGCAGCACGGCCACCGAGAAGTACGGGACGGACTCCGGGTCCACGTCCGCCAGGCGCTCCGTCCGCTCGCCCGCCATGAACGCCCGCTCCACGTACCGCGCGTCCTCCAGGCGCCCGGCCCGCTCCAGGCCCGCCGCACGGTGGGGAAGGTGCGGCCCAGCTTCATCACGACCGCCGAGTCCGTGCCCGCGAGCCGGGCCGTCAGCTCGTCCTCCGACAGCGTGCCCGGGACGATCGTCAGGACCTCCTCCGCCTCGCACAGCGGCTCCCCGAGCTGGCGGCGGCGGCGCTCACCGAGGTCACGCCGGGGATGACGGTCGTGTCGTAGCGGTGCGCGAGCCGCTTGTGCATGTGCTGGTACGAGCCGTAGAAGAGCGGGTCGCCTCGGCGAGGACCGCGACCGTGCGGCCCGCGTCCAGATGGGCGGCGAGCCGGGCCGCCGCCGCCTCGTAGAAGTCGTCCAGGGCGCCCCGGTAGCCGCCGGGGTGGTCCGTGGTCTCCACCGTGAGCGGGTACACGAGCCGCTCCTCGACGTGGTCCTCGCGCAGGTGCGGGGCCGCGATCGAGCGGGCGATGGAGCGCCCGTGGCGGGCCGAGTGGTACGCGACCACGTCGGCGGACGCGATGGCCTTCACGGCGGCGAGGGTCAGGAGGTCCGGGTCGCCGGGCCCGAGCCCCACGCCGTACAGCTTGCCGACGGTGTTTCCGGCCGGGTTCCCGGTCACTGCTGGATCTCCGCTTCGTGCGCGAGGGCGTTGATCGCGGCGGCCGTCATGGCGCTGCTGCCGCGCCGGCCCCGGACGACGAGGTGTTCGAGGCCGAGGGTGTTGGCCGCGAGGGCGTCCTTGGACTCGGCGGCGCCGATGAAGCCGACCGGTATGCCGAGGACGGCGGCGGGCCTGCCCGCGCCCTTCGCGACCATCTCCAGGAGGTGGAAGAGGGCGGTGGGCGCGTTGCCGACGGCCACGACGGAGCCTTCGAGGCGGTCGCGCCACAGCTCCATGGCGGCGGCGGAGCGGGTGGTGCCCAGCTCGGCGGCGAGGGCCGGGACGGCCGGGTCGGAGAGCGTGCAGACCACCTCGTTGTCGGCGGGCAGCCGCTTGCGGGTGACGCCGCTGGCGACCATCTGCGCGTCGCAGAGGACCGGCGCGCCCGCCCGGAGCGCGGCGCGGGCGCTCGCGACGACGCCCGGCGAGTACGCGATGTCCTGGACGAGGTCCGTCATGCCGCAGGCGTGGATCATCCGGACCGCCACCTGGGCGACGTCGGCGGGCAGGCCCGTGAGGTCCGCCTCGGCGCGGATCGTGGCAAAGGAGCGGCGGTAGATCTCCGTGCCGTCCTTCTCGTAGTCGAACATCCTGTTCTCGCTCATCTCGTTGTGCGGGGCGCGGTGCGGGCCGTGGTGACCGCGGGGATCAGATCGGTGCGGGGACGGGGACGCCGTCGACGAGGTAGCTGCCGCCGGGGCGGCGAGGACGTCGACCCAGTCGCCGTGCGGGTGGCCGCAGCGGCGCTCGCACCCGGAGTAGTGGACGGGCAGGCCGGGCGGCCGGGGACCGCGTCCGCCCGGACGTCCGCGAGGGACTTGGCGCAGCCGGGCCGCCCGGTGCAGGCGCTGACGCCGGTCCAGGGGAGTCGGGCCGGGTGATCAGGCCGCACGCCTCCAGGGCGGGCAGCCGCCCGGGGTCCGCCCCGGCGACGACGACCCCGCGCTAAGGCGTGAACCGCACCTCGTCGGCGGGCAGCAGGGCGCGCGACTGGGCGGCGGTGAGACGGCCGAGGGGGCGAGGACGTGGAGGGCGGCGGGGCCGAGGGGGCCGGGGACGGGGGTGCCCCGTGGGCGGGTACGGGTTCCCGTACGGGCTCTCTTACGGGCTCCGCCGCGATCCCGGCCGCCGCGAGCGCTCCCCGTACGTCCGCCTCGTGGCCCTCCGGCAGCTCCCGGACGCGCCAGGCGCCCGTACCGGCCGCGCGGGCGGCGGTCAGGAAGGCGCGGGCGGCGGCGAGGGCGGCGCGCGGGGCGTCGGCGGCGGCCACGCGCACGGTCCGGCCGCCGAGGCGCAGGAGCGCGGCGCCGGGGGCCACTGCGACCAAGGTCACATCCCCGCCGAGGCCGGTGACGTCGCCGCGGCCGTCGTCCAGGACGAAGAGGAAACGGCCCGAGAGCGCGGCGGCCCAGGGCGCGGCGCAGAGCCGTTCGTCCAGCTCGCGGGCCCACAACTGCACGTCGGCCGCGCCGAGTCCGTCGAGGCCCGAGGCCGGGGAGGCCACGATGTTGCGGACGCGCTCGTGGGTGGCGGAGGGCAGCAGGCCCGCTTCGGCCAGGAGCGCCGCGAGCTCCGCCCCGCAGTCGTCGGCCAGGCCGCGCAGCTCGGCGTTCCCGCGCGAGGTGACGCTGATCCGCCCGTCGCCGAGGGCCTCCGCCGCGTGCGCCAGCATCTCGACCTGACGGGGCGTCAACCGTCCTGCGGGCAGCCGCAGTCGGGCCAGGTGCCCGTCGTCGGCGGAGTGCAGCCGCAGCGCCCCGGGACAGGCGTCACCGCGCTCCCGCACACGGGGTGCGCCGGGGCGGGCGTCGGGGCCGGGGTCGGGGTGGGCGGCATGGCGGCGAGCATACCCACGGGAAACCGGCGGTCGGCGGGGTGTGACCGGCCTGACTCGGGACGCCGGGGCGGGGTGCGCGCACCGGCTGTCCGGTCTTCCGGCGGGGGCGCGGTGGCGGGCTCGCCGGTTCTCCGGCAGGGACGTGCCGGGCGGTCGGCCGGGCCTCCGACGGGGGTGCGGCGACCGGCTGCCCGGCGGGAGTGTGCCGGTCGGCCGGCCGGGCTCCCGGCGGGGACGTGCCGGTCGGCCGGACCCCCTCCGGCGGGGGTGCCGGTCGGTCTCCCGGCTCTTCGGCGGGGATGCGGCAGCAGGTTTTCCGGCTCTCCGGCGGGGATGCGGCAGCAGGTTTTCCGGCCCTCCGACAGGGGGGACCAGTCGGCCGGGCTCCCGGCGGGGACGTGCCGGTCGGCCGGGCTCTCCGGCGGGGCACGTGCCGGGCGGTCGCCCGGATCTCCGGTGCGGAGGCACCGTCCCGCCCCCGGGCCCGGTGTGATCCGCCCGACCCTCCCGCTCCCTCCAGCCCCCGGAGCGCACGATCTAGGATGCAGAGCGGCATGGGGTCCCAGGACCCCGGGGAGGAAGCCCGGTGAGATTCCGGCGCGGTCCCGCCACTGTGAGCCGGCCCGGCACCCCCGGGCCGGTGAGTCAGGAACTCCCGCCGTACACACGACCACCCGGGGCGCGGACAACCCCGAGGAAGGGCCTGCCTCGCCATGCTCCTGCTGCTGTCGCACTCCGACACCGACCTGCTCAGCGCCCGCGCGGCCGGCGGCCCGGTCGCGTACCGGTTCGCCAACCCCTCCCGGCTCCCGCTGGCCGACCTGAACGGCCTCCTCGACGGCGTCGAGCTCGTCGTCGTCCGGCTCCTCGGCGGGCTCCGCTCCTGGCAGGACGGGCTCGACGCGATCCGCGCCGCCGGAAAGCCGGTGGTCGTGCTCAGCGGCGAGCAGGCACCCGACGCGCAGCTCATGGAGGCGTCCACCGTGCCCGTCGGCGTCGCCACCGAGGCGCACGCCTACCTGGCGCACGGCGGCCCCGCCAACCTGGAGCAGTTGGCCCGCTTCCTCTCCGACACCGTCCTGCTCACCGGCCACGGCTTCGAGGCCCCGGCCGCCGCTCCCCACCTGGGGCCCGCTGGAGCGCACCCCGAAGGCCACCGACGGCCCGACGATCGCCGTGCTCTACTACCGCGCCCACCACATGAGCGGCAACACCGCCTTCGTCGGCGCCCTGTGCGACGCGATCGAGGACGCCGGCGCGCGGGCCCTCCCGCTGTACGTGGCGTCCCTGCGCGCCCCCGAGCCGGAGCTGCTCGACGTCCTCCGTACCGCCGACGCCCTCGTCACCACCGTCCTCGCGGCGGGCGGCACCAAGCCGGCCGAGGCGCAGGCCGGCGGCGACGAGGAGGCCTGGGACGCGGGCGCGCTCGCCGCGCTCGACGTGCCGATCCTCCAGGCCCTGTGCCTGACCGGCTCCCGCGCGGCCTGGGAGGAGAACGACGAGGGCCTCTCCCCGCTGGACGCCGCCGGCCAGGTCGCCGTCCCCGAGTTCGACGGCCGCCTGATCACCGTCCCGTTCTCCTTCAAGGAGATCGACGAGGACGGCCTGCCCGCGTACGTGGCGGACGCCGAGCGCGCGGCCCGCGTCGCCGGGATCGCCGTGCGGCACGCCCGCCTCCGGCACATCCCGAACGCCGAGAAGAAGCTGGCGCTGGTCCTCTCCGCGTACCCCACCAAGCACTCCCGCATCGGCAACGCCGTCGGTCTCGACACCCCCGCCTCCGCCGTCTCCCTCCTGCGCCGCCTGATCGCGGAGGGGTACGACTTCGGACCCGCCGAGGAGCTCCCCGGCCTGGTCTCGGGCGACGGCGACGAGCTGATCTACGCCCTCATCGAGGCCGGCGGCCACGACCAGGACTGGCTGACCGAGGAGCAGTTGGCCAAGAACCCGGTCCGCATCCCGGCCGCCGACTACAAGCGCTGGTACGCCACCCTCCCCGAGGAGCTGCGCACGCGGGTCGAGGAGCACTGGGGCCCGGCGCCCGGCGAGATGTTCCTGGACCGGTCGCGGAACCCGGAGGGCGACATCGTGCTCGCTGCCTTGCGGCGCGGGAACCTCCTCGTCCTCATCCAGCCGCCGCGCGGCTTCGGGGAGAACCCGATCGCGATCTACCACGACCCGGACCTCCCGCCGTCCCACCACTACCTGGCGGCCTACCGCTGGATCGCGGCCCGCGCCGAGGACGGCGGCTTCGGCGCCGACGCCATGGTGCACCTGGGCAAGCACGGCAACCTGGAGTGGCTGCCCGGCAAGAACGCCGGCCTGTCCGCCGCCTGCGGCCCGGACGCGGCCCTCGGCGACATCCCGCTGGTCTACCCGTTCCTGGTCAACGACCCGGGCGAGGGCACCCAGGCCAAGCGGCGCGTGCACGCCACCCTGGTCGACCACCTGGTGCCGCCGATGGCCCGCGCCGACTCGTACGGCGACATCGCGCGCCTGGAGCAGCTCCTCGACGAGTACGCGCAGATCTCCTCCATGGACCCGGCGAAGCTGCCCGCGATCCGCGCCCAGATCTGGACCCTGATCCAGGCCGCCAAGCTCGACCACGACCTGGGTCTGGAGGAGCGCCCGGAGGACGACGGGTTCGACGACTTCCTGCTGCACGTCGACGGCTGGCTGTGCGAGGTCAAGGACGCCCAGATCCGCGACGGCCTGCACGTCCTCGGCGGCGCCCCGACCGGCGAGGCCCGGGTCAACCTGGTCCTCTCCATCCTGCGCGCCCGCCAGATCTGGGGCGGCACCCAGGCCCTGCCCGGTCTGCGCGAGGCGCTCGGCCTGGACGAGTCGGCTGCGACCCGCACCACCGCCGACGAGGCGGAGGCGAAGGCCCGCGAGCTGGTCGAGGCGATGGAGGCCGCCGACTGGGCGGTCGAGGCCGTTCCCGCCGACCAGAGCCCCGAGGTCCGGGCCGTGCTGCGGTTCGCCGCCGAGCAGGTCGTGCCGCGCCTGGCCGCCACCACCGACGAGCTGGCGCACGCCGTGCACGCGCTCAACGGCGGCTTCGTCCCGGCCGGTCCGTCTGGCTCGCTCCCTCCGGGGCCTGGTCAACGTCCCGCCGACCGGCCGCAACTTCTACTCGGTCGACCCGAAGGCCGTCCCTCCCGGCTCGCCTGGGAGACCGGCCAGGCGCTCGCGGACTCGCTCCTGGAGCGCTACCGCACCGACAACGGCGACTGGCCGACCTCCGTGGGCCTCTCCCTGTGGGGCACGAGCGCGATGCGCACCGCCGGCGACGACGTGGCCGAGGCGCTCGCCCTGCTCGGCGTCCGCCCGCTGTGGGACGAGGCCTCGCGCCGCGTGAACGGCCTGGAGCCGATCCCGCTCGCCGAGCTCGGCCGTCCGCGCATCGACGTCACCCTGCGCATCTCGGGCTTCTTCCGCGACGCGTTCCCGCACGTCATCGGCCTCCTGGACGACGCCGTACGGCTCGTGGCCGGCCTTGAGGACGAGTCCGCGTCGGACAACCACGTACGGGCCCACGCGCAGGCCGACCTGGCCGAGCACGGCGACGAGCGGCGCGCCACGACCCGCATCTTCGGCTCGCGGCCGGGGACGTACGGCGCGGGCATCCTCCAGCTCATCGACTCCCGCGACTGGCGCACGGACGCCGACCTCGCCGAGGTCTACACGGTGTGGGGCGGTTACGCGTACGGGCGCGGGCTCGAAGGCGCCCGGCGCGGGCCGAGATGGAGACCGCGTACAAGCGGATCGCGGTGGCCGCGAAGAACACGGACACCCGCGAGCACGACATCGCGGACTCGGACGACTACTTCCAGTACCACGGCGGCATGGTGGCGACCGTCCGCGCGCTCAAGGGCACGGCCCCCGAGGCGTACATCGGCGACTCGACCCGCCCCGAGACCGTCCGCACCCGCACGCTCGTCGAGGAGACCTCCCGGGTCTTCCGGGCCCGCGTGGTCAACCCGCGCTGGATCGAGGCGATGCGCCGCCACGGCTACAAGGGCGCGTTCGAGCTGGCGGCGACCGTCGACTACCTCTTCGGGTACGACGCCACGACGGGCGTGGTCGCGGACTGGATGTACGACAAGCTGACGCAGGAGTACGTCCTCGACCCGGAGAACCAGGCCTTCCTGAAGGAGGCCAACCCCTGGGCCCTGCACGGCATCGCGGAGCGCCTCCTCGAAGCCGAGTCCCGGGGCATGTGGGAGAAGCCGGATCCGGATACGCTCGCCGCGCTGCGGCAGGTGTTCCTGGAGACGGAGGGCGACCTGGAGGGGACGCGGACTCCTCCGAGGACTAGGCCCTGACGCCTAGGACGTCAGGGCGGCCTCCGGGGCCAGTGCGAGCACGCGGCCCCGGAAGCCTGCCCGCAGCCGCCGGTCGTGGCTGACGACGACCAGCGTGCCCCGGTACGCGGCGAGGGCCGCCTCGATCTCTCCACCAGGCCCGGGGCCAGGTGGTTGGTGGGCTCGTCGAGGAGGAGCAGGTCGGCGGGCGAGGTCACGAGCCGGGCCAGCTCCAGCTTGCGGCGCTGTCCGACGGACAGGTGCCGGACGGGGGTCCCCAGGTCCCGGGCGGCGAAGAGGCCGAGGGCCAGGAGCTCGTCCGCGCGGTCCGGGTCGCGGTCCGCCCCGAAGGCCTCGGCCACCGTGCGGGGGTCGGTGGGCGGGGCCGTCTCCTGGCGGAGCAGCCCGACCCGGGCGGGCGCGCCCACGAAGCCGCCGTCCGGGGCGAGTTCGCCCGCGAGGACCTTCAGGAGGGTGGACTTCCCGGCGCCGTTCGGGCCGGTGACCAGGAGCCGTTCGCCCGCGTCGAGGTGGAGGGCGTCCAGCCGGAGCCGCCCCTCCACCCGGACGTCCACGAGGTCCACGGGCGCGCCCCGCCCGCGAGGTCCGCGCGGAACCGGAGCGGCTCCGGGGCGCGGGCACGGGTGGGCGGTGAGCCGGGCGAGCTGCTCGCGGGCGGCCCGGACGCGGCTCATGGCGCCGTGCGCCCGCGACCGGGCCTGAAGGCGCCGGCCCCGCTGAACGCGGCCGGGGCCTTGCGGGGATCGCCGAGAACCGGTCGATGTGGGTGTCCGCGAGGGCCGTGTACCGGGCGAGTTCGTCCTTCCACTCCTCGTACTCCCTTACTCTGCGCGCCCGTTCGGCCGCCCACCCGGCCAGGTAGCCCCCGTAGCCGTTGCCGTAGCGGCGCAGGGTGTGGCGGTCCTCGTCGACCTCCAGGACGGCGGTGGCGACCCGGTCGAGGAAGACGCGGTCGTGGGAGACGGCGACGACCGTGCCCCGGTGGGCGCGCAGCCGCTCCTCCAGCCAGGCCACGGCCTCGTCGTCGAGGTCGTTGGTGGGCTCGTCGAGCAGCAGCAGCTCGGGCTCGGCGGCGAGCACGGCGGCGAGGGCGAGCCGGGAGCGCTGTCCGCCGGAGAGCGTCCCGAGGGGCCGGGCGCGGTCGAGCGGCCGCTGCTCCCCGAGCCTGCGCAGCGTCGTCTCCACCCGCCGGTCGGCCCCGGCACCGCCCCGGGCCTCGTGGGCGGCGAGCAGCCGGGCGTACCCGTCGAGGTCGCCGGTCGCGGCGAGGTCCGCCTCGGCGGCCCGGACGGCCTGCTCGAGCTCCCGCACCTCGGCGAGCGCGTGGTCGACGGCGTCCCCGACGGTGGCGTCCGGGGAGGTCCAGGGTCTGGGCGAGGTGCCCGAGGCCGCCGGGCGCCTCGACGTCCACGCTGCCGTCGTCGGGGCCTCCAGGCCGGCGAGGAGCCGCAGCAGGGTGGACTTGCCGGACCCGTTGTCCCCGACGACCCCGAGCCGCTCGCCGGGGCGGACGGTGAGGGAGACCCGGTCGAGCACGGTGCGGAACCGGGCGTCCGGCAGGACGTAGTGCTTGGTGACGTCGGTGAGTTGGGCACGGAACAAGGGCGTTCTCCTGTATGTGGACGACGGGGGCGACGTGGACGACGGGGACGACGGGGACGACGTGGACGACGCAGGTGATGCGGGTGACATGCTCGAAGCTGGACGAGACGTCTCGTCTCGCTTCGTCGTGACGACCGTACGGCATGGGCGCGCCTCCGCAAGACGTTCCGTCTCGTCGGTTTCACCGCACGGTCTCCGGGCTGCCCGTGAACTCATTGTTCTAGTAGAGTGCGAACAAGGGAGGTTTTCATGCACCGTGTCACACCCCGTCTCCGCGTGCTCGCCGCGCTCCCCTTCGTCCTCGTGCTCGCCGCGTACCTGCTGGTGTTCGCCCTCTGGTACGACCGGCTCCCCGACCCCCTCGCCACCCACTTCGGAACCGAGGGCGGCGGCCGCGCCGACGGCTTCACCGGCCGCACCGCCTACGCGTTCGTCAGCGCGGCCCTGCTCCTCGGCACCGCCGTCGGCTGGAACCTCTTCGTCCGCCGCACCGCCCTGTGGGGCGCGTGGGCCACGGCCGGCTTCACCGGGACGCCGCTCGTCCTGATCCTGCGGGACAACCTGGACGCCGCCGACGCGGCCGGGGTCGTCTCCCCCTGGCCAACCTCGCCGTCGGGGCCGGCGCCGCCGCCGTCCTCGCCCTCGCGGGTCTGGCCCTGGCCCGGACCGTCCCCGAGGAGGAGCGGGCCCCGGCCCCGGCGCCACGGACGGCCCCCGGCTCCCGCTCGGTCCGAGCGAGGTCGCCGGCTGGTCCCGCGTCGCCGGCTCCCGGGTCCTCGCCGTCCTCGCGGCGCTCGCCCTCGCCGCCGTCCCCGTCACCCTGCTCCTGGCCCCTGGCCCGACGCCTGGCCCGCCCTGCTCGGCCTGGTCGTCGGGGTGCCGGGCTCGCCCTCGCCCGCGTCCGGGTCACCGTCGACCGGCGCGGCCTCACCGTCCGGCCCGCCCTCGTGCCCCGGCCCCGCGTCCGCGTCCCGCTCGACGAGGTCACCGGCGCCACCGTCCGCGACGTCGACCCCCTCGCCGAGTTCGGCGGCTGGGGCTACCGGGTCCGGGCCCGCCGGACGGGCATCGTCCTGCGCTCCGGCGAAGCCCTCGTCGTACGCCGCGACAGCGGGCGCGAGTTCGCGGTCACCGTGTCCGACGCGCACACCGCGGCCGCCCTCCTCAACACCCTCGTCGAACGGCGTGGGAGGCTCTGACCGTGCTCTTCCGCGTCGACCCGGCCTCGGCCGTCCCCCTCGGTGACCAGATCGCCGCCTGCGTCCGGGGGCGCTCGCCGACGGCTCGGCCGCCCCCGGCGAACGCCTCCCGGCCGCCCGGGAGCTCGCCGACTCCCTGGGCGTCAACGTCCACACCGTCCTCCGCGGCTACCAGCGGCTCCGCGAGGAGGGCCTGATCGAACTCCGCCGGGGCCGGGGCGCGATCGTCGTCCCCGGCGCCACCGCCCCCGACCGCGCCCGGCTGGTCTCCCGGCTGCGCGAGGCGGCGGCGGAGGCCCGCGAACTGGGCCTCTCGGAGGCGGAGTTCCTGGACCTGGCGCGCACGAGCATGGGGTAGGGGAACCCCTCCTCGCGCCTCGGGGGTTCCGCGCCTCGGACGATCTCGCGCACCGGCGCGCCTTGCGGCTCAGACGATCTCGCGCACCGGCGCCCCCGCCAGGAACGCCTCGACGTCCTCGACCGCCTGCCCGAAGTACCGCCCGTAGTTCCCCTCCGTCACGTACCCGAGGTGGGGGAGGGCCAGGACGTTCGGCAGGGTCCGCAGCGGGTCGTCGGCGGGCAGCGGCTCCGTGTCGTAGACGTCGAGGCCCGCCCCCGCGATCCACCCCTCGCGCAGCGCCCGCAGCAGCGCCCCGCCGTCGACCAGACCGGCCCGCGAGGTGTTGACGAGGTACGCGGACGGGCGCATCGCCCGCAGCTCGGGCTCCCCGACCAGGCCCCGGGTGCGGTCGGAGAGCACCAGGTGCAGGGAGACGAAGTCGCCCTCCGCCAGCAGCCCCCGCAGGTCCTTCGCGCACCGCACCCCGTGCTCGGCCGCCCGCTCCTCCGTGAGGTTCGGGCTCCAGGCGGCGACGTCCATCCCGAAGGCGAGGCCGATCCGGGCCACCCGGGCGCCGATCTTGCCGAGGCCGACGAGCCCCAGGGTCCGGCCGGCCAGGTCGGCGCCGACGGTGGACTGCCAGGGCCCGCCCTCCCGCACCGCCCGCGCCTCGGCCGGCACGTGCCGGGCCAGGCCGAGGAGCAGCGCCCAGGTCAGCTCGGTCGGCGGGGTGGGGCTGCTCTCCGTGCCGCAGACGGTGACGCCCCGGGCGCGGGCGGCGGCGACGTCGACCGAGGCGTTGCGCATGCCGGAGGTGATCAGGAGCCGCAGCCGGGGCAGCCGGTCGAGGAGCACCGCGTCGACCGGCGTCCGCTCCCGCATGACGACGAGGACCTCGCAGTCCCCGACGGCGGCGGCCAGCGCGTCCCGGTCGTCGAGGTGCTCGCGCAGGACGCGCACCTCGACGCGGTCGGCGAGCGGGCTCCAGTCGGCGGAGGAGAGGGCGACGCCCTGGTAGTCGTCGAGTACGGCGCAGCGCAGCTTCATGGAGGCATGATCGCGCACGTCCGACGCGGACGGGAGGCCCCGGGGGCCCGGCGGCCGGGAGGGAAGGGGCGGGTCAGCCGTGCTCGTGGCGCCCCGTCGGGGTTCCGCCCGCCCGGCCGACTCCTCCGCCGCCCGCCGGTACTCCGCGTTGATGCGCTGGGCCTCCTCCAACTGGTCCTCCAGGATGACGATGCGGCAGGCCGCCTCGACCGGAGTGCCCTGGTCGACCAGTTCCCGGGCGCGGGCCGCGATCCGCAGTTGGTAGCGGGAGTAGCGGCGGTGGCCGCCCTCGGAGCGGAGCGGGGTGATCAGGCGGGCCTCGCCGAGGGCGCGGAGGAAGCCCGGGGTCGTGCCGAGCATCTCGGCCGCCCGTCCCATGGTGTAGGCCGGGTAGTCGTCGTCGTCGAGCCGGTCGCCGAGCGGATTGTCCGCTGTCATCTGCACCTCTTCTGGGGCCGCTTCGGGGCCCGGGTGCCGTGCGGCACCCGGGCCCCGGGGAAATTCAACCACCGGTGGGCGCGCCGCCTAGAATCGGCTCTCATGTCGAAGCCTGACGAACTGCTGATTGACATTGCCGCCACGGTGGAGTCCGGGCAGAGCAATCAGATGTCCCTGACCGTGGTCGCGGGGGCGTGGTCATCACCGGGCGCCTGGCCCCCGAGGCCCTCTGGAGAGAGCGGGTGTCGGAGGTCCTGACGGACTCCGCCCGGCTCGGCGAGTTCTCCGGGGTCTTCACGCCCTCCGACCGGAAGGACGACCCGCCGACGCACCTCCACTTCCACCTGGCCCGGATCCTCCAGGGCACGGTGGGCATCCCCGAGACCGGCGGGATGTACCGCGTCGCGATCGCCGACGTCAGCGCTTGGACGGTGGGCGACTTCAGGTACTCCGACCACTGAGCCGCCGCCGGCAGAACGACGACGGGGCCCGACCGGTACGCACACCGGTCGGGCCCCGTCGTCGTTCTCCGGGCAGTCAGACGATCGTGGTGGTCATGGTGGCCGCGGCGGTCACGACGGTCGCGGCGGGGAACGTGCCGCAGGTGAAGCCGAGGCGGGTCATGGCCCGTACGACCTCCTGGGCGCTGAAGTCGCGCCGGTCCTGGCGGGTGAGGACCTCGCCGACCTGCTTCGCGGGGTACTGGCGGCGGCCGACGATGACGAACTCGCCGGTGCCCGGCTCGGGCTTGACGCCCTTCATCGAGTCCAGCACGCCGCTCTTCGTCAGGTCGAAGGGAAACGGGCGATGACACAGCGCATGATGCCTCTCAGGGGTGGCAGGGGGTACGGGCAGGAGGGGGAGCGGCTCAGCGGGCGGGCGCGACGGCGCCGACGAGCAGGTGCCCGGTCCGGGCGCGCCGGGTCCCGGGCGTTTCCCGGAGGTGTTTCCCGGCGGTCGCGCGCGGAGGCGCTACGCGGCGGCGGGCGCGGCGGGCGGCGGTCGGCCCCGCGGGGCGGCGGCTCCGGCGGGAGCGGGCGGGAGCGCCGTCGCGGCGCCGTTCGGCCGCGGGGGCCGTGATGACGACGGGGACGCCGGACGGGGTCCGCGCGCCGGTGATGCGGCGCAGCTCGTCCCCGCCGGGGCGGACCTCGGTGACGCGGGGCCGGATGCCCGCGTCCGCCATGAGGCGGACCATGCCGCGGCGCTGGCCCGGGGTGACCAGGGTGACGACGCTGCCGGACTCGCCCGCACGGGCGGTGCGCCCGCCGCGGTGCAGGTAGTCCTTGTGGTCGGCCGGCGGATCGACGTTGACGACGAGGTCGAGGTGGTCGACGTGGATGCCGCGGGCGGCGACGTTCGTGGCGACGAGCACGGAGACGTGCCCGGTCTTGAACCGCGCCAGGGTGCGGGTGCGCTGCGCCTGCGACTTCCCGCCGTGCAGCGCGGCGGCCCGTACGCCGCTGAGGAGCAGGTCGCGGGTCAGCCGGTCGACGTCGTGCTTGGTGTCGAGGAACATGATCACGCGCCCGTCGCGGGCGGCGATCTCCGTCGTGGCGGCCCGCTTGTCGGAGCCGTGGACGTGCAGCACGTGGTGCTCCATCGTCGTGACCGCGCCGGCGGACGGGTCGACCGAGTGGACGACGGGGTCGTTCAGGTAGCGGCGTACGAGCAGGTCGACGTTGCGGTCCAGGGTGGCGGAGAACAGCATCCGCTGCCCCTCCGGCCGCACCTGGTCGAGGAGCGCGGTGACCTGCGGCATGAAGCCCATGTCGGCCATCTGGTCGGCCTCGTCGAGGACGGTGGTCGCCACGTGGTCGAGCAGGCAGTCGCCGCGGTCGATGAGGTCCTTGAGGCGGCCGGGGGTCGCGACGACGACCTCGGCGCCGGAGCGGAGCGCGTGCGTCTGGCGGCCGATCGACACCCCGCCGACGACGGTGGCCGTCCGGAGCCGGAGCGAGCGGGCGTACGGGGTGAGGGCGTCGGTCACCTGCTGGGCCAGCTCGCGGGTGGGCACGAGGACCAGGGCGAGGGCCGCCGGGACTCGGCGCGCTTCCCGGCGGTCCGGGCGAGCAGCGCCAGGCCGAAGGCCAGGGTCTTGCCGGAGCCGGTCCGGCCGCGGCCCAGGGCGTCGCGGCCCGCGAGGGTGTTCGGCAGGGTCGCGCCCTGGATCGGGAACGGCACGGTCACGCCCTCGGCGGTGAGGGCGGCGAGCAGCGGGGCGGGCAGGTCGAGCGCGGCGAACGTCTCGACGGCCGGCAGCGCGGGGGTGACCGTCCGGGGAGCGTGAACTCGGCCGGCGGCCCCGAGGGCGCCCGGCCCCGCCCCGGGGACGGGAACGGCCGGAGGACTGAGAACGGCCGGAGGGCTGCGAGCGGCCGGAGGACTGTGAGCGATCGGAGGACTGCGAGCGGGCGGAACGGGCGGAATGCGCGTGCGTGCGTGTGCGGTTCATGGCGAACCTTCCTCGATGCGGCGCGTATCAAGGAATTTCCGCGGCGGGAATGCGACACGGACAATTGCGAGACAAGCCGGACCGGAATGGGGGCCCTTCTATGCAGAGCTGGGGCCCGCACCCCAAGGTGCGGGCCCCAGCTATGCGCGGCGCTCCTCACGGAGCGCCGCGCGGCGGTGACAGCGTCAGGCGGAGACGATGTTCTCCGCGGTCGGGCCCTTCTGGCCCTGCGCGATGTCGAAGTTCACCTTCTGGCCCTCCTGGAGCTCACGGAAGCCCTGGGAGGCGATGTTCGAGTAGTGGGCGAACACGTCGGGGCCGCCACCGTCCTGCTCGATGAAGCCGAAGCCCTTTCCGCGTTGAACCACTTGACGGTACCGGAAGCCATGTCTTTTCTCCTTCGGGCAGTGCTCGGAAATCCACACCGTGCGGATTCCGTGTCGCCGCGATGATCGCCCCAGCCGGAAAAGACCGGCAATACTCATGACCGTTGATGCTCATGCTTCGGGAACCACAACTGCAACTGCTTTCGACAGTAGCACGGTGGATGGCGGGCCGCAGTGTGAGTAATTCTTTCCGCGTGGTCCGATGAGAAATCCTCACGGCGCGTGCTGCTGAATTCTCACTTCGCGGCGACAGTTTTCTTCGTCCGGCCCGTCACTCCTTCACCCCGGAGACCACGAGGAACGGCGGGTGGCCGGCCTCCGCCGGGCGGTTTCCCAGGAGGGCCGAGTGCCGGGGAGCACGGGCTCGTGGACGTCCAGGTCGGTGAAGCCGGCCTTGCCCAGGACGTCGAGGTAGGTCTGGCACGGCCAGTGGTGGTCGGTCAGGTCGAGCCGTCCGCCGCCCGGGAGGTCGAGGCGGGTCGGCCTCGGCTCGCCCTTGGTGTAGACGCGGCCGGGGTCGCCGGTGCGGAAGGTGGAGAAGCGGACGCCGGTGCTGCGCGGGTTGGCGTCGAGCACGGCGTACCGGCCGCCGGGGCGCAGGACGCGGTGGACCTCGGCGGCGATGTCGTGCAGGTCCTCGACCCGCCCGGCGGTGACGTAGACGAAGCAGGACATGGCGGCGTCCACGGAGCCGTCGTCGAGGAACGCGAGCCGGCCGTCCTCGATCAGCCGGTGCTCGATCCTCGGTGCGGATGCCGCTCGCGGGCGACGGCCAGCATGTGCGGCGAGACGTCGGCGGCCACGACGCGCGCGCCGGAGGAGGCCTCGACGACCCGGACGGCGACCTTGCCGGGTCCGCAGCCGTGGTCCAGGACCGTGCGGACGGCCGAGGAGCCGATGCCGAGGGCGTGGAAGACGGCCGGGTAGCCGATGAGGCGTTCGGGGAGGTCGTCGTAGGAGTCGTAGTTCTCGGCGGCGTCGCCGGAATCGGCTTCCTTCCACGCGGTGCTGTCGCTCATGCGGGTCGCCTTTCGGCCTCGGCTGGCAGGGGGAGCATCGACGGTGATCCACTTCTCCCGGAACGTACTGCTTGTCCCGTGGTGCCGGTATCAGCCCGACCGGCCGTGTCGCATTGCTCCGGGGACGCCGTCCCCGCAGGTCGGAGTGGGTGCGGCGGGCCCGCCGGGGTCGGTGCTGCCGGGACGTCACCCGTCCAACGGGTGAACCACCGATCCGGCCCGTCGTAGGAACCGCAGGTCGGAGGGGTGGGGCCGTCAAGGCGACGAGTGAGGGGCCCCGGGAGCGCCTTCTCACCCACCCGGGCCAACGGCCTCCCCGCTGCCGGGCGCCGCCCCCGGCCCCGTGGGTTGATGGGAGGCACGGGGCCGCCCGCCGGGGGCGCGCCGTCGAGCTGTTGAGCCGTCGTGCCGTCGTGCCGCCGAGCTGTCGAGCTGTCGAGCTGTCGAGCGAAGGGGAAGCCGCCGTGGCGCTCCACGAGATGAAGTCCCCGACGAGGGCCGACGCGAGGACGGACGTGTTCGCCTCCCCCTCAGCGAGCGGGTCCTGCCGAAGTACCGCATGCCCGAGGAGCCCTCCCTGCCCGAGGCCGTCTACGCGATGCTCCACAACGAGCTGCTGCTCGACGGCAACGCGGCGCAGAACCTGGCGACGTTCTGCACGACCTGGTCGGACGACGAGGTCCGCCGCCTGATGGACGAATGCCTCGACAAGAACATGATCGACAAGGACGAGTACCCGCAGACCGCCGAGATCGAGGCGCGGTGCGTGAACATCCTGGCCGACCTGTGGAACGCCCCGGAGGTCCCGGGCCGCGGGGCCATGGGCTGCTCCACCACCGGCTCCAGCGAGGCCGCCATGCTGGGCGGCCTGGCGCTCAAGTGGCGGTGGCGGGAGCGGCGCAGGGCCGAGGGCAAGCCCGTCGACCGGCCCAACATCGTCGCCGGGCCCGTGCAGATCTGCTGGGACAAGTTCGCCCGCTACTTCGACGTCGAGCTGCGCCAGGTCCCCTGGAGGACGGCGCGACTGGCCTGCGGCCGCACCAACTGCGCGCGTACGTCGACGAGAACACGATCGGCGTCGTCGCGATCCTCGGCGTCACCTTCACCTGCGACTACGAGCCGGTCGCGGAGATCGCCGCCGAGCTGGACCGGATCCAGGAGGAGACGGGGCTGGACGTCCCGATCCACGTGGACGCCGCCAGCGGCGGTTTCGTCGCGCCCTTCCTCCACCAGGACCTCGTCTGGGACTTCCGCCTCGAACGGGTCTCGTCCATCAACGCCTCGGGGCACAAGTACGGGCTCGCGCCCCTCGGCGTGGGCTGGGCGGTCTGGCGCACCGCCGACCTGCTGCCGAAGGACCTGGTGTTCGACGTGACCTACCTCGGCGGCGACCTGCCGACCTTCGCCCTCAACTTCTCCCGGCCCGGCGGCGAGATCGTCGCCCAGTACTACAACTTCCTGCGCCTGGGGCGGCCGGCTACCGGCGCGTCCAGGGGTGTGCGCGGAGACGGCCCGGTACCTGGCCGGGCAGGTGGCGGAGATGGGCCCGTTCACCCTGCTGTACGACGGGCAGGGGCGCTGCCGGCCGTCTCGTACACCCTCACCGACCCGGCGGGGCGGGCTTCAGCCTGTACGACCTCTCCGACCAGCTCCGGATGCGCGGCTGGCAGGTCCCCTCGTACCCGCTGCCCGCCGACCGGCAGGAGACCGTGATCCAGCGGGTGCTCGTCCGGCACGGGTGGCCGGGACGAGGTCGACCTGCTCGCCCGGGACATGCGGCACTCCCTGGAGCGCCTCAGGCGGGGCAAGCCGGCGGACTCGGAGCGCGCGGGCTTCCACCACTGAGCCGGGCCGGGGATCGGTCAGGATCGGAGAAGCGCCGTGCGGACGGGCGGAGTTAGCGTGAGGTCCATGGACATCACCATCCACACCACCGCCCTCCCGCACGACGACCCGGACGCCGCCGTGGCCTTCTACCGCGACGCCCTCGGCTTCGAGGTCCGCAGCGACGTCGGGCAGGGGAGCATGCGCTGGATCACGGTCGGCCCGGCCGGGCAGCCCGGCACGTCGATCCTGCTCGCGCCGCCCGCCGCCGACCCCGGCGTCACGGAGGAGGAGCGCCGCGTCATCACCGAGATGATGGCCAAGGGCACGTACGGCTGGATCCTCCTCGCCACCCCCGGCCTCGACGCGGTCTTCGAGAAGGTCCGGGCCGCCGGTGCCGAGGTCGTCCAGGAGCCGACGGAGCAGCCGTACGGCATCCGCGACTGCGCCTTCCGCGATCCGGCGGGCAACCTGATCCGCATCCAGGAACTCCGCTGATCCGCCGGCCCGCAGGGAGGAGACCGCGATGTGCCACCCTTGCCTGGGCCCGCGCCCGCACCGAGGCGCGGCGCCCGAAGGACCTGACCGAGGAGGAGGGGGACGCGACGACCGCCGGGGCCGCGGAGGCCGCCGGGATCGTCGAGCCCGCCGGGACCGCCGGGCAGAAGGCCGGGCACACGGCCGGCCGAACCGGAAGGCCCGTTCCGGTGGTCTGATGGGGCGGGGAGGGAGCCGTCCCCTTCCGACTCGTGAGAGGCGCGGCACATGGCAGAGCACAGCACTCCCGCGGAGGTCGTCTCGGAACCCGTCGGCCGGGTGGTCGGCGGACGGGGCGAGGTCCGGGACGACCGGTGGGGCGGGGTGACGGCGGTGATCCGGCTGGACGGGCGGTTCGGCCCGGACGCGCTCGTCGGCCTGGACGCCTTCTCGCACGTGGAGGTCGTCTACCACTTCGACCGGGTCCCGGCGGAGAAGGTGGAGACGGGCGCCCGGCACCCGCGCGGCAACACCGACTGGCCGCTGGTCGGCATCTTCGCCCAGCGCGGCAAGAACCGCCCCAACCGGCTCGGGGTCTCCCGCTGCCGCCTGGTGCGCGTCGACGGGCTCGACGTCCACGTGGAGGGCCTGGACGCGGTCGACGGCACTCCCGTGCTCGACCTCAAGCCCTACCTGGACGAGTTCGGGCCGCGCGGCACCGTCACCCAGCCCGCGTGGGCCACCGAGATCATGCGCGCGTACCACTGACCCGCCCGCCGGCTCCCCGCCCCTGGCGCGCTAGGACCTCCGCCACCCGCGGCGGGCGGTACGACGGGCCCTTGAGGACCTTGCCGCCCTCGCGCAGCACGGGGCGGCCGTCCGGGCCGAGCTTGGACATGTCGGCGCGGTGGAACTCGCGGACCAGGTCCTGCGGGGTGGTGGACACGGAATCTGCTTTCCTGTCGTCGCGGTTTTCCGGCTCCGCCGCTTCCGGCGGCGGTCGCGTCCCATCGAACGCGTCTTCCTGCTGCCGTGGGCCACACCCTCCCCACGGAATTCCCGGTGTGAACCGGCAATTCCCTGCCGCTTGACGGCCACTCGGCCCACTGGCAGCATCCAGGTCCCGCGCACCTTTCCGGGAAATCCCGAAGGTGCGGACGAAACAAGGGGACGGCGCTTCGCGAGTACGGGAAAGCGGACCGTCCTCGCCCGCAGTCAAAGGCAAGGACCATGCGCTTCCTGACCGTGCCGGGTTACACCGGATCCGGGCCGGACCACTGGCAGACCCATCTGGAGAACGCCTACGAGGGGTTCTCCCGGGTGGTCCAGGACGACTGGGCGACCGTCGACCGCGACCGCTGGTCGCCCGGCTCGACGAGGCCGTGCGCGCCGTCGACGGCGAGGTCTTCCTCGTCGGCCACAGTTGCGGCTCCGTCACCGTCGCCCAGTGGGCCGCCACCCGCTACGACGGGCGGGTCACCGGCGCCCTCCTGGTCGCCCCGGCCGACGTCGAGGCCCCCGGCGCGCTGGACGCCATCCGGCCCCAGGCCCCCTGCCCGCCTCCGTACTGCCGCTGCGGATCCACCTCGTGGTCTCCGACGACGACCCGTTCCTGTCCCGGGAGCGGGGCCCGGCGCTCGCGGAGGCGTGGGGCGCCACCATCGAGGTCGTCCCCGGCGGCGGCCACCTGGCCACCCGGGACGGCTACGGGCCGTGGGACCACGCGGCCGCCCTCGTCGCGCGCCACTCCGGGACCGTACTGAAGCGACGGAGCGCCCCGGTCACGACGCCCGGGACCACCGGGGGCGTGCCCTCGCGTGACGGGCCCGCGGCGGTGCCCCGGCCCGACTTGTCCTGCCCGGACGGCGGACGCCGGCACGCGGGGAAGGTCCTGGAGAACGCCTGAGCCCGGGACGCCCGTCGTGGCGGCCCCGTGCTCCGGCGGCTCGGCGCTCCCGACCGGCTCAGGCGCCGGACAGCGTCGCCGCCACCGACCGGAACCAGGCGCCGTGGGAGAACGGCGCGGGCGGGTTGACCTCCATGCCGAGCTCGGCCGCCGCCAGGGCGTAGTCCCCTCGTCCAGGGGAAGGGCGAGCAGTTCGTGGAGCTCCCCACGAGGCGGGCCGCGAGCTGCGGATGGGTCGTGGCCGCGTAGTCGGCGACGGCGGCCTCGTGGTCGGGGAACTCGTCGACGACGTCCTGCGAGAACCAGCCGCCGAGCAGTTGCGCGGTCTCGGGGAAGCGCGCGTGCCACTCCCAGTGCGTCCGCGGGGAGGACGGCTCCGGGACGTCCCCTCCTCGACGCTCCTCTTCAGGTGGTCGGCCAGCACCCCCAGCCAGTCGCCGATCTCCGACTGCGGCTTCCCGGTGTCCGGGACCGAGTAGAACTCGCCCAGCTCCTGCCGGACGCGCCCCGGGGGTTGCGGCCGTACTCGCGCAGTTGGCGCTCCGCCTCCGCGACGGCCGAGGGGCGGGTGTGCCAGGTGTGCCGGAGGTACGCGTCGAGGGCTTCGGCTGCGCCGCTCCGGGGTGTCGTCGGCCGGCTGTCCCAGGTACGCGCGCATCACCCGGTCCAGCTCGCCGTACCGGCGGTCGTGTTCGAGGGGCTTCATGGACATGTGCGGACGGCCCCTACAGGTAGAACGGGACGGAGGTGTGGACGGTGAAGCCGTACGGGCTCGACGGCTCGCGGCGCAGCACCACGCGCGCCGCGCGGACGTCGACGGGTCCGCGCCCGACCAGCAGGTCGCCTCGAGCTGGACCCGGCCCACGGGCTCCCCGCGGGACGGCCAGGCGGCCTCGATGGTGAGCCGGGCCCGGGTGCCCTGGGCGAGCCAGCGGTGGACGGCCTGCTCGTTGGCGGTCACCACCTGCTGGGTGGCCCACTGGGCGGTCTCCCGGTCGGGGTAGGAGGCGGAACGGGTCAGCACGAGGGGATCCTCTCAAATCACCTGGTCGGCGGCTGGGTCTGCGGGGCTCGACAGCCGCATCAGTAGTCGGCGAAGTTCCAGAACATGCCGACCTCGGTGTCCGTGACGACGATCAGCCCGTAATCCTCCGTGTAGACGCTCAGCGGGCTGTACGCCCAGCCCGACGACGTGAAGTCGAGCGTGCCGCGCACGTGGCCGGGTCGGTTGACGTTGGTGTGGAAGGTGGCCGCGTCCCCGTAACGCGCGAGAATCGTGCGCGCCATGCCCCGCAGCTCCTCCTCGCTCTCCGCGAAGCGCTCCAGGCCGGCCAGGTCGCAGCCGTCCTCCGTGAGGGCGAGGAGCAGGCTCTCGGCGCTGTCCCGGTCGATCTCCTGAAGGCGCCGCGCGACGTACTCCGGCGGGTGGGGAGGAAGGGGTACGCGGGTTGGCCTCCCGCTCCGGGTTCCCCGCCGCGTCGTCGAGGCCGGCCCAGCCACGGGGGTCCGGGACCCGGGCCATCAGCGCGAGGACGTCGAGGACCCACTCCGCGTGGCGGCGCGGGCCCGTGGCGTCGTACGGGTACGCGTCCTCGTACAGGTGGCGTACGGCTGCTTCCCAGGCGGCCTGGTCGACGGGCATGTGGTGCCGGCCTTTCTCGGTGGGCTCTCGGTGGGCTCTCGGTGGGCCCGGCGGGGCTAGGACTTGGAGGGCATCGACGTCATGACGGTGAACGGGGGTTGCGGCTGCTGTCGTACCGGATGCGGGTGTCGATGCCGGTGACGTCGTACGCCTTGGCGTTCATGCCGGCCTGTTTGTACCCGGACAGCGGATCGTTCGGGTCCACCGGCTGCTTGCTCACGCTGCGGCCGCTGGTCTCGCCGTTCGGCGCGGTCGCGTGGAAGTCCTTGACGGCCCCGTCGGTCGCCGGAGGCGGCCCTTGATCCACGCGTCTATGGCGGCCTTGTTCTTGTTGAGGTTGTACTCGGTCAGGTCCTCCGCACGCCGGTAGTCCGGGAAGGCCGAGGCGCCGGCTATGCCCGGCTTGCCGTGCGGCCACGCCTGGGTCGGGCCGTTCGACTGCTGGTCGCGCAGGCGCTGCGCCAACTGCTCGTCCGTCTTGCCGACGTGCCTGTCCAGGGTGTGGCCGCCGTCCGTGTATTCGTTGGCGGCGAGGTTCAGGTCGTAGTTGCCGTGCGAGTCGACCTTCAGCCAGGCCTTCGACTCCTTGAACTCCTCCAGCGCGCGGGCACCGAAGCCGTGGGCGCGCGCGACGCCGGCCTCGAACTTGGGGGCGCTCAGGTACGCCTCGTCCAGCGGCCCCTTCAGCGCCTCCATGCGGGTGGTGAGGCCGTCGAGGACGCCGGTGTACTTGTCGACGATCCGGTTCAGCTTGGCCGTGTCGATGTTCAGCACGGTCTTGACGTCGAAGGAGAGGACCAGGCCCACGCCCTTGCCGATCACGTTCGTGACGGTGCCGAGGAGGCTCTTGGCGTCCTTGGGCTTGGCCAGGTCCTCCAGGATCTCCTTGACGGCCTTCTTCATGGCGCGTTCCATCTCGTCCCAGACGTCGCGGTTCAGGTCGACGGCCGCCTCGGCGTACTCGCGCAGGATGGTGGCGACGTCGTCGGCCGTGTCCTTGAGAACGGCGAGGACGGGCTCGCTGCCCGTGGAAGGCGCGGGGTGCCCGGGCCGGAGTTCGCGGTGTGCGCCCACTGGTAGCCGTGTCGACGGTTTCCCCAGCTCGTCCCGCCCCACAGCGCGCTGCAGAAGGTCCGCATGGCGGCCTCCCAGTCGGCCTGCTGGTGGTTGGTGATGGTGCCGACGGCCTGGGTGAGCTGGTCCGCCACCATCGTTCCCGTGATGGAGACGTTCGTCCAGCCGTGGCTCAGGGAGTTGAGGTAGTGCTGCTGCGGGAAGGGGTGGACGTCCGCCACCCTCCCGACCCGGAACACGTTCTTGCACAGCGGTTGGAGGACGTCCCGGACGATCTCGGGGATGCCCTCCATCAGACCGCGCAGGAAGTCGTCGCCGCCGTCGTCGTCGCCCCACTTGATGTCGGGGACCGAGCCGAAGTCCGGGGCCCTGTCGACGACCACGGGCAGCGGCCGCTGCTCGGCCGGCTTGCCCTTGGGGTGGAGGCCGCGTCCGCCTTCGTGTAGGCGTTGGCCGTCTCGGTGAAGCCGACGGCGACGCCGCCGACGCCGAGCACGGAACGGCCCCAGACCTCCAGCCAGCGGTCGCCGATCTTCTTGTACGCCTGGGCGAACTTCCGGCCTCGGTGCCCGCGCCCCCGGCGTCGGGTACTTGCGCAGCTCCTCCAGGAGCTTGTTGGCGCCGCGCATCAGGAAGTCCTGCTGCGCGGCGACCTGGCCGGAGACCGACCAGAGGTCGCTCGGTTTGACGTCGATGGCGCTGCTGCCGCCCGGCGGCTGGGCGGGGACGGGCCGGCTATCAGGCACCGCCTCCCCAGCCCTGGAGCACCGATCTGTTGGCCGCGGCGTAGTTGAGGTGGCCCTTGGTCACGACCTCGTGGAGCCAGGCCTGCGCGGCCTTGAGGTCGTCGGCGTCGTGGCTCCACCGGTCCAGCTCGTCGATGAAGGTCTCGCGGGCCTCGCCGTCCCAGTCCAGGACGGTTTTGGAGACGCGCCCGTAGAGCGCGTCCAGCTTCTCGTTCAGGGTGCGGAGGATCTCCTCCAGGTCGCCCGACAGGCGCTGCAGAGTGGTGAAGTCGACGGTGATCCGGTCGTCGTCCGGCATGCTGCTGATCCCCCGTGGTTCAGATCGCGTCGAGGCGGCTCTTCGGCCGGCCCTCGTCCTGTGCGGGCGCCGGGTCGGGCACGGTGAGGTCGCGGGCGGCGGCCGACACGTCCTCGCCCCGCTGCGTCTGCCGGAGCCGGGCCAGGAGGTCGAGCTCCTGCTGGGTGAAGCCGTCGCGGGAGGCGCGCGTGGCGGCCTCCAGGAGGACCAGCACCTGGCGGATGCGCACCGCGTCCTCGGCGACGCCGCGGTGCAGGGAGCGGTACGCGGTGGCGGTGGGTCCCTGCCAGCCCGCGGCGATCCTGTCGACGACCCCGTCCATGGCGCGGACCTGCTGCTCCAGGTAGCGCTGCATCCCGTCGAGGTCGTTCGCCAATGTGGTGAGGTTGTCCTCCGACACGCCCAGATCGGCGTTCTGCATCCCGGCCCCCGCCCGTCGCACTGTTCGCACGCGTGTTTCCGCGTACGGATGTTCACTCTAGTGAACGCCTGAGGGAGGCGGCGCAGGTGCCCCCGGCGGTCATCGGCCTCGGCCGGGACCGGCGGAACCGGGTAACGTCCTCGTCGTGTTCTCCAAGGCACCGGTCCGCGCGTGAGGGTGTGGGGGCCCGGCCGACGTCCTCCGGCGTCGCCGCCGCCCCGCCGGTGGATCCGCAGACCACTCCACTCCGCTTCACTTCACTTCACTCACGACCGGGAGACCCCGTGACCGACAGCAAGAACATCAACAACCCCGTGGGCCAGGGCGGCGGCCAGCGCAAGAAGCTGTCCCGCGCCGAACGGCAGAACAACGGCCCGCACCGCAACCTCGACCGCCAGGGCGCCGCCGACCGCAAGGCGGAGCTGGTGCGCAAGATGCGCGAGAAGGTGGGCACGACCGAGAACACCGACGAGGCGGACGACACCACCACCCAGGACTGACGCACCGCCGCCGCGGGGCGGCGGCACACGATCCCGGGCCCCGGGCCGACGCCGAGCCGTGCGCCGACCGGCGGAGTACCGGCGATTCTCGGGAGGGGCCCGGTGCACTCGCGACGGAAAGCGCAGAAAGAGATGACCGCGATCGAACGCCTGTGGGAGGAGTACGAGCTCCCCGTCAAGGACGCCCTGTTCTGCGCCGACGGGCGCTCCCACGCCGTCGCCCTCGACCCCGCCGCACCGGGCGGCTTCACCCTGCTCGCCCCGTTCGCGCTGGACGACGTACTGGAAGGCGACCCGTCCCGGGTGTCCCCGGTCGACGGACGCGCCGCCGTGGACCTGGGGGAGCAGGGGCTGCTGTGGGGCGGCGAGGGCTCGTACGGATCGGAGGGCTTCCTCGCGCGTCTGACCCCCGACCGTGCCCTGGTCTGGGCGATGTTCTTCACGGAGTCCAACCCCTTCGATCGCGTGCGCCTGTCGGGAAACGTCGCGACCTTCAGCTCGACCTCGGGGGTCGAGATCACGGTCGACATCGACGATCCGCGCGTCCCGGTCCCTCCGGAGCGGTGACGACGAAGCCCCAGGTCCCTGACCCGGGGCTTCGTGCGGGAGCGGAGGACGGGAATCGGGCCCGTGCCGCGAGCTCGGCGACGGCCGCCGTTCACCGTTCCGAAGGGCACGGCCGGGCACGACCGGGCACGGCTGGCACGGCGCCCCGGCCGTCAGGAGTCCGGGGCGGGGGCCGTGTCCGGGGTCAGGACGGCGAGGACCTGGTCGGCCGAGACCGTGCCGTGCAGGGTGCACCGGACGTCCTCGATCACTCCGGCAAAGGGGCGAGGACGCGGTTCTCCATCTTCATGGCCTCGACGACCATGAGCACGGCCCCTTCTCGACCCGGTCGCCCACCGCGCAGGAGAGGGCCACGACCGTGCCGGGCATGGGTGAGCGCACGGTGTCGTCGGCGGCGTCGGCGTCGGTCTCGGTGTGGGTCCTGGTGGTCAGGGCCGTCCGGTGGCCGTCGAGGACCAGTTCGAAGCGGTCGGCGGTGCGGCGGCCGACCCAATCGCGGTCGGCCACCCTGCCCCGGAACAGTCCGCCGCGGTGGGAGACGGTGACGCGGAACGCGTGGTCGTGGACCAGGACCTCCACCACGCCGCCGCGGGCTCCCGTCAGGCGGGCCTCCAGTTCCTGGCCGCCGTCGCGCAGGACGAGGCGGCCGAGGGGCGCGTCGGGGTCCAGGGACGACCGGTCGAGGGGCCCGACGGTGCCGGCCCAGGGCGACGCGGACGGATCGCCGGGAGGCGGGACCTCCATGGCCGCCGCGCACGCGGCGGCCGCGGCGGACAGGGCGCGGGCGGATTCCCGGCGACGAAGGCGTCGACGAGGTGGGTGTCGAGGCGCCCCGCGACGACCCGGGGGTCACGGAGCAGGTCCGCGACGAAGCCGAGGTTGGTGGTCAGACCGACGACCGCGGTGGTGCGCGCCGCGTCGGCCAGACGGCGCAGGGCGGACGCCCGGTCCGGACCCCGGGCGATCAGCTTGGCGATCATGGGGTCGTAGAAGGCCGGGACGTCCCCGTACGCGTCGAACGCGGCCTCCACGCGTACGTCGGGCACGTCGGCGGGCCACTCGACCACGTCCGCCCGTCCGGGCGCCGGCTGGAACCCGGCGTCCGGGTCCTCGGCGTAGACGCGGCACTCGACGGCGTGACCGGTGGCGGTGATCTCGTGCTGGGCGAGCGGGAGGCGCTCCCCGGCCGCCACGCGCAACTGCCATTCCACGAGGTCGACACCGGTGATCTCCTCGGTGACCGGATGCTCGACCTGGAGGCGCGTGTTGACCTCCAGGAAGTAGAACCGGTCGTCGGTGTCGAGGATGAACTCGAAGGTTCCGGCGTTGACGTACCCCAGGGCCTCGGCGCCCCGGACGGCCGCGTCGAGCAGCGCCGCGCGGACCTCGGGGCGCAGGCCGACGGCGGGCGCCTCCTCGACGATCTTCTGGTGGCGGCGCTGGAGCGAGCACTCGCGCTCGAAGAGGTGGACCAGCGCACCGTGGGTGTCGCCGAACACCTGGACCTCGATGTGCCGGGGCGGGGCACGTAGCGCTCGGCCAGGAGCCGTCCGTCGCCGAAGTTGCCCCGGCCCAGGCGCACGGCCTCGGCCACGGCGTCGGCCATGTCGGCCTCGGCCCCGACGACCCGCATGCCCTTGCCGCCGCCGCCGGCCACGGGCTTGAGGATCACCGGGTAGCCGATGCGGCGGGCGTCGGCGACCAGCCGGTCGACCGATTCGGTGGCGTCCTCGGAGCCGGGCAGGACGGGGACGCCCGCCTCGGCCATGAGGGCCCTGGCGGTCGCCTTGTCGCCCATGGCCGCGATCATCGCGGCGTCCGGGCCGACGAAGGCCAGACCGGCGTCGGCGACCGCCGAGGCGAACCGGTGGTTCTCGGAGAGGAAGCCGTAGCCCGGATGGACGGCGTCGCAGCCCGTCCGGAGCGCCGCGCCGACGATCGACTCGATGTGCAGGTAGCTGTCGGCGGCGGCCTCCGGGCCGATGCGCACGGACTCGACGGCGCCCTCCAGGTGGGGCGCGGACCGGTCGGCGTCGGAGTACACGGCGACGTACTCGACGCCGAGGCGGCGGCAGGTGCGGGCGATGCGGCGGGCGATTTCGCCGCGGTTCGCGATCAAGAGGCGTTTGAGCATGTCTTCGTCACATCCTGAACACGCCGAAACGTGTCTCCTGCTGGGGGCGTCCGCGGCGGTCGCCAGACAGAGCGTCAGCCACTCACGGGTGTCGGTCGGGTCCACCACGGCGTCCACCCACAACCTGGCGGCGTAGTACAGCGGATGGGACTGCCGTTCGTACGTCTCGATGATGGGGCGCTTGATCGACTCCTCTTCCTCGGCGGAGAGGGTCTTGCCCTCCTTGGCGAGCTGATCGCCGCGGATCAGCGCCATCACCGTCGCGGTCTGCTCCGCGCCGACGGCGGTGGACTTGGCGTTCGGCCACATGGCCATCAGCCGGGGCCCATGGACCTGCCGCACATCGCGAAGTTGCCCGCGCCGAAGCTGCCGCCGACCACCAGGCTGAACTTGGGCACCTTGGCGCACGAGACGGCGTTGACGAGCTTCGCGCCGTGCTTGGCGATGCCGTCGGCCTCGTACTCGGCGCCGACCATGAAGCCGTTGATGTTGTGCAGGAAGAGCAGCGGGATGTCGCGCTGGGCGCACAGTTCGATGAAGTTCGCGCCCTTCTGCGCGCTCTCCGGGAACAGCACGCCGTCGTTGATCACCACCCCGACCGGGTAGCCGCCGATGTGGCCGGTGCCGCAGACGAGGGTGGAGCCGTACCGGGCGCGGTACTCGGCGAACTCGCTGCCGTCGAGGAGCCGCGCGAGGATCTCGCGGGCCGGGATGTGCTCGCGCAGGTCGGCGCTCAGGATGCCGGGCAGCTCGGCCGGGTCGTACAGGGGCGGCCGGGGGTCCGCGGCGGCGGCGACACCGGCCGGGGCCGGTCCGCCGCACGATGTCCCGTACCAGCTCCAGGGCGTGTTCGTCGTTCTCGGCCAGGTGGTCGGCGACGCCGGTGACCCGGGTGTGCAGGTCCGCGCCGCCGAGGGTTCTCCGCGTCGACCACCTCACCGGTGGCCGCGCGGACCAACTGGGGACCGCCGAGGAAGATGGTGCCGTTGCCCCGGACGATGACCGCCTCGTCGCACATCGCGGATGTACGCGCCTCCGGCGGTGCACGAGCCCATGACGGCCGCGATCTGGGGTAGCCCGAGCGCCGAGAGCTCGGCGATGTTCCGGAAGACGCGCCCCAGGTGGTACTCGTCGGGGAACAGGTCCTCCTGAAGCGGGAGGTAGATGCCGCCCGAGTCCACCAGGTAGACGCAGGGCAGGCCGTTCTCGCGGGCGATCTTCTGGGCGCGCAGGTGCTTCTGCACCGTGAGCGGGAAGTACGTGCCGCCCTTCACGGTCGCGTCGTTGGCGAAGACCATGACCGGCTGGCCGCCGACCACGCCGATCCCGGTGATCAGCGCGGCCGAGGGGACCGGCTCGTCGTAGACGTCGTGGCCGACCAACTGCCCGATCTCCATGAACGGGGTGCCGGGGTCGAGCAGGTGGAAGACGCGTCGGCGTGCGGTGAGTTTGCCGCGTTCGGCATGGCGGCGGTGGGCCCGGGCGTCCCCGCCGGCGACGGCGGCCGCCCGCGCTTCGGCGATGACCTGCCGCTTGTGCGCGAAGGCTTCGGCGTTGTGGTGGAACACCTCTGACGAGGTGTCGATGTGGGAGCGAAGTGTCGTCATGGTCTCTGGTCGGGTCAGGCTTCGGTGGGGTGGCCGCCGTGCGCCGTGCGGGGGCGTCACGGCGTACGAGGAGGTAGGCCAGGGCGCTGAGCGCCGCGGCGACGCCCGCCCAGACGAGGTTGGCGTGCAGCAGGACCGCGAAGGTCGCCACGACGCCGGCGATGGACTGGGCCAGGAACCCGCACAGGGCGACGGCGTACGCGCCGTGGTCCTTCACGGCGCTCACCGCGACGGCCATGCTGCTGGGGAACAGCGCCGCCTGTCCGAAGGTGACGGCGCAGTACAGGGCGGTGAACACCACGAGCGCGGCCGTCAGCGGCACGGACGGCAGCAGCCACAGGACGACCAGCAGGAGGCCGGCGCCGGTCATGATCAGGGCGCCGGTCCGCATGAGCCGGCCCGAACCGGCCGCGGCGACGCGCCGGTTCACCATGACCGCACCCGCGAAGTACGCCAGCCCGAACAGCAGCCCCGTGTTGCCGTACGCGTCCACGCCCAGGCCGAAGTGGTCCTGGAAGACGAAGGGCGCGACCTCCTGGAGGAGGACGATCGTGGCGAAGCCGAGCCCGCCGGCGACGGTGGGCAGCAGGAAGGCCGGAACGGTCAGGATGCGCAGGTAGATCCGGATCATGTTCGTCTGCTCGGCGCGCCCCCGGCCGGGGTCCAGGGCAGCGTCGCCGCCCCGATCGCACCGACGGCCCCGACCACGGCCAGCACGACGAAACCCGACTGCCAGTGGGCGTACCTGCCGATGAGGCCGCCGAGGAACTGGCCGCCGCCGAGGGCGGTGACGAAGGCGATCGACAGCACCGAAAGCCGGCGGGCGAGCGCGTCGCCGCCGCCGAGGTCGCGTACGAAGATGCGGGCGATGATGGCCGCGCCGCCCGCGCCGATGCCCTGCGCGCAGCGCAGGACCAGCAGGGCTTCGGCGGAGGTGTTCACGGCCAGCAGGGCGCTGGAGACGACGAACAGCGCGAGGGCGGCGAGCAGCGAGGCACGGCGCCCGTACCGGTCCGCCGCGCGCCCCCACAGCACCACGGGCGCCGCGGCGCCGATGACGAAGAGGGACACGGACAGCGCGGCGAAGCTGCGGGAGACGCCCAGGTCGTGCTGGACCGCGGGGAGGGACGGCAGGTAGATGGTGGTGGCCATCTGCGCCATGAACACCAGCAGGCAGCCGACGGCCATCGTGCGGCGCTCCGGCCCGCGAGCGGACGCGCCGGACGGCACCTCGGCCGCCGGTGACGCGCCGGACGGCGCTCCGGCCGTCGGCGACGCGCCCGTGGACCGGTCCTCAGACATGCCGGTCCCGCAGTTCCCCGAGCTGCCGGCAGAAGTCCTCGATCTCGGCCGTGGTCATGTTCGCGCGGAGCATCAGGCGCAGGCCGGCCTTCCCGCGGGCGATGACGGGAAGAAGATCGGGGAGGCGTAGTAGCCGCGCTCCAGCAGCGCCTGGGCCAGGTGGACGGTCGCGTCCTCGGAGCCGACGTCCACGAAGCGGATCGGCAGTCCGTCGCCGCTCAGCCCGGTCGGGAGCAGGCGGTCGAAGAGGTCGATGTTCTCCTGGAGCCGGCGCTGGAGCTCCGGGAGCTCGTCCGAGCGGTGCAGGTCGACCGAGGCCAGCACGGCGCCGAGGCCGGCGGTGTTGATCCGCTGCGACCACATCAGCGGGCCGCCGTTGCGCAGGGCGAGGTCGCGCCGGTCCTGCGAGCCCTTGCGGCCGAGGAAGATCGCGCCGCCCGAGGCGCCGAAGCCCTTGTTGAGGGACGTGATGATCAGCGTCCGGTCGTTGATCCCGCCCATGGCCTCCAGGACCGCGCCCCGACCGCGCTCGCCGACGGTGGAGATGCCGTGGGCCTCGTCGAAGAACAGGAACAGGCCGTACTTCTCCTGGAGTCGCAGCAGTTCCCCGATCGGCGCCTTCCCGCCGGTGCTGTACACGCCGTCGGCGACGTACGCGACCAGGGGTGCTTCTTGCAGAGGTCTTCGAGGGCCTCGATGTCGTTGTGCCGGATGGTGGTGAGCGGGGCCTCGTCGGCCACGTTCGCCTTCATCGCGTTGAGGCAGAAGTGCGCGTTCTTGTCGAAGACCATCAGCGGCGGCTCGCCGCCGGTGAGGAGCCCCGAGGCGAGCAGGGGCAGGCTCGCCCAGGCCGCCGCGGCGCAGGAGGCCACGGTGACGGCCTCCACGTCGAACAGCTCCGACAGGGCGTCCTCGGCGTCCTTCAGCGCGGCGAAGCGTATCCGCATGCGGGACGTCGAGGTGTTGAGCGCGCCCTCCGCCAGCACGGCGTCGACCGCGCCCTGGACGATCTTCGGGTGGGTGTCCAGGCCGAGGTACGAGTACGAGGACATGTTGACGAACTCGTGCCCGTCGGCGAGCGACCGGTGGCGCCCCCGCCCAGACCGGCCGCGACGATGTCGAACATGCCGGCCTTGGTGGTGGTCTCCCAGAAGTCGTGGCTGATCCGCGCCGACTTCTTGATGTTCATATACGCGTGCATGCGTATGCTCCTGAAATCCGTGAGCTGGACTGAGTGCTTTTCCGCGAGCTACGCGTTACGCGTACGCATAGAATCCGCGGCCCGTCTTCCTGCCGAGGAGTCCGGATTCCACCATGCGCGAGAGAAGTGACGGCGGAGCGTAGAGGGGCTCCTTGAATTCCTGGTACAGGGAATCGGCGGCCGCCGCGACGACGTCGAGGCCGATGAGGTCGCACAGCCGCAGGGGGCCCATGGGATGGGCGCAGCCGCGTTCCATTCCGCGGTCGACGTGCTCGACCGACGCGAAGCCCGACTCGACCATGCGGACGGCCGACAGCAGGTAGGGGACGAGCAGCGCGTTGACCACGAAACCGCTGCGGTCCCCGGCCGGGATCGGGTCCTTGCCGAGCGTCTCGGCGACGAAGGCCTCCGCGCGCCGGAGGACGCCCGGGTCGGTGAGCAGCGTCGGGACCAGTTCCACCAGGGGCAGCGAGACGACCGGGTTGAAGAAGTGGATCCCGATCACCCGGCCCGGGTGCGCGTGGCACGGGCCAGCCGGGTGATGGTGATCGCCGAGGTCGTCGAGGCCAGGAGCGCGTCCGTGTCCACGACCTTGTCGAGCGTGGCGAACAGGTCGAGCTTGAGCTCCTCGTCCTCCGGGACGGCCTCGATCACGAGCTGGCGGTCGCTCAGGTCCCCCAGGTCGGCGGTGACGGAGACCCTGGACAGCGCCGCGTCCCGTTCCGCCCCGGAGAGCCGGCCCTTGGCCACTCCCCGGTCCAGGGACGCCGCGAGACGACGGGGTGCGGAGACCAGCGAGGACTCCCGGGACACCGCGAGCCGGACGTCCAGGCCGCGCAGGGCGCACAGCTCGACGATGCCTCCGCCCATCGTGCCCGAGCCGACCACGCCGACGCGCCGGACGGGGAGGGGGCGGGCTCCGGTCGTACGGCGGCTTCGCGGGCGGTGTCCCCGATCGGGAGGGCGCCCCAGACGCCGTCTCCCAGGAATGACTTCTCGTTGTTCGTGAACACCCGCAACACCGATCTCCGGATTCTCTCCACGGGACGGCCTGAACACGTCCTGGAGAATCGAGAAAACCCGCAACGGGTTCCGGGTGTCAACGGATCCAAACCGGCAAAGATTTGCCGGTGCTGGAATCGGCGACCGGCAGATCTTTGCCGGTCGCCGGGTATTGATCCGCGGGGTCGCGGTGGTGTGTGATCAGTCGTCGGCCGGGGACGACGGCGCGCTCCCGAGGACGACGAATCGCAGGCCCGGGTGCCCGGCGGGCAGCAGGACCTGCGTCACCACGTCGACGGTGCCGGGCGAGACGTGCGGAAGGCTCAGCCGGAAGCGGTGGCCGTCCCGGTTGCCGACGATGCACGTCCGCTCTTCCCACAGGCGCCGGCAGGTGGGGTCCTGGAGGACCTCCCGCAGCAGCGCCGAGAGGCCCGGCTCGTCCGGGCGCTCGGCCATGGCGAAACGGATCATGGCGAGGTAGATGTACGCGTGCCGGGGCCAGTCCACGAGCTGCTCACGGGCCTCCTGGGTGGTCAGTCCCCATCGGATGAGGTTGGCGTCCCGGGCGAGGACCCAGGGAACCACTCGGCCATGGCGCTGTTGTACGTGACGATGTCCCAGCGGGTGTCGGTCACGTAGGCGGGCGGGGCAACTGCCGGTCGACCTGCTGCTGGAGGGCGGGCAGAACGGCCGGGTCGCCGGCGTGCGGCCGGGGCGCGTACGGGGTGCCGCCGAAGGCGTGGAGTGCAGCGCCGCGCGCTCGTCCACGTCGAGGCCGAGGACGTCCGCCAGGCGGGAGAGCACGCGGGGTCGAGGCGCGGGGTCGTGCCGCGTTCCAGGTCGCGGTACCAGCGCACGCTCATGCCGATGTCGTCGGCCACCTCGCTCTGGGGCAGGGGGCGCCGAGGCCGCGCTGCTGCCCGGCGCGGACGCGCCAGCTCCGCAGCAGGACCGCGAGCCCCGCCACGTCCGCCGGGGCCGGCCCACCGGGGCCCTGACCAGGAGTGAGTTCGGTACCGCGTTCCCGCCCAGCCATTCGACACTTCCCCCGTGCAGTCGTTCGAAGCAGTGATGTTACTGAAGGGTATGAGGCGTCGGGATCGGCCGACACCACTGGTGAGCTGCGCTGTTCACCACTCCTGACCCTCGCCGGGCACACTCACGAGCGGCCTGAACGGCCGGGGCCGACCGCAACGGCCGGGAGGGCCTTCCCTCCGTGTCCGGCACCGAGGACCACGGCGCCGCGGTGGGCCGGCGCACGGAGCCCGTCCGGGCCGAAGTCCGTCACCTTCCCCACGACCCGGCCACCGGCGACTGCCCCGGAGCGCGCCCCGGGGCCCGCGAGGAGGCCGCCGTCGACAAGGACCCCGACGACGGAGAAACGGACACGGGCCGTGGCGACGGGCCTGGTGCCCAGGGCCTCCGAGAGCGCTGGGGCGCCGGTGCCGCGGGTCCGGCCGCCCGCGGCACCGGGTCGCTGTGGCCACGGCCCGGCTGCCTTGCCCTGTCGTTCGGGCGGACGCGGGAAGGGACGGAGCGGTCTGCTCAGACGGTGCTGTCCGCCGGGGCGACGCGGGCGAGTGCGCCGATCTCCAGCGCGGTCCACAGGGCGCCGTCGGGGCCGGGGTGATGACGGTCGGCCCGCTGTCGGGGGCGAGGCGGTGGCTCGTCGGCTCCCGGCTGGGGACGAGGCGCCCGATCCGGCCGCTGTGGACGAGGGTGAACCACAGGGCGCCGTCCGGTCCCGTGGTGAGGGCGTAGGGTCCGGCCGCGGGTCGGCCACCGCGTGCTCTTCGACGGACACCTGGGTCACGTGGTTCAGAGGGACTCGTCCCTCCGTGTTCGGTGGCGATGCGGGCGATGTCGGCCGGGGTGCCGGCCATGATGGTACGGGCGTGCTCGGTGACGAGGTCCGCGGGCCAGTCCCACCAGGCGGCGCGCAACAGCCGCTCGACGTCGGCGTCCTCGAAGCGCCGGCGGATCGGTCGGGCCGGGTTGCCGCCGACGATCGTGTACGGCGGGACGTCGGCGGTCACCACGACGCCGGCCGCGACGACGGCGCCGTCGCCGATCCGTACGCCGGGCATCACGGTCGCCCCGTAGCCGAACCAGACGTCGTTGCCGACGACCGTGTCGCCGCGCCCGGGCATGGCGGTGACGACGTCCAGGGTCTCCTCGGCCCAGCGGCCGCCGAACATCGTGAACGGGTAGGTGGACACCCCCGTCGTCGGATGCTCGGCGCCGGCCATCGGGAAACGGGTCCCCGTGGCGAGCGCGCGGTACTTCCCGGTGACCAGGCGCTCGGGCCCGTAGGCATAGAGGACGTTGCGGTGCTCGAACTCCGTGGCGCGGTCGGGATCGTCGTAGTGCTTCTCCTCGGGGAGGGGGCGACCGGAGTGCGGCGGGAAGGGCCGGGGGCGGCTTCGGTCTAGCTCGGAGTGCCGGCGGAAGCCTTGTCCGAAGCGGTGACCGCGCCGGGACCGGGATGGGGACCGGGACCGGGCTCGCTGGAGCGTCGCGGCGCCGCGGGACCATCCGCGGACGTGGACTGCGCGAGCCCGGACCGCACGGGCCCGGACCGCGCCCACCCCAGGCCGGTGAACACGGCGGTGGCCAGGGTGACGGCGCCGGCCACGAGGAAGGCGCTGTCGAGGCCGGTCTCGAAGGAGGAGGCGCCGGACTGGCGGGCGCGGACGACGGCTCCGAGCACCGCCACGCCGAGCACCGCGCCGATCTGCCGGGTGGTGCTGCTGACGCCGGAGGCGAGGCCGCCTTCCTGCGGGCCGACCGCCTGGACGGCGGCTCCCGTCAGCGGGGACAGGGTCAGGGCGAAGCCGGCGCCGGCGACTGCCAGCCGCCACCACACGTTCCCGTAGCCGGTGTCGGCGTGCACCGTGCCGAGCGCGACGAGGCCCAGGCCGGCCAGGGCCAGACCGGTGGTGACCACGATCCGGAAGCCGTGCCGGGCGGCGAGCCGGCCGGCGTACGGGCTGACGATCACCATGGCGAGGGACAGGGGAAGGGTCTGCAGGCCGGCGCGCAGGATCGAGCTGCCCTGGACGTACACGAAGAACTGGGAGAAGAAGAACGACGAGCCCATGAGGGCGAACCCCACCACGACCATGGCGGTGTTGGACACGGTGAACAGCCGCTGCCGGAACAGCCCCGGCGGCAGCATGGGGCGGAGCGGCGCGCTTCGACGGCGACGAAGGCGGCGAGGAGGACGCCGCGGCGGCGAAGCAGCCCAGGATCACCGGCGACGTCCAGCCGCGGGCGCCCCCTCGATCAGCCCGTAGGTGAGCATGCCCACCCCCAGGACGGACAGTGCCGTTCCGGGGACGTCGATCGCGGGGGCGCTCGGATTGCGGGACTCGTCGAGGTGGCGCAGGCCGACCAGCAGGAGGACCGCGCCGATGGGCAGGTTGACCAGGAAGACGGCGGGCCAGCCGAAGGCGTCCGTCAGCACGCCGCCGGCCACGGGGCCCGCGGCCAGACCGATTCCGCTGAGCCCGGCCCACAGCCCGATCGCCCTGACGCGTTCTCGCGGTACGGGATGGGCGGCGGCGAGCAGGGCCAGCGAGGCGGGGCTCAACGCCGCGGCCCCGATGCCCTGCACCACCCGGCCGGCGACCAGCCAGCCGAGCGAGGGCGCGAGGCTGCACACCACCGACGCGACGGTGAACACCGCCACGCCGGCCAGGTAGACCCGCTTGCGGCCGAACCGGTCGGCGAAGACACCGCCGGACAGCAGCAGCATGGCGACCAGCAGGACGTACGCGTCGACGATCCACTGAAGACCGGTCAACTGAGTGTGCAGCCGGTGCTGCATGTCGGGCAGCGCCGCTCCGACGATCGTGTTGTCGAGCAGGACCATGAACTGGCCCAGGCAGGTCACCGCGAGCAGCACGGCCCGGTTCGGTCGACCGCCCGAGGCCGCGGGCGATGCAGCCATGGGGATTCCCCTCCGTCGTCGGGTGCGCCCGGGCGCGGTCGACACGGACGGCGACGCACCTGGACGCTTTAACACAGCCCGTGGCTGCGTTAGGCGACTGTACGGAGGATCGCCTCGTAAACGCAAGTGATGACTGCGTTAAGCTGAGGGCATGAACGAACGAGAGCGGGCCCGGCGGCCCGGCGGGCGCAGCGCCCGCGTCGGCGCGGTGGTGCACCGGGCCGTCACCGACCTGATCGGCGAGCGCGGCTACGGCAACTTCACCGTCCGCGAGGTCGCGGCCCGCGCGGGCGTGGCCGACAGCAGCATCTACCGCCGGTGGGGCAGTCTGGAGGCCCTGCTCACCGACGTGGCGCTCACCCGACTCGACGCGCGGTCGCCGATGCCCGACACCGGGAGCCTCGCCGGCGACCTGCGCACGTACGCGGCCCAGGTGGCCCGCGAGATCACCGGACCCGACGGCCCGGCGGTGCTGCACCTGGCCGTCGCCCTGTCCGGCAGCGGCGAGCGGGGCGTGCGGGCGGCCGAGGAGCTCCGTACCGAACGCATCCGGCAACTGCGGTCCGTGCTCGACCGCGCCCGCGAACGCGGCGAGCACGCACCCGACGCACTCGACGTGCTGGACCACGTCCTGGCCCCGATGTACATCCGCGTCCTGTTCGGCATGGGCCCGCTCACCCCGGACTACGTCGACGGCCTGGTCGACCGCTTGCTGTGACCGCGCCCCGTTCCTCGTCAACTCCCTTGATTCACTGGACACATGGGGATAAGGTCTACGGCAACATCGCGTGTCGGTCACCGGCTGGGTGAGGCATGGAGGTGTCGGGACATGCCCTCGGAGGCATTCCTTGTCAGTCGAGTTGAATCACACGATCGTCCACGCCCGGGACAACCGGGAGTCCGCCGAGTTCTTTGCGGACCTCCTCCATCTCGAGATCACCGCCGAGTGGGGCCCGTTCATCGCGGTCGGCCTGGCCAACGGCGTCACCCTGGACTTCGCCACCGTCCCCGCGGACAGCATCACCCCCAGCACTACGCCTTCCTGATCTCCGAGGAGGAGTTCGACGCGGCGTACGCGCAGATCAGACAGCGCGGCATCGAGCACTACGCCGACCCCCACCGGAAGCAACCCGACACGATCAACCACCACGACGGCGGCCGCGGCGTGTACTTCATGGACCCGACGGGCCACGCCATGGAACTCATCACCGTGCCGTACGGCGGCCGACCCTCGTAACCGCACGCGCCGACGGATCCGGCCACGAAGAAGGCCCAGGTCGCTGACCTGGGCCTTCTTTGGGCACGGATGGTGCATGGGCCGTGGCGGCGCGATACAGCCTGTCGGCATGCATGCTCCGAGGTGCGGCGGGTCAGAGCGGGATGATGCGGACCTGGCGGCCGCAGAGCTTGGCCATGTCGTCGCTGTCGGGCGTCAGCAGGGCGACGGGTTTCGGCTGGCGCAGGGCGACCTCGGCGACCGTGGCGTCGATGGCGTACTTGTACCCGTGCAGCCCGGCGTCTTTGAGGAGTTCTGCCGCCGCTTTGGCTGCTCGCTCGGTGACCGGTTCGGTTCCACCTTGACACGGGACAGGGCCCAGTTCAGGCGGGGGATGTCGGTGCGGGAGTGACTGACTTCCACCATGGTGTTCACTCCGATCACGAGGTTGGCTCCCATGTCGTGGAAAACCTGCAGCATCGCGAGGAGCCTGCGGTCCTGTGCCATCCAGGCGGAGAGTCCCTCCGAGTCCAGGACGACGGTTTCGACGCGCTGCTCACGCGGCGTCCGTGTTCTTGGCGAAGTCGGCGGTACCGAAGATCTTCGAGCGGGCTTCGGCGAGCTCTTCGTCGCTGAAGCGTCCGTGTTCTTCCTCGTGGCGGCGAAGGTCGCCACCCAGAAACTGGTGTCGGATCTGGCGGGCCACGGCTTCCGCGACGTAGCCGGAGACGTTGTCCGTAAGCTTGCGGAGCTCGGCCACCTGATCGCTGGGGAGTGTGACGGTGATGCGAGTCGTCGAGGACATGCGGCAAGCATGCTGGGGTATGCATGGGAGGGCTCGTGTTTCCTACGGGCATTCCACAGGCGAGGTCGCACGGTCGAATCGACCCTGCTTCCGGCATTCCAACCGGCGGCGGAGGGATGACAGGTCGCAACGCCCCCCGCCAGGCTGCTCGGTGTGAACCCGGTCGGCCTCAGCGCGGCTCGTGCCCGGCCGGCTCGGCGGAGCCGGCCTGCGATTCGCTCATCGGCGCTGCCGCCATGCCAGACCGCACGCGACGAGAGCGGAGCCCGTAGTCGTGGTGACACCGCGTACGGCGGTGAACGGGGTGGCTCGCCCCAGGCGACGAGCGGTTCGCCACCTTCGTTCCGTGAGCTTGCCCATCGGGATCTCCTCCGGTCGGTCGTGTCACTCCGTTGAACTGAGGGCCCGGGTTTCGTGCGGTGACGGGAAAGAGATCCGGCCGGGCGGGAGGGCCGGGCTGTATTCGTCCCACGCTGTCGGCCGACGGGACGCGATAGCGCATGTCGCCGTCCTGCACGAACACCCGGGAGATCCTCGGAGGCCTCGCCCCGACGCGCCGCGCCATGCGCACGCACCACACCGGATGCGCCTCACACGCTCTTTCCGCCCGAATCCGGGCCTGATTCCCTGATCGGGAAGGCACTTGGACTCGACCACGAGGTGGGGTATGGAGCGCGTGACCCAGGGGACAGCACGACGCGGTGCGCATGACATCGGCGAGCGGCGGCCCGCCCGCTTCCTCGGCAGCCTGTCGGAGGCGGCCCGGGAAGAACTTCTGAGTATCGGTTCCCCGCGGCGGTATCCGCCCGGAGCGAAGATCCTCGCGGAAGGCACACCGGGCGATTGCCTGATGCTCCTGGAGAACGGCTACGTAAAGGTCACCAGGAAGCGTGCCAACGGGTGTGAAGCCCTGATCGCCATCCGGGCCGGCGGAGACGTGGTCGGAGAGATGGCCGTGATCGACGACGTGCCCAGGTCGGCCACCGTGACGGCGGGTGCGGACATCGACGTACGCGTCGTCCAACGCCGAGCGGTGCGGAAATTCCTCGACAAGCACCCCGAGACCGCCCTCCAGATCGTACGGCTCAGCAACCGCCGCCTGCGCAGCGCGAATTCCTGGCGCAGTGCGTTCGGCGAGTTCACGGTTCAGGTACGGCTTGCCCGGGTGCTTGCCGAACTCGCCGAGAACCACGGCAAGTCCCTCGGCTCGCACACTCTGATCTGCGTCGAGCTCACGCAGGCCGAACTCGCGGCGTTCGTCGGAGCACGAGAGAGGGCGGTGCAGGAGGCGCTGGCGAGGTTCCGTGAGGAGGAGATCGTGAAGACCGGACGCCCTGAGATGACGGTGCTCAAGCCGGACCGCCTTCGGGCGATCGGACTCCTGCCGCCGACCGCCCACTGACAGGAACCGACATCCCGCATTTTTGCGGCTCGCCCGGAGAGCCCGGCCCGTCGGCCGCACAGTTGGCGACCAGCACCACCGACTATCCGAACTACTCGAGCAGGTGATGGTTCACATGACGTCGCAGCCGACCGTCCCGTCCTGGGACAAACCTCGGCCGGATGACGACCGCCGCCTCTGCCTGGCGGCGGACATCGAGCAGTACAGCTCCTTCGACACCCCGGACCAGCGGACCGTACAGGCCCAACTCGCCCGGATGCTCAGGGCGGCGGCCGAACACAGCGGACTGGACCACAGCAAGTGGTCCGTCCAGCCGCAGGGCGACATGGAGTTCGCGGTCCTCCCGGCCGGCACTTCCGAGCAGGTGGTGCTGGGCGAGTACGTCACCCACCTCGCGGCCGAGCTCGGCGGCTATAACGCCACCCGCCGCCGCGCCGGGCGGATGCGGCTTCGGCTGGCCGTCGACACCGGCGTGGCCACCACCGCCGCCCTGGCTTCTCCGGCCCCGCCCCGATCGCCGTGGCCCGCTACCTGAACGCACCCGAGGTGAAGCGGGCCCTGGCGGCTGCCGGGTCGGCGAGCCTGGTCGTGGTGATCTCCGACCGGCTCTACCAGGACGTGGTGCGCTCGCGGTTCCACGGACACGACCCGGAGGAGTACCGCCGTATCCACGTCGAACAGAAGGGGTTCGCCGGGTACGGCTGGGTCCGGTTGCCCGGTGTGGACCCGCAGGACGCGGGGAGCCCTGGCCGGACGTGCCGGAGGGCGGGCCGCGGTCCCCAGCGCGAGCGGCGGAGGCGGAACGGCCGAGCTTCGTCCAGCAGGGCATCCACGGCACTGCCGTCCAGGGCGTGATCCACGGGTCCGTCATCCACGGTGGTGCCCGGCAGGGCCGGCCGATGAGCGATGTTCCATCCGCGGGAGGCTGCACCTCCTGCGGGAACGCGGCAGGCGGCAACCGCCAGCAGGACACCCGGGGCCTCTCCGTCCAGGGCCGGACCGGCGACGTGTACTACTACGCCGCCACCTGCGATCACCGCTCCGCCGCGAGTGCGCGGCGGTACACGGCCGGCTTCTCGCCGGTCCCCTACGAGACGCTGCGCGAGGAGCTGCACCGGATCGCCCGGGCCTGCTTACGCATCGTGGACAGCATGGGTGACGGCACTGACGATTCGGGAGGTTCATCATGGGACTGATCCCCTACAACCGGGTGTTCGACGTGCTGGAGCACCGGTTCCGGCTTGCCGAACTGCCCTTTCCGGTCATCACGGCCGAGGGCCGGCCCGCCTCTCCGCCCTGACGGCCCGGCGGGTGCTGTACAGCAGATCGTCGGACCCGGTGCTTCGCGAGGAGATCTGGCGCGAGGCCGTCGACGCGGCGCAGTGCGACACCGGCGCGGCCGGATCCGAACGGCTGTTGGCGCTCTGGCTGGCCTTACCCGCCATGCGGCGCACCCTCCACCGGATCGCGATCCGGTGGCCGATCGACCGGCGGGAGCTCGAATCCGAGTCACTGCTCGCCCTACTGACAGTGCTCGTGGACGTGGACCCGCGGACCCAGGAGGTGGGCCACGCGCTGCTGCGCCCCACCATCAACAGGGTGTGGTCGTTCGCCCGGGCCCGCACTCGGGAGCGGCCGGTGGCGGACGTCGGGGCGCTGGCTGCTGCCCACCTCTCCGTGGAGTCCCTGCTGAGTCGCCGGTCGGCGACTGGCACGACGGCTGGGAGCTGCGGGTGTCGCCACCCGCCCGGCCCGACGGTCTGTCGGCGACCGTGCGGTTCAGCGTCGCACCGGATCGGTTGGAGAGCTTCCGGCTGGGTGAGGTGGCAGGCCACTTGGGTCTCGGAGAGATCGTGCACCGGGCGCGGCGCCCGAGCGAGGGCAGCCGCATCGGCACCCTGTCGCTGCGTCCGATGGGAGGGCGAGGGTGACTCCGCGTTCCAGGACCTGGTTGTCGTTCGGCGAGGCGTTCGACCTGCCGCTGGTCATCGACCTGCGCACCGCCGCCCGCGCGCTCGGGCTCTGCCCCGCCACCGCGTACAAGCTCATTCACCAGGGCGGTTTCCCTGCCGGTTCCTGCGTCTCGGGTGGCAGTACCGGATTCCCACCGCCGACCTGCTTCGGGCGCTCGGGATCGAGGAGCGCCCCATTTACCTGGCTGATCTGTAAGCCGGCGCCGACCTCGCGGAACGGCACCGGCGGACCGAAGAGTTCGAAACGGAGGACTACGCATGAGCACCGTGGCGGTCACCGACGAGAAGCTCGAAGAGGCGTCGATGACGACCTGCTTCGTCATCGCGCCCATCGGAAACGAGCACGCCCCGGACGGGAGTCCGGAACTCCTGGCATACGAGGAGAACCTGGAGATCTACGAGAAGGTGATCCTGCCAGCCTGCGTCAGGCACGGCATCGTCCCGGTCAGGGCGGACGGGATCGCCGACACGGGTGAGATCACCGAGCAGATCTGCCGCCACGTGCTGCAGGACGACATCGTGATCGCCGACCTCACCGGGGGCAACGCGAACGTCACCTACGAGCTCGGGATCCGGCACCTGACGGGAAAACCGATCATCCACATCGGTGAGCACGGGCAACTGCCGTTCGACCTCTCGCTGATCCGGACGATCATGTTCAAGCGGAGCCGGAGCGGTCTGGTCAGGGCGCGGCGGGACCTGGAGACCGCGCTGAAGGGTGCCCTGGACAACCGGTTCGAGCCGCTGACCCCGGCCCGGATCCTGCTCGGGCTGCCGGCGGTGCCGCCGCCGGAAGTCGTGGTCGAGGCGGAGCCGGACGATCTGGATGCTCCCGGACTGTTCGACCGGTTCGCCCGCGTGGAGGCGCAGACGGAGGCGATCGGCGAGACCACGGAGGCGATCGCCGGGTTCATGACGGTGATCTCCGAAGCCGCCGTACAGATCGGTCCCGTGATGGAGCGGGCCGCCCAGCCGGGGACGCCGATGAGCGCGTGGCTACCGGCGATGACCGAGCTGGCCAGGGCGATGGCCGAGCCGGCCTCCGGTCTCCGGGAGGCCTGCACCCGTTTCGCCGGGCAGATGGTGGAGATGGACGCGGCGGTTCAGACTGCGTTCGACGTCATCGAGGCGATGCCGCCCGAGCAGCGCGCAGGTTCGGCGACCGGCTTCCTGGAGCAGATGATCAGTACTGCCGAGTCCACCCACGAGGTGGTCGGCGTGCTCGGCGAGGTCGAGGTCGGCATGCGGTGGCTGGTGAAGATGAGCCGGGAGCTGCGAGTACCGGGCCGAGACCTCACGGCCGCAGTCAAGCAGGTCAGCGGCGTGATGACCCGGGTCGCGGACTGGGAGCGCAGGGCCCGCGCGTTGATCTGACCGCGCGGCAGACGGCTCTCCCTTCCACCGTCGCCGGCGGCTGAACCGGGCGACCGGATCTCGGCAGGCCGTGAGCAGGTCCCGATATCGACGAAGGCCCAGGTCGCTGACCTGGGCCTTCGTTCGAAGAGCGGATGACGGGAATCGAACCCCGCTATAAGCTTGGGAATCACCGCCGCTTGGGCCGTTAGTATGGCTTCTGACCTGCGGATACGCTCCTCGGTCTGACGTATCACGTGGCTCCGTGGGTGCTCGTAGTGACCGCTGTTTACTGCTTTGAAGGGCACGGATGGGGCACGCACTCGGCGGCGGGTGACCATGAGACGCCGTTGGGGCTCGTAGGCCGTAGCTTTGGTTAGCCAGCGGCTGTGGGCGTGGCGCGCTTCGCGCCCGCAATCAGGCGGTTACCTATGTGGTCATGTATGCGCGGGTGTCGAAGGCGTCGAGTTCCTTCCAGATCGGTTCGGCACGCCGCTCAAGCTCCTGCATGATCTCTTCGGGATTGCGATCGGTCGCTCAGCCAGGCGGCGTACCACCGCTCCTGAGTAAATGGCGAGGGCTACGATGAAGTCCATCGAGGTGTGGAACCCGTACTTCTCGTCGATCTCGAACAGCACCTCATCCATGCCGGGCCTGGCACCCGGTTCGAAGATCGGGCGCACCATGGCGGGAATGTAGCCCCAGACGACGTCTCCGTCCTTCATGGTCTGGTTGGTGGCCATGTTGACGGCGTGATGCGCAGAGAACTGCTGGAGGAGTTCCACGGGGCTCAGTGGACTGTGCTCGGAGAACATGATGGTGGCCTCGCCGGCTGTGCAGGCGAGATCCATGACAAGGCGTTGCAGGCCCTCATGCTGGAACTGATTGTGACAGTCGCTGAGCACGGCGATCTCAGGGCCTGCCCGCGAGGCCGGCCTTCGCGCGGCGTCTCGACCATGCTTGCTCGAATCATCGGCATGACGTATCCGGTGGGCCTTCTGAAGGACATTCCGGCGGTCGGCAGGGCCACGATGCTTTCCTGTCTCGGGAGTCGGGGGCGGCGTGGCTTGTTGGGTTTCGTTCGGCCCATCGACACAGCCCTCCTTGCTGGTGGTGTTGACCAAATAACGAGGGAGTGATTCTGCGGTCGCTCGGCCAACCGAGCGACCGCTCGATCTATCGGCACGCTGCACTGTCTGTTCCGACTAGTCCTTGGGGCAGTGGTATCAGGCGGCAGCGGTGGCGTCGGTGGGTGACGACGCTTCGCCCTGGTCGGCTGTCTGGGCAGGCTTGATGACAGGGGCACGCTTGGGCTGGAGCGACCAGCCGTACTTGATCGCCTTACGCGTGCGGTCGGAGAGCCAGCCGTGCTGCTCTTCGAGGTCACTGCGGCTGATATGGGCGACAGCCAGCATGTTAGCGATGAGCGTGGTCCTCTGCGTAGTACTCGGAGCGGGTTAGCGTCGCTTTGGCTCCGCGGTATGCCTCATGCGCCTCGTAGTTTGAGTCTGGACACTTTTCGCCACGGGCCGCAGCGACCTGCGCTGCTGTCCAGGTGCCCGTAGTGATCCAGTCCAGCTCTTTCTGTGACGCGTCGATCCAGCTCGCTACTCGGGAGCGGTCGATCCCCTCGGCAAGGGCGTAGGTGGCGAGAATGCCCTGAACGGACTCCAACTGGAACCGCAACTGGTCGACAGTGATCAACTGACCGAAAAGCCATTCCTCCCGTTCACCGATGCTCTTGACGGAGGAGGAGAGGACATCGAAGAGTCGAGCGGAGAGGGCGTTGAGTTCGCTCTGCACGAGTGTCTTGATGCCGTCCGGGACGGCCTGGCTGTCTGCCCGTGCAGTCATGATTTCCTACCGTCGAAGCTGTCGAGTGTCCTCCTTAACGAGAGTGGTATGCCTGAGGGTCGGCTCACGACGGGGCTCAGCCGATCGGGTGACTGCAGACACGAGGCCAGTGTGGGCGGCGAAGGAACGCTTGAGGCTTCACGGAAGCCCTTTGTTCCACCTTGGCGCAATATGGGGGTATCAACGGAACTGCGGAAGCTGAGGCACGGCAGGAGGTGAACGATGGAGGCGGCAAGCGAGCTGATCAGGGGCGTCATGGTGAGACGACTCTCCGACGGTGACTCGGTGGAGCAGTTGACGTCCCTGCTGCATCGCTCATACGCCGGTCACGCTGCGGCTGGTCGGCTGTTCTTCGCCCTCGTATCAGTCGGTGGAGGACACCGCGCACCGCGCAGGGCAGGGCGAGTGCTGGCTCGCCTTCCGGGGAGATGAGCTGGTGGGATCGGTGACCGTGGTGGCTCCGTACGCGGCGCCGGAGGCATATCCGGCCCCAGTGGGTGCCGGGACGTTCTGGCAGTTGGCGGTCGATCCGGAATGTCGCGGGACGGGGCTCGGGCAGCGACTTCTGGCCTTGGCGGAGGCACGCATCGTCGCACTCGGTTCTGCACAGGCTGTGATCGACACGTCGACCGAGGCGGTCGACCTGGTCGGCTGGTATCGCCGGCGGGGCTACGCGCCGGTTGGGTCCTGGCGGTGGGGTGTGACGAACTACGAGAGCGTGGTGCTCCTGAAGGAGCTGGGGCGGGCCGGACGCGGTTGATGTTGGATGGCCGGTGCTGCCTGCGGCGGCACCGGCCATCCGGGCGTTACTGACCAAGGATGCGGATGGCATCCTGGGCGGCGATGGCGAGGGCCTCGTCGAGTGCCTCGACGCGACGACCGCCGGCGCTGGCGACCGGGCCCTTGCCGCCGGCGCCGCCACCGACGGTACGGGCGGCCGGGATGAGGATGCGGCTGGCGTCGATACCGGTGTCGTGGAGGCTATGGGTGACCGCGGCGGCCAGGAGGGCCTTGCCGTTGTGCTCGGTACCGAGGATGACGGCGGCGTGGCCGGCGTCGAGGAGGCCGGCGATGTGGTGGGCCAGCGTGCGGAGCTCGTCCGGACCGAGGCCGGTCACCTTCTCGGTGACGATACGGCCGCCGTTGACGGTGCGGGCGGAGGTGGTGAGCTGCTGGGCGCGGTTTCGCAGCTCGGCCTCACGAAGGCGGCCGAGTTCCCGCTCGGCGGAGGCGAGGGAGTCGAGGCGCTTGCGGAGGGCGTCGGGAGCGTCCTGTGGGCGGGCGCCGAGGAGGGCGGAGAGCTCTTCGAGGAGGCGGCGCTCGGTGTCGTAATAGTCGAGGGCGTCTCGGCCGGTGAGGGCTTCGATGCGGCGGAGGTTGGAACCGATGGAGGCTTCACCGATGATGCGGACGGGGCCGGCGTTGGAGCCGTGGCCGATGTGGGTGCCGCCGCAGAGTTCGCGGGAGAAGTCGCCGATGTCGACGATGCGGACATGGTCGCCGTACTTCTCGCCGAACAGGGCGGTCGCACCGGCGGCCTCGGCCTCGGCGCGTGAGGCGTGCCAGACGCGTACCTCGGGGTCGGCGAGGAGGCTGTCGTTGACGAGGGTCTCGATGACGGCGAGCTGAGTACGGTCGATGGCGGAGAAGTGGGCGAAGTCGAAGCGGAGGCGGCCGGCGTCGACGAGGGAGCCGTGCTGGCGGGCGTGGTCGCCGAGCGTGCGGCGGAGCATGGCGTGCAGCACGTGGGTGGCGGAGTGAGAGCGGGCGACGGCCTCGCGGCGGGCGCCGTCCACGCTGGCTTCGGCCTGCTCTCCGGTGCGGACCTCGCCCTCGGCGACGCGGACGGTGTGGACGTGGAAGCCCTCCAGGCCGGGCTTGGTGTCCAGAACCTCAAGGAGGGTGCCGCCAGAGGTCCGGATGGTGCCGGTGTCGCCGACCTGTCCGCCGGACTCGGCATAGAACGGGCTCCGGTCCAGGACCAGTTCGAGGGTGCTTCCCTGCTCGGCACCGGGCACGACCGTGCCGTCGGCGATGAGGCCGAGGACGGTGGCCTCGGCGTCGAGGCGGTCGTAGCCGACGAAGTCGGTACGGCCGTGGCGGGCGGACAGTTCACGGTGGCGTCCTGGCGGCGGAGCGCCTCGGCGGTCTTGGCCTTACCTCCGGTCTTGGCGCGGTGCTGTTGTTCGGCGAGCAGGTCGGCGAAGCGGTCCTCGTCGATGGTGAGACCGGCGTCGCGGGCAGCTTCGATGGTCAGCTCGACGGGGAAGCCGAAGGTGTCGTGGAGCTCGAATGCGGTGTCTCCGGCCAGGGTCGTGGACCGGTTGTCGTGGCTGCGGGTGATGGCGGCGTTGAGGAGCCGGGTGCCCTGGGCGAGGGTGCGGGTGAAGGACTCCTCCTCGGCGGTGACGACCTGCTCAATGAGGGCGGCCTGAGCGGTCAGCTCGGGCCAGACGCCGCCGAGGTTGCCGATGACGCTGGCCGTGGTCGGGGCGAGGACGGCCTCGTCGATGCCGAGGAGACGGGCATGGCGGATCGCTCGCCGCATCAGGCGGCGCAGCACGTATCCGCGGCCGTCCTTGGCGGGCAGGACGCCGTCGGCGATCAGGTAGGCGATCGAGCGGGCGTGTTCGGTGACGACCTGGAAGGAGACCTTTCCCTCGCCGCTGCCGGGGTACTCGCGGCCGGCGAGTTCCTGGACCGTGGTGAGGGTGGGGCGCAGGAGATCGGTGCCGCAGACGTTCTCGGCGTCCTGGAGGATCGCGGCCAGGCGGTCGAGGCCGAGGCCGGTGTCGATGCTCTGCTGGGCGAGGTCGCCGAGGATCGGGAAGTCGCCCTTTTGTCGCCCTCGCCGCGCTGGTACTGCATGAAGACGAGGTTCCAGATCTCCACGTACCGCTCGCCGTCGACGGCCGGGCCGCCTTCGCGGCCGAAGGTCGGCCCCCGATCGTAGTTGACCTCCGAGCAGGGGCCGCAGGGCCCGGGGACGCCCATGGACCAGAAGTTGTCCTCCATGCCCAGGCGCTGGATGCGGTCGGCGGGGACGCCGATCTTGCGCCAGAGCTGCTCGGCCTCGTCGTCATCCTGGTAGACGGTGATCCAGAGGCGGTCCTTCTCCAGGTTGTAGCCCTCGGTGAGGAGTTCCCAGGCGTAGGCGATGGCGTCGGCCTTGAAGTAGTCGCCGAAGGAGAAGTTGCCCATCATCTCGAAGAACGTGGCGTGCCGGTTCGTACGGCCGACGTTGTCGATGTCGGAGGTGCGGGCGCACTTCTGGATGGTGGTGGCGCGGGGAACTCGGGGTGACCTCGCCCAGGAAGTACGGCTTGAACTGGTTCATGCCGGCGTTGGCGAGGAGCAGGGTCGGATCGGAGGGGATCAGCGGGCTGGACGAGACCTGGCGGTGGCCGCGTGAGGTGAAGAAGTCCAGGAAGGTGGAGCGGATCTGCGTCGAGCGCATGGTGGTGTGGCCCTCACGGAAGAGTCGTGGAGAGATGGGGGTCGATCACACGCCGAGCCGGGCCGAGAACAGGGACTGAGAGGTTCTCAGCTCTCCAGCTCGACGCAGATAGCTCGCGCCCCCACGGTGTAGACCATGACTCCAGATCCGTTGCTTGAGGTGGCGCAGCCGACACCGGACACAACGGTCCGCTGCGACTGCACCACCCAGCGTAGCGGCCTTGGGGTCAAGATCGCTTGGCTTTATGCGCTCTGTCGCCCCGTGCCCATCAGGGAGAGGAGCGTCCCGGCGAGGTCTTCGGCGTCGGGGAGCACGACGACGGCTCCGGCTCGGGTAAGCGTGGAGGGGCGGAGAACCCCAGCCGGAGCCGATCGGTGTCACGCCCGCTGCCCCGGCCGCGTGCATGTCGGACTCCATGTCACCGACGAACACGGCGTCGCCGGGTGACACACCGAGCTTGTCGAGGGCGAGCAGGAGTCCGTCCGGCGCGGGCTTCGGTGCCGCGTCCTCGCAACAGACGACAATGTTGATCAGATCGAGGACGGTGGGTGGCAGGAGCCCCAGTGGACCCGCTGGCGGCTTCTCAGGGTCACGATGCCGGTGGCGACGCCGGCGGTGCGGAGCGCGGAAAGCGTGTCGGCGACGAACGGGAACACCTCGGCGGTGAGGGTGGCGGTGGCCGTCGCCGCGTCCCAGCAGTCCTGACTGATCACTCCGGTGTGTCCGAGTTCGGCGAGTACGTGTTCACGTGGCGTGATCGCGGCCCAGGTCGGCAGGTCGGCGACGGTGACGCGTCGGCCGAGCGCGGAGGTCGCGAAGCCGGCCAGGGTGGCGAGTTGGGCGTGTCGGCTGTCGACGAGGACGCCGTCGAGATCGAACAGCACGGCCTGTTTCACGTGGAACCACCCCTCGGGGTGCTTCCGGCAGGTCGGCCTCGGTGAGCAGGGCATGGAGGGCGACGTTGTGTTCGGCCAGCAGCGTTCGCCCGCCGAGCGGACGCTCGAGGACGCAGAGCGCGTCGCTGACCGGCGCACCCGCGATCCGCAGGATGCGGGCCATGGCGAGCAGTTGTCCGCCGGAGCGCACCACGTCGTCGACGAGGACGGTCCGACGGCCGGTGAAGGCGGCGCCTTCGATCTGCCGACGGGAGCCGTACCCCTTCGGCCGGCGGCGCAGGAAGACGGCGGGCAGGCCGGTGGCGGCGGACAGGGCGACGACGAGGGGACGCCGCCGAGTTCGATGCCGGCGAGGAGCCGGGTGTCTCCGGGGACGAGGGGGACCATGGCGGCGGCGGTGTCGCGCAGCAGCTCGGGATCGGCGGCCAGGCGGTACTCGTCGAAGTAGCGGTCGAGCCTCGCGCCGTCGGCGAGGTGGAAGGGGCGGTGACGAGGGCGGTCTCGGCGAGCCGGACGGTGAGGTCGGGCAGGCGCGTGCTGGTGGTCATGCTCCTCCGATCGGTGCCGTCTCAACCAAGTCGAGAGCGACGAGGCGGTCGCGGAAGTCTTCGGCGGACTCGGCGGTGCCGAGGAAGCCGAGGGCCGGGTCGGGGTCTCGTACAGCCACTCCTCCTCGCGCAGGAGGGTGAGCAGGCGCCGCGCGGAGGCCCCGGCGAGGAAGACCGGTACGGGCCGGACGGTGGTCGCGTAGTACATGGCGGCGGTCAGCTCGTGGAGGGTGCCGACGCCTCCGCCCATGGCGACGACGAGGTCGGCGTGGTCCAGGTAGTGGTTGAGCCGGGCGCCGAGGTCGGGGAGGTGGACGGACGTGGTGGTGTACGGGTTGAACGCGCCCCACTCGTCGTGCTTGCCGATCAGGGTCACTGCGGTGACCAGGGCTCCTTCGGACGACGCACCACGCGCGGCAGCTTCCATCAGGCCGTTGTAGCCGCCGTGCAGGAGCTGGTAGCCCGCTCCTGCCAAGGCGCGGCCGATCTCCTCGGCCAGCCTCTCCTCGTCGTCGGAGGCGGGGCGGACCCCGCCGAAGAAGACTGCGGTCAGGCCCTGGCGGGCCCGGTCGGCGGCCGGACCCGCCAGGTGGAGCGCGTTCACAGCAGCTCCAGGTAGGTGCGGTACGCGGTGATGGCGTCCTCCAGGCCGCGCAGGGCTTCGGGGCAGGCCCGCTCGACCAGGGCGAGCGTGCGCTCGACGGCCGCGTCGACGTCGGCGGCGAGGGGAACGGCCGGTGCGCCGATCGCCGCCTCCAGGTCGCCGAGGCAGGCCCGGCCGATCGGGGTGACGGCGATCTCCTCGCGCAACTGGTACCAACCCCAGAACCGCGAGGCGGGCGCCAGGGCGGCCTTGATCAGGTCCTTCGTCGCGATGTGGAGGCGATGCCACTCGGAGTACGCGACGAACCGCTGGCCGCGCCTGATGCGCTTGTGCAGCAGGACTGCCAGTACCAGGTGCTCGATAAGCAACTCGGTGCAGCTACGGGGCCGGGCGAGGAACTCGGCCGCGAACCGCTCGGCGACCGCCGTTCCCTCGGCCGGGACGAGCGCCGGCTCGCGGTCGAGGAGTAATGCGGTGGCGACTGTCGCCCGTAGGTGTGGGACGCGCGACGCGGGCACCAGGTAGAGGTCGATCTGGTGTAGGCGCCCCTCGTCCGGGACGAGGAAGACCATGCCGACGCCGCCGAGGTCGGCGACGATCGTGTCGCGCCACCCGGGCAGCAGGGCGCCGGCCTCGGTGGACATCAGGTCGTCCAGGCTCTCGACGAACGCGGGCAGGTCGGCGTCCTGGACGCCGACGACGAAGTCGACGTCCGAGAGGCGGTCGGCCGTTCCGTGGCCAGCGACCCCCGCACCATCAGGTGCGTGACGGCCGGCGAGGTGGCCAGGATGTCGGCGAGCCGGGACAGTAGCGGGAGCTGGGACGGGCGGTTGGCGAAGGTGAGTTCCGCCAGGTGCAGGGTGGGCACGTGCGTCCTCCGATCGGATGTCGGTGTGTGAGCCGTGGCGGTCATGCTGTGAGGGCGAGGAGGCGGCGCTTGGCCGACGTCCAGCGCGTGGCGGCCTCCTCGTCGCCGAGCGAGGTGTGCAGCTCGGCGATCAGGTCGTAGACCGTCCCCTCCGGCAGGGCGTAGGTGTAGAAGAGCCGCAGCAGCATCCGCTCGGCCGCGTCCGTGTAGCCGAGACCGGCCATGCCGCGGGCCGCCTGGAGTCGCTCGGCGAGCACCGACGGGTCGGCCGGAGGCAGCGGCTCGGCCGATTCGGGCTGGAGCGTGGGCCGGCGGGCGAGGCGCCGGTAGGCGTCGTCGGCGTACACGTCGGCGATCAGGTGGATCCGGGCCGGTCCGAGCAGGTTGCACACCCCGTGGGCGTACGTCGGCGTCAGCCGCCAGATCCGCCCGCCGGTCATGTGCACCTTGACCCCGCCGGTGACGAGGAACGCCGACGTGTTGGTGTGCAGGGGATGTGCAGCCGGTGCCGCTCGATCTGGTCGAGCTCGTCGTAGTCGCGGTGCTCCCACAGGAAGGCGTTGGCCTCCAGCCGGGCGAGCCGGACCCACATGTAGTCCAGGCCGAGTTCGGCCAGCAGGGCAGCGGTGGCCGGCATCTGCGACAGCAGGTCGGTCGGCCTGGCCGCGCAGTCGCCGATCGTCACGTCGGCGGCGTCGCCGGACGCGTTCATCAGCGATGTCGTCAACCAGCCTCCCGACTGGTAGGCGCCGTACTCGGCCTTCCAGGGCGCCCGGGCCGTCAGGGCCTCGTGGCGCATCCGCTCCAACTGAACGGAGTCGACGGCGTCGAGCTGGGCGATCTGCCCGGCAAGGGCGGTCAAGGTGTCCATCGGTTCTCTCGTCGCCCGCCCGCCCGTGAACGGGCCGGCGGGCACGTGGTGCTGGATGGGGTGATCGGGCGGAGTCGCCGAGGCGGCCCGCAATCTCACGCTTCGTCGCCGGAAGTGCACGCACGGCGAAGTGGCGTTCAGCATGAGGGGGACGGCAGGGCATGGATACGACGTCACCACCGTCACGGATCCGTCATCGCCGAATGGCCTGCGACCCGGGCGGCGACGCTCTCTGACCGTCACGCGTCATGACTGCCGTCATGGTTGCCGTCATCTTCGTCGGCGAGCCACCGAAGGGGTTTTCCGTCGATCGGACAGGGCTATCGTCGGGTGGAGACGAACGGGTACGGAGAGGATCTGCCGTGGCTGAAACTCCCACGCTCTTAAGGGCCTTGACGCTCCGGCGGCACTGGCAGGTCTACGAGACCTTCCGCCTCCGGTTCGAAGCGACGGCGACGTCGATCGCCGACGACGAGAACGACGCGCGGCTCCGGGGCCTGTCGGTCTCGAAGCGGCAGTTCGAGCGCTGGTACGGCGGCGCCGTGAAGACCCGTCCCTACCCCGACCAGTGCAGGGTGCTGGAAGCGATGTTCGGCGTCGGCGTCGATCTCCTTCTCGCCCCGCGCCGCAGGCAGTCGAACGGACCACGCCTGTGCCCGGATCCCCATCCTCGCTCGTCATCCCGCCGTTCCGGCCGGCTCCCTGTCCTCCTCCCCACCGAGCAGGCAGCGGCACTGCCTGGCGGCGGTCCGTTCAGCAGCGAGCCCCGCTTCGAGGCGGGCACAACGGAATTGGAAAGGCAGGTCGCGATGGCGGCTCGTCGTGCGCTTCGGTTCACCGCGATGGCAGAGGGCAGCAGCATCGGTCCTGAGACCCTGGGACAGATCCATGACGAAGTGCGGCGTCTCACCGCCGCGTACCCCAGGCTGGCGTTGCCGACCCTGCTCGGCGACCTGGTCGAGGTGCAGGACCTCACCTTCCGCCTGCTCGAACACGGCCGGGTCAAGCCCCTGCAGGCCCGTGAGCTGTACCTGCTCGCCGGGATCACGTCCGGCATGCTCGCCAAGGCCAGCCACGACCTGGGCAACCCGAGCGCCGCGATGATGCAGGCCCGTACCGCCTTCGTCTGCGCCGACAACGCCGACCACCAGGCCATGCGCGCCTGGGTCCGTTCCCTGCAATCGCTCATCTCCTACTGGGCCGGGCGCCCCGCCGAGGCGGCCGACTACGCCCTCCTCGGCCAGAGCACGGCCGGCGACGTCCACGGCACGACCAGTGTCTGGCTGGCCTGTCTCTCCGCCCGCGCGCACGCCCTGATCGGTGACGCCGAGGCCACCCGCGTCGCCATCCAGCAGGCCGAGGACGCCCGGGCCGCCGTCGTGCCCGACGACCTCGACGCCTTCGGTGGCATCATGACCTTCCCGGAGCCCCGGCAGCTCTACTACGTCGCCGAGGCCACCGTGCACCTCGGCGAGGATCCTGTGCTCGGCGAGAGCCGTTCCGAGGCCGCCGTCAGCGCTTACCGGAACGCCTCCGAGGACGAGTGGCCTTCGGCGACGAGGCCGGCGCGCAGACCGACCTCGCGCTCGCACGCATCGCCCGGGGCGAGATCGAGGGTGCCATCGAGGCCGTATGGCCCGTGCTCGACCTCCCCGTCGAGCAGAGGAACTTCGGCATCACGAGCAGCGCCCAACGCGTCCACGCCGCACTGCACGCCGACGGGCGGCGGAACACCGGCGCGGCGGCCGACCTGCGCGGGGAGATCGAAGCCTTCACCGCCACCCCGACCTCCGTCCTCGTCCGATGAACCCGCAGATAGGCTCCGCGCCCATGACCCCAGTCCATCTGACCGGCCCCCACCTGGCCCTGCGCGAAGTTGAACCCGAGGACGCCGATGCGCTCCTGGCCGTCTACGGCGACCCCGAGGCGACCCGGCACCTCAGCTTCGAACCCCGCACCCCCGAGCAGGTCCGGGCGATCGTCGACCGGTCCATCACCTCCGCCACGGACAGGCCCAGGACCGAGTACTGCCTCGCCATCACCCGGCGTGGCGAGCACCGGCTGATCGGTTACGCGCGTCTGGCGACCGAACCGCAGCAAGCGGCCACGATCGGATTCGCTCTGCACCCGGCCGAATGGGGCAAGGGCCTCGGCACCGAGACCGTCCACCTGCTGTGCGCGCTCGGCTTCCAGATGCTCGGCCTGCACCGCATCTGGGCGGCCCGCTCGCCCCTCAACGAGGCGTCCGCGCGGACCCTTCTGCGGGCGGGCATGACCGAGGACGGCCGGATCCGCGACCACGTCTTCGTCCACGGAGCGTGGCGGGACTCGATCACCTACTCGATCCTGGAGCACGAGTGGGCCCCGATCGAGTAGGTGATCGACGCCGAAGGCCGCCCATCCGCCGCCTCGCCCAACACGGACCGCGAACAAGAGAGGTGAGTCGCTGATCTTGCCGACAAATCCGCGGGTGGGCGGCGCGCAGTGTGGTCTTCGAGCGAGCCGGACGTGCGCGAGGGGACGCCCGGAGGGGACGGCAACCCTGACAGCTCCGCTCAGACGAAGGCCCTGGTCTCTGACCAGGGCCTTCGTTCAAGAGCGGATGACGGGAATCGAACCCGCGCTATAAGCTTGGGAATCACCCGGCACTTGGGCCGCAAAGTGCGTCTGAGCTGCAGAAACGCAAATTCGAGGTCGCCATCTCGTCGTTCCCTCGAACCCCTTGTCGTCCGCTGTTCACCGCCGCTATTGGCACGTTGTGGCACGCCCTTCTCGATGGCGCGAACGCGGGGAAGCCGTCCGGGAGTGCATGTGATCCAGCGCACATCGCCGGGAGCGACGACTTCGCTGCTCGCCGTCGGTCATACAAGCGAAACCACCGACGGAAGGAAGGCCCGCCATGACTCATACGCTGACCGCCCCGCACGACATCGTCTCCAGCGCGCCCGCACCGCGCCCGGTGGCACGGTGGACTGTGAGCGGTGGCCTGGTGGCGGGCCCGCTGTTCCTGGTGACCGGATGTGCCCAGGGCTTTGCGCGGGAGGGCTTCGACTTCACCCGGAACGCGATCAGCCAGCTCGCCCTCGGCGAGTCGGGATGGATCCAGACGGTGAACTTCCTGCTCGCCGGCGCGCTGTTGCTTGCCGGGGCGGCGGGATTGCGGCAGGTGCTGCGCGGTACGCCGGGCGGGACCGGGGCCCGGTCCTGGTCGGCGTGTTCGCTGTCTCCTTCTGGGCCGCTGCGGTCTTCCCGGCCGACGTGGGGCGGGCTTCCCGCCGGCGCCCCCGAGGCGACCGTGATGAGCGGGCACGGCGCCGTCCACATGTTCGGCGGGATGGTCGGCTATCTCGCCCTGTGCGCGGCGTTCTTCGTCCTGGCCCGTCCGCTCGCCGCCCGGGGCCTGCGGGTCTGGACCGTCGCCACCCGCCTCGTACCGGTGGTCGTCCTCGCGGGCTTCATGGCCTCGGCCGTCTCCGTCCTGGCCTTCACCGCCGGTGCGGGACTCGGCCTGCTGTGGCTGACCGCGGTGACGGCCCGGCTGGCCGGCACCCCGGCGAACCGCTAGCGGACCGCCTCTCGCGCAGGAATCATCGACACCACCAAGATCATTCAGATGCGAAGCGGGGACACCCATGACCGCCGCGGTGAAGGGCCCTGCCGGCTACTTCCCGTCCATCGAGAAGAAGTACGGCCGTCCGATCGCCGACTGGAAGGACCTCGTCCGCTCCTCCCCGCCGACCAAGCACATGGAGCTCGTGACCTGGCTCAAGTCCGAGCACGGCCTGGGCCACGGCCATGCTAATGCCCTCGTCGCGCACACTCTCGCCGAGAACGGCGGCCGGTGAACGCGATCACGGTCCCGCCGTCCGGCCCGGCGGCAGATCATGTGACGTCTCCGAGGAACCCATGGAGTACGTGTCGCAGGACGTCCGGCCGCTCCAGATGAACGTCGTGTCCCGTCCCAGGGACGCTCAAGGCAACGGTCTCCGGCCGTCGCCGGAGCATCTCGTCGATCTCCTCGGGCGGGATGATGCCGGTCTGGCCGAGGACGACCAGGGACGGGCAGGTCACGTTCGACCATTCGCCCCAGAAGGACCGCTGGGCGTTTTCCGCCAAGGACCCGACCATCACGTCCCGTTCGAAGCGCGGCCACCAGCCGCCGTCGCGTTCCACGAGGCCGGCCGCCCAGCCCTCGCCGACCGGGCCGTCGCCGAGGAACGCGACGGCGGCTTCCCGCGACGGGAACGGCCGGGGCCAGGAGTCGAGCCACTCTCCGATCTCCGCCTGCACGTTCCGGTTCGGCCCGCCCGGTCCGGCCTCCACCAGGACGAGCGCACGGCAGAGCCCGGGGTGCGCGGCGGCGAGCATGGCCGTGTGGCCGCCCAGCGACTGACCTACCAGGACGGGCTGCTGGAGGTCGAGCTGTTCGAGTACGGCGACGACGTCCGCGACGTACGCGGCGCGAGAGACATCCCGCGGGCGGCGCTCGCTGGCGCCGTGACCGCGCTGGTCAACGGTGACGACCCGGTAGCGGGGGCTCAGGTCGTGGGCGATGGCGTCCCATTCGCCCGCGTGACCGGCCAGCCCGTGCAGCAGGACGACAGGCACTCCCGGTCCGCCCCGGTCACGGCAGGAAATACGGACGCCCTCACGGACGAGGGTGTACTTCGACCAGGTCATTACAGTCCTTCAAACGGCGGATCGGGCAGGGGCACTGGGGTCGGCGGAGCGGTCCAGCTCGATGCGCGTGCGGGCAGGCCGAAAAGCGGGAACAGACGATCGGTGTCGCGGAAGGCGTTGATGCCGGTGATGCGGTTGCCGGAGAACTCGATGACCTGGAGTGCCCAGGGTTCGTAGCCCGTTCCGGCGGAGCTGGGCCGGTACTGGCCGAAGGCGGGGTGCCGTTCGCCGTGGTCGGGATCAGGCGGGAGCCGCGGCAGTCGACGGCGGGACCGGTCAGCCACGCCTGGATGTCGGGGATCCCGCGCATCCACTTCGTGTACGGGGGCAGGCACAGCGTGGCGTCGACGTGGAGCAGCATCTTCAGCTCCTCCATGTCGTAGCGGGAGAAGGCCATGGCGTACCGCTCGGCCAGCATGTGGCGGACGGCGTCGGTCGACGTGGTGCCGGGGGCGTCGACGGGGCCGCGACGTGCGGCGAGCGTGGCACGGGCCCGCTGCAGAGCGCTGTTGACCGAGGCGACGGTCGAGCCGTGCAGCTCGGCGACCTCGCGGGCCGAGAAGGCCAGCACGTCCCGGAGGATCAGCGTGGCCCGTTGCTTGGGAGGCAGGTGCTGGAGGGCGGCGACGAACGCCAGCCGTACCGATTCGCCCGCTGCCACGGTCGCCTCGGGGTTCCCCTCCGGGCAGGGCCCGATCCACAGGGCGGCGTCTTCCGGGGCTTCCGGGGGCACGGCTCCAGGCGATGGCTCGGCAAGATCCATTGGCAGAGCCCGCCGCTTGCCCGCGGCCAAGGCGTCCAGACACACGTTGGTGGCGATGCGGTAGACCCACGACCGCAGCGACGAGCGTCCCTCGAAACGCTCGACGTTCCGCCAGGCCCGGATCATCGTCTCCTGCACGGCGTCCTCGGCCTCGGCGTACGAACCGAGCATCCGGTAGCAGTAGCCGGTCAGTCCTCCCCGGTACTCCTCAAGCGCGTCCGTCGCCCCTCGTGCCGCGGTGTCCCGCATGTCGCCCCCTTCCAGCCTCGCCTGGCCGACTGCCTCGCCGAGGCCGCGGCAACGATACGCATGACGAAGGCCCAGGTCTCTGACTTGGGCCTTCGTGGAAGAGCGGATGACGGGAATCGAACCCGCGCTATAAGCTTGGGAATCACCGATCCTTGAGCCGCTCAAGACGTTCTGAACAGCGAAAACGTGCGGCGTGGCAAATCTTGTCGCTCCCCGTGCTGTCCGTCGTTTACCGCCACTCCCGGCCCCGTCTGGCACGGGAGTGGCACGCCTGCTGCCCTACTCGTGCCGAGCGGGCCGGGCCCTCTCGGAATCACGGCGATCCGCCTGGCCCTTCGCCTGGGTCGGTAGCTGGGGAGGTGGCCCGCTGTCCCTGGATCTTGCTAGCAGTTCCAAGTAGGCCGTGACCTGGTCTTGCCCCGGTGGCAGCTGCTGGATTGCGCGTTCCGTGCGAAGTTGCAGTGCAAGGAAAGTCCGGTTCTGTTGCCGTCTCATCTCGAGTTCCGCCCGTTCGAGCTCCAGGTCTGACCTTTCCTTCCTCCAGGCCCGAAACTCCGACGTTGCTGGCAGCGCAGCCGTTGTGACCAGAACGACCAGGAAAATGAGCCACCATGGCGTGTCGGTCAGAAGTGCGGAGAAGCCTGCGGTCCCACTAACAGTGGCCGAGGGCAAGGGCGGTCGCATGGCATACCTCTCCGAGCCTACGTGGGCTCTTTGGCTGGCTCACGAGGGAGGGAGTGACGTTTGAGGGCATGAAAAAGCCCGAGCGAGTGCCCGGGCTCAAGGTGTGGATCTTCGATTATCGTCTCAACGGCTTAGACCTTGTTAGCCGATGCGTCCGCGTGGCTCGGGAGGTATGGGTGGCGTCTCACCGGGGACTCGCTCCCCAGTCCACTCATCCCTCACGGCAGGGTTGAGTTCCAGAATGTTGTACCGGACCTTGCCGCGTCCGTGGCCGTGTGTAGTGATTCGCCCCTCGTTGGCCCACCGGCGAATCGTGCTCTCCGGACGCCCTGCGTAGTAGGCGGCTAGGTCAACACTGACCAAGATTGCGTCGGACGGTTGGCCCATCGCCCCTCCCGAACAGCACTGAATGAGACCAGGAAGTGATCAGCCAGGGCATGGAGGTGACGCGAAGTATGGTCAACCTTACGCTCGGGCAGGTCAGAGGGTCAAGGTTGTGCCCTCTAGTCAGGGCAGGGGTGCTGTTGATCAGTCAGCAGATCGGGGACCTCGGCGTGAGATGAACGGCGCTGTCCCGCCAGGGCAAGCGCTCGATACCCGATTGAGGGCACGCCGGAAGCAGCCCCAGAGTCTCACGCCGCAGCACGGCTTGCAAGGCTGCCAAACCTGCGATGAGTTAGGGCTCGCTAGCCCCTCCGCAACCCACCGCCTCCCAACTCCCATCCCGTCTGCCGTCGACCCACACACCGTGGAGCAGGCGCGGTGCCGGGCGTCCAGGTGGAGCGCGCCACTGTACGAACGACTTGGACGCCCGGTGCCGTGTCTGCTCGGCTCTGCCTGGGTCGACGGCAGACGGGATGGGAGCCCCCACCTCCACACCCCACCGGCCGGCACCCGCGCACGGGCCCCTCCCATCCCGGAGTCGAGCGCCCCCGCCGGAGGCATCGTCCTGGGCCGCACTCGTGTACCGCCTCGGCCGCCCGTGGGTTCGTCACCCATCAACCCGAGCCGTCAGGCGCGCGGACGGCGGCCGGGCTGGAGCGGGCGGAGACAGGAGCGCAGGCCCGGGCGACGGGCGCGCGCGGCGGGTGCCTTGATGAGGTAGAGAAACCTATAACAGCTCCTTGGCTGATCCGCAGTAAGTGCGTCGGTGATGTCCTGCACGACGGTCCTTCGTCAGTGAACCGCTGGGCGGGGTGGCTGAGGACATTCCGGAAATCGCATATTCCTTGTCCGAAGAGGTGGGCGCTGTAATCGCCTTCGGATATGACGAGGCAGGCAGGTGATGCCCGCTCGCCTGGGTGGATTACCGGCTCCCTACGGGGCTGCGGGCAGACCTGTAGGGATTCAATGCGGCCCTGATCGCCGCAGGGGACGCGTCGGAGAACCAGGCGGACGCAGAAGGAATCCTCTACATCGGCAGACGACGTCGCCCCGTGAGGGGCCGGGACCTGCGCTGTTGGCGGCCCTGACGGTTCAGCGTTTTGGCCGTCGGCCCCAAGACTGTGACTTTCCACTGCTCAGCCCACCGACACAGAATGGGGACTGAACGAAAGCAGTTGCGATCAGCTTTTGGCAGCCACCCGCAGGACGTTCATGTCGCAAAGGAACGTGTTCTTGGCGAGGAAAAGGCCAGTTCTTCAGAAACGGACTTCGTCTCAGGTCTCGGAAGGAAGGGCACGGAGGCGGTCACGGAAGTCCCGTACGGCCTGCTCCTTGGCGTGAGGTTCGAGGTAGCGGCTGAACTTCTTCAGACGGACCTGCGCTCGGTCGGAGCGGACCCGGTTCTCCAAGAGCTCCAGGCCGCTGTGGGCGGCGTCGAGGGCACCGTCCAGATCCCGGGCCGCCAGCCTGGCCGTGGCGAGGCGTCCCGAGCGGACTGCTCGGTCGCGGGGACCGCTCGGTCCACCGCGACCGTAAGGGCGTGGGTCGCTCGTTCCGGGAACCCGGACCGGAGCATGATCTTGCCCTCGGTGGACTTGAGCTGGGCCTCGCCGTACCAGCCGAGCCAGCCGGGGCGGTCGCCTTCTCGGTGGGCACCCCACAGGTCGTAGGCGCGGTTGAGGGACTTGCCGGCCGCTTCGTGGCGGGTGTCGCGGGAGAGGGCCTCGGCCTGGTGGAGACGGAGGTACGAGGCCGCTGCCGGTGGAAGGGCCGCAGGGGCGTTGCCGATGGCGGTCTCGATCAGCCTCACGCGGGCGGCGGTGTCGCCGGCGTCGGAGACGTGGATACCCATTTCGGCGAGGATGAAGGCGCCGAAGCCGTTGTCCTGGGCACTGTGGGCGCTGCGGAGGGCGCCGACGTAGTAGCGCTGGCCGAGAGAGCGAAGGCCCTTGTCGTAGGCCATCCACCCGGCCAGGTAGGACACGCCGGCCGCCGTGGCGTAGAGGCGGTGTTCGACGGCATCGGTGTAGCGGCCGTGGTCGAGCAGGCCGGTGATCAGGGCGAGGTCGCTGGTCGCCTGGTCCAGCAGGCGGGCGCCGCCCATCTGGTCGTCGAGCACGCGCAGGGTCTCCACGTGCTGTTCGATGGTGGTCACCATGGCGTCGGTGACCCGGTCTCCGTCGAGTGCGGAGGCGAACGCCTCGGGCGCGGCTGCCCAGTTGGCGGCTACGCCTGTCAGGGCCGTACCGGTGATCGAGAGGAAAGCCCGACGGTCCATGTGGCCGCTCCTGACCAGGTCGGTGAAGACCTTCACGGTGCCGGCCGGGGTCCAGGGTGCGACCAGGGCCGTCGACTCCCACGCTGGCAGCCATCGCGGCCAGGGCGCCGAGCGCACGTGGTCCTCGGGAACGCCCAGCAGGTCGGCAAGCACTCGCTGCGCGTCCGCGTCGGGGGCCTGGCCCTGCTCCCACTTCCAGATCGTCGTCCGGTTGGTGGCGAGGGGCACGCCCATCTCGGCGCCGCGCTCGCACATCAGCCGGGCTAACTCGGCCTTGCCCCAGTACCGGTTCTCGCGCACATAGGTCAGCGGGTGCAGCGTCGTCGGATCGGACATCCCAGCCTCCCCTCAGGTCGGTGGTCAGAGGCTACTACCCGCGCGGGAAACGGGGTTTCTCTCCGTGGAGGAACCCTCGGGAAACGTTCCGCGCCCTCGGTCCGCCGCCGTTCACTGTCGGGACACCGCCCGGAGCCGGACGACCGGCTCTCCTCGCCCTTCCGACCAGGAGGCCCCGTGGAAAAGCTGAGAACGCCGGCCCGCCCCGCGACGGGGCACCTGTTCCGTACGGCCGAGGACGTGGTGCCGCCGTCGCAGGAAGAGGTGTTCGCGTACGCGGCCGGTCAGGTCGAGCAGGCTGCTCGCGGGCTGTGGCCCGGTGCTGAAGTGAGGCTCGGGCCGGCGGTGCCGAGCGTCACCAGCTACGTGCGACGGGTGGAGGTGGACGGCCGACCGCTGTACGCGAAGCTGTCGGTCCTCGGCGTCTCGCTTGTGTCGCTTCTGCGGGGGTCCTGCGGCGACTGGGTCACCGTCCGGGACGCGCAGGCCGCGTACGTCGCCTCCCCTGGCTCCCTCCTGGAACGGGAAGCACGTCAGCTCGCGGTTCTCGCCGGACCTGCTGCCCTTCGCGTGCCGACCGTCGCCGGTTACGAGGGCGGGGTGCTGTTCACCGAGTCGGTCCACGGCTCCACGCTGGCCGAGCTACTGGTGCGGGCGCCGCACCGCACCACCTGGCTGTTGGAGGAGGTGACCGGCGAGATGGCGGTCGGTCTGCGGCGGCGCGGGGTCGCCGCGCGGGTCGGGCGGAGCGAGATCCGGGAGCGGTCCATCACCGGCACCTTCCTGAGGAAGTTCAACGGTCTGTCGGCAGTACTGCCTGCGGCAGACCGGCCACACGGAGACACTGGCGGCCGTCGTCGGGCGCCTGCACCAGGCCCGGCGCATGACGGCCTCGCCCGCGCGGGCGGTGGTGTTCGGTGATCTCAAGCCCGAGCACGTCGTCTTCCCCGACGGCGCGGAGCGACCCGTCTTCCTGGATCCCGGGCTGATGCGCGGCCGGCCCGCCGACGACGCGGCCAAGCTCGTCTCCCGGACGGTGCTGAACCTCGTCGCACGTCCTCCCGGGACGGAAGGCGTACGGGCGCTGCTCGGAGGAGTGGCGGCGTACGCGGCCTCGGCGACGGCGGGCAGCGACCGGACCGGGCGGGACGCCTGGCTGCGTCAGCTCACGCTCCTGTGGCTGATGGACACCGCGAACATCCTCACGACCTACCTGACCGCGCCCGCCGACCTGCCGCTCACCGCGCACGCCGCCGATGTGGTCAGGCGGGCGAGGGTGGTGTGCGACATGCTCGACCGGTCCACCGCCGCCGTGGTGTCGTACCGGGACGCGCGCGGGGCCTGGCGCCTGTGTCTCGACAGCGCGGCGAAGGCGGCTGCCTCATGACCACGATCGGGCTCATCGGCGCGGGAGCCGTCGGGCAGACCGTCGGCACGCTCCTCGTGACCGCCGGCTGGTGCGACGCGGTCATGGTCGCCTCCGGCAGCGGACGTACGGCGGCCTCCCTCGTCACCGATCTGGAGGACATGGCCCAGGTCACCGGCTCCCACGTCCGGGCGGTTCACGCCGCACCGGACGCGATGAGCGGCTGCGACGCGATCGTCGTCTGTCCCCGGGCCGCGTTCACCAACACGGCCACCAGCGACGTCCGCATGGCCGGGCTCGCGGCGAACGCCCCTCTGATCGCCGCACTCGGACGCTGTCTTTCCCACTACCAGGGGACGGTGGTCGTGGTGACGAATCCGGTCGACGTCATGAGCCGGCTGTTCGCGGCCACGTCCGGCTGCGCCAGGGTGTTCGGGGTCGGTTCCCATACCGACAGCGCCCGCTACCGCCTCGCCCTCGCCCGGCTCCTGGACGTCCCTGTGGAGGCAGTCGCCGGGCACGTCATCGGCGAGCACGGCGACCACGCCGTGATCTGCGCGTCCTCCACCACCGTCCGGGGCCTCCCCGTCGCCGTCCCCTACGGGAGATCCGCGCCGAGCTCGTCCACCGGCCCCGCCGCATCAACGCAGCTCTCGGCCGCACCCGTTCCGGCCCCGCCGGAGCCGTCTCGCCGCGCTCGCGCACGCGCTCGGCCTGGTGGACGGGGTGATCGAACTGGCCGCTCCGTGGCGGGGCGACTGGTACGGAATCCCGCTGCGCTTCACCTCCGGCACGCCGACCGTGTGCATGCCCCCGCTCGCCCCGGCGGAGTCCGTCCAGCTCCAGACCGCCGCCGCCAAGCTCCGCACCGCCTACGAACAGACCGCCGTACGCACCGCCCTTCGAGGAGACACGTTCCGATGACCCCCGTACCCCTGTCCGCACCGCCACCCGCATCGCCACGGCCGACGGCCAGGCCGTCACCGTCACCAGCCACTCGGCCGCCGTGACCGACTGGGCCACCCGCTACTTCGGCTCGTGGTGGAACGCGGCCCCGCCGAGCCGCCGATCAGCGGCGCCCTCGTCTCCGCCGACGTCGACCCGGACGCGTACGAGGACATGGCCGCGGACGGCGATCTCAGCCAGGGCGCCACCGAGGCCGACTACGCGGGCTCCCCATGCTCCACACCCGTCACGCCGACGGCAGCGTCACCGCCGTACAGAGCGGAGAGCGCCTCGCCTACCGGTGGAGCCCCTCCCTGCGCCGCCTGCGGATCGTCGGGAACGACGAGACGGCGGTGGCGACGGCCGCCGCCCGACTGGCCCGCGAGATCGTCCGCGGCATGCTCCTCGTCGAGGGATGGCAGATCCTCCATGCCTCCGCCGTCACCCGTGACGACGGCGCCACCCTGCTCACCCTCGGAGGCAAGGGCGCGGGCAAGACCACCACCGCGTTCCTCTTGGCGCGCGCCGGCTGGCGGCTCCTCGCCAACGACCGCGTCTTCGTCCGTCCGGAGCAGGGGTACGTACGGGTGCTGCCGTGGCCGTCGGCGGCTGCCTGCGGCTTCGGGCTCTCGACGCGCTCGGCTCTTCGAGCCTGTCGCCGACCGGCTCCGCGCCGGGGAACTCATGCACCCCACCCAGGACCAGCGGGTCACCGACGCACTCCTGGCCGGACGGCGCGAGCCGCTGTGGCGGGCGAACGGCAAGGAGATGAAGCCCCAGTTCTTCCCCGACCAGCTCGACACCTGGCTCGGCATGACCCTGGCCACCGAGGGCCGGGCCGCCGGTCTGCTGTTCCCGCAGATCACCCCGGGCGGCGAGCCGCGGCTCCTCGACGAGCCGCGCCGCCTGGGCGAGGCGGACTTCTTCACCGCCGGTACGGAGGACCGCTACCCCGACGTGTTCGGGCTGCTGCCCATGACCGGCGGCTCCGCCGGCCTCGCGGACCGACTCGCCGCCCTTCCGCACCAGGCCCTCGCCCTCGGCCACGACACGAGCGCCAACGCGACCCTGCTGGAGAAGACGGCCGACGCCCTTCTCGACTGAGGACCCGCCCAAGAACCCGTCCCGGCCGGGGTGACACCGGTCCGTCCCCTTGCCCACAGCCCTCACCCGGGACGCCTCCACCTCACCGGCCTTGACAGGGCCGGTGAAGCGGGCGGTCGCGACGACCACCCCGCATCGCACCACTCGACCCTTTCGAGAGGAGCACCACCATGACCGTTCTCGCCGAGAAACTCGCCACAACCCCCACGACCCGCGCGGAGACCACAACCGCCGCGACCCGCTCGCGGGACCCGAAGGAGCTGCTCAACGCCGTCACCCCGCACCTGCGGCACCTGACCGTGAACGTCCTCGACAGCGGCCTGACCGTCTGGGACCGAGAGGTCGCCCTCCTCCTGCGCGACGAGGTGATGGTCCGTGACCTCGCCGAACGCCTCCTCGGCAACGCCGTGATGTACATGGTCGCGTCGATGGAGCACCCCGACGTGCACCTCGGCGTCGGCAAGGTCGTCGACATCGGCGTCCACCAGGTCATCCTGGACACCCCGGTCTACTTCGCCCTCTGCGACCTGTACAACGAGGGCCGCTACAAGCACCACGCGCCCTTCATCCAGCGCCGCAACGACGGCACCGTGACCGACACGGCCGCCTTCCTCCGGTCCATCGGCTTCACTCCCGACGAGGAGCTGTGGGCGCGCGACGGAGCGGACTGCTCGCCGTGCGACTCCAAGGTCCCCGACTCCCACTGACCGGGTGACCGGCGGCCGGAAACCGCCGTCGTCCCGGACGAACCGCCCTAGGGTGGGGCCCCGCCGCCGCGCACACGGGTGGCGGGGCCGCCTCCCGCATCCCCCGCGAGGACACGACCATGACCACCGCCCCGCACAACTACGAGCACGAACGCGCTCTGTGGGACACCTTCGCCGAGAGCGCGTGGAAGGATCCGTCCAACGGCGATCCGGTGTTCCGGTGGACCCAGTACAAAGACCACCCCGCCGACCCCGGCCCCGGCCTCCTCGGTGAACCCGGCACGGTCCTGGAGATCGGCAGCGGTACGGGAAGAGCCCTGGCCCACCTCGCCGGCCGGGGCGTCAAGGCCACCGGCATCGACCTCTCCCCGGTCGCCGTCGCCCGCTCCACCGAGAAGTACGGCCACCTCGGCATCGAGTTCGGGTGCGCCGAGATCCTGGAACACCTGGCCCAGGACCCGCGCACGTACGACGCGGTCTACTCGGCCTTCGGCGCCGCCTGGTTCACCGACCCCGCCCTGCTCTTCCCGCTCGTCGCCCGATGCCTGAACCCTGGTGGCGTGTTCGCCTTCTCCCAGCCGCCGGCCATCCCCGGCGCCTACGGCCCGCAGGGCATGTACAAGGGCGGCTTCGCTGGCCCCGCCATGTACACCTACCGCTACAGCCACACCCCCGAGACCTGGGCCGGCCTCCTCACCGAAGCCGGCCTCACCGACGTGTCCGTCACCGTCCTCGACGCCCCGACCGAGGGTCACATCGGCACCCTCATCGGCCGCGCCGAGAAGCCCCGTTGACGCAGCCGGATCTCCTTCCCCGCGTACGTCCATCGTCCTTCGGGGAAGGCGTCGCGCTGCGAGGATGAGGGCATGACGATCATCGACGGTGAAGTCGCGCCCGGGTTCGAGCCGGTCCGCGAGGCGTTCGCGGCGAACTTCGCCCGGCGCGGAGACATCGGCGCGGCCGTGTGCGTCTACCGGTACGGCCGGCCGGTCGTCGACCTCTGGGGCGGCATCGCCGACCCCGAGACCGGGCGCCCGTGGACGCGGGACACCTTGCAACTGGTCTACTCGGCGACCAAGGGCGCCACCGCGACCGCCGCGCACATGCTGGTGGGACGCGGCCTGCTCGACCTCAACGCCCCGGTCGCTTCGTACTGGCCGGAGTTCGCCGCGAACGGCAAGGCCGACATCCCCGTGCGCTGGCTGCTGTCCCACCAGGCGGGCCTGGTGGCCCTGGACGAGCCGCTCCCCGTGGCGGACGCCTTGGCCTGGGACCCGATGACGGCGGCGCTTGCGGCCCAGCGCCCGCAGTGGACCCCGGGCACGGCACACGGCTACCACGGCCGGACCTGGGGCTGGCTGGTCGGCGAGGTGGTCCGGCGGGTCTCCGGCCGGACACCGGGCCGTTTCTTCGCCGACGAGATCGCCGCCCCCTCGGACTGGACTTCCACATCGGCCTGCCGGCGAGCGCACGCGCCCGGGTCAGCCGCATGGCCTACCGGAGTCCGTCCGTCGACCTCACCACCGTCCCCGCCACATCCGTCCCGGCGGAACTCCGCGAGCAGGTCGCCGCCTGGCGCGACCCCGACTCGCTCAGCAACCGCGCCTTCGCCGTCACCGACCCGGCCGCGATCGACTTCGACGCACCGGAGGTACAGGCGGCGGAACTCCTCCTCCAACGGCATCGGCACCGCCCGCTCCTCGCCCGCATGTACGCCGCGACCATCGGCGAGGTCGACGGCGTACGCCTCTCACCCCGGCCACCCTGGCCACGGCGACCGAAGAACAGACCAACGGGAAGGACCGGGTGATGCTGCTCCCGAGCCGTTTCGCGAGCGGCTACATGCTGCCCACCGCCAGCAACCCCATGACCGGCCCGAACGCCTTCGGCCACGCCGGTCGCGGCGGCTCCCTCGCCTTCGCCGACCCCGACCACGGCCTCGCCTTCGGCTATGTCATGAACCACATCATCAGCGGGTCCGATGACGAGCGCGCGACAGTGCTGGTCGACGCGATCCGGAAAGCGGTGGCGTAGACGCCGATGATAAAGACGAAGCCCCGGGCCACTGACCCGGGGCTTCGCACAAGAGCGGATGACGGGAATCGAACCTGTGCTATGAGCTTGGGAAGCTCCCGGCACTTGGGGCCGCATACGACGTCTGAGCTGTAGGAACGCGCACCTACGGCCTCGCTGTGGTTGCTTGGGCGACCCCTCCGCTGACCGCTGTTCACCGTCCCTACCGGCACGTTGTGGCACGGCCTCCCCTGCTGGGACGGGGGCGACGCCGGTGGGGGATTCCCGGTTCAGGGTCTCCGGGGCTCGATGGCGGGGGTGCGCAGGTCCTCGTCCAGGATGCCGCTCCTCGCGATGAGGTACGCAAGCTGTGCGCGGCTGCGGCTGCCCAGTTGTTCCGAGGCCCTGCGGACGTGGGTGGCCACGGTGCGGGCGCTCATGCCGAGGCGACCGGCGATGGTCTCGTCGGTGTAGCCGTTCACCATGAGGTGCAGGACGGCCCGGCGGGTCTCGTCGGTGAGCAGGGGCGGCCGGTGCTCGGTCGGCGTGTGCCGCAGGGGTGCGGCGCGCTCCCACGACTTGTCGAAGATGCCGACGAGGTAGCGGATCATCCCGGGGTGCTCGATGACCAGGGCGAGCTGCTGCCGCTCCGCTTCGGGGTCGGAACGAAGGCGACCTTCCGGTCGCAGACGATCAGGCGGTCGAACACCTCGTCCAGGGTGCGGACTTCGGCACCCGCGACGGAGACGCCCTCGACGTAGGCGAGCGTCGGGGCATGGGAGCGGACGGTGTGCTGGTAGATGGTCCGCTGCCGGATGCCGCGCTCCAGGGCGGCCACGTCGCTGGCGAGCGCCTTCTCCAGCAGTTGCGCCGGCCGGCCGCCGCCGGGCTGGGCGGTCAGGAGCTCCTCCTTGCAGGACCGCACGACCGAGGCCAGCGTGGCGCTGATGGAATCCGCGCCGCTGATCGCGTGGATGCCGCTGCCGCCGCCCGTGTGGGCGCGGTAGACCTCGTCCGCCCGGTGCATGGAGACACGGGCCGCCGCCAGGGCGCGCTGCTCTCCTCGATGCCCGTCTCCAGCGGGCGCATCACGGCGTTGGCCGCGAGTCCCGGGGAAGGGGCATCAGACGGCCGTCGGGAAGTTTCCGCAGGAGGCCCAGGGCCAGCAGGCACTGCGGGCATTCCCGCGCCGGGAGGTCGCCCCGGACGGCTGCCTCGTAGAAGGCCAGCCCCTCGTCGCAGAGCTCGACAGGTGGAACTCGCACCTCTGTCCGTTTTCATGCACATATGGTCATCCTTCAAGTCTCTGCATTGCGTGATCATGCTCCCGGATTTCCCTGTTCCCGGCGAGAAGGTCGGCACATGATTTCTGTCACGGGCCAGAGAAACCTGGCCGGGCAGAAATCGATCAGGGGAACCAATGCTCAAGTCGACTCTCCGACAGCTCCTCGGCGCACTCGTCGTGACCGTTCTCGCGACGCTCGGATTCGTTGCGAGCAACGAATCCGCGGAGCGGGAAGAGATTGTCGTCCTCGCCCTCGAGAGCGACTCGCAGTGGGGTTGACCGGGTCAGCCCCTCCCCTCCCCGGATTGTGAATTTCTAGTTACAGGAGAGACATGTCGGCCCTTCCCGTTTCTGCCTGGCCACTGCCCGTCTTCGACGGGCTCCAGGAGAGGCTGGGAGACCTGAAGGACTCGGGTCTGTACCGAGAATTCACCCCTGCTCGTACCTGGCGGACCAGCCCGGGCATGCGATGCATCAGGGACGCCGCATCCAGGTCTGGTGCACCAACGACTACCTGGGCATGAGCCAGAACACGCAGGTCATGCACGCGCAGATCGCCTCGACGCTGCGGCACGGCACCGGCAACGGAGGCTCCCGCAACATCGCGGGCACCAGCGACGCCCACGTGGCGCTGGAGACCCGGCTGGCGGCCTGGCACGGCAAGGACCGCGCCTTGGTGTTCACCAGCGGATACGTCGCCAATGTCGAAACGCTGAGCACCCTGCTCGCGGCCGTGCCGGACATGGTGGTCTTCTCGGACTCGCTCAACCACCGCTCATTGATCGAGGGAATCCGGGCCTCCAAGAACCGAAGGCACATTTTCCCGCACAATGATGTCGAAGCCTTGGACGAGATGCTCGGCCAATACCCTTCGGAGCGACCGAAGTTGATTGTCTTCGAATCCGTGTACTCGATGGACGGGGACGTCGCACCGATCGCCGAGATCTGTGATCTGGCCGAGCGTCACCATGCTCTGACCTATCTGGACGAGACGCACGCGATCGGTGTGAACGGACCTTCCGGGGCCGGTATATGCGAGGAAATCGGGGAACACCGCCCGACGTTCGTCCAGGGCGTGTTCGGCAAGGCGATCGGCACCACCGGTGGCTACGTCGCCGGCCCCGAGACCGCCCTGGACTACGTCCGCTCCCACGCGCCCGGATTCATCTTCACCACCACCATCCCCCGTTCGAGCCTGGACGCCACCCAGCGCAGTCTCGACGTCATCCAGGGCCCGACGGGCGCCGAACTCCGCGTGAAACTGCGGGAGAACGCGGCACTGATGCGCGGTCTCCTGCGCGAGGCGCGCATCGACTTCATCGACGCCCCCACCCACCTGGTCCCGGTGCTGGTCCCGGGCGGTGAGCGGGTCAAGAAGATCTCGCGCCGCCTCCTGGACGAGTACGGCGTCTACGTCCAGCCCATCAACTTCCCGTCCGTGGCGAAGGGGGCGAGCGCTTCCGGGTCACGGTCGCGCCGTTCCGTACCCGCACGGAGATCGAGGGATTCGTACGGGCTCTGCGCGCCTGCCTCGACGACATCCGATAGCGCAGCCCTTCCACTTCACCGAACCAAGGAGATCCGCTCGTGCAGATCAAGGAAATCACCCCGTTCATCGGCTCGGAGCTGACCGGTGTCGGCTACGAGGAACTCCGGGACCCCGAGGTCTTCGCCCAGCTCGTCGACATCGTGCACCGCCGCGAACTGGCCGTCGTCCGGGGCCTGGACATCACCCCCGAGCAGCAGATCGAGCTGGCGTCCCGGATCGGCCGGCCCGTGCCGTTCCTCATGGCCAAGTACCGGCACCCCGAGCACCCGGAGATCATGATCTCCTCCAACGCCATGAAGGCGAACCGTCCCGTCGGCGTCGCCCGGGTCGGCAACTTCGGCACCAGGACTCCTCGTACACGAAGGACCCGGCGCCCTACACGATGCTGCACGGCGTCGAGGTACCCGCCACCAGCGGCCACACGCTCTACGCCAGCGCCCTCGACGTCTACGACCGGCTGCCGCAGGAGTGGAAGGACAGGATCGCCGGCCGCACCGCCCTGCACACCGTCAGCAAGCGCCAGCGGATCTCGCCCGAGCACGTCGGGCTCTCCATCGCCGAGCTGAAGGCGCTGGTCGAGACGGAGTACCCGCCGACCGAGCACCCGCTGGTCAAGCACGACCCGGTCACCGGCCGCCCGTACCTCTACGGCGCCCCCGAGTACATGGACTCCGTCGTGGGCTTCGACGCCAACGAGAACGCGGAGTTCTTCGCCCTCGTCGACCGGCTCGTCCAGGACCCCGAGCACGTCTACACCCACCGCTGGACGACGAACGACCTGGTGGTGTGGAAGACGGCGACCACCTACCACGCGGCCACTGCGGTCGACCCCGGTGTCACGCGGACCGTGCACCGGGTGAGCATCGAAGAGGGCGAGAAGTGGGCGGCATAGCCGACTTCGACGTGGCTTTCCCCTCCGCGAGGGCCGACATCCGGGCCATGTCCGCGGCTTCGGGCGTCCCCCTCGCGGACCTGGCACGGATCACCCACTGCGAGACCTTCCCGGTGCTCGCGGAGGGCGAGGACGCCTGGGAGCTCGCCCTCGCCGCCGCCCGGACGGTCCTGGACCGCAGTGGGGTGGCCCCCGACCGGATCCGGCAGGTGGTCTACGCCGGGTCCGGCGCCTGGGACCGGCCCTTCTGGTCGCCCGCGGCGAAGGTGGCCCACGCCCTCGGCATCGAGGACGCCCACTGCTTCGAGGTGACCAACTTCGCAACGCGGGCATGACCGCCGTCCGGCTCCTGTCCACTGCGGGAGCCCTGGACGAGAACACGTACGCGCTGGTCCTCGTCGGGGACCGGCTGAGCCGGATGGTTGACTACCGTGACCCCGATTCCAAGGCTCTGTTCAACTTCGGTGATGCGGCTGCGGCGGTGCTGCTGGGCGGCGGTCCGAGCCGTTTCCGCGTCGTCCACTCGGCGATGCGCACCGATGGGAGCTGGGCCGACTACTACGCCGGTGAGCTGACGGACGGACGCGTGCTGATCCGGCGCGCGGAGCACCGCAAGGGTCTCGGAGAAGCCTACGTACGGCACTTCACCGCCCTGGTGGACGAGACGGTGGCCGCGCTCGGCATCACGCCGGGGACATCGCCCACTTCCTGATCAACCACGGCGACCGTGACATGCACCAGCGGCTGCTGGCCTGCCTGGGCATCCCGGCCGGCCGGAGCGTCTTCAACTACGACCGGCTGGCCCACATGGGCGGAGCGGACACCCTCATCGCGCTGAAGGACCTCGAGCGCGGGGACCGGCTGCGGCACGGCGACCTGATCATGCTCGCCACCAGCGCGATGGGCTTTAGCTGGGGCATTACGACCTTGGAGTATCTCGGATGAAGATCCTCGTCATTCACCAGGTGCCGTACCGGAAGATCGGCTACGACCGCGGCCTCGACCACGGCCGCCACGAGGTGACCTACATCGGGTACCCGCACCGGATGGCCGACCTCCCCGACGGTCTGCCGGCGCGGCGGATCACCCTCGACGCGAACGAGGACCTGGTCGCCGGGATCCTCGCCCGCACCTCGCCCGCCGACGGCTACGAGAAGGTGCTCTCGCTCTCCGAGTTCGGCATCATCGAAGCCTGCCACGTACGCCGCCACCTGGGCATCGAGGGACCGGACCTCGCCGCCGTCGAGCGGGTACGGGACAAGGTGCGGATGAAGGAAGCACTGGCCGGCTCGGAGCTGCGCCACCCCGGTTCGCCGCCGGGCCCGCGCCGGACGGCACCCTGCCGTGGACCGGGCGTACGGTCTCAAGCCGCGCCAGGGCGCATCCAGCGAGGACGTCACGGTCCACGCGACCGCCCGTGAGGCGCTCGACGCCCACGGGCGGCTGACCGACCCCGCGGAGTTCCAGCTTGAGGAGCACATCGACGGCGACATCCTGCACGCCGACGGGCTGTTGGTCGGCGGCCGGCTGGTCGACCTGGCGGTCAGCCGGTACGTCAACAAGCCGGTCGAGTACGCGCACGGAACCCCGCTCGGCTCGCACCAGGAGCCGTGCGCACCCGCGCAGCGCACCCTCGCCGAGCAGGTGGTGAAGGTCCTCGGCATCGAGGAGGGCTGCATCCACCTGGAGTTCTTCGAGACGGCCACCGGCGAACTGGTCTTCCTGGAGGTGGCCAACCGGGTGGGCGGCGCGGCCGTGGTCTCCACGCACGAGCTGCACACCGGGGTGCACCTGCCCTCGCACGAGATCGCTGTCCGGCTCGGCCTGGACCGGCCGCCGGCCGGCTCCGCCCAGCGGCCGTCACCACGGCTGGCTCGCCTTCCCCGGCCACCATCTGGCGGCCGGTGAGGTGCGGACGGTCGACGTACCCGAGTGGATCAGGACCCATCCGTGTCTGGACGTCCTCCACGTCCTCGCGCCGGACCAGGAGACCCCACGCCACATCACCTACCAGGAGTGGGAGGTTCCGGTGTTCATCGAGGCGTCGCACACCGACGCGGACGAGCTGCGCCGGTTCCTGGAGGAGTGCGCCCGTGCGGTCTCGGTCCGCACCGCCCCGGCCCGGCGGGTGGCGGCGTGAGCGCCCCGGTCCGCACCACACGGCTGATCACGCAGCGTCGTCGGCCCCGGGGCATGCCCGTACCCGAGGACTTCGCCGGGACGGAGCTGCCCTGGTGGCGCCGGCCGAGGCCAGGCGGTGGTGGAGAACCTGTGGCTCTCCGTGGATCCGTACATGCGTGAGGCCATGGACGCGGAGTGGGAGCTGGGCGCTCCGCTGGAGGGCCGTTCGATCGGCCGGGTCGTGGAGTCACGCAGCGTCGGACTGCCCGTCGGGGCCCTGGTGTTCCACCGGAGGGCTGGCGGACCCACGCCGTGGTGTCCGAGGCCGAGGTGCGCGTCCTGCCCCGGTACGAGGGCGTCGCCACCGAGTCCTTCCTCGGGCTGCTCGGTGGCACCGGCCTGACAGCGTATGTCGCGCTGACCCGTATCGCCCGGTTGAGGGCCGGTGAGGCGGTGTACGTCTCGGCCGCCGCGGGCGGCGTCGGGACGGCGGCCGGCCGGCTGGCGCGGCTGCTGGGGGCCGGCCGGATCGTCGGCAGCGCCGGTTCCCCGGCGAAGGTCCGGCTGCTCACCGAGGAACTCGGCTACGACGCGGCCTTCGACCACCGTGCCGGGCTTTCCCTGTCCGGGCAGTTGGCTCGGGCGGCGCCCGACGGCATCGACGTCTACATCGACAACGTGGGCGGCGACCACCTGGAGGCGGCGATCGGGGCGATGCGTGAGGACGGGCGGATCGCCTGGTGCGGAGCCATCGCGCAGTACAACGCGGGATGCGCCCCGGCGGCCCCCGCAACCTCTTCGACCTCGTGGAGAAGAGCATCCGGCTGGAGGGCTTCTCGTCTCCCGCCACCGCGACGCGCAAGCGGAGCTGGAGGAGTTCCTGGTCCCGCACCTGCGTTCGGGTCGGATCACCGACCGGCTCAGCGTGACCGAGGGCTTCGAGCGGACCGTCGACGCCTTCCTCGGGATGCTGCGCGGCGAGAACACCGGCAAGGCGGTCGTACGGCTGGGCCCGGCCGACCCGGAGCCGGTCTCCGACGACACCCCCTGAGCGAGGGTTCCATGGCACACGTCCGTACCGGACTGCACATCAGCATCGTGACGCTCGGTTCCGCCCACCGGGTCTGCGCCATCTGGAGCGTACGGGGACTGCCCCGGGGAGCATCCGTGCGAGTTCCCCGGCGCCCTGCTGCTGCCGCGCAGAGGAGCGGAGCAGGACTGGGCCGTCGAGACGGCACTGGCGGCGGTCCTGGAGCAAGGCGCCGGGGGCGGTCCCGTCTGTGTGGACCTCACCACCACGGCCGGCGGAATAGAGGCGGCCGGGCTGCGGACCGGGCTGTGCGCCTCCGATCTGCTGCACCTGGCCCGTACGGCGCTCGGCGAGGACCAGCGGGAATGGGCCGAGCTGGCCCGGGCCGACCCGGCTGCTTTCCACAGTACGGCCGCACGGCCGTACACGCTGCGGCAGCAGGCGGCGTGCCTGGTCACCCGGAGCCCGAACGGTCCGCACAAGGACGTCACGCTGTTGCACGCACGGCAGGACACGGTCCTGCGCGACTACACGGTGGGGTTGCTGACGTCGGCCGGGACCACCGACGCCACCGAGGGCACCGAGACCGCCCGTCCTTCCCACCCCAGGAGACACTGATGCGCCTGCCCGTGGAACTCGAACCCGAACCGACCGCGCCGGCGGAGCCGCCGACCCGGGCGGTGGAGCCGGGGCGCGGGGTGCTGCCCCGGCCCGGTCGCGTGGGAGCGCCACTTCTCCCGCAGCGCCCACGCCATGGTGCCCTCCGAGGTCCGCTCCTCTTCTCCGTGGCCGCCCTCCCCGGCATCGTCTCGCTGGCGGGCGGCATGCCGGACGTCTCCGCCCTCCCGTCGGAGACCATGGCCGGGATCCTCGCCGATGTGGTGCGCGAGCACGGCCCGACGGCGCTCCAGTACGGGTCGGCGCAGGGCGACCCCGGGCTGCGGGAAAGCATCTGCTCCGTGATGGCGGCCGAGGGGATCTCCGCTCGCCCGGAGGACGTCATGGTCACTGTGGGCTCCCAGCAGGCCCTGGACCTGCTGGCCCGGGTCCTGCTCGACCCGGGGACACGGTGGTGACCGAGGGCCCCACGTACGTCACCGCCCTCGGTACGTTCAAGGCGGTCGGCGCCCGGGTGGTGCAGGTCGCCATGGACCGCGCCGGGGTGATCCCGGACGAACTGGCTGCGGCCTTCGGCCGGTTGACGGCCGAGGGACGGCCTGCGAAGTTCTTCTACACCGTCCCCACCTTCCAGAACCCCACCGGTGCCACCGTCCCGGCGGGCCGCCGCGCCCAGATCCTGGAGGTCTGCCGCAAGGCCCGGGTCCTCGTGGTGGAGGACAACCCGTACGGCCTGCTGCACTACGACGCCGCTCCCACCCGGGCCCTGTGCGCCGACGACCCCGACCGGGTGGTCTACCTCGGGTCCTTTCCAAGACACTGGCGCCGGGCCTGCGGGTGGGCTGGGCGCACGCACCGGCCGCCCTGACCGCCAAGCTGGTGCTCGCCGCGGAGAGCGCCATGCTGTCCCACTCGGCACTCGCCCAGCTCACCGTGGACCGCTACCTGCGCACCGAGCCGTGGCAGGAACGTCTCGGCGAGTTCCGCGCGGGCTACCGCACCCGGCGGGACGCCATGCTGCGCGCACTCTCCGCCTCGATGCCCGCCGGGGTGTCGTGGACCGTCCCGGACGGCGGGTTCTTCGTCTGGGTGACGCTCCCGGAGGGCCTGGACTCCCGGGAACTGCTCCCCCACGCGCTGGCGGCGGGCGTCGCGTTCGTCCCGGGCACCGGCTTCTACGCGGACGGCCGCGGCACCCGGCATCTGCGGCTGTCCTTCTCGTACCCGCCGGCGGAGCTGATCGACGAAGGCGTACGCCGGCTGGCCGCGGTGATCGCCGCGCAACTGTGAAGGACGCGACCGCGCCGAGCGGTACGGCAGTCACCCACCCCTATGACGAGGACATGCTCATGAGGCACTACCCCACCGACTCCTCCTGGCCGTCGAACACGTCGAGCGCGCCCTCACCTCCGGCGCTCCTCGCCCGCTCGACGCGGCGTTGCGACAGGCCGGCGTGGCGGATCCGCTGCGCCGGTTCGACAGCCGTCGGCTCTTCGAAGGACTGGACCGGCTGCTCGGCGGCGTCAGCCAGTATCCCTGGCAGCCGCTGGCCGACAGCGATGACGTCCTGGAGCTGCGCCCGGTGGGCACCGTCGTCCTCGACGACCGGCTGGCCGAGGCGACCCTGCGCGGTCTGCTGCTCGCATGGGCCCTGGGCAACCGGGTCACCGTACGGTCGGCCCGGCCCCATCTGTGGGAGCAGGTGATGTCAGCGCTGCGGGAGGCCGGGACACCGCTGCCGACGGGGCAGGTGACCGGGCCCGGCGCGGACGCGCCCGTGGAACCGCTGGAGGTCCCCGCGCTGCCGGCCGACGCGGACCTCGCCGTCGACTGCCGGGCAGGCTGGGCGTACGGGCTCTTCCAGCGCCGGCACCTGCCGGGCGTGTCCCTGGCCCGCATCCGCAGCGAGGACGGCGACCAGCGGAGCGGGCGGCTCGCGGCGCGCCTGCGGTACCTCGTGGCCCGCGCCCGGCGCACCCCGTACTACCGGGACCTGCCCGACATCACCGAGGACGCCGGTCTCACCGGGCTCCCCGTACTGGAGAAGGCCGAGCTGGAGGCACACTCGCTGCCCGCGAGCCGCGACCTGAGCAGTGGGGATCCCGCCACCGGGGAGGTGCTGCGCTCCGGCGCGACCAGCGGCGAGCCGCGCTACATCGTCTACTCGCGCTCCGACTGGGAGAACATGGTCCGTGAGGCCGTCCCCATGCTGTACGCGCTCGGGCTCGCGCCGGGCGACCGCGTCATCAACACGCTGTTCGGCGGCGGCATGTACGGCGGGCTGACCACGACCTTCAGCGAACTGTCCCGGATGCCCGTCGAGTCGTACTCGACCGCGCAGTTCGTGACCGTGGACGACCTGCTGATGCTCACCGAGCGCTTCGACGCCAATGTGATCCTCGGGATGCCCGCCCTCATCCTGCCGGTGCTGCGCGACGCCAAGAAGCGCCGCCCAGGACTGCGCGTCGAGAAGGTGATCTACGGCGGCACCCCGATGACCGAGACCGACAAGGCCTGGCTGCGCCAGGAGCTGGGGGCCCGTGTGGTGTCCAGCATCCTCGCCGCGAACGACGGCGCGCAGCTCGGGTACCAGTGCGGGTTCCTCGGCGGCACCGTGCACCACGTCAACGACGACTACAACCTCATCGAGGTCGTGGACGAGGCCGGCCGGCCGGTCGTGGACGGCGTCACGGGTCACCTTCTCGTCACGGGCCTGCAGAAGTTCGAGGGCCCGCTGATCCGCTACCGCATCGGCGACATGGGTCGCACCTACGAGCACCACTGCGCCTGCGGGGTGTCGGGGCGGGTGCTGGAGTACCTGGGCCGCTCCGACGGACTGGTCCGCTTCAAGGGTGAAACGGTTCTCTACGGCGAGGTTCGACGTGCTCGCCGCCTTCGAGGTCTCGCAACTCCAGATCGAGGTGGCCACCGAGGGCAGCCGGGAGATCCTGACCATCCGCACCGAAGCCCCTGCCCGCCGGACGCCGAGGCCGTACGCGAGCTGCTCGTCGAGGAGTTCCCGGTGCTGGGCGGCTTCCAGGACTTCGACGCGGCGCTTGACGCGTACGAGCTCAGGATCGTCTGCACGGCAGAGGGCGAGCTGCCGCGCAACTCCGTCAGCGGCAAGGTCAGGAACGTCATCGACCGCCGGTTGGACGGGGTGGCGCTCTGATGCTCGGGAACGACCGGGTCGCGCGCACCATGCTGGGCGCGATCACCCTCCAGCGTCGGTGTCGGCATCCATACGCTGGCCATGGGACAGTTGCTCTACGACCGTACCGGCAGCCCAACCGCCTTCGCGTTCGTACTGACCCTCCAGGGCGTGGCGGCCCTGTGCGTCCTGCCGGTGTGCGGCCCGCTGGTCGACGCGCTCAATTCCAAGCTGGTGTACGCGCTGTGCGGGCTGGGCCGGGCCGGCACCGTCCTGCTGATCGTGGGCGTCGCGGCCCTGATACCGGGCGCCGCCGCGGTGCCCTGGATCGTGGCGGCGTCCGCGCTGCTGGCCGTCTTCGACAACGTCGAGCGGTCGGCACTTTCAAGCTGACCGCGCATCATGTGGACCAGACCCACGCCACCCGCTTCAACAGCCTGATCGGCGTGGCCTTCCAGGCCGGAGCGCTGACCGGGATGGCTCTCCTCGGGGTGATCCTGACCTGGGGCACCGCCGAACACGCCTTGGTGATCGACATCCTGATGTCGCTGGGCTGCGCCGTGGTGGTGAGCCGGATCCGCCTGACGGTGGACGAGGGCAATCCGCCCCTGTCGGCGCGTCTGCTGTGCCGGGCCGTGGCGGGCACGGTGGGTGAGTGGCGGGGATGCTGGTCCGCTACCGGGGCGACCGGACGGTCTTCCTCGTGATCGTCCTGTGCGGTGGTGACTTCGTCTTCGCCCAGGGCCTGAGCACCCTCGTCATCCCCCCGACCGCCGAGTTCCACGGGGCCGGGGCTGGTACGTGGCGGCGCTGGAGGCCACGTTCGCGGCCGGAATGATCAGCGCCTCGTTCCTGACCCGGTACCTGGTCTCGCAGCGCCTGCTGCCGGTGTGGTTGCTCGGCCAGGCAGCGGCGGCTGCTTGCTGGCGCTGAGCGGGACGGGCGCGGTGCATTTCGCCGCCTTCTTCCTGGCGGGCTTCGCCAATCTCAACAGCCTCACCTGGCTGCTGACCTCGCTCCAGCAGTACGCGGCAGAAGGCGACAAGGCCAAGATGGCGTCCCTGCGGCTGCTCGCCATCGGCCTGGGTACGGCGGCCCTCATGCCGGTCGTGGGCCACTTCGCTGCCGCCTCGCTCGGCGCCGGGTTCTGGAGCGTGGCGGCGACCATGACGCTCTTCGCGCTGGGCGGCTTCGCGGTGGCGCGCCACCACCGGCCGCGGACGACTTCCGAGACGGGGCGGGAGCCGTACGGGGAGGCCAGGCCTTCGGCTGAGGCCGCGGCGGCCTGACCCCGCGCCGTACCGGTCCGCCGTACCGGCCGGCCCAGGTCGCCGACCCGGGCCGGCCGCGCCTGCCGACCGGCACCGCGCCTCTGCGCCGCCGTGAACGGTGCCCGGCCCACGTAGGCCCACCGCCCCAGGAGCCGGGGTGTTCCCGTGAGTCGGTGCACGCGGAAGTCGCTGTGCCCCGGAGAGGTCTGGATAACGACGAAGCCCCGGGCCGCTGGCCCGGGGCTTCGCACAAGAGCGGATGACGGGAATCGAACCCGCGCTATAAGCTTGGGAAGCTCATGTTCTACCATTAAACTACATCCGCACAGCGGGCCGGATGACCGGTGCCGCATCGTTGCACACTGTACCCCATGCGCCAGTTGAGGCGAAGTCGCCGCCCCCGTCGGGCGTGTGCGGAGTGCCGTCCCGGGGTGGGGGCCGCGGTCGCCTAAGGTGGCTGCTCGTCCACCGCATGTGTAGGGAAGGGACTTGATGGGTTCCATGGAGCGCACCGTCGTCCGTTGTGCCGAGGGGCACGTGTTCAGTACCGCCTCGTTCCCGCTCCAGCAGCTCGGGGCCGGGCGGATCGGGCCCGGGCGGCTCATCCGGTGTCCGCGGTGTGCGCGGCTGCGGCACGCGGTGCCGGTGGAGCTCGAGCGGCGCTGAGCTGGGAGCGCCGGGGCGCGGGCCCCGCCGATTGGGGCAGGTCCGCGCCCCTGCGTATCGTGGGGGCGTGCTTCTCTCAGACAAGGACATCCGGGCCGAGATCGATGCCGGACGGGTGCGCATCGACCCGTACGACGAATCCATGGTGCAGCCCTCGAGCATCGACGTGAGGCTTGACCGCTTCTTCCGGGTGTTCGAGAACCACCGCTACCCGCACATCGACCCCGCCGTCGAGCAGCTCGACCTGACGCGCGAGGTCGAGCCGGAGGGCGACGAGGCGTTCATCCTCCACCCGGGTGAGTTCGTGCTCGCCTCCACCTACGAGGTCATCACCTCCCGGACGACATCGCGTCCCGGTTGGAAGGGAAGAGCTCGCTCGGGCGGCTCGGACTCGTGACCCACTCCACCGCCGGGTTCATCGACCCCGGCTTCTCCGGGCACGTCACCCTGGAGCTGTCGAACCTCGCCACCCTGCCGATCAAGCTCTGGCCGGGGATGAAGATCGGCCAGCTCTGCATGTTCCGGCTGAGCTCGCCCGCCGAGTACCCGTACGGGAGCGAGCGGTACGGCTCGCGGTACCAGGGGCAGCGGGGCCGACGGCCTCCCGCTCGTACATGAACTTCCATCGGACCCAGGTGTGAGGCGGTCGCAGTCATGAGTGAAGTACGCGAGAACCTGACGTACGAGGGGTTCGGGCAGGCCGTCCGCGAGCTGGCGCAGACCGTCGCCGACGACGGCTACGAGCCCGACGTCGTGCTCTCCATCGCCCGCGGCGGCGTCTTCGTCGCCGGCGGCCTGGCCTACGCCCTGGACTGCAAGAACATCCACCTCGTGAACGTGGAGTTCTACACCGGGGTCGGCACCACCCTGGAGATGCCGGTCATGCTGGCGCCCGTCCCCAACGCGATCGACTTCAGCGACAAGAAGGTGCTCATCGCCGACGACGTCGCGGACACCGGCAAGACCCTGAAGCTCGTCCACGACTTCTGCGTCGACCACGTCGCCGAGGTCCGCTCGGCCGTCATCTACGAGAAGTCCCACTCCCTCGTGAAGTGCGAGTACGTGTGGAAGAAGACCGACGAGTGGATCAACTTCCCTGGAGCGTCGAGCCGCCCGTCGTCCGTCGCGAGGGTCAGGTCCTCGACGCCTGACGCCCCGCCCCAGGACGTGGGGAAGGCCCCGCCGACACCCGGCGGGGCCTTCCTCGTGTGCGTACGCGTTCCTACAGCGTGCCCAGCTTGATCAGGCTCAGGAGCGCCACGAGCTGGATCGCCGACGCGCCCAGGGCCTTCGGCCACGGGAGGTCGTGGGAGCGGCTCACCATCACGGTGAAGAGGGCGCCCGCCGCCAGCCAGGTCAGCCAGCCGATGACCTGGACCAGGCCGTTCTCGCCGCCCAGGAAGAGGGCGAAGACCAGACGGGGCGCGTCCGTGATCGACATGATCAGCATCGACAGGCCGACGGTCGGCTGCCAGGATCCGTCGCCGCCGAGCTGGCGGGCCAGGGTGTGGGTGACCGCGCCCAGGATCAGTCCGCCGACGACGAAGCCGAGGGCGGTCATCAGGACGTACGGGATCGCCGTCGACAGGGTCGCGTCGATCGCCTCTTCGCGGGCGGTGTCGAAGCCGAAGATCGCGAGCAGGCCGTAGAGGAAGGTGACGATCAGCGCCGGGCCCCAGACGGCGTGGTCCCGCGTCCGCAGGAACGTGTCCGCGGGGCGCAGCACGATGCCGCTCAGGAGCGCCTTCCAGGGGAGCCGGGGGCCCGTCGGGACGGGGGCCGCGCCGGCGTGGTGGTCCGTGGCCGGGCCGTACGGGTCGTCCACGCTGAACATCTGCGTGTGGCCCGGGTTGTTCGCCGTGACCGCGTGCGGGTGCTGCTGCTGCCCGTAGGGGTCGCCGAAGTACTCCGGCTCGCCGTAGGGCTGCTGCCCCGCCTGATGACCGCCCTGATGGCCGCCGCCCTGCTGCCCGTGTCCGTGCTGCCCCTGCTGCCCGTACGGCGGCTGCCCCTGGCCCTGCTGGGGCCACTGCTGCCGTGCTCCTGGCGGCGGGGCCGCGTCGTACCCGTACGGCGCCTGCTGCGGTCGTCCTTGCGGGGGCGGTTGTCCCGGCCGCGTCCGTTCCTGAATCCAGCCACGTCAATGAACGTACCCGCTTCCGCCGCTCGGGCGCTCCTTTGCGGCTGACCTGTGACATCCCCTAAGGGACGGTACGTAGGAACGGCCGCCCCGCACAGGACGTGCGGGGCGGCCGTTCCTTCCGTACGCGGTGCCGTTACGCGGCCGGCTCCGGCTCCGGCGCGGTCTCTCCGCCGGCTCCGGGTCGACCGGGGTCTTCACGGAGTCGAGGAGGAGCTGGGCCACGTCCACGACCGTGACGGACTCCTTGGCCTTGCCGTCGTTCTTCTTGCCGTTGACCGAGTCGGTCAGCATGACGAGGCAGAACGGGCAGGCGGTGGAGACGATGTCCGGGTTCAGGGACAGGGCCTCCTCGACGCGCTCGTTGTTGATGCGCTTGCCGATCCGCTCCTCCATCCACATCCGGGCACCGCCGGCGCCGCAGCAGAAGCCGCGCTCCTTGTGGCGGTGCATCTCCTGCTGGCGCAGGCCGGGGACGGCGGACATGATCTCGCGCGGCGGCGTGTAGACCTTGTTGTGACGGCCCAGGTAGCACGGGTCGTGGTAGGTGATGAGGCCTCGACCGGGGTCACCGGGATCAGCTTGCCCTCGTCGATGAGGTGCTGGAGCAACTGGGTGTGGTGGATGACTCGTAGTCGCCGCCGAGCTGCGGGTACTCGTTGGCGATGGTGTTGAAGCAGTGCGGGCAGGTCGAGACGATCTTCTTCGCCGACTTCGGCTTCTTCGTCGACTCGTCCTCGTCATCCTCGCCGAACGCCATGTTCAGCATCGCGACGTTCTCCTGGCCGAGCTGCTGGAACAGCGGCTCGTTGCCCAGGCGGCGGGGAGTCACCGGTGCACTTCTCCTCGCCGCCCATGATCGCGAACTTGACGCCCGCGATGTGGAGCAGCTCGGCGAAGGCCTTCGTCGTCTTCTTGGCCCGGTCTTCGAGGGCGCCCGCGCAGCCGACCCAGTACAGGTAGTCGACCTCGGTGAGGTCCTCGATGTCCTTGCCGACGATCGGGACCTCGAAGTCGACCTCCTTGGTCCACTCGACGCGCTGCTTCTTCGCCAGGCCCCAGGGGTTGCCCTTCTTCTCCAGGTTCTTGAGCATCGTGCCCGCCTCGGACGGGAACGCGGACTCGATCATCACCTGGTAGCGGCGCATGTCGACGATGTGGTCGATGTGCTCGATGTCGACCGGGCACTGCTCGACGCAGGCGCCGCAGGTGGTGCAGGACCACAGGACGTCCGGGTCGATGACGCCGTTCTCCTCGGCGGTGCCGATGAGGGGCGCTCGGCCTCGGCCAGGGCGGACGCGGGGACGTCCTTGAGCTGCTCCTCGGTGGCCTTCTCGTCGCCCTCCATGGTCTTGCCGCCGCCCGCGAGCAGGTACGGCGCCTTGGCGTGCGCGCGGTCGCGCAGCGACATGATCAGGAGCTTGGGGAGAGGGGCTTGCCGGTGTTCCAGGCGGGGCACTGCGACTGGCAGCGGCCGCACTCGGTGCAGGTGGAGAAGTCCAGGAGGCCCTTCCAGGAGAACTGCTCGACCTGGGAGACGCCGAAGACGGCGTCCTCGGCCGGGTCCTCCCAGTCGATCTCCTTGCCGCCGGTGGTCATCGGCTGGAGCGCGCCGAGCGCGGTGGAGCCGTCGGCCTTGCGCTTGAACCAGATGTTCGGGAAGCCGAGGAAGCGGTGCCAGGCCACGCCCATGTTGGTGTTGAGCGAGACGACGATCATCCAGATGAACGACGTGCTGATCTTCACCATGGCGGTGAAGTAGATGAGGTTCTGGAGGACGACCGGGCTCAGGCCCTTGAAGGCCAGGACGAGCGGGTACGAGGCGAAGTACGCGGCCTCGTAGTGCTCGACGTGGTGGATCGCGCCCTCCAGGCCGCGCAGCACGTAGATCGCCAGGCCGATGGTGAGGATGACGTACTCGACGAAGTACGCCTGGCCCGCCTTGGAGCCGGCGAAGCGCGACTTGCGGCCCGCCCGGCCCGGGAGGCTGAGGAGCCGGATCACGATCAGGGCCGCGATGCCGAGGATCGTCATCACGCCGATGAACTCGATGTACAGCTCGAACGGCAGGAAGCCGCCGATCACCGGCAGCGTCCAGTCGGCCTGGAAGAGCTGGCCGAAGGCCTGCGCCAGGGTCGGCGGCAGGGTCAGGAAGCCGACCGCGACGAACCAGTGGGCGAAGCCGACGATGCCCCAGCGGTTCATGCGCGTGTGGCCGAGGAACTCCCTGACCAGGGTCACGCTGCGCTGGTACGGGTTGTCGGTCCGGGTCCCGGCCGGGACGGGCTGGCCGAGCTTGAAGTACCGGACGAACTGGCCGATGGCACGAGCCAGCAGGGCAACGCCGACCACGGTCAGCGTCAGCGACACAATGATCGCGGCGAGTTGCATGACGGGCTCTCGAGCGGGCCCGCTCAGTGCCTGAGCTGAGCCTACTAAGCGGTAACTTATTTAGTCCGTGCTGAGATTACCCGTTCGGGGCCCGCTGATGCAGGGGACCCCGCGGTGATCTGTGTCGCTCAGGCAACCCTTGCCGGAGCCCGGATCGCCTTGCCGGAGGCCGGACGGCCCCCGCTGGAGGCCGGGTGACCCCTGCCGGTGGCCGGACGGCTCCCGTCGGGGGCCGGGTGACCCCTGCCGGAACCCGGATGGCTCCCGTCGGAAGCCGAACGACCCCCGCCGGAGTTCACGCGGTCCTCGCCGGACGGACCGCCGCGCGACCTGCCGCACGGCGTCTGCGCACTGCTGGAAGCGTACGCGCCAGGACGAGCAGGTCCGTCCCCAGCCAGTGGTGGTCCACGTAGTGGAGGTCGAGCAGCTCCCGCTCCTCCCACGGCAGCTCCGAGCGCGCGCTGATCTGCCACGGCCCGGTGAGCCCCGGCCGTACGGAGAGCCGGCGGCGGCCCTCGCCCGCGCACTCCCGGTGGCCCGGGGTCAGCGGACACGGTCCGACTAGGGACATCCGGCCCGTCACGACGTGCAGCAGCAGGGGCAGCGCGGCCAGCGGGCTCCTGGTGCGGAAGGTCAGCATCGTGAAGGGCCGCCCCGCCAGGCCCGCCACCGTCCGGCGGCGCAGCACCCCGCGGCCGGGGCCGCCGAGCCGAGCGCGACCGAGAGGGCGACGGCGGCGAACAGGGGGACAGGACGGCGAGGAGGGCGAGCCCGCCCGCGACGTCGAAGGCGCGCTTGGCCGCCGCGCCCCGCCGGCCGCCGTGCTCCCGTGGACCGCCGCGCTCCCACCGACCGCCATTCCCCCACATCCTTCCGCGTGAGAATCATGGGATATTCGTGGAATATGCCTCTTTGCCCGGGAAGGGGCACCCGGACTCTCTCACGGGTCGCCCTTCCGGGAGGGGTAATGACGCGCTCCGCCACCCCTCCGGAGCTGCCCCGTGAGCGGATGGGCGGGCGAAGAGTTGAGTCGACTCGGCTCAGGTCTGTTGACTCGGCACCCGAGGTCGTGCATCCTTGAGTCAGTACCACTCAAGTCAGGTAGCTGGAGGAATCGAATGGCACGTGCGGTCGGCATCGACCTGGGCACGACTAACTCCGTCGTCAGCGTTCTGGAAGGCGGCGAGCCCACCGTCATCACCAACGCCGAGGGCGCCAGGACCACGCCGTCCGTCGTCGCCTTCGCGAAGAACGGCGAGGTGCTCGTCGGCGAGGTGGCCAAGCGCCAGGCCGTCACCAACGTCGACAGGACCATCCGGTCGGTCAAGCGCCACATGGGCACCGACTGGAAGATCGAGATCGACGGCAAGAACTTCAACCCGCAGCAGATGAGCGCCTTCATCCTGCAGAAGCTCAAGCGGGACGCCGAGGCCTACCTGGGCGAGAAGGTCGTCGACGCGGTCATCACCGTCCCGGCGTACTTCAACGACTCCGAGCGCCAGGCCACCAAGGAGGCCGGCGAGATCGCGGGCCTCAACGTCCTGCGCATCGTCAACGAGCCGACCGCGGCTGCCCTGGCCTACGGCCTGGACAAGGACGACCAGACGATCCTCGTCTTCGACCTCGGTGGCGGCACCTTCGACGTGTCCCTCCTGGAGATCGGCGACGGCGTCGTCGAGGTGAAGGCCACCAACGGCGACAACCACCTCGGTGGCGACGACTGGGACCAGCGCGTCGTCGACTACCTGGTGACGCAGTTCCAGAACGGTCACGGCGTGGACCTGGCCAAGGACAAGATGGCCTCCAGCGTCTGCGCGAGGCGGCCGAGAAGGCGAAGATCGAGCTCTCGTCCTCGACCGAGACCACGATCAACCTGCCCTACATCACGGCTCTCCGCCGAGGGCCCGCTGCACCTGGACGAGAAGCTCACGCGCGCCCAGTTCCAGCAGCTCACCTCCGACCTGCTCGAGCGCTGCAAGGTGCCGTTCCACAACGTCATCAAGGACGCGGGCATCCAGCTCTCCGAGATCGACCACGTCGTCCTCGTCGGCGGCTCGACCCGCATGCCGGCCGTCGCCGAGCTCGTCAAGGAGCTGACCGGCGGTCAGGACGCCAACAAGGGCGTCAACCCGGACGAGGTCGTCGCCATCGGCGCCGCCCTCCAGGCCGGTGTCCTCAAGGGCGAGGTCAAGGACGTCCTGCTCCTCGACGTGACCCCGCTGTCCCTCGGCATCGAGACCAAGGGCGGCATCATGACCAAGCTCATCGAGCGCAACACCACGATCCCGACCAAGCGGTCCGAGATCTTCACGACGGCCGAGGACAACCAGCCGTCCGTGCAGATCCAGGTCTACCAGGGCGAGCGCGAGATCGCGGCGTACAACAAGAAGCTCGGCATGTTCGAGCTGACCGGCCTCCCGCCGGCCCCGCGCGGCGTCCCGCAGATCGAGGTCGCCTTCGACATCGACGCCAACGGCATCATGCACGTGACCGCGAAGGACCTGGGCACGGGCAAGGAGCAGAAGATGACCGTCACCGGCGGCTCCTCGCTGCCGAAGGACGAGGTCGACCGGATGCGCCAGGAGGCCGAGCAGTACGCGGACGAGGACCACCGCCGCCGCGAGGCCGCCGAGTCCCGCAACCAGGGCGAGCAGCTCGTCTACCAGACGGAGAAGTTCTCAAGGACAACGAGGACAAGGTCCCCGGCGACGTCAAGGACGAGGTCGAGGGCGCCCTCGCCGAGCTGAAGGAGAAGCTCAAGGGCGAGGACACCGCCGAGATCCGCACCGCCACCGAGAAGGTCGCGGCCGTCTCGCAGAAGCTCGGCCAGGCGCTGTACGCCGACGCCCAGGGCGCCCAGGCGGCCGGCGGCGACGCCGGTGCCGGGCAGGCCAAGGCGGACGACGACGTCGTCGACGCCGAGATCGTGGACGACGAGCCCAAGAAGGGTGGCCAGGCGTGACCGAGGAGACCCCGGGCTTCGAGGAGAAGCCCGACGTCCCCTCCGGCGCCACCCCTGACGACGCCGCCGAGGCCGTCGAGGACTCCGCCCAGGAGGACGCGACGGCCCCGGCCGGGGACGCAAGCAGCCAGAAGCCGGCCGGTGCCGCGGGCCTCACCGCCCAGTTGGACTAGGTGCGCTCCGCGCTCGACGAGCGCACCGCGGACCTCCAGCGGCTCCAGGCCGAGTACCAGAACTACCGCCGCCGCGTGGAGCGGGACCGGGTCACGGTCAAGGAGATCGCCGTCGCGAGCCTCCTGTCCGAGCTCCTGCCCGTGCTCGACGACGTCGGCCGGGCCCGGGACCACGGCGAGCTCGTGGGCGGGTTCAAGTCGGTGGCCGAATCGCTGGAGACCGTCGTCGCCAAGATGGGTCTTCAGCAGTTCGGCAAGGAGGGCGAGCCCTTCGACCCGACGATCCACGAGGCCCTGATGCACTCGTACGCGCCGGACGTCACCGAGACGACCTGCGTGGCGATCCTGCAGCCCGGGTATCGGATCGGCGAGCGGACCATCAGGCCCGCGCGCGTGGCCGTCGCCGAGCCCCAGCCGGGCGCGGCTCCGGCCAAGGACGAGAAGAAGTCGGCCGACGAGGAGAGCGGTGCCCCGAGGAGGGGTGACGCAACGATCGTCCGGAAGGAGGGACGTCGATGAGCACGAAGGACTTCGTCGAGAAGGACTACTACAGGTCCTCGGCGTCCCCAAGGACGCCACCGAGGCCGAGATCAAGAAGGCGTACCGGAAGCTCGCCCGCGAGAACCATCCGGACGCCAACAAGGGCGACACCAAGGCCGAGGAGCGCTTCAAGGAGATCTCCGAGGCGAACGACGTCCTCGGTGACCCCAAGCGGCGCAAGGAGTACGACGAGGCCCGCGCGCTCTTCGGGAACGGCGGCCTCCGGGCCGGCGGTCCCGGCGGCGGCTCGTTCAACTTCGACCTGGGCGACCTCTTCGGGGGCGCCCAGGGCGGGCCGGCGGCTTCGGCGGCGGTGGCGGCGGCATCGGGGACGTCTTCGGCGGCCTGTTCAACCGCGGCGGGGCGGCGCCTGCACCCAGCGCGGCGCGGCCAGGACATCGAGTCCGAGGTGACGCTCAGCTTCACCGAGGCCATCGAGGGCGCGACCGTGCCGCTGCGGATGTCCAGCCAGCAGCCGTGCACGGCGTGTTCGGGCACCGGCGACAAGAACGGCACCCCCGGGTGTGCCTGACCTGCGTCGGCACCGGGCAGGTCTCGCGCGGCAGCGGCGGCGGCTTCTCCCTCACCGATCCCTGCGTGGACTGCAGGCGCGGCCTCATCGCCGAGACCCCCTGCGACGTCTGCAAGGGCAGCGGCCGGGCCAAGTCCTCCCGCACCATGCAGGTCCGCATCCCGGCCGGCGTGAGCGACCATCAGAAGATCCGGCTGCGCGGCAAGGGCGCGCCGGGCGAGCGCGGCGGGCCCAACGGCGACCTGTACGTCGTGGTGCGCGTCGACGCCCACCCGGTCTTCGGCCGCAGGACGACAACCTCACCGTCACGGTGCCGGTCTCCTTCACGGAGGCGGCCCTCGGCGGCGAGGTCAGGGTGCCGACCTCGGCGGCCCCGCGGTCACCCTCAAGCTGCCCGCGGGCACGCCGAACGGCCGGACCATGCGCGCCCGGGGCAAGGGCGCGGTCCGCAAGGACGGCACGCGCGGCGACCTGCTCGTCACGGTCGAGGTCGCCGTGCCGAAGGAGCTGGACGACAAGGCACGCGAGGCCCTGGAGACCTACCGCGAGGCGACCGCCTCCGAGGACCCGCGGGCCGAGCTGTTCCAGGCCGCGAAGGAGCGTGACCCGGTGGAAGGGCGCCGACGACAGCCAGGATTGGGCAATAGGGCGTACGAACTGACCGACGAGTCGCCGGTGTACGTCATCTCGGTGGCGGCCCAGCTCTCCGGTCTGCACCCCCAGACCCTGCGTCAGTACGACCGGCTCGGCCTGGTCTCCCCGGACCGCACGGCGGGCCGGGGCGGCGCTACTCGGCCCGTGACATCGAACTGCTCCGCCAGGTGCAGCAGTTGTCGCAGGACGAGGGCATCAACCTGGCCGGGATCAAGCGCATCATCGAACTGGAGAACCAGGTCGCGGCGCTCCAGAGCCGGATCGCCGAGCTGTCGGCGGCCGTGGACGGGGCCGCGGCGGCGATGCGGCAGCGCGAGGCCCAGGTGCACGCCTCGTACCGGCGCGACCTCGTGCCGTACCAGGACGTGCAGCAGGCGAGCGCGCTGGTGGTCTGGCGCCCCAAGCGCGGCGAGTAGCACCGCCGTTCACCGTGCCGTGAGACCGCGCCGTGAGGCCCTGTGCCGCAAGGCCCTGTCGTCGAGACCCTGTCGTCGAGGCCCCTCCGTCCGCGGAGGGGGCCTCACGCGTCCCGCCGGGCCGTCAGTCGTCCCGGTCGAGGATGCCCGACTGGGCGATGAGGTAGCCGAGCTGGGCCCGGCTGCCGCTGCCGAGGGTGGCGGCGAGCTTGGCGATGTGGGCCCGGCAGGTGCGCACGTTCATCCCGAGCCGGCGGGCGATGGCCTCGTCCACGTGCCCCTCGACGAGGAGCCGGGCGATGGAGCGCTGGACGCCGCCGATGCCGTCCACGGAGGGCCGGTAGGGGACCTCCTCCTCCCAGGGGACGCCGTGCAGCCAGAACTGCTCGAAGACGCCGACGAGATACTGGACCAGCCCCTCGTGCCGCAGTTCCAGGGCGACCTGGCGGTCGCTGCGCGCCGGGACGAACGCCACCTTCCGGTCGACGATGATCAGCCGGTCGATGATCTCCTCGAGGGTGCGCAGGACGAGCCCGTAGGGGCGACCCGCTCGACGTAGGCCAGGGTGGCGGGGTGGTGCCGGGCGGTGTGCTGGTAGAGCGTGCGCATGCGGACGCCCCGGTCGAGCAGGGCTCCATGCGCCGCAGGGCCGCTTCGAGGGTGTCGGGGCGCCGTCCGCTGCCCGGCTGGACGGTGAGGAGCTCCACCGTGCACTCGCTGATGACCCGGTCGAGGGTGGCGTTGATGACGCTGAGGCCTTCGAGGACGGTGATCGCCTGGGTGGCGGAGGGTCCGGCGTGTGGATGGCGAGGAACGGCTCGAACACGTCGGCCAGGGCGATGGCGTGCTGGCGGCGTGCCTGGATCTCCTGCTCTATGGGGTGGATGAGCTGGTTGAGGGCGATCGTGGGCGGGATCGGGTGCAGCCACTCGCTGTCGTCCGGATCCGGGTGCAGGAGCGACAGCTCCTTCAGGCAGGGGCGGCTGTGACCTCCGCACGGGCTATCCGACCCGTGCGAAGGGCCTTCGCGTACAGCTCCTTGCCCACGTCGCACAGTTCCCCGTGACTGTGCTTATGTCCGGAACCGTCACATTCAAGCCCCATTTACACCCCCTCAGGGTCATGCATTACAGGAACATGATGCCCGGCTTGGGTAGTGAAAAGGAGCGGGTGTGAGCCATCGTCTAGAGCGCGGGGGAGGCAGTGATCAAAAGAGGTGGAGATCGGCCATGACCAGGATGGTTCGTGCACTTGGCACCATAGCCGTTGCGGCGGCTGCTCTCGGTGCGCTCGCCGTGGGCGAGCCCTCGTGGGAGACGCACCCGGTGCATTCGGTGGCGGGGCAGAACGAGCCCTCGTGGGAGACCGCTCCGGCGGTGCTCGCCAAGCCCGGTGAGCCCTCGTGGGAGGTCGCCCCGCTGGAGGGCGAGCCCTCGTGGGAGGTCGCGCCCAAGGACGCCGGCGCATGAGCGTCCCGCCGGACGACCGCAGGTTCCGCCGCGAGATGGCCTCGGCCTACCGATCCGGCTGGCACTTCGTCGACCTCGCCACGGCCATCCCCCACCGCGGCGACTCGCTGAAGGTCACCCTCTTCGGAGAACCGATCGTCGTCGCACGGGAGCAGGACGAGGACGTCCGCGCCTACCGGTGCCTGCGCCGCCCGCGCGGAGCGCCGCAGCCCATCCGCTGTGCCATCCGGTACGGCATGATCTTCGTCAACCTCGACCAGCGCGACCACCAGTTGATCGAGCCAGAGACCATCACCGCCACCCCCGCAGTGCCTGAGCGATCCCCCGTCGTTGTAGGTCGCCCAGGTATTTCCCCACAGCGGCGCCATCGCGGACCTGAAACGCGATGGCGCCGCTGTGCTGTGCCCGTGTTCCTCCGGGCGCCCTCCGCGTCAGGCGCGGCCCATCGCCCGGGTGAGGGCGATCTCGATCACGACCCGGTCCGGGTTCGGCGTCGGCGTGCGCCCGTAGCGCTCCGCGTAGCGGGCGACGGCGTCCGCGACGGCCTCCGGCTCCGTGCGGATCCGGGCGACGCCCTCCAGGGTGGCCCAGCGCCTCTTGTCGACCTGGCAGACCGCGACCCGCGCGCCCGCCGCGCCCGCCGCCAGGACGTTCGCGACCTTCCGGCTGTTCCTGTTGGTGATCACGCGCGCGTACCCGCCCTCGGGGTCGTACGTGACGCCGACCGCGACCACGTGCGGGGTGCCGTCCGGGCGCGGGGTGGTCAGGGTGCTCATGTGGTGCTCGCGCCAGAAGCGGAGATACGACTCGCCGGGGTTCCTGGGATCCGTTGCCATGCCCGGAAACTACCCGGGGAGGACTCATGTCATTAACTTGAGCGTTAACGACTCAACTTTGTGTACTCTAGAAGGGTCACGGAGTCGTGGAGACGTCGTGGGACGACGTCGTGGAGTGGATCCGTACGGGATCCACGGAGGCACCCGCACGCCGAGGAGGAGCACCGCACATGGACGCCGAACTGACCAACAGGAGCCGGGACGCGCTCAACGCGGCCACCAGCAGGGCCGTGTCCGAGGGGCACGCGGACCTGACCCCGGCCCATCTGCTGCTCGCCCTCCTCGCCGGCCAGGACAACGAGAACATCACCGACCTGCTCGCCGCCGTCGAGGCCGACCAGGCGGCCGTGCGCGCCGGGGCCGAGCGGCTCTCGCCGCCCAGCCGAGCGTCGCCGGCTCCACGGTCGCGCCCCCGCAGCCCAACCGCGAACTGCTCGCGGTGGTCGCGGACGCCGCGAAGCGGGCCAAGGAGCTCGGGGACGACTTCGTCTCCACCGAGCACCTCTCATCGGCGTCGCGGCCCAGGGCGGCCGCGCCGGTGAGATCCTCGACCGGCAGGGCGCGAGCGCGAAGAGGCTGCTTGACGCCTTCGAGACGACTAGGAGGACGCCGGGTGACCACACCCGACCCGGAAGGGCAGTACAAGGCGCTGGAGAAGTTCGGCACGGACTTCACCGCCGCCGCGCGCGAGGGCAGGCTGGACCCGGTCATCGGCCGCGACCACGAGATCCGGCGCGTGGTCCAGGTGCTCTCCCGCCGCACCAAGAACAACCCGGTCCTCATCGGCGAGCCCGGCGTCGGCAAGACCGCCGTCGTCGAGGGCCTCGCCCAGCGGATCGTGAAGGGCGACGTCCCCGAGTCCCTCAAGAACAAGCGGCTGGTCTCGCTCGACCTCGGCGCGATGGTCGCCGGCGCGAAGTACCGCGGCGAGTTCGAGGAGCGCCTGAAGACCGTCCTCTCCGAGATCAAGGAGAGCGACGGTCAGATCATCACCTTCATCGACGAGCTGCACACGGTCGTCGGCGCGGGCGCCGGCGGCGACTCCGCCATGGACGCGGGCAACATGCTCAAGCCGATGCTGGCCCGCGGCGAGCTGCGGATGGTCGGCGCCACCACCCTCGACGAGTACCGCGAGCGGATCGAGAAGGACCCCGCCCTGGAGCGCCGCTTCCAGCAGGTCCTGGTCGCCGAGCCGACCGTCGAGGACACCATCGCGATCCTCCGCGGCCTCAAGGGCCGGTACGAGGCCCACCACAAGGTGCAGATCAACGACTCCGCCCTGGTGGCCGCCGCGACCCTCTCCGACCGGTACATCACCTCCCGCTTCCTGCCCGACAAGGCCATCGACCTCGTCGACGAGGCCGCCTCCCGGCTCCGCATGGAGATCGACTCGTCCCCGGTCGAGATCGACGAGCTCCAGCGCTCCGTGGACCGCCTCCGCATGGAGGAGCTGGCCCTGAAGAACGAGACGGACGCGGCGAGCAAGCAGCGCCTGGAGAAGCTGTGGCGCGACCTCGCGGACCGCGAGGAGGAGCTGCGCGGCCTCACCGCCCGCTGGGAGAAGGAGAAGCAGTCCCTCAACCGGGTCGGCGAGCTGAAGGAGCGCCTGGACGAGGCTCGCGGCCGCGCCGAGCGCGCCCAGCGCGACGGCGACTTCGACACCGCCTCCAAGCTGCTCTACGGCGAGATCCCGGCCCTGGAGCGGGAGCTGGAGGAGGCCTCCGAGGCCGAGGCCCAGCAGGAATCGGCCAAGGACACCATGGTCAAGGAGGAGGTCGGCCCCGACGACATCGCGGACGTGGTCGGCTCCTGGACCGGCATCCCCGCCGGCCGCCTCCTGGAGGGCGAGACGCAGAAGCTGCTCCGCATGGAGGACGAGCTCGGCAAGCGGCTCATCGGCCAGTCCGAGGCCGTGCGGGCCGTCTCCGACGCGGTGCGCCGCACCCGCGCCGGGATCGCCGACCCCGACCGGCCCACCGGCTCCTTCCTCTTCCTCGGCCCGACCGGCGTCGGCAAGACCGAGCTGGCGAAGGCGCTCGCGGACTTCCTCTTCGACGACGAGCGGGCCATGGTCCGCATCGACATGTCGGAGTACGGCGAGAAGCACTCCGTCGCCCGGCTCGTCGGCGCGCCCCCGGCTACGTCGGCTACGAGGAGGGCGGCCAGCTCACGGAGGCGGTCCGCCGCCGCCCGTACAGCGTGGTCCTGCTCGACGAGGTGGAGAAGGCGCACCCGGAGGTCTTCGACGTCCTGCTCCAGGTCCTCGACGACGGCCGGCTCACCGACGGACAGGGCCGGACGGTGGACTTCCGCAACACCATCCTGATCCTGACCTCGAACCTGGGCAGCCAGTACCTGGTGGACCCGGCGACCCCGGAGGACGTGAAGAAGCAGCAGGTCCTGGAGGTCGTGCGGGCCAGCTTCAAGCCGGAGTTCCTCAACCGGCTCGACGACCTGGTGGTCTTCTCGGCCCTGGACCGGACCGAGCTGGGCCGGATCGCGCAGCTCCAGATCGACCGCCTCGCCAAGCGGCTCGCCGAGCGGCGCCTCACCCTGGACGTCACCCCGGAGGCCCTGGAGTGGCTGGCCGACGAGGGCAACGACCCGGCGTACGGCGCCCGCCCGCTGCGCCGCCTGATCCAGACGGCGATCGGCGACCGGCTCGCCCGCGAGATCCTGGCGGGCGAGGTCCGCGACGGCGACACGGTCCGGGTGGACCGGTTCGAGGACGGGCTGATCGTGGGGCTGGCGGCCCGCTGACCGCAGGTCAGAGGTCGAACGCCTCGACGCGTACGAGGGCGGTCTCCCCGTCCTCGTACGCGATCGTGACGTCCACGAACAGCACCTCGTCGTACGACGCCCGCACGCACACGTTCACCTCGCAGGAGTACGCGGGCTCCCCGGCCGGACAGGTCGCGGCCAGCCAGGCCCCGACCCCGGCCCGGTCCGTCCGGAACTCGGCCACGACCTGCGTCTCCTGCCAGTGGGCCGCCGTGCAACGGGCGTCCTGGGCGTCCGCCGGGAGCGTCCCCGGGCGAAGGTCATCACTTCGGCGCAGTCGGCCGGCTTCGGCTCCCCGATCCCGTCCCAGGCCGCCGCTCCCCAGGCCAACAGGGCCATCGGTCCGCCGCAGACCACCGTCATCAGGGCCGTGGCCCAGACCCAGGTCCACGGCCGCGTCTTCGCCGGTTTCCGTTGCGGCACCGTCTCGTCCCCCATGGGCACCAGATCTTGTCAGCCCGCAGCGGATCGCGGGAGCAGGGGTTGCCACGGACCGCCCGGGATGGGAGAGGATGGCGAGCATCCGTACGAAGGGAAATACACGGTGAGCATCGACCCGTCCTCGATTCCGAATTTCGGGGCCAGCCCCAGCCTCAGGCCGCAGGACCGGCGGGCCCCGTCGTCCCCGACCAGGACCTCGTCAAGCAGCTCCTCGACCAGATGGAGCTGAAGTACGTCGTCGACGACGAGGGTGACCTCGCGGCGCCGTGGGAGGAGTTCCGCACCTACTTCATGTTCCGCGGCGAGGACGAGCAGCAGGTCTTCTCGGTCCGGACGTTCTACGACCGCCCGCACTCGGCCGACGACCGCGCGCGCGTCCTCGACGCGATCGACGACTGGAACCGCCGCACCCTGTGGCCCAAGGTCTACACCCACCTGCACGAGGAGGAGGACGGCTCCGCCACCCTCCGCCCTCATCGGCGAGGCCCAGATGCTGATCGGCACCGGCGTCTCCCTGGAGCACTTCGTGTCCTCCACGGTGAGCTGGGTCCGCGCCTCCATCGAGTTCGACAAGTGGATCGTGGAGCAGTTCGGCCTGGAGTCCCCGGAGGACAAGGCCGAGGGCGACGAGGCCTGAGTCCCGCCCGAGGCGAGGAGCCCGGCCCCGGAAGGGGCCGGGCTCTCGCTTCCCGCCCTCAGGCCAGTCGCTTGAGGCGGGAGACGGCGTCCTCCAGGACCTCGGTCCGCTTGCAGAAGGCGAAGCGGACGAAGGGGCGCCGCCTCGCGGTGGTCGTAGAAGACGGCGTTGGGGATGGCGACTACCCCGGCCCGCTCCGGCAGGGAGCGGCAGAAGACGAAGCCGTCGGTGGCGCCGAGGGGCGGACGTCGGTGGTGACGAAGTAGGTGCCCGAGGGGCGGTAGACCTCGAAGCCCGCCTGCGCGAGGCCCTCGCTCAGCAGGTCCCGCTTGGCCGCCAGGTCGGCGCGCAGGTCGTCGAAGTACGCGGCCGGGAGCCGGAGCGCCTCGGCGACCGCGTACTGGAACGGCCCGGAGGAGACGTACGTCAGGAACTGCTTGGCCGAGCGGACGGCCGAGGTCAGCTCCGGGCTCGCGGTGACCCAGCCGACTCCTCGTTCGTACACTCATTCGCGTGTCGCGCAACAAGCCCGCCAGGGGCAACCCCAGCACCAACGTCGCCGGTGAGCCGGCGGCGGTCTACTGCCGCATATCCCAGGCGGACGACGACGACCAGACGGGCGTCGACCGCCAGGAGCGCATCTGCCGCGAGATCGCCGAGCGCCGGGGCCTGGTCATCGACCCCGCCCACGTCTTCGTCGACAACAGCCGCTCGGCGTGGAGCCGCAAGCGGAAGCGGCCCGGCTGGGACCGCCTGCTGGACGAGGCCCGGAACCGTGGCTTCCGGCACATCATCGCCTACCACCCCGACCGGCTCATGCGGCAGCCCCGGGACCTGGAGGAGCTGCTCCAGGTCTCCGACGACCACGCGATCACCCTCCACGGCGAGGCGAACCGTCGTGACCTCGCAGACCCCGACGACCGCTTCATCCTCCGCATCGAGGTCGCGCACGCCTGCCGCTCCTCCGACGACACCTCGCGGCGGCTGAAGTCCGCGATGCAGGACCGGGCGAGGGAGGGCAAGCCGCAGGGCGGCGTGCGGCGGTTCGGCTACGCCAAGGAAGGCATGACGATCGTCGAGGACGAGGCCGAGATCGTCCGGGAGGTGTTCGACCGCTACCTGAAGGGGGAAGGCCCGGCGCCGATCGCGAAGGACCTGCACAACCGGGGCATCCGTACGGCCGGCGGCAAGGCGTGGACGGGCGGCACCGTCCGCGCGTTGCTCGACTCCCGGCACGTCGCCGGAATCCGCATGCACCAGGGCGAGGAGATCGGCCCGGCACCTGGCCCGCGATCATCGACGCGGGCGTGTGGGCGGAGGCGCGGACGCGGCGCGAGTACCGGTCGGCGGTGCACCGGGAGGCGCTCAGCAAGCCCGCGCAGCGCTACTACCTGCTGCGCGGTCTGGTGATGTGCGGGCGGTGCGGGACGCTGATGTCCGGCAACCCCAAGGAACCGGGCCGGTCTACCAGTGCAACCGCCGGGGCCGGAACGACGAGAAGAAGTGCACTCGGTCGATCATGGCCCAGACGCTGGAGGACTTCGTCGTGGACGCCGCGATCGAGCTGCTCGGCAAGCTGCGGGTGGACGGCCGGCTCGCCAGCAGCAACCTCTCCGAGAGCGTGGCTGAGGAGCTGGAGGGCGACCAGCGCCAGCTCGACGAGCTGAACCAGATGTGGACCGCGAAGGAGATCTCCACGGCCGAGTACCGCAAGATGCGCAAGGAGATCACCGACCGCATCGCCAAGGCCCAACGCAAGGTCGTCGTCCGCCCGATGGTGCTCCTGGACGGCCTCACGGGCGAGGGCGCGCGGACCGCCTGGGACACCGAGGACATGACGGACGAGCGGCGCAACGCGGTGCTGCGGTTTCTCTTCTCCGGGATCGTCATCGACGAGCCGAAGAAGTTCGGCCGGTACATGGACTGGGACCGGATCAGCGTTGAACAGAACCCACTGTAGCGGGGCAAGCCGGTGGAATTCACCCCGCCGACCGGGGCGATGAAGGGCGCAACATAGCCGACGATCCCCGGTTAGGGAAACCGGGGATTTTCCGGAGCATGGATCCCCCAGTCGACCTGCCGGCGGCATCACACGCCGGCGGATCGGCGACCAAACGCTGCCCCGAGGACGTCCATGCCCCGACACCAGACCGAACCCGCCTTCATCCAGCCCGTCATCGCCCCCGAGTCAGCCCGCGCCGGCCGCCAGAAGACGGATTCGGCGAGGGACGCGGCTCTCCAGCGCGTATGCGCGGGTTTCACGACGACGATCAGCCCGCAGAGCGCCGCGCGGCTCGCGGACCTGCTCTCCACCTCGACCTACGTCCAGGCAGCCTGACCGGAGCCGGAGGGACGGTCCCGCTTCGCCGGCGGTTCGAGGACGGCCGACACAGGGCCGACAGCGGCTCGCAGGGCAGCCCGGCGGCCTCCATCAACCGGTCGCGGGGCATCGACCTACGGCTGCGGAATCGCCGCTCAGGACGCGTTCGCCGTGAGCTGTGCGGTTTCTCGGCCGAACGCTGGATCTTCGCGCGCGGGTGTGGCTGTCTTGGTGCTGCGCCCGGAGCGCCGGCCCGCGAGAACGGAAACCCCGGCGTGGCCCGAGGAACCCACTGCGGCCGGGCCCCATCGCATCCGCGCTCCTCGCGACCCTCGCCGACACGCTCGGTACCGGGGACCACGCCCCAATCCCACTCCGCGCACGGCCCGAAGAGGCCCGCCGCACCCGCCTGCCCTGAGCAAGGAGCCGCCACCCGATGAGCTACGACGCCCGCGAATGGGTGTGGGACCACAGCAGCAGCAAGGGCACCGCCCGCATGGTCCTCGCCCTGATCGCCGACCGGTGCCTCGACCGCCGCTGCATCGCGTACGCGTCCGTGCCCACCCTCATGAAGCGCGCGAACGCATCCCGTACGGCCGTGCGCGACGCCCTCACGAAGCTGATCGCCAGCGGGGAGCTGACACAGCTCGCGGGCCGCAAGGGACCGCGCGGAGAGACGTACTACCACCTCCCGATCGCCGCCTCCTTCCTCGCCGACCAAGCAGACGAGGGGGACCGGAACGCGGCCCCTCAGGGGATCGGTTCTCGACCCTTCGGGGCCGGAATCCGACCCTGCCGACGCCTTCACAGGGGAGCCGGATAACGGCCCCGGGGAACGGATTCCGACCCCTGGGGGACCGGATTCCAGCCTCCGGGGGCGCGGATTCCGACCCCCAGAACGGTAGTGAACCGAAGGTGAACGGTAAGAGCAGCAGCTCTGCCTCCCTCACCGCCGCCGCCCAGTGGGAGATCGACGACGCCACCTGGGCCTGGCTGCGGCACGACGGGCACCTGGCCCGACTCGGCGAGCACGGCCTGCGGGCAGCCGACGAGAAGTGGCGCACCTACCGGGCGGCGTGGGCACCCCGCCCGGCCGCCGCGTGGGTGCCGACTGGCGCACGTGGATCGCCCGGGAACGCACCCCGCCCCGGAGCGGCCGAACCTGCGCGCCCTGCCTGGCGGCGCCGCCCCACGCGCAGGCGGCATGACCCGCGCCGAAGCGCACACCGCCGCCCTCCTCGCAGCCCTCGACGAACCGACAGGAACGGAGTAACCCACCCCTTGAACGCCGCGAAGTCGCCGCTGTCCTCGCCTACACCGGCCGTCTGGACCCCCGCACGATCCGTACCGACCCAGGCGAAGCCCGCGACCAGCTCGCCCAGTGGCACGAACTGCTCCACGACGTGCCCTTCGCCACGGACCACGGCTGGGACGTCCGCCAGGCGATACGGACGCACGTCCTCGACTCGCCCTACCCGATCCTGCCCGTGGACGTCGCCCGAGCGTGGCGCACGTACCGCCGCGACCGTCTCGACCGGCACACCGACCCCACGCCGACCGCCGACCCGGACAACCCGGCCGCTTGGCGGGCCGAGCTCCTCGGCAGCCGGCAGGCCGTGGCCACCGGAACGGCCGCGCCCGCGACGCACCGGCAGCTCACCAGCGGTGGCCCGCACGCCGATGTGGAGGCCCGCCTGCGCGCCATCGGATCGGGCGTCCCACCGACAATCCGCGCCGCGCTCGCCCCCTACCGGCCGACCCGCGCCGCACGTGAGGCCGCTGTCGCCGCAGGGCTCCCGGACGCCCTCGGCGTCCGGTGCCCGTGGTGCCACGCCCGCGCGGGCGAACCCTGCCGCAGCCGACGCGTGGGCCCCGACGGCCGTGCCCGAGGCAACGCGCCCCGCGCCACGTCCCACCCGACGCGCCTCGATCTCGCCGCTGCGGAACTCGCCCGACAGGAAGCCGCATGACCTTCCCCCTCGAACCCTCGCCCCTGCTCGCGATCGGCACGCTGTTGCTCGCCGCCGCCCTACTGTTCGCCGGATGGTTTATCCGGCGAGGCTGGAGCCGTACCAGTGGCATGCGGACCGGCACTCCGGCGATCAAGGTCGCGGGTCTGGCGGCAGCCGGCTGCACCGCCTACAGCGCCGACACCAGCTGGCGATTCGCCGCCGACTACCTGGACATGGGCAGCACCGTCGAGCGTGCCTTCATGTTCGCCACCGCCGAGCTGGCCCTGTTCGCCACCGCGCTGATGGCACGCCAGAACCTCAACGGTCCCGCACGAGCACCGGGCGTGCCCGGCGTCCTGGTGTGGGTGATCACCGGAGTGCAGATCATCCCCGCCTACGCCGAGTTCGGGCTCGTCGGTGGCACCGTGCGCGCCTTCGTGGGGCCGGTCATGGCGGCGATGCTGTGGCACCTGGCCATGGGCATCGAACTGCGTCACCGCACACCGCAGGCCGCCTCGCGAGGTCTGGCCGCCGTCCTCGTCCGGCAGACGCGCGAACGGCTACTGGCACGGCTGGGCATCGCCGACCAGGACGCGGACGCTGCCCGGCTCATCCGCGAGCGCGCGCTGAGCGACGCCGTCGCCCTGATCCTCCGCGCCGAAACGATGACCGACGGGCAGCGTGGCACGCTGCGGGCCGGCGCCTGTCCCACCGCCTGCACGAGGCACTGGAGCGGGCTGACGTCGACGGAGACCCGCTCCAGGACGAGTTGTTGCTGCGCAAGCTCGCCACGCGCAAGCAGGCCCTCGACCTCGCCTCCTCACCCTGCCCCCTCGCTGGCACGCCCCAGTCCCGAACGCCGCCGGCGGCTCCGGGCAGAGTCGTCCGCGCGGAGGTTCTCCGAAGCGGGCGAAGGCGACGGGCAGCCTGCCCGCATCCGATTCGGGCGACGAGGACACTCACCGGACAGCCCGCCCGCAATCCGCCCGCCCGGAACCCGGCACCCGTATCCGCCCGAGTGTGGGCCGCCCGGAACACCCTGGACCTGTGAGCCCGGACCCGAAAGCGGGCGACGGACCTGGGGCTGATCCGGGCGAAACCGCGAAGCCGAAGCAGCCGGGACGTAAGCCCGAGCTGCCGTGGGACGTCCTCGTCGCCTACGCCCACCGCATCCATCGGGAGGCCGGGCGCCTCTCACGCGACCGCCTGGAAGACGCGGTGCGCGCCGACGGACACAGCATCGCCAGCGACCGCGCTGCCGAGGTCACCCGAGCCGTCAAGGCGGAGCTGAAGACCGCTCGCGCCGACCATCCACATTGAGAGGGCCCACGCCGACGGTCCCGCCCTGTCGTCACCCCGCACTTCAAGAAAGGCGCTGATGTACGAGCACGTCATTCCCACGCCCGGCCAGCAGCAGGAAGGCCCCACCCCAGCCCACAGCGGAGCAGTTGTCCCGGGAGCAATGCTCCGGAGTTCCCGCCCCAGGGTGGCGGGAGCGGCCCTGCGCCAGGGGGCGCCGGACCGGCAGGCTGCGACCGAGGGCGGACCGCAGCCTGGAGGGGGACGGCGGGCCGAGTCCCTTTCGCGGCGGCGTCAGCGCGCCCGTCAGCCGAAGCCCCGCAAGCGCCTGCACCAGCCCAGCTGCCGCATGAACGACGCAGAGTTCAAACGCTTCACCGACGCAGCAGCCCAGTGCCAGATGACCAACGCAGCCTTCCTCGCTTACGCCGTCGACAAGGCCGCCCGCGACCTGACCCGCACCGCCGCCGAGATCGCCACCGAACGGGAAGTCATCGGCGAGCTGTTCGCCGCGCGTCGGCACCTTGGCTGGATCCACGGCCTGTTCAACCAGGTCGCCAAGGCCCTCAACTCCGGTGCCGACGCACCCCACCTCGACGCCACCGCCCAGGCCGTCCTGAACGCGGCCCGCCGCATGGAGGAGGCCACTGACGCCCTACTCGCCCACCGGGACGGTGGTACCGCCTCGTGATCCCCCGCATCCACAAGCGCGGCAGCGAGACGATCGGGCTGATCCGCTACTTGTACGGACCCGGCACCCACGAGGAGCACACCGACCCCCATCTGGTGGCTGCCTTCGACCCGCTCGCCCCGACCCCGGCCGCGACCCGCAGGCCACGTACGGGCAGCTGCAGCGACTGCTCGACCAGCCCGTTAACGCCTTGCCCGCCGGCCGACGGCCCAAGAAGCACGTGTGGCACCTGTCCGTACGCGCCAGCCCGGAGGATCCAGTCCTGTCCGACGAGGACTGGGCCGCCATCGCCCGCCGCATGGTCGCCGCCACCGGTATCGCCCCCGACGGCGACGATGCCGCCTGCCGGTGGGCGGCCGTCCGCCACGCCGACGACCACATCCACATCATCGCCACGCTGGTCCGCGAGGATGGCCGAAGGCCCCGTCTGCACAACGAGGTTTCGCCGTGCCCAGGCCGAGGCCCGCCTCATCGAAGCGGACTTCGGCCTGCGCCTTGTCAGTCCGGGCGATGGCACCGCCGCGAAGCGGCCCACCAGCGCCGAACGCCACAAGGCCGACCGCCGTGGCCAGCAGCGCACCCCGCGCGAGGAACTGCGCGAGGCGGTCCGCCTCTCGGCAGCCGGTGCGGCAAGCGAGGAGGAGTTCTTCGACCGCCTCGCTGCGGCCGGCCTGCTCATCCGGCGCCGTATCGCGCCATCGGGCGACACCCTCGGCTACACCGTCGCCCTTCCTGGCGATCGCAACGCCAAGGGCGAGCCCGTCTTGTACTCCGGCTCCAAGCTCGCCCCGGACCTCTCCCTGCCCCGCATCCGCGAACGCTGGACCAAGACCTCGGACGACCCCGCTCAGAACCTGCCCAGCCGTCGGTGACCGGGCCCGCGTCGGCACGCCGGCGCGCCAGTGCCGCTGCCTGGCAGGCACTGCTCGTCGTCGACCAGGGCGACGACGGCGTCATCGCTGCGCAGATCGCCGCCGCCGGGGAAGTCCTGGACGCCCTCGCCCAGACCTCCGCCGCCCACACCCGCCGCGAACTCCAGGCCGCCGCCACCGCGTTCGAACGCGCCTCCCGCTCCCACGTCCGCGCCGCACGCGGCCACGACCACGCCCTGCGCCAAGCCGCCCGTGACCTCGTCCACGGTGGCCCGGCCCTCGGCCGAGGCGAGGACGGCGCCACCGCCGCGATGGTCATCGACATGCTGATCTTCCTGATCACCGCCGCCGCGCACTGGCACGCCAAGAAGCAGCACGCCCAGCAGGCCGAGGCCGCCCACCGGGCCGCCGAACACCTGCGCGCCGCCTACCAGGCCGCCGCCGAGTACCCCATGGCCTTGCTCAACCACCGGGGTCGGCGCCTGGCTCCAGCCTGGCAACGCCACCACTCCGCCGCCGTACGCCAAGCCCTGCCCGAGCTGGCCGACCGGATCCTCGCCGAACCCGGCTGGCCGGCCCTCGCGGCCACCCTCGCCGAGGTCCAGGCAGCCGGTCACAGTCCCGCCACCCTGCTCGCCCAGGCTGCCGCACGACGGGAGCTGGGCACGGCGGAACGCGTGAGCGATGTGCTCGTGTGGCGGCTGCGGCGGATGGCCGGCCTCCCCGCCGGTCCCGACAACTCCCAGGACCAGCGCGCCCGAGGAACGTACGCGGTCACCTCACCGAAACAGGCAGCGCAAACCGGTACCAGGCTCGCGAATAGTTTCGCCGCGGCGACGCTGACCACAGAACCGAGCGGCGAAACATAGCAGATGATCCCCGGTTAGGCTGACCGGGAATTCTCCGCAATATAGAACGTGCCGGCACCCAGCCCAGCCCTTTCAGGAGAATCCGTATGCCCCAGACCGAAATACGTCCCGAGATCGTCGACCTGCTCTGCGACGCGAACTTCAAGCACTTCCGCGAGACCGGCACCTGGTACCACCGAGACGGCCGCCCCTTCACCAAGGAGGAGCAGGTTCTGATCTTCCAGGCCACCCGCGCCGACCTTGAAGAGCTGAAGGCCCAGCACTCGCGCTACCTGGAGTACCTCCGGACGCACAAGGAAGCACCCGAAGCCGTCCAGCGTTTCCTCGCCCCGTTCATGGAAAAGCTCGAAGAGAAGAACCTCGGCAATGCCCACGCGCTCATGACGGAAGACGAGCGGGCCGAATTTAACCGCCTGCTCGGGCTCATGACCGAACCTGCTCGACCTTTCACCCCGTACACCTTCTGACAAGGAGCGAGGCGGCCGCGAACTAGGTAATGGAAGCGCCCGGTGGACGACCCGGATCGTCCACCGGGCGTCTGCGGTTCCGGCTGCGGGGTTTTTACCGAATAGCGACGAGAGCTGTGGTCACCTGACGGACAGCAACTTCCCAACCTCATCGGTGCATCCCCACGAGAGCGTGACGCCAGCGCCCCCGTGCCCGTAGTTGTGCACGACCACGGTGCCGTCCTCCAGCCGCTCCGGCTCCACGCGGACCGTGGTCCGGGTCGGTCGAATGCCGATCCGGTGCTCCAGGACGCGGGCCTCGGCGAGGCGGGGTCGACCTCGATGCAGCGGGCCAAGATCCCGGCCGCCGCCTTGTCGTCGGCCGTGAGGTCGCCTTCGCCGTCGATGGCGGTGCCGCCGAGGACGATGGTGTCGCCGTGGGGATAGAAGCACAGCAGATCCGGGGAGAGGCCGGTGTCCTCGGAGAAGAACTCGGTCAGCCCCGGGTTGGTGACGACGACGTGCTGGCCGCGGATAGGCCGGAGGCCATGGTCCGGGACCAGTTCCCGGGCACCCAAGCCCGTGCAGTTGACGATCACGGAAGCAAGGCCAGCGTCCGCGAGCGAGGCCAGGCGTCGCCGCTCGACCGTTCCCCCAGCGGCATCGAGGCGACGCAGGAGGTAAGCGAGGTAGGTGGGCATGTCGATCAGCGGCACCGTGAACCGGTAACCGGACGAGAACCCGGCTGGCAGTTCGGCCGGCTCGCACGGCCTGAAGCCGGGCAGAGCGGTGGCCCAGTCCGGTGGGGCCTCAGCCGTGCGGGACGCCTCGATACCGCTGGTGAGCCGGACGCCCGTCGACGGGTCCTCCGCCAGCTCACGGAAGATCTTCAGGGAACACTGCCCCCACTGGTCGACCTTGTCCTTCGGCTCGACCAGGTACGGCCCCCACATCGCCCCCGCCGCCAGCGACGTGACGCCGGGCACCTGCTCGGCGATCACGTGCACCGAAGCACCGGCTTCGGCAAGAACGACGGCGGTGGTGAGCCCCGCCACCCCGGCCCCGACAACGACAACGCGCTCCCCTGCGGTCATGATCCTGACCCTAACGGCCGGGTTGCGTCGACGGGGCGTGTTCGGCAAGGGCGTGCTCCAGGACTGGCAGGAAGCTGCGCACGTGGGCGTTGCGCTGTCGGCGGCGCAGGTCTGCGGCGAGCTGGTGGAGCAGGCCGCGCTGCGAGGCGAGCGCACGACGTCGAGGCGGTCGGCGACGATCTGGCCGACCTCGCAGGCGGCCTCCAGGTCACCATGGGCGCTGTGGCCCAGGGCCAGCCAGGCCCCTTCGAACATGGCCCTGCGCTGGCTGGGGTCGCCGCGCGGGACGTCGTACGCCCCGGACCGGAGCATCTCCGACCCCTGGGCGAGGAAGCGCCGTCCCCTCGCGCCGCCATCCGCCTTCAGCTGGGCGCGGCCCATCTGGATGAGGCCGTAACCGGCTTGGCAGTCCAGGTGGTTATCGGTGAGGAAGTACATCCAGCGGGGTTCTCTTGGCCGCCGTCCCGGCTGGCGATCAGTTCGCGGGCGGCCCCGCGGGTGTGGACGAAGTCGTTGTCGCGGCCGGCGGCGGCGTACGCGTACGCGAGCCGGGACAAGACGGATGCCCGTACGACCGGCGGGACGGCGTCGCTGGCCCGGCGAGCGGCCTCGCCGAGGGCGATGGCGTCGGCCGGGTGGCCCCGGCTCGCGGCCTGGAAGGAGAGGTCGCCGAGGATGTGGGCGCAGAGGGCAGGTCGTTGACCTGGTGTGCCGCCCGCAACGCGGTGGCGAAGTAGCGCTGCGCCAGACCGTGGTCAGCGGCGTCGAAGGCCATCCAGCCGGCCAGCTGGCCGATCTCCGCGAGCGCGCGGATGAGGCGGCTCGCGACGGCAGGAGCGTGACCGCCTTCGCTGATCAGCAAGCCGACCGCACGGAACTGAGCACCCACGTACGGGAGATGACGTGCTCCACCATGCTCGTCGTCGAGCGCGGAGAGCATGGGCAAGTGCTGCTCGACTTGGTCGACGAGCGGATCGGCACCTGCGGACGGCGTGATCCGGGGTGCGTACTGGCCACGCCCCGCCGTGCCGTCGAGGTACTGGGCGACGATCGCGAGGAGCCCCGCGCCCGAGATCGCGAGGAACCGACGTCGATCGACGAGCCTCCCATCACCCAGTCCTCCACGATCGCCTCCATGCCCTGCACGGTCCAGGGCCGTGCGAGATCCGTGTCGGCCGGAACGAGCGCCGAGGAGTCGCCCACGCGGCCCTGCCAGAGTTCGGCCACCGAGACAGGTCTACCCAGTTCCTGGGAGAGCACGTAGGAGGCCATCATCGGTAATGGCGAGCGTGGCAGCGAGCCTGCGTCCCGCCAGTGGTACGGCGCCGACTCGGCCACCGTCCCCGCTCCGAACACCCTGTTGAGCTTGCGAGCGAGCGCCTTCGGGCTCCACCCGAGTTCTTCGAGGCACGCCGCCAATACGGCGTTGGGTTCCCTGCCTGCGGTGCCACGTGCGACCACCTCTTGCCCCAGTGGTTCGTCCATCACTTCTCGCGCTTCCCCATGGTGGCGCCCTCGGGCGGCTGATTTACCTCCTTCTCAAGGAAGTTGACCGAGTTGACCCGTTGATCGGGTCCTGTGCGACCGCCCTCCTCCGGTGTTCTTGGATCCCGGCGGAAGAAGCCGCCCTCGGTGCCGACGGAGAAGAGGTGGGCCTTGAGACACCGCACGAGTACCTCCCGAAACTGTCTCGGCATTGTGCTGGACCACGACGTCGGACAACCGGCCTCCGTCGCCGGCGCGACGACGCTGATCACGGATCTGCCGTACGGGCCGAAGGCGGCCGAGGTCGCCCGGAAGGCTGTGGCGGTCGCACTCCATGGCACCGAGGCGGAACTCCTCGATGACGCCCGACTGATCACCTCTGAGCTTGCGGCGAACGCGTTCGCCTCGGGCAGCCCGCCCCTGGTCCTGTGCGTCGACCGCACGACCCCGACCACCGGCGGTCTGGAGGTCGAGATCACCGTCACCGACGGCGGCTGCTCTCACCCCGCGCCGTCCTCTTCTCAGGTTCCTGGTGAGGAGGCCGAGTCGGGACGCGGGCTGGTCATCGTCGAGGCCCTGGCCGACGCCTGGTCGCTGACGACCGGCACCCACGGCACCCGCGCCTGGTGCCGACTCACCCGCAATGCCCGCCCCACGACCGCCAGCACCTGACGCCCACGCCCGCGATACCCGTCTTCGAAGGAGGCACCACACGGTGCGCATCGACCATGCCACACCACCACCCCGCGCACGGCCGCAGTACCAGAAGCCGTTCGCCAACCCCGTGTCGTCGTCGCCTCCACGAAGGCTTCTACGGTGCGGGGTCGGGCACCGGCTTCAGCAACCGCGCCTTCCTCACGGCCCTCGCCCGCCTGTTGCCGCCAGGCCGCCTCGTCGTGATCACGCCGCACGTGCCGGAGACGGCAGGAGCCCACGACCGGCGGTGGGCCAGCGAGGTCCAGCAGATGCTGCGGCAATCCGAGGCCGACGTCATCACGATCCCGGAGGTCCAGGCGGCGCCGGACTCGATACACGGCTCCGCGCAGCTGTGCGACCTGGCAGGCGAGGCAGCCGTACGCATCGCCGACCGCGCGAGCCGGTGCCTTCTCATCGGCCTCGACATCCCGTTTCTCGGGCTGGCCCCTACACGTCGCCGACCACGGACCTGCTGCTCGTACCCCGCTCCACGACTGCGCTGACGCGGCCCAAGGACATGTCCCGCGTCCGCTGGGAGCGGGACGCCCTGCGGGCGGCGACCGTCCGAGGCGGGCGGATCGGCGCCATCTCCTCCCACATGCGGGGCCACCTCGTCGTCAGCTACGCCGTTCCTCGGGGAAGCATCGTGAGCGTCCCGAACGGGCTGATCCAGGAGGAGATGGCCCGGCCGACGAGCGCGCCGCCCCTGTCCTTCAAGGCCCGCGCCGGGTTCCTTCTCGCCATGGGCCGCGCCGTGCCGACAAAGGGCTTCGACGACCTCCTGGAAGCGCTGCGCATTCTCAAGGAGCGCGGGGTCCGCGCGCCGCACCTGGTCCTGGCGGCGGTGACCTCGGACGAACGCGAGCGCCCGACCTCGTATCAGGAGGACTTGGCGGCGCGCATCCGCGCGTACGGCCTGGACGCGACTCTGATCACGCGCTTCACTCCCGCGATCCGCGCGTGGCTGCACAACCCGGCCCTGCGTGCGGTTGTCGTTCCTTCCCGGGAGGAGCCGTTCGGGCGCATCCCCTTGGAGGCGTTCGCGGCCGGTGCTGGCCCGGTGGTGGCGACCACGGCCGGCGGGCTGGCCCAGACCGTCGTCGAGGGCGAGACCGGATTCACCGCTCACCCCGTGACGCCAGGTCCCTGGCTTCCGCGCTTCACCGCGCCCTGACTGTCCTGCCCCGCGAACGCGACCGGCTCCGGAGCGCCGGGGCGGCCCTGGTGCGCTCGCGCCACGACTACGAGGCCAGCATCGGTTCCGTCGTCGAACGCATCGCTCCTTGGGCTCTTGCGCCGGCGTCGAGCGCGGTGGGCCGAGCGCGATGAACCGGCCGGTCGTGTTGATCAGTCTGGAGTCCGCGCACTCCTTCTGGCGGTTGTCCGCCGAGCACGAGCGGGCGCTGTCCGCCGCCTTCCCCGGTGTCGAGTTCCGCACGGCGACGGAGGAGGCCGTGCCACACCAGCTGGCTGAGGCGCACGTCTACTTTGGCTGGGCGTTCAAGCCGTCGTGGCTGTTCGGCGCGCCTCATCTGAGGTGGATCGCCTCCCCGGCCGCCGGCACCGACCATCTGCCCGTCGCCGAGGCCCACTCCGTCGGGGTGGCTCTGACCCGCTCGTACGGGTTCCACGGCAGGCCCATGGCCGAGCACGCCATGGGGATGGTCCTGGGCTTCTCACGCGGGTTGTTCATGAGTCAGCTCGCCCAGCGGAACCGGACCTGGTGGAAGGACGACCTGGCCGAGGAGTTCTTCGACCTGGCGGGGGCGACGATGACCATCGTCGGCTGCGGCAGTATCGGCGTACACCTCGCTCGTGCGGCCCGCTCCTTCGGGATGGACGTCATCGGCGTACGACGGACGCCCCCGGTGGCCGCCGAGGGCGGGATCACGTGGATGCACACGTCGGCGGTGCACCAGGCGGTCGCCGTCGCCGACGTGGTGGTCGATCTGCTGCCCGCCACCCGGGCCACGGACCGCTTCTTCGACCACGACCTCTTCACGGCGTTCAAGCCCAGATCCTCTTCGTCAACCTCGGCCGCGCGGTGACCGTCGACCAGGCGGCGCTCCTGGCCGCCCTCAACGCCGGCCACCTTCGGGGCGCCGCCCTGGACGTCTTCGACCCGAAACCGCTGCCCGCCCGACATCCGCTGCGACTGCACCCCCGGGTCGTCCTCACGCCGAAGAGCTCGGCGCTCTGCCGCACGTACATGAACGAGGCGGTCGCGTTCTTCGCCGACAACCTGCGCCGCTACCTCACCGACCAGCCACTCAACGGACTGGCCGAAGTGCCCACTGCCCGCTCCCCTTCGTAGGAGGCTGACCGATGCCTGCCACACGCCACAGCGACCTGGCCGCCGCCTTCGCCGCGACCGGACGCAATCACCCCTACCTGGCCTTCACCCTGAACTCGCTCTGCAACCTGGACTGCGTGTTCTGCAAGCCGCGCTGCATGCCGGACTACGGGCACAAGGACCGTCCCCTGACCGCCTCCGATTACGCGGCCATCGCCGCCGAGGCCGGTGCCTGGGAGATCAAGAAGGCGCACTGCTCCGGCGGTGAGCCGACCCTCCGGGTGGACATCCTCGACGTGATCTCGGGCCTGGCGGACGGTCTCGGGCCCGGCGCAGCGATCGGCATGACCAGCCACGGCAACCTGCGCCGCGGTCTGAGCGTCGAACAGCTCCACCGCGCCGGCCTGACGTACCTCAACCTCAGCCTCCACAGCCTCGACCCCACCCGGTCCGCCGAGATCATGGGCGGCGGCGACCCGCGCATCACCCGGCGCACCCTCGACACCGCCCTCGCCCTCGGCCTGCGCGTGAAGATCAACTGCGTTCTCCAGCGCACCTACCTGGACGACGCCTTCGCCGTGGCCGAGCTTGCCCGCGACCTGCCCATCGCCGTCCGGCTGATCGAACTCCAGAACATCGGCCCCGCCCAGGCACTGTTCGACACAGAGTTCATCAACGAGGCCGAGGTCCGCGACCGCCTCCACGAGTGGTTCGCGAACGCCGGCGAGGTCCGCAGGGACGAGCTCGGGGTCCGCAGCCCCGGGCAGTACCTCCGCCCCGACGGCTGGGCGGGCTCGATCGGCTTCATCTCCAACTCCAGCTGCGCCACCTGCTCCGACGCCAACCGCATCAAGATCACACCCACGGGCGTGGCCCGCCCCTGCATCCTCCACAACCGCGACATCCCCCTGAAGCCCCACCTCGCCGACGGCAGCCTCGGCGACGCCTTCGCCCACCTCTTCCAGTCCATGCTCGACCGCAACACCAACGACGCCTGGCAGGGCTTCCACTACGTCGACTACGACCTGCGCTGGGACCGGATGGAGCGCCCCGAAGGCACCCCGGTCCTGCCCCTTCTCCCCTTGCTCACCACGAAAGCCGCCCAGCCCGCGTGCGCCCGCGCCTCCGCCGGAGAGCGGTGATGATCATGGTTGAGGCGCCGCCCCTGTACCCAGGGCTCGGAGCGCTGTACGAACGCGAGCTGGACGCCTACGGCGTCGGCGCGGTGATGCTCACCCACAAGTGGCAGCCGGCCGACCTGCTGGCTCCCCACTCCGACATCGACGTACGAGTCCTCCTACCCCAGGCACCGGCGGACTGGGAGGAGTGGAACCACCGCCTGGCCGCCGCGCACACCGCCGCGGTCGGCCGGGAGGTCTCCCACCGGCGTCTACTGGAGCACCCACCCGGCTTCGCGTTCATCGTGGTCGAGGCGGACGGGCGGCTCGTCTCCGCGCCCGAGCTCGCGACCTGGTCGCTGATCAGCAGGAGCGCCCGGGACTTCCAGCGCTGGAAGTCCCGGGCCCAGATGGCACCGTGGTGCGAGATCGACGAGCGGTTCTACCGGGGAATCCTCCGAGGGCGTCTGGGCGGCCGGTACCAGCTGGCGGCGGACAGCACGGACAACGTGGTGGAGGACATCGCCGCGTACCGGCGCCATTGCGTGGCCTGGCACTACCTCGCCCCGTGCTGGTTCGCCGCCGCCGCGCTCGCGACACGGACCCGCTGCCCCGGCAAGACGGCTGCGCTCACTCAGTGGCGGCCGGAGGGGCTGGACGGGTACGCCGAGCTGTTCCTCGGGCACGCCGAAGATCGCCCCGATGCCCGTCCGCGGAGTCCGCGTCACCTGCTCCGCACGGCCCACGTCGCCCTGGAGGCCGCGATGCGCCGCGTTCCCGCTGCGGGGCCCGCCGGCCAGGGCGAGAGCACCCCGTACCGACTGGGTGATGACCGCCGGGATGCTCCGCGTCCGTGTCGCCCGCTGGCTGTACTACCTCGACCCGCCGCCCGGCGTGGCGACCGACTACCTGATCCGGCGCGAGGCGAAGGAACTCCGAGCCGCCGCGCACACCCTGAACGCGCTCGCGGCCGACGAGGCCACTCCCGCCCAGAGACTGGCCGCCCAGATGGCGGCGTTGATCCCCACCGGACCGACCACCGCCGGCACCCTGCGCGCGACCCTCGCGCTCTGGCACCGGCAGAAGTCCACCGTCGAGGACTTCTCAGCCTCGCCCCCGGCGACGTCCACCCCGACCCAAGGAGTTTCGACATGCCCGCGCGTGCGCCCATGCCCCGCGCCCTGAAGACGGCGAAGATCAAGATCACGACGAAGTGCAACCGGTCCTGCGACTTCTGCATCTTCGCCGACGGCGCCCAGGGCGAGAACATGTCCATGGAACTGTTCTCCACCATCCTGGCCAGGCTGGAGACCATCCCGTTCCAGCAGCTGCACATCAACGGCGGCGAGCCCACTGTGCACCGGGACTTCCCCGCCCTCAGCGACGCGGCCCGCACCCGCCTGCCGGACAAGGTCATGGTCCTGGGTACGAACGCCATCACCTTGGCCCGCAACAAGCGGATCATGGAGGCCACCCTCCGCTCGTACGACCAGGTCCTCATCGGCTGCGACGACGAGCACGAGAACTACGACGAGGTCCACGCCGTCGTGCCCCGCCTCCGCACGGCCGGCAAGACGGTGGTCATCAACAGCGTCCTGGAAGGCATCAGTTCCACCCGGCTCACGCAGCTCGCGAGGCTGTGTGACACGTACGGCGCCATCCACGTCACCAACCACGTGCACCACGTCGACGTCGGCCAGCCGGCCAACGAGCTGCACGGCATCTGCGACCGCTACCTCGACCAGCACCTGATGATCGAGATGGACGGCTCCTGCTACCGCTGCTTCAACGCCATGGCGAAGGACGACAGCGAATTCAGCATCTGGGACGAGGACTTCGCGGCCAAGGTGTTCGCGCCCCGTGGCCACCACTTCCGGTTCTGCCTGCGCTGCCACGAGTACACCGACTCCGGCGCTGCCCTCCTCCCCGCCCCGGCCCTCACCGTCTGACCCCAGACCGGAGGTACACGACCATGTCTGCAGTCCTCGGACTGAACTTCCACCACGACACCAGCGCCGCCTTACTCGTCGACGGCCGCCTCTACGCGGCCGAGGAGGAGCGCTGGAGCGGCGTCAAGCACAACCACCCCACCCGCAAGGGCACACTCACCACCCCGACCCGCGCGCTCCAATGGTGCCTGGAGGCCGCCGGCCTCGAACCACAGGACATCGACGCCGTCTGGGCCGCCTCCATGCGCCCCCACCCCGCCGCCGGCTGGTGGCTGGCCGAGGAACGAGACGAACTCGCCGCCCTCCTGCCCACCCCGCTCGGCGAACACCTCCGCTTGCTCTCCCACCACACGGCCCACGTGCTCTCCGGCTACCTGCTCTCCGGCCATGACCACGCGGCGGGCCTCGTCATCGACGCCGGCGGCTCCTCCCTCGGCTCCGACTTCGGCCCTGGCCGCGAGCGCATCACCGGGTACGACCTGCGACCCGATCGCATCGACCGCCTCCACCAGGGCATGCCGACCGTCCTTCCCAGCCCGGCCGGCCCCCGACGCGTCCACTCCTCCCTCGGGCACTTCTACCGGAACTCGCCCGGCGGGTGGTCCCACCCGGCGACGAGCCCGAGGGCAGCATGATGGCGCTCGCGGCCTTCGGCGATCCCCAGCGCTACGGAACGCAGATCCGCAAGCTGGTCCGGCTCGGCGACGACGGCGAGGTCCGCATCGACCACCCATGGGGCTCGGCGGACAGCAGCACACCGCTGCTGCTCGGTGGCCGGGCCTGGACCGCCGACAACGTCGCGGAGCAGCCGGACCACGAGCGGGCCGACCTAGCCGCCGCCGTCCAGGAGGTCTTCGCCGAGTCCATCGTCCACATCGCCCGCCACCTGCAACGGCTCACCAGAGCCTCGACGTTGGTGTTCTCGGGCGGATGCGCCCTGAACTCCCACCTCAACGGGCAGCTGGCCGCCGACAGCGGCTTCGACACCCTCTTCGTGGCACCGGCCCCGCACGACGCGGGCACCGCCGTGGGCGCCGCGCTCTACGGCTGGCACTACCAGCTCGGCCAGGAGCGGCTCCCCGTGCCGACCGACGCCGCATGGGGCCCGCACCCGGGCGCTCTGCCGACCACTGCGGTGCCGACCGGATACCGCGCGCTGACCGACCTCGGCCCAGCTCTGGCGCCCACGGTGGCCACGCTCCTCGCGGAACACCACATCGTCGGCTGGGTACAGGGACAGCTCGAGTTCGGGCCACGAGCCCTCGGCCACCGCTCGATCCTCGCCCACCCCGGCCACGCCGCCACGCGCGACCGGCTCAACGCGATCAAGAAGCGAGCCGCATACCGCCCCTTCGCCCCGGCGGTCCTCGCCGAGCACGCCACAGAGTGGTACATGTCGGCGGGCGACCCTTCATGAACCGCGTCGCCCGCGTCCGCCGATGCCGAGCGGACCGGATCGCCGCGGTCACCCACCACGACGGCACCGCCCGCGTCCAGTCCGTCGCCCCCGACCACCAGGGCCTGCACGAACTCCTGGAGCGCTTCCACGAGCGCACCGGACTGCCGCTGCTGCTGAACACCTCCTTCAACCGCAAGGGCACCCCGATCCTGCGGACCGCCGAGCAGGCCCTGGCGGCGACGGCAGACCTGGGCCTCGACGCCCTGGCGGTCGGCGACACCCTGCTGCTCGCCGACCACGTGCCCGACCCCGTGCCACGGCCCTTCGTACGAGGTGAGGCCGATGAACCCCATCGAACTGGACCACGTCCTGACCGTGCTCGGCGCCGCCGCGTGGGGCACGGACGAGCAGTCCCGCGCCCGCGTCGCCGGCGCCCTCGCGCTAACCGTGTACGAGGGCCACACCCGCGACCAGGGCACCCCGTACCTGGAACACCCGCTGGCCGTCGTCACGCTCCTGCGCACCGAGATCAGGGTCAGCCACCCCGAGACCCTGCTCCTCGCCCTCCTCCACGACGCCCTGGAGGTGGCCCCCGAATCGGAGGCGCTGCTCGTCCAGCACCTCGGCGCCCCTTTCACCTGCCGCCTGCGGGCGATGACAGCCGACCACCGTCTCGAACAGCGCCCCAAGGCCGACGGCGACGAGTCCAGCTGGCGCTTCAAGCAGGCCGCGCTCCCATCCGAGGACCTCCTCGTCCGGCTCGCCGACCGCCTCCACAACCTGCGCGATGTCGCCGCCTCGCCCAACATCGACCGGCGTCGGCGGTTCCTCCAGAGCCTGGGGACTTCTACCTCCCGCTCGCCGACGCCGCCTGCGGCCTCAGTCCCCACCTGGCGGCCATGCGCGCACTGCTCCACACCGAGTACGTCCGACACCAACAGGAGGTACGTCCGTGAAGCGGGTCGTCTACTCGATGGAGCCGGTCGGTCGCACCGGCGGCCGGGTCTACCTGCGGATGCTCCACGAGGCGACGGCCGACGACGTGGAATGGCGCACGATCCCGGACCACAAGCGCACCTACCGCGTCCGCCGCTGGCGCAAGCTCCGCCACCTCGCCCGCCTGGCCCCGACCATCCGGGCGCTCGACAGCACCACCGGAACCTTCGTGTGGGACGACCTGAGCCTGCTGCTCTTCACGCCGGAGATGCGGGCCCGCACGGTGTTCCTCCTGCACCACTACGAGCCCCTGCAGCACGACTCCGCCCCCGTCGAGGCCATGCTCTGGGAACACCTGTTCCGCGCACTGCCCCAGTGCGCTGCCGTGGTCTGCGTCGCCCCTACTGGGCCGACTTCCTCCAGGCCCGAGGCGTCCGCAACGTCCGGGTGATCTACAACGCCTTCGACATGACGGAGGTCGAACGGGCCCGCGGCTTCGACAGGACCGAGTGCCGCGCAGAGTTCGGTCTGTCGCCGGACGTGATCGGCGTGTACGCGGGCAAGGCCGTGCATTGGAAGGGTACCGAGGAGGTCTCGGCGGCCTTGGCCGGCGCCCCGGGCTACGGGTGATCACCAGCGGCAGCAACACCATCGGCTTCGACGGCGCCCACTACGACGTCGACCGCGAGCGCTACCTGCGGCTGCTGTGCGCGTGCGACGTCGGCGTCTTCCTCCCCAGATGCGGGAGGGCTGGAGCGCTGCGCGGCCGAAGCCCTGCTGCTCGGCCTGCCCTGCCTGATCCGCCCGGTGGCCGGGCTGGGCGACCTCGCCGCGCTGACCGGCCAGCCGACCCCGGACCTCGGCGCCTGCCGGCGCAGGTCCGGGAACGCGCGACGGCACGCCAGACCGAGGCCAAGGCCGCGTACGAGACCCTGGCCCGGTTCGATCTGAACTACTTCGGCATCGCCTGGGGCGACCTTCTCGCGAAGGTCGCCTGACCGGCAGCTACGCCTGCGCGGCGGCCAGCTTCTTGGCCGCCGCGTCCAGACGGCCAGCACACGGTCTCGGCCGAGCAGCTCCATGGACTCGAACAACGGGAGTCCGATCGTGCGGCCGGTGACCGCGACCCGGATGGGCGCCTGGGCCTTGCCCAGCTTGAGGCCGTGCTTCTCGCCGACGGCGAGCAGGACGGCCTTCAGGTCGTCCGCCTTCCACTCCGCGACGGTGGCCAGCTCAGCACGGGCGTCAGACAGGATGTCGCCGGCGCCGGCCTTCATCGCCTTGTTCCACGACGCCTCGTCCTCGACCGGCTCGTCGAGGAACAGGAAGTCCACGTAGCTGGTGATCTCCGACAGCAGCGCCAGTCGGGTCTGGGCCAGCGGGGCCGCCACCTCGAAGAGGTCCTTGTCGAACGCCTCCGGCGCCCACGGCGCGTACGGGGCGACGAGCCACGGCGCGCAGGCGTTGGCGAACTGCTCCGGCGAGAGCGCGCGAATATAGTCCCGTTGAACGCCGTCAGCTTCTTCACATCGAAGAAGGCCGGCGCGGTGTTGACGTCCTCGATCCGGAAGAGCTGCTCCAGCTCCTCGTACGGCATGATCTCCCGGTCGTCGCCAGGACCCCAGCCGAGAAGCATGAGGTAGTTCACCATCGCCTCGGGCAGGAAGCCCTCGGCGAGGTAGTCCTCCAGCGCGACCTTGTCGCGGCGCTTCGAGAGCTTCTGGCGCTTCTCGTTCACGATCACCGGCAGGTGCGCCCACACCGGCGGCTTCGCGCCGAGCGCCTCCCACAGCAGCTGCTGCTTCGGCGTGTTCGAAAGGTGCTCCTCGCCGCGGATGACCTGCGTGATGCCCTCGTCCAGGTCGTCGACGACGTTGGCGATCAGGAAGACCGGGGACCCGTCGCCTCGGGCGATCACGAAGTCCTCGATCGCGCTGTTCGGGAACGCCGGCTCCCCGCGGATCAGGTCGACCACGACGGTCTCGCCCTCGTCCGGCGTCCGGAACCGCAGCGCCCGGCCCTCCTCGAAGGCCAGCTCCCGCTCCCGGCAGAACCCGTCGTACCCGAGGTGATCCGACCCGGTGCGCTCCTTCAGCTGCTCCCGGGTGCAGTCGCAGTAGTACGCCCGGCCGGCTGCGAACAGCTGCTGGGCCGCTTCCCGGTGCCGGTCGGCGTTGTGCGACTGGAAGTACGGCCCTCGAAGGCCGCGTCCTCGCCGTGGATGCCGATCGCCGCGAGCGCGTTGATGATCCCGTCGATCCACTCCGGCTTGTTCCGGGCCGCGTCGGTGTCCTCGATCCGCAGGACGAACGTGCCACCGGACTGTCGCGCCACCGCCCAGTTGTAGAGAGCGGACCGCGCACCACCGACATGGAACATGCCGGTCGGGGACGGGGCGAAACGAACGCGAACCGGGGCAGTAGACATGCGCTCCAGAGTACCGACGCCGAACGCCCGCCCCGGACCACTCCACCTACCGCTGCACCATCGTTTTCCGGCCGTCCTCGCCTTCTACTCGTAGGTCTCCTTCCACCGCTCCCGGTGCCGCCGGTCCCCTTGTCCCAGCCCGTTCACCGCGCCGAGCGACAGCAGCGAGGCGCCGTTGTTCCACAGCCCGAGGTGATCGCGATGGACGGCGAGGATGTCGTTCTCCGTGGCGAACTTCTCAGCCGGCCCGCTGAAGTACGTCGTGGCCACGAAGATCGCCACGTCGCCCTTGAAGTGCACCTTCGCACCGAGCAGGTCCCGGATCTCCCTGCTGGGGATCTTGCTCTTGGGCGTGTACCGCTTGCACTGGATCACCATGCTCCGCCCATCGGAAGGACCCCCAGCACGTCGGCCCCGTTGTCGTGAGAGCCGCCGACCCTCCGCACGTCGGTGCATCCGTCGCGTCGGCAGAGGTCCACGACGAAGTCCTCGAACTCCGTTCCCGTCATCGCGTCGACCTCGGCCAGCGTCCGGTGCCCCGCCTTCACAGCCTCATCACGCCGCCACTGCCGATCGCCGCCCCGGATGAACCGATCGGTGCGCCACAACCACCACCCACCGCCGGCGACCCCACCCAGAACGAGACCACCGACGAGATAGGGCCAGACCACGCTCCAGAAGGCCACCAGTACGACGACGCCCACGCCCCCGGCGATAACACTGCGGCGGAGCCGCTGCTCTCGACGTTTCCGAGCTGCGGATCCTCGCCGCTTCCGTGCCACTGCCATGGCGCCCCTCCCTCGTCCGGTGCAGCAGTCTCGGGAAGCCTGAGGCGTCCGAGAAGGGCGCCGTTCAGCCAATGGCTGATGTCGTTCGCCTGAGCTACTGGAGGAGGGGCTGGCAACACGTGCTCGAACCCTGGAACGGTGCTGGAAGCTCCAACACCCGTACCGCCCGTGAGCGGCGGGCCTGATCCGCAAGTGCTCTGTCACCTGGCTGGAGCGGAGGGTGACCGGCTCACGTAGTGCGGAGCCCCGCACACGATGGCTCCATAGCACTCCCGAGCTATGGAATGTGTTCTGCCGTCGGAACACTAGACTGGCCGTCTACGGCTCCTAGTGAACGACAATACGAAGCCGTTCTGTGACACAGGGTAGCGAGACAGTGTGAGCGCGCGACGAACCGACGCCGGCGCGCCAGAGGGAAGGCACCGGTCGTGGAGCAGCTGGGATTCGACGCGGTGGACGACGGACGGCCGCAAGAGCCACTGCAGGATGGAACGACCAAGTCGAAGATCTCGAACGCCGCCACCTCGCTAGGGGACGGCGAGCTGATCGACATCATCACAAACTCGCCGGTCAAGGACACCCCCAAGGAGCAGGTGCGCCAGTGGGTGGCGCGAGCCTTGTGGCATGAGTACGGCATTCGCTTCGCTGACATGGAGCGCGACTTTCCGCTCGCTGTCCACTCAGAGGGGGACGACGGCGCACCAAGAAGCTTGATATCGCGATCTTTGAGCCGGATGCGGAGCACTCTCTCAAGAACCTGCACCGCGTCGTGGTCTGCAAACCCGAGCCGAAGTCCGGCCGTGCGGTGACCAAGATCCGGACCTTCGAGCAGGCCAACAGGATCTGGATGAGCTCAAGGAGCTCATGGGGTCGGAGGAGATGCCTCAGATCCGCTACGGCCTGTGGACCAACGGCCTCGACCTCTTCTTCCTTCGTAAAGAGGTCACCCGGATGGGGGCCCAGTTCGAGCCGCGCTCGGACTGGCCGATGGCCGATGATTCCGCGTTGAGCCGGAGCTTGGCCGGCACACTCGCCACGTTGAGGCGGGGTGAGGCTGGCAAGCTGAAGACGGCCTTCCGCCGCTGCCACAACTATGTGCACGGCAACGAGGGCATGCCCAAGGACGCTGCGTTCTGGCAGTTCCTCTATCTGTTGTTCTGCAAGATGCATGATGAGCGGACGTCCCGAGCCAGTCGTACCCCGCTGAGGTTGTTCGCTCACCCTGACGAGCCGTTCACAGCGGAGGGCCGCAGGCGGATCCGCGAACGGGTACTGGAACTGTTCGATGAGGTGAAGCAGACATACGCTCTGTTCACCGTGCGTGACGAGATCTCGCTGTCGGACCATGCGCTGGCTTTCATCGTCGGCGAGCTGGCTCCGTATAACCTCTCCGGCACCGACATCGACGTGAAGGGGCTCGCCTACCAGGAGCTGGTGGGCACCAACCTGCGCGGCGATCGTGGTCAGTACTTCACGCCTCAGGGTGCGGTCAACCTGATGGTGTCGATCCTCGATCCTCAGGAACACGAGACGGTCCTGGATCCGGCCTGCGGCACAGGTGGCTTCCTCCGAGCCACCTTGCAACATCTACTCAAGCAGTGGAAGGAGGCCGAAGGCACGGCGAAGCTGCCGGATGACTTGGACGCCCTGCTTGAGCATCAGAACCGGTTGCGGGAGTACGCTGACCAGCATCTCTTCGGCGCGGACTTCGACCCGTTCCTCGTCAGGGCCACCCGGATGAGCACTATGTTGATGACCGGAGCGCCGGGCAAGGTCTTCCACATGGACTCGCTCGCTTTCCCACATGGACACTTGTCCGGCGTGGTTGAGGCGGAGCGGGAGATCCCGCTGGGCAGTGTCGACGTATTCATGAGTAACCCGCCCTTCGGCACGGACATCAAGATCGAGGAGACCGAGACCCTCGACATGTACCGCGCTGGCGTCGCACGCTCCTTCGTACGCGACAAGACGAGCGGAGATGTCATCGTCGCGGACCGTCCCGTGACTGCGCTTGCGCCAGAGCAGCTGTTCATCGAGCGTTCGGTGCAATGGGTGAAGGAGGGAGGCCGAATCGGTCTGGTCCTGCCCAACGGCATCCTGTCGAACCCTGGTCCGGTCGACGAGGGCATCCGTGAGTGGATCCTGGAGAACTGCTGGGTGCTCGCCAGTATCGAGCTGCCGGTAGAGACCTTTATCGCCGACGCCAACGTCAATATTCTCACCACCGTGTTGTGCCTGAAGAAGAAGACCCAGGACGAGATCAACACCGAGGCGCTGAATGGCCGCCTCACCGACTACCCAGTCTTCATGGCAGTGGCCGAGAAGGTCGGCAAGGACCGCCGTGGAAAGGCAGTGCACAAGCGCCGCCCTGACGGAGAAGTGATCCTGGAAACCATCGAGGAAGTCGAGCGGGTGGGAGACGAGATCCGCACCGTGCCCCGTATCCGCGAGGCCGTTGACGACGACCTGCCGCTGATCGCCGAGGCTTATCAGCGTTTCCGCGCTGTCCACCCCGAGCCAGGGCTTCCGCGGTGATCACTCGCATCGAGGCGTACAACTACCGCTGTTTCCCCAAGCTCAGCCTCGGAGTTGGTGACTACCATGTGCTGGCCGGCGCCAACGGCGCGGGCAAGACCACGCTCCTCGACATCCCGGTGCTCCTCGGCGATCTGCTGCGCGAGCGCCGCGTCACGGATGCCGTGCTGCGCCGTCTGGGCGAGCGCCGGGCTGCACGGGCCCACCAGCCGATCGAGCTCCTGCACCGCGGTCAGGGTGAAATGGTGGACTTCGCCATTGAGGCACGCCTGCCGGACTACGTGACCGCTGAACTTGCCGAGGATTCCTTCCGTCCTCGATAATCCGCTGCCCACCCATCTGCGATACGAACTGCGGCTGACGGTCCAACCACAGCGGATCGAGGTAGGCGCGGAGTATCTGTTCCTTTCACGGGGCCGAAGCCAGACGGCAGCGTTATTCCCGGAGCGCACCAGCCACGACCCGGCGAGTGGGGCCAGGGCGCGCCCGATCAGGGAGTGGAGCCCTGGCCCACCCCGACTGGCAATCGGTGATCGCTCGCAGCGGCCTGGCCTACTCGCGGCTCAATCCGGAGACCACCGCGACCGCCCCCATTTGCCTGCTTTCAAGGTGCCGGTCGATCAACTCGCCCTGGAGGCTGTCCTCCCAGACCCATCGCTCTTCCCGGCCGCTTTGTGGCTGCGTGGCCTCCTCAAGGACGGCATCGTCTTCTACGACCCGGACTGGGAGCGCCTGCGAGAAGCCGCACCCCTGGAGACGAACTTGTCGTCCGGCCCGACGCACGCAACACCCCCTGGCTCGCACGTCACCTGTACGAGACCGACCCTCGCCGTCACCGCGACTGGGTCGACCATGTCCGTACGGCGCTGCCCCAGGTCGAGGACATCGCGGTGCGGGTACGAGAAGAGGACCGTCGTGCCTACTTCACAGTGGCCTATCGGGGTGGTCACAAAGTGACGTCCTCTGGCCTCTCCGACGGGACTCTGCGCGTCCTTGCGCTGACCCTGCTGCCGTATCTGCCCCGTGACGCCGTACCCAGCCTGCTGGCCACCGAGGAGCCGGAGAACGGCATCCATCCCCGGGCTATCGAGACTGTCGTCCAGTCACTCAGCTCGTTGCATGGAAGCCAGGTGTGGGTCTCCACCCACTCGCCCTTGGTCCTCGCACACACCGAACTGGATCAGGTCCTGGCAGCACGGATCAGGAAGGACGGTGCGGTGGAGGTCGTGCGAGGCACCGAGCACCCTCGGATGAAGAACTGGAAGGGCACGGTGGACGGGCTCGACCTTGGCACGCTCTTCGCGGCGGGAGTGCTGGCATGACGCAGGGGAGGAGGAACGGCGAGACGTCGTCTTCCTGGTCGCCGACGGCGGCATGCAGCAGATGCTGGACGGCTACCTGGGACGCGAGTACGCCCACCGGGCGCTTGGCTGTGCGTCGTTCGGCTTCGACCCGTTGGAGGACATTGTTGTCGCTTCACGTCGTGACCCCGAGGTCTACGGGCATCACCGGGGACTGCTCAGCTTCTACCAGGAAACCCACCAGAGAGCGATCGTGATGATCGACGAAAAGTGGGAGGGAAGCCCTGGCGCCGAAGCGATCGCCGCTCATATTGAGCTCGGCATGGCCAAGGACTGGGGGCCGGTTCCTTCGCCGTAATCGTCCTCCAGCCGGAGCTGGAGTCCTGGCTCTGGCAGGAGAACAACCCCAACATCGCCCGGGAACTCCGCATTCCGAGCGACTACCGGCAGATCCTGGAGAAGAGCGGCCACTGGCCGGCGGACAGTCGGAAACCGGTCCTGCCCAAGCAGGCGTTGGAGCACATGAAGAAGCACCACGGCGCCGACCAGTCCAACGCGGCCTTCAGGCGGCTCACCGCGACCATTTCGGTCAAGGGGTGCGTCGACCCAGCTTTCACACTGTTGCGCGATACCCTGTGCGCCTGGTTCCCGGAGACTACGTACTCGTGAAGCTCGTCAATACCGACAACCCCGTGCGTGCAGGCTGGCTCATTGAACAGAGCACGCGGCTGGATGCGACGCCGTACCTGTCGGGGCGTATGAGGCGCGGAAGCTGCTGGAGCGGCTGCCGGTACCCAGGAGCCGCTCCACCATCCTCACGCGCGGCCATGACGGTGGAATTTTCAATGGTCCCAAGTTTCGCCGTGTGTATATGAGTGATACCAAGTACGGCGTGCCCTTCATGGGTAGCACTGACATGCTGGAGGCCGACCTCAGTTGGCTTCCATATTTGCGGAAGAAGGATGCCGAGAAGCTTTCATATCTGGAGATTGAGCCGGGAATGACGCTCATCTCTTGTTCTGGCACAGTTGGGCGCACGGCATATGTCCGAACAGATATGGCCGGTATCTGGTCATCCCAGCATGTCATGAAGGTTAATCCAGATAAGGGAAGATTCTCCCGGCTATCTGAACGCCTTCCCGCAAAGTCGCTACGGGATCCCCATTATCGTTTCGCAGGCTTCCGGCTCGATCATCCAGCACATTGAGGCGTCACATCTCACTGATCTGCCAGTACCGCGTTTCGAGGTCGAGATCGAAGAGCGCATCCACGAACTGATCCAAGCTGCAGCTGATCTGCGGGCGGGCTTCCAAAGGAAGGTCCGAGCAGCGACGGAGGACCTGTTCGAAAGCGCAGGGCTTGCAGCGCTGGCAAACCTGCGATGGTACGAGATGCCTCGGCCGTTGGGTTTCGAGGTAAAGGGCATCAATTCGACGTCTCTCAGGGCGCTTAACCACGATGAGCGAGCCAGAGAGATTTCCGACTTGATTCGGGAAGTGCCTCACGCCTTGTTGGGTGAAATTTGCGAGGGGGCGAGCTTGAGCGCGGACATAGGTTCAAGCGCATTGATGTGGAAGGTGAAAACGGAATTCCCTTGGTAGGGCAACGCCAGGTGTTTTGGGTGCGCCCTGTGGAGCGGAGGATCGCACTCAAGAAGTCGGAGCGAATGCTCGTCCAAGTCGATGAGGGCACCGTGCTTGTCGCCTCACAAGGTCTGCTCACCGAGAATGCCCTTATCGGTCGAGCCGCTTACGTCTCAGATGCGTGGCGTGAGAAGTATGCCTTCTCCGAACATTTCCTTCGGGTGCGTCCCGAAAAGTGCGGTGTATCCGGTGAATATCTATTCGCCTACATGCGCAGCGACGTGTCCTTCCGAGTTATGCGCTCCTTGTGCGTCGGCACTGGCCCGCAGGACATCCACGCTGTGCTCCGCCGTCAAGTTCCCATCCCCTCTGCCCCCCCGCCGACCGCGAACGCATCGCCAACACCGTCCGATCGGCGTACCGTGATCGCGACGAGGCCGACCGCCTTGAGGACGAGGCGCTGCGGCTGCTCGACGAAGCAGTACGGGACGCGGCGCGGTAGGCGGTAGGACGGGCGCAGGCAACTCAGTACCGCACGCCACGCATGAGGAGGGGGCGCGTCAGCGCATGGCACAGCACATTCCGGGAGGTCCGTTCGCCAACGACGGTGAGCGGAAGGTAGTTCGATATCTCGTCGAGAACGGTCCGCCGCACTGGATCGTGATGAGCAATGTCGAGGTGCCGACCCGGGAAGGCCCTTATGAAATCGACGTCATCGTGGTTGCCGACCATGCGCTCCATCTGATCGACGTCAAGGGCGTACGAGGTCGGGTCGAGGTGACGGGGCCGAAGTGGGTGCCGAGCGGCCGGCAGCCGTACGGATCTCCGGTGGCCAAGATCCATGGTGTCGCGCGGAAGCTCAAGTCGAAGCTAACGCAATCGCACCCGGAGTTGGTCCGGGTGTTCGTGGACTCCCTCGTCGTGCTCCCATACGAAGCCGATTTCATCGACCGGGACGGCAGAGACGCCGCCGATGTCGTCGAACTCGACGGCCTGCTCGCCGCACTCCGCGACCCGGCACGCGTCACCAAGCCCGCCTGTGTCCGTGACATCAGCAGTTACCACACGCCACTGGTGCAAGCGCTCACCGGCGCGGTGACGCTACCGACCGGCCCGAAGGTGTTCGGCTCCTGGGAGGTGACTGAGCGACTCGGCGGCAGTCCTGACGGCCGTGTCACGGACTACCGGGCGGTAGGCACAGCTTTCCGCGAGGCGAATGACACCTCGTTGCTGCGGGTCTATCGTGCCAATCCGCTGCTGGACGAGGCCGAGCGGAAGACCGAGCGGCACAAGATCGCGAACGCCTACTCGGCGCTGCGCCGGATGCAGGGGCACGAGTGTGTGGTCCGGCACCGGGATTTCTTCACCGGGGAGGACGAAAGCAGTTACGTGCTCGTCCTGGAGGATGTTCAGGCACAACCCCTCCAGCTGCTGCTGGCCAACCCCGCCAGGCCCCCGCGACTGACACCAAGTGGCGGATCATCACCGATCTGCTGAGCGGCCTGGCCCATGTCCACGCGCACAAGATTACTCACCGTGCCCTGAGTCCGGCTGCCGTGCTCGTTCGTTCCGGTGGCCGGGCGCTGCTTACTGATTTCGATTACGCGCGGCCGGATGGGCCCCGTGAGATCTCCGTTGCCGATCAGCTCGAAACGGTACTGGACGAACACTATGTGGCTCCGGAGGCGCAGGGCCGGCCAAGTCAGCTCACTCAGGCCGCCGATGTGTACGCGGCCGGGGTTATCGCGTATCAACTCATCACTAGCGACCTGCCGTTCGCGACCGCGACCGACCAGGCGGAGAAGGGCAGCCTGCTCCCCGCAGCCGAGCTGGCGCGTGCGGGCGTGGACGCTGCCGTGTCCCGGCTTCTGCAACGTATGTGCGCCTTGGCGCCGAGCCGTCGTCCGTCTGCGGCGGAGGCGCTGCGGGACCTGCGGCGGGCACTGGTGGGGCGGTAGCGGAGGCCGAGGAGGCGGCGGCGTGGTGCCGTCCTCCGGCTCCGATGCAGAGGAACCCGACTACCGCAATCTGGAGCCGGGGTTCCAGCTGACCGCCAAGTACACGGTGGTGAAACAGCTCGGCCGGGGCCGGTTCGGAGCGGTCTATCAGGTCTTCGACGACCTGGCTTCGACCTACCGCGCAGTGAAGATCATCACCAAGGATCCCGAGTCCCTGGTGGAGCGGCTCCGGCAGGAATACCAGACACTGCTGTCCCTGCCCCGGCACGATCACGTGGTCCAGGTCATCGAGGCCAACTATGTGGACCGGACCAGGTTTCTACCTGACCTTCCCCCATCTGGAAGGTCATGATGTCGCGCATCTGGTCGCGGAGAGATCACTGTCTCCGGCCGAGGTGCTGCGCCTCGGATGCGAGGTGGCCGACGGCCTGGCCTTTCTGCACGACCATGGCGTGTTCCACTGCGACATCAAGCCCGCGAACCTCATCAACACCGACCGCGGTTGCCTGATCATCGACTTCAATGTGTCGGTCAGGACCGACGACAGCCTCTCGAAGTCGGGCGGTACCCCAAGTACGTACCGCCCGACGCGGACCGCACTCGGACGCCGACCACCGACGAGCTCGCGGACCGGGACGTGTACGCCCTGGGGATCACGCTGTATCAGCTCGTCTCCGGGGCCTACCCCTGGGGCCGTGCGCCTCAGCCGCCGATTGGCCAGCCGGCGCCGGATCTGCGGGCTTCGTAGGGCTCGACGACCTTTCCGAGCCATTTGCGCAGGCGGTGCGGCGTGCGATCAGCCCGCGGCGCAGTGAACGCTACGGCAGCGCCGCCGAATTCCCTTGCCGCGCTGCGGGCGGTAGGGCAGGCGCGGAGTTCCACGAGTCCGCCCGTGGCCCGCGTTCCCGTGACAACTTCCGCACCCGCATCGGACCACAATCCGTATCTTGGCCATCTGCGATCGCTGTACAGCCAGAGTGTCCACAGCAACGCGGGCACGCGTGGCCGGGACATCCATCACCTTTATGTCAATACAGCTCTCGACGATCACCTCTTGCGGGATGTGCTGTCGGGCGAACTCGATCTCGTGGTCATCACCGGCAACGCCGGCGACGGCAAGACAGCCTTCCTGGAGAACCTCCTGGAAGAGGCGGTCAAGCATGGGGCCATACAGGGTCCCAGTCGTGACAACGGCGCGGACTTCCAGCTGGGTGACCGCTGGTTCCACACCAACAACGACGGCAGCCAGGACGAAGGTGAGCGTGGCAACGACGAGGTCCTGATTTGAGTTCTTCGGCCCGTATGGCGGGCCGGAAAGCAGCTGGAACCCCGCCGCTGCCACTCGACTCATCGCCATCAACGAGGGACGGCTCGTCGACTTCTCACCGCCCACCGTGCGCGATTCGAGCGCCTGGCCGAAGTCCTGCACGGTGGGTTGACGGGGAATGGAGTCGGCGGACAGCGGATCGCCGTGGTCAACCTCAATCGGCGTAGTGTCGTGACGACTCTCGCAGCGGACGGCGAACTACCTGGTTCCAACTCGCTCTTCGATCGCATGTTGCTGAAGCTCAGCGACCCCGTCCGGTGGTCCGCTTGTGGCAGTTGCTTTCTCAAGGACCAGTGCTACGCACGGCATAATGCGCAGACGTTCGCCGATCCCGACGCCGGGCCCCGAGTACGGTCCCGACTACACCAGTTGTACGCGCTGACGCATCTGCGGGGGCGCATGCACATCACCCTGCGCGATCTGCGGTCAGCCCTCGCCTATACCCTCACCTCCGGCCGGAACTGCACGGACATCCACCAGCTGTACCAGGACGGCACTCGGCAGGAGATTCTCGGCAGCTACTACTTTTCGAGTTGGCTCGGACCCGAGCGCGGAAATGACAGATTGCTGGCTGAACTCAGACAGGTGGACGTGGCGTCGGCACCAGCACCGGCACTGGACCGACGGCTGGACTACACCGGACCCCACGACGGATCCGCGCTCGCGGTCTTCGCCGGCCGTGGTGATTACGACCATGCTCTGCTGCGTCGGACCCATGAGGAACTGGAGCGGTCCGCCGCGCCCACGCCGGAACAGGTCGCCGAGCACCAGTGGTACTTGGCAGCGGCCCGGCGGCGCTTCTACTTCGAGTCCCTGGACGGCGAGCGGGCTGCCAGGATGCTCCCCTACCGGTCGGCGCAGCGCTTTCTCGACGTACTCGGCGCTCCAGAGCGGCTTCCAGAACTTCTGCCCGAACTCATCACGGCGATCAATAGGGGAGAAGGACTGCTGGAGCCGGGTGCCATGGGGGCCGATCTTGTGCTCCAGATCCGCCGGATTACCGGAGCGACGATCCGTAGTTACCGGGTGTTTCCCGCGTCTCACCTGTCCCTCAGCGGATCGGGAGCCCCGCAGTCCCCGTACATCGAAGAAGCAGCGGACTCACTCACCCTCAACTACCGGGGGCCGCTGGGCCATCGGGCTAGCCTGCGTATCCGCCTGGACACTTTTGAGCTGCTAGAGCGCTTGCGCGGTGGCTATCTGCCGTCGCTGGCCGAACAGCAGGGCCTCCACCTGGGCCTGGCCATCTTCAAGAACGCGCTGTCCTCTGCTCCGTACCAGGAGGTGCTGCTCACCACGAACGGGCGTGAGCCGCACCGAGTACGCCGGGAGAACGACGGACGGCTGGTCATGGAGCGGACCGCCGCCCCGCGTGAGGAGGAGCTGTCGTGACGCTGGGCACGGGTGACAAGGAGTTCCGGCATGCCGGTGTGAGCTACCTTGACTACAAACAGGTCGAGATGGACCGGGTACTCAGCGCATTCCTGGCACGGCTCAGGCATGACGGCTGGCCGGCCAGGCTGGCCCGTACCGGAGAGCTGACGCTGGAGGACTACACGGACTTCTTCATGGAGAGTCCGCAGCTCTTCGCCGGTTTCGATCAGAACCGGGAGGTGACCTACCGGTGGGTGGAAACCAACCTGGCCGACTTGGTGGCGCGGGCAGGGCCACCCAGTCCGTGGCTGGGCTGCGACCGCTGCACGGACTGACGTATCAGTTCCGCAACGCGCGCAAGGCCAGGCCCTATGGAGCCGATGAGCACCTGTACGAGATGATCGCGCAGGCTGGCGCAGGCCACGGGGTCCTCAAGCAGCTGAAGGATTTCTTCTTCGCGGGCATCGATCTGCGTACGCTGCGCATCACGCCGGGCCCCGACGTCGATGTGGAGACCCAGGCGCTGATCAACCTCTCGGAGTCCAAGCGGAACGAGGTAGCGGACAGCGCCGACAAGCGCCTCCCCGTGTCTCCCATCAGCCGCTGCATGCGCCGTGGTCAGATCTGCTGGTCGAGGACATTCGCCGGATGATGTTCTACCGGACGCTGATGCCTCGTTCCGTCTTCGTGGAGTACCTGAAGGTGCTGTTCGCCTTCCATCTGGCGCTCTACCACCTTCGGGCCACGAAGCTGCTGCCCACCATGGTGCGGCAGCCGGGGCCACCGGGCCCGTCCAACAGTCCTACGGGTTCTTCCTCGATGTGGCGGGAGTGCCCGGTACCGACAGTGCACGGCTCGCCGAGCGAAGTGCCGACTCCTGGTATGCGCGGATACCGGAATTCGTCCGCGCGACCTTCACCGTACGGAAGTTGGAGGACTTCGCGGCCGACCTTGCGGCCAAGCACAAGCACGGCGTCAAGCGGGGTGCGACACCTTTCAGCGTGCCCTTCCTTATCGGGCTGCTCGGCCCGAAGTACCGTGCGGACCGTGTGGCGTACGGCAACTTCCGTCTGTCAGCGGTGATTGCCGCCGCCCAGTCGGCGCAGGACGAGACCGTCCAGCGGATTCTGGCTCTGGGGCTCGACGAGTTCAGTGCTTTCGTGGAGATTGTCACCGCAGAACGTGTCGACTTCCACCGCCGCTACCTCACGGACTGCCTCGACTCCCTGCTGCTCAAGAACCGACCGGGCGCGATGATCACTCAGCCGCGCGGGGCAGACGGCGCTTCGTCCTGGACGGCCGTCTGCTGGAGGTACTGCTCCAAATCGCGTTGCTGCGTCCCGGTGGCGCGCGGGGTTACCACACTGCGGCACTCCGCATAGACGAGTTCCTGGAGGCGATCCGGGAACGGTACGGCCTCTACGTGGACCGGATTCCTCCCGGCGACGGCTTCGGTGTCCCCAGCATCACCGACCATGCGGCACTGCGCGCCAATCTGACGGCCTTCACCACCCGGCTGCGGGAGATCGGCTTCTACACCGATCTGTCCGACGCCTACCTCGCCCAGACCATCACGCCCCGCTACGCCGTTTCTGCCGACGGGACAACGTCATGACCACGCATGGAAGCCACGAGAACTCCGTCCCGGTCGGGCTGCGTGAGGTCCGGGAGGATGATCTCACCGACGCCCTGGAGGAGATGCTGGTCCCTCGTCTGGTGGCACTGATGCGGCAACGAGGGGCTGGGCACTGCGCGCGTATCACGGACGTGGACGTGCCGTTGGCGGCACGACTGGCCCAAGGAATCCGGTCCGCCCTCGGAACGAGTGCCCAAGTACACGTTCTCGGAGACCCGGCCGTGGTACCCGAGGACCTTGCGGTGACCAGCACCAAGCTCGTGGAGCTGCGGAACCCGATGCCCACCCCCAACGGGGAGGTGTTGCGTCCGCCGCTTCTGGCCTTCGTGCCACCGGGAACGCATGCCAGCGCCGAGGACTCATTCGGGGTAGCCACCTTCGAGCAGATTGACCTAGGCGATGTCTACGCAGACCTCGTTGAGCGCCTGCGCGGAGCGCTGCCGGCCACATTGCGGGACGGCGTCGCCCAGGTCTTCGAAGTCCTGGATGAGGCGGCGGCAAGCAACACCAAACAGGGCCGCGCCGATTCTCGGGACCAGGCCCGATTCCTGCTCAGCGCTCAACACAACGACTACGACCCCGAAGCCGCAGGCGCAGCGCTGTTCGAGGTCGGTCTGGTGCCCGACTTCACCGTCTTCGCCGACCCCGACACGATTCGCGGCCGAGTCGCCCAGAACGTACGTGTGGCGGAGAGCCTGGCCGACCCCCAGCGCACGGCTCGGCAGCGTGTACTGGATCTCGGACTTACTCAGCCACAGTTCCGGAGCGGCTGCTGGAAGCCGTCGACAAGGTGGGTCTTGACGACCCGCGAACACTGGCCCGAAGCATCGCCGTGGACCGGACCAACTGGCCGCTGGCCTTTCAGCACTGGCCGCTGAAAGAGCCGGCCCAGGTGACCGCGGTCCGCGTCACCGTAGCCGAACTGTCCCTACCGGTCGCCGGGGCCAATCCCGAAGACGCGACCGATCCGGTCCTCGGCACCATCTCCGGACAGCACTACCTCCCCGTGGGTTCCAGGGAATGAACAAGTTCAGCGTGGAATTCGCAGTGTCACCCGACCCACGCCAGGTGACCGGGCTGATCCCGCTTCGCGGCAAGGCTGATTTCCGAGGATGGTGGAGCCACCGGAGTCACGGCATACGCGAATGTCACCAAGACCGCCAAGACGTTCTTCAAGGCATCATTCACTAAACTCGACAAAGCGGGCCTGGACGCCGGCTGGCATTACGTGAGGGTCGAGCCGGTGGACGCCGACGGGCTGCCGCTGCCGGTCGAGCGGTCGTCGGGCGACCGGCAGCAGCCGCAGGAGAGCGACCGATTCTTCGTTCTTCCCGGCGGAGACATCGACGAGGTTCCTGACCAGCGTTTTCGTAAGGACATCGGAGTCGCCCAGGCGCTTGTCCGACTGCGGGTCCAAGCCGCTGGTGACCGCCGGGATCCTGCCGATGTCCGGCTCCGTTCCACCGTCGCCAAGGCCACGTCCGGAAGCGGCCAATACAGCCTGCTGGCTTCATTCGGTGGTCACGGTGCCGTCGAGATTCCACTGCCTCCGGTACTGACCGATCACCAGCGTTCCGTGCTCACTGCCCCGGACAACATGACCGAGGCCAGGCTGGAGATCTCCGGAGACCAGACGGGTGATCTGCGTTCGCAGCCGTTGCCCTGGCCGAGCCACATCGAAGACGAGCTGATGGACCGCTTTCTCCGGACTCGTCGTACGATTTTCAAACTTGTTACCGGAGACACCGGGACAGCCACACCGGTACCCACGGTCGAGGGGTGCGATCCGACCGCTTTGCGCGCCGATGCGGGTGAATACGCCTCAGCATACGAAGCCCTGATCCGTTATCAGCTGAGACTGGTCGAGAGCGCTGACCCGGACCAACTTCCTCAACTACACGCAGAGCTTGGCGGCCTGCTGCGGCTGGACACCCTCACCGTAGAGCACAGTGACCCACTGGGTGGTCGTCAGGAAGCCCTCCTGGTGCCGCCGACGCATCCACTGCGCCTGCTATGGCTGGTCACGTGGTCCGAACTCGGACGACGCTGGCTCCGTGGTTCCGAGCCGGATGAGACTTACAGCAGCACGTACGACAAGGCCACTCTCGCAGCCATCGAGCACACACTGCTGGAGGGCCTGAGCCCGCTGGGGTTTCCGCTGGCGGTGCCGCGCCCCGACGGCCGACTGGCCACCGCGGCCGTGGATCTCACGCCGTACTGGGGCGTGTACTTGCCGGCGGGTACGGAAGACCCGCAAGGTATTCTCGCCCAGCTCGCGACCGGGCTTAGGCTGCCTCAGCAGTGGGGCGGCGCGTCGGTGGTATCCGGTGGCTCCCTCGCAGACCGAGTGGAGCGCTATCTACGCCTTCATCCCTACATCCACACCCTCACCATCAATGCGGTCGGTGCAGGCCGGGCCGAGCACTTGGCGGACATGCTCATTGAGCATTTTCAGCGTTGCCTCTCCAGGGTGAGGACGGCCTTGGCGATGACGGTCATGCGATTGGGGCTGATGCGGGATCTGCGGAAGATCTGCCAGGACTTCAGCCGTGCCATGCCGCGTTCGACGGGTGCCGTGCCGCGGCCAGGGCCCGGTTGGCGGTGCGCTGGGTGGGGTGAGTTCGCCGCCGGGTGGGCGTTTGAGCCCGGTGGTGACCCAGGGCCGGCGCCGGTGTAGGCGCGGTCGGCGAGGATCGGGACGCCCTGGCGTTCGCAGATCCGGATGATGCGGTGGGCGCGTGCCGCGGTCAGGTCGTGGGTGCGGCCCGGCAGGGCGGGCGAGATCCACAGCACTTCGCCGGCGGGATCGGTGACGACCTGGACGTTCACGCCGTGGCGACGGTGCTTGGCCGAGTAGTCGGCGCGGCTGTCGCCGACGCGGTCGCACTCGGCGAGAGTGCCGTCCAGCAGGACGAAGTCCGGATCGTGCTTGCGCAGCGTCTTGAGCAGGCCCGGCGCGAGATCGGCGAGCAGGCCGGTGACGGCGGTGACGTAGGCGTGGGCGGTGCCGACGGATATCCCGAAGCCGGCCGCGATGCGGGCGAGAGTGTCGTGCCGACGCAGGTACACCAGAGCGACGAGCGCACGCCGGTGCGGCGGGAGCTTACCGCCGGTCACCCTCACGGGTGACCATGAGCATCGTGACCCACTCGACCAGGGCGTGAGGGAGGTCGAGTGCGGCAGGATAGGGAACCAACAGGGCTCCTGTGCCGGTGGGTTGAGACTTCGAACACCTCCCTCAACGGCACGGGGCTTTGTGCGTTGCGTCCCTCACCTCGACCTCCCCGGCGTCACCCGATCGGTGGCCACGCTGAAAATACTCATTGAACTGGAGCGCCGTGCCACAGTGCCGAACATCCGCTACGACATGAGGCTCTATGCGGTCCCAGGCCAGCAGGAATGGAGCGGTGAAGCACTTGCCGAACTGCTGCGTGGTGAATGGAGCACCGTCAACGCAGCCGAAGCGTTCCATGTCCCGAGCGCGGACGGCGCTCCCGCCAAGCTCGCCGTCGCTGTGAGACCTCTCAGCGACCTCGACGACCCCACACCCGAGCACGCCGCTCACCTCACACTCCTCTTCGATGTTTTCGGTAGCGAGCAAGTGGACGCGGTTCCCGGTGCCGCACGTTCCGTTGCTCCCGTGCACGGTCTGGTTCAAGACATGGCGATGGAGTACCGCCAGGAGGGTGGGGATGCCACCTGGCGTAAATGGCCCAGACATGGCATCCCGCTCGGCCTGCCCGGTGCCGAAGATCTCAGCGACGTACTCGGCTCGCTTCCCGCAGCCGTGTCCGCTGCCATGGCAACGGTCGCCACAGGGCAGGCCGGCCGGAGCCTGGTGCCCCGAACCTCTCTAGTGCTCACCACCGAAGAGCGAGCTCTCCTGAACCGTGCCCATCGCATCAGTGACTGGGTCATCACCGTGGACCGAACCATGGGTGTCGATTACTTCGATCGTCCTGCAGGTGATGACCGGCCCGACTACGTGATCGACTACGACGCCGACACCATTGGCGGACTCGGACATCACCTCGTCGTGAGCTCACGGTCGAGTCAGGAACTACGAACCCTGTTTTCTCCAGTTGCCGATGGGCACGCGATCGCTCTCGACGAGCGGCACACCGGCACGTTCTTCGACCAGCTGCGCCTGCTGTCCGGACGGCTGGCCTTCAAACTGGCATCGGCATCGGCTACGCAGCGGACCGAAGTCCTTGGGCTGGCGCTCGCGCGTCTCTATCTGGACTATCAGGGCGTGCTCGCCGATCAGGTGCTGGTGCCGTTGGACGCTCATCAGAACCTCTACCGGGAAGCACGTCGGCGTGCCGACGCCGTAGGCGAGACGGTGGGTATGCGCCGTACCGATCTCGCCCTGTTCGGCTTCGAACTGGATCACACAGCCCCGCAGCGCAGGCTGATCACCTGCCGCCTTGTAGAGGTCAAGTGCTACAGCTCGCTCGACGGCATCGCCGCCCACGAGATGCTGAAGGCCACCATGACTGAGCAGCTCAGGCGCAGTGAGGAAGTCCTGAGACTGCACTTCGCACGCGATGTGGGATCGACCGATCGTCCCGACCGAGTCGTGAAGAATGCAGAGTTTGGGACTTTGCTGCGCTTCCACCTGGATCGCGCGATCCGCTACGACGTCATGCGCACCCCTGGCGCGGCTGCGGAGGCGCGTGCCGTGCTGGAAGCTCTCGACCTGGGCTACGAGCTGGAGTTCACTCACACCGGGCTGCTGTTCGACCTCGCGGGCAACGGAAGTGGTACGGAGGTGGAGGGTGGTATCGAATTTCACCGGATCGGCCGCGACCTCATCCGCGAACTCGTCGACGCGGTGCCGACCGACCCATCTCTCGGCAGCGATGCCACCGAAGGCACGACAACTCTCGCAACGATGGAACTGGCCGTTCCCAGGCTTCCGCAGGCGGCTTTCCGAGCGCCGAGCCGAATTCGAGAATCGAGCTCGGAACAGCACACCGAAGGACCCGAACTCACCCTTTTCAATGTGGCGTCGGCGGAACCCGAGCGCGTAGAGGAGCCGGATCAGCACGTGGAAACCGTGGACGAACCAGGTCCCAGCCACAGCGCCGCTGACGGAGATGATCCAGCGGCCGATGAGCCGTCACGTGACACGGGCGCCGGAGGGCAAGCCTCCCTGACCGGAGCGGAGGCAGCTCCGTCTGCTGGAGCCGCCACGGCAGCCTATGCTCCGGATGTCTACCTGGGCGTATCAGAACCGTCTCCTCAGTACGGAGTGCTAGGGGAGGTCGCGGGGCGTCGCGTCGCGCTCGATCTCAACGGAGCCCACACCATCAGCCTTTTCGGCGTCCAGGGGGCGGCAAGAGCTACACACTCGGATCAGTGGTGGAGTCGGCTTCTCTGTCGGCCTCTCCTGTCAACCAGCTGCCCAGTCCGCTGGCAACTGTGGTCTTCCACTACAGCCAGACTCTCGACTACGCGCCAGAGTTCACCAGCATGGCCTCCGCGAACGACGAGCCGGATCAAGTGCGCGTCCTCCAAGAGCGTTACGGCGTGGAACCGGCCGGTCTTGAGGACGTCTTGCTCCTGGTACCCGAGGCGCAACTGGCCGACCGGCAAGCCGAGCACCCAGGGCTGGAAGTGTGCCCACTCAAGTTCGCGTCCTCGGAGCTGCGGGCGGAGCACTGGCGATTTTTGATGGGTGCGGTCGGCAATCAGTCAACTTATATCCGCCAGCTCGGCAGGATCATGCGTGCCCATCGGCACGACCTCGATCTGGAGACTCTGCGCCAGGGTATTGACGAGTCCACACTCACCGACCACATCAAGACGCTGGCACATCAGCGCCTTGATCTGGCCGCTGAGTACATCGACGACAACGTTCGGGTCAAGGGCCTCGTCCGACCGGGACGGTTGATCATTGTTGATCTACGAGACGAGTTCATCGAGAAGGACGAGGCTCTGGGCCTCTTCGTCGTGCTGATGCAACTGTTCGCCGAAGCTCAGGACGCGGATCATCGGTTCAACAAGTTGGTTGTTTTCGACGAGGCCCACAAATACATCGACAGCCCCGATCTGGTTGCCGGCTTGGTGGACAGCGTACGTCTGATGAGGCACAAGGGGATGACAGTACTGGTCGCCAGCCAAGACCCTCCGTCTGTGCCAATTGCCCTGATCGAGCTGTCCGATCTCATGGTCCTCCACAAATTCACGTCGCCAGCATGGTTGAAGCACCTTCAGAAAGCGAACGCGTCACTTGCTGAACTGACCTCGGCCAAAATGGCCTCCTTGACCCCCGGAAGCGCGTATGTCTGGTCGGGAAAGGCTACTGACAGGCAATTCACGCAGAGAGCCGTGAGGATTGATTTGCGTCCCCGCTTGACTCGTCATGGGGGGCGACCAAGACAGCGGTGGACGGTGGGTGAGCTCTGCGCAATCGGGCACGAGGCCGTCTTGTGCCCCTCTCGATCTCATTCGGGACGAAGGGGCTGTAAGTTCAGGACGCCAGGCGTTGCAGGCGGTTGGCGGCCTCGTGGAGGACGTCGTCCTTCTTGCAGAAGGTGAAGCGGACCTGGCCGCGGCCGGCGTCGGGGTCGTCGTAGAAGACGGAGTTGGGGATGGCGACGACGCCGCAGCGTTCGGGGAGGCTGCGGCAGAAGGCGTAGGCGTCCTTCTCGCCGAAGGGCGTGATGTCGGTGGTGATGAAGTACGTGCCCTCCGGCTGGTAGACCTCGAAGCCGGCCGCGCGCAGTCCGTCGCCGAGCAGGTCGCGCTTGCGCCGCAGGTCGGCGCGGAAGCCGTCGAAGTACGCGTCCGGCAGCCGGAGCGCCTCGGCGATCGCGTACTGGAACGGGCCCGCGCTGACGTACGTCAGGTACTGCTTGGCGGTCCGGACCGCGGAGACGAGCGGGCCGTCCGCCATGACCCAGCCAACCTTCCATCCGGTGAAGGAGAAGGTCTTGCCGGCGGAGGAGATGGAGACGGTGCGCTCGCGCATGCCGGGGAGGGTCGCGATCGGGACGTGGGCGGCGCCGTCGAAGACCAGGTGCTCGTACACCTCGTCGGTGACCACGAGCAGGTCGTGCTCGACGGCGAGCGCGGCGATGGCGCGCTGCTCGTCGGCGGTGAGGACCATTCCGGTCGGGTTGTGCGGGGTGTTGAGGAGCAGGAGTCGGGTCTGCGGGGTGATCTTGGCGCGCAGCTCGTCCAGGTCCGGGCGGAAGGACGGGGCGCGCAGGGTGAGTGGTACGCGCTTCGCGCCGGCCATCGCGATGCAGGCCGCGTAGGAGTCGTAGAAGGGCTCGAAGGCGATCACCTCGTCACCGGGCTCCAGCAGCGCGAGCATGGTCGCCGCGATCGCCTCCGTCGCGCCCGCGGTGACCAGGACCTCCGTGTCCGGGTCGAGGCTCAGGCCGTAGAAGCGGCGCTGGTGGTCGGCGATCGCCTGGCGGAGCTCCGGGATGCCCGGGCCCGGCGGGTACTGGTTGCCGCGGCCGTCGCGCAGCGCTCGTACGGCGGCCTCACGTACTGATTCCGGGCCGTCCGTGTCCGGGAAGCCCTGGCCCAGGTTGATCGCGCCCGTCGCTGTCGCCAGTGCCGACATCTCCGCGAAGATCGTCGTCCCGAGCCCGTCCAGCCTGCGGTTCAGCAGCGGCCTGCCGCTCATGTCTCCACCGTCCTCACCCGTGTCCGTCGATGCTTCGCGCGCCATCCTGGCCCATGCCGGGCGGGCGGTCACGCGGCCAGTGTCCAATAGGTGGGCGAATCAGGATTGACCCAGCCGACCTTCCAGCCCGTGAACGAGAACGTCTTGCCGGCCGAGGAGATGGTGACCGTGCGCTCCCGCATGCCCGGCAGGCTCGCGAGCGGCACGTGCTCGGCGCCGTCGAAGACCAGGTGCTCGTAGACCTCGTCCGTGACGACGAGCAGGTCCCGCTCGACCGCGAGCTCGGCGACGGCGGTCAGCTCGGCCCGGGTCAGGACGGTGCCGGTGGGGTTGTGCGGGGTGTTGAGCAGGATCAGCCGCGTCCGGTCGGTGACGGCGGCCCGCAGCTCGTCCAGGTCGAGGACGTAGGAGCCCTCGTGGGGCGGAGCGTGACGGGGACGCGGGTGCCGCCGGCCATCGCGACGCAGGCCGCGTACGAGTCGTAGTACGGCTCCAGGGCGATCACCTCGTCGCCCGGCTCGACCAGGGCGAGGAGCGAGGCCGCGATCGCCTCGGTGGCGCCCGCCGTGACGAGGACCTCCGCGTCGGGGTCGTACTCCAGGCCGTACCGCTCCCGCTGGTGGTCCGCGATCGCCGTCCGCAGCTCGGGGACGCCCGGCCCCGGCGGGTACTGGTTGCCCCGGCCCTCCCGCAGGGCGCGCACCGCCGCCTCCCGGACCTCCTCCGGGCCGTCGGTGTCGGGGAAGCCCTGGCCGAGGTTGATCGCCCCCGTCCTGGCGGCGAGCGCGGACATCTCCGCGAAGATCGTCGTGCCGAACTCGGCGAGGCGGCGGTTGAGCGGCGGTCGTGTCATGCCCGCCATCCTGGGGCCAAGCTCTGGACTTGCTCAAGTGTGCTTTGGGCCGGGAACGGCATGGGAATCTCCCTCGCACAGAAGAACGGGGGCAGTACTCATGGCACTCATCATCGGCACCTTCCTCGTGGTGGCGGCCGTCGTCGTCACCGGGCTCGTCGCCACCGCCGAGAAGCGGCGCAAGGCCGCCGCCCAACGTGCGGCCATCCGCAAGGCCCTCACCGCGTACCGCGTCGCCGCCGCCCGCTCCGGGAGCGGGAAGCGGAGCGGCCGGCGGAAGAGCAGCAGCGGCGGCGACGGCGGTGGTGGCTGGATCGGCAGCTCCTGCGGATCCAGCAACTCCTGTGGTTCCGGCAGTTCCTGCGGTTCCGGCAGCTCCTGCGGGGCGGCGGATCGAGCTGCGGGGGTGGCGGCGGCTGCGGCGGCGGCAGTTGAGCGGGCGGGCCGCCGGCCACGGGGGTGTCGGCGGCCCGCCGGTACGAGCACGCGGGCGGGCGGGCGGCGGGCGGCTCCGGCCGCCCCGAACACACGGTGCCGCCCGCCGGCGTGCGCCCCGGCGATCGATTCCGGTTGAACAAGTGAACTGTGGGGACCCCGAAGGGGTTGGAAACCACGGCAAGTTGGGTAAAAACGCTGCGAGTCGTCCGGCGTCCGTGGTTCTCTCGCTCCTGTCAGAGACAGCCCTCGGACCGTGTGTGGACCCGAGCCGGCGATTCCCCACTCCCGTTGAAATCCTTCACCGGGGCGCCCCCGGCCCACCCGTCAAACCGTGTTTGCGGAGCCGACCCATGCTCACCACCCTGAAGACCTCCTACACCGATACGCGCGCGGCCGACCTGGCCTGGGCGCTCGGGCGCGAGCCGCTGCCCGCCCTCGCCGTCCTCGACCTCGAACTCTCCGGCGCCAAGCTCCAGTTGAGGCTGCTCGGCGCCTCCCACCAGGTCCTCCTGGAGGAGGAGGGACGCACCTGTTCGGAAACCGTGGCGTGCATGCCCGGCAGCAGCACCCCGCTCCCGCTCGGCGTCTCCAAGCGCGTCGGCGGCTGGGAGTACGAATTCGCCGCGCGCGTCGAGACGCTCTCGGACGGCTCCTTCGCGGGCCGCGCCCAGGAGTTGCTCGCGCTCGTCGCCGACCATCCCCACGGACTCGCCGGCACCTTCCCCGGCTCCCCGCACGCCTTCACCGCCCTCCTCGCCCAGCGGCACGAGGGACAGGTGCGGTGGCGCACCTGGCACGCCTACCCGCAGGAGGGGCAGTTGGTCGTGACCAGGACCAGGGTCGGCGTGCGCATGCCCGCCGCACTCTGATGCGCCCCCGAAAGCCCCATGTGCACCCGTGCGGGTGACGAGGGGCGCTCGGGCCGCGACGTAGCGTTACCGCATGATCGAGCCGACCGTGACCACGCGACCCCAGGAGCGGGTGGGGCGGGCGCCCGCGCGGCGGCCCGTCCGGCCGCGCGAGGCGGTGCGGTTCCCGGTCCTCGCGGTGGTCTTCGTCTGCGCCGCCTGCGGCCTGGTCTACGAGCTCGAACTGGTGGCGCTCTCCTCGTACCTGATCGGGGACTCGGTCACCCAGGCCTCCGTCGTGCTCTCCGTGATGGTCTTCGCGATGGGTCTCGGCTCGCTCCTCGCCAAGCGGCTGCGCTGCCGCGCCGCCGTCGGCTTCGGCCTGGTCGAGGCCGCGCTCGCGCTGATCGGCGGCTGCTCGGCGATGGTGCTGTACGCGGCCTTCGCCTGGTTCGGCGAGTCGCGGTACGTGGTCGTGGCGTTCTCGCTCGCGATCGGGGTTCTCATCGGCGCGGAGATCCCCTCCTGATGTCGCTGATACAGCGGACCGGAGGAAGGGGGCGCCCGGGGAGCAGGACGACGCGGCCGGGACGGTCGCCGACTCTTCGCCGCCGACTACGTCGGCGCGCTGGTCGGCGGCCTCGCCTTCCCGTTCCTGCTGCTGCCCTGGCTCGGCCAGCTCACCGGCGCGCTCGTCACCGGCGCGGTGAACGCCGTGGCGGGCGGCGGGCTCGTCCTCTTGGTGTTCCGCCGCGACCTGACCGCCCGCTCCCGGGCCCTGCTCCTCGCCGTGAACCTGGGCGTCCTGGCCGTCTCGCCACCGCGACCGTCCTCGTCGACGACTTCGAACAGGCCGCGCGCCGGGCCGTGTACGGGGAGCACGTGCGGGTCGCCGTCCACACCGACCTCCAGGAGGTCGTGGTCACCGGGGGCCCGGAGGGCCGCCCGACCTGTTCCTCGACGGCCGGCTCCGGGTCTCCGGCGAGGACGAGTACCGCTACCACGAGGCGCTCGTCCACCCCGCGATGAACGGCCCGCACGCGCGCGTCCTCGTCGTCGGCGGCGGGGACGGGATGGCCGCCCGCGAGGTGCTGCGCCACCCGGGCGTCCGGGCCGTGACCGTCGTGGAGCTCGACCCCGGGGTCGTCCGCCTCGCCCGCACCGATCCGGCCCTCGCCCGGCTCAACGGGCGGGCGTTCCGCGACCCGCGCGTCCGGGTGGTCCACGAGGACGCCTTCCACTGGCTGCGGGGCGCCGCCGACCGGGTGCGGGAACGTTACGACGTGGTGATCTCCGACCTGCCCGACCCCGGGATCACCCCCAGCACCAAGCTGTACTCGGAGGAGTTCTACGGGCTCGTGGCCCGCGTCCTCGACCGGTCCGGGCGGTTCGCCGTCCACGCCGGCTCGGTCACCGACCGGCCCCACACCTACTGGACGGTCGACTCCACCCTGCGCGCCGCCGGCTTCGCGACCCGGCCCTACAGCGCGAGCGGCTGCACCCCGGCTTCGCCGCGGGCCCCGACCGCGCCGACCGCGCCGCCGGTACGGGCCCCGGGCCCTGCGACTGGGGCTTCCTCCTGGCCGTCCCCGGCGACCGGCCGCCCGTCCTCGGCCTCGACCCCGACGGGCCCCGGCCGCGCTCGCTCGACGCGGACGCCCTGGCGGCCGACGCCCGCCGCGCCGAACGGACCCGGGTGCCCAGGCCCCGCCCTCCTCGACGCTGGTGCACCCGCGGTACGGCGACTGAGGGCGGGGCACTCCCGGTACGGCGACCGAGGGGCGGGGGCCTCCGGCGCGGGGCGAACAGGCGACGTAGGGCCCCGGTCTGAGTAGGCTCGGCTCCCATGGAGCATGAGGTGTTCGTCCCGGTACCGGCCGAGGCCCTGCGCGCGACGCTCACGGACCCGGCCCGCGTGGTGCGCTGCGTGCCCGGTCTCCAGCGCGACGCCGACGCGGAGGGGGACCCCTCGGGGCCGGCTCAAGGTCCGGATCGGCGGCCACACCATCACCTACCGGGGTGCGCTGCGGATCGTCGAGCGGGACGGCGCCATCACCTACGAGGGCGAGGGCGCCGAGGTCCGGGGCAAGGGCGCGGCGGAGCTGTCGCTCACCGTGGTCCTCACCCCGGTGGCCGAGGGCACGAACCTGAGCTTCACGGGCGCCCTGTCGGCGACCGGCCGGCTGGCCGACGAGACGGACGGGACCCGGGCCGCGACGGGCGCCCGCCTGCTCGACCGGTTCGTGGAGGCGCTGGTGGGGAGGCGGGGCGCCCTGGAGGGGCGCGCGGGTGCCGGTGCCGTCGCCGGTCCCGTACGCGACGCGCCTGACGTACCCGACGTACTCGGCGTGCCCGACGTGCCCGACGTGCCCGACGGCGAAGGCGCCGACCGGCTCGACGACGACAACCGGCTCGACGACAACGACGGTGTCGACGACGGCGTGGAGGAGCCCGACGCCCGTGGCTCCGTCTTCGACGCGCCGGTGCCGCCCCCGCCCTCGACCCCCTCGCCGACGAGGGCTTCGGGGACGTGCCGGTCGAGTTCCCCGCCCCGCAGCCCGCCGCCGAGGCCGCCCACGCGCGCCGGACCATGATCGGCCGGAGCGCCGAGGAGGTCGACCACGCGCCGCCGCGCGGCCGGTACGCCCCGTCCCCGCCCCCGAGACGGGCAGCGCCGGGGCCACCCTGCGCTGGATCGCCCCGGCCGCGGCCCTCGCGCTCGCCTCCGCCGTCGTCGTGGGTCGGGCCCTGCGGCGCCGCCGCTGAGCACCCGCTCGGCGGCGCCGCCGAAACGGTCGGCCGCGTTCCGTGCTCCACGGGCTTAGGGTCGAAGCGTGAGCATGCAGACGCGACTGACGGCGGGCGACGCCGAGTTGACCATCAACCCCGACAACGGCTGCCGGATCGAGGGCCTGCGCATCGGCGGCACCGAGGTGCTGCGCCAGGGCGAGCGGTACGGAAGCTTCCCGATGGTGCCCTGGTGCGGGCGGACCGAGAACGGGCGCTTCCGCAACGGCGCCACCACCCATCAGCTCCCGGTCAACGCGCCCCCGCACGCCATCCACGGCACCGTCCGCGACCTCGCCTGGAAGACCGCCCGTGCCTCCGCGACCGAGGCCGTCCTCGTCTGCGAGCTGGGCGACCCCTGGCCGTACGGGGGCCGGGTCACCCAGGTCTTCGAGCTGGCCGAGGACTCCCTCACCCTCCGCTTCGGCGTCGAGGCCTACGACGACTCGTTCCCGGCCCAGGCCGGCTGGCACCCGTGGTTCCTGCGCAACCTCGGGCGGGGCGGGCAGGACGTACGGGTCGACTTCGCGCCCGCCTGGCAGGAGGAGCGCGGCGCGGACCACCTTCCCACCGGCCGCCGGATCGACCCCTCCCGGCCCCTGGGACGACTGCTTCGGCATGCCCGGCGGCGTCGACGTGACCCTCACCTGGCCGGAGGAGCTGGAGCTGAGGGTCACCAGCCGCACCGAGTGGGTCGTGCTCTACGACGAGCAGGCGGAGGCGGTCTGCGTCGAGCCGCAGTCCGGCCCCCGAACGGCCTCAACACCCACCCGCGCCTGGTCACCCCGATCGACCCCCTGGAGGTCGGGAGCACCTGGAGCTGGCGCCGCCCCTGACCAGCGGGCCCCTTAAGCTCGTGGCCATGACTGACGTACGCGCTGAGCTGCTCCAGCAGATCAAGGACAAGGCCGTGGTGCACGGCAAGGTGACCCTCTCCTCGGGTCTGGAAGCCGACTACTACATCGACCTGCGCCGGATCACGCTGGACGGCGAGGCCGCCCCGCTGGTGGTCAGGTCATGCTCGACCTCACGGCCGACCTGGACTTCGACTGCGTCGGCGGTCTGACCCTGGGCGCCGACCCGGTCGCCACCTCGATGCTGCACGCCTCCGCCGCGCGCGGCAGCGCCTGGACGCCTTCGTCGTGCGCAAGGCGCAGAAGGCGCACGGCATGCAGCGCCGCATCGAGGGCGCGGACGTCAAGGGCCGCCGCTGCCTCGTCGTCGAGGACACCTCGACCACCGGCGGCTCGCCGCTGACCGCCGTCGAGGCCGTCCGCGAGGCGGGCGGCGAGGTCGTCGCCGTGGCGACGATCGTGGACCGGGGGCCTCCGGTGCCATCGCCGGGGCGGGGCTGCCGTACCTCACCGGCTACCACCTGGGCGACCTCGGCCTGGCGTAACTGCCGCGAAGTCGTGACGTAGGTCCCGGGTCGGGGGTAGAACGGCTCTGACCTGCGCTTTTTCAGGGGCGGGGTGTTTCACGTGAAACACCCCGCCCTCGGCGTGCCGGGCCCATGGGAGCCCGGACGAGAGTCTAAGGATGGGGCGACGATGACGTCGCCCCCAGGTCAGGGACAGCAACAGCACACACCCCGCACATCACAAGGAGCGGACGAATGCCCATCGCAACCCCCGAGGTCTACAACGAGATGCTCGACCGGGCGAAGGCAGGCAAGTTCGCCTACCCGGCCATCAACGTGACCTCGTCCCAGACCCTGCACGCTGCTCTGCGCGGCTTCGCGGAGGCCGAGAGCGACGGCATCATCCAGATCTCGACCGGCGGTGCCGAGTTCCTGGGCGGTCAGTACAACAAGGACATGGTCACGGGCGCCGTCGCCCTGGCCGAGTTCGCGCACATCGTCGCCGCGAAGTACGACATCACGGTCGCCCTGCACACCGACCACTGCCCGAAGGACAAGCTGGACGGCTACGTCCGTCCGCTGCTCGACGTCTCCGCCGAGCGCGTCGCCCGGGGCGACAACCCGCTGTTCCAGTCGCACATGTGGGACGGTTCCGCCGAGACCCTCGCGGACAACCTGGCCATCGGCCAGGAGCTGCTCGCGAAGGCCGCCGCCGCCAAGATCATCCTTGAGGTCGAGATCACCCCGACCGGCGGCGAGGAGGACGGCGTCACCCACGAGATCAACGACGAGCTGTACACCACCGTCGACGACGCCATCCGCACCGCCGAGGCCCTGGGCCTGGGCGAGAAGGGCCGCTACCTGCTCGCCGCGTCCTTCGGCAACGTGCACGGCGTCTACAAGCCGGGCAACGTCGTGCTCCGCCCCGAGCTGCTCAAGGACCTCCAGGCCGGCGTCGCCGCGAAGTTCGGCAAGGCCGACCCGTTCGACTTCGTCTTCCACGGCGGCTCGGGCTCCACGGCCGAGGAGATCGCCACCGCCCTGGAGAACGGCGTCGTGAAGATGAACCTCGACACCGACACCCAGTACGCCTTCACCCGTCCGGTCGTGGACCACATGTTCCGCAACTACGACGGTGTCCTGAAGGTCGACGGCGAGGTCGGCAAGAAGTCCACCTACGACCCGCGCACCTGGGGCAAGCTGGCCGAGGCGGGCATGGCCGTCCGCGTGACCGAGGCGTGCGCCGCGCTGCGCCTCGACCGGCACCAAGCTGAAGTAAGCGTGTAGGGCGAGGCCCGGCACCCCGCTCCCGGGGTGCCGGGCCCTTCGCGTGCCGACGAGGAGGGTGAGAGGGCCTGATGTACGACTTCGACCGGGAGATCGACCGGCGCGGGACCTGGTCCGTCCAGTGGGACGGGATCGCGGACCGCTTCGGCGTGCCCGACCTGCTGCCCTTCACCATCTCCGACATGGACTTCGCCTCCCCGCCGGAGGTCCTCGCCGCCCTGCGCGAGCGCGTCGGCCACGGGGTCTTCGGCTACACGGACTGGCGGCTCGGCGACTTCCGCGAGGCGATACGCCACTGGTACGCGACCCGGTACGACACCGCGATCGACCCGGACTCCCTGGTGTACGCGCCTCCGTGCTCAACCAGCTTTCGCAGCTCCTGCGGATGTGGACCGCGCCCGGCGACGGCGTGGTCGTCCACACCCCCACGTACGACGGCTTCCGCAAGGCCGTGACCGGGCTCGGGCGCGAGCTGCGCGGGGTCCCGGTCGGGGACGCGGAGGCCCTGGAGCGCGAGCTGGCCCGGCCGGACAGCCGGATGCTGCTGCTCTGCTCCCCGCACAACCCGACCGGCCGGGTGTGGACGGAGGCGGAGCTGACCGCCTTCGCGGAGCTGGCCGAGCGGCACGGTGCGAGCGTCGTCAGCGACGAGATCCACGCGGACCTGACCGGCGAGAGCCACCGGCACGTGCCGTGGACCCGGATCGCCGAGCGGGGCCGGGGGCGCCGCTGGGCGCTGGTCACCTCGGGCACCAAGGCCTTCAACTTCCCCGCGCTCTCCGGCTCGTACGGGATCGTGGGCGACCCCGACGAGCGCGAGGCGTTCGTGCGGCGCATGGAGACCGGCGAGGGCTCGCCTCGCCCGCCGTGCTCTCGCTGACCGCCCACATCGCCGCGTACCGGCACGGCGCGGCCTGGCTGGACGAACTGCGCGGCTACGTCGCGGGCACGATGGAGCTGGTCCGGGAGCGGTTGGCCGAGGGCCTTCCCGGGGTGGTCTGGGAGCCCCCGCAGGCCGGCTACCTGGCCTGGATCGACCTGCGGCCCCTCGGGATCGAGGAGACCCGGCTCCAGGAGGAGCTGGTGACGGCGGAGAAGGTCGCGATCATGCCGGGCGGGACGTACGGCACGCCGGGCTTCGTCCGGCTGAACGTGGGCTGCCCCCGGAAGAAGGCGGAGCGGGGCGTGGAGGCCCTGGTCAGGACGGCCGGGCGGCTGCGGAGGAGCTGAAGGGGCGTCGGGCGGCGGGGCCGGCCGGCCCGCGGAGGCGATACCGGGGGCGGAGTGTCGCAGGCGTGTTCTAGTCTTCGTGCACCGTGCCCCGCTCTGAGGGCCGGAGACCATGGTTTTCTGGGGGTCTTTCATCGTGCGCAAGCGCACTCTCTCCGCCGCGACCTCGCTCGCGGTCCTCTTCGCCTCTGCGGTACTCGTCGCGGGCCCGGCCGGACCGGCTGCCGCGGACGCGGTCGTACCGCTGAACGTGGAAACGGTCGGTGACATGGTCATCGACGACGTCCACAAGCACCTCTACTTCAGTGACACGTACAAGAACCGCATCGTCGTCACCGACCTGAACGGCACGTTCCTCAAGGCCGTCGACAACCTTCCCTACGTCCGCGACCTCGACCTGTCGGACGACTCGGCCACGTTGTACGCGGCGGTGTCCGGCGGCGACAAGATCGTCGCCATCGACACCGCGCAGACCGTCGTCACCGCCGAGTACGCGACCGGCGGGGCAGCCGGCCTCGACCGTCACGGCCGCCGGCGGCCGCCTCTGGTTCGGCTACGGGGAGAACTGGGACTCGGACCTCGGCTCGGTCGACCTGACCACGCCGACCCCGACGGTCTCCCTGAAGCTCTCGGCGGGCGCCGACTGGTCCTCGCCGCCCGCGGTCCACACCGATCCGGCGGCGCCCGACACGCTCGTCGCCGCCGACGGCGCCATCAGCTCGGGCCCGATCGTCGTGTACGACACCGCGTCGGGCACGCCGGTCGTCCGCACCTCCGCCGAGCGCCAGGGGTTCGTGAAGGACCTGGACTTCGCCCCCGACGGCAAGAGCATCGTCGCGGCGGACCGGGTCACCTCGCTGACCCGGCTCAGCCTGACCGACCTCTCCGAGCTGGAGCACTTCCCGGTGTCCTGGTCCGCGGAGGGCGTGGACGTCGCCCCGGACGGGACCGTGGCCGCAGCGACGGACGACCGCGACGACGTGGGCGACATCTTCGTCTTCGCCGGCGGGTCCAAGGCCCCCGCGAGCGTCCGGGACACGCGGTCCTGGATGGTGCCCCGCGCGATGGCCTGGGCCTCCGACAGCACCTGTCTCTCGTCCCGGCGCAGACGCCGGGCCAGTCGGAGCACACGCTCCGGGTCTTCTCGACGCCGAAGTACCACACCACCAGCGTCACGGCGAAGGCCCCGGCCACGGTGGCCGTCCTCAAGCCGGTCACCCTCTCCGGCACGGTCGCCTCCACCCTGCCGCTGCCGGCCGGCACGCCGGTCACGGTCACGCGGTACGACGCCGACTTCCCGAAGGGCAAGGTGGTCGGGACGGCGAAGCTCGGGGCGAAGGGCGCGTTCTCGTTCTCCGACACCCCGACGGCGGCCGGAGGCATCAAGTACTGGGTGACGTACAAGGGCGACGCCCGGCACGCCCCTCCAGCGGCTCGGCCGTCGTCAAGGTGACGCCGTTCAAGACGTACCTGAAGCTGGACCGGCACGGCAGCACCGTCAACTACAACACCAGCGTGACGTACACGGCCTCCCTCGGCTGGTCGTACCGCAACCGCGTGGTGGAGATCTGGGCCGACCCGTACGGCCCCGAGCCGAAGCGGCTGCTCAAGCGCGGCACGGTCAACTCCGCCGGCAAGCTGTCGGTGGCGCTCAAGATGACCCGTGACACCTACGTGTCCGCGGTCTTCGCCGGCGACACCCGTTCCGGCGCGGCCGTCGCCACGTCCGCGGTGAACACGCGGGCCGGCGTGACGACCGCGCTCTCCCGCCACTACAAGTGGACGAAGATCGGCGGCACCTGGTACCAGACGTACCACCAGACCACCGACCCGCTGGTCACGGCGTGGCACAACCCGTACCCGGGCCGGAAGACCCGGTACGAGCTCCAGGTCTGGTACGCGGGCGCCTGGCGCTACGGCGCCACGGACCTGGTCACGCTGAACCGCGGCGGCATGGCGTACATCGCCTTCGAGGGCGACGGCGCGGCCGGCTACCGCTGCCGGATCCGCACGTCGTACATCGACGACGTGTCCGGCGACCGCGTGAACAGCACCGTCCACGGCGCGTGGAAGTACTTCGACTTCACCCGCTGATCTTCACCCGCCGATCCGGATCCGCGCGATCCCGGGGCCCCGTCCGCCGCTTCCGGCGGGCGGGGCCCCGCCGTTCGCGGGACCATACGGGCATGGGCGAGCGGGACGTACGGATGGCCTCCGGGGCCGGGCGGTGGATCGTCTTCACCACCGTCCTGGGCTCGGGGATGGCGCTGCTCGACTCCACCGTCGTCAACGTCGCCCTGCCGCACATCGGCGAGGACCTGGGCGCCGACCTGGCCGTCCTCCAGTGGACGGTCAACGCCTACATGCTGACCCTGGCCGGGCTGATCCTGCTCGGCGGGTCGCTCGGCGACCGGTTCGGACGGCGCCGGGTCTTCGTGACCGGGGTGGTGTGGTTCGCCGCCGCCTCGCTGCTCTGCGGCCTCGCCCCGAACGCCGGGGTCCTGATCGCGGCCCGCGCCCTCCAGGGCGTGGGCGGGGCGCTGCTCACGCCCGGCTCGCTCGCGCTGATCCAGGCGAGCTTCCACGAGGACGACCGGGCCAGGGCCGTCGGGCTCTGGTCGGGCTTCGGCGGGGTGGGCGCGGCGATCGGGCCGTTCGTCGGCGGCTGGCTGGTGGACGGGCCGGGCTGGCGGTGGGTGTTCCTGCTCAACGTGCCGCTCGCCCTCGTCTGCGTGCTGGTCGCCCTCCGGCATGTGCCGGAGTCGCGGGACGAGGCGGCGCACGGCCGCTTCGACGTGCTCGGCGCGGTCCTGGGCGCGGCGGCGCTCGCGCTCGTGACGTACGCGCTGATCGGCTCGGCCTGGTGGGCGGGGGCGGCCGGGGTCGTGGTCGGGGCCTGCTTCGTGGGGGTGGAGCGGCGGCGCGGGGAGGCGGCGATGGCGCCGCCGTCGATCTTCCGCTCGAAGACCTTCACGGCCGTCAACCTCGTCACCCTCTGCGTGTACGCCGCTTTCGGCGGGTTCTTCTTCCTGGCGGCCCTCCAGCTCCAGGTGGTCTCCGGCTACTCGGCGCTCGCCGCCGGTACGGCCCTGCTGCCGACGACCGTGCTCATGCTGCTCCTCTCGGCGAAGTCCGGGGAGCTGGGGAGCGGATCGGCCCCCGGATCCCGCTCACGGCCGGGCCGCTGCTGTGCGCCGCCGGGATGCTGCTGATGCTGCGGGTGGGGAGGACGCCTCGTACGTACGGGACGTGCTGCCCGCCCTGCTCGTGCTCGGGCTCGGCATGACGGCCCTGGTCGCCCCGCTGACCGCGACCGTCCTCGCCTCGGTGGACGTGTCCCGGGCGGGCCTGGCGAGCGGGATCAACAACGCGGCGGCCCGGGCGGCCGGGCTGCTCGCGGTGGCCGCGCTGCCGATGCTGGCCGGGATGGGCCCGGAGGCGTACCGCTCGGCGGCCGAGTTCGGGGAGACCTTCCGGCGGGCGATGCCGATGTGCGCGGGGATCCTGGTGGCGGGCGCGGTCCTGGCCTGGACGACGATGCGGGGGCGGGGTGGGCGCGGGGCCGAGGCCGGTGAGGGCGCGGGCGCGGGTTCCGGGACCGGTGCGGAGGGCGGCGCGGAGGCCGGTGCGGAGGGCGAGGCCGGGGCCGGGGCCGACGGGTCCACCGGAGCGGGTGCGGGCGCCGGTGCGGAGGCCCGCTGCCATCCGGAGTGCCGGGTGCACTGCGGGGTGCAGGCCCCGCCCTCGACCCGGGCGGCCGGGGCGCCACCCGGCACCGGCCCGGGGGCGGTCCGGGGTCCCCGCACTGAGGCAGACTGGGCCCATGGCCATCCACGAGAACCTGCTTGGGGACCCGCCCCCACCCACCTGCCCGACGAACCGGGGCCGCGCGAGCTGCTCGCGAGCGGCACGGATCCGGCGGAGGTCGCCGCGAAGTACCCGACCTCCTCGCTCGCCTGGGCGCGCCTCGCCGACGACGCCTTCGAGGGCGGCCGGGTCGTCGAGTCGTACGCCTACGCCCGCACCGGCTACCACCGGGGCCTGGACGCCCTGCGCCGCAACGGCTGGAAGGGCCACGGCCCGGTCCCGTGGGAGCACGAGCCGAACCGCGGCTTCCTGCGCGCGCTGCACGCCCTGGCCCGGGCGGCCGGCGAGATCGGCGAGAAGGAGGAGTACGAGCGCTGCACGGCCTTCCTGCGCGACTCCTCGGAGACGGCGGCGGAGACGCTCGGCTGACACCGGCACCGGCGGATCCCCGGGGCGGCGGCCGACGAACGGCCGCCGCCCCGCCGCCTCTTCGGAATCCCACGCCTTTCCGGAACCGCCCCCGCGCTTTTCGGGTCTGTTCGAACGAGCCCGGTACGATCCCCGGGACCACAGCACCGACGAGCGCCGGTACCGAGGCCCCACTTCCTCTTCCCCCACCGGCCGAAGCAGGGGAGAAGTCTGTCGTGGGCAAACGTGCCGCACCCGCAGGACGGCGACGGGCGCAGAGCCGCCGGCGGGACGGGGGCGGACGCGGTCCCGTACGCCGGCTCGCCCTCCCCGCCCTGCTCCTGGCGTCCCTCGCGCTCGGCGGCGGCGCGGCCCTCGCCCACTTCAACGGCGGGTGACCGACGGCCGGGCCGCCCCGGCCCTGCCCGTGCCCGGCCCCGAGGCCGTGGGCACGGACCCGGCGACCGCCCCGCCCGCCCGCCGGCCCGCCACGGCGGAACCGGCCGCGCCGCCGACACGGGCGTCGACGCCGGACCGGACGCCCGCGCCCGCGCCGACCTCCACGCCGACCCCCGTACCGACGCCGACGCCCACGGCGAGGCCGGAAGCGTCGGCGAAGCCGGGACCGAAGCCCGGGGCCGGTCCGGACGCGCCCGTCGTGCCGGAGTCCGGCCCCGGGACCTTCACCACCGCGCGCGCCTCCGGCACCCCCACCGGGGAGAGCGGCGACCTGCGCCGCTACCGGGTCCAGGTCGAGGACGGCATCGACCTCCGGGCGGACGGGACGGCCGCCGAGATCCAGCGGATCCTGGCCCATCCGCGCGGTTGGGCCGCCCACGGCCGGGGCCGCTTCCAGTTGGTCTCCGAGGACGAGTCCGCCGACTTCGTCATCCGGATCGCCACCCCCGACACGGCGGACGCGCTCTGCCTGCGCGAGGGCCTGGACACCGGCGGCGAGCTGAACTGCGAGACCACCGAGGGCGTCGTCGTGAACCTCCGGCGGTGGATGCTCGGCTCGCCGACCTTCGCGGGGAGCCCGCCGAGTACCGCCACCTGATCATCAACCACGAGGTCGGGCACGAGATCGGCATCCGGGAGCACATGGCCTGCCCGGGGCCCGGGAAGCCCGCGCCCGCGATGATGCAGCAGATCAAGGGTCTGGACGGCTGCGTTTCGAACGCTTATCCGTATGACGAAGACGGGAGCTACATCACGGGGCCGATCGTGCCATGATGCCGTTGGGACGGCGTGCGACGGAGCGCGCCTCCCGAGGGGACTGGAGCTCCCGTGCCGCACGAGGTGCCGCACGGTGCGAGCGGACCGCTACCCGGTAGAACGTACCGAGGAGACAGAGATGTCCACCTTCCCGGGTTCTCCCGATGCCTCCGGGGTCTCTCCCGACCCCGGCCCCGACCCCGACACCTCCGAAGCCTCCGAAGCCTCCGGAGCCTCTTCCGGGGCTTCCGGCGGCTCTGGCGGCTCCGGCGGCTCCGGGGCCGACGCGGCCGCCGACGCCCCGAACCTCGACTTCGCGGGCACGACGCCGTACGAGGACTACGTCCAGGCGGACGTCCTCACCCACCTCCAGCACCTCCGCTCGGACGACCCCGGCGAGATGGTCTTCCTGGTCACCACCCAGGTCATGGAGCTGTGGTTCACGGTGATCGTCCACGAGTGGGAGACCGCGAGCCGCGCCCTGCGCGAGGACCGGATCCCCGTCGCCATGGACGCGCTCAAGCGCTCCGTGCGCGAGCTGGAGGCCCTGAACCACTCCTGGCACCCGCTCGCCCAGCTCACCCCCGCCCAGTTCAACTCCTACCGGGGCTCGCTCGGCGAGGGCTCCGGCTTCCAGTCCGCGATGTACCGGCGGATGGAGTTCCTGCTCGGCGAGAAGTCCGCGTCCATGCTCGTCCCGCACCGGGGCGCGCCCCGCGTCCACGCCGAGCTGGAGAAGGCGCTCCACGAGCCGAGCCTGTACGACGAGGTCCTCGGCCTGCTCGCCCGGCGCGGCCTGCCCGTCCCGGCCGCCGTCCTGGGCCGCGACCTCGCGAAGCGGTACGAGCCCTCGCCCGAGGTCGAGGCGGTCTGGGCCGGGATCTACGCGGACCCCGACCAGAACGGCGAGCTGATCCGGCTCGGCGAGGCCCTGAGCGACGTGGCCGAGCTGGTCTGGCGCTGGCGCAACGACCACCTGGTGGCGACCCGGCGCGCGATGGGCGCCAAGACCGGCACCGGCGGTTCGGCCGGCGTGGCCTGGCTGGAGAAGCGGGCCCAGAAGAACGTGTTCCCCGAGCTCTGGACGGCCCGCAGCCATGTCTGATCTCCTCAAGGGCCGTCTCAAGGACCAGCTCAGGGACCGCCTCAAGAGCCGTCGCGAGGACCACCTCGAAACCCGGGCCCGGGACCTCGACGCGGCCGACGGACTGGCCGGGCACCGCGAGAGGTTCGCCCTCGACGCGGACACCGTCTACCTCGACGGCAACTCGCTCGGCGCGCTGCCCGCCCACGTCCCCGCCCGCATGGCCGACGTCATCACCCGCGAGTGGGGCGAGCTGCGCATCCGCTCCTGGGACGAGTCCGGCTGGTGGACCGCGCCCGAGCGGATCGGCGAGCGCATCGCGCCGATCGTCGGCGCCGGTCCCGGGCAGCTCGTGGTCGGCGACTCGACCAGCGTGAACGTCTTCAAGGCGGTCGTCGCCGCCGCCCGTCTGGCGGGCGACGGACGCGACGAGATCCTGGTGGACGCCACGACCTTTCCCACGGACGGGTACATCGCCCGATCGGCCGCACGGATGACGGGTCACCGGATCGTGCCCTCGACCCGGCCGCGATGGCGGAGGCGGCGGGCCCGCGCACGGCCGCCGCGCTCGTCAACCACGTGGACTACCGCAGCGGCCGGCTCCACGACCTGCCGGGCCTCACGGCCGCCCTGCACGCGGCGGGCGCGCTCGCCGTCTGGGACCTCTGCCACAGCGCGGGCGCCCTGCCCGTCGGCCTGGACGCGCACAGGGTCGACCTGGCCGTCGGCTGCACGTACAAGTACCTGAACGGCGGCCCCGGTTCGCCCGCCTACCTGTACGTTGCCGAGCGCCACCAGGCCGCCTTCGACTCGCCGCTGCCCGGCTGGAACTCGCACGCCGACCCGTTCGCCATGACCCCCGGGTACGAGGCGGCGGCAGGCTCCGTGCGGGGCCGGGTCGGTACCCCCGACATCTCTCCTGCTCGCGCTCGAAGCGGCGCTCGACGTGTGGGACGGGGTCGCGATCGAGGACGTGCGGGCCAAGTCCCTCGCCCTGACGGACTTCTTCCTGGAGTGCGTGGCGGCGTACGCCCCCGAGGGCCGGGTCGCGTCGGTCACGCCGGAGGCGCACGGCGAGCGCGGCAGCCAGGTCGCGCTGCGCTGCGCCGAGGCCCCGGCGGTGATGGCCGAGCTGATCCGGCGCGGGGTCGTGGGCGACCTGCGCCGCCCGGACGTGCTGCGGTTCGGCTTCACGCCGCTGTACGTCGGGTTCGCGGACGCGGAGCGCGCGGCGCGGGTCCTGGCGGAGGTCCTCGCGGACGTGCCGGCCGGCGTTCCCGCCGCGTAGGGGCGAGGCCTCCGACCGGTCGCACGGTCCGATGATCACCTGATCCGCGGGGCTCCGGTCCTGGTACCGTCCCCGCAGGTCAGGCCAATTCGGCCCCGTACCCGAGAGGTTGGAACAGCCATGGATCCCGCCGCGCGCGACGCCGCCGAAGAGGCGTCGGCCTTCTCGCACCCGGCCGTCGCCCCGGACGCCACCGCGGCGTACGGCGACCACCCCGACCAGGTGGTCGACTTCTACGCCCCGCGCGACGGACGCGACCGGGCCCCGCTGGTCGTCGCCCTGCACGGCGGCGCCTGGCGGGCCCCGTACGACCGGGCGCACCTGTCGCCGTTCGCGGACTTCCTGGCCCGGCGCGGCTTCGCCGTCGCCAGCGTCGAGTACCGGCGCGGCGGCGGCCTGCCCCGCCAGGGCGGCACGGCCCCGGTCGCCGGGCGCTGGCCCGAGACCTTCGACGACGTGGCCGCCGCCCTGGACGCCCTGCCGGAGCTGGCCGCCGCGCACCTGCCGCAGGCGGACACGGGCCGGACCGTGCTCACCGGGCACTCGGCCGGCGGGCACCTGGCCCTGTGGGCCGCCGCCCGGCACGTCCTGCCCGCGGGATCCCCTGGCGGCTGCCCGAGCCGCCGCCGCTGCGCGGGGTCGTCGCCTCGCCCCGATCGCCCACTTCGCGCGGGCGGTCGAGCTGGAGGTGTGCGGCGGCGCGGTCACCGAGCTCCTCGGCGGGCCGGAGGCGTACGGGGAGCGGGCGGCCTGCGCCGACCCGGCCGTCCTCCTCCCGACCGGGATCGCGACCACCGTCGTGCAGGGCCGCGAGGACGTGGTCGTGCCGTGCGCGGTGGCCGACGCGTACGCGGAGGCGGCGGCGAAGGCGGGCGAGACGGTCGGCCTGACGCTCCTGGAGGAGACCGGACACTTCCCGCCGATCGACCCGGCGACGGACGCGTGCGCGGTGGTGGCGGAGGAGATCGCCCAGCTCGCCTGGTGACGGAGTCCGGGGCCCTTCGCCGTACCGGGGCCCTCCGTAGTACTCAGGACGGACGGGGAAGGATCCGTACGGAGCGGGACGACCCGCCCCGGCGGCCCCCGTACCGTAATCGGCGTGACTCAGACACAGACCCCCGGGACGAGCCGGGCCCCCGAGTTCCACCTGGTCCAGGCCGTCCTCGGCGGGCTGCGCCAGGAACTCTTCGACGACGCCCTGGCCTACCGGCCGCTGGCACCCGTGGAGGTGACCAGCCGGTTGGCGCGCCTCCTGCCGGAGCGGATACGGGCGCGCGCGGGGTTCTTCCCGCACGCGGTCGTGGTCTTCATGGCCTTCGTCGTCTTCGCCATGGGGTACGAGCGCGTCGACACCGGCTTCGGCCCGCTGGCGTTCCTGTTCGCCTGCGCGCCGGCCGCGATCGTGCTGCTCACCCTGGTCCGGCCGGTCCTGGCCTTCTGGGCCTCGCTGGCCGCGGCCCCTTCATCGGGTACCTCGTCGGCTACGAGGTCGGCTGGCCCTGGTCGAACACGACCTTCTTCGCCCATCTGGCGGTCCTCGCGGTGGCCGCCGCACGCACCCGGCCCGCTCCGCGATGTGGATGTGGCTGGTGACGGCGGGCTACTCCCTCTTCCTGCCCGCCCTCTTCCGCATGGGCGGCGACTCCGAGTACATCGCCATGCCCTTCGTCTCGGCGCTGGTCCTGCTCACCGTCACCGTCTTCCAGATCCGCCGCCAGGCCGACCGCGCGGTCACCGCCCAGCAGACGGTCACCGCGCAGGAGCGCTCGAAGCGGACGCTCCTGGAAGAGCGCACGACCATCGCCCGCGAGCTGCACGACGTCGTCGCCCACCACATGTCGGTGGTCGCCATCCAGGCGGAGGCCGCCCCGTACCGGGTCGAGAACCCGCCGCCGGAGCTGGAGCAGGCCTTCCTCACCATCCGGGAGAACGCGGTCGCGGCCCTGACCGAGCTGCGCCGGATCCTCGGGGTCGTCCGGGCCGAGGACTACGAGGCGCCCGACGCCCCGCAGCCGACCCTGGCCGACCTGGACGCGCTGGTCGCCAACGTCCGCGAGGCCGGTCTCGACGTGGAGAAGACGGTGACCGGCGCGGTGCGCGAGCTGCCGCAGGGCGTGGAGCTGTCCGCGTACCGGATCGTCCAGGAGGCCCTGTCGAACGTGCTGCGGCACGCGCCGGGCGCGGCGGCGAAGGTCGAGGTGTCGTACGTCCTCGGCGGCCTGGGCCTGCGGATCGCCAACGGCCCGGCCCGCGGCCTGGTCAAGCCGTCGCCGGGGGCGGGACACGGCATCACGGGCATGCGGGAGCGTGTGACGATGCTGGGGGCGAGATGACGGCCGGGGCGACCGAGGACGGTGGCTACGAGGTGGCGGCCTTCGTCCCCGTGAGCCGTGAGGAGGCCGTGGCGTGATCCGGTGCTGATCGTCGACGACCAGATGATGGTCCGGGAGGGCTTCTCGGTGCTGCTCGGCGCGATGCCGGACATCGAGGTCGTCGGGGAGGCGGTCAACGGCCGGGAGGCGATCGCCCAGGTCGCGGCCCTGCGCCCGGACGTGGTCCTGATGGACATCCGGATGCCGGAGCTGAACGGCATCGAGGCGACGCGGGAGATCGTGGCGGCCGACGCGGACGCGAAGGTGCTGGTCCTGACCACGTTCGACCTGGACGAGTACGTGTACCAGGCGCTGCGGGCCGGGGCCTCCGGCTTCCTGCTCAAGGACGCCTCGGCCCGGCAGCTCGCGGACGGGGTCCGGGTCGTCGCGGCGGGCGAGGCGCTGCTCGCGCCGACGGTCACCAAGCGGCTGATCACCGAGTTCGCGAAGGCGCCGGGCGCCTCCCCGCGCCCGCCGGCGATGGCGCAGATCGGGGAGCTGACCGAGCGCGAGACGGAGGTCCTGGTGCTGATCGCGCAGGGCCTGTCGAACGCGGAGATCGCGGACCACCTGGTCGTCGCGGAGTCCACGATCAAGACGCACGTGAGCCGGATCCTGGTGAAGCTGGGGCTGCGGGACCGGACGCAGGCGGCGGTGTTCGCGTACGAGGCGGGGCTGGTACGGGTCGGCGGCTAGCGTCAGCGGCTAGCGTCGGCCCATGGACACCACCGCGTACGCCCCTGGTCCCCGGAGTTCGTGGCGGACCCCTACCCCGCCTACGCCGCACTGCGGGCGGCGGGCCGGGTCCACTGGCACGAGCCGACCCGCCAGTGGCTGGTCCCGCACCACGAGGACGTCTCGGCCCTCCTCCGGGACCGGCGCCTGGGGCGTACGTACACGCACCGCTTCACGCACGAGGAGTTCGGCCGGAAGGCCCCGGACCCGGCGCACGAGCCCTTCCACACCCTGAACGACCACGGGCTCCTGGACCTGGAGGGCGCGGACCACGCCCGGATCCGCCGCCTGGTGTCGAAGGCGTTCACGCCGAGGACGGTGGAGAACCTTGCCCCGACGGTACGGCGCCTGGCCGCCGGCCTGGTCGGGGACCTGCTGGCGGCGGGCGGCGGCGACCTCCAGGCGCTGGTGGCGGAGCCGCTGCCGGTCGCGGTGATCGCGGAGATGCTGGGGATCCCGGAGGAGGACGAGGAGCGGGACCGGCTGCGGCCCTGGTCGGCGGCGATCTGCGGGATGTTCGAGCTGAACCCGTCGGAGGAGACGGCGGGGCGGGCGGTGGAGGCGTCGGTCGCGTTCTCGGACTACCTGCGCGAACTGATCGCCAGGCGTCGCAGGGCTCCGGGGAGGACCTGATCTCGGCCCTCCTCGCCGTCCCGGAGCTGACGGAACAGGAGATGGTCTCGACCTGCGTCCTGCTCCTGAACGCGGGCCACGAGGCGACGGTGAACACCACGGTCAACGGCTGGCGGATCCTCCTCCAGGAGGGCGTCCGCCCGCGCCCCGAAAACTTGTCCACAACTGTGGAAGAACTCCTGCGCTACGACACCCCGCTCCAGATGTTCGAGCGCTGGGTCCTCGACGACGTCGAGATCGGCGGCCTGACCGTCCCCGCGGCTCGGAGGTGGCCCTCCTCCTCGGCTCGGCCAACCGGGACCCCTCCCGCTTCGGCCCCACGGCCGACACCCTCGACCTCACCCGCGCCGACAACCCCCACGTCACCTTCGGCGCGGGCATCCACTACTGCCTGGGCGCCCCTCTGGCCCGCCTGGAACTGACGACCCTCTTCGACGAACTCCTGCGCCGGGCCCCGGGATGAGGTTGGTGTCGGAGCCGGTGCGGAAGCCGGGGTACGTGATCAGGGGTTCGAGGAGTTGGTGGTGGAGGTGTGAGGGCCGGCCCGTCCGGCGAGGCCTTCCGGCCGTTACGGGAGCGTCTGCGGGTCGGGCAGCGGCGGCGGCGCGAGCCGGGTCAGGAGGGACGTGGTCTCCGTCGTGCCCGTCTCCCGGTACGGGCCCGCCGGCCACAGGGGCGGTCGTCGATCCACGCCACGACGACCGGCTGTCCGTCGTCCGTGCGGTCCAGCCAGCCGCGCAGTTCGGCCGTTCCGGTGGGGGACGGCGGGAGGCCGAGGCGGGGCTTCTTCTGCGGGCCGGGCGGCACCAGGGCAGGACCGCCTCCGGCAGGTCCTCCGGGCCGCCGTGGGCCGGGAAGAGCACGAGCACGGGAGCGTCGTCGCGCGGGTCGTGCAGCAGCGCGTACCGGCGGACGACGGGTACGGGGCGGTCGCCGCCCTGGCCAGGAGCCGGGCGGCCCCGGCCCCGCCCGTCAGGAACCGGAAGGTCCAGAGGCCAGGAGGAGCAGGGAGACGCCGCCCAGTCCGAAGAGGGAGACGCGCTCGAACTCCTCCAGGGCAGCAGCAGGAGCCCGCCCGCGAACGCGCAGCAACCGGTCGTGACCAGCACCTCGCTCAGGCCGGAGATCCGCCGCAGGCCCCGCACCCGCCACCACGGCGCCGACCGCACGTCCGCCTCCGGGCCGCGGATGCCCGGCGCGGGCTGCCGTCCGGCCAGGGCGGCCAGCCGTTCGTACGTCGGGGCGGGCGCGGTCCCGACGGGCGTCGCGGCGGCCGGGACCCGGACCGGGCCGCCCCGGCCCCGCCGCCGCCGCAGGCTCACGCCGCCGCCGACCAGCCCCACGAGGAGACCGAGGGCGCCGCCCGCCGCGAGGGCGGCGGTCACGTCCTGGGCCGGGGAGCCGTGCGGTTCGTCGCCGACCCAGCCGTAGAGCTCGCCCTTCCAGGGCCGTACGACACGACGAAGGCCGTCTCCCACCGCGCGAGCAGCGGGTCGCGGTCGGGGTCGCACCGGAACGGGCCGGTGCGCTCCCGCCCGTCCCACGGGTCCTTCCAGCGGACCACGCACTCGCCGCCGGGCTCCTCGCTCAGCACGGTCAGGTCGATCTGCGGGTCGTCGACCGACGCGAGCCCCCAGGGGACGGCGGGGCGAGCACCAGGACCGAGGCCAGGACCAGCTAGCGCCAGCGGCCCCGGCGACGGGGCTTCGGCGGGGAGCGGTCCCTCGGCGGCCGGCTGCGGGCCGGTGGCCTGCTCCGGACCGGTGGCCGACTCGGACCCGCGGCCGGTCGCGGACCGGCTGGGACCACGGCGGCGGGCAGCCCCGCTCCTCCGCCCGCCCCACGACCCGGCGCCGCGCGCCCCGCCCCGTACCGGCTTCGCCCAGAACAGCTCCCCGCCGTGGGGCGGATGAGCACCCCGCCCGTGCGCGGGTCGCCGCACCACCACAGCACGCCGTCCGGACCCGGCCGGCCGCGTCCTGGCGCCACCGCACGGCCACGACGGTGAGCGGCCACAGTGCGCCGGTCGCCGGGGAGGCGAGGACGACCGCCGGGGGTGCAGGCGGCGGGCGACCGGCACGGCGGCGTGCGCCGACCACTCCCCGGCGGCTAGGACGGCCCGCATCCTGCGGGCGGTCACCAGGGCCCCGGCGCCGACGCAGGCGAACACGACGCCGAGGCAGACGGCCCAGGCGACCACGTCACCGGTCCACGCGGGCCCCGGCAGGATCCCGACGACCACGCCCCCGACGAGCGCGGCGACGCTCCCGGCCAGTGTCCGCCCGGCCCGCTCCCGGTACCGGTCCAGCGCCTCGGCGGTCCCCGCCGTGTCCAGCGCGCGCACCATCACAACCCCCGTCGTGTCCCTGTCCCCCGTCCCCGTACGGGAGGTTAGCCGCCCGCCCGTACGGGACTCCCTCCGCGTCCCCGGAAACGTCACGCCCTCGGCAGCCTCAGCCCCCACGCCCCTCCCGCACCGTCCACGTCCGCCGCCGCACCGGCCCCGTCAGGCGGCCGTCCGCGCGGTAGCGGAAGTCCGGGCCCGAGACGGTGAGGGTGTGGGCGGTCGCGCGGCGCGGCGGGGACGACGGGGATGGACGGTCACCTCGGCCGCGCCGGCGACCGAGCGGGCCGTCAGGGCCTCCAGGGGGCGTCCACGTCCGCCAGCAGCACGCCGTCCGCCTCCACCCGCAGGGGGTGCGTGCGGACCGCGAGGGCCGTCGGGGCCGGGCGGACCAGGGTCCGGACCAGGGAGCGGCAGGTGCCCCAGACCGACGGGGCCGCCGACGCCGGGACGGGGACGGCCGGGACCAGGAGGTCCCCGAGGACGACGCCGTCGCTGTCGTCCACCAGGAGGTCCAGGCGGCGCACCGCCCCGTCCAGGGCCGCCCGCGCCGCCGCCGGCGTGGAGCGCGGCACGCCGAGCGCGTGGGCCACCTCCACCGCCTCCGGGACCCCGATCGGCACCAGTGAGAGGGCCCCTCCGCCAGCTCCCGCTCGCGGTGCAGCAGGGTCACCGCGCGCAGCAGGGCGTGGTCGTCCCCGAGCAGCACGGGGCGCCGGAGCCGCGCCGGGCCAGGGCCCGGGAGAATTCCTCCGGCCCGTCCGGCAGGCAGATCTTCGCCTCCGCGCCGGCGGACAGGACATCCTTCGCGATCCGTACGGACTCGCCGTCGCTTCGGCGGGCGACCGGGTCGACGATGACCAGGAGCTGGTCGTGATCCGACACCTCGGTCCTTCCTCGGGTAGCATCTTTGTGCAAGAGCCCCTTGCGCTATTGCGCCAGGGGCTTCGTCTATTCCGGGGCACACCGGTGAGGCGGCGTACGCCCCTGACCTTGGACATGCCCCACCCGGAAGGGGTGTACGCCTGTGCCCGCACTTGTGCTGCTCGGTGCTCAGTGGGGTGACGAGGGCAGGAAAGGCCACCGACCTGCTCGGTGGATCCGTTGACTATGTGGTGCGCTACCAGGGCGGCAACAACGCCGGCCACACGGTCGTCGTCGGCGACCAGAAGTACGCGCTGCATCTTCTCCCTTCCGGAATCCTCTCGCCGGGGTGCACCCCGGTGATCGGAACGGTGTCGTCGTCGACCCGGCGGTCCTGCTCTCCGAGCTGAGCGGACTGAACGAGCGCGGCGTCGACACGTCGAAGCTCCTGATCAGCGGCAACGCCCACCTGATCACTCCCGTACAACGTCACCCTCGACAAGGTGACGGAACGGTTCCTCGGCAAGCGCAAGATCGGCACCACGGGCCGGGGCATCGGCCCGACCTACGCCGACAAGATCAACCGCGTCGGCATCCGGGTCCAGGACCTGTACGACGAGTCGATCCTCACCCAGAAGGTCGAAGCGGCCCTGGAGGGGAAGAACCAGCTCCTCGCCAAGCTGTACAACCGGCGGGCCATCGAGGCCGAGCAGATCGTCGAGGAGATGCTCCAGTACGCGGAGCAGATCAAGCCGTTCGTCGCCGACACCACCCTGATCCTCAACAACGCGCTGGACGAGGACAAGGTCGTGCTCTTCGAGGGCGGCCAGGGCACCCTGCTCGACGTCGACCACGGCACGTACCCCTTCGTCACCTCCTCGAACCCGACCGCAGGCGGCGCCTGCACCGGCACCGGCGTGGGCCCGACGAAGATCTCCCGGGTCATCGGCATCCTCAAGGCGTACACGACCCGCGTCGGCGCCGGCCCGTTCCCGACCGAGCTCTTCGACCAGGACGGCGAGGACCTGCGCCGCATCGGCGGCGAGCGCGGCGTCACCACCGGCCGCGACCGCCGCTGCGGCTGGTTCGACGCGGTCATCGCCCGCTACGCCACCCGCGTCAACGGCCTGACCGACTTCTTCCTCACCAAGCTCGACGTGCTCACCGGCTGGGAGCAGATCCCGGTCTGCGTGGCGTACGAGATCGACGGCAAGCGCGTCGAGGAGCTGCCCTACTCGCAGACCGACTTCCACCACGCGAAGCCGGTCTACGAGATGCTGCCGGGCTGGTCCGAGGACATCACCAAGGCCAAGACCTTCGACGACCTGCCGAAGAACGCGCAGGCGTACGTGAAGGCCCTGGAGGAGATGTCGGGCGCCCCGATCTCCGCGATCGGCGTCGGCCCCGGCCGCACCGAGACGATCGAGATCAACTCGTTCCTGTAACCACAGGGGTACGTGAGAGGGCCCGCCCCCGGTTCGCCGGGGCGGCGGGCCCTTTCCGTCGGCGCTCGCGCGCGGTTTGCCGTAGCCGATGGCCCCCGGGAGGCGGGCGACGGTGTCCAGGGCCTGTTCGGCGGAGTCGGGTTCGCAGCGGGTGACCCTCGCCCGGGGGGCGTCGCGGTGCTGGCAGTCGAGGGAGGAGGTGCCCGGCTCGTTCTCGCCGGGGACCCGGCGCTGGAAGACCTCCCTGGTGCCGGAGCCGGCGTTCCGGCTCACCAGCCGGATCGGCCCGTCACCAGGAGTTCTCCCTTCCGCAAGCCGGGCCACGAACCGGGCCGCAAGCCGGGCCGCGAGCCGCGCCCCGGCCGGGCCATCAGCGGTTGCCGGGGCTGGGGAGCCTCTGTGTAATGGCCACGAGGGGCTTCCGTACGAGGAGTACACGAGCAGTGCCGAGCGGTACCGAGCAGTGCAGGAGCACCCCATGCGCGTCGTCGAAGTGATCTCCTACGGCGGACCCGAGGTCCTCAGGATCGCCAACCGTCCCGAGCCGGAGGCCGGCGACGTCCCGGGCCGGGTGCGCGTGCGGCTCAAGGCCGCCGCCGTGCACCAGGCGGACCTGAGGATCCGCTCCGGGCGGTGGGCCGCCTTCCTGGGCGAGCTGGCCCCGCCCTTCGTCCTCGGCTTCGACTTCGCGGGCGTGCTCCTGGACGCCGCGCCCGGCCTCCCCGAGGGGACCCGGGTGGCCGGCTTCATCCCCTGGGTGACGGAGGGGACGGGCGAGGGCTCGTACGCCGAGGTGATCCGGGCCGACCCCGAGTGGCTGGCGCCGATCCCCGAGGACATGGAGTTCACCACGGCCGCCTCGGTGCCGCTCTCCGCCCTCGCGGCCTACCAGGCCGTCGACCTCCTGGACCTGCCCGAGGGCTCCCCGGTCCTGGTCAGCGGGGCCGGCGGGTGGTGGGCCGCTTCGCCGTCCAGCACGCGGCGGCCGCGGGGTACCGGGTGATCGTCCTCGCCGAGGAGGACGACCGGCACGAGCTGCTCCGGCTCGGGGCCGAGGAGCTGGTTCCGCGCGGCGACCCGGCGGACGTCGTCGCCAAGGTGCGCGCCCACGTCCCCGAGGGGTCGCGGCCGTCCTGGACGCGGCGCTCATCGGCGCCCCGCTGCTGCCCGCCCTCAGGGACGGCGGGACCTTCGTCTCGGCCTCCGGGGAACAACTGCCGGACCGGGTCCGGGACATCGACGTCACCGCGATCCGGCCCCGCCCGGACGCCGCCCGCCTGAAGGCGATCCTGGACGGCGTCGCCGCCCGCGAGCTGACCACCCGGACGGCGGACATCGTCCCCTGGCCTCCGCCGCCGAGGCCCACCGCCGCGCGGAGGCGGGGCACAGGCCGGGGCGGATCGTGCTGCTGATCTGACCTTCCGCACATGACCCGGAAAGTCCGGTCGATCGCAAAGACCGGGCTTTCCGCGTCATGCAGATTCGGCAGGAACTGTCGAGGGATCAAAACCCTCGGTGACGCGCAAGGTCGTTGCCAATGCTCCGAGGGCGGCGCACTTCAGAGTGTGCCCCTTGGACACGCGCACCCCCAAAAAGATGAGCACCATGAGGACGAATATCCCCGCAGCGACAGCCAATCCTGTCATACCGAAAAGGATAGAAGCGACTACGACGACCAGGATCCAGAGTGCCAGATAGAACCACTCGGCCCTAAGCGTGTTGAAAAGTGTTGCCGAAGCTCTTTCCGGAGGGCCTTCAAACGAGGATCCGGTGTCGATGTGGGCGCGAGTCGCGCACTGTGATGTGTCCATGGATACCTCGGCGCGGCGAAGCTCGCATGAGCTTCGCCGCGCCTTTTCTATCGGAGGAACCTATCCTTCAGGATTTGCTTTGTACTGGAGACCAGCGCGGGGCCTCTTGAGGCGGCGTGCGCAATGGGGTTGCCGCCAGCGAAGAAACCGGAGGTGCGCAGGTGTCTCCTCTGGCGGCCCAGGCGGCCTTACTGCCGCCGCCGCCCCAGAGGGCTCCGGCAATACCTCTGCCCCACAAGGATCCAAGTATGATCCCCTTTGCCTCGGCCTTGGCTGTTCGGGCCAAGTACTGCGTTGCCCCTTGGCTTCTCTCTTCCTCCGAGGCGACGGCCATGTGTCCTCCGAGCCCTGCCACGAAAAGAGCCGAGGCTCCGACGACGAACAAACCCATCCCGCAGATGGCCGAAGCGATGCAAAGGGCCGTTCCGCTGACGGCGGCAATGGTGATCAATTTATCGACCCCATAGTGCTTCCACCAGTCGGCGCTCGTGAGCTTGTCGTCCCAGAGCGATTGAGCTTCATCAACCGAGTTGTCCCAAGCGGCTCTGAAGTTGCCCTTCGCGATGCTCCCCAATATACCGTCCCGCTTGCGCTGCTCTTTCGCCCGTCGCTCGGCCGCCCGCTTCGCCGCCTGGGCCTTGGCCGCGGCCACCGCCTTCGCGTCGTAGTGGTACACCTTGTAGTTCGACGGGTTCGCCCGGTACGCCTTGTAGCGCCGCTGGGACTCGGGGTCCTTGCGCGGGCTCTGGTTCCAGACGTATGTGCCGCTCTTCTTGGTGTAGTAGCCGGTGGTCATGCCGCGGTCCTTGGCCCAGTAGTAGTCCGCGACGCCGTTGCCACCTACGGGGCCGTCGGGGCGCAGGCCCGTCGGGTCCGACTTGGTGATCGGGTTGTTGTGGCCGTAGGCGTAGGCGTTCATCTGGGCCGGGTCGCCGAAGTCGACGATCGGGTCGACCGAGAGGAAGCGGCCCGTGGTCGGGTCGTACTCGCGGGCCCCCAGGTGCGTCAGGCCCGTCGGGTCGTTGGTGCCCCCGACGAAGCCGCGGCTGCCGAAGACGCTCGACTGGCCGTGCGCAGCTCGCCGAAGGGGAGCTGCTTGCGCTGGGTGAAGCCCAGGGTGACGACGTCGACGGCGATCTGGGAGGTGCCCTGGTGGTCACCGATCAGGTAGGAGATCGTCGCGCCCGTGCGCACCGCGACCGTCTCGCCGCCGTGCGTGTAGTAACGGGTGCCGGTCTTGGTGCCGTTGGCCGCGACCTTCAGTTCGTCGCCGCTGGGCAGCGACAGCACGCGGCTGCCGTCCGCGTTCTTGGCGATGAGCCGGTCGCCGTCGGCGTCGTACAGGTAACCGGTGGTCGTGCCGCCCTCGGTGAGGGTGGCCAGACGGCCCTCGGCGTCCCAGGTCAGGTCCTGCACCTTGGTGCCGACGGTCCGCTTGGTGGTGTTGCCGGTGGCGTCGTACTGGAAGGAGCTGACCCGGCCGTTGTCCGGACCGCCGGTGACGGTGGCCTGCTGGACGGCGTGCGGCCGGTCCGCCCGCCCGCGGGGTGGGTGTAGGCGGTGGTGGCGCCGCCCAGCTTGTCCTTCTGCTCGGTGCGGTTGCCCAGCTTGTCGTAGCCGTACGCGAGCCAGTAGGCGTTCGGCCCGCCGACGCTCGTCGTGCTCGGGGCCGTGACGCAGTCGGCCTTCGCCGTCCACGCCTCGGTCAGCCGGCCCAGCGGGTCGTTGGTGAAGCACTGGCGGTCCGTGGACGCGCCGGTGCCCTGACCGGTGGTGCTGGTGATCCCGGTGACGTTGCCGACCGCGTCGTAGTCGTACAGCGAACGGTCCACCCGCTGGGGCGCGAGGAACCGGTCCGTGGTCCGCTCGACCAGCCGTCCGGTGTGGGGGTCGTACGCCTGGGTCCGGAAGACCTTCTTGTCGAGCGCGTCGCCGAACTCGGTGCCGATCGGACGCCCGAAGACGTCGTACTGGACGTTGGAGACGAGCACGTTGCCCGCGCGGGACGTGCGGAACGGCCGGTCGTCGCCGTTGTAGTCGGTGACGACCAGTTCGGCCGGGACGTCACCGACCGCCGGGTTGCGCGTCCACTGGAGGGCGCCGGTCTTCTCCTCGTAGCCGTAGCTCCAGGTGTAGGTGCTCGCGAGGGCCCCCGTCGCCGTGGCCGTGGGGACGGTCAGGGTGGTCGACGTCGGCTGGTAGCGGTCGTCGAACCCTCCGTTCGCCGTCTTGTACTCGACTCCGCCGTCGAAGCGGCTGCTGCTGGTGAGCTGTCCCTTGGCGAGGGTGTCGTAGGTCCACGTGGCGAGCGTCGTGGCGCTGTTCTTGACCTCGGTCTTGCGGCCGAGCTTGTCGTAGACGGTCGTCAGGGTGACGTTCCGGGCGTCCTTGCCGGCGACCACCTGTCCGTCGGCGTCGTAGGTCAGGACGGACACGCCCTTGTCGGGGTCGTCGACCTGGACCTTCTGGCCCCGGTTGTCGTAGGTGTACTTCCAGGTGTTGCCCGCCGGGTCGGTGATCTCGGTGGGCTCGTCGTACTCCCGTAGGCGTACGTCGTCGACTGCGGCTGGTCTTCCCCGCACCGGCGTACTCGATGAGCTCGGTGGTGCGCCCGGTGGCGTCGGTCACCGTGGTGGTGACGGTGCCGCCCTTCGGCGGGGTCACGGTGACCCGGTCGCCCTCGTAGGCGGTGGTGGTCCGCCACTTCTCGTCACCGCGGAAGAGCGACAGCGAGGCGGTGACCCGCCCGAGGCCGTCGTAGACGTTCTCCGTGGCGTTGTCGACCTGGTTGATCTCCTTGGCCGTGTAGAGCGTCGCGGACGGAGCGACCTCCGCGTAGTACGGGGCGAAGCTCTTCCAGACCCAGCCGCGCGTGTCGTAACGGGTCTCCGTCATGAGCGCGTGCTGCGTGCCGGCGGCCTGCGCCTGGGTCTGCCGCTCGCGCAGCAGGCCGTCGTACAGGGCGTGCGTGACGCCGTACTCGCCGTTCTGCTTGAGCGTCTTCGTCGTGACGGCGTTGGCCTCGGTCGGCGAGATCTTGTACGCGTACTCGACGGAGGGCTGTGCGGCGTGGTCGGCCTTGGCCCAGCCGGGCTGCCACACCTTGAGCACGCGGCCGAGTCCGTCGTGGACGGCGTCCGTGCGCTTGCCGTTGGCGTCGACGGAGGCGACGGCGACACCGCGCACGGGGTCGTACGTGGTGGTCGCCGCGTGGCCGAGGGCGTTGGTCACCGTGGTGGAGGTGGGGATGCCCGTGGCCGGCGCGTAGGTGGTCGTCGTGGTCCGGTCGAGCGCGTCCGTCTCGGTGAGTTCACGGCCGTGCTGGTCGTAGGTGTGCTTCGCCGTCGTGAGGTGGCCGGTGCCCGCCGCGTCCTGCTCCTCGACGCGGGTGACGTCGCCCTTGGCCGGAGCGGTGGTGAGCGAGGTGGCACCGTCGTAGTAGCGGCGCTCGACCGAGATCAGGTCGACGGGCAGCGACGGGGTGGTGCCACAGGCCTTGGCGACGGTCCGGATCTCCGAGGGCAGTCCGAGGAGGGACCCGGGCGCGTAGGTCGTCGTGGTGCACTCCTCGTCGCCCGTCTTCGCCGTGTCGCCGAGCCGGGACTCGGTGAGGACGTTGCCGTCGCCGTCGAAGGTCCGGTCGGTCTGGGTGGTGCGCCAGCCGACGCCGATCGCGGCGCGGGCCTTCTCCTAGGCTCCGCCGGTGACGTACGCGTGGAGGTCGGGGAGACCCTCCGCGCGCTTCTCCGTCGCGGTGGCCGCCGAGACCCAGGGACGGAAGGAGCTGGCCGTCTCCAGTTTGCCGCCGTCGCCGTTGTACGTGGCCTCCTCGCGCGTCATGCCCGCGAACGCCTCGTGGTCGGTGACGGCGACGCCCTCGCTGTCCTTGACCGCCTCGCCCGGGATGCCGCGGAAGTAGCGGTACTCCTTGAGCGTGCGGGCGAAGGGCGGAGCCGCCCCGGACCTGGACCCGTCCGAAGCCCTTGCGGTCGCCGTAGGTCAGGTGCTGGGCCTTGGTGAACTCGTCGTCCTCGGCCTTCGTCCAGGCCATGCCGTCGAGGTAGGTGTAGTCGGTCTGCTTCGCGGGCGACCCGCCGGTGTTGTCGTTCTCGGTGATCGAGCTGACCGCGTAGGCGTGGAACCAGTCGAGGTACGGCTCGTAGTTGACGCCCGGGGCTTCCGGCGGGGACCACTTGACCGGGTAGCAGCGCCGGGTGTTCGAGGTGGGCGAGGGACGCTCGTCGCCGAGCAGTCCTCCGGCGTGTACGTGACGCCGATGGTGCCGCCCGACTCGGAGTTGACGGCCGAGACGCGCAGGCGCCACATGCCCGGGACCGGGTCCGGGGCGCCGTTCCTGGTGGTCGCGCCCTCGACGCGGTTGCGCATCGCCACCGAGCCGAAGGTCACGGCGGGCAGCTTGACCGCGCCGGTGCCGGTGTGGCCGGTGCGCGTGATCGACTTGAGCCAGAGCGGCGAGGCGCCGTCACCGGCGGCCGGGAAGTCGTGGTCCAGGGCCCAACTGTCGACCGGCTTCCACGCGTTCGCGCTCCAGACGGAGGTGGCGATGGTGGAGAGCTTCATCCGGGTCCAGAAGGACGGCGAGTAGCGGTCCTTGCACTCGGCCCCGGAAGCGCAGTACTGGTCGAAGGGAACGTCCGGCCAGTTCTTCGCGTTGGTCTTGTCGAACGTGGTGCAGTTGGCGAGGCAGCGCTCGGTGGGTGAACTCGACCTTCGCGGCCGGCTGCCCGTAGAGGCCCGTGGCGCGCAGGCCGTACTCGATGCGCTTCAGGTAGCCGCTGCGGTCGTACGCGGTCGCGGTGGAGGCGCCGGTGTCGGAGTTGACGTTGCGGCCGTAGTAGTTGCCCTCCTCGCCCCAGTAGTACGTCATGGCGTCGCCGTGCGGGTCGACGACCAGGTCGAGGTTCCAGCGCCAGGCCTGCTGGCACCAGGCGTCCTTGAAGGAGGCGTCGTAGCAGGGCTCGCCGGAGTGGTTGCCGAAGACGGGGACCGTCCAGGTGGAGCGGGTCTCGGTCTTGCCCGTGGCCCAGCCGTCCAGCCGGTTGGCGCCGAAGTAGTACTGGTGCCGTCCGGCGTCGTGACCTTCCAGTACTCGCCGTTGTCGTCACCGTTGTTGTCGCCGTAGTTGTCGGCGGCGGTGCTGGTGGCCTTGACGATCGTGGTGCCGTCGTCGGCCTCCAGGTGCCAGGTCTTCGAGGCGGTGTCCCAGATGAGCTGGTTGGTGCGGCCGCCGAGGTTGAGGACCGCGTTGTCCTTCTTCCAGCACAGGTCGCCGACCTTGGCGGTGGTGTTGTTGCTGCCGGTCTTGTCGTCCGTGCAGGGGACGTACTGGCGCTCGATGTAGCCGGGCTCCATCGACCAGCCGTCGCCGATGCCGCCCGGCTGGTTGTTGGTCTTGGCGGTGCGGCCGTCGATGGCCAGCGAGCTGTAGCCGAGCCGGAGTTCGGGGCTGACGTCGCCCGGGACCTCGGGGACGCCGATGTCGTAGTTCCAACTGAAGCCGCCGCTGGAGCCGCCGGCCGACCAGGAGCCGGACGGGGCCAGCGAGGTCGCCTTGAAGTCGCCGGAGGCACCGGACGCCTCCGCGGTGGCGACGAGGACGCTGGCCTGCCCCGCGGCCGCCGAGAGCGTCACCGGTGCGCTGAGCTTTCCGGCCTCGACGTCGTTGGTCGTGGGCAGCTCCTTGCCCGCGGAGCAGCCCTTGGCCCCGGGGGTGGTCAGCGCACAGGCGGGAAGCTCCCGCAGCGTGAGCCGGGAGGCCCAGTCACCGCCGTAGGCCCCGCGGAAGGCGTCGTAGTCCAGCTCGACCCGGACCTTGCCGGTCGCCTTCTGGAGGGGCTGTACGGAGAGGACGACGCCTTCGACGCCGAGCCGCCGTGCCGCGTCCTGGCCGAGCACGTTCACCCGGGTGCGTTCGGACGCCTTCGCGTTCTGCTTCCAGACACGGACGCCCGAGACCGTCGGGTCGGCGAGCGGCGGTGCCTGGGACGCTCCCTTGAGGAGCGGCGACGCGGCGGAGGACGTGCCGAGGGCGGTCTCGGCCGACGCCGGCGCCGGCCAGGTCACGCCCGGCGCGCGCCAGGTCGTCGCGGCCGCCTTCTGGCGTCCGTTCTGCTTCTGCGGGACCACCGGCCGCACCTGTACGGGATCGGCGTCCCGCGGCTTCGGCGGTTGCCACGCCTCGGCCGCCGCGGCCACCGGTCCCCCCAGCAGGCCCACGGAGAGGGCCCCCATGACCACCGTCGCGACCGTCTGTATTCGTTTTCTTCCCAAAAGGGATCTGCTCTTCACGAGCCCACTCACGTGTGCTTCTCCCCACCCCTATGGACGTATGCGTCCCTGGCAAGTCACTAACCGACGGAAAGTAACACCGCGTCGATCATGGATAGGGAATCGGAAAGAAAATAAATTCAGAGTAAGTCAAGTCGGGCCGTAAAAGGCCTTTAAATGGCCCATACCATCCTCAATCGTCCATTACTTGGCGTTGCGTTCCGGTCGGCCCCGTCGATTCGAATAAGCCTTCGCTTTCCGGCGGAAGACGATCTATTGTGCGTGGCGACCGAATTCCGGGAGGGGAGATTATGAGGAATCGGACAGTCCGTAAAAGACCGAGCAGGACCGCCGCCGTGACCGTCACGGCGGTCGCTCTGCTCGGTGCGTCGCTCGCGCCCCAGGCCGCCACGGCGGCCACCGCCACGGCCCCCGCGGCCGGTACGGCCGCCGTGAAGGGCACCTCGCCGAAGCCGACGCCCGAGGAGACCGCGAGCGAGCGGGCCAGGAAGACGGGCAAGCCCGTCGAGGTCCTGGCCCGCCGCACCGAGGCGTCCCAGCTCTTCGCCAATCCGTCGGGCACCTTCACCCAGGAGCAGTACGTGCTCCCGCGGTGGACGAGGCAGGACGGCAAGCTCGTCACCATCGACACCAACCTGGCACCGGCCGGGGACGGGCGGATCGCCCCGAAGGCCACCACGACCGGAGTCTCCTTCTCCGCCGGTGGCACGGGTCCGGCCGTCACCCTGACGCGCGACGGCCGGAAGCTGTCGCTCTCCTGGCCGACGCCGCTTCCGGCGCCCAGGACCCAGGGGACACCGCGACCTACCCCGAGATCCTGCCGGGGTCGACCTGCTGCTCCGCGCGGGCAACAGCGGGTTCAGCCAGCTCTTCGTCGTCAAGACGCCCGAGGCCGCGGCGAACCCCGCCCTCGCCTCCCTCCGGTTCGCCCTGTCCACGGACGGCCTGAAGGTCTCGGCGGACCCCACCGGCAACGTGACCGCCGTCGACGCGGCCGGCCAGGAGGTCTTCACGGCCCCGGCCCCCGGATGTGGGACAGCTCCACCTCCGACGAGGTCGGCCGCGCGCGTGCCGCGGCCGCGCCGACGCCGCCGGCGGACCGGTTCGAGCCCGGCCACGGCGCCAAGCAGGCCGTCATGGACCTGGCGCTCGGCAGGAACTCCCTGACCCTGGAGCCGGACCGGCCGCTGCTCACGGGCGAGAACACCACCTACCCGGTCTACATCGACCCCACCTTCTCCGCCCCCGGCGCGCGCGAGGCCTGGGCGCTCGCCTACAGCAGACCCCCGGCACCGCGTACTACAACGGCGCCGGGTGGCACAACTCGGACGGGTCGGTCGGCACCAACGAAGCGCGCGTGGGCTACGAGAACGTGACCAACGGTCTCGCCCGCTCCTTCTTCCGGATGGACTCCAACAACCTCTGGAACACCAAGAAGAAGATCAAGAAGTCGACCTTCCGGATCAAGAACATCTGGTCCTGGTCCTGCCAGGACAGGCCGGTCGAGGCCTGGTTCACCGGCGGCATCTCCTCGGCCACCACCTGGAACAGCCAGAACACCGGCGGCATGTGGGCGACCAAGCTGGACGACGTCAACGACGCCCTCGGCTGGCCCGGAGGCGGGTGCCCCGCCGGCAACCTCGCCTTCGACGTCACCTACGCGGCCAACCAGGCCGCCACGAGGAAGCTGAACAACATCACCCTCGGGCTCCGTGCCACCAACGAGTCCGACGTCTACGGATGGAAGAAGTTCGACGCCGGCACGGCGTCCCTGTCCACCGAGTACAACACCTACCCGAACCTGCCCACGAACCTCGACACCAGCCCGGACACGGGGACCGAGACCTGCCTGGACGGCGGGGCCACCCTGACCCGGACGATCGGCAACACCGACCTGACCCTCTCGGGCACCTTCTCCGACCCCGACAAGGGCACGGTCAAGGCCCGCTTCACCCTGTGGCCCACCGGCCACGGCGGCGCCTCCAACGAGGTCAACCAGGTCGTCGACGTCCCCTCGGGCAAGGGCGCGAAGCTCGTCGTCCTCAAGACGAAGCTGAAGAGCCTCCTGGCCGACGCCGGAGTCACCGGCACCGGCAGCTTCTCCTGGCACGCGCGCGCCGAGGACGGCGAGCTCACCAGCGCCTGGACCCCCGTCTGCACCTTCCGGTTCGACGCGACCCGGCCGAGTACTCCGCCGAGCGTGTCCTCCACGGAGTTCCCCGACGGCTCCGACGGGTGGCCCGAGACCACCGGCATGGCCCGCAGCGCGGGAACGTTCATGCTGAAAACAATGACACGGAACCCATTGACTTCTTCGAGTACTGGACTGACTGGGACCCCACGGTCCAAAAGGCCAGGTTCAGCCTGCACGGCACTGTTTCATTCCCTCTGAGGCTCACCCCTCCCAGCGTGGGCAGGCACGCCCTGAGCGTCCGAGCGGTCGACAAGGGCGGCAACATCTCCGACACCACCCGCTACTGGTTCTACGCCAACGGCACGGGGATCCCGGACAAGCCCGGCGACCTCAACGGCGACGGCCTCGCCGACTTCTACGGCGTCCGCACCACTGGTGAGCTCTGGTACTACAGCGGTCACGGCACCGGATCGGTGGCGCCGTACTACGTCGCCTCGGACCAGGACTTCACCGGCGCCTCCATCACCCGCCGCGGCGACTGGACGCAGGACGGCTACGAGGACCTCCTCGCGCTCGTCCCCGGTGAGGAGGGCAAGACCCTCTCGGTGTTCCCGAACAACGGCTTCGGCCATGCCTGCTCCGCCATCAACGAGCAGGCCGACGGGGAGTCCAAGTACTGCCGGTTCGACTCGATCGAACTCGACGTCATGGTCGACACCAACAACCACTGGTCCGCGGCCACCGAGATCCTCGCCATCGGCGACGTCGACGGCCCCTCGACATCAACGGCGACGGCGTCATCGACCCGGCCGTCGACCAGCCCGGGCGCCCCGACCTCATCGTCAAGGAGGGCGGCAAGCTCTGGCTCTACTTCGGTGGCGCCGGCAGGTTCCTCGACGAGTCCCGGGACCCCGTTCTGGTGGGCACCGGCGGCTGGACCGACTTCGCCCTCGCCGCGCCCGGCGACCGCGACAAGAACGGCCACGTCGAGCCTGCTCGCGCAGAACAAGGTGACCGGCGAACTGCGGTTCTACGGAGGCACCGACACCAACGGCGACCGGACCGACGGCGAGGGCATCGCGTCGGGCGGCTCCTTCGTGGTCATCGGCACGAACTGGACGGGGGCGAACCGCCCGCTCTTCACGGCGGTCCCCGACGCCAACGGCGACGGCACCCCGGACATCTGGGCCACCACCGCCGACGACAAGCTGTACTTCTACCCGAACTCCCTGGGAGCGGGTACGGCCGTCGGCACCGGCGGCTGGAAGGGCTTCCTGGACCTGGCCTGATCCAGGACCCCGGCCGGGTTCCCTCCCGGCCGGGGTCCGTCCCACCGCCCCACGGCATCAACTGCCCCCGCTTCCGGGAAGCGGGGGCAGTGTCATGATTTCGGTCTAGACCTTGACAGGTCCAGACCAATCGCGCTTCGCTGGCCCTTCCCGATCCCGGATCCCCCACCCGGAAGGACGAGCGATGCTCCGTAAGCTGCTCACCCTGTTCGCCGCGCTCTGTACGGCCGTCGGTGTCGCCGTACTGGTTCCCGCGACTTCCGCAGGGGCGGCCCCCGCCTGCGTGACGGCGTGGAACTCCTCCACGGTCTACACCGGCGGCAAGACCGCCTCGTACAACGGCCACAACTGGTACGCGAAGTGGTGGACGCAGAACGAGCGCCCCGGCTCCTCGGACGTCTGGCGCGACGAGGGCGCCTGCGGCACCGGCGGCGGCGGTGACGGCGGCCAGAACAACGGCTTCGTCGTCTCCGAGGCCCAGTTCAACCAGATGTTCCCGAGCCGGAACCCGTTCTACACGTACGCGGGCCTGGTCAACGCCCTCAAGTCGTACCCGGCCTTCGCCACCACCGGCAGCGACACCGTGAAGAAGCAGGAGGCCGCGGCCTTCCTCGCCAACGTCTCCCACGAGACTGCCGGGCTCTACTACATCGTCGAGCAGAACACGGCCAACTACCCGCACTACTGCGACTCCGGCCAGCCCTACGGCTGCCCCGCCGGCCAGGCTGCGTACTACGGCCGCGGGCCGATCCAGCTCTCCTGGAACTTCAACTACAAGGCCGCCGGCGACGCCCTCGGCATCGACCTCCTGAACAACCCCTGGCGCGTCGAGCAGGACCCGGCCGTCGCCATGTCCACCGGCCTCTGGTACTGGAACACCCAGAACGGCCCCGGCACGATGACCGGCCACAACGCCATGGTCAACGGCGCGGGCTTCGGCCAGACCATCCGCTCCATCAACGGCTCGCTGGAGTGCGACGGGAAGAACCCGGCCCAGGTGCAGAGCCGGGTCTCCAAGTACCAGCAGTTCACCCAGATCCTGGGCGTCCCGACCGGCGCGAACCTGTACTGCTGACGCTCAGCTCTGCCACGCGACGAACGCGGACCAGGCGGCGGGCTCCACGGCGAACGTGGGCCCGCCGTCGTGCTGCTGCTTGGAGTCGCGGAGGTGGACGGCGTGGTCGCAGGCGGCGACCTCGACGCAGTCACCGCCGTTGTCGTTGCTGTAGCTGGACTTGAACCAGTGCAGGGTGTTGCTCATGTTCCCTCTCCCGCCAACCGCTCGATGAGGCCCAGTGAGGCACGAGGGTCCAGGGCCTGTGCCCGGATCTTCGCATAACGCTGGGCGTACGTACTCACCTTCACGGGGTCGGTGATCAGCACGCTTTCGTCCTGGACCTCCAGGTAGACGAGCCTGGTGTGCTCGTCGGTCTCGACCAGGTTCATCATGCCTCGGGCTCCAGCGTTCTCTCCGCTCAGGCCGACGTCCAGGGCAGAACCTGGATCGTGACGTTCTTGCGCCGCGCGCACTCCAGCAGGTAGCGGTACTGCTCCCGCATGATCTCCTCGCTGCCGTACTTCCGCAGCAGTGCCGCCTCGTCCAGGATCAGTTCGATCAGGCGCAGCGGCTTCTTGTCGAAGATCGCCTTGCGGTCCATTCGAGCTTTGACCAGCTCCTCGACCCGTTCTTCCGTGGGCGTCGGGTATCCGCCCGCGATCTGGGCCCGCGCGTACGGCTCCGTCTGGAACAGCCCGTGGATGTTGGGGGCCGCGTACAGGCACAGACTCAGTGCCGTCTGTTCGATCTGCGCGTAGTCCCGGAACAGCTCCGGCAGCTTCTCCAGCCGTACGAGCGGACGCATCTCCGCGAAGATGCCCGTGCCCCCGCCGAGCGCCGCCTCCAGTTGCACCATCATGCCGTCGCTCACCGGCTGGGCCAGCGTTTCCAACGCGCTGATCGCCGCTCCTGTGTATCCCATCCGGGACCCGAGCTGTTCTTGCGTCATCCCTCCTTGATGCGCATTCGCTTGACCAGAGTGGCCACCATCCGCGCCACCGGGCCCGCCGTTTCCTTGTTCTCCGCTCGCGCCATTCGCGATCCCCAATCGAACTCAACCGGACTCAACCGGTCTCAACTGCTCCCCGTCGAATTCAACTCCCTGTGGGGCGCGTTGGCGCAGGTCAAGCGGTTGCCGACGCACCGTCAACAGACCTGGAAAACGCTAGCGTCGGCGCGGGAACATGTCTCCGTGATTGAAGAGAATCGGGAAGTAAACGTGGACTGGATTCCAGTTTCCGGATTCCAGCTTCGTAAGGCGGGCGTACAATTCGACGCCGTTCGAGTGGACGGCGAGGACGGGCGTCGGCTGGCCGACTGGATGGAGACGCTCACCGGCGGCGACCCGGGGCCGGTCGTCATCGAGGCGAACGGGCGGCGCGGGGTCTACTTCCTGGTGCCGCCGGGGACGACGGCGCACAAGGCGTGGCCGCGCGGGGTGACCCGCTTCAACGCGGGACCGGCGCACGTGAGCTACGTGCCGGTGCCCGCGCTGACCGGCCGGACCTGGCCGCTCGCGTGGCGGTGCCCGCCGACGGGGCCGGACCGGTTCGTGCACCCCTGCTCCTCAGGAGCGCCGTCACGGAGTTCTTCGCTGGCTAGGCTGGCGGAGGACCCCTGGGAGGACACTGTGAGCACGGAGCCCGAGCACGGCGGAGAACTGATCCCGCGCCCTGAGCGCACCCCCGACGCACTGCGCGTCGCTCTCGCCCGTATCGCCCCCCACCGGCTGGCGGAGATGGAACAGCAGAAGAACGAGGCCTTCTCCCTGGCGGCCGAGCACGACACGCTCGGCCCCTGCACGGCTGGCTGAATGTCTGGGCCCGTGAGGTGGAGATCGAGCGGAGGTACGACCTCTCCACGCGTCGCCGTTCGGCACTGGATGCGCTTCACCGCACGGGTGACAAGGCCGATCCCGCCTTTCGCGCCGCGATGGACGAACTCCGTGCGGTCGAGGACGAGGCCGCGCGGGCGGTGTCCGAGTGAGCTGGCGCTGGGAGTACGACCCCGACGAGGAGCACGTCGTCGGTGGTGCGCCGCCCGCCTTCGTGGCCGAGGTGGAGAAGCGGGCCGACGAGTTGGTGAGAGCCGCCGAGGCGTTCTACCTGGACGGATCCGCTCACCGGGGCGAGGGGCCCATGGGCAACGACGCCTTCGTGTCCGGCGGCATGTTCACCTACCTGGTGCTGCCCCGGCACGAGTGCGTCTACCTCCGGCAGGTCACCTACTGGTGACGGGACCCGGCCGCCCCGCCCTCTCCACCGCGTCGAGCGCCGTCGACAGCCGCTCCAGGACCCGTACGGTCTCGTCGAACGCCTCCTGTCCGCCCAGCTCCCGCAGGAGCAGCGCGGCGAGTTCCGCGTGGCCCGGGTCGATGCGGCGGACCGCCGCCCGGCCCGCGTCGGTGGGGGCGAGGAGCTTGGCGCGGCGGTGGGCCGGGTTCGGCTCGTAGGACGCCAGGCCCTCCCGTACGAGGAGGTCGGCCACCCGCTGGACGCTCTGGCGGGTGATGCCCATGACGCGGGCGATCCCGGCGACCGGCAGGGGTTCGGGGAGTACGGCCCCGAGGACCTGCCACCAGGCGGCGGTCAGGCCCGCCGGCTCGGCCAGCTTCTCCGAGACGGCGAGGAACTGGCCGTTCAGGCGGAAGACGCCCAGGGCCGTGCGGGACAGGGCGTCCTGCTGCGCGCGGCTCATCCGTTCAGTTCGGCGAAGGCCGCCGGGTCCGAGTCGTGGAAGAGGCGGAACCAGGCGTCCCGCTTCCCCTCGTACGCCCCGAGGCGGGCGAAGATCTCGCGGGCGAAGGCGACCGGCTCGGTCGGGCCCGCCGTGATGAGGTCGCCGTCCCGGACCGCGTCCGCGTCGACGTAGTGCTCGGCGCCCTTGTAGCCGGTGGCCGCCAGGTAGAAGGAGACCGCGCTGGTGTGGCGGCGGTCGTCGAGCAGGCCCTCGCGGGCCAGGCCCGCCGTGGCGCCGCAGATCGCGGCGACCGGGACCCCGGCGTCGAGGAAGGCGCGGGCCTTCGCGGCGAACGGGGCCAGCTCGTCGCCCTCGTCGTACTTCTCGGCCCCCGGCAGGATCAGCAGCGCGCTGTCCTCGGGGCGCAGGTCGTCGAGCGCGAGGTCGGGGACGATCCGGATCCCGGCGAGCGTGATGACGGGCTCGCCGGCGACCGGGCCGACGGTCCTGATCGTGTGTCCCGCGCGGGCGAGCCAGGCCGTGGCGTGGCCGGTCTCCCAGTCCGCGAGGGTGTCGTAGACGGCGAGGTGGACGGTGGTGGTGCTGCTCTCGTGTGCCATGACAGTAGGCTGTCATTTCGACAGGATACTGTCAATGGGGAGGGTCGGGGAAACAACGTGTCGCGTCCCTCCCGGTCTCGGTGGACAAGATGGCCATGGCCCTTCCCACCTGCGGTTCCTTACCCTCGGCCCCATGACCCCTCACGCCGCACCCGATCCGCAGGCCGGCGCCGCCGTCAAGGCCGCCGACCGCGCCCACGTGTTCCACTCCTGGTCCGCCCAGGGCCTGATCGACCCGCTCGCCGTCGCCGGCGCCGAGGGTTCGTACTTCTGGGACTACGACGGGAACCGCTACCTCGACTTCACCAGCGGCCTCGTCTATACCAACATCGGCTACCAGCACCCCAGGGTCGTCGCCGCGATCCAGGAGCAGGCCGGGAAGCTCGCCACCTTCGCGCCCGCCTTCGCCGTGGACGTCCGCTCCGAGGCCGCACGCCTCATCGCCGAGCGCACCCCGGGCGACCTGGACAAGATCTTCTTCACCAACGGCGGCGCCGAGGCCGTCGAGAACGCCGTCCGCATGGCCCGTCTGCACACGGGCCGCACGAAGGTGCTCTCCGCCTACCGCTCGTACCACGGCGCCACCTCCACCGCGATCAACCTGACCGGCGACCCGCGCCGCTGGGCCTCCGACAACGGCTCCGCGGGCGTCGTGCGCTTCTGGGCGCCGTTCCTCTACCGCTCGCCCTTCACGCCACCACCGAGGCGGAGGAGGTGCGCGGGCCCTCCAGCACCTGGAGGACACGATCGCCTTCGAGGGCCCGGCGACCATCGCCGCGATCATCCTGGAGACGATCCCCGGCACGGCCGGCATCATGACCCCGCCGCCCGGCTACCTCGCCGGCGTGCGCGAGATCTGCGACAAGTACGGCATCGTCTTCGTCCTGGACGAGGTCATGGCCGGCTTCGGCCGCACCGGAAAGTGGTTCGCCGCCGAGCACTTCGACGTCGTGCCCGATCTGATGACCTTCGCCAAGGGCGTGAACTCCGGCTACGTGCCGCTCGGCGGCGTCGCCATCAGCGCCGAGATCGCCGCCACCTTCGACAAGCGCCCCTACCCCGGCGGCCTGACCTACTCCGGACACCCGCTGGCCTGCGCCGCCGCCGTCGCCACCATCCGGGTGATGGAGGACGAGAAGGTCGTCGAACACGCCGCGCACATCGGCGAGACCGTCCTCGGCCCCGGCCTGCGCGAACTGGCCGAGCGCCACCCGTCGGTCGGCGAGGTCCGCGGCCTCGGCGTCTTCTGGGCGCTCGACCTGGTCAGGAACAAGGAGACGCGCGAGCCGCTCGTCCCGTACAACGCGGCCGGCGAGGCCAACGCGCCCATGGCCGCCTTCGCCGCCGCCGCGAAGAAGAACGGCCTGTGGCCCTTCGTGAACATGAACCGCACCCACGCCGTGCCCGCCTGCAACGTCTCCGAGGCGGAGGCCAAGGAGGGCCTCGCGGCCCTGGACGCGGCCCTCTCGGTGGCCGACGAGCACACCGTCTGACCACGGCCCGAACGCGTACCGGAGAGGTTCCCTCCGTCTGGACTAGGGTGTCCGGAGCCGGACGGAGGGGACCCACCACCATGCCCGCGAGCGGAGGCGTCACCCGCAGCACCCTGCGGCAGCAGATCGCGGACGCGCTGCGTGACGAGGTGCTCGCGGGCCGTCTCAAGGCCGGGCGTGAGTTCACCGTCAAGCAGATCGCCGAGCAGTACGGCGTCTCGGCCACGCCCGTGCGCGAGGCCCTCGTGGACCTCTGCGCGCAGGGGCTCCTCGACTCCGACCAGCACCGCGGCTTCCGCGTCCACCAGTACTCCGTGGACGACTACCGGCGGATGGTCGAGGCCCGGATGCTCGTCGTCGAGGGCCTCTTCCGCCGCCGCACCACCGCCCTCCCGCCCCGGCCCCCGGCCCCCGAGCCCGGCATCGGGGTCGTGCTCGTCTCCGTGCGCCGCCGGGGCGAGGCTGCCGCGCGCGCGGCCCGCGCCGGGGACCTGGACGTCCTCATCGGCTACGACATCCGCTACTGGCGCGAGCTGGGGCGCCTGATCGCCGCCAACGACCACCTCGCGGACTTCCTGCACCGCCTCCGCGTCCAGGCCTGGGCCTTCTCCGTCCCCCACCTGCGCTCCGAGCGGGACCTCCTGGGGTGGCTGTGGAGCGGGCACGTGGACCTGGTCGACGCGGTCACCCGCGGCGACGCGGAGGCGGCCGTGACGGTCGTACGGGAGTACAACGCGCACGCGCTGGAGTGGGCGGACTGGCTGGACCGCCTGGAGCGGCGGGGCGGGGCTTGAGGGGCGGGGCGGGGCTTGAGGGGCGGGGCGGTTCGCGGGCGGCGGGCAGGAGCCTGAGCGGCGGGGCGGTTCGCGGGCGGCGGGGCGGGGTCTGAGCGGCGGGACCCGGGCGTCGTCCCGGGCGGGGGCCGGCGGGTTGAGGGAGCGCCTCCGGGGGCAGGTCCTCAGCGGGTGGGCGTGGTCGGACGATCCGACTACCCTGGCCGTCCCTGCAACTGACGGAGAGCGAGCCTCCCTTGGCCTGTGACCTGTGGCTGGTCCCCTCGTCGACGTGCTGTGCCACAGCCCCGACAACCCCTTCGCCGAAGAGATCGCCGCCTACGACGCCGTCCTCACCGCCTCGGGCCTGCCGACCGTGCCCGTCTACGCGTACATGCCGGGGCTCTCCGGCGACGTCGCCCCGGTCGCCGGCTTCGACTACGAGGCCCTGCACTTCCTGCGCCGCGCCTACCTGCTCCAGGTGCACGGGCTGCCGGTCGAACCGGTCGGCGAGCTCGGCGGGGACTACGAACAGCTCCTGGAGATGTTCGAGACGACCGCCCAGCAGTCGCACCTGGTCTGGCACTACGACCACGCGGGCGCGTACGTGCCGGTCGACTTCCCGGTGCCGCTCGCCAGCGACGAGCTCCTGGAGGGCGGCGGGCCGCTCGGCTCCTCGCACGGGCTGCTGCGGGAGCTCCAGTTCGTGGCGCCCTCGATCGGCATCGACCCGGCGAACCCGCCGGCCGCCCCGCTGCCCCCGGAGCGGCCGACCTCCCTGGAGGAGCCGGCCGTCGGTCCCGGCCCGTACGACCAGGGGCCCTTCGCCCGGGAGCGCCACGTGTGGCTGGGCCTGCACGCGGCGGCGACCCGGAGCCTGGCCCAGGGCTCGATGATCATCCTGAGCTGACCCTCCGAGGGCTCGGCCCCCGGAGAGGCCTCAGCGGGTTCTCCGGGGGCCGCTGGCGCGGCATGTTCGGGCGGGTGCCCGGCGGCAGCGGAAAGCGGCCGCCGGGCGGCTGGACGCCCTCGGGCCGGGACGGCACCACGCCGACCGACTGGAGCGCCAGCGGCGCGGGGCCCGAGCGGAACTCGACCATCCAGTCGGCGGTCTCCGCCCGTACCAGCTCCGTCACGTCCTCCGAGAAGCGGCGCAGCACGCCCAGGCAGCGCTCGGCCGCCTCGCTGGCGGTGCCTCCGTGGGCCCCAGGACCTCCCGGACGCTCTCCGAGGCCCAGTCGAACTGGAGCGCCTGGAGGCGCCGCTGCACCGCCTGGGCCGTCGCCACGTCCCTTATCCAGCCCGACGTCACCCCGAAGTACCGGTCGCAGGCCAGACAGGCGGCGCCGAGCAGCAGCGACAGATAGCCCCAGCCGGCCGTGCCCGCCGCGACCCCGGTCAGGTCGAGCAGCGGCAGCGCGGCGCCCGCGATCACCCCGACGGCGGTGCCGATCCGCAGGAGACGGGCGGCGCGGCGCTTCCAGACCCGGTCGGAGAGGTACCACTCGGCGGTGCGCAGCGCGTTCGCCTCCACCCAGCGGTACAGCTCGTCGAGCCGCTCGGCCGGCTCGCCCCAGTCCCCCAGGGGAAGGCCCTGCCGGTCAGGTCGCGGCCGGACGGGCCCTGGCCGGCCCGACCGGGACGGCCGGTCGGTTCGGGGTGGACGTCTCCCCGGGTGCCCCGGCGGCTGCATCTCCGGCTGCTGGCTCACCGGGGACTCTCTGTTCGGCCCAGCGCCTCTGGTCCGCTCGGCGCTCGTGTCGCTCGTGTCCTTCTGTGACGTGCGGTGCACGTGGTGCCTGCCCTTCCTACCGCCGAATGGAGGGCGACGGGCCCGGAATCCCGGGATTTCCGCCCGCAAGTGGGTGTTGATCAGGTAGAGGAGCCCGCAGTTTCTCACCCGAAAGAGTGGTGGAGGCAGGGCGGGCGGGGACCACGTAGGCTCGGCGTACCGGCCGGACACAGGGACCGGACGGACCGACCAGACGCACCGACCCTCAGGAGTGACCGTGATTCCCGGTGGTGGCCAGCCCAACATGCAGCAGCTTCTCCAGCAGGCCCAGAAGATGCAGCAGGACCTCGCCCGCGCACAGGAGGAGCTCGCGGCGACCGAGGTCGACGGACAGGCGGGCGGCGGCCTGGTCAGGGCGACCGTGACCGGCTCCGGCGAGCTGCGCGGCCTGGTGATCGACCCCAAGGCGGTCGACCCGGAGGACACCGAGACGCTGGCCGACCTGATCGTCGCCGCCGTGCAGGCCGCCAACGACAACGCGCAGCAGCTCCAGCAGGCCAAGCTGGGCCCGCTGGCCCAGGGCATGGGCGGGCTGTCGGGCCTCGGCCTCTGAGGCCCTGGCCACGGCACCGTTCCCGCGGGGCTTCTAAGGCCCGGCCCCAGCCACTACCGTAAGAATCAAGCACCCCCGAGAAGGGCGTTCCGTTGTACGAAGGCGTGGTTCAGGACCTCATCGACGAACTGGGCAGGCTGCCCGGCGTCGGTCCCAAGAGCGCGCAGCGGATCGCCTTCCACATCCTCCAGGCGGAGCCGACGGACGTCCGGCGGCTGGCGCACGCGCTCCTGGAGGTCAAGGAGAAGGTCAGGTTCTGCGCGGTCTGCGGCAACGTGGCACAGCAGGAGCAGTGCAACATCTGCCGGGACCCGCGCCGGGACGTGACCGTCATCTGCGTGGTCGAGGAGCCCAAGGACGTCGTGGCGATCGAGCGGACGCGGGAGTTCCGCGGCCGCTACCACGTCCTCGGCGGCGCGATCAGCCCCATCGAGGGCGTCGGCCCGGACGACCTGCGCATCCGCGAGCTGCTCGCGCGGCTCGCGGACGGGGCGGTCACCGAGCTGATCCTCGCGACCGACCCGAACCTGGAGGGCGAGGCCACCGCGACGTACCTGGCGCGGATGATCAAGCCCATGGGCCTGCGGGTCACCCGGCTCGCGAGCGGCCTCCCGGTCGGCGGCGACCTGGAGTACGCGGACGAGGTGACCCTGGGCCGCGCCTTCGAGGGCCGGAGGCTGCTGGATGTATGACGACCTAGCCCACGCGTGGGTGCTCCGAGGAAGGCAGCTCGATGTCTGACCCCACACTGCACTCCGTCACGCAGGACCCGGACGACTTCGCGGTCCAGATCGCCGACTCCATCGAGAGCTTCATCGTCGCGACCACCGAGGTGGCCAAGGGCGACGAGCCGGGCAGCACGGTCCCCTTCCTGCTCCTGGAGGTCTCCCAGCTCCTCCTGGCGGGCGGACGGCTCGGCGCCCACGAGGACATCCTCCCGGACGAGCGGTACGAGACGGACACCGGTCCGGAGCCGGACGCGGACGACCTGCGCGAGCGGTTCGCCGCCCTCCTGGAACCGGTCGACGTCTTCTCGGAGGTCTTCGACCCGTACGAGCCCCGCAAGGCCCCGGTCCCGGCCCGGATCTCCGACAACCTGGCCGACATCGTCGCCGACCTGAGCCACGGCCTGGCCCACTACCGGGCGGGCCGGACCAGCGAGGCCCTGTGGTGGTGGCAGTTCTCGTACTTCTCCAACTGGGGCCCGACCGCCTCGGCCACCCTCCGCGCCCTCCAGTCCCTCGTCGCCCACGTCCGCCTCGACCAGCCGCTCGCGGCCCTGGACGGCCTCGACACCGACGAGGACCTGGGCGAGGACGACCTCGCGGAGGAGGCGGGCCGGGTGATGCTCCAGGAGATCGCGGGACCGCTGGGACTGCGGTCGCTGAAGAGCTGAAGAGCTGAAGAGCTGAAGGACCGGCGAGCCGGCGGGCCGGAGGGCTTTTCGGGGCGTTCCCGTCCAGTGATCACCTGCTGAGCGGCCCGTCTCACCATGCGATACCTCGTAGGCGTTTTCGAGTCCCTCGTTAGACTGAGCCGATCGCAGCGCCGGCTGCGGCACAGACTGAGCGAGGAGCGCACGTGGGCCTTGTCGTGCAGAAGTACGGAGGCTCCTCCGTTGCCGATGCCGAAGGCATCAAGCGCGTCGCCAAGCGGATCGTGGACGCCAAGAAGAACGGCCACCAGGTGGTCGTCGTGGTTTCCGCGATGGGCGACACGACGGACGAGCTGATCGATCTCGCCGGACAGGTATCCCCGATTCCTTCCGGCCGCGAATTCGACATGCTGCTGACCGCCGGGGAGCGGATCTCCATGGCCCTGCTGGCCATGGCGATCAAAAACCTGGGCCACGAGGCCCAGTCGTTCACGGGCAGCCAGGCCGGTGTCATCACCGACTCGGTCCACAACAAGGCGCGCATCATCGATGTCACGCCGGGCCGGATCCGCACCGCCCTGGACGAGGGCAACATCGCCATCGTCGCGGGCTTCCAGGGCGTGTCCCAGGACAAGAAGGACATCACCACGCTCGGCCGCGGCGGCTCGGACACGACCGCCGTCGCGCTGGCCGCCGCGCTCGACGCCGAGGTCTGCGAGATCTACACCGACGTCGACGGCGTGTTCACCGCCGACCCGCGCGTGGTGAAGAAGGCGAAGAAGATCGAGTGGATCTCCTTCGAGGACATGCTGGAGCTCGCCGCCTCCGGCTCCAAGGTGCTGCTGCACCGCTGCGTCGAGTACGCGCGCCGTTACAACATCCCGATCCACGTCCGGTCGTCCTTCTCGGGACTCCAGGCACGTGGGTCAGCAACGAACCGACAGGGGACTCCACGGTGGAGCAGGCCATCATCTCGGGTGTCGCCCACGACACCTCCGAGGCGAAGATCACCGTCGTCGGCGTGCCGGACAAGCCGGGCGAGGCCGCGGCCATCTTCCGCGCCGTCGCGGACGCCGAGATCAACATCGACATGATCGTCCAGAACGTGTCCGCCGCCTCCACCGGCCTCACGGACATCTCCTTCACCCTCCCCAAGGCCGAGGGCCGCAAGGCCATCGACGCCCTGGAGAAGGCGAAGGGCGCGATCGGCTTCGACTCGCTGCGCTACGACGACCAGATCGGCAAGATCTCGCTGGTCGGCGCCGGCATGAAGACCAACCCGGGCGTCACCGCGGACTTCTTCCGGGCGCTCTCCGACGCGGGCGTGAACATCGAGCTGATCTCGACCTCCGAGATCCGCATCTCGGTCGTCACCCGCGCCGACGACGTCAACGAGGCCGTGCGCGCCGTCCACAGTGCCTTCGGTCTGGACAGCGACTCGGACGAGGCCGTGGTCTACGGGGCACCGGGCGCTGACTCCCGCCCGGGCCTCCGGCCCCGGTTCTTCCGCGACTCCCCCGTGCGGCGGCTCCGGCCGTCCGTCCGGGGGGAGTCGTGTCATGGATTTGTGTGATCTGTGAACGACCTGTGAGCAAAAAGGCGTCAGATATCCCTTGAACTGCGACGATGTCCTGGACGACGATGCACTTCCCCTTGCTGCAACCAGTAGTTGGGTGGGGCGCGTCTCCGTGGGCACTCACGGGCGCGTGGCGTCGGGCGCGCTGTGAAAGCGGGGCATCGGGGAGAACGGTTACGCATGAGGACGAACAACCCGCCGTCGAAAACGACGGCGAGCGCGTACAACCCTGCCGGGGGTAGGCGTGTCCAACAGGCGTGGCAGAGGTACTCGACATCGCGACCATCGCCCCGCTGCGCGGCGCGGGCACGGCGTTGCTCCCCGTACGGAGCGGCGTCGCCGTCCCCGTGCGCGGTCCCGTCGTCGCCCCCTTCCGGCGGCCGCGGGCCCACGGCGGGATGCCGGTGATCGCCCCCGTGCCCACCGATTCCCGGCCCCCCGGGTGAAAGGCATTCCGTCGCCCCGCACGAGCGACGAGGGCGCCCCGGCCGTCGGCACCACCGTCGACCACCTGACCGAGACCTACCGCGCCCACTACCGGTCGCTCCTCGGACTCGCCGCGCTGCTCCTCGACGACACGGCCTCCTGCGAGGACGTGGTCCAGGAGGCGTTCATCCGCGTCCACTCGGCCCGCAAGCGGGTCCGCGAGCCGGAGAAGACGCTCGCCTATCTGCGCCAGACCGTCGTGAACCTCTCCCGGTCCGCGCTGCGCCGCCGCATCCTCGGCCTCAAGCTGCTCTCGAAGCCGATGCCGGACATGGCCAGCGCGGAGGAGGGGCGTACGACCAGTTGGAGCGCGAGGACCTGATCAAGGCGATGCGCGGGCTCCAGCGGCGCCAGCGCGAGGTCCTCGTCCTGCGGTACTTCGCGGACATGACCGAGGTCCAGGTCGCCGAGACGCTGGGGATATCCCTGGGCTCGGTGAAGGCGTACGGCTCGCGGGGCATGGCGGCCCTGCGCGTCGCGATGGGAGCGACGTCGTGAGCGGGACGCGCGGGGAGAAGGGCAGGACCCCGAGGAGCGGGCCTCCGCGGAGGAGGCGGTGACCTCCGAGGGCCGCGAGACCACCGAGACCGGCACGCCGGCCGACGACCGCACCGAGGACCACGGGGAGTCCGGGGAGTCCGGGGACTCCGGAGAGCCCGAGGAACGCGGCGGGGACGCCGGCGTCGGCGGGGAGACCGAGGCGCGCGGCGCGTGCGGGGAGTCCGGCGAGGCCGGGGTACGCGGGGCGGATGCCGGGGACGGCGGGGAGACCGAGGCGCGCGGGGAGTCCGGCGAGCCCGGGGCACGCGGGGCGGACGTCGAGGACCACGAGGAGACCGGGGAGCCCGAGGGACGCGGGGAGACGGGGAGCACGGGGAGCACGGGGCGGAGCCCCGGAGTGACGGGGAGACCGGGGGCGGCGGGGAGGCCGGAGGCCGTAAGGTCGCCGGGGCCCCGGAGCCCGAGTCCGAGACGAACGTGACGATCTGAGTGGACAGCGCATGGTGAACATCGAGCCCGGGTCCGGCGAGGGAGACGGGGACGAGGAGCTGGCGCTGCGGCGGATGCTCCACGGTGCCGTGGAGGGACTGGAGCCCTCCCTCGGCTCGCTGGAGCACCTGCGCCGCGCCGTACCCGCCCGCCGCGCCCGCAAGCGGCAGGCCGTCGTGGGCGCCGCGGCCGCCGCGGTCCTCATCGGAACGGCCGTGCCGGCCTTCGTGCACGTCGCCTCCTCGGAGGGCACCACCACCGCCAGCCCCGTCAACGTCGGCCACGGCGAGGAGGCCCAGGGCGGCACCGGCGCCGAGACCGGCGTCGAGGGCGGCCAGAGCGCCGAGCCCTCCGCGAGCAGCGCCTCCCCGAGCGGGGACGGCGGGCAGGGCGCGGCCGACGGCTCCTCCGGCAAGCCGGAGCGGCCCGGCGACGGGGCATCCGGCGCGCTCCCGGGGACGGGCCGGAAGTCGTCGGCGTCGCCCGCTGCACGTCCGGCCAGCTCGGCTCGGGCGGCGCGCAGTCCGGCGGACCCGACGCCGAGGGCAAGGTGTACGGCAGCTTCCGCGTCGTCAACGTCTCCGGCACCCCTGCGTCGTGGAGGGCGCCGGCGTCGTCGGCCTCGCGGCACGGGGAGCGGCCGACCCCGGACGCGTCTCGGTGGTCCGGCACAGCTCCGGCGACGCGGGTGGCGGGCTGCCCGACCCTCGCAGGAGGCCTCCCGGCTCCTCCTGAGGCCGAACGGCTCCTACGAGGTGAAGTTCGTCTGGGTGCCGAGCGAGACCTGCCCGACGACCGGCGGCACGCCCACCCCGACGCCGACCACCCCCGTCGAACCGCCGACCACGCCGCCCCCGACGACCGCTCCGACCGAGCCGACGGTCGCCCCCGACCCCAGCACGAATCCGGACTCCGGCGGCACCGGCGGCAGCTCGGAGCCGGGCCCGGCGCCCGACGGCGGCGCGGTGGCCCAGTTGCTCCTGGCGGACGGCGAACCGGCGGACGGCAGCGTCGTGGTCAGCCACACCGCGGAGGGCGGCGGCCCTCGCTGTCGACCGTCGTCCCCGGCGCCTGCTCCGGCACGGTCTACCGCACCGGCCTCCTCGGCACTTCCTGAGGACCCCCGAGCCTCTCCCGAGCCCTCCCGGGGCCCGCCGGGCCCCTACAGGCCCAGCGCCGCGTCCCGGGAGGCCTCGCCTCGCGGCGCACCAGCCGGAACCACATGAAGAGCACGAAGCCGGCGAAGACGAACCACTCCGCCGTGTAGCCGAGGTTCTGGAACGCCTTCGCGTCCAGACCCGTGCCCGCGGCGGCCGCCGCCGGGACCGGCGTGAGCCCGGCGGGGAGTCCACGAGGGTGATCCAGGCGTCGTAGACGTCGTCCCTCACCACGTTCACCAGGGACGCGGCGCTGATCATGCCGAGCTGCCCTCGGGCAGCCCGCCCGCCGTGTTCACGCCCTTCGACCCCTGGTTCTCCGAGGCCTGGAGCGCGCCCACCACCGTGACCTCGCCGGACGGCGGGCGGGCGCCCGCCCGCCCTCGGGTAGCCAGCCCCGGACCACCGGCAGGGACCGGCCGCCGTCCGTCCGCAGCATCGTCAGGACGTACGACCCGGCCCGGCCGTCCAGCTCGCGGCCCGGCACGAGGAACTGCTCCCCGAACCGGCCGCGCGCCTCGGCCGTGCGGCCCGAGGTCTCCTTGTCCACCGGGAGCAGCGCGTCCAGCGGCTCGGCCTTCGCCGCGCTCGGGGCGGGCCGCTCCTCCGCCTCCTGGTGGGAGTCGACGCGGTCCTCGAACTTGCCCAGTTGCCAGGTCCCCATGAAGACGCAGAACGGGATCGCCAGGAGGACGAAGAGGTTGATCCCCCACCAGCGGGGAGTGTTCAGAACCGGTACACGCCCCCACGGTACGCAAGCCCGCCCGGCCCCCGTCGCCCGGGTGCCCGACCAGGACCTGTCCGGCGGATCGGGGCCCGGGGACTGTCCGGCGGATCGGGGCCCGGGGCCTGTCCTGCGGATCGCGGCCGGACACCCCTAGACCGGCCGGGTCCCCAGGTGCTTCGCGGCGAACGCCAGGTCCAGGGCGACCTGCTTGATCCGCTCCTCCACCACCAGGGAGCCGTGGCCCGCGTCGTACCGGTACACCTCGTGGACCGCGCCCCGGGCCGCGAGCCGGTCGACGTAGTTGTCGATCTGGCGGATCGGGCAGCGCGGGTCGTTGACGCCGGCCGAGATGTGCACCGGGGCCTTCACCGCGTCCACGTACGTCAGCGGCGACGAGGCCGCGTACCGCTCGGGCACCTCCTCCGGGGAGCCGCCCAGGAGCGTGCGGTCCAGCGCCTTCAGGGCCTCCATCTCGTCCTCGTACGCTGTCACGTAGTCCGCGACCGGCACCGCCGCGAGGCCGACCGCCCAGGCGTCCGGCCGGGTGCCGAGCCCGAGGAGGGTCAGGTAGCCGCCCCACGAGCCGCCGGAGAGGACGAGCCGCTCCGGGTCCGCGAGCCCGCTCGCCACCGCCCACTCCCGGACCGCCTCGATGTCCTCCAGCTCGATCAGGCCGACCCGGTGCTTCAGCGCGTCCGTCCACTCCCGGCCGTACCCCGTCGAGCCCCGGTAGTTGACCCGCACCACCGCGTACCCGTGGTCCAGCCAGGCCGCCGGGCCCGACGCGAAGGCGTCGCTGTCGTGCCAGGCCGGACCGCCGTGCACCTCGAAGAGCGTCGGGAACGGGCCCTCGCCCTCCGCCGGGCGCTGCACGAGCGCGTGGACCCTGCCGCCGGGGCCCTCCACCCACACGTCCTCCACCGGCAGCGACGGCGGCGCCTTCGGGCCGGGCGGGTCCAGGACGACCCCGCCGTCCGTGGAGCGCACCACCGGCGGCTCGGCGGCCGAGGACCACAGGTACTCCACGCTGCCGTCCGGCCGGGCCGTCGCGCTCGACACCGAACCGGCCGGGGTCTCCACCCGCACCAGGGCGCCGGTGGCGATCTCGTACCGCCACAGCTCGCTGCGGGCCTCGAAGCCGTGCACGATCAGCAGGCCCGAGCCGTCCGGGTACCACTCCGCCGACACGTCGCCCGGCAGGTCGAGCCGCAGGTCGGTCTCGGCGCCCGTCGCCACGTCCCAGAGCATCGGCTCCCAGCGCCCGCGCCGCTGGTGGCCGACGAGCAGCCGGGTGTCCCCGGCGGCCGGGGCGAAGCCCAGGACCGTGAGGCCCAGCTCCTCCGTGCCGCCCTTGGTGTCGTCGAGCTCCGCGACCGCGCTCCCGTCCGAGGCGCGCAGGACCCGCAGGGCCGAGTGCATCGCGTCCCCGTGCTCGGTGTGCTCGACCGCGACCAGCGAGCCGTCGTACGAGAGGTCGCCGACCCCGGCCGACTCCCGGTGCCGGTAGATCTCCACCGGGGCGCCGGCCCCGGGCCGTACGAGGTGGACCGTCGAGCCCTCCTCGTCCGTGGAGCGGCCCACCACGACCGTGCCCTCCCGGCCGATGGCGAGCCCCGCCGGATAGGAGGGCCAGGTCCGGCACGGCCGGCTCGTCCGCGCCGCCCGCGAACGGCTGCCGCATCCACACCCCGAACTCGTCGCCGTCGGTGTCCGCGAACCACCAGACCCACTCGCCGTCCGGGGACAGCGTCCCGTCCGTCGTGCCGTTCGGCCGGTCCGTGACCTGCCGCTGCTCCCCGGTCGCCCGGTCCCACGCGTACAGCTCGTACGTCCCCGTCGCGTTGGACACGAACAGCGAGCGGTCCGGTGCCTCCTCGGCCCACTCGGGCAGGGGAGACGCGGGGCGCGCGGAAGCGCTGCTCCCAGACGGGCGCGTCGGGGCTCGCGGGGCTCTCGGTGCTCTCGGGGCTCTCGGCGTTCTTGCTCTCAGTCATGGCCCCCATCATGCTCCGGGCGGCGGACAACCGGGTCGCGTCCTCCGCAGCCTGTGGATAACCTCGCCGACATGTACTCTCCGACCCCCGAGGACTGGCGCGAGGCCAACCGGGCGCGCTGGGACGAGCGCGTCCCGATCCACGCGGCCGGTTCCTTCTACGACCTCGACGCCTTCCGCGCGGGCAAGGACGCCCTGCGGGACTTCGAGCTCGCGGAGGTCGGGGACGTCACCGGGCGGACCCTGCTCCACCTCCAGTGCCACATCGGCCTGGACACCCTCTCCTGGGCCCGGCGGGGCGCCGCCCACGTCGTCGGCCTGGACTTCTCCGAGCCGGCCGTCGAGACCGCCCGCTCGCTCGCCGCCGACCTGGGCCTCACGCAGGACCGGGCCGCCTTCGTCGCCGCCGACGTGTACGACGCGGCCGAGGCCGTCCCCGACAGCTCGTACGACGTCGTCTACACCGGCGGCGGGGCGCTGTGCTGGCTGCCCGACGTCGAGCGCTGGGCGGAGACCGCCGCCTCGCTCGTCGCCCCCGGCGGCTTCCTCTACCTGGCCGAGTTCCACCCGCTGACCGACTCGCTCGACGACGAGACCGGCAGCCGGATCGTGCACGACTACTTCGTCCGCGAGCCGTGGGTGGACACCACCCCGGCACGTACGCCGACCTCGACGCCACCACCGTCCACAACCGCAGCGTGGAGTGGGTGCACCCGGTCGGCGAGGTCGTCACGGCGCTCGCGCGGGCGGGCCTGCGGATCGACTTCCTGCACGAGCACGACGTCTCGCTCTTCCCCCGCTACGGCACCCTCCAGCGGCACGAGGACGGCTACTACCGCTTCCCGGCGGACCGCCCCCGCGTCCCCCTGATGTACTCGCTCAAGGCGTCCCGCCCGGCCTGAGCCGACAGGACCGGGCCACCCGGCCTCAGGCCGTGTCCCTCGGGCGCACGTGGTGCGTCCGGCGGCCGTCCGGGCCGAGGACCTGCGCCCCGATCTTGTGGGTGCGCAGCGACAGCGAGGTGCCCGTGATCCGCAGCGCCGGCGCGGCCCGGACGAGCGCCGCCGTCACCTCGTGCAGCTCGTCGACGGTACGGAGCCACATCGCGAGCGCCAGGTTGTGCGGTCCGGTGACCGAGGTGACGAGCCGCGTCTGGCGCAGCCGGCCGAGCGCGGCGACCGTCTCCGGCACCTCGACGGGCGGGATGTCCGCCGTCACCAGCGCCCACACCGGGCGCCCGGAGAAGAGCGCGGCGCGGGCAGACAGTGGTGGTGGAACGCGCCGGCCGCCGTCAGGACGTCCAGCCTGCGCCGCACCGTCGACTCGCTCGTACCGCACTGCCGGGCGAGCTCGGCGGCGCTGCGGCGGGCGTCCCCGCCAGCTCCGCGACGATCCGCCGGTCCAGGTCGGTGACGTACGGGTACGCGCGCGCGGGGGCCGGCCCTGCTGCTTCTCGCCCGCCAGCTCCGTGAGGAGCTGGACCTGCCCGGGGTGAGCTGGTCGATCCGCGACCGGTACGGGCGGTTGTGCAGCCGGGTGACGACCTGCGCGCGGCACCGGACCACCCCGGGCAGGCGCCGCACCCGCCCGGCGAGGTAGCCGTCGAGGGCGTAGAGGTCGGGGAGGCGACGAGCAGCACCAGGTCGGCGTCGCCGGTCACCTGGTGGACGCCGAGGGTGCAGGAGTCCTCCGAGAGCTCGCCCGCGGTCGCCTCGATGTCCCCGGCGACGCACTCCAGCTCCACCCACGCGTACAGGGTGGCCTCCTTGCCGCGCCGGGCGGCGAGCAGGGAACTCCAGGCGTAGCCCTTGCCGCTGAGGTGCTCCCAGCGCCGGGCGAGGGTGTCGGGGCTCGCCTCCAGGACGGCCGAGAGCTGGGTCCAACTGGCGCGCGGAGCCATTTGCAGTGCGTGGATCAGCGCCAGATCCGCCTCTCCCAGGACGGATTCCCCGGTATCCATGTGCCTCCTTGGCCGATCCCCGGAAAACCCCTCCCATGGGTTCCGGGGCGCCCCAGGATGTGCACCGGGGCACGTGCATTCAATCCCCTGACGGTGGCCTCCGCCATGACGTCGGGCACAAGGAGCGGGCGCGGCGGTCCGCGACGTCCCCACGCGCGCGCGTAAGCAGGACGAGCAGGAAGGGCGGGATGACGAGGCACCTGCGGGGAGCGGACGTCCGTCCGGTCGTCCGGCCGGAGCACCGGCCGTCGGCAGGACCGGACACGTCCGGAGCATCGGGACCGGAGGGAGCGCCGGGGGATCGGGGCAGCGGGGCCACCGGGCGCCCCGGGAGCGCCGAGGGCGCCGGGGTCGTCGGGTCCGGGTCTCCCCGGAGACCGAGCTGCTGTGGGGCGAACCGGTGACCGCCGGTCAACTCGCCGCCGCCGAGGGCGGGTACGACCGCTGTGACCCGGAGGAACGGCTCCTGTGGGAGCGGCTCTCCGTCTTCGAGGGCACCTTCGGCCGGGACGCCGTCCGCGAGGTGTGCGCCTCCGGCGCGCTCCCCCGGCCCGGATCCCGGCGGTCCTCGACCGGCTCGCCCCCTCGCGCTCCTGCCCGTCGACGACCTCTTCGACGGCGAGGAGGACGCGGCCCGCTACTGGATGCCGCACCCCGTGCGCGCGGTGGGCGCCCGCAGGCTCACCGAACGCGGCGACCGCCGGTCCGTCGTCCTGCGCCACCGCAGGTGGTGCGCCCGCTCGCCCGGCGGGCCGCCGACCGGTGGCAGAGCGGTCGGCAGCTCGACGCCCGCGACCTCGCCCTGCGGGAACTCCCCGACCTGGCCGCCGCCATGGACCCCACGAACGCGCCGCTGTCCCCGAGCGCCGAGGCCGGCACGTCCGTCGAGATCACGGTCTCCCTGTGGTTCCTGTGGGTGGCCTGCGGCCGGGTCGCCGAGGGCCGGGCCCGGCTGCGGCACGCCCTCGCCCTGCACCCCGGGCCGCCACCGGCCCGCGCCCTGTGGCTCGCCGCCCACCTGGAGCTGGAGTCGGGCCGCCCCGAGGACGCCGACCCGCTCCTCGTCCGGGCCTGGGCGGCGGCCGTACGGGACGGCGACGACCGGTGCCTGGGCCTGCTCGCCCAGTTGCGCGGCTCCACCGCCCTCCACCAGGGGCGCACGCGCGGCGGCGGCCGAGTTCCGGGAGGCGCTGGCCCTGACGGAGGAGCCCCCGGACTTCGGCCCCGGCCGCGAGATGGCTGGGCCGGGCTCGCCCTCGCCCTCGCCCGCACCGATCCGGAGGCCGCGCAGGAGGCCCTGGACCGACTGCCGCTCGAACGGACGGGGCGGCGGGCCTGGGCGGCCGGGACCTGTGGGCCGACGCCTGGGCGCACCACGCGCGTGCCGAGCTCCTCGCCTGGGACGGGGAGCGGGGAGGGCCGTCGACCACGCCCGGCGGGCGCTCCGCGGCCATCTGGCGCTCGGCTCGGCGGCGGGCGCGTCCTGCGCGGCCGAACTCCTCGCGGAACTGCGGATCACGACCGGCAGGCTCGTCTCCGCCGCCCACCTCCTGGGCGCCGTGGACGTGCTGCGGTCCTCCGTCTTCGGCGAGGCGTACCGCCCGGCGGCCTCCAGCGCGACGGCCCGGCGGCGCAGCGAACGGGCCCTGCGGGAGGCGCTCGGCGCGGAGGAGCTGCGCCGGACGTGCGAAGAGGGCGCCCGCCTGGGCCTGTTCGCCCTCTCGGAGGAGCCCTGAGGCCTCCCCGACCCCCTGTCCGCCGGACAGACCCTAGGGCCTTCGCGAGTCCTCTCCGGGTCTTCCCAGGGGTTTCCGGCGTCTTCCCGGGGCCCCGACGGGTAGTTACGGGGTGACGATCGGGAACAGCGGGTCGGGCTTCGTCACGTACGAGAGGAGGCGGGCGAACAGGGCGGGTCGCTCTTCACCCCGACCCCGAGTTTCCCGGGCCCCTGCCCGGCGAGCAGGCCGAGGAGCTGCTGCTTGGACAGGGTCAGGGTGAGCCCGGCGGGCGTCCGGGGCTCGGCGACCGCCCGGTGGGTGAGGGCGCCGTTGTGCAGGGTGAGCCGCCGCCGCTCGCCCACGGGGTCGTCCGTCAGGACCAGGTCGACGGTCAGGTCGTCGTCCCAGGCGCGCGGCCCGTCGATCGCGACGGCGATCGAGTCGATCAGCATGGGGACGGTGAGGGCCGCCGCCATCTCCGGGTTGGTCATGTCGACCGTCTCGCCGCTGATCCCCTCCCGGAGCTCCTGCGCCGAGGTGAGGTAGAAGTTCCGCCAGGGGCCGTTCTCGGCGCCGTGCCCCAGTCGCTCGTACACCCCGGCGAGCGCCTCCTTGGCCTCCTCGTGCACCGCGCTCGCCGGCCGCTCCTCGCCGACGGGGACCTCCGGCGCGGTGGCGAAGACCAGGTGGTTCAGGAGGGTCGCGGCGAACCGCGGGTCGCCCTCCTCCGCGTACGCGCGCGCCTTGGCGAGGGTCTCGGCGGGCCCGCCCGCCACCGCCACGTACCGCTTGGCGAGCTCGACCGGCGGGTGCTCCCACAGGTGGGCCACGTTGCCGTCGAACCAGCCCAGGTAGCGCTGGTAGACCGCCTTCGCGTTGTGGTTCAGGGAGCCGTAGTACCCGCGCGCGTGCCAGGCGCGGGCGAGCGCCGGCGGCAGCTCGATCGTCTCGGCGATCTCCGGCGCGGTGAGGCCCTCGTTGAGCAGCCGGAGCGTCTGGTCGTGCAGGTACGCGTAGAGGTCGCGCTGCTCGGTCAGGAACCGCACCACCTCGTCGTGGCCCCAGGTCGGCCAGTGGTGGGAGGCGAAGGCGACGTCGTACCGCCCGTGGAAGTACTCGACCGCCTCGTCGAGGTATGCGGCCCAGATCCGGGCGTCTCGGACGACCGCCCCGCGCAGGGTCAGGACGTTGTGCATGTTGTGCGTGGCGTTCTCGGCCAGGCACAGGGCGCGGAGGTCGGGGAAGAGGAAGTTCATCTCGGCCGGGGCCTCGGTGCCCGGCGTGAGCTGGAAGACGATCCGCACGCCGTCGACCGTCTCCTCCTGGCCGGTCTCCGTGACGTCCACGGTCGGCGGGATCAGGCTGATGGTGCCGGTGGACATGGTCGGCCGAGTCCGGCGCCGATCTGGGCGTCCGGCGCCTTCGGCAGGTTCGACCCGTACATGTAGCTCGCCCGGCGGGTCATGGCGTTGCCCGCGTACACGTTCTCGCTGACGGCGTGCTCCAGGAAGCCGGCCGGGCGAGGACCGGCACCCCTCCTCGGTGCCGGGGGCAGGACGCCCCGGGCGCCGCCGAAGTGGTCGCCGTGCGAGTGGGTGTAGACCAGGCCGGTGACGGGGCGGTCGCCGCGGTGCTCCCGGTAGAGCGCGAGGGCCGCGGCGGCGGTCTCCGTGGAGATGAGCGGGTCGATGACGACGACCCCGCGCTCGCCCTCGACGAGCGTCATGTTCGACAGGTCGAGGCCCCGCACCTGGTAGATCCCCTCGGTGACCTCGTAGAGCCCCTGCCGGGCGCAGAGCCGCGACTGGCGCCAGAGGCTGGGGTGCGCGGTGTCGGGGCAGTCCGCCTCCAGGAACCGGTAGGCGTCGCCGTCCCAGACCGTCCGCCCGCCGGCGTCCGTCACCGTGCCGGGGACGAGGGCGGCGAGGAAGCCCCGCTCGGCGTTCTCGAAGTCGGTGGTGTCCTCGAACGGGGAGGGTGTCGCTCATGGGCGGGGTGCTCCGTTCGGCGCGGACGTGCGGAGGACGTGCGGGCGGACGTGTAAGCGGACGCGTACCGGATCCATCTGACCACCGGACCCCGGGACCCGCACGCCGGGCCGGGGAGGGCGGAAGGCCCGCGGCGTACCTACCCTGGTGGATACGGAGGTGACCCATGAGACGACGGCACCACTTCCACATCGACCACCTCGGGCACTCGGTCTCCGTGACCGTGGAGACGGGCACTCGACGGTCGTCGACGTCCTCGTCGACGGCAAGGAGACCGCCCGGGTCAAGATCGGCCACGAGCGGCAGGTCGCCCTCCCGGTCGGGCTGCCGACCGACCCGCCGACGACGGTGACCGTACGGGTGGCCGCGGGCCCCGGCGTACCGCGCTGCCTGCTGATCCCGGGGACGAGGGGACCCGCTGGTGATGCCGCCGAGGGCGTACTGACGGGGTCAGCAGGGGGCTCAGGAGAGCCAGACCATGCCGATGATCAGGAAGACCACGAAGGCGATGCCACCGGCCACGGCGGCCGTCTTGCGCGGGCGGCGCCGGGACAGCTCGGCGAGCCCACCGGTGGCGGCCGGGCGCTCGCGGCGCCGGGAGGCGGGCGCGGCGGCGGGTCCGGTCATCGGCGGCGGAGTGGGCGCGGGCACGTGCCGGGGCAGGGGCGCGGGGCGGTGCGGCGCGGGAGCGGCGGGGGCCTGGTGGTAGGAGCGCCAGGCGCCGGAGGAGAACCAGTCGGCGATGGCCTGGGCCGGGGGACGCTGCTCCGGCTGCTTCGCGAGCAGGCTCAGCAGGTACGACTCGAACTCGGACGGCAGCGCGACCCCGAGGTGCGCGGGCGGCGTCGGCGGGGTGTCGATGTGCTGGTACAGCAGGGCGGTCGCGGTGTCCGCGCGGAACGGGGGTCTGCCGGTCAGCAGTTGGTAGAGCACGCAGCCCAGGGAGTACACGTCGGAGGCGGGCGAGGCGGGCTGTCCGAGGGCCCGCTCGGGCGCCAGGTAGAGCCCGGTGCCCACGATCTGACCGGTCGTCGTGAGCGCGGCGGAGGGTCGTCGACGAAGCGGGCGATGCCGAAGTCGGCGAGCTTCACCGTCCCTTCGGCGTCGATGAGCAGGTTTCCCGGCTTGATGTCCCGGTGCACCACGCCCTGCCGGTGCGCGGCCGCGAGCCCGGCGGCGGCGTGCGCGGCGACCACGGCGACCCGCTCGGGCGGCAGGACCAGGGGTCGGAGGGGCTTCCGGCGAGGCTGTCGCCCTCGACCAACTCCATGACGAGGAACAGCTTCCCGTCCCACGTGCCGAAGTCGAAGACGCCCACCACGTGCGGGTGGCTCAGCCGGGCGGCGGTCTGCGCCTCCAGGCGGAACCGGTCGCCGGCGGAGGGATCGGCCGCGTTCGCCAGCATCAGCTTCACGGCCACGGCCCGGCCGAGGACCTCGTCGGTGGCCTGCCACACCTCGCCCATGCCGCCCCGGCCGATACACACGTGAAGCCGATATCGGTCCGCGACCAGCACCTGGAGACCACCCTTTCGAAGATCGATCAACCTGACGGAAGGGAACCAGCGTAGAGCCGCGCGGCCGCGCTCTCGCCGCGCTCCCCTCCGAACGCCCTCGCGGTGCACGACGCCCGTGGTGCGGATGAACGGAAGGTGTCGGTGTGCGGCTAGCATCGCGCCCGAAAAGGCCTTCGGGGCCTGAAGGGCCTTTGGCCGGCGAGGAACGGAGCGGACCGTGGCGCGACCGCGCGTGGGTGTGGCGGTACTGACGATGGGCACGCGCCCGACCGAACTGCGGGCGCTGCTCGACGCGGTGGCGGACCAGGACGAGCGGGCCGCCCGGATCGTGGTCGTCGGCAACGGCACGGGCTCGCTCCCGGAGCTGCCCGAGGGCGTGACCGGGGTCGAACTCCCGGAGAACCGGGGGTGACGGGCGGCCGGAACGTCGCGCTCGACACGCTCCGCTCGTTCGGCGACGTGGACGTGGTGGTGGACCTCGACGACGACGGCCTCCTCGTCGACCGGGACGTCTTCCGCCGCCTGGCGGACCTGTACGAGGGGACCCGGCGCTCGGCGTCGTCTCGTTCCGGATCGCGGACGAGCACGGCGAGACCCAGCGCCGCCACGTGCCCCGCCTGGGGCCAAGGACCCGATGCGCGGCGGCGAGGTGACGACCTTCCTCGGCGGCGGCCACGGCCTGTCGATGCGGATGCTCGACGAGATCGGGGGCTGGCCGGAGGAGTTCTTCTTCACCCATGAGGAGACGGACCTCGCCTGGCGGGCCCTGGACGCGGGCTGGAAGGTCGTCTACGAGCCGAAGCTCCTCCTCCAGCACCCGAAGACCAGCCCGGCCCGGCACGCCGTCTACCACCGCATGACCGCCCGCAACCGCGTCTGGCTGGCCAAGCGCAACCTCCCGGCCCTCCTCGTCCCCGTCTACCTCGCCGTCTGGACCCTCCTCACCCTGGCCCGCACCCGCTCCCTCCCGGGCCTCGGCGCCTGGCTCGCCGGCTTCGCCGAGGGCATCCGCCGCCCGGCGGGCCCCCGCACCCCGATCCGCTGGTCGACGGTCCTGCGCATGACACGGCTGGGGCGGCCGCCGGTGATCTAGCAGGGCCGGCCGCGGCGTTTTCGGCGCCGCGGCCCCCGCCCGAACACCAACAGGTCGGGCCCGGTACTGATCTCTCAGTACCGGGCCCGACCTGGTGTTTCGGCTGTCGGGGTGGCGGGATTTGAACCCACGACCTCTTCGTCCCGAACGAAGCGCGCTGCCAAGCTGCGCTACACCCCGATGTCGCTGCTCTGCGTGTTCACGTCGCGGCGACATCGATTACTTTAGCCCACGCGCGCGCTGAGGCGAAATCCGGTATTCGGGGGCGCCGCCCCGGGGTCAGGGGCGGGCCGTCAGGGTGAGGAGGGTGGCCTCCGGGGGCAGGCGAAGCGGACCGGGGTGTAGCGGTTGGTGCCGCAGCCCGCCGAGACGTGCAGGTAGGACGTGTGGCCCCCGGCCGTGTGGGTGGAGAGGCCCCGCGCCCGGTCCGTGTCCAGGTCGCAGTTGGTGACGAGCGCCCCGTGGAGGGGGACGCGGAGCTGGCCGCCGTGGGTGTGCCCGGCCAGGACCAGCTCGTACCCGTCCGCCGTGAAGGCGTCCAGGGAGCGCAGGTACGGGGCGTGGACCACGCCCACCGTGAAGTCGGCGTCCGGGTCCGGGCCGCCCGCCACCCGCTCGTACCGGTCGCGCTTGATGTGCGGGTCGTCCAGGCCGGTGAACGCCAGCTCGGCCCCGGACAGCTTCAGCCGGCCCCGGGTGTTGGTGAGGTCCACCCAGCCCGCCGCGTCGAAGGCGTCCCGCATCCCCTCCCAGGGGTTGTGGACGGCGCCGACGGCCGGCTTGTTGCCGTTGAGGCCGTGGCGGCCCTGCGCCTTCTCCAGGAGGTAGCGGGCGGGGTTGCGCAGCTTCGGGCCGTAGTAGTCGTTCGAGCCGAAGACGTACACGCCCGGGAACTCCATCAGCGGCCCGAGCGCGTCCAGGACCTCCGGCACCGCCTCGGTGTCGGAGAGGTTGTCGCCGGTGTTGACGACGAAGTCCGGGCGGAGCCCGGCGAGCGACTGGAGCCAGGCCCGCTTCTTGCGCTGCCCGCTCACCATGTGGATGTCGGAGACCTGGAGGACCCGCAGGTCGCCCATGCCCCGGGGGAGGACCGGGACCGTCACCGGCGGAGCCGGAAGGAGCGGGCTTCGAAGCCCGCCGCGTAGACGAGTCCGGCCGCGGCCGTCGCCGTGAGACCTGCCGTGATCTTCAGGGGGATCCCGTACCGTGCGCGCATCCCCCATCGTCGCAGACCCGTGCGGGGAAATGCGCGGGCGGTGGGGGTGCGGCACCTGCCACACTTGGGTCATGACCACGCTCAAGGCGAAGCTCCAGGACGACCTCAACGCCGCGATCAGGGAGCGCGACGAACTGCGCTCCTCGACCCTGCGGCTGACCATCACCGCGATCACCAAGGAGGAGGTCGCGGGCAAGACCAAGCGCGAGCTCTCCGACGACGAGGTGCAGAAGGTGATCGCCAAGGAGGCGAAGAAGCGCCGCGAGGCAGCGGACGCCTTCGAGCAGGGCGGTCGCCACGAGTCCGCCGAGCGGGAGCGGGCCGAGGGCCTCCTCCTCGACGCGTACCTGCCGAAGCAGCTCAGTGACGAGGAGCTCGACGGGATCGTCGCGGCGGCCGTCGAGGAGGCGAAGGCCGCGGGCGCCGAGGGACCGCGCGCCATGGGCGCCGTCATGAAGATCGTGAACCCGAAGGTGGCCGGCCTGGCGGAGGGCGGCAGGGTCGCCGCCGCCGTGAAGAAGCTGCTCGCGGGCTGATCCGCGCAGAACGCACGAGAGGGCGCCCCCGTCGCGGGGGCGCCCTCTCGTACGCGGTGGGGCCGGTCTCAGTCGAACAGGCCCTGCGGGAGCGTGATCCCGGGGATGTTCGGCTTGCGGTCGCCGGGCTTGCCGTCACGGGGCTTCTTCGGCTTCCCCGGCTTGTTCGGGCCCTCGTCCCCCTCCTTCTCCTTGTCCTTGGGGTTCTCGGCCCGCGGCACGGAGACGGGGTGAAGGACGGGTCTGGCCGGCGTCCAGCGCGCCGGTCATCGCGATCTTCCAGATCGGGCCGGGCAGGCAGCCGCCGCAGACCTTGTCGTAGTACTCGCCGCCGATGGTGATCCGGAACATCGACTGCTTCTCGCCGACGTCGTCGCCGACCCAGACCGCGGTGGAGAGGTTCGGGGTGTAGCCGACGAACCAGGCGTCCTTGCGGTCGTTGGTCGTACCGGTCTTGCCCGCGTTGTCGCGGTCGCTGAGGCCGGCCTTCTGGCCGGTGCCGTCCTCGACGACGCCCTTCAGCATCTGGTTGACCGTGTCGGCGGTCCGGTCGCTCATCGCCCGCGAGCACTTCGTCTGCGGCACGTTGAGCTTGTCGCCGTTGGCGGTCTTGATCGACTCGATGGCGATCGGGGTGCAGTACAGGCCGCGGTTGGCGAAGGTCGCGTAGGCGGACGCCATCGACAGCGGGGTGCTGACCTCACCGCCGAGGGTGATCGAGGCGTTCTCCTCGATCGGCTTGCCGTCGCCGCGCTCGTAGCCCAGCTTCTTCGCCATCTGGATGGTCTCGCACAGACCGGTCTGCTGCTCCAGGAGCGCGAAGTAGGTGTTGATGGACTTGCCGAGCGCTCCCGTCATGTCCCAGGTGCCGGCCTCCTCCTCCATCTCGTTCTGCAACTGCCACTTGTCGTAGCCGGTGGGGGTGCCCTTGCAGGTGCGGAAGGAGCTCTTCTCCAGCTCGATCTTCCACGGCGTGGTGTACGTCTGCGCCGGGCTGATGCCCTTCTCCAGGGCCGCGGCGGCGGTGATCGGCTTGAAGGTCGAGCCGACCTGGAAGCCGTACGTGCTGCCGCCCATCCGGTTGCTGACGGAGAGGTTGAGCGTCGTCTCGTTCTTCTTCGGGTCCAGGCCGTACGGGCGGGACTGGCCCATCGAGAGGATCTTGCCGGTGCCGGGCTGGACCTGCACCACCGAGGCGGCGACCGGGTCGTCCTTGTTGACCTTCGCGATGGCGGCCTCGTTGGCGGCGGCCTGGGCGCGCGGGCTGAGCGTGGTCTTGACGGTGAGGCCGCCCAGGTTCCACAGCTTCTGGCGCTCCTCGGACGTCTTGCCGAAGACCGGGTCGCTGAGGATCGTCTTGCGGACGTAGTCGCAGAAGAAGCCGGCGCCGTCGACGGCGGTGATGCAGCCGTTCTTCGGGGTCTTCACCTTCAGCTTCAGCGGGCGGCCTTCGCCGCGTCCGCCTCGGCCTGGCTGATGTCCTTCACGTCGGCCATCCGCTGGAGGACCACGTTGCGGCGCTTGGTCGCTTCCTCGACGTCGTTGATCGGGTCGTAGCGGCTGGGCGACTGCACGAGGCCGGCCATCATCGCCGCCTCGCCGAGGTCCAGGTCGGCGGCGTGCTTGGAGAAGTACCGCTGCGAGGCGGCCTCGATGCCGTACGCCTGCCGCCCGAAGAACGTGATGTTGAGGTAGTTCTCCAGGATCTTCTTCTTGCCCAGCTCCTCCTCGACCTGGATCGCGAACTTCAGCTCGCGGACCTTGCGGCCGATGGTCTGCTGGGTGGCCTGCGCGACCTTCTCGGGGTCGTCGCCGGCCTCCTCGACGAAGACGTTCTTCACGTACTGCTGGGTGAGGGTCGACGCGCCCTCGGAGACCCCGCCGGACTGCGCGTTGCGGTTGATCGCGCGCAGCACGCCCTTGAGGTCGATCGCCCCGTGCTCGTAGAAGCGCCCGTCCTCGATCGCGACGATCGCCTTCTGCATGTACGGGGAGATCTTCTCGATCGGGACGACCGTCCGGTCCCGCGAGTACACCGTGGCGATCAGGCCGCCCTCGGAGTCGAGGATCTTGGTGCGCTGACTCAGCGGCGGGTCTTCAGGTTCGAGGGGATCTCGTCGAACCCCTCGACCGTGCCCTTCGCGGCCAGCCCGAGTGCCCCGGCCGCGGGCAGGGCGATGCCTGCCAGCACGGCTCCCGCGAGCACACTGACACCGAGGAACTTGGCGGCCTGCTGGGTCCCGGTCAGACCACCGCCCGAGCGCTTCTTTGCCATGGGGGCAGCCTAATCCGTAGACATGAGCGAACAGCGGGAGCGGGGGCCCTCGGAGCGTTCGGGTACCGGACCGTGACATCCGGGAGCCGATCGGGGCGCGCGGGTCCAGGTTTCCATTCGCCGGACACGCGCCCAGGCCTTGGCCTAAGCTGCTCACAACTGTCACAGCAGTGCGGTCCGACGACAAGGCCCGGTTGTGACGTCGGCATGAATTTCCGTGACCCCGAAACACGGGAAGCTCGTGTCCGATTCCGGCACATGCGTCACGCGGCGTCCCGAGTGACACCGCTGAGGAAGGGCATATCCACGAGGTATGTCCGTTATCCCACGCATGTCCATCGATCACTCCCCTGGGTGATCTGACGCGCACGCATAGTCCGTTCGGGCCATTCAAGATTGGGCCCGAAGGGGTGTTGCGCTGTGTCCACCTTCCGTAACGTCCCAACTGGCAGCGGTGAATATGCCGCTGCCGCCGTGGGGGAGCCTCGATTCGGGAGAGGACGGCGCCGGTATGGGCTGGGTAGCTGACTGGAGTGCGCAGGCGGCCTGCCGCACTACCGATCCGGATGAACTTTTCGTGCAGGGAGCGGCGCAGAACAGGGCCAGGCGGTGTGCACCGGATGCCCGGTGCGGACCGAGTGCCTCGCCGACGCCCTCGACAACCGCGTGGAGTTCGGCGTGTGGGGCGGCATGACGGAGCGCGAGCGCCGCGCCCTGCTGCGCCGGAGACCGACCGTCACCTCGTGGCGCCGGCTCTGGAGACCGCGCGCACGGAGTACGAGCGGGGAGCGGGCCTGCTGCCCGTGGCGATGGACGACGACGCGACGTACGAGGAGTACGCGGCGGTCGGCTGAACGCGCCGGGGCGTACGCCCCCGACGCGCGGAAACCCTCCGGTCGTTCAGTCGAACCAGTCGATTCAGTGGAACGAGTGATCCAGTCGGTCCGGAGAGGGCGGAGACGGTTCAGGCCGAGGGCGTTCGCCCGCCGGTGAGCCGGTCGCCGATGGCCCGCAGCCCGGCGAGGTCGTGCACATCGCCGGGCAGGGCGGCTACTTCACCACCGCCACCTCGGGGTGGCGCGCGGTGAAGCGGTCGCGCGTGTGCTGCTCGCGCGCGAGCACCCGCATGCGCTCGGCGTGCAGGTGCAGGAGCCCCGCGGTGAGCTGCCGTACGTCTACGGCGTCGTCCAGGGTGTCGTCATGTGGGTCACGTGTGCGGTGCGCGTCCGTGTCGTGCTCGTTGTGCTCGTCGTGCTTGTCGCGTGCTTCAGGTGCGTCGGCGTGCTGTGCGGCCGGATCGGTCGCGGCTGTGGGGGCAGCCTCGGATCCGGCGGGTACGGCAGGGGTGACGGGTGCGGAAGGTGCGGCGGCGGTGGCGAGTCGGGACGGCTCGAGGTCGGTGGCCGGGGAGCCACGCTGACCAGTCTTCCCGTCCCCCTGATCCACAATGCGACCCTCGTCAAGATTTTCCGCGGCGGCCCGCGCCCGCTCCGCCGAGAGGCCGGCGGCCCCGCTGCCGTGCACGCGGTTGAGGACGAGACCGGCCAGCGGCATCCGCTCCGCGGCCAGCCGCTCCACGAAGTACGCGGCCTCGCGCAGCGCGTCCCGCTCCGGCGTGGCCACCACGAGGAAGGCCGTGCCCGGGGCCTGGAGCAGCTTGTACGTGGCGTCGGCGCGGGTCCGGAAACCGCCGAACATCGTGTCCATCGCCGCCACGAACGTCTGCACGTCCTTGAGGAACTGACCCCGAGCAGCTTTCCGAGCGTCCCCGTCATCATCGACATGCCGACGTTGAGGAACTTCATCCCGGCCCGGCCCCCACCTTCGCCGGGGCCATGAGCAGCTTGATGAACTTCCCGTCCAGGAAGGACCCGAGCCGCTTCGGCGCGTCCAGGAAGTCCAGGGCCGAGCGGGACGGCGGGGTGTCGACGACGATCAGGTCCCACTCGTCCCGCGCCCGGAGCTGGCCCAGCTTCTCCATCGCCATGTACTCCTGCGTACCGGCGAACCCGGCCGACAGGGACTGGTAGAAGGGGTTCTCCAGGATCGCCCGGGCCCGCCCGGCGTCCGCGTGCGCCTCGACGATCTCGTCGAAGGTCCGCTTCATGTCGAGCATCATCGCGTGCAGCTCGCCGCCGTCGGAGCCCTTGATCCCCTCCACCTTGCGCGGGGTGTTGTCGAGGGAGTCGATCCCCATCGACTGGGCGAGGCGGCGGGCCGGGTCGATGGTGAGGACGACGACGCGCCGCCCGCGCTCCGCCGCCCGCACGCCGAGGGCCGCCGCCGTGGTCGTCTTGCCGACCCCGCCCGCGCCGCAGCAGACGATGATGCGGGTGCCCCGGTCGTCGAGCAGCGGGTCCAGCTCCAGGACAGGGGCGGTGTCGATCCCGGCGGTCCCGGGCGCGGCCGTCTCGCCCTCGTCGTTCCCGGCCGTCCCGTGCTCGCCCGCGCCGGCCGTCCCGGGCCCGTCGGGGGCGAGGGGGTCTCCGGTCCGTCCGTGGCGGTCGCCGTCTTCTCCGTCACGCGCCCACCCCTTGCCTCCGCAGTTCCTTCGCCAGTCGGTAGAGCCCCGCGATGTCTGCCCCGTCGCCCAGGTACGGCAGCTCGTACGCGGGGACGCCGACGCCGTCCAGGACGGTGCGCTGCGCCCGCTCCAGCTCCACCCGCCGGGCGTGCTCGGCCGCCTGGTCGAGGAGCGGCTCGACCAGGCGCGTGGAGCCCGCGACGCCGACGGAGGCCAGGGTTCGCGATCGCCTCCCGGTGGTCGCCGGAGGCGGCCCGTACCGCCGCGGTGTCGAGGACGTGGGGCCGGACCATGTTCACCACGACCCGCCCCACCGGCAGTTCGGCCGCGCGCAGCTCCGCGATGCCGTCCGCCGTCTCCTGGACCGGCATCTCCTCCAGGAGGGTCACCAGGTGGACCGCCGTCTCGGGGACTTGAGGACCCGCATGACGGCCTGCGCCTGGTTGTGTATCGGGCCGATCCTGGCCAGGCCCGCCACCTCGTCGTTGACGTTCAGGAAGCGGGTGATGCGGCCGGTGGGCGGCGCGTCCATGACCACGTGGTCGTAGGTCGGGCGGCCGTCCTTCTCCCGCCGCCGGACCGCCTCGCACGCCTTTCCGGTCAGCAGGACGTCCCGTACGCCCGGTGCGATCGTCGTCGCGAAGTCGATCGCGCCGAGCTTCTTCAAGGCCCGCCCCGCGCCGCCCAGCTTGTAGAACATCTGGAGGTAGTCGAGGAGCGCGCGCTCGGCGTCGATCGCCAGCGCGTACACCTCCCCGCCGCCCGGGGCGACGGCGATCTTGCGCTCCTCGTACGGAAGCGCCTCCGTCTCGAAGAGCTGTGCGATGCCCTGCCTGCCTTCGACCTCGACGAGGAGGGTCCGCTTCCCCTCCGTCGCGAGGGCGAGGGCGAGGGCGGCGGCGACCGTCGTCTTACCGGTACCGCCCTTGCCGCTGACGACCTGGAGCCTGCTCACGCTGTCGAGCCTAACCACTGGCGGCCGCGCCCAATCAGGAGGCCGCCCCCGAGAACCTCCCTAGGGCCGCCTCGGGGTCGCGCGGGAGAGCCCTCGGAGACCCCTCGGAGACTCTTCGGAGAGCCGCCTCGGGAAGCCGCCCTCCGGCAGCGGATACAGTCGGGCCCATGACCAAGTGGGAGTACGTCACGGTGCCGCTTCTGGTGCACGCGACCAAGCAGATTCTGGACACCTGGGGCGAGGACGGCTGGGAGCTCGTCCAGGTCGTGCCCGGGCCGAACAACCCCGAGCAGCTCGTGGCCTACCTGAAGCGGCCCAAGTCGTGAGCGGGGCCGTCGAGGCGAAGCTCGCCGAGCTGGGCCTGACCCTGCCGGAGGTCGTGCCGCCGCTGGCCGCGTACCAGCCGGCCGTGCGGTCGGGCGTGTACGTCTACACCTCGGGCCAGCTCCCGATGGTGGCCGGCAAGCTTCCGGTGACCGGCAAGGTCGGCGCCGAGGTCACCGCCGAGGAGGCCAAGCAGCTCGCCGCCACGTGCGCGCTCAACGCCCTCGCGGCCGTGAAGTCGGTCGCCGGTGACCTCGACCGCGTCAAGCGCGTCGTGAAGGTCGTCGGCTTCGTCGCCTCCGCCGCCGACTTCACCGGGCAGCCGGGCGTGATCAACGGCGCCAGCGAGCTGCTCGGTGCCGTCCTCGGCGAGAAGGGCGTGCACGCGCGCAGCGCCGTCGGCGTGGCTGTGCTGCCGCTCGACGCCCCCGTCGAGGTCGAGGTCCAGGTCGAGCTGACTGAGGCCTGACCGCCCCGCGGGCAGTACGCGCGAACGGCCGGCCGCCCCACCGGGGCGACCGGCCTTCGCGCGCGTGGCACCCCTGTGGCTTCTCGGACCCGTGCGTGGCACCCCGTACGCCTTCCGCCCCCGTGCGCGTGGCGCCTCCCCGTCCTCCGGCCCCGTGCGCGTGGCGCCTCCCCGCCCTCCGGCCCCGTGCCTTTCGGCCCCCGTCCCGGCTCGCCCTCGTGCATTCCCGTCCTTGCGCATAGCATCCGGCCATGTCGAATGGTCAGTCGAAGCAGTCGAACGGACAGTGGTATCCGCCGGAGTGGCCCGACCGCATCCGCGCCCTCGCCGCCGGTGAGCTGACCCCGGTGGTGCCCCGGCGCGCCGCCACCGTCCTGCTCCTGCGGGACGGGGAGCCGGGCCCGACGTCCACATGCTGCGCCGCCGCACCTCGATGGCCTTCGCGGGCGGCGCGTACGCCTACCCCGGCGGCGGCGTCGACCCGCGCGACGAGCAGCCGGTGCGCTGGGCGGGCCCGTCCCGGGAGACCTGGGCGGCCCGGCTCGGCCTCGACGACCCCGCGCAGGCCCAGGCCGTGGTCTGCGCCGCCGTGCGCGAGACGTACGAGGAGGCGGGCGTGCTGCTCGCCGGGGAGACCGAGGACGGGGTCGTCGGGGACACGACCGGCGAGGACTGGGAGCGGGACCGGGAGGCGCTCGTCGCCCGCGAGCTGTCCTTCGCCGACTTCCTCGACCGGCGTGGGCTCGTCCTGCGCTCCGACCTGCTCGGCGCCTGGGCCCGCTGGATCACGCCCGAGTTCGAGCAGCGCCGGTACGACACCTGGTTCTTCGTGGCCGCCCTCCCGGCCGGCCAGCGGACCCGGAACGCCTCCACCGAGGCCGACCGCACGGTCTGGATCCGCCCGGCGGAGGCCGCCGCCGGCTACGACCGGGGCGAGCTGCTCATGATGCCGCCGACGATCTCCACCCTGCGCACCCTGGAGCCGTACGGGACGGCCTCCGAGGCCCTCGCGGCGGCGGAGGCGCGGGATCTGGCCCCGGTGCTCGCCCAGGCGCGCCTGGAGGGCGAGGAGCTGGTCCTGAGCTGGCCGGGCCACGAGGAGTTCACCAAGATCGTCCCGGCCGGAGGTGCGCGATGAGCGACGCCGCCGCCCTGCCCGGGCAGCCGCGCGGGCTCGTGGTCACCGGGCCCGCGACCGACCGCGCCGTGAACGTCCTGGCGCCCAACCCGTCCGCCATGACCCTCGACGGCACCAACACCTGGCTGCTCTCCGAGCCCGGCTCGGACCTGGCCGTCGTCGTCGACCCCGGCCCGCTCGACGAGGGCCACCTGCGGAACGTGATCGACACCGCCGGGAAGCTCGGCAAGCGGGTCGCGCTCACCCTCCTCACCCACGGCCACCCGGACCACGCGGAGGGCGCCGGGCGCTTCGCCGAGCTGACCCGGACGCCCGTGCGCGCCCTCGATCCGGCGCTCCGGCTCGGCGACGAGGGGCTCGGCGAGGGGACGTGGTGACGGTCGGCGGCCTGGAGCTGCGGGTCGTCCCGACGCCCGGCCACACCTCGGACTCGCTCTCCTTCCACCTCCCCGCCGACCGGGCGGTCCTGACCGGCGACACGATCCTGGGGCGCGGGACGACGATGGTCGCGCACCCGGACGGGCGCCTCGGGGACTACCTGGACTCGCTGCGGCGGCTGCGCTCGCTGACCGTCGACGACGGGGTGCGCACGGTCCTGCCGGGCCACGGGCCGGTCCTGGAGGACGCGCAGGGGCCGTGGAGTTCTACTCGCGCACCGGGCGAGCCGGCTCGCCCAGGTCGAGACGGCGGCCGAGAACGGCCTCCGTACGGCACCGGAGGTCGTCGCCCACGTGTACGCGGACGTGGACCGCTCCCTGCGGCCGGCGGCCGAGCTGTCGGTGCGGGCGCAGTTGGAGTACCTGCGGGAGCGCGGGCTGATCTGAGGGGCGCAGGGCCTTTCGGGGTCCCGGAAGGGCACGCCCGCGCGTGGAGGCGGGCCGGGGAGGGGTCCCTCGTGTCACGATCCTGAACCAGGAGGCGCCCCGGGTATCGGCCCTCGGCGACCCGTGTTTTACGCTCCCTTTACATCTGGTCGTGGCTCCGGCCATAGCTTTCGGGGGAACGCCTGTGTTCGTCGTCGCCATCCTGCTGTTCATAGCCGCAGTGGTGCTCTACTTCGTCGCCCGCGCCCAGGACTCGAAGGGGTTGAAGCTCGGCGCCCTCGGTGCCGTGATCGCCGGTCTCTTCTCGCTGATCACGAGCATGACGTACGTGATCAGCGCGTACGAGGTCGGCGTGCCGGTCGCCTTCGGCAAGGTCGGCACGCCCATGACCTCGGGCCTGCACCTGAAGTCGCCGTTCACCAACGTCACCACCTTCTCCACCCGCCCCGTCGACCTCAACCTCTCCGACAAGGACGTGGTCGAGGTCCGCTCTCGCAGGGCGGCGTCATGTACGCCGAGGTGACCGTGAAGTGGGCGGTCGTCCCGGGCAAGTCCGTCGAGCTCTACAAGCTGGCGGGCAGCGAGGACGCCATCCAGCAGCGGCTCGTCTTCCCGGACAGCCGCGAGATCGTCCGCAACGTCTTCGCCCGCTACACGAGCGAGCAGGGCTACGCCTCCGACCGCGAGAAGATCAACGCGGAGATCGCCACCCTGGTCAAGGAGCGCCTGGCCCCGCGCGGCATCGACGTGACCACGGTCAACCTGCGCAACGTGAAGCCCTCGGAGGCGCTCCAGGCCAGATCGACCGCAAGATCCAGCAGCAGCAGGCCACCGAGCGGGCCACCGAGGCCGCCCGCACCGCCAAGGCCGAGTCCGACCGGCGCCGGATCGAGGCGGAGGGCATCGCCCGCGCCAACAAGATCCTCAACGACTCGCTGACGGACAAGGTCCTGATGAACCAGTGCATCGACGCCTTCAAGGAGGCGGCGGCGAAGAACCCGGTCTACACCGTGCCCTGCGCGAACGGCGCCTCGGCCCCGGTGATCGTGGACGGTTCGAAGCGCTGATCCCGCGCTGACCGGCCGTAACTGACTGGCCGTACGCGCGTACGCACGCGGAAGGCCGCCCCCGTGGACCGGGGGCGGCCTTTTTCCGTACGTACGCGCGCGTGCTCGGGTCGTCTACCGCGAGCGCTTCGCGAGGCGCTCCACGTCGAGGAGGATCACGGCGCGGGCCTCCAGGCGCAGCCAGCCGCGCTGGGCGAAGTCCGCGAGCGCCTTGTTGACCGTCTCGCGGGAGGCGCCGACGAGCTGGGCCAGCTCCTCCTGGGTGAGGTCGTGGACGACGTGGATGCTCTCCTCCGACTGCACGCCGAAGCGGCGCGACAGGTCGAGGAGCGCGCGGGCGACACGGCCCGGCACGTCGGAGAAGACCAGGTCGGACATCTGGTCGTTGGTCTTGCGCAGGCGGCGGGCGACCGCGCGCAGCAGCGCGGTGGCCACCTCGGGCGCGCGTTCAGCCAGGGCTGGAGGTCGCCGTGGCCCAGGCCGAGCAGCTTGACCTCGGTCAGCGCGGTCGCGGTGGCGGTGCGCGGGCCCGGGTCGAAGAGGACAGCTCGCCGATGAGCTCGCCGGGGCCGAGGACGGCCAGCATGTTCTCGCGGCCGTCGGGGAGGTGCGGTGCAGCTTCACCTTGCCCTCGGTGACCACGTACAGGCGGTCGCCGGGGTCGCCCTCGTGGAAGAGCGCGTCGCCACGGGCGAGTGTCGCCTCACTCATCGAGGCGCGCAGCTCGGCAGCCTGCTCGTCATCGAGCGCCGCGAAGAGCGGGGCGCGCCGCAGAACGTCGTCCACGAGTTCTCTCCATACTGTCGACCTGCTCACGGGATCCGGATCCCATGATGCCGGACGTACAAAACAGTGCGATCAATCACAACAAGTTTGACGCACCGCGCCGCACTTCCGTACGTCAGGGGCCCGATCGGGGCTGATCGGCGTGCCCGGGGCAGATGTCGGTGGCGGCCCCTAGGCTGGCCGCGTCCAACTCGCCGGTGAGAGCGCAGGCCAAGGGGGCTGTAAGAGTGTCGGCCGAAAGTAATTCCGCCGTGGGCGAACACGGTGCGTCGAAACGGGTGAAGGCGACAAATCGGAAGTCTGCGCCCGAGCCGGGACGCGCGGCCGCACCCCGACCGAACAAGTCCGAGACGACCCGCGCCGCCAAGCCGGGGCGAGCCGCACCGCCGAGCCCAAGACGGCCCGCGCCGCCAAGCCGGGGGCGAGCCGCACCGCCGAGCCCAAGACGGCCCGCGCCGCCAAGTCCGTGGCGACCCGCGCCGCCGAGCCCGGATCGAGCCGCTCCGCCAAGCCCGGATCGAGCCGCTCCGCCAAGCCCGGATCGAGCCGCTCCGCCAAGCCCGAGTCGCGGCTCGCGATGGTCCGCCGGGCGCGCCGGATCAACCGCGAGCTGGCCGAGGTCTATCCGTACGCCCACCCGGAGCTCGACTTCCGCAACTCCTTCGAGCTGCTCGTCGCCACGGTCCTCTCGGCCCAGACCACCGACCTGAGGGTCAACCAGACCACCCCCGCCCTCTTCGCGAAGTACCCCACGCCCGAGGACCTCGCCGCCGCCGTGCCCGAGGAGGTCGAGGAGCTGATCCGGCCGATCGGGTTCTTCCGCGCCAAGACGAAGTCGATCATGGGTCTCTCCGCCGCCCTCAGGGACGACTTCGGCGGCGAGGTGCCCGGCCGCCTGGAGGACCTCGTCAAGCTCCCCGGCGTCGGCCGCAAGACCGCCTTCGTCGTCCTCGGGAACGCCTTCGGGGTCCCCGGCATCACCGTCGACACCACTTCATGCGCCTCGCCCGGCGCTGGAAGTGGACCGAGTCGGACGACCCGGTGAAGATCGAGGCCGAGGTCGCCACGATCTTCCCGAAGAGCGAGTGGACCATGCTCTCCCACCGGGTGATCTTCCACGGCCGCCGCATCTGCCACGCCCGCAAGCCCGCGTGCGGCGCCTGTCCGATCACCCACCTCTGTCCGTCGTACGGGGAGGGCGAGACCGATCCGGAGAAGGCGGCGAAGCTGCTCAAGTACGAGAAGGGCGGCTTCCCGGCCAGCGGCTCAACCCGCCGCCCGACTACCCGGGCCGCCCGGCGCCGCCCCTGGGCGCGAGCGGCTGAGCCCGGCGAGCCACCGCACGTACCGGCGGGCCGCCCGCCCGCCTCGGCGAGCACCCGCACGCCCCGGCGAGCCACTACCCGCCCCCGGCCGGGGAGAGGCCCCGCCCCGGGAACGATCCCGTCCGTCCATCGCGTTGTGAACCAACGGGGGTGCCTATGACGCGCACTGAAGAAGAGACCCAGGGCACGAGCCCCACGGGTACGGGGCCCGCGGGCTCGGCACCGGCGGCCTCGTCAGCCGCGACGGCCTGCCCGCCTGGCTCGCCCCCGTCGACCGGGCCGCCCGCACCGTCCGGCCCGAGCAGTTGAGCCGCTTCCTGCCGCCCGCGAGCGGGGACGGCCGCCAGTCCGCCGTCCTCGTCCTCTTCGGCGAGGGCGCGCGGGGCCCCGAACTGCTCCTCATGGAGCGCGCCGGCACCCTCCGCTCGCACGCCGGGCAGCCCTCCTTCCCCGGCGGCGCCCTCGACCCCGAGGACGGCGCTCCCCGAGGACGGCGGACTGCTGCGCGCCGCCCTGCGCGAGGCCCAGGAGGAGACCGGGCTCGACCCCGCCGGAGTCCAGCTCTTCGGCGTGCTGCCCCGCCTCTACATCCCGGTCAGCCGCTTCGTCGTCACCCCGGTCCTCGGTTGGTGGCGCGCCCCGAGCCCGGTCGACGCCGTCGACCCCGGGGAGACCGCCCGCGTCTTCACCGTGCCCGTGGCGGATCTCACGGACCCCGCCAACCGCGCGACCACCGTCCACCCCAGCGGCCACAAAGGCCCGGCGTTCCTGGTCGAATCCGCCCTGGTCTGGGGTTTCACCGCCGGAGTGATCGACCGGATCCTCCACTTCGCCGGCTGGGAGCTGCCCTGGGACAGGTCCAGACAGGTCCCGCTCGACTGGCGCTCATGACAGGCTGACCCCGGGGCGACCGGAAACGAATCTGCGAGGCTATTGACGGTGAACGTGCTGGACATCTTGTTGCTGCTCGCCGCCGTGTGGTTCGCGATCATCGGTTACCGCCAGGGATTCGTCGTCGGCATCCTCTCCGTGATCGGATTCCTCGGCGGCGGTCTCGTCGCCGTCCTGCTGCTCCCGGTCCTCTGGAACGAGCTGACCGACAACAGCGAGGTCTCCACCACGGCGACGGTCGTCTTCGTGATGATCGTCATCGTCTGCGCCTCCGTCGGCCAGGCCTTCACCACCCACCTCGGCAACAAGCTCCGCCGGCACATCACCTGGTCGCCCGCGCGCGCCCTCGACGCCACGGGCGGCGCCCTGGTCAACGTCGTCGCGATGCTGCTCGTGGCCTGGCTGATCGGCTCGCTCATCGCCAACACCACGATGCCCACCCTGGGCAAGGAGGTGCGGAGCTCCAAGGTCCTGCTCGGCCTGGAGCGGGTGATGCCGGAGCAGGCGTCCGGCTGGTTCGCCGACTTCCGCTCCACCCTGGCCCGCAGCGGCTTCCCGCCGGTCTTCAGCCCCTTCGTCAACGAGCCGATCACCCCGGTCACGCCCCCCGACCCGGCGCTCGCGAACAGCCCGGTCGCCGATCGTGCCCAGCGCTCCATCGTGAAGGTCGTCGGCACGGCGCAGAGCTGCGGCAAGGTCCTCGAAGGCACCGGCTTCGTCTTCGCCGAGCGCCGCATCATGACCAACGCCCACGTCGTCGGCGGCGTCGACGAGCCGACCGTCCAGATAGGCGGTGAGGGCAGGCTCTACGACGCCAAGGTCGTCCTCTACGACTGGCAGCGCGACATCGCCGTCCTGGACGTGCCGGACCTCAAGGCCCCGCCGCTCGTCTTCACCGACGAGGACGCCCGCAGCGGGGACGGCGCGATCGTCGCCGGTTTCCCCGAGAACGGCGCCTACGACGTGCGCTCGGCGCGCGTCCGCGGCCGGATCAGCGCCGACGGACCCGACATCTACAGCCGGGGCCAGGTGAACAGGGACGTGTACTCGCTGTACGCGACGGTCCGCCAGGGCAACTCCGGCGGCCCGCTCCTCACCGAGGACGGCGAGGTGTACGGCGTGATCTTCGCCCGCTCCCGCGACGACGCGAACACGGGCTACGCCCTGACGGCCGACGAGATCCGCGGGGACGTCGAGCGCGGCCGGACCGCCGTCCAGCAGGTCGACACCCAGGCCTGCGCCCTCTGATCCCCGCGTACTCCCCGTACCCTGTGCTCCCGTACTCCTTGTGCTGTGCCTCCCGGAGGACCCGGAGGGCCCCGAAGGTCAGTCGCGGGGTGCCTGAGCCGGGCCGAGACCCAGCGGGCCCGGCGGCGCAGGATGCGCGAGATCCCCACCCCTTGCACGGCGTGCGTACGGCCCGGCTCCGGAGGTCCACCCCTTCCGAGGGGTCCCGGTCCGGCGGCCGAGCCGCGGTCGCGTGCTGTCGTGTCACCGTAGTCGTGCGTCCAGCCCATACCCGGACGTGTGCCCGGGGCCCAAGGTCGGTAACCTCCCCGGAGCCCGCCAATTGGAGTATGCGCCGGGCACATGGCCGTTCGAGGCAACTCCGTTCGCCGGACAGGAGTCCGACGGCGCGTCAGCGGCCCGGCGGGGCGGGGGCGACGGCCCGTCAGCGGTCCGGCTCGGGGTCCTTCAGCCAGTTGACGAGCTCCGTGGTGAAGGCCACCGGGTCCTCCTCGTGGGGAAGTGCCCGAGGCCGTCGAAGAGCCGCCAGCGGTACGGCGCCTCCACGTACTCGCCCGAACCGGCCGCGCTGCGGGTCCGCATCACCGGGTCCAGGGAGCCGTGCAGATGGAGCGTCGGCACCCGCACCGGCCGCTTCATGCGCCGGTTGAACTGGATGCCGTCCGGGCGGGCGAGCGAGCGCACCATCCAGCGGTACGGCTCGATCGAGCAGTGCGCCGTCGACGGGACGAGCATCGCCCGCCGGTACGTCCCGATCGCCTCCTCGTCGACGATCGGCTGCGGCCCCGACCAGTCCCGGATCAACTCCCCACGAGCGCGGCGTCGTCCGCGACGAGCCGGCGCTCCGGCAGCCACGGCCGCTGGAAGCCCCAGACGTGCGAGCCGGCCCGCGACTGGGCGAAGTCGGAGAGCATCGCCGAGCGCCAGCGGCGCGGGTGCGGCATGGAGGAGACTACGAGCCGGCGCACCAGCTTGGGCCGCATCACGGCCGCCGTCCAGGCGAGGTAGCCGCCCAGGTCGTGCCCGACGAGTGCCGCGTCCGGCTCGCCGAGCGAGCGGACGACGCCGGTGATGTCGAGGGCCAGGTTGGCGGGGTCGTAACCCCGGGGGTGCGGTCGCTGCCGCCGACTCCGCGCAGGTCCATCGCGACGGCCCGGAACCCGGCCTCGGCGAGGGCGGGCAACTGGTGGCGCCAGGTCCACCAGAACTGCGGGAAGCCGTGCAGGAGCAGCACCAGCGGTCCGTCGCCCATCTCGGCGATGTGGAAGCGGGCGCCGTTGGCGGCCACGTCCCGGTGGGTCCACGGCCCGTCGAGCCTTACGGGTCTGCCGCCGGCGGTGCTGCTCTCGGAAGGGTCATACCGATGAGCGTGCCACAACGGTGCCCTTGTCCAGGTCGACGGAGCCCTTGACCAGGGCCTTGGGCGCCTCGGGACGCGGGTGCGGCTTGACGTTCTGCACGATCGCGGCCGTCCGCTTGGCGGACGCGATGGACTTCTCCGGCGGCTTGACCTTCTTGAACTTGGAGTACGCGAGGAGGCCGAGCAGCCCCGCGAGCAGCACGTTCGCCGTGAAGGAGAGCAGGAAGCACCAGACGAGGTTCCAGCCCCGTTGCCGTTGTGCCCGCCGGTCCAGGTGTTGATGGCGTACGCGAGGGCGAAGCTCAGCATCGGCAGCGAGAACAGCAGCACCACGGCGGCCGCGATGCCCGCCCCGCTGCCGATCGCACCCCGCTTGACGTCCTGGCGGATCTCGGCCTTGGCCAGGGCGATCTCGTCGTGCACCAGTGCCGACATCTCGGCGGTCGCCGAGGCGACCAGTTGGCCGAGGCTCGGCTCGCCCTTGTCGTACAGGTCGCTCATCGCTGCTCCCTCTCCTCGTCTACGGTCCGACTCAGATCATGCCGGACGGTCGGCCTCCTCGCTCGATGCCCCCGCCAGTTGGGCGCGCTGTCGGTGTTCGGCGGCCTTCCTCTCGTGGATCGCGGCCATCCGGAGGTGGTATTCCGGGCTGTTCTCCTCGTAGATGTCCGGGATGCCGTCTCGTCCTCGTCGCGCTCCTCGTCGGCGTAGAGCGCGTCGTACTTCCGCACCCGCAGCTTCAGCAGGACCGTGGCGAGGACGGCCGCGACGAGCGAGCCCGTCAGGACGGCGGCCTTCACCTGACTGGTGAGCGCGGGGTCCCCGGCGAAGGCGAGCTCGCCGATGAGGAGCGAGACGGTGAAGCCGATTCCGGCGAGGGTGGCGAGGGCGAAGACGTCCGGCCAGCTCAGGTCGGGGTTGAGCTCGGCCCGGGTGAAGCGGGCGGTGAGCCAGGTGCCGCCGAAGATGCCGACGGCCTTGCCGACGACGAGGCCGAGGACGACGCCGAGGGTGACCGGCTGGGTGAAGACGTCCCCGAGCGACTTGCCGGAGACGCCGACACCGGCGGAGAAGAGGGCGAACAGCGGCACCGCGACACCGGCCGGAGAAGGGGCGGACCAGGTGCTCGATGTGCTCGCCGGGGAGTGCTCCTCGCCCTCCCGGGTGGTGCAGCGCAGCATCAGGCCCATGGCGACGCCGGCGATGGTGGCGTGGACGCCGCTGTTGTACATCAGGCCCCAGATCACCAGGGCGAGCGGCACGTACACGTACCAGCCGCGGACCCCTTGCGAGCAGCAGCCAGAAGACGGCGAGGCCGGCGAGGGCGCCGCCGAGCGCGGCGAAGTCCAGGTCCGTGGTGAAGAAGACCGCGATGATCAGGATGGCGAAGAGGTCGTCGACGACGGCGAGGGTGAGCAGGAAGGCGCGCAGCGCGGACGGCAGCGAGGCGCCGATCACGGCGAGGACGGCGAGCGCGAAGGCGATGTCGGTCGCGGTGGGGACGGCCCAGCCGTCGGACGTACCGCCGCCGAGGACGTTGACCAGGGTGTAGACGAGGGCGGGCGCGGCCATGCCGCAGAGCGCGGCGACGACGGGGAGGGCGGCGGCCCGGGGTCGCGCAGTTCGCCCGCGACGAGTTCGCGCTTGAGCTCGACGCCGGCGACGAAGAAGAAGACCGCGAGGAGGCCGTCGGCCGCCCAGTGCTCGACGGAGAGGTCGAGGCCGAGGGCGGCGGGGCCGAAGTGGAGGTCGCGCAGGGACTCGTAGCTGTCGCTCAGGGGGAGTTCGCCCAGATCAGGGCGGTGACGGCGGCGAGGAGGAGCAGCACGCCGCCGACGGTCTCGGTGCGCAGGGCGTCGGCGAGGTAGCGGCGCTCGGGCAGGGGAGCAGGCCGAGGAACTTGCGGTCGGTGGGCGCGGACATGCGGGGACCTCCGTCGGGCGGGCAGGGCGAAGCACATGCCGACCAGACTTCCCGGCGCACCTGGGTCTTTCTGTCGCGTTTCTGACGCGACCCTCACCCTACCCAAGGGGGCGGTGGGGCATCCGGCGAGAAGCAGCCTAGGGAGTTTCTTCCGTTTCGTCCCCTCGGGAGGGGGCGTACGGGCACGGGAAGGCCCGTCCCGAAACCGGGACGGGCCTTCCCTTCCGTACGGACCGCTCCGTGCGTACAGGTCTGTACGTACCGCTTCGTGCCTACCGCTTCGTGCGTACCGGCTGCGGTTCAGTCCTCGCTGGAGGTGGCCGGGAGCTGGGTCTGGATGAGCGACATGACCGAGGAGTCGGTCAGCGTGGTGACGTCGCCCAGCTCCCGGTTCTCCGCCACGTCGCGCAGCAGACGGCGCATGATCTTGCCCGAGCGGGTCTTCGGCAGCTCCGCCACCGGCAGGATCCGCTTCGGCTTGGCGATCGGGCCGAGGGTCGCGCCGACGTGGTTGCGCAGCTCGGCGACGAGGTTGTCGTCCTGGGTCGCGGTGCCGCGCAGGATCACGAAGGCGACTATCGCCTGACTGGTCGTCTCGTCGGCGGCGCCGACGACGGCCGCCTCGGCGACGGCCGGGTGGGAGACGAGGGCCGACTCGACCTCGGTCGTCGAGATGTTGTGGCCCGAGACGAGCATGACGTCGTCGACCCGGCCGAGCAGCCAGATGTCGCCGTCCTCGTCCTTCTTGGCGCCGTCGCCCGCGAAGTACTTGCCCTCGAAGCGGGACCAGTACGTGTCGATGTAGCGCTGGTCGTCGCCCCAGATGGTGCGGAGCATCGACGGCCACGGCTCGGTGAGGACCAGGTAGCCGCCCCCGCCGTTCGGCACCTCGTTGGCCTCGTCGTCCACGACGGTGGCGGCGATGCCCGGCAGCGGGCGCTGGGCGGAACCCGGCTTGGTCTCGGTGACGCCCGGCAGCGGCGAGATCATCATCGCGCCGGTCTCGGTCTGCCACCAGGTGTCCACGATCGGGGTCTTGCCGGCGCCGATGTGCTCGCGGTACCAGACCCAGGCCTCGGGTTGATCGGCTCGCCGACCGAGCCGAGGACGCGCAGGCTCGACAGGTCGAACTTCGCGGGGATGTCGTCGCCCCACTTCATGAACGTGCGGATCGCGGTCGGCGCCGTGTAGAGGATCGTGACGCCGTACTTCTGCACGATCTCCCAGAACCGGCCCTGGTGCGGGTGTCCGGGGTGCCCTCGTACATGACCTGCGTCGCGCCGTTGGCCAGCGGGCCGTAGACGATGTACGAGTGCCCGGTGACCCAGCCGATGTCGGCGGTGCACCAGTAGACGTCGCTCTCCGGCTTGAGGTCGAAGACGGCGTGGTGGGTGTAGGCGGCCTGGGTGAGGTAGCCGCCGGAGGTGTGCAGGATGCCCTTCGGCTTCCCCGTGGTGCCCGAGGTGTAGAGGATGAAGAGGGGTGCTCCGCCTCGAAGGCCTCCGGGGTGTGCTCGGCGGACTGGCGGGCGACGATGTCGTCCCACCAGACGTCGCGGCCCTCGGTGAAGGCGGTGTCCTGACCCGTGCGGCGGACCACGAGGACGTGCTCGACCTGCGGACACTTGGCGACGGCCTCGTCGATGGCCGGCTTGAGGGCGCTCGGCTTGCTGCGGCGGTAGCCGCCGTCGGCGGTCACGACCAGCTTGGCGTCGGCGTCCTGGATGCGGGAGGCCACGGCGTCGGCCGAGAAGCCGCCGAAGACCACCGAGTGGGCGGCGCCGACGCGGGCGCAGGCCAGCATCGTGACGGCCGCCTCGGGGATCATCGGCAGGTAGACGGCGACCCGGTCGCCCTTGCGGACGCCCAGCTCGGTCAGGGCGTTGGCGGCCCGGGAGACCTCGTCCTTGAGCTCGGCGTAGGTGATCGCGCGGCTGTCGCCCGGCTCGCCCTCGAAGTGGATGGCGACCCGGTCGCCGTGGCCGGCCTCGACGTGCCGGTCGACGCAGTTGTACGCCACGTTCAGCTCGCCGTCCGCGAACCACTTGGCGAACGGCGGGTTCGACCAGTCCAGGGTCTCGGTCGGTTCGGTGGCCCAGGTCAGCCGCTTGGCCTGCTCGGCCCAGAAACCCAGCCGGTCCGCCTTGGCCTGCTCGTACGCCTCCGCCGTCACATTGGCGTCCGCAGCCAGCTCGGCGGGCGGCGCGAAGCGGCGCTCTCGCGGAGCAGATTGGCCAGGCTTTCGTTGCTCACGACATCTCCCTTTCCCAGGGCGTCCTCTGTGCGTATGTGTCCCGCGTCATAGCTCATCAGTCAGATGCCCGGGTGACAAGAGCAACCAGGGAATTGGTTTAGACCTGTGGGCGGCTCGACGTGGGTGGCCCCTTCTTCCCGAGCGGTGGGAGAAGGGGCCACACAGTCTCACGGACGGACGGTGCCGATGGTTCAGGGCGCGTGCGGCCCGGTGACGTGCGCCGGAGGGCGTGCGCCCTGGCGGCGGGACCCTGGGAGGGGCGCCTGGGCGGGAGGAGGTGCCTGGGCGGGAAGGGGTGCCCGGGTGGGGGAGGTGCCTGGGCGGGAAGGGATGCCCGGGCGGGGGGAGGTGCCCGCCCGGAAGGGAGTGCCCGCTCAGGAGGCGCGCGCTGTTTCCAGGCGGGCTGTCGGGTCGGCGGCCGTCTCGGCCTCCGTGTCGGCCTCCGGCCCGTCCTCCGGTCCTGCCCCCGGCCCGGCCGGCAGGGCGGTCGGCATGACGCGGGTGAAGACGTCGTCGTAGGCGTCGTGGCCGTGCGGCTCGTCCGTGCCGCTGAGCAGGTACGCCTGCGCCTCGCCCACGTGGAAGTACATCCCGTGCAGCGTGAGGCTGCCGTCGGCGAGCCGGCGGGCCACCGGCTCGTACGCCCGCAGGTGCTCCAACTGCTGGACGACGTTGGTCAGACAGAGCTGCTCGACCGCGTCGGCCGGCAGGCGCCCCGCGATCCGGGCCCAGGCATGGCGTCTGCTCGCCATCCGCTCCAGGCTGGGCCGGCCGTGCCGGAGCCAGCGGCGCAGCGGGGACGGCGGATCGTCCTGGCCGGCGTTCATGAGGGCCTGCATCGCGCCGCAGCCGGAGTGGCCGCAGACGGTGATCGACTCGACCCGCAGCACCTCCACCGCGTATTCGATCGCCGCCGCCACCGAGTCGTCCCCGCTCTCCTCGCCGGGAAGCGGGACGAGGTTGCCGACGTTGCGCACGGTGAAGAGGTCGCCGGGGCCGCTCGCCGTGATCATGCTGGTGACCAGACGGGAGTCGGCGCAGGTCAGGAAGAGCTGCGAGGGACGCTGGCCCTCCCGGGCGAGCCGGGCCAGCTCGTCCCGTACGAGCGGGGCGGTGTTCCGCTGAACTTGCCGATGCCGCTCGCCAGCTTCAGCCCCGGCGCGGACCGGTCCGCCGTCGTCTCGCCGGACTCCTGCCGCTCGGCCGGCGGCTCCCCGCACTGGTGGTTGTGCCAGGGGTCCAGGGGCGGCAGCAGGAGTGCGGGGCCGCGCCGGGGAGGGCTCGGCGATCCGGGCCCCGGAGGACCGGTCGTCTCGACCTTGCCGCCGTGGGCGAGGTGCCCGGTCGTCCAGTCGCTCAGCGTCTCGTACGCCGCGTGGTCCATGAAGGACCCGTCCAGCTCGACCACCACGTCGGAGCCGTGCGGCAGTTGGTGCAGGGCCCGGCTCAGACGGGGCACGGCGAGGAAGGTCAGTTGGCCACGGACGCGCAGCATTTGGCGCCCGTCGCGCTCCTCGCGGGTGATCCGGGTGCGGGTGAGCCGGTGCAGGGCGACCGCGACGGCCACGCCGATGCCGAGGGCCACGCCCTCCAGGATGCCGATGAGGACGACTCGGTCAGCGTCACCACGTAGACGACGACTTCACGGTGACGGGTGACGGTGCGGATGTGGGTGATGCTGACCATCTGGATGCCGACCACCATCACGAGGGCGGCGAGCGCGGGCAGCGGGATCAGGTCGAGCACGGGCACGAGCAGCAGGGCCGCGAGCACGATCCACAGGCCGTGCAGCATGGTGGAGGCGCGGCTCACCGCGCCCGCCGAGACGTTGGCGACGCTGCGGACCGCGACCCCGGCCACCGGCAGGCCGCCGAGCGCGCCGGAGACCACGTTCGCCATGCCCTGGCCGGCGAGTTCGCGGTCGAGGGCGGTGCGCGGGATGCCCAGGCCGTGGTCCGGGCGGGCGGCGACGAGCTTGTCGACCGCGACGGCGGAGAGCAGCGACTGCACGCTGGTGACGAGGGTGATCGTGAGGACGCCGGCGGCGATGCCGAGGACCGGTCCTCGGGCATCCCCGGCAGGGCGTGGCTGCTCCAGGACGGCAGGTCGACGCGGGGCACGGCGAGCCCGGCGAGCACCGCCACCGCCGTCGCTCCCGCCACCGCGACGAGTGCGGCCGGGGCCTTGCGCAGGAGTCTTCCGGCGCGGCCCGGCAGGCGCGGCCAGCAGAGCAGCGCGGCCACGGTGAGCGCGCTGATGGCGAACGCGGCCGGCTGGACGTGCGCCAACTGGGCGGGCAGACCCAGGGCGTTGTCCACGGCGGAGCTCTGGGGTGCCGCCGAGCACGATGTGCAGTTGCGCGAGGGCGATGGTGACGCCGATGCCGCCCAGCATGCCGTGCACGATCGCGGGCGAGACGGCGAGCGCGGAGCGGGCCACGCGCAGGGCGGACAGGCCGAGTTGGGCGAGTCCGGCGAGGACGGTGATGGCGCAGGTGGTGCGCCAGCCGTAGAGCCGGATGAGCTCGGCGGTCACGACGGTGAGGCTGGCGGCGGGCCGCTCACCTGGAGCGGGGAGCCGCCGAAGCGCCCGGCGACGAGCCCGCCGACGGCGGCGGCGACCAGGCCGGCCTGGAGCGGGGCTCCGGTGGCGAGCGCGATGCCGAGCGAGAGCGGCAGCGCGATCAGGAAGACGGCGATCGACGCGGACACGTCGACGGCGGCGACGCGGAAGCGGCGCAGCCCCTCCGGGGGGCTGTGCGACCGCTGGACGCGGGTCGGGTGGTCGTGCGGTCAGGGGTGCAGAGGGTCATGTTCCCGTCTCCTCCGGGGCGGCGCGGTCGCGGCTCGTGCGGGACGAACGCGGGGCTCGCGGCCGTGGGTCACGGCGTACAGCGGCGGGATGTGCGCTAGGGCCTCTCGACGCGAGGCCCTTCGAAGAAATCATCAACGCTCGGTAAATGGATCGTAATGGAGAGTAAAGATCCTGGCAGTACTTTCCGGGCAAATGGTGCAGTGGTTCACCTGTTCTGGTGATTAGTGCGTATTACTCCGCTTGTCGTTTCATCTGCCCGGCCGTCGCGGTGCGACGTTGACGCCGCTCGCACGGAACCGAGGAGAGGTGGGCGGATGACTGCCGCCGGGAGAAGGACCACTGCCCAGAAGAGGGTGCTGCCGCCGGCGCCCTCGCCGTCGCCCTGATCACCGGCGTCGCCGGCTGCTCGGGCTTCGACGGGGACGCCACGAAGGGAACGCAGGGCGGCGGCCCGGGCGCCAAGAAGGGCCCGGCCGCGGCCCCGCAGACGGTGCCCCGGCTGATCGGCGACGGCTCGACCGCCTTCACCGGCGCCCAGCCGAAGCAGCCGGCCTGGCAGCGCCTCAAGCCGGGGCAGACCCCGCCGCAGTTCGTGGTCTTCTCGTGGGACGGCGCGGGCGAGGACAGTCAGAAGCTGTTCTCCCACTTCCGCCAGGTGGGCAAGAAGTACGACGCCACCATGACGTACTTCCTCAGCGGCGTGTACCTGCTGCCCGAGGACAAGAAGAAGCTGTACGACCCGCCGCAGCACAGTGCGGGCCGCTCCGACATCGGCTTCAACGACACCGAGGGCATCCGCGCCACCGTCCGCGAACTCCGCGGGGCCTGGCAGGACGGCAACGAGATCGGCACCCACTTCAACGGGCACTTCTGCGGTCCCGACGGCGGTGTCGGCACCTGGTCCGTCGAGGAGTGGAAGAGCGAGATCAACCAGGCCAAGTCCTTCGTCAAGACCTGGAAGACGAACGCCGGCCTGCGCGCCGAGCAGCCGCTGCCCTTCGACTACGACAAGGAGCTCGTCGGCGCCCGCACCCCCTGCCTGGAGGGCCGGAAGAACTTCGTCCAGGCGGCAGCGCAGATGGGCTTCCGCTACGACACCAGCGGCGTCAACGACCAGATCTGGCCCAAGAAGGACCTGGGCCTTTGGGACCTGTCGATGCAGCTCGTGCCCGTCCCCGGCCGCGCCTTCCAGACGCTGTCCATGGACTACAACTTCCTGGTCAACCAGTCCCCCGGCACCACCCAGGGCGACCCCTCCCAGCACCGGTACTGGGGCAACCAGATGCGCGACGGCCTGGTGCAGGCCTTCGAGCGCTCCTACCGGGGCAACCGCGCGCCGCTGATCATCGGCAACCACTTCGAGTCCTGGAACGGCGGCACGTACATGAAGGCCGTCGAGGAGACCATCGCCACCGTCTGCGTGCAGAAGGACGTCAAGTGCGTCTCCTTCCGCCAGCTCGCCGACTGGCTCGACGCCCAGGACCCCGACGTCATCGCCAAGATGCGCACCCTGAAGGTCGGCGAGGCCCCGGCGGCCGGCTGGAAGCAGTTCTCTCCGCACCGGCCGCCCCCGCTTCTCCGGCCGCTCCGGCCTCCCGGCCGGCGGGGCCGTGGGCGCTGCCGCTCCCGCGGCGGGCTGACCCGGCCCGTCGGGCCCGGCGGGAACCGCTACACCGCCAGCGGCTCGCCGAGGACGAAACCGGGGTCGACCTGCGCCGCCAGGTCGGCCCCGGTCTTGGCGTTGCCCCAGCTCTCCGCGTTCCGCAGGTGGAAGTGGACCATCTGCCGCGTGTACCGCTCCCAGTCGCGGTGGGCGTACGAGTCGTCCGCCGCGTCCTGGAGGGCCTGGAGCGCCATGCGGTTCTCCGCCTCCAAGAGCTCGAAGCGGGACGGGCGGCCCTTCTCCATCGCCCGGACCCAGTCCGAGTGGCCCACCGTCACGAGCAGGTCGTCCCCGACCTCCTCGCGCAGGAAGTCGAGGTCGTCCGGGCCCTGCACCTTGTTGCCGACGACCTTGAGCGCGACGCCGAAGTCCCGCGCGTACTCCTTGTACTGGCGGTAGACCGAGATCCCCTTGCGGGTCGGCTCCGCCACCAGGAAGGTCATGTCGAAGCGGGTGAAGAGGCCGGAGGCGAAGGAGTCCGAGCCCGCCGTCATGTCGACGACCACGTACTCGTCGGGGCCGTCGACCAGGTGGTTGAGGCAGAGCTCCACCGCGCCGACCTTCGAGTGGTAGCAGGCGACCCCGAGGTCCGACTCCGTGAAGGGCCGGTCGCCATCAGCCGGACCTCGCCGTCGTCGAGCCGGACCGGACGCGCGCACGCCTCGTACACCGGGTTGTCCTCGCGGACCCGCAGCAGCCGGGAGCCGCCCCGGGCGGCGTCGTCTTGATCATCGTGTCGGCGGAGGTGATCCGCGGGTTGGCGCCCCGCAGGTACTCCTTGATGAGCGGCAGGTGCGCGCCCATCGCGGGTAGCGCGGCGGCCTCCGCCTCGGACAGGCCGAGCGCGGCGCCCAGGTGCTGGTTGATGTCCGCGTCGACGGCGACGACCGGAGCTTCGTTGGCGGCGAGGTGACGGATGAAGAGCGAGGACAGCGTGGTCTTGCCGCTGCCGCCCTTCCCGACGAAAGCGATCTTCATGTTCACCTAGGGTAGCTGCACGATCGCCACCCGTGGTCGGGTTGCGTGAAGAAGACCACTCCATCGTGGGCGGGGCCGCCGGGCGCGTAGCCTCCCTACCTATGAGTACGCACGCCTCTGACCCCTGGCCGCGCTCGCCTCCCTGCCGGGCGTCGCCGACGCGGTGGACTCCGTACGCAAGGCCGTCGACCGGGTCTACGGCCACCGCGTGATGCGCCGCCGCAGCAACGAGATCTCCTCCGAGGCGGCGCTGCGCGGAGCGCGCGGCTCGGCTGCCCTGTCCGGCGCCGACTGGGCCCTGGAGGAGGTCCGCCGGCGCACCGACTTCAGCGCCGACCCCGAGGCCCGCACGGTCGGTGCCGCCCTGCGCCTGGGCGCCGAGGCCGGACAGCTCCTCTCCATCTGGCGCCAGTCGCCGCTGCGCGTGCTCGCCCGCCTCCACCTGGTCGCCGCCGGCGAACCGGACGACTCGGTGGGGCGGCCCCGACTGGACGGCGAGAAGGTCGACGAGCCGCTGATCGAGGGCCCGGTGCCGACGCCCGCCGAGGTCGCCGGACGGCTCGACGGCCTCGCGGAGCTGATCGTCGCCGGCAGCGGGGCCCCGGCGCTCGTGACGGCCTCCGTGGTGCACGGCGAGCTGCTCGCGCTGCGCCCCTTCACCTCGTACAACGGCCTGATCGCGCGGGCGGCCGAGCGGATCGCGCTCGTCGGCAGCGGTCTCGACCCCAAGGCGGTCTGCCCGGCCGAGGTCGGCCACGCGGAGCAGGGCCGGGCCGCGTACCTCGCCGCGTTCGAGGGGTATCTGTCGGGGACGCCGGAGGGCGTGGGCGCCTGGATCGCGCACTGCGGGCGCTCGGTGGAGCTGGGCGTCCGGGAGTCGACGGCCGTCTGCGAGGCGCTCCAGCGGCGCGGCCTGAGGGCCGCCGGGGATCCGGGCCCAGGTCCGGGGCCGAGGCCGTTTCCGGGGCTGAGAAGGGTTGCGGCGGTACCTCTTCAGGTACCGCCGCTGGCACGTCCACCCAGTTACCAAGCGTCCTCGATATGCGCCCATCAGGCCGGGAACTTTGCCCGTGGCCTGGTGCGGCTGGCCCGTAATCGACGGGTCGACGTCGCGTGGGTACCTGGTTTTCGTGCTAGGTCCGTGGGGCCTTCATGCTCAACAGGTGATCCTCTCGGATGTCCCAGGTCTCGCGGGCCTGATTCCTTTTACTCCTCTTGGGGTGGAAGCGAAAGTGCTGGTTCCACTTCTGGGTTTTGCTCAAATTCGGGCAAAGCCGCCAGGGGCCGAGAGCCGGCGGGCGTGGCCTGACGGCGTCTGGCGGCGTACCAGACGAGCCCGGCTCCCACGGCTGCCGCCCCCACGGCCGCCGCGGCGACGAGCGCGGGCCGGGGCGGCATCCGGAACTCGGGCAGCCGCTGCTTGAGGCGGACCGGCTTCTCGAAGGAGAGCACCGGCCACTCCCGGGCGACGGCCTCGCGGCGCAGCGTCCGGTCGGGGTTGACCGCGTGCGGATGGCCCACGGCCTCCAGCATGGGGATGTCGGTCGCCGAGTCGCTGTACGCGTAGCAGCGCGAGAGGTCGTAGCCTCCGACTTTGCGAGCTCCCGGACCGCCTCGGCCTTCGTCGGCCCGTAGGCGTAGTACTCCACCTCCCCGGTGAAGCAGCCGTCCTCGCCGACCACCATCCGGGTGGCGACGACCCGGTCGGCCCCGAGCATCTCGCCGATCGGCTCGACCACCTCGGCGCCGGAGGTCGAGACGATGACGACGTCCCGGCCGGCGGCGTGGTGGGCCTCGATGAGGGAGGCCGCCTCGTCGTAGATGATCGGGTCGATCAGATCGTGAAGGGTCTCGGCGACGAGCTCCTTCACCTGGGCGACGTTCCAGCCTTTGCAGAGCGCGGAAAGATATTCGCGCATCCGCTCCATCTGGTCGTGATCGGCCCCGCCCGCCAGGAAGACGAACTGGATGTAGGCCGTCCGCAGGGCGGCACGGCGGCTGATCAGCCCGCCCCGGTAGAAGGACTTGCTGAAGGTCAGCGTCGAGGACTTCGCAATGACCGTCTTGTCCAGGTCAAAGAAGGCGGCTGTGCGCGGCAAGGAGTGGTTTTCCACGAGCCCGAGCATAGGTGCCCGCCATTCGGCGTACGCTGGGGCGCGTGGGTTTGCCTGAGAAGCCTCTCGGGTACACCATGGAAGTCACGGATCGTTCGCGACCGTGCTACCCCGGTCCGGCTCCTCCCCCCGAGTCGGCCGGAGAGACGACCCCGCTCTCCCCCCCCGGCGGGGGTCGTCGCATGTCCGGAGCCGTTTCGGGCCTGTGAACATCGCCCGCTCCCTTCTCTTCGCCCCTCGGCCACGAGCCGGCCATCGGGCTGTCGCGCTCTCGATTCCTCACTCAGAGTAACCAGTGGGATGCGTTCCGGGCAGCCCCGGAGGGGTGGCGCGGTTATTCACAGGCCCTCACTTATCCACAGTTTTTCGGTGAGATCCCCACGATTTCTGGACGGCCCCACGGTGATTCCTGTCGCGAAGTTCGCGGCCGGAGGGAATCACGAGAGGGGCGTGTGCCGTGGAGGCATCCAGGACTTCAGGGGCCGGGGCAGGAGCCGGGGGCGCGGGCGGGGCCCGTCGGCGCAGGGGCCGGGGCACGAGGGCCGGGGCGCGGGGCGTGGACGAGGTGCGTCGGGCCGGGCCACTGATCGTCACCGAGGACCTCGGGCTGCTCGACGACCTCCTCCGGCCGTGCGCGGCGGCCGGGGTGGAGCCCGAGGTGCACCATCGGTGCCGGAGCGGCGGGCGAGCTGGACGGACCCACCGCTCGTCCTGGTCGGTGCCGACGCCGCCGTCCGCTGTCGGGGAGCGGTGCGCCGGCCGGGGACCGTTCTCGTCGGGCGCGACCCGGACGACCCGGAGGTGTGGCGCCTCGCCGTGGAGATCGGCGCGGAGTGCGTGCTGCGGCTTCCGGACGCCGAGGGCCTCCTCGTGGACCGCATCGCCGACGCGGCCGAAGGGGTGGGCCGGCAGGCGCTGACCGTCGGCGTCGTCGGTGGCCGCGGGGGCGCGGGCGCTTCCACCCTGGCCTGCGGCTCGCCCTCGCCGCCGCCAGGACCGGGCGGCGCACCCTCCTCGTCGACGGCGACCCGCTGGGCGGCGGCCTCGACGTGCTGCTCGGCGGCGAGCGCGAGGAGGGCAGGCGGTGGCCCGACTTCGCCGCCTCGAAGGGCCGGCTCGCGGGCGGTGCCCTGGAGGAGTCCCTGCCGTCGGTGCGGGGCGTCCGGGTGCTGAGCTGGGGCAGGGAGCCCGCGCTGCCGGTGCCGCCGGAGGCCGTGCGGTCCGTGCTCGCCGCCGCGCGCCGCCGGGGCGGGGTCGTCGTGGTCGACCTGCCGCGCGGGGCGACCTGCCGACCGCCGAGGCCCTGGCCCAGCTCGACCTCGGACTGCTGGTCGTACCCGGGGAGCTGAGGGCCGTCGCGGCGGCCCACTGGGTGGCCGCGAGCCTCGGGGCGGCCGTGCGCGACCTGCGGGCCGTGGTGCGCGGGCCGTACGCGACGGGGCTCGACGAGCGGTGGGTCGCCGACGCGCTGCGCCTGCCGCTCGTCGGCGAACTCCCCTACGACCCGGGGATCGTGGCCGACCAGGACGCGGGCCTCCCGCCGGGCGCCGAGCCCAGGGGGCCGCTCGGCCGCTTCTGCGGCGCCTTCTGGGAGCGCGCGCTCACCCCGGCGGTGCGGCATGACCGGGAACTGGGACGAAGGCGGCGGCACGGGACTGCTGGACGCCGTGCGGCAGCGGCTCGCGGCGAGCGGGCCGAGCCCACCCCGGCCCGGGTCGCGGCGGCGCTGCGGGCCCAGGGACGGCTGCTCGGCGACGCGGAAGTGCTGGGAGCGGCGGAGGAGTTGCGGTGCGAACTGATCGGCACCGGGCCGCTCGAACCGCTCCTCGCCGATCCGGCCGTCACCGACGTCCTGGTCTCCGCCCCCGACCGGGTGTGGGTGGACCGGGGCGCCGGACTCGAACGGGTCCCGGTCTCCTTCCCCGACGCGGCGGCCGTCCGCAGGCTCGCACAGCGCCTCGCGGCCGTCGCCGGACGCAGGCTCGACGACGCCCGCCCCTGGGTGGACGCCCGGCTTCCCGACGGCACCCGCATGCACGCGGTGCTGCCGCCGGTGGCGGTCGGCCTGACCTGCCTCTCGCTGCGGGTGGTGCGCCCGCGAGCCTTCTCCCTGGAGGAACTGGCCGCGGCGGGCACGGTGCTGCCCGGCGGCGCCGCGGTCCTGCGGGCCCTGATCGACGCCAGGGTCTCCTACCTCGTCAGCGGCGGCACGGGCACGGGGAAGACCACGCTCCTCGCCTCCCTGCTCGGCCTGGTGGGGGAGCGGGAGCGGATCGTGCTCGCCGAGGACTCGGCGGAGCTGAGGCCCGACCACCCGCACGTGGTGCGCCTGGAGGCCCGGCCCGCCAACCAGGAGGGCGCCGGACTCGTCACCCTGCGGGACCTGGTCCGGCAGGCGCTGCGGATGCGGCCCGACCGGCTGGTGGTCGGCGAAGTGCGCGGCGGGGAGGCCGTGGACCTCCTGGCAGCCCTCAACACGGGCCACGAAGGGGGCTGCGGGACGGTCCACGCCAACACGGCGGCGGACGTACCGGCGCGGCTCGAAGCCCTGGGGACGGCGGCCGGGCTCGACCGGGCCGCCCTGCACAGCCAGTTGGGCGCCGGGCTCTCCGTCGTGCTCCACCTCGTGCGGGACCGGGACGGGCGGCGCCGGATCGCCGAGATCCACGTCCTGGAGCGCGACCGGGAGGGGCTGGTCCGGACGGTTCCCGCCCTGCGCTGGGGCGCGTCCGGGTTCGCGCGGGAGCGGGGCTGGGAGCGGCTGAGGACGCTGATCGGAGGGGAACGTGGTGACGGCGGAGGCGGTACGGGGCGCGGCGCAGGGCGCGGCGGTGCTCTGCGCGGGGCTCGCCCTGTGGTGGACGGTCGAGCGGCGGCGCGGGACCGGCCGGGTGCGGGCGGTGCTCGCGGGCGGTGTGCCCGAGGAGGCCGGCCGGGGGCCTGGCCGGTGGCGGTCGCGCACGGATGGGCCCTGCTGCGGGGCAGGCGCGCGTGGCTGTGCCTGCCGGTGGCGGGAGTCCTCGCACTGCTCGGGGAGTCGCCGCTGCCGCTGGTGGCGGGGCGCTCGCGGTGCCCCTGGTCGGGCGACGGTTGCGGGCCGCCGGACGGCGCAGGGAACGGGAGGCGCGGGCCGAACGGGTCGTGGCCCTGTGCGGGGCGGTCGTCGGGGAGCTGCGGGCCGGCTGGCAGCCCGCGCAGGCGTTGTCCTTCGCGGCCCGGGAGACCGGAGCCCTGGGCGACGAGGAGGCGCGGGTGCTCGCGGCGGCTCGGTTCGGCGGAGACGTGCCGGAGGCCCTGCGGAGGGCGTCCCGGCAGGACGGTGCCGACGGCCTCGCGGGCATGGCGGCCTGCTGGCAGGTGGCCGTCGACGGGGCGCCGGCCTGGCCGCCGGGCTCGACCGGCTGGAGGCCTCCTGCGGGACCGGCACGAGCAGCGGGAGCGGCTGCGGGCCGAACTGGCCGGAGCCTGGGCCACGGTGACCGTCCTCGCGCTGCTCCCGGCGGCGGGGCTCGCCCTCGGTACGGCGCTCGGGGCCGACCCGCTGCGGGTACTGCTCCACACCCCGGCGGGCCTGGGCTGCCTGGCCGTCGGCGGGGCCCTGGAGGCGGCCGGCCTGTGGTGGGCCGCGCGGATCGTACGGGGAGGGAGCGGGCGTGATGCCGCTGGACGTTCTTCAGGCGGGGGCACTCCTGACGGCGGCGGTGTGCCTGTGCGCGCAAGGCGTCCGCGAGGTGCTGCGCGAGCTGGGGGCGCGCCGGACGCGGAGGCGGACGCGGAACCTTCTCGGGTGCCGGCCCCGCCGCCCCGGAAGGCCCGGGCGGGGCTGCCGCCGTGGGTGGGGCTCTGGGCGGTGCCGGTCGTGGCGGTCGGGCTCGGCTGGGTGCTCTTCGGCGGGATCGCCGGCCTGGGCGTCGGAGTCCTGGTGGCCTGCGGGGTGCGGAGACGGCTCCCCGGGCACCGGGCGTCGACCGATCCGGACGGCGGCGAGGAGGAGGCGGTACGGCATCTTCCGCTGGCGGCCGACCTGTTGGCGGCCTGCGCCGCTTCGGGGGCCGGGCCCGGGGAGGCGGCGGAGGCGGTGGGCCGGTCGCTGGGCGGCCCGCTCGGGGAACGCCTGGCCCGCACGGCGGCCGAACTGCGCCTCGGCGGCGAACCGGCCGAGGTGTGGGGAGGTTCGGCGCGATACCGGGTGCCGTGGGACTCGCCCGTTGCCTGGAACGGGCCGGCTCTCGGGGGCGCCCTCGGCGGAGGCCGTGGCCCGGTACGCGACGGCTCTGCGAGCCGCCCGCGCCCGTACGGCGGCGGCCGGTGCGCGCCGGGCCCAGGTCCTGATCAGCGCGCCCGTGGGGCTCTGCTTCCTGCCGGCCTTCCTGGCGGTGGGGTGGCCCCGGTGGTGATCGGCCTCGCGACGGGCCTGCTGCACGGATGAGAACGACGACGAGACACGACGACACATGACGAGACACGACAAGCGGAACGGAACGAGGAGGACGACATGGCAGGGGCAGGGCAGGGGCAGTGACGGGGAAGGCGGCAGGGGTGATGACGGCGGTGACGGCGGTCCGGGGGCGGGTCGGCGGATGGTGGCGGGCGCGGCGGGAGGCGGCGCGTCGCGACGCGGGGATGAGCACCAGCGAGTACGCGGTGGGGACGATCGCGGCGGCGGCGTTCGCCGCGGTGCTCTACAAGGTCGTGACCAGCGGAACGGTCTCGGGAGCGCTGGAGTCGATGATCGGGAAGGCGCTCGATGCGTCGTTCTGAGGCGCGTCGTTCTGGGACGGGTCGTTCCGGAGCGTGTCGTTCCGGATCGTGCCGTTCCGATCGGGGCTTCGCGACCGTGGAGGCGGCGATGGTCCTGCCCGTCCTGGCGCTGTTCACGATGACCCTGCTCTGGGCCCTCGCCGCGGCCGCCGCGCAGCTCAAGTGCGTGGACGCGGCTCGGGCGGGCGCGCGGTCGGCGGCCCGTTCGAACCGGTGACCGCCGCGGAGACGGCCGCGCGGTCCGCGGCGCCCGAGGGCGCCCGGGTGTCGGTGGCACGCTCGGGGAGCTGTGGCGGGTGACGGTGGAAGTGGCGGCCCCGGCCCCCGGGGCCTGGGCCTCACCCTGCGGGCGGACGCGGCGGCCCTCGCGGAGGACACCGGCTTCCTCGCGGAGGGCGGCGCGGCAGCCGGTGACTTGGGGGCCGGTGACTTGAGGTCCGGGACCTCGGGGCCAGGGATTCCGGGCTCGAGGATTCCGGGACCGGGGGTTCGGAAGCAGGAGCTTCAGGCCCGGGGTCTCGGAGCCGGGGGACCGCCGTGAAGCTGCCCGCCGCCCACCCGGCTGTCGTGGACCCGGCCGTCGGGACGACCGGGGTGCGGCGACCGTGTGGACGGCGTTCGCGGCCTGCGTGCTGTGCGTGGTGTTCGGGGCGCTGCTCGCGCTGGGCCAGGCGGTAGTGGCCCGGCACCGGGCCGGAGGGGCTGCCGACCTGGCCGTCCTCGCCGCCGCCGACCGGGCCCTGTGGGGCGAGGCCGAGGCGTGCGCCGCCGCCTCACGGGTGGCCGGTGAGCAGGGCGCCGAGCTGGTGCGGTGCGCGGTGCGGGGCGAGCTCGCCGAGGTGACCGCGCGGGTGGTGCGCGGCCCGTACCGGCCGGAGGTCAGGTCCCGGGCGGGCCCTCAGGCGCCCCTGCCGGGTCCGCCGGAGCCGCCTCCGGGCCTTCCGGCACCCGAGGATCCTGCGGAGCCGGCTCCCGGGCCTCAGGCGCCTGCCGTCGACCCCCTCCGCCTCCCGGGCACCCTCCGGGGCCGCCTTCCGGTCCTCTGGAACTGCCTCCCAGTCCTCTGGGACCGCCTCTCGGCCTTCCGGGACCGCCTCCCGATCCTCCGGAGCCGTCTCCCGGTCCTCCGGGGCCCCGCGGAGGAGTTCCGTGAGGAGGCGGACTGCGCCGCGTTTGTGGAGGGGGTCGTTGCCGTTGCCGCACTTCGGGGACTGGATGCAGGACGGGCAGCCCGCCTCGCACTCGCAGGAGGCGATGGCCTCCCGGGTGGCCGTCAGCCAGGCGCGGGCCGTGTGGAAGGCCCGTTCGGCGAAGCCCGCGCCGCCCGGATGCCCGTCGTACACGAAGACGGTGGGCAGCAGGGTGTCGGGGTGGAGCGGCACGGAGACGCCGCCGATGTCCCAGCGGTCGCAGGTGGCGAAGAGCGGCAGCATGCCGATGGAGGCGTGCTCGGCGGCGTGCAGGGCGCCGCCGAGGATCTCCGGGTTGATCCGGGCGGCGTCGAGCTGGTCCTCGGTGACCGTCCACCACACGGCACGGGTGCGCAGGGTGCGGGGCGGCAGGTCGAGCTTGGTCTCGCCGAGCACCTCGCCCGTGATGAGACGGCGGCGGAGGAAGGAGACGACCTGGTTGGTGACCTCGACGGAGCCGTAGCAGAGGCGGCCGGCTCCCCAGGGGATCTCGGTGTCGGTGTCGAGGACGGAGACGGAGGTGGTGTCGCGGGCGGTGGTGGAGTACGGCGGGACGGCCTCCTCCACGAGGGCCACGGAGTCCTCGAGGTCGAGCTCCCGCACCAGGTAGGTGCGGCCCTGGTGGAGGTGGACGGCGCCCTCGTGGACGGAGGTGTGGGAGGCCGCCTCGTCGACCGTGCCGAGGAGGCGGCCGGTGCCGGTCTCCACGATCCGCACGGGGCTGCCGCCGCCGCCCCGGATGTCGGTGAGGTCGGCGGCCCGCTCGCGGCGGGTCCAGTACCAGCCGGTGGAGCGGCGGCGCAGCAGGCCGGCGGTCTCCAGTTGGGGGAGCAGGTCGGGGACGGCCGGGCCGAAGAGGCCAGGTCGGGTTCGGTCAGCGGCAGCTCCGCGCCGCGGCGCACAGATGGGGGCGAGGACGTAGGGGTTGTCGGGGTCCAGGACGGTCGACTCGACCGGCTGCTCGAAGATCGCCTCGGGGTGGTGGACCAGGAAGGTGTCCAGCGGGTCGTCCCGGGCGACCATGATCGCGAGGGCGCCCTCGCCCGAGCGGCCGGCGCGGCCCGCCTGCTGCCAGAGGGAGGCCCGGGTGCCCGGGTATCCGGCGATCAGGACGGCGTCCAGGCCCGAGACGTCCACGCCCAGCTCCAGGGCGGTCGTGGCGGCCAGGCCCAGGAGTTCCCCGGAGTGCAGGGACCGTTCCAGGGCGCGGCGCTCCTCGGCAGGTAGCCGCCCCGGTAGGCGGCGACGCGGCGGGCCAGGGCGCGGTCGGTCTCGGCGAGCCGTTCCTGGGCGATCACCGAGATCAGCTCGGCGCCGCGCCGGGAGCGTACGAAGGCGACCGAGCGGACGCCCTGCCGGGTCAGGTCGGTCAGCAGGTCCGCGGTCTCGGCGGTGGCCGTGCGGCGCACCGGCGCGCCGCGCTCTCCGTGCAGCTCGGTCAGCGGCGGCTCCCAGAGGGCGAAGACCAGCTCGCCGCGCGGGGAGGCGTCGTCGGAGACCTCGGTGACCGGCAGGCCGGTGAGGCGGCCGGCGGCCCGGGCGGGGTCGGCGGAGGTGGCCGAGGCGAGGAGGAAGACCGGCTCGGAGCCGTACCGGGCGCAGATCCGGCGCAGGCGCCGCAGCACCTGGGCGACGTGGGAGCCGAAGACGCCCCGGTAGGTGTGGCACTCGTCGATCACGACGTAGCGCAGGGCGCGAAGGAAGGAGGACCAGCGGGGGTGGAGGGAGGACGCCCCGGTGCAGCATGTCGGGGTTGGTCAGGACGAGGTTCGCGTACTGGCGGACCCACTCGCGCTCCTCGACCGGCGTGTCGCCGTCGTAGAGGGCGGGACGGATCCGGTTGCCGAGCGGGGCGGCCAGTTCCCGCACGGCGCGCCGCTGGTCGGCGGCGAGGGCCTTGGTGGGCGCGAGGTAGAGGGCGGTGGCCCCGCGTCCGTTGGGGGCCTCGGAGCCGTCCAGGAGCGTGCTGAGGACCGGGGCGAGGTAGGCGAGCGACTTGCCCGAGGCGGTGCCGGTGGCGATCACCACGGACTCGCCGTCGAGGGCGTGCTCGGCGGCCTCCGCCTGGTGGGCCCACGGGTGCTCGATCCCGGCCTCCCGGATCGCCGCGATCACCTCCGGGCGGATGCGGTCCGGCCAGACCGCATGACGACCCGCCCGGGCGGGCATGTGCTCCGTATGAGTGATGCGCGCGGCCCGGCTCTCGCCCGAGGAGAGCCGGTCCAGGACCATGCCGGGAGAGGGCGGCTGCCCCTGTCCCCGGCGGGACGACTGGGGCGGTGATTCTTGGCCATCGGCATCGAGTGTGTCACTGCCATGACGGACAATGCTTCCAAGGCGTCGTGCATGGCTGTGCGTAAGTGATTGAATGCCATCGCGGCTGGCGATCCGTTCCTCGGCCCCGTCCGGGAGCCCCGAGAGAACGATCGCCCGATAGCAAGGTGCTGGAGGATCCGTGGACCTGTCCCTGTCGACTCGCAATGTGACCGGCGCTGGTGGTGACCGTACGGTCGTCGAGGTCGGTGGCGAGATTGATGTATACCGCGCCCAAAGCTGCGCGAGCAGTTGGTCGAGTTGGTGAACGACGGCAGTTACCACCTGGTCGTCGATATGGAGAGCGTGGACTTCTCGACTCCACCGGCCTCGGTGTGCTCGTCGGCGGCCTGAAGCGCGTCCGTGCCCACGAGGGCTCGCTGCGCCTCGTCTGCAACCAGGAGCGCATTCTCAAGATTTTCCGGATCACGGGCCTCACCAAGGTGTTCCCGATCCACACCTCGGTCGACGAGGCCGTCAACGCCGTCGACTGAGCCCGGGGGTTCGCATGGCCACCGTTGAACTCCGCTTCAGCGCCCAGCCCGAGCACGTCCGGACGGCCCGCCTGGTGGCGGCCGCGGTGGCGCGCCGGGCGGGGGTGGACGAGGCGCTCTCGACGAGGTGCGCCTCGCCGTCGGCGAGGCGTGTTCCCGTGCCGTCGGGCTGCACCGCAGCAACGACGTCACGACCCCCATCCGGGTCGTCCTGACCGAGGAGGAGAAGTCGTTCTCCATCGAGGTCGGTGACGAGGTGCCGGGCGCGGGGGTGGCGGCGGCCGATGCGGTCGGGGTGCCCGGCGCGCGGGCCGCGGCCCCGGCCGAGGACTTCGACGACGCCGACGGCGAGGACGAGATGGGCCTCGCGGTGATCCGCGGGCTCGTCGACGACGTCGAGGTGAGCGCCGGCGCGGACGGCGGCACGCTCCGTATGACCTGGCCGGTGAGCCCGGCGGACGTCCTGTCCTGAGGCGTTCCGACCCTGCGGGGCGCGCGAGCGGTAGCAATTCGAGGAGGGCCCCGCATCGCGGGCCCCTCCTCGTCACTCTTCTCCCGCCTTCGGGGCAGCCGCGCGGGGGCTTCCGGGTCCCCGTATGTGCCGGTTCGTCTCCCTATGATCCGTCCCCATGGACCGATCCGTCCCCATGGACCCCCTCCCCTCGTCTCCCTCGCCGCGGCGGTGCTCACGAGCGGGAACCGGACGATCGTGGTCGTCATCGCGGCCGTCGCCCTCGCCGCGCTGCTCGTCGCCTGGTTCTTCGCCCGCCGGGTGCTCGCGGCCGGCGAGGGCACCGAGAGGATGCGGGAGATCGCCGCCGCCGTGCAAGAAGGGGCCAACGCCTACCTCGCGCGGCAGCTCCGTACCCTCGCCGTCTTCGCCGCCGCCGTGTTCCTCCTGCTCTCGCGCTGCCCGCCGACACCTGGTCGCAGCGGGCCGGGCGCTCCCTGTTCTTCCTGGTCGGGGCGCTGTTCTCGGCGGTCACCGGGTACCTCGGCATGCGGCTCGCCGTACGGGCGAACGTCCGGGTCGCCGCGGCGGCCCGGGACGCCGCTCCGGCACCGGGCGAACCGGAGCGGGACCCGGACGGGGCCGCGCACCGGGCCATGCGGATCGCCTTCCGCACGGGCGGGGCCGTCGGCATGTGCACCGTCGGCCTCGGGCTGCTCGGCGTCGCCTGCGTCGTCCTCGTCTACGCCGCCGACGCGCCCAAGGTCCTGGAGGGGTTCGGACTCGGCGCGGCCCTCATCGCCATGTTCATGCGCGTGGGCGGCGGCATCTTCACCAAGGCCGCCGACGTCGGCGCCGACCTGGTCGGCAAGGTCGAGCAGGGCATCCCCGAGGACGACCCGCGCAACGCCGCCACCATCGCCGACAACGTGGGGACAACGTCGGCGACTGCGCCGGCATGGCGGCCGACCTCTTCGAGTCGTACGCCGTGACCCTGGTCGCCGCGCTGATCCTCGGCAAGGCTGCCTTCGGCGACCACGGCCTCGCCTTTCCCCTGATCGTGCCCGCGATCGGCGTGGTCACCGCCGTGATCGGCATCCTCGCCGTCTCGCCCCGGCGGGCCGACCGCGGCGGGATGAGCGCGATCAACCGCGGCTTCCTCGTCTCGGCGGTGGTCTCCCTCGCGCTCGTCGCCGTCGCCGCCTTCACGTACCTGCCGTCCACCTACGCCGGCCTGGAGGGCGTCACCGAGCCCGGCCTGCGCGGGCACGGGGCGACCCGCGCGTCCTCGCCCTGGTCGCCGTCGCCCTCGGCATCGTCCTGGCCGCGCTCATCCAGCAGCTCACCGGCTACTTCACCGAGACGAGCAGGCGGCCCGTGCGGGACGTCGGCAGGTCCTCGCTCACCGGCCCCGCGACCGTCGTCCTCGCGGGCGTGGCCCTCGGCATGGAGTCCGCCGTCTACACGGCCCTCCTGATCGGGCTCACCGTCTACGGGGCTTTCCTGCTCGGCGGGACCTCGGTCGTGCTGGCGCTCTTCGCGGTCGCGCTGGCCGGGACGGGCCTGCTCACCACCGTCGGCGTGATCGTCGCCATGGACACCTTCGGACCGGTCGCGGACAACGCCCAGGGCATCGCGGAGATGTCCGGGGACGTCCGGGGCGCGGGCGCGCGGGTCCTGACCGACCTGGACGCGGTCGGCAACACGACCAAGGCCATCACCAAGGGCATCGCCATCGCCACCGCCGTCCTGGCGGCCTCGGCGCTCTTCGGCTCGTACCGGGACGCCATCGCCACCTCGGTCGCGGAGGTGGGCGCGCGGGCCGGCGAACTGACCCTCTCCATGGACATCTCGCAGCCGAACAACCTCTTCGGCCTGATCCTCGGCTCCGCGGTCGTCTTCCTCTTCTCGGGGCTCGCGATCAACGCCGTGTCCCGGTCGGCGGGATCGGTGGTGTACGAGGTGCGGCGGCAGTTCCGCGAGCACCCCGGGATCATGGACCACACCGAGAAGCCCGAGTACGGGCGGGTCGTCGACATCTGCACCAAGGACGCGCTGCGCGAACTCGCCACGCCCGGCCTGCTCGCCGTGACGGCCCCGATCGCGGTGGGCTTCGCGCTCGGCGTCGGCCCGCTCGGCGCGTACCTCGCCGGGGCGATCGGCACGGGGCGCTGATGGCGGTCTTCCTCGCCAACTCCGGCGGCGCCTGGGACAACGCGAAGAAGCTGGTCGAGGACGGGAACCACGGCGGCAAGGGCAGCGAGGCGCACGCGGCGACCGTCATCGGGGACACCGTCGGCGACCCCTTCAAGGACACGGCGGGACCGGCGATCAACCCCTCCTGAAGGTGATGAACCTGGTCGCGCTCCTCATCGCCCCGGCCGTCGTGCGGTTCGGGCACGGGGACGACGCGAATCCCTGGGTACGGGCGGCCGTCGCCGCGGTCGCGCTGCTCGTGGTCGTCGTCGCCGTGCTCCTCTCCAAGAGGCGCTCCGTGGAAGCCGCCTGACTGGGTGGCCGCCTGACGAGGCGTCCTCCTGACGGGGCGTCCGTCTGACGTGGCATCCGTCTCATTCATGGAGACGGCGGGGTACGTGAGCGGTCTCTCCCTTGGTTCAAAAGACTTCAATACGGGACGAATCAGTCGTACGAAAGGTGGAAGTAGCCCGTTCGGCGTGTATGTTCCGGGGCCGAGAGCCTTGGAAGGGACCGATCCGGTGAACAAGAAGCTTGCGGCCGCACTGTCCGGCGGCGCGGTACTGGTGCTCGCGCTGTCGGGTTGCAGCGACGACGAGGGCAACAAGGTGGAGGACTGGGCGAAGACGTTCTGCGACCAGGCCAAGCCCCAGATCCAGAAGCGGGCCGACGCCCACCAGATCATCATCTCGACGGCGGCCGACAGCAAGCCCGCCGAGATCCAGGCCGCGGACTCGAAGGCGTTCCAGGACATCGCCGACGCCGACCGCGCCTCGCCAAGGCCGTCGAGAGCGCCGGCGCCCCGCCCGTGGAGAACGGCGAGAAGATCAAGCAGGACGCGGTCAAGGAGCTCAACGAGACCGCGGTGGCCTACGAGGGCCTCAAGAAGCAGGTCGACGCGCTGGACCCGTCGAACCAGCAGAAGTTCGCGGACGGCCTCCAGAACGTCGCCAACGGGCTGACCAGGATCGAGAAGATGGACCAGAACGCCCTGGCCAAGCTGGAGGGGGCGAGATCGGGCAGGCGATGGCCAAGCAGCCCGGCTGCCAGAAGCCCACCGCCTCGACCCCGCCGAAGCCCTCGGGCTCCGCCTCCCCGGGAGCCGGCTCCACCGCGGACGCGGGCGGCGCCGCCGAACCCACGGGGAAGGCGTCCGCGAAGCCGGACGGCAAGGCGTCCGCCGAGCCGAGCGGCAAGGCGTCCGCGAAGCCGAGCGCGAAGGCCACGGCCACCAAGAGCGAGGAGTAGGCCTCCCGGCCGTTCCGACGGGCGGCCGTTTCGACGGGCGGTCGTCCGATGGGGCGGTCGTCCGACGAGGCGGCCGTCCGATGGGGCGGCCGTTCCGATGGCGGTGGCCGCCGCCGTCCCGCTGTCGGTGGCCGTCGTCCCGATGTCGGTGGCTGCCGATGTCGGTGGTGGCCGTCACAATGGGCGGGTGAGTACGACCAGCCTGACTTCCCGCCTCCCGGCGCCCGCGCACGCCGCCCGTCTGCGCGAGGCGCTGCTCGCCGCCGACTTCACCGCCGACGGTCTGCTCGACCTGCTCGGCGCCCCCGCCTACGCGGCGCTCGCCCGCAGCGAGACCGTGCCCGCCCTGCGCGCCACCGGCGGCGACACCCCGCTGGAGACCCTCGTCCGGCTCTTCCTGCTCCAGGAGCCGGTCGAGCACGCCCGGCCGCCGCCGCGCTCCCGCTGGACGAGGCCGTCGCCGACGGCTGGGCGGTCCGCGAGGACGACACCGTACGCGCCACCGTCGACGTCCGGCCCTACGGCGGGCCCGACGGCGAGGACTGGTTCATCGTCTCCGACCTGGGCTGCGCCGTCGGCGGCGCCGGAGGCATCGGCAAGAAGGACGAGGGCGTCGTCCTCGGCGTCGGCGGGGCCTCCACCACGCTCGCCGGCATCACCGTCCGCACGCCGGTCTCCGCCGCGCTCGACCTCGGCACCGGCTCCGGCATCCAGGCGCTGCACGCCGCCCAGCACGCCACCCGGGTCACCGCCACCGACCTCAACCCGCGCGCCCTGGACTTCACCCGGCTCACCCTCGCCCTCTCCGGGGCCGCGGAGGCCGAGCTGGTCGCGGGCTCGCTCTTCGAGCCGGTCGGGGACGACACGTACGACCTGATCGTCTCCAACCCGCCGTTCGTGATCTCCCCGGCGCCGGACTCACCTACCGGGACGGCGGGATGGGCGGCGACGACCTGTGCCGCACGCTCGTGCAGCAGGCGGGCGAGCGGCTCAATGACGGCGGGTACGCCCAGTTCCTCGCCAACTGGCAGCACGTGGACGGCGAGGAGTGGCAGGAGCGGCTGCGGTCCTGGGTGCCGCGCGGCTGCGACGCCTGGATCGTGCAGCGGGAGGTCCAGGACGTCACCCAGTACACCGAGCTGTGGCTGCGGGACAGCGGCGACCACCGGGGCGACCCGGCCGCCTACCGGGCCGCGTACGCCCGCTGGCTCGACGAGTTCGAGGCCCGCAAGACGCGGGCGATCGGCTTCGGCTGGATCACGATCCGGCGGAACGGAGCGGTGGCCTCCGGCGCCGTCGAGCCCTCGATCGTGATCGAGGAGTGGCCGCACCCGGTCGAGCAGCCCTCGGGCCCGCCGTCCGCGCCCACTTCGAGCGCCAGGACTACCTGCGGACCCACGACGACGCGGCCCTCCTCGCCGACCGGTTCGCGCTCGCGCCCGAGGTGGTCCAGGAACAGGTCGGCCTGCCCGGCGCCGAGGACCCGGAGCACGTGGTGCTCCGGCAGAACCGGGGATGCGCCGCGCGACCCGGGTGGACCACGTCGGCGCCGGGTTCGCCGGCGTCTGCGACGGCACCCTCAGCGCGGGCCGCATCCTCGACGCCATCGGCCAGTTGATGGGCGAGGACCCGGTCCTGCTGCGGGACCGCACCCCGCAGGCGATCCGCCTCCTCGTCGAGGAGGGCTTCCTGCCGCCCGTCGGCGAAGGGGTTCCGGGGAGGGCGTTTGATACGGGCCGGGGCGCACGAGTGGTAGGGATCGAGCTGGACGAGGCCTCGCTCGGGGCGACCAGGACCGCGATCAGCCGCTGCGCGACGCCTTCTGCGCGATGCACCTGGCGCTGCCGGGATGGCACCTCCTGGCCGTACCAGGAGTGGGTCGTGCGGGCGTGCGAGGTGTGACGGGAGGACGACCGGCTCCGGCCGCTGTGGGAGCTGTTCGCCGAAGGGCGGCGCGACGTCTCCGACTTCCTGCTGCCCCGGCCGTTCGGCACGGTCCACGTCCCCGAGGACCCGGCCGCGCTGCGGGCCACCGACCCCGCGTTCGTCCGCGCGCAGGCGGCCGTCTGCTACCCCGGCGGGCCGACGCGCCCTTCCTGCGGCCCCACCTGGAGGACCCGGAGGCGGCCTGCGCGGCGCTCGCCGACGCCTACGCGGCCTACTAGGAGGGCGCGGTCGAACCGTACTGGCCGACCATGCGCCGGCTCGTCGAGGACGAAGTGCTCGTCCGGGCGCGGACGTTCGCGACCGAGGGGATCGACGCGCTGTTCACGGGCCTGGAGAGCCGGGCCCGCTGGACGCCGCCCGTGCTCGAACTGACCAAGGCATCGACGCCGCGTACGCGGCGGGGACCGGCGCCTGGTCCTCGTGCCGCTGGTCTTCGCCGAGGGCTGCCGGCTGTACTCGACGGACGACCCCGAGGTGTTCGCGGCCGGCTTCCAGGCCCGGGGCGCCGCGGCCCTGCGCGAACGGCCCGAACCCGTCGCCGCCGACCGGCTCGGCCTGCTGCTCGGCCGGGGCCGGGCGGCGGTCCTGCGCGAGCTGGGCGGGCCGCTCACCACCACCGGCCTCGCCGACCGGCTCGGACTCGCGCCCAGCACGGTCTCCGAGCACCTGGCGGCGCTCTCGGAGGCCGGAGCCGTCACCCGGCACCGCGTCGGGCGCGCGGTGTACCACCAGCTCACGGACACCGGCCGGTCGCTGCTCGCGCTCCTCGCGGGAGAGATCGCCGGAGACGTCGCCGGAGAGGGCGCCGGAGAGGGCGTGCTGCGCGTGGTCGGGTGATGGCCGGCGGCAACGATTCGGGGTCTCCCGAATCGATGGCCCGCGCCCTTCCCCGGCTCCTACCGTCCGGTGCGTGCTCGCAATCGAGGAGGACGCCCTGCGCCGCACCTGCACCAGCGGGACCGGGTGGCCCCGCCCCCGGCGGACCGAGACCGAGGCCGTGCAGACCGACCGGGGCGCCACCGGCCGGGACGGCGCCGTCCCGGCGGCCCTCGACGGCGTCCGGACCGGGCGGATCGTGCGCCGCGAACCGTCCCTGGAGGACGCGTACATCGCGATCGTGGAGGAGGCCGCGGGAGCGCGGGAGGACGCCGTGTCAGAGGGAGCCTCCGCATGACCGGCTCACCGCGCCCGGCACGTCCCGGGCGCCCCGCACGTCCCGTACGTCCCGGGCACCCCGCACGACCCGGGCACCCCGTACGTCCCGCGCCCCCTCGACGCCCCCCGGCTGATCGCCGTCGGCGTCCGCACCCACGTCTCGTACATGTCGCGCTCCCCGATCGAGATCACGTTCGCCGTGCTCGTCCCGCTGGTCCACGCGGCCCTCGCCGTCCACCTGTTCCGCGCTGCCGGGGACCCGGACCGGCTGCTCACCGCCTCCGTCGGGGCCGGGCTCATGGGCGTCTGGGGCTCGGTGCTGTTCGGTCCGGGCGGCGCGGTGCAGAACCAGCGCCGGCTCGGCACCCTGGAGACCCTGGTCGCGGTCCCGGTGTGCGTCCTCGCGTGAGCGCCCCGAAAGGCCGGACAGGCATGTTCCGTTTCCTCAGCACCGCCCGGCTCGTGGTCGTCGGCGGATCGCTCTCCTACCGGGCGCTGTCCAACTGGGCCACTCCGCCGATGTTCGTCGGAACGCTGCTGGTCGGGCCCCTCCTCCAGGTTTTCTTCTTCGTCTGCCTGGGCAGGGAACCGGGTGTCGCCGACGATCGTTTCCACCTCGTCGGAAACGCCGTCCCCGCAGCTTCCGCCTCCTGCGTGTACGGCGGCACGATGGCCGTCGCCAACGAGCGCCGGTACGGCACCCTCGGCGCGGTCCTGCTCTCGCCCCGGCACAGGATCCCGCTCTGGGCCGGACGAGCCCTCCCGTACGTCCTCAACGGGCTCCGCTTTTGGGACGTGTTCCTGGTGTCGAACGTGGCCTCCCTCGCCGTGGCCCTCCTCGGCGCCTTCGAGCGGGGCGGCCGGCGCCGGACCACGCTCGACGTGATGTGAGCGACGCGAGGGGAGGAGGGAGACGGCAGGGAGCAGGGAGCCGGAAGAAGGGGAGTGACATGAGTGACAGGAGAGGGGCAGGTGGGGGAGCGGCAGGTCGAAGGAGGGGCGAGGGGCAGGTCACTACCGGCCATCCTCGTGAAACCCGGCCGGTGGCCCACGGCGTTCACCCGGAGTTCGCGCCCGCGTCTTCCGAGGGTGCGAGCCTCCCCTCCGGGAGACGAACACCGCAGGTGAACGGAGTGGGGTACGGGTATGGAGAGCGGGCCGGCGATCTTCGCGGGAGCGGCGTTCACGCTGTTCGGAGGCGCGCTGCTGCTGTGGACCACCGTGCGCGTGCTGCACCGCGAGCCCGTCGCCCTCGGCGTCCCCCGCGCGCCGCCGTCGCGCTGACGAGCCTCTCCGGCGCCGCCTCCCTCGCCCTCGGCGTCTGGTGCTTCGGCCGCCTCTGAGCACCCTCCGGGCACCCCGCCCCGGTACCGTCGCCGATCCCCGGCGCGCACCCCTCGCCCCGCCGGTCCGGGGAGTCCGGGCGGCAGGAATGCCAGGACTCGGGTTACCGTTCGAGTGGCCGTTGCGGGCTTTCGCCGTTTGACACGGGGCGGGTTGTACCGTCACACTCCGCAGCGACGGGAGCGTCACCGTCCGTGCCGCTGCCGTGCGTGCCGGCGCCGTACGGGCCCGGTACGCGTCCCGTACGTGCGCCCCGTACGAGTCCCGTACGTGCGCCCCGTACGTGTCCAGAGAGTGCCGAACCGGAGAGAAGAGCGAAGTTGTCCCCGACCAGCGAGACCGCACACGGCGGCCGCCGACTCGTCATCGTCGAGTCGCCTGCCAAGGCGAAGACGATCAAGGGCTACCTCGGCCCCGGCTACGTCGTCGAGGCGAGCGTCGGGCACATCCGCGACCTCCCCAGCGGCGCCGCCGAGGTGCCCGAGAAGTACACCGGTGAGGTGCGCCGCCTCGGGGTCGACGTCGAGCACGACTTCCAGCCCGTCTACGTCGTCAACGCCGACAAGAAGGCGCAGGTCAGGAAGCTCAAGGAGCTGCTCGCCGAGTCCGACGAGCTCTACCTCGCCACCGATGAGGACCGCGAGGGCGAGGCCATCGCGTGGCACCTCCAGGAGGTCCTGAAGCCCAAGGTCCCGGTCCACCGGATGGTCTTCCACGAGATCACCAAGGACGCGATCCAGGCCGCCGTCGCCAACCCGCGCGAGCTCAACCAGCGCATGGTCGACGCCCAGGAGACCCGCCGCATCCTCGACCGCCTCTACGGCTACGAGGTCTCGCCGGTCCTGTGGAAGAAGGTCATGCCCCGGCTCTCCGCCGGCCGCGTGCAGTCCGTCGCCACCCGGCTCGTCGTCGAGCGCGAGCGCGAGCGCATCGCCTTCCGCTCCGCCGAGTACTGGGACCTCACCGGCACCTTCGGCACCGGCCGCACCGGTGACGCCTCCGACCCGTCCTCGCTGGTCGCGCGCCTCGCGTCGGTCGACGGCCGGCGCGTCGCGCAGGGCCGCGACTTCGGCCCCGACGGACGCCTGAAGACCGCGAACGTGCTCCACCTGGACGAGCAGAACGCGCGGGCGCTCGCCGCCGCGCTCGCCGACACGGCGTTCGCCGTGCGCTCGGTCGAGTCGAAGCCGTACCGCCGCTCCCCGTACGCCCCCTTCCGGACCACGACCCTCCAGCAGGAGGCGAGCCGCAAGCTGGGCTTCGGCGCGAAGGCGACCATGCAGGTGGCGCAGAAGCTGTACGAGAACGGCTTCATCACCTACATGCGTACGGACTCCACGATCCTCTCCGACACCGCCGTCACCGCGGCCCGGGCGCAGGTCACGCACCTGTACGGCGCCGACTACCTGCCGGAGAAGCCGCGCGTCTACGCCGGCAAGGTCAAGAACGCGCAGGAGGCGCACGAGGCGATCCGGCCTTCGGGTGATCGTTTCCGCACCCCGGCGGAGACCGGTCTGACCGGCGACCAGTTCAAGCTGTACGAGCTGATCTGGAAGCGGACCGTCGCCTCCCAGATGAAGGACGCGACCGGCAACTCGGTCACCGTGAGGATCGGCGGACGGTCCTCCGACGGCCGCGACGCCGAGTTCAGCGCGTCCGGCAAGACCATCACCTTCCACGGCTTCATGAAGGCGTACGTGGAGGGGCCGACGACCCGAACGCCGAGCTCGACGACCGCGAGCGGCGCCTGCCGCAGGTCGCCGAGGGCGACCCGCTGACCGCCGAGGAGATCACGGCGGACGGCCACGCGACCAAGCCGCCGGCCCGCTACACCGAGGCCTCGCTGGTCAAGGAGCTGGAAGAGCGCGAGATCGGCCGCCCGTCGACGTACGCCTCGATCATCGGCACCATCCTCGACCGCGGCTACGTCTTCAAGAAGGGCACGGCGCTCGTGCCGTCCTTCCTGAGCTTCGCCGTCGTCAACCTCCTGGAGAAGCACTTCGGGCGGCTCGTCGACTACGACTTCACCGCCCGCATGGAGGACGACCTCGACCGCATCGCGCGCGGCGAGGCCCAGGCCGTGCCGTGGCTGAAGCGCTTCTACTTCGGCGAGGGCGCGACCCCGGCGAGGGCGGCGCGGCGGACGCCGGGAACGGCGACGGCGACCACCTCGGCGGCCTCAAGGAGCTCGTCACCGACCTCGGCGCCATCGACGCGCGGGAGATCTCCTCCTTCCCCGTCGGCAACGGCATCGTGCTCCGCGTCGGCCGCTACGGCCCGTACGTCGAGCGCGGCGAGAAGGACGCCGAGGGCCACCAGCGCGCCGACGTCCCCGACGACCTCGCGCCCGACGAGCTGACCGTCGAGCTCGCCGAGGAGCTGCTCGCCAAGCCGAGCGGCGACTTCGAGCTGGGCACCGACCCCGCCAGCGGCCACCAGATCGTCGCGAAGGACGGCCGCTACGGCCCGTACGTCACCGAGATCCTGCCCGAGGGCACCCCGAAGACCGGCAAGAACGCGGTCAAGCCGCGCACGGCCTCGCTCTTCAAGTCGATGTCCCTCGACACGGTGACCCTGGAGGACGCGCTCAGGCTGATGTCCCTGCCCCGGGTCGTCGGCGCGGACGCCGAGGGCGTCGAGATCACCGCGCAGAACGGCCGCTACGGCCCGTACCTGAAGAAGGGCACGGACTCGCGGTCGCTCACCGACGAGGAGCAGCTCTTCACGATCACGCTCGACGAGGCCCTCGCGATCTACGCCCAGCCGAAGCAGCGGGGCCGGGCCGCGGCCAAGCCGCCGCTGAAGGAGCTGGGCACCGACCCGGTCAGCGAGAAGCCCGTGGTCGTCAAGGACGGGCGGTTCGGCCCGTACGTGACGGACGGCGAGACGAACGCGACGCTGCGGACCGGCGACAGCGTGGAGACGATCACGCCCGAGCGCGGCTACGAGCTGCTCGCGGAGAAGCGGGCCAAGGGGCCGGCGAAGAAGGCCGCCAAGAAGGCCCCGGCGAAGAAGGCCCCGGCGAAGAAGACCGCCGCGAAGAAGACCGCGGCGAAGACGGCCACCACCGCCAAGAAGACGGCGGCGAAGAAGACGACGGCCGCGAAGACGACGGCCGCGAAGACGACGGCGTCGAAGACCGCGGCCACGAAGACCGCGGCCGCGAAGAGGACGGCGGCGGCTTCGGCCGCGGAGAAGGCCGAGTAGGCGGAACGGGCGCCGCGTCGGGCGTCTGTGGCGACAGTGAAGGGCGGAGACCGGTGGTCTCCGCCCTTCACTGTTCCTCCCGCATTCCTCCTGTCACAGCCTCGTCCGGATGTTCGGGCGCGGGCCGCGGGGAGGAAGTGCGTCCGGATAGGGTGGACGGATGACGCGAGCAGAGCAGCCAGACCGTCTCGGCGATTCCGACGCCGCACTCGTCGCGGATTCCCGGGAGCGCGCCGTACGCGCCCTCTTGCGCCACCAGCCGCTGCGCCGGCTGTGGAGCGCCCACCTGCTCGGCAGTACCGGCGACGCCCTCGCCCTCCTCGTCCTGGTCCTCCTCGGTTTCCAGGCGGCCGTGACGGAGGACGCGCTCGGGGGCGGCTACCGGGGCCGCGTTCGCCGTGGCCGCCGTCGTCGGCGCGCGCCTCGTCGCCTCCGTCCTCTTCGGGGCCGTCTCCTCGGACCGCTGATCGCGCTCACCGGCCCCGGCGGGAAGCTCGACCGGCGCTGGACCATGATCGGCGCCGACGGCGTGCGGGTCGCGCTCCTCGTCGTCGCGCCCCTGTGGATCGACTGGACCCCGGCAGCGCCCTCTGGTACCTGCTCGGCACCGTCTTCGTCACCGGCGCGGCCGAACGGCTCTGGACGATCAGCCGCGAGGGCGCCGCGCCCGCGCTGCTGCCCGCCCCGCCCCTGGAGGGCGCCGCCGTACGGCCGCTGCCCGACCACCTCGGCGCGCTGCGCCGGCTGTCCCAGCGCACCGGCTTCCTCGCCGTCCCGGCCGCCGCCGTCGTCCTGCTCGTCGCCACGCTGGTCGGCGAGCTGCTCGGCGTCGGGCTCGACTGGTTCTCGTTGCACCGGGCCGCCCTCGGCTCGTACGTCGCCGCCGGCCTGTTCGCCGCCTCCGTCACCGTCCTGTACGCGATGGCGCTGCCCGGCGGGGAGACGCCCCGGCCCCGTTCGCCCCTGGAGGGCTCTGCGGCGGCCGTCCGTGAAGACGGGCGATCCGAAGAAGGGCGGCCTGAAGAACGGTGGCCTGAAGAACGGTGACCTGAATGACGGTGACCTGAATGACGGCGATTCGAAGAACGGTGACCTGAAGAACGGTGACCTGAAGAACGGTGGCCCGAGGAACGGTGACCTGAAGAACGGTGGCCCGAGGAACGGTGCCACGGACAAGGGCGGCAAGGGCGGTGCCGCCGGGAAGGCCGGCCGCACCGGGATCCTGACCCCCTCGTCCTGGCCTGCGCCACCGTCGCCGGGGCCATCGCCGCGGCCGCGTCCGTCGCCGTGCTCCACGCGGACGACCTGGGCGGCGGCCCCGTCACGTACGCCCTCCTGATCCTGGCTCTCAGCGGCGCCACCGCTGTCGGCATCCGCACCGCGGGCTCCGTGCTGCCCGTCCTGTCCCGGCGCCGGCTGCTCGCCCTCGCGATCACCGTCACCGGGGTCGCGCTGATCGCCGTGGGCCTGGTCCCGGACACGGCGACCGTCCTCTTCCTCGCCGTCCTCGCCGGATACGCGGCCGGGGTCGCCGCGAACACCGGCCACGTCCTGATCGACCAGGAGGCCGAGGAGCCCCGCCGGGCCCGGACCACCGAGCACCTCCAGGCCACCGCCCGCCTCGCGATGGGCATCGGCGCGCTCGCCGCCCCGCTGCTCGCCGCCGCGATCGGACCGCACCGGATCGGCTCCGGCAGCTCCGTCCTCGCGCACGGCGGCGCTGCCTTCACGCTCGCGCTCGTCGGCGCCCTGCTGCTCCCGGTCGCCGCGCTCGTCCTCGCGAAGACCGACGACCGGGCGGGCGTACCGCTCCGCCGCGACCTGCGCGACGCGCTGCGCGGCTCCGACCCGGCCCAGGCGCCGTCCCCGACCGGCTTCTTCCTCGCCCTGGAGGGCGGCGACGGCGCCGGGAAGTCCACCCAGGTCCAGGCGCTCGCCGACTGGATCCGCGCCAAGGGCCACGAGGTCGTCGTCACCCGCGAGCCCGGCGCCACCCCGATCGGCAAGCGGCTCCGCTCGATCCTCCTCGACGTGTCGTCGGCGGGGCTCTCGAACCGGGCCGAGGCCCTGCTGTACGCGGCCGACCGCGCCGAGCACGTCGACTCCCTGGTCCGGCCGGCCCTGGAACGGGGCGCGATCGTCCTCTCCGACCGGTACATCGACTCGTCCGTCGCCTACCAGGGCGCGGGCCGCGACCTGTCCCCGACCGAGATCGCCCGCATCTCCCGCTGGGCGACCGACGGCCTCGTCCCGCACCTGACCGTCGTGCTCGACGTCTCCCCGGAGACGGCGAGGGAACGGTTCACCGAGGCGCCCGACCGGCTGGAGTCCGAGCCGCCGGAGTTCCACGCGCGCGTACGGGCCGGTTTCTCGCCCTCGCCGCCGCCGACCCCGCCCGCTACCTCGTCGTCGACGCCGGCCAGGAGCCGGAGGCCGTCACCACCGTCGTGCGCCACCGGCTCGACCGGATGCTCCCGCTCTCCGAGGCCGAGGTGAAGGCCGCCGAGGAGGCCCGCCGGAAGGCCGAGGAGGAGGCGCGGCGCAAGGCCGAGGAGGAGGCAGCCCGCAAGGCCGAGGAGGAGCGCCTGGAGCGCGAGCGCCAGGCACAGCTCGCCAAGCTGCGCGCCGAGGAGGAGGAGCGCAAGCGGCGCGAGGAGGAAGAGGCGCGCCGCCTGGAGGCCGAACGGAAGGCGGAGGAGGCCCGCCGGAAGGCCGAGGAGGAGCGGATCGCCGCCGAGCGCGCCGCCGAGGAGGAGCGCAGGCGCCTCGCGGCCGAGGAGAAGGCCCGCAAGGAAGAGGAGGAGCGGCTCCGCAAGGAGGCCGAGGAGGAGGCCCGACTGCGGGCCGAGGCCGAGGCGCGCCGCCTGGAGAAGCAGCGCAAGGCCGAGGAGGCGCTGCTCCGCGCCGAGGAGGCCCGCCGCGCCGCCGAGGCCGCCGCTGCCGCGAAGGCGGCGGAGGAGGCCGCGGCGAAGGCGGCGGCGGAGCGGCTCGCGGCCGAGGCGGCGGCGAGGGCAGCGGCCGAGCGTGCCGCCGCCGAGCGCGCCGCGGCGGAGCAGGCGGCGGCCCGGCGGGCGGCCGAGGCGAAGGAGGCCCGGGAGAAGGCCGCCCGCGAGCAGGAGGCCCGGGAGAAGGCGGCCGCGGAGAAGGCGGCCGCCGAGGCCGAGGCGGCGGCCGAGCGCGAGGCCCGCGCGAAGGCCGCGGAGACGGCGGAGAAGGCGGAGCGGAAGAAGGCCGAGGCCGCGGCGAAGGCCGCCGCCGAGCGTGCCGCCCGCGCCGCCGAGGTGTCGGCGAACGAGGTCACCGTGCCGACGCCGGTCGTGAAGCCGGTTGTGAAGCCGGACGTGAAGCCGGTCGTGAAGCCGGTTGTGAAGCCGGACGTGAAGCCGGTCGTGAAGCCGGACGGGGGCCGTCCGGATGCCGGGCGCTCCTCGGAGAAGGACGCCTCGAACGCTTCTTCGGCCGCCTCGGCTGCCTCGGCCGCCCCGACCGTCTCGCCCGAAGAGGTCACCGTGGCCACGCCGATCGTGCGGCCGGAGGCGGAGACGCGGCCGGAGGCGGAGACCCGTCCGGAGGCGGAGACCGCCGTGCTGCCGCAGATCCGCGAGGACCGGGACGCGGACGAGACGGCGGTGCTGCCGCGGATCCGCGAGGACCGGGGCGCCGACGAGACGGCGGTGCTGCCTCCCGTACGGGATTCCCGGAGCACCCGGAACACCCGGAGCCCTCGAAGCACCCGGGCCTCGCGGGATCCCCGGACGTCCGGCCCCGCCGCCGACGACCGGCTGCCGAAGGACTTCTTCCGCGACGAGCGGACGGGCGGTTCCGCCGGCGCGCCCCAGGAGGAGCCGTACGGGGCGAACGACCGCACCAGGGAGCTGCCCCAGCTCGACGAGAACGGCCGGCCGCGCCGCTCCGACTGGGCCGAGGAGACCCCGCTCGACGACCTGCCGACGCTGGCGGACGAGCTGTTCGGCCCGCACGAGGACGAGGAGGAGGGGCCCCGGCGACGCCGCTGACGCCGTTCGGTCCTTCCTGATCTTTCGAGCCCTCCGGCCGGGAACCTTCGGGCTCCCGGCCGGAGGGCTCTGCGCGGGCCGACGGAGGTCGGCAGGGCCGGCGTGGGGACTGACGGAGGCCGACGAGGCTGGGGGCGGAGGCCGGCCGAGGACTGTCAGGGGCCTGTCAGGGATCGTGTCAGGGGTCGTGTCAGGGCCCGTCAGGGGCTGTCAGGGCTTGTCGGTGCTTGTCGGTGCTTGTCAGAGGGCTGCCCCACAATGGAGGGCGTACCTGAGGAGGGGCAGACATGGCCGTATGGGACGACCTGGTCGGACAGACCCGGGTCGAGGAGCAGCTCTCCGCCGCCGCGCGCGACGCCGACGCGTTCGTGACCGCCCACGAGGCCGGCGAGTCCGTCCCCGAGGCCTCGAAGATGACCCACGCCTGGCTCTTCACCGGTCCGCCGGGGCCGGCCGGGTCGACGCCGCGCGGGCCTTCGCGGCGGCCCTCCAGTGCGTGAGTCCCGACCGGGCCCTCGGCGGGACGCCGGGCTGCGGCTTCTGCACCGGCTGCCACACGACGCTGATCGGCACCCACGCCGACGTCACGACGGTCTCCGCCGTCGGTACGGAGATCCTCGTCCGCGACATGCGCGACACCGTCCGCAAGTCTCTTCACCGCACCGGCCAACGGCCGCTGGCAGATCATCCTGGTCGCCGACGCCGAGCGGCTCAACGAGCGGTCGGGCAACGCCGTCCTGAAGGCGGTGGAGGAGCCCGCCCCCGCACCGTCTGGCTGCTCTGCTCCCCTCCCTGGACGACGTGCTGCCCACGATCCGCTCCCGCTGCCGCCACCTGAACCTGCGCACCCCCTCGGTGGAGGCCGTGGCCGACGTGCTGGTGCGGCGCGACGGCATCGAGCCCGGGGCCGCCCTGGCCGCCGCCCGCGCCGGGCAGGGCACGTCGGCTGGCCCGCCGGCTCGCCACGGACGAGCGGGCCCGCGCGCGCCGCGCCGTCGTCCTCAAGCTGCCGATGCGGGTCGCGGACATCGGCGGCTGCTTCAAGGCCGCCCAGGAGCTGATCGACACGGCGGCCGAGGACGCGAAGCAGGTCGCGGAGGAGATCGACACGAAGGAGACCGAGGAGCTGAGGGCGGCGCTCGGGGCCGTGCAGGGCGGGCGGATGCCAGCGGCACGGCCGGGATGATGAAGGAGCTGGAGGAGAACCAGAAGCGGCGCGGCCGCCGGACCCAGCTCGACACCCTGGACCTCGCCCTCACCGACCTGACCGGCTTCTACCGGGACGTGCTCGCCCTCCAGCTCCGCTCCCGCACGCCCCTGACGAACGAGGACGTGCGGGACGCCCTGAGACCGTCGCCCGCGACACCACCCCGGAGCGGACCCTCCGCCGCATCGAGGCCGTCCTCGCCTGCCGCGAGGCCCTCGACCGAACGTGGCGCCGCTGCTCGCGGTGGAGGCGATGACGATGGCGCTGCGGTAGCGGTACGCGGTACGGGTACGGGGCGGGGCGCGGTGACGGGCGTCCGGGAACGGCCCGTGTGCGGCCCGTGCGCGACCCGTCACGATTGGACACGTTCCGTACCGGTCCGGATACGCTCCGGGGATGGACTCCAGGCGCTTGCTCCGTACGTCCGCCGTGGCCCTCGCCGCGGCCGGTCTGATCCTCTCCGGCTGCTCGGGCGGGAGCGACGCCGCCGCCCCGCGGGACGGCCCAGGGCCGGTCGGCGCCCTCCGCCGCGCCCGAGGCGCTGAAGGAGTTCTACGCCCAGAAGCTGAAATGGCGCGACTGCGGCGTGACCGGCTTCCAGTGCGCGACCCTGAAGGCCCCGCTCGACTACGCGAAGCCGGAGGCCGGGGAGATCGAGCTGGCGGTCTCTCGGGTGCGGGCCACGGGCCCGGGGAAGCGGCTCGGCTCGCTCCTGGTCAACCCCGGCGGACCCGGCGGCTCCGCCGTCGGCTACCTCCAGGGGTACGCGGGCGTCGGCTACCCGGCGCCCGTCCGCGCCCGCTACGACATGGTGGCCGTCGACCCGCGCGGAGTGGCCCGCAGCGAGCCGGTCGAGTGCCTGACGGGCCCGCAGATGGACGCGTACACGCAGGTCGACCAGACCCCCGACGACGCGGCCGAGACCGACGCGCTCGGCGCGGCCTTCGAGGACTTCGCGGCCGGCTGCGCGAAGCGCTCGGAGAAGATCCTGCCGCACGTCTCCACCGTCGAGACGGCCCGCGACATGGACGTCCTGCGGGCGGTCCTCGGCGACGAGAGGCTCCACTACGTGGGGGCGTCGTACGGCACCTTCCTGGGCGCCACCTACGCCGAGCTCTTCCCCGGCCGGGTCGGCCGGCTCGTCCTCGACGGGGCGATGGACCCCTCGCTCTCCGCGCTCGACCTCAACCGCGACCAGACCGCGGGCTTCGAGACCGCCTTCCGCGCTTCGCCGCCGACTGCGTCGGCAAGCCGGACTGCCCGCTGGGAACCGGGTCGGTCCCGGAGGCCGGCGAGGCGCTGAAGAAGTTCTTCCGCGACGTGGACGCCGAGCCGCTGCCCACGGGGAGAGCCGGAAGCTGGCGAGTCCCTCGCCACCACGGGCGTGATCGCGGCGATGTACGACGAGGGCGCCTGGCCCCAGCTCCGCGAGGCCCTCGCCCAGGCGAAGGGCGGCCAGGGGCGGGTCTCCTCGCGCTCGCGGACAGCTACTACGAGCGCGAGCCGAACGGCGAGTACGCCAACCTCATGGCCGCCAACGCCGCCGTGAACTGCCTCGACCTGCCGGCCGCCTACCGCGGTCCGGCCGACGCGGCGAAGGCCGTCCCCTCGTTCGAGAAGGCCTCCCCGGTCTTCGGCGCGGGCCTCGCCTGGGCGGCCCTCAACTGCACCTACTGGCCGTCCCCGGCCACCGGCCGCCCCCACCGCATCGCCGCCGAGGGCGCCGCCCCGATCCTGGTCGTCGGCACCACCCGCGACCCGGCCACCCCGTACAAGTGGGCCGAGTCCCTCGCCGGCCAGCTCTCCTCCGGCACCCTCCTGACCTACGAGGGCGACGGCCACACCGCGTACGGCCGCGGCAGCGACTGCGTCGACACGGCGATCAACGCCTACCTCCTCGAAGGCACCCCTCCGAAGGACGGAAAGCGCTGCTCGTAGGCCCTCCCCGGGGTGGTCGGACCACCCCGGAAACTGTGTAGACTTGGCGACGCCGCTGCACCCACCACGGGACCGCACGGCTTGCCGCCTTAGCTCAGTTGGCCAGAGCAACGCACTCGTAATGCGTAGGTCTCGGGTTCGAATCCCGAAGGCGGCTCAGAGAAAGGCCAGGTCAGATGTTTTCTGACCTGGCCTTTGCTTTCTCGTGAAATTCTAGACATGCGATGGGCGACCTGTGTGTAAGCGCGGGCGAGCGAAGGAACGCCAGTCTTTGGACACGGGGTCCAGCCTGCGGAGTGTGGCCGGTCAGTGGCCCGCTGCGAGGAAGTGAAGGTAGCGGCGCAAGCCGAAGGCACGACGGTGCTCCGCGCTCGCGGTGACAAGCTGGGTGACCAGCCGGCTGTGCGTCGTGGCGGCATCGGCGAGTTGGGCCTGGCGCTGGAGCAGCACTGCGCGCTGACGTTGCGTGGCCGTCTGGTGCTGCTGCTTCTCTTTGTTGATTTGCTGCTGGCGGGTGGTGATGCGTTGCTGGAGCTGCTCGCGCTCCCGGCGGGCGGCCCCTTCGGCCTGAGCGATCTCCGCTTCATGGCGCTTCTTCGCGGCAGCGAACTGCTGACGAATCATGGTCCGGTCCTTTTGCTCACGCTGGTGGGAGCCGACTGTCGGGCCTGTTGCTCCAGCGATGCCCGCCAGCTTTCCAGTGCGCGCGCTCGTACCTCTCCGACGCCTGGAACCTTGACCTGCTGACCGTTGGGCCGGATGAGGTACGCGTCGCGGTTGCTGTACCGACCGGTCTGTACATACCGGACCCTCGTGAAGTCGGCAGCCGTATGGATGCCGGCGGTGGTCAGAGCCGTGACCGTTCCGCTGCTGATGTTCGAGAGCTTTTGACCTCCTGGATGGAAGCCCGACGAAGCTTGTCCTGGACGTGTGCCGTGATCGCTGATGTCAGCGCCGCATCCAGTTGCTTCTGCTCCTTGGATGCCAGTCCGCTCAGTGTGGCCTTCAGATTGTTGGTTTTCTGGTTAAGGGTGATGGTGATCCGAGACTGAGCGTCACGTAGTTCGGCTTGGAGGTCTTTGATCTGCTGGTTGATCTGTACGTCCCGGCTCGCACTGTCCAGATCCAGGGCTTCGATTTCCTGGCGCACCTTCTGCCCTTCCGCCGCAGGGGCCGCCAAAGTTTCCACCTGTTGTTGGAGCGCCCGCAGCCGGGCCTTGGATGTCCGGGCCTCGGGGTGGGAACTCCGAGCGACCTGGAGGGCGCCACCGGATGCGAGCAGAGTTCCCAGTTGTGCGGCGGCCATGTAGCCGCTCGGCAGCACACTCAGCGCGGTCAGTGCGGCTGGCGCGGCCGATCCGGCCAGGGCGAAGATCCCGGAGAGAACGTCTGCGGGGCGCCGGCGAGCAAAGCCTGTGGCGGTGGCTGAGCCCGAACTCCCATGACTTCCCGCAGAGGCGTTCTGAGGCGGTGGCATGTGGCCCGCCAGCCAGGCTGGGGTTCCACCTGCCGGAGCTGCGGCAGAGGACGGGCGTTGGGCCGGGACCGAAGCAGGGACGCTGCCGCGGCTGCCGACAGTGGGGGACCGCGTGGGAATTCGCAGTGAGCAGCCCGTGGGTCCGCGCGGCCAGCGCCTGAAGTGCTGGATCTGGATGGGTCAGCAGCAGACTCCAGGCCATGGAGGACCGTGGTTCCTGAAAATCATCCTCTTTCAGAATCAGGAACTCTCCTTCGTCGTCGTGCAACTGGCCCCAGATGCTGGGGTCAGTGGCGATCGCGACCAGGGCGAGATAGATGACCCAGGAAGAAAAACGGTCCATCGTGGGGCCGAAGTCCGAGCTTGTGCGTTTCGGGGACTGGTAGTTGCGGTGACCGCTCTCCGTCGCTCCCTGTCCCTTGAACGCGGGCACGTACATGCCGTCGTAGTCGACGAGGCGGAGCGTGCCGTCGGCAGCGACCAGAAGATTGCCGTGCTGGAGGTCGCCGTGAGCGATACCGAGCTTCTCGAGGTCGGCGGTCAGTGCCGCGAACCGTTCGGCGATGCCGAGGACGGCCACTGTGTTCCGGATGTTCCGGTCGATCCATGTGATCAGGTTGGTGCCCTCTACCCAAGCCATCTTCAGGGTTGGGTACCACTGACCGGCGACGAGGACGCCACGCGGCAGATACTCGAGGCTGACGGGCCACGGTTGGGACAACTTGGTCTGCTTGAGGCCGGAGAGCTGCTTGCTGATGGCTTGGTAGCGCGCTTCCAGGGTGCTGCTGTCGCGGGTGAAGCACTTCAGCGCATACCGCTGCCCGCCGGGTGCGGTAACGGAGAAGACGCTTGCGAAGTTCCCGGAGATCGCCTTCGGCCCCAGCACAGGGCTCTGCTGGACAGTCCCGTTCTTGAGGTCCGGGTCCTCGAAACAGAGCGTGGGGTTCTGGAGGGCTTCCACGTAGTTCGCGCCGGTCGGGAATCTACGTCCGGCGACAGGTTTGCCAGCGCGGGAGACCGCCATTACCCCTCCGTCTTCACCCGCATGCGAATGAGGGCTACATCGTCGTTGCGCATCCGGGACTTGTCGCGCTCGCTCTGGACCCACTCGGCGAAGAGCTCACGGTCCAGGTCGGCAAGGTTTCCGAGCTGTTTTCCTGCTCCGCCCGAATCGATTTCAGGGTGCGACAGCAGCCATGCGGCCAGCGCATCGGTTGCCAGCAGCAGCTCGTCGCCCGCGTACAGCTCGCCGGTCGCGGTCGACACCCGGTCAGCGATCAGTCCGGCGTCCCGGTTACGGCTGCCGAGCAGTTGAGGGGTGATCCCGAAGTCATGGCTGTCCGTGATGGGGAAAGAAGTGACCAGCCGGTCATCGCGGAGATGGAAGAGACAACTGTCGCCGAGAGCGAAAGCCCTCCAGACCCAGCAGCGCGCAGCTCCGGAGGTTTCCGGTACGGCAGGTGCTGCCCGCATGTGGACGGCTACCAGCGTGGCGAAGGCCCCTTGTCCAAGCCCGGTTGTTCGTACCAGGCGATCGGTCGGCCGCGTGCCGCTCGTTCCGCCTGATAATCCGAGATGTAGCCGTCCCACTGGTCGACGGTGCGGGCCAGGAGGTCCTCGACAAAGGCCCTGGACAGGTCGTCCTCCCGGCCCCTGGTTCTTCGTCGGCAGCCGCCATCGACATGACGGCGCCGTGTGCGAGTTGCCTGGCCCAGGCTCCGGCGAGCAGGCATCTCTGATGCCCCGTCGGACACGGCGGCGAATAGTGAACTCGCGTCAGGGGGTGACAGGACATCGATGGCGTCCTCGCACTCGTCCGAGGAACTGCCCGTCTTGGGAACGAGAAAGCACTGGACATCGAGAGGCGTGGAGGAAGCGCCCATGCTGTTCAGCGGAGTTCCGTGGCACGCGTACCGATGTCGAGGAACTCGACGATGGAGGTGATGTCGGCGTTGTAGACGAAGCCGCGTGTGGCTTCGCTGACCCGGTGGCCCTGAGAGGCGGCGTAAGAACGCATGTGACTGGGCAGCACGCTCGACATGTGGAAGAGCAGCCGGGAGTAGGTGTCGGGGAGTTCGCCTTCGCTGTCGGGGAACGTGACGGGCGTGCCGCTCGCCCCTGACACGTGCAGGTTGAAGAGAAGAACCGACCCGTCGGCGGTGGCGTGGGAGGCGAGCCCGATGGCCGCGCTGGTGGGATCGCCGTCAGTGGACTCACCGTCGGTCAGGTTGAGGACGATGGAGGGAAACCACCCGGGTGCTCGTCCACCCACCGGGCGACCAGGGAATCGGCGTAGCCGAGGGCGCGAGTCATCGGGGTGCCGCCGTTGGTGACCGGGTCCATCCACACGGGGAACTGCACGGTCGTCTCCACGAGGCCGCCGGCACCGTCCGGCACCTTCTTCGTGCGGCTCTCCAGCCGGGCAGGGTTGTTCGCGATCTCGCTCAGCGGCACGAGGTCACGCCCGGCCAGCGCGCCGTTGAAGGCGGAGCCGACCTGGGTGTGGCCATAGCCGATCACCGCGACGTGGAAGTAGTCGCGGACACCCTCTTCCTTTGCACACTTGACCGACAGCTCAGTCAGCAGCCGGTTGATGGCATCCGATACGACCTGGGCGCGCTGCTGGACCATCTCGCCGCTGCCGATGGGATCACTCATGGATGCGGACTGATCCACGAGGAAGATGAAGCAGCCAGGATTGGTTCGGCTGATTTCGGCGGTGTAAGGCATCTTGGCGACCCGGCTCCTCTTGCGCGACGGGGGCCCGACACCACGGCATAGGACGCGTGCGGAAACCTGACCCCCAGGGAGATCGATCGTAGCGCCACCGTGCCGCTCAGTGATCGGAATTGGAGGAGATCGGCCGCCGTCTCTCCTTGTCCCACGGCGGAGGTACGGCCACGTCTGAGTCGTCTCCTGATGGATGGCCGAAGCGCGCATGCCGGCTGTTCTTGGCGTCCGACGTGCTGGGGGAGCCGAGACAGCACGCTGAGCTCAGCGGGATCGGGCCCGCCCGTACGGTGTCCGGGAGGTGCGTCATGACTGCCGAGATGGCAGCCCCTGCGTGGATGCACGAGCAGATCACGGCGGAGCAGTACGAGTCCTGGTCCGAGGAACAGTGTGCGGGGATCGAGATCGTGGACGGGATGGTTGTCGTGAGTCCCAGCGCGTCCAAGCGGCACAGCCCACTCGCCCCGAGCACGTGCTGCTGGTCGTGGAGGTCGTCTCACCGGGGTCGGAGACCACCGACCGAATCGTGAAGACGGACCAGTACGCCAAGTCCGGTATCGCCTTCTGCTGGAGGGTCGAGCAGGCGGCGACCGGCGTCCCTCTCGTGTACACCTATGTCCTCGACCCTGCTACCGAGGCCTATCGGGAGGGGAGCGTGTTCACCGGTGTCATCAAGGTCGCGGCGCCCTTTGCGGTAGAGGTCGATCTCGGGGCGATCTGACCTCCTTCCGAACCCGGGTCACGCCTTGAAGACGCCCCGGTTGAGGCGCAGTGCCGCCACGACGGCGGTGATGGCGGTCGCCGTGATGACGGCCGTGCCCGCGATCGAGTCGGTGGCGGCGAGGATGCCGCCGAAGCCGGCCACGCCCAGTGCCGCGCCCACCGCGAGGGACGTCTCCTGGAGGGCCGCGGCGCGTGCGACGTCCTTCGGTGGGACGCTGCCCAGGAGGTAGGCGTCGCCGGAGGCCATGGAGACGCCGACGCCGAGGCCGATCAGGAAGCCGGCGGGCCACAGGCCGACGAAGGCGGCCACGACGAGGCCGGCGGCGCAGGTGGCCAGGCTGACCTGGAGCATGTGCACCGCGGTGAAGCGGTCCTGGAGCTTGTGGAACGCGAATCCGCCGAGGGAGACCCAGAGGGCCAGGACCGACACCGGCAGGATCGACAGGAACGAGTCGGCCTCCGCGCTGAAGAGGAAGACCGATCCCGTGTAGCCGGCGGAACTCACGACGAGCGCGAGCGAGGGCGCGCCGAGCCGGGAGAAGCTGAGCATGCGCACGTCGATCAGCGGGTCGTGCGAGCGGAGCTGCCGCGCGCAGAAGACGGCCAGGACCAGGCAGCCCGCGACCGTCGCGAGGACGCGCCCGAGCGCGGCGCCGTGGCTCTGCAGACCGGCCACGAAGAGTCCGAAGCCCACGAAGGCGAGGGCGGAGGAGGCGATGTCGACCTTGGTCGACGAGGCCTGTCCCAGGGTGACGCCGCGCAGCAGCGCGGTGGCGAGCACCCCGCACACCAGGGCGACGGCGGCGGGCAGCCAGAAGAGCGTCGCGTAGGCGTCCATGCCGACGAACGTCCGGCCGATCAGGGGACCCGTACCGGCTCCGACGCTGTACGTGGTGATCCACAGGGAGTAGCCGAGGGTGCGCTCCGACGTCTCGGGCAGTCCGCCGATGACCGAGGCGACGCTGGAGACGATCAGCGCGTAGCCGAAGCCCTGGACGAACCGGCTCGCCGTCCACGTCGCCGCCGAGTCCAGCAGCGCGGGGCTCGCCCCGCGAGGGCGAAGACGAAGAGGCCGGTCGCCAGCGTCACGCCGGGGCCCAGGCGTGCGCCCAGGCGCGAGCCGAGGACGACGCTGGAGGCGAGGGCGATCGTGTACCCGTCGATGAACCACAGGCGCCACGAGTCGGTCAGGACCGGCAGGTCGTGGGCGACGGAGTTGAACAGCGTGGAGTCCACGCCGCCCAGGAACATGGGGACCAGCAGCAGCGGGAAGAGGACCTTCTTCGGCACGGGGTGGACCGTGCCGGGGCAAGGACGGTTCCGGTCATGGCAGACCTCGTCTCAGTGGGCTTTCCCGGGCGGGTGCGGCAGGAGGGCCCCTGCGGCGACGCCCGGCAGGACTGTCGGATCCGCCGTCGGTCTTCTCCCTCCGGGGCCGGTGGGCGTGCGCGCGCCGCGGGGCGCTCGGGGCCGGTTCTCGAGGGCGCCATGAAGTCTCCGGGTCGATGGGGAACCGCCTTGGGTGGTTCTATCAGTCCGTGATCCTCGCGGCAACCGGCCGAGCCGGTTCCATCCCTCTGCCCGGGGCGTCGCGCGAGGAACGTGCCGGGGCCGGCCCCGCGCGGACATGGCCGGGGTCGGCGGGGCCTCATCTGTGCGGCGACGGGTGCGGGTGACGGGTGCGGGCGCCCTACTTGCCCCGGGGGAGGGGAATTCGCGGTTGCTGAGGTACTGCGGGCGCGGCGCGTCCGCGGCGTAGGGCGCCTCCAGCGTGTTCTCCACGCTGTTGTAGACGATGAAGACGTTCGAGCGCGCGAACGGCGAGAGGTTCCCGTTGGAGCCGTGCAGCAGGTTGGAGTCGAACATCACCGCGGAGCCGGCGGGGCCCGTGATCTGCTCGATCCCGTGCTCCTCCGCCATGCGCGTCAGGTGCGCGCGGTCCGGGGAGCCGACGCTGGGGGCGGCCACGCGGAGCGACTCCTTGTGGTAGTCCTGCGGGGTGGCCCCGACCGTGGGGACGAACGTCTTGTGGGTGCCGGGCATGACCATGAGCGGGCCGTTGAACGGGTGGTTCTCGGTGAGGGAGATCGAGACGCTGAACGCACGCGGCCGGGGCATGCCGTCCTCGGAGTGCCAGGTCTCGAAGTCGGAGTGCCAGTGGAACGGGGCGCCGCCGAACCCCGGCTTGTAGTTGACCCGGCTCTGGTGGACGTAGACCTCGGAGTCGAGCACCTGGCGGGCGATGTTCGTGAGCCGGGCGACCGGAGCAGCTCGGCGAAGACCTCGCTGACCTTCTCGACCTCGAAGACGGAACGGACCTCGTCGGAATCCGGTTCCAGGATGACGCGCTCGCTCGCGCGCAGCTCCGGGTCCTCGCCGAGGCGCCGGAGTTCGAGAGGTAGAGGTCCACCTCCTGCGGGGAGAGCAGGTCGTCGAGGACCAGATAGCCGTGGGACTCGTACCGTTCGAGCTGCTCGCCGTCGAGCGGGCCCGGAGCCCCTCCCCACACCGACGGGTCCGTCCGCGGTCGGGGAACGGCCTCGCCGAGGACGCGGGTCGGATACAGGTCGGGGCGCTGAGCGACAGTCATGTGCTGTTCTCCTTTCAGGGGAGCGGCGGCCTTTTCTGCCCGCACGGGGGCGCGATCGGGGACTCGATTCGGCTCGCGGGCGAGGTGCCGGAATTCCAGGGCCCTTCTTTCCCGCGGCTCACCGGTTCGTCCTCCGGTCCTTCGATACTGCAAGTCCGCGGAGGGCGAAGGAAGGGTTCGCGAGTGTCCTGAATCGTCCTTGACCCAATCAGGACCGCGCATCGCGTCGTCCGTCCACGGGGCGTGGGCGCGGGAGTGCCGTGCCCCGAACAGCGCGGAACCGCCCCGAGCGGTTCTCTTGCTTGTCCTCCACAGGGGAACTGGCTAGGGTGGTTCCATGTCCGGCAGACGATTCCCCGAGTTCCGTCTCGGCAAGGTGCTGGCGACCAGTTTCACGGCGACCCTCACGGAACGCCGCGGCGAACCCGTCGAGCGCGTTCCCGTTCCCGAGCGGCTGGTCGACTGGCTGGCGGTCCACGGGCTCCGGGTCGACGCGTGCAGCGAATCCCAGTGGGAGCGTGCCCGGCAACTGCGGGAAGCGATCCACGAGGCCGCCACCGCCGTCGCGACGCGGACCCCCTTCCCGCCGCGGCCGTGCGGATCATCAACGACCGCAGTACGGGCGGCCGGGCCTCGGCGGTCCTCTCGCCCCGCGGCGGGCAGGAGTGGCACCTGGATTCCGCCTCCGTCGAGGACGCCCTCAGCGTGATCGCCGCCGACGCGGTCGACATCGTCTCGGGCGCGCGCGAGGGGAGGATGGCGCTGTGCGCGTCCCCGACGTGCCGGGCCGCCTTCTTCGACACCAGCCGGGGTGCCACGCGCAGGTGGTGCGAGATGAACACCTGCGGGAACCGCGAGAAGAAGGCGCGTTTCCTCGCCAACAAGCGCCAGGGCCCGAGCCGCGCCGACTGAGGCCGCACCGGCCGCGGTCCCGCCCCCACACCCCTGCCACCTGGCCGTTTCCTCCCGCCGGGGGAGGCGCCCGACGCGGTCCCACTGTGGCCGGAACGCTCCGTGTAGAGGCATGACGAACGGGTAGCCGCACCGTCGTCGCTCACCGCGACCGCGTGCAACGCCGGGGCCTGACCTGCGCGTTGGAGGCGGCCCGCGCTGCGGAGTGCTGCTCGCGAGTTCGGAAAGCCGCCGCTCGACGACCGTCGGGCGCTGTTGACGACGAGGGCAGGGCGTCGTCGCCACCAGACTCCCGCACCCCTCGTCCCGTCACCGTACGCAGGTGCAGAGGGGAGTCATGCTGGACGTCCTGGGAATCGACGCCACGGCGGAAGTGGTCTACCGCGAGATGCTGGCGCATCCGCAGGAGGGCGTGGCCGAACTGGTGCGCAGGCTGGAACTGACCGAACGGGAGGTGCGGGCGGCCCTCGACACCCTCGGCGAGCTGGCCCTGGTGTGGCACTCGCCCGAAGACCCCCAGAGCTTCCACGTCGTGGATCCCCACCTCGCCGCGGAGATCCTGCTCGCCAGGGAACGGGCCGAACTCGCGGCGCAGCAGCAGCGCGTGCAGGAGGCCCAGGCCGCCGCCGTACAGCTCAAGTCGGAGTTCACCCAGGAGGGTCCCAAGGACGAGGTGCACCGCCTGACCGGGGTCGACTCCGTACGCGACTACCTGACGGCGCTGCACGACAAGGTCCAGGACGAGCTGCTGACCCTGGCGCCGGGCGGAGCGCAGACGGAGGACAACCTGCGCAGCTCGCGCCCGATCGCGGACGCCCTGCTCGCGCGCGGGGTGCGGATGCGCACCGTCTACCTGGACAGCGTCCGCAACGATCCCCCACGGTCGCGCACGCGGATTGGCTCGCCGAACGCGGCGGCCGCATACGCACCGTGCCCGCGCTGCCGAACCGCCTGATCATCTGCGACAAGAAGATCGCCATCGTCGCCGTCGACCCGGACGACACCTCGGCCGGGGCGGTGGTCCTCCAGACGGCCGGCGTGGTGGCGTCCCTGTACGCCCTCTTCGAGAACATCTGGCAGACCGCCCGACCCATGACGGAAGCTACCCGGCCGAGCGACGGGCAGGGCCTCAGCCCGCAACAACTGGAAGTCCTGCGGCTGTTGTCCTCGGCCACACCGACGACTACGTCGCGGCGCGGCTGGGCGTGTCGGGCCGCACGGCACGCCGGATCGCCACGAAGCTCATGGACCACCTCGGCGCGCGAAGCCGGTTCCAGGCCGGTCTGCACGCGGCTGCCAGGGCCTCATCCGGCCGTGACGGCCCGTACGCCGCCGATCGACGAGCAGCCGGAGGGAACGGCCAGACGAACAGGACGTCCCACTCATGTACCTCGTACAGCTCACCCTCGCGCCCCCGGGCGACGCCCACCCGCCCGCCGAGCTCGCGCGGGCGCTCCACGACGCGGCGCCGGACGTCGTCGAACACGCCGGCGTTCACACCCCGACGCGGTCCCACCTCGTCGTCAGCCTCTTTCTCCGCGCCGCCTCCCTGGACGAGGCCGAGGCGGCGGCGCGGCGGATCTGGCAGCGCGCGACCGCCAGTCGCCCCTCCTGGCCGCCTGGTCCCTGCGGCGGGCCGAAGTGCCCCTCCACCCCTACGACGCGAGGTGAGCCCGGCTCCTCCCCGCGTCCGTGCCGCGCCCATGCCATGCGCCGCCACCGCCCGTGCCCGAGCGGTGCGGTGCGATGTGGTGTGGTGCGGTGCGATGTGGGGAACTCGTATACGCGTTTTCGAGTTTCCCAAACGTCCTCACCGGAGAATGTCGCGATCGCCGTGGCCCTGTGACCGGATGGTCAATCCGACCGCAGTCCTGAACAGGTCAGGACCGATTTAGGTCAGCCGTCCGCCCTTCCCTCGCCGCTCCGCACCTCGCAGACTCGTTATCGCCGGACAGCAAACCAGCGAGAAGGGCGAGTCATGAAAGAGCGCGTGTTCGTCTCCGACAGTTCTGCGGTGGAGAGGTTAATTCCTGCCTCTCGCCCGAGGACGACGGCGGGTGGCAGTGACCGTATGACGACCTCGAAGAACAGTGTCCAGGGACATTCGATGGCGGACCTCGCCGAGGAGTACGGCACCCCGCTCTTCGTCTACGACGCGGACGTCCTCGCGGACACGTACCGCACACTGCGCGGCCTGCTCCCCGGCAGCGCCGACATCTTCTACTCGCTCAAGGCGAACCCGAACGTCAGCGTCTGCGCCCTGCTGAACTCGTTCGGCGCGGGAGCCGAGGTCTCCTCCCACGCCGAACTGGCCACCGCCCTGCGGGCGGGGGTCGACCCCGGCGACATCATCTTCCTCGGCCCCGGCAAGGACGAGCGGGAGCTCACCGCGTGCGTCGAAGCCGGCATCCACGCGATCGTCTGCGAGTCACTGGACGAACTCGAACTGCTCGACTCGCTGCTGGCGGCGGCGGGACGCGACGGCTTCCCGGTGCTCCTCCGGGTCAACCCGGCCTTCGGCAGCAAGGGGTCCGGCCTCGCCATGGGCGGTAAGCCCCGGCAGTTCGGCATCGACGAAGCCGAACTGCGCGGTTCCGGGCACCGCCTCGCGGCCCTCCGCAACATCCGGGTGAAGGGCGTGCACGCGTACATGGGGACGCGGTTCCTCGACCACGAGGACGTCGTCGAGAACACCAGGCGCATCCTCGCCACCGCGGAGGACCTGTCCGAACAGCTCGGTTTCCCCTGGAGACCGTCGACTTCGGCGGCGGACTCGGCGTCGCCTACTTCGACAACGAGGAGGACCTGGACCTCGACGCGCTGGGCGCCGGCCTCACGGAGGTCATCACCCCTTCTCGGCGCGCCACCCGGGCTGCCGGATGATCATGGAGCTAGGCCGCTTCCTCACCGCCACGGCCGGTACGTACGTCGTCCGCGCCCGCTACGTGAAGGAGTCCATGGGCGAGAGCTTCGTGGTCGCCGACGGCGGCACGAACCACCACATGGCGGCCGTCGGCGTCGGCAGCTTCGTCAAGCGCAACTTCCCGGTCCGCCACCTGGAGGACCGGGCCGGGGAGCACCGCGCCCCTACAGCGTGACCGGGCCCCTGTGCACGCCCAACGACGTGGTGGCCAAGAAGGTCCGCCTGCCGGAGGTGCGGCCGGGAGACCTGCTCGCGGTGGAGCGGTCCGGGGCCTACGGGCCGACCGCCTCGCCCGGCCTCTTCCTGAGCCACGGCTTCCCGGCCGAGGTGCTCGTCCGCGACGGGCGCGCCCACCTCATCCGGGAGCGCGACACGACGGAGGACCTGCTGGCGAAGCAGCACCTCGTCGATCTCCGCTCCACGTCCGCCTGAACATGTGATCCGTGCGAGTACGTGGTCCGTGCGAACGCGTGGTCCGTGCGGATATCCGGTCCGAGTGAACACCCGGTCCGAATGAACACCCGGTCCGAATGAATACCTGATCCCGATGAGAAATCGATGCGAATGAATACCGCAGCGAAGCAGGTCGCGCGAGTCGGACTGGACGTACTCGACCGCTCCGAACTCCGCCGCCTCGTCGAACGGCCCTGGTTCTTGCGCTTCAGTTTCGCCCCGGAGGAAATGGCCCACGCCGACACCCTCGGCGAAGACCGCCGCCTGGAATTCCTGGCCGGCCGGTTCGCCGCCAAAGAGGCCCTCTTCAAAGCCCTGGGAATCGGTTTCCTGCAAGGTGTGGCGCCACGGGAGATCTGTGTGGAGCACACCGCGCACGGCGCCCCCGTCGTCCACCTCCGCGGACGAGCCGCGCACCTGACCCCGTCATCCGTCTCGGTCTCCATCACCCACAAGCAGAACGTCGTGGCTGCCGTCGCCATCAGCCTCCCCGAGGCCGAGGCCGGGCCGCGGGCGCGCCCGCCGACGACACCACCGGCGAAGCCGCCGGGAACGGACGAACCGAACCCCCGTACCGAAGGAGCTCGACGCCGTGCCGCCACCCGACACCTCCGCGACCCGCACCCGCGACGAGCGGGAAGAGCGGACCACCGCCTTCCTCCGCGTACGCGTCGGCCAGGAAGAGGCCCACTACGGGGCAACCTCGTCGACGGCGCGCGCATCCTGCGCCTGTTCGGTGACCTCGTCACGAGATCACCGTCCGCACGGACGGCGACGAGGGGCTGCTGGCCCAGTACAGCGACATCCGCTTCTCCGCGCCCGTGCGGCCCGGCGACTACATCGAGGCGCGCGCACGGCTGGTGCACCGGACCCGGCTGCGCCGCGTGGTCGAGCTGGAGGCGCACAAGGTCCTCCGCGCCAGCCCCGAAGGGGCCGACAGCGCCTGCGAGCTCCTCGACGAGCCCCAACTCGTGTGCGCCGCGACCGCCACCACCGTCGTGCCCCACCACCGGGCGCGCACGGCGACCGCCCGCACCCCCGCGGCCGAGGAGGCCTGATGCCCCGCACCCCGCAGCTCCTGCACGAGATACTGGACCGAGCCGCCGACCGCGCTCCGGAGTCGGCCGCGCTGAGCTCGCGCGACCGCGGCCTCACCTACCGGGAACTCGCGGACGCCACCACCGCCCTGGCCGCCCGCCTGCGGCGCGAGGGAGCCTGCGGCGCGGCGACCGGATCATCGTCACCGCCTCCGACGGCATCGGCATCGCCGTCCTGGTCTACGCCGCCTCGCGCGTCGGCGCCGTCTTCAGCGTGCTCCACGAGCAGGTCCGCGGCGGGCCGCTGGAGCACGTCCTGCGCGACTGCGAGCCCGCGCTCCTGGTCTCCGACGACCCCGGTGCCGGACGGACCGCCGCCGAGCACGGCGTCCGCTCCCTCGCGCTCGACGAGCTCGTGCGCACGGCGCTCGACGCGGACGCCGCCGAGGCCGCCGCCCCCGCCGGCCCGAGCGCTCCGAGCGCCCCGAGTGCTCCGAGCGTGGACCCCGTCAGCCTGATCTACACCTCGGGCACCACCTCCCTGCCCAAGGCCGTGGTCAGCACCCACCAGCAGGTGCTCTTCGCCGCCACCGCGATCCAGGAGTGCCTGGGGTACCGCGGCGACGACGTCGTCTACTGCCCGCTCCCGCTCTCCTTCGACTACGGCCTCTACCAGGTCTACCTCGCGGCCCTCGCCGGCGCCCGGCTCCACCTGGCCACGGTCGCCGAGGTCGGCCCCCCAGTGCTGCGCAGCCTGGAGGAGGCGGGCGCCACCGTCCTGCCCTCCATGCCCTCCGTCTCGGACCGGCTCGCCTGGCTGCTCGGCCGCAGCAGCGGGGCCCGAGCCGCCTGCGCCTGCTCACCAACACCGGTGCGGCGCTCTCCGAGCCCACCATGACTGCGCTGCGCGCCGCCCTGCCCCACCTGCGGATCCAGGTGATGTACGGACTCACCGAGTGCAAGCGCACGGCGATCATGCCCCCGACGGGGACCTGGACCACCCGGGCTCCTGCGGGCTGCCGCTGCCGGGCACCGAGGTCTTCGTCATCGACGACGACGGCGACCGGCTGCCCGCGGGGAGGTCGGCCAGATCGTCGTCCGCGGACCCCACGTCATGGCCGGGTACTGGCGCCGCCCCGAGCTGACCGCCGAGCGCTTCCCGCGCACGGAGGGGCTGTTCCCCGAGCTGCGCACCGGCGACTACGGCTGGCAGGACAAGGACGGCTACTCTACTTCTCCGGCCGCCGGGACGACCTCTACAAGGAGCGCGGGTTCCGCCTCAGCACCACCGAGGTCGAGGCCGCCGCGACCCGGGTCGACGGAGTGACCTCCGCCGCCGTGCTGCCTCCCGAGGGCAAGCGGAACGCGCTCCTCGCCGTCGTCGCGGACATCACCGCCGACCAGGTGCGCGAGGGCATGCGGGACCACATCGAACCCTTCAAGATCCCGCGCCGCTGCGTCCGCCTCGACGCCCTGCCCACCAACGGCAACGGCAAGGTCGACCGCAAGAAGCTGGCCGCCCTGGTCGAACAGGACCCGCCCGCGTCGGTCACCACCGAGGCCCTCCAGGCGCGCCTGGCCCACTGACCCCTCGTACGCCCCACCGGGGCGACGCCCGAGAACCACGATCATCCGACCCACGTGAGGAACCGACCATGGACCGCCAGCACGTCGTCACCGCCCTCGAAGACGCCCTCACCGACGTCCTGAGCGCCCCGTCACCGGTCTCACCGGCGACGTGAAGCTCTTCGCCGACCTGCACCTGGACTCCACCACCATGCTCGAGATGCTCATGTTCCTGGAGGACTCCATCGGCCTGGTCGTCGATCCGGAGGAGCTGGACGCGGACGACTTCGTCTCCGTGGACACCTTCACCGACTTCGTCCTCGCCACGCGGGCGAGCAGGTCGCGGCATGACGCTGACCCAGCCCGACCTCGACGTCTTCACGACCCTGGAGTCCGAGGTACGCAGCTACTGCCGCAACTGGCCAACCGTCTTCGACCGCGCGCACGGCAGCCGGATGTACGACGAGGCCGGGCGCGAGTACTCGACTTCTTCGCCGGGGCCGGCTCCCTCAACTACGGCCACAACGATCCCGTGCTCAAGCGCGCCCTGCTCGACTACCTGGAGCGCGACGGCGTCACCCACGGCCTGGACATGTCCACCACGGCCAAGCGCGCGTTCCTGGAGCGCTTCCAGAACACGGTGCTGCGCCCGCGGGACCTGCCCTACAAGGTGATGTTCCCGGGCCCGACCGGCACCAACGCCGTCGAGGCCGCCCTCAAGCTGGCGCGCAAGGTGAAGGGGCGCGAGACGGTCGTCTCCTTCACCAACGCCTTCCACGGCATGTCGCTGGGCTCCCTGGCCGTGAGCGGCAACGCCGCCAAGCGGGCGGGCGCGGGCGTCCCGCTCGTCCACACCGTCCGGATGCCCTTCGACCGGTACACGGAAGGGACGACGCCCGACTTCCGGTGGTTCGAGCAGATGCTCGTGGACCGCGGGTCGGGGCTCGACCGGCCGGCGGCGGTCATCGTCGAGACGGTCCAGGGCGAGGGCGGCGTCAACGTGGCGCGCCCCGAGTGGTTGCGCGACCTCGCCCGGCTCTGCCGCCGGCACGACATGCTGCTGATCGTCGACGACGTCCAGATGGGCTGCGGCCGCACGGGCGCCTTCTTCTCCTTCGAGGAGTCGGGCATCGTGCCGGACGTCGTCACCGTCTCCAAGTCCATCAGCGGCTACGGACTGCCCATGTCGCTCTGCCTGTTCCGGCCGGAGCTCGACGTGTGGGAGCCGGGCGAGCACAACGGCACCTTCCGCGGCAACAACCCGGCCTTCGTCACCGCGGCCGCCGCCCTCGCCACCTACTGGGGCGACGACGCGCTGGAGCGGCGGACCCTGGCGCACGGCCGGACCATCGAGGCGGCGCTCCGCGAGACCGCCGCGCACCACAGCGGATCGGTCTGCCGCGGCCGCGGGATGGCCTGGGGCCTGGAGCTCGCCGACCCCGGGCACGCGGGGCGCGCCGCGCGCCGCGCCTTCGAACTCGGGCTCCTCGTGGAGACCGCCGGGGCCCGCGACGAGGTCGTGAAGCTGCTGCCCCGCTCACCGTCACCGCCGACGACCTCGACGAGGGGCTGCGCACCGTACAGCGCGCGGTTCACGAGACGGCGTGACCGGCGCTTGCCGCTGATGCGAGAGACGCCCCGAAAGACGACCCGAGATGCGACAGGCGCCCCGAAAGACGACCCGAGAGACGACCCGAGAGAAAGGCTCCGAACCGGCATGACGACCACCACGCCCTCCGCGACCGCCACGGAGCGGGACACCGCCGAGAAGAAGCGGGCCGTCTTCCGCGCACCGGTCCCCCAGGACGCGCCCGCCGTGTGGAAGATGGTCGAGGACACCCCCGGCCTGGACTCCAACAGCATCTACTACTACTCGCTGTGGTTCCGGGACTTCGCCGACGGTTCGCTGGTCGCGACCGTGGACGACGAACTCGTCGGCTTCCTCACCGGCTACCGCCGCCCCCAGGAGCCCGACACCTACTTCGTGTGGCAGACCGCCGTCAACCCGCGCCACGGCATCCCGTTCCTCGGCGTCAAGCTCTTCCAGGAGGCGGCCGACCAGCAGGTGGCCGACGGCGCCCGGTACGTCGAGGCCACCGTCTCCGCCGAGAACAAGGCGATCATCATGGTGCTGAAGCAGTACGCGAAGAAGCACTCGGCCCCCGTCGAGACCCGTGTGCTCTTCCCCGGCTCCTCTTCGCGGACGGCGAGGACCACCACGACGAGGTCCTCTACCGCATCGGCCCGCTGACCGCCGGCTGAACCGGGCCGCCCGTCACCGGCCCGAGCAGCACCGCATCCGACGACAGGGAGCCGACCACCATGACCACGCGACCCACGACGACCGCGCAACCCACGACGACCGCGCAACCCGCGACGACCGCGCAACCCACGCCATCGCACCTCGACATCGGCGACACCCGCTTCCGCATGGACTCCGAGGAGGTGCGGAAGGCACGGGACGCCCACTGGTACGCACGTACGGACTGGGGCATCGCCGTCCTGCGGTACGAGGACAGCACCGCCCTCCTGAAGAGCCCCCTGCTGACGCAGGGGTCGGCCAAGTGGCCCGCCCAGCACGGAGTCGTCGAAGGACACTTCGACGAGTGGTGGCGGAAGACCCTGCTGGTGCTGGAGGGCGACGAGCACCACAGGATCCGCCGCCTGGTGAACCCTGCCTTCTCGGCGCGCCGCGTGGCGCCCCTGCACGCGAAGTTCCAGGCCCTGGCGGACGGCCTGGTGGACGAGTGGATCGACGACGGGCGCACCGAGTTCGCGAGCCGGTTCGCCGCGCCGTACGCGACCCGGATCCTGTGCGTGATGCTGGGCATCGACGAGGGCGACTGGAAGAAGATCCACGAACTCGCCTCCACGATCGGCCTCGGCCTCGGCGTCACCATCCAGGAGAACATCGCCCGGATCGACCGGGCCGTCGTCGAACTGACCGAGTACGCCGAGTCCCTGGTCCGCAGCCGCAGGGAGTCCCCCAGGGCGACATCCTGAGCACCCTCGTGGAGACGAGGGACGAGGACGCGGGCAAGCTCTCCGACGAGGAGCTCATCAACCTCGTCATCCTGCTGATCTTCGCGGGCATCGACACGACCCGGAACCAGCTCTCCCTGGCCGTCCAGGCGTTCGCCGAGCAGCCCGACCAGTGGGAGAAGCTGGCGTCGGACCCCGAGCGCTACTCCGCCGCGGCGACCGAGGAGGCGCTGCGCGTCAACCCGATCGGCCGCTGGATCTCGCGCGAAGCGGCGGAGACGTTCCGGTACAAGGAGCGCACGATCGAGAAGGGGACCACGCTCCACCTCTTCACCAAGACGTCGGGCACCGACCCGGCCGCGTTCGACGACCCCGACCGCATCGACCTCGACGCCGAGCGCCCCCGCACTTCGCGTTCGGCGGCGGACTGCACCACTGCCTGGGGCACTTCGTCGCCCGCGCGGACATCGGAGTGGCCCTCTCGACGCTGGCCACGCGGCTGACCGACCTGCGCGTGGAGGACGACGCCGAGTGGCTGCCCGACTCCGGCAACACGGGCGGTCGCGCTGCCCCTCACGTTCACCCCGCGTTCCCGTACCGCGTTCCCGAACCGCGCTTCCGATCGGAGGAATCCATGAAGATCATCGTTGACGAGGGCAAGTGCCAGAACCACGGCCTGTGCGCCATCTCGGCGCCGGACCACTTCGAGCTCGACGCCGAGGGGAAGCTGACGTACCGGGAGACGTTCGGCGAGGAGGACCTCGACGCGGTCGAGGACGCGGTCGACTCGTGCCCCCTCCAGGCGATCGTCGCGGACCGTGACGCCGCATGACCGGCGCGGCGCCGCGCATCGGCATCGTCGGCTCCGGCATAGCCGGCCTGCGGGCTGCCCAATCGGTCCTCGCCCATGAGACCGGTGCCAGGATCACCGTCTTCGGGGACGAGGCCCACCGCACGTACAACCGGCCGGGGCTCACGAAGAAGCGGTACCCGCCGTCGGCCGGCTCGGGGCGGCCCTCGCCGAGGACCTGAGGGTCGCGGGGGCCGAGACCGGCGCGCTCGACTGGCGCCTCGGCACCCGCGTCGAGGCGGCGGACCTGCGCGACGGGGTCCTGCACCTGAGCACCGGCGGGACCTTCGCCTACGACGGCCTGGTCGTCGCCTCGGGGGTCCGCCCGCGGACCACCACAGCCGGCGGCGACGAGGAGTGCGCCCGGCACGTGCACAGGACGCTGCGCGGCCTGGACGACGCGCACTCCCTCCACCGGGAGCTCCACAGGAGGGAGTCGGTGACGATCGCGGGCGCCGGGTTCGTCGCGTGCGAACTGGCCTCGCTCGCCGCGGAGTACGGCTGCGACGTGGTCATGCTCGAAGCGAGGGGGCACGGGCCCTTCGAGGGCGTCCTGGGCGGGGACGTCGCCCGCGCGCTCGCGCGGTGGGTCACCGCGCACGGCGTCACCCTGCTGACGGGCGGGGCCGCGGAGGAACTCCTCTGCGACCGCTCGGGGAGGCCGCCCGGAGGCGGACGCCCGGCGCCGCCCCCGGGGCGGCGTCCGAACGGCCGCTCTTCATCGAGGCCATCGGCAGCGTCCCCAACGTGGAATGGCTGGACGGGAACGGCCTGGACCTGTCCGACGGGATACGGGTCGACGCGCACATGCGCGTACCGGGGCGCGAGGGCGTCTTCGCGGCCGGTGACGTCGCCCGCTATCCCGACCCGTGGGGCGCGGAGAACCCGACCCGCGTGGAGTTCTGGAAGAACGCGATCGACACCGGCACCATCGCCGGAAGGCGCTGGCGTCGTCCCTGGGACACGAAGCGAGGACGCCCGGGATCGCGTACTTCCCCAGCACGGTCACCGAGATGTTCGGACTCCGCGTCCAGATCGCGGGAAACCCCAGGAACGCGGACTCCGTGGAGATCGTCCGCGGTGACCTCGAACGCCCCGGTGACGGCGTCCTCGTCGCGTACCTGCGGGAGGGCGTGAACGTCGGGGCGGCCTACCTGGACGAGGGGCCCGGTTCAACCGCCTCTACATCGAGCTCCTGAGGTCGCTGAGAGCGCGCTAGCCCGTCGCTTTCGCCCTGTCCGCCACCACACCGGCACCACACCGTCACCACACCGTCACCACACCGGGAATCCGAGAAGGATCAGGAGGAACATCATGCAGGTTCGCAGGATTTCGGAGATCGAAGGCACCGACCGCGATGTCACGGCGGCGAGCGGCGCGTGGCGCAGCAAGCGCATCCTGCTGGCTTCGGACGGATTCGGGTACTCGGTCTCCGAGACCGTCGTGTACGCCGGAACCGAGACCGACATCTGCTACGCGAACCACGTGGAAGCCGTCTTCTGCGTCTCCGGAAGATGATCCTGGTCGACCGCGACGAGGGCGAGGAACACGTCATCACGCCCGGCACCCTCCACATCCTCGACGACGCCGACAACCACACGATCAAGCCCGTCGAGGACAGCACGTTCCTGTGCATCTTCACCCCGCCCTCACCGGCCGTGAGGACCACGACGAGAACGGGGTCTATCCGCTGATGACGGACGAGATGGTGGAGGCCGGGTAGGCCTTCCGCCGTCGTCCTCGGTCAGCAGTCCTCCGCCTTCCTCAACAGTCCTGGCGGCGCAGGGCCAGGTGGGCGCCGGCGGCCGTCAGGGCCGCCCAGAGGAGGAGGACGGCGCCGCCCGCCGCCGGGGAGAGGTCGCCCGCTTCCTGGTGGGTCTGCATCAGGCGCAGGCCCGCGCGGTCCGGGAGCAGGCGGGCCAGGGAGCGGAGCTCCGGCGTCGCGGCGAGGGCGCCCGAGACGACGAAGAGGAGCGGCAGGAGCACACCGAGGGCGGCGAGGGAGCGGCGGACCACGAAGGTCAGCGCCCCCGCGAGGACCGCGAGCAGGCCCGCGTACGCCCCCGCCCCGGCCAGGGCCCGTACCGCCTCCGCGTGCAGCGGGGCCGGCGCGCCGAGGGCGGCGCTCCCGGCGAACAGGGCGACGGCGCCGGTGACCAGGCCCCAGACGAGACCCGTCGTGCCGAGCGCGGTCAGCTTGGCCGCGAGCAGCCGGCCCCGGCGCGGCACGGCGGCGAGGCTGGTGCGGATCATCCCGGTGCCGTACTCGCCGCCGACCGCCAGCACTGCCAGCACGACCAGCGGCACCTGGCCGAACTGGAGGCCGGTGAAGGAGAGACCCACGGGGTCGAGCGCGTGCTGCCGGGCGGGGTCCGCACGGCGGAACTCGGGGCCGACGAGCGCGCAGAACAACAGGCTCACCAGCACGGTGAGCGCGCAGCCGAGGGCGAGCAGGGCCCAGGTGGAGCGCAGCGAGCGGAGCTTCGCCCACTCGGCGGCCAGGAGGTCGGCCGGACGTCCGGACCGGGCGCCGGGCCCGTGCGGGCCGTCCGTCCCGTGGGGGTCACGCATGGGCGGGGCCGCCTTCCGGGAGTCGGGGCGCGTCGTCGGTTCCGTGGAGCGGTACTCCACCGCCTCCGTCGTCAGGCGCAGGTACGCCTCCTCCAAGGAGGGCCGCAGGGGGTGAGTTCGTGCACGCCGTACGCGTTCTGGGCCGCGAGGTCGCCGATGCGGGCGCTCGTCAGGCCCGTCACGGTCGCCCGGTGCGCGGAGTCGTGCACCACCCGCGCGCCCTCCGCCCGCAGCACGGGGACAGTTCGGCGAGCCGGGGCGTGACCAGGCGCACGGGCGGCAGCTCCGTTTCGAGGAGCGAGGCGATGCCGCCGTCGGCGAGCACCCGGCCCCGGCCGATCACCAGGACGTGGTCGGCGGTGACCGCCATCTCCTGCATGAGGTGGCTGGAGACCAGGACGGTGCGGCCCTCGTCGGCGAGGGAGCGCAGCAGGCCGCGCAGCCACTGGATGCCCTCGGGGTCGAGGCCGTTCATGGGCTCGTCGAGGAGCAGCGCCCCGGGGTCGCCGAGCATCGCGACGGCGATGCCGAGCCGCTGCCGCATGCCGAGCGAGAAGCCCCGCACGGGACGCCGCGCGGCCGGGCCGAGGCCCACCAGGTCCAGGACCTCGTCCACGCGCGCCCCGGGGATCCGGTGGGTGCGCGCCAGCCAGGAGAGGTGGGCGCGGGGCTGCGCGCGGGATGGCAGGCCGACGCGTCGAGCAGCGCGCCCACGGACCGCAGCGGGTCGCGGAGTTCGGCGTAGCGGACGCCGTGCACGAGGGCGCTGCCCGCGTCCGGGGTGCCCAGGCCGAGGACCATGCGCAGGGTGGTGCTCTTGCCCGCGCCGTTGGGCCCCAGGAACGCCGTGACGCGGCCCGGCACGGCCGTGAACGACAGGCCGTCCAGGACGCGGCGCCCGCCGTACGCCTTCACGAGACCGTCGACCTCGATCACGCGCCGTCCTCCGTCGCTCCCGCGGCCGTCGTTCCCACGGCCAGGGTGCTGTCCACCAGGCCGGCCACCGAGCGGTCGGAGTGCGAGACGACGACGAGGGTGTGGCCTCGGCCCGCCAGCGGGCGAGGTCGTCGCGCACCGTCCGCTCGGCGTTCGCGTCGAGGCCGTTGAACGGCTCGTCGAGCAGCACCAGGCGCGGTTCGTGCGCGGTGGCGCAGAGGTGGCCGAGCTTCTTGCGCTGCCCCAGGAGAGTTCGCCGACGAGCACGTCGAGGCGGTCGTCGAGCTCCAAGGCGGCGGCGCGCTCCCGCAGGTCTCGGACGCGCAGCCCCCACACGCCCGCGACCAGGCACAACTGCTCGTCGGCCGTGAGGTGTTCGTACAGCGGCGGCGGCTCCTGGACGAAGCCGCGCAGGGCTCGTACGGCAGGGTCGGCGGGCGGGCGCCCGGCCACGGTGACGCGGCCCGCGTCCGGTGTGACGAGGCCCGCGATCACGCGCAGGAGCGTGCTCTTGCCGCTGCCGTTCGGGCCGGTGACGCGCACGGTCGCGCCCTCGGGCACGTGGGCGTCGTAGCCGCGCAGGACGTGTGCCTCGCCGCGGCGCACGTCGAGGTTCTCGATGTCGATCACTGGGAGCTCCGGGGGTAGGCCCGCCCGCCCGCCCGGGGGCTTCGGCGGACGGGGCGGACGGGGTGGTCGATGCCGGCGGGACGGTCGACGCGGACGGCGCGGGTGAGCCGAGGTCGCCGCGTGCCGTGACGCGCAGGGCGGCCCACCCCGTCCCCAGGGCCGCGAGGAGTACGGCCCCGTGGACGAGGTCCGCGGCCGTGCCCGAGGCCACCGCGGCGCTCAGCGCGGCGCCCGCGGTGACCGGCGCGGTGAGGAGCGCGACGAGCACGCCCTCCGTGACCTCGGCGGCCGGGGCCCGGTGATCCGGCCCTCGGCGAACGCCTCGGAGCGGGGCACGCAGAAGTACGTGAGCACGACGGCCCACCCGGCGGCCAGGGCCACCACGGCGTGCGCGAGGACCACCCGCGCCCAGCCGGCCGGGCCGTGCACGCCGCACAGGGCCGCGACGCCCAGGCAGAACGGACCGGTCGTCGCGGCCACCGCGACCGAGGCGGTGACCGCCTTCGCCGCCACCCAGGCACCGGTGGGACGCGGCGACTGCCGCAGCGCCTCCCAGCACCCCCGGTCCGCCTCGATGCCGCAGACCTGCACGACCTCACCCGTCGTGATCAGCGCGGCGGCCACGCACAGCGCGCCCACGGCGGCGAACGGCAGCTCCCACGGCGGGCCCCCGAGGCGCAGGACGACGCCCAGGCACACCGCCCCGAGGAGCACGCCGAGCCGCTGGAGCCGCGCGAGTCCGCCCACCGTCTGCGGGTGCCCGCGCAGGAACCGCAGCCGGGTGACCCGTCCGACCAGGACGTACGGCGACGAGGACCACGCCCCGCCGGTGCCGGCCGGGCGCCGGACGGCCGCCGGGCGCGCGGGATCCGTGCGCGCGTCGCGGCGCACGGTGGCGCGGACGCGCAGGACGGCCGTGGCGGCGAGGAGGAGGACGGCCAGCGCGTACGCCGCCGCGACCCGGCCGGCCTCCTCCGGCCGGTGGGCCACGGTCCACAGGTGGGGCGCGCGGCGGCGAGCGCGTCCCCGAGGAGCCGGGCCACGTCCTCCCGCGAGGGACCGTCGTCACCGGCCACGGCCCGTACGAAGGGGGCCGCCACGACCCCGGCGAGGCAGCCGGTCACCGCCGAGAGGAGCACGCGCGGCAGGTGCGGCAGGCGGACGACCCGCACCATCAGGGCCGTCACCAGGGCGACGTGCAGCGCCACGCCGGTCGCGGCCGCGCCCGCGCAGTGCAGCAGGAACACCGGCAGCAGCCGGCGGCCCTCCGCGCCCGCCGCGAGCCAGGGCGCCCCGACCGCGACGGCGGCGCACAGGACCAGGACGGCGATCCCGGCGGCGGGCAGCACGAGCCGGGCGGCGACGAGTTGGGCGCGGGACACCGGCAGCGTCCGCAGGACGTCCGCGTCGGGCGGGCTCACCAGGGCGCGGGCCTTCGCCGGTTCCGCGGTCATGACCTGGTGGAGGAGCCACAGCACGACGGGCGTCCACGTCCACGCGGCCAGCTCCGTCCGCACCGCCGGGCCGGGCGGCACCAGGGCGCCGAGCGTGCGTCCCACGACGGTCAGCGCCCCGAGCCCCGCGGCGGCCCCGGCGCCGAGGACCGTCCACGCCGCCTTCCGCCGCCGCCGCGCCGACGGGCCCGCGCCGGCGAGGAGGTTGAGCCGCCTGCGGGTGTCGGCGAGGCAGAGCGCGAGGACGGTGCGGAACCGGGCCGGGTGCGCGTGCGGTGCGCGCGGCCGGGAGCGCGGTGGCGTCACGACGCCCCGCCGGTCCGCGTCCCGCCGAAGCGCTGCGCGGGGCACAGGAGGGTCGCCGGGACCACCAGGGCCACGAACAGCGCGGCGAGGGCCTTCGGGGCGGTCGCGGTCGGCAGGTACAGGCCGAGGACGCCGAGCGGCGCCCACCACAGCACCCCGCCCACGATCATCAGGACGCTGCCCCAGCGGGCGAGGGCGACCAGCAGCCCCAGGACGAGCAGGACGACGCCGCTGACCAGCCAGACCGCACCGAGGAGCTGGAGGACGTCCATGACGTCGTCCGGGTCGCCGCTCAGGTCGGCGGAGGCCGCCACGGCCCGCCGGGTCCCGTCCGCCGTGGCCCGGAAGACCGCGCCGTACGCCAGCGCGGTCGCTCCGGCCGCCGCCGCGAGCACCCCGCCCGCGATCCGCACCCCCGGCCGGGCGATGCCGTCCACGACCACCGTCCAGCAGCGCAGGGCGAAGCGGATCAGCTTGGGGTTCCCGAGGGTGTTGAAGAGGAGGCGGTGCAGCATGGTTCTCCGAAGACGGGGCGGGCGGGGCGGGACCGGGACGGTCAGGACGGCAGCGACCACAGCGCGGTCGCGTACAGGACGGTGACCCCGGCCGCGACGGCGGCGGCACGCGGCAGGGCGGCCCGGCGGCGCGGCCCGTCAGGAGCAGCGCGCAGGGCAGCAGCGGCAGCCAGGCGTCGAGGTGCGTCACGGACGGCACGGCCCACGCCGTCGACTCGTCCGCGGCGAGCCGGAACAGGGTCCAACAGGTCAGCTTGGCGAGGACGAAGGCGATCCAGCCGAGCGTGTACGCCCGCCGCAGCGTGGTGAAGTCGGCGGGGAGGAGCGGTTTCCGGTCCCCGGGCAGCGGCAGGTGGCGCAGGCCGATCGCGCCGAGGACGCCCACGAGGACGCCGAGGACGCCGAGCGTCACGACGTTGGCGAGCGCGGTGGTCGTCCACGCGATGCCCGTTCCGATCCCGATCGCGCCGTCGGGCGCGTGGTCGACGCGTTCCAGGACGCGCGTGCGTATCTCGTCCCACAACGGGACGCCGAAGCCCAGGGTGGCGACGACGAGGGCGCAGACGCCGAGGGCGTGCCCGCGCCGGCCCGGGAGACGGGCGGCACCGGGGCCCGGAGCCCGTTCGCCGGGTCCGGTCCGGCACCGCCGTCGCTGCCGCCGTCGCCATGACGGGGCAGAGGCTCGGCTCCGCCGGCTTGCCCGATGCGGGTGCTTCCGCCGATGCGGTTGCTTCCGCCGGTGTGGCCGGTGTGATCGACGTGGCCGACATGGCCGGTGTGACTGAGGTGGCCGGTGTGATCGACGTGGCCGGTGTGGCCGACTTCGTCGACTTGACAGACTTCACCGGTCCGACAGACCCGGCCGGTTCCGCCGGACGACGGCCCCGGGCCTTCCTCTCCTCCCGTTCCCCCGTTCCCCCGTTCCCCCGCTCCTCCTCCGCGTTCCGCGCAGCAGTCCTCACGTGCTCACCCATGTCTCCACTCCCGCAGCCACCACCAGTCCCGCCAACGACACTCCCCACAGCCGGCAGGCGTCCGGGAAGCCGAAGCCCGCCAAGAAGCCCGTCGTCCCGCCCGGAGCGGCCCCCGTGCGGGCCTTCCCGTGAGGCCGGCGCGCGCCCGGGTCACCAGCGGCACGAGACCGGCCGCCGCGGCCAGCGCGAGGCACGCCAGCTCCAGGGGCATGTGGGGCAGCAGGTGCCGCACGACGCCCCGTGCGCCGAGGACCGCGCCGCCCTGCCCCCGTAGTAGCCGGCGAGGGCCCCCGTCAGGAGGGTCAGCGGGATCGTCATCACGCCGAACGTGACGACGCCCAGGAAGAGGGCCGCGGAGACGCCGACGTTCCGCGCCAGGATCTCCGTGAACAGGTTCCAGTCGCCGTGCTTGGGGCGTAACTCACCCCGGTGGGGTCGGCGGGCGCCCACCGCCAGCCCGCGCCGAACGCGACGGACCACAGCAGGGCTCCGCACGCCACGGCGGGCCACTGCCGCCGGAAGAGCCCGCTTCTCGTCTCCATGTGCCTCTCGCCGATCGCCGCGCCGCCGGGCGCCTCCGTACAGAGGGCGGGCCCACCGGTCCCGTGCGCGGGGAGCCGGTGGACCCGCCGGTGTCGTTCCTAGGCGATGACGGCCTTCTTGCCGCCCTTCTTGATGGCCTGCTTGACGCCCCAGATCACGAGGGAGCCCACCGCGAGGCCACCGGAGACCAGGCCGACGGCGGAGGCCACGTCCATGCCCGTCATGATCGCCTGGTAGGCGACGGAGGCGGAGTCCTTGCTCATGTTCAGCGCGCTCTTCAGGAAGAACGGGGTGGCGGCGGCCGCGACCACGAAGGCGCCGAGGACGGTGGCCGTGACGGCGGCGGCGGACAGGGGACGGCGTACTGCCGAGCGGTTCATGAAGCGTGTTCCTTCGCGTCGTTCTCTACGATCGGAAGGCGTGCACGCCCCGATTGGCGCGGGGCGTGCACGCGTTCCGGCTCGGCGTCACGCCGAGCTCTGTTGATCATCGGCGGCGGCGCGGGGGCGTGTACTGCCTGTTGGCGGGTCCGTTCGGCAGTTACCCGGGCGTAGCTGGTGCGAAGGTCTCGTATCGGACGCAAAGCGGGCAGAGGCCCGATAGGGGACGACTGCCTGACATGCGCCTCAATACTATGAAGTAACTTGGCCCCGACCATGCTTGACGTCCTTTTCCGGCCATCGGCTTCTCGGGGAACCGTGTTGAATGTTTCGATAGCCCATCACCATCCGCTGATCCGCGCGGCCCTCGTGCGATCCCTTTCGGGAGGGGTGAGTTCGCGGTCGCGGGCCACGGCGGCGCCGACGAGGTGCTCGCCTGGGTGCGGACGCGGCCGCGCTCGGTCGTCCTCGCCTCCCGCACCCTGCCCGGCGTCGGCCGGCTGCTCGCCGCCCTGAAGGGCGACGAGGCGTCGCGCGTCCCGGTCGCCCTGCTCGGCGAGGCCACCGCCACGCGTCCCGCCGTCGTCGGCCTGCTCCCCGGGCGCCTCCGGCTACCTCCCCGAGGACGCGGACGCCGACGCCCTCTCGCACGCCGTGCACACCCTCGCCTCGGGCGCCGCCGTGCTGCCCGCCTCCTGGATCCGCCACACCGGCGCCGTGGCGTTCGGGGCGGAGGAGCGGGCGGCCGGCGCCTCCCCGCCCTCTCCCTGCGCGAGCGGGAGGTGCTCGTCCTGCTCGGCCAGGGCCTGACCAACCAGCAGATCGGGAAGCGGCTCGGTCTCGGCGCGGGCACCGTGAAGTCGTACATCAGCGCCGTCTACACGAAGTGCGGCGTCGACAACCGCGTGCAGGCCGCGCTGTTCGCGCACGGGATAGAAGTCCTGGCGGCCTGAGGCGGCGCACCCCTTCCGCGCGCACGCGCAACGGGTGCGGGCCCGCCCGCTGCGCGAGTGCCCCTTCCGCGCGCACGCGCGCGCGCGCGGAAGGGTTCGCCCTTGCCGGGGCATTGGTCTAGTCCAAACTGATCATCGACGAAGCCTCTGCAGAGTCGGCCGTGCACGGCCCGCCAGGCCGCCGCCGGTCATGATCGACAGGACGCGGTCATCGATGAGGGGATGCCATGTCGGAGCGGGCGTCGGCCACGGGGGTTCCCGGGGTGATCCGGACGACGGGCCGGGGCCGTTCGGCGCGCGGCTCCGGGCGCTGCGCAGACGGGCCGGGCTGAGTCAGGAGACGGCCGCCGCGCGGGCCGGGATCAGCACCCGGGCGCTGCGCGACATCGAGTGCGGGCGGGTCCGGCGGCCCCAGGCGCGCACCCTCCAGCGGCTCGCCGGGGCGCTCGGCCTCACCGGCGACGAGCCGGCGGACCTGCTGGCCGCCGCCCGCGCCGGGCGCCGCGCGGCGCCGGGCGGCCGCGGCTCCTCATCCTCGGCCCGCTCTCGCTCCGGCGCGGCCGGACCCCCGTCCCCGTCACCAGCCCCATGCTGCGCCGCCTCCTCGGGCTGCTCGCGCTCAAGCACCCCGAGCCCGCCACCCAGCGGGAGATCACCGACGTCCTCTGGCCGTCCGGGCCGCCCAGCTCCCACCAGAGCCTCGTCCACACCTACGTCAGCCAGGTCCGCCGGCTCCTCGAACAGGACGGTCCGTCGCCCGGCGTCGCCCGGACCCCCGTCGGCTACCTCCTCGAAGCGCCCCGGAACCAGATCGACCTCGGCCACTTCGACGAACTCCTCGACCAGGCCGAGCGCCTGCACCGCGCGCCCGACCCGGCGTCCGCCCACGAGGCGCTGACGCAGGCCCTGCGCTGGTGGCGGGGCCCGGTCCTCGCGGACGCCGACCCCGTGCTGCGCCAGCACCCCGCCGCGGTGGTCGCCAACGAGCGGCGGGTCAGGGCCGTCCTGCTCCACGCCGACACCGCCCTGCTGCTGCGCCGGCCCGAGGAGGCCGTCCCGGTGCTGTGGGACATGGTCAACGCCGAGCCCCTCCACGAGGGCCTGCACGCCCGGCTCATCCTCGCCCTCGCCAGTCGCGGCGAACAGGCCGCCGCGCTCGGCGTCTTCAACCGGCTGCGCGACCGCCTCGACGACGAACTGGGCATCGCGCCCGGCGCCGAGGTCCGCGACGCCCACCTGCGGGTCCTGCGCCAGCAACTGCCCTCGCCCGGCGCCCCGGCCGCCCCGCCCCGCGCCCCGGCCGTCCCGCGCCCTCCGGCCGCACCGACCCCGCCGGGCCCCTCCCGGCCCAACTGCCCGCCACGGCCGGGCCCTACGTCGGGCGGCGGCGGCAGATGCGGGAGCTGGACGCCCTCGTCGCGCCCGACCCGGCGGCCCGCGCGCACGTGATGGCGGTGGTCGGCGCGCCCGGGGTCGGCAAGACCGCCCTCGCCAAGCACTGGGCGCACACCCGGCGCGAACGCTTCGAGGACGGGCAGCTCTTCGTCGACCTGCGCGGCCACTCCCCGCTCCCGACGCTGCGCCCCGGCGACGTCCTCGCGCAGTTCCTCCGCGCCCTGGGCGCCCCGCCCGGCGGGCTGCCCGCCGACGAGGACGAGGCCGCCGCGCTGTACCGCACGCTGCTCGCCGACCGGCGGATGCTGATCGTCCTCGACAACGCGCGCGACGCCGAACAGGTCAGGCCGCTCATCCCCGGCGCCCGGGGCTGCGCCGTGGTGATCACCAGCCGCAGCCGGCTCGCGGGCCTCGTCGCCAGCGACGGCGCCCACCAGCTCGTCCTGGACGTCCTCGACCCCGAGGAGGGCCGCGGGCTGCTCGCCGCCACCATCGGCGAGAGCCGGGTCGCGGCCGAGGAGGAGGCGGCCCGCAGGCTCGTGCGGGTCTGCGGCGGCCTGCCCTCGCCATCCGGATCGCCGGGGCCAACCTGCTCGCCCGCGACGTCCGCATCGCCGACCACTGCGCCGCCTTACCCGGCGACGACATGCTCAGCCGCCTGCGCGTCGAGGGCGACCGGCGCTCGACCGTACGGGCCGCCTTCGACCTCTCGTACCACGCGCTCCCGGCGGCGGGCCGGCGGATGTTCCGGCTGCTCGGCCTGATGCCGGGACCCGACCTCACCGTGGACGGCGCCGCGGCCCTCGCGGACACCACCTCGGCCGAGGCGGCCGGACTCCTCGCGGTCCTGACCGACGCCCACCTCGTACGGGAACGGGCGGCCGGCCGGTTCGGACTCCACGACCTGCTGCGCTCGTACGCCCGCGAGCTGGCCGGCCGGAGGAGGCGCACGCCGCCCGGCAGCGGCTCTTCGACTGGTACTCTACCACGCCGACGCGGCGGCCCGGCTGCTCCACCCGGCGGAGGCGGCCGCGTCCGCCGGTACGGCCGCGCCCTCGGCCGCGCTGGTCTTCTCGGACCACGGCGGGGCCTCGGAGTGGCTGGACGGCGAGCGGGAGAACCTGGCCGGAGCCGTCCTCCAGGCGTCCGGAACCGGCTTCACCACCGTCGCCTGGCGCCTGGCCGAAAGCCTCCACCCCTACCTCTCGACGAGGATGTACACGGGCGACTGCCTCAAGGTCGCGACCGCCAGCCTGTTCGCCGCCGTCGCCGACGGCGAGCCGCGGGCCCAGGCCTCCGCCCAACTGCGGCGCGCCGAGTGCCACCGGGCGCTGGGGAACGACGCGCAGGCCCTGGAGCTGTTCGGCAGCGCCCTGGACCTCGCGCGGCAGGCCGACTGGACCGAGGGCAGGTCTCGCCCTGCGCCGCATCGGCGCCGCGCACCAGGAGAACGGCTCCGCGCGCCTGGCCTCCGGCTACCTCTCCCGGGCCCGCGAGCTCGCCCGGTGCGGCGCCGGGGCCGACGCCGCCGAGGGCCCCGACCTGCCCGGGTGACGGCCCGCCGGTGCGTCGGCTTTCGGCCAACTGCCTTTTGTTGCGGGAAGTTGAACGTGCGGAAGGACAAGTACTCCGGCAGTTGCCACAGTTCTGCCGGTTGCCACGGGCATACCTGCGGCGGGCTCCGGAACCACAGGTGGGCACCGGTGCGCCCGTCCCCGGGCGGCCTTCCGGAGACCGCCGGTCCTCTGGTCCGGCTGTAGGGGCCGCCCAGTCCGGGGCCATACGGTGTGGCCGCACCGCAAAGCCGTCGCCCGAAGCGATCCGTACGCAGTTCCGAAGCGATCCCCACGTCATACCGAAGCGATCCCCACGCAATACCGAAGCGTTCCGGAGCCGCCGCCCCCGGACGGGCTCCCGCACCGTTCCCGCACCCCCCCGCCGACCACATCCGTGCGACCAGAACGAGGTGACGATGGAAACCGCGACACAGATCCCACGCCAGGAAGCCCGGAGGGCCGCCCCCGTGGACGATTTCGTGGTCACGTTCTACGAGCGGGCCGTCGGGCGCGCCGACTTCAGCCCCGCCGGGATCGCCGAGGAGCTGGGCGTCCCGCGCCACCGGGCCGAGCAGGCGGTCGCCGTGCTGCGCGAACTGCGCCTGGTCAAGCCCGCCGAGGACGGCACGGGCCGACTGGTCGCGGTCAGCCCGGAGGCCGCCCAGATGGAGCTGCTCGTCCCCCTGGAGCGGGAGATCCTCGACGGACGCCGCCGCCTCGCCGGGTTCAAGGGACAGCTCAGCTCCTTCGCGGCCGCGTTCGAGAAGCAGTCCCGGGCCCGCGCCGAGTCGGTGGTGATCACCGACGACCGGGAGGAGATCGAGCTGCGCCTCCTCGAAGCCGCCCAGGCCTGCACCACCGAGGTCCTGGTGATGCAGCCCTGCGTGGCCCGCGAGACCCCTGAGCTGCGGCTGGCCCGCCCCTCGTCCTCGACGTGCTGCGGCGCGGCGCGCAGGGGCGGATCCTCTACCCCACACCGCCCGCGGCGACTCCGACACCCGCGCGCACCTCGGCGAGATCCTGCCCGCGGGCGGCCGGGTGCGCACCACCAAGGAGGTGCGCGACCGCTTCCTGGTCTTCGACCGGAAGACGGCCTTCATCCCGGCCGGCGAGGGCGAGGCCATCGCCGTCGTCTACGACGGCGCGGTCGCGTTCTTCCTCGCCGGGCTGCACGCCCGGGTCTGGGAGTCCGCGTTCGACTTCGACTCCGGGGCGTTCGGCTACGCCGGGACGATGGGGACCTGAAGGCGACCCTGCTCGCCCTGCTCGCCTCCGGCGCCAAGGACGAGGCCATCGCCCGCCGGGTGGGCATGTCCGAGCGGACCCTCCGCCGCCACGTGGCCGCGATCATGCAGGAGCTGTCGGCCGGCAGCCGCTTCCAGGCCGGCGTCCTCGCCGCCCGGGCCGGCCTGGTCGACCTGACCCTGGAGAGCGCCGCGTGAGCCGCTACGACCACGTCGACCTGACCCTGGGGAGCCCCGCGTGAGCCGCTACGACCACATCGCGTACACCCCGTCCGTACGCAAGGCCCAGGAGGAGATGGGCAGTGCCACGGCGGCCGGCCGGCGCCTGCGGGAGCCGGACGGGGGCCCGAGCCGCTCACCGCCGACGCGGCCGGCTTCATCCGGGGCCTGGACGGCTTCCTGTTCTCCAGCGTGAGCGAGAGCGGCTGGCCGTACATCCAGTTCCGGGGCGGCCCGCCGGGCTTCGTCCACGTCCTGGACCCGCGCACCCTCGCCTACCTGGACGTCCGGGGCAATCGGCAGTACATCACCACCGGCAACCTGCGCGGCGACGACCGGGTCGCCCTCTTCTTCATCGACCACGCCCGCCGGACCCGCCTCAAACTGTTCGGCCGCGCCACCGCCGTGCCGGCCGACGAGGACCCCGCGCTCGCCGAGCGCCTGGACGCGACGCGTACCGAGGAACGGTCGAACAGCTCGTCACCGTCCGGGTCGAGGCCTTCGCCTGGAACTGCCCCAACCACATCACCCCCGCTTCAGCCAGGAGGAGCTCTCCGAGGTCCTGGCGCCGGTCCGCGGCCGTCTCGCCGCCCTGGAGGACGAGAACGCGGCCCTGCGCGCGGAACTCGCCGCGCTGCGGGGGACGGCGGTCCGCCTTCTCCCTGAGGCCCGGGGGATCACCGCGCCGCTCCGTCCACTGACCGAATTCGGCAGCCGGTTCCGGGCATTGAGGAACCTCCCCGGGGCCCAGTCTGGAAACGGCGAAGAACCCTCGAAGCGAACGGAGAAATCGCGCGATGGTCAGCGACGTGATCGACCGCAACGACCGGTTCCGGGGAATCCTGGACCGGCTCGCCACCAAGTCGATCGACGACTACTACAACCCGTACCGGCTGTTCGAGTGGCCGGACCGGCTCCCCGAGGACATGTGGTGGATGAGCCCCGAGCTCACCACCACGTACGGCACGGAATGGGCCGAGAAGCTCACTCCGCAGCAGCTCCACGCGCTTTCCAAGCACGAGAGCATCAATTTCTACAGCCTCAACGTGCACGGCATCCGGGAACTGCTCATCGAGGTGGTCAACCGGATCCACACCGCCGGTTTCGAAACGCCGTCGGAGTTCTTCCACCACTTCATCGGTGAGGAGAACGAGCACATGTGGTTCTTCGCCGAATTCTGCCTCCGCTACGGCGGGAAGATCTACCGGCAGCCGGCCGGCGGCGCGGAGGCGGCCGTCCCCTCGGACAAGATCCAGAGCCTGCTGGTCTTCGCCCGCATCCTGATCTTCGAGGAGCTGGTCGACCACTTCAACTCGGCGATGGCCGAGGACGAGCGGCTGCACGAGACGATCCGCGGCATCAACCGCATCCACCACCAGGACGAGTCCCGGCACATCGCCTTCGGTCGCGAACTGGTCAACCTGCTCTACCTCGACCTCAAGCAGACCGCCACCGAGCAGGAGCTCGACGAGGTCTCCACCTATCTGCGCCGCTACATGAGGCACAGCTTCGAATCGCTCTACCACCCCCAGGTCTACCGCGACGCCGGCCTGGAGCGCCCGCACGAGCTGCGCCGGGCCCTCCTTGAGTCCCCGGCCCGCGCCGAGGCCGAGCTGCGCACCTTCCGCAAGACCGCCAGGTACCTCGAGAAGACGGGAATCGTCCGATGAACCGCCTGACCGGGAGCGACGGCGCGCCCGCGCTCGCCATCCTCGGGCCCGGGGCCACCCGGCTCGTCCGGGAGCTGGACGGGGTCTTCGCCGGCTGGGGCTCGCGGACGGCGCCGAGGAGATCAGCGCCCCGCCGCTCTTCCCGGTGACCGACCTGGAGAAGTTCGACGTCTACACCAACTTCCCCCACCTCGCCTGGGTCGCCGGTTCGCTCGACCTGGCCGACGACCAGTTCAAGCCGGTGGAGGGGAAGTTCGGCCCCGGCGCGGTGGCCGAGGCGCGGTACGGGCTCCCGCACGCCACCTGCTACGGCGCCTACCTCTTCCACGAGGGCGGGCAGGTCGCCGACGACGCCCTGGTGACCCTGGTCAACCGCTGCTTCCGCAACGAGGACCACTACGGAGGCCTGCGCCGCCTCGCCAGCTTCCAGATGCGCGAGATCGTCGCGCTCGGCGGCTTCGAGCACACCCAGCGCGTCCTGACCCGCTTCACCGGACGCATCCAGGCCTTCGCCGCCGCGCTCGGCATCGAGCTGGGCAGGGAGGCGGCGAGCGACCCGTTCTTCCGGAACGACGGCGGCCGCGCCCTGATGCAGAAGCTCAGCCCGGTGAAGTACGAGTTCCAGTACGGCGACCTGGCGATCGCCTCCGTCAACACCCACCGCAACTTCTTCGGCGAGCGCTGCGGGATCCGCCTGGCGTCCGGCGAGCACGCCTACACCTCCTGCGTGGCCTTCGGCCTGGAGCGCTGGCTCGCCGTCCTGACCGAGCACTTCGAGGAGGACCTCGACGCGGCGCTCGACGCGGTGCGCGAGGCCGCCGCGGCCACGAGCACCGCCGCCGTCGAAGCGCCGTGACCCGGCCCCTGATCGGCGTCGACCTCGTCCCCTCTCCCGGATCCACGCCCTCCTCGCGACCGGAACCGGCCCTGACTCCGGTACCGGCACAGAACCCGGCCCCGCAACCGGCACCCACCCTGGTACCGGCCCCGGAACCGCAACCGGCACCGACCCTGGTACCCGCCCCGGAACCGCAACCGGCACCCACCCTGGTACCGGCCCCGGAACCGCCCCCACCCCCGGGCCCCTCCTCACCCGCCTCCTCTCCGCCGAGGAGCTCGCCGCCTCCCGGACCCCCGACGGCGCGCCCGACCCGTCGGGGATCGCCGGGCGCCTCGCCGCCAAGGAGGCCGTCTTCAAGCTCCTCGGCTCCGTCGGGAGGCCCGTCCCCTGGCAGGGCATCGAGGTCCTGCGCGGCCCCGGCGGCCGGCCCGGGGTCCGGCTCTCCGGCCGGGCGGCCGAGCTGGCCCGTACCGCCGGGATCGGCCCGATCGACGTGAGCATCAGCCACGACGCCGGCTTCGCGATCGCCGTCGCCGCCGCCACCACCCCGTACGACCGCACCCCCTCCGCACGACCGCACGACCGCCCCGTTCCGCTGGAGCAGTGACCCCCGAAGGGAAACGCCATGAGTTCCGCAGGTATCGACAAGGTCCGGGACTGGATCCTCGGCCGTCACCCCGAGCGCACCGAGCTCGCCTCCGACGTCGACCTCATCGAGAGCCGGCTCGTCGACTCGCTCGCCTTCGTCGAGCTCGTCTACACGATCGAGGACGCCGCGGGCGTCGAGATCGACTTCGACAACATCGACATCGACGACTTCCAGACCCTCGCCAGCATCGAGAAGGCCTTCTTCGCCTGATCCCGCTCCGCCCGATCCCGAGGAGGGTCTTCACCATGGATGCAGTCTCGTACACCGCCCAGTGGATGGCCGCGGCCCGCGCCGAGGAGTCCGAGCGCGAGGACGCGCTGTTCGTCGACCCGTTCGCCCGCGACCTGGCCGCCCCCGCGGCTTCGAGCTGATCGAGCGCTACGCCGGCGGCGGCCTGCTGCCCTTCATCTCCATCCGCACCCGCTTCCTGGACGACGCGATCAAGGACGTCCTCGCCGAGAGCGGGATCCAGCAGGTCGTGCTGATCGCGGCCGGCATGGACACCCGCGCCTTCCGGCTCGACTGGCCGGACGGCATCGAGCTCTACGAGGTCGACCACGCCCTCCTGATTGCCGAGAAGCGCCGCCGGCTCGACGCCCTCGGGGCCGAGCCGCGCGTCGACCGGCGCGAGGTCTCCGCCGACCTCACCCAGGAGTGGCTGCCCGACCTGGAGGCCGCCGGCTTCGACCGCGACCGCCCGACCCTGTGGGTCGCCGAGGCGCTGACCTTCTTCCTCACCGAGGAGCAGGCCGCCGGGCTGCTGCGGCTGCTCGCCTCCGCCTCGGCCCCCGGCAGCCACCTGGCCTTCGACATCCTCGGCCGCGCCTGCTGCGCAGCCCGTTCTCGAAGCGCTTCCTGGACACCCTCGCCGCCGACGGCACGCCGTGGATCTTCGGCACCGACGAGCCCGAGGAGTTCCTCACCGCGAACGGCTGGAAGACCACCGACCTGCGCGAGCCGGGCCAGCCCGGCGCCGGCGAGGGCCGCTGGCCGTACGACGTCCAGCCGAGGGACCGCCGCGGCGCCAACCGGCTCTGGCTGATCCGCGCCGAGGTCGTGAAGTCCTGATGACCGATACGACCACCGACCGCCGGATCACCCTGGAGCGGATCGAGTCGTACCTGCCCGAGCGCAGCGTGCGGATCGAGGAGCTGGGCGAGCGGCTCGGACTGCACCGGGCGCAGCTCGGCGTGTTCCGCAAGTTCTACGGCCTGGACCGGCTCCGGTACGACCCCGAGCTCCCGCTCCTCGACCTGCTGCGGCCCGCCGCGCGGTGCGCCCTGGCCGCCCTCCCGGAGGGCGGCCGGGTGGACTACCTGGCGTACGCCCACGTCACCCAGGCGGTCGCCCCCGCCGACGTGGACGTGGCGCGCCTGGTCGGCGACGACCTCGGGCTCGCCGACACCGAGGCCTTCGGCCTCAGCCACCAGGCCTGCGTCAGCAGCCTCGGCGCCATCGAGGTCCTCGGCGAACTGCTCCGCGCCGAGGGCGGCGAGGGCGCGTACGCCCTGATGGTCACCGGCGAACAGGCGTACTCGCCGGTCGTCCAGCACGTCCCCAACACCTCGATCATGGCCGACGCCGCCGCCTCCTGCCTGATCACCCTGGACGGCGAGGGGGACGTGGTCCGCTCCTTCGCCACCCGGACCCTGGGCGAGTACGCCCAGTGGCTGGAGCTGACCCCCGAGCAGAACACCGAGTTCGGGGAGCAGTACGGCGGCCGGATCGCCGAGGTCATCCACCGGGCGCTGGAGGAGGCCGGGCTGACCTCGACGAGGTCGACCTGGTCATCCCGCACAACGTCAACAAGCTGGCCTGGCGGCAGACGATCAAGGAGCTGGGGGTGGAGCCGGAGAAGGTCTTCCTGGACAACGTCCCCGCTACAGCCACACCTTCGCCTCCGACGTCTTCGTCAACTACACCACCCTGCGCGACGGGGGCCGCCTGGTGGACGGCGCCCACTACCTCCTCGTCTCCGTCGGCCTGGGCGCCACCTTCGGCGCCATGGTCATCACCCACCGGGCGGGAGGCGGTTCCCGATGAGCCGTCAGGAGCTGATCCTCACCATCGAGAAGGCGCTCGGTGAGGTCCTGGAGCGGCCGGTCACCGGCCTCACGGAGGAGACCGCGCTCTTCGACGAGCTCCAGCTCACCTCCCTCGCCGTCCTGGGACTCCTCATGACCGTCGAGGAGGCGACCGGGATCTCGGTCGACCCGGAGGCGCTCGACATCGACCACCTGCGGACCGTGGGCTCCTTCGCCGACTACGTCGAGGCTGCGCTCCGCGCAGAGGAGGGGACGCCATGAGCGGACTCGCCGTCCGGGCCGCCGCCGCGGTCCGCGCGCCCGAGGCCCGGGAACCGGACGACCGGGCGGCCGCGCTCGGCTACTTCCACGACCTGCTCGCGCCCCCTTCGGGGAGAAGCCCGACGAGGAGCTGTTCGACGGCGGCCGGCACGTCCGGCACCGGGACCTCGCGGACCTGCTCGTCGCCGACGAGGGCGTCGGCGCCGGCAGGCCCGACCTCCTGATCGTCGCCCACGCCCTCCCGGACGTGGTGCCGTTCACCGCCGTCGCGCCGTACCTCACCGACCGCCTCGGCGGCCGGGCGGCCAACTTCGCGATCGCCCAGCAGGGCTTGGCCGCGCCCTTCACCGCCCTGCGGATCGCCTCGGCGTACGCGAGGGCGGGACGGGCGGCGGAGGTCGTGATCGCGGTCCTCGAACAGACCACCCTGCCGACGCCCTTCCCGCTGGTCCGGGAGACGCCGCTGGTCGACTCGGCCGCGGCGCTCGTCCTCGGGACGTCGTCCGCCGGGGAGGAGGGCGGCTCCCGGTCGTCGTCCGCCGGGCAGGGGGACGGCCCCGGTTCGTCCGCGCCCACGCGGCCGGTTCGGCGGCGGACGCCCTCGGCCGGGAGCTCGGGGAGGACGGCACGCTCCTCGTCCTCGGCCCCTGGGTGACCGGGGACCTCCCCGAACACGGCGGCCCGGTGCACCGGGTGGCCCCGGGCGGTTACTGCACCAGCCTCTGGCTGGACCTCGCCGACCACTGGCGGGAGTGGGGGCGCGAGCACCGGCGGATCGTGCTGTGCGACACGGACCCGCGCTCGGGCCGTACGCACGTGGCGCTCTTCGCCGGCGACGGGGCTGACCCCGTCGGTCGTCCAGAGGCCGTCGCGCTCCCGCCCCCGACGGAAGCGCGACGGCCCGCCCGGGACCACTCCCGCACGCGGCCGCCCCCACCGGCTCTTGCAGAAGGCTCCGACAGACACCCGACGCGGCACCCGAAGGGAAGGCAGGAACACCATGACCACGGCTGAGGAGCGGACCATCAGGCTGGACTCCGCGCGGGCCGGGAGAGGCCCGGCGACCTGGGGCCAGCGGGCCATCTGGGGCGTCGTCACCCGGCTCGGCGACGACGCCCCCGGTACAACCTGCCGGTCCACCTCCCCGTCTCCCCGCCCCGCCCGGTGGAGCGCGTGCTCGCGGACCTGACCGAGCTGCTCCTGCTCCACGACAGCCTGCACACCCGCTTCCTGCCGGACGGCGAGGACGGTCTCGAACAGGTCGTGGACGGCAGCGGCGAACTCCCGGTGGAGGTCCGCACGGGTCCGGCGGAACGTTCCGCCGAGGACGGCGCCGCCTTCCTCGGCGAGCTGGCCGGACGCCCCTTCGACCACACCCGGGAGTGGCCCTCAGGGTCGGCCTGATCGAGTCCGGCGGCCTGGTCCACCGGCTCGTCCTGACCGGCGCGCACACCGGCATGGACTACTGGGGCCTCGGCCGGCTCCTGCGCGACCTGGAGTCCGTCCAGGCCGGCGAGACCGCCGCGTCGCTGCGCGCGTCGCGCCCCGCCCTCCAGCCCCTGGAGGCCGCCGGGGTCCAGGCCTCCCCGCTCGGCCGCCGCCGCGACGAGGCGGCCCGCCGCTACTGGATCGAGCAGCTCACCGCGGGCCCCCGGCGGATCGTCCGGGAGCCGGCGGCGCCGGAGCTCGCGGACGATCCGGACCGCGGGTTCCCCAACGCGCTGTTGCGCTCGCCCGCCCTCGCCGTCGCCGTCGGGCGGGTCGCGGCGGAGCTGGAGGTGAGCGACGCCGCCGTCCTCCTGGGGGCGGCCTCCCACCAGCTCGCCCGGATGTCCGGGAGCGCCGACGTGCTCTTCCAGGTCGTGGTGGGCAACCGCTTCCAGCCGGCCGCCGCCGCGTCCGTCAGCACGGTGGCGCAGGAGGCCCTCTTCCGCCTCACGGACGCGGACCGGGACTTCGAGGACGCGGTGCGCCGGACCCGGTCCGTCGCGTTCAGCGCGTTCCGCCACGCCGCGTACGACAAGTGGGCGCTCGACCGCGAGGTGGCGCTCCTCGTCGAGAAGGGGGAGGCGGCCGACCACTCGTACTGGTGGAACGACACCCGCGACCCCGGCGTCGGGCCCTTCGACGGCGTCGAGAGGCCCAAGGCCCCGCTGAGCGAGCTGATCGGCCGGACCGAGCTGAGCTGGCCGACGGAGTTCCCGGCCCGCAGGAACGTCTCGGCGGCGGTGGACGTGCTGACCGCCCCGGGCGCCCTGGACCTCGCCATGACCGCCGACCCGGCGGTCCTCGACCGCGCCGGCATGGAGCGCTTCCTGCGCGGGGTCGAGCGGCTGGTCGTCGCCGAGGCGATCGCGCTGGGGGACTGATGACGCCGCTGACGGAGAAGAGGTACGCGGGGATCGCCTGGACCGAGACGGGCTACCGGGTCGAGGTCCTGGACAGCAGCGGACGCCGGGTGACCGAGCCGCGCGACTGGGGCGCCGCCCGGGTCACCGAACTCATCGCCTGGCTGCGGGAGTTCGACGGCGGGCCGGTCCCGGCCGTGGTCCTGGACAGCACCAACGGCCTGCTCGACGGCCCCATGACCGCCGCCGGCCTGGAGGTCTACCGGGCGGACCCTGGCTCCTTCCGCCCCGGCCGGGCTTCGGCTCCGTCCCGGCCGGACAGCTCGCGGAACGGGCCCTGGCCGCACCGGGCGAACTGGCCCGGGTGACCGCCGAGGGCGGCACCCTGACCGGCCGCGCCGAGGAGTACTTCGAGGGCGTACGGCGCGGGGAACCGGCGCAGAAGGCCCTGACGGCGGCCGGGCGCTGCTTCGAGCACGGCCGCCGGGACGTCCCGAAGGTGGCGCTCACCTTCGACGACGGCCCCGACCCGGTCTTCACCCGGCAGGTCCTGGAGATCCTGGACCGCTACGGGGCCCGGGCGACCTTCTTCTGCGTCGGCCACCACGTCGCCGCGCTGCCCGACGAGGTGCGCCGGATCGTGGCGGGCGGCCACGGCCTCGGCAACCACTCCTGGTCGCACCCCTTCCTGTTCGACCTGACGCCGGGGCAACTGCGCGAGCAGATCGACCGGACGACGGAGGAGCTGGACCGGGTGGCCGGCACGGCCCCGGCCTGGTTCCGGCCGCCGTACGGGGCGCTGAGCCCCGAGGTGCTCGCCGTCCTGGCCGAGCACCCGGCCACCCTGACGATGTGGGGACGTGGACGCCCGCGACTGGTCGCGGCCGGGGCCCGAGCAGATCGCCAAGACCGTCCTGGAGGGGTCGGCCCCGGCTCGGTGGTCCTGATGCACGAGGGCGCCGGGGACCGCGGCCAGACCGTGGCGGCCCTCCCCGCGATCGTCGAGGGCCTGCTCGCGCGCGGCCTGGAACCGGTCGCCCTGGACGAACTCGCCCCGCCGCCCCGCACGGGCCCCGAAGGCGCCTGAACCACCCCGCGCACCCCGACCGACGACCGGAGGACTGAAGGGTCATGGAAGAACGCTTGGCAGAGCCCGCCCGGACGGCGGCGCCCCCGCCGACGAAGGACGACGGGCCGCCTCCGGGCGGGCCGGGGAAGCCGCAGACACCGGAGACGCCGCCGCCCGGAGAACCGGGGAAGCCCGGTGCACGGGCCTCGGGACCCTCCCCGGACGAACCGGCGATCTGGTCCCGCAACTTCCGGTACTACTTCACCGCCCGCAGCGCCGGCCTGCTGAGCTGGGCCATGCTGCCGGTCGCGGTCGCGGCCGGTCTGCTCAGCGGCGGGTACGGCCTGGACACCGCCGGGTACTCGATGGCCTTCCTGGTCGCCCCGTTCGCCGGCCTCGTGCTGTTCGGCGGGTGCTCGCCGACCGGTTCACCGCCCGCCGGATGATGATCATCGCGGACCTGGCCAACCTCACCGCCCACGTCCTGCTGGCCCTCCTCTTCCTCCACGGCATCGACCACCTCTGGCAGTTGTACGCGCTGCTCGTCGTCGCCGGCACGGCCAACGCCCTGTTCCAGCCGGGCGCCTCCTCGACCGTCCCCCTGGTCTCCCGCGACGTCCAGGGCGCCAACGGCGTGCTGCGCACCTCCGAGGCGATCACCGGCCTCGGCGGCCCGGCGCTGGCCGGCGCCCTGGTCGGCTTCGGGTCCACCGGCTGGGTCATGGTGATCTCCGCCGTCGCCTACGGCACCAGCGCGATCTGCCTGTTCGCCCTCCGGCTCGGCGTGGTGCCCGCCCCGCCGGCCGGCGAGAGCCTGTGGCGCAACCTGGCGGTCGGCTGGCAGGAGTTCCGCTCCCGGAGCTGGCTCTGGGGCGTCATCCTGATCTGGATGTTCTACGCGGTGCTGTCCTGGGGCCGCAGCTCTCGGTGGCCGCCGGCGTCATCGTGCCCGAGCACGGCGCGAGCGCCTTCGGCCTGATCAACGCCGCGCTCGGCGCCGGCACCGTGGCCGGCGGGCTCCTCGCGATCCGCTACAAGCCCCAGCGGCCGCTCGCCGCCGGGGCCGTGGCGATGATGGCGTACCCGCTCTACCCGCTCGGCATCGTGCTCGGCTGGCCGGTCTGGTTGCTCATCGCCGCCCAGGTCCTGGTCGGCGCCGGCATCGGGGTCTGGGGCGTCATGTGGGCCACCAGCGTGCAGACGCAGGTGCCGGGCGAGGTCCTCAACCGCGTCCACGCCTACGAGGTCGCCGGGTCCGTCGGCATGTACCCGATCGGCAGCGCGCTGGCCGGGCCCGCCGTCGGCGCGTTCGGCACCGACACGGTCCTCGTGGTCGGCGTGGTGGTCTCCTTCCTCACCGCCACCGCCCTCCTGGCGACCCGCCCGATCCGCACCCTGCGCCGTGTCCCGGACCGCGCCTGACGGAACCGGCGCGCCCGCTTCCGGCCGGACCCGTACGCCCGCGCCGGACCGGGCCCGCACACCGGTCCCGGTGCGCGCCCCGGCTCCCGTGCCCGACGGGGTCCGCACGCCCCTGCCCGGCCGCCGGATCCGCACGCCCGTCGACGGCGTGCACCACCTGGCCGCCCGGAGCGAGGAGGTGCTCGGCGCGCTGCCCGTCGCCGCCGCGGACCGGGCGGCCGCGGCGGGCTGCCGCCGTGGCGGGCCGTGGAGCACCTCGCCTCGCGGACCCTGCTGCGGTTCCTGCTGCGGGAGGCCGGCGAGGACGCCGGGGACGGGCCGGTCGCCGCGCTTCCGGGCGGCCGCCCGTACCTGCCCGGCCGGCCCGGCCCGGGGTGAGCCTCTCGCACTCCGCGGGCTGGGTCGCCGCGGCCGTCGGCCGGGGCCGGGACGTCGGCGTCGACGTCCAGGTCCCGGCCCCCGTCGGCGACCGCCTGCTGCGGCTCTGCTGCCTCCCCGGGGACGCCGACGCCCTGGCCGCCCTGCCCGAGGACGCGCGCAGGCTCGGCTTCGCCCGGGTCTTCGCCGTCCAGGAGGCCTGCGTGAAGGCCCTGGGCGAGGGCCTCTCCGGCCGCCCCTGGACCGTGCCGGTCCCCTCGACCCCGCACGGGCACCTGGCACCGCGTCCACTGGTCCGCACCCCTGACGACCCCCACGACGACCGCGACGCGGTGCCGGTCGCCTGCGCCTGGACGGAGTGGCCGAAAGTGACCGTGGGCGCGCCGGGGAACGAATGATCGAACGTTCCGTCGGTATGCTCAAGTACCGTGCGCCGACCGGGGGATGCCGCACGGACGCCGAGGGGGAAGCGGTGGAGCAGCCGACGCTCAAGGTGAGCGAGGTCAGGCTGACCAAGCTCGCGAACGATCTCGGCGACATGCAGGAGTACCTGGGCAAGCAGGTCGAGCGCATGGACGCGATCGTCGACGGCATCGAGGCGAAGTGGCGGGGACGACCGCCAAGGCGTACCGGGACCTTCACCGCGCCGCTGCCGAGGACGCCGTACGCATCAGGCTGATCCTCCAGCGGCTCGAACAGGCGGTGCGGCTCAGCCGGGACGGCTTCTCGGCGCAGGACCTGGAGATCATGGAACGGATGCGCCGGATCCAGTCGTCCGTCGACGTGCGCGCCGAGGCCGACGGGTTGTCCACCCCCATTCCGACGCGGGGGATCCGGGCAGGCGCCACCGCGGCCGCGCAGTCGTCTCGGTGATCTCTGAGGGCCGACGGTATCCGGCGGCCGTCGATCTCCGGCCGTTGTCGTGGAAAGGTTCGACCAGGGTCTCGCGGGATCCGGGGCAGGGGAACGCGTTGTCGGGAACGGACGAGGACATGGCTGTCGACTTCGCGACGCTGCGACACCTGTCCGTCGAGCTGGAGGACGTCCTCCGCACGCTCAACGGGAAGCTGGGGCAGTTGTACGAGCGCGTCGAGAAGACCGTTCTGACCTGGGAGGGGAGGCCCGGGACGTCTTCGTCGACGAGCTCGACAAGTGGGACCTGTCCGCGCAGGACCTCGAAGCCGCGCAGGCATGGCTGCACGAGGTCGTGGTCAACGGCCACGTCACTACGCGGCCGCCCACAAGGCGGTGCTGCGCGGCTGGGGAGCCGGCTGATGGCCACCCCCGCGCCCTCCCCGTCGTCGAGTCCGTCCCCTCGCCTTCCGCGACGCCCCCGGCGTCCGCCCCGCCTCCCTCCCCGGGCGGAGCGGAACCCACTCCGCAGCCTTCGCCGGGCTCCTTGACGGACCCCGAGGGCAACGACATCTCGCAGCACGACACGGGGTCGGCACGGCGGGCGCGCCAGGAGGAGGTGCGGAGCCTCAAGCCCTCGCCCCCGGCCGCCGGGGGCGGGTTCGACGTGCGGCCCGGACACCTCCACTACGTCTCGTACGAACTGCGCAACCAGCAGATCGACTTCTCGCTGCGGGCTGGCACCCTCCTCGCGCAACTGGAGGGACACGGGCACGCGGGCGGCTGCGGCACGGGTCCGGAGGCGTTCGCGGCGTCGTACGCGAAGGTCGCCAAGCGGTTCTTCGAGGTGTGGGACAGGGTGGTCGAAGGCGTCGGCGGAGCCTCGGTCGGCCTGACCGCGACGGCCAACCACTACGTCGTCGCCGAGTACCGGGCGCATCCGACGCCGGGCCCGCCGCCGACGAAGCCGCTCCCCGACGTGCTGAAGGGCAAGGGCCACCGGCCGGTGCCCGAACTGGGCTGGGGAACCCGCCGGAGGAATCGGGTTTCGGCCACGACATCGTCGACAACGTGGTCGGCGCGCTCGGCTCGGTCGGTGACGCCGTCCTGCGTCCCGTGCTCAAGTACGCCCTCCGGCACGGCAAGGTCGCGGACATCACGCCCGGCGGGAATGACCTCGTACTGCCCAAGATCGCGGGCGTCTGGCGGGAGGCCGGGAGGGAGGCGGGAAAGCCGCCGGCTCGTTCGACGCGGCGGTCTCATACATCACGCCCACGTCCGGTCACGGCGAGTGGCAGGACGCGATGAAGCAGTTCTGCAGCGGCATCTGGGGCACGACGGCATGGGGGCAGGAGCGCCACGGGTACAAGTGGGGCCGCGGCGACCTGAAGAAGCCGGCCGTCGACGTGCTGGTGGACACGGCCGAGGGCCTCGCCGCCGGCACCGAGGGGTTCGGCAAGGAGGTCGAGAAGGTCCGGTCCGTCATCGAACAGGTGTACATCGAGGCCGGGAAGAAGGTCTTCGAGGTCAAGGACCTGTGGGACCTGCTCACCCTGGCGGGCGGGCCGGCCGAGTACGCCCTGGAGTTCATCGCCAACCTCGACACGGGCCGCTTGAACCAGGGCGTCGACACCTACAACAGTGCCGTGGGCGGCCTCGCCGGTGAGCTGGACAAACTGCTTCCGGCTCTGGACGAGGCTTACGACAGCGTCCCGAAGTACGCGGCGGAGGAGGCGCGCGGAGGGGTTCGGGGCGCGGGCGCTCAACGAGTTCAGGACCGAGCACAAGTACACGGTCCCGGGGAGGACCCGAAGGACCACTTCTACCCGCTGGACCTCGCCGGGCAGGAGGGGATCCACGGAAGCCACGGCGTCGACAAGCACATCGGACTCACCGACGACCAGTTGATCCAGCGGCTCCGGGACCAGGGGAACGCCCCTCCGCGTCCACCTACAAGGACCTCCCGTCCGCGCAACGTCTCACGCAGACGGCACTCGACGACATCGACAACGCCGCGCGCATCGAGGAATGGATCAAGAAGGTGGAGAGGCGGCAGGCCGCCAACCCCCAGTGGAACCCCGACAACTCGAGGATCGACCCGGCCGTCACGCTCACGTTCGACGAGGTCACCGGAAGCACCGTCGACCGGTCCGAATACGCTGCGAGGGGAAGGAACTCCACGGCCGCCGACGTGCATTCCGTGCAGGTGGCGCTCCGGTACAAGAAGGGCATCGATCCGCCCTTCGTCGTCGTGACGACATACCCTGTGAGCCCGTAGCGCGGGTGGAAGTGGTGACAGCATGACGTCGCACACGGGTGCGATCTACACCGACGGACCGGTGAGAAGGATCCTGGAACTGGCCGTCGCGGTCCAGGAGTCGGCGGGGAGCTGTCCCTGGACGACGAGCTCCGGCGCTTCGTGCGGACCGTCAAGGGCGCGGGCGCCACCGATTGGGCGTGTCCGCTCGTGACGGTCACGGCCCTGCTCGACCACGTCGCGGACCTCTGCGCGGGGGACGGCGGGGACGAGGAACGCCGCGGGATTTCCGGGAGCTCCTGCGGCGGGCCACCGGCGGAACGGATCCGTCCGGATACCTTCGCACCCTCGCCGGAATGCTCAGGATCCTCGCGCAGGATCCCGCGTCCGACTTCGAGGAACTGCCCATGGCCCGGTGGGAGGCGAACCTGAGGTTCTCCGCCCTCGTCGGCTTCGGGGTCAACTGGGTGTACGAGGGGAGTACGCGACGCTGCGGGAATCGATCGAGGCGGCCATCTCCTCCGAGCACCCGTTCTGCGCCGAATTCCTGGCACCGCTCGCCTCCCAGGCACAGTCCGCCCTGGTGATCCGTCCCGGAGTGCACGGGGTCGCGAACGGCCTGGCCGGGATGATCGGATGGGCCACGCCCGCGGCCCTGCGCCAGGTGATCGAAGCGATCGACGCACACATGCGACAGGAGCACGCCGCCCCATGATCCGCCCCCGCACGAGGACCCTTCCGCCATGCCGCTGGTGAACCGATCCGCCACGTACCCCGACCGCGAGACCGCGCAGTGGGCGACCCAGCACGTCGTCACCCGGAACGAGCAGGTCGTCCACCGCTGGCTCGCCCAGGGGACGCGGCCCCGGCTGGCCATCGAGGCCGCGTGGCCCTCGCGGGAGGACCCCGTGGGACGCGTGCTGGTGCGGGCGATGGCACTCGCGGGGCGCGGGCCCGTGGACGTGCGGGCGGCGCGCGTCGTGCTGCGGCGTGAACCCGGCAGCCCGCACGGCTTCGTCGTCCACGCGTCCTTCCCGGTCTACCTCTGACCCCGGCCCGCCTCAAGCTCCTGTCCGCCCTCAGCTCCGGTCCGCCTCCAGCCCCGGCCCACTTCCGGCTCCGGTCCGCCTTCCGACCGCCGATCTCTCGTAGGGACCAGTCGCCGTGTCCATGAAGCCACTCGATTTCGACCGCCGGTACGGCGAGCTGGACCAGGTGATCCGCGCCTATCTCGGCCGGTCGGCGGAGGACGGGGAGAGCGGGGAGGACGAGGCGCTGGAGGCGTACCTGCGTCACACGTGGCACACCAGGCCGTGGGCCGTGGCGATCGCCGGGCAGCAGGTCCGCGAATACGCCCGCAATCCGCCCGGCCGGCTCCGCCGCCGGCTCGGCGAGTTCTACCCCGTGCCGGACGTCGGCCTGCCGGACGCCGAGATCCAGGGGTGGCTCGTACGCGTCGCCGACCGCCTCGAGCGGAGCGTCGCGGACGGGGCGGTGCCACCGCCGTCGCCGCCCCGTACCCATTGGGAGTGGCACGCTCGGTTCCCCGAGCTGGCCCAGCTCCTCTGCGGGTGGTTCTCCCAGGACATGCCGGACGAGTTCCCGGACCACGACAGCGCCCTGTACGACTACGCCACGACGACGGACCCGCAGCTCGTCGCCCGTGCCGCCGGTGAGGCGCGCGAACTCGGCGCGCTCTTCCTGGACGAGTCCGAGTGCGCCCTCGCCCTCGCCGAACTGGGCATGGAGGTCGAACCTCCGGCGCCGCTCTCCCCGAGCGCCTGGGCCGCCCTGCTCGCCGACCGCCTCCTCTCCCTCCGCGCGGCCGACTGCGGCCCGCCGCCGGAGCCGTCCGGGCCGCCGGAGGGGTGAGCGCGCGGAAGCGGCGGCGGGGCCGTCGTGCCCCGCCGCCGGATTCCGCTCCCGCGCGTGCGTGCGGTTAGTCGCCGTGGCCGGTGCCCCCGCTGCCGAAGCCGCCGCTGGAGATGCCGCCCCACTTGCGCTTCTCCTCGTCCGGCGGCTGGGGCGAGGTCTCCGTGCCGGAGTGGTTGAGCTGGTACGGCATGAGCCGGTGCTCGGCGTCGGTGTGGGGCATCTCGGCCCCTGGCGGTACTCGCTCGCCTCGCCGGGCAGGGAGCCGTCGTCCGGCCGGTGCGGCTGCTCCTCGGTCTTCGGCGGTGCCGGTTCGCGGTTCCGGACGCGGATGCCGAACGCGAACGCGCCGATGAGGACGGCGACGACGATGAGGCCGCCGAGAACCTGCGCCAGACCGGACTGCCAGACTCCAGCCGCCAGGTTCTCTGTTGCGCTGAGAGTGTTCATGTCTACGGATTACCCGATTCCGCTTCTTTGGATGCGCCGGGCGGGAATCTCTTCCGATTTATCTGAAACATATGCCCGCCCCCGTCGCGTCAATGGGATGTACGGCGACCGCACGCCGTGACCGAGACGCCGCGACCGAGACGAGGAGGGGCATGAGAAAGTCCCGGGCGAACGAGTTCCTGGAGTTCGCCTCCGCGCGCACGGGGCCCCTGTTCCGCTCGGCATGCCTGCTGACCAGCGGCGACACCCATCTGGCCGAGGACCTCACCCAGGAGACGCTGGGCCGGATGTACGCCCTGTGGGGCCGCGTGGCACGGATCGGGAACCCCGCCGCGTACGCCCAGACGGTGCTCGTCCGCACCTTCCTCAGCCACCGGCGGCGCCGCTCGGCCACCGAGCGCCCGCTCGGCGAGCTGCCCGACCGCGTCGCCGAGACCGGCGGGGACCCGGCGCTCCGAATCGCGCTCCTCGACGCCCTCGCCGGGCTCGCGCCCAAGGACCGGGCGGTCGTGGTGCTCCGCTACTGGGAGGACCGCAGCGTCGAGGAGACCGCCGAGGCCCTGCACGTCAGCTCCGCGGCGGTCCGCACCCGGTCCGTACGGGCCCTCGCCACGCTGCGGGAGCGGCTCGGCGGCGACCTCGCCGAGCTCGCCGTCCGCTGAGCGGACCCCGCCCCGTTCCCGCTCCTTCCGCCCTCCTTCCGCCCTCCTTCCGCCCCGAACCCGAGACGGTGATCCCGCATGCCCCGAAACGAAGGCCCGCAGCACGACGGCCCCCACGACGAAGGCGACGACGGCTTCGAGGAGGAGCTCGGCGCCGTCCTGCGCCGCACCGGCGGCGCCTTCACCGCCGACGACCGGCACGGGCTCGTCGAGGGCGGCCTCCGGCGCGGCCGGCGCCGCCTGATGCGCCGGAGGCTCGCGGTGACCGGCAGCGCCTCGCGCTCGCCGCCCTGGGCGTCGGCGGGGTGTACGGCGGCCTGCTCTTCGGCCCCACCGGAGCGGCGGACACCGCGTCCGTGGCGGCGGCACCGAAGCCGACCTCCGCCACCGGGCCGCCGACCGACATCGCGCACCTCCCCGTCAAGGAACTCGCGGCCGTCCTCAAGGCGCACACCCCGCCGGGCGGTGGAAGATCGACAACGAGGACGGGGTGGGCCAGGGCGTGCTCGGCGTGTACGACGACGGACACGGCAAGGCCGCCGTCTCCGTCTTCCTCTCCCGCGCCCACGGCGCCGGCGAGGCGGGCGAGGCCATGGTCACCTGTCCCGACAAGGCCCACGCCCCCGATGTGGAGTGCACCACCGAGAAGCTCCCCGGCGTCGGCCGGCTGATGCTCCTCCAGGGGTACGAGTACCCCGACCGGCGCGAGGAGACCAAGAACTGGCGGGCGACCCTGCTCACCCAGGACGGCTTCCTCGTCGACGTGAACGAGTACAACGCACCCGCCGAGAAGGGCGCCCCGGTCAGCCGGGAGAACCCGCCCTTCACCCCCGCCCGGCTCAAGGCCCTCGTCACGGCCGACGCCTGGAGGTCACTGCTCGCGAAGCTGCCCGGGCCGTCGCGGCCGACCGCGCCCCCGAGCACGCCGGACGAGCCTCCGCCGACGCCCTCCAGTCCACCCTGCGCTCCCTCCTCCCCCGGGAGGCCAAGGTGAGGGACAAGGGCGGGCAGAGCGGCTACGGGTACGTCGTCGTCGACGACGGCGGGGGCCGGAGCCTCGTCGAGATCAACGTCCAGACCGACATGGCCGACGTCGCCGCCCACCTGCACGCCGTCGGGGCCACCACCCTGCCCGACGGCCGCCTGGTCGGCGTCACCCAGGAGGCCGCCGAGAAGGGCGGCGACGGCGTCGTCGCGCGGACCGTCGACACCCTCACACCCGACGGCTTCCGGGTCGTGATCACCACCCTCAACTCCGACGGGTACCGGGCCCCGCCACGCGCGCCGAACCCGCCCTGACCGTCGAGCAGTTGAAGGAGATCGCGCTGAGCCCGAAGTGGCGGAAGCCCGTCGAGTAGGACCACGGGAAGGGCGTACGGGGGCGAACCCCGCCCCGTACGCCCTACTTCGCGTCCGAGTACCGCTCCACCGTCGCCGTCGTGAACGGGAAGCGCACCGGCGTCTCCCCGAACGTGATCCTCCCCGCCTCGTCCCCGGCCGCCCGGATCGCCTCCGTGACGGCCTCCGCCTCCCGCGCCGGGCAGTGCACGATCACCTCGTCGTGCTGGAAGAAGACCAGCTCCGCCCGCATCCCGGCGAGGGAGCGCCGCAGGGCCGCCAGCATCAGGAGGGCCCAGTCGGCGGCGCTGCCCTGGACGACGAAGTTGCGGGTGAAGCGGCCCCGCGCCCGCGTGTTCCCCGAGGCGTACCCGGGCGTGAACTCGCCCTCCTCCGCGACCGGTTCGTCCCCGCCCTCCTGGGGCAGGCCCGCCTCCTCGGCGTCGCCCGCGCCGGCCGCGCGCGGGCTGGTCCGGCCGAGCCAGGTGCGCACGAGCCGGCCCTCTCGCCCGCCCTCGCCGCGTCGTCGACGTACGCCACGGCGAGCGGGAAGCGGCGGCGCAGCGCCGCCAGGTTCTTCAGGCCGTCGCCGCTGGTCTGCCCGTAGACCGCCCCCAGGAGCGCGAGCTTGGCGTGCTCGCGGTCGCCGGAGAAGGCGCGGGCCGAGAGCCGGGTGTACAGGTCGTCGGGGTGGCCGGCGACCTCCATCAGACCGGGGTCGCGGGAGATCGCGGCCAGGACGCGCGGCTCCATCTGGTCGGCGTCGGCCACGACGAGCCGCCAGCCCTCGTCGGCGACCACGGCCCGCCGGATCACCTTCGGGATCTGCAGGGCCCCGCCGCCGTTGGTCGTCCAGCGCCCGCTGACCGTCCCCCGGGCAGGTACTCCGGCCGGAACCGGCCGTCCCGCACCCAGTCGGCCAGCCAGGACCAGCCGTGCGCCGTCCAGATCCGGTACAGCTTCTTGTACGCGATCAGCGGCTCCACCGCCGGTGGTCGACCCGCGCCAGCTCCCAGCGGCGCGTGGACCGCAACCTGACGCCGGCCTGCGCGAAGGCCTTCACCACGTCGGCGGGCAGGTCGGCCGGACGCGGCGGCCGAGGGCGGCCGACACCTCGTCCGCGAGCTCGGCCAGGCGGCGCGGCTCGCCCCCGCCCGCGTACCGCTCGCCGAGCAGTTCGTCCAGGAGCCCCCGGTGCACGTCGGCCCGCCACGGCAGCCCGGCCCGGTGCATCTCGGCGGCCACCAGCATCCCGGCCGACTCGGCGGCCGTGAGCAGCCGCATCCTGCCCGGGTGCTCGGCCAGGCCGTGGCGGCGCAGTTGCTCCGCGTAGACCGCGAGGAGCCCCTCGAAGGGCACGGAGGCCACCCGGCGCGGCTCGAAGAGCGAGTCCTGCGGGCCGGGCGCGGCGGTGCGGGGCGGCGGGTCGGGCGGCACCGGCGCGTTCCGCAGGCGCGCCCAGGCGGCGGCCGCCGAGCGGGGCTCGCCGAGCCGCCCCTCGTGCCCGAGGAGCAGTTGCTCGGCGCCCTCCACGTCGTAGCACCGCTCGACCCGCACCCCGGCGGCGAGCAGCCTCGGGTACACCTCGGCCGTCGACCGCCACACCCACCGGGCCACCTCCGGCCGGTCCCGCACGGCCGCCACGAGGTCCGGCTCGCGCCGCACCGGCTCGGCGGGCGCCCCGTCCGGGCCGAGGGGCGCGAGCAGGGCCCCGTCCCTCCTCCTCGGCGGCCAGCGCCCACCTCTCGTTCATGGGGGCGAGTCTGGCAGCCGCCACTGACAGCCCCGGTTCTCCTAGGCTGTGGCGCGGACACCGGATCCGGACGTGGAGGGGGAGGACGATGTACGCGAGGTCCCTGGGGGACGACGGGGCGGAGCTGTGCCCGCTCGAACCGTGGCAGGCGGACGAGTTCCTGGCGCACATGGACCGGGGGCGGGAGTTCATCGGCGCGCGCAACGCGCTCCCGGACGTCGTCACCGACCTGGAGTCCAGCCGGGCCTTCCTCCGGACGTACGCGGAGAGGACGGCGGCCGACACGGGCCGCATCCACGGCATCCGGCTCGACGGGGTCCTGGTCGGCGCCGTGATCCTCCGGACGCTCGACACCGCGCACGGCACGGCGGAGGCGGGCTGCTGGCTGGAGCCGGCCGCGACGGGCCGGGGCCTGGTGACCCGGGCGGCGCGGGCGCTGGTCGACTGGGCGATCGAGGCGCGCGGGATCCACCGGGTGGAGTGGGTCGTCTCCTCCGACAACGCGCCGAGCATCGCCGTGGCCCGCCGCCTGGGCATGACCCGGGACGCGGTCCTGCGCGAGAGCCACCCCACCGGGGCCGCCGCCACGACGAGGAGGTCTGGTCGGTCCTGGCGCCGGAGTGGCGGGCGGCGAAGGCGGCGGAAACGGCCGGCTGAGGCCGGGACCGGGCGGCGACCCGGCTCCGACCCCGGTCACCGCCCCGTCGTCCCACCATGACCGCTCGCCGGACGGCCCGCCACGCGAGGAGGACCGGGGCCGGGGGCGCCCGGCGGGGCTGAGACCATGGAGGGGGAACGGGCACCGGGACGGAACGGGACGCGAGGACGGCGTGGGCACCACCATCGACAAGGCCTTCGAGGCGCTGTACGCGAGCGACGACGGGTCGCTCGACACGGCGGCCTCGCTGCTCGCCGCCGACCGGGGCGCGGACGCGGAACTGGCGCGGCGCGGCGAGGAGTTCGTCCGGACGCTGTGGGGCGCGGCTGGCAGCCCGCCGATCTGGTCCGCACGGCCCGCCGGAACCTGGCGGAGGAGCACGTACGGCTCCTCGCGGGCCTGATCAGGACGGAGACGGCGGGGTACGGGCGGCTGCCGCACCGCTGGGCGGCGCAGGTGGCCGAGCTGCCCGAGGGGCCCGGCCGCCCGGCGGACCGCTTCTCGTACGCGACCGCCGTCCTGGAGCTGTACCGGCTGCTCGTCCGGCTGCCGCGCCTGGACGCGGTCGGGCCCGCGCCGGGGGAGGCGCTGCCGCCGCCGGTCGCGGGGGAGCCCCGGATGCTGGGCCGGATCAGGGCGCTGCTCGCGAAGGCGGAGGCGACCGGGTATCCGGAGGAGGCGGAGGCGCTGACGGCCAAGGCGCAGGAGCTGATGGCCCGGCACAGCCTCGACGAGGCGTCCCTCGCGGCGGGGCGCCGTCCCCGGAGGCGCCCGGGGCGCTCCGGATCGGGGTGGAACCGCCGTACGAGCAGGCGAAGGCGATCCTGCTGGACGCGGTGGCGACGGCGAACCACTGCCGGGCGGTGTGGAACGAGGCGCACGGCTTCTCGACGGTGGTCGGCTTCGAGTCGGACCTGGACCCGGTGGAGCTCCTCTACACCTCGCTGCTCGTGCAGGGGACGGCGGCGATGACGCGGGCGGAGGCGGAGCAGCGGGCGGGCGGCCGCAAGCGCACGAAGTCCTTCCGGCAGTCCTTCCTGCTCGCGTACGCGAACCGGCTGGGCGCCCGGCTCTCGGCCACCTCCCGCCGGGTGGCCGCCGAGGCCCCCACCCTCCTGCCGGCCCTCGCCTCCCGCGAGGCGGCGGTCACCACCCGCACGGACGAACTCTTCCCCGAGACCCGCACCACCCGCGTCCGCGCCGCCTGGGACGAGGCGGGCTGGACCCACGGCGCGACGGCCGCCGACCGAGCGACCCTCCACCCGCGACGCCACCGGGTGGAGGGCGGCGCATAGGCCTGCGGCCCCGCCGCCCGGACCACCCGCGCGGGACCCCGAACCCCTCCGCCTCCGAAACCTCCCGGCACTGGGCCCCCGCCCGGTGGGGGCGCCCACCCGACACGGCTCCCGGCCCGGCCACTCCGAGGCCCGGTATCCAACGAGGCCCGGTATCCAACGAGGCCCGGTATCCAACGAGGCCAGGTCACCCATCCGGCTCGGGCAACGATCCGGCTCGGGCACCCACCCGGCCCTGTCGGGTCCCGGCCCTGATCCGGCCCTGTCGGGCCCCGGCCCTGATCCGGCCCTGGTCCGGCTTTCTTCCCCGGGCCCCCGCCCCGGCCTTCTTCCCGGGCCCCGGCCCTGCCCCGCCCCGGCCTTCTTCCCGGACCCCCGCCCCGGCCCGGCCCTCCTTCCGCCCCCCGCCCCGGCGGCCCCGGGGCTGCGCCCCCGCCGGTACGCCCACCCGCCCCCGGCAGGGTTTCGGGAAGGGGCGGGGTGGGGGCCTCATGGCCGTTTCGTGCCGAATCATGCGGATACGCTTCCCGCATGAGCTGGCTCCGGGCCTTGAAAGGGACCGCCCGCTCCGGGCTCACCGTCGAGCGGCGGCGGCTGGAGCCGGCGGGGCGGCGCGGGGCGCGCTGGGGCTCGCGCTCGTCGTCGGGTTCTCGCTCGCCCTCTTCGGCCCCGCCGTCGCCGTCTCCTCCGCCTTCGGCGCCTTCCAGGCCGCCATCGCCACCTTCCAGCGCTCCTGGCGCCCCCGCCCCACCCTCGCCCTCGCCTCCGGCGCCAGCCTCGCCGCGTCGACCTTCGTCGGCTACCTCGTCGGCGCCCACGACGGGTTCTTCCTCGCCCTGCTGCTCCTCTGGACGTTCCTGGCGGGCTCGCCTGGGCCGCCGGCCCCACCGCCGGCCTCATCGCCTCCTCCAACGTCGCGATGATGCTGGTCACGGTCACCCTCCCCACCTCCGTCGCCACCGCCGCCGGCCACGCCGCCGTGATCTTCGCGGGCGGCGTCGTCCAGGCCGCCCTGGCCGCCCTCCTCCCGGCCCGCCGCTGGGGCGCCCAGCGCGACGCCCTCGCGGACGCGCTCGCCGCCGAGGCCGACTACGCCCGCCGCCTGCGCCACGACCCGGTCGCCCCCTTCGACCCCGCCCCGCTCATGACCGCCCGCAACGCCGCCGCCGTCACCCCCCGCCAGGCCCGCCGCCGCCCGGCCGAGCTGCACGGCTCCCGGGGCCTCGCCGAACGCATCCGCCCCGTCCTCGCCTCGCTCGCCGACCCGGCCGTCGGCGTCCCGGGGAGGGCCCGCAGCGGGACCGGGTCCGCGAGCTCTCGACGCGGCCGCCGCCGTCCTCGACGCCGCCGCGCACGCCATCCGCCACGGCGACCCGGTCGCCCTGCCCGCCCCCGCCCTCGCCGCCCTCCACGCCCCCGGCACCGGCTCCGTCCTCACCGGCCCGCCCCGCCGCGCCGCCGTCCGCCCTCACCGCCCTCCTCGGCGACGTCCTGGAGACCGCCGAGCCGCACACGGAGACGTCGGTCCGCACGGGCGTCGCCCGCTCCCGCCCCACCCTCCTCCGGCTCGCCCCCTCGTCCTCGCCCAGGTCCGCGCCGAGCTGCGCCACGAGTCCCCGGTCCTGCGCCACGCGATCCGCGTCTCGGTGGTCACCGCCGCCGGCTACCTCCTCGGCACCGTCCTCCCCTTCGGCCACGGCTACTGGGCCCCGATGGCCTCGGTCATGGTGATGCGCCCGGACTTCTCGCAGACGTACGCCCGCTCGGTGGCCCGCTTCGGCGGCACCCTGGTCGGCGTCGGCCTCGCGACGGCGGTCGTCCGCTCGGCGCACCCGGGCGCGTACTCTCCGCCGCACTCGCGGTGCTGTGCGCCTTCGGGATGTACCTGCTGATGCGGACGGGGTACGCGGCGAGCCAGGTCTGCGTCTCCGCGTACGTCGTCTTCCTGCTCGGCACGGCCGGCGAGGGAGTGGACCAGACCGTACGGGAGAGGGTGCTGCTCACCCTCCTCGGCGGGCTCCTCGCGATGCTGGCGTACGCCGTCTACCCGGCCTGGGAGACGCCCCGGCTGCGCGGCCTGCTCGCGGACTGGCTGGAGACCGTCGGACGGTACGCGGCCGTCGCCGCCGCCGGGTACGCCGACCCGGCGGGCCCGGCCGACCCCGTCGTCCGCGACGCGCTCCTGCGGACCCGTGCCGCCCGGGTCGCCTGGCAGGAGGCCCTGGAGCGCGCGGCGCACGAGCCGGTGCGCCACCGGGGCCTCTCGCACGCGGCGGTGGAGCAGGCCGAGCACGCGCTCGGGGAGTTCGGCCGGGTGGCGATGCTCATGGAGGCCCACCTGCCCGACCGGGGTGCCGCGCCCCTCCCGTACGCCGCCGTCCTCGCCGAATCCCTGCGCCGCTCGACCGGGCGGGGCGCGAAGCAGGTCCGGGAGCGCGAGGAGCCGACCTGGGACGACCTGCGGGAGACGGTCGACGCCTGGTCCGACGAACCGCCGGACCACTTCCTGCTCCACAAGGGCGCCGTCCTGCTCCTGGAGAGCCTGGACGACCTGGCCACGGCCCTCTCGGAGACCACCCCGAGCCGTTGATTCCGAGCGATTCCGGCGCCGTGTCACCCGGCGCCGGGGCGTACGGAGTTGAGAAGGGTGAGGGTCGCGGACGGTCGCGGCCCCGGAATCCCGGGAGCACTCGGATGAAGAAGCACCTGCCGGCCACCGCCGCCGTGGCCGTGGCGGCCGTCGCGGCCGTCGCGGCCTCCCTGGCACTCGCGGCGCCGTCCGCCGTGGGCGCGGCCCCCGGGCCCGCCACCACGTCCGCGACCACGGTCGCCGCCCCCGCCAGGACCGTCACCGCCTCCGCCCCCGCCCGGATCCGTACAGTCCGTCCCGGCGAGCGCGTGGACGCCGGACGGGGCTACACCGTCTGGCTGACGAAGGAGGGAAGCACTGGAACGGCCCGGAGGAGTACGAGAACTTCCGCAGCGTCGTCGACGGCAACATCGACCGCTCCGAGCCCGGCGTCAGCCACCAGAGCGAGGGGACCGCCGAGGGCGTCTTCCACTCGGGCCTCTTCTACGGCACCACCCGGGCCGGACGCGTCGAACTGACCGCCTCCGGGGGCCGCAGGACCGTCGCCACCCTCCTCGCGCTGCCCGGCCGCCCCGACTGGGGCGTCTGGTACGCCCACACCCCGGCGCCCACCGGGAAGGAGGGCCTCGCCGTCGCGCTGTACGACCGCCGGGGCGCGCTCCTCGCCGAACTGCCGGCCGTGCCCTTCTGAGCCGCCGGCCCACGACGCGCGGCGGGGCCCGGCACGGGCGGGCCCCGCCGCGCCCCCTTCCCGTCCCCACCGATCGCGAGGTCCGACACCGTGCCGCACGAGTCCGCCACCGGAGACGACGACCCCGCCGCCGGAGACGACGGGTTCACCGGGTTCGCCGTCGCCGCCTGGCCCCGCCTGGTCCGCACGGCCCAGCTCCTGACCGGGGACTTCCACGAGGCCGAGGACCTGGTGCAGACGACGCTCGCCAAGGTGTACGGGCGATGGCGGCGGGTCCCCGGGACGAGGTCGACCTCTACGTCCGCCGCGCGCTGATCAACAACAACCTCAGCCGGATCCGCCGGAAGCGGGTCGCCCACCTGCTGACGCCGGTCCTGCCGGACTCCCTCCGCCACACCTCCGGGGGCCACGCCGAAACGGTCGAACAGCGCACCGCCCTCTTCGCCGCCCTCGCGGACCTCACGCCCCGCCAGCGCGCCGTGGTGGTGCTCCGGTACTGGGAGGACCTGACGGAGACGGAGACGGCCCGCGTCCTCGACTGCTCGGTCGGCACGGTCAAGTCCCACGCCCGGCGCGGCCTGACGGCCCTGCGCACCCACCCCCGCCTCGCCCCCGCACCCGGTACCGATACCGGTACCGACGCCGCACCCGATACCGGTACCGATACCGGCCAGGCTCCCGCCTCCGCCCCGCCGTCCCCCGCCCCTCCGGAGCCCGCCGATGACCCCCGACCCCTCTCCCGACCCCGGAGCCCTCTCCCGATCCCGGCCCCGACCCTCCCCTTCCCCCCCGCCCCCTCCGACCAGGAGCACGTCCGCGACCTCCTCGCCCGAGCCGTCCGTGACGTCGTCCCCGGCCCCGTCCCCTGGCGGCCGTCCGGCGCGCCGGTCTGGCGTGGCGGCGGCGCCGGGCGGCGGGCCTGTCGGCGCTCTCGGTGCTGGGCGCCGCCGCGGCCGTGGCGGCGGTCGTGGTCCTGACCCCCGTGCGCCCGGCCCCGCCCGGCCCCGCCCCCGCCGCCGCGCAGCCGAGCGCCGCCCGGACCCCGTCCCGCACTCCGCCCCCGATCCCGCCCGCGCCCCGGATCCGGTGCCGGTCCGGTGGTGGCCCCGGCGAGCGCGTCGACGCCGGGCAGGGGTACACGGTGTGGCTGACGGAGGAGGGCAAGCACTGGAACGGCCCGGAGGAGTACGAGAACTTCCGCAGCGCCGTCGACGGCAACGTCGACACCTCCGAGCCCGGCGTCAGCCACCAGAGCGAGGGGGCTCGGCGGGCGCCTTCCACTCGGGCCTCTACTACGGGACCCGTACGGCGGGCCGGGTCGAGCTGACCGCCCCCGGGGGCCGCACGGTCCTCGCGACCCTCCTCGAACTGCCCGGCCGGCCCGGCTGGGGGTCTGGTACGCGCACACCGGACCGGGCGTCGGGGAGACCGCCGTGACGCTGTACGACCGGGCGGGGAAGCGGCTCGCCGACCTCCCCGGCTGAGGGGCCGGAAAACGCATACCGGCAGGTGGCACGCTCTGTCGCGTATCCGCTACAGCACCCCGCGTGCACGTGCATCTGCTCACGCAGCCGCATATGAACACGGCTATGATCCGAGCAAGTTGACACCTGCACCAAGCAACTCGGGAGCTACCAGTGCATCCTGCGCATCACGCGTACAACGGCATGGCGGCCACCGAGCTGCGCGGTGTCGTGTGGCAGAAGAGCAGGCACAGCAACTCTCAGGGTTCGTGCGTGGAGTTCGCAAAACTTCCGGGGGAAACGTTGCCGTCCGCAATTCCCGTCATCCCGACGGGCCGGCGCTCGTCTACACGCCCGCCGAGATAGAGGCGCTCCTGCTCGGCGTGAAGGACGGGGAGTTCGACCACCTGGTGTGAGCGCGCGGGACGTACGGAGAAGGGCCCGGCGGTCACCGCCGGGCCCTTCCCCTGCCTGCGTCTCGGCTACTCCGGTCCGACCCGGAACAGCGCCCACACCACCTTGCTGCGGAGCGTCCCCGCCAGCGGGTGCCAGCCCCAACTGTCGCTGAACGAGTCCACCAGGAACAGGCCGCGCCCCGACTCGGCGGAGAAGTCCTCCTCGCCGCCGCGCGCCTCCGGGCTCTCCACGCTGGGGTCGCGCACGGCACACACCAGGCGCGAGGCCCAGCGCATCAGGTGCAGGCGGACCGGCGGGCCCTGGACGTCGTCCTGACACGCGTCCGCGGGCACCGCGTGGCGCAGCGCGTTGGTGACGAGCTCGGAGACCACCAGGGCCACGTCGTCGAAGCGCTCCGACAGCTCCCAGCGGTCGAGCGTCGCGCTGGTGAACTTCCGCGCCCCGCCCACGGCTTCGTACCGCGCGGGGAGCGCACAGGAGGCGGAGGTGGAGACGGCGCCGGGATCGAGCGGCGGAAGGCCCTGCCGTAACGGCTCGAGCACGGTCGATCCATTCGTCCCCATGCGAGGCACTCCCGGGAATCGCGACTGTGGTGCGACAACACGACAACACGAACGAGTACGCGGCTGCGCGGGCCCCATGGTTCCGAATGCGACCCCCGGATGCAAGGGCAGATGCACGTGCACGTGCCGGACCTGTCCTTTCCTGTGCCTAATCTGTGCATAAGTCGTCCGCGTCGGATCCCCTACTGGAAGGGAACTTCCCCGGATCTGCACACACTGTGCCCGTGGATGCCCGGAACTCGCCGCCTTTCCGTAATCGCATGTGTACGCGCTGAAGCGTTTGGTGGCAGAATCCGGGGCTCGACGGGGACGCGACGGGGATTCGACGGGGATTCGACGGGGTCGACACCGTAAAGGGGAGGCTGGGGCCGTGACCGCAGGCGAATCGGGCGGAGCGAACGGAAGCGTGGTGCGGCGCATCCTGCTGGGCTCCCAGCTCAGGCGGCTGCGCGAGTCGCGCGGCATCACCCGGGAGGCGGCCGGTTACTCGATCCGCGCGTCCGAATCCAAGATCAGCCGCATGGAGTTGGGACGGGTGAGCTTCAAGGCCAGGGACGTCGAGGACCTGCTCACGCTCTACGGGGTCGGGGACGAGGCCGAGCGCGGCGCCTCTCGGCCTCGCCCGCGAGGCCAACGTCGCGGGCTGGTGGCACAGCTTCGGCGACGTCCTGCCGGGCTGGTTCCAGACGTACATCGGGCTCGAAGGCGCCGCCTCCCACATCCGCGTCTACGAAGTGCAGTTCGTCCACGGCCTGTTGCAGACCGAGGAGTACGCCCAGGCGGTCGTCACGCGCGGCATGCCCGACGCCCCGCGCGCCGAGATCGACCGCCGGGTCGCCCTGCGGCTCGAACGCCAGAAGGTCCTCGTCTCCGAGCGCGCCCCGCAGGTGCACGCCGTCCTCGACGAGGCCGCGCTGCGCCGCCCGTACGGCGACCGGGCCGTCATGCGCGGCCAGTTGAAGCACCTCATCGAGGTCTCCGAGCACCCCGGCGTCACGCTCCAGGTCATGCCGTTCAGCTTCGGCGGCCACGCCGGCGAGAGCGGCGCCTTCACGATGCTGAGCTTCCCGAGTCCGACCTCTCCGACGTCGTCTACCTGGAGCAGCTCACCAGCGCCCTCTACCTCGACAAGCGCGAGGAGGTCGCCCAGTACCGGCGGGTGATGGAGAGGCTCCAGCAGGACGGGCCGGATCCGGCCGAAAGCCGGGACATCCTCCGAGGCCTCCTCCAACTCTCCTGACGCATCAGTACGATGACGCCACATCAGGCGTACGGGATTCGTACATCAGTCGCATCGCGCGGGTAGCGGGTAGAGGGGTCTCCACCATGTCGCACTTCACCGACCTGGCCCACCAGTACATCGACGGCGAGTGGAAGCCGGGCAGTGGCTCGTGGGACATCATCGACTTCAACCCGTACACCGGGGAGAAGCTCGCCTCGATCACCGTCGCCACCGTCGCCGAGGTCGACCGCGCCTACCGGGCCGCCGAGCGCGCCCAGACCGCGTGGGCCGAGACCAACCCGTACACCCGCCGGCTCGTCTTCGAGCGCGCGCTGCGGATCGTCGAGGACCGCGAGGAGGAGATCGCCGAGACGATCGTCGCGGAGTTGGGCGGCACCCGCCTCAAGGCGGCCTTCGAGCTGCACCTCGCCAAGGAGTTCCTGCGCGAGGCGGTCCAGCTCGCGCTGCGCCCCGAGGGCCGCATCCTGCCCTCCCCGGTCGACGGCAAGGAGAACCGCGTCTACCGCGTCCCGGTCGGCGTCGTCGGCGTCATCTCCCCTTCAACTTCCCCTTCCTCCTCTCGCTCAAGTCGGTCGCGCCCGCCCTCGCGCTCGGCAACGCCGTCGTCCTCAAGCCCCACCAGAACACTCCGATCTGCGGCGGCACCCTCGTCGCCAAGGTCCTGGAGGAGGCCGGGCTCCCGGCCGGCCTGCTGAACGTCGTCGTCACCGACATCGCCGAGATAGGCGACGCGCTCCTGACCCACCCGGTCCCGAAGGTCATCTCCTTCACCGGCTCCGACAAGGTCGGCCGGCACGTCGCCACGGTCTGCGCCGAGCACTTCAAGCACGCCGTCCTCGAACTCGGCGGCAACAGCGCCCTGATCGTCCTCGACGACGCCGACGTCGACTACGCGGTCGACGCGGCCGTCTTCAGCCGCTTCGTGCACCAGGGCCAGGTCTGCATGGCCGCCAACCGCATCCTGGTGGACCGCACCCTGGAGGCGGAGTTCACCGAGAAGTTCGTGGCCAAGGTGAAGACCCTGCGCGTCGGCGACCCGGCCGACCCGGCCACCCACATCGGCCCGCTCATCAACTCCCAGCAGGCCGAGTCCGTCTCCTCCCTGGTCGACCAGACGGTCGCCGCCGGCGCCACTGCCCTGCTGCACGGCGCGGCCGACGGCAACCTCGTCTCCCCGTCCGTCCTCACCGGGCTCGCCGCCGACTCCCCGGTCCTGCGCCAGGAGATCTTCGGCCCGGTCGCCCTGATCGTGCCCTTCGACGGCGAGGAGGAGGCCGTCCGGATCGCCAACGACACCCCGTACGGCTCAGCGGCGCCGTCCACACCGGGGACGTCGAGCGGGGCGTGCGGGTCGCCAAGCGCATCCACACCGGCATGATCCACATCAACGACGGCACCGTGCACGACGAGCCGATCGTCCCCTTCGGCGGCGAGAAGCAGTCGGGCGTCGGGCGGCTCAACGGCGACTCGATGGTGGACTCCTTCACCACCCAGAAGTGGATCTCGATCCAGCACGGCCGCAGCCGCTTCCCCTTCTGACCGGGGCCGGATCCAGTCCGGATCCAGTCCGGATCCGATCCGGGATTCCTTTGCGGACCGTACCTGTCCGCAAGCCTCCGTAACGTGCTCTGTGTCGGAAGAACCCGGCAGCACCCCGGCACGGGGCACGTACGGAAGGCGGACGTCATGGTTGCTCTTGTTCCCGCAGGGCCCCCGGCGACGAGCGCGGCACGCTCCTCGACTTCGTGGAGGCCCAGCGCGCTGCGCTGCGCCGCGCCGTCCTCGGCCTGACCGAGGAGCAGGCGGCGAGCACCCCCAGCGCCAGCGAGCTGAGCCTGTCCGGGCTGCTCAAGCACGTCGCCGAGGTCGAGCTCAACTGGCTCCGGCTCGCGCAGCAGCGGCCCAACGAGAAGCAGCGGACCCGGGAGACCTGGGGCGAGGGCTTCCGGCTCGTGGACGGCGAGACGATCCCGGAGACCGTGGCGTTCTGGGCGGACGTGGCCAAGCAGACGGAGGACTTCGTCCGCTCGGTGCCGAGCCTGGACGACACCTTCCCGCTGCCGGAGGCGCCCTGGTTCCCGAAGGACGGGCGGGTCACGGTCCGCTGGATGGTGCTCCACCTCGTCCAGGAGATGGGACGGCACGCCGGCCACGCCGACATCATCCGCGAGAGCATCGACGGCAAGGGCTCCTTCGAGCTGATCGCGGCGGAGGCGGAGGTGTCGGGGCGGTGATCGCCGCGCGTACCCTGGTCGGGATCGACCAGGAGGTACGTGGGATGTCGGCCATCCGTCTTCTCGTCCTGGGCGCGGTGCGGCAGCACGGCCGCGCCCACGGCTACCAGGTGCGCAACGACCTGGAGTACTGGGGCGCCCACGAGTGGTCGCACGCCAAGCCCGGCTCGATCTACCACGCGCTGAAGCAGATGGCGAAGCAGGGACTGCTGCGCGCGCACGAGGTCGCGCCGAGCGTGAGTCGGCGGCCCGCCCCGGGTCGAGTACGAGCTGACCGGGGCGGGCACGGAGGAGTACTTCGCGCTGCTGCGCGCGGCGCTGACCACCTACGACCAGAAGGTGGACGTCCTGTCGGCGGGCATCGGCTTCATGGTGGACCTGCCCCGCGCGGAGGCCGTGGAGCTGCTGCGCCGGCGGGTGCGGGCGCTCGACGAGTGGCGGGCGGCGGTCACCGACTACTACACGCCGGAGGGCGGCCCGGGGCAGCTCGGGCACATCGGCGAGATCATGCACATGTGGTCGGCTCGGCCGACGCGGGCAAGGAGTGGACGCTCGGCCTGATCGAGCGGATCGAGGGCGGGGCGTACGTGTTCGCGGGCGAGGGCGACCCGTTCGTGGGGGTGCTCGCGGAGGGCGAGGAGAACCCGTACGCGACCTGAGGGGCGCGAGGTCCGTCCACGGCCCGTCCACGGGTCCCACCCACAAGCCCGTCCACAGGGCCCGCCCACGATCCGGGTAATCAAGTTTGACTAAAGACCTGCGAGGGCATACCTTGCTCCGTCGGTGGCGCCTGATCAAATTTGACTAGGCAGGTTTCGGGAGGAGACGGATGACGGCGGAAGCGATCCGCGTGGAGGGCGCGCGGAAGCGGTACGGAGACAAGGACGCCCTGGACGGGCTCGACCTCGCCGTCGGGCGCGGCACCGTCCACGGCCTCCTCGGCCCCAACGGGGCGGGCAAGACCACGGCGGTGCGGATCCTGGCGACCCTGCTCCGGCACGACGCGGGCCTGGTCCGCGTCGCCGGGCACGACGTGCGCACCGAGGCCCGGGAGGTGCGGCGGCGGATCGGGCTCCTCGGCCAGCACGCCGCCCTCGACGAGGAGCTGGGCGGCCGGCAGAACCTGGAGATGTTCGGCCGGCTCCACCACCTGGGCGCCCGGCGCGCCGGGGCCCGCGCCGACGAGCTCCTGGAGCGCTTCGGCCTCGCCGGCACCGGGCGCAAGCCCGTCCGGCAGTACAGCGGCGGCATGCGGCGGCGGCTCGACCTGGCGGCGTCGCTGATCACCGAGCCGGAGGTGCTGTTCCTCGACGAGCCGACCACCGGACTCGACCCGCGCGGACGCGCCGAGGTCTGGGAGTCGGTGCGCTCGCTGGTGGGCGGCGGCACGACCGTCCTGCTCACCACGCAGTACCTGGAGGAGGCCGACCGGCTCGCCGACCGGATCTCGGTCGTGGACCGGGGCGGATCGTCGCCGACGGCACCGCCGACGCGCTGAAGGCCCGCGTGGGCGCGGACCGGATCGACGTGGTCGTACGGGACGCCCACCGGCTCGACGAGGCGGCGGCCCTCCTCCCGGCGGCGCGCGCCGAGGTGGCCGTGGACGCCGACCGGCGGCTGCTCAGCGCCCCCGCGGCCGACCGGACGGCCGCGCTCGCCGAGACCGTGCGGGCGCTCGGGGCGGCCGGGATCGAGGCGGAGGACATCGCCCTGCGGCGCCCGACCCTCGACGAGGTCTTCCTGCACCTGACGGGCCGCGAGGACGGGGAGGTGGCGGCATGAGCGCCGCGTACGCGGTGGGCGACTGCTGGACGATGACCCGCCGCGAACTGGCCCACTGGGCGCGGCAGCCGGTGCAGGTCCTGGTCGGCCTCGTCTTCCCGGTGATGATGCTGCTGATGTTCGGCTACCTGGTCGGCGGCGGGCGGGCCGTCGACGGCGCCTACGTCGACTACCTGGTGCCCGGCATGCTCACCCTGACCATGGTCTTCGGCCTCGAAGGCACCATGACGGCGGTCGCCCAGGACCTGAACAAGGGCGTGATCGACCGCTTCCGCGCCATGCCGATGACCGACGGCGCGGTCCTCGTCGGGCGGGCGGCGGCGGACATGCTCCAGTCGGCGGTGGGACTGCTCCTGATGACCGGCGTGGGGTACGCGATCGGCTGGCGGGCACACGGCGGCCCCGGGGCCTTCCTGGGCGCGCTGGGGCTGCTGCTCCTGCTGCGCTTCGCGATGCTGTGGATCGGGATCCTCCTGGCCCTGGTCGCGGGCGGGCGGAGCTGGTGCAGGCGGTCCAGATCCTGGTCTGGCCCTTCGGCTTCCTCTCCAACGCCTTCGCCTCGCCCGACGCGATGCCGGGCTGGCTCGGCACGCTCGTGGAGTGGAACCCCATGTCGGCGACCGCGACGGCGGTGCGCGAGCTGTTCGGCAACCCGGGCGGCGAGCCGGGGCACCTGACGGCGGCGGTGGTCTGGCCGCTGCTGCTCCTCGCGGTCTTCTTCCCGCTGGCGGTACGGAAGTTCGGCCGGCTCGGCGGGTAGCGCCGGCCCCGTTACGTCAACGGCCGCCCGTCCTCGTCCAGTTCGAGCTGCGGGCGGCCGGTGACGATCAGCCAGGCCGGGAGCGAGGCCAGGCAGAGCAGGGCGAGCATGGCGGGGAGGCGGCGAGGACGGCGCCGGTGAAGAGGCTGATCCAGCCCTGCCGGGTGGTGGCGAGCAGCACCCCGAGGACGGCGGAGGAGATGGCGACGGCCGGATGGACCTCGGGGACGAGGGCCTGGGTGAGGAGGCCGAAGGCGGCGCCGATGAAGACGGCGGGGAAGATCCGGCCGCCCCGGAAGCCGCAGGCGGCGGCGACGAGGAGGGCGACGAGCTTGACGACGGCCAGCTTCGCCAGCTCGCCCGAGGACCAGCCGCCGATGTTCGCCGTGAGCTCCTTGATCTCCTCCAGGCCCTTGAAGAGGGTCAGGTGCCCGCCGAGGGCGCCCAGGAGGCCGAGGACGAGGCCGCCGGCGGGCAGCATCAGCAGGGGTGGCGCAGGCGCCGGAAGGCGGCGTGGACGTACGGGAAGAGGAAGCAGGCGGCGAGGCCGAAGACGGCCGCGGCGGAGGCGATCACCAGGGACGCGAGGAGGTCGCCCCAGTCGGGGTCGGTCAGCGGCGGGAGCCCCAGGGCGAAGGTGGGCTCGGCCAGCAGTTGGTGGTCGTGGCGCCGGCTCCGGCGGCGACCAGCGGGGCGAACAGGCGGTCCCAGAGGGACCCGGGGCCCGGGTGCCCGGCCAGGGCCTCGGAGATGACGAGGGCGGCGGCGACCGGGGTGCCGAAGAGGGCGCCGATCGTGGCGGCCGAGGCGAGCGAGACCCAGGCGATGCCGGGCACGGCGGGCGCGGCCTTGCGGCCCAGCCAGTACGCGAGCGCGATGTTGGAGGCGATGATCGGGTTCTCGGGCCGAGGCTCACCCCGCCGGCGAGCGCGAGGGCCCCGGCGATCAGCAGCCCCGGCACCGCCCCCGGGGCGATCGGCTTCCCGCCGAGCCCGGTGGTCGCCGGGTCGGGCCCGGCGTGCCCGGGCGCCTTCCACGACCAGGCCCACGGCGATGCCGGTCGCCGTGAGCATGACGATCATCCAGAGCGAGGAGTACCCGCCGATCCCGAGGGCGTCGGGCAGGTCCTCCCAGAGCACGTGCTTGAACTCCTCCGAGAGGGCGCTGACCCCCAGGAAGAGCAGGCTCGCCCCGATCCCGACCACGAGCGCGGGCAGGATCTGCGGCAACAGGACCCGCAGCGGGGCCTCGTCGGCGGCGGGGACGGCGCGGCCGGGGCGCGATCGGTGGACACGGCCCCACGATAGGGGAGCAAAAGCCACGAACCGCCTAGGGCCTGTCCGGCGGATCAGGGTCGCGTCCCCGGCCATGATCCGCCGGACAGGCTCTGGGCCGGCTGGGCCTTGCCGGGCACCCGTCGCCAGGTGCCCCACCGCCCCGGCCGCGCCCCGGAGCCCCTCACACCCGGGGCGCGATCACCACCGCCGTACCGTAGGCGCAGACCTCCGTCCCGACGTCCGCCGCCTCCGTCACGTCGAAGCGGAACGCCAGGACCGCGTTCGCGCCGCGCGCCCGCGCCTGCTCCACCAGGCGTTCCATCGCCTGGTTGCGGGTCTCCACCAGGGTCTTCGTCAGACCCTTCAGCTCCCCGCCGATCATCGACTTCAGCCCCGCGCCGATCTGGCTGCCCAGATGCCGGGAGCGCACGGTCAGCCCGAAGACCTCGCCGATCACCTGTCGGACCTCGTGGCCGGGGACGTCGTTCGTCGTCACGACTAGCACTTTCGGGATGCGGCCCTGGCCGCCCCCGTACTCCTCGATGCCCATCGGCATGCACCTCCTGATCACCCACCTTCTGCCCCGCGGGACCCCTCCGCATCCCGTGGGGCCGGGTGGAACCGGGGAGCCCGGTCCACGTTGATAGCTTGGGGCAGCCCGTCCCCACGCCCCCACCGACCGCAGGAGCCCGGAACCCGTGAACACGCTTGCCCTCGGACCGAGCTGGCTGGACCCGGACTATCTGATCCAGACCTTCGGTCTGATCGGTGTCCTGGTGATCGTCTTCGCCGAGTCCGGACTCCTCATCGGGTTCTTCCTGCCCGGTGACTCCTCCTCTTCACCACCGGCCTGCTCGTCACGACCGGGAAGCTGGACACGCCGCTGTGGCTGGTCTGCACCCTGGTGGTGGCCGCCGCGATCATCGGCGACCAGGTCGGCTACCTCTTCGGCCGCAAGGTCGGACCCGCCCTCTTCAAGCGCCCCGACTCCAAGCTGTTCAAGCAGGAGAACGTCGAGAAGGCGCACGAGTTCTTCGAGAAGCACGGCCCGAAGTCGCTCATCCTGGCCCGCTTCGTCCCGATCGTCCGCACGTTCACGCCGATCATCGCGGGCGTCAGCCGGATGAACTACCGCTCGTTCATCACGTTCAACGTCATCGGCGGCGTGCTGTGGGGCGCCGGAGTGACCCTCCTCGGCGCCTCCCTCGGCAAGATCGACTTCGTGCACCAGCACATCGAGATGATCCTCGTCGGCATCGTCCTGATCTCCGTGGTCCCGATCGTCATCGAGTACCTCCGGGCCCGCTCCCAGTCCAAGAAGGCCCGCGCGGCCGAGGGCGGCGACCACGACGTCCCCGGCACCCCGCAGTAGGCCCCCGGGGCCGCCACGCCAAGCGCTGACGACCCCGGCGGACACAAGCCCCTGGAGCAAAGCCCCTAGAAGCCCCTGGTGCGCTTCGCGGCCCGCCTGGCCGCCGCCGCACCGGGGGCCCGCAGGAACAGGCGGGCCAGCTCGCTCCCCAGGTTCACCCCGATCGCGATCGCCAGCGCCAGCGCCGCCGCCTTCGCCAGGGACGCGAACCCCTGGTCCAGATTGTGCTGGGCGATCGCCAGCACCCCGAAGTACGTCGCCGAACCGGGCAGCAGCGGCCCGATCGCCGCCGTCACGTACGGCAGCGACGACGTGTGGTGGTACCGGGCGATCAACTGCCCGAAGAGCCCCACCAGACCCGCCGCCACCGCCGTCGCCATCACCGCGGAGCCGCCCGCGGTCACCGCGATCGACGCGTACACCACCCACGCCACCCCGCCGTTCAGCGTCACGAACAGCACCGTCGCCCGCGACTGCTGCAACAGGATCGCGAAGGTCGCCGACAGCGCCATCGACGCCAGGATCTGCGCCACCGGCCGCTCCACCGCCCGCAGCGCCCCTCCGGGTTCAACTGCGCGTCGAACTGCACCGCCAGGTACAGCACCGACAGCACGCCCACCACGATCGCCACGAAGAAGTACATGACCTCCAGGAGCCGCGCCGAGGCCGTGATGTAGAAGCCGGTCAGACCGTCCTGCACGGCCGCCACGAGCGCCCGCCCCGGGATCAGCGCGAACAGGCCACCGGTGATCACCGCCGACGGCCGCAGGTCCGCGTGCAGCAGCGTCAGGAGCACCCCCATCGCCGCCGGCGGCATCGCCGCCACCAGGAACTGGTAGAACTCCGGCAGCCCCCGCCCCGCGCACAGCCACGCCAGCCGGTCCCCGAGCACCGCGCCGAGCGCCGCCACCAGGAACACCGTCGGGCCGCCGCCCAGCAGCACCGACGCCGCCCCCGCGAGCACCCCCGCCGCCGTCGTCAGCGCCCAGCCCGGATACGGGTGCCGGTTGCGCCGGATCTCCGCGAGCCGCCGGTACGCCTCCTCCGGCGTCACCTCGTGCGCCTGCTCGTCGTGCGCCGGCGCGTTGATGTCCGCGATCAACTGGTACACCGCCGCGAGCCGCGTGTAGTCCGTGCCCCGCCGCCGCACCGTCCGGTTCGCCGTCACCGGGTCGTCCACGAGCGACGGCTGGTACGTCACCGACAACAGCGTGAACGTCACCGTCGGCTCGCACCGGTCGAGCCCGTACGAACGGCAGATCGCGAACATCGCCGCCTCGACGTCCTCCGCGCCCTCCCCGCCCGCGAGCAGCAGCTCGCCGATGCGCAGGGTCAGGTCGAGGACGCGCGGCACCGACGGCCCCGACTCGTCTCTTCCTTGCGCGGCGCCTCCGGCACCGGCCGCTCGCCCACCGGAAGCCGCAGCATCGTCCGCATCCGGTCCTGCCACGGCGCGTCCCGCGCCAGGCGCACCAGCGGCACCCCGTACGCGGGCGTGAAGGCGGGCGGCGAGTTCTTCGCCGAGTATGTGGCCGGGGAGCGAACGCCGAACCCTCCCGCTCCCGCTCCGGCTCGGGCTCCGCCCGCAGCCCCGACGGCAGGGCGAACTCGGAGGTCGGGTGCTCCTCCTCCGGTGGCGCGGGCCGCTCCACCCCGGCCGGCGGGACGAACGCGCTCCGCGCCTCGTCCGACTGCGGTTTCCGGTCCTCCGGGGCCTCCTCGACCCCTTCGTCCCGCACGTCCATCGAGCCGCCCGGCTCCGCCACCACTCTGCCGCCCCGCTCTCCTAGGAGGAATCGTGGCTTCCAGTATGGGCGCGCGGCGCACGGACGTGCGACGACCGGGCTACGCGCACGCGAAGGGCGGCACACCCCAGGGGTGCGCCGCCCTTCACACGCTCAGGACCGGAACCGGTTCGACGGCCCCGGAACCGGCTCAGTGGCCGCCCTGCTCCTTGGCGCGCGCGTACGACTTCTCGATCTCGGCCTCGGCCTCGGCGCGACCGACCCAGTCCGCGCCCTCGACCGACTTGCCCGGCTCCAGGTCCTTGTAGACCTCGAAGAAGTGCTGGATCTCCAGGCGGTCGAACTCCGCCACGTGGTGGATGTCCCGCAGGTGCTCCATGCGCGGGTCCGTGGCCGGCACGCACAGCAGCTTGTCGTCGCCGCCCGCCTCGTCCGTCATGCGGAACATGCCGATGGCGCGGCACTTGATCAGGCAGCCCGGGAACGTGGGCTCGTCCAGGATGACGAGCGCGTCCAGCGGGTCGCCGTCCTCGCCGAGGGTGTTCTCGACGTAGCCGTAGTCGGTCGGGTAGGCCGTCGACGTGAAGAGGCGACGGTCCAGACGGATGCGACCGGTCTCGTGGTCGACCTCGTACTTGTTCCGCGATCCCTTGGGGATCTCGATGAGAACGTCGAACTCCACGGGTGGCTCCTCCTGAATCAACACAGTGAATGCTCGCGACACAGCGCGGTGGTTAAGTGTCCCTCACGCACGTGTGTGATCGCGAAAGGGGCTGGTCAGCAATGCCCGAGCCGAGGACCTGGCAGCTCACGGCGGGCTCCGCCGCCCTCGGTCTGGCCCTGGCCGCCGCGGCGGTGACCGCGGCCGGCCCGTGGGACTCGGGCCAGCGTACGGCCGAGCGGGTCCGCGCTGCCGCCCCCGCGGCGGGTGGCGCACGTCACGCCCCGCCCCCGCCCCCGCCGCGCCCCGCCGCCCCGCGCCCGCCCCCAGCGCCCCCGGCGTCCTCGCCGCCCTGCACCCCGCCGCCCCGGCTGCCCCTCCGCCGGCCCCGCCGACGGACAGCCCGGCGAACGCCCCGCCGACCTCGCCGCCGTCCTCGTCCCCTCCTCGCCGACCCCGGCCTCGGCCCCTCCGCACCGCCTCCGTCGTCGACACCGCCACCGGCAGGCAGCTCTACGGCGAGGGCGCCACCACCCCCATGACCCCCGCCTCCACCGTCAAGATCGCCACCACCGCGGCCGCCCTCTCCGCCCTCGGCCCCGACCACCGCATCGCCACCACCGTCACTGCCGCCCCCGACGGCAGGGCCGTCACCCTCACCGGCGGCGGCGACCCCACCCTCGACGACACCCGCCTCAAGGCCCTCGCCACCGACACCGCCCGCGCCCTCAAGGCCCGCGGACACACCTCCGTACGCCTCGCCTACGACACCGGCCTCTACACCGGCCCCGCCGTCCACCCCATCGGCCCCAACGAGAACATCGCCCCCGTCACCGCCCTCATGACCCGCGCCGGACGCCTCGACGACAGCCCCAGCGGCCCCGCGCCCCGCAGCGCCGACCCCGCCCGCGCCACTGCCACCGCCTTCGCCGGCCTCTCACCGCCGCCGGCGTCCAGGTCACCGGCGACCCCGCCCCCGGCCGCACCCCGAAGGCCGCCCCCTCGCCCGTACGCACTCCGCCCCCCTCGCCGACCTCGTCGAACGCACCCTCACCCACAGCGACAACGACCTCGCCGAAGCCCTCGCCCGGCAGACCGCCCTCGCCCGCAAGCTCCCCGCCAGCTTCGACGGCGCCGGAAAGGCCGTCCGCGCCGAACTCACCGCCCTCGGCCTCCCCGTCGCCGGAACCCGCTTCGCCGACGGCAGCGGCCTCGACCGGAACGACCGCGTCTCCGCCGCCCTCCTCACCGGCCTCTCACCCGCGCGGCCGACCCCGCCCGCCCCGCCCTGCGCCCCCTCCTCACCGGCCTCCCCGTCGGCGGCTTCACCGGCACCCTCGCCGACCGCTTCGACACTGCCCCGCCGGAGCCGGCCTCGTCCGCGCCAAGACCGGCACCCTCACCGGCGTCAACACCCTCGCCGGCACCGTCGTCACCCCCGACGGCCGCCTCCTCGCCTTCGCCTTCCTCGCCGGCCGCACCCCTCCCCGCACCAGGCCCAACCCGCCCTCGACCGCCTCTCCGCCGCCCTCGCCGGTCAGGACCCGTCATAACCGGGCCCGTACCGAACACGCACCGAACGCGCCCCGAGACCGTACGGTTGACACATGACGAGCATCGGTGGAGCAGGCACAGCCGGGATGGTCGACTGGAACCTCGCGGTCGCGACCGCGACCCGCCTCGTGCGACCCGGACCCGAAGTCGGCCGCGACGAGGCCCGCGAGGTCGTCGCCGAACTCCGCAGGCACGCCAAAGCCTCGGAAGAACACGTCCGCGCCTACACCCGCATGGTCCCCGAGGGCCACGAACCCCCGACACCCCCGTCCTGATCGTCGACCGCGCCGGCTGGATCAAGGCCAACGTCGCCGGCTTCCGCGAACTCCTCACCCCCTCCTCGGCAAGATGCAGGAACGCCGCTCCGCCGTCCCCGGCAGCGCCGTCCTCGGCGCCGTCGGCGGCAAGGTCACCGGCGTCGAACTCGGCATGCTCCTGTCCTTCCTCGCCTCCCGCATCCTCGGCCAGTACGAGACCTTCGCCCCGCCGGCCGCGGCCTGGCCACCGGGGCCGACGGCGCCGGACGCCTCCTCCTCGTCGCCCCCAACATCGTCCACGTCGAACGCGAACTCGAGGTCTCCCCGCACGACTTCCGGCTCTGGGTCTGCCTCCACGAGGAGACCCACCGCACCCAGTTCACCGCCGTCCCCTGGCTCCGCGACCACCTCCAGGGCGAAATCCAGTCGTTCCTCGCCGCCACCGACGTCGACCCCGGCACCTTCGTCGAACGCCTCCGCGAAGCCGCCCAGACCCTCGCCGGCGGACGCCCCGAGGGCGAGGAGGGCGAACCCGCCCCTCCCTCGTCGAACTCGTCCAGTCCCCCGAACAGCGCGAGATCCTCGGCCGCCTCACCGCCGTCATGTCCCTCCTCGAAGGCCACGCCGACTACGTCATGGACGGCGTCGGCCCCCAGGTCGTCCCCTCCGTCGCCGAGATCCGCGAGAAGTTCCAGGCCCGCTGCGCCCGCGGCGCCTCCCGCCTCGACCTCGCCCTGCGCAAGCTCCTCGGCCTCGACGCCAAGCTCCGCCAGTACCGCGACGGCGAACGCTTCGTCCGCGCCGTCGTCGACCAGGTCGGCATGGACGGCTTCAACCGCGTCTGGACCTCCCCCAACACGCTCCCCACCAAGAGCGAGATCGCCGCCCCCGCCGACTGGATCGCGAGGGTGCACCGTAAGGCAGACTCGTGAGACGCGTGGGGCGGACGGCGCGGGAACACCGGTCGCCCCTCCGCCAATCACCCGTCCGAGGGACCCTGACCATGGGGTGAGGCGTGCAATGCTCGGGTAACGGCCGGGTTTCTGTCACCATCGACGCACTCTGAGTGACCGAACCCCCATTCCGACCGTTAAGACTCCGACCGAGGCACCCCAACCCCATTCACGAAGGGCACCGGACATGGGTCCCCATCCTGCGGTCGCGGCGATACGCCTGGCGGTCCGCCGCGTACTCCACGACGTCCTCACCGAACACCGGGCGGAGCAGCCCGCCGAGCACCGGAACGGCACTCCCCCACCGCGCCCGACGCGCACGCCCCCTCGTGCTCGTCGCCTGCTCCGGAGGCGCCGACTCCATGGCACTCGCCTCCGCCCTCGCCTTCGAAGCCCGCAAACTCCCCGTCCGCGCCGGCGGCATCACCGTCGACCACGGCCTCCAGGACGGCTCCGACACCCGGGCCGCCGAGGTCGCCGAACGCATGACCGCGCTCGGCCTCACCCCTCCGAGGCCGTCACCGTCACCGTCGGCCGCGAAGGAGGGCCCGAGGCCGCCGCCCGCGACGCGCGCTACGCCGCCCTCGACGCCGCCGCCGAACGCCACGGCGCCGCCGCGGTCCTCCTAGGCCACACCCGCGACGACCAGGCCGAGACCGTCCTCCTCGGCCTCGCCCGCGGCTCCGGAATCCGCTCCTCTCCGGCATGGCCGCCGTCTCCGGCGCCACCCGCCGCTACCGGCGCCCCTTCCTCCAGCTCGACCGCCAGACCGTCCGCAAGGCCTGCGTCGCCCAGGAACTCGCCGTCTGGGACGACCCCCACAACAGCGACCCCGCCTACACCCGCTCCCGACTCCGCCACGAAGGCCTCCCCGCCCTGGAGAAGGCCCTCGGCAAGGGCGTCGTCGAAGCCCTCGCCCGCACCGCCCAGCTCTCCCGCGACGACGCCGACGCCCTCGACACCTGGGCCGCCGACGCCGAGACCACCGTGCGCGACGAGGCCGGCGCCCTGGAATGCGCCAAACTCTTCGGACTGCCCCCGCCGTGCGGCGCCGCGTCCTGCGCCGCGCCGTCATCGCCGAGGGCGCCCCCGCCGGATCCCTCTTCGCCCGCCACATCGAGGAAGTCGACCGCCTCGTCACCGGCTGGCGCGGCCAGGGAGCCATCAACCTGCCCGGCCGCGTCGAAGCCCGCCGCCAGGGTGGCAGACTGGTCATCCGGCAAGGCTGACGCACGCTGCAACGAAAGTGACCCGGGTGAACGAGAAGGACATGGGCACCGACCTCCAGTCGGTGCTCATCACCAAGGAAGAGATCGACGCCAAGCTGGCAGAGCTGGCCGCGAAGATCGACGCGGAATACGCGGGCAAGGACCTGCTCATCGTCGGCGTCCTCAAGGGCGCCGTGATGGTGATGGCGGATCTGGCTCGCGCCCTGTCCACCCCCGTCACCATGGACTGGATGGCCGTCTCCTCCTACGGCGCCGGCACCCAGTCCTCCGGCGTCGTCCGCATCCTCAAGGACCTCGACACCGACATCAAGGGCAAGCACGTCCTGATCGTCGAGGACATCATCGACTCCGGCCTGACCCTGTCCTGGCTCCTGTCGAACCTCGGCTCGCGCGAACCCGCCTCCCTGGAGGTGTGCACCCTCCTGCGCAAGCCCGAGGCCGCCAAGGTCGCCATCGACGTCAAGTGGATCGGCTTCGACATCCCCAACGAGTTCGTCGTCGGCTACGGCCTCGACTACGCCGAGAAGTACCGGAACCTCCCCTTCGTCGGCACGCTCGCCCCGCACGTCTACGGCGGCTGATCCCACGGCCGTATGGGGAGCCCGCACCGCCTTCCCTCCGTTGAACCACGGGAAGGCGGTCGCGGGCGACGATGCTGAGGTACCGTCCGAAGAACAGCTTTTCACACAGCAGTACTCACAGCAGCTCTCACAGCAGCATTTTCCTACGGGCAGGAGGGACGGAGCGCTATCGCTCCGTATGGATGGACGTGAAGCGATACTTCCGTGGGCCGGTCATGTGGATCGTGCTGGCCGTCCTCGCCGTGGTCGTGCTGATGCAGGTCGTCGGCTCGTCCGAGGGCTACAAGACGGTGGACACCGGCAAGGTCGTCCAGGCGATCGACAAGAACCAGGTCAAGCAGGCAAAGATCACCACCGGTGACGAGCAGCTCATCAAGATCGAGCTCGTCAAGGGCCAGAAGATCGACAAGAGCGACAAGATCCAGGCCAGCTACATCGGCAGCCAGGGCGTCGCCCTCGCCGACAAGCTCCAGGAGAAGTTCGAGGCCGGACAGATCGAGAAGGGCTACACCGTCTCCCCGACGAAGCAGTCGCCCTTCGTCTCGATCCTGCTCTCCTCCTCCCCTTCGTCCTCATCGTGGTCGTCTTCCTCTTCCTGATGAACCAGATGCAGGGCGGCGGCTCCCGCGTCATGCAGTTCGGCAAGTCCAAGGCGAAGCTCATCACCAAGGACACCCCGAAGACCACCTTCGCCGACGTCGCCGGCTCGGACGAGGCCGTCGAGGAACTCCACGAGATCAAGGAATTCCTCCAGGAGCCCGCCAAGTTCCAGGCCGTCGGCGCCAAGATCCCCAAGGGCGTCCTGCTCTACGGCCCCCCGGAACCGGCAAGACGCTCCTCGCGCGCGCCGTCGCCGGCGAGGCCGGGGTCCCGTTCTACTCGATCTCCGGCTCCGACTTCGTCGAGATGTTCGTCGGCGTCGGCGCCTCCCGGGTCCGCGACCTCTTCGAGCAGGCCAAGGCCAACGCACCGGCCATCGTCTTCGTCGACGAGATCGACGCCGTCGGACGCCACCGCGGCGCCGGCCTCGGCGGCGGCCACGACGAGCGCGAGCAGACCCTCAACCAGCTCCTCGTCGAGATGGACGGCTTCGACGTCAAGGGCGGCGTCATCCTGATCGCCGCCACGAACCGCCCCGACATCCTCGACCCGGCGCTCCTGCGCCCCGGCCGCTTCGACCGGCAGATCGCCGTCGACCGCCCGGACATGCAGGGCCGCCTGGAGATCCTCAAGGTCCACCAGAAGGGCAAGCCGGTCGCCCCGGACGTCGACCTCGGCGCCGTCGCCCGACGCACCCCCGGCTTCACCGGCGCGGACCTCTCCAACGTCCTCAACGAGGCGGCGCTCCTCACCGCCCGCAGCGACCAGAAGCTGATCGACAACAAGGCGCTGGACGAGGCGATCGACCGCGTGGTCGCGGGCCCGCAGAAGCGGACCCGCATCATGTCGGACAAGGAGAAGAAGATCACCGCGTACCACGAGGGCGGCCACGCCCTCGTCGCGGCGGCCTCGCCGAACTCCGACCCCGTCCACAAGATCACCATCCTGTCCCGCGGCCGCGCCCTGGGCTACACGATGGTCCTGCCGGACGAGGACAAGTACTCCACCACCCGCAACGAGATGCTCGACCAGCTCGCCTACATGCTGGGCGGACGCGCCGCCGAGGAACTGGTCTTCCACGACCCGACCACCGGCGCCGCGAACGACATCGAGAAGGCCACCGCCACGGCCCGCGCGATGGTCACCCAGTACGGCATGACCGAGCGCCTCGGCGCGATCAAGTTCGGCGGCGACAACACCGAGCCCTTCCTCGGGCGCGAGATGGCGCACCAGCGCGACTACTCGGAAGAGGTCGCGGCGCTGGTCGACGAAGAGGTCAAGAAGCTCATCGAGACCGCCCACAACGAGGCCTGGGAGATCCTCGTCGAGAACCGCGACGTCCTCGACAACCTGGTCCTCGCCCTCCTGGAGAAGGAGACGCTGGGCAAGGAGGAGATCGCGGAGATCTTCCGCCCGATCGTGAAGCGCCCGGCCCGCCCGGCGTGGACCGGCTCCTCCCGCCGCACCCCTCCACGCGCCCGCCGGTCCTCTCCCCCAAGGAGCTGGCCCTGACGAACAGCGCGAACGGCTCGGCCACCCCGGTGGAGACCACCAAGGGCATCGACATCGCCCCGGTGGACCCGCCGTCCCCGAGGACTGACCCCGGCGGACCCGGAATGGATCCCGCGCCCCCACAGGTTTTAGCCTGTGGGGCGCGGCCATGCGCGCACACAGTCAGACGGAACGAGGCAAAGATGACCGACCCGGTGACGCTGGACGGCGAGGGCAGGATCGGCGACTTCGACGAGAAGCGCGCCGAGAACGCCGTACGAGAGCTCCTCATCGCGGTCGGCGAGGACCCGGACCGCGAGGGCCTGAGGGAGACGCCGGCACGAGTGGCGCGGGCGTACAAGGAGCTTTTCGCGGGCCTGTGGCAGAAGCCCGAGGACGTGCTGACGACGACGTTCGATCTGGGGCACGACGAGATGGTCCTGGTGAAGGACATCGAATTCGTTAGCAATTGCGAACATCATCTCTTGGCATTCCACGGAGTGGCCCACGTCGGCTATATCCCGGCCGAATCCGGAAAGATCACGGGTCTTTCCAAGCTTGCCCGCCTCGTGGACGTATTCGCGCGTCGGCCTCAGGTGCAGGAGCGCCTGACGACGCAGATCGCTGATTCCCTTATGCGAATCCTTGATGCGCGGGGTGCGATCGTCGTCATCGAGGCGGAGCACATGTGCATGTCGATGCGAGGCATCCGCAAGCCGGGTGCCAAGACGACGACCTCGGCGGTACGTGGTCAACTTCGCGACGCTACTACACGCGCCGAGGCCATGTCCCTGATACTGGCTCGCTCGTAGCGGGCCGCCCGTACAGGTCCATACCGTCCCGATCAGTGGAGTTGATCGCTGATCGAGGGGATCGGTATGGGTACGGGCCTACCAGCAAGATGCTGGTGAACCTGGTGGACGGCTGCGTCCAGGCCAAGAACGTGGCTCCGGGCAGCGCGATGTGGACGCTGGACGGCGACCGGACGGTCCGGACCACGGTCGTGGACGTGACGGCGGTGAAGGCGCGCACCGCCGTCGACGTGGTCACGGACCACATGACCTTCACGGTCAGCCCGGACCTACTGCTGGCCACGCCGGACGGCTGGGCGCAGGCGGCAGACGCGGCGGGAAGACGGTCGCCTGGACGTACGCGAAGAAACTGTGCCGTGAGCGGCTGGCCATCTGGCCGGGCTATGAGTTCGGCTACTTCGTTGGAGCCACGTGCGCGGACGGGACCGTTGGCAAGAACTACGTATCGCTGGTCGTGAACGAGGAACACTTCGCAGCCAGATACGCGAAGGCCCTGACGGCCTGCATGGGACTGCCTGCCCGTCTAGAGGCGGTGAGCCGCCCTTCGGGCTACCTCAAGCGGGACCTGGCCGGGTTCCGGGTGAGGGTCGTCTCCTCGTACCTCGCCGACGCGCTGCGCCACTACGTCGGCGGGGACGCCCACCACATGCGCCAGCGGTTCCCACGGGTCGTCCTGAGGGACCTCGAAACCTTCGAGGGGTTTCTCGACGGATACATCGAGGGCGATGGCTGCAACCTCAAGCATGGTCAGGGACGCATGATCGTAAGCGCCAACGTCCCGTTCCTGGTGGAACTGGCTCAGGTCATCGGTGCCCGCTTCACTCCGTCGAAACGTGGAGGGCCTCCCAGCTATACGTGTCGAACCGCTGGGTCGACCGAGGTACCTTCGCTCCCGAACACCACCCCTCGACCCGCCCGAGTCCTCCTGGATCAACGTCCACGAGGTCCGCCCCCGCCCCGCCCTCGGCACCAAGCCCTTCACCTTCTACGGCTACTGCCTCGCCCCGCACCCCACCTTCCTCCTGAACGGGCACCTCGTGCGCGGAACCGTGTAGTGGGCGGCGGCGTCCGTTCAGGCGTTCGTACGATGACGACGCCTGATGGAGGTCCCGCTCATGTCGGTGCAAGCTGCCCGTTATCTGTATCTCGCGCGGCACGGGGAGGCGACGGCGGACGAAAGGGGCTGTCGGAGAGCGGGCGGCGGCAGGCCGGGTTGCTCGGGGAGCGTTTGCGGGGGTTCCGTTCGCCGCCGTGCATCACGGGCGCTCGCGCGGGCCGAGGAGACGGCGCGGCTGGTGGGGAGCGGCTCGGTGGGGTGCCCCTGCGGTGTTCCGCGGCGGCCGGGGACTACATCCCCTACGTGCCGTCGCGCGAGGAGCTGCCGGCGGAGTCGGCCGACGCCATGCTCGACCGTCTGGCGCAGTTCCCGGCGGAGGAGCGTGAGCAGGGGCCCGGTCTGGCCCGGGAGGCCCTCGAGCTGTTCACGGGGCCCGTGGACGGGGACGAGCCGCGGCACGAGCTCGTGGTGACCCATGCCTTCCTCATCGGCTGGCTGGTCCGGGACGCCCTGGACGCTCCGCGGTGGCGGTGGCTGGGGATCAACCAGGCCAATGCCGCGCTGACCGTCATCCGGTACGCGCCCGGCCGGCCCCCGTCCGTTCTGCTCTTCAACGACACCGGGCACCTGCCCGCCGAGCTGCGGTGGACCGGTTTTCCGCCCGAGCTCAGGGTCTGAGGGGCGAGGGCTTCGTCACTGTGCGGTCGACGGCCCGTTCTCGTCGTCCTCGGGGAGCTTGCAGACGCGCTCCAGGAAGAAGGCGGCGGCGATGACGGCCAGGCCCGCCAGGACCGCGAGGGCCGCGTAGAGGGCCTGGTCGCGGCGGGCCGGGACGTCGAGGAAGCCGAGGAGGAAGACGCCCGTGCCGCCGTACATGCCGGCGACGAGGGCGGCGACCAGGGCGCTGGCCTGGCCGAAGACCACCGCGCGGGCCGCCATCAGGGGCTCGACGCCCTTGGCGCCGGGGCGGCGCTCCCGCTGGGCCCTGAGGCGGGCGCGGATCGAGAGGGCGGTCGCGGTGAGGACGACGGCGATCACGGCGAGGACGACGGGCGCGGCGACCGGCACGCTCGGGAGGGAGCCGACCGCATCCCAGAGCCGGGCGCCGCCCCAGGAGAGGACGCCGGCCGCCAGGAACAGTCCGGCGAGCACCTTCAGCCGCAGTTGTTTCACCGGGTGTCCTTCGTGTGGTCGCGGGCGGTCTGCCACGAGCCTAACGACTACTCGGGCAGACGGAGTTCCAGGTCGGTACGGAGGGTGACGCCCTCGTCGCCGACGGCGGAGAGGAGGTCGGTGACCGGGCCGTGCCCGGGGAGCTGGGCCTCGGGGTCCACGTCGTGCCAGGGGCGAGGACGAAGGCGCGCTGGTGGGCGCGGGGGTGGGGCAGGGTGAGGACCGGGTCGTCGGAGACCACGTCCGCGTACGCGACGATGTCGACGTCGATGGTGTGGGGCCCCAGCGCTCCTCGCGGACGCGGTGGAAGGCCTCCTCGACGGCGTGGGCGCGCTCCAGGAGGGAGGAGGGCGGCAGGGTCGTCTTCACGAGGGCGACGGCGTTGAAGTACGAGGGCTGGCTGCCGGGGTCGACGCCCCAGGGCTCGGTCTCGTAGACGGGGAGACGGCCTTGACCCGGAGGCCGGGGGTGTCGGCGAGGGCGTCGACGGCGCCCTGGAGGGTCTCCAGGCGGTTGCCGAGGTTGGCGCCGAGGGCGAGGACGGCCCAGCGGGGTTGGAGAGGGTGGTGTCCGCGGCGTCGACGGTCTCGACGACGGAGGCGGGTACGGGCTGGACGGTCGGGTCGCTGTGCGTCGCTTTCATCGTCGGCTCCGGGTGATCGTGACGGTGACGTCGTCGAAGGGCACGGTGATGGGCGCGTCCGGCTTGTGGACGACGACCTCCACCTCCTGTACCCCGGCGTGGCCCAGGCACTTCTGGGCGATGCGTTCGGCGAGGGTCTCGATGAGGTCGACGGGTTCGCCCTGGACGACGTCGACGACTTCCTCGGCGACGATTCCGTAGTGGACGGTCTTCGTGAGGTCGTCCCCGGCGGCGGCGGGGCGGGTGTCCAGGCCGAGGGTCAGGTCCACGATGAAGGTCTGTCCCTCCTCGCGCTCCTTGGGGAAGACGCCGTGGTGGCCCCGGGCCTTGAGGCCGCGCAGCGCGACACGATCCACGCGAATCACTCCTGCTGTCGTAGTTCGGGTGGCCACGCAGCCGGGTGCGGACGGCCGGGTGTCCGTCGTCGAATCTACCCGCGAGGACCGACAGCGCGTGCCCGCGGGGGCCGGGATCGGGTGGAGTCGCAGGTCAGAGGGGTGATGGGGGTCGTCGGGGGCGTCGTCCAGGGTGGGTTCGGCGGGGTCGGGGTCGTCGGTCTCGGCGAGGACGGGGAGGCGTGGTGGGACCAGATCCGCCAGCCGTCGGGGGTGCGGCGGAAGACGTTGGTGGCGACGACGAGCTGTCCGACGAGGGGTCCGAGTTCGGCGCCGTCCTCGGCGGGGCCGCCGCTGAGGATGTTCTCGGTGCAGGTGACGAGGGCGGTGTCGCCGGCGAGGGAGACGTGGAGGTCGGTGAGGAAGAACTGGATGTAGTCGGTGTTCGCCATGATCAGGGCGTACGAGCGGAGGACCTCGCCGCGGCCGGTGAGGACGGGCCAGCCGGGGTGCACGCAGGTGACGGGGGTGGTGTCGTCGTCGAGCCAGAGGCCGGAGACGGTGTCGAAGTCGCCGGTCTCCATGGCCTCGTAGAAGGCGGTGTTGGCGGCTTCGACGGCCGCTTCGTCGGTGGTGGGGGTCACCTGGCTCCTTCGATCGCGCGGGCGACCCGGACGGCGTCGGCGGTGGCGCGGACCTCGTGGACGCGGACGGCCCACGCGCCCGCGTGGGCGGCGAGGGCGGAGACGGCGGCGGTGGCGGCGTCGCGTTCGCGGGCGGGGGCGGGGCGGCGCCCTCGTGGGCGAGGACGTGGCCGAGGAAGCGTTTGCGGGAGGCGGCGACGAGGAGGGGCGGCCGAGGGCGTGGAGCTCGGGGAGGTGGGCGACGAGGGCGAGGTCGTGGGGGCGAGTTTGGCGAAGCCGAGGCCGGGGTCGATCACGATGCGGTCGGGGTCGACGCCGCCGTCGACGACGGCCTCCAGGCGGACGCGGAGTTCGCCGAGGACTTCGGTGACGACGTCGTCGTAGACGGCGAGGCTGTTCATGGTGTCGCTGAAGCCGCGCCAGTGCATGACGACGAAGGGGACTTCGGCGGCGGCGACGGCGGGGACCATGCCGGGTCGGCGAGGCCGCCGCTGACGTCGTTGACGAGGACGGCGCCGGCGTCGACGGCGCGGGCGGCGACGGTGGCGCGCATGGTGTCGACGGAGACGGTGACGCCTTCGGCGGCGAGGCCGCGGACGACGGGGACGACGCGGCGGAGTTCTTCCTCCTCGTCGACGCGGGGGCTCCGGGGCGGGTGGACTCGCCGCCGACGTCGACGAGGTCGGCGCCCTGGGCGACGAGGTGGAGGCCGTGTTCGACGGCGGCCGTGGTGTCGAACCAGCGGCCGCCGTCGGAGAAGGAGTCGGGGTCACGTTGACCACGCCCATGACCGCGCAGCGGTCCCACTCCGGCAGGCCCCGGGCCGTGCTCCGGCCGATCGTCGTACTCATGGGACCAGCGTAGGGCTCGGGGCGGGGTCAGGCGGCGCGGGCCTCGTGTTCGGCGGGGGCGGCCGGGGTGGGGTGGGCGCAGGGGCGGGGGCCGGGGCGGGGCGGCGGCGGGCGAGGGGCGGGGCAGGGAGAGGTTCACGAAGCCTTCGGCCTGCATGGCGGCGAAGCCGATGCGGGGAGGTCGCGGCTGGTGCGGTAGACGACGAAGCGGGGTTCAGCGGGGCCGGAACTTGGCGTTGAACTTGTAGAGGGACTCGATCTGGAACCAGCGGGAGAGGAAGACGAGGAGTCCGCGCCAGAGGCGGAGGACGGGTCCGGCGCCGATCTTCGCCGCGGGCGAGGGCGGCGCGGAACATGGCGAAGTTGAGGGAGACGCGTGCGATGCCGAGGGCGGGGAGGCCTGGAGGGCGGCGACGATGAGGAGCTCGTTCATGCCGGGGTCGGCGGAGCGGTCGCGGCGCATGAGTTCGAGGACATGCCGTCGCGGCCCCAGGGGACGAAGTGGATGATCGCCTTGAGGTCGCCGTAGGGGAGTCGGGGTCGCCGTCGTCCTGTTTGTGGGCGGTCGCTATCACGGCGTCTCCGTCGCCGGGGGTGCCGATGCGGCCGAGCGCCATGGAAAAGCCGCGTTCGAGTGTCGGTGCCGCGCCAGTCGGCGGCGGCGCGGCGGATGCGGGCGAGTTCGGTGTCGTCGAGGTCGCGGACGCGGCGGACCCGGGTGGTGTAGCCGTTGCGTTCGATGCGCTTGACCATCTGGCGGACGTTGCGCATGGCGCGGCCGGTGAGGGAGAAGTCGGCGACGTCGACGACGGCCTCGTCGCCGAGTTCGAGGGCGTCGAGGCCGGTTTCGCGGGTCCAGACCTGGCCGCCGGTCTCGGAGCAGCCCATGACGGCGGGGGTCCAGGAGTGGATCTTGGCTTCGTCCATGAAGCGTTCGATGGCGCCGGGCCAGGCCTCGACGTCGCCGATGGGGTCGCCGCTGGCGAGCATGACGCCGGAGACGACGCGGTAGCAGACGGCGGCCTTGCCGCTGGGGGAGAAGAGGACGCCCTTGTCGCGGCGGAGGGCGAAGTGGCCGAGGGAGTCGCGGCCGCCGTGCTGGTCGAGGAGGGCGCGCAGGCGGGCCTCGTCGTCGTCGGTGAGGCGGGCGGCGGGGTGTTCGGGGCGGAAGGCCAGGTAGATGGTGGTGAGGGCGGTGAGCATGCCGAGGGCGCCGAGGGAGTAGCCGACGGTCCAGTCGACGCCGTGGGTGTAGGCGACGGGGCCTTCGACGCCGAAGAGTCCGTACAGGACGTGTTCGAGGCGGTCGGCGAGGCTGGGGCTGCTGAGGGTGCGGCGCGGGTGGGCGCTGACGATGACGAGGCCGAGGGCGAGGGATCCGGCGCCCATGACGACGAAGTTGGCGAGGGCGCGCCAGCGGCTGCGGGGGTCGGGGAGGGCGGCGAACTCGCCGCGGTGGCGGAGGAGGAGGGTGAGGAGGGCGAGGGAGAGGAGGGCGCCGAGGATCGAGTGGCGCCAGACGAACTGGGCGGTGGCGCCGAGGGGGAGGAGGACGACGGCGGCCCGCCAGGCGCGGCGCTTGTGGCGCTTGAGGCCGTGGGCGAGGAGCAGGAGGAGGACGCCGGCGCTCAGGGAGAGGGCGGCGGAGAGGGGCCGAGGGTGCCGGGGAGGACTTCGGCGAGGGCGTGGACGCGGCTGGCGCGGAAGCGGGGAAGACTCCGGCGGCGATGTCGAGGAGGCCGACGAGGGTGCAGGCCGTGCCGACGAGCGAGGGGACCTTCTCGGGCCGGGGGCCGCGGAGAATCCGGCGTACCCGAACCGGAACCAATCCTCTTTGTCCCCATCTAGCGTGTCAGACATGGCTTCCCGTACTTCCCGTGGTCCTGCGCAGGGTCTTTGACTCCGGTCGGGCCCTGCGGCGCGTTCGGCGGGCCGTTCCGGTCGGTGCGCCTTCTAGGACGGCGGCGTGCGGGGCCGGGTTCATCGGTTCACAGGAAATTCTCGGAAAGAAGGCTCGGTCGTTCCATGGGTCTCACCAGTACCAAAGTTCTCGTGCTGGCGGTCGTGGTGGCCGTGGCGCTGTTCCTGGCCACGGTCCTGCTGTGGCCGCGCCTCGCGCGCGGCGGGTGGCGGTCGGTCACGGGCCGGGTGGGGCTGCTGCTCGTGACCCAGGTGACGCTGTTCGCGGCGGTGGGGCTGGCGGCGAACCGGTCGTTCCTGTTCTACGGCTCGTGGGCCGATCTGTTCGGGCAGGAGCAGGGCATGGGCGTGGTCGTCGACCACGCGGCCGGTTCGAAGGACGTGCGGGTGGTGGGGACGCAGGCGCTCGACGTGCCGGGCGGCGGGCGCCCGGAGGTCGGCGGGCAGATCCAGAAGGTGGTGGTGGCGGGGAGCGGTCGAAGATCGTCTCGCCGGCCTATGTGTACCTGCCGCCGGAGTACTTCCAGGAGCGGTACGCGAAGCGGACGTTCCCGGCCGCGGTGGTACTGACGGGGTATCCGGGGGCGGCGGAGAACCTGATCAAGGGGCTGAAGTACCCGAGGACGGCGTACCTCCAGGCGAAGGAGGGGCGGATGCAGCCGATGATCCTGGTGATACTGCGTCCGACGGTGGCGCCGCCCAGGGACACCGAGTGCGTGGACATCCCGGGGGCCCGCAGACGGAGACCTTCTTCGCCCAGGACCTGCCGAAGGCGGTCTCGGAGACGTACCGGTGGGGACGAAGCCCCGGAACTGGGGCTTCATGGGGCACTCGACGGGGGCTACTGCGCGTTGAAGATCGCGCTGCGCCATCCGGACCGGTTCGCGGCGGGGCGGGCTTCTCGGCGTACTACCGGGCGGCGGAGGACGTGACGACCGGTGACCTCTTCCGGGGGACGACCGGCTGCGCAAGCGGGCGGACCTGCTGTGGAGCCTGGACCACCTGCCGCAGGGGCGGTCGTCGTTCCTGGTGACGTCGTCGAAGAGGGGCGAGGGAACCTGAAGGAGACGCGGGAGTTCATCCGGAAGGTGAAGAGCCCGGCGGACGTCTCGTCGATCGTCCTGGAGAGCGGCGGCCACAACTTCAACACGTGGAACCGGGAGATTCCGCCGGGCCTCGTGTGGATGGGCGGGAAGCTCAGCGCGCACTGAGCCTCCCGCGGGTTCCGAGGGTTACGCGGCCGAGGCCCGGCGCAGGGCGCGGTGGACGCCGGCCGGGGTGAGGACGCCGAGGGGCTGCCGTCGGCGTCGGTGACGGTGAGGCGGCCGGTGTCGTGCTGGAGGAGGACGGCGAGCGCCTCCTTGAGGGAGGTGCCGAGGGGTACGGGGCGGGGTCGCCCTCTTCGGGGCCCCCGGCCGGCACGGGTCGAGGTCGGCCTCGCCGACGGGGGTGACGGCGAGGCGCTTGAGGCCGCGGTCGCTGCCGACGAAGTCCGCGACGTACGGGGTGGCGGGGGCGCCGAGGACGGTGGCGGGGTGTCGAACTGTTCGATGCGGCCCTGTCCGTAGACGGCCATGCGGTCGCCCATGCGGACGGCCTCCTCGATGTCGTGGGTGACGAGGAGGACGGTCTTGCGGACGGTGGCCTGGAGGGCGAGGAACTCGTTCTGGAGGCGTTCGCGGACGACGGGGTCGACGGCGCCGAAGGGCTCGTCCATGAGGAGGACGGGCGGGTCGGCGGCGAGGGCGCGGGCGACGCCGACGCGCTGGCGCTGGCCGCCGGAGAGCTGGGCGGGGTAGCGGGAGCCGTAGGTGGCCGGGTCGAGGCCGACGAGGTCGAGGAGTTCGGCGGCACGCGCGCGTGCGGCCGCCTTCTTCCAGCCGAGGAGGGCGGGGACGGTCGCGGTGTTGTCGAGGACGGTGCGGTGGGGAAGAGCCCGACCTGCTGGATGACGTAGCCGATCTTGCGGCGCAGGGCGACCGGGTCGACGCCCGCGATGTCCTGTCCGTCGACGAGGACGCGGCCGGAGGTCGGCTCGACGAGCCGGTTCACCATCATCATCGTGGTCGTCTTGCCGCAGCCGGACGGGCCGACCAGGGTGACGAGTTCGCCCTCGGCGACCTCGAAGGAGAGGTCGTCCACGGCGGTGGTGCCGTCGTCGTACCGCTTGGTCACGTGCTCGAACCGGATCATGGTTCCCCATTCTGGCCCCTGGACGGCGGGGGTGTGTGAAGGGCGTGTTGCCGCATTGTGGCGGACTCCGGCGATTGTCGGTGCCGGGGGTTAGGGTCGTCCACACATGCGTTCGGGTGGGTGGGGTACCGGGGGAGGATGATGAGTGCGCCGAACTGTCTGGTCGCGAACGACTGGATCTGCGGGGAGTACCTGCGCACGCGCCGCGAGGAGCTGACGGACGCGCTGCTCCAGCATGTGGGAATCACGGCCGCCTCGGTGCTGATCGCGCTCGTCGTCGCGGTGCCGCTGGCGCTGCTCGTGCGGGCCAGGCCCCGGTTCGCCGGTCCGGTCCTCGGCCTGACGACCCTGCTCTACACGGTCCCGTCGCTGGCGATGTTCTCGCTGCTGCTGCCGTTCTTCGGGCTCTCGGCGGCGCTCGTGGTGACCGGCCTCGTGCTGTACGCCCTGACGATCCTCGTGCGGAACACGCTGGCGGGGCTCGCCGCGGTCCCGGCCGAGACGCGGGAGGCGGCCCGGGGCATGGGGTACGGCTCGCTGCGGCTGCTGTGGGCGGTCGAACTGCCCCTGGCGCTGCCGGTCCTGATGGCCGGCGTGCGGATGGCGACGGTGTCCACGATCGCGCTGACGACGATCGGCTCGGTCGTCGGGCGCGGCGGCCTCGGCAATCTGATCGAGGACGCCCTGCCCACCTTCTTCAAGGCGCAGGTGCTCGCCGCCTCGGTGCTGTGCGTGCTGCTCGCCGTCGTCGCCGACCTGCTGCTCCTGGGCCTCCAGCGGCTCCTGACGCCCTGGGCCCGCATACGGACCGCGCCGGGAGGTGGGTGAGGTGGGGGTCGTGACGGACGCCTGGGGCTGGCTCACCACCGGCGCGCACTGGAGGGGCGACGGCGGCGTGGGGCAGCGGCTCGCCGAGCACGTGTACGTGAGCGGGCTCGCGCTCCTGATCGCCTCGGCGCTCGCGCTGCCGCTCGGCCTGTGGCTGGGCCACCTGGGCCGGGGCGGCGCGCTCGCGGTGAACGTGTCGAACGTGGGCCGGGCGGTGCCCGTCTTCGCGGTCCTCGCCCTGTTCATGGTGTCGCCCCTGCGGAACGCCGGATACGTGCCGACCGTGGTGGCCCTGGTGCTGTTCGCGATGCCCCCGCTCCTCACCAACGCGTATGTGGGGGTGCGGGAGGTGGACCGGTCCGCGGTGCGGGCCGCCCGGGGCATGGGGATGACGGGCGGGCAGGTCTTCCTCCGGGTGGAACTGCCGCTCGCCCGGCCGGTGGTGATGACCGGCGTCCGCTCGGCCGCCGTCCAGGTCGTCGCCACGGCCACGGTCGCGGCGATGGTCGGCCAGGGCGGTCTCGGCCGGATCATCACGGCCGGGTTCGCCACGTACGACACGGGGCAGGTGGTCGCGGGCGCCGTGCTCGTGGCCCTGCTCGCCCTCCTGGTGGAGGGCGCGCTCGTGGGCGCGGACCGGCTCCTGTCGGGGCCGGGGCAGGCGCGCGCACCGAAGGACAGAACGATTCGATGAAGCCGACTGGATGGGTGATCTCGTGAACAGGGTCTCGCGTATCGCGGGCGCGCTGCTGGGTACGGCGGCGCTGACGGCCGCCCTCGCGGCGTGCGGCGGTGACAGCCTGGAGGACGGAAAGAAGGGCTCCGACGGTGCGGGGAGCTCCGGCGGAGGGACAAGGGCTCCCTGGTGGTCGGCGCGGCCGCCTTCACCGAGGCCAAGGTCCTCGCGGAGCTGTACGCCCAGTCGCTGCGGGACGCCGGATACTCCGTCTCGATCACCACCGTGAAGAACCGCGAGCTGTACGAGCCCTCCCTGGAGAGCGGCGAGATCGACGTCGTCCCGGAATACGCGGCGACGATCGCGGAATTCCTCAACGCGAAGGCGAACGGGCCGAAGGCGCCCGAGGAGAAGCCGGTCGCCTCGGGCGACGCGGCGGCCACGGTCGAGGCGCTGCGGAAGCTCGCCGAGCCGCGCGGTCTGAAGGTCCTCGCGGTCGGAGGGGCGGTCGACCAGAACGCCTTCGCGGTGAGCAAGGAATTCGCCGAGAAGAACAAGCTGAAGACGCTTTCCGACCTCGGCGCCTCCAAGATCAAGGTGAAGATCGCCGCCGGTGACGAATGCGCGGTGCGCCCCTTCTGCGCCCCGGGTCTGAAGAAGACGTACGGGATCGACGTGGCCGGGATCGACCCCAAGGGCGTCGGCACCCCGCAGGCCAAGCAGGCCGTCAAGGACGGGGTGGACCAGTTGGTCCTGACGACCACCACGGACGCCACGATCGAGAACTACGGACTCGTCTTCCTCGCCGACGACAAGAAGCTCCAGAACGCCGACAACGTGCTGCCCGTGGTCAACGCCAAGGACGCCGGTTCTCCCGAGATAGCCGCCGCCCTCGACAAGATCACCAAGGTGCTGACCACAGCGGATCTCGCCGAACTCAACCGCAAGGTGGATGCCGAGCGGGCGAAGCCGGAGGACGTCGCCAAGGAGTATCTGACGGCGAAGGGGCTGCTCAAGAAGTAGGCGCGGGCGGGGAGTCGGCCCGAAACGGAACCGGAAGGGCCGATATCCACTTCCGGTGGCGAGAAGTGGCCAAGAGATTGCCGGGCCGACCCCCACGTGACGCCTACGCACGGTAAATTTCAGGCCATGCCACGTGGACGCCACCGCCATTCCCCGCCTCTGCACAAGCTGCTGCCGCCCTCCGCGGTCGCCGGCGCCGCGGTCGTGTGCGCCGCGGCCGCCTGGCTGCCCGGAGACCTGGTGGTCGTACGGCTCCTGACCGCCGCCGCGGCGGCTGCCGCGTCACCGGCGCCGTCCTCATGCGCAGTTGGGACCGGGGCGCCGGGCTGCGCGTCGCCGAGACCGAGCGGGCGCGCGCCGCCGACCAGTGGAAGGCCGAGGAGCGGGTCGCCGAACTGGAGTCCGACCTCGACGAGTCCCGCGCCCTGCGCGCCCGGCTCGACGCCAAGCTCCGCGCCAAGCGCGTGGAACTCGCCGGGCTGCGCGGCGAGCACGCCGACCTGCTCCGCCGCTACGCCACCGCCGAGACCGAGCGGGCCAGCGCCCTGGAGGGCCGCCGCGTCCTCGCCCTGGAGAGCGCGGGCGGCGACGCCAAGGCCCTCCCGGCCGCCGGCTCCGCGCCCACCCCGGAGGCCTTCCGCCGCGCCGCCCAGGCCCTGCGGGACCTCCCGCGCAACGCCGCCGCCCAGCAGGCCCGCCGCACCGCCGAGGCGGCCCGCGCCCGCGACCTCGCCGAGCGCGCCCGGGAGACGGAGGAGCCGCAGGGGAAGCACGCGGCGGCCACCGGGACCGAGCAGCACGCCCGGCCGGCCGCCCTCGCGCTCCCGCCCGCCCCCGCTCCCGCCCCCGTCCCGGTCGCCGCCGCGATCGTCCCGTACGCCGCGCGCAGGTCCGCCCCGCGCCCCGAGGGCGGCTTCGACTTCTTCGGCACGCAGAAGACGGCCGACGCCATCGAGGCCGTGCAGAACACGGACCTCGCCGACGTCGTGGGCGAGGAGGTCCTGGCCGCCGGGGCCGCGCTCGGCACCCCCGCCCCGGCCGCCGGACCCGCCGCCGGCATCGGCACCCCCGTGCCGCCGCGGACGGTCGGCCAGGTCATCGACCTGACCGCGCACGACGAGACGGAGCAGCTCGACGTGGCGGAGCTGCGCGGGGCCGTGAACTCGTGACGCACCGCCTCGCCGACTTCCCCGCCGGTGAGGTCGCCCGCCGCCGGGACGAACTGCTCGCCCTGTGCGCCCAGGCCTTCTGCGGCGCCCCCTGGCACGAGCCGCCGCTCGGTGCCGTGCGGACCGTGGAGCGGCTGCTCGGCTCGGCGGCCGGGCGGCCCGACTTCCGGGCCGTCGCCGCGTTCGGCCCCGACGACGAGCTGCGGGGCTTCACGGCCGGCTGGACCGACACCGTCCTGACCGGTCGCGAGCCCGCCTTCGAACTCGCCGAACTCGTCGTCGCCCCCGCCTACCAGGGCCTCGGCACCGGCCGCGCCCTCCACGACGCGATCCTCGCGGGGCCGGCACCGGGCTCACGCCTTCTGATGACCCTCGACGTACCGGAGTTGACGAAGCGGTACGAACGCTGGGGCTGGAGCGTGTACGACCGGCGCACGCCGGGCACGTCGGGGCGCGCGTACGCGGTGATGCGCCGCGAGGACGGATAGCGCCGGGTTCTACTCGCTCTGCTCGCCCTACTTGTCTTGCTCTACTTGTCGATGTCGCCGACGACGAAGAAGAGCGAGCCCAGGATCGCCACCATGTCGGCGACCAGCGTCCCCGGCAGCAGCTCGGCGAGCGCCTGGATGTTGTTGAACGAGGCCGAGCGCAGCTTCAGCCGGTACGGGGTCTTCTCGCCCTTCGACACCAGGTAGTAGCCGTTCACGCCGAGCGGGTTCTCGGTCCACGCGTACGTGTGGCCCTCCGGCGCCTTCAGGACCTTCGGCAGCCGCTGGTTGACCGGCCCCGGCGGCAGCTCCTCCATCCGGTCCAGGCAGGCGTCCGCCAGGTCCAGGGAGTTGTGCGTCTGGTCGAGCAGGCACTCGAACCGGGCCAGGCAGTCGCCCTCCTCCCGCACCGCCACCCGCAGGACGTCCGCCAGCTCCCCGTACGCGAGGTACGGCTCGTCGCGGCGCAGGTCGAAGTCCACGCCCGAGGCGCGGGCGATCGGTCCCGACACCCCGTACGCGTGGACCGCCTCCCGCGACAGGACCCCGATCCCGCGCGTGCGGCCCCGGAAGATCTCGTTGCCGAGGACGAGCCGGTCGTACACGTCCATCCGCGACCGCACGTCCGCGACCGCCTGCCGCACCCGCCCCGTCCACCCGGCCGGCAGGTCCTCCTTGAGGCCGCCGACCCGGTTGAACATGTAGTGCATCCGGCCGCCGGACGCCTCCTCCATCACCGCCTGGAGCTCCTCGCGCTCCCGGAAGGCGTGGAAGACCGGGGTGATCCCGCCCAGTTCGAGGGGGTACGAGCCGAGGAACATGAGGTGGTTGAGGACCCGGTTCAGCTCGGCGAGGAGCGTACGGGTCCACACCGCGCGCTCCGGGACCTCCATGCCCAGCATCCGCTCGACGGCCATCACCACGCCCAGCTCGCTGGAGAAGGCGGACAGCCAGTCGTGGCGGTTGGCCAGCATGACGATCTGCCGGTAGTCCCGCGCCTCGAAGAGTTTCTCGGCCCCTCGGTGCATGTAGCCGACCACCGGCTCGGCCGACCGGATCACCTCGCCGTCGAGGACGAGCCGGAGCCGGAGCACGCCGTGGGTCGAGGGGTGCTGCGGCCCGATGTTCAGCACCATGTCGGTGCTCTCCGCCGCGCCGCCGATTCCGACCGTCGTCTCCGTCATGCGGCCAGTATCTCCCGTACGGAACGCACCCCTACGGCCCGTCCGCCGGCGGCACCCGCCGGGTCAGCCACAGGAAGTCGCCGAGGCCGCCCCGGGCGGTCAGCTCGGCCGCCTCGCCGGCCGAGGACAGGGCCCTGAGATACCCGGCGGGGTCGGCGGAGGCGAGCGCGAGGGGCGGCCGGTCCCCGGTCACCCGACCAGCCGCCGTGTCCGCCCCCGCCGCCGCCGCAGCTCGCCCGTGTCCGCCCCGCCGGAGGGAGGCCGCCGCGCACGCGTCGAGCGCCACGTGGGACGTCAGGTCGCAGGAGCCGTCCGGGACCGGCGGCACCTCGCGGCCCGCGCGGAAGCCGGTCAGGGAGCCGAAGGGCGGCCGGGAGCCCCGTACGTGCGCGTAGTCCACGGCCACCGCGCGGCCCGCCGCCAGACAGGACACCGCCGCCGCCCAGGCCTCGTCGCGGGGCCGCCCGATCTCGGCCCGCGCGCCGGGCTCCCGCAGCGGCCACCAGCGCTCCAGCCACTCCGCGTCCGCCCCGGAGACGGGCGCGCCGAGCCGCTCCGTCCCGTCGGCGCGCACCTCCACGTACCGGGCCGTGCCGGTCGCGTCCGCCTCGGCCACGTCCACCGGCACGTTGTCCAGCCACTCGTTCGCGAAGAGCAGCCCCCGTACCCCGCGCGGCGGCCGGTCCGTCCACTCCACCCGGGGTCGAGCCCGTCCGGGCGACCGGCACGCTCCACCGCGTACGCCCGTACCGAGAGACCGCTCCCGGCGGTCGCCGCGAGCACCCCCGCGAGCAGCTCCCCGCGCCCCGCGCCCACGTCCACGAGGTCGACCCCGTCCGTCCCCAGCTCCTCCGCGACCTCGCCGAGGAGCTGGGCCACGGCCCCCGCGAAGAGCGGGGAGGCGTGCACCGAGGTGCGGAAGTGCCCCGCGGGCCCCTCGGGCCGCAGATAGAAGCCCCCGGGCCGTACAGCGCCCGCTCCGTGGCCTCCCGCCACCCCTGCCACCGCCGCGTCTCGTCCGTCACGGAACCCAGTGTCCACCTCGGGGAGTACGGCCTCCGGGGCAAGGATCGCCCCCACGGTTGATCCCCGAACCCTTCCCCTTCCCTACGCTGGGTGACGTGCAGCGCCTCTACGACTTCCTCCGCAGACACCCGACGGGCGTCGACACCTTCTGGGCCGTCGTCCTCCTCGGGTTCTCCCTGCTGTGGGTGGGTCGACCTACCCGACGGTCCGTCACCCCGTCGCGTACGGCGTCGTCGCCGCCCTCTTCTCCCTGGTCGTGGCCCTGCGCCGGCGGGTCCCCGAGAAGATGCTGCTGCTCACCGTCGCCCTCGGCCTGGCCCAGCTCGCCCTCGGCCTGGAGCCGTTCCTGGCCGACTTCGCCATGTTCGTGATCGTCTACACGGTCGCGGCGCACGACGGACCGCGCTGGGCGTCCCGGCTCGCCCTCGCCGGCGGACTGGGCGCCGCCACGCTCTCCCAGCTCAGATGGCCGCTGGACGACCCTCCGCCTCCGGCCCCGCCCGGTCTTCTTCACGGTCATCATGACCGTGCCGTTCGCCCTCGCCTGGGTCCTCGGCGACTCCCTGCGCACCCGCCGCGCCTACTTCGCGCAGTTGGAGGAGCGGGCCTCCCGCCTGGAGCAGGAACGCGAGGCCCAGGCCAAGGTCGCGGTCGCCGCCGAACGGGCCAGGATCGCCCGCGAGCTGCACGACGTCGTCGCGCACAACGTGTCGGTGATGGTGGTCCAGGCCGACGGCGCCGCCTACGTCATGGACTCCTCGCCGGAGACCGCGAAGCAGGCCCTGGAGACCATCTCCGGCACCGGCCGGCAGGCCCTCGCCGAGATGCGTAGGCTCCTCGGCATCCTGCGCACCGGGGAGCACCAGGAGGCCGGGGAGTACGTGCCGCAGCCCGACGTGGGCCAGATCGAGGACCTCGTCGAGCAGGTCAGGAACGCCGGACTCACCGTCGACTTCGCGATCGAGGGGAGCCCCCGCCCGCTGCCCAGCGGCGTCGAGCTCACCGCGTACCGGATCGTGCAGGAGGCCCTCACCAACACCCGCAAGCACGGCGGCCCCGACGCGGGCGCCAGCGTCCGCCTGGTCTACTTCGACGACGGCCTCGGGCTGCTCGTCGAGGACGACGGGGGCGCCGCAGGAGATGTACGAGGACGGGGGCGCCGACGGGCGGGGCCACGGCCTGATCGGCATGCGGGAGCGGGTCGGCATGGTCGGCGGCACCCTGGACGCGGGCCCGCGTCCGGGCGGAGGCTTCCGGATCAGCGCCCTGCTCCCCTCAAGCCCGCCCACTGACGACCCCTAAGGAACCGCTCCCATGTCCATTCGCGTGATGCTCGTCGACGACCAGGTGCTGCTGCGCACCGGTTTCCGCATGGTGCTGGCCGCCCAGCCCGACATGGAGGTCGTGGCGGAGGCGGGCGACGGCGCCGAGGCCCTGGAGGTGCTGCGCTCCACGGCGGTCGACGTCGTCCTGATGGACGTGCGCATGCCGCGCCTGGACGGGGTGGAGGCGACCCGGCGGATCTGCGCGCAGACCGACCCGCCGAAGGTGCTGATCCTGACCACCTTCGACCTCGACGAGTACGCGTTCTCCGGCCTGAAGGCGGGGGCGAGCGGCTTCATGCTGAAGGACGTGCCGCCGGCGGAGCTGCTCGGCGCGATCCGCTCGGTGCACAGCGGGGACGCCGTGGTGGCGCCTCGACCACCCGCCGCCTCCTCGACCGCTTCTCGCCGATGCTGCCTCCACGGGCCGGGAGCCCGAGCACAAGGAGCTGGGGCGCCTGACCGACCGGGAGCGGGAGGTGATGCTGCTGGTCGCGCAGGGCCTGTCGAACGGCGAGATCGCCGCCCGCCTCGTCCTCTCCGAGGCGACGGTGAAGACGCACGTGGGCCGCATCCTGACCAAGCTGGGCCTGCGCGACCGGGTCCAGGTCGTGGTCCTGGCGTACGAGTCGGGCCTGGTCAGGGCGGGCGGCGGCGGGGCGGCGTAACGCCGTATCTCCGGAGCCGTACCTCCCGGAGCCGTGCCTCCTAGCGCAGGACCGACTCCAGGAAGTCGCTGCCGAGCCGGGCGGTGACGGCCACGTCGAGCTGGTGCAGGACGTACCGGCCGCGCCGCTGGGTGGTGACCAGACCGGCCTTCTTCATGACCGCGAGGTGGCGGGAGACCTCGGGCGGGGTGATGCCGTACGCGTCGGCCAGCTCGCTCGTCGTGTACGCGCCTCGGGCGAGGCTGCGGCAGAGCCGCATCCGCATCGGGTGGGCGATGGCCTCCAGGCGCAGCTTGACCGCCTCCACGGGGGCGCCGCCGCCGAGGTCGCGGGCGGGCACGGGGTACTGGATCACCGGCTGCCAGCGGGGCGCGTGCAGCGCGAAGAGGTGCGGCCAGCCGAAGGCGGTCGGCAGAAACGTCACGCCCCTGCCCTCGGCGGCGGTGCGGCCCTGCACCAGCTTGTCGACGACGATCCGGGAGCCCCGCTCGTCCTCCTCCAGGGTCATCGAGGAGGAGACGTCGGCAACGGCCTCGGCCAGGCTCTTGCGGCGCATCAGCTCGGTCTTGTGGCGGGCGTCGGCGGCGAGCTGGATCCGGACGCGGCGCCAGGTGTCGGCGAAGAAGGCCTCGTCGCAGTCCTCCAGGAGCCGCCGGACCCACGCGCGCGTGCCGGGCGGGTCCGCGAGCATCCGCTCCACGAAGGCGGCCTGGCGCGGGCCACGCGCGGCGGCCAGGTCGAGGCGCGGCGGCGCATCCGGTCGTCGACGAGCGGCGAGGGGGCGCCGTGCGTGTAGTGGCTGGCGCAGGAGATCTCCAGGGCCGCGCCCACGTACTTCTCGTCGTCCATCCGGTCGAGGTCGTCCAGCTCCTCGGCGAGGGTCTCGCGGGGCGGGCGGGCAGCAGGACGTCGGACCGGGTGGAGCGCCACATGAAGTCGGCCTCGTGCAGGCGGTCCGCGAGCTCCGGCTTCAGCGCGGCGGCCGTGGTGGTGGTCCAGGCGTGGAGCCGGGCGTGGTGCGCGGGTTCCGCCAGGGCGTGCAGGGCGGCGCCCAGCTCGGCCAGGGGCGAGGGCAGAAGGAGATCCGCTCGTGCGGCAGTCCGGTGATGTCGATGGTCACGCTCACCGTGCCATGGTGCGGGACGGACTGGCGGTGTCGCGCCGATTGACGGGAGCCGTCAACCGACGCCCGCGGAGCGGTCCGGCCGCCGTTTGACGGGGCTCGTCAATCGGCGGGCCGGGGCGCCGGGGAGCGGCGCACGGTGGGGATATGAACGCGATGCACCAGTACCTCTTCGACGCCTACCGCGCCGCCCGGGTCGGCGAGCCGCCGCCCCCGGAGCCCGGCACCCACGACCTCGCCGTCCTGCGGGCGGTCCGCGACCGGCGCCGCTTCGAACGGGTTCTCGCGGGCCGCCCGGCCCGGGGCGGCCTCCGGAGGGCGCTGCGCCGCGCGGGCGCGTTCGGCACGGGCCTGTTCCGGACGGCTCGGTCCCGTACGACCCCGTCCCTTACGGCCCCGTCCCGTACGGGTCTTTCCCCACGGGCCCTTGCCGTACGGCCCCGACAGCGGGTGGCCCCCGGCCGACTGAGGCTCCGGGGCGCCCGTCAGCCCCCGGAGCCGGTCCCCGGCAGGCGCGACAGGAAGTCCCGCACCGCCTCCCGTACGTCCCGCGCCGTCCACTCCAGGCCCGGCCCCGCCACCGTCAGCTCGGTCCGGGCGGTCCCCGGCGGGCCGCCCGCGCCCGGGGCGGACCAGCGGCGGAAGAGGACGGTGCCGGTGGCCTCGGTCTGGGCGAGGGCCGCAGCCGTCAGGACCTCGGGGGAGTGCGGCAGCCAGACCTGGAACTGGTGGGTGTGCGGGACCTCGGGGTGCACCCGGAACCAGCCCGTGCCCGCCTCCGCGAACGCCTCCCGGAGCGCACCGGCCACCACGCGCGCGTGGGACACGTACGCGGGCAGCCGGGGCAGCTCGACGTCCAGGCCCCGCAGCGCGGAGAGCGCCGCCGGATACTGCTGGAAGACCTGCCCTCCGTACCGGTGCCGCCAGACCCGGGCCTCTCCATGACGTCCTCGGGCCCGGCGAGCGCGGCCCCGACTGGCCGCCGAGGGACTTGTAGAACGACACGTACACGCTGTCGGCGAGCCCCGCGATCTCCGCGAGCCCCCGGCCGAAGCGGGACGGGCACTCCCACAGGCGCGCCCCGTCGAAGTGGACGACCGCGTCCCGCTCCCGGGCCGCCTCCACCACCTCCGTCAGCTCCTCCCAGGTGGGCAGCACGAAGCCGGCGTCCCGCAGCGGCAGCTCCAGCATCAGCGTCCCGAACGGCTCCGGGTGGTCCCGCACCTCCTCGGCCGTCGGCAGCCGGGGCGCGTCGGTCGGGTGGACGGTGCGGAGCCCGGACACGGCCCCGAGCGCCCCGCCCTCGTGGACCTCCGGATGGGCGAGCGGGTGGAGGGCGACGACGGGGCTGCCGGTGCGCCCGGCCCAGCAGCGCAGCGCCACCTGCTGGGCCATGGTGCCGGTCGGGAAGAAGACGGCGGCGGGCATGCCCAGCTCCTCGGCGACCCGCCGCTCCAGGGCCTCGACCACACCGTCGCCGTACGCGTCGGGCGCCGCCCCGCCGTGTCCGGCCGCCTCCGCCCATCCGGCCAGCTCGCGCAGGTGCTCCCCGACCGTGCCATCCACGGAGGCGTGCCACAGCTTCCGGGCGGCCCCGCCCCAGACCTTCGCCCGGTGCAGCCGGGCGGCCTCTCGTCGCCGGGGTCCACGGGGCCACCGGTTTCCACAGGTTCCGCAGTTTCCATGGGGCGATCATCACACCGCCGCCCACAGCCTGTGGACAGCCACGGAAGGGCACGTGTGCCTGGCGTAGCATGACCAGAAATCGTCCGGTACCCGCCGAGGACTGGAACGGAAGGCCGTCCCCACCGTGAACGCAGCACCAGCGCCAGAGCCCCGAGCCGAGGACCGACCCGCCCGGCTCACCGTCGGAGTCGTCGGCGCGGGCCGGTGGGCCCCGCCCTCGCCGCCTCCCTCCGGCTCGCGGGACACCGCCCCGTCGCCGTCTCGGCGGTCTCCGACGCCTCGCGGCGGCGCGCCGCCGAGCTCCTGCCGGACGTGCCGGTCGTGGAGCCCGCGCGCGTCCTCGCCCTCGCCGATCTGGTCCTGCTCACCGTCCCCGACGACGCCCTGCCCGGTCTGGTCGAGGGCCTCGCGGACACTGGGGCCGTACGGCCGGGCCAGTTGCTCGTCCACACCTCCGGGCGGTACGGGGCGCGGGTCCTCGACCCCGCCCGCCGGGCCGGCGCCCTGCCGCTCGCCCTGCACCCCGCCATGACCTTCACCGGCACCGCCGTGGACGTGCAGCGGCTCGCCGGGTGCTCCTTCGGGGTGACCGCGCCCGAGGAGCTGCGGCTCGCCGCCGAGGCCCTGGTCATCGAGATGGGCGGGGAGCCCGAGTGGATCGCCGAGGAGGCCTGCCCGCTCTACCACGCGGCCCTCGCCCTCGGCGCGAACCACCTGGTCACCCTGGTGGCCCAGTCGATGGAGCTGCTCCACAAGGCCGGGGTCGCCGCCCCGACCGGATGCTCGGCCCCTCCTGGGCGCCGCCCTGGACAACGCCCTGCGGTCCGGCGACGCGGCCCTGACCGGCCCCGTCGCGCGCGGTGACGCCGGCACGGTCGCCGCGCACGTCGCCGAACTGCGCAAGCACGCGCCCGGCACCGTCACCGGCTACCTGGCGATGGCCCGTACGACCGCCGACCGGGCGCTCGCCCACGGCCTGCTCAAGCCCGAGCTGGCCGAAGACCTGCTGGGGTGCTCGCCGAGACCCCGGCGGGCACGACCGGCACCACCGGATCCCCCGACGGGCCGCAAGGAGACGACAGATGAGCCCGCTCGCCCACGACCGGGCCTCCGACCCGAACCGGGACCGGGAACCGGCCTCCGGTCCGGCTTCGGCCTCCGACCGGGCTTCGACTTCCGATCCGGCGTCGGCTTCCGCCCCCGACCGGGCCCCGGCCTCCGGTCCGGCTTCGGCCTCCGACCGGGCTTCGGCCCCCGACCGGGCTTCGGCTTCCGATCCGGCGTCGGCTTCCGCCTCCGACCGGGCCTCGGCCTCCGGTCCGGCTTCGGCCTCCGACCGGGCTTCGACTTCCGATCCGGCGTCGGCTTCCGCCCCCGACCGGGCCTCGGCCTCCGGTCCGGCTTCGGCCCCCGGCTCGGCTTCCGCCTCCCACTCGACCCCCGACCGGGCCCCGGCCGCCGGCTCGGCTTCCGCCTCCGACCCGGCCTCGGCCCCCGCTCCCGCCCCGGCCCCCGGCCGTACCGCCCCGGCCGGCCCGGTCGTCACCGGCCCGCCGGGCTGGTTCCCACGGCCGGGGACCTCCGGGACGCCGTCGCCCGGCACGGCCTGCCCGGGAGCAACGCCGTGGTCATGACCATGGGCGCCTCCACGAGGGCCACGCCACCCTGATCCGCGCCGCACGCGCGCGCGTGGGGAGGAGGGCTTCGTCGCCGTCACCGTCTTCGTCAACCCGCTCCAGTTCGGCGCGGGCGAGGACCTCGACCGCTACCCCCGCACCCTGGACGCCGACCTGGAGCTGGCCTTCGACGCGGGCGCGAGCGTCGTCTTCGCGCCCTCCGCGGACGAGGTCTACCCGGGCGGCGAGCCGCAGGTGCGGATCACCGCGGGGCCCATGGGGAGCGGCTCGAAGGCGCCTCCCGGCCCGGCCACTTCGACGGCATGCTGACCGTCGTCGCCAAGCTGCTCCACCTCACCTCCCCCGACCTGGCCTTCTTCGGCCAGAAGGACGCCCAGCAGCTCGCCCTGATCCGGCGCATGGTCCGCGACCTGAACTTCCCGGTCGAGATCGTCGGCGTGGAGACCGTCCGCGAGGACGACGGCCTGGCCCTCTCCAGCCGCAACCGCTACCTCTCGGCCGGGGAGCGCCGCACCGCCCTCGCGCTGTCCCGCGCGCTGTTCGCCGGCCGGGAGCGGCTCGCCGCTCAGGAGGCGCTGCGCGCGCGTGCCGCCGCCCTGCCGGGCGTCCGGGACCGGGCCGAGAACCGGGCCGAGGCGCTCTCCAGGCTCGGCGAGGCCCGGGCCGCCGCCGACGCCCACGCGGTCGCGCAGGCCGCCGAGTGCGCCGGCGCCGGAGCCGTACGGGCCGCCGCCCGCGCCGTCCTGGACGAGGCGGCCAAGGCGGAGCCGCCGCTCACCCTGGACTACCTGGCCCTCGTGGACCCGGCGGACTTCACCGAGGTCCCCGACGACCACCAGGGGGAGGCGGTCTCGCCGTCGCCGCGCGCGTGGGGAGCACGCGGCTCATCGACAACATCCCCTGGACCTCGGAGCCGCCACGTGACCGGAATACGGCTGCACGCCCCCGAACCGGGCTGGGCCATCGACGCCGACGTCGTCGTGGTCGGCTCCGGCGTCGCCGGACTCACCGCCGCCCTGCGCTGCACCGCCGCCGGGCTCCGTACGGTCGTGGTCACCAAGGCCCGGCTCGACGACGGCTCCACCCGCTGGGCACAGGGCGGCATCGCCGCCGCGCTCGGCGAGGGCGACACCCCGAGCAGCACCTCGACGACACCCTCGTCGCGGGCGCCGGGCTCTGCGACGAGCGGGCCGTGCGGACCCTGGTCACCGAGGGCCCCGACGCCGTCCGCCGCCCTCATCGAGACCGGCGCCGACTTCGACAAGACCTCCGAGGGCGAGATCGCGCTGACCCGCGAGGGCGGCCACCACCGGCGCCGGATCGCCCACGCGGGCGGCGACGCGACCGGCGCCGAGATCTCCCGCGCCCTGGTCGAGGCGATACGCGACCGGGGCGTGCGCACGGTCGAGCACGCCCTCGTCCTGGACCTCCTCACGGACGCCGGGGGCGCACGGCCGGCGTGACCCTGCACGTCATGGGCGAGGGCCGGCACGACGGCGTCGGCGCGGTCCACGCGCCCGCGGTGGTCCTCGCCACCGGCGGCATGGGCCAGGTCTTCTCGGCCACCACCAACCCGCCGGTCTCGACCGGCGACGGCGTGGCCCTCGCGCTGCGCGCCGGGGCCGAGGTCTCGGACCTGGAGTTCGTCCAGTTCCACCCGACGGTGCTCTTCCTGGGCGCGGGCGCCGAGGGCCAGCAGCCGCTGGTCTCCGAGGCGGTACGGGGCGAGGGCGCGCACCTGGTCGACGCGGACGGGGTCCGCTTCATGCTGGGGCAGCACGAGCTGGCCGAGCTGGCCCCCGGGACGTCGTCGCCAAGGCGATCACGCGCCGGATGCAGGAGCACGGCGCCGAGCACATGTACCTCGACGCCCGGCACTTCGGGGCGGAGATGTGGGAGCGGCGCTTCCCGACGATCCTGGCCGCCTGCCGCGCCCACGGCATCGACCCGGTGACCGAGCCGATCCCGGTGGCCCCGGCCGCCCACTACGCCTCCGGCGGCGTCCGCACCGACCTGCGGGGCCGGACCACCGTCCCCGGCCTGTACGCGTGCGGGGAGGTGGCCTGCACGGGCGTCCACGGCGCCAACCGGCTCGCCTCGAACTCGCTCCTGGAGGGCCTGGTCTTCGCCGAGCGGATCGTCGAGGACATCGTGGCGGCCGCCCCGCGCGCGGCGGGCGCCCCGGTCCCGCACCCGGCCCCTTCGGTCCTGCCGCTGCCCGCGACGGACGCCCGGACCCGCATCCAGCGGATCATGACGAACGGCGCCGGGTGCTGCGCTCGGAGGCCAGCTTCCGGGAGGCCGCCGACGCCCTCGACGCGCTGCACGAGGAGGCCGTGGCGGGCGGCACCGACGACAGCAAGGCCGCCGAGCCGGGCGTGGACTCCTGGGAGACCACCAACCTGCTGTGCGTCGCCCGGGTCCTGGTCGCCGCCGCCCGCCGCCGCGAGGAGACCCGCGGCTGCCACTGGCGCGAGGACCGCCCGGACCGCGACGACGCGCGCTGGCGCCGGCACCTCGTCGTACGCCTGACGCCGGGGCGGACGCTCGACGTCCGCACGACCGACACGTACGACTTCCCCGCCACCGTCACCGCCTGACCCTTCCTTCCCCCACCGTCGACGCCCCCAGGGAGCAGCAAGTGAGCACGCCCGAGGAAGCCCGTCCCGAGCCCGTGGACGTCCCCTCATCCAGATCAGCGCCCCCGGCGCGGCCGCGGAGGAGTCCGGCGGCTGCGGCGACGGCTGCGGCTGCGGCGGCGAGGAGTTCGAGTGCGGGCTCGACCCGGCGCTCGCCGAGCTGCTCGCCGACGCCGGCCTCGACCCGGTCCAGGTGGAGGACATCGCGCACCTGGCGATCGCGGAGGACCTCGACGGCGGGGTGGACGTGACGACCGTCGCGACCGTCCCCGAGGACGCCGTCGCCACTGCCGACTTCACTGCCCGCGAGGCCGGCGTGGTGGCCGGCCTGCGGGTCGCGGAGGCGGTCCTGTCGATCGTCTGCACCGACGCGTTCGAGGTCGAGCGGCACGTCGAGGACGGCGAGCGCGTCGAGGCCGGGCAGAAGCTCCTGAGCGTCACCACCCGCACCCGCGACCTGCTCACCGGCGAGCGCAGCGCGCTCAACATCCTGTGCCGCCTCTCCGGCATCGCCACCGCCACGCGCGCGTGGGCGGACGCCCTGGAGGGCACGAAGGCGAAGGTCCGCGACACCCGCAAGACGACGCCGGGCCTGCGCGCCCTGGAAAAGTACGCGGTCCGCTGCGGCGGCGGCGTCAACCACCGCATGTCGCTGTCGGACGCGGCCCTGGTGAAGGACAACCACGTGGTGGCGGCCGGCGGCGTCGCCGAGGCCTTCGAGGCCGTGCGCGAGCTGTTCCCCGACGTGCCGATCGAGGTCGAGGTCGACACGCTGCACCAGGTCCGCGAGGTCCTGGACGCGGGCGCCGACCTGATCCTGCTCGACAACTTCACCCCGGGCGAGACCGAGGAGGCCGTGGCGCTCGTCGCGGGCCGCGCCGTCCTGGAGTCCTCGGGCCGCCTCACCCTGGAGAACGCGGCGGCGTACGCGGCGACCGGCGTCGACTACCTGGCGGTCGGCGGCCTCACCCACTCCTCCCCGATCCTCGACATCGGCCTCGACCTGCGCGAGGTGCGGGCCTGATGCTGCTCACCATCGACGTCGGCAACACGCACACGGTCCTCGGCCTCTTCGACGGGGACGAGATCGTCGAGCACTGGCGGATCTCCACGGATCCGCGCCGGACCGCCGACGAGATGGCGGTCCTGCTCCAGGGCCTCATGGGCATGCACCCGCTGCTCGGCGTCGAGCTGAGCGACGGCATCGAGGGGATCGCGATCTGCGCGACGGTCCCCTCGGTCCTGCACGAGCTGCGCGAGGTCACCCGCCGGTACTACGGGGACGTCCCGGCGGTCCTGGTGGAGCCGGGCGTCAAGACGGGCGTTCCGATCATCACCGACAACCCGAAGGAGGTCGGCGCGGACCGCGTCGTCAACGCGGTCGCGGCGGTCGAGCTGTACGGCGGCCCGGCGATCGTCGTGGACTTCGGCACGGCGACGACGTACGACGCGGTCACCGCGCGCGGGGAGTACGCGGGCGGGGCGATCGCGCCGGGCATCGAGATCTCGGTGGAGGCGCTCGGCGTGCGCGGGGCGATGCTCCGCAAGATCGAGCTGGCCCGCCCGCGGAACGTGATCGGCAAGAACACGGTCGAGGCGATGCAGTCGGGCATCATCTACGGCTACGCGGGCCAGGTCGACGGCGTGGTGGCCCGGATGAAGCGCGAACTGGTCGGCCCGAAGGGCGACCCCGACGACGTGACGGTGATCGCGACGGGCGGCCTGGCCCCGATGGTCCTCGGCGAGTCCACGGAGATCGACGAGCACGAGCCCTGGCTGACCCTGATCGGCCTGCGCCTGGTGTACGAGCGGAACGTGTCGCGCATGTGACCCGGGGTCCGGCGCGTCCCACCGCGTACCGCACCGGACCCGACCACGGGACGGGACGCCCCCGGGCACGGAACCGGCTCCCCGCACCGGGCTCCGCCCGGAGGGCCCCGCACCGCCGAACGGCTGCCCCGCGGCGCGCCGTAATGATCGGTAAGCGAAAATTGTCCGATTAGCGCGTACCGTCGGCCCATGCCCACGCCATACGGATCCCGTGGCGGCATGGTGTTCGGCGCGGACGAGCTGCGTGTGCTCCGCCGCGCCCTTGCCAGCGCCCTTCACCCCGCCCCCTTCAGGACGAGGACGTCCAGGACTGCCTGCGCCTGGCCGAATCCGTGGACGAGGCGGTACGCGAGGCCGGTCGGCTGCGCGCCTTCCTCCTCGCGGACCTGGCCCGCTACCGCGAGGCCCTGCCGGGCTCCCTCAGCGGCTACCTGGAGCTCCTCCGGGACGCGCTGGCCGCCGGTACGACCCCGGGTTGACGACCTCGCTGCCCTGCGGGCGCTGCGCCGCAACCCCGCCGCCGCCGAGCTGCTCGCCCGCTGCCAGGGCCTCGCCGAACGCTCCGTACGCGCGCGCCTGGCCCGGGTCGTGCAGGCCACCGCGCCCGCGGCGGACCGTGCCCCCGGACCCGGCTGCTCGCCCTGCCCGGCGGACGCGCGGCGGCCGACGAGCCCAAGCCGACCCTGCCCGTCCCGGCGGAGCGCCCGGTGCCCAAGCCCTCCGAGGTGTTCCCGCCGCGCCGGCGGCCCGTTCCGCCGCCCCCGCCCGAGGAGCGGGCCGCCGGATAGCTACCCTGTTCGTCATGGAATACGTATCCGCGCTCCTGCCCCCGTCGTGATGGCCGCCTTCTTCATCGGCCTCGTCGTCACGATCGTCAAGAGCCAGGGCGGTCCGAACAAGGCCAAGGAGGACGCGATCGTCGACGCCGCGCTCGCCCGCGCCGAGGCCGCCCGCCAGGCGGACGGTTCCCCGCCTCCTGACCCCACCGCGGGGCCCGCGCCACCGGGGACGTACGGCCCTCACGGGGCCGTGCGTCCTTTTTGCTCGGCCGCGCCCCGTTCCCCCGGCTTTCCGCCGTCAATCGACGCTTATGGACGCTTTGCGCACTATGGTGGCGCTGTGCCCCGTCCTTTGGGAGAGCTCGAAGACGCCGTCATGACGCGCGTGTGGCAATGGAACCGCCCGGTGACCGTCCGGGAAGTTCTGGAGGACCTCCAGCAGGAACGGTCCATCGCCTACACCACCGTCATGACCGTCATGGACAATCTCCACCAGAAGGGCTGGGTCCGCAGGGAAGTCGAAGGCCGCGCCTATCGCTATACGGCGGTTCTCCACCCGCGCCGCCTACGCGGCCGCACTGATGAACGAGGCGTGGAGCCGGAGCGACAATCCCGCCGCCGCCCTCGTCGCCTTCTTCGGCATGATGTCGCCGGATCAGCGCGAAGCCCTCGACGACGCCATTCGCATCGTCCAGCGGGTCACCCCGCTTCCCGCGTCCCCGCCCGCCCCGCCCGAGGAGGGCGCCGGAGAACCGGGCCCGAGGAGCGATAGCGTCCCCCATGTCGTCGTCCGCATCCCCGGCCGCCTCTCCGGCCGCCGCCAAAGCCGTCACCGTCCGCCGGGCCCGCACCACCGACGTCGCGGCGGTCCGCCGACTCGTCGATCCTTTCGTCCGGCGCGGCATCCTGCTCGACAAGGCGACCGTCACCCTTTACGAGTCCATCCAGGAGTTCTGGGTGGCGGAACGCGACGAGGACGCCGTCGTCGTCGGCTGCGGCGCACTCCACGTGATGTGGGAAGACCTCGCCGAAGTGCGCACTCTCGCCGTCGATCCCGAGTTCAGGGAGCCGGCGTCGGACATCAGGTGCTGGACAAGTTGTTGCACACCGCCCGATGGCTCGGGGTGCGGCGGGTATTCTGCCTGACCTTCGAAGTCGACTTCTTCACGAAGCACGGCTTCGTCGAGATCGGCGAGACCCCGGTCGACGGAGATGTCTACAGCGAGCTCCTGCGTTCCTATGACGAGGGAGTCGCGGAGTTCCTCGGTCTCGAACGAGTGAAGCCGAACACCTTGGGCAACAGCCGGATGCTTCTGCACCTCTGACCCGGAACCCTATGTCCGAAACGCGCATGTTTCCCGCGCCGTCGGGGTTCTGAACCTCTCCCAGGGGTTTGTGTTTTCCGGGAAAAGCGGTTTCCTTTCCGCGTACTGCATTTTCGATGAAAGGAAATCCGGTGGCACAGAAGGTTCAGGTCCTTCTTGTCGACGACCTCGACGGCGTCGAGGCGGACGAGACCGTGACGTTCGCGCTGGACGGCAAGACCTACGAGATCGACCTCACCACCGCCAACGCGGAAAAGCTCCGCGGTCTGCTCGAGCCGTACACCAAGAGCGGTCGGCGCACCGGTGGCCGCACCACCGGCGCCCGTGGCAAGGGCCGCGCCGTGGCGACGGGCAGCCCCGACACCGCGAAGATCCGCGCGTGGGCCAAGGAGAACGGCTACGAGGTCAACGACCGCGGCCGCGTGCCCGCCACGGTGAAGGCGGCCTACGAGGACGCGAACCGCTGAGGCGAAAGCTGCTGAGCCGCCGGCCCGCGGGCCCGCGCACTCAGCAGCCGCACCCGGTGGCACTCGACGGCGGCGGCGGCCACGAGCCGCACCAGGCAGGGGCGCCCCTCCGCCCCACGGCGCGGCCCGCACGGCCGGGAGCGAGGGCTCGACCCCACGGCCCGGCACGGGGCCCGCAGCCACACCGCGGCGTCCGGCGCCCCGGGGCCGTCCCGCCCCGGGGACGGGGCGCGGTCATCCGGCCGCCGGTGCCGAGGGCCGCGAGGTCCAGGGCGATCCCGCCCCACTCCAGCCAGTCCAGCAGCCCCGGCAGCTCCTCCGCGCTCCCCGCGGCCACGAGCAGCCGCATCCGGGACCCGGCCAGGGCCACCGGCCCGGTCGCCGCGCCCACCCGGCGCAGGACGCCGCGGCCGGCCGCGGCGGGCAGCTCCAGGACGTCGAAGCGCAGCCCCGTGACCAGCGCCACCGGCGGGCCCGCCACCGTCGCCCAGCCGAGCCGGTCTCGTACCAGCGCGCCGGGTCGTCGTCGAGCGGCGCGCGGGGGACGGGACGGTGAGGGCCATGCCCGGGGAACTCCCGCGAGGACGACTTGGTTACGCCCCGGGAACCGTTTCGGGCCCTTTCCCGAACCGCTCCCGAACCGCTCCGCGGTGACGCACGGTCCCCGCCGGACGCGCGAGGTGTCCGGGATGGGGTGTACGAGTGCATTCGAGCGCGCAAGGGTGTTCGCTGGTAGCGGAGGGAACCGGGGTGCTCGGCATGGAGTGTCGGTCCGCACGGGTAAGACATTCCTAGTGGAGAGGGGTGCCCCGCGGGCTCCGGCGTCTCACGTTCGCCATCGGCGTACTGAAGGCGCGGCTGACTACTTGGCCTGCGGGAACATCGTCTCGCACCATCGGGTTGGAGCATTTGTCGGCTGTTCGGCAGCAGGTCTCCCCACGGACAAGGGGGTGATCCGGACGGATGTCGGCAGTTGAATGAGCGGTCCCCGCTTGCGGGACTAAGCTGCGGAAGGACAGGGAGGGATCGACCCCTAACTGACTGACCGCTCTGAGGAGCGATTAACGATGTTCGAGAGGTTCACCGACCGCGCGCGGCGGGTTGTCGTCCTGGCTCAGGAAGAAGCCCGGATGCTCAACCACAACTACATCGGCACCGAGCACATCCTTCTGGGCCTTATCCACGAGGGTGAGGGTGTCGCCGCTAAGGCCCTGGAGAGCCTCGGGATTTCGCTCGAGGCGGTCCGCCAGCAGGTGGAGGAGATCATCGGCCAGGGCCAGCAGGCCCCGTCCGGGCACATCCCCTTCACCCCTCGTGCCAAGAAGGTCCTGGAGCTGTCGCTCCGGGAGGCCCTCCAGCTCGGCCACAACTACATCGGCACCGAGCACATCCTGCTCGGCCTGATCCGCGAGGGCGAGGGTGTCGCCGCCCAGGTCCTCGTGAAGCTGGGCGCCGATCTCAACCGGGTCCGGCAGCAGGTCATCCAGTTGCTCTCCGGCTACCAGGGCAAGGAAGCCGCCACGGCCGGCGGTCCTGCCGAGGGCACCCCTCGACGTCCCTGGTCCTCGACCAGTTCGGCCGCAACCTCACCCAGGCGGCCCGCGAATCCAAGCTCGACCCGGTCATCGGGCGCGAGAAGGAGATCGAGCGGGTCATGCAGGTGCTGTCCCGCCGCACCAAGAACAACCCGGTGCTCATCGGCGAGCCCGGCGTCGGCAAGACCGCCGTCGTCGAGGGCCTGGCCCAGGCGATCGTCAAGGGCGAGGTGCCCGAGACCCTCAAGGACAAGCACCTCTACACCCTGGACCTCGGCGCCCTGGTCGCCGGCTCCCGCTACCGCGGTGACTTCGAGGAGCGCCTGAAGAAGGTCCTCAAGGAGATCCGCACCCGCGGCGACATCATCCTGTTCATCGACGAGCTCCACACCCTCGTGGGTGCGGGCGCCGCCGAGGGCGCGATCGACGCCGCCAGCATCCTCAAGCCGATGCTGGCCCGCGGTGAGCTCCAGACCATCGGCGCCACCACGCTCGACGAGTACCGGAAGTACCTGGAGAAGGACGCGGCCCTGGAGCGCCGCTTCCAGCCCATCCAGGTCGCCGAGCCGTCGCTGCCGCACACCATCGAGATCCTCAAGGGTCTGCGCGACCGGTACGAGGCCCACCACCGGGTCTCCATCACCGACGAGGCCCTCGTCCAGGCCGCGACCCTGGCCGACCGGTACATCTCGGACCGCTTCCTGCCGGACAAGGCGATCGACCTGATCGACGAGGCCGGCTCCCGGATGCGCATCCGCCGGATGACCGCGCCGCCGGACCTCCGCGAGTTCGACGAGAAGATCGCCGGCGTCCGCCGCGACAAGGAGTCCGCGATCGACTCGCAGGACTTCGAGAAGGCCGCGTCCCTGCGCGACAAGGAGAAGCAGCTCCTCGCCGCGAAGGCCAAGCGCGAGAAGGAGTGGAAGGCCGGCGACATGGACGTCGTCGCCGAGGTCGACGGCGAGCTGATCGCCGAGGTCCTCGCGACCGCCACCGGCATTCCGGTCTTCAAGCTGACCGAGGAGGAGTCCTCGCGTCTGCTGCGCATGGAGGACGAGCTCCACAAGCGCGTCATCGGCCAGAAGGACGCCGTCATCGGTCTTTCGCGGGCGATCCGCCGTACGCGGGCCGGCCTGAAGGACCCGAAGCGCCCCGGTGGCTCGTTCATCTTCGCCGGTCCGTCCGGTGTCGGTAAGACCGAGCTGTCGAAGGCCCTCGCCGAATTCCTCTTCGGCGACGAGGACGCGATGATCTCCCTCGACATGTCGGAGTTCAGCGAGAAGCACACGGTTTCCCGCCTCTTCGGTTCGCCGCCCGGATACGTCGGCTACGAAGAGGGCGGCCAGCTCACCGAGAAGGTGCGCCGCAAGCCGTTCTCCGTCGTCCTCTTCGACGAGGTCGAGAAGGCCCACCCCGATATCTTCAATTCCCTTCTCCAGATCCTGGAGGACGGTCGCCTGACCGACTCCCAGGGCCGGGTCGTGGACTTCAAGAACACGGTCATCATCATGACGACCAACCTCGGGACCAGGGACATCTCGAAGGGCTTCAACCTGGGCTTCGCGGCCCAGGGCGACACGAAGTCCAACTACGAGCGGATGAAGGCGAAGGTCAGCGACGAGCTGAAGCAGCACTTCCGCCCGGAGTTCCTCAACCGTGTGGACGACATCATCGTCTTCCCGCAGCTCACGCAGGAGGACATCCTCCAGATCGTCGACCTGATGGTCGGCCGCGTGGACGAGCGCCTGAAGGACCGGGACATGGGCATCGAGCTCTCCCAGTCCGCGAAGGAGCTGCTCGCCAAGAAGGGTTACGACCCGGTGATGGGCGCCCGGCCGCTGCGCCGGACGATCCAGCGCGAGATCGAGGACACGCTCTCGGAGAAGATCCTCTTCGGCGAGCTGCGCCCCGGTCACATCGTGGTCGTGGACACGGAGGGCGAGGGCGAGGAGCGCAAGTTCACCTTCCGCGGCGAGGAGAAGTCGGCCCTGCCGGACGCCCCGCCGGTCGAGGCGGCGGGCGGCCCCGGGCCGAACCTCTCGAAGGACGCGTAAGGCGTAGCGCCTGAGCAGAAGGGGCGGCCCCGGAACCGGAACGGTTCCGGGCCGTCCTTTCCTCATGCGTCCTCGACGGTGAGCCGATCGCCGAAGGCGGCGGCGCCGAGGATCTGCCGACGGGGACACCCCGGATGTGCACCTTCAGGTCGGGCAGGCAGTGGAGCGGGGTGAGGTCGATCGTCCCGGTGAGGTCCGTCCCGCCCATGACGTCGAGGCGGCGGAGTGCGCGCAGGTGCGTCACTGCCTCCAGATTCACCGATCGGAGGCGACCTCCCAGATAGAGGAGGTCGAGCCGGGAGCAATCCATCGCCTGCAGGAAGCCGAGGTCGGTCACTCGTGTGTTCGCGGAGATGCCGAGGCGCTGCAGCCCGCGTCCATCGAGTCCGTGGACCATCTCTTCCTCGCTGAAGTCGCCGTACAGGAGGACGCTCGGGTGGTCCGGAAGGAGACGCATCTGCTCCGTGCTGGTCACCACGAGGGGAATGTGGGACGTGACGTACGGGGCGATCTCCTGGGCAAACGCCTCCAGGGGAAGTCGTCCCACTTGTTGGCGAACGCGTCCGCCCTGCCCGCCTCCACGAAAGCCCTGGCGTACGGCATGGCCTCCCGGCCCCCGATCATCGCGATCAATTCGGTCACGGATCCCACCATGTTCGCGGGCGTCTCTCCGGGCCCCGGCAACAGCGGCAGGACATACGTGCCCAGGCGGGCCAGATGATCGCCCTGCTCGGGATTCCGCGGCGGAACCATCGACTTCACCGCCTTCCGCACCCGCCTGTGCAGGACGCCGTCCAGCCAGGCCGCGTGCTGGGCCGCCAGAGCCGCCAGGACGTACAGAGCGGTCTTCAGGTCTCGTTTGCGGGTGGCCGCGCCGGCCGTGAGGAGCCCTCGACCAGGACCGGCAGGTCACGGCGGGTGCAGTGGCCGGCGGCCAGGAGCAGGACGTCGTGCCACTGCTGGTCGTGGGCGTGGCGGAGGGCCTCGGCGAGCTGGTCGTCCTCCACCAGCTCCTTCGCCGCCAGGAAGTCCTGGAAGGTGCGGTGGGCGAAGTGGAAGACGCCGTCCGTGCGCTCCTGGAGGAGACCGCTGCGGTTCAGGAGATGGGTGAGGATCTTGTCCGGGCCGCCCTGGTCCGCGACCCTCGGCATGCCGGGCAGGGCACGGGCGAGCTGGTGGAGGGCCTGCTCGCGGTCGAACTCGTCTGGCCGCCCCGGACCAGCTAGGCCGCGAGCCGCTGGAGGAGCTGGGTGTGCTCCTCCACCGACATGCGGATGCCGTCGGGGGCGTCGATCCGGCGCCGTTCGTCGCGGACGCCGAGCAGCATCTGGAGCGCGGAGGAGTAGAGCGCCCACCGGGTCTCGGGCAGGAAGCCCTCCCGCAGCCGGTGCAGGGCGCAGATGACCGCGCAGAGCAGCGGGGTCCGGGCGAGGTCGGCCAAGGTCGGATTGTGGCGGAACTGCTGGGCCAGGTCGCGTTCGAGGTCGGCGAGGTTCCCGTCGGGATCCCCGTCGAGCCGGGCCGCCCCGTGCCAGGCGGCGACGAAGGCCTGGATGTCGGCGTCCCGGAGCGGGAGGAGGGTGAGTTCCTCGAACCGCTCGGAGCCGAGCCAGTCGGGCGCGACGGCGAAGGGCCGTACGGTCGCGACGCAGCGGGTGCGGGGATAGCGGGCGAGGAGCCGGGAGAGCCAGGCGTGGGCGGCCTCGCGTTCGTCCGCCGGAACCTCGTCCAGGCCGTCGACCAGGAGGAGGCCCCGCCCGGCGGAGAGGACCCGGCCCGCCCAGCCCTCGGGGGCCGGATCGACCATGAGGCCGGCGACGCCGGGCAGCTCGGCGGGGGCGGGTAGTCGCCTCCCCGGGCGCGGAGCGTGCGCAGCGGCACGACGAAGGGACGAGGCCGTTCAGCCCGGCGAGGTTCGGTCCCAGCGTCCCGGCGGCCGCGTGCGCGGCGAGCCACCACACGAGGGTGGTCTTCCCGGCCCCGGCGTCGCCCCGGAGCAGCACCCGGGGCCGGGAGGCGAGCAGGTCGTCGATCCGCTGGGGGACGGCGGGGGTCCCGCGCTCCCGCGAAGCGGCCTCCAACGAGAGGTAGGCGGTGTCGAGGTCCCATTCCGAGGCCCGCTTGCCCAGCTCGTCCAGGCCGAAGATCCGGGTGCGGCGGTAGGCGGCACCGACGGCGTCCGCGTACTCCTCCTCGTAGGGCCGGTCGTGGGGTGGGTGCCGGTGACCGGGGCGAGGGCCATGTACGGGGAGAGCAGTTCCCCTGCCCCCTCGTCGGCGAGGATCGCCGTGAGGGAAACGCACTCAGGCGGCGGTGACCTCGCCCGCGCGGCACGGACCGGACGATGCCGAGGAGGCCGTCGTCGGCGAAGACGGGGCTCCAGAGAGGCCCGCGAGCGGGGACGGACCGCCCTCGTCGGCGGTGACGGGCGGGTGTTCCAGCTCGACGGTCAGGACGCGGCGAAGAAGCCCCGCCGAGGGGAGGACGGTGCAGGTGAACTGGTCGAGGTCCGGCTTCTGGCCGTCGTAGCGCTGGATCCGGGGAAACCGAGAACCTCGCAGCCGGTATCGGGCGGTCGGTGCCGACCGCCTTGAACGGGAGTACCGAACCGCGCGCGCCCCGGTACTCCAGGACCGCGGCGTCGAGCCGGTCGCTCGACCACAGCACCCGCGCGGAGCGCGTCGTCCCGCGAACAGGGTCCAAGAGCCTGGCATTGTGGGCATCGCCCACGACATGGGCACTGGTCAGGACGAGGCCCGGGGCTGCGAGGACGCCAGTGCCCTGCTGCCGCCCCAGGACGACGAAGACTCTGCGGTTCACGGCGTCTCCGTACCGCCGAACCCGGACAGGTCCACCCCGTCCTCGTTCCCCACCAGCCAGCTTCCTCCCGTCGTCGCGTTCCGCGGCTTCAGGGTGAAGGAGACCCGGTGGATGTCCCCACGGCTCCGGCCGGCGTCCGCGCCCGCCTCGACGACCCAGGCCTTGACCTTGCCGCCGGCCTTCACCTCCTTGCGGAGTTCGATGGTGAACTCCATCTCGATGTCGCCCACCTCGAAGGCGACGGGCTGCCCGGTCGCGCGGGCGGCGGCCGTGACCAACTGGTCGCGCACGGACTGGATGGCATCGGCGAGCTCGATCTCGGTCATGACCGTGAACGTAGTGGGGAGGGAGCGGGTGGTCAGCTCATATGTGGATTTCGACCGTGGGCGCGAGTTCCTCGATGCCGGTGAACAAGCGGCCGTAGCCCGTGACTGAGCTGAGCCGGGGCAGGGAGGCCAGCGGCGTGAGGTCGTGGGCCTGTGGCCCGAAGCTGCCCACAAGCGTCAGCCTGACCAAGCCCGGGAAGGTCCGGGCGATGGCGTCCAGAGGAACGCCATCGTCGTGGACCACGTGCAGCACCTCCACCTGAGGTAGTCGCAACGACTGCGGAAGGCGGCCACGGCTCTCGCGTCCAGCACGAGCGACGGGAGCCGGTCCAATGCTGCCAGCGTGCCCCAGTTCTCCGCGTCCACCATCGCGGTGCCGTGGACGACGAGCGTTTCGAGGCTGGTCAGTGAGCGGAGGAAGTCGATCCCTCCCTGGAGAGGTCCGTCCACTGTGAGGACCTTCAGCGCGTTCCCGGAAGGGAGGGAGTCCAGGAACCGGGTGTGGGATCCCGGCACCAGCAGCCTCCGTGCCCCGCCGATCGCCTCGCGCAGTAGGGACATGCCGTAGGGGTGAGCCCCGAACGCAGGTCGAGACCCTCGGGGCGCAGTCCGAGGCGCAGGATTTCGACGGCCTGCCTGTCGGACACGACGGTGAAGTCGAGGGAGTCCGTGTCGAGCCGGGCGATGATCTCGTCCGCGTAGGAGGTCGCTGGGAACCGGGTCCATCCCCACATGAGCTGGGAGCGTACCGGCAGGAACGGATGCCCGGCGAACCGGGCCAGGTAGGGCAGCGCGGCGTCATGGGTGATGTGGGTCGCCGTGATCACCACGGCCAGCGCCGACTCGTCGTCCAGGCCCTCCGGACCCGGCAGCAGGTCCAGGACCGCCCGTCCCACCGACGCCAGCTCGCGCGCCTCGTTCGCCCCGCGCGGTGGGATGGCCTCCGCCGCCCGCGCCAGGATCCGTTCCCGGATCTCGGGTGCCACCTCCGTCGCGTGGTCCAGCGCCGTCGCCGCCACCACCAGCACCCGGAGGTGGGTGCGGCGGTCTGGGCCGCGTCCGCCGCCTTCAGCAGCTCCTCGAAGATCTCCGCGCACTCGCGCGGGCGCGCGTGCCCGACGGCCATGCGGATGACGTCCTCCCACTGGTCGTCCGCCGCGTGCCGGGAGAGGACGCCGATGTCCCAGCGGTCCACGAGGGCCTTGGCCGCCAGGTAGTCCTGGAAGGTGCGGTGGACGAAGTCGACCGTGTCTCGGTCGGCTCCCGCAGCAGTCCGCTGCGGTGGAGCAGGTGGGTGAAGACCGCGTCGGCGTCGTACCCCGCCGCCTCCGTGACTGCCGGTACCGCCTCCCGTACGACCGACTCCGCACGCGAGCGGTCCATCGTCGTGCGGCCGTTGAGCGTCAGCCAGTACGCGAGGCGCTGGACCAGTTGGATCTGGGGGCGTCACCCAGGTCGATGCCGTACGGCGTCCCCATGTCCCGCTCGCGGTCCCGGCGCGAGAGCAGCATCGAGAGCGCCGCGTCGTACAGCGCCTTGCGGCCGCGCGGTAGGAAGCCGCGCCTGCCGTGGTGCAGGGCGCAGATCAGACCGCACATCAGGGGTTGGTGGCGAGCCGGGCGACGTCCGGCGTCGTGCGCAGGGCGTCGAGGAGGGGTTGTTCGTACGGCGCGGCCTCCGGCCCGGCGGCCCTGTGCCAGCGGCGGACGAAGGTGGTGACCTCGGAGGAGGACATGGGGGTGAGGGTGAGTTCGGTGAAGCCGTCCGACGCGAGCCAGTCGTCACGTACGGCGGTGGGGCGGGAGGTCACGAGCCAGCGGTTGCCGTCGTAGGAGTCGAGGAGGTCGCGGAGCCAGCGGCGCGCCCGGTCGCGCTCGGCCTCGGGGATCTCGTCGATGCCGTCGACGAGGACTAGGCCGCGCCCGGCGGCGAGGACGCGGTCGGCCCAGCCGTCGGGCGGGGAGAGGGGCAGTCGACGGCGGAGAGGAAGCGGTCGGGGTGGGGAGCCGCTCGCCGTGGCGGGTGAGGGCGCGGAGGGGGAGGACGAAGGGGATCCGGCCGCGGAGGTACGCCATGCCGTCCGCGCACTCCTCGCCCGAGGCGGAGACCGCCAGCCACTGGACGAGGGTCGTCTTGCCGGAGCCGGCCGTACCGCGCAGGAGCACCTTGTCGTGCCGGGCGAGGATCCGGTCGGCGCGGCTGTTCTCGAAGGAGCCGAGCAGACGGCGGGCGGAGAGGAGGAGGGCGCGGTGCGCCTCGGCCGACATCGTCTCAGCGCCGCCATCGTGGCGGGGAGAGGAGTCGCCCGGGGCCGGCGCGGCGATGTGGTCCGCCTCCCGGTCGGGACGACCGTCCGGCTCCGCCGCCCCCACCCCCTGCAACGACAGGTACGCCACGTCCAGCGGCCACTTCTCCGGTGCGTCACGGAGGTCCACCCCGTAGATGGTCAGACGGCCGTGCTTCTTCGCCAGGTGGGCCAGGTAGCGCCGCTCGAACTCCGCGTCCCGCGTGTCCGCCCGGGGGTCCGGCGGATCAGTTCGTCCGTCTTCGCGAGGAGCTCGGCCTGGGCGCGGGTCTGTTCCACCAGGCTGCGGGCGACGAAGGTGGAGCGCCTGGTGAAGAACTCCAGGATGTGGAGGCAGGCCCACTCGGTCAGGGTCTCCAGGTAGAGGACCGAGTCGGTGGAGAGGCCGTCGGGGGCTGGGGCGGCGGCCCGCAGCCGGCGGGCGAGGTCGCGGTGGCCGAGGCGGACGGCCTGGACGTCGTCCATGTCGAGGTCGCCGAGGGCCAGCAGGTGCGCGGCCAGCGCGTCGGTGACGGCCTCGGTCTCGTCGGCGGGGAACGGCGGCTCCCCGTCCCCCGCCGGGAGCGCTCGACCAGAGTGGCCGCCAGCCCGCGGACGTCCTTCTCGGTGAGGGCGCGCTTCTCGCCCCGGAAGGAGACGAGGCCGGAGAGCCGGACCTCGGCGCCCTTGGGGACGAGCCCCGCCCCGGGGCCCTCGGCCACCAGGAGCTTCTTCAGGAGCGGCCCGATCGCGGCCGAGGCGAGGCGCGTGCCGATGAGTGCCGGTTCCATGGTGACCCCTGTGTTTCGCGGAGCGGTCAGCGTAGTGGGGGCGGGGGCGGAGCGGGGGCCGGAGGTGTGACCCGGGCCGCTTTCCGGGGCCTTTTCGGAGGCCCGGAGCCCTTTCCCGTGGCCCCCGTCACGTGACCCAGGCCGCATTCGGAATGCCTTTCCGCGTGACCCAGGTCCCATCCGGAACGGCCCCCGGGTGACAAGGCGCACAGGGGTTTCGAGGGGTACTAACCGGAATAGTGGCGAACATTGCCGCTTATTTCGGACGTACGGGTACGAAGCGGCGGGTCGGAGGGTCCATCGGGTCCCAGGCCGGGCCCGGACCGGCCTCCTGGGCGGTCCGGGCTCCCGAGACATGCGGTTAAACCGGTTTTCTTGGGCTGATATGTCCGATTTCGAAGCCCCCGCTCCCAGTCGTCAAGACCTGAACTTCCCCGTGATCGCTACGACGCTATGTCGTAGATGGGGTGTTTTGGCCCGGATGGGGGTCCGGGTTACCAAAGATGAGCAAGCCCGACGCCGCACCGAAAGCGCGCCGGGTCCCGTACTCCCCGGAGGTTGTCCCCCGTATGTCGAAGCGCGTTATGAACCCCGCCACCCGTGCCGCCGCCGTCGCTCTCGCCACTGCCGGCCTGGGGGCGTCGCTGGTGGCCGGAGCAGGGTCCGCCTTCGCCGCCGAGGGCAAGGCCGTCGTCCCGACCGCCGCGACCGCGTCCGCCGCCGTCGCCGCCCAGGCCGAGACCCAGGCGCACCTCGCCGCCCAGGTGAAGGCCGCCGCCGCGAAGACCGTCGCCGTCAAGGCGACCGCCACCAAGAAGGCCGTCACCGCCAAGAAGGCCCCGGCCTGGTGAAGCCGGTCGCCGCCTACACCCTCAGCGCCAGCTTCAACCAGGGCGGCGCCATGTGGGCCCACAAGCACTCCGGCCAGGACTTCGCCGTTCCGGTCGGCACCCCGGTCAAGGCCGCCGCCGCCGGCACCGTCGTGAAGGCCGGCCCGTACGGCGGCGGCGACGGCCCCGCGTACGGCAACGCCATCGTGGTCAAGCACGGCAACGGCACGTACTCGCAGTACGCCCACCTGTCGAAGATCCAGGTCAAGATCGGCCAGAAGGTCGGCGCCGGCCAGAAGATCGCCCTCTCGGGCAACACCGGCAACTCCTCCGGCCCCCACCTGCACTTCGAGATCCGCACCACCCCGAACTACGGCTCCGCCGTCAACCCGGCCGCGTTCCTGCGCGCCCACGGCGTCGGCATCTGATCGGCCGACCCCCGCAGTACACCTATGAGGCCCGGTGGGCCTCGTCGATGAGATCGAGGGCGACCTCGAGGACGGCTTCGTGCTTCTCCTCGGGGTCGCCCTCGACGTTCTGCATGAAGAACGTGCCCGCGTGGAGCGTGAAGACCGCGCTGATGCAGCGGACCTTCTCCTTGACGGGGAAGTCGTCGTCGTACAGCAGGCCGGTCAGCGACATCATGCGCTCCTTGAAGGTGAGCCCGACGCTCAGCTCGCGCACGGCGGCCTGGTTCTCCTGCATGAAGCGGAAGAGCGGCGCCGCCGCGAGCAGCGCCACCTGGTAGCGGCGCACGATCTCCCGCTTGGTCTCGATCGTGCGGGGCTGCTCCCCGGCCCAGTCGATCAGCTCGTCCATCGGCCTGGTCAGGTCCTGGAAGATCCCGATCAGGATGTCTTCCTTGGTCTTGAAGTGGTAGTAGAGCGCAGCCTTGGTGACGTCGAGGCGTTCCGCGATCTCGCGCAGGGAGGTCTTCTCGTAGCCCTGCTCCGCGAAGAGTTCGAGGCCACGTCCTGGATGCGCTGACGGGTGTTGCCTCGGGCCATGGGGTGCCCTCCACTTTCCAAAGAACTTACTTGACGACCGGCTAGTTACAGATCTACCGTTCCCAGTGTAGTAACTAGCCGGGCGGCAAGTAAGGGAATGACATGGCGACGCAACAGACCGTTCGAACACCAGAGGGAGAGGCCCCGCCGGCACGCAGCGTCCGCGTCGTCCTGCTCGCCCTCATGATCGCGATGCTCCTCGCGATGCTGGACAACATGATCATCGGCACCGCGATGCCGACCATCGTCGGCGAGCTCGGCGGCCTGGAGCACCTCTCCTGGGTCGTCACCGCCTACACCCTGGCCACCGCCGCCTCCACCCCCCTCTGGGGCAAGTTCGGCGACATGTTCGGCCGCAAGGGCGTCTTCCTCACCTCGATCGTGATCTTCCTGATCGGCTCGGCGCTCAGCGGCATGGCCCAGGACATGGGCCAGCTCATCGGCTTCCGCGCGATCCAGGGCCTCGGCGCCGGCGGCCTCATGGTCGGCGTGATGGCGATCATCGGCGACCTCATCCCGCCCCGCGAGCGCGGCAGGTACCAGGGCATGATGGCCGGCGTGATGGCCCTCGCCATGATCGGCGGTCCCTCGTCGGCGGCACCATCACCGACCACTGGGGCTGGCGCTGGTCCTTCTACATCAACCTGCCGCTCGGCGCCGTCGCCCTCGCCATGGTCACCACCGTCCTGCACCTGCCGAAGAAACCGCGGAGCACGGACACCCGGATCGACTTCCTCGGCGCCGCGCTCCTGACCGTCGGCATCACCGCGATCGTCCTGGTCACCACCTGGGGCGGCACCGAGTACGCCTGGGGCTCGGCCACCATCGTCGGCTCGCGGTCGGCGGCGTCGCCGCGCTCCTCGCCTTCCTGTGGGCGGAGACCCGGGCGAGCGACCCGATCGTCCCGCTGCACATCTTCCGCAGCCGCAACTTCACCCTGATGTCCCTGATCGGCTTCGTCGCCGGCTTCGTCATGTTCGGCGCGGTCCTCTACCTGCCGCTCTTCCAGCAGTCCGTCCAGGGCGCCTCCGCGACCAACTCCGGCCTGCTCCTCCTGCCGATGCTGCTCTCGATGATGGTCGTCTCGCTGGTCGCCGGCCGCGTCACCACCAGCACCGGCAAGTACAAGGCCTTCCCCATCGCGGGCGGGGCCCTCATGACGGCCGGCCTCTTCCTGCTCTCCACCATGGACACCGGCACCTCGCGCCTGGTCTCCGGGATCTGGATGGCCGTCCTCGGCGCCGGCATGGGCTTCCTCATGCAGATCACCATGCTGGTCGCCCAGAACAGCGTGGAGATGAAGGACATGGGCGTCGCCTCCTCCTCCACCACCCTCTTCCGGACGCTCGGCTCCTCCTTCGGCGTCGCGATCATGGGCGCGCTCTTCACCAGCCGCGTCCAGGACGAGATGGCCGCCCGGGGCGGCTCGGAGCTGACGGCACGGACCGCCCAGCTCGACGCGGCCAGCCTCGCCAAGCTCCCGGCGCAGCTCCGCGAGGCCTACCAGCACGCGGTGGCCTCCGGCACCCACGGCGCCTTCCTGCTCGCCGCGGCGGTCGCCGTCCTCGCCTTCGTCCTCGCCTTCTTCGTCAAGGAGGTGGCACTCCGGGGCGCCGGACCGGACACCGCGAAGGAGCCCGCCGACGGCGGCGCGGCGAAGGTGTCCGAGAAGGTCTGAGACACGGGAGTACGACGACGGGGCCGGCCCTCCACCGAGGGCCCGGCCCCGTCGCCGTACCGGCGGCCCCGTCGCCGTACCGGACGCCCCTACTGCTCCGGCAGCCGCAGGACCGGGAAGCTGCCCGTGTTCGTCGGCGCGTGGTCCGGGAGCCACAGGACCGCGATGGCCCCGCCCACCCCGTTCGGCGCCCCTCGGAGGCCACGTTCCGGAAGGTCAGCCGGGCGCCGAGGACCCGTGCCTGGCCCGACGCGATCGTCAGGCCCAGGCCGTGGCCCTGGCCCGCGCGGTCGCTCGACCCCGTACGGAACCGGCTCGGGCCCTCCCTGAGGAGGGACTCCGGGAAGCCCGGACCGTGGTCGCGGACCCGCACCACCCGGCCCTCCACCGTCACCTCCACCGGCGGCTTCCCGTGTTTGGCCGCGTTGGCGAGGAGGTTGCCCAGGACGCGTTCGAGCCGGCGCGGGTCGGTGTTCACCCAGGAGTCGTGGACGACCCGGACGACGACCCCGGGGTCCAGGGTCCGCACCCGCCGCTCCACGAACTCCCCGAGCGCGATCTCCTGGAGCTCGGCCCGCTCCGACGCGCTGTCGAGCCGGGCCACCTCCAGGACGTCCTCGACCAGCGTCCGCATCGCCTGCGCCCGGTCCCGCACCAGCTCCGTCGGGCGCCCCGGCGGCAGCAGCTCGGCCGCCGTGAGCAGCCCCGTGACGGGGTGCGCAGCTCGTGCGCGATGTCCGCGGTGACCCGCCGCTCGGCCTCGATCCGCTCGTTCAGGGCGTCGGTCAGGGCGTCGACCGCCCACGCCAGGTCGTCGGTCTCGTCCCGTACGACCCCGCCGACCGCCTCCCGCACCCGCACGTCCGTGTTGCCCTGGCGACCCGGCCGGCCGCCACGGCTGCCTTCCGCAGCCGCCGCGAGAGCCGGCCGCCGATGAGCACGCCGAGCGCGCAGCCGCCGAAGACCACCGAGACCGAGCCGATGACGAGCGCCCGGTCCAGATCGCCCATGATCTTCGCGCTGCGGTCGGCGAAGGGGATGTGCAGCGACAGGACGTCGCCGTTGGCGAGCGGCACGGCCGCCCACACGTCGGGCGGACCGCCGTGCCGGTGCTCCTGCACGTACGTCCCGCGCCGGTTGTCCCGCATCAGCCGGTCGAGCTCCCGCGGCAGCGCCGGATCGTTGATCTTGGTGCCGAAGCGGGGCTCCTTGGGCTTCGACGTCTCGTACAGCCGCTGCGCGAAGAGCAGCCGCTCCATCTGGACCTCGCGCGCGTTGTCCAGCATCGAGATCCGGGCGGCGTTGTGCACGACCACGCTCAGGGTGACCGCGATGAGGGCGCCGACCGCCGCGATGGCGACGGCGATCTTCCAGCGGACCCCGGTGCGCAGGGGGAACGGCCTCACCCGCCCTGGCCCCGGAGCTTGTAGCCGAAGCCGCGCACGGTCTCGATCCTGTCCTGGCCGATCTTGGCCCGCAGCCGCTGCACGTGCACGTCCACGACCCGGGTGTCGCCGCCCCAGCCGTAGTCCCAGACCCGCTCCAGGAGCTTGTCCCGGGACAGCACGGTGCCGGGCGCCGACGAGAACTCCAGGAGCAGCCGCATCTCGGTCGGGGTCAGCGCCACCGGCGCCCCGCCCCTCCCGACCTCCATGCCCTCGGTGTCGACCTCCAGGTCCCCGAAGACGAGCAGCCCGCCGTCCCCCGGCCCCTCCCCGGCCTCGCCGCCGCCGGCGTGCCCGAAGCGGCGCAGCACGGCCCGGATGCGGGCCATCAGGACCGAGCCGTCGAAGGGCTTGGTGACGTAGTCGTCCGCCCCGGCCTCCAGGCCGAGGACGACGTCGATGGAGTCGGCGCGCGCCGACAGCATGATCACCGGGACCGTCGACTCGTCGCGGATGCGGCGGCAGAGGCTGACGCCGTCCATGCCCGGCAGCATCACGTCGAGCAGGGCGATGTCCGGCCGCCGCGCCCGGAAGGAGTCCAGGCCGGAGAGGCCGTCGGGCATGGCCGTGACCCGGAAGCCGTCCCGCTCCAGGGCGAGCTGGGTGGCCTCACGGATGACGTCGTCGTCCTCGACGAACAGGACATGGGTTTCGGCCATCGTGGGGGTTCCTCCGGGATCGTGCGCTCTCCGGGTCTCTTCGGCGCGCTTTCCTGCGTCTCTTCGGGTGCGGCTCAGTCCCCGGGGTCTGGCTCGGCGCGGGCTCCAGGCCTCGCCCTCGCCGACCGACCGGCTGTAGTCGTTGTGGACCCAGTCGTGCTGGGTGAACCTGTTGCCGGTCCAGCGGTACGTGATCACGTCCTCGCCCGGTACGCGACCGGGTCGCCCTTCGCGTACACCTGCTTGGTGACGATCAGGTCGCCCCGGTCGATCGTGGCGTACACCGCCGCGTCCTCGGCCGCGAAGACGTTCTCGTAGCCGTCGTTCCGGCTGCGGTAGACGTACGTGCCGATGCCGATGCCGTCACCGCAGGTCATCACGTTGACGACGACGTCGGGGGCGGGCGCGTTCGTGAGGTTGCCGTAGGAGGCGTCCACCGGGTACGAGTCCGCCGCGCACGGCTTCAGGTCGTCCTTGAACCGCTCGCTGATCTTCGGATCGGCCTTGAGCAGCCGGATCGGGTCCACCCGCTCCGCCGACTGCGGGCCCGTGACGGCCGACGCGGAGGGTGGGGCGGCCGCGGCGATCCCGTCGCTGCGGGCCGCGCCCTCGTCGCGGGAGCCCGTGCCGCCGGTGGAACAGGCGGCCAGGGAGAGGCCGACGGCGACGAGCCCGGCCGTCGCCGTGGCGCCCGCGACCCGGGCGGTACGCCGAGGGCGGCGGCGTCCGGCGGAAGCCGGTCGCCGCCGCCGGGGCCGCGGAAGTCGTCGTCGGATCCGTCGTCGGGACGGTCGTCGAAAGGGCCGTCGGGTCCGTCGCCGTGTCCGGGGTCTCTGCCGGATGCGTCGTCGGGCCCGTCCTCTATGCCGCGCACCGCGCACGCCCCCTTCGTCGCCTCGTACGGTCGTCCGCTCCCCGGCCCGCCCCAGGGCGCGGGCGTCGAGGTCGCGGCTCTCCAGCTCCTGCCGGAGCCGGGCGAGCGCGCGGTGGAGCGTGGACTTCACCGTACCGGTCGACATGCCGAGCGCCGCCGCCGTCTCCTCCGTGCTCATCTGTTCCCAGTGGCGCAGGACGACGACGCTGCGCTGCTTCGGCGCGAGCACCTTCAGGACGTCCATCAGGAGGGCCCGGTCGGCGTGCTGCTCGGTCGCGTCGGCCACGCTCGCGTCGGGGAGCTGCTCGGTCGGCACCTCCTCCAGCTTGCGCGAGCGCCACCACTCGGTCCGGGTGTTGATCATGACCCGGCGCAGGTAGGCGTCGGCGAGGGACTTGTCGGCGATGCCGTCCCAGCGGCCGTACGTACGGGCCAGGGCCGTCTGGAGGAGGTCCTGGGCGTCGACGGGGTCGGCCACGAGACGGCGCGCGCTGCGCAGCAGGGCGTCCTGCCGCGTGCGTACGTACTCCTCGAAGTCGAGCACCTCACCGTGCCTCATCCGAACTGCCTCCATCCCCGTGACCTGCTTGTTCCCTCGTGTCGTGGACGACGCTACGGAGCGGTTGTCACGGGGCTGTGCGGGGCAGCCGTCGGTGGACGCACGGCTACCCATCGGTTGTGTAACAGCGGGGAGGAAGGGGTTTCGGAGCCGGCCCGGCGGAGGAGGGCCGGGTCTCAGGAGAGGGCAGGCGGTAGAAGCCGCCGTCCAGCGGTTCGACGAGGCCGTCCGCGACCAGGCCGTCCAGGGCCCTGGCCCGCTGGACCGGCTCGTCCCAGACCGCGTCCAGGGCCTCGCGCGCCACCGGGTCCGCCGAGTCCCGCAGGACGGCGAGGAGCCGCCCGCGGACCTGCCGGTCGGTGCCCGCGTACGTCTGGCCGCGCCGGGCGGGCCGTCGTGCGCCGGCTTCCCCGAGAGCCGCCAGGCGCACTGCCCGGAGATCGGGCAGCGCCCGCAGTCCTCGTTCTTCGCCGTGCACACCAGGGCGCCCAGCTCCATGGAGGCGGCGGCCCAGCGGGAGGCCGTCTCCTCGTCCTCCGGCAGCAGGGCGCGGGCCAGCCGCCGCTCGGCGGCCGTGGTCGCGTTCGGCGGGTACTGGACCCCGGTCGCCGCGCGGGCGAAGACCCGGCGCACGTTGGTGTCCAGGACGGCGTGCCGCTGCCCGTAGGCGAAGGAGGCCACCGCGGCGGCCGTGTACTCCCCGATGCCGGGCAGCGCGAGGAGCTGCGCGTGGTCGCTCGGCACGTCCCCGCCGTGCCGCTCCGTTATGGCCGTGGCCGCGGCGTGCAGCCGCAGCGCGCGGCGGGGGTAGGCCGAGCCGGCCCCAGGCGCGGACCGCCTCGCCGGGGGCCTCGGCGGCCAGGTCGGCCGGGCGGGGCCAGCGCGCGAGCCACTGCTCGTACACCGGCAGGACCCGGACGACCGGGGTCTGCTGGAGCATGAACTGCTCACCATGACCCCCAGGCACCGGCCTCGGGGCGGCGCCAGGGCAGGTCACGGGCGTGCTGGTCGAACCAGGCGAGGACGGGCCGGTGCAGCTCGGCGGGGACGGCGGGCACCCCGGGGATCCCGGCGGCCCCGGCGGCTCCGGCGGCGGAGGGCGTGTCGATGGAAGTCATGGCACCCACGATCCTGACACGGTTCCGGGGTGATCAGTGCGCGTCGTACGGCGCGTGCCGACCCTGCCCGGGGTTCTCGTAGGGGGAGGCGGGGTCCCCGTACGGGGAGCGGGGTTCCCGTACGGGGAGGGGCGGGGTTCTCGTACGAGGGAGCGGGGTCTCCGTACGGGGAGGGGGCGCCGTACGGGGAAGCGGAACCGTACGGGGTGGCGGGCGCCGCACCGTAGGGGGCCGAGGGTCGTGGGCGTACGGGGCCGAGGGGTCCTGGGCGGGCGCGGAGCCGTACGCGGGCGCGGAGCCGTACGGAGGAGCGGCGTCGTACGCGGGAGCGGAACCGTACGGGGTGGCGGGAGCGGCGTCGTACGAAGGCGCGGACCCGTACGGGGAGGCGGGTCCCTGCGGGGCGCGGGGTCGAACAGGGAGGGCTCGGCGGGGCGGCGGCCGGGGCGGACGCACGGGGCCCGGACCCGCGCACCACACCACCAGCGTGTTCCGGCTCGACCGGGCCGCCTCGACCAGGGACCGCACCGGACGCTCGGCGAACCGCATCACCAGGAAGGCGACCAGGGCGCCGAGGAGCAGGCCGGCGGTCACGTCGTGCGGGTAGTGGACGCCGACGAAGACCCGGGAGAAGGCCATGAGCAGCGCCATCGGCACGGTGAAGCGGCCCAGCCCGCGCCAGGACAGGGCGAGCGCGATCGCGGCGGCGCCCGCGATGGCCGAGTGGTTGCTGGGAAGGACCAGTCGCCGTAGGGCGGGCAGGTGACGAGCGAGGCGGGGCTCCGGCGACCGCGCGGCACGGACGTTCCTCGTCGATCAGCGACTTCAGCGCCTCGCTCACCACGTAGCCGAAGGCGGTGGCGAGCGGGGCGAGCAGCGCGAGCGCCATCGCCCCGCCCGAACCGTCGCGGGAGCGCCACCAGCCGGCCACGAAGAGCACGCCGAAGAGCAGCAGTCCGGCCTCGGTCCAGACCTCGGCCAGGAGCTGGAACCAGTGCGGCGTGGCGTGGGCGAAGTCGGCGACGTCGAGATACAGACGGTCGGAGAGGTCGAGGAGGGTGTCCATGGGGAACGACGCTAACCGGAATCCGGAGCGCCTCGCCCCGGGCCATCGGCCGGAGCGACCCTCGACGAAAGTGGGGGCGCCGATTCGCTCCGGTTGGCCCCGTTTTCACTCGTGGACCCGGAAAAGTTCCCGGAAAGACGGATGTGATCATCGGCAAAACTTGAGGTCTCGGGCGGCGGGTGGGGCGGGAGTTGGGCCCGATCTCTCGTAAGGTTCGGGTCGTGGGATCTTTGCGCAATCCGGTCGGGCCGCTTCCTCCACCATCTACTGGCGACGGAGGGCGGTGGCGGTGTGCCTGGTGGCACTCCTCGCCCTGCTCACCGTGTGGGCCGTGACGTCCGGCGGCGGGGCGGCGGGAAGCCGAGCGACTCCGCCAACGGCTCGTCGCCCACCCCGCCCTCCATCACGCCCGGGCCCTCCGGGTCGGGTCCCGCGATCAGCCAACAGCCCGGCGGGCGCGACGAGTCGGGCGAGGAGGACGGAGCCTCCGGCGGCAACGGCGGCACGGACTCCGGCGGCTCCGGATCGGGCTCCGGCTCCGGTGGCGCGGACGCGGGCGCGGACGGCGGTACGGGATCCGGGGTTCGGACTCCACCGGGACCTCCGGATCGGGCGACCCCGCCAAGAACGGTGACGGCGACGGGGCCGGCGGCGACGGCGGCGCGGGCACCGGCGCGGGCCGGCAGCTCCCGGCCGGTACGACGGTCCCCAACTGCCCCGCCGGATCGCTCCAGTTGACGCTCAGGTCCGTCAAGGTCACCTACGAGACGGGGAGAGGCCCCGCTTCCAGCTCGTCGCGAAGAACACCTCGGACGTCGACTGCAAGGCCGACTTCGGCCCCGCAACGCGGTCCTGACGATCAGCGACGCCAAGGACGACGAGGTCTGGTCCTCCGACCACTGCCCGCGCCCCGGCACCCCGCTCCTGCTGAGCCTGCCCGCGGGCGCGACCGTCACCCACACCGTGGAGTGGGACCGCGGGCGCAGCGCCCCGCGGTGCGCCACTGCCCCGGCGGGCCCGGCCGGCCCCGGCACCTATCTGGTGGAGGCCGCGATGCCGGGCGTGAAGATCCTCCCGGCCGCGTTCACGCTCGCCAAGGACTGAGGGCCCGCCGGGCCCCGCCGCTCAGACGTACCGCTCCAGGATCGAGGACTCCGCGAGCCGGGACAGGCCCTCGCGGACGCTGCGGGCGCGGGCTCGCCGACGCCGTCGACGGCCTGGAGGTCGTCGACGCTGGCCGCGAGGAGCTTCTGCAGCCCGCCGAAGTGCTCCACGAGCCGCTCGATGATCGCGCCCGGCAGCCGCGGCACCTTCGCGAGGAGCCGGTAGCCGCGCGGCGAGACGGCCGAGTCGAGGGTCTCGGGCGAGCCGCTGTAGCCGAGCGCCCGTGCCACGACGGGGAGTTCGAGCAGCTCGGTGTGGGTGAGCGCGTCCAGTTCGGTGAGCGCCTCCGCGACCGTCCGCGAGCGCTTGGCCGTCGGCTCCGGCACGTAGTCCCGGATCACCAGCTCGCGCTCCGGCTCCACGCCCGCGATCAGCTCGTCGAGCTGGAGCGAGAGCAGGCGCCCGTCGGTGCCGAGCTCGACCACGTACTCGGCGATCTCGGTGGCGATCCGGCGGACCATCTCCAGGCGCTGCGCGACGGCGGTGACGTCCCGGACCGTGACCAGGTCCTCGATCTCCAGGGCGGAGAGCGTGCCCGCCACCTCGTCGAGCCGGAGCTTGTACCGCTCCAGGGTCGCGAGCGCCTGGTTGGCGCGGGACAGGATCGCGGCCGACTCCTCCAGGACCCGGCGCTCGCCGTGCACGTACAGCGCGATCAGGCGCATCGACTGGGAGACGGAGACGACCGGGAAGTTGCACTGCTTGAGACCCGGTCCGCGGTGCGGTGGCGGGTGCCGGTCTCCTCGGTGGGGATGGAGGCGTCCGGGACGAGCTGCACGCCCGCCCGGTGGATCTTGGTGATGTCCTTGTCGAGGACGAGCGCGCCGTCGAGCTTGCACAGCTCGCGCAGGCGGGTGGCGGTGAACTCGACGTCCAGCACGAAGCCGCCGGTGCACATCGAATCGACCGCTTTGTCCAGGCCGAGCACGATGAGCCCGCCCGTGTTCCCCCGGAGGATCTGCTCCAGGCCGTCGCGCAGGGCGGTGCCCGGCGCGACCGCGCTCAGGGCGGCGCGCATCAGCGCTTCACTGCCGGAGCCCGCGCCGGATTTCCCAGGAGCTGCTGCCCCGTCCTTGGCTGCCACTGCACTCCTCCGGCTCGTACGGATGGGCGAGACCAGGGCAAAGTCTAGCGACACCACCCTGCCGCCCTCCGCCCCCGACCGAACGCGGGTGGTGCGGAAGGGGTCCCCACCCGGGGCCGGAACCAACCCTTCCCCCACCGGGACCCCCGTCGACCACCACGCCCACCCCTTGCCGGAGCCTTTGCCGGATCCTTGCCGGGGCCTTGGCCGGACCTCTGTCGGGAGTGTGGTTCTGCTCGCGTCGGGGCTCGTCCGGGCCCTGATCGGGAGCCCGGCCCCGCCCGCGCCGAGGGCCCGGCTGGGCCCTGACCGGGAGTCCGGTCCTGCCCGCGTCGGGGGCTCGCCCGGGCCTTGATCGGGAGCTCGGCCCCGCCCGCGCCGGGCGTTCCACAGGGCCCCGGGCGCGAGCCCGCCCCCGCCCCGCCCTACCCCTCCGCGCCCTCCGGCGCCTTCGCGCGCCGCCCGCGGGCAGGACCCGCAGCGCGTCGCCCATGTCCGCGACCTCCGTCACCCGCATGCCCGGCGGCACCTTCCCCGGGTCCGTCGGGACCAGCGCGTGCGTGAAGCCGAGCCGGTGCGCCTCCGCGAGGCGCCGCTGCACGCCCGTCACCCGCCGGACCTCGCCCGCGAGCCCGACCTCCCCGATCGCCACCAGGTTCTTCGGCAGCGGGGTGTCGCTCGCCGCGGAGGCGAGCGCGAGCGCGATCGCCAGGTCGGCGGCCGGCTCGGAGAGCTTCACGCCGCCCACGGTCGCGCTGTAGATGTCCCGCTTGCCGAGCGCGCTGATCCGGCCGCGCTGCTCCAGGACCGCCAGCATCATCGAGACCCGGGAGGTCTCCAGACCGGAGACGGTCCGGCGCGGGAGGGGATCTGGGAGTCCACCGTCAGCGACTGCACCTCGGCGACGAGCGGCCGGCGGCCCTCCAGGGTGACCGTCAGACAGGTGCCCGGCACGGCCACGTCGCGCCGGGTCAGGAAGAGCCCCGACGGGTCGGCGAGACCCGTGATCCCCTCGTCGTGCAGCTCGAAGCAGCCGACCTCGTCGGTCGCCCCGTACCGGTTCTTCACGCCCCGCACCAGCCGCAGGCGCGCGTGCCGGTCGCCCTCGAAGCTCAGCACCACGTCGACCAGGTGCTCCAGGAGCTGGGGGCCCGCGATGGCCCCGTCCTTGGTGACGTGGCCGACCAGGAGCGTGGACATCCCGCGCTCCTTGGAGGCCCGGATCAGCGCGCCCGCGACCTCGCGGACCTGCGCCATGCCGCCGGGCGCGCCGTCGATCTCGGGCGAGGCGATCGTCTGCACCGAGTCCAGGATCAGCAGCGAGGGCTTCACCGCGTCCAGGTGCCCGAGGACCGCCGACAGGTCGGTCTCCGCCGCCAGGTACAGGTGGTCGTCGATCGCGCCGATCCGGTCGGCGCGCAGCCGGACCTGGCTCGCGGACTCCTCGCCCGTGACGTACAGCGTGCGGTGCTCGTCGCTCGCCGCCTTCGCCGCCACGTCGAGCAGCAGCGTCGACTTGCCGACGCCCGGCTCGCCCGCGAGCAGCACCACGGCGCCGGGCACGAGACCCCCGCCGAGGACCCGGTCCAGCTCGTCGACGCCGGTCGAGCGGGCGGTCGCCTGCCGGCCGTCGACCTGGCCGATGGGCAGGGCGGCGGTGGAGACCCGGCCCGCGGCGGTCGTCCGGACGGCGGGCGCGCCGTACTCCTCCACCGTCCCCCAGGCCTGGCACTCGGGACAGCGGCCGAGCCACTTGGCCGTCTGCCAGCCGCACTCGGTGCAGCGGTAGGACGGTCGCTCCTTGGCGGATTTCGTACGGGCAGCCATGCGCCCCACCGTAGCCGCCGCCACCGACAACGGGCCCCGGCCCCGCGAACCCGGGTCCGGAGCCCGTACGGCCCGTCCACGGAACGCCGGATTCCTGTCCTCTTTCGAGCGATACCTTCACCCGTAGGGATGAGAAGTGCGCGACCGGTACGAAGAATGCCCCCGGTCCTGCCTAGGGTCGCCCAGTGACGAGCAGCAGGCTGGAAACCCCCGCACGCACCACCGGCGCACACCGGGCGCACCGCACCACGGACCAGGGACCGCGCACGCTCGGCCGGCGGCCCCCGCCCACTACGAGCCCGCCCTCGACGGCCTCTTCACGTACTGCCTCTCCGTGCTCTGCGACCACGACACGGCCACCGCCGTCCTCGGCGACGTCCTCGCCGTGGCCGAGCGCCACCGGGGCCGCTGCCCTCCGACGAGGACGGGCGCACGGCCTGGCTGTACGCCCTCGCCCGCTGGGCCTGTCTGCGCACCCTCGGCGAGCAGCGCCGCAAGCGCCAGGGCGCCCACACCGGCCGCCCCGCCGTCACCCCGCCCGAGCCGCCCCGGGTCTCCGCCGAGACCGCCGAGCGGCACCGCGCCGAACTCGCCCTCCTCGCCTGGCCCGAGGCGGCCGGCACCACGCCCGAGCAGCGCGAGGCCCTGAGCTCGCCGTGCGGCACGGCCTCAACCACCGCCAGGTCGCCGCCGTCCTCTCCCTCGACCCGCTCGCCGCCCGCGAGCTCCTCGCCACCGCCCACTGCGAGGTCGAGCGCACCCGGGCCGCCCTCGCCGTCGTCGAGACCGGGAGCTGCCCCACCGTCGCCCGGCTCACCGGCGACCACCGGTGCTCCTCTCGGCCACCCTGCGCGCCGAACTCGTCCGGCACGTCGACGACTGCCCCCGCTGCCGCCGCGCCGCCGAGCGCGTGGGCGCTGCGGGCCCTGGCCCGGCGCCGGCTCCCCGCCCCGGACCGGCTGCCGCTCGTCGAGGCGCCCCGGGCCGCCGCGTACATGGCCATGCTGCACGTGCCCCGCGCGCGTGCCGGGGCCCTGCGCTTCGCGCCCACCGGCTTCCCCCTGGACCCCAAGGACCACACGGCCCGCCGCGACCGGATGCGGGCCCGCGCGGTGACCACCACCGTCGTCGCGGCCGTGGTCGCCGCCCCCGTCCTCGCCCTGTGGACCACCTACCGGGGCACCACCGAGACCACCGCGCACGACGGGGACGGATCAGCGCGCGCGAGACGGACGACGAGGCCGGCCCGGACGGGCACCCGTACGACCGGTACGAGAACGCGGGCAACGCCCGCGCCACCCCCGAGCCCCGCTTCACCCGGGCAGCCGCTCCCCGACGTCTCCGTCGAGGTGGTCAGCCCCGGCGGCCCCACCGGCTCCGGAGCCCCTCGAAGCCCGGCGAATCCGCCCCCGGCTGGGTCACGGTCACCGCGCGCGGCCACGGCGACCTGACCCTCCTGACGCTCACCGCCGCCGGGGACGCGCCCGTCGAGTGGGCGCTGTGGACGGACGCGCCCTGGATCTACGTGAGCCGCGCCACCGGCGCGCTCCGCCCCGGCGAGCAGGTCACGATCGCGGTCCGCGTCGACCACGCGCGCGAGCCCGCGGGCGCGTGGAGCGCCCGGGTCGGGGTGAACCCCTCGGGCGCGGTGGTGCGCATCACCGGAGCCGGCCCGGCCGGGCCGAAGGAGGTCTTCCAGCCGGCCCCGAACGTGCCCCGGCCGCCGAAGCCGACGCCGCCCCCGCCGGGCACGACCGATCCGACCACGCCGCCCACGACCCCGCCGCCGACGACCGAACCGCCGACCACCCCGCCCCCGACGACGGAGGAGCCGCCCACGACCCCGCCGCCCACGACGGAGGAGCCGACCACCCCGCCGCCGACGACGGAGGAGCCCCCGCCGCCGACCACGGACCCGGGCACGACCCCGCCGCCGACGGCGGAGGAGCCGCCCCCGTCCTCCTGAGGACCCTGAGGACCCTGAGGACCCTCAGACCCGCGGGTCCGCCGGGTGCGGGGCCACCAGCGGCAACTGCGAGGCGAGCCGGGCCTCGCACAGGCCGGCTAGCACCTCGTACGCCTCCTCGCCCATCATCTCCGTGAGCTCGGGCCGGTACGTGACGTAGACTGGCTCCCCGGCGCCGTGCGCCGAGGTGGCCGAGGTGCACCACCAGTGTAGGTCGTGACCGCCCGGGCCCCAGCCCCGGCGGTCGTACTCCCGATCGACACCTGGAGGACCCGGGTGTCGTCGGGCCGGTCGATCCAGTCGTACGTCCGGCGCACCGGCAACTGCCAGCACACGTCCGGCTTGGTCTCCAGCGGCTCCCGGCCCTCCTTCAGGGCCAGGATGTGCAGCGAGCAGCCCATGCCGCCCGCGAACCCGGGACGGTTCTGGAAGATGCAGGAACCCTCCCAGCGGCGGGTCTGCCGGTCGCCGTCCTCGTCGAGCTGCGTCCAGCCCGTCTCCGTGCCGACGTCGTGGAACTGCCACAGCTCCGGCGTGAGCCGGGCCACGTGCTCCGCGACCCGCTTCTCGTCGTCCTCGTCGGAGAAGTGCGCGCCCAGTGTGCAGCAGCCGTCGTCGGCCCGGCCCGCCTGGATGCCCTGGCAGCCGCTCCCGAAGACGCACGTCCACCGCGAGGTCAGCCAGGTCAGGTCGCAGCGGAAGACCTGCTCCTCGTCGGCCGGATCGGGAAACTCGACCCACGCGCGCGCGAAGTCCAGGCCCTTCTCGTCCGGCACCACGTCCTTCGCCCGCTTCCCGGCGCCCTTGGCCGCCTTGGCGGCACTCACGTCCGCAGGAACGGCACTGTCTTTGTCCTGCTTCGCCTTTTTCGTCTTTGGCACGCTCTCCAGCGTATGCCGCGCGCGCAGTAGCGTTCCGCCCATGAGACTCGGAGTCCTCGACGTCGGTTCGAACACGGTGCACCTCCTGGTGGTGGACGCGCACCCCGGCGCCCGCCCCTGCCCGCCCACTCCCACAAGGCGGAACTGCGCCTCGCCGAACTCCTCGACGAGCGGGGCGCCATCGCCCCCGGCGGCGTCGAGCGGCTCGTCGCGACCGTCCGGGACGCGCTCCACGCCGCCGAGGACAAGGGCTGCGAGGAGGTGCTGCCGTTCGCGACCTCCGCCGTGCGCGAGGCCGTCAACGCCGACGCCGTCCTGGCCCGGGTCAAGGACGAGACCGGCATCGACCTCCAGGTCCTCACCGGCGAGGAGGAGGCCCGGCTGACCTTCCTCGCCGCCCGCCGCTGGTTCGGCTGGTCCGCCGGCAAGCTGCTCCTCCTCGACATCGGCGGCGGCTCCCTCGAAGTCGCGTACGGCATCGACGAGGACCCCGACACGGCCGTCTCCCTGCCGCTGGGCGCGGGCCGCCTCACCGCCGGCTGGCTGCCGGGCGACCCGGCCGACAGCGCCGACGTGAAGGCGCTGCGCCGCCACGTGCGCGCGCAGATCGCCCGTACGGTCGGCGAGTTCAGCCGCGCCGGGCGCCCCGACCACGTCGTCGCCACCTCCAAGACCTTCAAGCAGTTGGCCAGGATCGCCGGGGCGCCCGGCTCCAGCGAGGGCCTCCACGTCCAGCGGACCCTGAGCCGCAGGTCCCTGGAGGAGTGGGTGCCGCGCCTGGCCGGGATGACCGTCGTCGAGCGCGCGGCCCTGCCGGGCGTCTCGGAGGGCCGCGCCGCCCAGCTCCTCGCGGGCGCGCTCGTCGCGGAGGGCGCGATGGACCTCCTCGGCGTCGAGGAGCTGGAGATCTGCCCCTGGGCCCTGCGCGAGGGCGTCATCCTGCGCCGCCTGGACCACCTGCCGGAGGAGTGAGGGCCCTGCGCCCCGGACCGGAACCGGTGACCGGAAGCGGTGTGACCGGAACCGGACCGGCCGGAACCGGTGTGGCCGGAACCACCCTCCGGTCCCGCGGCCCGCCCCGTACGCTGTCTGCGTGGCAGAACCAGTGGTGCGCGTCCCGGATGCGAAGGTCGCCCTGTCGACGGCCTCGGTCTATCCGGAGTCGACGGCGACGGCCTTCGAGGTCGCCGCGCGCCTCGGCTACGACGGCGTCGAGGTCATGGTGTGGACCGACCCCGTCAGCCAGGACGTCGAGGCCCTGCGCCGGCTCTCGGACCACCACGGGTGCCGATCCTGGCCGTCCACGCCCCCTGCCTCCTCATCACCCAGCGCGTCTGGTCCACCGACCCGTGGGTCAAGCTCCGGCGGGCCCGGACGGCGGCCGAGAAGCTCGGCGCGTCCACGGTCGTCGTGCACCCGCCGTTCCGCTGGCAGCGCCAGTACGCCCGGGACTTCGTGAGCGGCATCTGGCGGATGGCGGACGAGACCGGCGTCCGGTTCGCCGTCGAGAACATGTACCCCTGGCGGTACAAGGACCGCGAGATGCTCGCGTACGCCCCCGAGTGGGACGTCACCAAGGACGACTACCGGCACTTCACCGTCGACCTCTCGCACACCGCGACCGCCCGCACCGACGCCCTCGCCATGATCGACCGCATGGGCGACCGGCTCGGCCACGTCCACCTCGCCGACGGCCGGGGCTCCGCCAAGGACGAGCACCTGGTCCCGGGGCGCGGCACCCAGCCCTGCGCCGAGGTCCTGGAGCGGCTCGCGGTCACCGGCTTCGACGGGCACGTCGTCATCGAGGTCAACACCCGCCGCGCGATGTCGGCCGCCGAGCGCGAGGCGGACCTCGCGGAGGCCCTCGCCTTCACCCGGCTCCACCTCGCCTCCGCCGCCGGCTGCCCCTCCCGGGCCCCGCGCCCGTGACGGCACCGGAGCACCGGTGACCGCGCCCGGACGGGGCCCCGGGGCCGGACAGGAGCCGGCGGAGCCCGGACAGGGTCCCGGAGCCGGACAGGGCCCGGCGGACCCCGCCCCCGCCGCCGCGGCCGCCCCTCCCGCACCGCCGAGGAGAGCGGGCCGGGCGCGCGCGAACGCATCCTGGCGGCGGCCCGCGACCAGTTCGCCGAGCGCGGCTACGACAAGGCCTCGGTGCGCGGCATCGCCCGCGCGGCCGGGGTGGACCCGGCCCTCGTGCACCACTACTTCGGGTCGAAGGACGAGGTCTTCGCCGCCGCCGTCGAGGTCTCCTTCGAGCCCGCGACCGTCGTCCCGGCGATCGTCTCCGGCCCCCGCGACGCCATCGGCGAGCGCCTCGCCCGCTTCTTCATCGGCGTCTGGGAGAACCCGGCCAGCCGCGCTCCGCTCCTCGCGATCGTGCGCTCCGCGCTGACCCACGAGGTGGCGGCCGCGGTCCTGCGGACCTTCGTGCTGCGGCGGCTCCTGGAGCGGATCGCCGCCGAGCTCGACGTACCGGACCCGAAGCTCCGCGCGGAGCTGGCCGCCTCCCACATGATCGGGATCGCGATCCTGCGGTACGTGATCCGGGTCGAGCCGCTGGCCTCCGCCGACCCGGAGGAGATCGTCGCCCAGGTGGCCCCGACCCTCCAGCGCTACCTGACCGAGAGCTGACCGAGAGCTGACCGAGAGCTGACGGGGAGTCGAGCCGGGAGGTCGAGCCGGATCGGTCGGGCCGGACACCTGATCGAAAGCTGAACATCCCGTCCGGCATGCGGACGAGCTGTCCAGATCTTGGTCCGGCGGCGTACGCTCGAAAGCAAGCACACCCGTCACGAGGAGCGAGCGACGATGCCCGAGCTGAGGTCCCGCACTGTCACCCACGGCCGCAACATGGCGGGCGCACGCGCCCTTATGCGCGCCTCCGGTGTACCTGGCGCGGACATCGGCCGGAAGCCGATCATCGCGGTCGCCAACTCCTTCACGGAGTTCGTCCCCGGCCACACCCACCTCCAGCCGGTCGGCCGGATCGTCTCCGAGGCCATCACGGCCGCCGGGGCCATCCCCCGCGAGTTCAACACGATCGCGGTCGACGACGGCATCGCGATGGGCCACGGCGGCATGCTCTACAGCCTGCCCTCCCGCGACCTGATCGCGGACAGCGTGGAGTACATGGTCGAGGCGCACTGCGCCGACGCCCTGATCTGCATCTCCAACTGCGACAAGATCACCCCCGGCATGCTGATGGCCGCCCTGCGCCTCAACATCCCGACGGTCTTCGTCTCCGGCGGCCCCATGGAGTCCGGCCGCGCCACCCTCGTCGACGGCACGGTCCGCACGCTCGACCTGGTCGACGCGATCTCCGACGCCGTGAACCCGAAGATCTCGGACGAGGACATCCTCCGCATCGAGGAGAACGCCTGCCCGACCTGCGGCTCGTGTTCCGGCATGTTCACCGCCAACTCGATGAACTGCCTGACCGAGGCCATCGGCCTCTCCCTCCCCGGCAACGGCTCGGTGCTCGCCACCCACACCGCCCGGCGCGCCTCTACGAGAACGCCGCCCGCACGGTCGTCGACATCACCCGCCGGTACTACGACGAGGACGACGACTCCGTCCTGCCCCGCTCGATCGCGACCCGCGCCGCCTTCGAGAACGCCATGGCCCTCGACATCGCCATGGGCGGCTCCACCAACACGATCCTGCACCTGCTCGCCGCCGCCCAGGAGGCCGAGCTGGACTACGGCCTGGCCGACATGGACGAGGTCTCGCGCCGCGTCCCCTGCCTGGCCAAGGTCGCCCCGAACGTCGCCAAGGACCGCACGTACTACATGGAGGACGTGCACCGCGCCGGCGGCATCCCCGCCATCCTCGGCGAGCTCTACCGCGCGGGCCTGCTCAACGAGGACGTCCACTCCGTCCACTCCCGCTCCATCAAGGAGTGGCTGGACGCCTGGGACGTGCGCGGCGGCTCCCCGACCGAGGAGGCCGTCGAGCTGTGGCACGCGGCCCCCGGCTGCGTCCGCTCCGCGACCGCCTTCTCCCAGTCCGAGCGCTGGGAGGCCCTCGACACGGACGCGGCGAACGGCTGCATCCGCGACGCGGAGCACGCGTACTCGAAGGACGGCGGCCTCGCGGTCCTGCGCGGCAACCTGGCCGTCGATGGCTGCGTCGTGAAGACGGCCGGCGTCGACGAGTCGATCTGGACCTTCGAGGGTCCGGCCGTCGTCTGCGAGTCGCAGGAGGAGGCCGTCGAGAAGATCCTCAACAAGCGGATCAAGGACGGCGACGTGGTCGTCATCCGCTACGAGGGCCCCAAGGGCGGCCCCGGCATGCAGGAGATGCTCTACCCGACCTCCTTCCTCAAGGGCCGGGGCCTGGGCAAGACCTGCGCCCTGATCACCGACGGGCGCTTCTCCGGCGGCACCTCGGGCCTCTCCATCGGGCACGCGTCCCCGGAGGCGGCCTCGGGCGGCACGATCGCCCTCGTCGAGGACGGCGACCGCATCCGCATCGACATCCCGAACCGCTCGATCGACCTCCTCGTCGGCGAGGACGTCTCGCCGCCCGCCGCGAGGCCTCGGCGGGGCGTACGCGCCGAAGAACCGCGAGCGCAAGGTCTCGGCGGCGCTGCGGGCGTACGCGGCGATGGCGACGAGCGCCGACAAGGGCGCGGTCCGCGACGTGACGAAGCTGGGCTGAACCCGGCGGGACGCACGTGAGGGGGCCCGGGGCTCGTCCGAAGCCCCGGGCCCCTCACGCGTGCGCGTACGGCGGTCTTACGGAGTGCTTGCGGCGGGTCCTACGGAGGCCCTACGGAGGCACTACGGGGCCCTACGGAGGTCCGCCGGACGCTCACCAGGACGCCGGGTCGCGCGCGTCCACCGCGAACACCGAACCGTCCGGCGCCGTCCCGAACACCCGCCCCCGGCGACCAGCGGCTCGGGCACCAGGGACGCGTAGGCGAGCCGCCCGTCCGCGAGGCGGGGCCGGGTCTGGCCGACGAGCGCCCCGCGCGCGGTGTCCACGGCGAGCAGCCGCCCGTCCTGGACGGAGAAGTAGAGGCGGTCGCCGGGACCGAGGACCGGCGCGGAGACGTTCCCCGCGGCCGTCTCCAGGTCCCACAGCACCCGCCCCTCCCCGGCGGCGGTGTCGAAGGCGGTCACGTGCCCGTCCGCGTCGAGCAGGTACACGACGCTCCCCCGCACGACGGCGCCCCGGAGGTCGAACCGGTGCGGCAGGGCCAGCCTGCGCACGGAACCGGTCCCTCCCGCGCCGGGGCCGAGCAGCACGAGCGCGTCCGTCTGCGTGCCCTGGTGGAGGGAGCCGAGGACGAGGGACCCGTCCCCGGTACGCCCCAGCGGATCGAGGTCGCCCTCCAGGTCCCGCCGCCACACCACCTCACCGGTCGCGGGCCGGACCGCGCCCACGCGCGTGCGTGTCCCGTCGGGCGCGCCCTCGAAGACCGTGAGCAGACCGGAGGCGGCGTCGTACGGTCCCGTGCGCGGCGCCCCGAAACCGGCCAGGCCGTGCCGCCACAGCTCCTCGCCGCCCCGGCCGTCGACGGCCCGGACGCCACCGGTCCCGTCGGTCAGGACGACCGCGGACCCGGCCGGGCGGTACAGCTCGGGACGGTCGGACCGGACGCTCCAGACCGGGGCGCCGTCCCCGGCCGCGTACGTCCGCAGCGGGCCCGTCGGGGCGGCGGCGCCGACCCGGCCGCCCGCCAGGAGCACGGGCGCGCGCGGCGCCTCCTCCTCGACGGTTCCGGTCCGCGACCACAGGACCTTCCCCGTCACGGGGTCGAGCCGGGCCAGGCCCACGCCCCGGGCCGCGCAGTACAGCGCCTCCCCGCCGCCGGCGCAGGCGGGAGCCGCCTTCGGGCCCCGCTCCTGGAGCCCGGTGCGCCAGCCCGCGAAGGCGGTGGCCACCTCGTCCGGGTGCGGCGGCGCGGCCGGGGCCCCCTCGCGCGCGGGCCCCAGCGCCGCGTACAGACCGGCCCCGGCGACCGCGAGCGCGGCGACGACGGCGATCGTCGGACGCGGCCGGATCCGCCTGCCGAACCGCCCGCCGAAGCGGGGACCCCGGCGGGCCGGGACCGGGCGGGAACCCGTACCGGCGTGTCCGCGTCCCACGCGAACGCGTGGCCCGGCCCACCGCCGTCCTCGCCCCCGCTCCCGACACCGTCCCCGCCGCCCGGCAGCGCGGGCCGCCGCCGCTGCGCCGGTATGAACGCCTCCGCCGCGTACGAGGGCGGCTGAAGCGCCCGCATGATCTGGGCCGGGGTCGGCCGCTCCACGGGCTCCTTGGCGAGGCAGCGCGCGACGAGCGGCGCCAGCTCCCCGGGCACGCCCGTCAGGTCGGGCTCGTCGTGGACGACCTGGTACGCCACGACGTAGGGGCTGTCGGAGTCGAACGGGCCGTGCCCGGTCGCCGCGTGCACCAGGATCGAGCCGAGCGCGAAGACGTCCGCCGCGGGCCCGACCTCGCGCGGCCGCTGGAACTGCTCGGGCGCCATGAACGGCGGCGAGCCGATCAGCTTGCCCGTCTCGGTGTGCAGGTCGCTGTCGACGGGCCGGGAGATGCCGAAGTCGATGACCTTGGGACCGGTGTCGGTGAGCAGGACGTTGCTGGGCTTGAGGTCCCGGTGCACGACCCCGGCCCGGTGGATGTCGCGCAGCGCCTCCGCGAGCCCGGCGGTCAGCCGGCGCAGCTCGGCGGGGACAGCGGCCCGTTCCGCTTCACCTGGTCGGCGAGGGTGGGGCCGGGGACGTAGAGGGTCGCCATCCAGGGGCGCACGGCGTCGGGGTCGGCGTCGACGACCGGGGCGGTGAAGGCCCCGCTGACCCGGCGGGCGGCCGCGACCTCCTGGCGGAAACGGGCCCTGAACTCGGGGTCCTCCGCGTACCGTGCGTGCACGACCTTGACCGCGAGCCGCAGTCCCGAGGCCGAGGAGGCGAGGTGCACGACGCCCATGCCGCCCGCGCCCAGACATGCCTGGAGACGGTACTCGCCCGCGTACTCGGGCCCCTCCGCTTCCCGGCCGGCACCGGTCCCGCGCAACGGTGGCATCGCCCACCCCCGTGTGATTCCCCGTCACCTCGCGCCCGCGTGCGCGACGCGACGAGCCTAGTCGATGGCACCTCCGATGTCGGTGGGGCTTGCTAGCCTGCGCGTCGCGGAGAGTGAGACTCGGCGGAGCGCTTTTGCGCCATGGGGGAGAACACGATGGACACGACGGACGCTACGGACGTGACCGGAGCGACGGGCACCACAGGCACCACGAGCACGAGCACGAGCACGAGCACGGGCACGGGCACGGGCACGGACACGAACACGAGCGGCATCGCGGCGGAGGGCCGGGCCGTGGCGGTGACGGCGGCGAACGCCACCCGCTACCCGGTCGCCCCGGGCTACCGCCTCAACGTGCGCTCGGGCCCGGGCACCCAGTACCCGCTCGTCCGCTCCCTGCCCCTGAACGCCACGGTGGCGATCTCCTGCCAGAAGTACGGCGAGACGGTCACCGGCCCGTACGGCACGACGAACATCTGGGACAGCATCGCCCCGGGGAGTACGTCTCCGACTCCTACGTGCACACGGGCAGCGACGGCCTCGTGGCACCGCGCTGCGCCTGACCTGCCCGGACGCCGCCCGGGGATAATCGACCCCGTGAGCGACGACGAGCAGACCCCGCGTACGGCAGACGGCGCGACGGACGACGCGGCCGCCGGGAAGACCGGCGGCACCACCGGCACTACCACCGGCGGGCCCCGCCCCGAGGAGATCCGTTTCTTCGGCACGACCTGGGTCGACCACACCGGCCACTACGGGCTGCGCCGCGCCGGCCTGGCCGTCGGCGCGCTCGCCGCCGCCGTCGCGGCCTGCCTCGTGCTGCGCTTCGCCTTCCAGGGGCTCCTGATCGCGAACACGGGCGGCATCGTCAACGGCCTGGTCGTCGTCATGTTCGCGGTCTGCAGCGCCATCGCCTGCCGCAAGACCTGGAGGGCTTCCGGCGCCGCCCGGACGACCCGGCCCGCGAGGACTCCCTGCGCAGCCTCAAGGCGATCGGCTTCATCGGCTCGCTCCTCGCCTACAGTGCCCGCTGCCTGACCGAGGCGCCCGGCGAGAAGCTCCACCGCGCCGAGTACGAGGCGGCCCTCGCCCGGTACGAGAAGCGCCGCGGCTCCCGCACGGGCAACCCGGCCGCCCGCAAGAAGCCCAAGCGCGGCAAGTAACCCACCACCCCACGGAGGCTTGACGGTCGGCACCCCCAGGCGCACTATTCATCACATGATGAATTACTCGACGGGCGCTGATGGAGACGCGAACACGGCCGCGAGCGGGAGCCGGAGTCGGATCCGAACGACCCCGACCCGGCCGCGAGCCGGATCCGGAACGACCCCGACACCGGCACCGACACCGGCACCGACACCGGCACCGACGCCTCGCCCCCGCGGCGATCACCGCCCGCGCCCTCACCGCCGTCCGCGGCGACCGCACCGTCCTGCGCGGCCTCGACTTCACCGTCCCGGCCGGCCGCATCACCGGCCTCCTCGGCCCCTCCGGCTGCGGCAAGACCACCCTCATGCGCGCGATCACCGGCACCCAGGCCAAGGTCGGCGGCACCCTCACCGTCCTCGGCCGCCCCGCCGGCGACCCGGCCCTGCGCCCCGCATCGGCTACGTCACCCAGGCCCCGTCCGTCTACGACGACCTCACCGTCCGCCAGAACCTCGACTACTTCGCCGCCGTCCTCCTCCCCGGCCGCGCCCACCGCCACGAACGCCGCGCCGCCGTCGACCGGGCCGTCACCGACGTCGACCTCACCGCCCACGCCGACTCCCTCGCCGGCCGGCTCTCCGGCGGCCAGCGCAGCCGGGTCTCCCTCGCCGTCGCCCTCCTCGGCGCCCCCGAACTCCTCGTCCTCGACGAACCCACCGTCGGCCTCGACCCCGTCCTCCGCCGCGACCTGTGGGACCTCTTCCACCGCATCGCCGCCGACCGCGGCACCACGCTCCTCGTCTCCTCCCACGTCATGGACGAGGCCGAGCGCTGCCACCGGCTCCTCCTGATGCGCGAGGGCGAGATCCTCGCCGAGGACACCCCCGAGGCCCTCCGCCGCCGCAACGACACCCCCACCGTCGAAGAGGCCTTCCTCCACCTCGTCGACGCGGCCGCGGCCCGGGAGCGGCAACGCCCCGGAACGGCCCACGACAAGCAGGACCAGGACCAAAAGCAGACCCAGGAGCAGACCCAGGAGCCCCGGCCATGAGCAGCGCCCGCACCCTCGCCACCGCCGCCCGCGTCCTGCGCCAGTTGCGCCACGACCCGCGCTCGATCGCCCTCATGCTCCTCGTGCCGTGCGTGATGCTCTTCCTGCTCCGGTACGTCTTCGACGGGAGCCCCGGCACCTTCGACACCATCGGCGCCTCGCTCCTCGGCATCTTCCCGCTCATCACGATGTTCCTGGTGACCTCCATCGCCACCCTGCGCGAACGCACCTCCGGCACCCTGGAACGCCTGCTCGCCCTCCCCTCGGCAAGGGCGACCTCATCGCCGGCTACGCCTCGCCTTCGGACTCCTCGCCGTCGTCCAGTCCGCCCTCGCCACCGGCCTCGCCCTCTGGTTCCTTGGCCTCGACGTCGTCGGCTCCCCTGGCTCCTGCTCCTGGTGGCCCTCCTCGACGCCCTGCTCGGCACCGCCCTCGGCCTCTTCGTCTCCGCCTTCGCCGCGTCCGAGTTCCAGGCCGTCCAGTTCATGCCGGCCGTGATCTTCCCCAGCTCCTCCTCTGCGGCCTGTTCACCCCGCGCGACCGCATGGCCCCCGCCCTCGAAGCCGTCTCGAACGTCCTGCCCATGTCGTACGCCGTCGACGGCATGAACGAGGTCCTCCGCCACCCCGAGGTCACCGGCACCTTCGTCCGCGACGTCCTCGTCGTCGCCGGCTGCGCCCTCCTCGTCCTCGCCCTCGGCGCCGCCACCCTCCGCCGCCGCACGGCCTGACCGGCCGTGACCGCCCTCGGACACCCACCGCACCACCACGGCCCCGGTGCGAGGATGACGGCACGACGTACCCCTCCGGCGAGGTGAACAGAGCCATGACCCAGACCGTCGCAGTCCTCGGCACCGGCAAGATCGGTGAAGCGCTCCTCAGCGGCATGATCCGCGCCGGCTGGCGCCCCGCGAACCTCCTGGTCACCGCCCGCCGCGCCGAGCGCGCCGAGGAGCTCCGCACCCGCTACGGCGTCGAGACCGTCACCAACGCCGAGGCCGCCAAGCGCGCCGACACCCTCATCCTGGCCGTCAAGCCCCAGGACATGGGCCGCCTCCTCGACGAGCTCGCCCCGCACGTCACCGCCGACCGCCTCCTCATCAGCGCGGCGGCGGGCATCCCCACCTCGTTCATCGAGGAGCGCCTCACCGCCGGCACCCCCGTCGTCCGCGTCATGCCGAACACCCCCGTCCTCGTCGACGAGGGCATGTCCGTCATCTCGGCCGGCAGCCACGCCACCCCCGACCACCTCGCCCACACCGAGGAGATCTTCGGTGGCGTCGGCAAGACCCTCCGCGTCCCCGAGTCCCAGCAGGACGCCGCCACCGCCCTCTCCGGCTCGGGCCCCGCGTACTTCTACTTCCTCGTCGAGGCCATGACCGACGCCGGCATCCTCCTCGGCCTGCCCCGCGCCCAGGCCCACGACCTCATCGTCCAGGCCGCCATCGGCGCCGCCGTGATGCTCCGCGACAGCGGCGAGCACCCGGTCAAGCTCCGCGAGGCCGTCACCTCCCCGGCCGGCACCACCATCAGCGCCATCCGCGAACTGGAGAACCACGGCGTACGGGCCGCCCTCATCGCCGCCCTCGAAGCGGCCCGCGACCGCAGCCGCGAGCTCGCCTCCGGCAACGGCTGACGGCCCGCGCCGTCCCCGCCGGGGTCACCGGACCCCGGCGTCCCCGGCGGAGGCCCCGCGCACCACGTCCTCCGTGGCCACCACCCGCGCGAAACGGCCCCCGTGCAGGGAGACCGCCGTCGCCCGCGTCAACTCATCGGCGCTCGCCGTCCAGCCGTACGGCCCCTCCAGGTCGAAGGTGTGCATCGCGTCCAGCGGGAACACCACGTCGTACCCCAGGTTCCCGCCCATGCGGGCCGTCGTCTCGTTGCACATGTTCGTCTGGATCCCGACGACCACGATCTGCCCGACGCCCCGCCCCCGCAGCCACGCGTCCAGGGACGGCTCCCCGTAGAAGGCGGAGTTCACGGACTTCACCACGAGCAGCTCGGGCCCGGAGCCCTTTCCCCGCCGCTCCTCCACGAAGTCCTTGAAGTCGTTTCCCCGTACCCCGCCCGCAGCGGCGAACGCGACCCTCCACCGAGTCGTGCCGCACGAAGACGACGGGCCGCCCGGTCGCCTGCCACAGATCGACGAGCACGGCGATGTTCCGCTCCGCATCCGGATTGTTCCGCTTCCCCCAGTACTCCTCCTCGAAGCCCTTCTGTACGTCGACGACGACGAGCGCTGCGTTCTCCGCGATCTCCATGGCCACGATCCTTCCGCTGCCGACCCCCCGGTCCCAGAGGGCCGCATGCCACCGACCGATGGTTTACTGCCAACCATGACGCCGCCCCCGGAAACCCGCCCCCAGCGCATCGGGCTCCTCGTCTTCCCGGGCGTCCGCGCCTTCGACGTCTCCGTCATCACCGAGGTCTGGGACAGCGACCGCACCTCCGGGGCGTCCCCCGTTCGAACTCCACCGAGCGGCCGCGGACCCGCACACCCCGGTACGCCTCCGGGGCGGCCTCACCCTGACCCCCGACCGCCCCCTGACCTGGCTCGACGACCTCACCCCCACGGACCTCGTCATCGTGCCGGGCATCGAGGACCCGGACGCCGACGTCCCGCCCCCGGTCCTCGACGCCCTCCGCCGCGCCCACACCGCCGGCATCCCGGTCGCCTCCCTCTGCGCGGGCGCTTCGTCCTGGCCCGCGCCGGACTCCTCGACGGCCGCCGCGCGGTCACCCACTGGCACCTGGCCCGCACCCTCGCGGCCCGCCACCCGGCGGTACGGGTCGAA
>CP042279.1:6045000-7187773 GCA_007858575.1 Streptomyces sp. WAC08241
ATGTATACGGACTGACGCCTGCCCGGTGCTGGAACGTTAAGGGGACCGGTTAGCTCTGTTTCGACAGGGCGAAGCTGAGAACTTAAGCGCCAGTAAACGGCGGTGGTAACTATAACCATCCTAAGGTAGCGAAATTCCTTGTCGGGTAAGTTCCGACCTGCACGAATGGCGTAACGACTTCTCGACTGTCTCAACCATAGGCCCGGTGAAATTGCACTACGAGTAAAGATGCTCGTTTCGCGCAGCAGGACGGAAAGACCCCGGGACCTTTACTACAGTTTGATATTGGTGTTCGGTTCGGCTTGTGTAGGATAGGTGGGAGACTGTGAAGCCGTGACGCCAGTCATGGTGGAGTCGCCGTTGAAATACCACTCTGGTCGTGCTGGATGTCTAACCTCGGTCCGTGATCCGGATCAGGACAGTGTCTGATGGGTAGTTTAACTGGGGCGGTTGCCTCCCAAAGGGTAACGGAGGCGCCCAAAGGTTCCCTCAGCCTGGTTGGCAATCAGGTGTTGAGTGTAAGTGCACAAGGGAGCTTGACTGTGAGACCGACGGGTCGAGCAGGGACGAAAGTCGGGACTAGTGATCCGGCGGTGGCTTGTGGAAGCGCCGTCGCTCAACGGATAAAAGGTACCCCGGGGATAACAGGCTGATCTTCCCAAGAGTCCATATCGACGGGATGGTTTGGCACCTCGATGTCGGCTCGTCGCATCCTGGGGCTGGAGTCGGTCCCAAGGGTTGGGCTGTTCGCCCATTAAAGCGGTACGCGAGCTGGGTTTAGAACGTCGTGAGACAGTTCGGTCCCTATCCGCTGTGCGCGTAGGAATATTGAGAAGGGCTGTCCCTAGTACGAGAGGACCGGGACGGACGAACCTCTGGTGTGCCAGTTGTCCTGCCAAGGGCATGGCTGGTTGGCTACGTTCGGGAGGGATAACCGCTGAAAGCATCTAAGCGGGAAGCCTGCTTCGAGATGAGTATTCCCACCTCCCTGGAGAGGGTAAGGCTCCCAGTAGACGACTGGGTTGATAGGCCGGATGTGGAAGCCCCGTAAGGGGTGGAGCTGACCGGTACTAATAGGCCGAGGGCTTGTCCTCAGTTGCTCGCGTCCACTGTGTTAGTTCTGAAGCAACGAACTCCCTTTGCCGGTTGAGTTCGTGAACTTCATAGAGTTTCGGTGGTCATAGCGTTAGGGAAACGCCCGGTTACATTCCGAACCCGGAAGCTAAGCCTTTCAGCGCCGATGGTACTGCAGGGGGACCCTGTGGGAGAGTAGGACACCGCCGAACATTTTGCTCAACCCCGGACCTTGTCCGGGGTTGAGGCATTTTGCGTTCCGGGCACGTTCCGGACGCGTCCTAGGCTTGTGCCATGCGATACGACTTGGTCATCTTCGACAACGACGGTGTGCTGGTGGACAGCGAGCCGATCTCCAACACCCTGTTGGCCGGCTACCTGACGGAGCTCGGGCACCCCACCTCGTACGAGGACTCGTTGCGGGACTATATGGGGTCCGCCATGCACCGCGTCCACGACCTGGTCGAGGAGCGGACCGGGCAGCGGTTGCCCGTGGACTTCGACGACGTCTTCCACGCGCGCGTCTTCGCCGCGTTCCAGGCCGAGTTGGAGCCCGTGCCCGGGGTCGAGGACGTGCTGAAGCGGCTCGTCGACGCCGGGTGCCGTACTGCGTGGCCTCCTCGGGGAGCCACGAGCGGATCAGGGTCGGGCACCGGAAGACCGGGCTCGACGCCTGGTTCCGGGACGAGAACGTCTTCAGCTCCGAGGACGTCGGCCGGGGCAAGCCGGCGCCCGACCTGTTCCTGCACGCCGCCGCGCGGATGGGCGTCGAGCCCGCGCGGTGCGTCGTGGTCGAGGACAGCCGGCTCGGCGTGCAGGCCGCCCTGGCCGCCGGGATGGACGTGTACGGGTTCACCGCGATGACCCCCGAGGAGAAGCTCGCCGGAGCCCGGGGGTTCTTCCGCAGGATGGACGAGCTGCCCGCGGTTTTGGGTCGGTGATCCATCTACCCAGGGGTAGTTTCCGGCCGTACGCTGTGCCGCCATGACGGATGCGCGGTTGCGGCGTGGGCGGGGATCCCTGGCGGTCGGTTTCTTCGCGCAGGGGTCGCCTTCGCCCTGCTCGTGACCCGGATACCGGCGATCCAGGACCGGTACGGGATATCCGACGCGCTGCTTCCCGCCTTCCTGGCCGCCGTGCCGGTCCTCGCCGGAGTGGCGAGCGTGACGACCGAGAAGGTCGTCGCCCGGGTCGGGCCGGCCGTCGTCCTGCGGTGGGCGCAGCCCTTCGTGCTCCTCGCCCTGCTCGCCGTGGGGGCCGGTACGGAGCTGTGGCAGGCCGCCGTCGCCCTCGGGCTCTTCGGGATCGCCGTGGGCGCCCTGGACGCCTCGATGAACATGCTGGGCGTGAGCCTCCAGCGGGCGTACGGCCGCAGCATCATGCTCGGCTTCCACGCCTCGTACAGCCTCGGCGGGATCGTCGGGGCCTCGCTCGCCTGGGCGGGGGCGCACTGGCACCTGTCGCTGTTCACGTCCTACCTGCCGGTCGTGGCCGTCCTGGTGCCCCTCGCGCTCGTCGGCAGCCGCTGGTACGCGGCCGGCGGCGACGCGCCCGGTGCGGAGGAGGGCGGGGAGGAGGGGAGCGGCGGGATCGCGTTCAAGCTGCTGCTGCCGCTCTGCCTCGTCATGACCTTCGCGTACATCGGAGACTCCACGGTCGCCAACTGGAGCGCCAAGTACCTCCAGGACGTGCTGCACGGCTCCGAGGAGCTGGCGACCGTCCCGTACAACGCGTACATGGTGACGACGCTCCTCGGGCGGGCCGTCGGGGACGTCGGGGTGCGCAGGCTCGGGGCCGCGGCGGTCGTGCGCGGCGGGGCGGTGCTCGCGGCGCTCGGGTTCGGGCTCGTCGCGGTGGCACCGGGGCCTGGGCGGGGATCGCCGCGTTCACGCTCCTCGGGCTCGGGCTCAGCGTGCTCGTGCCGCAGACCTTCGCCGCCGCCGGGCGGCTCTTCCCCGGGAACAGCGACGCGGCCGTGGCCCGGCTCAACGTCTTCAACTACGTCGGATTCCTGGTCGGGTCGCCGCTCGTGGGGGCGCTCGGGGACGCGTGGAGCTACCGGGGCGCCATGCTGGTGCCGATGGTGCTCGTCCTGGTGACGGTGGTGTACGCCACGTCGTTCGGCTCGCGGGCGGCCCGATACGGTGGCGGGCATGAGCGGCCGCGCACTGTTGATGTGGGATGAAGCTGTCACGCAGTACGACTTCGGGTCCGAGCATCCGATGGACCCGGTACGGCTCGCGCTGACGATGTCGCTGGTGCGGGCCTACGGGCTCGACCGGGCGGTCGACGTGGTCGCGGCGAAGCCGGCCGGGGACTCGACGCTGCGGCTCGTGCACCGCGAGGACTACGTGGCGGCCGTGCGGGCGGCCTCGGCCGATCCGCGCCGCGCCGACCAGGCGTACGGGCTCGGCACGGTCGACGATCCGGCGTTCGCCGGGATGCACGAGGTGTCCGCGCTGATCGCCGGGCAGTCGGTGGGCGCGGCGGAGGCGGTCTGGCGCGGGGAGGCCGCGCACGCGGTCAACTTCTCCGGCGGGCTGCACCACGCGATGCCCGGGGCGGCGGCCGGCTTCTGCGTCTACAACGACGCCTCGCTCGCCATCGCCCGGCTGCTCGAACTGGGCGCGGAGCGGGTGGCGTACGTGGACGTGGACGTGCACCACGGGGACGGGGTGCAGGCGGCGTTCTGGGAGGACCCGCGGGTCCTGACGGTCTCGCTGCACGAGCACCCCAGGACCCTGTTCCCGCAGACCGGCTGGCCGGAGGAGACCGGTGCGCCGGGGCCCGGCGAGGGCGGGGCCGTGAACGTGGCGCTTCCGGCCGGGACCGGGGACGCGGGGTGGCTGCGGGCCTTCCACGCGGTCGTGCCGGAGCTGATCGCGGACTTCCGGCCGCAGGTCCTGGTGACCCAGCACGGCGCGGACACCCACTTCGAGGACCCGCTCGCCCACCTGGCGGTCTCCCTCGACGCGCAGCGGGCGGTCCAGGAGGCCTGTCACGAGCTGGCGCACGAGCACGCCGGGGGCAAGTGGCTGGCGCTCGGCGGCGGCGGGTACGCGGTGGTCGACGTCGTACCCCGGTCGTGGACGCACCTGGTGGGGATCGCGGCGCACGCGCCCGTCGACCCGGCCTCGGTGATCCCGTCGTCCTGGCGGGACGAGGTGTACGCGCGGACGCGGCAGTTGGGGCCGGCGCGGATGACGGACGGGCGGTGGCCGGTGGACTTCCGGGACTGGGCCGAGGGATACGACCCGGCGGACCGGCTCGACCAGGCGGTGCTCGCGACCCGTAGGGCCGCCTTCCCGCTGCGGGGGCTGCTGGCCTGAACGGTTGGACGGCTTGAACGGCTTGGACGGCTTGGACGGCTTGGACGGCTGAACCTCCGCCCGCCCGGGGAACGTCCTACCGGAAGTTACGCCGACGGTGGGGCGTCCTGGAGGTTCGCGTCCCCGGGCGGCCGTGTTCCGGCAGCATCGGGAGGGTGTTGAGTACCGGGCGCTGCGGGCGCATCTGTTGGCGGCGGGGTTGGCGGGCACGGTGGCGACCCCGCGGGAGGAGAACCTGCGGAGCTACCGCCTCTTCGCCGCGCGCGATCCCCGGGTGCTGCTCGGGCTCGACCCCGTACGGGGCTGGGACGAGGCCGAACTGCTGCGGCTCATGGCCGAGAAGTGCGGGGTGTCGGGGACCCGGGGCACCGGTCGGGGCCGGACGTCATCGATCCGGAGCGCACGCTGCGGGGCCTCGACGCCTTCGCGGAGCGGCTCGGCGCGGCGGCGGCGCGGCGGGTCCCGGTGCTCCTGGGCACGGGCCATCCGCACCGGCTGCTCGGTTTCTACGCCGTACTCGCAGACGCCTTGTCGGCGGCGGGATGTCTTGTCCTCACCCCGGCGCAGGGGAGATGTGTCGACATAACGACCCGGTTCGGCGTACGCACGCTCCTCCTCGACCACGCGCGCGGGGTGGTGTTCGTACGGGAACCCGGACCGCCCGGGGACGGGCGCGCACCGGGGCGCACTCCCATTCGCCGCTACCGGTCAGGGCCGCCCTGGAGAGCGCGGCCGACTCCGGCGGGCCGCTTCCGGAGCTGGTGGTCGGGGACCACGGATGGGTCTGCGGGGCAGGTCAGCTCGGTATCGAGGCCATCGGGCTCGCCGACACGGACGATCCCGCGCTGTTCGTCGGGGAGGTGGAGGGCAGGTGTCGGCGGTGGTTCCGCTTGACGACGGCGTGCGCTCCGCCTCGTACCTCCCGCTGACGCGCTATGTGCTCAATCGGGCCCGTCTGTCACGGTAAACGGCCGGTGGCAGCTCCTCTTCCCCACTCGTACCACCCGCCCCTACTCTGGATCGTGAGCGCTCGACGACGAAGAGTCACCGGAGGGAAGCCGGTGGGCGTCGCGGCGGAAGGTACAGGTGGGTCATGGCTGCTGGCGATCGACCTCTCAACGAGGTCAAGTTTCTGACCGTGGCGGAAGTCGCCTCGGTGATGCGCGTCTCGAAGATGACCGTGTACCGCTTGGTGCACAGCGGTCATCTGCCGGCGATCCGGGTGGGCAGGTCCTTCCGGGTGCCGGAGCAGGCGGTGCACGAGTACCTCCGGGAGTCCTTCGTGGGGTGGGGACCGCGTAGCGAGCGCGCGGCGCGTCGCCGGAAAGTCCGGGAGGACCCCGGGCGGCCCCCGGGAGAGCCGGATATCGCCCTCGGATTACGACCGGGGTGCTCGGGACGGTAGGCTAGGCCGACGTAGGTCGTGTGGGCCCAGACGCCCCGCACCGATTTCCCGCCGAGGCGGGAATGTTCCGAGAAGTGAGCGAGGGTAGTCGTGGGCTCTGTTATCAAGAAGCGGCGCAAGCGGATGGCGAAGAAGAAGCACCGCAAGCTGCTCAAGCGCACGCGCGTTCAGCGTCGCAACAAGAAGTAAGGCGACCGCTGCACCGCAGCATTCAGTGCGTCGGGCGTGGCCCTTCACCGTTCGCGGTGGAGGGCCACGTCTTTATTGCGCGGAAATCTGGAAGCGCTACGGTGGCGACCTACAGAACCGGCGGAACCGGCGGAACCGGCGGAACCGGCGGAAGCGTTCCGCGGAAGACGGACGGAAGACGGACGGAAGGCGCTGATCTTGGGCAAGGTCGTGCTCGTCACCGGTGCCGCCCGGCACCTCGGCGGCCGCTTCGTGCGGCGGATCCAGCGGGACCCCGAGGTGGAGCGGGTGATCGCGGTGGACGCGGTCGACCCGGCGCACCAGCTCGGCGCCGCCGACTTCGTGCGGGTGGACATCCGCCGCCCCGAGATCGCGAAGGTCCTCGTCGAGCACGACGTCGACACGGTGGTCCACCTGGACGTCACCGGGACGGCCCTCGGCGGGCGGCCGGACGTCGGTCAAGGAGACCAACGTCATCGGCACCATGCAGTTGCTCGGCGCGTGCCAGAAGTCGCCGCGGATCGCGCGGCTCGTCGTCAAGTCCAGTACGAGCGTGTACGGCTCCGCGCCGCGCGACCCGGCCGTCTTCACCGAGACGACGCCCGCGAAGGCGCTGCCGAGCGGGGGCTTCGCGAAGGACGCCGTCGAGGTCGAGGGGTACGTACGGGGCTTCGCCCGGCGCCGCCCGGACGTGGCGGTGTGCGTGCTGCGGTTCGCGAACATCCTGGGGCCCCGGATCGACTCCCCGCTGACCGAGTACCTGGCGCTGCCGGTCCTGCCGACCGTCCTCGGCTACGACCCGCGGCTCCAGTTCGTCCACGAGGACGACGTGATCGACGTCCTGCGCCTGGCGGCGCACGAGCCGCGCCGGGCCACCCAGAACAGCGGCACCTTCAACGTGGCGGGGACGGGGTGCTGCTCCTCTCCCAGTGCGCGCGGCGGCTCGGCCGGCCGACGGTGCCGGTGCTGCTCCCGGCGGTCACCTGGTGGGGACGGCGCTGCGCACGGTCGGGATCACCGACTTCGCGCCCGAGCAGATCCGGCTGCTCACCCACGGCAGGGTCGTCTCGACGGTCCACACGCGCGAGGTCTTCGGCTTCTCGCCCCGGCACACGACGGCGGAGGCCTTCGCGGACTTCGCGCGCGGCCGGGGGCGGGGCTGCTGCCGCCCGAGACACTGGCCGGGGCGGTGGACCGGCTCGCCGGACGCCTGGCCCCCGCTTCTCCTCCCGGAGTTCCCACAGTTCACGACGGCGCCTGAGGAGGCCCGACTGCGATGGCGGACGCCAAGGTCATTCCCTTCGACGACGACCGTTCACGGGCCTGTCGCCGCCCCTCCCGGACCGACGGCGAGGCGGCGGCCGTACGGGCTCTGCCGGGGCCGCAGGAGCCGGAACTCCCCGCCGCCCGGACGGCGGAGGAGGAGCTGGCGACCCCGCCGCCGTCCCGGAGCCGCCGGCCGCCGGGGGTGCCGGGGCGGTTGGGAGCGGCGGCTCGCGGGCGGGCTCGCGTTCTGCGGCGGCGGATCACCGGCGAGTACGAGGTCGACGAGTTCGGCTACGACGAGGAGCTCACCGACCAGGTCCTGATGTCGCTGCTGCGCCCGCTGTACGAGAAGTACTTCCGGGTGGAGGTGAAGGGCGTCGAGAACATCCCCGACAAGGGCGGGGCGCTGATCGTCGCCAACCACTCGGGGACGCTGCCGCTGGACGGCCTGATGATGCAGGTCGCCGTCCACGACCGCCATCCGGCGGGCGGCACCTGCGGCTGCTCGCCGCGGACCTGGTCTTCGTGCTGCCGGTCGTCAACGAGCTGGCGCGGAAGGCGGGGCACACGCTGGCGTGCGCGGAGGACGCGGAGCGGCTGCTGCGCGCCGGCGAGATCGTCGGGGTGATGCCGGAGGGCTTCAAGGGGATCGGGAAGCCCTTCGGGGAGCGGTACAAGCTCCAGCGGTTCGGGCGGGGCGGGTTCGTCTCGACGGCGCTGCGGGCCGGGGTGCCGATCGTGCCCTGCTCGATCGTGGGCGCGGAGGAGATATACCCCATGGTCGGGAACGCGAAGACGCTGGCGCGGATCCTGGGCCTGCCGTACTTCCCGCTGACGCCGACCTTCCCGTGGCTGGGCCCGCTGGGGCGCTGCCGCTGCCGACGAAGTGGACGATCCAGTTCGGGGAGCCGATCCCGACGGACTCGTACGCGCCGGAGGCGGCGGAGGACCCGATGCTGATGTTCAACCTGACGGACCAGGTGCGGGAGCAGATCCAGCACACGCTGTACAAGCTGCTGGTACAGCGGAGGTCGGTGTTCTTCTGATCGTTTCCGGCAGGAGCAGGGCACGAAGGCCTTCCGACCGGAGCAGGGCATGAAGAAGGGGCGCCCCCGTCCGTGGGGGCGCCCCTCCTCCTGCTAGCGAGCGTCCTCGCTGTCGATGCCGAGGCCCGGAAGCAGGCCCGGCAGGATGGGCGGGATGGTGACGTCGGGGACGTCCGGGACGGGCTGGTCTGCCGCCGGCGGGGACGTGGGCGTCCCGGACGGGGAGGGCTTGAGCAGTCCGCCGCTGCCGCCGCCGATGAGGCCGTCGTCCTTCGGCGGGGCGGTGGTGGTGCCGTCCGTGGTCGGCCGGTGCCCGTGCCGGGGGTCGACGGGCGGGGCGCGGTGGACGTACCGCCCGAGGAGGGCGTCTCCCGGCCGGTCGGCGGGCGCTGGGTGGCCGTCTCCCCGGTCTCCCGCGAGGTGCTGGGCGTACTGCGCGGGCCCTCGGTGCCGGCCGTGCCCCTCTCGGGGACGCGGGGAGCACCGACTGGAGCGGCTCGACCTCTTCGTCTATGGCGTCGAAGACGTCCGTGACCTCGTTGCCGACGTCCGTGAGCTGGACGGGGAGCCGGTCGCGGAGGCCGTCCCAGGTGTCCCGGTGGGCCTGGGCGAAGGAGTTGAGCCGGGCCATCGGGGCGAGGGCGCCGTCCCGCTCGTACGCCTGGCGGAGCAGCCGGTGGCCCTCGGTGGCGTCGTGCTTCATCCCGCCCAGGACCCGGCGGATCTCGGCGAGCGACTCGTGGTCGAGGTCGCCCGCGCGGCCGCGCTCCATGAGGCGGCGCGCCTCGCTGAGGCGGGTGGAGGCCTGGTCGAGGTAGATGCCGCCGCGGTCCGCGTCGTCGTCCGCCATGCCCAGCTTGATGTCCTCCATCCCGCGCTTCAGCCCGTAGAGCGAGTCACCGGGAAGGGCGTCGGAGCTGGCGGCGGCCACTCCGCCGAAGGCTCCCGCGGCCACGCCGACCGTGAGGCCGCCGGCGGCGAGGCCCTTGGTCCAGCGGGACCGGGGCGCAGCTTCCGGAGCGGGGAGGCCCGGTGGGCCCCTTGCCGGTGGACGTCCGCTGCTCCGGGACGGTGGGGCCCGCGGCGGCGGTCCCTCCATGAGCATCGCTTCCATGGCGGCGATCATCCTGGCCCGATGCACCACTTTGACCTCGGGATCGAGCTGCGGCTTGGGCAGCTCGCCGAGTCCGTTCGCTAAGGCCAGGAGCCGTCCTGCTCCGCAGGTTCGGCCGGTTCGACCGGGGTCTCGGGCTGCTCGGCCGCAGCGCCCTCGGACGCCCGGTCCTCCAGGGCCTGGGCGAAGGCGTTCGCCCGCCGGTGCGCCGATACGTTCGCGATCACTGGCGGCACCTCCTCTCGTCATGACGGTCGACTCCCCGGGGTGTCCGGAGGGTTGCACACCTTGAGCGCATCCACACGAAAGAGTGAGTGGCTGCGGGCACGGCGTGACCACAGGGAGCCTGCATCCCGCACAACGAGCGGCGCGGCACTTGGGTTACGCGCGAGAGATGATCGGACCAGTGCGTCATCGAGGCGTCACCGACTGTGAGTTGGACGGGGGTTGTGGGACATGTGGGGAGGGGTGGGGACGGGGCCGGGGCCGGGGCCGGGCGCGTGGGGGCGCCGGACGGCGCCCGGTCGGCGTCCGGTCAGCGGGCGTCGTCGGGGAGGAGGCGGGCCAGGGTGCGGACCGCCCGGTACTGGAGGGTCTTGATCGCCCCTCGTTCTTCCCCATGACGCGGGCGGTCTCGGCGACCGAGAGGCCCTGGAGGAAGCGCAGGGTCACGCACTCCTGCTGCTGGGGGTTGAGGCGGCGGACCGCGTCGAGGAGGGCGGCGTTGGAGAGGGACTCCAGGACGGAGTCCTCGGGGCTGCGTTCCACCTCGTTGGCGTCGAGCATCTCGCCGGTGGTGACCTCGAGCCGGAAGCGGCTGGACTTGAAGTGGTCCGCGACCAGGTTCCGGGCGATGGTGACCAGCCAGGCGCCGAAGTCGCGGCCCTGCCAGGTGAAGGTGGAGATCCGGCGCAGGGCGCGCAGGAAGGTCTCGCTGGTGAGGTCCTCCGCCGTCGCCTTCCCGCCGACGCGGTAGTAGATGTAGCGGTAGACCGTGTCGCTGTACTGGTCGTACAGGCGACCGAAGGCCTCGGCCTCGCCCGCCTGGGCGCGCTCGACGAGGTCCATCATGCGGGCGCTGTCGCTGTCCGCGGCGGGACGGCGGGAGGCGGTCGGGGCTCCGGAGCGGGCGCCCCGTCTGCCCACGGCGGCGCCGCCGTCGGCCAGGGCGTAGCAAGGCCCGACGGGTGCCGGTGCGGCGAAGGCGAAGGCGGGGACAGGGCCGGCGTACGCGGTGGGGACGAAGCCGCGCAAGTGGTCGAGGACCGTTGCGCGCAGCGTAGCCAGGCCCGAGGCGTCAACCCCGACGTGTGGGTACACGGGACTCCCAGAGGCAGAGCTTCCATCACGTGCAGTGCGGGACCGTTCACCCGTCGTAGCGACGCGAGGGTCCTTTGTGCGTCTGAGGAGAATAACGCTTCGTACAGGCAGCGCTACACCCAGTTGCAGAAATCGCCGGTTCCGTCGTATCTGTTACTGTTTGCAGTCGGATCAAGGTCTAGTTGGTGACTGGTTGTTGATCGCTCTGCTTTCGAATGTGATCACGTGCACGCTCTGTTGTGCTCAAGTGAGAGATGCGCGAGTGATCGGGGCCGCTGCGGGTAAGGGCCCGGAATGCCCGGGAGTCGACCTGTGCGGTGCTGTTCGACCACGGACGGGTGAGGGCGCCTGGTCCGGGGCTGTCGCAGATGATCGCAGCCGAAACGTATCGGCAGGCAGGCGGGCAGACAGGCAGGCAGGCGGACGGGGAGGGCGGGCGGGCCCGGGCGTCAGTGGCGGCGGCGGTGCAGGGCGACCGCGGCGGCCGTGCCGCCGGCCAGCGCGCCCAGGCCCGCGGCGGCGGGGATGCCGACCTTGGCGGCCTTGCGCCCGGTCCGGTAGTCGCGCAGCCGCCACTCCCGTTCCCTCGCGTGCCTCCGGAGCTTGGTGTCCGGGTTGATCGCGTACGGATGCCCGACGAGCGAGAGCATCGGGATGTCGTTGTGCGAGTCGCTGTACGCGGCGCAGCGGCCCAGGTCGAGGCCTTCGGCGGCGGCGAGCGCCCGTACCGCCTCGGCCTTGGCCGGGCCGTGCAGGGGCTCGCCGACCAGCCTGCCGGTGTAGACGCCGTCGACGGACTCGGCGACCGTGCCGAGCGCGCCGGTCAGGCCGAGCCGGCGGGCGATGATCGTGGCCGTCTCGACCGGGGCGGCCGTGACGAGCCACACCTTCTGACCCGCGTCCAGGTGCGCCTGGGCCAGGCCCCGGGTCCCGGGCCAGATGCGGTCGGCCATGTACTGTCGTAGATCTCCTCGCCGATGCTCATCAGCTCGGAGACGCGGTGGCCCTTGACGATGGACAGGGCGCTGTCGCGGGCGTCCTGCATGTGCTCGGGGTCCTCGACGCCGGCGAGCCGGAACCAGGCCTGCTGCCAGGCGAAGCGGGCGAGTTCGCGGCGCTGGAAGAACTTCCGCTTGTACAGGCCGCGGCCGAAGTGGAAGATCGCGGCGCCCTGCATCACGGTGTTGTCGAGGTCGAAGAAGGCGGCCGCCCGCACGTCGCCGACGACCGGGAACTCGGGCTCGGCGGGCGGTTCGGCGGCGGCCTCCTCCCGCCCCGTTCCAACTGGAGCGAGGTCTTGCGCGCTGCCTCGGCAGCGGCCTCGCCTGCGAGGACGCTGCGCGCGGTGGCGGAGCGCCTACGAGGGGTGAGCCATCCCAGAGCGGCCATGCCGTGAGCATAGCCAGTCTGTTCGGTACTTCCCGACTTGTGACGATGCCACGGCGTGAACAGTGGGGTGCTCCCCTGTTCATCGGGTCACGTCCTCGGACCGCGTCCCGGGTCCGTCCGGAACCCGTTCCGGCGGGGCGGTCGCGGTGCGCCGGGGACAGAATGGGCGCCATGTTCGGACGGAAGAAGAAGGCGGACGCCGGGGCGCGGACCGTGACCCTCATCGGCAGGCCGGGGTGTCATCTCTGCGACGACGCAAGGGCGGTGGTCGAGGCCGTGTGCGCGGAGACCGGGGCGTCCTGGGAGGAGAAGGACATCACCCGCGACGAGGAGCTGTACCGGGCGTACTGGGAGCAGATCCCGGTCGTCCTGGTCGACGGGGAGCAGCACACCTTCTGGCGCGTGGACGCCGATCGGCTCCGGCGCGAACTGGGTGCGTGACCGAAACCCGGTTACCATCATGGACGTTTTGTTGGGTTCCGGGGCGACATCGTGAGGAGAGTGTGCGGTTTTGCCCCTTCGGGTTCTCAACGCGCCGATCTTCTCCGCGGTTCCACGACGATGGAACCGGCCGCGTGACCCCGGTCACTTTGGCCGGACAAACGGACACCATCTTTGTGCACGCGTTCACAAAGACATAGCCTGCATTCGACGGGGCGGTCTTGGGACATGTGGCCGCCTGCAGCCCCGCTCATCCCGCAGGAGCACCGTGGCAACTGGCCGAACTCACCGACCGGCGACCCGTAGCCGAGGAATTCCCGAGGCCACCGTCGCCCGGCTTCCGCTGTATCTGCGCGCGCTGACCGCGCTCTCGGAGCGTTCCGTACCCACGGTCTCCTCCGAGGAGCTCGCGGCCGCGGCGGGAGTCAACTCCGCGAAGCTGCGCAAGGACTTCAGCTACCTCGGCTCCTACGGCACCCGCGGGTCGGCTACGACGTCGAGTACCTCGTCTACCAGATCTCCCGCGAGCTGGGCCTCACCCAGGACTGGCCCGTCGTCATCGTCGGCATCGGCAACCTCGGCGCCGCCCTCGCCGGTTACGGCGGCTTCGCCTCCCGGGGCTTCCGCGTCGCCGCGCTCATCGACGCCGACCCCGCCATGACCGGCCGGCCCGTCGCCGGCATCCCCGTCCAGCACAGCGACGACCTGGAGCGGATCGTCGAGGACGACGGCGTCTCCATCGGCGTCATCGCCACCCCGGCCGGCGTCGCCCAGCAGGTCTGCGACCGCCTCGTGGCCGCCGGCGTCACCTCCATCCTGAACTTCGCCCCCACCGTCCTCTCCGTCCCCGACGGCGTCGACGTGCGCAAGGTCGACCTCTCCATCGAGCTCCAGATCCTCGCCTTCCACGAGCAGCGCAAGGCCGGCGAGGACACCGGGGCCGACGACGACGCGGAGCACACCCCTGCCGTCGTACCGCCCGCCCCCGGGGCACCACGGGCACCGGCAGCCGCAAGGGACCCGACGGGGACGTCCCCGCCGTGATGCCGGCATGAGCCTCCTCGTCGTCGGACTCAGCCACCGCAGCGCCCCCGTCTCCATCCTGGAGCGGGCCTCCCTGTCGGCGGACACCCGCACCAAGCTCCTCCAGGACACCCTCGCCGCCGAACCGGCCGCCGAGGGCGCCGTCCTGGCCACCTGCAACCGCATCGAGCTCTACGCCGACGTCGACAAGTTCCACGCCGGCGTCGCCGAGCTGTCCACGCTCCTCGCCCAGCACAGCGGCGTCGGCCTGGACGAGCTCACCCCCTACCTCTACGTGCACTACGAGGACCGGGCCGTCCACCACCTCTTCTCGGTGGCCTGCGGCCTGGACTCCATGGTCGTCGGCGAGGGCCAGATCCTCGGCCAGATCAAGGACGCCCTCGCCCTCGGCCAGGACCTGCACACCGCCGGACGCCTCCTCAACGACCTCTTCCAGCAGGCCCTGCGGGTCGGCAAGCGCGCCCACAGCGAGACCGGCATCGACCGGGCCGGACAGTCGCTCGTCACCTTCGGGTTGGAGCAGCTCGCCGACGGCGAGGACGTCGAGACCTGGGCCAAGGGCAAGAAGGCCCTCGTCATCGGCGCCGGCTCCATGTCCTCCCTGGCCGCCGCCACCTCGCCCGCTCCGGCGTCGCCGAGATCGGCATCGCCAACCGCACCCTCGCCCGCGCCGAACGGCTCGCGCAGATCCTCACCGAGCCCGGCGGAACGGGAGTCTCCGCACACGCGGCCGAGATGGTTGCCGTCGGCGACGAACTGGGCCGGGCCGACATCGTCGTCTCCTGCACCGGCGCCACCGGACTCGTCCTCACCGGCGACGACGTGGCCGCCGCCGTACGGGACCGCGAGGCCCCCTCGCCCTCCTCGACCTCGCCATGCCCCGCGACATCGACGCCGCCGCCCACCGCCTCCCCGGCGTCCGGCTCGTCGACATCGAGTCGCTCGCCGAGGCCTCCGCCGACGCACCCATGGCCACCGACGTCGACCGGGTCCGGTCCATCGTCTCCGACGAGGTCGCCGCCTTCGGCGCCGCCCAGCGCGCCGCCCACATCACCCCCACCGTCGTCGCCCTGCGCGCCATGGCCGCCGACGTGGTCACTAACGAGGTCGCGCGCCTCGAAGGCCGCCTCCCCGGCCTCGACGAGAAGCAGCGCGCCGAGATCACCCAGACCGTGCGCCGGGTGGTCGACAAGCTCCTGCACGCGCCGACCGTGCGGGTCAAGCAGCTCGCCAGCGAGCTCGGCGGCGCCGGGTACGCCGACGCGCTGCGGACACTCTTCGACCTCGACCCGGAGACGGTCGCCGCCGTCAGCCGGGCCGACCTGAATGACGCCGACGTCAAGAACCGAGGGCGAGTATGACCGAGAGGGCACTGAGGCTCGGGACCAGGCGCAGCAAGCTCGCCATGGCCCAGTCCGGGCACGTGGCCGACGCCGTACGGCAGGTGACCGGCCGGCCCGTCGAGCTCGTGGAGATCACGACGTACGGGGACACCTCCCGCGAGCACCTCGCGCAGATCGGCGGCACCGGCGTCTTCGTCGCCGCCCTGCGCGACGCGTTGCTCGCCGGCGAGGTGGACTTCGCCGTCCACTCGCTGAAGGACCTGCCGACCACCCCGCACCCCGACCTGGTCGTGGCCGCGATCCCCCGCCGCGAGGACCCCCGCGACGTCCTGATCGCCCCCGCCGGCACCACGCTGGACCGGCTGCCCGCGGGCGCCCGGGTCGGCACCGGCTCGCCGCGGCGCACGGCCCAGCTCCACGCCTACGCGCGCGACCACGGCCTGGAGATCACCTGCGTCCCGATCCGGGGCAACGTCGACACCCGCGTCGGCTACGTCCGCAACGGTGAACTGGACGCGGTCGTCCTCGCCGCAGCCGGACTCAACCGCATCGGCGGCACCGAGGAGCTCACCCGCTCCCTCACCCTCGACCACCTCCCGGTCGACACCGTGCTGCCCGCCCCGGCCAGGGGCCTCGCCGTCGAGTGTCCGGCGTCCGACGCCGGACTCGTCGCCGCTCTCGCCGCTCTCGACGACCCGTACACGCGGGCCGCCGTGACCGCCGAGCGCTCCCTGCTCGCCGCCCTGGAGGCCGGCTGCTCCGCACCCGTGGGTGCGCTCGCCGACCTGCTGGCCGACGACCCCGGTCACGGGCAGGCTGTCACCGAAATGCGCCTGCGCGGCGTCGTCGGCACCACCGACGGCTCGACGCTGGTGCAGCTATCCACCACCGGACCCGTACCCACCTCGCACGACGAGGCCATGGCGCTCGGACGCGTACTCGCGGACGAGATGCTCGCCAAGGGTGCGGCCGGTCTTATGGGGGAGCGAGCACTTTGAACCCCACCAGCCCGACCACCAGTCCCTGTCCCCGGCCCTCGCGGGCCACGGACACGTCACGTTCCTCGGAGCGGGACCCGGCGACCCCGGACTCCTGACCCTCCGGGCCGTCGAGGCCCTCGCGGGGCGGACGTCCTGATCGCCGAGCCCGAAGTCCTCGACGTCGTCCGCGGCCATGCGCGCGCGGGGTGAGCACGCCGGAGCTGGCGGTCGTCGACGAGGCGTCAACAGCCGCCGGAATCCCCGTGTTGAGGGACGCGGCCAATCTTGTCATGGAGGCCGCGAGGGGCGGCAGGCGGGTCGTCCGTGCGGTGACCGGCGACCCCGGCCTCGACGGCAACGCGGGCGCCGAGATGCTCGCCTGCGCCGCCGAGGGCATCCCCTTCGAGGTCGTCCCCGGCGTCGCCACCGCCGTCGGCGTCCCCGCCTACGCCGGCGTGCGCTGCGCGACGCCCAGGGCACCGACGTGCGCTTCGTCGACGCCCGGACCGCCGACGAGCGCTGCTGGACCGAGGTCGGCGCCTCCGACGGCACCGTCGTCGTCTCCACCACCCTCGACGCGGTGGCCGCGGCCGCCGGCGAACTGGTCGCGGCCGGCCGCAAGCCGGACACCCCGCTCACCGTCACCGTCGCCGGCACCACCACCCGCCAGCGGACCTGGAACGCCACCCTCGGCACCATCGCCCAGGTCTTCAAGCAGGGCAAGGTCCTCCCCTCGCCCGAGGGCCACCGGCCGGTCATAGCCGTGGTCGGCGAGCGCAGCGCCCCGGCGCAGCGGGACCGGCTGTCGTGGTTCGAGTCCAAGCCGCTCTTCGGCTGGCGGGTCCTCGTGCCGCGCACCAAGGAGCAGGCCGCCTCGCTCTCCGACCAGCTCCGCTCGTACGGCGCCGTGCCGCACGAGGTCCCGACCATCGCCGTCGAGCCGCCGCGCACCCCGCAGCAGATGGAGCGCGCGGTCAAGGGCCTGGTCACCGGCCGCTACGAGTGGATCGCCTTCACCTCCGTCAACGCCGTGAAGGCCGTCCGCGAGAAGTTCGAGGAGTACGGGCTCGACGCCCGCGCCTTCGCCGGGATCAAGGTCGCCGCGGTGGGCGAGCAGACGGCCGCCGCGCTCGTCGACTTCGGCGTCAAGCCCGACCTGGTGCCCAGCGGCGAGCAGTCCGCCGCCGGACTCCTGGAGGACTGGCCGCCGTACGACCCGGTCTTCGACCCGATCGACCGCGTCTTCCTGCCGCGCGCCGACATCGCGACCGAGACCCTGGTCGCGGGCCTCATCGAGCTCGGGTGGGAGGTCGACGACGTCACCGCCTACCGGACTGTACGGGCCTCGCCGCCGCCGGCCGACACCCGCGAGGCGATCAAGGGCGGCGGCTTCGACGCGGTCCTCTTCACCTCGTCGTCGACCGTGCGGAACCTCGTCGGCATCGCCGGCAAGCCGCACAACGTCACCGTCATCGCCTGCATCGGCCCGGCCACCGCCAAGACGGCGGAGGAGCACGGCCTGCGGGTCGACGTCCTGTCGCCCGAGCCGTCCGTCCACAAGCTGGCGGAGGCTCTCGCGGACTTCGGCACGCGCCGGCGGGAGTCCGCCCTGGAGGCGGGCGACCCGGTGACGCGGCCGAGCGAGCGGCGACCGGGCGCGAGGAGACGGCGCACCACCTAGGTGTTCCCCGGGGTGCGGGTCCTTCACGGGCCCGCACCCTTCGCGTTGCCCGGGCCTCTCGCGGCAACACCCTGTCGGTAAGTGCACTGTTTGTGCGGGCGTAGCCTCGATCGTATGAACTCGTACGGATCCTTTCCCGGGGCGCGGCCGCGGCGGCTGCGGACGACGCCCGTCATGCGGCGGATGGTGGCCGAGACGCGGCTGCATCCCGCCGACCTGATCCTGCCCGCGTTCGTGCGCGAGGGGATCACCGAGCCCGTGCCGATCGGGGCGATGCCCGGGGTCATGCAGCACACGCGCGACACCCTGCGGAAGGCCGCCGTGGAGGCGCTGGAGGCCGGGGTCTCCGGGATCATGCTCTTCGGCGTGCCCGAGGACGCTAAGAAGGACGCCGCCGGCACGGCGGGCACCGACCCCGACGGGATCCTCCAGGTCGCGATCCGGGACGTGCGGTCCGAGGTCGGCGACGACCTCGTGATCATGTCGGACCTCTGTCTCGACGAGTTCACCGACCACGGCCACTGCGGCGTCCTCGACGCCGACGGGCGGGTCGACAACGACGCCACGCTGGAACGTTACGCCGAGATGGCCCAGGTCCAGGCCGACGCCGGCGTCCACGTCGTCGGCCCCTCCGGAATGATGGACGGCCAGGTCGGCGTCGTCCGGGACGCCCTCGACACCATCGGCAAGGAGGACGTGGCGATCCTCGCGTACACCGCGAAGTACTCCTCCGCCTTCTACGGCCCCTTCCGCGAGGCCGTCGGCTCCTCCCTCAAGGGCGACCGCAAGACCTACCAGCAGGATCCGGCCAACCTCCGCGAGTCGATGCGCGAGCTGGCGCTCGACCTGGAGGAGGGCGCGGACATGGTGATGGTCAAGCCCGCGGGCCCCTACCTCGACGTCCTCGCCAAGGTCGCCGCCTCCGTGGACGTGCCCGTCGCCGCGTACCAGATCAGCGGCGAGTACGCGATGGTCGAGGCCGCCGCCGAGAAGGGCTGGATCGACCGCGACAAGGCGATCATGGAGACCCTCACCGGCATCCGGCGGGCCGGCGGGCAGATGATCCTGACGTACTGGGCGACCGAGGTCGCGCAGAAGCTCGGCCGCGCGATCTGACCGCCCCTGGCTGGTGGGGCCTCCGGTCGGCGCACCCTGGAGGGGTAGCCGACAGGTACCCCTACCTCGCCGGAGGTGGTCCTCATGATGCACACGCTGGTCGGATGGCACGTGGAGATGGAGTTCCAGGAGGAGGGCGACCGGACGCGGGCCGCGGCCATGGTCCGGCTCGGCGACGGCACCGAGTTCCGGGCCCACGGCACCGCGAACCGGCACCCTCCGATCCGGACCAACTGCGGGTCGGGGAGGAGATCGCCGGCGCACGCGCGCTGATGGACCTCGCCTCGCAGCTCCTCCAGAAGGCCCACACGGAGATCGACGCGGTGTCCGGACGCACCTCGCACGCCATCCGGTGACGCGGTGACGGCGGCGGCGCGGTGACTCCGTGGTGACGGCGGCGCGCCGCGGCCCGGGGCGGGACGCGGCGCGCCGGAGGTGACCCGTCGGCTCAGAAGCCCAGGGCGTGCTCCATCGAGGTCTGCCAGTAGGTGACCCGGGTCGTGCTGTCCGTGTACGTGCCGGCGGGCAGCTTCAGGACCGCCGGGCCCCCGGCCGAACCCACGTTGTCGCGCGGGGCGAACCACACGGTCAGCTTCTTCGACGTCCGGCCGTGCTGCCCGCTGCCGTCGGCCGCCGACAGGATCATCGCCGCGTACGCGCTCTCGCCCGGGAACAGGGTGACGACCGCCTGCGGCTTGCTGTCCTGGTCCACTGCGACCGCCGCCTGCCCGTCGTCCAGGCGCAGCACCGGGGCGTAGTAGGCGTTGCACGCCGTGCGGCCGGTGTTGGTGACGGTCAGCAGCGCGTGGTTGAGCGGACGGCTGACCGGGCTGTAGACGACCCGCACGGCCGACGCGTCGCACGGGCGGTCCACCACCGTGCCGGCGGTGCTCTTCCCGCCGTTCTTGCCGTTCTTGCCGGGGGCGGCGGAAGTGGCGGGGACGGTGGGGGCGTCGGCGGAGCCCTGCGGGAGGTGCTCTCGTTGCCGGAGGCGCCCGGTGCGGTCGGCGTCGACGGGGGCGTGGCCGTGGGAGCCGGCGTGCCCGTGGGTGCCGGCGTCGTCGGCGCGGTGGTGGTCGTGGACGAGGCCCGGCCCTCGTCCCGCGTCCTGCCTCCCGCGCCCTGGCAGGCGGTGAGGGAGAGGGCGGCGGCGGTGACGGCCGCCGCGGCGGCGATGCGGATGCGGTGCGTACGCATGGTGGTGGAACCCCGTGGGTGTCGTTGCTTTTCGGTCGGTCTGCGGCTGCGGCACCGTCCTTCGACCGGCGCCGTGCGGCATGGCCCCAGGTTGCGGGGCGGCGGATTCCGGCCGCAACGCCGAACGGCCCATGAGGGACGCCGGAACGCTCACGGGTACGGTGACCAGCGGAACGGCCCCTGCCTGGAACGCCGTCCCGGGACGCGAGGACATCGAGTACGGGGAGGGGCACGGTGGCGACCACACCGGAGGCCCAGGAGTTGGGCGCGCTGCTGCGGCGGCTGAAGGACCGTTCGGGGCGCAGTTACGGGATGCTCGCGGGCGGCTGCACGTCAGCACGTCGACCCTGCACCGCTACTGCAACGGGGACGCCGTACCGGCCGAGTTCGCGGCGGTCGAGCGGTTCGCGCGCCTGTGCGGAGCCGAGCGCGAGGAACTGATCGAGCTGCACCGGCGCTGGATCGTCGCGGACGACGCGCGGACACGGGGGCGTTCGGCGGCGAAGCCGACGGGGTCGGAGCCGGGGGCGGGAGTGGTGCTGGGTCCGGAGCCGGGTCTTGAACCGGAGCCGGGGCTTGGACCGGAGTCCGGACCGGAGTCGGGTCTTGAATCGGAGCCCGGACCGGAGGCGGTGCCGGCGCCTGAGCCGGTGGCGGAACCGGTGTCGGCTTCGGGAGCGGCGGTCGTTGCGGACGCGGGCACGGAGCCGGACGCGGAAGACGGGCCGGAGGTGACCGATGCGCCCGACGCGCCCGACGTGTCCGACGCGACCGACCTGCCCGGCCCCCGGAACGGCGGTGCGCGCCGTCGTCGTGTGCTCGTCGCGCTCGCCGCCGCCGTGGTCGTCGCGGTGGCCGTGCCGGTCACCGTGTTCGCGGCCCGTGGCGACGGCGAACGGCCGCCGGAGCGGGCGGCACCGGCACCCGCCGCGTCCGGTCCGGCGACCGGCGGCGCCCTCCCCGTACGCCCCGGCCCTACGTCGTCCCCGGCCCCGGCCCCGTCCGGCACTCCGACGCCGACTCCGACTCGGACTCCGAGTGGATCCCCGTCCGGGCTCCCGGACGGCAAGGGCTCCCCGTCCCCTCGGCTCCTGCTCCGGACCCGGCGCCGACCGCCTCCCGGACCGGCGCGCCCGCGACCGGCGTCCCGCTGCGCGTCGGCGTCAGCTCGTACAACTGGGAGCATCCCTGCGGCCAGTACTACCTGCTCGACCGCGACCCCGGCGCGGTGCCGCCCCGCCCCCGCCCCAGGACCACCGGGGCTGGGCGCGGGCGCTCGGCGCGGTGGACGGCGGCGGGATGCGCCTCGAACTCACCGCCACGGGCCGCACGTCCGACTCCGTGGTGATCAACGACATCCACGTCCGGGTGGTGGGGCGCTCGCCCGCGCTGCCCTGGTCGGCGTTCTCGATGGGGAGGGCTGCGGCAGCGGCGTCGTCCCGCAGACGTTCGCCGTGGACCTCGACCGCCCCCAGCCCGGCGTCCGGCCGGTCGCCGGACAGAACGGCGACATCGTCGTTCCCGCCAAGGACTTCCCCTACAAGGTCGCCTCCCACGACCCCCAGGTGCTCCGCTTCGACGTGACCACGAAGGCCCACGACGTCCGGTGGTACCTGGAGGTCGACTGGAGCAGCGGCGACCGCAGGGGCACGGTCCGGGTCGACGACGGCGGTCGCCCGTTCCGCACCAGCGCGACCGCCGGACGCCCCTCGTACGTCTGGTGGTCGAGCCGGGCGAATGGCGCCCGGACGAATGGAACTGAACGCGGAACGGGCACCCCTCCCGTACGTGAGGGGTGCCCGTCGGTGCGCGGGGATCAGAGGCGCTCGGAGGATCAGAGGCGCTCGGGCGTCCGGATGCCCAGGAGCGCCATGCCCTGGTGGAGCGTGCGGGCCGTCAGGTCGCAGAGGAACAGCCGGTTCTCCGCGACCTCCCGCGCCGGCTCCGGCTTGACCACCGGGCACTGGTCGTAGAACGTCGTGTACAGCGAGGCGAGCTGGTACAGGTACGCGGTCAGCTTGTGCGGCGCGTACTCCGCGGCTGCCTCCGCCACCGTCTCCGCGAACCCGTCCAGGTGCAGGCCGAGCGCGCGCTCCGCCGGGGCGAGCTCCAGCTCCGGGTGGGCGACCGGGGTGCGGTCGCCCGCCTTGCCGAAGATCGACCTGACCCGCGCGTACGCGTACTGGAGGTACACCGACGTGTCGCCGTTCAGCGACACCATCTGGTCCAGGTCGAACTTGTAGTCCCGCGCGGCCGACGTCGACAGGTCGGCGTACTTCACCGCGCCGATGCCCACGTACTGCCCGTTCTCGACGATCTCCGCCTCGGTCAGGAGCGACTGCCCGGTCTTCTCCCGGTAGGACTCTCCTTCTCGCGGACGACCTCGGTCGCCCGCTCCACGGCCTCGTCCAGCAGGTCCACGAGCCGGACCGTCTCGCCCTCACGGGTCTTGAACGGCTTGCCGTCCTTGCCCAGGACCGTGCCGAACGCGAGCTGGTGCGCCTTCACCTCGTCGTTCAGCCAGCTCGCCCGGCGGGCCGTCTCGAAGACCATCTTGAAGTGCAGCGACTGCCGCGCGTCCACCACATAGAGCAGGGACGTCGCCTTCAGGTTCCGCACCCGGTCCCGGATCGCCGACAGGTCCGTCGCCGCGTACCCGAAACCGCCGTCGGACTTCTGGACGATCAGCGGCACCGGGTTGCCGTCCGGGCCCTTCACGTCGTCGAAGAACACGCACAGCGCTCCCTCGGAGCGGACCGCGACGCCCGTCTCCTCCAGGATCCGGCAGGTCTCCACCAGCATGTCGTTGTAACCGGACTCGCCGACCACGTCGGTGTCCCGGATGTCCATGTCCAGCTTGTCGAAGACCGAGTAGAAGTAGATCTTCGACTCGTCCACGAACCGCTGCCACAGCGCGAGGGTCTCTCGTCACCGGCCTGGAGGTCCACCACGCGCGCCCGGGCCCGCGTCTTGAACTCCTCGTCCGAGTCGAACAGGGCACGCGACGCCTTGTACAGCCGGTTCAGGTTCGACATCGCCTCCTCGCCCGACACCTCGGACTCCGAGGAGTGGTCCAGCTCGTGCGGGTGCTCGATCAGGTACTGGATGAGCATGCCGAACTGGGTGCCCCAGTCGCCGATGTGGTGCCGCCGGACCACCGTCTCACCGGTGAACTCCAGGATCTCCACCATCGCCGCGCCGATCACCGCGGACCGCAGGTGGCCGACGTGCATCTCCTTCGCCACGTTCGGCTGCGCGTAGTCGATCACCGTCGTGCCCGCCGACTCGTTGAACGGCACGCCGAGCCGCGCGTCGGCGGCACGGGCCGCCAGGGTCTCGACGATCGCCCGGTCGGTGACCGTGATGTTCAGGAAGCCGGGGCCCGAGACCTCGACCTCCTTCAGGACGTCGTTCGCCGGAATCGCCTCGACGACCCGCGTCGCCAGCTCGCGTGGATTGCCCTTCAGCCGCTTGGCGAGCGCCAGGATGCCGTTGGCCTGGAAGTCGGCCCGGTCGCTACGTCGCAGCAGCGGATCGGCGGACGCGGCCTCCGGCAGGGCTGCCGAGAGTCCGTCCGCGAGGCGCTGCTGCACGGTCGAAGCGAGGGAAGGGACCGAGGCCATGAGCTTCCGTTCCGTTGAGAGGTGTTCCGGTGGTCTATTTCGCTTGTCAAGTGTCCCATGGGAGAGCAACGTGTTTTCTCCGCCTGTGGACGACCCGGCCCCCGGAAGACCGTCCGCGCCCGTGGACGACTCACACCTGTGGACAACCCCGGGGCCCGTCGTTCCGTCTGGGACAATGACAGGCGTAGGGCCCGACCCAGGGCACCGAGGGATTAACGGAAAGAAGGACGTACCGACCGTGGCTCAGAGCAGCACCGAGACCGACTGGGTCTCCCGTTTCGCGGACGAGGTCATCGCCGAGTCGGAGCGACGTGCGCCTGGCAAACCGGTCGTCGTCGCCTCCGGCCTCTCCCCTCCGGCCCGATCCACCTCGGCAACCTCCGCGAGGTCATGACCCCGCACCTGGTCGCCGACGAGATCCGCCGCCGCGGCCACACCGTCCGCCACCTCGTCTCCTGGGACGACTACGACCGCTACCGCAAGGTCCCGGGCGGCGTCGAGGGCGTCGACGAGACCTGGGCCGAGCACATCGGCAAGCCGCTGACCTCCGTCCCGGCCCCCGCCGGCTCGCCCCACCCCAACTGGGCCGAGCACTTCAAGGCCGCCATGGTCGAGTCCCTGGCCGAGCTCGGCGTCGAGTACGACCCGATCAGCCAGACCGAGCAGTACACCGCCGGCGCCTACCGCGAGCAGATCCTGCACGCCATGCGCCACCGTGCCGACATCGACGCCATCCTCGACCAGTACCGCACCAAGAAGACGCCCAAGAAGCAGTCCCAGAAGCCCCTCGACGAAGCCGAGCTGGAGGCCGAGGAGGGCTCGGCGCGGCCGCCGAGGACGACGGCTCCGGCGGCGGCGCCGGCTACTTCCCGTACAAGCCCTACTGCGGCCGGTGCGAGAAGGACCTCACCACCGTCACCTCCTACGACGACGACACCACCGAACTCGCCTACACCTGCACGGCCTGCGGCTTCACCGAGACCGTCAAGCTCAGCGAGTTCAACCGCGGCAAGCTCGTCTGGAAGGTCGACTGGCCCATGCGCTGGGCCTACGAGGGCGTGATCTTCGAGCCTCCGGCGTCGACCACTCTCGCCCGGCTCCTCCTTCGTCGTCGGCGGCCAGATCGTCCGCGAGATCTTCGACGGCGTCCAGCCCATCGGCCCCATGTACGCCTTCGTCGGCATCAGCGGCATGGCCAAGATGTCTCCTCGCGCGGCGGCGTCCCCACCGCCGCCGACGCCCTGAAGATCATGGAAGCGCCCCTGCTGCGCTGGCTCTACGCCCGCCGCAAGCCCAACCAGTCCTTCAAGATCGCCTTCGACCAGGAGATCCAGCGGCTCTACGACGAGTGGGACAAGCTGGAGGCCAAGGTCGCCGACGGCACCGTCCTGCCCGCCGACGCCGCCGCCCACTCCCGCGCCGCCCGCACCGCCGCCGGCGAACTGCCCCGCACCCCGCGCCCGCTCCCGTACCGGACCCTGGCCTCGGTCATGGACATCACCGCCGGACACGACGAGCAGACCCTGCGGATCCTCACCGAACTCGACCCCGACAACCCCGTCGCCTCCCTCGACGAGGTCCGGCCGCGCCTCGACCGCGCCGAGAACTGGATCACCAACCAGGTCCCGGCCGACCAGCGCACCATCGTCCGCGACGAGCCCGACACCGAGCTCCTCGGCTCCCTGGACGACGAGGGCCGCGAGTCGCTCCGCCTCCTCCTGGACGGCCTCGACACCCACTGGTCGCTCGACGGGCTCACCACCCTCGTCTACGGCGTCCCGAAGGTCATGGCCGGACTCGACCCCGAGGCCAAGCCGACGCCCGAACTCAAGCTCGCCCAGCGCGCCTTCTTCGCCCTGCTCTACAAGCTCCTCGTGAGCCGCGAGACCGGCCCGCGCCTCCCCACCCTCCTCCTCGCCGTCGGCGCGGAGCGGGTGAGGAAGCTCCTCGGCGCGTAGAAGGACGAGAAGGGCCGCCCCGGAAACCTCCGGGCGGCGGCCCTTCTCACGTACCGCGTACGGCTCAGGGGGTCTCGAAGTCGGCCATCTCCCGACGGAGACGCTGCTCGATCACCGGAGCCAGCCGGCGCAGCAGATCGGGGTCGGGGAACTCCGAGAGCTCGTAGTGCTCGGCCACCAGTTGCTCCAGCACCTTCTCGGACGGGAACTCCCGGTACTCGTTGGCGTACGACCACACCAGCTTGTAGACGGTCTCCTCGAAGGCGTCGACCGGCGGCTCCGGATCGACGTACTCCGGATACGGCCGGAACTCCTGCGGGCCCTGCTCCTGCCGCCCGTCCACCACCGGAAGCTCCTCCGGACCCAGCGGAACGGCGACCGGCGTCGGCTCCAGGCCCTCCGCGATCTGCGGGGCGTACGCCGTCTCGTGCGCCTCCGGCGGAAGCTGCTGCGCCTGGAACCACGGACTGTCGTGGTTCGGCGGCAGGGCCTCCCCTGCGGCACCTCCTGCGGCGCTCCCTGAGGACCCGCCTGCCCCGCCTGCTGCGGAAGCTGCGGCGCCCCTGCGCCCCTGCGGTGCCAGGGACGGCTGGGACTGCGGAGACGGCTGGGACTGCGGAAGCTGCTGGGACTGCGGAGACTGAGGAGACGACGGGAGCTGCCCGTACACCCGCTCCTGCTGCGCGGGCAGCACCGCCGGCTCGATGCCCGCCGCCGCGAGCCCCTCCGCCGCCGTCTCCGCCAGCGGCACCCCGTACCGCGCCAGCCGCAGCGGCATCAACGCCTCCACCGGCGCCTTCCGACGCCAGTTCCGGCCGAACCGCGCCTGGAGCCGCGCCTGGTAGATCATCCGCTCCTGCTCCAGCTTGATGACCTGCTCGTACGAGCGCAGCTCCCACAGCTTCATCCGCCGCCACAACCGGAAGGTCGGTATCGGCGACAGCAGCCAACGGGTCAGCCGCACGCCCTCCATGTGCTTGTCGGCCGTGATGTCCGCGATCCGGCCCACCGCGTGCCGCGCCGCCTCCACGGCCACCACGAACAGCACCGGGATCACCGCGTGCATGCCCACGCCCAGCGGATCCGGCCAGGCCGCCGCGCCGTTGAAGGCGATGGTCGCCGCCGTGAGCACCCACGCGGTCTGCCGCAGCAGCGGGAACGGGATCCGCAGCCACGTCAGCAGCAGGTCGAGCGCGAGCAGCACACAGATGCCCGCGTCGATGCCGATCGGGAAGAAGTACGAGAAGGTGCCGAAACCCTTGTGCACGGCGAGTTCGCGCACGGCGGCGTACGAACCCGCGAAACCGATCCCCGCGATGATCAGCGCGCCGGCGATGACGAGGCCGATGAGAACCCGGTGTGTGCGTGTCAACTGCATCGCGGCCACCCGCGAACCCTCCCGTCGCTCGACATCTCGCGCGCACAGAGTGGCACATAACGAAGCCCGCCCTCGGGGAGGGGCGGGCTCCGTACTGATGTACCGTTCCGTACGGGTTTGTTGCTTCTTGTGTTCCTACTCGTGTTCCTACTTGTTGGCCGCGGCCACCGACGCCACGGCCTCCTTCGCCGCCTTCACCGCACCGTCCGTGATCGTCTTCTCCGACGGGGTGGGCGCACCCGCGTAACCGGCACCGTTGTACGACAACAGCACCAGCACGTTCCCCGTCCGCGCCACGACCGAGGTGTACACGAAGTCCTCGCCCGTCTTGCTCTCGTGGTACGTCACGGCCTTCGCCTCGTCGCCGACGCCCGGGGCCGCCACGGTCCGCAGCTTCTTCGCCCCCGCGGTCCCTCGATCTTGGAGACCTCCTTCGCGAGGTTCTCCTCCGCACGCTCCTGACCGCTGCCGAGCGACGCGTCCGACTCGTACCGGTAGACCGACACGTCCAGCCAGCGGTACTGCGAACCCTTCACGCCCTTGTCGTCCAGACCGTTCCACGAGCAGCCGCCGCGGCTGTTCAGGTCGCTGGAGACACCCGGCGTCCCGGCCTTGGTCTTCGCCTTCGGCACCAGGGACTCCGTCGTCTTCGCCGAGATCGAACGGCAGACCTGGGGCAGCTTCGCGAACTTCGCCGGCTCGACCGTCTTCGTCGTCTGCGCGGGCGAGGGGTCGCGGACGCCTCCGTCGTCTCCCGCGCCTTCGGCTTCCCGGAGTTACCGGAGTCACCGGAGTCCGAGGAGCAGCCGGCGACGACGAGCATCACCGGGACGGCGGCGCAGGCGAGTATGCGGGTGAGGCGCGGAGCTGATCGCTGCATGGTTCCTTCAGTCGCTTGTCGTACGGTCGGACACTTGTCGTACGGTCCCGGCCGTCGTTCCGGCCGGCGCACGGTCCGGCCCTGGTCCGGCGACCGCGACCACCGGTACGGCCACGGGCCACGGCGACACGTTACGTGGTCGCCGTCCGCTCACGGAGCGGCACCGAGCGGCTACTCCTCCAGCCGGTCGGCCAGCGACCGCGCCAGCTTCCGGGCCCTTTCCTGCAGTTCCGCGCTGCCCGGGGCCTCGGCGGGACCGCTCGTCTCCTCCCGGTAGGACACCGTCACGATCACGTTGGATGTGCGGAACACCACGCTGACCGACCGCTGACGGCTGTTCGCACCGGCGTTGCCGAGGACGTCGTCGAGGTACGCGACGTCACCGAGCCCCTCCAGGACGCGGGACTCCAGACCGGTGGAGGCGGGGGCGCCGGACGGGGTCGGCCCGGTGGAGGCGGACCCGGCGGGAGCGGACCCGGTGGGCGAGGCGGGAGCGGTCGCCGACGGCTTGTGCGCCGGAGGGGTGGTCGCCGTCTGCGTGGGGAGGCCGTGCCGCCGGGGGAGCCGGTGGCCTCGGGCGGCGCGGTCGGCGGCAGCGGAACGCCCGCCGCGAGCTGCTTGCGGACGTACACCTCCTGCGCCCGGTCGTCGTCGCTGACGGCGGTGTCGTACGAGACCACCCGCTCGATGTCGAGCGAGAGCCGGTGCGAGGTCTCCGGGGTGTCGGCCCGCCACGAGCAGCCGACGCGCCGGTCGGTGTCGTACGTGACGGCGGCCGTGCCCCGGTAGGCCTTGGCGCGCTCGGCGTCGGGCAGGGCGGCGGCGCCCGGGAGCATCTCCTTGAGGACGGCCTGCGGGACGGCGCCGCACGCCTCGAAGAGGGTGCGGTACCGGCCGGGCGGCGCGGCCGCGGAGGCGAGACCGGCCTTGGCGTCGACGGTGACGTCGTCGGCGGGGGTGCCGGAGGAGCAGCCGGCGAGGCCCGCGCCGAGGCCGAGGCCGAGGGCGAGGACGACGGTGGTACGAGGCCGTGGACCCGGCGCGGCCGGGGGCGTACCTCTTCGCTGCACGGTCCCAGGCTCCCTTCTCCCGAAGACTTTCCCGAAAACTGTTTGCCGCGCGAACCCGGCCGATGGACACAATGTCTATCGCACACGCTGCCGTCGATGCCGGTCCCCCGTCACCTTCACGGGCTTTGGCCCGGTTTTGCGTTATCGGTCTTTTCGGGGAATCGAGGAAGTATGTCGTACGTGGAAGTGCCCGGGGCGAAGGTGCCGATCCGGATGTGGGCCGACCCTCCACGGTGGAGGGCGGCGCCCTGCAGCAGTTGCAGAACGTGGCGACGCTCCCCTGGATCAAGGGCCTGGCCGTGATGCCGGACGTGCACTACGGCAAGGGCGCGACGGTCGGTTCGGTGATCGCGATGCAGGGCGCGGTGTGTCCGGCGGCGGTCGGCGTGGACATCGGCTGCGGCATGTCGGCGGTCAAGACCTCCCTGACGGCCAACGACCTGCCGGGCGACCTCTCCCGCCTCCGCTCCAAGATCGAACAGGCCATCCCGGTCGGCTGCGGCCTCCACCGCGAGGCGGTGGACCCGAAGCGCCTGTACCAGTTCCCGACGGCGGGGTGGGACGACTTCTGGTCGCGGTTCGACGGGGTCGCGGACGCGGTGAAGTTCCGGCGGGAGCGGGCGGGGCAGCAGATGGGAACGCTGGGCTCGGGGAATCACTTCGTGGAGTTTTGCGTCGATACGTCCGGTTCGGTGTGGCTCATGCTGCACTCCGGATCCCGGAACATCGGCAAGGAGCTCGCCGAGCACCACATCGGTGAGGCGCAGAAGCTGCCGCACAATCAGGGACTCGTCGACCGCGACCTGGCGGTGTTCGTCGCGGACACCCCGCAGATGGCCGCCTACCGGCACGACTCTTCTGGGCGCAGGAGTACGCCAAGTACAACCGCGCGATCATGATGGCGCTCTTCCAGGAGGTCGTCCGCCGGGAGTTCCGCAAGGCCCGGGTGACCTTCGATCCGGTGATCTCCTGCCACCACAACTACGTGGCGGAGGAGCGGTACGAGGGCATGGACCTGCTGGTCACGCGGAAGGGCGCAATTCGGGCCGGCTCCGGGGAGTTCGGGATCATCCCGGGCTCGATGGGCACGGGCTCGTACATCGTGAAGGGCCTCGGGAACGTGGCGTTCTTCAACTCGGCCTCGCACGGCGCGGGCCGGAAGATGAGCCGGAGCGCGGCGAAGCGGCGCTTTACGACGCGGGACCTGGAGGAGCAGACGCGGGGCGTGGAGTGCCGCAAGGACTCCGGCGTCGTGGACGAGATCCCGGGCGCGTACAAGCCGATCGAGAAGGTGATCGACCAGCAGCGGGACCTGGTGGAGGTCGTCGCGAAGCTGAAGCAGCTCATCTGCGTGAAGGGCTGAATCGTTCCCCGGGGCCTTTCCGCTTCGGGGGTCCCGCTTCCGGGGACGGGAGGGCCGGTGCCGTGCGCACCGGCCCCTTTCGCGGTTCTACGACTCCCGGTGGACCTTGGTGTTGGAGGCCTGGGCGCGGGGGCGGACGACCAGGAGGTCGATGTTGACGTGCGGGGGCGGGTGCAGGCCCAGGTGATGGTTTCGGCGACGTCGTCGGCGGTGAGGGGGTCGGCCACGCCGGCGTAGACCTTGGCGGCCTTGTCGGTGTCGCCGCGGAAGCGGGTGGTGGCGAACTCGTCGGTCTTGACCATGCCGGGGGCGATCTCGATGACGCGGACGGGGGTGCCGACGATCTCCAGGCGGAGGGTTTCGGCGAGGACGCGGGCGCCGTTCTTGGCGGCGACGTAGCCGGCGCCGCCCTCGTAGGTGCCGTGGCCGGCGGTGGAGGAGAGGACGACGACCGTGCCGTCGCCGCCGGCGGTGAGGGCGGGGAGCAGGGCCTGGGTCATGTGGAGGGTGCCGAGGACGTTGACCTCGTACATGCGGCGCCAGTCCTCGGGGTCTCCGGTGGCGACGGGGTCGGCGCGAGGGCGCCGCCCGCGTTGTTGACGAGGACGGCGAGGGTGCGGAAGGCGGTGGCGAACTCGTCGACGGCGGCGCGGTCGGTGACGTCGAGGGCGTAGGCGGTGGCCTGGTGGCCGGCGTCGTTGATCTCGGCGGCGAGGGCCTCGATGCGGTCCTTGCGGCGGGCGGTGAGGACCACGCGGTAGCCGGCGGCGGCCAGTTGCCGGCCGTGGCGGCGCCGATTCCGCTGCTCGCGCCGGTGACGACGGCGATGGGGGTACCGGTGGCGGTCATGGCGTGCTCCTCGCGCAGGTGATCGATGGTGGTGATCGCCCGGTCAGGATAGGCGGGGTGGTGGCGGGGGAGCGGGGCGGGCGTGGTGGGGACACGCGGGCGGAGGTAGGGGAGACGAATACTTTCGTGGTTATTTTGTGTTTATGTGTGGATTGTTGAGAGGTGTGCTCGGGGACGTTCTCGCGGCCGCCGTGGTGGCGGGCTCGGGGGCCGGGGCCGTGGGTGCTGTGGACGGGGCCGAGGCGGATCTGTCCCACCACGGGCACCTCTTCCTCCGGGACGGGCGGCTCGGCGTCCGGCTGGTGAGCGAGAACCACGGGCTCGCCCCGTCGCCCGGGCGACGGTGCGGATCGCCTTCTCGGTGCCGATGGCCGGTGGGTACGAACTGCCGGAGGCCTGTCTGTGGAGCAGCGACCGGGTGGTGTCCTGCCGGACGGGGGAGCTCGCGGTGGGCGGGAGGGGCGGGGAGCTGGCGCTCGACCTGTGGGCCGCGGGGCTTCCGGAGGAGCTGACGGCGGAGATCAGTACGCCCTGGCGGGACGGGGCGGTCGACCGGAACCCGGGGAACGACCGGCACCGCGTCCTGGTGCTGGACACCGGTGATCCGTACGTCTTCTGAGGCGGGCTCTTCCGGGCGTGCCCTTCGGGTGCGCGGCGGCCGGTCCGTACGATCTCTGCATGACGCAGAAGAGCTCCGCCCGGCGCGAGACGCTGATGACCGAGCTGTACGGGGAGGCCCGCCGCTACATGGCCGCCTACGCCCTGTTCAACCAGGCCGTCGCGGACCACCTGGGGCTCCATCCGACCGATGTGCAGTGCCTGAACCTGCTCAGCCTGGAGGGCGGGCCGGTGACCACCGGGCGGGTCGCCGAGCTGACCGGGCTCACCACCGGCTCCGCGACCCGGCTCGTCGACCGGCTGGAGCGGGCCGGGTACGTGACGCGGGCGCGCGACACCGAGGACCGGCGCCGGGTCCTGGTCTCGCCGGCCCCCGGGCGGATGGCGGAGTTCGGCGCCCTGTGGCGGAAGCTCAACGGCGCCTGGGGCATGATGTTCGACGCCTACAGCGACGCCGAGGTGGCCCTGCTCATCGCCCACATGCGGCGCACCGTCGAGGTGAGCGCCCGGCAGGTCGAGCGGCTGCGCGGGGCGACCTGGACCGGCCGGACGGGGCCTAGCCGGCCGTCGCCCCGCCGAACTCCCTCATCGCGTCGGAGACGATCGTCTCCAGGCGTGCGTGGTGGGCGCCGCGCCAGTAGACCCGGTCGCACTTCACGCACTGGGCGAAGACGTCGTAGGTCTTCTCGGTGCCCTGTTCCAGTCGGGCGCGGACCGCGTCCTTGTCGGTGCCGCTCAGTTCGCCGTTGCAGGCGGTGCAGCGGGTCCAGGGGCGAGGGGCGGGGCGAAGCGTTCGAGGACGTCGCGGAGTTGTTCGTCCGGTCGGTCGCTGTAGACGTAGGCTCCCGCCCACAGTTCGCGGCGGCGCAGCAGGCCGCGGTCGCGGGAGAGCATGACGCGTCGTTCTCGTGCGGAGAGGGCGGCCAGGGCGGGGTCGCCGATGTCCTCGCTCTCGTAGGAGGCGTCCACGCCGAGCAGGCGCAGGCGCCGGGCCAGGGTGCCGAGGTGGACGTCGAGCAGGAACCGGAGGGGCGCGCCGGGGACCTGCTGCGGGCGGGTGACGTCCTGGACCTCGACCGTCTCGCCCGCGCTCGGGACGTGCGCGGCCTCGACGGGGCGCCCGTCGACCAGGAGCCGTCCGGCCTCGGTGAGGGGCACTCCCAGTGATTCCACGACGTGGCCGAGGGACGAGGCGCCGTCGGTGGTCACGGGGTGGGGCCGGTGCGCCGCTCCGCCGAGACGAAGAGCCGCAGGCCGGGGGCGAAACTGATCTGGATCTCCGGTCCGTTCACGGGGACAGGATGGCACCGGGGGCGGACGGGCTGCCAGGGAATTCGGTCCGGGGCGGGGGCGCGGTGGAGTCCGGGGCTGGGCGGAGCTGGGCTGGGCGAAGCGTGGCGTGGGCCCGTGGGCGCGGTGTGGTCCGGTCATCCGGTCAGGGCGGAAGGCCTCCGCGTGGTCCGTGGCCCAGGTGGCGAAGGTGCGGGGCGGGTGTCCGGTCAGTTCCTCCACGGTGTCGGTCAGGGGCGCGGGCCGGCCGTCGTGGGCGGCCCAGTGGGAGAGGAGGACGTCCGCGACCGGCTCCGGCATGAAGGCGGCGACCGACTCCTTCCACTCCCCGGGGGTGGTGACGGTGTGCGGTGCGGGCGTCCGGTCACCTCGGCGAGGATCGCGAGCTGTTCGGTGAAGTCCAGTGACGCGGGGCCCGTCAGCCAGTGGGAGGAGCCGCGCAGCCGGGGTTCGGTGAGGACCGCGAGGGCGGCTTCGGCGAGGTCGCGCTCGTGGATCGGGTCGCTGTGCGCGTGCGGGTACGGCAGCGCCGGGCCGTGGCCCGTCTTGAGCGCCCGCGCCCAGGCGAGGGCGTTGGTGGCGAAGGCGCCGGGCCGGAGGTGGGTGACCTCGAAGGCGCCGGAGTCGGCGGCGGCCGCCAGGGCGCGCTCGGCCGCGAGGTGGCGGGAGGCGATGGCGTCGGTGTCGGCGCCGGGGGCGAGGACGGAGCTGGAGGAGAGCAGGACGATGTGCTCGACGCCGGCGGCGCGGGCCCGCTCGGCGAAGGTGCCGGCGTGGGCGGCCTCGGCGTAGAGGAAGACGGAGTCGACGCCCTTCAGGGCGGTGTCGAAGGTGGCCGGGTCGGTGAGGTCGCAGGGCACGGCGGCGACTCCGGCGGGCGGGGAGAGGTCCGCGGGGTTCGTGGAGCTGGCCCTGGCCTCGACGCCCGCGGCGGCGAGGAGGTCGAGCAGGGTGGCGGCGACGCGGCCGCGGCTGCCGGTGACGAGAACGGTCATGGGGTGTCCTTTCGGGACGCGGGGTCGTGCGGGCGGACGGACGGTCATTCGGACGGACGGACGGACGGTTGTGCGGACGGGCGGACGGGCGGACGGGCGGACTGGCGGACGGTCATTCGGGCGGACAGTCGTGCGGACGGACGGACGGACGTGCGGTGGGCGGTGGCCCCGCCGTGGGTGGGCGGCAGGGCCGGTCGGTTCTCTTGCGTCGCGAATAGTCTGCGTTACACAGGTAAATATCCGGGACGATGCCTCGGTGGTCAACCCTGAAAAACCTGGGGTACCGTCCCGGCATGAAGATCACCGACCTCGAACCGGGCGATCCCCGCCTGGAGGGCGACCTCCTGCCGGTCCTCTCCGAACTGCGGCCCCACCTCACCCCGGAGCTCTTCCGCGAGGTCTACGAGGCCGGGCACTCCCAGGGGCTGCGGTTCAGCGCCGCCTACGCCGACGACGGGCGCTGCGTCGGCGCGGCCGGCTGGCGGATCGTCGTCAACACCAGCTCCCTGCGCAAGCTCTACGTCGACGACCTGGTGACGGCGGCGGCCGACCGTTCCACCGGCGTCGGGCACGCGCTGATCGCCCACCTGGAGGGCACGCCCGCGCGGCCGGCTGCCACGAGCTCAATCTGGACTCCGGCACCCACCGCACCGGGGCCCACCGCTTCTACCTGCGGGAGCGCTTCGACATCGTGGCCTTCCACTTCACCCGGCCGCTCACGGCGCCCGATCAGGCCTCCTGAGCCGGGTCCCCAGGTCGAACCGCCAGTCGTTGCACCGCATCGGGCGCCCCGGCGGGTACTCGAAGTCCCGCTCGCCGCGCGGTGCGAACCCCGCCTTGCGGCACACCGCGTTCGAGGCGGTGTTGTCCGACGACGGGAACGCGTGGAGGTGCCGGCGGAGGCCCGCCGCCCGGGCCTCCGCGATCACCGCGCGCGTGGCGGACGTCGCCACGCCCCGGCCCTGGAAGCCCGGCAGCACGGCCCACCCGGTCTCGTACACCGGCTCGTCGTCCCAGGTCTGGGCCCAGAACCCGATGCTGCCCACCGCGGTCTCCTCCGGGAGCAGCACGATCCGGAACATCCTGCCCGCACCCGGGCCGGCGGCGCTCATCTCCACGTACCTCCGGTGGCGCCGCACGAGCTGTTCCTCGGTCTCCGGGCCGCCGAGGTGGGCCGTCAGCGCCGGTGCGTTCAGGGCCCGCAGGAGTCCGGCGTCCTCCTCGGACCAGGGCTCCAGGCGCACGCGTGAGGTGTCGTTCTCCATCCCCGCACCGTAGGTCACGCCACTGACGGTCCGCGGGCGTACGCCGTGGGCGGCACCCCGATCGTCGCCGTGAAGTCCCGTACGAGGTGGGCCTGGTCGCTGTAGCCCAGTTCGGCCGCGAGGGCGGCCCAGTCCGGGGCGCCCGCCGTCTCCGCGGCCTCGGCGCGCTCCAGGGCCTCGTGGATGCGGTAGCGCAGGATCACCCACTTCGGGCCGACCCCGACGCGGCTCGCGAAGAGGCGCTGGAGGGAGCGGGCCGACAGGCCCGACGCGGTGGCGAGTCGGGACGCCCTGCGGATCGTGCGGTCCGAACGGACCAGCTCCACCAGCTCCACGGCGAGGTCGGCGGCCGGGTCGGGGCCGGGCCGTGCGCCAGGAGGAAGGCGTCGAGCGCCGCCACGCGCGCGTGGTCCTCGTCGGGGTGAGGACGGCGGCCGGGACGCCGGGGTCCGGCACGTCGGAGGCCGGGGAGCGCGCGGGCTCCGGGAAGACCTCCGCCAGCGGGACGCGGCGGCCCGTCCACGTCGACACCGGCCACGCGGGCGCGAAGGGCCGGAAGCCGCCGGGGCGGAACTGGATCCCGCAGACCCGGCCCGCCTCCTCCAGTTTGTGGGTGAACAGGCCGAGCCCGATCCCCGCGACCTCGGCCGACGTGTTTCCCCGGCCGCCGGGGCGCCCAGGGGCCGTACCGCTGGAAGACGACGTTCACCGAGGGGTGCGGGACGACGTGGCTCGCGTACGGCTCCGGCAGTTCCCAGTCGATCAGCCAGTAGTGCTCCAGGTAGGGCCGCAGCTCCGGGGCCGGGAGGTGCCGGCGGAAGCGGACCCGGGAGAGCAGCCCGGCGGGGTCGACGATGCCCCGGGTGTCCCGCCGGGGAGCTGAGGCGGACATGTCCCGCATGCTAGACACCTTCCGTCCCCGGCTGTCGTGTTCCCTCCCCGGCTGTCGTGTTCCTTCGCCGGCTGTCGTGTTTCTTCAAGACGGGGCCGGGCATGCTTCCGTAGCGTCGGGATCATGACGAACGAGGCCCAGCTCCGCATCGGTGACCTGCTCCGCACCGCCGCCGACGACGCCGTCCCCCTGGTCGGCGGCATCGACGACGCCTCCCTCGGCGCGCCCACGCCCTGCGCCGAGTACGACGTGCGCGCCCTGCTCAACCACCTCTTCTCCGTCGTCGTGAACTTCCAGGTCCTCGCCGCCAAGGGGACGCCCGACTTCTCCGAGACCCCGGACCGGGTCGCCGCGGCCGGCTGGCGCGAGGAGTTCGGGGCGGAGGCAGGGAAGCTGGTCGAGGCGTGGTCGGCGCCCGGCGCAGAGGAGGGCACGTCCGGCGCCCTGGGGCTGCCCGCGCGGACGGTCGGCTGCATGGTGCTGCTCGACCTGACCGTGCACGTCTGGGACCTGGCCCGGGCCATCGGCCGGACTCGCACCGGACCCGGCCGTGGTGGCCGGGCTCGCCGGGGAGGTGGAGGGATGGCCCCGATGGCCCGGAGGATGGGCGTCTTCGGGGACGCGGTCGACCTGCCCGGGGATGCCACCGCCTTCGAGCGCCTGCTCGCCACGACCGGCCGCGATCCGCGCGCCTGGTAGGGCCCGCCGGGGGTGATCGGCGCGGGTGATCGGCGCGGGCGGCCCGTCGGGCCGGGGAGAGGCGGGAGGCGACCTCGCCGAAGGCGTGTTCCTCGGCGGGCGTCAGCGGGACCGACTCCTGCGGGTGCCAGACGCGCTCCAGCGGGGCGTCCGCCCGGTCGCGGCGGGCGCGGGCGCGCAGTCCCAGGGCTAGACCCGTCGCCGTCGAGACGGCGAGCAGGCCGAAGAGCGTGATCGCACGGGGGTCGGAGAACCGGCCGGGCAAGGGCATGGCTCACTCCAGGGCGTGAGGGCCGCCCGTACGCGGTGCGCCCGGCGGAGGGGCGCGCCCGCACGACGGCGTGGCGATTCCTACTGCTTCCTCCCGACGCGTTCAGTTAACACCCCCGGCGCCCTTCCGGCAGGGGGAGCCGGGGCCGGGGTTCCGGCCGGGACGGCGTGCGCCGGGCGCAGGCCCTCTTGTGCGGGCCGGGCAACCGTTCCAAGGTGGCGGAACAGGGAGATTCCGGCCGGGGAGGGAGCAGCCGCATGTCCGAAACACAGGCATGGGGATTCACGGACGACAGGGGCACGCGGTCGGGGCGGCCCGGGTGCCGAGGCGGGTGGTCGCGTACGTACGGGCCGGGGCCGCCCTGTACGACCTGGGGGTGACGCCGGTCGCGGTGTACGGCTCCGGGCACGACGGCGACGTGTACGACCCGGCGAAGGCGGGGGTCCTGGAGGCGGTCGGGGTGCCCTATCTCGGACCGGGCCGGGACCTGGACGAGGCGGTGCTGCGGGAGCTGCGGCCGGACGTCGTCGTCGACGTGACGTACGACGGGAAGAGCCCGTACGCGCTGGACGCGGCGCTCGTCGAGCGGCTCGGGGTGCCGCTGATCGCCCTCTCCGTCGGCAACCGGCTCGACCTGCCGGCCATCCTCGACCGGTTCGCCGCGCTGGCCGCCGATCTGCGGGTCACGGGCCCGACGGACGTGGGCCCGGCGGCCACGGGTCCGGCGGACGCCGGTCCGGCGGTCCCGGGCCCCCGGGCCGCGCACCCTGTGGCCGTGAACCCCGTGGTCGCGCACCCCGTGGTCGTGGGATCCGACGCCGTGGGCCGGAGATCGTGACCCCGGTGACCGTGAGCCCGGCCGTCGGGCCCGGTCAGGGCGCCGCCCTCGCGGAGTTCGAGGCCGCCGAGGCCGCGCTCCGGGAGGCGGCGGCCCGCAGCGGGCTCGGGGTGCTCGCGCTCTCCGGGGCCGGGCCCGACTAGGTGCACCTGGCCCGCCCGCAGGCCTGGCCCGAGCTGGCGTGGCTCGCCGGGCTCGGCGTCCGGCTCTCGACCCGGGCCCCGGCCCCGGCGCCAACTGGCTCACCACCGACTGGGGCACGCCGCCGGCCTCCGTCCCGACCTGGTCCTCTTCGACAACCGGGACCACGCCACGCCCCCGTACGCCCTGCCCGGCGGGGTCCGGCTCACCCCTGGAACCCGGAGACCCCGCCCAGCGCCGCCGCCTACGCCCGCTTCTTCCGCGACTCGCGGAGGCGCTCGCGCCCTGAGGAGAGCCCCGGCGGGAAGGCCCTGGTGGAAGGCCCCGGCGGGAGACCCCGGCGGGAAGGCCCCGGCGGGAGACCCCGAAAGCCCCCGGCTCAGGCCGGCGCCGCCGCCAACCGCGTGCGGAGGGACTGGGCGAACTCCTCCGCGCGGGTGAGCTGCGCCCGCAGTTCGGCGACCCGTTCGGCGGCGGCCTGCTCGTAGCGGTGGACGCGGGACACGAGCGCGGCCCGCTCGTCCGGGTCGAGCTCGGTGTCCGTGCCGGGGCGGTCGGCGGCCAGCCGGTCCACGGCCGTGAGGAGTTCGCGGGTCTCGTCCAGGGTGAAGCCGAGCGGCTTCATCCGGCGGACCACCATGAGCCGGGACACGTCCTCGTCCGTGTAGAGGGGAAGCCGCCCGGGGAGGCCGCCGACGGGACGACCAGGCCGCTGTCCTCGTACTGCCGGATGGTGCGCAGGGACAGTTCGGTCCGTGCGGCGACCTCGCCGATCTGCATGGGTCCGCCGGCCATTCGTACTCCGCTCACGCGTCGGGTCCCTCCTCGTACAGGCGCTTCCACGGGGCGTGGGCACCCTCAGGGCGCGGCTTCCGCGCATTCCATACCATTCGTCCTAACTTCAGCACTTATGAGAGCTGGAAGTGCGGCGAAACGCCTGCTCGTAGGCCGTCCGCTGGAGAGCGGGCGGCTCGGGGAGACCCTGTTGCCGAAGCGGGTCGCGCTGCCGATCTTCTGCAGCGACCCGCTCTCCTCGGTCGCCTACGCCACCGAGGAGATCCTGCTGATCCTGGCCCTCGGCGGCCTGGCCGTGCTCCATCTGGCCTGGTACGCGGCGGCCGGCATCGTCGTGCTGCTCCTGGTGGTGGTCGCCTCCTACCGGCAGACCTGCTACGCCTATCCGGGCGGCGGCGGAGCCTACGTCGTCTCCGCCGAGAACCTCGGGCAGCGGGCCGCGCTCACCGCCGCCTCGGCGCTGCTCATCGACTACGTGATGACTGTCGCCGTCTCCGTCGTCTCCGGGGTCGCCGCCATCACCTCGGCCGCCCCCGCGCTCGGCGGGCACGCGGTGGCCCTGTCGGTGTTCTTCGTGGTGGTCCTCGCCTGGCTGAACCTGCGCGGGGTGCGCGAGTCGGGGCGCTGGTTCGCCCTCCCACGTACGCGTTCATCGGCGTGATCTACCTGATGTTCGCGGTGGCCGCCGTGCGGATGGCGACCGGCGCGACGATCCGGGCCGAGTCCGCCGGCCTGCCCGTGGAAGAGGTCTCGGCCTACTCGGGGCTCGCGCTCGTCCTGCTCGGCCTGCGCGCCTTCGCGTCCGGCTGCACCGCGCTGACCGGCGTCGAGGCCGTCAGCAACGGCGTCCCCGCCTTCGCGAAGCCGAAGAGCCGCAACGCCGCCACCACCCTGGCGATCATGGGCGGGCTCTCCGTGACCATGTTCTTCGGGATCACCGTGCTCGCCATGGTGTACGAGGTGCACGTCGCGGAGGACCCCACGGAGCTGGGGCTCGCCCCGGGCACCCCGACGTCCACCGCGCTCGCCCAGATCGGGCGGGCCACCTTCGGCGACTGGCACGTCCTCTTCTACGCGCTCCAGGCCGTCACCGCCGGTGTCCTGGTCCTGGCCGCCAACACCGCCTTCAACGGCTTCCCGATGCTCGCCTCCGTCCTCGGCCGGGACCGCTACGCGCCCCGCCAGCTCTTCCACCGCGGCGACCGGCTCGTCCACTCCAACGGCATCGTCTCCTCGCGCTCGCCGCGATCGCCCTGATCGTCGCCTTCGACGCCCGGTTGACCCGCCTCATCCAGCTCTACATCGTCGGCGTCTTCGTCTCCTTCACCCTTTCCCAGGCCGGCATGGTCAAGCACTGGCGGCGAGAACTCGCCAGGCCCGCCGGGGACACGGCCCGGCACGTCCTCCACCGCCGCCTCGCGATCAACGCCTTCGGCGCCTGCCTGACGGCGGTCGTCCTCGTCATCGTCCTCGTCACCAAGTTCACCCACGGCGCCTGGCTGGTCGTCCCCGCGATGCCGGTGCTCTACGCCGGGATGAAGGGGTGCGGCGGCACTACGAGGCCGTCGCCGCCGAGGTCGCCGTCGGCCCCGGCGAGCGCCCCCGCGCCCTCGCCGGGAACCACGTCCTGGTCCTCGTGGCCTCGGTCAACGCGCTCAGCCTCCGCGCCCTGTCGTACGCGAAGACCCTGCGGCCCGCCTCGCTCACGGCCGTCACCGTCGCCGAGGACCCGGCGGAGGCGGAGGTGCTCCGCGCGTCCTGGGAGGCCCACGGCATCGACGTGCCGCTGCGGGTGCTCAGCTCCCCGTACCGCTCGATCGTCCAGCCGGTCCTGCGGCACGTGCGGGAGGCGCCGGAGCGGCGGGGCGACTCGGTCGTCTCGGTGGTCATCCCCGAGTACGTGGTCGGGCACTGGTGGGAGCAGCCGCTGCACAACCAGAGCGCCCTGCGCCTCAAGGCCCGGCTGCTGTTCATGAAGAACGTCGTGGTCATCGACGTCCCCTACCGGCTGCCCTCCGCGCGCGAACTGGCCGCCGAGCGCGCGAGGGCGGCGGAGGCGGCCAGGGCCGCCGAGGAGGCGGACGCGGCGAAGGCCGCCGAGCGGGAGGACCGGCCCTGACGGGACCCGACTCTTCCGCACCCGCCGGCCGGGCGGGTCCTGAGGCCGCACCCGCCGACCCGACAGGGCCTACGGCCACACCAGGCAGTACGGTTGGTGGCCCGCCTCGTGGAGGCGCACCGAGAAGTCCTGCCACTCGTGGAGCAACTGGTAGACGTCGAAGGCGTCGCGGGGGCCGCCGCGGTCCGGGACCGTGGACCAGATGAAGGCGGCGGCGCCGACCGACTCCTCGCCGATCGCGCGCAGCGGGTCGACGACGGTCATCGGCAGCTTCACCACCGCGTAGTCGGGGTGCAGGACCACCAGCTCCAGCGGGGCACCTTGTGCAGGGCATGCCCTGGATGCCGGTGAGGACCATGGCCGCTATGGTCTCCGGCTTGATCTTGGTGAACATGCCGCCCATGCCGAGCTCGTCGCCGCCGAGCTCCTCGGGCCGCATCGAGACCGGCACGCGGGCTGCCGTCGCGCCGTCGGGCGCGCCGAAGTACTTGTACGTCACCCCCAACCGGCCCCTCCCGCCCACGGCGTCCCGCTCGTCCCGAGCGCCCGGGCTTCCCCGCTCGCGCGAAGCCTCCGGACCGCCCCGCTTCCCCGGAGCGTCCGGGCTCGGGTCTTCGGTCCGCCGGCGCCGGTGCCTTCCCCGCCGGGCAGACTCCGGACCCAGGTCGTCCGTCCCCTCGCCCGGTCCGCCACCGCGATGCATATCTCCACCCGACTGCTTTTTCTCGGCAACACGACCCCGCCGCGCAACCCGATCATCGTGACAGTGACCTCCCCGCGCTCGTACGGCGAAACACCGGTCCGCGAGAACGCCGTGGCCTCTGACACCATGGATTCCGTGAGCCATCCCTATGACGCCCCAGTTTCGCAGACGCGGAGGGCGTACGCCCCGGCGTAACACAGGGGTGCCCACGCCGTCCCTCCGTTCCCGATGTCGTGCCCCACAACGTTCTCGCAGGTCAGGATCACAGTGCCGTATTCATACGAAGCCCCAGTCTCACAGACGCTTTTCGACCGCGCTTCCCTCGTGACGCCCGGCGGCGTGAACTCACCGGTGCGTGCCTTCCGGGCCGTGGGCGGAACGCCCCGGTTCATGGTGTCCGGTTCCGGTCCGTACCTCACCGACGCGGACGGGCGGGAGTACGTCGACCTGGTCTGCTCGTGGGGACCGATGATCCTCGGCCACGCGCACCCGGAGGTCACCGCCGCCGTGCAGGCCGCCGTGGCGCGCGGCACCTCGTTCGGCACCCCGGCGAGGGCGAGGTGGCGCTCGCGGAGGAGATCGTCGCGCGCGTGGAGCCGGTCGAGCAGGTGCGCCTGGTCTCCTCGGGCACCGAGGCGACGATGTCCGCGATCCGGCTGGCCCGCGGGTTCACCGGACGCGCGAAGGTCGTCAAGTTCGCGGGCTGCTACCACGGCCACGTGGACGCGCTGCTCGCCTCGGCCGGTTCGGGCCTCGCCACCTTCGCGCTGCCGGACACGCCCGGGGTGACTGGCGCGCAGGCCGGCGACACGATCGTGCTGCCGTACAACGACCTGGAGGCGGTGCGGGCCGCGTTCGCCGCGCACCCGGGCGAGATCGCCTGCGTCATCACCGAGGCCTCGCCGGGCAACATGGGCGTCGTCCCGCCGGCCGAGGGCTTCAACCAGGGCCTGGCGGACCTGTGCCGGGAGAACGGCGCGCTGTACGTCTCGGACGAGGTGATGACCGGTTTCCGCACCTCGAAGGCCGGCTGGTACGGCGTCGACGGCGTCGAGCCCGACCTGCTGACCTTCGGCAAGGTCATGGGCGGCGGCTTCCCGGCCGCGGCGTTCGGCGGCCGCGCCGACGTCATGGGCCACCTGGCCCCGGCGGGCCCGGTCTACCAGGCGGGCACGCTCTCCGGGAACCCGGTCGCGACCGCCGCCGGGCTCGCGCAGCTCCGGCTGCTCGACGACGCCGCGTACGCGAAGGTGGACGCGGTCTCGGCGGAGATCCGGGGCCTGGTCACGGACGCGCTGGCCAAGGAGGGCGTGGCGCACCGGCTCCAGACCGCCTCCAACATGTTCTCGGTGTTCTTCACCGCCGACGAGGTGCGGAACTACGACGACGCGAAGAAGCAGGAGGCCTTCCGCTTCAACGCCTTCTTCCACTCGATGCTGGCCGACGGGGTGTACCTGCCGCCGTCCGCCTTCGAGTCCTGGTTCGTGTCGACCGCCCACGACGAGCGGGCGGTCGAGCGGATCGCTGCCGCCCTGCCGGCCGCCGCCCCGCGCCGCCGCGGAGGCCACGGCATGAGCGACGCGACGGACGACCGTACGGAGGGGGAGGCCGTGACCGGCACCGAGAGCATGACCGAGACCGTGACCGCCACCGGCACCGGGGGCCTCAGCGGCACCGAGGTCGCGACCGGGTCCGCCACCACGCCCGAGGACCGGGTGCAGGCGCGGGCGAAGGGCGACGACGACATCACCGTGGTGCACCTGATGCGTCACGGCGAGGTGCACAACCCCGACGGCGTCTCTACGGGCGCCGCGCCGGCTACCACCTCTCCGAGCTCGGCCGGCAGATGGCGGACCGGGTCGCGGAGCACCTGGCCGACCGGGACGTCACGTACGTCGTGGCCTCCCCGCTGGAGCGGGCGCAGGAGACGGCCACGCCGATCGCCAAGGCGCACGGCCTGGACCTGGCCAGTGACCCGCGCCTCATCGAGGCGGCGAACGTCTTCGAGGGCAAGACCTTCGGCGTCGGCGACGGGGCGCTGCGCAAGCCGGCGAACTGGAAGCACCTGACCAATCCGTTCCAGCCGTCCTGGGGCGAGCCGTACGTCGAGCAGGTCGTCCGCATGATGGGCGCGCTCGACGCGGCGAAGGACGCGGCCCGGGGCCACGAGGCGGTCTGCGTCAGCCACCAACTGCCGATCTGGATCGTCCGCAGCTTCGTGGAGAAGCGGCGGCTGTGGCACGACCCGCGGCGGCGGCAGTGCACGCTGGCGTCGCTGACCTCGTTCACGTACCGGGGCGACAAGATCGTCTCGGTGGGGTACAGCGAGCCGGCCCGGGACCTGGTCCCGGCGCACCTGCCGCGGGCGCGAAGCCGGTCAAGGGGAAGTCGAAGGCCTTCGGGGCGTAGGCCCGTCCGCGGGCCGGATCCGTCCGCCGGACGGCTCGGCCTTGACGGATCGCCGTTCGGGGCGTTCGGATGATGTTCATGTCATCCGAACGCCCTTAAATTTTTGTGCTATTTAACGGGAACCCCGTGTTCCTCCCTGCATCTCACTGTTTGTCGGTTTGGATGACATTCAGGTCATACGTCAGCGCGAATGGGGACGAGATGCGCGAGATCAGCGGAATCACTCGAAGGGGCTGCTCGGGGCGGGCGTTGGAGCCGCCGCGGCGATGGGCGTCGCGGCGTGCAGCACCTCGAACAAGGACAATGCGGGACATCCCGGGCCCAACAAGCCCGGCAAGGGCGGTGACGCCACGACGGATCCGGCCACCCCCACCCCGACCAAGGACACCGGCCGGCTCATCGGCGACGGCTCCACCGCCGACACCGGCAAGCAGCCGCACCAGCCCGGCGCGCCCGTCCCGCTCGAACCCGGCCAGACCCCGCCCCAGTTCGTGATCTTCTCCTGGGACGGCGCCGGCGAGGTCGGCAACGGACTCTTCCCCGCTTCCTCGAACTCGCCAAGAACCACGACGCGGCGATGACCTTCTTCCTCTCCGGGATCTACCTCCTCCCCGAGGCGAAGAAGAACCTCTACCGCCCGCCGAACAACCGCGTCGGCGCCTCCGACATCGGCTACCTCACCGACGACCACATCAAGGACACCCTCAAGTACGTCCGGCAGGCCTGGCTCGAAGGCCACGAGATCGGCACCCACTTCAACGGGCACTTCTGCGGCGGCTCCGGCTCCGTCGGCAACTGGACCCCGGCCCAGTGGCAGAACGAGATCGACCAGGCCGTGAGGTTCGTCACGGAGTGGAAGACCAACAGCGGCTGGACCGAGCTCGACCCGCTCCCCTTCGACTACTCCAAGGAGCTCGTCGGCGGCCGCACCCCCGCCTCCTCGGCCAGGACAACCTGCTGCCCACCGCCAGCGGCTGGGCTGGCGCTACGACGCCAGCTCGCCCGGCGGCCGCCAGACCTGGCCCGACAAGCGCCAGGGGATCTGGGACCTCCCCTCCAGGCCGTGCCCTTCCCCGGGCACTCCTTCGAAGTCCTCTCCATGGACTACAACATGCTCGCCAACCAGTCGAAGAACTCCACCAACGGCATGCCCTCGCGCTATCCGGGCTGGCGCAAGCAGGCGGCCGAGGCGTACCTCTCCGGCTTCACGCGCGCGTACGAGACGAATCGCGCGCCCTTCTTCATCGGCAACCACTTCGAGCAGTGGAACGGCGGGATCTACATGGACGCCGTCGAGGAGGCGCTCAAGGAATGGCCGGGAAGAAGGACGTCCGGCTCGTCTCCTTCCGGCAGTTCGTGGACTGGCTCGACGTCCAGGACCCGAAGGTGCTCGCCAAGCTGCGCGGCCTGGGCGTGGGGAGAAGCCCGCCGGCGGCTGGAAGGCCTTCCTCAAGGCCGCTTGACCGTTCCCGTGGGCACCCCTCGCTTAGGCATCCTTGACAAGGTGCTTTACGGGCACGTAGGGGGTGCCCAAGATCCCCCAAACGCCCATGCGAAACTTTTCACATGAGCCTTAGCCGTGCCCCTCGACGCACCCTGTTCGCCGTCGGAGTGCTGACCGCCGCCCTCGCGCTCTCGGTCTGCGGCGGCGACGGCGGCGGCACGTCCGGCGGGGCGGCACCAACTTCGTCACCACCAAGGGCGGCATCTCCACCGCCCCCAGGGGCGAGCGCGCGACTCCGGGCAAGCTCGTCGGCGAGACCCTCGACGGCGAGCGGCTCGACGTCGCCGACCTCAAGGGCAAGGTCGTCGTCCTCAACGCCTGGGGCTCCTGGTGCGCCCCTGCCGTGCCGAGGCCCCCACTTCGCCAAGGTCGCGGGCGACCTCAAGGGCAAGGACGTCGCGTTCGTCGGCCTCAACACCCGCGACGCCAACAAGCAGCAGGCGCTCGCCTTCGAAGAGGACTACGAGGTCCCCTACCCGAGCCTCTACGACCCGGCCGGCAAGCTGATCCTCTTCGGCTTCCCCAAGGGCACCCTCAGCCTCCAGGGCATCCCCTCCACCGTCGTCCTCGACAAGGAGGGCAAGATCGCCGCCCGCGCCCTCATGGCCCTCGACGACACGAAGCTCCGCTCGATGATCGACCCGCTCCTCAAGGAGAAGTGAGCCGGTGAACGAGACGGTCACCAGCGGAGCCCTGCTGCTCGCCCTGCCCCTCGCGGTCCTCGGCGGGCTCGTCTCCTTCTTCTCGCCGTGCGTCCTGCCGCTCGTCCCCGGCTACCTCAGCTACGTGACCGGGGTCACTGGCGCCGACCTCGCCGAGAGCCGCCGGGGCCGGATGACCACCGGCGCCGTCCTCTTCGTCCTCGGCTTCACCGCCGTGTTCGTCTCCGGCGGCGCCCTCTTCGGCTACTTCGGGTCCACCCTCCAGGAGTACCGCGAGACGCTCACCACGGTCCTCGGCGTCCTCATGGTCCTCATGGGCGTCTTCTTCCTCGGCCTGATGCCCTGGCTGACCCAGCGCGAGTTCCGCTTCCACCGGAAGCCCGCCGCGGGCCTGGTCGGTGCCCGCTGCTCGGCGCCCTCTTCGGCATCGGCTGGACCCCTGCATCGGCCCGACCCTCGCCTCCGTCAACGCGCTCGCCCTGGAGCAGGCCAGCGCGGGGCGCGGCGCGGCGCTCGCCTTCGCGTACTGCCTCGGTCTCGGCGTACCGTTCGTGCTCGCCGCCCTCGCCTTCCGCAAGGCACTGGGCGCGTTCGGCTGGGTCAAGCGGCACTACGTCTGGGTCATGCGGATCGGCGGCGGCATGATGATCGTCACCGGAGTCCTGCTCCTCACAGGGGCGTGGGACAGCATGGTCGCCACGATGCAGGGCTGGTCCGACGGTTTCACGGTGGGGATCTGAGTTCCATGAGCAAGACCGACACGACGGAGAGCGCCGCCGCCGACGAGGCGGCCGGTGCCGAGCTGTCGACCGCCCCCGGGAGGACCGGGAGGACCGGCAGGACCGCGGCGACGCCGTCACCGGCGGGCCCGTCCTCGGAGCCGTCGGCTGGATCCGCTGGTTCTGGCGGCAGCTCACCTCCATGCGGGTCGCGCTGATCCTCCTCTTCCTGCTCTCCCTCGGCGCCGTGCCCGGCTCCCTCGTCCCGCAGAACAGCGCGGACGAGATGAAGGTGCAGGCCTTCAAGGACGCCCACCCCACGCTCACGCCGCTCTACGAGAAGCTCCAGTTCTTCGACGTCTACAGCTCGGTGTGGTTCTCCGCGATCTACCTCCTGCTGTTCGTCTCCCTCATCGGCTGCATCGTCCCGCGCAGCCTCCAGTTCGTCGGCTAGCTCCGGGGCCGCCCGCCGGGCGCCCCCGCCGCCTCGACCGGCTCCCCGCGTACACCACCTGGCGCACCGCGGCCGAGCCCGAGCAGGCCCGCGAGGCCGCGCTCGCCCTCCTGAAGAAGCGCCGCTTCCGCGCCCACCGGGCCGGGGACGCGGTCGCCGCCGAGAAGGGCTACCTGCGCGAGGCCGGGAACCTGGCCTTCCACGTCGCCCTGATCGTGATGCTCGTCGCCTTCGCCTGGGGCCAGCTCCTCAAGTCCGAGGGCGGCAAGCTGATCGTCGAGGGCGACGGCTTCTCCAACACGCTCACCCAGTACGACGACTTCAAGTCCGGCTCGCTGTTCGGCACCGACGCCCTGGAGCCGTTCGGCTTCACGCTGGACTCCTTCACCGGCACGTACGAGAAGAGCGGACCGCAGCGCGGCACCCCCGCACCTTCGAGGCGGCCGTCACCTACTCGCGGGGCGGCGCGGACGAGAAGGCGGTCATCCGGGTCAACGAGCCGCTGAAGGTGGGCGACTCCAAGGTCTATCTGATCGCCCACGGCTACGCGCCCGTCGTCACCGTCAAGGACGGGCGCGGCAAGACCGTCTTCCACGGCGCCGTGCCCCTGCTCCCGATCGACAACAACATCACGTCGACCGGCGCGATCAAGGTCATGGACGGCTACCGCGACAAGAACGGCAAGAAGGAACAGCTCGGCTTCCAGGCCTTCTTCGTGCCGACCTTCGCGGGCGCGGGCCAGGGCACGATGTTCTCGCAGTTCCCGGCGCTCGACTTCCCCGTCATGGCGCTCACCGGCTTCCACGGCGACCTGCGCGTGAACGCCGGCCTCCCGCAGAACGTGTACCAGCTCGACAAGTCCAAGATGACCCAGTTCAAGGACGCGTCCGGCAACAAGCTCGCCCAGCGCCTGCTGCCCGGCGAGACCATGACGCTCGCCCGGCGGGCCGGCTCGATCACCTTCGAGAAGGACGTCAAGGAGTGGGCGAGCTTCCAGGTCTCGCAGCAGCCGGGCAACGGCCTCGCCCTCGCGGGCGCGATCGCCGCGATCGCCGGCCTGACCGGCTCGCTCTTCATCCAGCGGCGCCGGATCTGGGTCCGGGCCGTGCGGGGCGAGGACGGCGTCACCGTCGTCGAGATGGCCGGCCTCGGCCGCAGCGAGTCCGCGAAGCTCCCCGAGGAGCTGGCCGACCTCGCGGTCGCGCTCACGGCCCAGGCCCCGCCCACCGCGGAGACCCCGCAAGCCGATCCGGAGGCCGTACCGGACACCACGGAACCAGCGGACGCACCCGTGGAAGACCCCGCCCCTTCTGGAGAGGCTGACAAGTGATCCTCGCCGCCACGACCGACGAGAGCCTGGCGCGGATGAGCGACCTGCTCGTCTACTCCTCGATGGCCGTCTACACCCTGGCCTTCTTCGCCCACATCGCCGAGTGGGTCCTCGGCAGCCGCAGCAAGGTCGGCCGCACCGCCGCCGCCCTCACCCCGCGGGTTGGGAGGCCCCGGCCGCCGCCGTGACCGTCCGGGTCAAGCAGGCCGGCTCCACCGCCGTGCTCGACAAGCCGACGGTCGTCACCCGGTCCGCGGCCGGCACCCGCGACGTCCCGGACGGCCCCGGCGCGGCCGGCGGCACGGTCAAGGGCGACCTCTACGGCCGCATCGCCGTCTCGCTCACCGTCCTCGCGTTCCTGATCGAGGCGTCGGGCGTGGTCACCCGGGCGCTCTCCGTGCAGCGGGCCCCTGGGGCAACATGTACGAGTTCTCCACCACCTTCTCCACGGTGGCGGTCGGCGCGTACCTCGGCTTCCTCCTCGCCAAGAAGAACGTGCGCTGGATCGGCCTGCCGCTGGTCACCACCGTCCTGCTCGACCTGGGCCTGGCCACCACCTGGCTGAAGACCCCCAGCGACCAGCTCGTGCCCGCGCTCGACTCGTACTGGCTGTGGATCCACGTCTCCACCGCGATCTTCTGCGGCGCGGTCTTCTACCTCGGCGCGGTCGCCACCCTGCTGTACCTCTTCCGCGACTCGTACGAGAACAAGCTCGCGACCGGCGGAAACCCCGGCGCCTTCGCCCGCTCGGTCCTGGAGCGGCTGCCCGCCGCCGCCTCGCTCGACAAGTTCTCCTACCGGGTGAACGCGGCGGTCTTCCCGCTGTGGACCTTCACGATCATCGCGGGCGCGATCTGGGCCGGCGACGCGTGGGGCCGCTACTGGGGCTGGGACGCCAAGGAGGTCTGGTCGTTCATCACGTGGGTCGGGTACGCCGCGTACCTGCACGCGCGCGCGACGGCCGGCTGGAAGGGCCGCAAGGCCGCGTACATCGCGCTCATCGCCTTCGCCTGTTTCCTCTTCAACTACTACGGCGTGAACATCTTCGTGAGCAGCAAGCACTCGTACTCCGGGGTCTGACCTCCCGGGGCGTGCCCGCGCTGGCACCGCTCCCGCCCCTGGGCGACGCTGGAACCATGAGCGAGATGTCCCGGGGCAGGAGCGAGACCCACGACGGCGACACGCACGTGCTGCGGTTCACCGTCGAGCTGCCGCACCCGCCGTCCGAGGTCTGGACGGCCGTCACCACCCCCGAGGGCCTGGCGCGCTGGCTGTGCGCGGCGGACCCGCTGGAGCCCCGGCTCGGCGGCCGGGTCGTCCTCCACCGGCTGACCAGCGGCGACACCGAGGACCCGGGGCGGGTGACCGCCTGGGACCCCGGGAGCGTGGCCGAGTACACGGTCGATCCGACGCACGGCCGGATCCGGTTCCACCTGGAACCGGGGCCCGGACCCGGCGGCGGGTCGACCGTGCTGCGTTTCACCAACGAGCTGCGGGGCCCGCCGGAGCACCGCCTCGACCGGCTCGCCGCCTGGCACGACCACTTCGAGTGGCTCGCCCGCGCCCTGGACGGCCACCCCGCCGACTGGCGGGAGCGGACGTCCGAGCGCTGGCTGCACCTGCGCGAGCTGTACGAGCGGGACGCGGCGCGCTGGCCGACGTGGGAGCCGTAGGGCCTGCCCGGCGGACCGGGGGCCCGCGGGGCCCCGGCCCGTCCCCGTACCGTCACTCCCGCTTCGGCGGCAGGCACGGCGACTGCGGCGGCTGCCCCTCCGGCCAGGCGATCTGGACGAAGCGCTGGGAGCCGTCCGGGGCCAGTTCCACGATCGGGACGGCCTTGTCGTACGGGTTGCCGTAGTTGTCCAGGCAGATCCAGCCGCTCGCCCCTCCACCCGCAGCGAGCCCTTCACCTGCGGCCACTGGGCGGCCACGTCGGCCGCCGCCGGTGGCGGGCCCCTGCGGGGTGGCCTGGCGGATCGCGTGGACGGCCGTCGCCATCGCGTCGTACGCCACGATCGCCTGCCCGTCCGTGAGCGCCGGCGGCTGCTTCGTACCCCGGGTGATGTCGCCGAGGAAGGTCTCGTACGCCGTGGGGAACCGCCCGTGGCCGGGACCTTCCGCCCTCCGCCGGCACCCAGGCGTCCGGGTGGGCGAGCGCCGCGTACCGCACGGTCAGCCTCGACCTCAGGGCCTTGCGGTCGAGCTTCGCGTCCGCGCCCAGGTACGAGCCCTCGTCCCCGGTCAGGACGGTGAAGGCCCGGTCGGTGCAGCCGCGCGCCCCCAGCGCGTTGATGAACTGGCGGAGCTGGGTGTGGCGGCCCGCGAAGAAGACGGTCTCGGCGCGGCTGTCGCAGATCAGGTGGGTGATCTGGCGGAAGGTGTTGGCGGTGGTGCCCTCCTCGTTGGGATCGGCGGGCGAGGTGAACAGCTCGGGGGCGTGCGGGCTGTTCTTCAGGGTCGCGGCGAAGGCGGCCTTGAGGGTGTCCGTGTAGTGGTCGCCGCCGCGGGTGTCCTGGACGAGGAGCGCCTTGGTGGCGTCCACCCGCCCGAAGTGGGCCAGCGCCTTCGCCTCGTCGCCGTTGGTGGGCGAGACGCGGGCGAGGCCGGGGAAGCGCTCGTTCCCGGGGAGTTGGCGATGTCGTCGGCGGTGATGGTGGTGCCGACGACGGCGATCCCGGCCCCGGTGAGGGCGGTCACCGCCTCCCGCACCTCGGTGGAGGAGGTGGCGACGCCGGAGACGGCCCGCAGCCGGTCGGCGGAGTCCTTCATGGCGATCAGCCGGTCGACGGTGGCGCGCCAGTGGGCGTTGCCCTTGCCGGTGTTGGCGAGGACGAGCCGGATCTTGGGCAGCTCGTCGTTGGACTCGTGGTTGGCGCGGTACTGGTAGGCGTGGGCGCCCTCCAGCTCAGTGCCGCACCTTGACCCGCATGCCGCCGTCGGTGGAGGTCAGCGGCAGCAGGAGGGCGACGGTCACGTGGTCGTCGGGCCCGAGCGCGGCGTTCTCGACGCCGATGGCGCGGGCGATCGGGCCCAGTTCGCCGATCCCGAAGTCGTGGCCGTCGCCGTTGACGCCGACGCACTCCTCGCTGCCGGCGGGGCGCTCGACGCCCGCCGCGCAGGAACGGTCCTCCGGGGTGGTGAGGCGGACGACGCCGTACCCGCCGAGGCCGAGGACGACGGCGGCCGTGACGAGGGAGGCGAAGAACTTCTGGCGGGGGTGCGGACGCGGCGGCGGAGCCGGTCGAGCGGGCGGTCGGTCGAGCGGTCGGTCACGCGGTCGGGCATGGCGTCAGACTCCGTCCTCGCGGCCCGGCGGCAGCGAGGGCTCCCGCCAGGCGCGGATGTCGCGCGGCCAGTGGGTGGCAGCGTCCCAGAGCGAACCGCTGCCCGACAGGTGACGGCCGGAGAGCCGGCGCAGCTCGTGCGCGAGCCGGTCGGCCACCTCGTCGTCGGGCAGGGCGAGCGGATCGGTGAGCAGCCATACGGCGCAGCAGCCGCCGCAGGAGAGGTGCAGCTCGACGGCGTCGGCGTCGAGTCCGGCGGGGAGTTCGTCCGCGGGAGTCCCCCTCCTGCCGGGGCCCGACCTCCCGCCGGGGCCTGGCCTCCCGCCGGGGCCTGGCCTCCCGCCGGGGCCTGGCCGAGGGCGACGGCCCGGCGCGGATCGGGCCCGGTCGCGCCGCGTTCGCGCGGGTACGGGGCGGAGGCGACGAACCGCAGCTTCCCGAGCCAGCCGAGGACGTCCGGCTCGGGGAACGTGGTCCGCAGGTGGGTGACGGCGTCCTCGGTGCGGCCGAGCGCCAGGTCGTGGTGGAGCCGGTACGGGCCGGGGTCGGGCCCGTAGTGCCGGCGCAGGGTCTCGTGGACGGCGTGCCAGGCGGCGTAGCGCGGGTGGTCGCCGTCCTCGAAGCGCAGCCGGTGCAGGAGCAGCGCGCGCAGCAGCGGGTCGGCGACGAAGTGCCGGGAGCCGGGCGCGGACGCGGCCCAGTCCTCGGCGCGCAGCCGGTCGCGGACGCGCAGCGCCACGTCCCCGTCGCGGGACTCGGACGGGAGCCGGGCGTGGGCCAGCATCCGGGCGGACTCCTCGTCGTGGGCGGCGGCGAGCACGGCGTACGGGCCGGGCCGGGAGACCGGCAGCAGCTCGGCGAGGAGGGCGGGGCGACGGGCACCGGCGGGCGTCCTCGCGCAGCTCCACGGTCAGGTCGAGCAGCGCGCCGGGGGTGAGGCGGGGCTTCAGGTGCGCGGGGGCCTCCCCGGCGGCCCGCCCGAGCAGCACCACGCCCAGGGGCGGCCGCCGGTCAGCCGGTGGACGGCGCGGGAAGTTCGGCGGGGGTGCGGCCGGCCGGGTCGTACCGGTCGAAGGCGCCGCGGGTCTGGGCGGGGAGAGCGGGGTCAGCTCGACGGCGAGGATGCCGGAGCCGACGCTCGTCCCGCGCGGGCAGGGCGCCCGGTGGGCGGTCTCGGGCAGCCGGAGCCGGGTGGCCTGGCGCAGTGCCTCGTGGTCGCGGACCCGGGAGGCGGCGAGGACGACGAGCCGGTCCCGGCGCCCCTCGGCGCGGGCGCGCAGAATCGGTTCGGCCAACTGCCGGCCGAGCGGCTCGTGGGCGTTGTCCAGGAGGAGCAGGGCCGGCCGATGCGGCTGCCGCGCCGGAAGCCGGTGTAGGCGTGCAGGAGGTCCTCGGTGAGCGCCCCGACGAGGAACGCCTCGGCCTCGCCGCGGCGCCGGCCCCCTGCTCGAAGTCGTTGGCGAGCTGCTGGAGTCCGGCCTTCCCGCGCCCCCCGGCGTTGCGGTATCCGCCGTACCACCCCTCGGCGGACCGCTGCATCCGCCCGAACACCTCCTCCAGGACGGTCTCGACGGTCGCCTCGGCCAGCAGTCCGGCGAGTGGGGCGGCGGTCTCCGCGAAGGTGGCGGCGAGTTTGGTGAGGACCTTGCCGACCCAGTGGGCGGCGGCGCCCCGGGCCGCGTCGACGGTCGCGAGCAGCGGCCCGAGCCGCTGGAGGTCGCGGCGGGCCCGCTCGTCGTCCTCCCGGGACCAGCCGATCGCGGCGACGGCCACGAGCCCGAGCGAGAGCCGCGGGAACCGCACGGGCGCGGCCCCGAGCACCTTGGGCGAGAACTGCACGGCCAGCTCGGCCAGCGCCCCGGTGAGCGGGGTCCAGCCGGGCCCGTGATCGGCGGGCGGCTCGACGTGGCCGCAGTCGAGCAGCGCGAGCGGGTGTACCCCGGTACCGGTTCCGCACCTCCTTGAGCAGCGCGGTCTTCCCGGTCCCGCGCCCACCGGTGAAGACGGTGACCGGCGGATCGTCCCCGTGCTCGTACGCCACCCGCGCCACCCCGTGCCGCGTGAGCCCGCAGAGCCGCGCGACCAGCCCGCCGTCGTCCAGGGCCGCCTCGCGGCCGTACAGCTCCCTGTTCAAGCCCCGCCACCCCCGCAACAGTCAACTCAAGGATATCGACGGTGTGTTGGGAAAGCGGTCGGCTTTTCTGGTCTGTTGTGGGGGCGTTGCGGGTCTGTGGCGGAAGTGGGGGTTTAGGGGGGCGGTGGGTCTTACCGGCCCCTGACCGGAGCAGGAGGGCCCTCCTCCTTCTGCGCGTCGGAGAACAGGAGCGTGGGCTCGGCGAGGATGTCACGGCCGGCCTCGCTCTTGTAGACCTCGTCGACGCTGCCGAATCGGGCCTCGGCGTAGTCGAGGCCCAAAAGGGCGGCGGCCTGGCGGACGGATGCCTCGTCGGGGCCCTCGATCTCCACGAAGGTGGGAAGGTCGGGCCAGGTGTCGAAGTCGAAGGCGACCTCGCCCAGCCGCCACTCCTCGCGGTAGTTCTCCTGGTAGCGGACCTCGGTGAGCCCGAGACGGCGAAGGATGTCGGCCATGGCGTGGAGGTCGCCCACCTCGGTCTCGATCTCGGTGGTGCCGTCGATCGTGGTCGCGTCGGTGACCTGCTTGAGGGTGAGGGTGGAGCGGGCACCTTCGTCCCGCAGCCGGAGCCATGCGCCGTCGTCGAGCGCGTCGTTCTCGAAGATCTTGCGGGTGAGGAGGGTGCGGGGAGTGCCCGTGTGGCCCCCAGGGCGGTCAGCTTGTCCTTGAGCGCGGCAGCGTCGACGTTCAGGAACTTGGCCTCGTACTCGTGCTTCATGCACGTCTCCTTGTCGGGTGCGGTCACTCGGCGGCACGGGCCGCGATGAAGAGGCCCATGCGGTGTGTGTGGTCGTGGGGTCGGCCGATGTGGGGGCGTTCGGTGAACCGGTTCGTACGAAGCGTGAGCCGGACGTTCCAGTCGTCACCGAAGTGGCGGGCGAGTCTCTCGGGCGAGGTGTAGTGCTCGACGGACGCGTGGCGTTCTTCGACCGGCATCATGAACTCCGCTCCGAACAAACCCCTTCGCGGACGAGGGACTGCATGCGGCCGACGAAGTCGGCGAGCGGGTTGTGGTGGTTGGCACTGTAGTGCCAGGAGCAGCTCGTCCAGACGGCGTCGCAGGACGCTCCGGGGAGTGCCGCGGACAGGAAGTCGGCCTCGACGACCTGGACCCGGCTGCGGAGACCTTCGCTCTCGAGCCGGTCCATGAGGCCGGGCGCGCGAGCCCGACCGTCACCCGGAAGGTCGACCTCGCCCCCGTGAAGGGCGAAGGGTCGCGCTCGACGGCGATGACACGGTGCCCGGCGGCGGCGAGCGGCAGGACGAACTTGCCGTCGCTCGCGCCGATGACCGCGACCGTGGCGTCAGGAGACGCGTGTTCCCTCAGGGCGGCGAGGAACTGGGGAAGAACGTGAGGGTGTGTTCCCACAGGCTCTGCGTCCGCACGGTGATGTCCTTCCTGCTCCATGGCGAGGACTGCCCGTACGACCTCTTCCGGGGCGCGGTCGGTGGTGTCGATCCGGTGCATTGGGAACCGGTCGTACGCGGCGGTGATCCGCGCCGGCGCCTCCTCGCTCAAGGCGTCCCAGGGGGAGAGGGGCTCGGCCCGTCGAGCGAGGCGGCGCTGCCGTTCGTCCTCGGCGCACAGCAGGTGGTACGTGACGGGCTGCGGCAGTCCGGACGGGAGCGCGATGCCGAGGCGGGCCCCGAAGGCCTGGTGGTTCGCGAGACACCGGGCGAAGTAGCTCGACCACCACCGGGGTGCCGGCGGCGAGGTGGTGCCGGATCTCCTCGACTGCGGTGAAGAGCGCCGAGAGATAGAAGCACAGGCGGGCCTCGACGCTTCCCCGGCCGTCCACCCGACGGCGCAGGGGCTGGTAGAAGAGCGGCACGGTGGGCACCAGGACGGCTCCCCTGGCCGTTGCCAGCAGCGGGGCGACGGTCGATTTTCCGCTGCCGCGCAAGCCTTCCAGCGCTTCGAAGAGCGGACGGTCAGACACGGGCGTACACCACGTCCGGGACGGCGAGGGTGAGCTCGTCGGTGGCGGTCGGCCGGTGAACGATGCGGCCCTCGGCCTTCTCGTACCAGAAGGCGTGCGCGTCCTTGCCCACGGCCTTGCAGGACATGGTGAGGGCGCCACGAGGGTCGGCCTCGATCCGCTCGATCCCTCGCGGTCCACCGGTCGGCGGGCAGACCTCCGGGGCGCCGCCTTCGGACAGGTCCTCGTCGAGGACGACCTCGATGGACAGCCCGGCCGTCCGCAGCTCCTCGCGAAGACGCGTGTACGCGGCCGGATCGCCGACCACGAGCTCGGGGTGGCGGACGGCGTTGCCGACGGGCCGGAGGCAGTGGAGCTTGAGTTGACGGGCGCCGAACCTCTGCATGATCCGCGCCAGCGGCAGCACCTCACCGATGTTCCGGGAGGTCACGGTCATCGTCGCCGCCGTCATGACGCCGAGTTCCCGGGCGAGGTTCAGGGTGCTCAGCGCGGCGTGATGGCTGCCCTGCCTGCGCATGGCGTCATGGGTGGCGGCGACCCCTCCAGGAAACCCGCAGCAGATCGACGTACGGAGCGAGTTCGGTGAGACGGCGTTCGATTCGGTAGCCGTTGGTGCAGATCTCCACCCGCATCCCGAGTTCCCGCCGGGTACGGAGGACGACTTCGGGGAGCTCCTTGTGGACGAAGGGCTCGCCACCGAGCAGGGTCACCGCCTCCGTGCCGTAATCCTCGCGCATGAGCCGGACGAGGCCGATCGCCTCCTCGGCGGTGAACGCGTCGGCGTGCTTCAACCGCTCGCCGTGGAAGCAGTGCAGACACGAGAAGTTGCAGCGGTACAGAAGCTGTAGGTACAGCATCCGGATCTTGTGGATGCCGGTGACGTCGCGGATCACGTGAGCCTCCTGGGCCAGTGGGCTGTTGGGGAGGATTCGATCGTGGCCGAGCGAAGGCGGACGGCACCACCGCGTACGGGGACGGGCCGGGGACGTCCCGGGACGTTTTCAGCGCGCGGCGAAGAACTCCAAGTGGCGCACCAGCCCGGCGGTGTCGGCGAGATCCGGCAGAACGATCGCCGCGCCGGCCGAGGCCAGTTCCTCCTGGCTGTGCATGCCGGTGGCGACGGCGATGACGTGAGAGCCCGTGGAGAGAGCGGCCTCGATGTCCCGAGGAGTGTCCCCGACCAGCACGATGGTGCGGTCCTGCCCCGTTCCGTAGGAGAGGCGCACGCGTTCGCGTGCCACGGCCACCAGCTCGGGACGCTGGACGCCGTCGGACCCGAAGGCCCCCACGGAGAGGTCGACAAGGGGATCGAGACCGAAGGCGGCGAGCTTCACCCGTGCGTTGGCCGCGATGTTCCCCGTGAGGACCGAGGACACCCAGCTTTCGTGCTCCGCCACGGCCTTGAGGGCGTCGGACACGCCCGGCAGGGCCGTACCGCGTGTCCGCAGTTCCTCGAAGCGGTCTTCCCCGGCACGCTCCAGAGCTGCCTGGACCAGTTCCCACCGCGGCTCGGGAACGCCGTGCCGGAGAAGCATCTCCCGCATGATCAGGCGGTCCGTACGTCCCTTCGTACGAGCCGGGCCGTTCGGCGCGAAGCCCGCGAGCGCGGTAAAGGCGGCAGCGTAGATCTCCTTGCTCACGCCCGCGTTGTCGATGAGCGTGTGGTCGATGTCCCACAGGACGCTGAGCTGCATACCGCCAGCGTAAGCACTGGCTCGACGCCCTCCCCGTAGCGCGGGAACGTCCCTAAGACGTCCTTGCTCCCTCCCGCTCGACTCGGCTTGTATGACCTCTGTGAACGAGCGACTTCACTCCGTACTCGCCCAGCGCGGTGTGTCTCCCGAATCGCTCGCCGAAGCCTGCGCCGTGGACCCCAAGACCGTCGGCCGCTGGCTCGGCGGGCGCGTGCCCCATCCACGGCACCGCTTCAGCGTGGCTCGGCACCTGCGTGTCGAGGAGACCTTCCTCTGGCCCGGCCGGGTACTGCGCGGTGGCCGGCCCGGCCGCGATCCGGGAGGAAGCGAGATCCTGGAGACCTACCAGAACAGAGCCGGCGTTCCCCGCGAGACGTGGCTCGCCCTGCTCCAGGGCGCACAGCGACAGGTCGACGTCCTGATCTTCTCCGGGACCTTCTTCGCGCAGACGAATCCGCACGTCGCCAGGATGCTCGCCGAGCGCGCGGCCGCCGGGGTGCGCGTACGCCTCTGCTTCGGCGACCCGAGGGGCGAGCCGTCGCCACCCGGGGCCGGGAGGAGGGAATCGGCGATGCCCTCGCGGCCAAGATCCGGGCCTCACTCACCTACTACCGGCCCTTGCTGTCCGAGGCCGGATGCGAGGTGCGGCTGCACGACACCACGCTCTACAACTCCCTCTTCCGGTACGACGACGACCTGATGGTCAACCCACACGTCTGGGGTCAACCCGCGAGCGCCAACCCGCTGTTCCACTTACGGCGAGCCGATGCCACCGGCTGGTTCGACAACTACGCTCGGAGCTTCGACGCCGTCTGGACCGGCGCACGGCCGTGGAGGCCCGACCAGGAGGGGACCGCCGCACATGGGCAGGATTGAGTACTACAACGACCCCGACGCCCCCAAGGCCAACACCCTCATCCCTGCCAGCAACCTCCTGGTCGTCGACGACGACGGCGCCATCCTGCTCCAGCGCCGCCGCGACACCGGCCAGTGGGCGCTGCCGGGCGGTGCCCAGGACATCGGTGAAACGGCAGCCGAGTGCGCGGTGCGCGAGTGCCTGGAGGAGACGGGGATCGTCGCCGAGATCACCGGCTTTCTGGGCGTCTACACCAACCCGCACCACATCGTGGCGTACACCGACGGCGAGATCCGCCAGCAGTACGAGAACACCTACATCGGCCGTCCTGTCGGCGGCGAGCCCACGGTCAACGACGAGGGCCGACGGCGTCCGCTTCGTCCGGCCGGCCGACCTCGACCGGTACGACATCCATCCCAGCATGCGCCAGCAGATCGGCGACTACCTCGCCGGCGCCTACCCCCACCTCGGCTGAGTCGCCAGCTTTGCCTCCACCCGCCCCACGGCGGCGAAGATCTCCGGCGCCGCCCGGCGGATGAACCGGCCGACCACGCTGTCGTCCCCGTAGCGACCGAGGATCTCCGCGACACGCTCCTCGGCGGTGGTCCGGCCGCCGTCGGGCGTGGTCGTCATGTCGCAGTAGACGAGCGCGTCCACCAGCAGGGGATCTCCCAGCAGAGGGAACTCGGTTGCGAGTTCGTCCTTCAGTCCGCGTTCCTCGGCCTCCAGGAGGGCGAACGAGTGGTTCGCGACCAGCCGCACCAAGCGTTCGTCGGCGCCGTGCTCGTCGCGCAGGAACCGCGCCCCGTCCAGCGGGTGGAAACCCGTCACAGCCAGCCGCGGCGCGTATCCGACATCGTGGAGCGCGGCAGCGGCGACGAGCAGGCCGGCGTCCCGGCCGAGAATGCGGCTTGCTTCGGCAGCGCGCCCGGCCACTCCCCGCGTATGAGCCCACCGTCGCGGAAGCAGCTTGCCGAGTTCGGCTTCCGCCACCTGCATGGCCCATTCGTCGACGGGATCACTCATGCGCGCTTTCTGCCCGTGGCGCGACCGGCGCAAGCCCGGCCAGGTCTCTTCTCCGTCACTCCTCCCCGATGTCCTCGTTCCACAGCTCGGGGCGCGCGGCGATGAACTCCCGCATGAGCGCGGCGCATTCCGGATCGTCGAGCACGACGACCTCGACGCCGTGCCCGGCGAGCCACTCGTGCCCGCCGTGGAAGGTCTCGGCCTCCCCGACGACGACCCGCGAGATCCCGAACTGCCGGACGAGGCCGGAGCAGTACCAGCAGGGCGAGAGGGTGGTGACCATGGTCGTCCCCGGTACGAGCGCTGCCGCCCGGCGTCCCGAACGCGGCGGTCTCCGCGTGCGCGGAGGGGTCCCCGTCCTGCACGCGCCGGTTGTGCCCGCGCCCGAGGAGGGCGCCGTCGGGCCCGTAGAGGGCGGCCCCGATCGGAATCCCGCCCTCACGGAGCCCGGCGCGGGCCTCGTCGAGGGCGGTGGCGAGCCATGAGTGGGCCTGGTCCTTGTCCATGGGGGAGCGTTCCCGCGAGGGCCGTCCGTGTCACGCACCGGAGGGCGGATCCTCCCTGGTCGTCCGGCAGGGGATCGGCGACGAAGGTCCCCTGCCGTGGACGGTCAGGATCAGGCCGCGCTCGCGATGCCGACGCCGCCACCCACCGGCAGGCACCGCCCGACCCGGACCACCCACCGCCGCCCGGCCGAGCCGCCGCGCCACCGGGCCTCCGCCGCCCCGCGCTCCCCGTACGCACGGGAGCAGGCGATGCCCTCGACGGCGCCCGCTCGCCCCTCACCCGCCCCTATCCGGCGACGGCCACGTCACGCGCGGCGCAACGCGGGCGCGGTCTGCGTACTCGCCGCCGGTGAGGACCCGCACCGCGACCGCGCGGGCGACGCCCGGGATCGCGGGCGCGGTGGGCGTCTCCTCCCGACCCGCGCCCTCGCGGCCGAGCCGGAGCCGGGGTTCCGCTCACCGCACCGCGTCGTCGGCCGCCACGCCCACTGCCGGGACCACGCCCCGCGCGACAGCGGCGTGCCGGGGTGCGCCACTTCGTGTGCGAGTGCCCTTGCCACCGGGAGGGCCGGCCTGAGTGCCGGAACGTTTTCGGAAGCGTCTCCGGCCCGGCGGTCCCGCCTCACGGTTCTCCGGGCCGGAGCGTGCCGCACGGAACCATTTGGGTGATCATCGAGCCGTGAACACGGATCACTGGGCGGTACTCGAAGACTCCGAGCGCAACCAATGGGGCTACGTCCCACACCAGGCGGTCGGCCCGCTGGTCTTCGGGATGGATCGGGACGCCGCCGTCCCCGCCATGGCGGAGCAGGGTTTCACTGCGGAGCACCACGACATGGGGACTTGGCACATGACCGGCCGCACTCAGTGGCGTGTCGAGTTCCGCAAGCCGAGCCAGTGGCGCAGTCGACCGGCGGTGAAGTGCTACTTCGTCGAAGGCGCCGGGCTGACGTGCGTCCTGGTCGACGGACTGACCGGCCCGCAGGTCACCCATGAGGGGATCCGCCTGATCGGCCGCGTGCCGTCGGAGCTCTCCCGAGAGATGGAGGTGTACGCGATCGAGCACGACGAAGGTCTCCGGTGCAGTCCGGAAGGGGACTTGTCCGTATACGACTTCGAGATCGAACGGGGAGCGCAGCGCGCCGGAGACGCCGTCGTGTCCTGGGCCCTCTTCTTCGACACGGGGAGATCGCGGGCACCTCCTGGGACATCGCTCCGGCGGAGGTCTGGTACCACGGGTAGGCACCGCACCCCAAGCGGCGGCCCGGCCGCCCGGCTGCGGTCGGGCCAAAGTCCTTTCCCGCCGCTCGCCGATCTGTTCGCCGAGGCCGTGCACCGGCATCTTCGGCGGTACGAGGAGGGCGCGAGCCCGCGCCCGAAGCTCGGACGGCATGGACAGGCTGTGGCTAGATGCATGAAGTGTACACTTCTGTGCATGAGTGACACTCTGCCGATCACCGAGGCGCGGGCGAAGTTCGGATCGCTGGTCCGTCGTGCGTCCCACGCCCGGGAGCGCATCACGATCACCGACCACGGCCAGCCGGCGGCCGTGCTCATCAACCCGCAGGAACTGGCCGACCTGGAAGACGCCCTGGCCCTGGCCAGGTACCGCGAGCGCCAGGCTGCCGGTGACGCGGCCACCGTCTCCCACGACGACGTCCGTGCCCGGCTCGGCCTGGAGCATGGGTGACCTACTCGATCGTCTGGAGCGAGCCCGCCATCGACGCGGCCGCCCGCTTCCTCAAGGACGATCCCGACGGACTGCGTCAGCTCATGGACGCCGTCGACCTGCTCGCCGACCAGCCCCGTCCCGAGGGTAGTATCGCCTACGGCTCCCCGGACCTGCGCCGGATGCACGTCGGCTTCCACAGGGTCATGTACGAGATCACCGAGGCCACCGTCACCATCGTGGTCATCCACGTCGGCCGCCTCGGCTGACGCCCCCGTTTTGGCCCTCCCTCGCGCCTGCCGTGACGGAGCCCGGTACCGGGCCACCACCCCGTCGTCACTGCAGGACGACGCTCACGCCCCGCCCTTCGAGGATCTCCAGGAGCAGGCCGAACAGCGGCGTTTCGCGGTCGTAGTCGGGCGAGGGCTCCGACAGGCGCGTCCGGGACTCGGTCGAGGAGTCCCAGTGCAGGGTGAACGGAGGCCGCGCCCCAGCCGCCGCAGAGGCAGTCGTCCAGGGCGTCGAGGTTCCGGCCGAAGTAGCCGCCGGGGCCGTTGACGGCCTCGCCGAGCGCGCAGTAGAAGCTGTCCTCGTCCACGACGTGCCGGCCGTCCAGGGTGAGCACGCGGCCCGCGGAGGCGTCGGGGCTTCCCGGTGCCGGTACTCCCGGGACCACAGCGTCACCGACAGCCACGCGCGCCTGTCCTCGGGCGTGAGTCCGTGCCACATGCCGGTGCGGTTCAAGCGCCCCGTGCGGATCAGGTCCCACGCCCGTTCCGCTCCGGGCAGGGCGTCCCCGCACCACAGGGTCACGGTGAGGTCGAGGAGGCCGGTGCCGCGGGCGGAGGGCTCGGCGTCGACGACGGTGACCTCGCTGACGAAGTAGGAGCCCATGGTGGCACCGTCGTCGTCGAGGAGGGCGAGCCAGGCGTTCCCCGCCGTGGCGCGCCGGCCGCCGATACGGCCGAGGCTCTTCAGCAGGCCGCCCTGCGGAAGGCAGCCTTCGAGGCGCACCCGGCGCGCGTCCTCCGCGTCCGGCAGGGGCGCGAAGAGCCCTCGGCTCCGCGGGCGGAGCCCCAGAAGTCGTCGTCCTCGTCCGAGGCCAGCGTGTATCTCTGTCCCTCGCCGGCCTGATCTGCCGCCTGCATCGCACCCCTGGGCAAAGCGCTGAGTCCATGGCCGCTCGGTGTGCCCCTCGTGACCGTGCCGTCACGCCCGCCGAAAACAGTAGCCATGGCTATAGTAGCCATGTATTTTATCTGTATGAGCGAGGTATCCCCGGGCCCCACGCCCGGCTTCCTGGTGTGGCGGCTCGCCAACAAATGGCGCGTCGCGGTCGATCGCGCGGTGGCCCCGCTGGGCCTCACCCACGCGCAGTACTCGCTGGTCGCCTCGCTGTACGGCATGCAGCGCGTCGGCGAGCGGCCCAGTCAGCGCCGGCTCGCCGACCACACCGGCCTGGAGGCGCTGTACGTCTCGAAGCTGGCGCGCGCCCTGGAGGCGGCCGGCCTGGTCGAGCGCACGCGCGACCCCCGCGACCCGCGCGCCGTGCAACTCGCCCTCACCGAGCAGGGCCGGACCGTCACGCGGCGGGCCATCGCGGTGGTCCAGGAGCTGCTCCGGCAGTTGCTGGAGCCGCTCGGCGGCCCCGACGCCCCCGGACCCGTGCGTTCACCGAGGAGCTGACGGCCCTGCTCGACGTACCCCTCGTTCCATCCCCGTCGACGGACGACCAGAGCACCCGGAGGGAAACATCATGACCACCACCGCTGACGCCCGTGCCCTCGGCCTGGCGCACTACGCCGCCCGCGGCGTCCTGGAGCACGTCCTCGCCCGGCACGGCGTCACGTTCCACCAGCAGGTCGCCCTGCGCGCCGCCGTCACTGCCGAGACCCCGCAGACGCGGGACGGCCTCGTCGCCCTGGTCCGGGGCTCTCTCAAGGCCGATCCGGACGGCATCCGCGCCACCCTCGACGACCTGCTGGCCGAGCGGCTGCTCGTCGCGGACGGCCCGCACCTCCGCCCCACGGACGCGGGACGCGACCTGCTCGCCGCCGTCGCCGCGGAGACCGCCCCGTCAGCGCCCGCATCTGGGGCGGAATACCCGCCGAGGACCTGGCCGCCGCCGGCCGCGTCCTCGCCCTGGTCACCGAACGCGCCGACGCGGAACTCGCGGCGCTGACCGCCTGACCCCCGCGTCGCCACCCGACGGCCCCGGCGGCTCAGTACATGGCCAACGTGCCCTGCTCCGTCTCGTAGAAGGAGAGCCCGCGGCGGATGTCCTCGCGGCTGTAGCGCAGGGGCGCGAAGGTCCCGATCGTCAGCTTGTAGCTCTCGGACGCGCCGGGGACCTTGAAGGAGAACGAGAGGTGGCAGTTCTTGAACGAGGAGCTGCCCCTGGTGTAGGTGGTCCGGATCTTCTCGGAGCCGAGGACCCGGCCCTCGTCGTCCGTCACGCGGACCTCCATCCCGAGCCGCGACGTGGCGTCCGGCGAGGGCGTGCAGGGCTTGCCGAGTTCGGGGTCCTCACCGCCGGCGGTCAGGGGGACGTCGACCCCGCCGCTGATGGCGAGCATCACCGGAGAGGGCGTCGCGCTCCGCGGTGTGCCCTTCGCGTCCTCCGTCGCACCGGTGCACCCCACCAGGCCGGCCAGGCCCAGAACCAGGCCACAGGCCCACAACGCTCGCATTCGTCCCACCCCTTGCGCCCGCGGACAGGCCGTCCGCCACGGGTGGCGTGTACCTTACACAGTCCTCGCGGCGGGCCGGAGCGCTCCGTTACGCGACCGCCCCTCCTCCTCGTACGGGAACAGCGCGAGCGGCGTCTCCTCCTGGAAGAAGGTCTTCGCGCGGATCAGGGCCCGGGTGTCGGCGCGGACGCGGCCCGGGCGGGAGCCCGTGCCCGTCAGGACGCCGCCGAAGCGCATGCGGAGGTAGGCGGCCGAGTGGTTCAGGGAGGTGACCAGGCCCCCGGCGACGACGTGTTCGTCGTGGGCCAGGGCCGTCACGCCCCAGGGTGCCGCCCGCCATGCGCTCCTTGAAGTCCGAGCCGGGGACGTTCAGCCAGCCCGACCAGTAGTCGAGGTAGCGCTTGGTCTGGGCCGAGAGGCTGTACCAGTACAGGGGCGACACGATGACCACGTCCGTGGCCTCCACCGTCGCCTCCAGGAGCAGCTTCTCCGTCTCGTTCACCGGCGGGCCTGTGACCTCGTGCCGCCCGTCCTGGAAGTCCGGCAGCGGCAGCCCGTTCAGGTCCACCCAGCGCTGCGGGACGCCGGCCGGCAGGTGCGCCGCCGCCTCGCGGGCCAGGATCTCCGAGTTGCCGTCCGCGCGGGAGCTGCCCAGGACGAAGAGGAACGAGCGGTTCGAGAAGTCCCGGGTCCCGGGGAGGGGAGAGGGAGAGGGAAGGGGAGGCAGGGGAATCCTGGGTCTCGGGGGATTCCGGGGCGTGCGGGGTGTCCAGGGCCATGGCTGCTGCTCCGTCTCGTGAGGTGTCCGGTGCCAACTCCGGTCCCCGCGGAGGTATTCCGTCCCCGTGGCCCCGCCCGCCCCGCCCCCCGCCGCCGATCGGTTGAGTCTCCGCACCCCCACCGGCCCGGTGCGCGGGCGACCGGCGGCGGGGCCCTAGCGTGCGGAGTGCCCGCCCTTCCGCGGCGCACCCCGTCGTTCTACCGAGAGGTCCCCATGCGTTCCCTGCTGACCGCCCTCGCCGTCGGTGCCATCGTCCTCGGCTCCGCCGGTGCCGCCAGCGCCGACGTGTACGTCGACTACGAGCCGGAGCCCTCGTACACCCTCGTCTTCGGCGACTGGTTCCAGTTCGCGGAGGGCGACGTCTTCAACGCCGGGCACGACAACACCGTCGGCTCCGACGACTGACTCCCGCGGCGCGGCTGGGGCCCTTTCGGGGCCCCGCCCGTCAGCTCCTCGTTCTCTCGCCGCGCTCGCGGCGCTTCAGCTCTCCTCGCGGCGGCGCAGATCCGCCTCCCAGTCCTTGAGGAGGGCGTCGTCGTCGGCCTTCGCGGCGGACCCGTCGTCCTTGAGCGACTTCAGGAACTCCGGGTTGTCGTCCGGCGCCACCCAGCCGCCCGCACCGCCCGCGCCGAACGCACCGCGCCGGCCTCCCGCCCCGCGCTCCTTGCCCGCGACGATCCAGCCGATCGCGCCGACGATCGAGAACAGCAGGATCACGATGGCCCACACCGGCTTCGGAAGGTGCTTGACCTCTTCCTCCGGGGTGTTCAGGCAGTCGATGAAGGCGTAGATCATCAGCGCCAGCGGCAGGATGAACAGCAGCGCCCTGAGCATGTGGGACAGCCCCTGGAAGTGGTGGCGGGGCGCGCTTCGGCGGCCCCGGTGACAGGTCAAGGGTAGCCGGTGACCGATACTTGCCCCTATGGCTTACGACGATCTCCGCTCGCTGCTCAGGGCCCTCGAGCGCGAAGGCGACCTCAAGCGCATCAAGGCCGAAGTCGACCCGTACCTGGAGGTCGGGGAGATCGTCGACCGCGTGAACAAGGCGGGAGGCCCGGCGCTCCTCTTCGAGAACGTCAAGGGCTCCTCCATGCCGCTCGCGATGAACGTCTTCGGGACGGACCGCCGGCTGCTCAAGGCGCTCGGCCTGACGTCGTACGGCGAGATCAGCGAGAAGATCGGCGGCCTCCTCAAGCCGGAGCTGCCGCAGGGCTTCGTCGGGGTCCGCGAGGCCTTCGGCAAGCTCGGCTCGATGGTCCACGTGCCGCCGAAGAAGGTGAAGTCCGGCGACGCCCCCGTGCAGGAGGTCGTCCTCACCGGCGACGACGTCGACCTGGAGAAGCTGCCCGCGCTCTTCACCTGGCCGAAGGACGGCGGCTCCTTCTTCAACCTGGGGCTCACCCACACCAAGCACCCCGAGACCGGCGTGCGGAACCTCGGCCTCTACCGGCTCCAGCGGCACGACAAGCGCACCATCGGCATGCACTGGCAGATCCACAAGGACAGCCGGAACCACTACGCGGTCGCGGCCGAGCGCGGCGAGCGGCTGCCGGTCGCCATCGCCTTCGGCTGCCCGCCCGCCGTGACGTACGCCTCGACGGCCCCGCTGCCCGGCGACATCGACGAGTACCTCTTCGCCGGCTTCGTGCAGGGCAAGCGGATCGAGATGGTCGACTGCAAGACCGTCCCGCTCCAGGTCCCGGCGCAGGCCGAGGTCGTCGTCGAGGGCTGGCTGGAGCCGGGCGAGACGCTCCCGAGGGCCCCTTCGGCGACCACACCGGCTTCTACACCCCGCAGGAGCCCTTCCCCGCCCTGACGATCGACTGCGTCACCATGCGGAAGCGCCCGCTGCTCCAGTCGATCGTGGTCGGCCGGCCGCCGACCGAGGACGGGCCGCTCGGGCGGGCCACGGAGCGCTTCTTCCTGCCCCTGCTCAAGATCATCGTGCCGGACATCGTGGACTACCACCTGCCGGAGTCCGGCGGCTTCCACAACTGCGCGATCGTCTCGATCGACAAGAAGTACCCGAAGCACGCGCAGAAGGTCATGCACGCCATCTGGGGCGCGCACATGATGTCGCTGACCAAGCTGATCGTCGTGGTCGACAAGGACTGCGACGTGCACGACCTGCACGAGGTCGCCTGGCGGGCCCTCGGCAACACCGACTACGCCCGTGACCTCACCGTCGTCGAGGGCCGGTCGACCACCTCGACCACGCCTCCTACCAGCAGTTCTGGGGCGGCAAGGCGGGCATCGACGCCACGAAGAAGCTCCCCGAGGAGGGCTACACCCGGGACGGCGGCTGGCCGGACATGGTCGAGTCGGACCCGGCGACGGCCGCCCTCGTGGACCGACGGTGGAAGGAGTACGGACTGTGACGACCGCGGCCGTGCCGGGCGCCCAGCCCGGACGCACCAAAGCCTTCCTGCGGCTCGTGATGATCGAGCACTCGGTCTTCGCGCTGCCCTTCGCGTACATCGCCGCGCTCACCGCGATGTTCCGGGTCGACGAGCACGTCCACTGGTGGACGCTGCTGCTCGTCACCGTCTGCATGGTGGGGCTGCGGACCTTCGCCATGGCCTGCAACCGGATCATCGACCGCGAGATCGACGCGCGTAATCCGCGGACGGCCGGCCGGGAGCTGGTGACCGGGGCGGTGTCCGTGCGGTCCGCGTGGACCGGGGCCGGGATCGCCGTCGTGGTGTTCCTGGGGCCGCCGCCCTGCTCAACCCGCTCTGCCTGGCGCTCGCGCCGCTCGCCGTCGTGCCGATGGTGGTCTATCCGTACGGGAAGAGGTTCACGAACTTCCCGCACGCGATCCTGGGGCTCGCCCAGGCCATGGGGCCCGTCGGCGCCTGGCTCGCGGTGACCGGGGAGTGGTCCTGGGACGCGGTGATCCTGGGGCTCGCGGTGGGCGTGTGGATCGGCGGCTTCGACCTGATCTTCGCCTGCCAGGACGTGCAGGCGGACCGGGCGCACGGCGTGAAGTCGGTCCCGGCCCGCTTCGGGATCCCGGCCGCCCTGTGGGCGCGCGCGGCTCGGCGGTCGTGACGACCGGACTGCTCGTCTGGTACGCGCTCGCCACCGGCGCCGGGCTCTTCTTCTGGGTCGGCCTGGCGGTCGTCGTGGTGGCGTTCTGCTACGAGCACACGATCGTGAAGCCGCACGACCTGTCCCGGCTGAACCGCGCGTTCTTCACGACGAACGGCTTCATCGGGATCAGCCTGTTCGTCTGCGCGCTCCTCGACCTGCTGGTCCGCGGGCTCACCCCGTAGCTCCGCAGCCCCGACGTCCCGGACCCGTCCCGGACCGCCCCGGATCGTCCCGGACCCCTCACGGATAGGCTCGACGGCATGAACGACGGCAAGCGCACCCCTGGATCGTGGGGGTTTCCGGGGCGTCGGGCACGCCGTACGCCGCCGCCGTCCTGAGGGGGCTGCTCGCCGCCGGGGAGAGCGTCGACCTGGTCGTGTCCCGGGCCTCGCGGCTCACGCTGCTCGACGAGACCGGGATCTCCTTCCGGGACGCGCACTGGCGCGAGGACCTGGCGGCCTGGCTGGCGCGGGGCGCCGACGGGAAGCCGGACACGTTCGACGTGGACCTGGCGGACGTGCGGTACTGGCCGGCCGGGGACCTGGGTGCGGGCCCGTCCTCGGGGTCGTACCCGGCGAAGGGGATGCTGGTGGTGCCGGCCTCGACCGCCGCGGTGGCGGGAGTGGCCCTGGGGCTCTCGAAGGACCTGTTGCAGCGGGTCGCGAGCGTGACGCTGAAGGAGCGGCGGCCGCTGGTGGTCGCCGTGCGGGAGACCCCGCTCAACGGGCAGACGCTGAGGCACATGAGTGGCGCTGGACGAGGCGGGCGCCGTGGTGCTGCCCGCCTCTCCGGCGTTCTACGCGGGGGCGACGCACATCCAGGATCTGGTGGACTTCGTCGCCGGGCGGGTACTGGACGCGGCGAAGGTGCCGCACCGGTTGTACCGCCGCTGGGAGGGAGAGCTGGGTGCGGCTCTCCGGTCTGATTAGCGCTTCTTCGCGCGCTTCTGAGGAGCGCGCTTCGAGGCGGGGACGGGCTGGTGGGCACGCGAGCGGTTGGCCAGGTCCTGCAGCTCGCGCATGCGGGCGTAGGCCATCTCGATCGTGTACACGGTGAACACCACTCCTGAAAGATCGTCTTTGATCTGCTGAAAGATTCACAGGGTGTCGCCCCTGTGTACCTTAGATTCTATACCTAAACTCGCGGTATCGCTGGACAATGGAAGGCCTCATACCTATGGACGCCGTGGACAGGCAGCTCATCCAGGCCCTGCGCGAGAACGGACGCGCCTCGTACGCCGAACTCGGCCGGCTCGTCGGGCTCTCCGGCCCTCCGTCACCGACCGCATCAACCGCCTGGAGGCGGCCGGGGTCATCACCGGCTACCGCGCCACCGTCGACGCCGCCTCGCTCGGCCTCGGCGTCACCGCCCTCATCGGCATCTCGCTCTCCGACGCCGCCGACCACGAGGACGTGGCCCGCCGGCTCAAGGACCTCGCCGAGATCGAGGACTGCTGGTTCATCGCCGGCGACGACTCCTTCATGCTCAAGGTCCGCGCGAACGACGTCGACGGCCTGGAGAAGACGATCCGCCGCCTCAGCGGCACCCGGGGCGTCTCCCGCACCCGCACGACGATCGTGCTCTCCACCAAGTGGGAGAACCGCGTCGGAGAGCTGCCCGAGGAGGGCTGAGCGCGGGCCTGAGAGTACGGTGAACGGCGAAGCACGGATATCGGAGAAAGGGAGGCGGCCGCATGGACGCGGGGCTCAAGCGTGAGCTGGAGCAGAAGGTCCGGGACGGTGAGCGGCTGAGCCGTGAGGACGGCATCGCCCTGTACGAGTCCGACGACCTGGCCTGGCTCGGCGGTCTGGCCCACGAGGTCCGGACCCGCAAGAACGGCGACGTGGTCCACTTCAACGTCAACCGTCACCTGAACATGACCAACGTCTGCACCGCCTCCTGCGCCTACTGCTCCTTCCAGCGCAAGCCGGGCGAGAAGGACGCGTACACCATGCGCATCGAGGAGGCCGTGCGCCTCGCGAAGGCGATGGAGAACGAGAACCTCACCGAACTCCACATCGTCAACGGGCTGCACCCCAACCTGCCCTGGCGGTACTACCCGCGCTCCCTCTCCGAGCTGAAGAAGGCCCTGCCGAACGTCTCCCTCAAGGCGTTCACGGCCACCGAGATCCACCACTTCGAGACGATCTCCGGGCTCTCCGCCTCCGACATCCTCGACGAGCTGATCGAGGCCGGTCTGGAGTCGCTGACCGGCGGCGGCGCCGAGATCTTCGACTGGGAGGTCCGGCAGCACATCGTGGACCACCGCACCCACTGGGAGGACTGGTCCCGGATCCACCGGCTCGCCCACGAGAAGGGGCTCAAGACCCCGTCGACCATGCTGTACGGGCACATCGAGGAGCCCCGGCACCGCGTCGACCACGTGCTGCGGCTGCGCGAGCTCCAGGACGAGACCAACGGCTTCCAGGTCTTCATCCCGCTGCGCTACCAGCACGACTTCGTGGACATGAAGGACGGCAAGGTCCGCAACAAGCTCCAGGCGCGCACCACGATGGCGACCGGCGCCGAGGCCCTGAAGACCTTCGCGGTCTCCCGGCTGCTCTTCGACAACGTGCCGCACGTCAAGGTCTTCTGGGTCATGCACGGCGTCCAGACCGCGCAGCTCGCGCTCCAGCACGGCGCCGACGACATGGACGGCTCGGTCGTCGAGTACAAGATCACGCACGACGCCGACAACTACGGCACGCCGAACAAGCTGGGCCGCGAGGACCTGCTCGAACTGATCCGGGATGCCGGCTTCCGGCCGGTCGAGCGGAACACGCGGTACGAGATCATCCGCGAGTACCCGGGCCCGGACGCGGAGCGGCGCGAGTCGCCGCAGCCGATGCGGGTCTGAGCACTTCGTGAGGAGGGCCGGTGGGGATTTCCACCGGCCCTTTTCACACCCCCGTGCGCTCCACCGGGATCCACAGCTCCGCCCGCGCCGTCGTCCAGTCTCCGAGGGCCGTACGGAGAGCAGCTCGGGACCCGGCCTGCTCGCGTACGGGTTGGACGGGAACCACTGGGTGAAGACGTCCCGCCAGAGGTACTGGAGGGCCTTCGGGTAGGGGCCCTCGTTCTCGAAGACGGCCCAGGTCCCGGCGGCCACGTCGAGCGCGTCGAACTCCTCCGGCACGTCGGCGCCGCTCACCGCCCCGTGCCAGTAGTCCAGCTCGGCGCCTCCTCGCGGCCGTCCGAGAGGTGGGTGACCGCCGACAGGACGCCCGCGGGCTCCCCGTCCGACAGGCGGGCGAGCCGGGCCAGGGCCTCCTGGCCGATGGACCGGATGTGGGCGGCGATCGCCGGGTTCTCCCCTCGTGGACTAGGGGGACCCGGGCGCCGCGCCCGACGATCCGGAAGGCGTCCTTCTCCACGATCCTGTACCGCATGCTGCTGTTCCCTTCGACGACGAGGCGGAAGGACATGCGCGGCTGGGAGCGCAGGGCGGCCCCGGTGCGGCGAGCCTCGCCGGGGCCGACGCCGTGCACCGCGCGGAACGCGCGGGCGAAGGCCTCCCGGAGCCGTAGCCGTACCGCACGGCGACCTCCAGGAGCGTCCGCCCGCCGGCGAGCACCTCGGCGCCCGCGACGGTGAGCCGCCTGCGCCGCACGTACTCCGAGAGCGGCATCCCCGCGAGCGCCGAGAACAGGCGCCGGAAGTGGTACTCCGAGGTCGTCGCGATCCGGGCCAGCTCGGCCGGGTCGAGGTCGCCGCGGAGGTGCTCCTCGATGTGGTCGAGTGCCCGGTTCAGCCGCTCCAGCACGTGGTCCGTCCTTCCTTTCCGTGTCCTCACCGTAGGAAGGGGACCGGGGCCGGACCCGACATCCCGTGCCCGGTCCGGTCGGGTGCGGCCCGTCAGGTGAGCGGGAGCAGCATGACGATGTCGTCGCGGTCGTCCCCGGGGCGACCCGGATCGCGTCGGGGACGCGGCCGACCTCCTTGTAGCCGGACTTGGCGTAGAAGCCGTCGACGCCGGTGCCGCCCCGGCAGTTCAGCCGGACCGCCTCGACCGCCTCGAAGCCCGGGGCGGTGCGGGCGGTGCGCTCGACCGCCGCCATGAGGTCGCGGCCGTACCCCCTGCCCTGGTGCCGGGGGTGGACCATCACGGTGTAGAGCCACACCCAGTGCGTCATCAGGGGTGGGTGTTGAAGGTGAAGAAGGCGGTGGCGGCGACCTCGCCGTCGCCGTCGCGCCCGACGAGCAGGCGGGTGGTGCCGCGCTCCATGGCGACGAGGTGCCTGAGCAGGGCGGGGCGGATCTCGTCGGGGGTCACGGGCGGGACGAAGCCGACGGCGCCGCCGGCGTTGGACACGTCGGCCCAGAGGGCGAGGACGCCGTCGCGCAGGGCGGGGTCGGCGGCCGGGTCCACCTCGAACGTAAGGGTCATGGGCCGAGGTTATCTATTACTTGCCGAGTGCTCAAGAGGGCCGGTACCGGAGGGGGTGCGGCCCCGTGTTTCACTGGGGAGGACGTTCGTCCCGTAGGGGATCTTTTCGGAACGGAATCGGAACGGAAGAGTGGACTGACATGCTCCGTTACACGGTGCTGCGGCTCGGCATCTTCGCCGGGTGCTTCCTCGCCCTGTGGGGCCTCGTCTACGCGGGCGTGCTGCCGCGCGGTCTCGGCGACTCCAACCTGCTCTGGGTCCTCGTCCTCGCCGTCGTCGTCTCCGCCCCGCTCAGCTTCGTCCTCCTGCGCGGACAGCGCGACGAGATGAGCGCCGAGATCGTGGAGAAGGTCGACCGCGCGAAGGGGCGCCTGGAGGCGAACCGGTCCCAGGAGGACGCGCTGTAGGGAGCTCCCTTCCGCCTCGCCTCCCGCCCGCCCCTGGCCGTGGAGGCCGGGTAAGGATTCCGTAAGTTTCATCACACATCTACCCCCTGGTGGGAGCTTCCAAGGCTCCGGCCAGGGTTTTCTGCGTTTCGGAGGCGAAGGGGCGCTCCCTTACCCCAAAGGAGAGCTTTGAGGTTCTCAAAGTTCAAGTGTTAACGTGTTCGACATGAAGACCGCAGCGCGCCTCACCGACGCCGCGAGCAACCCGCTCGTGGCGCGCCTGCACGTCGATCTCTGCCGCTGTGTGTCCGCGGCGTGTTGTCGCCGCGAGTCCTGACCTCCCCGGCAGCATGCAGCGGCCCCGCGCACGAGCGCGCGTGTGCGCCGCACCCCGTCCCGTATTCCCCCGATACGCCCTGTGGAGTGTGTCTCTGTGTCCGCGTCCGTTCCCGAGGCCCCCAAGGCTTCCGATGCCTCCAAGGCCTCAGAGGCGAAGTCCTCGTCCCGGATACCCAAGGTCCCCTTCTGGGCCCAGATCATCGTCGGTCTGGTCCTCGGCGCCCTGCTCGGCTGGATCGCCCGCAGCCAGGACGTCTCCTGGCTGAAGGAGACCCTCGGCCAGGTCGGCGACATCTTCGTCCAGCTCCTCAAGCTGGCCGTCGCCCCGCTCGTCTTCTTCGCGATCCTGGTGTCGATCACCAACCTGCGGAAGGTGAACAACGCCGCCCGGCTCGCCTCCCGCACCCTGCTCTGGTTCATGATCACCTCCCTGATCGCGGTCGCCATCGGCCTCGCGATCGGCCTGATCACCAACCCGGGCTCCGGCACCGGCCTCACCCCGCAGGACGGCAAGCTGCCGAAGCGCGAGGGCTCCTGGATCGACTTCCTCACCGGCATCGTCCCGACGGACGTCATCACGCCCTTCACCGAGCTGAACGTCCTCCAGATCGTCTTCATGGCCGCCGTCGCCGGCATCGCCGCCCTGAAGCTCGGCGACCGCGCCAAGCCGATCCTCGCCCTCTCCGAGTCGGTCCTCGAACTGCTCCAGAAGGCCCTGTGGTGGGTCATTCGCCTCGCCCCGATCGGCACCGTCGGCCTCATCGGCTTCGCCATCGCGGACTACGGCTGGGACCTGATCGGCAAGTACGCCACCTTCACCGCCGACGTCTACGTCGGCTGCGCGATCGTCCTCTTCGGCGTCTACCCGCTGCTGCTCGCCACGGTCGCCAAGGTCAGCCCGCTCCAGTTCTTCAAGGGCGCCTGGCCGGCCATCCAGCTCGCCTTCGTCTCCCGCTCCTCGGTCGGCACCATGCCGGTCACCCAGAAGGTCACCGAGCGCCTCGGCGTCCCGAAGGAGTACGCCTCCTTCGCCGTCCCGTTCGGCGCCACCACCAAGATGGACGGCTGCGCCGCGATCTACCCGGCGCTCGCCGCGATCTTCATCGCGCAGATCTTCGACGTGCAGCTCGGCATCCAGGACTACCTCCTGATCGCCTTCGTCTCGGTGGTCGGCTCGGCGGCCACGGCCGGCCTGACCGGCGCGACCGTCATGCTGACCCTGACCCTCTCCACCCTGGGCCTGCCCCTGGAGGGCGTCGGCCTCCTCATGGCGATCGACCCGATCATCGACATGATGAGGACGGCCACGAACGTCGCGGGCCAGGCGCTGGTCCCGGTGGTCGTCGCCGCCCGCGAGAAGATCCTCGACCACACCGCGTACGAGAACGCCTCGTCGTCCCCGATCGACGACCCGACCGCCGGGGCGCGCACGGAGGACGAGAAGGTCCTGGTCGCGGCCTGACCGACGCGTGACGTCCGTCCCCGGTGCCCCTGCCCTCCCGGGCGGGGGCACTACGCTTCTCCGGGGGCGGTCGGGCGATCTTGTGAGCAGCGGGAAGCAGGGGTGGGCACCATGGCCGACGGTGCGAAGGCGCGGCGGCTGCCGCGTGCCGTGCGGGAGCGGCAGATGCTCGACGCGGCCGTGCGGAGCTTCGCGCGGCACGGGTACCAGACGGCCTCCATGGACGAGATCGCCGAGCTCGCCGGGGTCTCCAAGCCGCTGGTGTACCTGTACCTGAACTCCAAGGAGGAGCTCTTCACCGCCTGCATCCGGCGGGAGGCCGGGCGCTGCTCGCCGCGGTGGCCGCCGGGGTCGAGGACCGGGAGCTGCCGCCCGACGAGCGGCTGTGGGCGGGGCTGCTCGCCTTCTTCACGTACGCCGCCGAGCACCCCGACTCCTGGGTGGTGCTGAGCCGGCAGGCGCGGACGCAGGGGGAGCCGTTCGCGACCGAGGCGTCCCGGATGCGGGAGGAGGTCGCGGCCTACGTGGCGGGGCTCATCGGCGAGGCGGCGCGCGAGGCGCACGGGGCCGCCGGGATCACCGAGCGGGACGTGACCGCGCTCGCGCAGGCCCTGGTCGGCTCGGCCGAGTCCCTGGCGACCTGGGCGAACGAGACGCCGGGGGTGACGGCGAAGGAGGCGGCCGCGACGTTGATGAACTTCGCCTGGGCCGGGCTCGGGAACCTCATGAAAAGCGAGCGCTGGTCTCCCCGTTGAGCCTTACCGCGCAGTAAGGTTACTGATTGGTTGGGGTGGGGTCGGCCTCAACGTGCCTGTGTGCCGGACGAGTTGGACCCCGTGTCCCCGCACGCCCGCGCACCTGTACGTCCGCACGCCCGCGCACCTGTACGCCCCGCACGCCCCGCACGTCCGCACGCCCCGCACGTCCGCATGCCCCGTTCGTCCGCACGTCCCCGCACGTCTCAGTTCGTCGCGAAGACCGAGGAGCCGCACGTGTCCGTCGCCACCGCCGCAGTCGGGGCCGAGCCGGTCGAACCGCACAAGGTCCTGGTGGACGGGCGGGTGCGGGAGGCCTCCGTCCCCGCCCTCGCCCCCGGATCGCCCGCGGCTCCCTCGCCGACCTGCCGTACGACAACGCCCGCCAGGACCCCGACGCCCTCCTCTTCTCCCGCAAGGGACCGGACGGCGCGTGGTACGACGTCCCGGCCGGCGTCTTCGCCGCCGAGGTGCACGCCGTCGCCAAGGGCCTCGTCGCCCACGGCCTCCGGCCCGGCGACCGGCTCGCCCTGATGGCCCGCACCACCTACGAGTGGACCCTGCTCGACTTCGCCGCCTGGGCCGCCGGACTCGTCACCGTCCCCGTCCACCCCACCTCCTCCGCCTTCCAGACCCGCTGGATCCTCCAGGACTCCGGCGCCGCCGCCTGCGTGGTCGAGGACCCGGCCCAGACCCGGACGGTCGCGGCCGAACGGCCCCGACTGCCGGACCTGGCCCACCTCTGGACGATCGACGCCGGGGCCGTCGACCTGCTCCGGCGGGCGGGGAGCGGATCCCCGACGAGGCCGTCACCGCACGCCGGGGCTGCTCACCCCGGAGGCCCTCGCCACCCTCGTCTACACCTCCGGCACCACCGGCCGCCCCAAGGGCTGCGCCCTCACCCACGCCAACTTCTTCGCCGAGGTCGACAACGCCGTCCGGCTCCTCCACCCCGTCTTCCTCTCGGAGAGCAAGGAGCCCGCCGCCACCCTGCTCTTCCTGCCGCTCTCCCACGTCTTCGGACGGATGGTCTCCGTCGGCTGCGTGCGCGCCCGGGTCCGGTCGGGCACGCGCCCTCCGTCGAGGGCGAGGAACTCCTCACCGACCTGGCCGCCTTCCGGCCCACCTTCCTCCCTCGCCGTCCCGTACGTCCTGGAGAAGGTCTTCAACGCCGCCCGGGCCACCGCCGAACGCGGCGGGAGGGCCGCCTCCTTCGACCGGGCCGCCCGGGTCGCCCGCCGCTACGGCCAGGAGGCCTCGCCCTCGCTGCCGCTGCGCGCCGCCCGCGCGCTGTACGACCCGCTGGTCTACCGGCGGATACGGAACGCGCTCGGCGGGCGCGTGAAGTACGTGATCTGCGGGCTCCCCGCTCGGCGCCCGGTTCGCGGAGTTCTTCGCGGGCGCGGGCGTCGAGGTCTTCGAGGGTACGGCCTGACGGAGACCACGGCCGCCTCCACGGTCACCCCGCCGCGCCGGCCGCGCACCGGGACCGTCGGCTGGCCGCTGCCGGGCACCGCCGTCCGGATCGCCGACGACGGCGAGGTCTGGCTCAGGGGCGGCCACGTCTTCGCCGGGTACTGGGACGCGCAGCGCGGGGCGGCCGTGCCGTACACCGACGACGGCTGGTTCCCCACCGGCGACCTGGGCTCCCTCGACGAGGACGGCTACCTGCGGATCACCGGCCGCAAGAAGGACCTCATCGTCACCTCGGCCGGCAAGAACGTGGCCCCGGCCCCGCTGGAGGACTGGCTGCGGGCCCATCCCCTGGTCGCCCAGTGCATGGTGCTCGGCGACGGCCGCCCGTACGTCACGGCCCTGATCACCCTGGACCACGAGGGCCTGTCGCACTGGCGGCGGATGCGGGGCAAGGAGCACCTGGCGCTCTGGGAGCTGACCCGCGACGAGGAGCTGCTCGCCGCCCTCCGGCGGGGCGTGGACGACGCCAACCGGCTCGTCTCCCGCGCCGAGTCCATCCGCGCCTTCCGCGTCCTGACCACCGACTTCTCGGAGACCTCGGGCCACCTGACCCCGTCCCTGAAGCTCCGGCGGGGCGCGGTGCTGCGGGACTTCGCGCGGGAGATCGAGGAGATGTATCCGGCGGGGAGCGAGTAGGGGCGGTCAACGGCGCCTAAGGCCAGAGGAGTTCGCGGGTCCAGCCGTCGGGCGCCGCCGGGTCGCGGCGGTAGCGCAGGCGGACGTGGCGGCGGTGTGCGTCGCCCTGGAAGAACTCGACCTCGGCCGGTTCGACCGTGTACGGGGTCCAGGTGGGGGCTGGCGTCCGGCTCCGCCTCCGCCCGGCGCCAGGCCGCCGCGCTCGCCTCCGCGAGGGTGTCGGGGAGTCCAGGACCTCGCTCTGGCGGCTGACCAGGGCCGCCGCGAGGGCGCCGGTGGTGCGGGCGTGGAGGTCCGCGTACGCCTCCTCGGGGGTGCCGGTGGCGACGTGGCCCCTGACCCGGACCTGGCGGCCCTGGACCGGCCAGTAGAAGGCGAGCGCGGCCTCCGGGCGGGCGGCGAGCTGGCGGCCCTTGGCGCTGGTGGAGTGCGAGGCGAAGTGCCAGCCGCGCGCGTCGGCGCCGTGCAGCATCACCACCCGCACGTCGGGGCGGCCGTCCTCGTCCACGGTGGCCAGGGCGGGCGTGTGCGGCTCGCTCTGGCCGGCCGCGACCGCCGCCGTGAACCAGTCGTGGAAGAGGGCGAGCGGCCCGGGCGGGGCGTCCGCCGGGTCGAAGGCGGGCAGCGCGGTGTCCCAGACCCGCAGGGAGCGCAGGGCGCGGTCGAAGTCGGTCGTCATGGGGCCACGGTAGTCACGCCGCCGTGGCGGGGAGCGGCTGGTCCGGGAGGGGGTCGGCCGGTCCTGGAGGGGAGCCGATCGGTCGGCGGCGGGAGCCGGCCGGTCCGTGGCGGGGAGCGGCTCGTCCGGCAGCGGGATCGCGTGGGCCGCCGCCTGGATCTCGTCGCGGATCCTCTTCGCCACGAGGTTCTTCCAGGGGGTCCTCGGCAGCAGCCGCACCATGAGCATGCGCAGCGAGATCTTCCACCGCGAGCCGACGACCATCTCCTTGACGAAGCCCTCCGCCATCCGCTGGTTCCGCTCCACGCCGGGCCGCATGTGCGCCTCGTAGCGGGCGAAGGCCGCGGTGTGGTCGCCGCCGGACCGGGCCAGCTCGGCCGCCAGGACGTACGCGCCGATCAGGGCCAGGCCGGTGCCCTGCCCGGAGGCGGGCGACGCGCAGTGGGCGGCGTCGCCGAGGAGGACGACGCGCCCCTTCGACCAGCGGTCCATCTCGACCAGGGCGATCGAGTCGAAGAAGAAGTCGTCGGCGCCGGCCGCGTGGCCGAGGAGCCGGGGATCTCCCAGCCGTCGCCCGCGAAGGCGTCGGCGAGCAGGCGCTTCTGCGCGGCGGTGTCCCGGTGGTGGTGGGGGAGTTCGTCGGGCGACGAGAAGAGGAAGAGGTTCTTCGCGTCCTCCTCGCCCGCCGGGCTGTAGACGCAGACCAGCTTCCCGGGCAGGGCGTGGTACGTCTCCCAGCGGTCGAGCCCCAGGTGGTCGGGGGCGGTGAAGAGGGAGATGTACGCGCCGAGGTGCCGCTTGAAGCGGTCCTCCTCGCCGAAGACCAGGCGCCGGGTGTTCGAGTGCAGTCCGTCGGCGCCGACGACCAGGTCGAAGCGGCGTACGGCCCCGCTCTCGAAGGTGACCGTGACGCCCTCCCCGTCCCCGTCCTCGTCCCCGCCGTCCTCCGTGTCCTCTGCCAGGGCGGCGATCGAGTCGCCGAAGACGTACTCGACGTCGTCGCGGGTCCGCTCGTACAGGATGCGGGCGAGGTCGCCGCGCATGATCTCGTCGTCTCCTCGACGCGCCCGCCGAAGACGTCGGCGGGCAGCTCGCCGATGGTGCGGCCAGTGCCGTCGACGTACGAACCGCCCCGCATGTCCGTGGAATTGGCGCGCACCTCGTCGAGGACGCCCATCCGGCGGCAGACCTCGATCGCGGTGCCGCGGACGTCCACCTTGTAGCCGCCGGTGCGGAGTTCGGGTGCGCGCTCGACGACGGTGGGGACGAAGCCGTGGCGGTGCAGCCAGAAGGCGAGGGCCGGTCCGGCGATCGAGGCGCCGGAGACCAGGACGGTGCGGGCGGGGCGGGCGGAACGGGCGGTGCTGCTCATGGCAGGACTCCTCGTCGGTGGCGCGGGCGCTCTCCGGCCCGCGCACATGACTATACGGATGTTCTACACGCGCGTCTATGACGCTTGTATAGTTCTTCTGCGGGGACCCCGCGCGGCTCCGCGCGGGCCCCGAAGACGGCGACGCCGGCGGCGGTCCGCGGTGCGGGCTGCCGCCGGCGTCGGCGACAGGACGGGGAAGGAGGGGTGCGGCTATCTGGTCGGCTTCTTGCCGGTGATGCCCAGGTGGACCAACAGGGCCAGGTTCGGCTTCAGTTCGGCCTGCTTCACGCCCCAGGTCTGGAAGCCCTTCTGGTGGCCCGCGACCGCGGCCAGCATCGTCACCAGGGAGCCGGCCATCGCGGCGGGGCTGACGTCCTTGTCGACCTTGCCCTTGGCCTGGAGCTCCTTCACCGCGTCCGTCAGGGAGTTGGTGACCGAGTTCAGGATCTTCATGCGGATCTTGTAGAACTGCTTGTCGCCCTCGGCGGCGCCGAGGTCCACGACCCGGAGGATCGCGTCGTGCTTGCGCCAGAAGTCCAGGAAGCCTTCGACGAGTTCCTCGGAGGACTGCCAGCCGGCCTTGCCGACCCAGGAGCGGCCGGAGGCCAGGTCGGCCAACCCGGCACCCTCCTTCGCCATCTCCTCCGCGATCTCCAGAACCGCCCCTCGACGTCCGGGAAGTACTGATAGAACGTCGCGGGTGAAGTACCCGCCTTCCGGGCCACGTCGATGACCTTGACGTCCCGGTAGGGCGAGGAGCTGAGCATCTCACCGAGGCAGTCGAGCAGCTTCTGCCGCGTCGCCTGGCCGCGTCGACCGGCCACGCGGCCGTCGACGGTGCGTACTTGTCCTGTCATGCCGTCAGCTTACCGACGGGGCCTCGGGGCGCGATTCGGCCGACTGCAAATGGGGTGCGCCCTCGTGCTTCCGTGTTCTGCGAGGTGGATGCGGGTTTGGACCGGAAGGCGGGATCGGGGAGGGTCGATATTGCGTCAATGTCGGCGGTGCTTCCGGTGTCGGTGGCGGTGGCGGTGCCGGTGCGGGTGGCAGTGGCGCCGGGGAGCGGGAGGGCGGCCGGGGCCGGGCGGGGCTGGCCGGGGCCGAACGGGCGATCCCCCACCCGAATAGAGTTATGAACAGTCTGTGGACAACTTCGGTGGACAACCCGAGCATCCCGGGCCTCCCAAGGGTTCCGCCCCGCCGGACCGCTCCTCCCCCGCCCGCCGCACCGTGCGGGCCGGTGGCGCCGCCCTAGCGTGGGGCCATGGCCGTACGTACTGAGGGCACCCCGTGCTGGGTGGACGCGCAGCTCCCCGACCTGGAGGCGGGCAAGCGCTTCTACGGCGAACTCTTCGGCTGGACCTTCGACCCCGACCGCGACGAGGCCCTCCTGCGCGGCCGCCGGGTCGCCGGGCTCGTCCCCAAGCGGGACGGCCGCATGCCCACCACCTGGACCGTCTACCTCGCCACCGAGAACGCGGGCACCCTCGCCGCCCGGATCAGGGCCGCCGACGGCCGGATGGTCATGGATCCGTACCCCGTCGGCCCCTTCGGCGTCCTGGCGCTCGCCGCCGACCCCGGCGGCGCTGTCTTCGGCCTCCGCCAGGCGGGCGACGACGACGGCTTCGCGGCGGTGAACGAGCCGGGCGCCTTCTGCTGGATGGAGGTGTACACGCGCCGCCCCGACGCCGTCGACACCTTCTACGCCACCGTCTTCGGCTACCTCGGCCGCCAGGCCGACCCCGAGGAGGAGGGCGCGGGCCCCGGCCCCGACTACCGCGTCTGGTCGCCCCCGGCTCCCGGCCCGGCGACGACAGCGCCTTCGGCGGCCGGGCCGTCATCACCGACGACTTCCCCGCCGAGATGCCCGGCCACGTCCTCGTCTACTTCTGCGTGGACGACTGCGACGGGGCCTGCGACACCACCGTCCGGCTCGGCGGCCGGGTCGTCACCCCGGCCCGCGACACCCCGCACGGCCGCGTCGCCGTCCTCCGCGACAACCAGGGCGCCCTCTTCGCGGTGCTCGCGGAACCGGAGAACGGCCCCCGCGCCGCACCGGAGAGCGGACCCCGCGCCGCACCGGAGGACGGACCCCGCGCCGCACCGGAATCGGGCGATACGGACCGATAAGCCCGGAGCCGTCCCGCCCGGTCCGCCCCGCACCGGCCCGCCCCCGTAGCAGGCGACACCCCGATCCGCCCCCGGTTCGCCACCGGGCCCCCGGACAGGAAGAATCAGGGCCACGGGCCGTACCCTCATGGCCCGTACGGGGAGGTGGCAGGCAAGTGGAACGGCTGACGCAGCACGACCCGAGACGCATCGGGCCCTTCGAGGTGCTGGGCCGGCTCGGCGCGGGCGGAATGGGCCTGGTCTATCTCGCGCGCTCGGCCTCGGGCCGGCGCGTGGCGATCAAGACCGTGCGCACGGAGCTCGCGGAGGACCAGTTGTTCCGGGTCCGCTTCACCCGCGAGGTGGAGGCCGCCCGGGCCGTCTCGGGCTTCTACACGGCCGCCGTCGTCGACGCCGACCCGCGCGCCGCCGTGCCCTGGCTGGCCACCGCCTACGTACCGGCGCCCTCCCTCGAGGAGATAGTGAACGAGTGCGGGCCGCTCCCGGCCCAGGCCGTGCGCTGGCTGGCGGCGGGCGTCGCCGAGGCCCTCCAGTCCATCCACGGGGCGGGCCTGGTCCACCGCGACCTCAAGCCCTCCAACGTCCTCGTCGTCGAGGACGGCCCCCGGGTGATCGACTTCGGCATCGCGTCCGGCGTCTCCAACACGCGCCTGACCATGACCAACGTCGCCGTGGGCACCCCCGCCTACATGTCGCCCGAGCAGGCCCGCGACTCGCGCAGCGTCACCGGCGCCAGCGACATCTTCTCGCTGGGCTCGATGCTGGTCTTCGCCGCCACCGGCCACGCGCCCTACCACGGCGCCAACCCGGTCGAGACCGTCTTCATGCTGCTCCGCGAGGGCCCCGACCTGGAGGGCCTGCCCGACGAGCTGCGGCCCCTCATCGACTCCTGCATGCAGATGGACGTCACCCGGCGGCCCAGCCCCGCCGACCTCCAGGCCCAGCTCGCCCCGCACCTCTTCGGCCCCGGCAGCGACGACAGCGGCACTGCCTCGGCCTGGCTGCCGCTGAGCGCCACCGCCATGATCGAGCGGCGCCGCGGCGGCGGCTGCACCCCGCCGCCCCGCCCGTCCCGGCCGTGCCCCCGCCCCCGCCGCCGTCGGACCCGCCGGGCCCGTTCCCCGACCCGTACGGGCCGGACCGCGGGCCCGGGAACGGCGGTAGGCCCGCCCCCGCCCCCGTCGGCGGCCGGCACGCGGGTCCCGCCGAGAGCGCGGGCGGCCCCGTGCGCCTCGGCGGCGGGACCGTGCCCATCGGCCCCGGCCCCCGGGTCGCCGACACCCGGGCGGCGCTCGCCGTCGGCCGGGGCGCCGACGCGGGCCCCGCGACCGGTTGGATCCGGCCGCCCGGCGGCGGCCCGCACGGCGCCGAGCCCGGCCCGGCGCCCGGCTCCCGCCCGCTGAACGTGCCCGCGCAGGGCGGCGCCGACCCGACCCAGCCCCCGCCGGAGCCCGGCCCCTGGCGGCCCTGGCGCTTCCGCATGTCCAACGACGTCTGGGGCACCCCGGTCGTCGACGGCGACCTGCTGTACGTCACCTCCTTCGAGGTGCACGCCCTGGACACGGGCAGCGGTCGGCGCCAGTTCAAGACCCGGGACGTGGCCTGGTCCATGGCCGTCGCCGGAGGTCGCATCCACGCCTCCGACGGCCCGACCCTGTACGCCCTCGACGCCGGCGACGGCGGCGAGCGCTGGCGGCTGCACACCGACGCCTGGGTGTACGCGCTCAAGGTCGACCGGGGCACGGTCGTCACCGGGACGCGCGGCGGCGGGGTGCAGGGCTGGGAGGCCTCCAACGGCGCCAAGCTGTGGGAGGTCACCGGCGCGCAGACCGACTTCGAGACCCCGGAGGCGGGGCCCGCCGTGCACGGCGACACCGTGTACGTGTGGCGGGACGCCCGGCTCCAGGCCCTCGACGCCCGGACCGGTGCGGAGCGCTGGTCGTACCCGATCGGGGACGCCGCCTCCTGCGGGGAGTACCCGTACGGGTGGCCCCGGCCGAGGACGGCTATGTGTACGTGTCGGCCGGGACCCGGGTCCTGTCGATCGACATCGCGGCCGGGCACGTCCGCTGGCACTTCGAGGCGCCCGCCGTCTTCCTCTCCCCGCCGGCCTTCGCGCCGGGACCGGCCGTCACCGGCGGCGGGTGTACCTCGCCGACCACCTCGGCACGGTGTACGCGCTCGACGCCACCACCGGGCAGGACCGCTGGCGGATCGCGACCGAGCAGCGCCAGTCCACCGAGCCGGTGCTCGTCGCGGACGGCAACGTGCACGTGGGCAGCGGCAGCGCGCTCTACACGCTCGACGCGGTCACCGGCACGCCCCGGTGGCGGTTCGCGGCGGGCGGCGAGCTGGTCGGCGCCCCGGTGGTCGCGGACGGCCGGATCCACTTCGGCTCGGCCGACCACGTCCTCTACACCCTGGACGCGACCGGCGGGCAGTTGCGCTGGAAGCTCGCGACCGGCGGCGAGATCACCGCTCGCCGGTGGCGAAGGGCGGGGTCGTGTACGCGTGCAGCAAGGACCGCTGCGTGTACGCGCTGGACGCGGTGAAGGGCACGGCGACGGCCGGGGCTCGGCGGCGGCCCGCTGACGGGACCGGCGCCTCAGCGGGGCTCGGGCCCGGACCCGTCCGGGCCCCGGCCCTGGTCCCGGTCCTGATCCCGACCCTGATCCCAGCCCTGGTCCTGGCCGGGCACCTCGAAGGTCCGGGTCGGCTCGGAACCGTAGGGGTCGTAGGGGTCGTACGCGCCGGGGCGGAGGGCTCCCGGGGATCGCCCGCGGGGGCCCTGTAGGGGTCGGCGACGGGAGTCGCGCGGGGGTCGGGTCCTGCGTCACGGGGATCGGGGCCGCCGGACCCGGGCGGGGCGCGTACGACCGGGGCTCCTCCACCTCCCTCCTCCCCACCGGACGCTCGCGGGTCCGCCGTCTCCGCCCCGACATCACGAGTGCGCCGAGCAGCAGCAGGACGCCGCCGCCGAGGGCGTTCGCCACTCCGTCGCCGAGGCCGGTGCCGTCGCCGTCGACCGTGAGGCCGCCCTGGTACTGCCCGACCCGCACCATCCAGAAGACGGTGAAGCCGAGGACGACGAGCCCGGCGAGGGCGACGAGGAGGCGGGAGCGGAGGAGCACGCCGATCAGGGTGAGCAGGGCGGCGAAGGCGAAGGGCAGCAGGAGCGACCACCAGAGGTCGGCCTTCGCGTCGGTGATGCCGGTGAACAGCTCGTCGAGGGCGTAGTCGCGCCCGTGACGGCCGTCGTACCAGGCACGGAAGGGGCTCCAGACGGCGGCCGTCGCTCCGGCGAGAGCCAGGACGGCGCCGGCGACGTTGCGGATCATCGAAGCGGCCTCCTGGGTGGTCCGGCTCTCGCTCCCGACGCTACGCCGGGTCGGAGGGGCCCGCCACGCGGCGCGGGACGGCCATGAGGGTGGCGCGGACACGACAGCCAGGAGGGGACGGCGATGGTACGGACACGGGTGAGGCTCGCGGCGACGCTCGCGGTGGTGGTGTTCGCGCTGACCGGGTTCCACAGCGGGAAGGGCGGCCACGGCAGCGGCGGCGGCAGCGGCAGCGGGAAGAGCAAGAGCGGCAAGAGCCGGAGCCACTCCTCTTCCTCCGATTCCTCCGATTCCTCCGACGACGACGATTCCGGCGGTGGCTGCTCCAGCTCCGAGAAGGACAACGACGACTACGGGTCGAACGACGCCACGGCGACCCCGTCCCCCTTCCCACGGCGACCGGGTCCGCGGTCGAGGTCGTCGTGGTCGACTGCGTGAAGCCGGCCCGCAAGAAGGGCAAGGGCCGCCTGGCCCGCGGGCGGACACCACGGCGACCCTGGAGATCACCTCGCACACCGGGGTCGAGAAGACGTACCGGGTCACCCTGGAGTTCAAGGGCGCGGGAGGCAACGCGGTCGACTCGGCCGAGGCCCTCGTCACCGTCGGCGCCCACGAGGAGAAGACCTTCGAGGTCGCGATGGAGCACCCGAAGACGGTCGACCGAGTGCGGGACTGCTGGGTGTACGACGTCCGCGAGCGGTAGGCGTGGCCCGGTGGCCCGGTGGCCCGGTGGCCCGGTGGCCCGGTGGCCCGGCGGCCCGGCGGTATCCAGCCGTTCCGGCGGCGGAGGCTGTGCGTCCGCGTGCCCGCCGACGAGGATGGCCCGATGCGCCCCTCACCCGACCGGCGGTCCTCGCCGGCCTCGCGAGCGTCCTCCTGCTGTCCGGCTGCTCCCCGGTCACCGCACCGGAGGCGGACCGCCGCGTCCCGCCCACCACTCCCGGCCCCACGGCGACCGCCACCGCCGCGCCCGACGAGGCGGCCCGGACGGCTGGGCGCTACCGCCGGTCCGGCGGGACGGAGGACGTGTACGGGATCCTGCGGAGATCCGGCCCCGAGGGCGTTCCCGCCCTGACGGTGTGGACGCGCGACCCGGACTCGGACGCCGAACGATTCGACGCGCTCAGGGCGTCGGTCACCGGCTACCTGGAGCGCGAGGAGGGCCTCTCCTTCGAACAGGGCTACCTGATGGACGTCTTCGGCCCGGACGGCTCGCTCCGGCACCGCCTCGACGCGCGCCGGTAGCCGGACGCGCCGAAGGGGCCGGGCAGGTGCCCGGCCCCTTCCTGTGCGGTGGTCCGACCGCGTCGCGCACGGGCCCGTCCCGGCGGATCCCCCTGGTTCCGCCGGACGTCCCCGAGTCCGTGTGCTCCCCCGTCGGCCGGACCCGTACGGGCCCCGGCGGCTCCCCCGAAGTCGCCGCCGCGGCCCTCCCCGTCAGGAGTGGACTAGGTGGCCGGCTTCGCCACGTGCTCCTCGTCGCCCGTGACCTTCTCGGTGATCGCGCCGATCGCCGGCTCCGAGGTGGCGTGCATGTCCTTGGTGGTGACGGTCTCGTCGGCCGGACCGGTGATCTTCGCGGTGATCGCACCGACCGCCGGCTCCGAAGTGGCGTGCATGTCCTTGGTGGTGATGATCGGGTCCTGCTTGATCGGATCGGTCATGCTCGTCAACTCCTGCGTGTGGTGTCCGTGTCGTGAGGGGATTCGCCCGGCCGTTCCCCCGTGGACAGCCGGGCGAATCCCCGGGCCGATCACCCTAGTGCCGCGGGGTGGTGGCCCTCACCGACGGCCCGTCTGCCCCCCGACGCGACGGACCGTCATGGGAAGAGCATGTCGTGCGGCGATAAACGAACGATGAACGCCCTGGCGGCGGGGGTCACGCGGCCGTCGCGGGGGCGAGCAGCGCGCGGACCCCGTCGGCCTCCGGGGCGCCGAGGCACTCGAAGATGCCGAGCGCCTCCTGCCAGCAGACCACCGCCCGGCCGCTCTGCCCGATGCCGAAGAGGGCCCGGCCCAGGACGGTGAGGACGTTGCCCCGGCGCCACTCGCCCCCGATGCCCCGCAGCACCGTCAGGGCCATCTCGGCGTTCGACGCCGCCTGGGCGTGCGCCGCGCGGCGAGGTCCACCTCGGACAGCCGGAAGAGGGTCATGCCCTCCCACAGCCGCTGCCTGCTGTCGGCGAAGACCGCCAGCGCCTCGCGGAGGTGTTCGGCCGCCGAGGCGAGCTGGTTGTCCTGGGTGAGGGCGAGACCGAGGGCGTACCGCCCGTTGGCGCCCCGCAGGGCGTGCCCCATCGCGTCGTAGATCCGGGTGCCCTGCCCGGCGAGGTCTATGGCGCTCGACGTACGGCCCATGGCCAGGTGGATGCGCGACAGGTTGCAGAGGGCACTCGCCTCCCCCGGTTCGTCCCCGATGCCGCGGAAGCGCTCGATCGCCTGGGTGAGGTACTGCTCGCCCTCCGCGAAGCGGTTCTGGTAGAGCGCGATGATCCCCCGCGCGTTGGCGGACCAGCAGGCCGGCACCGGGTCGTCGGCCTGCTCCGCGTGCGGCAGGGCGAGTTCGGCGTCGCGGTCCGCCTCCTCGAAGCGGCCCGCCGTGTGGTGGACGCCCGCGAGGACCATGAGGGCACGGCCTCGGCCCTGGCGTCCGCGTGCGCGCGGGCGGCGTCGCGCACGACGACGCCCGTCGCCTCGAACTCCCTGGAGTTCGCCCCCGACTCGCCGAGGTCCAGCGACGCCCACAGCAGGTCCACCCCCGCCGCAGCGTCCCCGGCGAGGCGGCGGACCGGCGGACCGTGGCCAGGAGGCAGTTGGCCTCGGCGTAGAGCCAGTCCTGGGCCTCGTGGCGGTCGGTGAAGGACAGGCCGTCGTAGTCGGTGGGCTCCAGGTGGTCCACCAGCCGGTCGCCGGGGCGCTCGATCGCGTACACCGCGCGGCGGTCGACAGGTAGAAGTCGAGGAGCCGGGAGAGCGCCGACTCCCGTTCCGACGGGGCTGCTCGTCCCTCTCCGCGCACGCACGCGCGTAGAGCCGGACCAGATCGTGGTACCGGTAGCGGCCCGGGGCCGCCGATTCGAGCAGGGACGTGTCGACCAGGGCCTCCAGGAGGTCCTCCGTGTCCCAGAGGGCAGGTCGAGGACGGCCGCCGCCGCCGCGAGCGAGATGTCCGGGCCGTCGGCCAGGCCGAGCAGGCGGAAGGCGCGCGCCTGGGCCGGCTCCAACTGCCCGTAGCCCAGCTCGAACGTCGCCTTGACCGCCAGGTCGCCCGCCTGGAGCTCGTCGAGCCGCCGCCGCTCGTCCGCCAGCTTGGCCGCCAGGACCGACACCGTCCAGGTGCGGCGGGCCGCCAGCCGGGAGGCGGCGATGCGGATGGCCAGCGGCAGGAAGCCGCAGGCCGCGACCACGTCCAGCGCGGCCTCCCGCTCGGCCCGCACCCGCTCCTCGCCCACGATCCGGGTGAAGAGCCGCAGCGCCTCCTCCGGCGACATCACGTCCAGGTCGACCAGGTGCGCCCCCGCCAGGTCGACCATCCGGATCCGGCTGGTGACCAGCGCCGCGCAGCCCGCCGTACCGGGGAGCAGCGGGCGGATCTGGGCCGCGTCGCGGGCGTTGTCCAGGAGGACCAGGACCCGGCGTCCGTCGAGCGTGGAGCGGTAGAGCGCGGCCCGGTCGTCGAGCGAGTCGGGGACGGCCGAGTCCGGGACGCCGAGCGCGCGCAGGAAGGAGCCGAGGACGGTCTCGGGCGCGGCGGCGCGGGACCCCGCGCCCTGGAGGTCGACGTAGAGCTGCCCGTCCGGGAAGTGCGGCCGGGCCTCGTGGGCCACGTGCACGGCGAGGGTCGTCTTGCCGACGCCGCCGATGCCCGCGAGCGCCGAGACCGCCATGACGTGCCCCTCGGCGCCGGCGAGCAGGGCGCCCAGCTCCCGTACGAAGGAGTCGCGGCCCGTGAAGTCCGGCACGGTCGCCGGCAACTGCGCCGGGCGCGCGACGGGCGCGGCGGCCGGGGCGGGCTCTCGACGGGCCGGGCCAGCTCGGCGTCGGCCCGCAGGATGCGCTGCTGGAGCCGGGAGAGCTCGGGGTTCGGGTCGACGCCCAGCTCGTCGGCGAGGAGCCGGCGCGTGTCGGCGTACACGGCGAGCGCCTCGGCCTGCCGTCCGCCGCGGTAGAGCGCCAGCATGAGCAGTTCGCGCAGGCGCTCGCGCAGCGGGTGCGCGGCGGTGAGCGCGGTCAGTTCGGAGACGGCCTCGGCGTGCGCGCCGACCTCCAGGTCGATGTCGAGCCGGGTCTCCAGGAGGGTGAGCCGCCACTCCTCCAGGCGGGTGCGCTGGGCCTCGGCGTACGGCCCCGGCACGGAGGCGAGCACCTCGCCGTCCCACAGGTCCAGGGCCTCGGCGAGCCGCGCCCGGGCGGCCGCGGTCCCCGCCCGCCCGCAGCTTCTCGGCCCCGGCGGCCAGCTCCTGGGCGGCGGTGAGGTCGAGCGCGGCGGCGGAGGCGCGCAGGGCGTAGCCGCCGGACTCGCTGACCAGGACCTCGGGGCCGAGGGCCTTGCGGAGCCGGGAGGCGTAGGTGCGGACCGCCGCGAGGGCCTGGGAGGGCGGTTCCTCGCCCCAGAGCGCGTCGATCAGCTCGGCGGCGGTGGCGGTGCGGCCGCCGCGCAGGAGGAGGGCGGCGAGCAGGGCCCGCTGCTGCGGCGACCCGGTGGGCACGGCCTCGTCGCCCCGCCAGGCCCGTACGGGCCCGAGCACCCCGAAGCGGAGGGCCGCACCGGCCGTCCCGTCCGTCCTGACACCGGCGCCCACGGCCTCGTCCGTCCTGGCGGCCGGGGCCTCCTGTCCGGCCGGGGCCACTGGGGCCTCCCGCCCGGCCGGGTCCTCCGGGGCGTTCCCGCCCGTTTCCGCAGCCCGCTGCGCCGGGACTCGCGGCCCGTCCTCACGGTCCATAGCTCCCCTGCCGTACCGCTGGTTCCGCCCATGACAGTCTGCCTTGTCCGGAGCGGGTCCGTCAGCATCGGGCCGACCGGAGCGGAGCCGTTGCCGGACCGTTGCACGCGGCCTCGGCGGAGGGCCTGGCCAAGGCTCCGGCCGAGGTCCCGGCAGTGGTCCCGGGGGAGCCACCGGGGAGCATCCGGAGAGCGCCCGGGGCCCGCACGGGGACCGCCCGGAAAATTCCTCGGAAAATTTCGAAACGGACATTTCGGGCCGGGCTGCGGTTCCCGCATATCGGACGCCGGTCGACGGACCTACCGGTTGGTCGGGTGGTCCGGTTGGTCGATCTTTCAATCATTGGCGAGCGCCCGCTTCGACCCCCTCAAAGCAAGGCGGTGATCGATCGCACGAGCGGATTCCGATCCTCCGGATGTGGAAACCGCAGCATTTAACGTCCTGTTCATGACTCAGGTGGAAGCGCGGCCGCTGGCCGGAGACACGGTAAGGGGCGTCGACGCCCCGGGCGACAACCACGGCGTGCGCACCAAAGGACTCGGCGGGAACTCCGTCGGCCTCTCGGCAGCGCCGTCATCGGCGTCTCCACCGTCGCCCCCGTCTACTGCCTGACCTCCACGCTCGGCTCCACCGCCGGCGAGGTCGGGCTCCAGATGCCCGCCGTCTTCCTCGCGGGCTTCCTCCCGATGCTCCTCGTCGCCTTCGCGTACCGCGAGCTCAACAAGGCCATGCCGGACTGCGGCACCTCCTTCACCTGGACCGTGAAGGCCTTCGGGCCCAAGATCGGCTGGATGTGCGGCTGGGGCCTCGTCATCGCGACGATCATCGTGCTCTCCAACCTGGCCGGCGTCGCCACCTCCTACTTCTGGCTCCTCGCGGGCGAGATCAGCGGCAGCGAGTCCGTCGCCGCCCTCGACGGCAACAAGGCCGTCCACATCCTCACCTGCCTCACCCTCATCGCAGCCGCCACCGCGATCAGCTACCGCGGCATGACCGCCACCAAGGGCGTCCAGTACACCCTCGTCGGCCTCCAGCTCGTCGTCCTCGCCGTCTTCGTCGGCATGGCCCTCACCAAGGCCGGCTCCTTCGAGACCTCGGTCGACTTCTCCTGGTCCTGGATGAACCCCTTCGCGGTGCAGTCCTTCGCCGCCTTCACGGCCGGACTCTCGCTCTCGATCTTCATGTACTGGGGCTGGGACGCCTGCATGGCGACCAACGAGGAGACCACCGGCAGCGAGAAGACCCCCGGCCGCGCCGCCCTCATCGCGATGGTCGTCCTGGTCGGCTCCTACCTGGCCACCGGCATCGCCGCCCAGATGGTCGTCGGCTCCGGCGAGAAGGGCCTCGGCCTCGCCAACCCGGGAGACCTCCGACAACGTCTTCGCCGCCCTCGCCGGCCCCGTCATGGGCCCCACGCTCGGCATCCTGCTCTTCGTCGCGGTCCTGGCCTCGCCGCCGCGAGCCTCCAGACCACCTTCATCCCGGTCGCCCGCACGGTCCTCGCGATGGCCACGTACGAGGCGCTGCCGAAGTCCTTCACCGAGGTCCACCCGGTCTTCAAGACCCCCGGCCGCGCCACGGTCGTGGCGGGCGTCGCCACCGGGGCCTTCTACACCGTGATGACCCTGGTCAGCGAGCACGTCCTGGTCGACACCATCTACGCCCTCGGCCTGATGATCTGCTTCTACTACGCGCTCACGGCCTTCGCCTGCGTCCGGTACTTCCGCAAGGAGCTGTTCCGCTCCTTCCGCGACTTCGCCTTCAAGGGCCTGATGCCGCTGCTCGGCGGCCTCATGCTCACCGCCGTCTTCGGCAAGACCCTGTACGACATGTGGGACCCGGCGTACGGCTCCGGCTCCGCCGTCCTCGGCATGGGCTCGGTCTTCGTGATCGGCGTCGGCCTGCTGCTCCTCGGCGTGGTGATCATGCTGGTCATGCAGCGCCGCAGCCCCGCCTTCTTCCGCGGCGAGGTCCTGACCAAGGAGACCCCGTCCCTGGTGGTGGCGGACTGACCGGACGCTCCTGAGTCGCGGACGCGGAGGCGGCGGGCCCGTGGGGGTCCCGCCGCCTCCGTCCGTACGGTCAGAGCGCCACGCCGGCCGGCTGCCGGACGGTGACGTTCAGCCGGTTGAAGAAGTTCGTCAGGCTGACCATCAGCACGATCGAGGCGAGCTGCTTCTCGTCGAAGTGGTCGGCCGCCGCGTCCCACACCGGGTCCGGCACGGCGTCCGTGCTGTCGGCGATGCGGGTCGCGTGCTCGGCGAGCGAGAGGGCCGCCCGCTCCTCGTCCGAGAAGTGCGGGGACTCGCGCCACGCGGAGACCGCGAACAGCTTGTCGTCGCTCACGCCCGCCTTCCGGGCGTTCTTCACGCCGTAGTCCACGCAGAAGCCGCAGCCGTTGATCTGGCTGGCCCGCAGGTGCACGAGCTCCAGGATCTCCTCGGAGACCCCGCCCTGGCGGGTGGCCTTCACCAGGCCCTGGATCGCGGGGCCCGCGTCGGGCAGGACGTAGGCGGGGTTGGTCATGCGGGCCTCGGGGGTGTGCGTCATGGTGATCGTCGCTCCTCGGCGTCTCGTTCGGGGTGTGCCTTCACCGCAACGACGGAGCGGGGCCGGGGATGTGACACGACGGCGCGACTTTCCCCGAAAGTTCTTCCCGGCCCCGCCCCGGGACCCGTCCCCGGGACCCTTCCTCGGCACCCGCTCTCCGCCCCGCCCCGTCCCGTCCCCTACGCCTCCGCGATGAGGGCGGTCGCGACCGTGCGGAAGCCGAGCCGGCCGTAGAGCCGGGCCACGTCCGCGTCCGAGGCCGACAGGAACACCAGCTCCGCGCCCCGGGCCCGGGCGTCCGCGACCAGGGCGGCCGTGACCGCGAGGCCGAGGCCCCGGCGCCGGGCCGCCGGGACGGTGCCGACGCCGACGACCTCGGAGACGTCCCCCACGGGCTGGTACTGCCCGGCCGCGAGGGCGACACTGCCCTTCCCGCCGTCCGCCTTCTCGTCGAAGGCCGCCGCGAGCCGGGTCAGACCGGCCGTGATCCGCCCGGCGGTCCGCTCGGCGGTGCCGGGCTCGGGCGGGAAGCCGAAGGCGGCGTACGGGGCGGCGACGGCGCTCTCCAGACCGGGGTCGCCCGCGTCCACCATCCGTACGGTGACGCCCTCGGGCTCCGGCACGGCGAGCCCCGGGCCCTCCAGGACCATCAGCGGGTGCTCGTGCACGGTGAGCCCGCTCGCCTCCACGGCCGCCCGCAGCCCCGGCGTCGTCTCCGCGACCCACTCGAAGGCCTCGGGCACCCCCAGCTCCCGCTGCCGGGCCCGCACCCGCTCCACGGCCGCGACCGGGACCTCCCCTCGTGCTCGGCCGCGGGCCGCGCGTAGAAGGGCCAGCCCTCTCCCTCCCGTACGAACAGGGTCAGCGGCCCGAACTCCTCGGCGCGGGCGGAGGACCGGGGAACGGCGTCGTAGTACGTCTCGATTCGCTTCAGCACCGGGCCACGGTAGGGGAGGGGCGGGCGGGGCGCAGGCGCATTTCCGGCGACGGGGGACCCGGGAGCGGCCCGGGACCGGGTCGCCCGTACGGGACCGGGGCCCGCCGCCCGTAGGGATCGGGGCCCGCCGCCCGTACGGCGGGCCCCGACCGCGGCCCGTACGCCGCCGCGATCCCGCCACCTCCGTCGTACCCCTCGGAAAAGTCACACCGCACCCCCTACCGTGCCGGTATGCGGATCTCGACCACGATCTTCCTGACCGACGAGACCATCACCCCGGTGCGCCTGGCGCGCGAGCTGGAGGAGCGCGGGTTCGCCGGGCTCTACCTGCCCGAGCACACCCACATCCCCGTCGAGCGGACCACGCCCTACCCGGCGGGCGGCGAACTGCCCCGCGAGTACGGCAGGACCCTCGACCCCTTCGTCGCCCTCGGGCAGGCCGCCGCCGTCACCGGACGCCTCGGGCTCGGCACCGGCGTCACCCTGATCGCCCAGCACGACCCGATCTCGCTCGCCAAGCGGATCGCCACCCTCGACCACCTCTCCGACGGCCGCTTCACCCTCGGGATCGGCTTCGGCTGGAACCGGGAGGAGGCCGACGACCACGGCGTCGACTGGGCGTCCTGCCGCGGGCTCGGCCGCGACCGGCTCGACCTGATGAAGGCCCTGTGGGCCCCCGGACCCACCGCGTACGCCGGGGAGTCGGGGAGTCCGTGCGCGCCTCCGAGGCCTGGCCCAAGCCGGCTGGCGGCGCGCCCCGGGTCCTCGTCGGCGGGGCCGCGGGCCCGAGGCTCTTCGCGCAGATCGCCGCGCAGGCCGACGGCTGGCTGCCGATCGGCGGCCGGGGCCTCGCGGGCGCGCTCCCGATCCTGCGGACGGCCTGGGAGGAGGCGGGCCGCGACCCGAAGGCGCTCCAGGTCGTCCCGTACGCGGTCCTGCCGAACCCGGACAAGCTCGCGTACTACGCGGACCTCGGCTGCGAGGAGGTGGTCTCCAACTCCCGCCGGGGGAGGAGGGGAGGTGCTGGGGGTGCTCGACGGGTACGCGCGGTATCTATGAGCGCGGCCTGAGCACTGCCTGACCACGGCCTGAGCGCGGCCTGAGCACTGCCTGACCACGGCCTGAGCACTGCCTGAGCACTGCCTGAGCACTGCCTGAGCACGGTCTGCCACGGCCTGAGCACGGCCTGAGCACGACCTGACGGGGGAGCCGGGTGCGGGGACCCGAAGCTCCTCCCCGGGCCCGCTCGTATGCTCGGGGCATGACGGATCACCAGGCAGCACGTCCGACCGAGAACGCCATGCGCCGGGCCCTGAGGCGGGCCAGGGACGGGGTCGCGCTCGACGTCACGGAGGCCGCCGTGCTGCTGCGGGCGCGCGGGGACGACCTGGCGGACCTGGTGGCGTCCGCCGGGCGCGTGCGGGACGCGGGCCTGGAGGCGGCCGGGCGGCCGGGGTGATCACGTACTCCAAGAGCGTGTTCGTCCCGCTCACCCGCCTCTGCCGCGACAAGTGCCACTACTGCACCTTCGTCACCGTCCCCGGCAAGCTGCGCCGGGCCGGGCACGGGATGTTCATGTCGCCCGACGAGGTCTCGACATCGCGCGGCGCGGCGCCGCACTCGGCTGCAAGGAAGCCCTGATCACGCTCGGGGACAAGCCCGAGGACCGCTGGCCGGAGGCGCGCGAGTGGCTCGACGCGCACGGCTACGACGACACGATCGCGTACGTGCGGGCCATGGCGATCCGGATCCTGGAGGAGACCGGCCTCCTCCCGCACCTCAACCCCGGGGTCCTGTCCTGGACCGACTTCCAGCGCCTCAAGCCCGTCGCCCCTCCATGGGGATGATGCTGGAGACGACCGCGACCCGCCTGTGGTCCGAGCCCGGTGGCCCCCACCACGGGTCCCCCGACAAGGAACCGGCCGTGCGGCTCAGGGTCCTGGAGGACGCCGGCCGCTCCTCCGTGCCCTTCACCTCGGGGCTGCTCCTCGGCATCGGGGAGACCCTGGAGGAACGGGCCGAGTCGCTGTTCGCGCTGCGCCGCGTCGCCCGCGCGTACCACTCGGTCCAGGAGCTGATCATCCAGAACTTCCGCGCCAAGCCGGACACGGCGATGCGCGGGATGCCGGACGCCGAACTGGACGACCTCGTCGCCACCGTGGCCGTCGCCCGCCTGATCATGGGCCCTCCGCCTGCCTCCAGGCCCCGCCGAACCTGGTCGACGCCGCGTACGAGCGGCTCATCGCGGCAGGCATCGACGACTGGGGCGGGGTCTCGCCGCTCACCATCGACCACGTCAACCCCGAGCGGCCCTGGCCGAAGATCGAGGAGCTGGCCGAGCGGTCCGCCGCCGCCGGCTTCGAGCTGCGCGAACGCCTCTGCGTCTACCCCGAGTTCGTCACCCGGGGAGAACCCTGGCTCGACCCCCGGCTCCTCCCGCACGTCCGCGCCCTCGCCGACCCCGAGACGGGCCTGGCGAACCCCGACGCGCCCGTGCGCGGCCTGCCCTGGCAGGAGCCCGACGAGGCCTTCACCGCCACCGGCCGCACCGACCTGCACCGCACCGTCGACACCGAGGGCCGCACCGGCGACCGGCGCGAGGACTTCGACGAGGTGTACGGGGACTGGGAGGCGCTGCGCGAGGCCGCCGTCCCCGGGATGGTCCCGCAGCGCATCGACACCGACGTGCGCGAGGCGCTGGCCGTCGCCGCCGACGACCCCACCCGGCTCACCGACCCGCAGGCCCTGGCCCTCCTGCACGCCGACGGTCCCGCCCTGGACGCCCTGACCCGGATCGCCGACGACCTCCGGAGTCGGTGTCCGGCGACGACGTCACGTACGTCGTCACGCGGAACATCAACTTCACCAACGTCTGCTACACCGGCTGCCGCTTCTGCGCCTTCGCCCAGCGCCGCACCGACGCCGACGCGTACACCCTCTCCCTGGACCAGGTCGCCGACCGCGCCCGGCAGGCGTGGGACGTGGGCGCGGTGGAGGTCTGCATGCAGGGCGGCATCCACCCCGACCTGCCCGGCACCGCCTACTTCGACATCGCCCGCGCGGTGAAGGAGCGCGTCCCCGGCATGCACGTGCACGCCTTCTCCCCGATGGAGGTCGTCAACGGCGCCTCCCGCACCGGCCTGTCGATCCGCGAGTGGCTGACGGCCGCGAAGGAGGCCGGGCTCGACTCGATCCCCGGCACGGCCGCCGAGATCCTCGACGACGAGGTCCGCTGGATCCTCACCAAGGGCAAACTGCCCACCGCCACCTGGATCGAGGTGATCACCACCGCCCACGAACTGGGCCTGCGCTCCTCCTCCACGATGATGTACGGACACGTGGACCAGCCCCGGCACTGGCTCGGCCACCTGCGCACCCTGGCCGGCATCCAGCAGGAGACGGGCGGCTTCACCGAGTTCGTCACCTCCCCTTCATCCACACCAACGCCCCCGTCTACCTCGCCGGCATCGCCCGCCCCGGCCCCACCGTCCGCGACAACCGCGCGGTCACCGCCATGGCCCGGCTCCTCCTCCACCCCCACATCCCCAACATCCAGACCAGTTGGGTGAAGCTGGGCGCGGAGGGCGCCGCCGAGATGCTCCGCTCGGGCGCCAACGACCTGGGCGGCACCCTGATGGAGGAGACCATCTCCCGCATGGCGGGCTCCAGCTACGGCTCGTACCGCTCGATCAAGGACCTGGAGGCCATCGCGGAGGCGGCCGGCCGCCCGGCGAAGCCCCGCACGACCCTCTACGGCGAGGTCCCGGAGGAGCGGCGGCGCACGGCCGAAGCCTCCGACGGGCACCTTCCGGAACTCCTCCCCGTCCTCCCGGCGGAGTGAGGACGCATCCCCGGACTGTGGTCGAACGGGCCCGAAGGACGTCGGAACACATAACGTTCCGGTCTCCGGGGCCCGTATCCGGTCCATTACAGTGCGGCGAGGGAACCGACAGCGAACCGCCGACCGGGGAGGGCACGTCGTGGCCACGACAGCCGCAGCCGTGTGGGGCCGTGCCGAGCAGCAGGACTTCCGGGCCCGGGTACGGGGCTGTCTGCTCGGCGGGGCGCTCGGCGACGCGCTGGGGCGGGCGCCGACGGCTCCTCCCTCGCGGAGCTGCGCGAGGCCCACGGACCTGACGGACTCACCGACCCCGTCCCCGCCTTCGGCCGCCGGGGCGCCGTCACCGCCGCGACCCAGATGACCCTCTTCACCGTCGACGGCCTGATCCGCGCCCAGGTCCGCCGCGACACCGGCGCCTGGCACCCGCCCACCGACGTCCACCGGGCCCATCTGCGCTGGGCCGCCACCCAGCGCGACTGGGGCCCCGACGAGCGCCGCAAGGACAACGGCTGGCTCGCCAACGAGGAGTGGCTCTACGCCCGCCGCAACCTGCCCCGCGCCTGCCTCACCGGCCTCGGCGACGAGCACCTCGGCACCCTCGACAAGCCCAAGAACCCGGAGGCCGGCGACTCCGGCGCCCTCGTCCGCTCGGCCCCCTTCGGACTCCTCGTCGGCTGGGAGCCGCAGCTCGTCTGCCAGCTCGCCGTGGAGTGCGCCGCCCAGACGCACGGCGCCCCGGCCGCCCGGCTCGCGGCGGGCGCCCTCGCCCTCACCGTCCACGGCCTGGCCCGCGGCGGCCCCGTGGAGGCGGCGGTGGCCGGGGCCCTGGAGCAGCTCGCGGTGCGCCCCGGCCACGAGCCGGTCACCGAGGCGCTCGGCCGCGCCCTCGGAGCCGTACGGGAAGGGGTGCCGGACGCGGGCGGGTGGCCGCCCTCGGGGCGGACGGGGACCGGGCCGAGGGCAGTTGGCGGCGGCCGTCTACTGCGCCCTGGTCGGCGAGGACGTACGGCACGGGCTGCGGCTCGCCGTGAACCACGACGGCCCCTCGTCGGTGACCGGCGCGCTCACCGGCGCCCTGCTCGGCGCCCTGCACGGCGAGACGGCCTCCCCCGGCCTGGCTGGCCGACCTGGAGGGCCGCGGGACGGTCCTGGAACTGGCGGACGACTTCTCGATGGAGATGACCCAGGGCGCCGCCCTGCACACCCCCGCGGAGTCCGCGCCGGGGTGGCTGGCGCGCTATCCGAGGGGCTGAGGGGCCGCGGGGCGCCGTCCGGGACCGGAGGGCCGAGCCCCTCGGCCAGGACGGCGGACCGGACGAGAGGGCTCTTGCGTACTGCGTGCTGCCGGTGACCGCGTGCGGTCACCGGGAGGGGCTAGAGGGCCCCGGCGGTCACCTCGCCGACGAAGGCGTTCCAGAACCCGGTCCGAACGAGAGGGACGGGCCCTCGGGGGCCTTCGAGTCCCGCACCGCGATCGCGGCCACGACGGGGACTTCACCTCGACGCAGGCCCCGTTCCCACCCGAGTAGGAGGACTTCGTCCAGGTGTCCGTACCACCCTGAATAATCGCCATGCTGCTCAGCTCCGGTTCTGCCAGTTTCTTGCCAGTGGGTGTGTCGCGCCGACGTTCTCGACGACGTGATCGACGCTACTCGCCGGTCCCGGGCGACGGGACCGGCGTTCACACGTCCGAGTGGCATATTCCAACTGGGCTTCCGTGGGAGCGATGACCGGGTGTACCGTGCCTGCCCCGCCCGGTCCGGGCCTCAGCCCTGGGCGTGCTTCTTGGCCATCTTCGAGATGAACTCCCTCGTCTGGTCGACGTTCAGCGCCTGCGCCCTGAGGTGCTCGTACATGACGCTGTACTTGCCGACGTCCTGGGTCTTCTCCAGGTACAGGTCGCTCGTCACGCCCTCGATGTAGACGACGCTGGAGTCCGAGGTGTCCGGGAACTCCAGGATCGAGTACTGCCCGCTGATCCCCGGGTGCGCGCCCATGTCGAACGGCATCACCTGCACGGTGACGTGCGGGAGCTGCGACTGTTCGAGCAGGTGCTCCAGTTGCTGCACCATCAACTGCCTGCTGCCGACGATCCGGTGCAGCGCGCCCTCGTCGATGACGGCCCAGAGGCGCAGCGGGCGCTCCTCGTCCCGGATCCGCTCCTGGCGGCGGGTGCGGACCTGGACCCGCTTCTCGATGTCCGCGGGCGTCGACTCCGGCAGCGCGCCGGCGATCACGGCCTCGGCGTACTCGTGGGTCTGGAGCAGACCGGGGATGATCTGAGGCTCGTACATCCGCAGGCTCTCCGCGTCCGTCTCCAGACCGATGTAGACGCTGTACGGGATGTCGCCGAAGGCGTGCCACCAGCCTGCTGGCGCGAGTCCTTGGCCATCTGCATGAGGGAGTCGACCATGCGCTCGTCCTCGACCTCGTACACGCCGCACAGGTCGCGGACGTCACGCTGGCTGATGGAGCGACGGCCGTTCTCGAGGCGGCTGATCTTGGACTGGGAGACGAGGAGGCGCTCGGCGACCTGCTCGGCCGTCATGTTCTTCGCCTCCCGGAGCTTGCGCAGCTCCTGGCCCAATCGGCGTCGCCTGACGGTGGGGTTGACGTTGGACGCCACGGAAACTGCACCTCCGGCTGTCTGCTGCGTAGCTGTGAGTATCTACCGCTTGGCAGACTGCCACCAAAGGTCGTGCGTGCGCTGGGAAATGGGGACAACGCACATGTGCGGGGCGGCCGTCCAGACCGCCCCGCACTGCTGTGCGGCTCCCGGGTGGGTATGTGGTGCGTGGTGGTGCGTAGTGGTGCGCGACGTGCGGTGGTGCGTGGTGGTGCTGCGGTGCGCCGTGGTGCTCAGTGCGCCGCCGCGCGGGCCATGCCGCCGCGTGGCTGCGCCGGAACGCCTGGGGCGCTTCGGCGCGGTTGCGCCCCCGCGCCGTTCTGGACGTCCATCACGGCGTGCGCCACGAGGCCGCCCATCGGGTCGTGCCGGATCAGGTCGCGCAGCCGGGACCGCGACGACCGTCCTTCGTTGCCGGGGTAGAGGTGCTTCCCGAGACCGACCGCATGGGCCAGCGCGGCAAGCGCCGCGGTCCGCGGGTCCGGCGGTACGCCGGTGCGGATCGCACTGTCCAGCCGGGCACGGATCTCCCGACTGATCGCCGTGTCCGTCGCCTGGTAGCGAGTCGTCGGCAATACCGCACATCTGGCCCTCCACGGCATGCACCATGCCGCATCGCTCCAGATGCGAGAGATACGTCTGACGGAGCCCCAGTCGGGGCCCGCCTATCCAGTGGACGGCCCGGACCGGGCTGCCGCGCCTGCGCAGCAGTTCCAGTGCGGAGTCCAGTGTCGGATCTCCGGTCGGCCGTGGCATCACCACGGCGATACGATCCCCGTCAGGCTATCCGGCCTGCCAGCGCCAGCTCCACTAGCTGTGCTCCGGCCAGGCCGAGGTCGAGCGACTGCGGCTGCGCTGTGGTACCCGTGGTCGGGTCCAGAGCGAGCAGCAGAAGCTCCTCCGAATGGTTCTGCGGCTCCTGCCCATCCATGCCTCCCCGCGTGGATGAATGACAGGGTGACCCCTCTCACATTCATCTGTCGAGAGCACCCGGGTGGTTCATCCGGGAACCGGTAGGTATGTCGTTCTCGTCTAGCACGGGAGCCAAGGGGTTCACACAGGACACTGGTAGACGGTTCGGACGTACGTATGACGCATGGAGGAGGCACGGTGGCGGGCGAGTCCCCCGACAGGGCGGAGCAGCAGGGCCGTCGCAGGAGACGACGGCGGCGGCCTCGGGCGGCGGCGGCCGGGATCCCCGGCTTTCCGCGCTCCGGGAGTCGGAGCCTTCGTCGGATTCGTCGGACCCGTCGGACCCGTCGGCTTCCGAGGAGGTCGCGGAGGGGCCGTGGAGGCTTCGGACGCGCCGGTGCGGGTCGACCGGCCGACCGCCGTGTTCAAGACCCTGACGCCGCGTACGTCCGGGGACGACGCTCCGAAGGGGATGCCGGGCCGGAGTCGTCGCCGTCCGAGCCCGAGCCCGAGAGCGAGCGGCTCAAGGCCGCCGTGGCGGCGTGGGTCGCCACGGCGTCGGACGAGCCCGAGGAGCCGGTGAAGGGTGCCGAGGAGGCCCCGGAGCCCGTTGAGGAGCCCGTCGGGGCCGAGGAGGAGGCTCCGGAGCCCGCCGGGGCCGACGCGGGCGCGGAGCCCGAAGCCGAAGCCGCGGACGAGGCGGCCGCCGGGTCCGTCGATGCTGCCGACGATGTCAAGGACTCCGAGCACTCCGACGGCTCCGAGGACGAGGCCCCGCCGAGGGCAAGGCGTCCGCCGACTCCTGGTTCGCCGCCCGGAAGTCGGCCGCCGGCGCGGAGCCCGGGGCCGTGAAGGACTCGGAGCCCGCCGAGGAAGACGAAGACGCCGACGGAGACTCCGAGGACGTCGAGGACGTCGAGGACGTCGCGGACCCCGCCGGTTCCTCCGGCTCCGGCGACGAGAAGCCCGTCGACCAGCCGACGGCCATGTTCAAGATGATCCGTCCGGCCGTGGACCAGCCGACGACCGCCCTGAAGCTCCCTGCCGGTTCCGTGGGCACGGGTGCGGACGCCGACAGCGAGCGCACCAGCATCTTCCTGCCGCTGCGGCCCGACATCCCGGCCGAGCGGAAGGCACCGGCGGCCGAGGCCGCCCCCAAGGCCGCCAAGGCTCCCAAGGCGCCTGAGACCCCCAAGGCGCCTGAGACCCCCAAGGCTCCCAAGGCCCCCGACGCGCAGGCCCCGGAGGCCCCCACCGCCCCCGTGCCCGCCGCCCTCGCCGAGCCGGAGCGGACCCGGCAGCAGCCGCTGCCGCCGCTGCCCCCGCTCGACCTGCTCGCGGAGCTGACGAACACCCCGCCCCCGCCGCCGACCCCGCTGCGGACGACCCTCCGCCGCATCCGGATCTGGACCCCCTGGTCCTGCTCCTCCTGATCGTCTTCGCGATCGCGCAGATGGTCCGCCCGCTGCCCGCGCCCGCCCTGAAGCTCTCCGCCGCGCCGACCTTCACCTTCGAGGGCGGCGAGCTGAAGATGCCGTGGCCCGGCGAGGGACAGGGCGCCGTCGAGGTCGAGGGCGTCGGCTCCATGGGCGCGTACGGGCCCCAGAAGCCGGCCCCGATCGCGTCCGTCACCAAGACGATGACGGCGTACGTGATCCTTCGCGACCACCCCCTCAAGGGGAAGCAGACCGGCCCCGAGATCGAGATCGACAAGAAGGCCGCCGACCAGGGCAAGGCGGAGCACGAGTCGACCGCGGCGGTCGAGGAGGCCAGACCTACTCGGAGAAGGAACTGCTCCAGCTCCTGATGATCCCCTCCGCCAACAACGTCGCCCGGCTGCTCGCCCGCTGGGACGCCGGTTCCGAGGCCGCGTTCGTCGAGAAGATGAACGCCGCCGCCGACGAGCTGGGCATGACCCAGTCCACGTACACGGACCCGTCCGGCCTGCTCGACAGCACGGTCTCGACCCCGAAGGACCAGCTCAAGCTGGCCAAGGCGGTCATGCAGTACGACGTGTTCCGCGAGATCGTGAACCTGCCGGAGGTCAACATCGACGGCATCCCCGACACGATCTACAACAACAACAACATCCTCCTGAAGCCGGGCGTGGGCGGCATCAAGACCGGCTCCTCCACCCCGGCCGGCGGCAACCTGCTCTGGTCGGCCAACACCGTCGTCGACGGCAAGAACCGCCGGATCCTCGGCATCGTGATGGGGCCAAGGACGCCAAGCTCCTCAACGACAAGCTCCAGCTCTCCATCGACTACAGCTACGAGCTGATCAAGCGGGCGCAGAAGGACGTCACCTCGGCCGCCGTGGTCCGTAAGGGCCAGGTCGTCGGGTACGTCGACGACGGCCTCGGCGGCAAGACCCCGGTCGTCGCCACCAAGGAGCTCAAGGCGGTCGGCTGGCCGGGCCTCCAGGTGAACTGGAGCTCGCCGACGGCGGCAAGGCCGTCCCGCACACCGGCAGGACGGGCGACGTCGTCGGCCAGGTCTCGATCGGTACGGGCGCGGGCAAGGTCAGCTCCCCGGTGGCCCTCCAGAGCGACTCTGGCGGAGCCGGGCTTCGACAAGAAGCTCACCCGCGTGGGCTGACTCGCGCGAGGGTCGCCCGCAGGGCCGTGCGGAACGACCGCGCGGAACGACTGTGTAGAACGACCGCGTGGCCGAAGAGCCACGCTCGGCAGGACGCCCCGGTTCTCCGGGGCGTCCTGCTGTTAGCGTTTCCGGGGACGAGAAGCGCGCGTGGACCCTCCGCGCGGAGCGAGACGGGACGTACGGAAAGGGCCGCAGTGACCACCGCCGAGCCGACACGCGCCGACCGCGCGGACCTTCCCCGGATCCTTCGGGCTCCTCGGGCCCCTTGGACCTCTCCGGCTCCTCGGATCTCTCCGGTTTCTCCGGTCCGTCCGACACGGCCGGCCCGTCCGACGACACCCCCTCGATCCCGTCGCCGCGTCCGGGGGCGCCACCGTCCTCGGAGCCGGAGCCGGAGCCGCAGTCGTGGCCGGATCAGCAGCCGGAGTCGCTGCCGCCCCCGCGCCCGCCGTCCCTTCGCTCTCGCGAATACCGCTTCCGGCGCAGCGCCCCGCCCCGGAGCAGATCGCCCCGGTGCGGCGGCGCAAGCGCCGTCACACCGTCATGGTGGCCACGGGGCTCGCCGCCCTCACCCACGTCCTCTGGTTCTTCCTCTTCGCCAACAGCGGCGGGGACCTGGCCGCGCAGGACGCGTGGGCCGAGTTCGTCGGACGGCACCCGGACTCCGCGTACAACCTCGCCTGGTACGGCGGGATGCACCCGGTCTCGTACAGCGTCGTCTCGCCGTACCTGATGTCGGTGCTCGGCGTCCGGACCACGATGATGATCACCGGGACCCTGTCGGCCGCGCTGACCGCGCTGATCCTGGTGCGGGTGCGGGCGGTCCGCAATCCGATGGCCTGCGCGGTCGCGGGCGTCTTCGCCTTCCTCTGCAACGCCCTGTCGGGCCGGGTGACCTTCGGCCTCGGCATGCTGTTCGCGCTCGGCGCGGTCGCCGCCGTCTTCTGCTGGCCGCACCGCTGGCGCCGCAAGCGCTGGGCCAAGGCGGTCGTCGCCGCCCCGCTCGCCGGACTCGCGACCGCGTGCAGCCCGGTCGCCGGCCTCTTCCTCGGCGTGGCGGCCGCGGCGCTCTTCCTCAACAAGCGGCGCCCCGGCGCGTACGCCCTCGGGCTCGCCCCCGTGGTCGTGGTCGCCCTCTCCTCCTGGCTCTTCCCCTTCTCGGGCACGCAGCCGATGGCCTTCGGCTCGGCCGCGCTCCCGATGATCTTCGGGGTCCTGCTCTTCCTCCTCGTGCCGAAGGACTGGCGGACGGTCCGCACCGCCGCCGCCGTGTACACCGTGGGCACCTTCCTGACCTGGGCGATCGACTCCCAGATCGGCTCGAACATCTCGCGGCTCCCGATGCTCTTCGCCGGGTCGTGCTGCTCGCCGCCCTGCCGTACACCGCGCCGCGCTCGCGCCGCTGGTACGCGCTGCTGCTCGCCTCGCGGGCCTGAACTTCTGGATCGGCTTCAAGGGCGTCGACGACGTCATCCGCACCGCCCCGGACGCCTCCTGGGCGCGCGAGCTGGCGCCGCTGGTCAACCAGCTCCAGGTGCGGGGCGCGGACAAGGCGCGCGTCGAGGTCGTGCCGGCCTCCAGTCACCGCGAGTCCTCCGCGCTCAGCCCGTACATCAACCTGGCGCGGGGCTGGAACCGGCAGGCCGACATGGAGCGCAACCCGCTCTTCACGACGACACCCTCAACGCCGTGAACTACCAGGACTGGCTCGACCGCTGGGCCGTCCACTTCGTGGTCCTGCCGACCGGCGCCCCCGACTCCGGCGCCGAGCGGGAGGCGGAGCTGGTCGACGAGGGCCTGCCGTACCTGAAGCAGGTCTGGTCGGACGCGAACTGGCGCCTGTACGAGGTCGCGAACCCGACCCCGCTGGCGGAGCCGCCCGCCCGGGTCGAGAGCGTGGCGGCGAACGAGGTCGTCATCCGGGTCGACAGCCCCGGCCGGGTCCTCATCCGCGTGCCGTACTGCCGTGGCTCGCCCTCATGGACGAGCACGGCGGCAAGATCGAGCCGCCGCAGGAGACCGAGGAGTCCAAGCTGGCCCGCGAGGAGTCGGAGACCGAGCTCCCGAAGGTCTTCGCCAACGTGGAGGGCTGTCTGTTCCGGACGGAGGCGGACGCGGACGGCGACGAGTGGACGGAGCTCGTCGCGCCGAAGGCGGGCGTCTACCGGCTGGGGTCCCCGTACAAGCTCTCCCGGGGCACGGCCTGCCCGGAGGAACTGCGCTGAGCCGCCGCCCGTAGGCACCTCCGTAGGGCCCCCGGGCGCCTCCACCGAGTCGCGGAAACGGACATCTCGGACAAGGATGTCGGTGCGTGGACCGTGGCGCCCCGCACGGCGCCTTCTGGAGGTGGACAGGGATGTCCGAGCTCATCGTCATCGGCTATGACGACCCCGCCGAGGCCGAGCGGGCCCTCGGCACGGTGCAGGACCTGCAACGGGACCACGTCGTGCGCCTGAACGGGCTCGCGACGGTCTCGGTCGACGCCGACGGGCGCACCCACGTCGACACCTCCGGCCGCGTCGTCGCCTCGACTGCCGCCACGGGCGCCCTGTGGGGAGCGATCTTCGGGATCCTCTTCCTGCTGCCCGGCGTCGGCCTCGTGACGGGCGCGGCCCTGGGCGGCCTGGTCGGCAGGCTCGCCAAGTCGGGCGTCGACGACCGCTTCCGCGAGCAGGTGGGCGACCTGCTGAAGCCGGGTTCGGCGGCGGTCGTGATCATGGCGTCGAAGGTCACGGACGACAAGTTCACGGCGGCGATGCGGCCGCACGGCGGCACGCTCCTGAAGACCTCGCTCAGCGACGAGGACGAGCGGGAGCTTTCCGAGCGGCTCACGGGCCGGCCGGACGCCCCGGGCCCGGTCCACGCCCCGGCCACGACCCCCTAGACCGGGGCCGGCTCCTGGCCCTCCGCCGCCGCCACGACTCCGCGGACCGGGGCCCGACCCGTACGGGTGCCCCTTCCGTACGCGTACGGGAACCCACCTCGTACGCGTACGGGACGCGTACGGGAATCCGCTCCGTACGCGCGCGGGGACCCGCCCCGTACAGCCGACGGCCCCCGCCTCCGCCCCTCCCCCCCCACGACCCGAAAGGCCTCCCATGCACCCCGCGCTCAGCGCCGACGCGCTCGCCAAGCTGCGCCAGCCCCGCCCGTACCCCGCCGTGTCGCTCGTGATGCCGACCCACCGCCGCGAGCCCGACAGCGCCCAGGACCCCGTACGGCTGCGCAACCTCCTCGCGCGGGCCGAGAAGGCCCTGGACGAGGACCCGGGCGTGACGCGGGAGCGGCGCGCGGACGTCCTGGACCAACTGGAGCGGGCCGCCGCCGAGATCGACCTCGTGCACGCGGAGGACGGCCTGGTGGTCTTCGTGGCGCCCGGCGAGCGCCAGGTGTGGACGGTGGCCCGGAGGTGCCGGAGCGGGTGGTCCTCGCCGACACCTTCCTCACCCGCAACCTCGTCGCCGCGCAGGCCGCCGAACGCCCCTACTGGGCGCTGACCGTGGCCGCCGACCGGGTCTCGCTGTGGAGCGGCGGGCCGGAGCGGACCGTCGAGCACACGGGGACGGCTTCCCGTTCGCGCGGAGCCTGGAGCCCCAGGACGTGGGGCGCGAGGAGCGCGTCGGGGACGTGCCGAGCACGTTCCGGGACGAGGACACCCGCACCTTCTTCCGGGACGCGCACCAGGCGCTGCGGACCGTCCTCGCCTCCGAGCCGCGTCCGCTGTACGTGCTCGGCGAGGCGCCCGCCGTCGCCCTCCTGGAGGAGATCGGGTCCCTGCCGCAGGGGACGACCCCGGTCCAGCAGGGCGGCCTGGGGCACGGGCCCGCCGAGGCCGTGCGGAAGGCGGTGGAGCTGCTGACCGCCGCCCACGAGGCGGCCCTGACGACCACGGTCCTGGCCGAGCTGGACGCGGCCCGGGGCCGGCGGGAGTACGCCGGCGGCCTGGACGAGGTGTGGCAGGCGGCGCGGGAGGGCCGGATCCACCTGCTCGCCGTCGAGGAGCACTACCGGGCGGTCGTCCGGGACTACGGCGACCACCTGGAGCCGGCGGAGGCCTCCGACCTGGACGCCCGCGACGACATCGTGGACGAGATCGTCGAACAGGCCCTGGAGACCGGGGCCGAGGTCCGTTTCGTACGGGACGACTCCCTGGCCGACGTCGCCCGCATCGCCGCCGTACTGCGCTACTGACCCCCGGAGACCGGAGACCTCATGGACACCACACCACCGCCCCGCACCACCTCCGGGAAGCGGCTCCGCTCGCGGGCGGCGGGCGCCGCCGTCGCCGTCGTCGTCACTGCGCTCGGCGCGGCCGGCCTCGTGTCCTGCGACACGGGGGCGACGACGGCGGCGCCCCGACGTTCAGCGGCGCCCCGACAGCGCCCGACACGGCCTCGTTCTCCGGCGGGGCCCCTCCGGCCTCGCCTCGGCGGCGTCTCGGCGGCCTCCGCCGCGCGAGTCGGCGTCGTCCGCGGCGGCCTCGGCCTCCGCGCGGGAGTCGGAGCGCGCGGCGTCGATCGGCGCCGAGGCGGAACGTTCCCGCAAGCAGGCCGAGGACGCGCTGAAGGGCGTGGAGGGCCGGGGAACGCGCTGGGCGAGGTCGCGGTGACGGGCAAGCCGAGGGCCGAGGCGAACGGCCTGCTCGCCGTGGTCGTCAGCATCACCAACAAGACGGACGAGAAGGCCTCGTACGCGGCCCAGGTCGACTTCCTCGACGCGTCGGGGAAGGTCGTCGAGACGCAGTTCGTCGGCGCCGAGGACCTCGCGCCGGGCGAGCGGAAACAGCCCCTGGTCGTCAGCCGGCAGCCGGCCGAACCGGTGCTGACGCCGAGGCTCACCAAGGCGCAGAGGTACTGAGCCGCACCCCCGTACAGAGGAGAGCCAGCCCCATGTCCGAACTCATCGTCATCGGCTACGACGACCACGCCGTCGCCCGCAAGGCCTTCAAGGAGGTCCAGAAGCTCCGCGACGACCACGTCGTCGAGCTGAAGGGCCTGGCCGTCGTCCGGATCGACGAGGACGGCGAGACCCATGTGGACACCCCCGCGAAGACGGAGCAGATCGCCCTCTCGGCCACGGCCGGGGCGCTCTGGGGACTGGTCTTCGGCATGATCGTCCTGACCCCCGGCATCGGGGTCGTGGGCGCGGCCCTCGGCGGCCTCGTCGGCAAGCTGAACCAGATGGGCGTCGACCGCGGCTTCCGCCAGAAGGTCAGCGACCTCCTCGCCCCCGGCTCGGCGGCGGTCGTCATCATGGCCTCCAAGATCACCGAGGACCGCTTCGCGACGGCCATGGAGCCCTTCGGCGGCACGGTCCTGAAGACCTCCCTCCCGGAGGAGAGCGAACGGGAGCTGGCGGAGCAGTTGACGGGGCCGGGGTCGGAGCCGGCCTGACGCCGCCGGCTCCCGCTTGCGGGTACGCGGAAAGGCCCTCGTCCCTTGTGGGCGGGGCCTTCGGCGAACGGGCCCGAGGCGCGGACGGCGCGCTCCCGGCAGGACTCGAACCCGCGGCACCTGATCGAGGAGTCCGATCCGGGCCCGCTGCGGCGGCTTTCGTCGATGGGTGCGACGGCCGGGCAGAGGCGCTGGTGTACGCACCCGTCCAGCGTCGTTGATGTCAGCCCCCGCGCGCGGTCTTCGCGGGGGCGACGCTGTTGAGCGATGGGGACCGTCCCCGGCGTGGCGGAGGATGGTGCTCATGCGCGCTCTCTTCGACCCCCCTGGGCCTCGCCGCGTCTCGCCGGGCGAGTACCCGGTGTGGGACCAGGCTCGCCCTTCTGAACCGGGGACCTGGCGGTCACGCTTCCCCGGCTGGAACCCCTGCGGCTGCTGGCCCTTCCGTCCTGCGACGCGGACGAGCCGGAGAACGTCTACGTCGCCATGGCCAACGGCGAGTGGCACGGCAACGACCTGGACCCGAACTCACAGGACAGCCTTGCCTCCGCACTGGCGAGCGTCGCCGATGCCGCGCAGGAGACCGTCACGGAGCTCCTGTGGCAGGCATGGCCCCTGTGCCCCGAACACGGCCTGGGCATGCATCCGAGGGAGGACGCGGAAGAGCGACTGTCCTGGTGGTGCGCGGGAGAACGGTCGCGCCGCGGCCCGGCTCACATCCACGCGGCTGTGGGCGCGCTCGACGCTTCGGGAGCGTCGATCCGTACACGGTCTTGAAGGCCGTCGTGGCGGCGATGTCACCGTGGACATGTACGCGCACGTCGTTCAGGACACGGGGCGCGAGCCCACCGGGCGTACGGACCGGCCGGACGCCGTTCGGTCTGCCGACGGGCCGGTCCCTGGCTGCGGCAGGCGGGTGGCTCTCGAAGGGCCGAGCAAACGGTCCGGACGCCGTTAACCTGGGACCAGCAGAAGCACGCGACCCGATTCAGCGGAGGGGATGCCGATGACCACCGCCCCGAGCGAGGTTCCTCACCCACCGCACTCGACGGCGCACCCGTTGCGGACCATTCGTGACATCCGGGACTCCCTGCCCGATGACCAGCGCAGGCACTTCGACGCGGAACTCGCCGACACGGCGATCGAGGCTCTGCCCGAGATGCTGCACCGCTGGGTGGCGTTGAGCAACGACGGCTTCGAGGAGTTCCTGCTCTCCCGGCCCTTCGAGGGCATGGAGTTCGGAGCCCGCTCCTACGACGAGCAGCCGGACGCCGAGTGATCTACCTGCTCGACACGAACGTCGTCGCCGAACTCACGGCGCGGCCCAAGCCCGACCGTCGTGTGCCGGCCTGGTTCCGGTCCACTCCCCGGCCCAACCGCTTCCTCAGCGTGATCACCGTGGCCGAGATCGAGGCAGGCGTGGACGCCACGGCGGATCCGGTGCGCAAGGCTCGCTACGGCCAGGCGCTCGCCGCCGTGCGGCACGAGTACGCTGGGCGCATCGCACCGATCGGTGAACCGGAAGCGGCCGCGTACCTGAGCATCCACAAGGCGCTGAAATCAGCCGGTGCCGGCATCGACCCACCGGACGCGCTGATCGCCGCCACGGCCTTGGCCAACGGCTGGACGGTGGCCACCCGCAATATCAAGCACCTCGCCCGGACCGGCGCCATGGTGATCAACCCTTGGGAACAGTTGGTCTGATCAGGCCGTGAGAGGCCGCCGACGTTGATAGCAGAGGCCGCCCGGGGAAGTCCCCGGGCGGCCTCTTCGGTGGTGCCCCCGGCAGGATTCGAACCTGCGACACCCGCTTTAGGAGAGCGGTGCTCTATCCCCTGAGCTACGAAGGCGGGGTTCGAAGCACAGGGTACCGGATCGGTGCTCGGGTGGGGTGGTGGAGGGGTGTCCGTGGGGCGTCAGGCCAGGGCCGGGACCCTCGGGGTGGGGATGGCCGGGAGCAGGGTCGGGTGGGACGTGGTGGCTTCGGCCGTCAGGCAGGTTTCGCCCGACTGGTCGATCGTGACGCGGAGGCGGCCGTCCGGCAGGGGGTCGTGGTGAGCCAGCCGGGGCGTCCAGTTCCACCCAGCGTTCGAAGCGGACCGACATGCTCGTGACCATGGCGGCCGCGTCGGTGCTGGTGGCGTGGGCCGCCTGGCGGACGGCCTCCAGGAGGAGCATGCCCGGGGCGTGGTCGACCGGGTGGTCGAAGAGCACCGGTGGTCCAGGTCCGCGCGCAACTGCCAGCGGTCGTGGCGGTCCGGGTCCGACAGGACCACGTGCTGCGGCAGGTAGTGCCCCACCGCCGCGGGCGGCAGGGACGGCGGGAGCGGGAGCGCGGTGCGGCGCACGGCCTCCAGGTCGTGCTTCTCCCCGCGTATGCGCCGGTAGACGGAAGGCGCGTGGTTGGTGAACCGGGCGGCGGCCGTGCCCATCCGCCGGCCGTCGAGGTACGCCGTGGCCCGCAGGCGCATCGACGCCAGGCGGCCGTTCCTGGACCGTACGTCCTCGCACACGACGTCCAGCACGACCTCGCCGGGCGACCGCGGGACGTCCATGGCGAGCGGGTCGACCCGGTAGCCGAAGTCGTCCCAGATCAGGTGGTTGCCGAAGGGCACCCCGTACGCGGTGTGCGACAGGAGCGGAAGGGACTGGCGGAAGGTCTCCACGAACAGCATCGGGTCGAAGCGCTGGTCGCGGGGCCAGTAGAAGCTGTGGAACCGGGGCCACTGGGCGCGGACCGTGTGCCGGTTCTCCGCGTGGGTGGTCCAGCCGGTGAGCAGCACCTCCGTGTGCGCCCGCTTGTGGACGAGTTCACGCGGTACCGCGGTGGTGAGCTGCGTGCCGTGGAGTTCGCTGCCGTGCGCTTGGGACATGTCTTGCCCTCTCCCCGTGGGTGACTGCCTGGCTACGGTGACTGCGGTAACATAAAATACGTTCTCTATGTTTGTCGAGGATGGGATGAGCCAATGACGACCGCCAAAGCGGAACGAGCCGCGCGCACCCGCCAGCAACTGCTGCTGGCCGCCGCCGAGGTCTTCGACGAATCGGGGTACGAAGGGGCGGCCGTCACCCGGATCGTCGAGCGCGCGGGGCTCACCCTCGGAGCGTTGTACTTCCACTTCAACTCGAAGCAGGGCGTCGCGGAAGCCCTGATGAACGCCCAGGCAACCACCATCGAGCCGCACTTGGAGTCCACCGGTCTCCAACGCCTCGTCGACATCACCCTGAGTGTGGGCCCACCGCATGCAGCACGACCCGATCCTGCGGGCCGGCGTGCGCCTCGCGGTGGAGCAGGGGAGCCACGGGATGAACGACGCGACGTCGTTCGAGGACTGGCGCTCGCTCATGCGCGACCACCTGGAGACGGCGCGGGCCGACGGCGAACTCCGCGACGCGGTCGACACCGACCGCCTCGCCCGGTTCGTGGTCGCCGCCTGCACCGGCATGCAGACCTACTCCCAGCTCGCCAGCGGGCGGGACGACCTGATCGAGCGCGTCTGCGACATGTGGACGCTGCTGCTCCCCAGCCTCGCCGACGACGCCGTCGTCGCCAACATCAGCGTCGACCCGCGGCGAGGTGTGGTCGCGTGATGCCGCGGGCGCGTACGTCCCGGCACATCGTCCTGACCGGCGCCACCGGCAAGGTCGCTCGCTGACGGCCCGCCACCTGGCGGCGGCCGGCCACCGGCTCACCCTCGTCAGCCGTACCGCCCGGACCACCGGGCTCCCTCCCGGCACACGCCACGTGGCCTGCGACTACGACAACCCCGCGCTCCTCGCCGAGACGTTCCGCGGGGCCGACGCCGTCCTCGTCGTCACCAACGACCCCACGCGCCCCGAACACGACCGGAACATCGTCCGGGCGGCCGTCGAGGCGTCGGCCGGGCACCTCGTGAAGCTGTCCGCCGCCGCCGTCCACGACCCGGCGGCCGACGACCTCGTCACCACCTGGCAGCGGGAGAACGAGCGGCTCGTCCGGGACAGCGGCATCCCCTGGACCCTCCTCCAGCCGCGGTCCTTCATGACGCACGCCCTGGCCTGGGCGCCGGGCGTCCGGGACGCCGCCACCACGCGGGCCCTCCACCCGCACAGCCGCAACGCGTGCATCGCGCCCGAGGACATCGCCGAGGTGGCGGCCCTGGTCCTCGGTGACGACGGCCATGACCACCGGTCGTACCGGCTCACGGGGCCGCGGGCGCTCTCCGCCCACGAGCAGACCGAGATCCTGGCGGCCCTCCTGGGACGGCCGCTGACCTGCCTGCCCCTGACCCCGGACGAGGCGCACGCCCTCCACCTGCTCACGTACCCGCGGGCCATGGCCGACGCGCTCCTGGCCAGCGCCGACCGGCAGGCGGCCGGTGCCAAGAGCGGCACCACCGACACGGTCGAGCGCCTGACGGGGCGGGCGCCCACCACGTTCGCCCAGTGGGCCGCCGCCCACCTCCACCGGTTCGCCCCCGCCCGGACGGAGGCGGCGACGCACGCGCGCGCCCACGCAGACGCCGGTCCGGGCCGTGTCCCCGTGTCCGTACGGCGGACCTGAGCCTGGGAGCCCCGGGAGCCCTGGGACTCCCGCCGTGCGGACGGCGGAGAACCGACCCGTACCCCCCTCACTTTCAAGGAGACCCATGTCCGGTCAAGGTCTGTTGCACGGAAAGTCCGTGGTCATCACCGGGGCGAGCAGCGGAATCGGTGCGGCCGCGGCGCTGCTCTTCGGCCGGGAGGGCGCCCGCCTGGTCCTGGCCGCGCGGCGCAAGGAACGCCTCCAGGAGGTCGCCGACCAGGTCGAGGCGGCCGGCGGGCGGGCGACGGCGGTCGTCGCCGACGTCACCCGCGCCGACGAGATGCACGACGTCGCGCGGGCCGCCGTCGACGCCCACGGCGGCCTCGACGCCGCCTTCAACAACGCCGGCTGGACCTCCACCGGCACCCCGATGCACCTGATGGCCGACGACGAGTACGACCGGATCATGGACGTCAACGCCCGGGGCGTGTGGAACGCCATGCGGGCCCAGATCACCGTGATGCTCGCGCACGGCGGCGGCGCCATCGTCAACACCTCCAGCGTCGCCGGAATGCGCGCGACCGGCGCCTCGGCCCCGTACATAGCCGCCAAGCACGCCGTCATCGGGCTCAGCAGGGCCGCCGCCGACGAGTACGCCGAGCAGGGCATCAGGGTGAACGCGCTCGTCGTCGGCAGCACCAGCACCGAACTCATGCAGGAGGTGCTCACCCAGACCCCTCCCTCTTCGAGCCCTTCACCCAGCGGGCCATCCAACGGCGGCTCGCGGCACCGGAGGAGATCGCGCAGACGGCCGCCTGGCTGTGCTCGGACCGTTCGTCGTTCACCACCGGAGCCGCCGTCCCCGTCGACGGGGGATGGACCGCGAAGTAGTCCCTGAGCTGGGAACTTTTACCGGACTTGGCGATAACGTCCCGGCCTCCTCCCGTTTTCTGGCCGGTCGTCAGGAAGCCGCCCTATGGTCGGACGGACCCGTTGAGCCCCTGCTCACGGGTCCGCTTCGCAGTCCGCGGCCACCGGCAGCGACACCTGGGACATACATGACCGAACCGAGCCGAGCCGTCTCGTCAAGGCGTATGACCGCCGTGCGCACGCCCGTGCCCGCGTCCGCGTCCGGTCACGGCGTGCCCGCCGGCACCGGGACCCTCACCCGCGATCACAGAGGCCCCGCGCATGAAGAAGAAAGAACAGGCTGCCCGGACGCGCGCCGTCCTGGTCCTGGCCGCAGCGAACAACTTCGACCGGCACGGTTACGACGGGACGTCCCTGGCCGCGGTCTGCGCCGAGGCGGGCACCACCATGGGGGCGCTGACCTTCCACTTCCGCAGCAAGGCCGTCCTGGCGGAGGCGGTGGCGGACGAGGGGTCGGCGCGCTGCGCCGGGTCCGCGCCGGCCGTCCCGCCGGGGCGCGCGCGTTGCAGGACCTCTCCTCGCTGGTCCTCGACGTGGTGACGACGCTCCGCCACGGCGTCCACGCGCCGCTCCGCGGTGCGGCTGATCACGGAGGGCCACGTCGTCTCGGACTGGCCGGCCGAGTGGCGCGACGGGGTCCACGAGCTGCTCGAACGCGCCCACCGCTCCGGGGAGCTCGTCGAGGGGTGCGGCCGGGTGCCGCGACCCAGCTCGTCCTGCACCTGAGTGGAGGGCGTGGCGACCGAGGCGCGGCTCGCCAGGGCGGGGCGGGGGCCGGGGCGGGGCGGGGTGCGGGGCGGAGTGCGGGGGCGCCGTTGCCCTTACTGCCCTCGGAGACCTCACTGTCCTCGGAGGCCTCGTTGCCCTTGGAGACCTCGCCGTCGTCGGCCTCCTCCGCCTCTTCCGACTCGTCGTCGGACTTCACCGACATCTGGGAGGCGGTCCTGACCGGCCTCGCCGGTCACCGGCGCTGAAGGAGGTCGTCGGCGCCGAGTACGCCGGAGTCGCCGAGTACGCCGGAGCCGCCGAGCGCGCCACTGACGCCAGTGGCGTCAGACGTGTCCCGTCGCCGGAGCCCGGTCGCGCAACCGGTACTGGACGAAGGCGGCGGACACCAGCGTCGCGTGGTGGTGCCAGCCGGGGAACGAGCGTCCCTCGAAGTCCTGGAGGCCGAAGTCGCCGCTCAGGGAGTTCACGACGGCGGTGGCCAGGCGGGGTCGGCGCATCAGCGGCAGCAACTGCGGGAGCGGGCGGTCGGTCAGGTTCGTCAGCCAGACCCGGGCACCGCCGCCCGCCTGCCGCTGGACCAGCATGCGGAGCCTCGGCTGCCGCGCCGTCCGGCCGGGCAGGGTGACCGGCAGGGAGAGGATGTCGAGCCCGTGGTGCTGTTCGCCGCCGGACGGGGCGCCGCCCCGGGCCGCGAGCAGCCGGCGGACGGTGAGGAACCCGGACTCGGCGGGCGACGCCGAGACGGGGCGCACGCTCAGCGTCTCGGGGACCTCCACGACGAAGGGTTGCTGCTCGTCGCGCACCGCGTGCGCGAGCAGGGCGTGGTGGTCCGGCATCCACGACAGGTCCGCGGTCAGGGGGACGCGCGGGCCCGTGGTCCACGAAGCGGCCCGGTCCACGAGTTCCGCGACCTGTGACCACATGGCCCCGCCCACGTCGTCGGCACCCGGGCCCGGGCGCGCCGGGCGGAGTCCGCTCCCCAGTCCTCGGGGACGTACAGGGCCCAGTCGACGGGCAGGAGGCCCGCGTCCCCGGAGAGGAACAGGCCGATGCCCAACTGGCAGGTGACGACCTTGCCCAGGAACGGGTCGAAGCGCCGGTGCACGCCGACCGAGTGCTCGCCGCGCTTGGGGATGAAGGCGGGCGCCAGCGTCCACGCCGTGGCGGCGGTCGTCCGCTCCACCAGGCGCAGCAGGTCCTGGCGGACCGCGTGCCAGTCCCAGGGGCTGGCGTTGACGAACTGGTGCATCGACTGCGACGCCGTGGGGAGTGGCTGACGGAGTCCGCGAGCCTGCGCACGGACTTCTTGCCGGGGGTCTGGAGCAGGGCCTTCACGTAGAGCTCGGCCCACCTGCGCTGGTCGGCGCGCGGCAGTCGCCCGAACACGGCCTCGGCGAACGAGTCGTCCGTCCGCCGGTACGCGTCCTCGGCCGGCCTCCGGTACGCGCCGGGGTCGGCCAGCGCCCTCGGGCTCCGCTCGTACAGCACGCTCATCGGTCGGTCCCCTCCCGTACGGTTTCGCTGACCCCCAAGCATAAATAGCGTTCTTTATGTTGCTCAGGTCGTCGCGGGATCGCGCGCGACTTTGGCAAGTCCTGGGGGCGAACGGCTTGAAACAGGGCAAGGCGCCTCGCCCGGCAGGGGTGAGGAAGGGCTTCGGCGGCTTCCGGCCGCTTTTCGCCGACTAGCTGAAGTAGCGCCAGGTCCCTCCGGCGGCTCGCGACGGCGGGTCCGTTCCTGCGCACACTGACGACCGGCGACGAGGCGGCACCGCGTCACGGACCCCGCGTCACGGACACCGCATCACAGGCACCGCACCACAGGCACCGCGTCGCACCGCACGTACCGCGTCTCACCGCACACGCACTACGGCACCGCACACGCACTACGGCACCTCGCACGCACTGCGGCACACCGCAGGTACCGCGTCGCGCCGCACGTACCGTCCGCGGCCCGCGTACCGCACGTACCCCGCCGCCCGGCTCCCCGCGGGCCGGGAAACGGCGTCCCTCCCCGTCTCCCCATGCTTTGGACATCCCACATGAACGAGATAACGAAAGCCGTCATCCCCGTCGCCGGACTGGGCACCCGCTTCCTGCCCGCCACCAAGGCGACCCCCAAGGAGATGCTGCCGGTGGTGGACAAGCCGGCCATCCAGTACGTCGTCGAGGAAGCGGTCAGCGTCGGCATGCGCGACGTCCTCATGGTGACGGGGCGCAACAAACGGCTCTGGAGGACCACTTCGACCGCAACTGCGAGCTCGAACTGGCCCTGGAGAAGAAGGGCGACGCCGAACGGCTCGCCTCCGTCAACCTCTCCACCGAACTGGCCGACATCCACTACACCCGGCAGGGCGACCCGCGCGGCCTGGGGCACGCCGTCCTGTGCGCCGCGCCGCACGTGGGCGACGAGCCGTTCGCCGTCCTCCTCGGCGACGACCTCATCGACCCCCGCGACCCGCTCCTCGACCAGATGCGGCAGGTGCACCGGGAGCACGGCGGATCGGTGATCGCGCTCATGGAGGTCGAGCCCGAGCGCAGCCACTCTACGGCTGCGCCGCCGCGGAGAGGGACGGTACGAGTCCCGTCGTCCGCGTCACCGACCTCGTCGAGAAGCCGGCGCCCGGCACCGCCCCGAGCAACCTGGCCGTCATCGGGCGCTACATCCTCGAACCCGCCGTCTTCGACGTCCTGCGCCGCACCCCGCCCGGCCGCGGCGGCGAGATACAGCTCACCGACGCCATCCGGACGCTCGCGGCCACCGGGCACACGGTCCACGGCGTGGTGTTCTCCGGGCGGCGTTACGACACCGGCGACCGCGGCGACTACCTGCGCGCCGTCGTCCGGATCGCCGCCGACCGCAGCGACCTCGGCCCCGACTTCGTCGAGTGGCTGCGGGAGTTCCTCCTGGACCACCAGCCGACGGGCCCCCAGCCGACGGGCCACCAGCCGACGGGCCACCGGCCGACGGGCCCCCAGCCGGCGGACGAGCGGCCGGTGGAGCTCCGGCCGGCGGCGCTCACCGTCTGACGCGTCCAACTGCCTCCGGAGCGCCGGTTGGACACCGACGTCCCCACCGACACCTTCCACGAGTTGGCGAGGTCGTCGCGGTCCTGCCCCACCGGATGGATAACGACAGGAGACCTCCGTATGGTCCACGAGCGAATACAGAGCCCGCCGCGACCGCAGGAAGGAAACAGCGAATTCCCCACCGCGTCCCCCTGACCGCATTGAAGAACGTCATCAGGGTCAGGCAGGACGGTCCGGACGAAAGGCACACGCGGGCACTCGCCGCATCCGGCGAATTCCCGCCGATCCTGGTCCATCGCCCCACCATGGCGATTCTCGACGGCGTCCACCGGTTCCACGCCGCGCACCTGCGGGGTGACACCGACATCGCCGTCCGGTTCTGCGACGAACCGCTGGAACAGGCCTTCGTCCACACCGTACGGGAGAACGTCCGGCACGGCCTCCCGCTGACGCACCCCGACCGCACGGCGGCCGCCGCCCGCATCCTGCGGACGCATCCGCACTGGTCGGACCGCTCCGTCGCACGGGCCGCCGGACTGTCCCCGAAGTCCGTCGCCGAGCTGCGCAAAGGCGCGCGGCAGGCGACGGACCCGATGCACCGCCTCGGCCGGGACGGACGGCTGCGGCCGGTCGACGCCGACGAACGGCGCCGGCGCGCGGCCGAGATCCTGCGCAGCGCACCCGACTCCTGCCCGCGAGGTCGGGCGCCGGGCCGGCATCTCGCCCAGCACGGTGCGGGACGTGAAGCGCCGCATCGAGAACGGACAGGAACCCGTTCCCGAAAGGGACGGGAAAGCAGGGAGCGGCACGGAGGAAAGAGGAGGAAGAGAAGCCCTCGAAAGGCGGGGAAAGCGCGAGGGGAACGGATCTCTCGGATTTCCCGGCCCTGGTGAAGCGGCTCTGCCACGAGCCGTCACTGCGGAACTCCGCCGACGGGCGGCTCCTTCTGCGGCTCCTCGATCTCCACCTGGTGGCGCAGCAGAGCGCCGCCCGGATCACCGCCGCCGTCCCCGCGCACCAGATCGCGACGGTCGCCGTCGCCGCCGCCCGCTGCCGCCAGATCTGGCACGAGATGGCGGCGGAAGTCGAAAGCAACCGGCCCGGCCACGACGCCACGGCCGCCACGAAGAACTGAAAGAGGAAAGCATGTCTGTTGTTGATGGTGTGGTGGGGAGGCGTCGTCTTCGGGGCCGGTGGGTCCGAAGGCGGGTGTTCCTGATGGTGCCGGTCCTGCCGGTTCTGCCGGTAGGGAGCCTGGTAAGGGTTCGGGTGCTGGTGGTTCGGGTTCGGGGTTGACGCCGCGGATGCGGTTGACGCTGGGTGTGCTGCTGGTGGCGCAGTTCATGCTGGCGGTGGACTTCTCGATCCTGAACGTGGCGTTGCCGGTGATGGGTGAGGGGCTGGGCTTCTCGCTGGCGAACCTGCAGTGGATCGCGACCGCGTTCGCCCTGTGCGCGGCCGGTTTCACCCTGATGTTCGGCCGGGTGGCCGACCTCTTCGGCCGGCGCCGTCTGTTCCTGGGCGGCCTGGCCGTCCTGGGCCTTGCCTCCCTGGCCGGGGACTTGCCACCAGCCCCGAGGTTTTGATCGTGGCCCGGATCTTCCAGGGCCTGGCCACCGCCGCGGTCACCCCGGCCGGCCTGTCCCTGCTGACCACCTCCTTCCCCGAAGGCCCCTGCGGGAAAAGGCCCTGGGGCTCAACGGCGCGCTGATGTCGGCCGGGTTCACCACCGGCGCCATCCTGGGCGGTGTCCTGACCGACCTGCTGTCCTGGCGCTGGGCCTTCTTCATCAACGTGCCCGTCGCCGCCGCCGTCCTGATCATCGCCCCCATGGTCATCGCCGAGTCCCGCCCCCAGCAGCGCCCCCGCCTGGACCTGCCCGGCGCCCTCAGCGTCACCCTGGGCCTGCTGGCCGTCGTCGTCTTCGGCTTCACCCAGGCCGGCGAACACGGCTGGACCCACCTGCCCGCCCTCGGCTCCCTGGCCGCAGGTGTGCTGCTCCTGATCGCCTTCTACTTCATCGAGCGCACCTCCCCGCCCCCTGGTCCCCGTCACCGTCCTGCGACGGCGCACCGTGGCCTGGGGCAACATCGCCGGCGTCCTGGCCTTCGTCACCGAAACCTCCCTCGTCTTCCTCCTGACCCTCTACCTCCAGCAAGTCCTCGGCTTTCTCCCCCTGGCCGCCGGCCTCTCCTTCGGCGTCCTGGGACTGGGCACCGTCCTGGGCGGCACCCTGGCCCCCGCGTCATCGCCCGCACCTCCACCCGCACCACCCTGATCACCGGCGCCCTCATCCAGACCGCCGCCACCGCCGCCCTCCTCGCGCTGGGCACCAACACCACCACCGGCCTGGCCCTGATGCTCCCGGCCACCTTCATCGGCGGCGTCGGCAACATGCTCCTGATCGTCGGCTTCATGGTCACCGCCACCAGCGGCCTGCCCGACCACGAACAGGGCATGGCCACCGGCCTCGCCACCATGAGCCAGCAGATCGGCATCACCATGGGCACCCCCGTCATGAGCGCCATCGCCACCGGCGCCATGACCACCACCACCCTCACCGGCATCCTCGGCGGCATCCACACCGCCATCGCCGTCAACACCGCCCTCGTCCTCCTCACCGCCCTCACCACCACCCTCTTCCTCCGCACCCCCACCACCACCGACAAGTAGGCAACGCCCGTCAGGACGGGGAGGGAGGCGGTCCTCCGGCCTCCTCCGGCCTTCCTCCGGCCTCCTCCCCTCCCCGTCCCCGTCGAAGGAACCCGATGGACCTCCAGCTCAAGGGACGGGTCTACCTCGTCACCGGTGCCTCCTCCGGTATCGGGCACGCCACCGCCCGCGTGCTCGCGGCGGAGGGCGCGCAGGTGGTGGGCGTGGCCTGAACACCGCGTCGCTGCTCGACACCGACCCGAACATCACCGCCCACGAGGGCGACCTCACCCGCCCGGAGACCGCGGACGACGCGGTGCGCCGGACCGTCGAACGCTTCGGCCGCCTCGACGGCCTGGTCAATAACGCCGGCGCCCTGCGCTCCCACGAGGGCTTCCTGGCCGCCACGGACGCCGACTGGCACGAGATCTTCGAGCTCAACGTCCACGCGGCGGTCCGCGCCGCCCGGGCCGCCCTGCCGCACCTGATCGACGGCGGGGCGGCAGCCTGGTGCACGTGGCGAGCGAGGCGGCCCGCTTCCCGGACCCTCCATCGCCGCCTACGCGGCCTCCAAGACGGCCCTCCTGTCGGTCTCCAAGTCCCTCGCCGCCGAGTACGGCCGCCGGGGCGTCAGGTCCAACATCGTGTCGCCCGGCCCCACCCGGACCGCCCTGTTCGACGCGCCGGGAGGGTTCGCCGAGCAGTTGGCGGAACGCTTCGGCACGACGCCCGACGAGGCGGTCGACCACTTCATCCGCGAGGAACGACGGCTGCCGAGCGGACGGATCGGGACGCCCGAGGAGGTCGCCACCGTCATCGCCTACCTGCTGTCGCCGCTCGCCTCCCAGGTGACGGGGGCCGAGTGGGCCGTCGACGGCGGCGCTCTGCGGCAGGTCTGACCGTGTCAGCCCCCGTGGCCGTAGCCGCCGCACCGACCGAGAGCCGGTCGCGCGTCGAGGAGTTCGAGGCGGAGGCCGTGCCGTACCGCGCCGAGCTCCTGGCGGCGGCCGTCCGCCTCGTCCGCTCGCACGCGGACGCCGAGGACCTCCTCCAGGAGACCTACTTGAAGGCGTTCCGCTCCTTCCACCAGTACCGGCTCGGCACCAACGTCCGTGCCTGGCTGTACCGGATCATGACCAACACGTACTTCACGCACCACCGCAGCGCCCGGACGCGGCCGCGGATCGTCGGCCCCTACGACGAGGACGCCCACGTCCGGCCGGCGCACCAGCCGGCCTCCTACCGGCTGGCGTCGGCGGAGGACCAGCACCTGGAGGGGTTCGTGCACCCCGAGATCGGGCGGGCGCTGCGGTCCCTCCCGCGGGAGTACGCGGCGGTGCTGCGCCTGGCGGACGTCGAGGGCCGCAGCTACCAGGAGATCGCCGGACTCTCGGGATCGCCACCGAACGGTGGGCTCCCGCGTGCACCGCGGCCGCCGCCGCATGCGGGAGCTGATTCCTCACCTGGACCCCCACCTGGATCCCCGCCCGGGCCCTTGCCCGAATCCCCACCTGGGACCCCGCCCGGACCCCCACCCGGGCCCCCACCGCACGAGCGCCACACGCGCCGACTCCCCCACACGGACAGCACTTCCCCGATACGAGCGAAGGAGCCCATGACATGAGCGGAATAGGCAGACGCGCCCTCCTCGGCGGCGCGGCCGTGGCGGGCGGGGCGGCCGTGGCCACCACCGGCCTCCTGGCCACGGACGCGGTCGCGGCGGCGGCCGGAGGCGGCGCCGTCGAGTTCGGCAGCACCGTGACCCGGCAGGACTCCCGCTACCCGTCCCTCCGGACGGGCAACAACCAGCGCTTCGTGGCCACCCCGGACTACGTGAAGATGGTCCGCTCCCCGGCCGACGTCGAGCGGGCCCTGGCGAAGGCGGTGCGCGACGGCAAGCGCATCTCCGCCCGCAGCGGCGGCCACTGCTTCGCCGACTTCACCTGCAACCCCGAGATCGAGGTGATCATCGACTTCTCGGAGATGACCGGCGTCGGCTACGACCGGAGGATGCGCGCCTTCTACGTCGAGCCGGGCGCGCGGCTCCTCAACGTCTACGAGTCCCTGTTCAAGGGCTGGGGCGTCACGGTCCCCGGGGCATCTGCTACAGCGTCGGCGCCGGCGGGCACATCGTCGGCGGCGGCTACGGCCTGCTCTCGCGCGCCCACGGCCTGGTCGTCGACCACCTGTACGCCGTGGAGGTGGTGGTGATCGACGAGGCCGGCCGGGCCCGTACGATCACGGCGACCCGGGAGGCCGACGACCCGCACCGCGAACTGTGGTGGGCGCACACCGGCGGCGGGGGCGGCAACTTCGGCCTCGTCACCAAGTACTGGTTCCGCTCGCCCGACGCCCGGGGCACCGAGCCGTCCGAGCAGCTCGTGAAGGCGCCGTCGACGGTCCTGGTCAGCGCGGTCTCCATCCCCTGGGACGACCTCGACGAGAGGTCCTTCAAGCGCCTGGTGAAGAACTTCGGCGCCTGGCACGCGGAGCACAGCGGTCCGGACAGCCCCTACCGGCACCTCAGCAGCCTGTTCAACGTGTCCGCCAAGGCGCACGGCAGCCTGGGGATGTTCACCCAGATCGACGCCGCGGTCCCCGGCGCGCGCGAGATGCTCGACTCGTACATGGCGGCCGTCACCAGCGGGACTGGGGTCGAGGTGCGGTCCCTCGACCGCGGGAACGGGGAGCTGCCGGCGATGCCGGGCCTCGACCGGCCGAGGGAGCTGCCCTGGTTGCAGGCGACGCGGCTGGTCGGCACCGACAACCCGACCATCACCAACCCCACCTCGCGCGGCGGTTACAAGTCCGCGTACATGCGCAAGAACTTCACCGACGCGCAGCTCGCGGCGCTGTACAAGCACATGACGCGGCCGGACTTCACGAATCCGGACACCATGCTGGTGCTGTTCTCCTTCGGCGGCCAGGTGAACGCCCTGCCGGAGGACGCCACCGCCAACGCCCAGCGGTCCGCCATCTTCAAGATGCTTCCAGACCTTCTGGAGCGACCCGGCCGAGGACGATTTCTATCTGGGCTGGCTCCGTGATCTCTACGGTGAATTCTTCGCGGCCAGCAACGGCGTGCCGGAAATCAACGACGCCACGGACGGGTGTTACATCAATTATCCCGACCGGGACATGACCGACCCCGTCACAACCGCTCGGGGACGCCCTGGACCACGCTCTACTACAAGGGCAATTATCCCCGTCTCCAGCGGGTGAAGCGCCGCTACGACCCCGCCAACGTGTTCCGCCACTCCATGTCCATCGCGCCTCCAGGACGCCCTGACGGTTTTCCGTGAAAACGGCCCCGCTCTTCGGAGCGGGGCCGTTTTTCTTCCCGTGCGTGCAAGTGGGAAATCGAACGCGTTGACCATTTCTCGGGCGAATGGAACTCTCTTTCTTGTCGGAGCGTCGCCCTCCCGGACAGGGAAGCGAAGGCGATGCGAAATCCAGCGGGTGGAGAAAGAGAATGCGAACCGTTTCCGTGGTCATCGGCACGCGGCCGGAGGCCATCAAGATGGCCCCCGTCATCATGGCCCTGCACGCCCGTCCGGACATCGAGCCCGTGGTCATCTCGACCGGGCAGCACCGCCAGATGCTGGACGAGACCCTCGACGCCTTCGGCCTGTCGGCCGACATCGACCTGGAGGTCATGGCCCCCAAGCAGACCCTGTCGCAGGTGACCTCCCGGATCCTCAGCGGCCTGGAGTCCGTACTCCCCGCCTCGGCTCCGACGCCCTCCTGGTGCACGGCGACACCGCCACCACGCTCGCCGGCGCCCTCGCCGGCTTCCACCACGGCGTCCCGGTCGTCCACGTCGAGGCCGGCCTGCGCAGCGGCGAACTCTCCTCCCCGTTCCCGGAGGAGGGCAACCGGCGCCTGGTCGGCCAGGTGTCCGCGCTCCACCTGGCGCCGACCCCCGCCAACCGCGCCAACCTGCTGTGCGAGGGCATCCCGGAGGAGACGATCGTCGTCACCGGCAACACGGTCATCGACGCCTTGCGCTGGGCCGGCGACCACGCCGCCGACTACGGGCGCCCCGAGCTGGACGACCTCGACGCCGACCCCCGCCGCGTCGTCCTCGCCTCCGCCCACCGCCGCGACGCCTGGCCGCAACTGGCCGACATCGCCGCCGCGTTCCGGCGGATCGCCGACGAGCCCGGCACCCGCGTGGTGGTCCCGCTGCACCGCAACCCCGCGGTGCGCGAGGCGATGCTGCCCGTCCTCGCCGGACACCCGAACGTCACCCTCACCGACCCGCTGCCCTACCTGAGCTTCATGAAGCTGCTCAAGCGGGCCGACCTCATCGTCTCCGACAGCAGCGGCGCGCAGGAGGAGGGGCCCGCGCTCGGCAAGCCCACCCTGGTGCTCAGCGACGTGACCGAGCGGAGCGAGGCCGTCGTCGCCGGCACCGCCAAGCTGGTCGGCAAGACGACCGGGGCGTCGCCGCCGCCACCCTGGAGCTCCTGCGCGACCGGGCCGCGTACGACCGCATGGCGGGCGCCGCCAACCCGTACGGGGACGGCAGGGCGGCCCTGCGCACGGTCGACAGCATCGCCTGCTTCCTCGGCCTCGGCGACCGGCCCGAGGACTTCGTCCCGGAGACGCCGGTCGACCAGTTCGCCGCCGAACTCGCCCGTGTCGCCGGCTACCGGCAGCACGCCCCCAGCCGGCCTCCTGAAGCCACGAGGACCCTTTCCGATGAGCCCGACGAGCCCCATGAGCCAGACGATCCAGACGAACCAGGCCCTCCTGACCGGGGCGGCCCCGAACGCCGTCCGCCCCCTGCGCCTCGGCACCCCGCACCTCCCCGCCCTGCTGGTCGAGAACGTCGACCGCTACCGGGTGCGCGGCTCCGCCGTCGTGATCAACCCCACCCCGACCCGGTCCCGCTCGACGTGTCGCCTCCGGTCGTGATCCCGCCCCTGTCCTCCACGATCGTCAGGGACACCGTGATCGTGAGCGCCCCGTCGGTCGTCCTCGTCGCCACGAGCGACGCCCCGGCCGCCGACGTGATCCGCGACCCGGGCTGGCACCTCCTCGGGGACCTCATGGGCCCGCCCGCGGCGGACGGGACCGGGGGTTCCCCGGGACGTACCGCTCTGGAAGGGCCCCCAGGACGCCGCCGGCACCGTCCTCCTCGACGCGCCCCACCTGCTCGGGGAGCGCCCCGACCGGCGGCCCGGCGAGCCCTACGAGCTCCGGGTGAACCTCTGGTACGCCCCCGCCGGCACCGACTGCGCCATCCACAACCGGCACGACTTCATCGAGGTCCACACCCAGATCACCGGAACGGGCCGGATGCAGAAGTTCCACGCCCCGGACCACGCCTCCCTGTACCAGGACATTCCGATGGCCCCGGGCTACACCACCCCGCAGCCGTTCTGCCGGACGAACCCGGACGGCGGCTACCTCTACCCCTGGCACCAGTACCGCGCCGACACCGACTGCGTGTGGCTCGCCGTCGAGTACCACCTCCCCGCCCGCTGACCTCCCCGCCCGCTGACCTCCCCGCCCACTGACCTCCCCGCCCACTGACTTCCCCTTGAGGAACCGCCATGACCGAGCACCGCGTCACCACCCCGATCCCGCCCGTCTTCACCCCCGAGGTCGTCGCCGAACAGCTCCGGGACGGCTACTGGCTGGAGGCCCCGGACATCGACCAGGACGGCAAGCCCGACCTGTTCGGCTACGGCCTGCGCCTCGGCGAGATCTACTGGTACCAGAACGACGAGAAGTGGACCCGCCGCCTGGTCGCCGACGGCATCCGGATGCCCGTGGGCGCCGACTTCGCCGACATCAGCGGCAACGGCCACCCCGACGTGGTCGTCTGCTACGAGCTGTACGGCCCGATCGGCACCATCCACGACCCCGACCCGGTCGGCGGCAAGATCGACTGGCTGGAGAACCCGGGCAGCCCCGACAAGGACGAGTCCCGCTGGAAGCGGCACTACGTCGGCCGGGCCACCGGCATGCACCGGCTGCGGGTCGGCCACTTCACCCGCACCGACCGGCTCCAGATCGTCGGCGTGCCGATCGTGGCGCAGGCGGACGTCCACGCCGTGCTGCCGGTGGTGATCTTCACCCAGCCCGACGACGTGCACGCCGCCGAGGAGTGGCCGATGGAGACCATCGACGACAGCCACTTCCGCATGATCCACGGGGCCGAGAAGAAGGCCGGCCTGATACCGGGCTCGGACCTCGACTCGCTGCTCTTCGCGTCCGACGAGGGCGTCACCTGGCTGTACTTCGACGAGGCGAAGCGCGAGTGGGTCCGCAGGCTCGTCGGCACCGGCGAGCTGACCCAGTTCGAGCGGACGGGCTTCCGCGGCAGCGGCGACGTCAACGCCGGCCGCGTCGGGGACGACCCGATGGCGTACGTCGCCGCGATCGAGCCCTTCCACGGCAACACCGTCGCCGTCTACACCAAGTCGGGCACCGACGAGCAGGGCGACCCCGTCTGGGAGCGCACCCTCCTCGACGTCTACGGCGACCCCAACGACAGCGGCGAGGGCCCCGGCCACCAGATCGTCTGCGCGGACTTCGACGGCGACGGCGAGGAGGAGTTCTCGTGGCGCTGCGCGGGCCGTGGCCCTGGCAGGGCGTCATGTACTACAAGGCCGTCGACCTGGCGGCCGGCGTCTGGGCCAAGTGGCGCATCGGCGACGAGTCCGTCGCCCGGATCGCCACCGGCGACTTCAACGGCGACGGACGCCTGGACTTCGCCACGATCGCGTACTCCGTCCAGAACTACTACGTGGCCAAGGACGCCAAGATCATGCTCTACCGGAACGGGATCCCGCAGGCCGGCGCGGAGGTCCTCCAGGAGGCCGGTGCCGAGGCCCCGCAGGGCGACGCCGAGTAGTCCACGAGCGACACACCACGAGCAGCCCCCACCCCTCTCCGTCCCCGCGCCGCCGCCCGGCCCGCCGACCCCGTCGGCCGGGCGGCGGCGCCCCGAACAGAAAGCCGCCGTCATGGCCTCCGCCTCCGCCTCCGCACCGCCGGACGACTCCCGCACCCGCGGCGGTTCCTCCCGGCCCGCGAAGCTGCCCTCGCTCACCGGCCTCAGGTTCTTCGCCGCGCTCCTGGTCTTCTTCTTCCACTCCTCGCTGGCCGACAGCCCGATCCCGCCCAACGCCCCCATCAACCCCTTCGCGAACGACACCCTGGCCCACCTGTACGAGAAGACGTTCGTCTCCACCGGCTACATGGGCGTCTCGTTCTTCTTCGTCCTCTCCGGCTTCGTCCTCGCCTGGTCGTCCCGGCCCGGCGAGCGCCTCACCTCCTTCCTGGCGCCGCCGCGTCACCAAGATCTTCCCCAACCACCTGGTCGTCTCCGCCGCGGTCGTGGTGCTCTTCGCGGGGCCACCCTCACGGGCGTCTCGCAGTGGCTGCCGAACCTGCTCCTGATCCACACGTTCTTCCCGCAGCCGCTGATCAACCTCAGCCTCAACCCGCCGAGCTGGTCACTCGGCAGCGAACTGCTCTTCACCTGCTGTTCCCGCTGCTCATCGTCCCGATCCGGAAGATCCGCGGCGCGGCCCTGTGGTTCTGGGCGGCCGTCATGGTCGCCGGGACCGTCGCCGTCCAGCTCGTCTCGACCCACCTCGTGCCCGCCACACCCCCAAGTCGGCGATCACCCCGATCTCCGACATGCAGTTCTGGTTCGGCTACTCTTCCCGCCCGGCCGCCTCTTCGAGTTCGTCCTCGGCGCGATCCTCGCGCGGATCGTCTCGCCGGCCGCTGGCCGCGGCGGTTCGGCATCGCCCCTCGCTGGTCCTGGTGGCCGCGGGCTACGCCGCCACGTTCTGGGTGCCGTTCCAGTACACCTTCGTCACGGCCACCCTCGTCCCCATCGGCATGCTCATCGCGGCGGTCGCCGACAGCGACGCCCGCTCCCGCTCCACCTGGCTGAGCAAGCGGCCCATGGTCTGGCTCGGCGAGGTCTCGTTCGGCTTCTACCTGGTCCAGGGCGTCACCATCTTCTACCTGCGGACCCTGCTGGGCGACGAGCCCTTCGGCACCCCCGTGGCCCTGCTCGTGATCGCGCTCTTCTTCACGGTCTCGCTGCTCGCCGGATGGCTGCTCTACCGGTACGTGGAGATGCCCGCCATGCGCCGCTTCAGCCGCTCCCGGAAGCCGGCCGCCACCGCCCCGGCGGTGTCCCTACCGGCCCAGCGCGGCACCACGAACCCCGGCCCCGCCACGAACCCCGCCCCCGCCCCCGCCCCCACTCCCACTCCCGCTCCCGCTCCCGTCCTGGACGCCGTCCCTCCCCGGCCGCCGCCCCGGCCGCCGAGAAGGAACTCACCTGAGAGGAGGCACCCCCGTGCCCACCACCACCGCCCCCGACGGAACCGCCGTCGACCACCGCACCACCGGATCCGGACCCGGACTGCTGCTCGTCCACGGCTCCACCAGCGACTCCGCCGCCAACTTCGGGCTCCTCGCCCCCACCCGTCCGCGGACCGCACCCTGATCCTCCCCGACTACGCCGGCAGCGGCCGCACCCCGCTGCCGCCCGGGGGCGAACTCGCCGTCGAGGACCTGGCGGCCCAGATGGCCGCCGTCCTGGAGGCCCGGGCCGAGGGCCCGGTGGACGTCGCCGGGGCCTCCTCGGCGCCGTCGTCGCCGCCGCGCTCGCCGCCGACCACCCCCACCTGGTGAAGCGCCTGGTGCTGATCGTCGGCTGGGCCCGCAACGACGACCCCCGCCAGGCGATGGCCCTCGGCCTGTGGCGCCACCTCGCCGACACCGATCCGTGGGCCTACCAGCGGTACATCACGCTCCTCGCGCACTCTCCCGACCACCTGGCCGGGCTGGACGGCGCGCGGCTCGAAGCCCTCGCCGCCGCGGCCCTGCCCACCGAGGGCGCCCGCCGCCAGCTCGACCTGGACCTGGTGGTCGACATCCGCGACCGCCTCCCGCGCATCGGCGCCCCCACCCTCGTCGTCGGCGCGAGCCGGGACCAGGTCATCCCGGTCGCCCACGCCAGGGAACTGCACGCCGGGATCGCCGGATCGCGCTACGCCGAACTCGACAGCGGCCACAACGTCCTCCTGGAGCAGCCGGAGAAACTGGCCGGGCTGATCAGGGACTTCCTGGACTGAGCCCCCGCGCCTTCCGTACTCCCGGTACGACGAGAGGGCCCGCCCCACGGGCGGGCCCTCTTCGGCGTGCGGGCCTCCGGCGCGTGAACCTCCGGCGTACGGGCCTTCGGCGCGCGGACGCTCAGCCGGCCGCCACGGCGAACGGCTCGGCGGGGACGGACCCTCGCCCGTCGCCGTACCGGAGAGCCCGAAGCCCTCGGCCAGCAGCTCGTGGGTGCGGACGCGGTCGGCCGGGTCCTGCGTCAGCGTGTTCACCATCAGCTCCCGCACCCCGTTCGCCTCGGCGAGGGCCCGGAGCCGGGGACGACCTCCTCGGCCGTCCCGTGGATCAGCGACCGCCGGTGGTGGGCGGCCCGCTCCGCCTCCAGGCCCGTCCACCGGTGGCGCCGGGCGGTCTCCACCGAGGGGAGCGGGCTGTCGTCCCCGAGGTCCTTCCGCGCGCGCCACAGCAGCAGCGACGCCGCCAGCTCGTCGGCCCGCTCCCGCGTGTCCGCCACGACGACCCGCACGGCGAGCAGCCCGCCGTGACCGGCGCCGCCCGTCGCGGCCGCGTGCGCGGCGCGGTAGGCCTCAAGCGCGCGCGTGCTCGGTCCGGGGACCAGGAAGTGCGCGAAGGCGAAGCCCACGCCCAGCTCGCCGGCGGCCGCGCCCGATCCCTCGCTCGCGCCCAGGAGCCACAGCTCCGGCGGCACCGGCGGCACGGCCGACAGCGCCCCCGGGTACGGCTCCCCGCCGCTCGGCAGTCGCAGGACGGAGCTCAACTCCCGCAGCCGGGCGGGGAAGTCGCCCGCCGGGCCGCCGGCCCGCCCGATGCCCATGTCGACCCGGCCCGGGTACAGCGAGGACAGCACGCCGAACACCTCGGCGACCTTCAGTGCCGGGTAGCGCGGCAGCAGGACGCCCCCGGTGCCGACCCGGATCCGGCCGGTCGCCGCGAGGACGGCACCGGCCAGCACCTCGGGGGCGCTGCCGGCGAAGCCCGCCGAGCGGTGGTGCTCGGCGACCCAGAACCGCTCGAAGCCCAGCAGGTCGGCCCGGCGCGCGAGGTCGAGCGAGGCCCGCAGGGCGTCGGCGCCCGAGTGCCCCTCGCCGATGGGGGACTGGTCCAGGACGGAGATCCGCAGCGTACTCACGCCTCCCCACCGCCCGAGACGATCGACGGCACGATGCGGAAGTCCCGCTGGAACACCAGGTTGTGCAGGTCCGCGGAGGCGATGGCCCGGAGCGTCGGCACCTCGGCGGCGGCCTGCTCCTCGGTGAAGACGTTCAGCGGCCAGTCCGCCACCGTGGCGCCGCGCAGGTGCGGGTGGTGGAAGCCGCTCCCGTAGTACGCCATCAGCGTGATGGGCTGGATCCCCGTCCCGGTCTGCTCGGGCCAGGACAGCGTCCACAGCGCCGCCAGGCCGCCGTCCGCGGTGCGGGTGACGCCGGTGGCGCCCACGGTCCCGGTGCCTCCAGCATCCCCTCGTCGAACTCCTCCAGGACCCGGAGGGCGTACGGGTCGAGGAGCGCCACCGCCTCGCGGAAGAGGCGCTCTTCGCCTGCCGCGACACGGCGTCCCCGTGGGTGCCGTCCCGCAGGTCCCCGAAGTGGCGCTCCAGGGCGTCCAGGTGCGCGGTCTCCGGGACCACGGCGGTCGCACCGGTCGCACCGGTCGTGCCGGTCGTGTCTGTCGTGTCGGTCGTCATGACAAGTCCTCCTGTTGCGGATCGCTGATCGTCACTGGGTGCGGTGCGGCGCCGGGTCCGCCACCGCCTCGAAGCGGGCCGAGACCATCCGGCCCAGCCACTGGCGCATCGGGTGCGCCCGGCCCGGTCCCCACTGCGCGGCGGGCACGAGCAGCGCCGCGTGCGGCGTCCCGGGAAGGACCGGAGCGTCGTCGGGACGCCGGCCCGCCGCAGCGCCCCGGCGTAGTCGTGCACGTCGTCGGCCACCGGGTCGAGGTCCCCCACGGCGAGGTACGCCGGGGCCGCGCCGCTCAGGTCCGGCGCCTCCAGCGGGTGGAGTACAGCGCGTCCGCGCCGGGGAGCGGCCGCACCGGCGCGGAGCCCCGGTGGACGTGCCACGCCGCCCGCATCTGGGCGGCGGACGGGAACGCGCCCGCCTCGGCCCGGTACGACGGGGCCCGGCAGCCGGGATCCGTCGGCGGGTAGGCCAGGAACTGCCCCGCCGGGGACTGCCCGGCGTTCCGCAGGACGAGCGCGGCCGAGGCCGCGAGCGTCCCGCCCGCGCTGTCGCCGCCCACCGCCACCAGGGCGGTGCCGGTCTCCCGCACCGCCTCGCGCCGTGCCCAGCGCACCGCCGCCAGCACGTCCAGGAGCGCGGCCGGGTGGGCGTGCGCCGGGGCGAGGCGGTAGTCGACGCCGACCACGTTGTGGCCCGAGAAGCGGGCGAGGTCCGACGTGACCTCGTGCCACTGGGCCGCCGAGCCGTGCTGCCAACTGCCGCCGTGCGCCCAGACCAGCCAGCCGCCGAGCGACCGCTCCGGCCGGTAGACGCGCACCGGCACCTGGTGGCCGCCGGACGGCAGCAGCGCCTCCGCCCAGCGGACGGTTCCTTCGACGGGGAGGTGGTGGAGGGGAGGGCCGGGTGGCCTGACCACGGTTCACGACGTTCTCCTTTCGGGGGCGGACGCGTGCGCCCGGAGTACGGCGGTGGGACGCGGCCCTTCGGAACTCTGACGGCCCGCACCGCCCGCGCCAACCGACAGATGCCTAGGTCGCACCGCGCTCCGGACCGGGCGCCGGGGCCCGGTCCGGAGCGCGGTCACGGCTCACTTGGTGGTGGGGGTGCGGAGGAAGAGGGTGGTGGTGAGGGCGGTGAGGAGGACGAGGGCGGTGTTGACGGCGATGGCGGTGTGGATGCCGCCGAGGATGCCGGTGAGGGTGGTGGTGGTCATGGCGCCGGTGGCGATGGCGCTCATGACGGGGGTGCCCATGGTGATGCCGATCTGCTGGCTCATGGTGGCAAGGCCGGTGGCCATGCCCTGTTCGTGGTCGGGCAGGCCGCTGGTGGCGGTGACCATGAAGCCGACGATCAGGAGCATGTTGCCGACGCCGCCGATGAAGGTGGCCGGGAGCATCAGGGCCAGGCCGGTGGTGGTGTTGGTGCCCAGGGCCAGGAGGGCGGCGGTGGCGGCGGTCTGGATGAGGGCGCCGGTGATCAGGGTGGTGCGGGTGGAGGTGCGGGCGATGACGCGGGGGCCAGGGTGCCGCCCAGGACGGTGCCCAGTCCCAGGACGCCGAAGGAGAGGCCGGCGGCCAGGGGGAGAAGCCGAGGACTTGCTGGAGGTAGAGGGTCAGGAGGAAGACGAGGGAGGTTTCGGTGACGAAGGCCAGGACGCCGGCGATGTTGCCCCAGGCCACGGTGCGCCGTCGCAGGACGGTGACGGGGACCAGGGGGCGGGGAGGTGCGCTCGATGAAGTAGAAGGCGATCAGGAGCAGCACACCTGCGGCCAGGGCGCCGAGGGCGGGCAGGTGGGTCCAGCCGTGTTCGCCGGCCTGGGTGAAGCCGAAGACGACGGCCAGCAGGCCCAGGGTGACGCTGAGGGCGCCGGGCAGGTCCAGGCGGGGGCGCTGCTGGGGGCGGGACTCGGCGATGACCATGGGGGCGATGATCAGGACGGCGGCGGCGACGGGCACGTTGATGAAGAAGGCCCAGCGCCAGGACAGCAGGTCGGTCAGGACGCCGCCGAGGATGGCGCCGGTGGTGAACCCGGCCGACATCAGCGCGCCGTTGAGTCCCAGGGCCTTTTCCCGCAGGGGGCCTTCGGGAAGGAGGTGGTCAGCAGGGACAGGCCGGCCGGGGTGACCGCGGCGGTGGCCAGGCCCTGGAAGATCCGGGCCACGATCAAAACCTCGGGGCTGGTGGCAAGGCCCCGGCCAGGGAGGTAAGGCCCAGGACGGCCAGGCCGCCCAGGAACAGGCGGCGCCGGCCGAAGAGGTCGGCCACCCGGCCGAACATCAGGGTGAAACCGGCCGCGCACAGGGCGAACGCGGTCGCGATCCACTGCAGGTTCGCCAGCGAGAAGCCCAGCCCCTCACCCATCACCGGCAACGCCACGTTCAGGATCGAGAAGTCCACCGCCAGCATGAACTGCGCCACCAGCAGCACACCCAGCGTCAACCGCATCCGCGGCGTCAACCCCCACCCGAACCACCAGCACCCGAACCCTTACCAGGCTCCCTACCGGCAGAACCGGCAGAACCGGCACCATCAGGAACACCCGCCTTCGGACCCACCGGCCCCGAAGACGACGCCTCCCCACCACACCATCAACAACAGACATGACAACTCCCTTCGGGGACGAGCGGAAACCGCGACGAAGGAATCGTGTGACGGGAGCCGCCGCGTACCCAGACCCCAATCGGGACCCCCGCCCGCTGACGGGTCGCGCCCTGGGTGGTCATGACGTGACCACCCAACCGGGGAAGCGACCGCGCGGCGGCTTCGTTGCACAGGAAGGCACCGCCACCGCACCACACCGCACCGCCACCGCACCGATCGACCGGAAGGGCACGTCATGCGCGACTTCTCCGAGCTGAGCGACTTCCTCCGCAGCCGCCGGGCCGCCCTGACCCCCGAGGAGATCGGGCTCCCGCAACTGGCGGAGCGCCGCCGGGTCCCCAGGCTGCGCCGCGAGGAGGTCGCCCTGGCGGCGGGCCTGAGCGTCACGCACTACACCCGGCTCGAACAGGGCCGCACCCAGCAGGTGTCCGACTCCGTCCTGGAGGCGATCGCCCGCACCCTGCGCCTGACCCCCGACGAGCACTCCCACCTCATGGACCTGGCCCGGCCGGAGAAGTCCGCGTCCCGGCGGGCCCCGGCCGCGCGGCCCGAGTGCGCCGACCACGGGGTCCGCCAGCTCATCGACACCTTCGCCGACACCCCGGCGCTCGTCCTCGACCGGCGCAACGACGTCCTCGCCTGGAACGCCATGGGCCACCTCCTCCTGGCCATGCACCTGGACGCCGACGCGCCCGACCACCCCGCCACCCGGCCCAACCTGACCCGGATGCTCTTCCTGGACGAGCGCGTCCGCGACCTGTACCCGCGCTGGCACGACGAGGCCCAGCTCGCGGTGGCGTCCCTGCGCCTGGTCGCGGGCCGCTACCCCCACGATAAGCGGCTCGCCGAGCTGGTCGGCGAACTCATCCTGAACAGCGAGGACTTCGCCGCCCGCTGGGCGCGCCACCCGGTGCGCACTTGTGTCGCGGGAGTCAAGGAGATCGACCACCCGCTCGCCGGCCCGATGGAGCTCTCCTTCCAGAGCCTCCTGGTCCCCGGCGCGTCCGGGCAGCGCATGATCGCCTACACCGCCCAGGTCGGGACGGGTTCGGAGGCGGCCCTCCGGCTCCTCGCCGCCACGCTCCAGGTGCCGCACGCGACCTGAGGGACTTGCCAAAGCCGCCCGCCGTCCCCGCCGCCCGCGCGGACGGCCGGGCCCGGCCGGACTAACGTCGCTCCGCGGTGCCGCCCGCCCGCCGGTCTCTCCCCCGGCGGGCCGGGCGCCGCAGCCCGTCCGGCCGTCCGCTCCGCACCGCGCGGAGGCGCCGGCCCCCGTCCCAGCGACCGCGCACCGCTCCGGTGCGCCCATGCCGAGGAGAACGCATGCCCCTGGCGCTTCTGGCCCTTGCCATAGGTGCCTTCGGCATCGGAACGACAGAGTTCGTGGCCACCGGCATCCTGCCGCAGGTGGCGGAGACCTATGACGTTTCGATCCCGTCGGCCGGGTACCTGGTCACGTCCTACGCCATCGGCGTGGTCGTCGGTGCCCCCGTCATGACCCTCCTGGGCACCAGGACCTCCAGGAAGACGATGCTCGCCCTGCTCATGGGCGTCTTCGTCGCCGGAAACGCGCTCTGCGCGGTGGCGCCGGACTTCCCGGTCCTCCTCCTCGGCCGGGTGCTCGCCTCCTTCACCCACGGCGCCTTCTTCGGCATCGGGTCGGTCGTGGCGGCGGACCTCGTGGCCCCGCACCGCCGCGCCTCCGCCATCTCCATGATGTTCGCCGGACTGACCGTCGCGAACGTCGCGGGCGTCCCGCTGGGCACCCTGGTCGGGCAGGCGGCCGGATGGCGCGTCACCTTCGTCCTCATCGCGGGCCTCGGCGTCCTGGGGATCCTCGGGATCCTCCGCTTCGTCCCGGCCGACCGGCGTCCCGAAGCGGTGTCCGTCTCCAGCGAGTTGACCGCCCTGCGCAATCCGCAGGTCGTCCTCGCGATGCTCATGACCGTCCTGGGGTTCGGCGGGGTCTTCGCCGCCGTCACCTACATCGCGCCGATCCTGACCGAGGTGGCGTCCTTCTCCGCGTCCTCGGTCCCCTGGGTCCTCGCCGTCTTCGGCTGCGGCCTGGTGCTCGGCAACGTCGTCGGCGGCAGGCTCGCCGACAGGTGGCTCATGCCGATGCTCCGCACCGCCCTGACGCTGCTCTCCGCGACCCTCCTCCTCTTCTCCTACGTGGCCTCCCACCAGGTCGCCGCCGTGGTCCTGACCTTCCTGGTCGGGGTGTTCGGGTTCGCGACCGTGCCGCCCCTGCAGAAGCGGGTGCTCGACAACGCGGCGGGGGCGCCGACCCTGGCGTCCTCCCTCAACATCGGCGCCTTCAACCTCGGCAACGCCGTCGCCGCCTGGCTCGGCGGCCTCACCATCACCGCCGGCCTCGGCTACGCCTCCGCCCACACGGTCGGGGCGGTCATGGCCGCGGCGGCGCTGCTCACCGCCCTCCTCTCCGGCCGTCTGGAGGCGCGGCAGAAGCGCGCCGCCCTCCGGCCCGTCCCGCTGCCGGAGACCGCCCGACCCGAAGGAGCCCTCGACCGTGCTTCGTGAAGCGACCGACTCCCTGGTGCGCGACGCCTTCTCCCGGATCGCCTCGACCGTGGCCGTGGTCGGCGTCGCGCACGGGGGCGCCCTCCACGCGATGACCGTGACCTCGTTCGCGTCCCTCTCGATGGACCCGCCCCGGCTCCTCGTCTGCGTGGCGAAGACCGCCCGCACCCACGCGGCGCTCGCCGCCCGGTCCGCGTTCGCCCTGAACGTGCTGGCCGAGTGCCAGGAGGGCCGGCGCTCAGGTTCGCCACCTCCGGCGGGCCCGCGTACACGGGCGAGGACCTCCAGCTCGTCGGCGGGGTCCCCGTCGTCCCGGACGCGGCGGTCACCCTGCTCTGCCACAAGGAGAAGGTGCACGACGAGGGCGACCACGACATCGTCGTCGCCCGGATCACCGCGGTGCACCTCACGGACTCCGCCCCGCTGCTCCACCACCGCCGGGCCTTCACGGCGGTCGGCACCCCCGCGCGGACCGCCGCCCGCTGACGGCGTAGCGCCCGGACGGGCCCGGAGGGCCCCGCCCCGGTCGACCTGCCGGTCGACCCCCGGTTGACCTCCCGAACCGGAGCCGCCTAGCGTCGGCGGTCCGACGGGGCGAGCGCGTGGGAGGTGGCCCGGTGGCCGACGGGATCGAGAGGCTGACGGCCGACGGGGCGCCCTTCGCCGTCGCGGACGGGACGTACGCCCACGGGCCGCGCACCCTGCGGGAGTTCGTGGAGGCGACCTGGGGCTACGGCGACCGGACGTTCCTCGTGCACGAGGGGACGCGGACGACCTACCGGGAGTTCTTCGACGAGGCCTGCGGGCTCGCCCGGCGGCTCCTCGGCGAGTACGGGCTCGTGCCCGGGGACCGGGTCGTCGTCGCCCTGCGGAACCTGCCCGCCTGGCAGGTCGCCTTCTGGGCCGCCCAGCTCGCCGGACTCGTCGCCGTACCGCTCAACGCCTGGTGGACCGAGGACGAGTGCGCGTACGCCCTCGACGACTGCGCGCCCCGCGCGCTGCTGGTCGACGGGGAGCGGGTCGGGCGGACACGGGCGGGCCCGGGAGCGGAAGGTGCCCGGGATCGTCTTCCACGGCCCGGCCGAGGAGGGCTTCGCCGCGTACGTCCCCGACCGCGACCCGTACCTCGGGCTGCCGCCCGTCGACGTGCTCCCCGAGCACGACTCCACGATCGTCTACACCTCCGGCACCACCGGCCGCCCCAAGGGCGCCGTCGCCACCACCTCGCGCAGGCCGGGGCGGCCATGAACCCCGGTACTTCGCCGCCGCCGCGGCCCTCGCGCGCGGGGACGTCCCCGGCACCGGGCCCGCGCCCGTGTCCCTGACCACGTTCCCCTTCTTCCACGTCGCCGCCTTCACCTCGTTCTACGGCGTCATGGCGGCCGGCGGGACCCTGGTGACGATGCGGAAGTGGGACGCCGGGGAGGCCCTCCGGCTGATCCGGGAGCACCGCGTCACCCACTACGCCGGAGTGCCCACCACCGCCCTCCAACTCCTCGCACGCGCCCGGAGCGAGGCCGACCCGCTGGAGAGCCTCACCCTGCTCAGCACCGGCGGCGCCCCCGCCCCGCCCGGGATCGTCGCCGGGCTCGCGGAGGCGTACGGGGAGCGGGTCGAGCCCCGCAACGGCTACGGGCTCACCGAGACCTGCGGCGGGGTCCTGGCGAACTTCGGCGCCGAGTACCGCGCCCACCCCGGCAGCGCCGGCCGGCCCTCGCCCGTCACCGGGGTGCGGATCGACCGGCCCGACGCGGAGGGCGTGGGGGAGCTGCGGCTGCGCGGGCAGTCCCTGGTCCGCGGGTACTGGGGGACGAGGAGGCCACCCGCGCCGCCTTCACCGAGGACGGCTGGTTCCGGACCGGGGACCTCGCGCGCGTGGACGCGGACGGGCGGGTCTCCGTCGTCGACCGGCTCACCGACATGGTGATCAGGGGCGGCGAGAACGTGTACTGCGTCGAGGTCGAGGCCGCCCTGCACGCGCACCCGGACGTCCTCGACGCCGCCGTGCTCGGCGTCCCCCACCCGCTCCTCGGCGAGGAGGTCGTGGCCGTCGTGCGGCGGCGCCCCGGCGCGGCGCCGGACGCGGAGGCGCTGCGGGCGCACGTCGGCGGGCGCCTCGCCGCCTTCAAGGTGCCGTCCCGCGTCCTCGTACGGGAGGAGGAGCTGCCCCGGAACCCGACGGGGAAGATCCTCAAGCGGGAGCTGAGAGGGTGGTTCGAGGGCCGGGAAGCGCTCAGTTCCGGGTGACGCGGACCCGGTACGTGCCGTCCGCGTCCTCGTCCAGGACCGTGATCCGGATGCCGTTCGCGCGGTCCGTGAAGCTCTCGCCCGGCCCGTACGGCGCGTCCGACAGCTCCGCGTGGACGTTGGCGCGGCGCGTGCAGCCGCCGCTCGCCCGCTCGCTGTCGGCGACGGTCACCGGGCCGTGGCCGGTGTCGACGTCGGACTCGACCCGGTAGACGAGGACGCCCGTGTCGCACACGGCCGCGTCGTTGCCGCCCGGGCCGCGCACCTCGATGGCGTACCCGGAGGTGCCGGAGAGGGGACGAAGGCGAGTTTGTGGCCGCCGGGGTCGGCGAGCGGGGTGAGGGCGTACTCGGTGGTGCCGGTGGCCGAGGCGCAGCTCACCTGCTCGTTGTCGAGCCAGCCCAGCTTCCACTTGTGCCAGCCGAGCAGGTCGTTGTTGGCCCCCAGTCCTCGGACATGATGTCCCAGTGCCCGACGGAGCCGCCGCCGTCGGCGGTGTAGAGGTCGGCAGGCCGAAGACGTGCCCGTTCTCGTGCGGCAGGACCCGGTAGCCGGTCTCCGCGAAGCTGCCGGAGCCGTCGTCCTGGCGGCTGTAGACGAAGGACGTGTTGGCCAGCGGCACGCCGTCGGCGTACGGGGCGTCGTCGTTGCCGGAGAAGGTCACGGACAGGACGGTGTCGAGGGCCGAGGGCCCGGCGTTCGGCGTCACCAGGACGTTGACCAGGTCGTACGCGCTGAAGTCCACGCGCTCGTCGGCCGCCTTCACGATGTCCTCGACCAGGGAGCGGTAGCCCGGCTCGTAGGGGAGCCGCGCTCGATCCCGTACGCGGAGAACGCCCGGGGCATCCGCAGCCAGTCGGGTATCGGGGCCTCGGCCCGGTAGTGCAGGCGGCCGTACGAGCTGACGCGGAACCAGTCGGCGGTCTGCGGGAAGAACTCGCGGAAGCGGCTCATCGCCGTGCCGTCGCCGACGGCGTCCGGGAAGTCGACCATCAGGTTGAGGGCCCTGACGAGGCCCGTGGAGCGCACGTACCCCGGCGCGGTGGGCAGCCCTCCGACATCTGCACGCCCAGCGTCGTGGCGATGCGGCACGGCGCCAACCGGGCGCTGCTCGACGCGGCGGCCACGGGCCCCGCCGAGGCCCGGACGGGCTCGGGGAGGGTGGTGCTCGCGGAGGCGAGCAGGGTCAGCGAGAGCGTCGTGGTCGCCGCCAGGGCGACGGGTCTGCGTATCCGTCGGCGGGGGTGCTGCATGCGTCGCCTCTCCGGTGGGGGTAGGTCGGCGGACGGGTCCGTCTCCGCGTGCGGGCGGGACCCGTGCTGTGCGATCAGCCTGTGACGGGCGGTCCGGGCGCGCGCGCCGGGTGGCCCGATCGTGGGTATTCCGTGAAACGAGGCGTATGTGACTGGGGTCACAGATCTGGCCGGAAATAACCGGGGAGCGCGTCCCCGTTTACGCCTGTGTCGAGAGAAGTGGGGAACCTTTCCCCGGATGTGCTCGACCCGCAGGACCGGGCCCCGGAACCGGGCACGGTCCGACGGGCCCGACAGGTCCGGCAGGCCCGACAGGCCCGCCAGACCCGATGACCCCGTGACCCCGTGACCCCATGACCCCGTGATTCCGAGGAGGACGTGACGTGACCAGTGACACCGGCACCGCGCCCGCCCGCCGCGCACCCCGGCCCCGGGCCGACGCCCTGCGCAACCGCGAGCGGATCGTGACGGCGGCCCGCGAGATGTTCGTCGAGTTCGGCGCCCAGGTGCCGTACGACGAGATCGCCCGCCGCGCCGGCGTCGGCAACGCCACGCTCTACCGGAACTTCCCCGAGCGCGACGACCTCGTCCGCGAGGTCGTCCTCTCGCTCCTGGCCCGCGTCACCGAGCTCGCCGAGCGGGCCGCCGCGGAGGAGGACGACACCTTCGCCGCCCTCCGGCGCTTCGTCCACGGCGCCGCCGACGAGCGCGTCGGCGCCCTCTGCCCCATGCTCGACGGAGGCTTCGACAAGGACCATCCCGATCTGGTGGCCGAGCGCGAGCGGCTCGAAGAGGCCGTCCAGGGCCTCGTCGACCGGGCGCAGCGGGCCGGCTGGCTCCGCACCGACGTCGGCGTCGGGGACCTGATGGTGGCGGTCTCCCAGCTCACCCGCCCGCTGCCGGGCACCGCCTGCGCCGCCTTCGCCCCGTTCGTCCGCCGCCACCTGCAGGTGTTCCTCGACGGCCTGAGGCGCCCGCGCGCTCCGAGCTGCCCGGAGCGGCCGTGACCCTGGAGGACCTGAGACGCGACTCCTGCCCGTCGTGACCCTTTCGTAGGTCCTCCTACGGGGCGCCCCCTCCCCGGGCGCCCGCACAGACTTACGTCCCTTTTCCGTCAGTACGCACCAAGAGGTGGCTCCACCCATGCCGAAAATCGCCGACAGCCCCGCGCGCACCGCGCTCACGCCCGACCCCGGGCGCTGGAAGGCCCTGGTCTTCATCGCCCTCGCCCAGCTCATGGTCGTCCTCGACGCGACGATCGTGAACATCGCCCTGCCCTCCGCCCAGCAGGACCTCGGGATCTCGGACGGCAACCGGCAGTGGGTCATCACCGCCTACGCCCTCGCCTTCGGCGGACTCCTCCTCTTCGGCGGCCGCATCGCCGACCTGTGGGGCCGCAAGCGCACCTTCATCGTCGGCCTGGCCGGCTTCGCTGCCGCCTCCGCCCTCGGCGGGGCCGCGACCGGCGAGGCCATGATGCTCGGCGCCCGCGCGCTCCAGGGCGCCTTCGGCGCGCTCCTCGCGCCCGCCGCGCTCTCGCTGCTCGCCGTGACCTTCACCGACGCCAAGGAGCGCGCCAAGGCCTTCGGCATCTACGGCGCGATCGCCGGCGGCGGCGGCGCCGTGGGCCTGATCCTCGGCGGCTTCCTGACCGAGTACCTGAACTGGCGCTGGACCTTCTTCGTCAACATCCCGTTCGCCGTGGTCGCCGCCGTCGGCGCGTACCTCGTCGTCCGCGAGCCGGCGGACGGCCGCAACCGCTCCCCGCTCGACGTCCCCGGCGTCATCCTGTCCACCCTGGGCCTGGTCGCCCTCGTGTACGGCTTCACCCGCGCCGAGTCCGAGGGCTGGAGCGACGCCGGCACGATCGGCCTGTTCGTCGGCTCCGCCGTGCTGCTCCTGGCCTTCGTGGTCACCGAGTCGCGCGTGAAGTCCCCGCTGCTCCCGCTGCGCGTCCTGGCCGACCGCAACCGCGGCGGCGTCTACCTGTCGCTCGGCCTCGCCGTCATCGCGATGTTCGGCCTGTTCCTCTTCCCTGACGTACTACCTCCAGGTCGTCAAGGGGTACTCGCCGGTCAGGACGGGCTTCGCGTTCCTGCCGATGATCGTGGGCATGATCACGGGCTCGACCCAGATCGGCGCGCGCCTGATGACCCGCGTCCCGCCGCGCCTGCTGATGGCCCCGGGCTTCCTGGCCGCCGCCGTCGGCATGCTGCTCCTGACCCGATTGGAGATCGGCACCTCGTACGCCGGTCTGATCCTGCCCGCGCAGTTGCTGCTCGGCCTGGGCATGGGCACCGCCTTCATGCCGGCGATGTCGCTCGCGACGCACGGCGTGGACCCGCGCGACGCCGGCGTGGCCTCCGCGATGGTCAACACCTCGCAGCAGGTCGGCGGCGCCATCGGCACCGCCCTCCTGAACACGATCGCGGCCTCGGCCACCACCGCCTACCTGACCGGCCACGCGGCCGGCGCCACCACTTCCCGGCCGCCCAGAAGCTGCTCCAGCTCCAGGGCATGGTCGAGGGGTACGCGGCGGCCATCTGGTGGGCGGTCGGCATCCTGGCCGTCTCGGCCGCGATCGCCTTCGCGTTCATCACCACCGGGAAGCCGGGGAGCGGCGTGGTCGCCGGGTCCGGCACGGGTGCGGACGACGAGGTGAGGATCCCGGTCGTCGCCCACTGACCGCCGGAATCCCCGCGTCCCTGCCCTGGCCCCGCGTACTCAGCGGAGCCAGGGCAGGTCCGCGTCCGGGTCCGTCGGTTCGAGGCCCTCGGCCATCACCCGCATGATCTCGCCGAGCTGCTTCACCTGCTCCGCGGAGAGCCGGTCGAACAGGGCCTGGCGCACGGCCGCCACGTGGCCGGGCGCGTTCCGCCGGAGGACCTCCATGCCCTCGTCCGTGAGCCGGGCGAACTGGCCGCGCTTGTCGGAGGGCAGTTCTCGCGCCGCACCCAGCCGTTCTTCTCCAGGCGGGCCACGGCGTGGGAGAGCCGGGAGCGGGTGATCTTGGCGTCCTTGGCGAGTTCGGTCATCTGCATGCGGCGCCGGGGCGCCTGGGAGAGGTGGACGAGCAGGCCGTAGTAGACGTGCGGCATCCCGGCGTCGCGCTGCAACTGGCGGTCGAGGTGGTCCTCCAGGAGCGTGGTGGCGTGGAGGTAGGCGCGCCAGACGTGGTGTTCCTCGTCGGTGAGCCAGCGCGGTTCGGTCATGTCTCCCATGGTTCCCATCGTACGACTCATTCTTGAAAGTTGAACTAAGTCGGCTTATGCTGCGACCGATGAGCTTGAAGTTTCAATGAATCGGGAACGCGAAGGAGCCAGAGGTGGTCGCCATGGATGCCACGGACGCCGTGCGGGAGCGGATGCCCGCCCTCTACCTGTCCCACGGGGCCCCGCCGCTCGCCGACGACCCCGTCTGGCCCGGCCAACTGGCCGCCTGGTCCGCCGGCCTGCCGCGCCCGAAGGCGATCCTCGTGGTCTCCGCCCACTGGGAGGAGGCCCCGCTCGCCCTCGGCGCCACCGAGACCGTCCCCCTCGTGTACGACTTCTGGGGCTTCCCCGAGCACTACTACCGGTCGGGTACGCGGCCCCCGGCGCGCCCGCGCTCGCCGAGAGCGTCCGCAAGCTGCTCCGCGCGCCCGGCACGCCCGTGCAGGACGTCCCCGACCGGGGCTCGACCACGGCGCGTACGTGCCGCTCGTCGAGATGTTCCCGGACGCCGACGTCCCCGTGCTCCAGATCTCCCTGCCCACCCTCGACCCGCGCCGCCTCATGGACGTCGGGCGCCGGCTCGCCCGCTGCGCGACGAGGGCGTCCTGATCGTGGGCAGCGGCTTCTTCACCCACAACCTGGCCGCGCTCCGGCACCCCGGGGGCGGCGTGCCCGGCTGGTCCGCCGAGTTCGACGCCTGGGGCCACGAGGCCCTCGCCGCGCGGGACGTGGACGCCCTCTTGGACTTCGCGCACGCGTCGCCCGCCGGACGCCTCGCCCACCCCCGCACCGAGCACTTCGCCCCCTCTTCGTCACCCTGGGCGCGGCGGACGCGGCCGGGGACCTGGACACGGAGCGGTCGGTGATCGACGGCTTCTGGATGGGCCTGGCCAAGCGGTCCGTGCAGTTCGGGTAGTCGTCCGGGCGGTCAGCGGAACACCGGCGCGTTCAGCTCGACCGAGCGGACGGCGGCCGCGAGCGCGAGCGGACCGCCCACGTCGAGCGCCGTGTCCGTGAACTTGATCGTGTGGTCGTCGCCGTGCGCCGCCGCCCGCGCGAAGACCTCCTCGGGGGTCAGGGAGGTCGCCTCGTACGGGGCGGCCTCCACCGGGGTGTACGCGGCGGTCACCGCGGCCGACGCCGCCCAGGCCGCCGACAGGCTCGGCGCCCACAGCGCGCGGGGAGCGCGGGCAGGGCGCGCAGGACCGCGTTCGGCGCGGTCGCCGCGTGCACCAGCATGGTCGGCTCGCCGTGGCCGTGGGTCGCGTACCGGTGCGTCGCCGCCGCCACCAGCTCCGTCAGGCGCGCCCTCGCCGTGTCCGGGTCCGGCGCGTCGCCCCACACGGAAAGGCCGTGAGCTGCGCGAGCCGGTGCCGGATCCCGCCGTCCTGCTCCGGGACCGGCGGCACGGCGTCGAGCGCGGCCGCCGCCGACGGCGCGGCGGCCAGCGGGGCGAGCGGCGGGAGCGGCTGGTGACGGCCGCCCAGTAGCCGAGGGCGTGCGCCAGCTCGGCGAGGCGGGGACCGCTGTCCGCGTCGCCCTCGGGGACGCGAGCAGGGTCCGTACGGCGTGGCCCGTGCGGATCACCGGGTGCGTCGCCCCGGCCGCGATCCCCGGGAGCAGCCGGGGCCACCACTCGGCCAGCACCGCCCGCCAGGGGTGTTCGGCCAGCTCCCGGGCGAAGAACCGGGTCCAGTCGGTGATCCGGGCCGGGTCGCCGAGCGCTCGCGCCAGCCGTCCGCCGTGACGGGGGCGTACGGGGCGGCGGCTCCTCCAGCTTGTCCGCGTAGTGGTCCAGCCAGCGGTGCACGGCGGCGGCCTGCCCGTGGCGGACCAGCGCCTCCACGGCCATCGGGGCGTGGTTGGTCAGCCGGCCGTCGCGCTCGGGCCCGGAGGCGTGGAGCCGTTCGAGGGCCTCGTCCAGGGTGCCGGTGGTGTCGGTCATGGACCGACGGTAGGACGGGCGAGGGAGGCGGCGGAACGGGCGCGGGACCTAGTCCCGGGGGCTCCGGAGACCTAGGTCGCGTCCGGTGCGCCGGGGCCGGTGCGTCACGACCGGGGCCCGCCGCCCCGTCACCGTCCTCCCCGGGCAACCACCCGCCCCCGCCCCGCGTCTGAAGGGGTGGCGCCGCATGTGATCGCGGTCTCACCGACAGTGTGGTCGAGGACCTCCGCGAGGGGCGCCGCACCACCCTCCGCGTCCGGTCTGACCTGCGCCTCCGCAGGCCCCGACGGCATGCCCACGGGGGCGGAAGCCGCGCAGGATACTGCATGATCGCGAAAATCCCTGTGCCGGGTGGGAATTCTGTCCTGATTCCAGTCGTTGTTTCCGTCGGATGCAGGGCACCCGAAAGGGTGTCGTGACCTACTCAGCAAGGGAGCACGCATGGCAACCCGTGCCGTCGCCCGCCGTCGGACCTCCGCCCAGAGCGGGGCAGAGCGGACGAGCAGCGTTCGCGCCGTGGGCGGGGAGATCGCCGACCGCGACCTGGTCGGCATGTACCTCGACGAGATCGCGCGCACGCCCCTGCTCGACGCCGCCAAGGAGGTCGAGCTCTCCCAGACGATCGAGGCCGGGGTCTACGCCCAGCAGATACTCGACGACGAGGTGGACAGTGAGGCGGGCGGCGCGTCCCGCGAGGAGCTCGAGGCGCTGGCCGCCGAGGGCGAGCGTGCCAAGGACCTCTTCATCAAGTCCAACCTGCGGCTCGTGGTGGCCGTCGCCCGGCGCTACCCGCGCAGCGGGCTCCCCCGCTCGACCTGATCCAGGAGGGGAACGCGGGCCTGGTGCGCGCGGTCGAGAAGTTCGACTACGCGAAGGGCTTCAAGTTCTCCACGTACGCCACGTGGTGGATCCGGCAGGCCATCACCCGCTCCATCGCCGACCAGTCCCGCACCATCCGGCTCCCCGTCCACCTGGTGGAGGAGCTCGGCCGGATCCGGCGCGTGCAGCGCGAGTTCAACTGGGAGCACGGGCGCGAGCCCGAGCCTGCGGAGATCGCCGCCGAGCTCGGCTCGACGCCGGAGCGGGTCGTCGACGTCATGGACTGGGCGCGCGACCCCGTCTCGCTGAACATGTCGGTGGACGACGAGGGCGAGACCCAGTTCGGCGACCTGCTCGAGGACACCTCGGCGATCTCGCCCGAGCAGTCGAGTGCTCACGTTGCTGCGCAGCGAGGAGCTCGACGACCTCATCGACAAGCTGGACCACCGCACGGCCTCGATCATCCGCATGCGGTACGGCATCGAGGACGGGCGCGAGCGGACGCTGACGGAGGTCGGCAGGAGCACGGCCTGACCCGCGAGCGGATCCGCCAGATCGAGAAGCACGCGCTCCTGGAGCTGAAGAAGATGGCCCGCGACACGGGCTTCGACGCGGTGGCCTAGCGCTTCTCCGCGGCGGCCCGGAGCCTTGGTGGCCCGGATCCTTCCGTGGCCGGCCGGGGCCCGGGGACGGTCACGTTCCCGGGGCCCTGCCGACCCCCGTGTCTACCTCCGTACCGACGCCGCCAGGCGCCCCGCCAGGTCCTCCACGTACGCCCGCAGGGGCTCCGGGCCGTGGACGGTGAAGGGGCGTCGACCAGGGCCAGCCGGAGCGCCAGCCACTCGACCGAGTCGGCGGCGCGGGTGCGCAGCCGGTAGGTGACCGGGCCCGTCGGGGCCGGGACCAGATGGGCCGGGAGCCGGGCCGTCACGAAGTCGGCCGGGGCCTCGAAGGAGACGTCCAGGTCCAGCTCCGGCTGCGACCGGGCCATCGAGCGGGTGAGCATCTGCGCCGCGTCGCCCGCCGGCAGCTCGCGCGGGGTGAAGCGGGCCCCGGTGGCCAGCGGGTCGCTGACCCGGTCGACCCGGAAGGTGCGCCAGTCCTCGCGCCCCAGGTCGTACGCGACGAGGTACCAGCGGTGCCCGGTGGAGACCAGCCGGTAGGGCTCGACCAGGCGCTTCGTCTCGGCGCCGTCGCCCGCCCGGTAGCCGAAGCGCAGCTTCTCCCGCCCGGTGACCGCGCCCGCGAGCGCGGTCAGGGTGGCGGGCGCGACCGTGGCGCCGTCGCCCCTGGTCAGCGGGATCGTCGCGTTCTGGAGGGTGGAGACCCGGTGCCGCAGCCGGGTGGGAAGGACCTGCTCCAGCTTCGCCAGGGCCCGTACGGACGCCTCCTCGACGCCCTCGATGGCGTGCCCGGCCCCGGCGCGCAGGCCGACCGCGATGGCGACGGCCTCCTCGTCGTCGAGGAGCAGCGGCGGCAGGGCCGTACCGGCGACGAGGCGGTAGCCGCCCACCGCGCCCAGGGTCGCCTCGACCGGATAGCCGAGGTCGCGGAGCCGGTCGATGTCGCGGCGGATGGTGCGCGGGGAGACCGAGAGGCGTTCGGCGAGCTCGCTTCCGGGCCACTCGCGCGGGGTCTGGAGGAGCGAGAGCAGGTTCAGGAGTCGTGCCGGGGTGTCCGTCATGCCGTCCAGGATGCGGCCTATCTAGGACGTGTTCTGACCTACATCACTCCTATCTTTCTTCGTATGAGTTCACACGACGCCGTCACGGACGCGGCGAACCAGGCCGGACCCGGCACCGACTCCGCCACCGTCCCCGCCTCCGGTACCGTCCCCGGCACCGACCCCGGCGACAAGCGGCGCTGGATCGCCCTCGCCATCGTCATGACCGCCGCCTTCATGGACCTGGTCGACGCCACGATCGTCAACATCGCGATCCCCAGCATCGAGCGGGACCTCGGCGCCAGCATCGGGGCCATCCAGTGGATCACCGCCGGGTACGCGCTCGCGTTCGCCGCCGGTCTGATCACCGGCGGGCGGCTCGGCGACATCTACGGCCGCAAGCGGCTCTTCCTCCTCGGCACCGCCGGCTTCACGCTCGCCTCGGCGCTCTGCGGCCTCGCGGCCAACCAGGAGATGCTGATCGGCTCCCGCCTCCTCCAGGCGCGGCGGCCGCGATGATGGTGCCGCAGGTCCTGTCGATCGTCCACGCCACCTTCCCCGCGCACGAACGGGGCAAGGTCTTCGGCCTGTTCGGCGCGATCGTCGGCCTGGGCGCGGTCTCCGGACCGCTGCTCGGCGCGCTGCTCACCCAGTGGAACATCGCGGGCCTGGAGTGGCGCCCGATCTTCCTCATCAACCTGCCGGTCGGCATCGCGGGCCTGCTCCTGGGCCGGAAGTTCATCACCGAGTCCAAGGCGCCGAAGGCGCTCCGCCTCGACCTGGTCGGCGTGCTCCTGGTGACGGCCGCGCTGCTCATGCTGATCTACCCGCTGACGCGCGGCCGCGAGCTGGACTGGCCGCTGTGGGGCCACCTGATGATGGCCGGCAGCCTGCCCGTCTTCGGCGCCCTCGTCGCGTACGAGAAGTACAAGGCGCGCAAGGACGGTTCGCCGCTCGTCGAGCTGTCGCTGTTCAAGGTGAAGAGCTTCGCCGCCGGCGTCGCGGTCCAGTTGACCTTCGGCGTCGTGATGGGCATCTTCTTCCTGGTCTGGACGCTCTACATGCAGATCGGGCTCGGCTGGAGCGCGCTGCGGGCGGGCCTCACCGGGGTGCCGTTCTCGATCGCGGTCTCGGTGGCCGCCGGCCTGTCCGTGCAGCAGTTGGTGCCGCGCTTCGGCCGCAAGGTGCTCCAGGCGGGCGCCCTGACGATGACGGCGGGCGTCCTGCTCTACCTCTTCGAGGCCGACCGGTACGGGACGGGGATCGCGTCCTGGCAGATGATCCCGCCGCTGGTCGTCATGGGCCTCGGCATGGGCCTGATCGTGGCCCTGCTGACGGACGCGGTCCTCTCCGAGGTCCCGCGCGAGCACGCCGGCTCGGCCTCGGGCCTGATCAACACGACCACCCAGATGGGCAACGCGCTCGGCCTCGGCCTGGTGTCGGTCGTCTTCTTCGGCGCCATCGACGACGAGCGCCTCGCCCAGGCCCCGGCGGAGACGGGCGCGGCCTTCACGGAGGCCTTCCAGAACTCCCTGGGCTGGGTGGCGGGCGTCCTCGCCGTGATCTTCCTGGTGATGTTCGCCCTCCCCGCGAAGCCGAAGCAGCACCTGGAGGGCGGCGGAGACGAGCCCGCCCCGGAGCCCGGCGTCGAGAAGGAACCGGCGCTCACGCACTGAGCCCGGCTCCGCGGAAGGGCCCCGCCCCGGACATCTCTCGGGCCGGGGCCCTTTCGCGTACGGAAGGGCCCGGGCCCTCGTGCACGGCGAAGGGCGGGCGTCGCGCACCGCTCTCCCGGCGCCGGGTACCGGGCACACCGGCCGCACGACCGGACCGGCCGGGCCGCGCGGGCACGGTGGGGGCTTCTCGGGGCTCAGGAGGAAGTCCGGCGCCGTCGAAGGCGCAGCAGCACCCCGCCCACCGCCAGGGCCGCCGCGGCTCCCGAAGCGGCGCCGATGGCCAGGCCGCCCCCGAAACCCGGTCCTTCGCCCGACGCGGCGCCCTCGCTCCGTCCCGACACCGTCACCTTCGAGCGCAGGACGATCGAGGGTAGTCGCACACGTGGTCGCGGTTCTCCTCCGTCACGCAGTCGGCCTCCTCGTGCCGCAGCGTGAACGTCACCGGATACGTCCCTGGCTCCACCGTCTCCTTGACCCGGCCCGCGCCCACCCACGCACGCCCGGTGTCCCCGAGAACAGTGCCGTCCGCCAACGCGGGACTGGAGATCTCGACCCCGGTCGGTGCGGGTTGCCCGGCTCCTCCTTGACCGTGAGGCTCACCGCCCCTCCGGGCGCCACGGGCCCCCGACGGAACCGTGCGCCTGTCCCGGAAGGGGAGCCGGTCGGCGTGGGCCGCCCCGGCCTGCCCGACCACCGCCAAGGAAAAGGAGATCGCGACAAGACCACAACGGACGGATAAACGCGTGAAGTTGATCATACGTGCTTCTTTCTGTCGGCAGCGGCTTTACGATCATGACCGACCTTGACGCAGCCACACCAGACGACGTGGCATACGTCTCTTTCACAGGGGAAGCAACCATGGGATTACGCAGAACATGGGGTGCCGCGGCGGGGCCGTGGCACTCGTACTGCTGCCGGGATTTCCGGCCGCCGCGGGCCAAGGTGATCCGACGCCTCCGGAGAACATCGGAGCGAATGCTTCCGGAACGCCTTCCGCTTCTCCGGACACCGCTCCGGCAAGGAATTCCGCTCCGTCGGATTCGGCGCTTCCGGAAGAGCCCGCCGTCCCACCGACTCCCGTCCCGGCGGGCGGAGACGACGACGCGCGGATTCACGCCGGCCGACGCCGACGACTACTGGACCCCGGAGCGCATGCGGACCGCGAAGCCCGTCGAGGAGCAGGAGGCCAAGCACTTCCCCGCTCCGACCAGAACGGGTCGCGCCGCCAGCAGGCCGTTCGAAGGACTGCCCGTCGTCGGCACCTTCTTCTGGAACGACGGCACCGGGACCGGTCGCTTCTGCGGCGGCACGGTCGTCAAGAGCCCCGGCAAGAACATCGTGATGAGCGCCGGTCACTGCTTCGACGACCAGGACGCGCGCAAGAACCTCGCGTTCGTCCCCCAGTACGACGACGGCAAGAAACCGCACGGTTCCTTCACCGTCAAGCCCGGACGCATCTACGTCGACAAGCGGTACCTGTCCAAGGGGCCGGACGCCGCGGCCGACCTCGACTTCAACTTCCCGCAACTCGAACCGCGCGGTGGAAAGAACGTCGAAGACGTCGTCGGCGGTGCCGAACTGATGATCAACGCGGGGTACGACCACGACCCCGTCCGCCCCATCGGCTACCCGGCCAACCAGAAGCGCCCGTTGGACTGCACGGACAAGACCGTCCGCTACGACAGCACCGACCCCGGGATCCCGGGCAGCTTCCTGCGCATCGCATGCGACAGGTACTCGGGCGGGGCCTCCGGCGGCCCGTTCCTCGTCAAGCGCGGCAACGGCTGGGGCGTCATCGGGGTCATCGGCGGCTGGAAGACCGGGGGCGACAAGGACGACATCTCCTACAGCTCCTACCTCGACGGCGACGCCAAAGCGCTGTACGACGACGCGGTCAACAACCGGCAGCCGGCGGGGCGCGGTGTCCTGGGCAAGGCCGAGACCTGGCAGCACGCCGATGTCATGGCGGGCGGCTATTTCACCGACGGCAATCCGGGAACCTGGGACTACTCCGATCTGATCGTGCGCTGGTCGGACGGAGAACTGACCCTGTACCGGGGCGCCGGAGAGGAATCCGACAACTTCGACAAGGAGATCCGGATCACCGCGCCCAACGGCATCTGGAAGAACGCCGTGACCGTGGCCGCCGGCGACTTCACCGGGGCCGACCGCGACGACCTCATCGTTCGCTGGGTGGACGGCGAGTTGACGCTCTATCCCGACGTCGACGAGAAGGGATTCCACGGCGAGGTCCAGTTGCAGAAGCCCAACGACCTCTGGAAGCACGCCACGTCCATCACCGGCGGGCGCTACACGTCCGGCAACAAGTGGACCGACGACCTGCTGGTCCGCTGGAGCGACGGTGAGGTCACCCTGTACACCGACGTGAACCGCGACGGCTTCCACGGCGAGAAGAAGCTCGCCGCGCCCAACGGCACCTGGAAGCACGCCTCGACGATCACGTCGGGCGACTTCACTGGCAACGATCAGCACGACCTCATGGTGCGCTGGGCGGACGGGGAACTGACCCTCTACAAGGACATCGACCAGAACGGTTTCCACGGCGAGGTCCAGGTCAAGAAACCCAACCGGCTCTGGACGCACGCCACGATCCTGGGCGCCGGCGACTACACGGAGAACCACCACCCGGACGACCTCCTGGTGCGGTGGTCCGACGGTGAGCTGTCCATGTACCCGGACGCCGACGAGACCGGCCTGAACCGTGAGATCACGCTGGTGTACCCGCCCGCGTAGACCTCCCGGAGACTGGGGAGGTCCCTCCTCGCAGGAGGGACCTCCTCGTACGCGGCCGGGGTCGGACGGCAGCTGGCGTCCGCCCGTCCCGGGACGGGCGTCAGCGCACCCGGGCGCGGGTCTCCATCGCCCCGCGGGCCGTGGCCTCGTCCTCGTAGACCTCGCACATGTGGCGCCCGTCGGGGTCGCCGTGTGCTCGACCTCCCAGAGGCTGACCTCGCTGCCGTCGAGCAGCAGGAACTGGTGCTCGTAGAGGGTGAAGCCGGCGTCCCGGCCGCCGCCCACGGGGCAGTGACGGCCGAAGGCCTGGGTGATGTGGTGGGCGAAGGCGAGCCGGAGGCGGCGGGCCGTCGCCCCGCCCGGCCGGTCTGCGTTCTCCGCGCGGCGCAGGACGCGGCGCGCGTGGTCGGCGGAGTTGTCCGGCACGTACATCCGGGGCTGGACGGGTATCGGGCGGGCGAGCAGGGCGCTCAGCGGCTCGAAGTCGTCGTCCTCGTCGAGGAAGGGCCCGTCGGCGCGCTCCCGCCGGGCGGCCCGCCGACGGTCCGGAGGGCAGGCGGGAGGCGGCGAGCCGGGCCTCCGCCTCCTCCGCGTACAGCTCGTGCTGCTCGGTGCCGTCCCGGCCGGCGTTGTGCACCAGCTCCCACAGGCTGAGGCGCTGCCGTCGGCGAGCAGATAGGTGTGGCGGTGGGTCGTGCGGTGCAGCGACGCGCTGTGGTGCGAGGAGTGCAGCGCGCTGGAGTGCGCGAGCGCCGTGGCGAGGCGCTCGACGGTCGAGTCGGGCAGGTCGAAGGAGTTGAGCGCCCGGCCGAGGAGCCGCTCGACGTGCGCCTCGGTCGTCTCGTACGGATCGGGGTGATCCTGCGGATCGTTCAAGGGGATCTCCAGGCCGTCGCCGCATGTCACTTGGTGCTTGCTTAACGTAGTCCCTGGGTCTGACATCGTGTCCAATGTTCCGGCAAAACGAGGGGCGCGCGAAGGAAGTTCCCGCCGTCTTATCCTCAACTCCCCACCCCTTACCGGGAGTACGGGCCTCTGCCGGGAGCGCGGGCCTAGCGGGAGCCGTACGGGTCCGCCCGCGGTCCGTACAGCTCGCGGTACGAGGGGAAGTCCCCGCCCGGACCGCGCAGCCCGCCCGGGGCCGCGAGCAGCGCGCGGACGACCGCCCGGGTCACCAGGTCCGCGCCCGCCGCCAGGACCTCGTTCAGGGCGAGCGGCCCTCCGGCAGCTCCCGGGCCCCGGTGGCCAGGGCGAAGACCGTGTCCCCGTCGTTCATCAGGTGCACCGGCCGCACGGCGCGCGCGATGCCGTCGTGCGCCGTGCCTGCCACCTTCCGCGCCTGCGCGCGGGTCAGCACCGCGTCCGTCGCGACCACGGCGAGCGTGGTGTTCAGCGGGGGCGGGGCGGCCGCCTCCCGCGCCCGCGCGAGCTGCCGCAGCGCCGCCCCGTGGACCTCCGGGTCGGGGAAGGCGGGCCGCCCGTCCTCGAAGTAACTCCCGTACGGGACGCCCGTCGTCGGGTCCACGGCCGAGCCCACCGCGTTCACCACCACCAGCGCGCCGACCGTGATCCCGGACTCCAGGACCGTGCTCGCCGTCCCGACGCCGCCCCGCAGCCCGCCGACCACGGCCCCGGTGCCCGCGCCGACCGCGCCCGTCCCCACACGCGCGTGGTCGCCGCCCGCGTGGGCTGCCTCCACCGCCGCCCGCCCCGTCGCCGCGTCCGGCCGGGCGGTGAAGTCGCCGCCCCGGCCCAGGTCGAAGACGCACGCGGCGGGCACCACCGGCACCACTGTGGGACGGGTCGGGGCCCACCCGGACGCCCCGGTGCCGCTCCGCCAGCCAGGCCGTCACGCCCGAGGCGGAGTCGAGGCCGTACGCGCTGCCGCCGGTCAGGACGACCGCGTCGATCCGCTCCACCACGTTCCTCGGGTCCAGGGCGTCCGTCTCCCGCGTGCCCGGCCCCCCGCCCCGTACGTCCACGGCGGCGACCGCGCCGCCCTCCGGCGCGAGCACCACCGTGGTGCCGCTCAGGGCCCCCGGCCCGGCCACGCGCGCGTGGCCCACGCGGACCCCGCCCACGTCGGTGATCCCGTCCTGGCCGTCCGTCGTCTTCCCGGGCTCCGTCATGCGCCCTGCCTACCACGGGGCCGGGACGCTCCTACGCCTCCGAGCCCCGCGTCGCCGGGTTCCGGGCGGTCAGGGTGACGCCGGTCGCGACGGCCGCCGCCGCGACGAGCCCGGCCGCGAGGACGGCCCAGCGGCCCGCGAAGGAGCACATCAGGATCGCGAGCGCCGCGACCGGCAGGACGAGCTGCTGGGCGGTGCCGACCTTGAAGTAGCGGGCGCAGCAGCCACACGAGGAGCAGGAAGAGGGCCGACGGGATCGTCACGGCGGCGGAGGCGGAGAGCGTGGAGACGTGCGCCTCGCCCACGGCCTGCTCGACGGCGATCTCCAGGCCCGCCCCGATGGCGGCGGCCGACATGAGGATCAGATAGTGCCCGTACCCCCACAGGAAGGCCTGGCGGCTGGAGGTCAAGCCGGTCGTGGGCGGGCACGACGAAGTAGACCCACCAGGCGGCGAAGACGAGCAGCAGGCCGCCGGCGGCGATCGGCAGCAGTTCGTCCAGGGCGTCGTTCTCGACGATGCCGGACTTCACCGCGACGGTCGCGGCGGCGACGGTCTCGCCGAGGACGATGAGGGTGAACAGGCCGTACCGCTCGGCGATGTGGTGCGCGTGCCAGGCGCTGGTCCCGGCTCGCTCCGCGTACAGGGGCACGGACAGTTCGGCCAGCGCCATCACGAGGAAGACCCACGGCCGGGCGGGCTCGGGCGCGAGGACCAGGCCGAGCCAGCCGACCTGGCAGAGCAGGACCCCGCCCGCGTACCGGCGGCACATCGTCCGCTCGGCCGGATCGGTCGCGTGGCGGGCGGCGCGCAGCCACTGGAAGACGAGGGCGAGCCGCATTACGACGTAGCCGAGGTAGACGACGAGGAAGTCGTGCTCCACGAAGGCCCGCGAGACGCCGGCGGCGAGGATCAGGACGCCGGCGATCTGCACGAGGGTGACGACCCGGTAGAGGACGTCGTCGTTGTCGTACGCGGAGGCGAACCAGGTGAAGTTCATCCAGGCCCACCAGATCGCGAAGAAGACCATCGCGTAGTTCGCGACGCCCGTGCCGGCGTGGTCCTCGGCGACCGCGTGGACGAGCTCGGCGCCGGCCTGGGCGACGGCGACGACGAAACACAGGTCGAAGAAGAGCTCCAGGGGCGTGGCGGCCCGGTGGGCCTCTCGCGGGAGCGGGACGTGAGCGGCAGGAAAGGTCTGGTCATGAGCACAGCACATCAGGGACCGGCGCTTCTCGGCCACGTGCCACGCGTGACGCCGGCCGGGGCCTTCCGCACGTCCGGGACGGGACCTATGGCCGCCGGAAGGGGACCAATGCCGCCCGGAACGGCCGCTCGGGAGGAGTGGAATGGGAGACAGGCGACGAGGCTGTCGAACGAATCGAGAAGGCGGTGCGGGCAGTGACTGCGACTCTGCGGAAGCGACTGCGACTCCTGTGGAAACGACCGCGACTCCCGTGGAAGCGACCGCGACCCCTGCGGAAGCGACCGCGACCCCTGCCGGGACGACGGGGGCGAGACGGTGCGGGAGCGGGCCTGGAGGGCTTCGCGGACGGACCCTGGCGCGACGCGGTCGACGTCCGCGACTTCATCCAGCGGAACTACACCCCGTACGAGGGCGACGACTCCTTCCTCGCCGGCCCCACCGAGCGGACCACCGCCGTGTGGCGGGCCCTCACCGACCGCTTCCCCGAGGAGCGCGCCAAGGGCGCGTACGACGTCTCGTACGACGTCCCTCCACCATCACCTCCCACGCCCCCGGCTGGATCGACCGCGACCGGGAGCTGATCGTCGGCCTCCAGACCGACGCCCCGCTCAAGCGCGCGATCATGCCGTACGGCGGCTGGCGCATGGTCGCCGGCGCCCTGGAGACCTACGGCTACCCGGTCTCCGAGGAGCTGGAGAAGGTCTTCACCGAGTACCGCAAGACCCACAACGCCGGGGTCTTCGACGCGTACACCCCCGAGATCCGCGCCGCCCGCAAGGCCGGGATCGTCACCGGCCTGCCCGACGCCTACGGCCGCGGCCGGATCATCGGCGACTACCGCCGCGTCGCCCTCTACGGCGTCGACCGGCTCGTCGCGGCGAAGAAGGAGGAGAAGGAGGAGCTGAACTCCCTGCCCGCCGGAGACCGTTCCCTCGAAGAGACCCTCCGGCTGCGCGAGGAGCTGGCCGAGCAGATCCGCGCCCTCGGGGAGCTGAAGGCGATGGCCGCCTCCTACGGCCACGACGTCTCGGGACCCGCCGCCAACGGCCACGAGGCCGTCCAGTGGCTGTACTTCGCCTACCTGGCCGCCGTGAAGGAGCAGAACGGCGCCGCGATGTCCCTCGGCCGCACCTCCACCTTCCTCGACGTCTACCTCCAGCGGGACGTCGAGTCCGGCGTCCTCACCGAGGAGCAGGCCCAGGAGCTGGTCGACGACTTCGTCATCAAGCTCCGCATCGTCCGCTTCCTGCGCACCCCCGAGTACGACGAGCTGTTCTCCGGCGACCCGACCTGGGTCACCGAGTCCATCGGCGGCATGGGCGAGGACGGGCGCCCGCTGGTCACGAAGACCTCCTTCCGCTACCTCCAGACCCTGTACAACCTCGGCCCGGCCCCCGAGCCGAACATGACCGTCTTCTGGTCGCCGGCCCTTCCCCGGGGCTTCAAGGAGTTCTGCGCGAAGGTCTCCATCGACACCTCCTCCGTGCAGTACGAGTCGGACGAGCTGATGCGCCCCCGCTTCGGCGACGACACCGCCATCGCCTGCTGCGTCTCCGCGATGCCCGTCGGCAGGCAGATGCAGTTCTTCGGTGCCCGCGTGAACCTCGCCAAGACCCTCCTGTACGCGATCAACGGCGGCCGCGACGAGAGGTCCGGCGCCCAGGTCGGCCCCGCCACCGGCGCCCTCACCTCCGACGTCCTCGACTACGACGAGGTCATGGCCCGCTTCGACGAGCAGATGGAGTGGCTCGCCGGCGTCTACGTCCACGCCCTGAACGTCATCCACTACATGCACGACAAGTACGCGTACGAGCGGATCGAGATGGCGCTCCACGACCGGGACGTGCGCCGCACCATGGCCTGCGGCATCGCCGGCCTCTCCGTCGCCGCCGACTCCCTGGCCGCGATCAAGTACGCGAAGGTGACCCCGGTCCGGGACGCGACCGGCCTCGCCACCGACTACCTGATCGAGGGCGACCGCCCGGCCTACGGCAACAACGACGAGCGCGCGGACGCGATCGCGGTCCACCTGGTCGAGGAGTTCATGCGCAAGGTGCGCCGGCACCCGACCTACCGGAACGCCGAGCACACCCAGTCCGTCCTGACCATCACCTCCAACGTCGTCTACGGCAAGAAGACCGGCAACACCCCCGACGGGCGCCGCGCGGGCGAGCCCTTCTCGCCGGGCGCCAACCCGATGAACGGCCGCGACACCCACGGCTACGTCGCTCGGCCCTGTCGGTCGCCAAGCTCCCGTACGCGGACGCCGAGGACGGCATCTCGCTGACCAGCACCGTCACCCCCGACGGCCTGGGCCGCACCCCCGAGGAGCGGATCGCGAACCTCGTGGGCCTCCTGGACGGCTACACGGCGAGCGACGGCTTCCACATGAACGTCAACGTCCTGAACCGCGACGTCCTGGAGGACGCCATGGAGCACCCGGAGAACCACCCGCAGCTCACCATCCGGGTCTCCGGATACGCGGTGAACTTCGTCCGGCTCACCCGCGAGCAGCAGCTCGACGTCCTGAACCGCACCTTCCACGGCTCCCTGTGACCGCCGGGACCTCCTGACCGCGCTCCGGGACCGGCCGGACCCCACCCCGGCCCCGGAGCGCGCCCGACCTCCCTCTCCGTCCCTCCCCGACCACTCCCCGATCCCTTCCCGACCACCCGACCGCGACCGAGAGGGGCCCTGCCGTGACCAGCCTCGCCACCGGACCCGCCACCGCCCCCGCCACCGGACCCGGCACCGAGCCCACCGCCCCCGCCGTCGCCGTCACCCCTCCCGTCACCCCCGCCGCCGCGGCGACCCGGCGGCCCGCCGAGGGCTCGCTGCACTCCTGGGACCTGTCCACCGGCGTCGACGGCCCCGGCACCCGCTTCGTCGCCTTCCTCTCCGGCTGCCCCCTCACCTGTCTCTACTGCCACAACCCCGACACCTGGCGCATGCGGGCCGGCCGGCGCACCTCCGCCGACGACGTGATCGCCGAGGCCGCCCGGTACGTCCGCTTCATCTCCGCCTCCGGCGGCGGCGCCACCGTCTCGGGCGGCGAGCCCCTCCTCCAGCCCGTCTTCACGGGCGAGCTCCTGCACCGCCTCAAGCACGAGCTCGGCCTCCACACGGCCCTGGACACCTCGGGCTTCCTCGGCGCCCGCGCCACCGACGCCCTGCTGCGCGACACCGACCTGGTGCTCCTGGACATCAAGTCCTGGGACCCCGCCACGTACCGAAAGGTCACCGGCCGCCGCTGGGGCCCACCCTGGACTTCGCCCGGCGCCTGCCGACCTCGGCCAGGAGGTCCACGTCCGCTTCGTCCTCGTCCCGGGCCTCACCGACGACCCGGACGACGTCGAGGGATCGCCGCCTTCGCCGGGGGTCTCGGCAACGTCTCCCGCGTGGACATCCTGCCCTTCCACAAGCTGGGCGAAGCGAAGTGGCGGGCACTCGCCATGCCGTTCACCCTGCACGACACGCCGTCCCCGACCCCCGAGCGGCTCGCCGGAGTCCGCGAGGTCTTCCGCGCGCACGGACTGAACGCCGTCTGAGCGACGTCCGCACCACACCACTTCACAAAAGGGCGAAACGACCTATTCGGCCTTACGGTGGCCGCGTGACCGAGCCACCGCAGACCGCCGAGCCGACCCCTCCGCCGGGCGGGCTCGCCCCGCCTCCGGCGCCACCGACCCGGCCGCGGCCGACCCCCGCCGCAGAGCCCCGGCGCCGTGCGCCGCCGCGCCTCCCTGGTCGGCGCGGTCGTCTCCGCCCTGCTCGTCGTCGCGATCGTCCTCGGCAGCCGCCTGCTCCGCGACTTCGACTCGGCGCTCCTGCCCCACGCCGTCGCCACCGTCTTCCTCGCCTCGGCGTCGCCTACCGCTACACCGTCTGGATCTCCGCCCCGGCGCCCGCCGCCTCTTCCGCAAGGGCTGGGGCTCCTTCTTCTCCGTCGCGAACTTCCGCAGCGCGCCCACCGCCCTGCCGAAGATGATCGCCACCTACCTCGGCTTCCAGAAGTTCCTCGGCGCCCGCTCCCACGCCCGCTGGGCCGCCCACCAGCTCATCTTCTGGGGCTGCCTGCTCGCCGCCGCGATCACCTTCCCGCTCACCTGGGGCTGGTTCACCTTCACCTCCTCCACCGGCTCGGGGCCCGGCTACGAGATGCGGATCTGGGGCTTCAAGGTCCTCGGCTTCGACTCCCTGAACATCGTCGGCTGGCTCATGTTCCACGGCCTCGACATCGCCGCCGTCCTCGTCATCCCCGGCGCCGGCTACTTCCTCTGGCGCCGCATGAAGGACCGGGGAGCCATCACCGGCCAGCGCTTCGCCTACGACCTGGTGCCCCTGCTCGCCCTGATCGTCATCTCCGTGACCGGGCTGCTGCTGACCTTCTCGTCGATCTTCCTGCACGGCGGCGGCTACGAGTTCCTCGCGATCCTCCACATGGTGTCCGTCGTCTTCACCCTGATCTACATCCCCTTCGGGAAGTTCTTCCACATCGTGCAGCGGCCCGCCGCCGTCGGCATGCAGCTCTTCAAGTACACCTCCCGCCGCAGGGACGAGGGCGGCGAGGTCTTCGCCTGCCGCCGCTGCGGCCAGGCCATCGACACCGCCCCGTACGTGGAGAACCTCCAGGGCACCATGCGCGACCTCGACCTCGGCTTCGAGGGCTGGGCCGAGTACTGCCCCCGCTGCAAGCGCGTCCTGCGCGGCAACGCCTACCTCGACCACGTGAAGAAGGGCTTCAAGTGAGCGCCACCGACCCCGCGGCCGCCCCCGGGACCGTCCCCGGGTGGCCCCTGTCGCTCGACCCTCGCTCGCCCCGCCCGGCTCCCGCACCTTCCGCGACGCCGGGGCATCCCCGCCGACCGCTGGCACGCCGACCAGAACGAGGAGACCCTCGTCCCCACCCACTGCTGCTTCTGCGGCGTCCAGTGCGGCATGTACCTGCGCGTCGACCACCACGGCAAGGTCTTCGGCGTCGAACCCCGCAACCACGACATCAACCGGATGCGGCTCTGCCCCAAGGGCATCAACGCCTACCAGCAGGTCAACTACCCCGACCGGCTCACCGCACCCCTCATGCGCCGCAATCGCGACGAGGAGTTCCGCGAGGTGAGCTGGGAGGAGGCACTCGACCACACCGTCGCCGAGATCCGCCGCATCCAGACCGAGTACGGCAACGACGCCTTCGGCCTCCTCGGCGGCGCCAGCCTCTTCTCCGAGAAGACCTACCTCGTCGGCAAGTTCGCCCGGGTCGCCCTCAAGACCAAGCACGTCGACTACAACGGCCGCCTGTGCATGGTCTCCGCCGCCGGGGCCAACAAGCTCGCCTTCGGCATCGACCGCGCCGGCAACCCCTTCTCCGACATCCTCCTCACCGACTGCCTCCTCATCGCGGGATCCAACGTCGGCGAGTGCTTCCCCGTCATGACCCAGTACGTGTGGGGAGCCCGCGACCGGGGCGCCACCCTGATCGTGGTCGACCCCCGCGAGACCGCGATCGCCCGCACCGCCGACGTCCACGTCGCCCTCAAGCCCGGCACCGACTCCGCCTTCTTCAACGCCGTCCTGAACGTCGTCGTCGCCGAGGGCCTCACCGACGAGGCCCACCTCGCCGCCCACACCACCGGCTGGGACGAGGTGAAGCGGACCGTCGCCGACTACCCGCCCTCCCGCGCCGCGCGGATCTGCGGCGTCCCCGAGGAGCAGATCGTCCGGGTCGCCCGCATGTTCGCCGGCGCCGACCGGGCCATGGCCTGGCACGCCCGGGGCATCGAGCACCACTCCCAGGGCGTCGAGAACTGCCTCACCGTCATCAACCTCTGCGTCGCCACCGGCAACATCGGCAAGCCCGGCGCCGGATACGGCACCATCACCGGCCAGGGCAACGGCCAGGGCGGCTGCGAGCACGGCCAGAAGTCCGACCTCCTGCCCGGCGGGCGCTCCATCACCAACCCCGAGCACCGCCGTCAGATCTGCGAGATCTGGGGCATCGACGAGACCGAACTCCCGGCCGCCGGCACCTCCATGATGGAGATGGTCTGGCAGATGCAGCGCCAGGAGATCCGCGGCCTCATCGGCATCTGCAACAACCCCTTCGTCTCCCTCCCGAACTACGCCACCGTCAAGGACGGCTACGACACCCTCCAGTTCCACGCCCAGTTCGACTTCTTCCTCTCCGAGACCGCCGCCAACGCCCACGTCGTCTTCCCCGTCACCGTCTGGGCCGAGGACGAGGGCGTCATGGCCAACGCCGAGGCCCGCGTCGTCAAGCACAACAAGGCCCAGGAACCCCCGCCGGCGTCCGCACCGACACCTGGGTCATGTGCGAGCTCGCCCGCCGCCTCGGCGCCGGCGACAAGTTCGACTTCGCCGACTCCCGCTCCGTCTTCGAGGAGCTCCGCGTCGCCTCCGCCGGGACCGTGAACGACTACTACGGCATCACCTACGAGCGCCTGGAGGAGACCGGCGGCATCGCCTGGCCCTGCCCCACCACCGACCACCCCGGCACTCCCCGGCTCTTCGAGGACGGCCGCTCCTACCACCCCGACGGCAAGATCCACCTCCAGACCGTCGAGTGGCACCCGCCCATGGACCCGTACAGCGAGGAGTTCCCCTCTCGCTCACCACCGGCCGCACCGTCGCCCACTTCCTCTCCGGCAACCAGACCCGCCGCCTCGCCGGACTCGTGGAGCAGACCCCCGGCCCTGGGTCGAGGTCCACCCTCCCACGGCTTCCGCAACGGCGACCCCGTCCGCGTCGTCACCCGCCGCGGCAGCGAGGTCTTCCCGCCCTCGTCACCGACGCCATCCGCCCCGACACCGTCTTCGTGCCCTACCACTGGCCCGTCCCCACCGCGGCCAACGCCCTCACGATCGACGCCCTCGACCCGCGCCCAAGATCCCCGAGTACAAGGTGTGCGCCGCCCGCGTCGAGGCCGCCGAACGCATCGACGAGGTCCCCGCCCCGCCCACGCCCCCCGGCCGGCCGGCCTACCCCGAGGCCCAGGTCTCCCGCACCGACCCGCTGCCCCCCACCTCCCCCCAGGCCGCGGCACCGCCGAGAGGAGCTGACCCGCACATGATGGGCCGCACGATCTTCATCGACCCCGGCCGCTGCATCGGCTGCCAGGCCTGCGTCTCCGCCTGCCGCGAATGCGACTCCCACCGCGGCAAGTCGATGATCCACCTCGACTACCCCGACGAGGGCCACTCCGTCGCCTCCCTCCCCACCGTCTGCATGCACTGCGAGGACCCCGTCGCCCCCTGCGCCGAGGTCTGCCCCGCCGACGCGATCCTCGTCACCCCCGACGGCGTCGTGCAGCAGGCCGACACCACCCGCTGCATCGGCTGCGCCAACTGCGTCAACGCCTGCCCCTTCGGCGTGCCCAAGATCGACCTCCAGGCCAAGCTCCAGATGAAGTGCAACCTCTGCTACGACCGCACCGCCTACGGCCTCGCCCCCATGTGCGCCACCGTCTGCCCCACCGGCGCCCTCTTCTACGGCACCGTCGAGGAGCTGCGGGCCGAACGCCCCGGCGTCCAGGTCGCCGACTCCTTCACCTTCGGCACCACCACCGTCTCCACCGGGGTCGCGATGGTCGTCCCCGCCGACAAGGTCCAGTGGCCGGTCCCCGGCGGGCTCCCCGTCGTGGAGATCAACGGAAAGGACGTCCGTTGAGCGTCACCGATCCCCAGCCACCCGCCCCGGACCCCCGCACCGACGCGGCCCAGGACGCGCTCCACGACCGGATCGCCGCCGACTCCCTCACCACCCGCCGCGACTACCTGCGGATCGTCGCCACCGTCTCCGGCGGCCTCGCCGTCGGCGGCATCGGCGTCGCCGCCGGCATCCTGCACCGGCACGGCGACGGCGACGGCGCCCCCGAGCCGAAGCGGATCGCCGACCGGATCCTGCCCGGCGACTCCCTCGCCTTCCGCTACCCCGGCGCCGACGACCGCGCGGTCGCCGTCCGCCTGGAGGACGGCACCCTCGCCGGCTACTCCGCCGTCTGCACCCACCTCGCCTGCGCCGTGCTGTGGCGCAAGGACCGGGGAGCGAGGGCGAGCTGTACTGCCCCTGCCACGAGGGCGTCTTCGACGCGCGCACGGGAGAGGTCACGGCCGGCCCGCCGCCCCGGGGACTCCCCAAGGTGCTCCTCGTGGAGGAGGCCGACGGCAGCGTCTGGCGGTCGGCACCGCCCGCTCGGGCGAGAGCGCCCGCGAGGGCCTCTGCCGCGAACTCGGCCAGGACCGCCCGGACCTCGCCACCCGCCTGGGCTGCCCCGGAGCCCCGCCGACGGCGCGAGTACGGGGACGGGGACGGGAGCAGGCGCGGGTACGGGAGCAGGCGCCGGTACGGGTACGGGTGCGGGCGCACGGGTGCCGGAGAGGAGCGAGCGGGCATGAGCGAGAGCGCCTTCCCCGCGACCCGGAGGCCCCGGGACCGGCGGAGCCGCCCCGGCCCCCGCGTACACCCCGGGCAGTGTCCAGCCGCGCCTGAACCGCCCCCTGCACGAGCGCTACCCGCAGATCCGGCCCACCAGCGGCTACGGCGACCCCCGGGTGCGGCACACCGGGCCGGGTCCGGGCGCCGGCACGGAGCAGGAGCCGGAGCGCTCCGCGAAGCTGACCGCCCGTCTCGCCCTCGCGCTCTCGGTCGTCGTCGGCCAGCTCTGGGGCCTGACGATCGTGGTGGACGAGTGGATGTCCGGCGACACCGGCACCGCCTGGTGGGGCGCGGGCTTCTCGTCCTGTCGTTCCTCGTGGTGCTCGGCCTCTGGCTGCTCGACCCGAAGGACCGCTGAGCGAGGGCCCGCGCAACAGGCGGGCACACGACCGGCAGGCGCGGAACGGGGCGGCGGGCGTACCCTGAAGGGATGAGCACCGCCCCGCCCACGGCCCGCGAGACACGGAGCGACCCGGCACGCCCGCCCGCCCCGAGGGCAGGCCCCGGCCGGCCATCGTCTTCGACGATCCGCTGGACCGCCAGTCCGCGGACGACACGGACCGCGGGTGGGGCGAGCGGCCTCCTACCGGTGGCGACAGCGCCGCCGACCTCGCGCGCTTCCTCGACGAGAAGCCGCCGCACCACTCTCTGAACCCGGCGCACGACGCCGGTCAGGAGGTGGGTGTGCCCCGTGCCGCCACCGGAACCCGAACCGGTTCCGGGACCCGTTCCCGTGCCCGTCCCCGCCGAGGGGCTGCGCTGGGCGACGAGGTGGTCGCGGATCTCCTTGAGCACCTCCAGCTCGCTGACCTCCATCGTCTCCTGGACGCCCTCCTTCGCCTTGTCGTGCGCGGCGCGCTTCGCGAGGATCTTGGCCATCGGCAGGACCATCAGGAAGTAGACGACGGCCGCGGTGATCAGGAAGCTCAGCACCGCGCTGAGGACCAGGCCCCACTGGAGCTGGATGCCCTGCACCTCGCCGTCGACCACCTCGCAGGTGCCCTTGATGCAGGACGAGTAGCTCTCCAGGTCCTTCGTGCCGAAGGCGCCCACGATCGGGTTGATGATGCCCTTGACCACCGAGTTCACGATGTTCGTGAACGCGGCGCCGATGACGACCGCCACCGCCAGGTCGATCACATTGCCGCGCATCAGGAAGGCCTTGAAGCCTCCCAGCACGGTTTCCTTCTTCGCCACCGAGGTGCCTTTCGTCTCCGTCACTCGTGCTGCGTGCCGTGTCATTACGCCGTGCTCGGAGCGAAGGCGTCCAATCCGTACACACGGGACGGTTACTCGACAGCCTGTCCGTGCGAATCAACACAGCGTCACCGCCAGGCGGGACGTGACACCGGCACCCGCCAGCGCCGCGGCCGTCGCCCGGGGCACGGAGAGGACGACGAGCGCCCCGCGTCCTGCCGGTCCCCGTCCGCCCGCGGGATCTCGGCGACCCGGGCGCCCGCCGCCACCACTGGGCCTCACCCCCGCCGCCGGGCAGACCCTGGGGCGCGGCGATCACGTCGACCCGGTCCCCGGGCCGCAGCAGCCGCACGGTCGCGGCGTCGGCGATCCGCACCGGAGCGGACACCAGAGGGACTGCCGGCGCGGGACGCGCGGGGAGGCGGTGGCGGCCTTCGCGCTACCGGGAGACGGCCCCCGCGCCCCGAGACGGCTCCCGCCACGGCCAGCGCCGCCGCCATCAGCGCCAGGAGCACCACCGGCACCCGCCGCCCCCGGCGCAGCGCCCTGCGCAGACGCGGTCGCGCGCCCCGTACCCGTACGGGCTCGAAGGGCGGCACCGCACACGGCGCCGGCACGGAGACGGAGGAGACGGCAGAAGGAGAAGGAGAAGGGGAAGGGGAGCTGGTCGTGGTCGTCACGGGACACCGCCCGTCCGGGAGGCAGAAGGAACGGGAAGGAAGGGGAAAGCGGCTCCCACTCTCCTCGCCCCGCCACCGTCCCGCTCCACCCTGGGGATCACCCGGCGCCTGTGGAAAACTCCCTCACCCGCCCGAGGGAACCCCGGCTGCCGCCCGAGAGAACCCCCACTGCCGCCCGGAGCCCCGAGCACGCCCGAGGAGCCCGTCGCACGCGACGGGCCCTCGGGAAGAACAGGATCAGGCGGCCGAGCTTCGGTGCTCGACGAGGACGTCGAGGAGGAGGAAGAGGACGACGACGCGGCCGAAGCGGCGGGCTTCGCGTCCGACGTCGAGGTCGAACCCGACGAGGACGAAGGCGTCGAGGACTTCGACGAGGACGACGCCGGCGAGCTGCTGGACGAAGAGCCGCGGCTGTCGTTCCGGTAGAAGCCGGATCCCTTGAAGACGATGCCGACGGCCGAGAACACCTTCTTCAGGCGGCCCTTGCAGCTCGGGCACTCGGTCAGCGCGTCATCGGTGAACTTCTGCACCGCCTCGAGGCCTTCGCCGCACTCGGTGCACTGGTACTGGTAGGTCGGCACTTGACTTCCTCCTGGCACTCACACTCATCGAGTGCTAACGACGATCCATAGTGACGTATTCCGGAGCCTCAGTCCACCGCCACCGGCACGCGGTGACCGATGCCACGCGCCGCGACCCGGCTCGCCTCGCGCGGCTTCAGCCGCGACCGCAGCAGCACCAGCGTGGTCAGGGCGAGGACCGTGCCGGCCATCGGCACCAGGAATCCGGTGCTCGCGCCGTGCGCGTCGGCGAGGCGGCCGGCGACCGTGACGGCCGCCGCCTGGCCGAGCGCGACCGCGCCGGTGAGCCAGGTGAAGGCCTCCGTGCGGGCCGAGGCCGGGATCAGGGTCTCGACGATGGTGTAGCCGGTGATCAGGGCGGGGCGATGCACAGGCCCACGACCAGGCCCAGGGCGCCGAGGAGCAGCACCGAGTGCACGGACCACAGCAGGGACGCGGCGACGGTGAGCCCCGCGTAGCCCAGGACCAGGCGGCGCAGGGGCCGGTCTTCCAGGCGACGGCGCCCATGGCGATGCCCGCGAGCATGTTGCCGGCGGCGAAGACCCCGTACAGCAGGCCGTTGACGCCGGGGTTGCCGATCTCCTCGCTGAAGGCGGTCAGGGAGACCTGCATGCCGCCGAAGACGGAGCCGATGCCGAGGAAGGCGACGATCAGGACGCGGACGCCGGGCACGGAGAGCGCCGAGCGGTGCGGCTCGGAGGCGTGGGCGGCGGCCGGGCCGTGCGCGGGCTGGGTGGCGCTGCGCGGCGAAGAACAGGCCGCCGACGAGGGTGAGGCCGGCCTCGGCGATCAGTCCGGCGGCCGGGTGGACGCCGGTGCACAGGGCGGTGGCCAGGACGGGGCCGACGACGAAGGTGAACTCGTCCGTGACGGACTCGAAGGCGGCGGCCGTCGGCATCAGCGGAGTGCCGTCCAACTTGGCCGCCCAGCGGGCCCGGACCATCGGCCCGACCTGCGGCACGGAGGCGCCGGCGGGCACGGCGGCCAGGAACAGCGCCCAGAGCGGGGCGCCGGCCAGGGCGAGGGCCACGAGCAGGGAGACGGACGCGGTGTGGACGAGGACGCCGGGGACCAGGACGGCGCGCTGGCCGAAGCGGTCGGCGAGCTTGCCGCTCTGCGGCGCGAAGAGCGCCATGGAGACGCCGGTGACGGCGGCGACCGCGCCGGCGCTGCCGAAGGAGCCGGTGGTGTGCTGGACGAGCAGGACGATGCCGATGGTCAGCATCGCGAAGGGCTGCCGGGCGGCGAACCCGGGGAGCAGGAAGGACAGCGCGCCGGGGGTGCGCAGCAACTGTCCGTAGCCGGGCCGCTTGCCCGTGGTGGACCGCTCGTCGGTGTCGACCGTGCCCGTGCCGGGCCGCTCGTCGGTGTCGACCGTGCCGGTGGTGACCGTGGATGCCACGGCCCTTGCCTTTCCGCCGCCTGGTAGCGCGTCCCGTGCACGGTGGTGCGGGTGTCGCCGAGAGCTGTCCTCATGCGCGGAACTGCGGTAGATACCGGGCCGGCCCCACTGCGGAGGGGCGCCACGGCCGCCATACGGTCGCGCCAGCTCTGCGTCAGGCAGAGTTGGTTCGATCAGGTGTGCCTTCATGGTACAGGGAAGGAGCGTCTTCCCGCCTGGGAAACGCTCCTCCTCTCAATCGATTCCTGCGATCACGGGGATCGTGTGTGCGCCACGTCTCAGCCCGCAGGTTTCTTCTGCCGGTGTCCGGTCCGGTGGAAGCGCGTCTCCGTGCCCGGCGGCGGGCCGAGCGCCGTCGAGCCGCCCCCGTGCCGAGCCAGCCGGCGAGCTTGCCGCCCTGGCCGACTGCCCGCAGGCGCCGCTCGGCGGCGTCCCGCACCGGGTCGGTGGCGACGACCAGGAGCTCGTCGCCGTGCCGCAGGACGGTCGTGGGCCCCGGTACGAAGCTCTTCTCGTCCCGTACGACGAGGGTGACCGCCGCTCCGGCCGGGAGGCGCAGCTCGGCGACCTCCACGCCGTGCATCCGGGAGGCCTCCGGGATGCCGACGGAGAGCAGGTGGCCGCGCAGCCGCTCCAGGGGCGCGGACTCGACGCCGAGGTCGGAGGCGTCCGAGGAGGCGCCGAGCTTGAGCGCCTTCGCCAGCCAGGGCAGCGTCGGGCCCTGGACGAGGGTGTAGACGACGACCAGGACGAAGACGATGTTGAAGATCCGCTCGCTGCCCTCGACCTTCGACACCATCGGGATGGTGGCCAGGATGATGGGGACGGCTCCGCGCAGGCCGGCCCAGGACATGAGGGCCTGCTCCTGCCAGGGGATGCGGAACGGCAGCAGGCTGAGCAGGACCTCCATGGGCCGCGCCACCATGGTCAGGACCAGGCCGATGACGACGGCGGGCCAGAAGTCGTTGACGAGGTCGTGCGGGGTGACGAGCAGGCCGAGCAGGACGAACATGCCGATCTGCGCGATCCAGCCGAGTCCCTCGGCGAAGCCCCGGTTCGCGGGCGCGTGCGGCAGCTTGGCGTTGCCGAGGATCATCGAGGCCAGGTAGACGGCGAGGAACCCGGAGCCGTGGGCCAGGGCGCCGGCGGCGTACGCGACGACGGCGATGGCCATGACGGCGATCGGGTAGAGGCCGGAGGCGGGCAGGGCGACGTGCCGCAGTCCATAGGCGCCGAGGAAGCCGGCCGCGACGCCGACGGCCGCGCCGATGGCCAGTTCCAGGGCGATCTCGCCGAGGAGCACGTACCAGTGGTCGATCGGTCCGGCGGTGGAGAAGGCGACGACCAGGATGACGACGGGGCGTCGTTGAAGCCGGACTCGGCCTCCAGGACGCCGGTGACCCGTGAGGGCAGGGGCACCTTGCGCAGCACGGAGAAGACCGCGGCGGCGTCGGTGGAGGAGACGACGGCGCCGATGATCAGGGCCTGCCGCCACTCCAGGCCGACGAGGTAGTGCGCACCGGCGGCGGTGACGCCGACGCTGACCGCGACGCCGACGGTGGAGAGGACGGCGGCGGCCGGGAGGGCCGGCCTGACCTCCTTCCACTTCGTGCCGAGGCCGCCCTCGGCGAGGATGACGACGAGGGCCGCGTAGCCGATGACCTGCGTCAGTTCGGCATTGTGGAAGGCGATGTTGCCGATGCCGTCCTGCCCGATGGCGACGCCGATCCCCAGGTACAGCAGGAGGCTGGGGAGGCCGCTCCGGGAGGAGATCCGCACGGCCGCCACGGCGATCAGCAGCACGAGCGAGCTGACGAGCAGGAGTTCGTTGAGCTGGTGGACAGTCAGTGGCCGGTCCTTCCCCTCATATGCGGCTGGATCGTTCCTCCAGCGGGCGACACTTCGTTACCTTACCTAATCTTTAACGTTTTCTTGACGCCTTCCCGGTGGCCCACCCGCTCACCAGTACGGTTCTCTTCCTGACACCGCGTCCGAGCCGTCCGGACGCTGCGCCTAAGGTGGCTCCCGTACTCCAGGACCACCCTGCCCCTCGAAGGACAGCGATGCCTCCAACACGTCCGCGCCCCCGCCAAGAAGAAAGGGCGGCGTGCCCGCCTGCTCCTCGTCCTCCTGGTCCTCGTGCTGGTCGCGGGCGTCGGGGCCGGCGGTTACTGGGGCGTCAGCACCGTCCGGGCCTCGTTCCCGCAGACCACCGGTGAGATCCGCCTCGACAGCCTCTCGGGCCAGGTGGAGGTGAAGCGGGACGCCATGGGGGTCCCGCAGATCTACGCCGACAACGAGACGGACCTCTTCCGCGCCCAGGGCTACGTCCAGGCGCAGGACCGCTTCTACGAGATGGACGTCCGCCGGCACGTGACCGCGGGCCGGCTCTCCGAGATGTTCGGCGAGGGCCAGGTCGAGACCGACTCTTCCTGCGCACCCTCGGCTGGCGCCGGGTCGCGCAGGAGGAGTACGACAAGGTCCTGTCGGCGGAGACCAAGAAGTACCTCCAGGCGTACGCGGAGGGCGTGAACGCCTACCTGAAGGACCGGGAGCCGGGCGACGTCTCCGTCGAGTACGCGGCCCTGGCCCTCACCAACGACTACGCGATCGAGCCGTGGACCCCGGTCGACTCGGTGGCCTGGCTGAAGGCCATGGCCTGGGACCTGCGCGGCAACATGCAGGACGAGATCGACCGCTCGCTGCTCACCAGCCGGCTGACCCCGGCGCAGATCAAGCAGCTCTACCCGGAGTACCCGTACGCGCTCCACCAGCCGATCGTGGGCGGCGGGAAGGTCGACGAGTCCACCGGGAAGTTCGACCCGAAGGGCGGGGGCGAGGACGACGACCTCGGTACGGGCGAGACGCCCGGCAGCAACCCCACCGGCTCGAACGGCTCCGACGGCTCCGGCTCCCAGGGCATGTCGTCCCAGTTGAGCGCCCTCTCCGAGGTCCTCGACGGCGTCCCGGCCCTGCTCGGCCCCAACGGCAACGGCATCGGCTCGAACTCCTGGGTCGTCGCCGGAAGTACACGACCTCCGGCAAGCCGCTGCTCGCCAACGACCCGCACCTCGCGCCGCAGCTCCCGTCCCTCTGGTACCAGATGGGCCTGCACTGCCGCTCGGTCTCGGCCACCTGCCGCTACGACGTCTCCGGCTACACCTTCTCCGGCATGCCCGGTGTGATCATCGGACACAACGACAAGATCGCCTGGGGCCTCACCAACCTCGGCGCCGACGTCACCGACCTCTACCTGGAGAAGATCGGCCCCGACGGCTACCTCGTCGACGGCAAGGTCAAGCCCTTCACCGTCCGCGAGGAGACCATCAAGGTCGCCGGCGGCGCCGACCGGAAGATCACCGTCCGCTCCACCGAGCACGGCCCGCTGGTCTCCGACCGCTCCTCCGAGCTGGAGACGGTCGGCCAGAAGGCCCCCGTCGGCAACGCCGCCCCCGACCGCGGCACCGGCTACGGCGTCTCCTCCAGTGGACCGCCCTCCAGCCCGGCAGGTCGATGGACGCGATCTTCGCCATCGACCGCGCCAAGGACTTCGACACCTTCCGGGCCGCCGCCAGGAACTTCGAGGTCCCCTCGCAGAACCTGATCTACGCCGACACCGAGGGCCACATCGGCTACCAGTCGCCGGGCAAGATCCCGCAGCGCGCCAAGGGCGACGGCACCCTGCCCGCGCCCGGCTGGGACTCCTCGTACCAGTGGAAGGGCTACATCCCCTTCGAGAAGCTGCCCTACGAGTACGACCCGGAGCGCGGCTACATCGTCACCGCCAACCAGGCCGTGATCGACCCGAAGGGCTACTCCGACCTGCTCACGAAGGACTGGGGCTACGGCTCGCGCAGCCAGCGGATCAACGACCTGATCGAGTCGAAGACCAAGGACGGCGGCAAGATCTCGCCGGACGACATGCGGACCATGCAGACCGACAACCGCAGCGAGATCGCGACCCTGCTCAACCCGCTCCTGCTCAAGATCGACATCGCCGACCCGTACGTCCGCGAGGCGCAGAAGCTCCTGGAGGGCTGGGACTACACCCAGGAGCCCGACTCGGCCGCCGCCGCCTACTTCAACGCGGTCTGGCGCAACGTCTCAAGCTCTCCTTCGGCGACAAGCTGCCCAAGGAGGTGCGCGCCGAGGGCGACTGCGTCAACGTGCGCCCGGCCGACGCCACCGGCCCGGTCGACGAGCAGAACAAGCTCGTCCGCGAGTGCGGCCAGCGCGACCCCGACTCGGCGCAGCCGGACGGCGGCGACCGCTGGTACGAGGTCGTCCGCCCGCTCCTCAAGCAGGAGAAGAGCGAGTGGTGGACCACCCCGGCACCCGCACCGACCAGGCCACCGAGACCCGTGACTAACTGCTCGCCCGCGCCATGAAGGACGCGCGCTGGGAGCTGACCGCCAAGCTCGGCAAGGACGTCTCCACCTGGAGCTGGGGCCGGCTGCACCAGCTCACCCTGAAGAACCAGACCTCGGCACCGCCGGACCCGGCGTCGTGCGGCAGCTCCTCAACCGCGGCCCGTGGAACCTGGGCGGCGGCGAGGTGGCCGTCGACGCCACCGGCTGGAATGCGGCCGGCGGCTACGAGGTCATCTGGGTCCCGTCGATGCGGATGGTCGTCAACGTCGGCGACTGGGACAAGTCCCGGTGGATCAATCTGACCGGCGCCTCCGGCCACGCCTTCCACTCGCACTACACCGACCAGACGGACGCGTGGGCCAGGGGCGAGCTGTACGACTGGGCCTACGGCAGGGCGGCGGTCGACGCGGCGACGAAGGACACGCTGGTCCTCAGGCCGTAGGGGCCGCCCGGAAGCGGATCACCGCCTCCGGGGTCACCACCGCGTGCACGGGTGGTCGTGCGGTTCCTCCGGGACCCGTCCGACCACCTCGTCCGCGTAGAGGAGGACCACCAGGGCCGGTCCCGGCCGGCCCGTACGAGCCGGGCGAGGACCCGGTCGTACGAGCCGCCGCCCCGCCCGAGCCGCATCCCGCGCGCGTCCACCGCGAGCCCCGGCAGCAGCACGGCGTCCGCCGCGCACACCGCCTCCGGGCCGAGCCGGGGCCCGACCGGTTCGAGCAGCCCCGGCCCGCCCGCGCGAGCCGGTCCGGGCCCTCGTACGCGGCCCAGTCCAGGTCGTTGTCCGGGAGCAGGACCGGGAGCAGGACCCGCACCCCGCGCGCGTGGAGCGCGTCGAGCAGCGCGCGCGTGCCCGGCTCGCGGCCCACGGACACGTACGCGGCCACGGTGGACGCCCCGGCCAGCTCGGGCAGTTCCACCCCTGCCGGGCGAGGGACCCGGCGGATTCCACGAGGAACGCGGGAGTCAGCGCGGCGCGGGCGCCCAGAAGTCGGCTGCGCAGCAAGCTCTTTCGGACGTTTCCGGTGTCATGGCGTTCCTCTGCGAATGCGCGGGTGGACGAGCGGGTGAATACGGGGCGGGTGAGCGGGTGAAGGGGCGGGTGAATGCGTGGGGCCCTTCCAACTGCCTTTATGTGGAGGAAGTTAATCGAAGCCACATCTTCCTCTCATTACGAACCGTTAGGGTGCACCGCATGAATCAGTCCCTCCCCAGGCTCGGCCGGATCAGCAAGGCCGTCATCCCGGCCGCCGGCCTCGGCACCCGCTTCCTCCCGGCGACCAAGGCGACGCCGAAGGAGATGCTGCCGGTCGTCGACAAGCCGGCCATCCAGTACGTCGTGGAGGAGGCCGTCGCGGCCGGCCTCTCCGACGTCCTGATGATCACCGGCCGGAACAAGCGTCCCCTGGAGGACCACTTCGACCGGAACCACGAGCTGGAGGAGGCCCTGAGCCGGAAGGGCGACGCCGAGCGCCTCTCCAAGGTCCAGGAGCCCAGCGACCTCGCCACCATGCACTACGTGCGCCAGGGCGCCCCGCGCGGCCTCGGCCACGCCGTCCTGTGCGCCGCCCCGCACGTCGGCGACCAGCCCTTCGCGGTGCTCCTCGGCGACGACCTGATCGACCCGCGCGACCCTGCTCGCGCGGATGGTGGAGGTCCAGGAGCGGGAGGGCGGCAGCGTGATCGCCCTGATGGAGGTCGAGCCCTCGCAGATCCACCTCTACGGCTGCGCGGCGGTCGAGGCCACCGCCGACGGGGACGTCGTCAAGGTGACGGACCTGGTCGAGAAGCCCGACCCGGGCGAGGCGCCCAGCAACTACGCGATCATCGGCCGCTACGTCCTGGACCCGGCCGTCTTCGGCACCCTGCGGGAGACCGAGCCGGGCCGCGGCGGGGAGATCCAGCTCACCGACGCCCTCCAGAAGCTCGCCTCGGACGAGAAGATCGGCGGCCCGGTGCACGGCGTCGTGTTCAAGGGGCGCCGTTATGACACCGGCGACCGCGGCGACTATCTGCGTGCCATTGTCAGACTCGCGTGCGAACGTGAAGATCTGGGACCGGACTTCCGGGCCTGGCTCCGGAGATACGTCAGCGAGGAGATGTAGGCCTTGAGCAGCAGCACGGCGCCGTCGCCGTCCCACGACGACCACGACGAGGACCGGGAGAAGGGCGCGTCCGACCCCTGCGCGGGCCCGGCCCGCGACCTGTGGACGGTCGACGAGCATCTGGCCGACGTCCTCGCGTCCGTGAGCCCGCTCGAACCCATCGAGCTGCAACTGCTCGACGCGTAGGGCTGCGTCCTCGTCGAGGACGTGACGGTGCCGGTCGCGCTGCCCCCTTCGACAACAGCTCCATGGACGGGTACGCGGTCCGGGTCGCCGACGTCGCCGGGGCCACCGAGGAGTTCCCCGCCGTCCTCACGGTGATCGGCGACGTCGCGGCCGGCGCGGACGGCCTGCCCGAGGTCGGCCCCGGCCAGGCCGCCCGGATCATGACCGGCGCCCCGCTGCCGCCCGGCGCCGAGGCCGTCGTCCCGGTCGAGTGGACCGACGGCGGCACGGGCGGGGAGCGGCCACCGGCATGAGCGCCGCGAGCGCCGCCCCCGAGGGCGCGGGCGGCGAGGTCCGGGTGCACCGCGCCGCCGGGGCCCGCGCCCACGTGCGCGCGCAGGGCAGCGACGTCCGCGCCGGAGAGCTCGCCCTGGCGGCCGGCACGGTCCTCGGGCCGCCGCAGATCGGGTTGCTCGCCGCGATCGGGCGCGGCACGGTCCGGTGCGGCCCCGCCCCCGGGTCGTCGTCATCTCCACCGGGAGCGAGCTGGTCCAGCCGGGCGAGCCGCTGGGCCCGGGGCAGATCCACGACTCCAACAGCTTCGCGCTCGCCGCCGCCGCGCGGGACGCCGGAGCCCTCGCCTACCGGGTGGGGCCGTCGCCGACGACGCGGAGTCGCTGCGCTCCACCATCGAGGACCAGCTCATCCGGGCGGACCTGATCGTGACCACGGGCGGGGTCAGCGTCGGCGCGTACGACGTGGTGAAGGAGGCGCTGACGGCCGACGGCGAGGTCGACTTCCGCAAGCTGGCCATGCAGCCGGGCAAGCCGCAGGGCTTCGGCGCGATCGGCGCCGAGCGGATCCCGCTGCTCGCCCTGCCGGGCAACCCGGTCTCCTCGTACGTCTCCTTCGAGCTGTTCGTCCGGCCCGCGATCCGCGCCCTGATGGGCGTGGAGGACCTGCACAGGACCCGGGTGCGGGCGGTCCTCGACGCGGACGGCCCCCTGCGGTCCCCGGCGGGCCGCCGCCAGTTCCTGCGCGGGGTGTACGACCGGGAGACCGGCGCCGTCACTCCCGTGGGCGGTGCCGGCTCCCACCTGATCGCGGCCCTCGCGCACGCGGACTGCCTGCTCGTGGTCCCGGAGGAGACGGAGGCCGTGGAGCCGGGCGCCGAGCTGGAAGTGGTCCTCCTCGGCTGAGGGGGCGAGGGTGGGGGTACGGTGTCGTCCCACACAGCGACCGGGAGTGTCACGGCCATGAGCACGCAGCAAGGTCTCACCCACATCGACGAGGCGGGGCGGCCCGCATGGTCGACGTCTCCGCGAAGGAGGTCACGGCCCGCACGGCGCGGGCCAGCGGACGGGTCCTCGTCTCGCCGCGCGTGATCGAGCTGCTGCGCGGCGAGGGCGTCCCCAAGGGCGACGCGCTCGCGACCGCCCGGATCGCCGGGATCATGGGCGCGAAGAGGACCCCGGACCTCATCCCGCTCTGCCACCCGCTCGCCGTCTCGGGCGTCACCCTCGACCTGTCGGTCGCGGACGACGCGGTCGAGATCCTGGCGACCGTGCGGACCACGGACCGCACGGGCGTGGAGATGGAGGCCCTGACGGCGGTCTCGGTGGCGGCCCTGACGGTCGTCGACATGGTGAAGGCGGTCGACAAGGGCGCGGTCATCTCCGACGTGCGGGTGGAGGAGAAGACGGGCGGCAAGTCGGGCCGCTGGGCGCGGGGCGAGTCGTGACGCGCGCCGGCCGGGTGGCGGGCGCCCACGAGCACCCGGAGCCCGCCGGGGCCGCCGCGCCCCGGGAGACCCCGGCGGACGTCTACTCCGCCCTGGTCGTCACCGCCTCCAACCGGGCGGCGGCCGGGGTGTACGAGGACAAGGGCGGCCCGCTGATCGCCGGGGCCCTGACCGCGTTGCGGTTCGCGGTCGAGGGCCCGCGGGTCGTCCCGGACGGGGAGCCCGTCGAGGCGGCGCTCCGGGCGGCCGTGGAGGCCGGGTACGACCTGGTGGTCACCACCGGCGGCACGGGCATCTCGCCCACCGACCTGACCCCCGAGATGACCCGCCGGGTCCTGGAGCGGGAGATCCCGGGCATCCCCGAGGCCATTCGCGCGTACGGCCGGGAGAAGGTGCCGACGGCGGCGCTCTCCCGGGGCCTCGCCGGGGTCGCGGGCACCACCCTGATCGTGAACCTGCCGGGGTCGTCGGCGGGTGCGGGACGGCCTGGCCGTCCTGGAGCCGCTCCTGAGGCACGCCGTCGACCAGATCCGCGGCGGCGACCATCCGAGACCGTCGTGATCCCGTCCTGGCCCGCCGTCCTCGTCGACGGCGAGGTGGTCCTGCGGCCGATAAGGATGCGGGACCACGCGGTCTGGCGCGAGGTGAACCGGCGCAACCGCGAGTGGCTGCGGCCCTGGGAGGCGACGGTCCCGCCGCCGCCCCCGGGCGCCCCGCCCGCCCAGCGCCCGACCTACCGTCAGATGGTGCGCCACCTGCGGTCGGAGGCGAACGCGGGCCGGATGCTGCCCTTCGTGATCGAGTACCAGGGGCGGCTCGTCGGCCAGTTGACGGTGGCCGGGATCACCTGGGGCTCGATGTGCTCGGGCCACGTGGGGTACTGGGTGGACAGTGCGGTGGCCGGGCGCGGGGTGATGCCGACGGCGGTCGCGCTCGCCGTCGACCACTGCTTCCGCACGGTCGGCCTGCACCGCGTGGAGGTGTGCATCCGCCCGGAGAACGGGCCCTCGCGCCGGGTCGTGGAGAAGCTGGGCTTCCGCGAGGAGGGGCTGCGGCCCCGCTACCTCCACATCGACGGGGCGTGGCGGGACCACGTGGTGTTCGCGCTCACGGCGGAAGAGGTGCCGGAAGGGCTGCTGAGACGCTGGCGTCAGACGAGAATGAAATAAGTGTTCGAATTCGATCGGCAGTTGACGGCCGATCGATCCGAACAATCACAAAAAGTTCAGTGATATCAGCCAGATCGTGCGACACACCGGGCCAATTGGCCTATGCCTCCCGCGAACCCCTCTACCGTGTGAGGCGTGAGCAGCAGCGGCCTCATCTACGCAGTCATCGTCGGGGCCTGGGCCGCCTACTTGGTGCCGATGTGGCTCCGCAGGCAGGACGAGCTGAACGAAGCACGTCCGACGGAACGCTTCAGCACCGCCATCCGGCTGCTTTCCGGACGGGCGGGCATGGAGCGCCGTTACGCCAAGGAGCTGAAGGAGCGGGACCGTACGGCGCAGGGCCCGACGCCCGACGTGGACCCGGACGCGGCGACCGAGCACCTCGACTCGGTCGACGTCCGGCCTTCTCCGCGCCCGCGGCCAGGACGGAGGCGCGCCTGGAACTCCCGGACCGCGCTCCCGACCCGGAGCCCGCGTCCGCGGGGCCCGGAGCGGAACGGGGCGCCGCCGAGCGCGCCCGCCGCGGCAAGGTCCTCGCCCGCCGCCGCCGCACCACGATCGTCCTCTTCCTCGCCTTCACCCTCGGCGCGGTCGTCGCGGCCGTCGGCGGCGTCCCCTTCCTGTGGGTGCCGGCCGTCCCCGCCCTGCTCCTCAGCGCGTACATCGTCCACCTGCGGATCCAGGAGCGGCGCCGCTTCGTGTACGTGATGGACCGGCGCCGCGCCGAGGCGGCGGCCGCCAAGCTGCGCGAGAGCCGCCGCCCCGCCCCGACGCCCGAACCGGAGGCCGACCCGGCCCCCGCGACGGCCCCCGCGGTCTCCCCCGCAGGAGGCGGACCGGCGCGCCCTGGTCGAACAGACCGACCACGCCGAGTGGGTGGACCAGCAGCGCGAGCGCGGCCCGGCCCGCGGCGACAGTTGGGACCCGGTCCCGGTCCCGCTCCCCACGTACGTCACCGCCCCGGTCGCCCCGCGCGCGTCCAGCGGCGTCGACATCACGGACCCGGAGACCTGGAGCGCGGCCCGCTCCTCCACGGCGGCCGACCCGACCCCCGCCCCGGCCCCCCGCCGGCGCCCGGCCGCCCCCGCCGCGACCGCGACCAGGGCCGCACCCCCTCTTCGACCAGTACGCGGACGACGACCGCCCCCGGGCCGCCAACGAGTGACCCCGGCGGGCGGGATCTCTTCAGGCTCCGCCCATGGACGGGCACGAGAACCCTCACCGGCCTCCTGGAGGCGGGCCTCCTGGCCCGGAGGACGCCGAGCGGGCCGTCGGACGCATGGCCACGGCCCGCCCTGTCCGACGACGAGGGCCGGACGGTCCTGGAGGCCGCCCCGCACGCCGTCTGCACGGCGGGCACGCGCTACGCGCCCCCTGCCGCTGGTGGCCCCGCTGACCACCCCTCCCCGGGATCCGCCGAGATCCGGCGGCCGTACCGGGACGAGCCGATCCGGGGCCGGGCGGCGGGTGGATTCGCGGTCTCCGGCCGGCTCGGCTGACCTGCGGCGGAAGCGATTTTTGTTCTCGCCGGTCGGGGTGCTAATGTTTCACACGTCGCAAGGGCCTGTGGCGCAGTCTGGTAGCGCACCTCGTTCGCATCGAGGGGTCTGGGGTTCAAATCCCCACAGGTCCACAGACGACTGTTCTTGAGTAGCTCTCAAGGACGTTGACGAGATCCCGTCCGATCGCAAGATCGGGCGGGATCTTCGTCGTTCCCGGGGTCGTCGGCGGAAGCCGAGTCCCTCCGTGCGATCGCCGCCTCCGTCCCCGGAGGGCCGGCCCCGCGCTCCCGCTCACCCGGCGCCCCACAATCCTTCACACGGCGTTCATCCCTGGCGCTCACGGGCCGAATAAATGTGTCGATGTCTGCATACATCTTGCCGGCGCCGTCGGCGTGGCGCCGGGTGCGGGCTCGCGATCGCGTTCCCCAACCGGCTTATAAATCAACCTATATGGACAGAAGCCGTCATGATCTTGCATCGTGAGATGAGCGATCAATTCCCTTGCAGCCCGCATGAAAATGCATGCAGGATGCTTTGGAATAGACCAGTACCTCTCACGAGCCGAGGGAAATCTCAGGTATGAGCAAGCCTCGAAAAATTGTCCTGGCCTTCTCGGGCGGACTCGACACTTCGGTCATTCTGAAGTGGCTGCAGATCGAGTACGGAGCGGAAATCGTCACGTTCACCGCCGACCTCGGACAGGGCGAGGAGCTCGAAGAGGCCAGGCAGAAGGCGCTGGCGCTCGGGGTCAAGCCGGAGAACATCTTCATCGAGGACCTGCGGCCCGAGCTGGTGGCCGACTACGCCTTCCCGATGTACCGGGCGAACGCCGCGTACGAGGGAAACTACCTGATGGGTACGCCCATAGCCCGGCCGCTCGTCGCCAAGCGGCAGATCGAGATCGCGCGTGCCGTGGGCGCCGACGCCGTGGCGCACGGCGCCACCGGTAAGGGAAACGACCAACTCCGATTCGAGCTGGCCTATTACGCCCTCGCACCGGATATCCAGGTCATCGCACCCTGGCGGAATGGGACCTGGAAGGCCGGGCCCAACTGATCAAATTCGCGGACGAGCACGGAATTCCCGTCGCGAAGGACAAGCGCGGCGAAGCCCCGTACTCGGCGGATTCCAACATGCTCCACATCTCCTGCGAGGGAAAGACCCTCGAAGACCCCTGGCTCACCCCCGAGGACGACGCCTGGGTCCGGACCAAGTCGCCGGAGGAGGCTCCCGACCGGCCGACCGTCATCGAGGTCGACTTCGTCAAGGGCGACCCCGTCGCGATCGACGGCGAGGCGCTGGACCCGGTGGCACTGCTGGCCCGCCTGAACGAGCTCGGCGCGGAGAACGGCATCGGCAGGATCGACATCGTCGACACGCGGTACGTCGGGATGAAGTGCCGCGGCCTGTTCGAGACCCCCGGCGGCACGATCTGGCTCCAGGCGCACCGGGCCGTCGAGTCCCTCACGCTCGACCGCGGCGAGGCGCACCTCAAGGACGAGCTGATGCCGCGCTACGCCGAACTCATCTACAACGGCTACTGGTTCTCCCCGAGCGGGAGATGCTCCAGGCGCTCATCGACAAGAGCCAGGAGCGGGTCACCGGCACCGTGCGCCTCAAGCTGTACAAGGGGAACGTCATCGTCGAGGGCCGCAAGAGCCCCAACTCCCTCTACAGCCAGGACCTGGTCACCTTCGAGGAGGGCGGCCCGTACCGGCAGAGCGACGCGACCGGCTTCATCCGCATCAACGCCCTGTGCCTGCGGCAGCTCGGAAACGTGGTCAAGGGCGGCGTCGCGTGACGGGCAGGCGGCTGCTGACGATCGAGGACCTCACCGCTCCGGACGTGCTGGACGTCCTCGCGGTGGCCGAGTCGCTCGAACGGCACAAGCGGCACTCCGGTTTCTCCCGCCCTGCTGCGCGGGAAGTGCCTGGGGATGATCTTCGACGAGACGTCCCTGCGGACGCGCACCGCGTTCGAACGGGCCATGGGCGACCTCGGCGGCCAGGCGATCCACTACAACGGCGCGGAGGCCCGCGTCGGACGGCACGCCGAGAAGACGGAGCACCTGCCCGACTTCGTGAACGTCGCGGGCGGCTTCAACGACGTGCTCCTGAGCCGGATCTACGACTTCGCGACCCAGGAACGGATCTGCGCGCTGTCGCCGGTGCCCTTCATCAACGGCATGTGCGACGAGCACCACCCGACCCAGGCCCTGTGCGACCTCCTGACCGTCAAGCGGCGGTTCGGCCGGCTGGACGGGATCGGGATCGCCTTCGTCGGGGACGGCACGAACATCGCCCTCTCGCTGGCCCAGGCCGCCGCCAAGGTCGGCGCGCGCTTCACCTGCGCGACCCCCGAGACCATGGCGCTGCCGGTGGAGCGCACCGCCCACCTGGCCGGATTCACCGCCACCACCGACGCGCGGGCCGCCGTCCGGGACGCCCACGTCGTGGTCGCCGACGCGTGGATCCCGATGAACAAGGCCCACGAGGCCGACCGGCGCCGCGAGGTCCTCGCGCCCTACCGGGTCACGCCCGCCCTCATGGACGAGGCCCGCCCGGACGCCGTCTTCCTCCACAACCTCCCCGCCTACCGGGGCGACGAGGTCGTCCCCGAGGTCATCGACGGACCGCGGTCCGTGGTCTACGAGGAGGCCGTCGCCCGGCTGCACATCGCCAGGTCGCTGCTGCTGTACTGCCTCCACCCGGACTGGAAGGACCTGGCGGAGGCCGCGCACGGCGACCAGGACGGAGCCTTCGGCCGGTGGCTCGACGAGATCGCGACGCGCGCGGCCGTGCGGGGCGACCTGTGAGCGCCGACCAGCGGGCCGCGGCCGCGCGGCGGATGGCGGCGATCGGCGCGACCGCCCACTACGACCAGCGGCTCGCCCCGTACGACGTCGTGGCTCGCACGCCCACGTCACGATGCTCCTGGAACAGGGGATCGTGCCGGCGGACGCGGGAGCCGCGCTGCGGCGGGGCCTGGAGGAGCTCGGCGAGCTGCTCCGGTCGGGAGCGGCCCCCTCGACCCGGACGCCGAGGACGTCCACACGGCGATCGAGGCGTACCTGGAGCGGCGGATCGGCCCCGACGCGGGCTGGCTGGGCACCGCCCGCGCCCGCAACGACCTCGCCGTGACCGCGCTCCGGCTCTGGATCCGCGACCACGTGACCTTCCTGAGCCGGAAGCTCCTCGCCCTGACCGGGGCGCTGCTCGAACAGGGCGAGCGGCACGCGGGCACCGTCATGCCCGGCTTCTCGCACCTCCAGATCGCCCAGCCGCTGACGTTCGGCCACGTCTGCCTCGCCTACGCCGAGGCGTTCCTGCGCGACGCCGAGCGGTTGCGCTTCGTCCTGGCCCTCCAGGACGAATCCCCATGGGGTCGGCCGCGCTGGCCGGCACCGGCTTCCCGGTCGACCGCGCCGCCGTGGCGCGGACCCTGGCTTCGCACGCCCGACGGCGAACTCCCTGGAGAGCGTCGGGGACCGGGGCTTCGCGCTCGACTTCCTGAATGCCGGCGCGTCCGTGGCGCTCGACCTCTCCAGGTTCGGCGCGGAGCTCGTCTTCTGGTCGTCCCAGCCCGTCGGCCTGATCGCGCTCCCCGACGAGCTGGTCAGCTCCTCGTCGGCGATGCCGCACAAGCGCAACCCGGACGCGGCGGAGCTGGTGCGCGGCAAGAGCGGCCGGGTCCTGGGCAACCTCCACGCGTTGCAGACCGTGGTCAAGGGGCTGCCGCTGAGCTACTTCAGGGACCTCCAGGAGGACAAGGAGCCGCTGTTCGACACCGCCGACACCCTGGCGCTGTCGCTGGACGCCGCGGTCTCCCTCGCCACTCTGATGCGGCCGGACGCCGACGCGATGCGCACCGCCGCCGACGTGGCCTTCGGCACGTCCGGCGACCTGGCGGACCTGCTGACGCGCGAGCGGCGGATCCCCTTCCGCGAGGCCCACCACCTCGTCACGGAGCTGGTGCGCCTCGCCGGGAAGCAGGGCCGCTCGCTGGGCGAGCTGTCGCTCGAGGACCGGCGGGGATCGACGAACGGCTGGCCTTCCCGGAGTGGCCGGACGTCACCGTCGAGGACTCGGTGGCGTCGCGGGACAGCCGGGGAGGCACGGCACCGGCGCGCGTCCGCGAGGCCGCCGCGGAACTGCGCGTCCGGCTCGCCGAATCCGCGGCGCGCCTCGCGCACGAGGAATACATCGACCAGGAACTGGGGACACGAGGTGACCACGCCGGCGGAACTGACGGAGAACAGGGCGCAGTACTGGAAGGACGGCTACACGGTCCTCCGCGGCCTGTACACGGACGAGGAGGTGGAGGGCTTCCGCAAGGAGTGCGACCGGCTCTGGAACCTCGACGGTTTGGACGACGACCTCAACCTCCGTACGGAGTTCCGGCGCGGGCCCGACGGCGGGTACGCCTTCGACCGCCTCGACCCGGTGCTGGACATCTCCCCGGCGCTCAACGAGGCCGCGACCCGGCCGGCGCTCCTCGACGCGCTCGCGACCGTCCTCGGCGGCTCCGCGGCGATCCTCAAGTGCAAGCTCATCCGCAAGGAGCCGGGCGTCAACGGCTACGCCGCGCACCAGGACTTCCTGTACTGGAAGTGGCTGGAGACGCACCCCGACCTGCTGTGCACGGTCGTCCTCAACCTCTACCCGAGCGACGAGGAATCCGGTGGCATAGGGTTCTACCGCGGCAACCACCAGAAACTGCTGCCCGGCCCTCCGGAGAACCCCGAGGGCGACTTCGATCCGACGCGCCTCGACCCCTCCACCATCGAGGTCCCGGCGCTGGGCGCGGGCGACGTGCTGGTCTTCCACTCCCTCGCCCCGCACTTCAGCGGTCCCAATCACAGCGACCGCCCCAGGACGGTCTTGCTGCCGTCGTACTGCGTCACCGACGAAACCGGGCTCTACCAGAGGTACTACAAGCGGGAGATCGTGCGCCGCTGCAAGGAAATGGTGGGCTTCGAGCGCTACTTCGCCCGCAATGACAGCCTCTAGGGTACGTGAACATGGACTTCCTGCTGCTCCACCCGGTCTCGGACTGGTCGCTGGAACGCGTCGCCGCGCTCTGCGACCGCCGGGGTTGGCGGCTGACGATCGTGACGATCGAGAGCTCGACGGTCGGGGACCGGGTCGCGACCCTGCACGAGTGGATCAGGGTGCCGGCGCTTTCGGACTCCCCCGGAACTGCTCGCGCAGATCGGGTCCCGCCGCTTCGACGCGGTGGTCGCGGGCAACGAGTTCGCGGTGATCGCCGCGGACGTCCTGGCGCGCGAACTGGGGCTCTACCACAACGACGTCGACCGGATCCGCGCGTCGCGGAACAAGGCGCTCATGCGGAAGCTCTTCACCGCGTACGAGGTGCCGCAGCCCCGCACCGTCGCCACGCTGGCCTCGGCCCAGGACAGCCGGGACGTCGACTGGGCGGCCGTGGCCTTCCCGTGATCGTCAAGCCGGTCGACATGGCGATGAGCCTTTTCGTGCGCAAGTGCGACTCCCGGGACGAGGTCGAGGAGACGCTGACGAGGATGGCGGCCTTCAAGACGTCGCGGCTGACCAACTACGCGTTCGACACGGGCGCGCTCGTCGAGGAGTTCGTGGCGGGCCCCGAGTACAGCCTCGAATGCGTGGTGCGGGACGAGCGGGTGGTCGCGCACGCGCTGACGCGCAAGTTCGTCTCCCCGCTCCCCGCGTGCTATGAAGTCGGTCACATCTCCGGGAGCGACATCCCGGAGCGGCACGAACGCGCTCTTCTGGAAGCGGTCGAGCGCATCGCGGCGAGCTGGGGCATGGCGCAGGGGTGATGCACGTGGAGTTCAAGATGACGCCGGAGCGCCTGAGCGTCATCGAGGCCGCCGCCCGCCCTGCGGGCGGCCACGTCCCGGAGCTCGTCGAGATCCAGCACGGGCTCTCCCTGGAGGACGCGTACCTGCACGCGCGCGCCGGCCTGCCCTGGGAGCCGGCCCCGCGCACGGCGCGGAGCGACTGGCACGGCATCCGCTTCGGTTTCGAGGAGCGCTCCCCGGCGGACCGGCCGCAGAGCGTGGACGTCGTCCACGTCCACGACGAACCGGACGGGGTCCTGGCCGGCGCCGAACCCTTCTCGGTGAACCGGCGCACCGGGTTCTCCTGCTGCGCAGCGCGTCGCTGGACGACCTGGACCGTTACATCCGGACGGTGTGAACCCCATGGCAGATCGACAGCAGGTCGTCGTGGTGGGCGGCGGTCCCGGGCTCTGCGACCGCATCCGCCTGCTCGGCGCGGACATCACGATGGTGGACCGGCCGGCCGGGTACGACCCGTCGCTGGTCCCGGTCGCGAAGCGCACCGTGCTGAGCGAGTACGACGACCCGTCGCTGATCCCGCTCCTGCGGGCCCTGCACCGCGAGACCCCTTCAGCGCCGTGCTGTCGCTCACGGAACAGGGACTGCTGCCCGCCGCGCGGATCGCCGAGGAACTCGGTGTCCCGGGCCTGCCGGCCGAGGTGGTCGCGCGGACGCGGGACAAGCTCGCCATGCGGACCCGACTGCGCGACGGGGATTCTCCACCGCCGCGTGCTCGGTCGTGCGGAGCGCCGCCGACGTCCGGGACTTCGCGGCCGAGCACGGCTATCCGGTGATCGTGAAGCCGCGGCACGGCAAGGGGAGCGAGCACGTCGCCCGCTTCCGCCGGGCCGAGGACGTGGTCGAGCCGCCCGCGATCGACGACGACTTCGTCGCGGAGCCGTTCTTCCCGGGCGACGAGGTCTCCGTCGAGGCGTTCAGCTCCGCCGGCGAGCACCACGTGATCGCGATCACCGGCAAGATCACCCAGGACGACGACCCGGCGAACCCCTTCGTGGAGATCGGGCACGTCGTCCCCGCCCCGCTCGGACCGGAGACCGCGGCGGCCGTCTCCGCGTACGTCTCCGCGTTCCTCGACGTCATGGGCGTCACCGACGGCTGCACCCACACGGAACTGCGCCTGACGCCCTCCGGGCCGGAGGTCGTCGAGACGCACACCCGCGTGGGCGGGGACTCCATCCCGACGCTCGTCCGGCAGGCCACCGGGTACGACCTGCTCGACCTCCTGGTCGACTGGTCGCTCCGGCGCGCCCGGCCGCGGCGGCCGGAGCCGGCGGCCGCCGGCGCCGCCGCGATCCGCTACTTCACGCCGCCGCCGGGGCGGGTCCTCGACGTCGGCGGGGTGCAGCGGTGGCAGGGGCTGCCCGGCGTCCTCAAGCTCCACCTCCCCTGAAGGCCGGGGACAGGATCCCGCCGATCCGGGACTCCCGTACGCGAGTCGGCTACGTGCTGGCCACGTCGTCGAGCGCCGAGCAGGCGGTCGAGCTGTGCCGCCGGGTCGTCGCGGGGTCCGGATCGAGCTCGGTTAGGGTCGCGGACTTCCCGTGACCGTCATTTTCCTCTTCATCTCAGAAAGGCGGCGCAGAACGTGCAGGGTGATGCGAGCAAGAACAGCGGGTTGATCCGGGGACGCTTCGGCGAGGGAATGGCCGAGGTGATGGAGCAGATCAACGCCTCCATCGGATTCGACCGGCGTATGGCCATGCAGGACATCGACGGCTCGGTCGCCCACGTCACGATGCTCCACGAGACGGGCATCGTCTCCGAGGCGGACGCCACGGCCATCAAGGACGGCCTGGAGGTCATCCGGGGCGAGATCACGTCCGGGACGTTCACCTACTCGGTGGCGCTCGAGGACATCCACATGAACATCGAGGCCCGGCTCGGCGAGCTCATCGGCCCCGCGGCCGGGCGGCTGCACACGGCCCGCAGCCGCAACGACCAGGTCGCCACCAGCTTCCGGCTCTGGGTGCGGGACGCGCACGACCGCGCCCTCGAGCTGGTCCGGCAGCTCGTCGGGGTCCTCGTCGAGCAGGCCGCGCAGAACACCGCGACCATCATGCCCGGCTACACCCACCTGCAGAGCGCGCAACCGGTGTCGTTCGGCCACCACCTGATGGCGTACGTCGAGATGTTCGGGCGCGACCACGGCCGGCTGCGCGACTCCCGCGAGCGCCTGAACGAGGCCCCGCTCGGAGCCGCGGCGCTGGCCGGCACCTCGTTCCCGATCGACCGCGAACGCACCGCGGAACTCCTCGGGTTCGCGCGTCCGATGCACAACTCGCTGGACGCGGTGTCGGACCGGGACTTCGCCGTCGAGTACCTGTCGGCCGCCGCCCTCTGTATGACGCACCTCTCCCGGCTCGCCGAGGAGATCGTGCTGTGGATGTCGCCGCAGTTCAACTTCATCGAGCTGTCGGACTCCTGGACGACCGGCTCGTCGATCATGCCGCAGAAGCGGAACCCGGACGCCGCCGAACTGGTCCGGGGCAAGACCGGCCGGGTGCACGGCTCCCTGTACGGCCTGCTGACGGTGATGAAGGCGCTGCCGCTGACGTTCTCCAAGGACATGCAGGAGGACAAGGAGCGCACGTTCGACGGCGCGGACACCTTCGAGCTGTGCCTCAAGGCCATGATCGGCATGATCGGCGACATGAAGCCGCGCGCGGCCGAGATGCGCGCGGCGGCCGGCGCCGCCCACGCGACGGCGACCGACCTCGCCGACTGGCTGACGCGCGAACTGGGCATGCCGTTCCGCGAGGCGCACCACATCACCGGCCGCCTGGTGCGGCTGGCGGACGAGCACGCCCGCAGCCTCGCCGAGCTGTCGCTGGAGGACATGCGGGGCGTCGACGAGCGGATCCACGAAGGGGTGTTCACCGTGCTCGGCGTGGAGGACTCCGTGCACTCGCGCCGCAGCCTCGGCGGCACCTCGCCGGAGTGCGTGGAGCGCGAGGTCGAGGAGTGGCGGGCCCGCGTGGGGCGGTCGTCGCTCCGGTGACCACCTACCGCGCGGTCTTCGGCATACGTGAGTTCCGGGCCCTGTTCGTGGCCCGCCTGTTCACGATGACCGCCGTCGTGCTCTCCAGCCTGGCACTCGGCACCGTGATGTTCCGCGAGACGGGATCGCCGTTCCTGACGGCGGTCTCCTCTTCGGCGGGCCGCTCGTCCAACTGGTGACCGCGCGGTACCTCCTGGCCTCCTCGGACCTGCTGCGGCCGCGCACCGCGATGGTCCTCATGGCGGTCGTCGCGACGACGACCGCCACCTTGCAGACGCTTCCCGGGCTGAGCTGGTGGGCCCGGTTCCTGATCCTGGCGGGCGGCTACGTCGCGATGGCCGCCACGTCGGGCACCGTCCTGGCGCTCCTGTCGGACATCGTGCCCAAGGAGACGTTCGTGCTGGCCCGCGCCACCATGAACATCACGGTCGGCGGCATGCAGATCATCGGCAACGGCGTGGGCGCGGTGCTGCTCGTCGTGTTCTCGCCGTCCTGGCTGTTCGGGATCGCGGCCCTGGTCAGCGTCGCCGCGGGCGTCACGGCGCGGATCGGGCTCGTCGACCGCCCGCCCCGGGCCGCGGGAAGGTCGTCGAACGCAGCCGCCGCGTCAACCGCGAACTCCTCACCTCACCCGTGCTGCGACCGCTCTACCTCATGATGTGGGTGCCCAACGGCCTGGTCGTGGGCTGCGAGGCGCTGTTCATCCCGTACGCCGGGAACCACGCCGGGTACCTGCTCGCGGCCGGCGCGGTCGGCATGCTCGCGGGTGACGTCGTGGTCGGGCGGTTCGTCCCGGAGGCGCTGCGCGACCGCCTGGTCCTGCCCTGCGCGGCCTGCTCGCGGTGCCGTTCCTGGTGTTCCCGTTGTCACCGCCGGTGCCGGTGGCGGCGGTCTCGTCGGCCTCTCCGCCTTCGGCTACGCGGCCTCGCTGCCGCTGCAGGAGCGGCTGGTGCGGCACACCGGGGACGAGGTGCGCGGGCAGGCGTTCGGCCTGTCCAGCACCGGGCTGATGACCGGCCAGGCCCTGGGCGCGGTGTTGGCCGGCGGCCTCGCCCAACTGCTCGGCGCCCGCGCGCGGCGGGCTGGGCGATGGCCGTGATGGCCCTGCTGTCCCTGCTGGTCACCGCGCTGCTGCGCGGGGACTGAGACGGTCGGCCCACCCGGAGCACCAGGTCCGGTGACCCGGCCCCGGTGATCCGGGTGCGGTGACCCGGATCCACCCGCCCAGAACCTCCATCACGACCTCCACCACGACCTCCATCACAACCTCCATGTGCGACCGGAACCGATCCGGAGCTTCGCCATGCCCGAAAACAGGGGGAAACACTCCGATGAGCCATCTCACGACATCGCCACAACTCCTCTTCCAGCGGGCCGCCGTCCGCGCCAGGGACGAGGCCGTCTTCGCCGGGAAGCTGTGCGTGCTCGCCGTCCTGGTCGCGGCCGGGGCGGTGCTCGCCGTCCAGTCCTCCTACCCGGCCGCCGCCTGCGGGGTGGTGATCCTGGGGCGGCGTACACCCACGGGGTGGAGCTGCAGCACCAGTGCCTGCACCACTCGGCGTTCCGCAACGCGCGGCTCCACCGGATCGTCGGCGTCCCGCTGGGGACCCCGATGCTCGTGTCGTACAGCCACTACCGGGTGCGCCACCTCCAGCACCACCGCTACCTGGGCACGCCGCAGGACACCGAGTTCTTCGGGTTCGACACGCGCAAGCCGCTGACCCTGGGCGCCCTGGCCAAGGGCCTGTTCGACGTGTCGCGCCTCGTGGCCGTGGCGCGGGACGTCGCCGCGTGCGTGACGGCCGCTGGCAGTACGACATGGGGCAGATCGCGCCGAAGAGCCGCAGGGCGATCGTCGCCGAGTACCGGTGGTTCGGAGCCTTCGTGGCGTTGCTGGTGGCGGCGTCCGTCCTGGGGAGGGCTCGCTCGTGGTGCGTCTGTGGCTGCTCCCCTTCCTCGTGGCGATGCCGCTGCACTTCCTGGTGGAGCTGCCGGAGCACATCCTGTGCGACACCTCCAGCATCGACGTGCTGCGCAACACCCGTTCGATCACGGGAAGCTGGATCACGACCTGGTACACCAACGGGAACAACCTGCACATCGAGCACCACGCCGCGATGAACGTCCCGATCAACCGGCTCCGGGAGCGCCACGACGACGTGCGGGAGTTCGGGGTGAACGTGCAGCGCACCTACGCCGAGTTCTTCGCGATCGTGGCGCGCGAGGTCTGGCGGAACAGGAAGGCGGCGAACGGATGACGGCACGCCTTTTCCGGCCCCCGGCGAGGCGGCGGGGTGTCGTGCGTCACACCGGGGCGATAATGCGGAGCGTGATCCACAGCTCGAAGGACCGGTGGAACGAGCTCGCGCTGTTCCTGGTGGTGACGGGCGTCAGCGTCTTCGCCCTGTCCTCCCTGGTGGCGTTCCTGGTCGATGACCGGGAGGCGGGCATCAACGGGGTCCTCGTCGTCCTGCCCAGCGTCCTCATCGGCCTCGGCACCGCCCGGGCCCACCGTTGCCGCCGCGCCGCCGGCGGGGCGGCGGCTGACGGACCCCGGCGCGGGCCCGGCCCGGACGCGTCAGACCAGGGACTTCGCGTAGCAGCGGCTGTTCTCGTACTCCCGGTAGTGGCCGAACTTGGCGCACGGGGCGTAGCCGCTGGAGGTGTAGAGGGCGATGGCCTCGGGCTGGGCGGTGCCCGTCTCCAGGACCATGCGGGTGCGGCCGGCCGCGCGGGCGTCGGCTTCGAGGGCCGCGAGGATGCGGCGGGCCAGGCCCAGGCCGCGGGCCTCGGGGATCACGTACATGCGCTTGAGCTCGGCGTCGCCGTCCGCGTACCCCTGGTCATTGGCGTCCTGGGTGCGCCAGCCGCCGGTGGCGAGGGGTGGCCCTCGGGGTGGTAGGCGAGCAGGTAGAGGCCGCGGGGCGGGACGAACATGCCGGCGTCCAGCGGGGTGGCGTCGCCCTCGTCGCCGTAACGGACGGCGTACTCCGCCTGGACCGCGTCTTCGAGCTCGACCGCGTCGGGGTGGTCGTAGGGGTGGGACGGATGTTCATGCGGTTCATCGTACGTGTGTGCGGGTGACGGGTGTCGGTATTCTCCCGGGATGCTCACCGTCACAAGTGTGAATGTCAACGGTCTCCGCGCCGCCGCCAAGAAGGGCTTCGCCTCCTGGCTGGCCGGGACCTCCGCCGACGTCCTCTGCCTCCAGGAGGTGCGCGCCGAGGAGGCCCAGCTCCCCCGGAGGTGCGGGCGCCCGAGGGCTGGTACGCCGTGCACGCCCCCGCCACCGCCAAGGGCCGGGCCGGCGTCTCCCTCTACACCCGGCGCGAGCCGGACGCGGTCCGGGTCGGCTTCGGCTGCCTGGAGTTCGCCGACAGCGGCCGGTACGTCGAGGCCGACCTGCCCGGCGTGACCGTCGCCAGCCTCTACCTGCCCTCCGGCGAGGTCGGCACCGGGCGGCAGGACGAGAAGTACCGCTTCATGGGCGAGTTCCTGCCCTACCTGAAGGACCTCCGGGCCCGGGCCGCCGCCGACGGGCGCGAGGTCGTCGTCTGCGGCGACTGGAACATCGCGCACCGCGAGGCCGACCTCAAGAACTGGAAGGCCAACCAGAAGAAGGCCGGCTTCCTGCCCGACGAGCGGGAGTGGCTGAGCCGGGTCCTCGACGCGGAGGAGGGCGGGTACGTGGACGTCGTCCGCGCGCTCCACCCCGACCAGGAGGGGCCCTACTCCTGGTGGTCCTACCGCGGGCGCGCCTTCGACAACGACAGCGGCTGGCGGATCGACTACCAGATCGCCACGCCGGGGCTCGCCGCCAAGGCCGTGAAGGCGTACGTCGAGCGGGCCGCCACCCACGACGAGCGGTGGAGCGACCACGCGCCCGTCACCGCCGTCTACGACCTGTAGGACCCGCTCAGGCCTTGTCGCGCAGGCGGCGGTCCAGGGCCATCGACAGCTCCGCCTCCACCACGCTCTTGGCCAGCGGGCGCAGCCGCCACAGGTCCTCCTCGGCCGCGTGGGCGCGGAGCAGCTCGGTGAAGAGCTCCGCGAGCGCCTCGGCGTGCTCGCGGACCCGGGCCCCGCCGCGAGGACCTCCGCGAGCGGCACGCCCTCGCGGACGAGGGCGGCGGAGACGTCCAGCAGCCGGCGGCTGATGTGGACGATCTCCTCGCCGTCGGTGGCGAGGTAGCCGAGGTCGAGGGCGGCGGCGAGGTTCTCGGGCGTGACCTCGCCCGCGAAGTGGTCCGCCAGCTCCCCGGGGGTCAGCCGGACCGGCTCCTCCTCGCTGGGGACGTCGATGGCGAGGACCTCGCGGACGTTCCGGCCGCTCTCGAAGGCGGTGGTGAGGTCGGCGATGCCGTTGAGGGTGTGGCCGCGCTCCAGGAGGGCGGCGATGGTCCGCAGCCGGGCCAGGTGCTGCTCGTCGTACCAGGCGATCCGGCCCTCGCGGCGGGGCGGCGGGATCAGGCCGCGCTCGCGGTAGAAGCGCAGGGTGCGCACGGTGATGCCGGCGGCGGCCGCCAGCTCCTCCACGCGGTACTCGCGCACGCCGCCCTCCGCCGGGGGCACGCCGGCGTGCGCGCCCGTGCCCGTCGGGCCCGCGCCCCTGCCCGTGCCCGTCGTGCGCTCGCCCGTCCCGGGACCCGATCCTTCTGCCACGTCCGCCAGCCTATGTTGTACCGCCGGTAACTTTCCCTCGTCGTACCCCTACCGCTCGGTAGGGAGCTGCTCTACAGTCCCCACCATGCCAGTGATTGCTGGCGGAATCGGGCCGGGCGCACGGGAGGCGGCATGGCGAAGCACGAGCACGTACGGGTGGCGGTGATCGGATCGGGATTCGGCGGCCTGGGGCCGCCGTCCGGCTGCGCCGCGAGGGGATCACCGACTTCGTGGTCCTGGAGCGGGCCGACTCCGTGGGCGGCACCTGGCGCGACAACAGCTACCCCGGCTGCGCCTGCGACGTCCCCTCCCACCTCTACTCCTTCTCCTTCGCGCCCAACCCGGACTGGCCCCGCACCTTCTCCGGGCAGCACCACATCCGCGCGTACCTGGAGCACGTCACCGACACCTTCGGGATCCGGCCGCACCTGCGCCTGAACCACGAGGTGCTGCGGATGGAGTGGGACGCCGACGCGCTGCGCTGGGAGATCGAGACCAGATCCGGCTCCTTCAGCGCCGAGGTCGTCGTCTCCGCCACCGGCCCGCTCTCCGACCCCAAGATCCCCGACGTCCCGGGGCTCGACGGCTTCCCCGGCAAGGTCTTCCACTCGGCCCGCTGGGACCACGACTACGACCTCACCGGCAAGCGCGTCGCCATGATCGGCACCGGCGCCTCCGCCATCCAGATCGTGCCCGCGATCCAGCCGCAGGTCCGGAAGCTCACGCTCTTCCAGCGCACGCCCCCGTGGGTCATGCCCCGCATGGACCGGAACATCACCGGGGCCGAGCGCCGCCTGCACCGCGCCCTGCCCTTCACCGCGACCCTGCGCCGCGGCCTGCTCTGGGGCATCCGCGAGCTCCAGGTCGGCGCCTTCACCAAGCACCCCGGCGAGCTGGGCCTCGTCGAGAAGCTCGCCAAGGCCAACATCGCCCGGGCGGTCAAGGACCCGGCGCTGCGGGCCAAGCTGACCCCTCGTACCGCATCGGCTGCAAGCGCATCCTGCTGTCGAACACGTACTACCCGGCGGTCGCGCGGCCCAACGTCGACGTCGTCGCCTCCGGTCTGCGCGAGGTCCGCGGCTCGACCCTGGTCGGCGCCGACGGGAGCGAGACCGAGGTCGACGCGATCGTCTTCGGCACCGGCTTCCACGTCACCGACATGCCGATCGCCGAGCGCGTCTTCGGCGCCGACGGGATCTCGCTCGCCGACGCCTGGAAGGACGGCATGGAGTGCTGCGCGGCGCCACCGCCGCCGGCTTCCCCAACTGGATGACGATCATCGGCCCCAACACCGGCCTCGGGAACTCCTCGATGATCCTGATGATCGAGTCCCAGCTCACCTACCTGGCCGACTACCTGCGCCAGTTGAACGTCCTCGGCGGGCGCGCCGCCCTCGCCGTCCGCCCCTCCGCCGTCCACGCCTGGAACCGTAAGGTCCAGGCCCGCATGGAGCGGACCGTCTGGAAGGCGGGCGGCTGCGAGAGCTGGTACCTCGACGCCAACGGCCGCAACACCACCCTCTGGCCGGGCACCACCGGCGAGTTCCGGCGCGAGACCCGGCAGGTCGACCTCTCCGAGTACGAGGTGATCCGCGCGCCCCGCACGGCGTCCACCGCCACGTCCCGTCCCCCGCGCACGAAGGAGGCCGCCCAGTGAGCGACCGCACCCCGAGCCGGCACCTGACCCCGATCCCCGGAGCCCGTGAACTCACCGTCACCTCCGCCGACGGCTCCCGCCTCCACGTCGAGGTGTACGGCCCCGAGGGCGCCCCCGCCGTCGTCCTGGCCCACGGCTGGACCTGCTCCATCGGCTTCTGGGCCGAGCAGATCCGGGCCCTCGCCGCCGACCACCGGGTCATCGCCTACGACCAGCGCGGCCACGGCCGCTCCCCGGCCCCCGGCCCCGGCGGCTACTCGACGGCCGCGCTCGCCGACGACCTGGAGGCGGTGCTCTCCGCCACCCTCGCCACCGGCGAGCGGGCCGTCCTCGCCGGCCACTCCATGGGCGGCATGACGATCATGGCCGCCGCCGAGCGCCACGGCCTGCGCGACCACGCCGCCGCCGTCCTGCTCTGCTCCACCGGCCCCTCGCGGCTGACCGCCGAGGCCACCGTCGTGCCGCTGGGCCCGAGCAGGCTGCGCACCCGGCTCACCGCCGCCGTCCTCGGCTCCAAGGCGCCCCTCGGACCGGTCAACGCCGTCTCGAAGCGGATCCTCAAGTACGCCACCATGGGCCCCGGTTCGGCCCCCGAGAAGGTCGACGCCTGCGCCCGGATCGTGCACGCCTGCCCGCGCGTCCCGCGCCACGGCTGGTCGCAGGTCCTGGCCGGACTCGACCTCGAACGGGACGTGCGGGCGCTGCGGCTGCCGGTCGCCGTCCTCGTCGGCACCGCCGACCGGCTCACCCCGGCCGTCCACTCCCGCGCCCTCGCGGAGGCGCTGCCGCACTGCGCGGGCTTCGTCGAGCTGCCCGGCATGGGCCACATGACCCCGGTGGAGGCCCCGAGGCCGTCACCGCGCAGATCCGCGAACTGACCCTCACGTACCTGGGCGTGAAGGACACCGCGAACGTGCCGAACGTGAAGGAGGACGCATGAGCAGGGTGAGTCTCGAAGGACAGGTCGCGGTCGTCACCGGAGGGGCCCGCGGCGTCGGCGAACTCCTCGCCCGCAAGCTCTCCGCGCGCGGCGCGAAGATCGCGCTCGTCGGCCTGGAGCCGGAGCAGCTCAAGGAGGTCGCCGGGCGCCTGCACACCGAGGCCGACTGGTGGCACGCCGACGTCACCGACCACGAGGCGATGTCCCGGGTCGCGGCCGAGGTGAAGGAGCGGTTCGGGAAGGTCGACATCGTCGTCGCCAACGCCGGCGTCGCCTCGGGCGGTCCGTTCGCCGACTCCGACCCGGTCGCCTGGCGCCGGGTCATCGAGGTCAACCTGATCGGCGGCGCCGTGACCGGCCGGGCGTTCCTGCCCGTCCTCATGGAGTCCCGCGGGTACTTCCTCCAGATCGCCTCGCTCGCCGCGATCACCCCGGCCCCGATGATGACGGCGTACTGCGCCTCCAAGTCGGGCGTGGAGGCCTTCGCGCACAGCCTGCGCGCCGAGGTCGCGTACAAGGGCGTGAAGGTCGGCGTCGGCTACCTCTCCTGGACCGACACGGACATGGTGCGGGGCGCCGACCAGGACGACGTCATGCGGGAGCTGCGCCAGCGGCTGCCGTGGCCGTCGAACCGCACGTACCCCCTCGGCCCGGCCGTCGACCGGATCGTCGCGGGCATCGAGCGGCGCGCGCCGCACGTCTACGCCCAGTGGTGGCTGCGCGGAATGCAGTCGATCCGCGGCTACCTGCCCGGGGTGATCGCGACCGTGGGGCAGCGCGAGATGAAGCGCTTCGAGCCGCGCCTCGGGTCGGTCTCCAAGGGGCTCGTGGGCGCGGGGGCGCGGCCGACGAGCAGGAGCGGACGGAGCGGGTCTGAGCGGAGGTCCGGGGCGGCTTCGGAGAAGGGCCGACCCCGGGCCTCACTGTCCGTGACTGATCGAAATGCGTGGAATGTCCGCTCGTGCGAGGCTGATCGAGGCCGGGGACACGACGTCCCCCCACCTCGCTAGGAGTGAACTTCGATGGGTATGAAGGACCAGTTCAAGGGCAAGGCCGAGCAGCTCAAGAACCAGGCCAACGAGGCCATGGGCAAGGCCAAGGACGAGGCGTCCGAGCGCGCCTCCCAGGGCCGCGAGCGCTCCGCCGACGAGGCGCGCGACACCCGCCGTCAGGTGCAGGACCGCGCCGAGCAGGCCCGCGACCGCCAGGCCTGACCCGGCTGTTCCACGCGGAGGGCGCACCCGGTACGCCGGGTGCGCCCTTCCGCGCGTTCTCCCGCGCGGGCCGCTCCCCGCCGCGCGCGCACGCGCTCCGGCGCGAAACCGCTCGTCCCGCGCCCCGGTTCTCCGCACGGTGGCGCCCATGGCCGCACTCGAACGACTCCGACCCGACCACGCCCCCGCCCTGCTCGCGTTCGAGCGGGAGAACCGGGCCTACTTCGCCGCGTCCGTGCCCGACCGGGGCGACGCGTACTTCACCGACTTCGACGCGCGGTACTGAACGGCCGGCCGGGCGCCTCGTACGAACTGGACCTGGGGTACGGGGCGGTGTGAAGGAGGTCAGCCCTCCGGCCGCGGCGGCAGCTTGGGGCGGGAGCGGTCCGGGAGGGACTCGTACGCCGGGGGCTCGCCGCCGGGGTCTCCTCCAGAAGGGCGAGGGCGACGTGGACGGCGTCGTCGAGCTGGGCGTGGCGGCCTCCGCCCAGTCCAGCGGGGTGCGCAGGACCGCGAGGTCGGGTTCGACGCCGTGGTTCTCCAGGGACCAGCCGTACTCGGGGAACCAGGCCGCGTTCATCGGCACCGTGATCTGCGTGCCGTCCCCGAGCCGGTGGCGGCCGGTCATGCCGACCACCCCGCCCCAGGTGCGCTGGCCCACGACCGGGCCGAGGCCGAGGAGCTTGAAGGCCGCGGTGATCATGTCGCCGTCGGAGGAGGTGGCCTCGTCGGCGAGGGCGACGACGGGGCCGCGCGGCGCGTTCGAGGCGTAACTGACCGGCTGGGCGTTGCGCGTGAGGTCCCAGCCGAGGATCCGCCGGGTCAGCTTCTCGATGACGAGCTCGCTGATGTTGCCGCCCGCGTTGCCGCGCACGTCCACGATGAGGGCCGGCCGGGAGACCTCCATCCGCAGGTCCCGGTTGAACTGAGCCCAGCCGGAGCCGCCCATGTCCGGGATGTGGAGGTAGCCGCAGCGCCCGCCGCTCAGTTCGCGGACCACGGTCCGGCGCTTGGCCACCCAGTCCTGGTAGCGCAGCGGGCGCTCGTCGACGAGCGGGACGACGGCGACGCGCCGGGCGCGCCCCTCGCCCCCGGCGGGGTGAAGGTCAGCTCGACGGTGGTGCCGCCGGTGCCGGAGAGCAGCGGGTACGGCCCGGCGACCGGGTCCACGGGCCGCCCGTCGACGTGGGTGAGGACGGCGCCCTCGCGGATGCCCGTACCGGCCAGCGGGGAGCGGGCCTTGGAGTCGGAGGACTCGCCGGGCAGGATCCGCTTCACCGTCCAACCCGCCTCGCGGAGCACGAGGTTGGCGCCGAGCAGGCCCATGGGCCGCTGGTAGTGCGGGGGTCCCTCGTTGCGGCGGGCCGGGGTGACGTACGCGTGCGAGGTGCCCAGCTCGCCCATCACCTCGCGCAGCAGGTCGGCGAACTCGTCGGGGAGGAGACCCGTTCGACCAGCGGCCGGTACTGGTCCAGGACCGCCGTCCAGTCGACCCCGCCCATGCCGGGCTCCCAGAAGTAGGCGCGGACGATCCGTCCGGCCTCGTCGAAGGCCTGCCGCCACTCGGCGCCCGGGTCGACCTCGTGCAGGATGCGCCGCAGGTCCAGGTAGACGGTCGAGTCGCCGTCCCCGGCCTCGGTCGCGGGCACCGCCCGCAGCTCGCCCTCGTCCGCGACAACGAGCCGGGTGCCGTCGCCGCTGACCGCGAACCAGTCCAGGTCGGAGGCGAGTTCGCTCTTGCGGGCCTTGGTGATGGAGAAGTGCTCCAGGGTGGGCCGGCCCGAGGTGTCGGCCGGGTTGGCGAACGTCTCGCCGAGCGCGCCCGAGATGGGCCAGCGCAGCCAGACCAGGCCGCCGCCGCTGACCGGGTGCAGCCCGGAGTACTTGGAGGCGGCCACCGGGAACGGCGTGACCCGCTCGGCGAGGCCCTCGATCTCCACCGTCACCGTGCCCTCCGCCGGGCGGTGTCCTCGTCGGCCGGGTCCAGGCCGCCGGCCGCCGGGCGCCCGTCCGGGAGCAGCGCGAAGGGGACGGGGTCGCGGAGGAGAGCGGTACGAGGTAGGGGCGGCAGCCCAGCGGGAACGACAGGTCGCCGGTGTGAACGTCGTACACCGGGTCGAAGCCGCGCCAGGAGAGGAAGGCGAGGTAGCGCCCGTCCCGGGTGAAGACCGGGTTCTCGTCCTCGAAGCGCCCGTTGGTGACGTCCACGACCGTGCGGGCGCCGGGGCCCGAGATCCGGGCCATCCTGATCGAGCGCAGGGAGCGGCCGATGCCGGGGTGGGACCAGGTCAGCCAGTCGCCGTCGGGGGAGAAGGCGAGGTCGCGGACGGGCCCGTTGACGGACCGGATCAGCTCGGTGACCTCCCCGTCGGACTCCTCGCTCGCGTCCAGGAGCAGGAGCCGGCCGTCGTGGGAGGCGAGGGCGAGCCGCTCGCCGTCCGGGTCGGAGACCAGCTCCTCGACCCGCCCGAGGCCCCCGGAGGCGAGCCGGCGCGGCGGCCGGTCGCCGCTGGCGCGCGGCAGGTGGGCGACCTCGACGGCGTCCTCGCCGTCGGCGTCGGTCACGTACGCGACCTGGCCGCCGCTGCCGAGCATCTCGGGCAGCCGGACCCGGACGCCGGGGGAGTCGATGATCGTGCGGGCCGGGCCGTCGCGGTGCGTCAGCCAGTACAGGCTGCCCCGGACGGAGACGGCGCTGGCCCGGCCGGTCTCGTCGACGGAGAGGGAGTCGATGTGGTGGGCGGCGGGCACCTGGTAGCTCCGCCGGCCGACGCGCTGGCCGCCGAGCCGCACCTCCAGGCGGCGGGGGCGGGAGTCGGGCGTGAGGTCGTCGACGACCCACAGCTCGCCCGCGCACTGGTAGACGACCCGCCGCCCGTCGCTGGAGGCGTGCCGGGCGTAGAAGTCGTCGTGGTCGGTGTGGCGGCGCAGGTCGGTGCCGTCGGGCCGGCAGGAGTACAGGTTGCCGACGCCCTCGTGGTCGGAGAGGAACGCGATCCGGCCCCCACGGCCATCGGGCAGTCCAGGTGCCCGCCGAGGCCGGCCAGCAGCCGCCTGCCGTGCAGCCAGAGGCGGCCGGTGGCGCCGCCCAGGTACCGCTTCCAGGCGGCGGGCTCGTGCGGCGGCTTCCCGGTCAGGAGCAGCGTGCACCGCTCGGCCTCGTTGCCGGGGGCGACCAGCTCCTCGGTGACCGCGATGTCGGAGACCGGGCCCCAGGGCAGCCGGCGGCCCGGGGTGCCGTCGGTGGGGACGGTATAGGCCCAGGAGTAGTACGAGAAGGGCTGCCCGTGCGAGGAGACGGCGAGGATGTCGGAGCGGCCGTCCTTGTCGGGGGGCGTCCAGCCGCAGACCCGGGTGTCGGTCGAGCCCCAGTGGGTGAGCCGCCGGGCGGCCCCGCCGTCGACCGGGACGAGGTGGATCTCGGGGTCCAGGCTGCGCCAGTTCGTGTACGCGATGTGGCGTCCGTCCGGCGAGAAGCGCGGGTGCCCGACCCGGGTCCGGTCGACGGTGAGCCGCCAGGCCCGGCCGGGCGCTGCCCTCGGCGGGGAGCGGGGCGACCCAGAGGTCGTCCTCGGCGACGAAGCACAGCAGGTCGTCGTGGAGGTGCGGGAAACGGAGATACGCGACGTCGTCACTCACCACCCCATGCTTTCGGGGTGGCGGGGGCGTGGCAACTCGTACGTGTATGCGGGCGTCTTCGGGTATGCGGTCCGTGGTGCGGGCCGGGTGTGGCCCGGGGTGCGGCCCGGGTGTGGTTCAGAACACGTACGAAACGGTTTCGTTTCGCTGAGGGCGGGGGTACCTTCGTACAGTACGAAACCGTTTCGTTCGCACTCCGTCGACGCACCGGGCAGGAGACACGGCATGGCACGCAGCAGACTCACTCCCGAGCGGGAGTCCGAGCTGTACGCGGCCGTGCTCGACCTCCTGCGCGAAGTCGGCTACGACGCCCTCACCATGGACGCCGTCGCCGCCCGCACCCACTCCAGCAAGGCCACCCTCTACCGCCAGTGGGGAGCAAGCCCGAGCTGGTCGCCCGGGCGCTGCGCGCCAACAAGCCGGCCGACCTCTCCGAGATCGACACCGGCTCCCTGCGCGGCGACTTCCGGGTCATGCTCGAACGGACCGACGACTGCCAGATGGAGAAGGACTCCGCGCTGATGCGGGGTCTGGCCCATGCCGTCCACGACAACCCCGACCTGCACCGGAGCGCTGCGCGAGCTGCTCATCGAACCCGAGATGAACGGCTTTCAGGAAGTGCTGCGCCGAGCGGTCCGCAGGGGCGAGGTCGACGCCGACAACCCGGCGCTGAAGCTCGTCCCGCACATGCTGATCGGCGCGTTCGTCGCCCGCCCGCTGATCGAGGATCAGCCGGTCGACCACGCGTTCCTCAGCGCCTACGTCGACGCCGTCGTGCTCCCCTCACTCGGCGTCTGAGCCCCACGGGACCCCCGGGTCCCGCCGCAGGACCCGCACCACCCCTCTCCACCTGACGTCGCGCCGCTCACGCCGTCGGGCCGGCTCCCCATGCCCTTGTCCCTCAACACCGGGAGTACGCCCCCGTGGCCACGTTCCTGTACAAGCTGGGTCGTTCCGCCTTCCGGCGCCGACGGCTCGTCGCCCTCCTCTGGGTGGCGCTCTCGCGCTCGCCGGCGTCGGCGCCGCGACCGCGCCCACCGCCACCTCCAGCTCCTTCTCGATCCCCGGCACTGAGGCCCAGCGCGCCTTCGACCTGCTCGAAGAGCGCTTCCCGGCGCCGGGGCCGACGGGGCCACCGCCCGCGTCGTCTTCAAGGCCCCCGAGGGCCAGAAGGTGACCGACGCGGCGCACAAGGCCGTCGTCGAGGAGACCGTCGCCGCGCTGAAGTCCGGCTCGGACCAGATCGTCTCGGTCGCCGACCCGTACACCGCGCGGGCCGTCTCCCAGGACGGCTCCACCGCCTACGTCTCCGTCGCGTACAAGGTCAACGCCATGGAGCTGACCGACGGGACGCGCGAGGCCCTGAAGCAGGCCGGACACGAGGCGCAGGGCAAGGGCCTGACGGTCGAGGTCGGCGGCGACGCCCTCCAGACCATGCCCGAGACCGGCGCGGGCGAGATCGTCGGCGTGGTCATCGCCGGCTTCGTCCTCGTCGTCACCTTCGGCTCGCTCGTCGCCGCCGGACTCCCGCTGCTCACCGCGATCATCGGCGTCGGCATCGGCGTCTCCTCGATCACGGCGCTCGCGAACGTCCTCGACCTCGGCTCCACCACCTCCACCCTCGCGATGATGATCGGCCTCGCGGTCGGCATCGACTACGCCCTCTTCATCGTCTCCCGCTACCGCGCGGAGCTGGCCGAGGGCCGGAGCAAGGAGGAGGCCGCGGGCCGCGCGACTGGCACGGCCGGCTCCGCCGTCGTCTTCGCCGGACTCACCGTCGTCATCGCCCTCGTCGGCCTGGCCGTCGTCAACATCCCGATGCTGACGAAGATGGGCTTCGCCGCCGCCGGCACGGTCGTCATCGCCGTCCTCATCGCGCTCACCCTGATCCCGGCCCTGCTCGGCTTCGCCGGCGACAAGGTCGTGGGCCGCAAGCAGCGCAGGGCGCGGCGTCCGGGGACGCCAAGGAGGAGAAGCCCAACGGCGGCACCCGCTGGGCCCGGTTCGTCATCCGCCGCCCCGTGCTCGTGCTCCTCGTCGGCGTCCTCGGCCTCGGCGCGATCGCGGTCCCCGCCGCCTCCCTGGAGATGGGCCTGCCGGACGACGGCGTCAAGCCGGTCTCCACCACCGAGCGCCGGGCGTACGACATGCTGTCCGACGGCTTCGGCCCCGGCTTCAACGGCCCGCTGCTCGTCGTCGTCGACGGCGACAAGGCCACCGCCGACAAGACGGTCTCCACGATCAAGAAGCTCGAAGGCTGGGCCGCCGTCACCCCGGCGACCCCGAACAAGGCCGGCGACGCCGCGATGATCACGGTGGTCCCGAAGGACCGCCCGTCCTCCGTCGCCACCGAGGACCTCGTCCACGACATCCGGAACGCCACCGGCGACGACGTCCTCGTCACCGGCGCCACCGCGATGAACATCGACTTCTCGCAGAAGATGAACGACGCCCTGGTGCCGTACCTGGCCCTCGTCGTCGGCCTCGCCTTCCTGCTCCTGACCCTGGTCTTCCGCTCGGTCCTCGTCCCCTGAAGGCGGCCCTCGGCTTCCTGCTCTCGGTGGTCGCGGCCCTCGGCGCGGTCGTCGCGGTCTTCCAGTGGGGCTGGCTCGGCGGCCTCTTCGGGGTCGAGCAGACCGGCCCGATCATGTCGATGATGCCGATCTTCATGGTGGGCGTCGTCTTCGGCCTCGCGATGGACTACGAGGTGTTCCTCGTCACCCGGATGCGGGAGGCGTACGTGCACGGCGAGCGTCCCGGCGAGGCGATCGTGACCGGCTTCCGGCACAGCGCCCGGGTGGTCACCGCCGCCGCGGTGATCATGATCGCGGTCTTCTCCGGCTTCATCGGGATGACCGACCAGATGATCAAGATGATCGGCTTCGGCCTGGCCGTCGCGGTCCTCTTCGACGCCTTCGTGGTCCGCATGGCGATCGTCCCGGCCGTCCTCGCGCTGCTCGGCCACAAGGCCTGGTGGCTGCCGAAGTGGCTGGACCGGGCCCTGCCCAACGTGGACGTGGAGGGCGAGGGGCTCGCCCGGCACGTCGAGGAGGCCTCCGCGGAGGGGAAGCCTGACCTCGTGAAGGCCTGACCTCGTGAAGGCCTGACGCCTTCGGTCGTACGCCCGACGCCGTCGGTGCGCCGTCTCAGCGGCGCGCCGACGGCGTCCGCGCGTCCGGGGCGGAGGCGGCGGGGCTTCCCGAGGGGTTCGACGAGTAGGTGTGGCGCAGGAAGCGGACCAGGGTGGCGGTGTCGAACTGGACGACCTTCACCCCCTCCTCCGTGTGGAACTCGACCACCGTCTGCACCCGGCCGCAGGGCCAGACCTCGATGTCACCGCGCCGGGCCGGGGTGCGCAGGCCCTTCTCCAGGAGGGCGCGCGGGAAGGACCACTCGACGGCGCCGGGGAAGACGAAGCGGACGGTCGCGGGGAGCGACCGGGGTCGTAGCGCAGGGCCACCGGGACGGGTCGGGAGAGGGGGCGTCGCTGATGATCCGACCCTTGGCACGGTCGTCGACGGCGGGGACGGGTGCGGTGGCCATCGGTGGCTCCTGACTTTTGTCCTCTTATAAGCCAATGTGGCACTTCTTCCCCGTGATCGCACGGCTCATGCCGGGAAAGTCGCGGCCATGATGTGACCCGTGCGCTCTTGCAACTCCTTCGCAGGAGCGCCCATCATTCCGACGTGCACGTACCTGACGGATTCATCAACGCCCCCGTATCGGCCGTCGCCGGTGTCGTCGCCGCCGGCGCCGTCGCCGTCAGCCTGCGCGGAGCCCGCCGAGAACTGGACGAAAGGACGGCGCCGCTCGCCGGCCTCGTCGCGGCCTTCGTCTTCGCCGTCCAGATGCTGAACTTCCCGGTCGCCGCCGGGACCAGCGGACACCTCCTCGGCGGCGCGCTCGCCGCGATACTCGTCGGCCCCTGGACCGGCGTCCTGTGCATCGCGGTCGTCCTGCTCATGCAGGGCGTCTCTTCGCGGACGGCGGTCTCACCGCCCTCGGCGTGAACATCACCGTCATGGGCGTCGTCACCGTCGTCACGGCCTACGCGCTCTTCCGGGGCCTCGTCCTGGTCCTGCCGCGCACCCGCCGCTCGGTGACCGTCGCCTCCTTCGCCGCCGCGCTCGTCTCCGTACCGGCCGCGGCCGTCGTCTTCACGCTGATCTACGCGATCGGCGGCACCACCGACGTCCCCGTCGGCAAGGTCCTCACGGCCATGGTCGGCGTCCACGTCCTCATCGGGATCGGCGAGGCCGTCATCACCATGCTGACCGTCGGCGCGGTCGTCGCCGTCCGCCCCGACCTGGTGTACGGCGCGCGCGGCCTGACCGCCCCGCTCAAGCTCCGGGTGGACGGCGAGCTGGTCGACGCCGAGCCCGCGACCGTCCCCGTCCCGATCTCCGCCGGCTCCCCGAGGAAGCTGTGGACCGCCGGCGTCGTCACCGCCCTCGTCCTCGCCGGCTTCGTCTCCTTCTACGCCTCCGCCAGCCCCGACGGCCTGGAGAAGGTCGCCGCCGACAAGGGCATCGACGCCAAGGCCGACCAGTACGAGCACGCCACCGCCGACTCCCCGCTCGCCGACTACGGCGTCAAGGACATCACCGACGCGCGCCTCTCCGGCGGCCTGGCCGGCGTCATCGGCGTGGGCGCGACCCTGGCCGTCGGCACCGGAGCCTTCTGGGTCGTGCGCCGCCGCCGCACCCCCGTACCGGAAAGCGTCTGACATGGGTGCGGGCCACGCCCACAAGCTCTACCGGCACGGACACTCGCCGGTCCACGGGCTGCCCCCGCACACCAAGCTCGTCGCCGTCCTCGGCTTCGTCGTGGTGGTCGTCTCGACGCCCCGCGAGGCCGTCTGGGCCTTCGCCGCGTACGCCGCGCTCCTCGCGGTCGTGGCGGCGAGGGCCCGGGTGCCGGCCGGCTTCCTGTGCAAGCGGCTGCTCGTCGAGGTGCCGTTCGTCGCCTTCGCGCTGCTCATGCCGTTCGTCGTGCCCGGCGAGCGGACGGAGGTGCTCGGGATCTCCCTGAGCGTCCCCGGCCTGTGGGGCGCCTGGAACGTCCTCGCCAAGGGCACCCTCGGCGTCGCCGCCTCCGTGCTCCTGGCCGCCACCACCGAGCTGCGCTCCTGCTCCTGGGCCTCCAGCGCCTGAAGCTGCCGCCGCTGCTCGTCCAGATCGCCTCCTTCATGATCCGGTACGGCGACGTCATCACCGACGAGATGCGCCGCATGTCTGTCGCCCGCCGCTCGCGCGGCTTCGAGGCGCGGGGCGTGCGCCACTGGGGCGTCCTCGCCAAGTCCGCGGGCGCGCTCTTCATCCGCTCGTACGAGCGCGGGGAACGGGTCCACCTGGCCATGGTCAGCCGCGGCTACACCGGCACCATCCCGGTCCTCGACGAGGTGACCGCCACCCGCGCCCAGTGGACGTGCGCCGCCGCGCTGCCGCTGACCGCCCTCCTGATCTGCCTCCTGGGACGGACCTTCCGATGACCCCTCCGCCCTCCCTCGACGTCCGCGGCCTCGCGTACGCCTACCCCGACGGCCACCAGGCCCTCTTCGGGGTGAACCTGACCGTCGGGCGCGGCGAGCGGGTCGCCCTGCTCGGTCCCAACGGCGCCGGCAAGACCACCCTCGTCCTCCACCCTCAACGGCATCCTCACCGGCGGCGCGGGCACCGTCACCGTCGCCGGGCTCCCGGTCGGCAGGAAGCACATGGCCGAGGTCCGCCGCAAGGTCGGCATCGTCTTCCAGGACCCCGACGACCAGCTCTTCATGCCGACCGTCCGCGAGGACGTGGCTCGGCCCGGCCGCCGCCGGACTGCGCGGCGCCGAGCTCGACGCCGTGGTGCGCCGGGCCCTGGAGCGGGTCGGGATGGCCGAGTACGCCGACCGGCCGCCGCACCACCTCTCCTTCGGGCAGCGCCGCCGGGTGGCCGTGGCGACCGTCCTGGCCATGGAGCCGGAGATCCTCGTCCTCGACGAGCCGTCCTCCAACCTGGACCCGGCCTCGCGCCGCGAGCTCGCGGACGTCCTGCGCTCCCTGGACGTCACCGTCCTCATGGTCACCCACGACCTGCCGTACGCCCTGGAGCTCTGCCCGCGCGCGGTGGTCCTCAGCGAGGGCGTCATCGCCGCCGACGGGCGGACCGGCGAACTCCTCGCGGACGAGGAGCTGATGGCCCGGCACCGCCTGGAGCTGCCGTTCGGCTTCGTCCCGCAGTCGGTGGCCTGAGAGCTTGCCCTCCGGTGCTCCGAGGGCCTGTCCTCCGGTGCTCCGTGACCCCCGGAATCGGCTCCTCCACGTGCCGCGTTGCACCATGGGGGTCGGCACCACGGAGAGACACGGAGAGACGAGGAGCGGGAACGTGGACGTCCAGGGCACGGTGGCGGCGGGCTGGGAGCCCGTCCGGGACGCGTTCCTGCGCAACTTCGAGCAGCGCGGCGAGCGCGGGCGGCCGTCGCCGTCCACCGGGACGGCGTGCGGGTCGTCGACCTGTGGGCGGGCACCAAGGACGTGGGCGGCGGGGACGTGGGCGGCGAGGACGTCGACGGCGGGGCGCCCTGGACCGGGGAGACCGCCCAGGTCGTCCGCTCGGCCACCAAGGGCGTCGCCGCCGCCGTGCCCCTGCTCCTGCACCAGCGCGGCCTGCTCGACCTGGACGCCCCCGTGGCCACGTACTGGCCCGAGTTCAAGGCGGCCGGCAAGGACCGCGCGACCGTGCGGGACCTCCTCGCGCACCGGGCCGGCGTCCCCGTCCTCGACCGACCGCTCACCTCGCCGAGGCCGTCGACCTGCCGACGGCGACCGCCGCCGTCGCCGCCCAGGCCCCCGTCTGGGAGCCCGGCACCGCCCACGGCTACCACGCCCACACCTTCAGTTGGCTGCTCTCCGGCCTCGTCCACCGCGTCACCGGCCGGACCATAGGCCGCTGGGTGGCGGAGGAGATCGCCGATCCGCTCGGCCTCGACCTGTGGATCGGGCTCCCGGACGCGGAGGCCCACCGGGTCGGCCGCATCGGACCCGTCGAGGAGGTCGAACCGGCCGGGAGCGGCGCGCTCCGGCTCCGCCCCAAGCGCGCGGTCACCGAGGCCTACCGGGACCCGGACTCCTCACCCGCCGCGCCTTCGGCGTCATCGACCCGGCGCCCGACGAGAACGACCCCGTCTACCGGGCCGCCGAACTCCCCGGCTCGGCCGGCGTCGCCACCGCCCGCGCGCTCTCCCGCTTCTACGCCGCCACCCTCGGCCCCGTCGACGGCGCCGAGCGCCTCTTCGCCCCGGCGACCCTCACCCTCGCCCGTACCGAGGAGTCCGCGGGCACGGACCGCGTCCTGCTCGTCGGCACCCGCTTCGGCCTCGGCCACATGCTGCACGGCCCGGCCTCGCCGCTCCTCGGCCCGTCCTCCTTCGGCCACCCGGGCCGCGGCGGCTCCCTGGGCTTCGCCGACCCCGACTCCGGCATCGCCTTCGGGTACGTCACCAACGGCATGCGGAAGACGGTCACGGCCGACCCGCGCGCCCAGGCCCTCGTCCGGGCGGTGGGAGCGGTGACGGCCTGACGCCTGTGCTTCCGGCCGGGGCTCAGGCCGCCGACGGCGTCAGCGCGAGCACCACCCCGAGGCCCACGAGCACGGTGCCGATGGCCTTGTTGAGCACGGCCTGCCGCCGCAGCAGCCGGTCCCGCAGGCCCTGCCGGGAGAAGAGCAGCGCGGCGAGCGCGAACCACACCAGGTGCGCGAACGACATGAACAGGCCGTAGCCGATCTGCTGGGCCACGGGGGTGTCGGCGCTGACGACCTGGGTGTAGGTGCTCAGGACGAACAGCATCGTCTTCGGGTTGAGCGCGTTCGTCAGGAAGCCGGTGCGCAGCGCGCCCGCCTTCGACAGGCCCTCGCCGTCCGACAGGTCGACGTCCACCCGGGCCTTGGTGACGAAGGTCTTGTACCCGACGTACACCAGGTACGCGGCGCCGATCAGCTTCATCGCCGTGAAGAGCGCCGGGCTCCGGGACACCAGGAGCCCGACGCCCAGCATGGTGTACGTGACGTGGACCAGGACGCCGAGGGCGATGCCGACGGCGGCGAGGACCCCGGCGGTCCGCCCGTACAGATAGCTGTTGCGGACGGTCATCGCGAAGTCCGCGCCGGGGCTGATGACGGCCAGGACGGTGATGACCGCCACGGCGACGAGCTGACCCATGTTCCCGACGTCCCCTCCGCTGGTCCGGGCCGGGAGGGCGGGGATCCGCGCCGGGCACCGGAGCTTGCGACAGTAGGTGATCACCGGCGCGGCGCGCGAGGGTCTCTCGCCACGGGCCCGCGTTCTTCCGCCCGTTGCGCGGGCGCTCCCCTGGTGCGGGCGGCGGACCGGGTGTTGTGATCACCCCATGGAACGCACAGAACGCAGGGAAAGCGTGGAGCGCGCGGAACGCGTGGATCTCGGGAAACGGCTCGACGGGTACGGAGTACTGATCACGGGCGCGGCGCGCGGCATCGGCGCGGCCACCGCGCGGCGCCTCGCGGCGGAGGGCGCGCGGGTCCTCGTCACGGATGTGGACGGGGAGGCGGCCCGCGCGACGGCGGCGGGGCTGCCGGGGCGGAGTCCGTACGCTGCGACGTGTCCGACCAGGGCTCGGTGGACGCGGCCGTGGCGCACGCGGTGGAGGTCTTCGGCGGCCTCGACGTCCTCGTGAACAACGCGCTCGGCCCCGTGGCGCCCGACCGGGACCGCTTCGAGGACGAGCCGGAGGAGGGCTGGGCCGTCCAGCACGAGGTCACGTTCATGGGGCCGTGCGCTGCGCGCGGGCGGCGCTGCCGCACCTGGCGGCGGCGGGCGGGCGCGGGGCGATCGTCACCATCGGCTCGGTCAACGCGGAGGCGGACTTCGGCAACCACGCGTACAGCGCCGCCAAGGCCGGTCTCGCCTCCCTCACCCGCACCCTGGCGGGGACGCGGCGGCGCGCGGGGTCCGGGTCAACCAGATCAACCCGGGCACGATCGCGACCAGGGCCTGGGAGGGGAGGGAGGAGGGGCTCGCGGCCCTCGCCGAGCGGGTCTACCCCTGGGCCGCGTCGGCACCCCCGACGACATCGCCGCCGCCGTCGCCTTCCTCGCCTCCCCGGACGCGTCCTGGATCACCGGCACGGTCCTCCGCGTCGACGGCGGACTCCTCGCGGTGAACCGTCACTTCAGGGAGGTGCTGGGCGACTGAGGCGCGCCGCCCCGCGCCGGGGGCGAACGGGCCCGTGTGAAATCGCTCCGGCCGAGCAGGTGAAGGGAAGGGAAGTCAAGGGAGACGGACGGAGAGAGGACGCGATGAGCACCATCCAACGACCGGTCCACGGCAGCACCGCCGACGCGTCGGTGGGCGACCTCGTCTCGCGGGCGTCGCAGCAGATCTCGGAGCTGGTCCGCGACGAGATGCGGCTCGCCCGGGCGGAGATGACCGAGAAGGGCAAGCGCTACGGCGTGGGCGGCGGCCTGTTCGGCGGCGCCGGCCTGGTCGGCGTCCTGGCCGCGCAGGCCCTCGTCGTCGCCGTGATCGCGGCCCTCGCCCTGGTCCTCCCGGTCTGGGCCTCGGCCCTGATCGTCGCCGTGCTGCTCGCGGCGGGCGCGGCGGGCATGGCTATGGCCGGGAAGAAGCAGATCGACGAGGCGGGCGCGCCGGCCCCCGAGCAGACCATCGACAACGTCAAGGCCGACGTGGCCGAGATCAAGGAGAGGGCCCACCGATGAACCACCAGCCACAGCGTGAGAAGACCGCGAACGACCTCGGGGAACTGCGCGAGCAGGCCGAGCACACCCGCGAGGAACTGGGCCGTACGGTGGAGGCGTTGGCGGCCAAGGCCGACGTGAAGGCGCAGGCCGGGGAGAAGGTGGCCGCGGTGCGGGAGAAGGCGACGGTCGCGACCGAGAAGGCCAAGGTGAAGGCGGCGGTCGCCACGGACCTGGTGAAGGAGAAGGCCGCGGTCGCCACCGACCTGGTGAAGGAGAAGGCGGCGGTCGCGTCCGAGAAGGCTAAGGTGAAGGCCGCGGTCGCGTCCGATCTGGTCCAGGAGAAGACCCCCGACCCGGTCCTGGAGAAGGCCGGAGCAGTCGCGGACAAGGCGAAGGCCAACCGCACCCCGCTGCTCGCCGGGGTCGCCGCCCTGGTCGCCTTCCTGCTCGTACGCCGGACCCGCCGGAACCGCCGCGGACGCCGCTGAGGGTCACCGGAACGGCCGACGCCGCCGCCCCGGGGGATACCTCCCGGGGCCCGGGGCACACGGGATCCATGCACGGACACCATGCGCGCCCCAGCAGCAGCACTCTGTTCGGCTCGTCTCCCGCCCCGTCGTCCGACCGGACCGCGGGCAGGCACTCGCGACCGGGCAGGATCGCCACCCGCCTCCGCCGCCGGTTCCTGGTGTACGGGGCGGTGGAGTTCCTGTCCACGCACGTCCCGGACGATCCGGGCCCCGGCGAGGAGTGCCTGCTCCTGGTCCACGCCCGCCAGGTCGTCGGGGAGGTCCACTACCGGACGTGCGCCCGGTGCGCCCGGGGCGTCATCACCGACGTCACGCTCGACGAGCGCTTCCACGGCAGCGGCCTGGGCACCCGGGCCCTCTCCCACCTGCGTGCCCGCCACCCGGGCACCGCCTGGCACAGCACCCTGAACCTCCGCGCCACCCGGGACCTCCTGCGCCGGATGCGCATCCCGACGACGGACCCGGGCCCGCTCTGCGCCCACGCGTGACGGGCGGCCCGCTCACCCGGGGACGAGCCGCCCGGTGAACCCCGCGTCCCGAAGGCGCTCGTAGGCCGCGACCACGGTCCCGGGGATCTCCTGCTCGATCATGAACCCCCGCGCCGGATAGACGATCAACCGCTGTACGGCCCCCACGAGCATGTCGAGGACGAGCCGGGCGTCCCCGATGGACTCGACGTACGCGTCGAGCGCCAGGGGAGCGGACGCGCTGACGACCTCCACCTCCGGCCAGAGCCGCCGGGCGGTGGCGTACGCCCGCCGCTCCTTGTACGGCTTGCTGACGAGCAGCACGGACGACACGTCCACCCCGTGCTCCGCGAGCAGTTCCCGCGAGAACCGGACGTTCTCCCCGGTGTTCCGCGCCCGCGCCTCCACGAGCACGACCTCCCCGGGCACCCCGCTTCTCCAGCGCCCGCTCCCGGTAGTGCACGGCCTCGCCGCGCGGCATCCGGTCCCGGGTCGTCGGACTGGTGGCCCCGGTGAACACGATCAACGGCGCCATGCCCCGCCGGTACAGCCCCACCGTCACGTCGGCCACTCCGAGGTCGTGACTCCCGAGCCCGACGGCCACGGAACAGGGCGGGGCGCGTGGCCCATCCGCTGGAAGTCCCAGAGGAGCCGGGCGTCGGCCATGACCATGCTGTTGCCCTCCTCCTCGGTCCGTGCCATGCGCTCAGCCTTCCACGGGCGGGCCGGGGCCCCGGCCGTGCGCCACGAGAAGACAGGCGCACGGACGGGGCGGTTCATCCATCAGCCCATCGCGGGGACGGGTCGGCCGGGGTCGTCCAGCCACGGGGTCTCACCCGTCGCCGCCACGGTCAGCCCGAACCGTTCGGGACCGGGGCGGTCGTGCGACGTCCACCACGCGTACGCGGCCTCCGTCTCGTCCCAGAGGCGCCGAGGTCCGTACTGCCAGACCGTGAACCGGTCGTCCGACCTCCCGTCCCGGTCCACGGCCGCCCACGACGTCGCGTCGGTCGTCGCGACCCAGAGCCGGGACGCCACTCCCTCCACGTCGGGGTCGTCGTGCCACGTCCACCACACGTCACGGAGCAGCAGCCCCATGGCGAACTGCGCGGCGAGGTCGTCCCCGCCACCCGCCACGGCGGAAGGCCGGTGCTCGACCCGTCGGCCGGTGGGCGTCGCGCACCACGTCCCGGAAGATCCGCAGGTCGGTGCGCTGTGCCCGCATGAGCATGAACGCGGAGTGCGGCGAGAAACGGCCCGACGCGGCGCCGGCGTCGTCCACGGTCATGCGGAGCAGCCCGTAACAGATCCAGGGGCTTTCCCAGGGGTCAGGACGACGCCCCCGGGCTTGACCTGTTCGAGCCAGGGGAGGGGACGGAGCGCACGGAACACGTGGCCACGAGCCGGTCGTACGGGGCGCCGCCCGCGTGGCCCAGGGCGCCGTCCCCGGCGACCACCTCCGCCCTGAGCCCCTCCTTCCACAGCCGGTCCCTGGCCGAGGCCGCCAGCACGGGGTCCACTTCGACGGTCGTCACGTTCTCCGGGCCGACCACGTGGGACAACAGCCCCGCGTTCCAGCCCGTGCCGGTGCCGATCTCCAGGACCCTGTGTCCGTCGCGCACGTCCGCCATGCGCAGCATGCGGAACACGATGCCCGGCGCGCTCGCGGACGACGACGCCCAGCGTTCGCCGTCCTCCCCGGGTTCCTCGCCGTCGTTGACCTGCGTCACCACGGAGTCGTCGGCGTACACCGCGCGCAACCACGCCTCCGGGGCGTCGGCGCGGTCGCACGGCTCCAAGTCGTCGCCCAGGTAGATGCGTTCGGGAACGTACGCGGAGCGGGGCACGGCCCGTGCGGCACGCTCCCACGCGGGCGGCACGAGCCCTTCCCGTTTCAGCGCGTCGAGCAGACGGCGGAGCGCGGTCCGCTCGGCCGCCGCGAAGTCCTCCGTCACCGTCACTTCTCCTTCCTGTGCTTCGGCGGGTCCTTCGGCTTGACCGTGTCGGAGGACGGCTTGGCCGTCCCCGGGTCCTTACCGCCGGAGTGCTGCCCGGTACCGCCGCTTCCGCCCTTGCCCGTTCCCCATCCCATACCGCTTTCCCCTCTCGGTCATGGACCTTCATGAACCTTCTGTGGAACCCGCCCCGGGCGGTGCTGTCCTTCCCCACCCGGGGCGGGAGTCTCGGCGCGGCGGACCTGCCGCGAGTGGCGCGCCAGCGCTTCGAGCTGTCGGCGCTGGTACGGCGTGGCGGGACGAAGTCGCGAAACGGCTGCCTGCCACCGGTAGCCGGAGGGCCGTTCGAGGGAGGCGAGCGCTCCCGTCACGGACCGCACCACGCCCACCATCTCCGCGCCGGGGTCGAAGACGGGGAGCCGTTCACCAGGAACGCGGGGCGTGATCCCGGCTCCGACGGTTCAGCTCGCGAACCCGGGGGACATCGCGTCGGACTGCCGGGCCGGCACCATGTCGTCGGCGTACGCTTCCCATTCCCTTCCCCCTGTCAGTGGCCGAAGTTGATAACAGGGCCCCACGTGACCCATCACGCGCCCCACGCGGTCCGTACGGGTGTCCCGGGCGACGTCCCCGGGCTCCCAGTGGCGCGGGTGCTCCGTAGCCCCGCCGGGGTCGCCCACCAGCCGCTTGAGCCCCGCGTACACCTGCTCGATCAGGACCCGTGTCGGCTCCGCGTACTCGCGCGGTACGGACTCCGGAACGAGCCGCCAGAACGCTCCCGCGTCCACCTGCGTGCCGAGCTCCGTCACGCTGCCCTGCTCGGGAGCGGCTCTCTCGTCCATGGTTCGGTCCCTCACGGTGGCGTCGTTCCTTGTGGTGATCCCTGCTCGCTCTAGGCAACCGCGTGACTACCGACAGCGGTACTGTTGCGAAGGGGCGGGACTTAAGAGCTTTAAGTGCGTTCACCTCACGGGGAGTTGATTACTTGTGGCCGACCCGAAGCCGAACGAAGGACTCGTGCGCCTCTACCGGGAGACCGGCTGGACGCTGCGGCAGTTCGCGCAGGAGATCAACCGGCTGGGTACGGAGCGCGGTACGCCCCTCCGGTACCGGGAGCCCTCGGTCCACCAGTGGCTCAAGGGCCACCTGCCGAAGGAAGCGGTCCGGCCGCTGACCCTGGAGGCGTTCGCCCGCAGGCTGCGCCGGCCCGTGACGTACGGCGAGACGGGTTTCCCGTCTCCTCCCGCCGAAGAGACCAGCACGCTCCCCAGTACCGTGGAAGGACTGTTGGACCTGGGGAGGCAGGACATGGACCCGTCGCGCCGGAGCGTTCTCGGGGTCGGTCTCTTCTCCGTCGCGCTGACCATTCCCCACTGGCCCGACGTCATCGGTCGCATGGAAGCGGCGCAGAAGGGCCATGTGCGGCGCATAGGAAGGGCGGACGTCCAGGCCGTGGCCGCCATGACCGAGCGGATCTCCGACCTCGACGACCAGTTCGGCGGACGGACCGCCCGCCCCATGGCCGCGGCGTTCCTCGTGAACACGGCGGCCCCGTACTTGCGGGCGGAAGCCCCGACGACGTGCGCAAGGCGATGATGGGCGCCGTCTCGGACCTCTGCTACCTCACGGGGTACATGGCCGTGGACGAGGGGCTCCACGGGCTGGCGCAGCGGTACTACCTCAAGGCGCTCGAACTCGCCGGGGCCGCCGAGGACCACTTGACGTTCTGCACCACCCTGCGGGGCATGAGCGTCCAGGCCGTCGACCTGGGGCACGGCGCGGAGGCGATGCGGCTCGCGGACGCCGCTGCCGCCGCCTCACCGCAAGCGGGCCCCCGGATGCGGGCCTTCCTCGCCGGTCAGCAGGCCCACGCGGCGGCGCAGACGGGGCGCGAGCCGCGGCGCTGACGTACCTCAAGGAAGCCGAAGTGGCCATGGAGAAGGCCGAGTCGCAGTCCAAGGCCTTCGGCTCCTACGATCCTTCCTCGCTCCTCTACCACGCCGGCCAAGTGCGTTTCGAACTCGGCGACGTCGCCGGATCGATCGCGGCCATGCGGGAATCGGACAAGGTCCGCCAGAGCGTCTACCGGCGCGCTCGCGTCCGGCATCGCTGCACCCTGGCCGAGAGGCAGCTCGACCTGGGGCACCTCGAAGCGGCGTGCGCCACATGGACCCTCGCGTTGGAGGACTACCCGAGCCTTCAGTCCGGGCGGGCGGACGAGCGCATCGAGGTCATGCACAGCCGCATCAAGCCGTACCTCAAGAACCCCGTGGCGCGGGACCTCTTCGAGCGGGCGCGACGGGTGACGCCGCCCGGTCTCCTGCCCCGGTGAGGGGGAGCGAGCTCCCGGTCCCGTCGAGGTGACGCCCCGTCACCCCGCGTGCAGCATCAGCCCGATCCCCACCGCCATCACCGCCGCCGCCGCGATGCGCGGAGCGCCGAAGCGTTCCTTGAAGAGGAGGGCGCCGATGGCCGCGCCCACGATGATCGAGGACTCGCGGAGGGCGGCGACCGGGGCGAGCGGGGCCTGCGTCTGGGCCCAGAGGACCAGGCCGTACGCGGCGACCGAGAGGGCCGCGCCCAGGAGGCCGCGGGCGGCGTACGGGCGGAGCTGGGGGAGGAGGGCGGCGCGGCGCCACAGGGCGTACGCCGGGATCGCCAGGCCCTCCAGGACCATCAGCCACGCGATGTAGCCGAGCGGGGTGCCGGAGGCGCGGACGCCCGTGCCGTCGACGACCGTGTACAGGGCGATCGCGACGCCCGTCGCGCCCGCCGCCAGGAGGGCTGGGCCGTGCGGCCGCGCGCCCTTGCCCCGGATGCCCCACAGGGCGAGCCCGGTCAGGCCCGCGCAGGCCACCGCCACCCCCAGCAACTGCCGGCCGTCCGGGACCTCGTCGAGGAAGACGGCCGCCAGGAGGGTCACGATCAGCGGGGCCGTACCGCGCGCGATCGGGTACATCTGCCCGAAGTCGCCCAGCGTGAACGAGCGCATCAGGAGCACGTAGTACCCGACGTGCAGGAGCGCGGACACGATCAGGTACGGCCACGCCCCCGCCGCCGGAAGGGGCGAAGGGGGCGAGGGCCAGGCCGATCAGCGCCCCGCCGCCCGCGATCAGCGTGAAGGAGAGCAGTTGGTCCTTGATGTGGTGCGCGAGGGCGTTCCAGCCGGCGTGCGTGACGGCCGCGACCAGGACCGCGAACGTGACGAGCGGGGTCACGCCGACGGCTCCCGGACGTCCACCAGGGTGCCGCCCGCCTGCGCGACCAGCGCCTTCGGGTCCATCGCGAAGACCGTGTGCGGGTGCCCGCCGCCGCCCACACCACGGCGTGGTCGAGGATCCCCGGTCCGCGAGGACCCGGGTCCGGGTGCGGTGGCCGAACGGCGGGACGCCCCCGATCGCGTACCCCGTCGTCTCGCGGACGACCTTCGCGTCGGCCCGGGTCACCTCCCGCGCGCCCAGCTCCTCCCGTACCCGCTCGACGTCCACCCGGGACGCGCCGTCCATCAGGACGAGCACCGGCACCCCGTCCGCCGCGAAGACCAGCGACTTCACGATCTCCGCGACCGCGCAGCCGATCGCGTCGGCGGCCTGCTGCGCCGTGCGGGTCTCGTCCGGGAAGCGGCGGACCTCGACGTCGAGCCCCAGCTCCTGGAGCGCGGCGGCGAAGAGGGGTGGGCGGGGACGTCTCGTCAGGAGTCATGGCCCGCACGGTAGTGGTAGGTGCAGGGGCCACGCGACCTGCTTTCGCCTTGCGGACACCCCGGCCCGGCCCACCCGGGCCCGGCTTGCCCCGGCCCCGGCCCCGGCCCGGTCCGCCCCGGCTCAGCCCACCCCCGCCCCACCCCGCCTCAGCCCGCCTTCAGGACCCTCGCCACCACCGGCCCCGCCGCGTCGCCCCCGTGTCCGCCGGCCTCGACGACCGCCGCCGCCGCGAGGTCGCCCGAGTAGCCGGTGAACCAACTGTTGGACGTGCCCTGGCCGTCGACCTCCGCCGAACCGGTCTTCGCGCCCTTGGGGCCGGGCACCCCGCCATCGCCCGGGTCGCGGTGCCGTCCGGCTCCGTCGCCGTCTCCTTCATCATCTGCCGCAGGCCCGAGGCGATCTCCCCGGGCAGCCGCTCGGCCGTGGCGAACTCCCGGTCGCCGTACTCCTTCGCCACCAGGTACGGCTGGCGGAAGCCGCCGTCCCGCACGGTCGCGGAGAGCGAGGCGACGTTCAGGGCGCTCATCGTGACCTTGCCCTGGCCGATGTACGAGGCGGCCGTCTCTCCCCCCGCGACACGGGCACGCTGCCGTCCCACGCCTGCACCCCCACCTGCCAGGTGAGGCCGATCCCGAAGTAGCGGCGGGCGGTCTCGCCGAGGGCGCCGTCCTCCAGGTCCTTCTCGCCGAGCGGGCCGAGCGCCTTCTTCAGGAAGGCGGTGTTGCAGGACGTCCTGAAGGCCTTGGCCAGCGTGCCGCCCTTGAAGGAGGAGTGGCCCAGGTTGTGGAAGGTGACGCCCTTCCAGCTCGCCTCGGGGGAGCACTCGACGGGGCTGCCGGGGCCGCCGAGCCCGTGCTGCATGATCATCGCCGACGTCACGATCTTCATCGTCGAGCCCGGCGCCTGCGCCCCTGGAACGCCGTGTTGAAGCCCTCCGCCGGGCTGTTGGCGACCGCCCGTATCGCGCCCGTCGACGGCTCGACCGCCGCCACGGCGGCCCGGGAGTACGCCTTGACCGCCTTCTCGGCCGCCGCCTGCGTCCCCGCGTCGATGGTGGTCTCTATCGTGCCGGGCTTGCCCTTCCGCAGGACCAGGAGGGGGTGTCGGCGACGGTCTCGCTGCCCGAGTCGATCCAGGTCTCGACCCCGGTCGTGCCGCCCGCCCGCGCCCCGTACCGCTGCCGCAGGGTGTCGATGATCAGGCCGAGCGAGGGGTACTTCTCCTCGGTCAGCTCGACCCCGTTCCGGTCGACGGCCTTCACGGAGGCGACCTTCGCGGTGCCGGTGCGCAGGGTCGCGCCGGCGGTCAGCTTCGGGTGGAGGACGGCCGGCCGCCACCGCACCAGCGGCCGGCCGGTGGTCGTCCCCGGACCACGGTCAGCTCGGAGGCGTACGACAGGTCCTTGGACACGCCCTCGTACGAGACCGTCGCCCGCACCGTGAACGGCACCTTGGTGCCGACCGGCGTCCCGGGGTGATGACCGCCTTCGAGACCTTCGCGCCCTCCTTGTAGGCGAGCAGCGCGGGACCGGCCGCGACCGGGTCGTTCGTGAGCTGGGCCGCCCTGTCCGACTCCCCGGCCGCCCAGGCCGCCAGGAAGTCCTTCGCGGTGGCCGTCGTCTCCTCGGGGGTGACGGGCCCCGATCTCTTCTCCGGCACGGCCTCGCTCCGGGTGGCCACGGCCGAGTCGCCGCCCGTGACCCCGTTCCACAGGTTGTAGCCCCCATAGCCGACCCCGCCCGCGACGACCGCGAAGACCCCTCCGACGACCGCGACCTTGGCTCCACTGCGCATGACCGCGCCTCCCCTCCCCCAGACGGCCGTCCAGTCAAGCAGTGGGCTCCCGGGCGTGTCGAGCCACTTCCGTCATGTCCGTCACTCCGGTCCCGGAACCGTCACACCCACGTGTCCAGCCACATCCGCCCCCGCCAGTCCTCCAGCGGAATCGGCGTGCCCGTGTAGATGGGCCAGAAATAGATGAAATTCCAGACGATGAGGAGGACGAGACATCCCGCCGCCACCGCGCCGAAAGTGCGGCGCCTTTCCGTGGAACCGCGGGGCCCGATGAGCGCGCCCAGCATCATGGCCACCGCCAGGCACAGGAAAGGCACGAAGACGACCGCGTAGAAAAGGAAGATGGTGCGTTCCTGATAGAGGAACCAGGGGAGCCAGCCGGCCGCGATGCCGCAGGCGATCGCGCCCGCGCGCCAGTCGCGGCGGAAGGCCCAGCGCCACAGGACGTACAGGATCGCGAAGCAGGCGGCCCACCACAGGAGCGGGGTGCCGAGGGCGAGGACCTCCTGGGCGCACTTCTCCCCGGCGTCGGCCGGGCAGCCCTTCGTGCCGGGCGCCGGGGACTCGTAGAAGTACGAGACGGGGCGGCCGAGGACGATCCAGGACCAGGGGTTCGACTCGTACGTGTGCGGCGAGGTCAGGCCCACGTGGAAGGAGTAGACCTCGGTCTCGTAGTGCCACAGGCTGCGCAGCCAGTCCGGCAGCCAGCCCCAGGTCCCGCCCCCGTCCAGCTTGTCCTGGTCGGCGGCCCACGTGCGGAAGTAGCCCTTGTCGCCGGCGATCCAGCCGGTCCAGGTCGCCAGATAGGTCGCGATCGCCACCGGCACCACCGAGACGAACGCCGGGACCAGGTCCTTCCTGATCACCGAGACGTACGGGCGGACCGCGCCCGCCGTGCGCCGCCCGGCCACGTCCCACAGCACCGTCATCAGGCCGAAGGCCACCATGACGTACAGGCCGTTCCACTTGGTCGCCGCCGCGAGCCCCAGCATCACGCCGGCCGCGATCCGCCACGGCCGCCACCCGAGCCGCAGGGTCTCCGCGACCTCCGCGTCCGGCCGCAGCACCCCTCCTCGTCCTCCGGGAGCGCCGCCGCCAGCCGCTTCCTGACCCGGTCGCGGTCCAGGACGAGACAGCCGAAGGAGGCGAGCACGAAGAACATCAGCACCTGGTCGAGGAGCGCGGTGCGGCTCATCACGAAGTGCAGCCCGTCGACGGCGAGCAGCAGGCCCGCCAGACAGCCCAGGAGCGTCGAGCGGAACAGGCGCCGCCCGATCCGGCACAGCATGAGCACCGACAGGGTGCCGAGCAGGGCCACCATGAAGCGCCAGCCGAACGGCTCGAAGCCGAACAGCTTCTCGCCGGCGCCGATCACCCATTTGCCCATCGGCGGGTGCACGACGTAGCCCGGGTCGGTCGGCACGAGGACCGACCCCGGGTCCTTCAGGATCGTCTTGTCGATGTCCTTCGGCCAGGCCCCTCGTACCCCTGGTTGATCAGCGCCCAGGAGTCCTTCGCGTAATACGTCTCGTCGAATATCACCGCGTTCGGCTTGCCCAGGTTCCAGAACCGGAGCAGGCCCGCGACCGCCGTGACCAGGAGCGGACCGCCCCAGGCAAGGAGCCGCCATAGCTTCTCGGCCCCGTCGGGGCCGACGCCGAGGAACGACCACACGCGCGCGGAGGGACGGGTGTATGGGGGTCGAGCCGCTCCCGCAGCCCGATGGGGGCGGCGCGTCCGGCGGGCGGCTCGTAGCCGAAGAGCCGGAGCCGCTGCTGCCACGAAGAGGGCTCTGCCACGGACTGCCGGCCCTCCAGGGTCTCGGGTGCGGTACTGGTCACCGCGCCATCGTAGGGAACGCGCCTGTGCGCGTCGCCCGTCCGGGCTGGGAGGATGGCACCCGTGACAGGAACGCTGGTACTCGCAGGGACCCCCATCGGCGACATCGCGGACGCCCCGCCCCGGCTCGCCACCGAGCTGCAGAGCGCGGACATCGTGGCCGCCGAGGACACCCGCAGGCTGCGCGGCCTGACCCGGGCGCTCGGCATCCACACCTCCGGGCGCGTCGTCTCCTACTTCGAGGGCAACGAGTCCGCCCGGACGCCCGAGCTGGTGGAGGCGCTGGTCGGCGGGGCGCGGGTGCTGCTCGTGACCGACGCGGGCATGCCGTCCGTGTCGGACCCCGGCTACCGGCTCGTCGCCGCCGCCGTCGAGGAGGGCGTCAGGGTGACGGCCGTGCCCGGCCCGTCCGCCGTCCTCACCGCCCTCGCCCTCTCCGGGCTGCCCGTCGACCGCTTCTGCTTCGAGGGCTTCCTGCCCAGGAAGGCCGGCGAGCGCCTCGGGAAGCTGCGCGAGGTCGCGGACGAGCGGCGGACCCTCGTCTACTTCGAGGCCCCGCACCGCCTCGACGACACCCTCGCCGCGATGGCTGAGGTCTTCGGCGCCGACCGCCGGGCCGCCGTCTGCCGCGAGCCGACCAAGACGTACGAGGAGGTCAAGCGCGGCCCGCTGGCCGATCTGGCGGCCTGGGCGGCCGAGGGCGTACGGGGCGAGATCACCGTCGTCGTCGAGGGCGCCCCGGAGACCGGACCCGCCGCGCTCGACGCGGAGGAGCTGGTGCGCAGGGTGCGGGTGCGCGAGGAGGCGGGGAGCGGCGCAAGGAGGCGATCGCCGCCGTCGCGGCCGAGGCGGGCCTTCCCAAGAGGGAGGTGTTCGATGCCGTCGTCGCGGCAAAGAACGCGGCCGCACAGGATCCCGGAAAGGCTGCGCGGGGCCCCGGAAACGGTAAAGAGCTAATCTGAAAGGCAAAGCCGAAACCGGCGCCGGGACTCTTCACAGGGCGCTTGGCAAGGGAAGGGCCAAAAGCCTTCCATGGTTCGACCCGCGCTGATGCGCTCCGGCCCGAAAAGGCGTCCACTGATCAGTGGAGAGGAGCTGGCATGAGCGAGATCACCGGCACCGGCATATCCGTCGCGCACGAGGCGTACGCCTTCGCCTGCATGCGCTGCGGATACGGCTGGGAGCAGGCGTACGACATCGAGCACCACGTCGACGCCGCCGGCCAGGAATTCGTCGTCTACAAGGCCGGGGAGAGCGGGTCCCGTCCCCGCTGTCCCGACCCACCTGCATGAACTGCGGCGGCCACGTCGTCAGGATCATGCGCGCGGGACAGGTGTCCTCGGTGCTCGACCTGATCGCCGCGACGGAGAAGCACGGGCGCGGGTCCAGGGAGACCAAGCCGGTCGGGCCCGCCGGGCCCATCGGACAGGAACTGACCGAGGGCCCGACGTCCCGCCGGTGCCGCACCACTGGCACCTGTCGGACCTCCTGCACCCCTTCCGGAAGCGCGGATAGCGCGGACAGCGCGGGCAGTGCCGGCAGCGCGAGGAGCCGGGAAGGGCCGGACGCCGGAGCTCGTGGCCCCGTACGGGCGGTCCTCGTACGATCGGGGCCATGAGTGCCAAGGACGCCCCGCCGCCGCTGCCCGAACCCCTCCTCGTGGAGGTCGCGGACTCGCACACCCACCTGGACCTCCAGTCCGGGACCGTCGAGGAGGCCCTGGTGAAGGCCGCCGCCGTCGGCGTCACCACGGTCGTGCAGGTCGGCTGCGACGTGAAGGGCTCCCGGTGGGCCGCCGAGACGGCCGCCGCCCACGAGAACGTGCACGCGGCCGTCGCGCTGCACCCCAACGAGGCCCCCGGATCGTCCTGGGGACCCCGACGGCCGGTCCCGGCAGGGGGCCAGGGAGGGCGGCGGGGACGCGGCCCTCGACGACGCGCTCACCGAGATCGACCGGCTCGCCGCCCTGCCGCACGTGCGCGGGGTCGGCGAGACCGGCCTCGACTTCTTCCGCACGGGACCCGAGGGCGTCGCCGCGCAGGAGCGCTCCTTCCGGGCCCACATCGAGATCGCCAAGCGGCACGGCAAGGCGCTCGTCATCCACGACCGCGAGGCCCACGCCGACGTGCTGCGCGTCCTGGACGAGGAGGGCGCCCCCGAGCGGACCGTCTTCCACTGCTACTCCGGCGACGCGGAGATGGCGGAGATCTGCGCGGCCAAGGGCTACTACATGTCCTTCGCCGGCAACGTCACCTTCAAGAACGCCCAGCCGCTCCGGGACGCCCTCGCGGTCGCCCCCTGGAGCTGGTCCTCGTCGAGACCGACGCCCCTTCCTCACCCCGGCGCTCTTCCGGGGCCGCCCCAACGCCCGTACCTGATCCCGGTCACCGTCCGGGCCATGGCGGAGGTGCGCGGGATCGGGGAGAACGAGCTGGCGGAGGCGATCGCGGTGAACACGGCCCGCGCGTTCGACTACTGATCCCGGGGCCGCCCCTGCGGTCACCGATCCATAACGGTTACGGGAAGTGGTCGGGTCGTCGTGGAGCGTGATCGGGGCCGGGGCTAGGGTCCCGGCCTCGTGAGCACTTCCCAGGGCAGTCACCGGGCCGGGCGCCGGGGCGCGGCCCCACCGCCCCCACCGCCCCCACCGCCCCCACCGCCTTCTCCGGCCTCTCCGTCCACGAGCAGCCGACGCAGGCGGCCCCGCTGGTCGTGCTGCCCTCTTCGGGAGCCCCCGGCACCGCGCCCGCCCCCGGGGAGCCCCCGGCACCGTCCCCGGCCAGGGCACCCGCGCCGGGGCCCGCCGAGCCGCCCGCCGCCGCAGGACCTCCGGATCCGCCACCGGCTCCTCCGGAGCCCCCGGCCTCGCGAAGTCCGCCGGAGACGGCCTGAGGCGACTCGTCCCGCAGGCCCTCGTCGTCGCCTTCCTCGCCGGCGGCACCACCGCCTTCGTCGCCGACGACAAGGCCGTCCGCCTCTCCGTCGACGGCGTCCCCGCACCCTGCACACCTTCGCCGACGACGTCGGCGAACTCCCTCGCCGACGAGGGCCTGGCCGTCGACGGGCACGACATCGTCGCCCCCGCCCCCGGCGAGCCCCTCGCCGACGGCGACGAGGTCGTGGTCCGCTACGGACGCCCGGTCGCCCTCACTCCTCGACGGCCGGCGCCACCAGGTGTGGACGACGGCCCGCAGCGTCGAGGAGGCGCTGCGCCAGTTCGGGGTCCGCGCGGAGGGCGCCCACCTCTCGGTCTCCCGCTCGGCCGCCATCTCCCGGCACGGCCTCGCCCTCGACGTGCGCACCGAGCGGGCCGTCACCTTCCTCGCCGACGGACGCGAGCGGACCGTCCGCACCAACGCCGCCACCGTCCGCGAGGCGCTCGCCGAGACCGGGATCACCCTCTCCGGGCAGGACGCCCTCTCCGTGGACCCCGGCTCCTTCCCCCGCGACGGCCAGACGGTCACCGTGCTGCGGATCACCGACAGCAGGCGGGTGCGCGAGGAGACCGTCCCGTACGCCGTCGAGCGGATCCGCGACCCGGAGCTGTTCGCCGGGACCGAGGTCGTCGAACGGCAGGGCGTCCACGGCGTCCGCCGCGTCACGTACGCCCTGCGCTCGGTCAACGGCGTCCAGGGGCGGCCCCGCCGGATCGGCGAGGAGATCGTCCGCGAGCCCGTCAGCCGCACGGTGCGGATCGGCACCCGCCGCCCGCCCGCCTCCGTCTCCGGCGCCGACGGCCTCGACTGGGGCGCGCTCGCCGCCTGCGAGTCCGGCGGCCGGCCGGACGCCGTCGACCCCTCGGGGACGTACGGCGGGCTCTACCAGTTCGACCCCGCCACCTGGCGCGCGCTCGGCGGCACCGGCACCGCCCAGGACGCGCCCGCCGCCGAGCAGACCTTCCGGGCGAAGAAGCTGTACGTGCAGCGGGGCGCGAGCCCGTGGCCCCACTGCGGACGCAGGCTCCGGGGGTGAGCGCGCGGCGGGCCGTGCGACGGGCAAGCCCTAGTCTGTACCGGTGAGCGACACCACCGGTTCCGAAACCCCGACGCCCTCCTCGGCCCCGCCGACATCCGTGAGCTGGCCGCCGTCCTCGGCGTTCGCCCCACGAAGCAGAAGGGCCAGAACTTCGTCATCGACGCCAACACCGTCCGGCGGATCGTCCGCACGGCCGGGGTGCGTCCCGACGACGTGGTCGTGGAGGTGGGCCCCGGTCTCGGCTCCTCACCCTGGCCCTCCTGGAGGCCGCGGACCGGGTGACCGCCGTCGAGATCGACGACGTGCTCGCCGCCGCGCTGCCCGCCACGATCGAGGCCCGGATGCCTGCCCGCGCCGACCGCTTCGCGCTCGTGCACTCCGACGCCATGCTGGTCCAGGAGCTCCCGGGCCCGGCGCCGACCGCGCTCGTCGCGAACCTGCCGTACAACGTGGCCGTGCCCGTCCTGCTGCACATGCTGGAGCGCTTCCCGAGCATCGAGCGGACCCTCGTCATGGTCCAGGCCGAGGTCGCGGACCGGCTCGCCGCCCGGCCGGGGAACAAGGTGTACGGCGTGCCGTCGGTGAAGGCCAACTGGTACGCCGAGGTGAAGCGGGCCGGCGCCATCGGCCGCAACGTCTTCGGCCCGCGCCGAACGTCGACTCCGGCCTGGTCTCCCTGGTCCGCCGCACCGAGCCGCTCGCGACCACCGCCACCCGGCGGGAGGTCTTCGCGGTCGTCGACGCGGCCTTCGCACAGCGCCGCAAGACCCTCCGCGCGGCCCTCGCGACCTGGGCGGGCTCCCCGGCGGCGGCCGAGGAGGCCCTGGTGAAGGCCGGGATCTCGCCGCAGGCGCGCGGCGAGGCCCTGACGGTGGAGGAGTTCGCGCGGATCGCGGAGGCGAAGGCATGAGCGGCGGTACGGAGGCGGTGCGCGGCGGTACCGGCGGTACGGAGCCGGTGCGCGGCGATGCCGGCGGTACGGAGCCGGTGGAGGCCGCTGTGGAGCCGGTGCGCGGCGCTACCGGCGGCAGTACGGACCCGGTCGGCGACCGCGCGCACGGCGGCGGCACACACGGCGGCGGCGGGCCGCGCTCCGTCACCGTCCGCGTGCCCGCCAAGGTCAACGTCCGGCTCGCGGTCGGCGCCGCCCGCCCCGACGGCTTCCACGACCTGGCCAACGTCTTCCTCGCGGTCTCCTCCACGACGAGGTGACCGCCACCCCGCCGAGACGCTGACGGTCACCTGCGAGGGCCCGGACGCCGACAAGGTGCCGCTCGACCGCACCAACCTCGCCGCCCGCGCCGCCGAGCTGCTCGCCGCCCGGCACGGCATCGCCCCGGACGTGCACCTGCACATCGCCAAGGACATCCCGGTGGCCGGCGGCATGGCCGGCGGCAGCGCGGACGGGGCGGGCGCGCTGCTCGCGTGCGACGCGCTCTGGGGCCTGGACACCCCCGCGCCGAACTCCTCGACATCTGCGCCGAGCTGGGCTCCGACGTGCCGTTCAGCCTGGTCGGCGGGGCGGCGCTGGGCACCGGCCGGGGCGAGAGGCTGACGGAGCTGCCGGTGGGCGGCGACTTCCACTGGGTGTTCGCCCTCGCGGACGGCGGGCTCTCGACCCCGGTCGTCTTCGGCGAGTTCGACCGGCTCACCGAGGGCACGGACGTCCCCGAACCGGCCGCCCCGCCCGCCCTCCTGGAGGCCCTGCGCACCGGCGACACCACCGCCCTCGCGGGCACCCTCGCCAACGACCTCCAGGCCCCGGCGCTCTCCCTGCGCCCCTCGCTCGCCGCGACCCTGGCGGCCGGCACCGACGCGGGCGCCCTCGCCGCACTGGTCTCGGGCTCGGGCCCGACGACCGCGTTCCTGGTGAAGGACGCGGAGGCGGCGAGGACGGTCGCCGCCGCCCTGACCGCCTCGGGCACCTGCCGCACGGCCCGCACGGCGACGTCCCCGGCGGCGGGCGCGACGATCCTGGCGCCCTGAGTCCGCGTCCCGGCGGGACGGCCGCCCGCACGGGCGGTCCGGGCGCCGCCGGGCCCGTCACGGACACCCGGCGGGCGAGCGGCCGTGCCGACGTACCCTGGACGTCGATCGATCACCCCGTACAGGAGTCAACGTGGCCGTCAACCTGGTCAATGTCGAGAACGTCAGCAAGGTGTACGGCACCCGTGCCCTGCTCGACGGCGTCTCGCTCGGCGTCTCCGAAGGGGACCGGATCGGGGTCGTGGGCCGCAACGGCGACGGCAAGACCACCCTCATCCGGATGCTCGCGAGGCTGGAGGAGGCCGACACCGGCCGCGTCACCCACAGCGGCGGCCTGCGCCTGGGCGTCCTCACCCAGCACGACTCGCTCGACCCGAAGGCCACCGTCCGGCACGAGGTCATCGGCGTCATGGCCGACCACGAGTGGGCCGGCAGCGCCAAGATCCGCGACGTGCTCACCGGCCTCTTCGGCGGGCTCGACCTGCCCGGCTTCGAGCACGGCCTGGACACCGTCATCGGCCCGCTCTCCGGCGGCGAGCGGCGCCGGATCGCACTCGCCAAGCTCCTCATCGAGGACCAGGACCTCATCGTCCTCGACGAGCCCACCAACCACCTCGACGTCGAGGGCATCGCCTGGCTCGCCCAGCACCTCCAGAACCGGCGCTCGGCGCTCGTCTGCGTCACCCACGACCGCTGGTTCCTCGACCAGGTCTGCACCCGCATGTGGGACGTGCAGCGCGGTGACGTGCACGAGTACGAGGGCGGCTACTCCGACTACGTCTTCGCCCGCGCCGAGCGCGAGCGGATCGCGGCCACGGAGGAGGCCAAGCGGCAGAACCTGATGCGCAAGGAGCTGGCCTGGCTGCGGCGCGGCGCCCCCGCCCGCACCTCCAAGCCCCGCTACCGCATCGAGGCCGCCAACGAGCTGATCGCCGACGTGCCGCCGCCGCGCGACACCAGCGAGCTGATGAAGTTCGCCAACGCGCGCCTGGGCAGGACGGTCTTCGACCTGGAGGACGTGACCGTCACCGCCGGGCCCAAGGAGCTGCTCAAGCACCTCACCTGGCAGCTCGGCCCCGGCGACCGCGTCGGTCTGGTCGGCGTCAACGGCGCGGGCAAGACCTCCTCCTGCGGGCCCTCGCGGACGCGGCTGCCAGCGGCGGCGAGATCCAGCCGGCCGCCGGCCGGATCGTCGTCGGCAAGACCGTCCGGCTCGCCTACCTCTCCCAGGACGTCACCGAACTCCCCGGCACCCTGCGCGTCCTGGAGGCCGTGCAGCAGATCCGCGACCGGGTCGACCTCGGCAAGGGCCGCGAGATGACGGCCGGCCAGCTCTGCGAGCAGTTCGGCTTCTCCAAGGAGAAGCAGTGGACGCCGGTCGCGGACCTCTCGGCGGCGAGCGCCGCCGCCTCCAGTTGCTGCGCCTGCTCATGGACGAGCCGAACGTCCTCTTCCTCGACGAGCCCACCAACGACCTCGACATCGAGACCCTGACCCAGTTGGAGGACCTCCTCGACGGCTGGCCGGGCTCCATGGTCGTCATCTCCCACGACCGGTTCTTCATCGAGCGCACCACGGACAAGACGTTCGCCCTGCTCGGCGACCGGACGCTGCGGATGCTGCCGCGCGGCATCGAGGAGTACCTGGAGCGGCGCCGCAAGGCCGTCGAGGCGTCCGTCCCGGCGCCCGCCGCCCCGCCCGCGCAGCAGAAGCCGGGCGTCTCGGCCGCCGACGCCCGCGCCGCGAAGAAGGAACTGCAGAAGGTCGAGCGGCAGCTCGACAAGGTCTCCGAGAAGGAGACGAAGCTGCACGCGCGGATCGCGGACGACGCCACCGACTTCGAGAAGGTGGCCAAGCTCGACGCGGAGCTGCGGGACCTGGCCGCGGAGCGCGAGGAGCTGGAGATGCGCTGGCTGGAACTGGCCGAGGACGCATAACAAGGGTATCACAGGCCGGTCCTCCCTTGGGAACAAGGGGTGGACCGGTCGCTTTTGCGCCATCGCGTGAGTGGTAGAAAGAAACCCGTTCACGCCTAGGGGAACCAGTCATGACGCAGCCGCCCAGCAACCAGCCGCCGGGGGGCTTCGGAGCCCCCAGGACCCGAACCAGCCCTCGGGCCGGGTCCCGCAGCCGGGACAGCCGCCCGTACCGCCGGTTCCGCCGCAGGCGCCGCCGGTCCCGCCCGCCCCGCCGCAGGGCCCGCCGACCGCGCCCGGCCCCTACGGGCAGGCCCCGCAGCAGCCCGCGCCCGGGTACGGCTACCCGCAGCAGCCCGGCCAGCCCGGCCAGCCCGGCCCGTACGGGCAGCCGGTGCCGCCGCCCTACGGCTACCCGCAGCAGGGACAGCCGCAGCCCGGCCCGTACGGGCAGCAGCCGAACCCCTACGGGGCTACCCGACCCAGCCCGGCTACCCCGGCGCCCCGACCCCGCCCCGCCCGGCGGCGGTCCCTCCAAGAACCGGACTGCCCTCGTCGCCGGCGTGGCCGCCGCCGCCGTCCTGGTCGCCGCCGTCACGACCTGGGCCGTCGTCGGCGGCGGGGACGACGAGAAGGACCCGGTGGCCGGTCCCACCGCCACGGCCGCCCCGACCTCCGGCGCCCCCGAGCCCACCGCGTCGGTGGACGAGGGCGACGGCTCCGGCGACGGGAGCAACGGCGACGACGACCTCAACGCGGGCCGCCAGGCCGGCGAGGCCAAGGTGAACTGGCTGCTCAAGAACACCGTCGACCTGCCCCGCAACGGCGCCGACGTCCACGGCCCCTGGATCGCCGGCGACACCGTCGTCAAGGCCATGTACAAGAGCGTCCAGGGCTACGACCTGAACACCGGCGCCGTGAAGTGGACCGTCGACCTGCCGTTCGAGCTGTGCGCGGCCCCGCCGGAGCTCCTCCGCCGGCGGCCTCATGGCCTTCGGGTACCAGCAGAGCGCCAAGGACGGCGCCGACTGCACCGAGCTCCAGCAGATCGACCTCAAGACCGGCAAGGCCGGCTGGAAGAAGTCCATCCCCAAGGCCACCGGCCTCTTCGCCTTCTCCGACCACACCCTGGCCATCAGCGGCAACACGCTCACCGCGGCCGGCAGCAGCAGCGCGTACGGCTTCTCCCTCACCGACGGCCGGCAGCTCTTCAAGGGCGCCACCACCGGCTGCAAGCCCTTCGCCTACGCGGGCGGCAAGAAGCTGTTCGCCGCCATGAACTGCCCCTCGGGCGACGCGTCCAAGAAGGTCCAGGCGATCGGCGAGGTCGACCCGAACACCGGAAAGCCCAAGTACACCTACCAGTTGAAGGCGAACTGGGAGATCGACAAGGTCTACTCGGTCGACCCGCTGGTCGTCTCGGCCCGCCAGCGCGAGCCGGAGCAGTGGGCCATCTTCTCGCTCCGTCCCGACGGCAGGCTCCGCTCGAACGTCCAGGGCGGCAAGAACGACAAGTTCGGCCCCGGTGCGGCGGCGGCTTCGTCGTCTTCGGCAAGAACCTCCAGGGCTGCACCGGCGTCGCGGCCGACGCGAACAACCTCTACATGGCGACCGAGACCAAGTACGGCACGCCCAACGAGGTCGTCGCCTTCGACCTGAACACCGGCAAGGCCAAGTGGCGTTCCAAGGCCCCCGGCGAGCAGACCATGAAGCCGCTGCGCATGGAGGGCTCCGAGGTCCTGCTGTACGTGGAGGCCGCGTACGGCAAGGGCGGCGCCGTCGCCACCCTCGCCCCGACCGGCGGCGCGCCGAAGGTCCTGCTCCAGCACCCGGCCTCCACCGCCGACATCGAGAACAACTTCTACGATGCGGCCTACGCCTACGGCAACGGCACCTTCGTCCTGGCGAGCGGACGCGTCTCCGCCTCCAACGACAAGGAAGAGAAGCTGGTCAAGACGATGATGGCCTTCAGCAAGTGAGGTACACGGACCGATGACGCAGCCACCCCCGCCCCCGCCGAACCAGCCGCCGGACCCGCAGGGCGGCTTCGGGGCCCCGACGCCTCCGCCGCAGGAGCCCGGTTACGGCTACCCGCAGCAGCCCGGGCCCGGTTACGGGTACCCGCAGCAGCCGCCGGCCGACCAGGGTACGGCCCTCCGCAGCAGCCCCCGGCGCCCCCGCAGCAGCCCCCGTACGGCTACCCCGGGCCGCCCCAGCCGCCCCAGCCCGACCAGGGGTACGGCTACCCGGGCGCAGCCGCAGGCCCCGTACGGCTATCCGACGCAGCCCCAGCAGCCGCAGTACGGCGGGTACCAGCAGCCCGCCCCGCCGGCGCCCGGCGGCAAGAAGCTGTCCGCGCAGCTCCAGATCGTCATCGCGGCGGTCGTCGCGATCGCCCTGATCGTCGGCTTCGGCATCTGGTACGCCCGCTCCGGCGACGGCTCCGAGGAGGCCAAGGGCCCCGACGGCACCGCGCAGGGCTCCACGGCCGGGGGCGGCGGCGACACCGGCGGCAAGGGCGGCGGAGGCGGCGAGGAGAAGGCGCCCGCCGACACCGGGGCGAAGGTGGCCTACACGGTCGCCCAGCCGAAGGTCCCCGACGTCACCGACGTCTCCGGCTCCTGGATCACCGACAAGGCGTTCGTGAAGCCGGGCCTCAACTCGCTGGTCGCCTACGACCTGGACAAGGGCGGCGTCCTGTGGACGCTGCCGCTGACCGGCTAGGTGTGCGGCGCCTCGCGCCACGTCAGCGCCGACAACAAGGTGCCGATCCTCTTCGAGGCCGCCAAGCGGGTCGCGCCGCGCTACTTCCAGCAGTGCACCCAGGTCGGCGTGGTCGACCTGAACACCGGCAAGCTGGTGTGGTCCGACGCGGTCTCCGTCGGCGACGACAAGGCGCGCTTCAGCGAGGTCACGCTCAGCGGGTCCACCGTCGCGGCCGGCGGCACCGACGGCGGCGCGGCCTTCGACCTCGCCAGTGGCAACCCGCGCTGGAAGCCCAAGGCCGAGGACGACCACTGCTACGACCTGGGCTACGGCGGCGGCGAGGGCCTCGTCGCGGTCCGCAAGTGCGGCACGTACGACAACCCGAGCGTGCTGATCCAGAACCTCGACCCGGTGTCAGGCAAGCCGCTCTCGCAGTTCAAGATGCCGGCCGGCGTCAAGTACGCCTCGGTCGTCTCCACCAAGCCGCTGGTCGTCGCGGCCGACGTCGGCGAGACCGCCGGCGACGGCAGCGGCATCTCGGACTTCTTCTCGATCGACGAGAAGACCGGGAAGCTGAAGGCGAAGATCACGGCGGACGCGGAGCAGTACGCGGCCCGCTGCCGCACCACCCAGGTCGAGTCCTGCGAGCAGGCGCTCGTCGGCAACGGCAAGCTGTACGTGCCGACCGAGGAGCACGAGGGCGGCAGCGGCGAGTACGGCGACGAGACCAACGAGATCATCGCCTTCGACCTGGCCACCGGGCGCACGGCGCCGGAGAAGGCCGACGCGGGCGACAAGTACACCTACGTCCCGATGCGGATGGACGGCGCCCACATCATCGCCTACAAGGAGGCGCCGTACGACAAGGGCGGCCGGATCGTCTCGGTCGACGGGGCCACCATGAAGGAGACGCTGCTCCTGGAGAACCCGGCGGACCGGACGACCGGGAACCCGGAGCGCAGCTTCAGTCTGAACGGTGCCGAACTCCGGTACCGGGACGGCCGGTTCTTCATCTCGGACCGGCTGATCAGCAAGCCCAGGGAGTCGGACACCGGCCCCAAGGAGTACCTGCTGGTCTCCTTCGCCGTCCCGCGCTGACGGCGGTTCCGCACGGCCGACGGGCCCCTCCGGTGATCCGGAGGGCCCGTCGGCTGTTTTCGGCGCCCCCGGTCCGCCGGCTCCCTCCGCCGTCCGGTCCGCCGTTCGGGCGGCCCGTGTCCGGGATTGCCGGGATGCGGGGCGGGGAGCGTGTAGCTTGCCGGGTTCAGGCTCGCCGGACCTCCGGCGGGTCCGGAGGAGGGGAATGACCGGGATGGGCGTACGCCTCGTGGTGGTCGACGACCACCGGCTGCACGCGGAGGCGCTGGCCTCGGCGCTGAAGCTGCGAGGGCACCGGGTGCTCGCGGCGGCCGCGCCGGTGGCGGGGGCGGCGGAGCTGGTGGTGAGCCGGGCGCCGGAGGTCTGCCTCCTGGGCACGGCGGCGCCGGACGGGCCGGGGTCTTCGACCCGGTCGCGCGGATCAAGCGGGAGCGGCCGCAGGTGGCCGTGGTGGTGCTCGGCCTGGTGCCGTCGCCGCGCGGGATCGCGGCGGCGTTCGCTGCCGGGGCGTCCGGGTACGTCCGCCACGACGAGCGCATCGAGGGGTCGAGCGGGCCCTGGTGAAGGCCAGGGCGGGGAGGCGGCGGTGGCGCCGCAGTTGCTCCAGGGCGCCTTCGCGGAGCTGCTGCACCCCTCGGAGCAGCCGGACGACGAGGGCAGCGGCTGCTGCGGCTCCTGACGCGGCGGGAGGTGGAGGTCCTCGTGCGGGTCGCGGAGGGGGAGGACACCCGGCTGATCGCGCGGGGATGGGGATCGCGCCGAGCACGGCCCGGACGCACGTGCAGCGGGTCCTGATGAAGCTGGAGGTCGGCTCCCGCCTGGAGGCGGCGGCCCTGGCGGCCCGCACGGGCCTCCTGGACCGGCGGTCCCCGCGCCCGGGGCGCCTCCTAGGGGATGTGCGGACAAGGCCGGGACGGGCTTCGCCATTGACGCCGATGTTTGAATGTGATTCTTTGTGCGTGGTTCTGTTTGATCGCGCTTGGTCCTGCCCGGAGGGCATCCCGTGAAGAAGACCGTCACCACACTCGCCGACGGGCGCGAGCTCATCTACTACGACGCGCGCGAGGACACCGTCCGCGACGCCGTCGACCCCCGCCCCTCACCCGCGTCGTCTCCCGCTCCGAGATCCGGTACGACGAGCTGACCGGCGACCCGGTCACCGTCGCCTCCCACCGGCAGGACCGCACCTACCTCCCGCCGGCCGACGCCTGCCCGCTCTGCCCCTCCCGGGACGGCCGCGAGAGCGAGATCCCCGAGAAGGGCTACGAGGTGGCGGTCTTCGAGAACCGCTTCCCTCCTCTCCGGCGGCGTCGGCCGCTGCGAGGTCGTCTGCTTCACCGACGACCACACGGACTCCTTCGCCGACCTCACCGAGGAACGGGCCGCCCTCGTCCTCGCCGCCTGGACCGACCGCACCGCCGCACTCTCCGCCCTCCCCGGCGTCGAGCAGGTCTACTGCTTCGAGAACCGGGGCGCCGAGATCGGCGTCACCCTGCCCCACGCCCACGGCCAGATCTACGCCTTCCCCTACGTGACGCCCCGGACGGCCGCCGTGCGGCGCCGGATCGACGCGCACCGGGAGGCGACCGGACGGAACCTCTTCGACGACGTCGTCGCCCGGGAGAAGGCCGACGGCGAACGGGTGGTCCTGGAGACCGACCACTGGATCGCCTTCGTGCCGTACGCCGCCCACTGGCCCTACGAGGTGCACCTCCACCCCAAGCGGCGGGTGCCCGACCTGCTCGCCCTCGACGACGGCGCCCGCACAGAGTGCCCACAGGTCCTTCTGGAACTCTTGAGGCGCTTCGACCGGATCTTCGGCCCGGACCAGCCGCCGACCCCTACATCGCCGCCTGGCACCAGGCGCCGTTCACCGACGGACGGCGGGAGGACTTCGGGCTCCACCTGGAGCTCTTCACCGTCCGCCGGGCCCCCGGCAAGCTCAAGTTCCTCGCCGGCACCGAGTCCGGCATGGGCGCCTTCATGAACGACGTGCGGCCGGAGGACGCGGCCCGACGACTCCGAGAGGTGGCAAGCGCATGACCGAGAGGTATCTGGTGACGGGCGGGGCGGGATACGTGGGGAGCGTCGTCGCCGCCCACCTCCTGGAACGGGGCCACCGGGTCACCGTCCTCGACGACCTCTCCACCGGCTTCGCCGAAGCCGTCCCGGAGGGCGCCGAGTTCGTCGAGGGACGCGTCCAGGACGCCGCGACGTGGCTCGACGGCTCCTACGACGCCGTCCTGCACTTCGCCGCCTCCTCCCAGGTCGGCGAGTCCGTCGTCAAGCCGGAGAAGTACTGGGAGAACAACGTCGGCGGCACCATGGCCCTGCTCGCCGCGATGCGCGCGGCCGGGGTCCGCCGGCTCGTCTTCTCCTCCACCGCCGCCACCTACGGCGAGCCGGAGACCGTGCCGATCCCCGAGACCGCCCCCACCGCCCCCACCAGCTCCCTACGGGGCGAGCAAGCTCGCCGTGGACCACATGATCGGCGGCGAGTGCACCGCCCACGGCCTGGCCGCCGTCTCGCTGCGGTACTTCAACGTGGCCGGGGCGTACGGCCCGTACGGCGAGCGCCACGAGCCCGAGTCGCACCTCATCCCGCTCGTCCTCCAGGTCGCCCTGGGCCGCCGCGAGGCGATCTCCGTGTACGGCGAGGACTACCCGACCCCGGACGGCACCTGCGTCCGCGACTACATCCACGTCGCCGACCTCGCCGAGGCCCACCTCCTCGCGCTCGACGCCATGACGGCCGGCGAGCACCTGATCTGCAACCTGGGCAACGGCAACGGCTTCTCCGTCCGCGAGGTCGTCGAGACCGTACGGAAGGTCACCGGCCACCCGGTCCCCGAGGTCGTCGCCCCGCGCCGCCCCGGCGACCCGGCCGTCCTCGTCGCCTCCGCCGGCACCGCCCGCGAACGGCTCGGCTGGACCCCTCCCGCCCCGACCTGGCGGACGTCGTCACCGACGCCTGGGCCTTCGCCCGGAGCGGAGAAGGGGAGCGCCCGTGAGCGTCGCGGCCGGATTCGAGAGCCTCTACGGGAAGACGCCCCGACGGGGTCTGGGCGGCCCCCGGGCGGGTCAACCTCATCGGGGAGTACACCGACTTCAACGACGGCTTCGTGCTGCCGTTCGCCCTGCCGCACACCGCCGTCGCCGCCGTCGCCCGCCGCGACGACGGCGTCCTGCGGCTGCACTCGGCCGACATCGACGGCGGGGTCGTCCAGCTCGACGCGGCTACCCTGGAGCCGCTCTCCGGCGGCAACTGGGCGGCCTACCCGCCGGGTCGTCTGGGCGCTGCGGGAGGCCGGGCACCCGGTGACCGGGGCCGACGTGCACCTCGCCTCGACCGTGCCGACCGGCGCCGGGCTCTCCTCCTCGGCCGCCCTGGAGGTCGTCACCGCGCTCGCCCTGAACGACCTGTTCGGGCTCGGCCTCTCCCGGCCGGAGCTGGCCCGGATCGCCCAGCGCGCCGAGAACGCCTTCGTCGGCGTACCCTGCGGGATCATGGACCAGATGGCCTCTGCCTGCGCCGAGGAGGGCCACGCCCTCCACCTGGACACCCGGGACCTGTCGTACCGTCAGGTCCCCTTCGACCCGGCCGCCGAGGGGCTGACGCTGCTCGTCGTCGACACCCGCGTGAAGCACGCGCTCGGGGACGGCGCGTACGCCGAGCGGCGCGCCGGGTGCGAGGCGGGCGCGCGGGCGCTCGGCGTGCGCGCCCTGCGCGAGGTCGACGCGGCGCACCTGCCCGAGGCCCTCGGGCGGTTGGACGACGAGAAGGTCCGGCGGTACGTGCGCCACGTCGTCTCGGACAACGCGCGCGTGGAGCGGACGATCGCGCTGCTCGACGCCGGGGACCCCGGGCGGTCGGCCCGGTCCTCACCGAGGGCCACGCCTCCCTCCGGGACGACCTGCGGGTCTCCTGCCCCGAACTGGACCTGGTGGTCGGGGCGGCGAACGCGGCCGGGGCGCTCGGCGCCCGGATGACCGGCGGCGGCTTCGGCGGCTCGGCCGTCGTCCTGGTGGAGGCCGACCGGGCGGAGGAGGTCACCGCCGCCGTCGAGGAGGCTTCGCCGCCGCCGGGCACACGGCCCCGGGCGTCTTCCCGGCCCTCCCTCGGCGGGCGCCCGCCGCCTCTGAGGAGACCTGCCGCCGCCGGGAGGGTCCGCCGGCTTCGAGGGACCCTTTCCGGGCACGGCCCCCGGTGGTTCCCGCCGCCCGCTCCCGGCAGTTCCGCGATTCGGCCCCCGCCGTGGCGCCCCGCCCCTACCCTGAGGGGCAGCGCCGGTGGGGGCCGGCGCCGTTCAGGGGCGAGGCCCGCCGGGTACGGCGCCGTGAGCGGGGTATCCATCCACGCACGGCGGCGGCCGTGCCCACGACGGACCGCCTCCGGCGCCGTGCCCGCGCCGGTCCGTTCCTCGACGCATGGGGTGTCCGTGGCCCGTATCCGGGTCCTGGTGGTGGACGATCACCGGATCTTCGCCGAGTCGCTGGCCGCCGCCCTCGCGGCCGAGCCGGACGTCGACGTCGCCGCGGCGGGCAGCGGCCCGGCCGCCCTGCGCTGTCTGGAGCGCGGCGCGGCGGAGGGGCGCAGGTTCGACGTGCTCCTCGTCGACGCCGAGCTGGGCGCGGGCCCGCCCGGGTCGGCCCCGGCCCGCCCGGTGCCCGACGACGGCGAGGGCGCGGTCGACGGGATCTCCCTGGTGGCGGGGGTGCGCCGGGCCCAGCCCGCCCTCCGCACCGTCGTCCTCGCGGAGAAGGACGACCCGCACCGGCCGCGCTCGCCCTCCAGGCCGGGGCGTCGGGCTGGGTCGCCAAGGACTGTTCGCTCCAGCGGCTGCTCGCGGTGGTGCGGGGGTCCTGCGGGACGAGACGCACCTGCCGCCCGCCCTGCTCACGGGCGTCCTGCGGGAGCTGACGGCGGCCCGCAAGCACCGCACGGACAGCGAGCGGCTCGTGGAGTCGCTGACCCCGCGCGAGCGGGAGGTGCTGCGCTGCATGGTCGCGGGCCTGGGCCGCAAGGCGGTCGCCGAGCGCCTCTTCCTGTCCCCGCACACCGTCCGCACCCACATGCAGAACGTGCTGGGGAAGCTGGGCGTGCACTCGACCCTGGCGGCGGTGGCCCTGGCCCGCCGGGCGGGCGTGGGACCCGCGGAACCGCTGCCCGCGGCCTCGGTCGTCCTAGCCGGGGATGTTGTCGAACGGGGCGGTCAGCCGGCGTAGCAGCGCGGCCAGTTCGGTGCGCTGGGCGCCGGAGAGCCGGGCCAGGATGGCGCGCTCCTGGGCCAGGAGCCCGGCGAGCGCCTCGTCGGCGCGGTCGCGGCCCTCGGGGGTGAGTTGACGAGGACCCCGCGCCGGTCGCTGGGGTCGGGGAGCCGCTCGACGAGGCCCTTCTTGGTGAGCCGGTCGATGCGGTTGGTCATGGTCCCCGAGGTGACCAGGGTCTGGGTGAGGAGCTGGCCGGGGAGAGCTGGTAGGGCGCTCCGGCGCGGCGCAGCGAGGTGAGGACGTCGAACTCCCAGGGTTCGAGCTGGTGCTCGAGAAGGCGAGCCGACGGGCGCGGTCGAGGTGCCGGGCGAGCCGCGAGACGCGGCTGAGCACCTCGAGCGGTTCCACGTCGAGGTCGGGGCGCTCGCGGCGCCATGCTGCGACCAGTCGGTCGACCTCGTCCTCCATGACGATCAGTGTAGAGGGTCTGTTGACATAAAGTCTCTTCGGGTCAAGTTTCTTTGCCTAAAGATTCTTGTCATCAAGATATACTTACCCGTGCGGTGGGAAGGGACCCGGCCGGAACACCGTTCCGTTTCGGCCATTCGTTCCAGCAAGGGGGCTTCGAAGATGCATTCCGTGGAATCCGCCGCGCCAACCTGGGATCCACAGCAGTACCTCCGCCACTCCGGACACCGCGCCCGGCCCTTCCTCGACCTGCTCGCCCGAATACCGGACCTGCCGGCCCAGGACCGGCCCGCCCGCATCGCCGACCTCGGCTGCGGCCCCGGCAACGTGACGGTCCTCCTCGCCGACCGGTGGACCGACGCGCACATCACCGGGTTCGACCTCTCGCCCGAGATGCTGGAACGGGCCGAGAAGGACTGGGCGGGGACCACCCGGGGAGGCGGCTGGATCGACTTCCGGCGTGCCGACGCGGCCCACTGGGTCCCGGACGAACCCTACGACCTGATCGTCTCCAACGCCGCCCTCCAGTGGGTCCCCAACCACCCCGAGTCCTTCGCCCCTGGATCGCCGGGCTCCGCCCCGGCGGCACCCTCGCCTTCCAGGTCCCCGGCAACTTCGTCTCGCCCAGCCACGCCCTGCTCGGCGAACTCTGCGACACCCCCGAGTGGCGCGCCCGCCTCGGCGACCAGGGCCGCCGCTTCGTCCACGTCCTCGACACCGCCGACTACCTCACCCGCCTCATCGACCTCGGCTGCGAGGCGGACGTCTGGGAGACCACGTACTGCCAGCTCCTCCAGGGCGAGGACCCCGTCCTCGACTGGGTCAAGGGCACCGCCCTGCGCCCCGTCCTCACCGCCCTGGGCGACGACCGGGAGGCGGTCGACGCCTTCCTCGGCCAGTACCGCGCCCTCCTGCGCGAGGCCTACCCGCCCGGCCCGCACGGGACCGTCTTCCCCTTCCGCCGCGTCTTCGCCGTCGCCCGCAGGCCGGACTGACCGCGCGGCGGACTGGATGCGCGGGCGCCCCGCACCGGAACTCCGGTGCGGGGCGCCCGCTTTACGCCGGTGGTGACTAGTACATGCCGTTGTAGACCTGGTAGCCGTAACCGATCTTGGCCCGCGGCGCGAAGTAGTTCTTCGCCGCGCCGCCGTCGAAGCGGTACAGGTCGCCGGAGGGGGTCGCGGCGACGAAGTCGCCCTTGCCGTCACCGGTCAGGTCGCCCGTGCCGACGAGCTTGCTGTAGGCGTTGAAGCCCTCGCCCAGCTTGATCCTGGAGTCGAACGGCCTGTCCGGCTTGCCCGTGCCCGGGAACAGGTACAGCGTGCCGGTCTTCGTCCGCGCCAGGACGTCCGTGCGGCCGTCGTTGGTGTAGTCGCCCGCGCCGAAGATCCAGTTGTACGTGTCCCAGCCGCGGCTCACGTGGACGCGGTTGTACAGCTTCGTGCCCCGCCAGTGCGTCTGGTACAGGTACAGGTTGCCGGACCGGTCCCGCGCGAGCAGGTCGCCCGAGCCGTCGCCGTTCAGGTCACCGGGACCGGCGAGCAGGTTGTAGACGCCCCAGCCGCCGCCGAAGTCCTTCTCCTCGACGTACAGGTGCCCGTTCCAGATGTCCAGGATGTCGGACTCGCCGTTCGGGTCGAACGAGGACGCGTTGGTGATGTTCGCCCCGCCCAGTTGCCGGCGTTCTCGAGGTACTGGCGCGCGCTCAGCTTGCCGTTGTTGAGCGAGTAGTACCAGTAGAGGCGGCCCGCCTTGTCGCGCGCGAGCAGCTCCTCCTTGCCGGTCGCCGGGAGGTTGCCCGCGCCGGCGAACTGGGAGACGCCGGCCCAGGCGCCGGTCTTGCTGATCGTCTCGATCGTGTCGTAGGTCCCCGTGCCCGAGCCGCCGTACGCCCGCAGCGTGCCGTCCTTCTCGCGCGCCCAGACCTCGGTGTCGCCGTCGCCGTCCTGGTCGTCCACCGGCACGATCTGGTTGAACCTGTTCCAGCTATGTCCCATGTGGACGGGCGCCTTGAACGGGTTCAGCGCGTCGCCGGTGCTCCCGTAGAACTTCAGGGCGCCGTCGGGCGTGCGGGCCAGGACGTCGCCCTTGCCGTCGCCGTCGTTGTCGCCGAGGCCGATGATCTGGTCGTAGACCTGCCAGCCGTGACCGACCAGGACCCGGCCCATGAACGGGTGCGACGGGTCGCCGGTCGCCAGGAAGATGTAGAGGTCGCCGCCGTACGTGCGGGCCATCAGGTCCGCGCGCCGGTCGCCGTTCACGTCGCCCGGCGAGAACACCTTGTTGTAGATGTGGAAGCCACCGCTGGTCCAACGCCGCTGCGAGAAGCCGGTCGTGGAGGCGTTGCCGTACAGCTCCACCCCACCGACCACCGAGACCGTCAGGATCTCCGGCCGGCCGTCGCCCAGGTCCAGGTCGCCGAGCGGGACCATCTCCTTGACGAAGTCCTCCGAGGCGCCGGCGCGGGCGAACTCCACCGCCTGGGTCCGCGTGACGAACATCAGCTTGCCGTTGAGGTCCCGCACGAGCAGGTCGCTCTTGCCGTCGTGGTCGACGTCGGAGCGGGGCCGGCGCCCAGCGGGGCTGTGGTGGTGTCCGTCCCCACGCGGGGGCCGGCCTGCGGTGTGCTCGGCATCAGCGGCTGCGCGGCCGCCGGACGGTCCGTCCCGGCACCGGAGCCCGACATCGGCGCACCGGCCGACGCGGGCGTCGCGAGCAGCATGCCCGCGGAGACGGCGAGGGCCGTGCACGCCGCCAGGCGGCGCGCACGGGTGAAACGCGAAGAGAACATGGAGATCCCCCCAGGGATCAGAGTGCGTACGGAACCCGGGTCGGGGCTCACGCGGGCGCCGGACGGCGTCAGGGCGCGTGAGGACACGCGCGAAGACGACCTCGCCCGAACGGCGGAACACCCCCGGATGTTGAACGCGAGTCTACCTGTGAGCACTCCCGGCGCCAGGGGAATACCTCCCCACGGCTCCACCGCACCCGGCCCGCCTGCCGCGTCCGGCCCTCCGTACCGCCGGTTTCCGGCCCGCCCGGCTCAGCTCTTCCGGTGCCCTATCAGCCGCGGCTTCTGCCCAGGCCGTCCAGACCGTGCCACGCCAGGTTCACCAGGTGCGCCGCGACCTCCGCCTTCTTCGGCTTGCGCACGTCCAGCCACCACTGGCCCGTCAGGGCCACACTGCCCACCAGCGCCTGCGCGTACAGCGGCGCCAGCTTCGGATCGAACCCCGCGCCTTGAACTCCAGGCCCAGGATGTCCTCCACCTGCGTGGCGATGTCACTGATCAACGAGGCGAACGTGCCCGTCGACTGCGCCACCGGCGAATCCCGGACCAGGATCCGGAAACCGTCCGTGTAGTTCTCGATGTAGTCGAGCAGCGCGAACGCCGCCTGCTCCAGGAGCTCCCGCGGATGCCCCGCCGTCAGCGCCCCCGTCACCCCGTCCAGGAGCTGGCGCATCTCCCGGTCGACCACCACCGCGTACAGCCCCTCCTTGCCCCCGAAGTGCTCGTACACCACCGGCTTGGAGACCCCGGCCTTCGCCGCGATCTCCTCCACCGACGTGCCCTCGAAGCCCTTCGCGGCGAACAGCGTGCGGCCGATGTCGAGCACTGCTCCCGGCGCTCCGCGCCCGTCATCCGCACCCGGCGCCCGCGCCGGGCTTCTGCTCTCCGCCGCTGCCACTGCCGCCCGTCCTGCCCTCGATCGCCACGTCCTCCATCATGCCGCGTCTGCGGACACGTTCTGGCGGCGGGCTTCGATGCGGGACTTCGCCGGCCAGCGCACGTCGTACGCCCAGCCCGCCTTCTCGAACCAGCGGATCAGCCGCGCACTGGAGTCGACCTGCCCGCGCAGCACCCCGTGCCGCGCCGACGTCGGGTCCGCGTGGTGCAGGTTGTGCCACGACTCGCCGCAGGACAGGACCGCCAGCCACCACACGTTCCCCGAACGGTCGCGCGACTTGAACGGACGCTTGCCCACCGCGTGACAGATCGAGTTGATCGACCACGTCACGGTGCAGCAGCGCCACCCGCACCAGCGAACCCCAGAAGAACGCCGTGAACGCCCCCACCACGACCACGTCACCAGACCGCCCACCAGCGGCGGGATCGCGAGCGACACCACCGTCCACAGCACGAACTGGCGCGAGATCGCCCGCAGCGCCGGATCCTTGATCAGATCGGGCGCGTACTTGTGCTGCGGCGTCCGCTCCTCGTCGAACATCCAGCCGATGTGCGCCCACCACAGGCCCTTCATCAGCGCCGGAACCGTCTCCCCGAACCGCCACGGCGAATGCGGGTCGCCCTCCGCGTCCGAGAACTTGTGGTGCTTGCGGTGGTCCGCCACCCAGCGCACCAGCGGCCCCTCCACCGCCAGCGACCCCATGACCGCCAGCGCGATCCGCAGCGGCCGCTTCGCCTTGAACGAACCGTGCGTGAAGTACCGGTGGAAACCGATCGTGATCCCGTGGCAGCCGATGAAGTACATCGCCACCATCAGACCGAGGTCCAGCCAGCTCACCCCCACCCCCACGCCAGCGGCACCGCCGCGAGGATCGCCAGGAACGGCACCACGATGAACAGCGTCAGGGCGATCTGCTCGACCGACCCCTTCCGGTCACCGCCGAGCGTGCCGAAGGGCGGCGCCCCGGCGCCGCCCGGTCCGTCTGGCGCCTCGGGCGCCGAGGTCATCTCGGGGCTCATGGTCATGGGTCTCCCTTGGGGGTGAGGGCAGAGGGTGACGCGCGCGGAAACGCGCACGTGAACGGCCCCGTGGCTACGGCTCCGTAACCTACGGTGTCGTAAGTATGGCAGCGTCGTGGCGCGCGGCAAGAGGGCACAAGAGGGGCCCGGCCGCCACCGGAGGGACGGCCACCTATCCTTGGTGCGTCGGACAGCGCGGTCCGCAAGCCTCCAGAACACCTCCAGACGTGCTCAAACACTGCAAGGAGCCCGCACCTGTGAGCAGTGCCGACCAGACCCCCACCGCCAGCGCCGAGCTGCGCGCCGACATCCGCCGACTGGGCGACCTCCTGGGCGAGACCCTCGTCCGGCAGGAGGGCCACGAACTCCTCGACCTCGTCGAGCGCGTCCGCGGCCTCACCCGCGAGGACGGAGAAGCCGCCGCCGAGCTCCTCCGCGGCGTCGAACTCGAGACGGCCGCCAAGCTCGTACGCGCCTTCTCCACCTACTTCCACCTCGCGAACGTCACCGAGCAGGTCCACCGCGGCCGCGAACTGCGCGAGAGGCGCGCCGCCGAGGGCGGCCTCCTCGCCCGCACCGTCGACATGCTCAAGGACGGCGACCCCGAGCACGTCCGCGAGACCGTCAAGAACCTCAACGTGCGGCCCGTCTTCACCGCACACCCCACCGAGGCCGCCCGCCGCTCCGTCCTCAACAAGCTGCGCCGGATCGCCGCCCTCCTGGAGACCCCGGTCGGCCAGAGCGACCGGCGCCGCACCGACCTGCGCCTCGCCGAGAACATCGACCTCATCTGGCAGACCGACGAGCTCCGGGTGGTCCGCCCCGAGCCCGCCGACGAGGCCCGCAACGCCATCTACTACCTCGACGAGCTCCACGCGGGCGCCGTCGGCGACGTCCTGGAGGACCTCGCCGCCGAACTGGAGCGCGTCGGCGTCGAGCTGCCCGCCGGCACCCGCCCCTCACCTTCGGCACCTGGATCGGCGGCGACCGCGACGGCAACCCCAACGTCACCCCCAGGTCACCCGCGACATCCTGATCCTCCAGCACGAGCACGGCATCACCGACGCCCTCGAACTGGTCGACTTCCTGCGCGGACTCCTCTCCAACTCCATCCGCTACACCGGAGCCACCCCGGAGCTCCTGGAGTCCCTCCGGCGCGACCTCGACCTCCTCCCGGAGATCAGCCCCGCTACAAGCGCCTCAACGCCGAGGAGCCGTACCGCCTCAAGGCCACCTGCGTCCGGCAGAAGCTCGTCAACACCCGCGAGCGCCTCGCCACCGGCACCGCCCACCAGGAGGGCTGCGACTACCTCGGCACCGCCGAGCTGATCGACGACCTCACCCTCATCCAGACCTCGCTGCGCGAACACCGCGGCGCGCTCTTCGCCGACGGACGCATGGACCGGGTCATCCGCACCCTCTCCGCCTTCGGCCTCCAGCTCGCCACCATGGACGTCCGCGAGCACGCCGAGGCCCACCACCACGCCCTCGGCCAGCTCTTCGACCGCCTCGGCGAGGAGTCCTGGCGGTACGCCGACATGCCCCGCGACTACCGGCAGAAGCTCCTCGCCAAGGAACTCCGCTCCCGCCGCCCCCTCGCCCCCACCCCGGCCCCGCTCGACGCCGCCGGACAGAAGACCCTCGGCGTCTTCCACACGATCAAGGAAGCCTTCGAGCGCTTCGGCCCCGAGGTCATCGAGTCCTACATCATCTCGATGTGCCAGGGCGCCGACGACGTCTTCGCTGCCGCCGTCCTCGCCCGCGAGGCCGGACTGATCGACCTGCACGCCGGCTGGGCCAAGATCGGCATCGTGCCGCTCCTGGAGACCACCGACGAGCTCAAGGCCGCCGACGTCATCCTCGACGCCATGCTCGCCGACCCCTCCTACCGGCGCCTCGTCTCCTCCGCGGCGACGTCCAGGAGGTCATGCTCGGCTACTCCGACTCCTCCAAGTTCGGCGGCATCACCACCTCCCAGTGGGAGATCCACCGCGCCCAGCGGCGCCTGCGCGACGTCGCCCACCGCTACGGCGTCCGCCTCCGCCTCTTCCACGGCCGCGGCGGCACCGTCGGCCGCGGCGGCGGCCCTCCCACGACGCGATCCTCGCCCAGCCCTGGGGCACCCTGGAGGGCGAGATCAAGGTCACCGAACAGGGCGAGGTCATCTCCGACAAGTACCTCATTCCGTCCCTCGCCCGCGAGAACCTCGAACTGACCGTCGCCGCCACCCTCCAGGCCTCCGCCCTGCACACCGCGCCGCGCCAGTCCGACGAGGCCCTCGCCCGCTGGGACGCGGCCATGGACACCGTCTCCGACGCCGCCCACACCGCCTACCGCAAGCTCGTCGAGGACCCCGGCCTGCCGGCGTACTTCCTCGCCTCCACCCCCGTCGACCAGCTCGCCGACCTGCACCTGGGCTCACGGCCCTCCCGCCGCCCCGGCTCCGGCGTCTCCCTCGACGGACTGCGCGCCATCCCGTGGGTCTTCGGCTGGACCCAGTCCCGCCAGATCGTCCCCGGCTGGTTCGGCGTCGGCTCCGGCCTCAAGGCCCTGCGCGAGGCCGGACTCGACCCCGTCCTCGGCGAGATGTACGAGCACTGGCACTTCTTCCGCAACTTCCTCTCCAACGTGGAGATGACGCTCGCGAAGACCGACCTGCGCATCGCCCGCCACTACGTCGACACCCTGGTCCCCGACGACCTCAAGCACGTCTTCGACACCATCGAGGCCGAGCACGAGCTGACCGTCGCCGAGGTCCTCAAGGTCACCGGCGGCGAGAAGCTCCTGGACTCCAACCCGGTCCTCCAGCAGACCTTCGCCATCCGCGACGCCTACCTGGACCCGATCTCCTACCTCCAGGTCGCCCTCCTCGCCCGCCAGCGCGCCGCCGCCGAGAACGAGGAGGACCCGGACCCGCTCCTCGCCCGGGCCCTGCTCCTCACCGTCAACGGCGTGGCCGCCGGCCTCCGCAACACCGGCTGACCCCACCCGTACGGACACGGCGAAGCCCCCGCCGGGAGAGATCCCGACGGGGCTTCCCCGTACGTACGGCCCAGAGGACTCAGAGCGCGAAGAACGTCGCCACCAGCAACCCCGCGCCCAGCCCCGCCAGCGACCACGCCGTCCGCGGCGACCGCAGCCCCCGCCCACCAGCGGCGCCGCGAGCAGCAGCGCCCCGCCCAGCGGCAGCCAGGCGTGCAACCCGCCGCCCCAGCCCGTCCGCACGCCCTCGTCCGTACCCGGCTTCACCACCACCGGAATCGTCATCCCCGGCCCCGCCGCCACCGAACGCCCTATCGACAGCGTCCGGCGCTCCGCACCCGGCACCCCCGGCACGTAACGCCCGCTGCACGCGTCCTCGCCGCAGGCCGTCACCGTCAGCGTCCCGTGCTCGCGCCCCTTGCCCAGCAGCACGTGCTGGGCCGAGTCCCACGAGGCCCACACGCCCGCGACGACGAGGAGCAGGGCGACCAGGGCCAGGGCGGCGTTACGGACGTGCGTCATGACCCGCGATCGTACAGCCGTACGGGCTCGGGGCCGGCCTCAGGAGTTGTACGCCGACTGCGCCCGCTCCAGACCCTCCGCCACCAGACACTCCACCGCGTCCGCCGCCCGGTCCACGAACCAGTCCAGGTCCTTGCGCTCCGTCGACGAGAAGTCCTTCAGGACGAAGTCCGCCACCTGCATCCGGCCCGGCGGACGCCCGATCCCGCACCGCACCTGGTGGTAGTCGGCCCCCATCGCCTTCGTCATCGACTTCAGACCGTTGTGCCCGTTGTCCCCGCCGCCCAGCTTCAGCCGCAGCACCCCGTAGTCGACGTCCAACTCGTCGTGGACCGCCACCACACGGGCCGTCGGCACCTTGTAGAAGTCGCGCAGCGCCGTCACCGGACCGCCCGACAGGTTCATGTACGACATCGGCTTCGCGAGCACCACCCGGCGGCTCGAAGGTCCCGGCGGACCCATTCGGCCCTCCACGACCTGCGCCTGCGCCTTCTGCGCCCGCTTGAACGAACCGCGCATCCGCTCCGCGAGCAGGTCCACGACCATGAAGCCGATGTTGTGGCGGTTGGCCGCGTACTCCGGCCCCGGGTTGCCGAGGCCGACGATCAGCCAGGGGCGTTGGCGTCGTCCGTCATGTGCGTCAGGTCTCCTCGTGTCCGTAACCCGTACATCCGTACCCGTACAGGGAACGGGGTGACGGGCCGCACGGCCCGGTCACCCCGTCACGTCAGGCAGAGCCTACGGCTCAGGCCTCGTCGCCCTCGGCGGCGGCCTCGACGGCCTCGCCCTCGGCGGCCTCGGTGTCCTCGGCGGCCGGCTCCTCGGCCTGCGCGGCCAGGACCTGGAGGACGACGGCGTCGGCGTCGGTCACCAGGGTGGTGCCCTTCGGCAGCTCGATGTCCTTGGCGAGGACGGAGGCACCGGCCTCCAGGCCCTCGACGGAGACCGAGAAGGACTCGGGCAGGTGGGTGGCCTCGGCCTCGACGGAGAGCGTGTTCAGGACGTGCTCCAGGAGGTTGCCACCGGCGGCCAGCTCGCCCTCGGCCTGGACCGGAACCTCGACGGTGACCTTCTCGCCGCGCTTCACCAGGATCAGGTCGACGTGCTCCAGGAAGCCCTTCAGCGGGTCGCGCTGCACGGCCTTCGGGATCGCCAGCTCCTGGCCCTTGCCGTCGATGTCCAGGGAGAGCAGGACGTTCGGCGTACGCAGGGCGAGCAGCAGCTCGTGGCCCGGGAGGGTCAGGTGGACCGGGTCCGTGCCGTGGCCGTAGAGGACGACGGGAACCTTGTTGTCACGGCGGATCTTGCGGGCGGCGCCCTTGCCGAACTCCGAACGGACGGAGGCGGCGATCTTGACCTCGGACATGTGGCACTCCTCGTAGAAGGTGACGGAAGACGAAGTCACCCGGCCACGACTGGCGATGGCCTGCTACGAAGAGCGCGTCGATAACGGACCGCCGTGACCCTCAACGGGCACGGCCTCCCTCGCCGAGCAACCCCGGCAGTCTACCCGCCGCCCCCGAACCGCCCAAATGGATCAGCGGAGCACGCGGAAGGACCGCCTCCCCCAGGGGAAACGGCCCTTCCCTCACGTCCTGCCGGAGGCTCAGTGCTCCTCGAAGAGGCTCGTCACCGAACCGTCCTCGAACACCTCGCGCACCGCGCGCGCGATCGTCGGCGCGATCGAAAGGACCGTGATCTTGTCCAGCTCCAGGGCGCCCGGAACCGGCAGCGTGTCCGTGAACACGAACTCGCTCACCTTCGAGTTCTTCAGGCGATCGGCCGCCGGACCCGACAGGATGCCGTGCGTCGCCGTCACGATGACGTCCTCCGCGCCGTGCGCGAACAGGGCGTCGGCGGCGGCGCAGATGGTGCCGCCGGTGTCGACCATGTCGTCCACCAGGACGCAGACGCGGCCCTTCACGTCACCGACGACCTCGTGCACCGTCACCTGGTTGGCGACGTCCTTGTCACGCCGCTTGTGCACGATCGCAAGGGGGCGTCCAGACGGTCGCACCAGCGGTCGGCGACCCGCACGCGGCCCGCGTCCGGGGAGACGATCGTCAGCTTGGAGCGGTCGACCTTCGCGCCCACGTAGTCCGCGAGCACCGGCAGCGCCGACAGGTGGTCCACCGGACCGTCGAAGAAGCCCTGGATCTGGTCCGTGTGCAGGTCCACGGTCAGGATCCGGTGCGCGCCCGCCGTCTTCAGCAGGTCCGCCACCAGACGCGCCGAGATCGGCTCGCGACCGCGGTGCTTCTTGTCCTGACGGGCGTAGCCGTACGACGGGATGATCACGGTGATGCTCCGGGCCGAGGCCCGCTTCAGCGCATCGATCATGATCAACTGCTCCATGATCCACTTGTTGATCGGAGCCGTGTGGCTCTGGATCAGGAAGCAGTCCGCACCACGGGCCGACTCCTGGAAGCGGACGTAGATCTCACCGTTGGCGAAGTCGAACGCCTTGGTGGGAACGAGGCCGACGCCCAACTGAGTGCGCCACCTCCTCGGCCAGCTCGGGGTGGGCGCGGCCGGAGAAGAGCATCAGCTTCTTCTCGCCGGTCGTCTTGATCCCGGTCACAGCACTGTCTCCTCAGACGTGTTCCCTGGCCGCGATCCCCGCGCTCCCGTGCGCGTGAGCGAACCAGCCGAATTTGTGTGCACGTATCACGGTACGCCGAGTTCGACGCACCTGTTTCCGGTCAGCTTTCGACCGCGGACCCTCCGAGCCGGCTCTGAGCGGCCTGCGCGGCAGCGCTGCCGGGCCGCTTCCGGGCGACCCAACCCTCGATATTCCGCTGCTGGCCCCGGGCCACGGCCAGCGCACCGGCCGGCACGTCCTTCGTGATCACGGACCCGGCCGCCGTGTAGGCGCCGTCCCCGATCGTGACCGGAGCCACAAACATGTTGTCCGGAGCCCGTCTTGCAGTGGGACCCGATCGTGGTGTGGTGCTTCGCCTCGCCGTCGTAGTTCACGAAGACGCTCGCCGCGCCGATGTTCGTGTACTCGCCGATCGTCGCGTCACCCACGTACGACAGGTGGGGCACCTTGGTGCCCTCGCCGATCGTCGCGTTCTTCATCTCGACGTACGTACCCGCCTTGGCCTTCGCGCCCAGGTTCGTCCCCGGACGCAGGTACGCGTACGGACCCACCGAGGCGCCCGCGCCCACGGTGGCCGAATCCGCCACCGTGTTGTCCACCCGGGCGCCCGCGCCGACGACGGTGTCCTTCAGGCGCGTGTTCGGGCCCACCACGGCGTCCTCGCCGACGTGCGTGGCGCCGAGGAGCTGCGTACCCGGCAGGAGCACCGCGTCCGGCTCGAAGGTCACCGTCACGTCCACGAACACCGACGCCGGGTCGACGACCGTCACGCCGGCCAGCATGGCGCGCTCCAGGAGGCGCCGGTTCAGCAGGCCGCGGGCCTCGGCGAGCTGCACCCGGTTGTTGATCCCCAGGATCTCGCGGTGGTCGGCGGCCACGGAGGCGCCCACCCGGTGACCCGCCTCGCGCAGGATCGACAGCACGTCGGTGAGGTACTCCTCGCCCTGGCTGTTGTCCGTCCGCACCTGGCCCAGGGCCTCGGCGAGCAGCTTCCCGTCGAACGCGAAGACGCCGGAGTTGATCTCCCGGATCGCGCGCTGCTCGTCGGAGGCGTCCTTGTGCTCGACGATCTCCGTCACGGCGCCGCTCGCCGCGTCCCGCACGATCCGCCCGTACCCGGTGGAGTCGGGGACCTCGGCGCTCAGCACGGTCACGGCGTTGCCGTCGGCCGCGTGGGTGTCCGCCAGGGCGCGCAGGGTCTCCCCGGAGAGCAGCGGGGTGTCGCCGCAGACGACCACGACGGTCCCCTCGGGCGCCTCGCCCAGCTCCTCCAGGGCCATGCGCACCGCGTGCCCGGTGCCGTTCTGCTCCTCCTGGACGGCGGTGCGGGTGCCGGCGTAGTGCTCCTCCAGGTGCCCCCGCACCTGCTCCCGGGCGTGCCCGACGACCACGACGAGGTGCTCGGGCTCCAGCTCCCGGGCTGCGGACACGACGTGCCCGACGAGCGAACGCCCGGCGATCTCGTGCAGGACCTTGGGGGTCTTCGACTTCATGCGGGTGCCCTCACCCGCTGCGAGGACGACTACGGCTGCCGGGCGATTGGCGCTCACGGGAATGCCCTTCGGCTTTGGGTGGTGGACGCACGAAGGATACCGGGGGTCGGGGGCGGATATGAGCGCGGGTCCTGACCGTGGAGGCCAGGACCCGCGACAGGGGGCTCCCGGAGAAGGATTCGAACCCTCATTCAATGGACCAAAACCATTTGTCCTGCCCTTAGACGATCCGGGATGGTTCGCCCGCTATGTCCGATTTCCAGTCGAGGGAACCGGGACGGCCCCTACTATGCCGCACCAGGCGCCTTCGATGCGACGGTACAGATCGACGCTCCTCAAGATTTGGATCACGAGGCAGCCGTGATAGCCGACGTCCACGTTCTTCCGGTTGGTCCGGGGATTGTGGCGCTTGACGGTCGTCTTGTTGAAGGCGGAGGGTCGGCGCCGACGAGGTCGCCCCAGTACCGCTCGGCCTCGGCCGCGTCGGCGGTCTCGTGGATCATCACGCAGTACCTCCGAGCGCTCGGGCTCGACCCCGAGGAGGTCGAGCCAGGCGGTGAAGACCCGGATCATGCCGGGGTCACTGTTCACGAACACCACGCGTTCCCGGCGGTCGTACGGCTTGTCCTTCGAGCCCTCCGCCCAGTAGAGCCCCACGCCCAGCAGGAAGAGCTCGCGCTCCGACAGGGCTCCGATCTCCTCGGCGGCCGTGCGCTTGGTGGTCTCCCGTTCCTCCTCGCGCCGCCGCAGGGTCGCCTCCCAGCCCCGCCGGGCGATCGCGGACGCCTCCTCCGGGGTCCGTTTCCGTTCCGGCTTCGGCAGGTCCCGGACCCACAGGGAGATCGAGCTCTTCGAGCAGCCCAGCTCAACCTGGATGCGGTCGTACGTCCAGCCCTCCAGGCGCAGCTCGCGGGCGCGGGTGCGGAGGTCGTCCTTGGCGTTCGGGCGCCTGGTCCACTCCGGCGGGGGCTCGCCCTCCAGCAGGCGGTTGAGGAGGTCGTTGTTGTCGACGTGGAGGCGGTCCCGGATCTGGCGGCGGCTGAGGCCTTCGCGGCGGAGTGCGATCGCCTGCTCGCGCAGGTTCTCGAAGTCCGCGTACTTGCTCGTGGCGGATGTCATACGAACACCGTCGTCCGGAATCCGGACGTTCGCGTCGAAAACTCTGGCGATTCAACAGTTCGAGGGACTGGTGTGCGCAGCGTTGACGGGAGGCGTGGTGGGGACGGGGGCGCCCGTAGGGTGGTGGGCATGACCGTAACGGGGCAGATCGGGACGCCGCGGGCGTCGGGGGCCGGTGGTGGGGAGACGGCGGAGCGCCGTTCTCGACGTGGGGCTCGGGCTCGTGTCCGCGCTCGAGTGCGGGCTCGAAGGGGTCGGGTTCGCGGAGAAGGCCGCGCTGCCCGTGCCCCTGGGCGTGGTGTTCGGGCTGCTCGTCGGCTCCGTGCTCGTCGTGCGCCGCCGCTGGCCCATCGCCGTCGTGCTCGTGTCGATCGCCGTCGCGCCCGCCGAGATGGGCTTCCTGATGGGGATCGTCGGTCTCTATACGCTCGCCGCCTCCGACGTGCCGCGCCGGATCACCGTCGTGCTGGCCGGTATGTCGACGACGGCGGTGTTCGTCGTGACGGTGGTCTCGCTGCGGCAGGACATCGCCCGGGCCGACCTGGGGACGAGCCCGTGGTACGTGCCGGGCATGGCGCTCCTGCTGACCCTCGGGCTCAACGCGCCGCCGTTGCTCCTCGGCCTCTACATAGGGGCCCGCCGCCGGCTCATGGAGAGCCTGCGGGAGCGGGCCGACAGCCTGGAGCAGGAGCTGTCGCTCCTCGCGGACCGGGCCGAGCAGCAGGCCCAGTGGGCGCGGCAGGAGGAGCGGACCCGGATCGCGCGCGAGATGCACGACGTGGTGGCGCACCGGGTGTCGCTGATGGTGGTGCACGCGGCCGCGCCCAGGCGGTGGCCCTGAAGGATCCGCAGAAGGCCGTGAAGAACGCGGCGCTCGTCGGTGACATGGGGCGGCAGGCGTTGACGGAGCTGCGGGAGATGCTGGGCGTGCTGCGGGAGGGCCGTTCCGCCGGCGTCCGCGCCCGTGCCGCTGGCCGCCGTCGGCGGGCGGCCGCCGCGGCGGCGGAGGCCGCGGCCGAGGACGGCCGTGCCTGGACGCCCTGGAGGCGTTGTGCGAGCAGTCGCGGCTCGCGGGGGTGGTCGTGGAGCTGGTGGTGTGGGGAGGTGTGCGCGTATCCGCCGGAGGTGGAGCGGACGGCGTACCGGGTGGTGCAGGAGGCCCTGACCAACGTCCACAAGCACGCGGCGGGCGCCGAGGTCGTGGTGCGTCTGGCGCACCGGGGGTCGGAGGTCGCGATGCAGGTGGAGAACGGTCCGTGTCCTTCGGACGCGGGGCGGCCGACGTGGGTCTGCCGAGCGGGGCAACGGGCTCGTCGGGATGCGGGAGCGGGTGTCGCGGCTGGGCGGCGCGTTCGTGTCGGGGCCGACGGAGGCGGGCGGTTTCAAGGTGTCGGCGGTGCTGCCGGCCGCTTCCGGTACCGGAGCCGCCGGGGCGTAGGGGCCCGCCCCGTATGCCCCGCTCCGTACGCCCCGTCCCGTACCCCCGCTCCGTACGTCCTACCCCGCCGTCAGGCGTGTCGGCTGTGCTCCGGTGATCAGGGTCGAGAGGGCCGCGTCGATGTCCTTGCCGAGGTACCAGTCGCCCGCGTGGTCGAGGCTGTAGACGCGTCCCTCGGCGTCCATGGCGAGGACTGCCTGGTGGTCGCCCTCTTCCCCGAGGGGGCGAGTTCGGTCTCCAGGGCGCGGCCGAGGTCGGCGAGGGTGCGGGAGAGGTGGAGCCCCGCGAGGGGGTCGAAGCGGACGGCGGCGGGCGCTATCTGCCGGCCGTGGCCGGGCGCGGTGACGCGCAGGCCGCCGAACTCCGCCCAGGCCTCGACGACGGCGGGGAAGACGCTGTGCCGGTGGCCGGCGGGGGAGACGTGGGCGCGCAGGGCGTCGGCCCACTCCTCGGCGAGTTTGATGTCCCAGCGGCCGGGCTGCCAGCCGGCCTCGCGGAGGGCGGCGTCGACGTTGACCGGGAACCGGGTGGTGCTGTGGTCGGGCATGGGGGTGCGGTCAGCCGTTCTCGACGGGTGCGGTGGGGTCGACGGCGCGGACGCCGAAGTGGGCGAGCATCGCCGTGCAGGAGCGGCAGGGCGGTGCGTAGCTTCCGTGCAGCGGGTCGCCGTCCTCGCGGATGTGCCGTGCGGTGAGCTTGGCGTGCTTGAGGGAGCGGCGGGCCTCGCCGTGGTGAGCGCTCTGCGCTGGGCGCGTTTGGAGCGCCCGCCCTCGGTGGCGGTGAGGTGCCGGGACAGCAGGATGGCCTCGGGACATCGTCCGGTGAACCGTTCCCGCTGGCCGCTGGTGAGGGTGTCCAGGAAGTCCTGGACGAGCGGGTGGAGGGCGGGCGGGCGGTCGCCGCGGCCCGCGGTGCCGGTGAGGGTCTCGCCGCGTACGGAGAGGGCGGCGCCCACGGTGGGGAGGATTCCGTCGCGGCGGTGACGCAGTAAGGGTGCGCGGCCGGCCTCGGCGCTGCTGCTCCAGTTGAGGCGTGGGTCACCCTGTGTGGGCGTCGGTGCTGCGTGCATGGTGCTGGTCTTCCCCTCCTGCAATTCCCCCGAGTTGCGGGGACAGCCCGCCAAATAGGGAGCCATATGGGGAAGCTGGGGCGCCGTAAGGCGTCGTCGGTGTGTCGGAATCATGGTGCGTCTGTCATGGGGCCGTGACGTTTGGTCACCGTCGGATCGGGCCGGTTCGGCCTCTTGTGGCAGCGCATAGGCTGTGCGGCATCAGTCGGCGGCAGCCAGCGGCCCGGCTGTCGGTAGCAGCAGTCAGCGACGCCATGCAGGGGCAACCGCCATGACGACAGGTCGGCTCGGCCAGGACACCGCGCCACCGAACGCGGCCTACGCCGGGCAGGTCGTGCACTTCCCGGATCCGGTCCGTGCTTCCCGGCACCCCAGGGGGTGCGGGTGGACGGGCGCGGCTATCCGGATTTCTCGCCGTACGCGCGCGGCGGCGGAGATCGCGGATCCGCCGGAGGGCTTCGGCGTCGACGAGCTGCGGCTCACGGACTACGTGTCGGCGAACGCGGCGATGGCCGCGACCGGTCACGAGCTGTGGGACACGATTTCGGCGGTGGCGACGCCGCACGGCTGGACCTGGCACCACGTGGCGCACAGTCGTCGGATGGAGCTGGTGCCGGTCGAGGTGAAGGCGTTGCTGCGGCACCACGGCGGGGTGGCGACGGCGGCCGTGGACCAGGCGAAGCGGGGACGCGTCCGTTGCAGGAGACGCGGCCGGCGCACTTCGGTCTGCCGAAGGGCCGGGTGTCGGTGTCGGAGCAGCAGCTCCAGGGCGTCGAGGAGGACCTGGGCTACCGGCTTCCGGGGGCGTACCGCTCGTTCCTGAAGGCGGCGGGCGGGTGTGCTCCGGTGGGGGCGGCGCTGGACGCGGAGCTGGGGCTCCTGGTGGACCAGCCGTTCTTCACGGTGCGGGAGGAGGCCGGGATCAACGACCTCGTGTACGTGAACAAGTGCCTGCGGGACCATCTGACGAAGGACTACCTGGGCGTCGCGTTCGTGCAGGGCGGGCTGATCGCCCTGAAGGTGCGGGGCGGCGGGGTCGGTTCGGTGTGGTTCTGCGCGTACGACGACGCGCGGGACGCCGGCGAGGTGGCGGCGGGCTGGTCGGTGAACGAGCGGGTGGAGCGGTTGCTGCTGCCCTGCGGCGCGGACTTCGACGCGTTCCTCCAGCGTCTGGCGGGCAATCCGCCGGAGCTGGAGACGGTGGCGAACCTGATGGTGGACGGCGGCTTCGCGCGCGCCGTGCCCGTGGTCCCGGTGGGGAGTGAGCTGGCTGTGGTGACGTTCGCGCAGGCGCAGGAGCGCGCCGAGGAGTGGATCAACGGCGATCTGCCGGGCTATCAGCACCGCGAGGTGCGGGTGCGGGAGTTCGAGCTGGGGTTCGTGGTGGGCGGAGGACCGCGAGGGCGGTCCGACGTCGGACGGCGGGCGTCAGCGGCTCGTGATCGCGCGGGACAGCGGTGAGGCGACGCTGTGGCCGGGGTTGCCGGTGGGCGAGGTGATCCGGCGGTACGAGGAGGAGTACGGGTCCGCGGAGGAGGTGCCGGCGCAGGCGGCGGTGCCGGCGGCGCGGATCGATCTGAACCAGACGTCGTTCCTGCTGACTCCGCCGGAGTGGTTGCAGGACGCGGCGGACAAGATCGGGCTGCCGCGGGAGGAGGCGCACGCGTCGCAGGAGAGCGCGGGCGCGTCGGGTCCGGTGGACGACGTGTCGGACGTGGTGGAGGGGGCGGGCGGGACGGGGCCGGTGCCGTCGTCGGTGTCGGTGGCGTCGTCCGGGTCCTCGGTCTCTTCGGAGTCTTCGGTTCCTTCCTCGTCTTCTGCGCCCTCGGTGTCCTCGGTGTCCTCGGCGTCTTCCGCGTCCTCGGCGTCCTTCGAGTCTTCGGAGTCTCTCGCTTCTTCCTCCGCCTCCTCCGCCTCTCCGCCTCCTCCGCCTCCTCCGCCTCCTCCGCGTCGTCGGTCGCGTCCTCGGCGGAAGCGTCGGAGGCGTCGGAGGTGACGGACTCGGCCGCGGCTTCCGGTCCGGGGGCCCCGGCGTCCGGGACTCCGGCTCAGGGGACCCCCGCGTCGGGGACCGCCTCGGGAACCGCGTCCGGGCGGCTCCCGGTGCCGCCTCCGACGACGACGCCTACGAGCCGACCGCGATGGACGGCGTCCCGGCGGCTCCGGCCACCGCGCCCGCCCCGGCGACCCCGTCCCCTCCCGCGGGCAGTCCCTGGGTGGACGCGAACGCGAGTTCCGGTGGTGCGGGCGGGCGGTGCCGCTGCCCGCGACCGTGTTCGCGCCGCCGTTGTCGGGGACGGACGACGAGGACGCCCCGCCGCCGGTGGTGGGCGCCGACGCGCCGACGGCCCTGATGAAGGGCGGCAGCGCGCTGCCGCCGACCGCCGTCGCGCCCCGGCTCGACCCGGCCGCGCCGGCCCCGCCGGGCGTCACCCCGCCCGGTCCCGCCGTGCCGCCGCCTCCGCCCGTGCCCTCGGGTGCCGCGGACCTCGCGGACGCCGCGACGAGCAAGGCCACGCCGCCGCCGAAGAGCGGGCGCGGTCCGGCCGGTCCGCCGCCTCCGCCGAGCGCCCCGGGCGTGCCGGGGGCGTCGTCGGGCGGCAACGCGTACATCCCGACGCAGTTGGTGTCGCAGCTCGGGCCCGAGGGCCCTGGCCGCCGGCGCCCGCGCAGCCGGGTCCGCCCGGTCCGCCGCCCGCGCCGCCGGGTCCGGTGACGCCGCCGCAGCCCGTGCACCACGCGGCGACGATGCTGGCGCAGCCCGGTCCGGCCGGTCCGGGCGTGCCTCCGCCGCCCCTGCCCCCGCCGGGCGTGCCCGGTACGCCTCCGGGCGGTGTCGCGCACGCGGCGACGATGCTGGCGCACCCGGGCCCCGGCGGCCCGGCGGGTCCGCCGCCCCCGCCCGCTCCGGCGCCGCCGGTGCACGGCGGGCACACGCCGCCGCCCGCGGCCGGTCCCGTACCGCCCGCGTACGGGTATCCGCAGCAGCCGCCGGGGCAGCCGACGGTGGGTCCCGGCTACCAGGCGGTGCTGCGCTACCGGGCGCCGGACGGTTCCGAGGCGCAGATCATCCGGCGTTCGGCGCCCGGCACCCCGCATCCGGAGTGGCAGATCCTGCACGAGCTGCGCGCGATGAACGTGCCGCCGCAGCAGGTGCTCGAACTGCACACGGAGCTGGCGTCGTGCGAGCTGCCGGGCGGCTACTGCGCGCGGATGATCCGGGAGACGTGGCTGCAGGCGCGGATCACCAGCATCGCCCCGTACGGTCGTGATCACGCGGGCCGGCAGCAGGGCATGCGGCAACTGCTGACCCATCAGGGGAGTTGCACCAGGTCGCGGACGGTCCGGCGCGGCCCGCGCCGGTGCGGGCGCCGCTGCCGCCGGTGCAGCCGGCGCCGCCGGTTCCGCCGGAGGCGATCGCGCAGGAGCTGGCCGGGGCGTTCGGTCCGGGCGTCCTCCGCTCGACCAGCGGGCGGTGTCGCGGCAGGGCGTGCCGGAGCTGGTGGCGCGCACGCTGGTGTGGGCGGGTCTGCCGGCGGACTTCGGTCCGTTCTTCTGGGCGCAGCCGGCGGTGCCGGTGGTGCCGACGCTGGCCGAGCTGGCGGCGCAGCGGCAGGTTCCGGCCGCGCCGGACGCGAGTGCGTACCTGGTGCTCGGCTCGGACTTCGGGCGGGCGCTGTGCGTCCAGTACGGGACCGCGCACATCGTGGCGGTGCCGGTGGAGGCCGGTCCGGGCGGGCAGTCGGTGCCGCCGCAGTTCGTGAACACCGGGCTTCCGGAGTTCACGCGGTCGATGGCGCTGCTCGGCCGGATGTGGCGGCTGCGGTTCGGGCTGAACCCGGAGCAGGCGGGCCGCTGGACGGTGGACTTCCAGGCGCAGTTGGCGATGCTGGACCCGGCGGCGCTCGCGTCGCCGGAGAACTGGTGGTCGGTGCTCCTGGAACAGATGTGGGACGGCCTGCTCTGACCCTCCCCGGCCTCCGTCCGGACGGAATGTGACGAAAGGCGCTCGGCGTGTGTACACGTTGGGCGTCTTTTGTCCGTTCTGATGGCGCATCCTGGAAGTTCGGGCCGGAGGGAGTCGGCGGGAGCCAGAGGGAAGGGACGCCAGGGATGAGTTTCGCTGTCGGGCGGGGGCGGGCTTACCGCCCCGAGCAGGTCGACTGCTTCCTCGCCGCGCTCTCCGCCGAGCGCGACGGCGCCCGGGAGCGGGCCGTGCTGCTCACCGCCCTGGTGGCGGAGCGGGAGACGGAGCTCGCGGGGCTCCGCGAGCTCGTCCGGGGCTGCCGCCGCCGCAGCGGTACGAGTCGCTGGGCGAGCGGGCGCGGAAGATCCTGGAGTTCGCCGAGGCGGAGGACGAGGCGCTGGTGCGCGCCGCCGAGGCCGACGCGCAGGCCTCGCCGAGGCGACCGACGCGGCGGCCCGGGAGGCGGCGGAGTCGGCGCGGGCGTACGCGGAGGGCGTCCGCGAGGCGGCGGAGGCGAAGGCCCGCGCGACCTGGAGACGGCCCGGGGCGGGCCGAGGAGCTGGCGACGGAGGCGGGCCGCGAGGCGGAGGAGCTGCGGTCGGCGGCCCGGGAGGCCTTCGACGAGGTCGAGCGGCGCGCGGCGGAGCTCTGGCGGAGCAGGAGGCCGGGCGGAAGGCGGTACGGGAGGAGGCCGAGCGCGGGAGGAGGCGCGGGCGGCCGAGCTCGACGCGCGCCACGAGGAGCTGTCCGGCCGCGCGGAGGAGCGGCTCGCGGAGGCGGGGCGGCTCTGTCGGAGACCGAGGAGCAGGCCCGGCACGGCCAGGAGGACGCGGACGCGAAGGCGTCGGAGCTGCTCGCGCAGGCCCGCCTGAAGGCGGAACGGATCGAGCGCGCGACGGAACGGGTCCTGCGGGAGCACGAGGAGGCGCGGGACGAGATCCACTCCCACATGGGAGCACATCCGCGACTCCCTGGCGGCGCTGACGGGCCGGGGCCGGAGGAGGAGCCGGAGCGGTCGCCCGCCGGGGGACGGAGATGGGGACGGCGACGGGCCCGGATTCGGGCTCGGCCCCGGGCCCCGACTCGGCCCCGTCTCCGGGATCGGACTCGGGCTCGGCCTCCGGCCAGGACGAGGACCCGGGCCCGAAACGGCTCCGGGCGGCCGGTGACGTACCCGGGCGCCGGGCCTGTGACGTGACGGCGCGGGAGGCCCGGCTCGTCGCCCCGGGCGCGACCGTCCCCGCCGACCAGCCCCGTCCCGACCGCCGGCGCGTCCTCCTGGACCCGGCCGGGTATCCCTTCTGCCTGACGCCGCCGAGCGGCCGGTTCCCGCCCCCTAGGCCCGGTCCTCCTCCCCCAGCACCGGGAAGCGGCGGGGCGCCAGGACGAGCAGGACCAGGAGGGCGAGGGCGGCCGCTCCCGCCGCGCCGAGGTAGACGTAGTCCACCGCCGCGTCGACCGCGCGGCGCAGGAGGTCCGTCGTCGCGGGCGGCAGGGAGCCGGGGAGTCCAGGGCGCGGGCCAGGGCGTCCAGGTCGCCGTCGCCGCCGAGGCGGGCGGCCAGGACGCCGTTGGCGACGGCGCCGAAGACGGCCGCGCCGACGCTCTGGCCGACCTGGCGGCAGAAGAGGACGGACGCGGTGGTCGTGCCCCGCTCCCCGTAGGGGACGGTCGACTGGACGCCGACGATCAGGGCAGTTGGAAGAGGCCGAGGGCCGCGCCGAGCAGCAGCATCAGCAGGGCCGGCTGCCAGGGCTCCCCCGGAACGGCAGCAGCGGGAAGGCGAGCAGGACGAGCAGCGCGCCGGAGATGCCGAGGACGGCGGTGAGCCGGAAGCCGACGCGGGTGTAGACCCGGTTCGAGAGCGCCGCGCTGACGGGCCAGCTCAGGTCATCACCGACAGGACGAATCCGGCCGCGATCGGGCCGAGGCCCAGGACGGACTGGGCGTACGTGGGGAGGAAGACGGTCGGGGCGACCATGAGCAGGCCGAGGCCCCGAGCGCGAGGTTGACGGCGGCGATCGTGCGGCGGCGCCAGACCCAGCCGGGGATGATCGGCTCGGCGGCGCGCCGCTCGACCAGGACGGTCACGGCGCCGAGGGCGGCGGCCCCGCCGAGGAGGCCGAGGGAGGGCGCGGAGAGCCAGGGCTAGGCGACGCCGCCCTGGACGAGGGCGGTGAGGAGCAGGACGCCGGTGGCGAAGACGCAGAGCGCGCCCGCCCAGTCGATCCGTACGCGCGCGCGGGGCGCGGTCCGCTCCGGTTCGACCAGGTACCGGCAGATCAGCCACAGGGCGACCAGGCCGACCGGCAGGTTGATCAGGAAGATCCAGCGCCAGTCGGCGTAGCCTGCGAGGAGGCTGCCGGCGGCCGGGCCCGCGACGGCGGAGGCGGCCCAGACGGAGGAGAGCTTCGCCTGGATCTTCGGGCGTTCCTTCAGCGGGTACAGGTCGGCGGCGATCGTCTGGATCGTGCCCTGGAGCGCGCCGCCGCCGAGGCCCTGGACGACCCGGAAGGCGATGAGGGAGGCCATGTTCCAGGCGGCCGCGCACAGCAGGGAGCCGATCAGGAAGAGGACGACCCCGGCGACGAGGACCGGCTTGCGGCCGAAGGTGTCGCTGAGCTTGCCGTACACGGGGAGGGTGACGGTGACGGCGAGCAGGTAGCCGGAGAACAGCCAGGAGAAGACGGCGAGTCCGCCGAGGTCGCCGACGATCTGCGGGACGGCCGTGGACACGATCGTGCCGTCGATCGCGGCGAGCCCCATCCCGAGCATGAGCGCGGCGACGACGGGTCCCCGGCGCGCCGGTGCGGATACGGGGCCGGGCCGGTCCCGGCCCGTGTCGTCGACGGCTCGGCCACCGTACGCCCTTCCTTTCTTCGTACACCTAAATTCCCGGGTGACAGCGTGCCACCCCGACCCCGGGCGGAGAAGCCCCTAGGGTTTCTCCCCATACGGGCCAGGGGCCGTTCGTACCGGCGGAGGAGGAGAACTCCCGGTCGCGCTCCTTAACTTGAACTTACGAACCCGCCACCGCTTTCGAGGAGAGAAACGTGACTACGGCTGTGACCACCCCCACGCACGGGGGTACGGGAGGGGCTACGGCCGTCGCCGCGCGGGCGCGGCAGGTCGTGAAGGCGTACGGCTCCGGGGAGACCCGGGTCGTCGCCCTCGACGCCGTCGACGTGGACATCGCCCGCGGCCGGTTCACCGCGATCATGGGGCCCTCGGGCTCCGGCAAGTCCACCCTGATGCACTGCCTCGCCGGGCTCGACACCGTCACCAGCGGGCAGATCTTCCTGGACGAGACCGAGATCACCGGGCTCAAGGACAAGAAGCTCACTCAGCTCCGCCGGGACCGGATCGGCTTCGTCTTCCAGGCGTTCAACCTGCTGCCGACCCTGAGCGCGATCGAGAACATCACGCTCCCGATGGACATCGCGGGCCGGAAGCCGGACGCCGACTGGCTGCGCCGGGTCGTCGACACCGTCGGCCTCTCCGAGCGGCTCGGGCACCGGCCGAACGAGCTCTCCGGCGGCCAGCAGCAGCGCGTGGCCGTGGCCCGCGCGCTCGCCGCCCGGCCCGAGATCATCTTCGGGGACGAGCCCACCGGAAACCTCGACTCGCGGGCCGGCGCCGAGGTCCTCGGCTTCCTGCGCACCTCGGTCGACGAGCTGGGTCAGACGATCGTCATGGTCACCCACGACCCGGTCGCCGCCTCGTACGCCGACCGCGTCTCTACCTCGCCGACGGGAAGATCGTCGACGAGATGGAGCGGCCCACCGCCGAGGCCGTCCTCGACAGGATGAAGGCCTTCGACGCGCGCGGGCGGACCTCATGAGCGTGCTCAAGACCTCCCTGCGCAACTTCCTCGCGCACAAGGGCCGCATGGCGCTCTCCGCCGTCGCCGTCCTGCTCTCCGTCGCGTTCGTCTCCGGGACCCTGGTCTTCACGGACACGATGAACACGACGTTCGACAAGCTCTTCGCCACCACCGCCTCCGACGTCACCGTCAGCCCGAAGGGGCGGCGTCCGACGACGAGGTCCCGCAGACCGGCCGCCCCGAGACCTTCCCCGCCGCGCTCCTGGAGAAGGTCGCGAAGGCGGAGGGCGCCCGGAACGTGCAGGGCGCGGTCACCTCCCTGAGCGTCACCGTCGTCGACGCGAGGAACGAGAACGTCGGCCCGGCCAACGGCGCCCCGACGATCGCCGTCAACTGGACGCCGAACGAGCTGCGTTCGGTGGAGATCGCCTCCGGCCACGAGCCGCGCGGCCCCACCGACGTCGTCGTCGACGGCGCCACCGCCGAGAAGCACGGACTCAAGCTCGGCGACGCGCTGCGGACCATCTCCGTCACCGGCGACTTCACCGCGAGGATCTCCGGCATCGCCGACTTCAAGGTCACCAACCCCGGCGCCACCCTCGTCTACTTCGACACCGCCACCGCCCAGCGCGAACTGCTCGGCGAGGAAGGTCTGTTCACCCAGATCACGGCCGACGCCGCGCCCGGCGTGAGCGACGAGGCCCTCAAGGCGAACATCGCCGCCGCCGTCGGCGACGGCTACAAGCTCCAGACGGCCGCCGAGGCCGCCGACGCGGGCCGCGAGGACATCGCCGGCTTCCTCGACGTCATGAAGTACGCCATGCTTCGGCTTCGCCGGGATCGCCCTCCTCGTCGGCATCTTCCTCATCGTCAACACCTTCTCCATGCTGGTCGCCCAGCGCACCCGCGAGATCGGCCTCATGCGGGCCATCGGATCGAGCCGCAGACAGGTCAACCGCTCCGTCCTGATCGAGGCGCTGCTCCTCGGCCTGGTCGGCTCGGCCGCCGGCGTCGCGGCGGGCGTCGGCCTCGCCGTCGGCCTGATGAAGCTGATGTCCGCCGTGGGCATGGAGCTCTCCACCGGCGACCTCACCGTGAAGTGGACGACCCCGGTCGTCGGCGTCGTCCTCGGCGTCGTCGTCACCGTCCTCGCCGCCTACGTCCCGGCCCGCCGCGCCGGGAAGATCTCCCCGATGGCCGCCCTGCGCGACGCCGGCACCCCCGCCGACGGACGGGCGGGCCGGATCCGGGGCGGGATCGGCCTCGCCCTGACTGCCGCCGGAGCGGCTGCCCTCGTGGTCGCCGCCCGCGCCGAGGAGGCCGCCCCCGGCTCCGCCTGGCTCGGCCTCGGCGTCGTCCTCTCCCTGCTCGGCTTCGTCGTCGTCGGCCCGCTGCTCGCCGGCGGGGTCGTCCGCGTCCTCGGCGTCGTCGTCCTGCGGGTCTTTCGGGCCCGTCGGCCGGATGGCCGAGCGCAACGCCCTGCGCAACCCGCGCCGCACTGGCGCCACCGGCGCCGCCCTCATGATCGGCCTGGCGCTCGTCGCCTGCCTGTCGGTGGTCGGCTCTCCATGGTGGCCTCCGCCACCGAGGAACTGGACCGCTCCGTCGGCGCCGACTTCATCGTGCAGTCCGGCACCGGCCAGCCGATCGTCCCGCAGGCGCAGGCCGCCCTGGAGAAGGCCCCGGCATCGACCACGTCACCGAGTACAAGTGGCTCGACGTCACCGTCACCGACCCGCGCGGCAAGAAGGCCGAGCAGGGCCTGGCCGCCGCCGACCCGACGTACGCGCAGGACCTGCGCCGGGAGACCACCGCCGGGCGGCTCGCGGACGCCTACGGGCCGGACGCCATGTCCGTCGGCAGCGACTACGCCACCGCGCACGGGGTGAAGGTCGGCGACGTCCTGACCGTCGTCTTCAAGGGCGGGAAGCCGGCGAAGCTGAGGGTCGCGGCGATCACCTCCGACCAGGCGAACGTCGACAAGGGCGCGATGTACACCAACGTCACCACCGCCGCCCGCTACCTGCCCGCCGACCGGATGCCGCACAGCCTGCTGCTCCTCGCCGGCGCGGAGGACGGCCGGGAGACCCAGGCCTACCAGGCCCTCAAGGACGCGCTCGCGCCCTACCCGCAGTACAAGGTCAGCAACCAGGCCGACTACAAGGAGGAGCTCCGGGACCAGGTCGGGCAACTGCTCAACATCGTGTACGGGCTCTCGCCCTGGCGATCGTCGTCGCGGTCCTCGGCGTCGTGAACACCCTGGCCCTGTCGGTCGTCGAACGGACCCGGGAGATCGGCCTCATGCGGGCCATCGGCCTCTCCCGCCGCCAACTGCGCCGCATGATCCGCCTGGAGTCCGTGGTCATCGCCCTCTTCGGCGCGCTCCTCGGCCTCGGCCTGGGCATGGGCTGGGGCACCGCCGCCCAGAAGCTCCTGGCCCTGGAGGGCCTCGGCGTCCTGGACGTCCCCTGGCCGACGATCCTCACCGTCTTCGTCGCCTCCGCCTTCGTGGGCCTCTTCGCGGCCCTCGTCCCGGCCTTCCGGGCGGGCGGATGAACGTCCTGAACGCGATCGCGAGCGAGTAGCGGTCCGTACGGAGGAAGGTACGGCCCCGGTGCGCGCGCACCGGGGCCGTACGGCCGCTCAGACCGTGAGCACGGGCACGTCGTACCGGGGATGTGCTTGTCCCGGGTGACGAGGGTGAGCCCCTCGGTCTGCGCCTGGGCGATCAGTATCCGGTCGAAGGGGTCGCGGTGGTGGGACGGGAGCCGTCCCGCGCGGATGCCGTGCTCCGCGACGATCGGCAGGGCCAGGAACTGGGTGTCCCTGGCCCGTTCCGCCACGTCGGCGGGGGCGTCGAGCTTGCCGGTGGCCTGCTTGACGGAGAGCTCCCACGGCGTGACGGCGCTCATGTACACCCAGCGTTCCCGGGCCAGGAGATCGCGGGTCTCGTCCGGGAGGTCGCCGTTGAGCCACCAGAGGACGACGTGCGTGTCGAGCAGGAGCTTCACTCGGCGGCTCCGGACGGCTCGTCCGCCTCGTCCCCGAACGCCTCGGCGAAGCCGTCGGGGAGGTCGTCGAAGTCGTCGGCGACGGTGATGCGCCCCGCAGGGAGCCGTAGTCGGTGCGGAGGACCTTTCCGACCAGCGGGATCACCTTCGCGACCGGTTCCCCGGACTTGCTGATGATCACCTCCTCGCCGGTCGCGACCGCCTCCAGGATCTTGGAGAAGTGGGTCTTCGCCTCGTGGACGTTGTACTGCCGGGCTGCTTCCATCGCGGCCTCTCACGGCTAGGTGGAGCAAAGGTGGACTAAGTGATGGACTAATCTTAGTCGTACAAGCCGCCCGGGAACTAGCCGCTTCACTCTCCCGAGTGGCCGGGTTCCTTCGGGCGAGTGACAGTGGCACGTCGTAGGCTGGGGAGACCCGGGCCGGACGCGTCCGGGACCACCCGGCCCGTGCGACGTGTCGGGCCGTTCGCGTTGTCCGCACCTCCAGTCCCGGGATGGAAAAGCCCCATGAGCCTGCACGGTCTGCTCGACGCCGTCGTCAAGGACGCCGCCCTCGCCGAGGCGGTGAAGGCCGCCGCCGACGGCAACCGGCCCCACGTGGACCTGGTCGGCCCCGCCGCCGCGCGCCCCTTCGCCGTGGCCGCGCTCGCCCGGGACTCGGGGCGCCCGGTCCTCGCGGTGACCGCGACCGGCCGGGAGGCCGAGGACCTGGCCGCCGCGCTGCGCTCGCTCCTCGACCCCGACACGGTCGCCGAGTACCCCTCCTGGGAGACCCTGCCGCACGAGCGCCTCTCGCCCCGCTCCGACACCGTCGGCCGCCGCCTCGCCGTGCTGCGCCGCCTCGCGCACCCGAGGGACGACGACCCGGCGGCCGGCCCGGTCAGCGTGGTCGTCGCGCCCGTCCGCTCGGTGCTCCAGCCGCAGGTCAAGGGCCTGGGCGACCTGGAGCCCGTGGCGCTGCGGTCCGGGCAGACGGCCGATCTGAACGAGGTCGTGGAGGGCCTGGCGGCCGCCGCGTACTCCCGGGTGGAGCTGGTCGAGAAGCGCGGCGAGTTCGCCGTGCGCGGCGGCATCCTGGACGTCTTCCCGCCCACCGAGGAGCACCCGCTCCGGATCGAGTTCTGGGGCGACGACGTCGAGGAGATCCGCTACTTCAAGGTGGCCGACCAGCGGTCCCTGGAGGTCGCCGGGCACGGCCTGTGGGCGCCGCCCTGCCGCGAGCTGCTCCTCACCGACTCCGTACGGCAGCGGGCGGCGGCCCTCGCCGAGGAGCACCCGGAGCTGGGCGAGCTGCTGAACAAGATCGCGGAGGGGATCGCGGTCGAGGGCATGGAGTCCCTCGCCCCTGTCCTCGTCGACGACATGGAGCTGCTGCTCGACGTGCTGCCCGAGGGCTCCATGGCCGTGGTCTGCGACCCCGAGCGGGTGCGGACCCGGGCGGCGGACCTCGTCGCCACCAGCCAGGAGTTCCTCCAGGCGTCCTGGGCGGCGACCGCCGGCGGCGGCGAGGCCCCGATCGACGTCGGCGCGGCCTCCCTGTGGGGATCGCGGACGTCCGCGACCGGGCCCGCGAGCTGGGCATGCCCTGGTGGTCGGTGTCGCCGTTCGCGGCCGACGAGGCCGACACCGGCGGCGACGTCCTCGCCCTCGGCATGCGCGCCCCCGAGTCGTACCGGGGCGACACCGCCCGCGCGCTCGCCGACACCAAGGGCTGGCTCGCCGACGGCTGGCGCACGGTCTACGTGACGGAGGCCCACGGCCCCGCCTCCCGCACGGTCGAGGTCCTCGGCGGCGAGGGCATCGCCGCCCGCCTCGACTCCGACCTGACCGAGATCGCCCCTCGGTGGTCCACGTGGCCTGCGGCTCCATCGACCACGGCTTCGTCGACCCCGGCCTGCGGCTGGCCGTCCTCACCGAGACCGACCTGTCCGGGCAGAAGGCGGCCGGCAAGGACGGGCAGCGGATGCCCGCCAAGCGGCGCAAGACGATCGACCCGCTGACCCTGGAGGTCGGCGACTACATCGTGCACGAGCAGCACGGCGTCGGCCGGTACGTCGAGATGGTCCAGCGGACCGTGCAGGGCGCCACCCGCGAGTACCTGCTCGTGGAGTACGCGCCCGCGAAGCGCGGCCAGCCCGGCGACCGGCTCTACATCCCGACCGACCAGCTCGAACAGGTCACCAAGTACGTGGGCGGCGAGGCGCCGACCCTGCACCGGCTCGGCGGCGCGGACTGGACGAAGACCAAGGCGCGCGCCAAGAAGGCCGTCAAGGAGATCGCCGCCGACCTGATCAAGCTGTACTCGGCGCGGATGGCGGCCCCGGCCACGCCTTCGCCCCCGACACCCCTGGCAGCGCGAGCTGGAGGACGCCTTCCCGTACGCGGAGACGCCCGACCAGCTCTCCACCATCGCCGAGGTCAAGGAGGACATGGAGAAGACCGTCCCCATGGACCGCCTGATCTGCGGCGACGTCGGCTACGGCAAGACGGAGATCGCGGTCCGGGCGGCTTCAAGGCCGTCCAGGACGGCAGCAGGTCGCGGTCCTCGTGCCGACGACCCTGCTGGTGCAGCAGCACTTCGGGACCTTCTCCGAGCGGTACTCGCAGTTCCCGGTGAAGGTGCGGGCCCTGTCCCGCTTCCAGTCGGAGAGCGAGTCGAAGGCGACCCTGGAGGGGCTGCGGGACGGCTCGGTCGACATCGTCATCGGCACCCACCGCCTCTTCTCCTCCGGAGACCAGGTTCAAGGACCTCGGCCTGGTCATCGTGGACGAGGAGCAGCGCTTCGGCGTCGAGCACAAGGAGCAGCTCAAGAAGCTCCGGGCCAACGTCGACGTGCTCACCATGTCCGCCACCCCCATCCCCCGCACGCTGGAGATGGCGGTCACCGGCATCCGCGAGATGTCGACGATCACCACCCCGCCGGAGGAGCGCCACCCGGTCCTCACCTTCGTCGGCCCGTACGAGGAGAAGCAGATCGGCGCCGCGATCCGGCGCGAACTCCTGCGCGAGGGCCAGGTCTTCTACATCCACAACCGGGTCGACTCCATCGACCGGGCGGCGGCCCGGCTGCGCGAGATCGTGCCCGAGGCGCGGGTCGCGACGGCCCACGGCCAGATGTCGGAGCAGGCCCTGGAGCAGGTCGTGGTCGACTTCTGGGAGAAGAAGTTCGACGTCCTCGTCTCCACGACGATCGTGGAGTCCGGCATCGACATCTCCAACGCCAACACCCTCATCGTCGAGCGCGGCGACAACTTCGGGTTGTCGCAGCTCCACCAGTTGCGCGGCCGGGTCGGCCGTGGCCGCGAGCGCGGGTACGCGTACTTCCTGTACCCGCCGGAGAAGCCGCTGACGGAGACCGCGCACGAGCGGCTCGCGACGATCGCCCAGCACACCGAGATGGGCGCGGGCATGTACGTGGCCATGAAGGACCTGGAGATCCGGGGCGCGGGCAACCTGCTCGGCGGCGAGCAGTCCGGCCACATCGCGGGCGTGGGCTTCGACCTGTACGTGCGGATGGTCGGCGAGGCCGTGGCCGACTACCGGGCGTCGCTCGACGGCGGGGCGGAGGAGGAGCCGCCCCTGGAGGTCAAGATCGAGCTGCCGGTCGACGCGCACGTGCCGCACGACTACGCGCCGGGCGAGCGGCTGCGCCTCCAGGCCTACCGGGCCATCGCCTCGGCGAACTCGGAGGAGGACGTCAGGGCCGTACGGGAGGAGCTGACCGACCGCTACGGCAAGCTGCCCGAGCCGGTGGAGAACCTGCTCCTGGTGGCGGGCCTGCGGATGCTGGCCCGCGCCTGCGGGTCGGCGAGATCGTCCTCCAGGGCCCGAACGTCCGCTTCGCCCCGGTGGAGCTGCGCGAGTCCCAGGAGCTGCGCCTCAAGCGCCTGTACCCGCGCACGGTCATCAAGCCGGCCGTCCACCAGATCCTGGTCCCGCGCCCGACGACGGGCAAGATCGGCGGCAAGCCGGTGGTGGGCCGCGAACTGCTCGCGTGGACCGGGGAGTTCCTGACGACGATCCTGGGATCCTGACGCGGACGGGTAGTGGTCGGTTCCATAGAACCGACCACTACCCGAGCCGGGCTCAGAGCAGGTCCGGGTCCACCGCCTCCGCCATCGCCCGGCAGCCCGCGTCGTTCGGTGGAGGCCGTCGCCCGAGTCGTACGCCGGGAGGAAGCGGTCCGGGTCGGCCGGGTCGGCCAGTACGCGGTCGAAGTCGACCACCGCGTCGTACGCGCCCGAGGTGCGGACCCAGTGGTTGAAGGCGTCCCGCACGGCCTCGTTGGCCGGGGTGCCGTAGCGGGAGCCCTTGACGGGGTGAGGGTCGCGCCGACGACCCGCAGGCCCCGGGCGCGGGCCTCGCGGATCAGGGCGAGGTGCCCTGCGGCGAGCCGCTCGGCGGAGGTTCCGGGGCGGCCGCGGCGGGGGAGCCGGGCTCGCGGAACCCGATGTCGTTGATGCCTCCAGGAGGACGACGGTCCGGACGCCCCGCTCGGTGAGCACGTCCTTCCGGAAGCGGGCGAGGGCCTTCTCGCCGGCCCAGGAGCTGTCGCGCAGGACCCGGTTGCCGCTGATGCCGTGGTTGAGGACGGCGCGGGGCCGGCCGGCGGCGGCGAGGCGTTCGGCGAGCTCGTCCGGGTAGCGGCCGTCCGCGCCGGGCGTGGAGCCGTCGCCGTCGGTGAGGGAGTCCCCGAAGGCGACGACGCCGTCGCGGCGCTCGGCCTCCCGGCCGCCGGAGACCTCGACGCCCGAGAGGAGGTACCAGGAGCCGCTCGTCTCCCGGAAGGCCTCCCCGGACGCGTCGGCACGGTGGTCGCCGGCGGCGCGGTACGCGGTGGCCGAGGCGACGCGGTGGAAGGTGACGGGGCCGGTGGCCTCCGCCAGGTGGAGGGTGACGGCCAGCGCGTCGAAGGCCTCGACGGGGAACCGCGCGGCGTCGCTGAGGAGGGTGCCGCCGGCCGGGACCGTCGCGGACTCCCGGCCGCCGAAGCGCAGGTGCCGCACGGAGCCGGGCTCGACCGCGCCGCCCCGGGCCGCCCGCGCGACGGTCGCGCCGGCGATCCGCAGCGGGCGGAGCCGTAACGGTTCGTCAGCTCGATCCGGGTCCGGTCGCCGCCCGCGGTGACCCGGACGACCTGGCGGACCGTGTGGTCCTCGAAGCCCCGCGGCGACCAGTTGGGCGCGAAGGGCGCGGACGGCGCCTGCGGGGAGGCGGCCCAGGCGCCGCGCCACGCGGGGTCCTGCCGCCCGGTGGCGACGGCGGACGGGGTCGAGGCGAGGGCGAGCGCGGCGAGCAGGGCCGTGGCGGTGCGGCGGAGGGGTGCGGGGTTCCCATGCCCCGATGATCGCCCGCCCGTGCGCCTATGTCCCTCCTTCCGGCTCCTTCCCGGAGTGCCGCTCGGTGAAGAGCAGGCCGGTGAGGGAGCGGAAGTACTCCTCCGGGGCCCGGCCGCCCAGCGCGTCCGTCACGTTGCGGGTGAGGAGCAGCGTCGCGAAGCCGTGGGCGAGGGACCAGGCCGCGATGCCGGCCTCGCGCGCGTCGGGCACGGCGTCCAGGCCCGCGACGCCCGCGCGGAGTTCGGCGGAGGCGCGTTCCCGGGCGGCGCGCAGGTCCGGGTCGTCGGCGCGCAGCAGCTCCGGCTGGAACATGACCTGGAAGTGGGCGGGTGCTCCACCGCGAACCGCACGTACCGCACGCCCCGTTCGCGCAGCTCGGGGCGCCGGCCAGGGCCCCGGCGAGCAGGTCGTACCCCTGGGCGGCGACGGCGGTCAGGAGGCCGGTGCGGTCCTTGAAGTGGTGGGCGGGCGCGGCGTGCGAGACGCCCGCGCGGCGGGCGAGGTCCCGCAGGCTCAGCGCCCCGGGGCCCTCGGCGGCGATGACGTCGAGGGCGGCGGCGAGGACGGCCTGCCGCAGGCCGCCGTGGTGGTAGGTGCTCCTGCCCGCGCCCGCGCCTGTGCCTGCGTCTGCCCCCGTGCCCGCGCCCGTGCTCTCGTGTGCGCTCCTGCTCGTCATGGCAGCAGCCTATCCCTCATCTAGTCATTGACAAGTTCGGAGGGCGGGGCGCAATCTTGTCAGTGACAAGACGTGGAGCGGCCGTGAGGGAGAAGACCGTGGAAGCCGGACGCGTACGCCGGATGTGGCACCTGCTCGAACCCCTGCACGCCCTGCTCTACTACGCCCCCGAGGCCTTCGACGAGGCCGCCGCCCTCGGGTACGGCACCGCCGAGCGCTGGCCCTCCTACTTCGCCTGGCGGGCCGCGCCCCTCGGCACCGCCGGACCGGTCCGGGTGGCCTCCGCCTTCTACAGCTTCAGCCCGGACATGGTGGCCCGGTACGTGCCCGGCGCCCGGCCGACTGCCGCCGACCCCGCCGCCCCGGCGATCGCCGGCCCCGCCGATGCGCTCGCCCCTCCGCCCGCCATCGACCCCGCCGACGTGCTCGCCGCCCGGCTCCGGGCCGTCGACCGCGCCTACCGGGCCGTCCTCGGCGAAGAGGCGGTCGCGGGCCCGGCCTGGCGGAGGCCGCCGCGCTCGCCCGCCGGGCGGCGGAGGCGGCCGGGACCGCCGGCTGTCCGCTCGCCGCCGCCAACGCCGAACTCCCTTGGCCCGGGGCCCCGCACCTCGTCCTCTGGCAGGCCGCGACGATCCTGCGCGAGCACCGGGGCGACGGGCACGTCGCCGCCCTCCTGGCCGCCGGGCTCGATCCGGTCGAGGCGCTCGTCTCCTTCGCGGCGGTCGGCGCCGCGCCCGCACCCGTCTTCGCGAGCCGGGCTGGTCCGCCGCCGCGTGGTCCGCCGCCCGGGAACGGCTCGCCGCCCGGGGGCTCGTGGACGCGGACGGCACGGCCACCGAGGCCGGCGGGCCCTGCGCGCCGGGGTCGAGCGGCGGACGGACGAACTGGCCGCCGACCCCTGGGCCGCCCTCGGTCCCGAGGGCGCCGACCACCTCGCCGACCTTCTCGGCGGACCCTGGCTCGCCGCGATCGGCTCCGGCCTGCTGCCCGCCGAGAACACCCTCGGCATCGGCAAGGTGTGACACGGAAGTACGAAAATCGTGCTGCTGTCCGCCCTAGGATGGGCAGGGTGTCGACGTACCGAAGGACCTCGCCGCCCCGGCGCTTGTCGCCGCCGCCCTCGCCGTCGCCGCCTGCACCCCCTCGGTCGACGGCGGTACGGGCGGGAAGAAGGCCGAGCCCGGGACGGCGCTCGCCGCCGTGGACACCCTCACCGTCAAGGGCCGCGCCCCGAAGAAGGGGTACGACCGGGACGCGTTCGGGCACGGCTGGGTGGACGTGGACCGCAACGGCTGCGGCACTCGCGACGACATCCTCAAGCGGGACCTGACCGGCGTCCGGTACACGGACGGCCACTGCAAGGTCGCCTCCGGCACCCTCACCGACGACCCGTACACCGGCACCACCGTCGCGTACGTCCGGGGCCGCAGCAAGGTCGACATCGACCACGTCGTGGCGCTCTCCGACGCCTGGCAGAAGGGGGCGCAGCAGTGGAACGCCGAGACCCGGCGCCGCTTCGCCAACGACCCCTCAACCTCCTCGCCGTCGACGCCGCCACCAACCGCGGCAAGTCCGACGGCGACGCCGCGACCTGGCTGCCGCCGAACGGCGCGTACCGCTGCACGTACGCGGCCCGGCAGGTCGCGGTGAAGAAGAAGTACGGGGTGTGGGTGACGGAGGGGAGCGGGACGCGATGAAGCGGGTCCTGAACGACTGCCCGCGGCAGAAGCTCCCGTAGGACCTGCGGCGGAGGGCCGGTCCGGAGGGCGACCCCGGTACCGCGTCCGGCGCCCCGCACCACCCCGCGCCCGTACCGCCTGTCACCCGCGCACCGCGCAGTCGTGCGCACGCGCGCGTGAGGGGGCCGCTCCTGCGGCGTCCCCCTCACGCGTCCCCTCCCATCGAGGCCGCCCCCCGGGTCCGGTCCCGATCGGCCTTTGGATCCGCCCCCCGGGCTCAGTCCAGGTCCGCGATGTCCTTCGGTGCCGGGGCCTTCGCCGTGACCGGCTTTCCGTACTGGCCGAAGAGGATCGTCCCCGGCTCGTCGCCGCCCTTCGTGACGATCTTCAGGACGTACGGCGTGCCCTCCGTGGCCACGTACACGGTCCTCGTCACGCCGCCGGCGTCCGGCTCCGTCAGCGCGAGCGCCTTCCGGCCGTCGACGGTGGTCTCCCCGCCCCGGACGACGCCGCTCGCGCCCTGGTCGACGTCGCCGAGGAGCTCCTTCGTGCCGCACATCGTCACGACGTCCTTCGCGTCGGGGTCGGAGGCCGGGAACTCGACCCAACGGCCCCTGAGCGCCTTGAACATGGCGTCCCGCACCTCCGGGGACTCGCCCTCGACCTGCTCGTTCAGGGTGGTCTCGTCGAAGCGCAGGTACACCTTCTTCGGGTCGGCCCTGATCAGTTCGGTCGTGGCGGCCGGGCCCGTGGTCAGCGTGCCGGCGCACTTCCCGGCGGTGTCGAAGGAGACGTGGGCCCTCGTCCGCTCGCCCTCGGACGTCGTGTCGGCGTTCACGGTCAGGGACTTCGCCGCCGCCGTCGCCGCGAACGCCTTGTCGACGATCTGCGCCCCGGACAGCCCTGGAAGGGCCCCGCCGGCTTCGCGTCCTCCGAGGACGGACCGCAGGCGGCGGCACCGGCCGCGACGGCGGCGCACAGGAGGGCGGCGACGGCGGCACGACGGGAGCGGGAGGAGGGGAGGCGGGGCGCATGGGGTTCATCTCCGGGAGAAGGGCGTACGGGGGCGGGGCCCCGAAGGGGCCGGTTCTGGGAACGGCCGTGGAGGCCGTGACCGCCGTGGGGGCCGGTGCGATGGGTCAATCACAGCAGAGCTTGTGAACCGAGTCAACACGGTTCACGGGAAACGGGTCGGCTCACGCTGTGAAGGGGTGGGGTTGTTCTCCGTCGCTAGGATGGGCGTCACACGAGAGTCGCCAGCGGGCCAGCCAGGGGAGACGGGTCAGATGCCGGAGAACGCAGCGGACGCGGGTGCGGCGGAAGAAGAGGACGCGAACGCTCCTGCCACCGGAACCGCCGCCGCGGGAGCCGCCACCGGAACCGCCTCCGCCCCAGGAACCGCCCCCGCCGAAGTGACCGCCGTCGGGATCGCCCGGCTCGCCGGGGTCGGCCGGGCCGCCGTCAGCAACTGGCGCCGCCGCCACGCCGGCTTCCCCAAGCCCGTCGGCGGCACGGAGACCAGCCCGTCCTTCGCCCTCGCCGAGGTCGAGGAGTGGCTCCGCGCCCAGGGCAAACTGGCCGAGGTCCCCTCAGGGAGCGCGTCTGGCAGCAGGTCGCGGGCCACCCGGCCGGCGCCGTCACCGCCCTCGTCCACGCGGGCTGCGCCCTCCTCCTCGTACGGGACCGGTCGGCGGCCTGGCCCTCCCTCGCCGCGCTCCCCGACGAGCGGCTCACGGAGGTGCTGCCGGTCGCCCTGGAGGAGACGCTGACCGAGCGCCTCGGCCCCGGGCGGGCCGTCCTCACCCCCGCCCCGGGCGCGCTCGCCGTCTCCCTGCCCCTGCTGCGCGGCGCCGCCGAACTCGCGGCCGACACCGGCGCGCGCCAGGCCTTCGAGTTCCTGCTCGGCCGTCACCTCGACGCCAACCCGCGCCAGTACACGCTCACCCCGCCCGGCCCCGCTGCCCTCATGGCGGCGCTCGCGGCCCCCGCGCCCGCCGGCGAGGGCGCCGCCCCGCCCACCGTCCTCGACCCGGCCTGCGGCACCGGCGGACTGCTCGGCGCGGTCGAGCGCCCCGGCGCCGTCCGCGGCCAGGACGCCGACCCCGACCTCGCCGCGCTCACCGCCCTGCGCCTGGCCCTCGCGGCCGACGCCGACATCCGGGTCAGGTCCGGCGACAGCCTGCGCGCCGACGCCTTCCCGACGCTCGCCGCCGACGCCGTCCTGTGCCACCCGCCGTTCAACGAGCGCAACTGGGGCCACGACGAACTGGCCTACGACCCCCGCTGGGAGTACGGCTTCCCGGCCCGCACGGAGTCCGAACTGGCCTGGGTGCAGCACGCCCTGGCCCGCCTCCGCCCCGGCGGCACCGCCGTCCTCCTCATGCCGCCCGCCGCCGCCTCCCGCCGCTCGGGCCGCCGCATCCGCGCCGACCTGCTGCGCCGGGCGCCCTGCGCGCGGTCGTCGCCCTCCCGGCCGGCGCCGCGCCCCCGTACGGCGTCCCGCTCCACCTCTGGTGCTGCGCAAGCCCGTCCCGGGCGGCCGCCCCGCCGCCGAACTCCTCCTCGTGGACACCGCGTCCGAGCACACCGGGCCGGGCAGGGAGGGCCGCGACCGGCTCGACTGGCCGGCCGTCCACACCGCCGTCCTGGACGCCTGGACGCCGTTCGACCGGGACGGGACCTCGCCGGGACCCCGGGCGCGAGCCGCTCCGTCCCCGTGATCGAGCTCCTCGACGACGACGTCGACCTCGCGCCCGCCCGCCACCTGCCGCCCCCGGCCGCCGCCGGGGCCCGGCCCAGCTCGCCGGGGTGCGCGAGCGCCTGACGGAGACCCTCCGCCGCACCCGCGAGCTGACCCCGCCCCCGTCACCGGCCCGCCCGCCGCCGGGACCGGCCGGCCCACCACGACCGTCGGCGAACTGGCCCGCGCCGGGGCCCTGGTGTTGCGCCCGGGCGGCGCGGGCACGGCCCCGCCGCCGCCCCGGTCGCCGTCCTCACCGACCACGACGTCCTGGCCGCCCAGCCGCCCTCGGGCACGCTGCCCGACGGCCCGCCCGAGGAACCGGTCCTGCTGGCCGCCGGGGACGTCGTCGTCCCGGTCCTCGGCGGCGGGGCGGCCGTCCGGGTCGTCGACGCCACTGCCGAGGGCGCCGCCCTCGGCCGCAACCTCCAGCTCCTGCGCCCCGACCCGGCGGCCCTCGACCCCTGGTTCCTGGCCGGTTTCCTACGGGCCACCGCCAACACCCGGCAGGCCAGCAGCTACGCCTCCACCGCGACCCGCCTCGACGTCCGCCGCCTCCAGTTGCCGCGCCTGCCCCTGGCCGAACAGCGCCGCTTCGGCGAGCGGTTCCGGGCCCTCGCCGCCTTCGAGGAGTCCCTGCGCCGGGCCTCCCGCCTCGGCGACCAGTTGGTGCAGGGCCTGTACGACGGCCTGGCGGACGGCTCCGTCGCCCCGTAGGGCCCGTCCGGCGGGAGGATCAGGACCGGCGGTTCACAGCCAGCCGCTCTGCGCGGCCTTGAGGCCGGCCTCGAACCGGCTCGTGGCGTTGAGCCGTTCCATCAGGGCGGCCATCTGGCGGCGGACGGTACGGACCGAGATGCCGAGCCGCTTGCCGGCCGCCTCGTCCGTCAGCCCCGCCGCGAGCAGGCGCAGCAGTTCGCGCTCGTTGTCGCTGATGCCGTCCTCCCGCGGCTGCCGGTGGTCGGCGCCGAGCGGCACCGCCGTCTCCCACGTCTGGTGGAAGAGCGCCACGAAGGAGGCGACGATCCCCGGGGCCGAGGTGCACAGGGCGCCCAGCTTCGAGTTCTCCGGGTCGATCGGCACCAGGGCGGTCCGCCGGTCGAAGATCAGCATGCGCGGCGGCAGGACGGGGCTGGTCCGCACGAGACCGCCCCGTTCCGTCGTCCACTGCGCGTACGCCAGGGTGGCCGCGTCGTTGCGGGCGCTGTCCTGGTACACCGCCCTGAGGTGCACTCCGCGGTCCATCGCCGCCTCGTCCAGCGGCCGTGACGCGTCGATGCTCCGCTGGGACTGGGCCCCGCCGGGGATGATCGACAGGCACTCCTCGCTCAGCTCGTGCGTCAGCCTCCCCAGCCGGTCCTGGATCGCGTCCAGCCCGACCAGCCGTTCCGCCTGCTCCGTCTCGGTGTTCGGCCGCAGGTCCGCGTAGGCGGCGACCGCCCGGGCCACCGCCACCTTGCTGCGGGCCAACTCCTCCTGTCGGCGCGCGAGTTCCTCCTCCTGGCGGCGGATCATCACCTCCAGGCCCAAGTCCGGGGAGATCGCGCGCAGGCCGCGCCCCGCCTCCCGCGAAGGAGCCAGCAGTCCCAGATCGACCAGCCGGTCCAGGGCCTCCCGGACGCGCGACTCGGTCATGCCCAGACCGCCCGCCAGTTCCTCCACGCCGCCGGCGGAGGACGCCAGCATCTCCCGGTAGACGAACTCCTCGTCGACGCCGAGTCCCAATGCTTCGAGCACTTCAACCCCCCTGGGTTACATCACGCCCAACGAGCAGAAAGTACCTGATCACAAGGCATGTGAAGCGAGTGGGAGCGCGGTGCGTGACCTGAAGCTGCCAGGCAGCATGGGGACAGCGGTCAGGCCTTCCGACGGTGTCGGCGGGCGGGCAGGGTGGTGTTCACGAGAGGGACGGCGGGTGAAGAACCCGCTCCCCGCAAGGGGGCAGAGGCGAGGTTCCGTCCGCGCCGAGCGCCCCGTCCGCCCACGCACTCACCCGAAGGTATGTCATGTCGCGCCTCACCAGCCTCCTCGCCGCCGCCGGTCTCGCCCTCCTGTTCTCCGCCGGAGCGGCGACCGCCGCCCACGCCGCGGGCGCTCCCGTCGCCGGGGACGGCGTGATCGGCTGGGACTCGGTCCGGGCCGCCGCCCCGGCCCACCAGTCCGTCATCGGCTGGGACTGACCCGGCATGCACATCGTCCTGGCCTCCTTGACCTCACGGTCCGGAGCCCCCACCGCCAGGGAGACCCTCGCCGTCGTCACCGACCTCCTCTGGGCGCACGCCGTGCCCGACGACGGCCTGGAGCACGTGCGGCCGCGCCGCTCCCACGACGGCCTCGACGTCTACCTCTTCGTCCGGGCCGACGACCGTGACCTCGCCCTGCGACAGGCGGGCTCCTGCTCGACCGGGCGGCACCCGCGATGGCGCCGCACGGCTACGAACTCCCGCCCCACTGACCGCCCGCAGGTGACGACCTGCCCGCCCGCCGTCCCCTTCTCGCCCTCTTCTTCCCGCCCCCGGCCGCGTCCAGGGCACCGCCATGTCCCACACCAGGAGTACACCCATGTCCCGCACCGCCCTGCCCCGCACCGTCCGGGCCGGCCTCGCCTCCTTCGTCGTCGCCGCCGCGCTCTCCGGCCTCGCCACCGCCCCCGCCCACGCCTCGGAACTCACGGACATGGCCACCCTGGCCAAGAGCCAGAAGGGCAACGGCCCCTGTGCGGGGGCGGCTACGACAACGGCCTGAACCAGAACAACAGTTGCAACGGCCACGGCGGACAGAGCCACGCCTGGTGCGCCGACTTCGTGGGGTGGGTCTGGTCCCACTACAACGTGCAGGGCCAGAGCGTCCTCACCGATGCCGCGTCCAGCTTCTGGACGTACGGGAAGAAGTACGGAACGCTCGACGACACGCCCGACGTCGGCGACGCCGTCGTACGAGTACGACGCCGGCCAGAACTGGGCCCAGCACGTGGCCATGGTCACCGGGGTCGAGAACGGCGTGGTCACGATCACGGGCGGCAACGAGAGCAACAGCGTCAGGACGAACACGACCACGAAGTGGCGCGTGGGGAGCGGCCCTTCGGCGGCCAGCGGATCAGCGGCTACATCGCGCCCAAGCTCCAGCAGGCCACCCCGCCGCGCGTCTCCCTGTCCGGCGCCACCGGCACGGTGTCCGGCACCGTGAACCTGACGGCCGCCGCCACGGCGGGCACGTACGGCGTCGCCTCCGTCCAGTACTACGTGGACGGCGAGGCGGTCAGCGGCAAGCTCACGGGCGCCCCGTACTCCTTCGCCCTCGACTCCAGCCGCTTCCCCGACGGGAAGCACATCGTGTCCGCGGAGGTCACCGACACCAACGGCAACACCGGCGCCTCCCGCGCCCAGGTCATCACCTCCAACGGCGAGGCCACGTCCACCTTCCACGCGGACTTCAACGGTGACGGGAAGGCGGACGTCGGCGTCCTGTACGACTACGGCCGGAACGCCGAGGGGCTGTACCAGACCGGTCTGTGGACGTACCTGAGCACCGGTTCCGGTTTCGCGAACCCGGTGAAGGCGTGGGACAGCGTCGGGTCCGGTTTCGGTTCGTGGAACTGGGACCGCTCGAAGGTCTTTACGGGTGACTTCAACGGTGATGGCAAGTCCGACGTGGGCGTCCTGTACAACAACGGCCAGAACGCGGAGGGCGTGAACCAGACCGCCCTGTGGACGTTCACTCCACCGGCACCGGCTTCTCGGGTCCGGTGAAGAAGTGGGACAACATCACGGCCGGTACCGGCTCCTGAACTGGAACCGCTCGAAGGTCACGTCCGGTGACTTCGACGGCGACGGGAAGACCGACGTGGGCGTCCTGTACAACAACGGCCAGAACGCCTCCGGGGTGAACCAGAGCGCCCTGTGGACGTTCACGTCCACCGGTTCCGGTTTCTCGGGCCCGGTGAAGAAGTGGGACAACGTTTCGGCGGGTTCCGGTTCGTGGAACTGGGACCGCTCCAAGGTGGTCGCGGGCGACTTCGGCGGCGACGGCAAGAGCGACGTCGGGGTCTTCTACGACAACGGCCAGGACGCGTCCGGCGTGAACCAGAGCGCCCTGTGGACGTTCACCTCGACCGGTTCCGGTTTCTCGGGCCCGGCGAAGAAGTGGGACAACGTCTCGACGGGATCCGGTTCGTGGAACTGGGACCGTTCGAAGGTCACGACCGGTGACTTCAACGGCGACGGCAGGACCGACGTCGGCGTCCTGTACGACAACGGCCAGACCGAGGACAGCTGCAACTAGGCCGCCCTGTGGACGTTCACGTCCACCGGCACGGACTTCTCCAACCCCTCCCGCAAGTGGGAGTCGGGCAGCGGGAGCTGGAACACCGACACCAGCAAGGTGACCGCTGGTGACTTCGACGGCGACGGCAGGACCGACGTCGGCGTCCTCTACGGCTACGGCGTCCAGGGCGACGGCACCAACCGCACCGGCCTCTGGAAGTTCTCCAGCACCGGCACCGGCTTCAACGCCCCCGTCATGAGCTGGGACAGCGTCGGCCAGACGAGCTGGAACTGGAGCGCCAGCAAGCTCGGCTGACGCCTGCTCCGCCCGGGGCGTGCCTTCTCGGCACGCCCCGGGCCGCCCCCGCCCCCCCGCACGCACCCCACTCCAGGAGTCCGCAGCATGTCCCGCCGCCCAGGTCCGCTCGTGATGTCCACCGCGCTCGCCCTCTCGGCCGGCCTCGCCGGCACCCTGCTCACCGCCGCACCGGCCTCCGCGGCCTCCGTCGCCACCTGGGACAAGATGGCCCAGTGCGAGGCGTCCGGCGACTGGTCCCTGAACAAGGGCGGCCTCTACTACGGCGGTCTCCAGTTCCTCACCTCCACCTGGCTCGCGTACGGCGGCGGCGCCTACGCCCCGCGCGCCGACCTCGCCACCAAGAAGGAGCAGATCCTCACCGCGGAGAAGCTCCTCGCCGACCAGGGCCCGTCGGCCTGGCCGCACTGCGGCCCCCTCACCAACCTGGGCGCGGACCACGCGGACCCGTACCCCGACCCCGTACCGCCCGTGTCCCGGATCACCGGGCTCGCCGCCGGCACGGTGGTCACCGGGACGACGACCCTCACGGCCGACGTGACCGACGCCGTCGGCACCCCCGTGCGGGTGACCTTCTACGTCGACGGCGCGGCCGTCGGCACGGTGAACGGCTCGGGACCCGCCTACTCCCTCGCCCTCGACACGACCGCCCTCTCCGACGGGGCGCACACGGTGACCGTGCGGGCCGTCAACGACGCGGGCAGACCGGCCCGCTGTCGGCCGGGGTCTCCTTCCTCACGGCGAACCGCTCCACCACCGCCCGGACCACCGGCGACTTCAACGGTGACGGCAAGGACGACATCGCCGTCCTGTACGACAACGGCCAGAACGCCTCCGGCGTGTACCAGACCGGTCTGTGGACGTACCTGAGCACCGGTTCCGGTTTCGCGAACCCGGTGAAGGCGTGGGACAGCGTCGGGTCCGGCTTCGGTTCGTGGAACTGGGACCGTTCCAAGGTCACCACGGGTGACTTCAACGGTGATGGCAAGTCCGACGTGGGCGTCCTGTACAACAACGGCCAGAACGCGGAGGGCGTCAACCAGACCGCGTTGTGGACGTTCACCTCGACCGGTTCCGGTTTCTCGGGCCCGGTGAAGAAGTGGGACAACGTCTCGGCCGGTTCCGGTTCGTGGAACTGGGACCGCTCCAAGGTCACCACCGGTGACTTCAACGGCGACGGCAAGTCCGACGTGGGCGTCCTGTACGACAACGGCCAGAACGCCTCCGGGGTGAACCAGACCGCCCTGTGGACGTTCACCTCCACCGGTTCCGGTTTCGGCGGGCCGGTGAAGAAGTGGGACAACATCACGGCCGGTACCGGCTCCTGAACTGGGACCGCTCCAAGGTCGCGTCCGGTGACTTCGACGGCGACGGCAGGACCGACGTGGGCGTCCTGTACGACAACGGACGGAACGCGTCCGGGGTGAACCAGGCCGCGCTGTGGACGTTCACGTCGACCGGCACCGGTTTCTCCGGTCCGGTGAAGAAGTGGGACAACGTCTCGGCCGGTTCCGGTTCCTGGGACTGGGACCGCTCCAAGGCGGTCGCGGGCGACTTCGGCGGCGACGGCAGGACGACATCGGCGTCCTGTACGACAACGGACAGGCCACCGACGGCCGCAACCAGGCCGCGCTGTGGACGTTCACGTCCACCGGCTCCGGCTTCTCCCACCCGTCCCGCGCGTGGGAGTCGGGCAGCGGGAGCTGGAACGCCGGCGCGAGCAAGGTGGCCGCCGGTGACTTCGACGGCGACGGCAGGACCGACGTCGGCGTCCTCTACGGCTACGGCGTCCAGGGCGACGGCACCAACCGCACCGGCCTGTGGAAGTTCACCGGCACCGGCACCGGCTTCAACGCCCCCGTCATGGCCTGGGACAGCGCCGGCCGGACCAGTTGGAACTGGATCTCCAGTGACCTCGCCTAAGACGCGCCCCTTCCCGACTCCCCACCCCTCCCGACCCCTGGACGCCTCATGAAACTGAACCGGATACCGACCGCCGTCCTGGCCGGCGGACTGACCGTGCTCGGTCTGACCGCCCCCACCGCCCAGGCCGCTCCGGCCGAGCCTTCCCCATGACGATCGTGTCGTGGAACATCTGCGGAGAGGCCGGCGGCGTGCGGGCTCCGAGGCCTTCTGCCCCTCCCGGGCCACGCTTCCCGAGAACGAGGTGAAGGTCCGGGAGATCGTCTCCTGATCAGGGCGCAGAAGGCCGACGCGATCGTCATGCAGGAGGTGTGCGGCGCCCCGGCCGGCGTGCCCGCCGTCGTGGACGGGGTCGCCCAGGCGGAGGGCTACCACCAGCGACGCCTGAAGGAGCTGCTCGGCCCGGAGGGCTGGAGCTTCGACTTCGCGCCGGTCACCCGCGACACCGACGCCTCCGAGGGCGGCCGGCTCTACGGCAGTGCCTGCCGGGGCGAGCTGAAGGGCGGCCGGCTCGGCAACCTGATCGCCGTCAAGGGCGGGATCGCCGCCCGCGCCTCCCAGGACTCGCTGCCGCAGGTGACGCCGGACCCGGACCACCGGAACCTCCCGGTCCAGTGCGTCGCGGTGACCGGCCGGTCGACCGCCGTCTGCAACACGCACGTCATCCCCGGGTCCACGGACCCCCGGATCGGGCAGCAGATCGCCAACGTCAAGGACTTCGTGGAGTCGTTCGCCGCGCGGCAGGGCGTCGCCCGGGCCGCCGTGGGCGGCGACTTCAACCGCGAGGCGGAGAACTCCCTCATGGCACCGCTGACCGGTGCCTTCGAGAACTGCGTCCACGGGGTCACCCACCACGGCTGGAACGGCACCGGCCACACCTGGCACGAGTTCGACCACCTCTTCGTCACCCGGCCGGCCACGGGCCGCGCCATCTCCTCCCGCGACATCGACGTCTCCCGCATGGACACCACGGAGAACCGGGAGGGCGTCGCCCCGAACGGCTTCTCGGACCACGCCCCGGTCGTCGTGCGCCTCGGCGACTAGCCCGCCCCGGCCCGGGTGCCGGGCGACCTGTTCGGATCGGACGGCAGGCCGGACCTGGTCACCGTCGGCACCGACGGGAAGCTGTACGTCCACCCGGGCGACGGCGCGGGCGGGGTCGGAGCCCCCGGGAGATCGGGAACGGCGGCTGGCGGGCGCGTCGGTGTCCCACCGGGGCGACTGGACCGGGGACGGCCGGGAGGACCTCGTCGCCCGTGTCGGCGAGCAGTTGCGGGTGTACTCGGGCGGCCTCGACGGCATCCCGAAGTCGCCCGTGACCGTGGGGACCGTCGCCGCCGACGCACAGGTGGTCGGCGCCGGGGACGTGACGGGCGACGGCCGCCCCGACCTGGTCGTCGCGGCCGAGAACAAGCTGTGGCTGTACGAGAACGACACGGCCGCGGCCGGGAAGCCCGCGGTGAAGCCCCGCAAGGAGATCGGCAACGGCGGATGGGCGCCCATGACGGTCACCGGGCCCGGCGACGTCACCGGTGACGGCCGTCCCGACCTGCTCGTGCGCGACACCCGCGACGGCGTCCTGTACCTCTACCGCGGGCAGTCCGGCGGCACCTTCGGCGCGCGCACCGAGTACGGCCGCAACTACACGACGGCCAACCGCCCCTGATCGCGGGCGCCGGGGACGCCGACCGCGACGGCAAGGCCGACATGTGGACCACCACCGGCGACGGCGCCCTGCGGTTCTACGAGGGCGAGGCGACGGGTTCCGACTTCACGGACGGCCCGAGCACCCAGGTCTCCGGCAGTGGCTGGAACACGGTCACCGCCCTCGGCTGACCCCTTCGCTCCTCATCTTCGACAACGGTTCCGGGTATCCCGGAACCGTTGTCCGCAGGGGTGTATACGCTCGTGTCCGCACCCCATCCGTCCGAGCAGGAGCAGCAGGATGTACGGCCACCCGCAGGTCCCGCAGGTTCCCCCACCGCCGAGGAGTTCCCTCTCCGGTGGCCGGATCGCGCTGCTCGCCCTCTTCTCCGTCCTCGCGCTGCTGAGCTGCGGCTTCCTGTCCTGGGCGCCACTGCTGCGCCTGGCGTGCGTCACCCGCAGGGCGCGGGACTGGGTGCTGTGCGGCGTGCTGTTCGCCGGATCGGCCGGCCTGTTCGCGTACGCGGCGGCCACCGGCGACCAGGAGCCGACCACCCAGGAGTCCTTCGTCGCGGTCGGCGTGATGGTGGCCCTGGTGGCGGGCTCGATCACGTACTACCTGTTCGGGGAGATCCGTCACGCGGAACGCGCGCACCGCGCCCGCGCCGGTGGGGTACACGTACGGGAGCAACGGCGTCGCCGCGACCGCCCCGCGCGCGGACGTGCGGCCGAACCCGTACGTCGGCCCCGCCGCGCACCCGTCCGTCGTCCCGGCGCCGGCCACGCCCGTCGTCCCGGCGCCCGCCACCCCGTGCCCCAGCCCCCGGCCCCCGCATCGACCAGGTCCGCGCCGAGCTCGACGAGCTGAGCGACCTGCTGCGCAAGGAGCCGCGGGAAGGCGAAGGCGGCCGGTGAACGGACGGATCGTCGGCGGGCGTTACGAGCTCGCCACCGTCGTCGGCCAGGGCGGCATGGGCCAGGTCTGGACGGCGTACGACGGCCGCCTGGACCGCCGGGTCGCGGTGAAGCTGCTGCGGCCGGCCGGCATGAACGGGCAGGCCTCCTCCGCCGACGAGCTGCGCCGCCGCTTCGTGCGCGAGTGCCGGGTCACCGCGCGCGTGACCCACCCCGGCCTGGTGACCGTGCACGACGCGGGCAGCGAGGGCGAGGACCTGTACCTCGTCATGCAGTACGTGGAGGGCGCGGACCTCGCCGACCACCTCGCCGAGCACGCCCCGTACCCGTGGGAGTGGGCGGTGTCCGTGGCCGCGCAACTGTGCGCGGTGCTCGCCGCCGTGCACGCGGTGCCGATCGTGCACCGCGACCTCAAGCCGCGGAACGTGATGGTCCGCCCGGACGGGACGCTGACCGTCCTCGACCTCGGCGTGGCCTCCGTCCTGGACACCGACACCACCCGGCTCACGCACACCGGCTCGCCCATCGGCAGCCCGGCGTACATGGCACCCGAGCAGGCCATGGGCGGCGCCGTCGGCCCGGCCACCGACCTGTACGCGCTCGGCGTCCTGCTCCACGAACTCCTCAGCGGGGACGTGCCGTTCTCCGGCGCGACCGCGCTCGGCGTGCTGCACCGCCACCTGTACGACCCGCCCACCCCGCTCCGGCACCTGCGCCCGGAGGTGCCCGCGGCGCTGGAGGCGCTGGTGCTGCGGCTCCTCGCCAAGGACCCCCGGGACCGTCCGGCCGGCGCGCACGAGGTGTACGAGCACCTGCTGCCGCTGCTGCCCGCGCGCGGCGCGCGCCCGGCGGGCCGATGGACCCGACCCGGCCGTTCCTGCGCCCGCACGCGCCCTGGCCGGACCGCGCGCAGACGCCGACGGGCCCGGTGCCCCCGTCCCGACCCCTCCCGTCCCGATCCCGCCGATCCCGCCCGTGCCCACGCACGCGCCGACCCCGGCCCCGGGCCCGGCCCCGCAGGCCGACCCCCGGGCGTACGCGCGGTCGGGGCCGTTCGCGCGGCCGGACGTCGCCGCCGCCGTGGACGAGGTCAAGCGGCTGCTCGCGGAGGGCTCGTTGACCCAGGCCGTGGACGTCCTCGGCGGGATCCTGCCCGCGGCCGAGGCCGAGCACGGGGAGCGCTCGCCGGTCGTCCGCATCCTGCGCAAGCAGTACGCGTCGACGCTGATGGACGACGGGCAGTACCGGCGCGCGCTGCCGGAGCTGCGCCGGCTCGCGGCGGACCGCGGGCGGAGGCGGGCCCGGCGGACCCGCAGACCCTCCAGTTCCGCTACGACGCGGCGCTGTGCCTGGAGCAGGTGGGGAGACGGCGGCCGCGCTCGCGGAGTTCCGGGCGGTCCTGCCGTACTACGAGCGGGAGCCCGCCCGCGCCTTCGACATCCGCCAGCGGATCGGGCTGCTGCTCCTGGCGGCGGGCGAGCACGCGGCGGGCCGGGACCAGCTCCAGCGGCTGCTGTTCGACGCGGAGCGCGCGTACGGCCCGTACCACCCGCTCCCGGGGGAACTGCGCAGGGCGTTGGACCACCAGCGGATGATGGGCCCGCGTCCCTGACGGGGCGACAGGATCACGACTCGGCAAATGATCGGCCAGTGGATCTTCGTGATCCTTTTGCCGTTTTTGGCACATGTAACGTTCGCGTCTGATCATGTCCATACCCTCAAGGAACTCCTCATGACGACGCCGTCCGCGCCCTTCACCCCTGAGCAGCAGCCCGCCCCGGGCAGCCCGCCCCCGCGAAGAAGGGTTCCGCGATCTTCAAGAAGATCGGCGGCGTCGTCGTCGCGATCGCCGTCGCGGTCGCCGTGAAGCTGGGCCTCCCGCACCTCACCGGCGACGCCCTGGTACACGCCAAGGCGGGCGAGTGCGTCACGCTCACCGGCCCGGACGACGCCCCGGAGGTCGAGACCGTCGACTGCTCTTCCGGCAAGGCCGACCTCTTCAAGGTCGCCAAGGTCAACGACAACACCTTCGACGTGAACACCTGCACCGAGGGGCAAACGGCGCTGGCGCAGGAGCTCGACTCGGACAAGTTCGTCCTCTGCCTGGAAGAGGTCGCCGCGAAGTAAGCGCGCGTACTCGCGAAAGGGCCGGAACCCGTGGCGGGTTCCGGCCCTTCGTGCGTCCCGGGCGGTGCGTCAGAGCACGGCGAGCCGGTCCACCAGCAGCTCCGTCCTGCGCTCGGCGTCCTCCGGGGCAGCCGCCCCGCCCGGCCCCACGGGTAGCGTGACCCCGGTGGAGAGCGAAGAGACCGCCATGAGCGGACCGATGAAACCCCGGGTCGTCCTTCCGGAGGGCGAGGCCCCCGACGGGCTGACGACCCGGGACCTCGCCGTCGGCGACGGGGACGAGGCGAAGCCGGGCAGGGTCGTACGGATCCACTACGTCGGCGTCACCTTCGCCACCGGGAAGGAGTTCGACTCCTCCTGGGAGCGCGACGAGCCGTTCAAGTTCGCCGTGGGCGGCGGCCGCGCCATCAAGGGCCTGGACCGGGGGATCAGGGCATGAAGGCCGGCGGCCGGCGCGAGATCGTCGTCCCCCGCGCCTCGGCTACGGCAAGCAGTCGCCCTCGTCGCTGATCCCGGCCCACTCGACCCTCGTCTTCGTGGTGGACCTGCTCTCCGTCTCCGCCTGAGTCTCCGACCGGGCCGGGCCGGGGCGGCGGCCCGGCCGCTCCGAACGGTCAGTTGGGCAACTGGACGTTCCAGGTGCGGTTGCCCGCCGCCTGGTGGTTGACCACCACCGCCTCCTCCGGGTTCTCCGCGTCGAAGGCGGACGTCACGCGGTGCACCATCTCGTCGCTCTCCCAGTACGGCTCGGCCTTGGTGAAGCGTCCGCCCTGCTTCTTGCGGACCTTCCAGCGGAACCGGACGGTGTAGTCGACCAGGAAGTAGCCCGCCGACATGCGCGTACTGGTGGAGAAGCCGGGGTTGTCGACGAAGGTGATCCGGTCGGCCGCGTTGATCACGTTGCCGTCCTCGTCGTTGTACGGCGGACGGAAGGGACCGTCCACGACCCAGGCCCGGCTGGACTTCTTGGGCCGGTAGTTCGTCGACGACGGAACGATCTGCCGGCTCTCGTCGGAGACCTCCTGCCAGAAGTCGTACGCCTCGGCCGCCGGCGTCTCCATCCCGTTCGCGCGGCGCAGGGTCGCGGTCTGGGCGAAGCCGATGTCGTTGCTGCCGTTCAGCGACTGCTGCTGATCGCCCTCGTACGCGGAGGTGAAGACGAGGGTCGGGTTGCCGATCTCCTCCTCGACCTTCTTCTCCTTGCCCTTCACCGAGGGCGTCGCCCCGGCCTTCCCGCTGCGGGTGGTCCGGGTGACCGGCCCCGCCTCGGTCTTCTGCTGGTTCGTTCGGCGGGCTCTCGCCGCGCTCGACGACCTCGTCCTGATTGCGCTTGTTGCGCGTGCTGGGCGCGGCGTGCGGCACCATCGGCCCGCCCCCGCCCCGCGAGATCATCCGCCCGAGCGCGTCGTTGCCCACTGAGCGCTGCATGACCGCGGCCGTGGCCGGGGCGACCGGCTCGAACCCCGCGGAGACCCGCCGGTCCTGTCCGTGCCCTCCGCACGCCGCGCCGACTTCCCTGCCGCCTCGGCTTCTTCCTGATGCTTACGTAATGGCAAGGTGCACACTCCCGCGCGTAGACGATCTGCCCCTGCCACACGGTAACCGGGAGCTCCGGGCCACGACAGGGCCCCGTTTCCCGGCCCGCGCCTCAGTCCCCGGCCTTCATCCCGTCCACGAAGGACGCCCAGGCGCCGGTCGCGAAGACGAGGACGGGGCCGGTCGGGACCTTGCTGTCACGGACGGGGATGTGGGGAGGTGGTCGGCGACTTCGAGGCACTCGCCGCCGTCCTGGTTGCTGTAGGAACTCTTGCGCCATGTGACGTGGCTCAGGTCAACGGTGCGCATGAGGTTGCCTCCAGCGTGTCCATGATGAACTTCCCTGATTCGACCGGCGAAAGGGCCAGATCACGGACCAGATCGTAGCGGACCTGAAGTCGCTCGACGGCGGCTGCGTCCTCGACCAGTTCGCCCGAATAACCCGTCTCGACCCACGCGACCGCAGGCCCGCCCGTAGTGCGCATGAACATCACGTGAGTGTTGGTCAGGGCATGCGGTCCCACGGAATTCGGTACGACCTGGATGGTGATGTTCCGTTGCTCGTTCATCTTGAGCAGGTACTCCAACTGCTCTTGCCAAGCCTCCTTGTGCGGCAGCGGAGTCCGTAGCACGGTTTCGGAGAGGATCGACCGGAACGGAGGTGCGCTTTCCCTGAAAGCAGCTCGCGGCGCCCTATCCGTGCTTCTACCTGAGTGGTCAGCTCCTCGCCGTCCATGCCACCTGCCGAAAGGAAGAACTGGGCGTACCTCTTCGTCTGGAGAAGCCCTGGCAGCGCCCCCACCGCGTAATGCCACAGGCTCACAGCGTCCGCTTCCAGGCGCATGTACCGCTGGTACCGCTCCTTGAACTGGGTCGGATCGCTCACCGCCAGTTCCCACAGCGTCAGCAACAGCCCCGGCGTCCCGTAGTACTGGTCCAACGCCTGCACCACCTCCGGGCCGCCCAGCGTCTCCCCGTTCTCCATCTTCGAGAACAGGGACCAGTCCCAGCCGACGACCTCGCCCAACTTCCTCAGAGGCAGTTCCCGTTCGGCCCGCAGTGACCGCAACTCCTCCGCGAACCGCTTCCTCGGTTCCTGACTCCGGCCCGTGACCGCCCGTCTCGCCGGCATGGCGCGCCCTCCCCTTGTGGAAGATGTGGAACTACCCGCGCCACCTGCAGAAGTACCGCTCGACCGCGCTTTTCGTCCCCTGGAACCGGGCCATTCTCAGCTCGTACCCGGAACACGCACGGTAGTCCACCCATGGCGCTCCGCGCAGGCGGTGGAAGGGAAGAGGAGAGGGCGCATGGAGTCGCACGGACCGGAGCGCGGGGCGCTCGTGTACGACCGGGTGGCGCGCGTGGTGGGGAGTTCTGGGGAGGGCCGGGCCGTACGCGATGCTGCGGCCCGTGGGCGGTGGCCGGGAGTGGCAGGCGGACCCCGCCGACCTGCGCCCGGCCACTCCCGCCGAGCGGCTGAGCGCGGGCGTGCGCGCGGCCAACGACCGGACCCGCGCGGGCGCGGAGACGGCGGCCCCGGTGCCGGACCTGAGCCGCCCGCCCCGCCCCGTACCGCACTGCGTGGCCTGCGCGCTGCTCGTACGGGAACGGCGCGGGGCCCAGGAGCGGCACGACCGCAGCGCGGAGACGGACGCGAACGTCCTGATGCGCCGCCACCTGGCCCGCGACCACCCCTGACCGCAACCTTTCGCACCCCGTGCGGGTCATGGGTGGGAGACGTCACGAGACCAGTCGGGGAGCGACCGCGCATGGCTGAGAAGACCGCCGTTCAGGGCCGGAAGGTCCGGTTCTCCCCGCGCGCGATGGTCCTGGCGGCCGGGTGCCTCGTCCTGGCCGGGGCGGTGGGCCCGGCCGGGACGGCGGACTGCTGTTCGACCACCCGCCTCCTCGGCCTCCTGGTGCTGGGCCTGCTGGCGGCGGCGCTGATGGTCGCGGTGCGCAGCCTCGTCGTCCGCGTCCTGACCGGGGTGGCCTCGGGCTCGCCCTCCTGGCGTCCTTCCCCTTCGTCCTCTTCGCGGCCTTCGGCGCCGCCTCCGAGACCTCGGACACGGCCGCCCCCGGCCGCGACGACCGCAGCCTCGTGGTCGAGGAGGGGCGGACATGATCGACCCGCTGTGGTGGGTCTACGTGGACGAGGGCCGGGGCCCGATGAAGCAGCGCTGGAGGGTGGGGTACTTCAACGGCGACGCCGCCGAGAACTCCCTCGTCGAGGCGGTCTGGGACGGTCCCGACCGCGTCCGCCTGGTCACGGGGTACGCCGAGGACGGCACCGAGCGGGTCCACCTCGTCGACCTCGACCACGAGACGGGCCGGCCCTCCGCACGGTCACGAGGGGCTGACCCGCCACCGGTCAGGCCTGCGGCTCGCGCCGCATCGCCCACAGGACTGGGCCGCCGCCCGGCAGGCGGAACTCGTCGCGCACGACGAAGCCGAAGTGCTCGTACACCGGCAGGTTGTCCGGCTTGGAGGACTCCAGGTGGACCGGCAGGCCCGCCGCGTCGGCGCCTTGGCGAGGCCCGAGCGGAGGAGGGCGGAGCGTGGCCCGCCCCCGGGCGGTGGGGTCGGCGCCGATGACGGCGAGGTACCAGTGGGGCTCGGCCGGGCCGTGCTCGGCGGCGGCCGTGACCGCGTCGCGGAAGACCCCGGCCCGGTCGCCCAGGATCTCCTGGAGCTCCCGGATCGTCTCCGCGTCGGGGACGGCCTTCTCCGCGCCCTCGGGGACACCCAGAAGGCCGCCGCCGCGTCGGTGCGCTCGCACACGCCGTGCAGGCCGTACTGCCGGGTGAACAGGGTGGTGAAGTACCGGCCGAGGCCCGCCTCGCGGGTGGCGTCGTCGGGGAAGAACCAGCGCATCATCGGGTCGTCGCCGAAGGCGGAGGCCAGCGTGCGGCCGACCGCCGGAGCGTCGTCGATCACGGCCGTCTTCGGTGTGTTCGCCAGGGTCATACGGGTCATTCTGCACCCGTGTCGATCTTGGTCCGCCGTGGGGTGCCTCAGGCGCGGACGGTCCGGCGGGCCGCGCGGATCAGGCGGATCGCCGCCGTGACGGGGAGGGCGATCCCGGCCACGAGAAGGGCGAGCAGCTCGTACACGCCGAGGCGCCCCGCCCCGCCGAGCACGAAGGCGAAGAGGAACACGAGGGGGTGAGGGAGGTGAGGACGGTCGCGGAGATCTTGGCGCCCCGCTCCCAGGCGTCGGACGTCCACAGCAGGATCAGGCCCGCGATCAGGACGATCGGACCGAGGTAGGAGCCGAGGAGCACGGCGATCCCGCTGACGCCGATCAGGACGGCCGTGCCGGTCGTCCTGCTCTTCGGCGCGTCCCCGGGCCCCGGCCCGGCGGCCGCCTCGGGCTCCTCCGCGCGGGCGGCGGCGACGATCGCGGCGGGGCTGCCGAGGCGGTCGAGGGCGGCGCGGACGGCCTCCGGTCCCGCTCGTCGCCGACGGCGACGTCGAGGTGTTCGCGCAGGTCCGCGAGGAGCTCCTCGCGGCGCCCGGCCGGCAGGAAGGACGCCTCCCGCTCGACCGTGGCCAGGTAGTCGGTCACGAGGGGTGCGCGGTGCGGGTCATGCGGAACCTCCGGGAGGTGCGGTCAGAAGTGGTCGACGCCGTCGCGGAAGCGCGGCCAGTCCTCGGTGAACTCGGCGAGCGCGGCCCGGCCGGACGCGGTGAGCGTGTAGTAGCGGCGGGCCGGCCCGGTGGCCGACTCGCGCAGTTCGGTGTCGACGAGACCGTCGCGGCGGAGCCGGGACAGCAGGGGGTAGATCGTGCCCTGGCTGGTGGTCATGACGCTGACGGCGGCCAGCTCGTCGAGGATCTCGACGCCGTAGCGGGGCCGCCCCGGAGGAGCGCCAGGACGCAGTACTCCAGGACGCCCTTGCGGAGCTGCACGGCGACCTTGCCCGCCGCCTCGGATCTTGCTTCGCCAGGAACCATGCAATGCAAGATACCCCTCGGGAGGGGCGCCGATCAACGGTCCGCGTGCGACGATCCCCCGGTGAGCGAACAGAGCGCCGGGCAGAGCGGCGAACGGGCCGCCGAGCAGACCGGCGAGCAGACCGGCGAACGGGCCTCCGTGCCCGGCGCCGTACGGACCGGGCGCCTCGACCTCGTCCCCTCTCCGTCGCGCACGCCGGGGAGATGGCGGAGGTCCTGGCCGACCCCGCCCTGCACGCCTTCATCGGGGGCGCCCCGCTGTCCCCGCCCGAACTGCGCGCGCGGTACGAGCGGTTGGCCGCCGGCTCCCCGGACCCGGCCGTGACCTGGCTCAACTGGGTGGTACGGCTCCGCTCCGAGGACCGGCTCACCGGCACCGTCCAGGCGACCCTCACCGACGGCGGCCGGGTCGCGGAGGTCGCGTGGGTCGTCGGGACGGCCTGGCAGGGGCGGGGATCGCGCGCGAGGCGGCCGGGGCCTGGCCGGACTGCTCGCGGCCCGGGGCGTGCGGACCGTCGTCGCCCACGTCCATCCCGGCCACGCGGCCTCCGCCGCCGTCGCCCGCGCGGCTGGCCTCGCCCCCACCGACCGGGTGGAGGACGGCGAGGTGCGCTGGGAGCTGCGGGTGGCCTAGGGGTGTCTCGCCGATCATGCCGGGCTCGCGGCGTCTGGCACCGCACCTCGCCGCGTTGTCGTCACTCGCCATGGCTCCGCCATGCCTCCCTCCTCCGCCTTGCGAGGCACGGCACCGGACACCGCTCCCTGATCCGGCCCGATCGGCGAGACACCCCTAGGACCCGCCCGGCGCGGGCTTGGACCGCGTGTGTCCGGGTACCCGGCGGAGGAGATCGTCCGGGAGGGTTGTGTTGGTCATGCACGGAGGAGGAGTCCTCCTCTCCGTCTGCGCGGTGGCGTGCGCCGCCGTGATCGGCGTCCGTCAGGCGCGCAGGGAGACGCGGGAGGCGAGGGAGGCACGGGGCTCGGCGTGGCGCGCGCCGTTCGCCGGAACCGGGACGGGACCGGGGTCGGCGGGCGGAAGGGCCGTCTTCGGCGCCGTGGCCCTGCTCGCCCTCGTCCCGTTCCTGCTCGTCACGCTCTCGCACGGGTACGGGACGGAGAGCAGGATCTCGGCCGTCCCGCTCCGGGAGATCCTGGACGCGTCGGCCCACGCCGACGTGGACCTCTCGGACGTGCGGGCCGTCAACCTGATCGGCAACGTCCTCCTGCTCGTGCCCTTCGGCGCGGCCGCCGCGTTCCTGTGGTCGGGCCGCCGGCGCGTGCTCAAGACCGCCCTGATCGGGGCGGCGTTCTCCCTCGTCGTCGAAGTGGCGCAGTACGCGCTCTCCCTGGGCCGCGTCTCGTCCGTCGACGACGTCCTCTCAACACCGCCGGCGCCGCCCTGGGCGCCTTCGCGGTCCGGCGCTGGACCCGCAGGACGCGGTCGCGACGGCTCACCCTGCCGAGGCCCTCGCGCGCCGGAGGAGAGGCCGGGGCCCGGGGACGGACCGGCGCCGGAAGGACCTGAGCCCGGCGCCGAGCAGCAGCGCTCCCGCCGCCACCGCCCCTGCCGCCAGGCCCGCCCGCAGCCCCGGCGGCCGGAAGGAGCAGGCGAGTTCCGTGCGGCCGGTCCCGAGGGGGACCGCCAGGAGACCGCCGTACGCGGTCGGTCCGGCGCCCTCGCAGTGCCAGCCCGCTGTGCGCGGGGCCGCCACGACCGCCGTGCCGCCGCCCGGCGGGAGGACGGCCCGTATCCCGGACGGCGTGATCTCGACCGAGGTCGCCGCGCGGGCGCGCAGGGCCGCGACCGCCGCCCGCAGCCGGCCGTGGTCCAGGCAGCCGAGCGCGCCGGGGCCCGGCAGCGACGGCCGCAGACCGGGGGTCCGCTGGAACCCGAGGGACACCATCGCCGCCTGCCGCTTCGGCCGCCCGCCCAGGAGCCGGATCTCGCGGTCGCCGAGCCGGGCCGGGCCCGTGGCGTCCGGGGCCCAGAGGAAGACCTCCGTACCGACCCGGCACGCGCCCGCGTGCGGAGCCTCGTACACCCGGGAGCCCAGCAGGAGTTCCTGGTTCCGGAAGGGCGACGGGCCGTAGGCCGGGGCGGGCCCGGCGGCCGCACCGTCACCAGGGGCAGGCGCACGTCCGTACGGACCACCCCGCCGTCCCGCCAGCGCGCGCCCACCCCGAACAGCGCGTCCGTCACCGGGTTGTCCAGGCCCTGGAGGTTCCGGCCCCGCGAGGTCCAGCCGCCGCCGAGCGCGTCCAGGGCGGCGGTGAGGACCGCCGGGGTGTGGCTGCTGTAGTACGCGGCCCCCTGCCCGCCCAGGAGCAGCGGATCGTTGCCCGCCACCCGGGGAGGCCCGGATCCGTGCGGTACGCGGGCCAGCCGTCCGCCGCCGCGAGCGCCGCCGCCCGCCGCTCCTGCTCCGCGCCGAGCGGCGGATAGTCGTCGAGCCGCACGAGCCGCTCCCGGTCCGCGTACGCCGTCGTCGCCGACGCCTGGCCGAGCAGCGTGCCCGTGACGAGGAGCGCGGCGAGCACGCCGTACCGGCCCCGGCGGGGAGGAGCAGGGCCCCGCCACGGCCGCGAGGCCCGCGCCCGCGAGCAGGAGCGCCCAGGGGTGAGGACCGGGCTCGGCAGCGCCGCCAGGGCTAGGACGAGGACGACCGCCGAACTGCCGGTGACGGCCCGGCGGTCCGGGCGGTCCGGGCGGTCCGGGCGGTCCCGGCGGTCCGGGCGGCCATGAGCCGGGGACGGTCCGGACCCGCCGCTTTCCGGGGCCGCCCTGCCGCCCCGCGCCGGCGTCGTCCACGCCGTCAGGACCAGCACCCCGGACAGGACGAACGTCTGCCGGTACGGGCTGCCGTTCGGCGTCGTGAAGGCGTGCCAGAGCAGGTGCGTCGGGCCCCACTGCATCGACGCCGCCACTGCCGCGCACAGCCCCGGCCACAGCCACCGCTCCCGGCCGGGCACCTCCCGGCGGAACGGCAGCGCCGCCGCGAGCAGGAGGACCGCCGTGCAGACGAAGGCCGCCGGGGTCGCGAAGCCGTACGTCACCGGCAGCAGCCGGGCGAGGAAGTCCGTCCCCGCCACCGGGGCGAACTCCCGCACCAGGCCCGGGTGGGCGTGCCGGGAACCGAGGAGGACCGGCAGGAGCACGGGGCCGCCAGGCCCACCCCGATCCCCGTCGTCACCGCCGCCCGCGCCAGGATCCGTACGCGGAAGGAGTCCGTCACCGCCAGGCGGACCAGGAGGACCAGGGCCGCGCCCAGGGTCGCCATGTACGCCGTGTAGAAGTTCGCGACCCAGCAGACCGCCACCACCAGCGGGCCCAGGAGCGGCCGGCGCCCTCCCGCACCCACTCGCCCACCAGACAGAGCAGCGGGAGGGCGATCAGGCCGTCCAGCCACATCGGGTTGTACGTGCCTCCGCCAGCGACCAGCCGCACAGCGCGTACGAGGCGCCGAGCACCGCCGCCCACCACCACGCCCCCGGGCCGAGGCGGCGCAGCAGGAACGTCATGGCCGCCGCCGCGACCGCCGTCTTCAGGACGGTGAGCGCGTACACCGCGTACTCGACGTCCGCGCGCGGGAGGAGCGCCACCAGCGGGGCGAACGGGCTCGACAGGTACGTGCCGTAGTCGGGCAGGAAGGACGTGCCCCAGCCCGCCCGCCAGTCCAGGAGGAGACCGCCGTCCGCCCGGCCCCGCAGCAGGTCCCACAGGTGCGCGTGGAACGGCACGAACTGGTTGGCGAGGTCGTTGACGGCCCGGTGGCGCGGCCCGAAGGGGAAGACCCGGGCGATGGCGTCCCGCCGCAGACGGCGACGGCGGAGAGGAGGGCGGACAGCAGGCAGGAGCGCGCGGTGTTCGGCATGACGGGTCGAATATGCCAGCGAAAGAGGGGGAAACCGCCTCCCGGAAGGGCCGTTCACACGATGGTCGCCCGGAGTCCATCCGTCCGGTCCGGCCGGGTCACCGCCCTCCGTTGTCGTGGTCCGCGTGCTGCTCTCGATCGTCGTGCCGTGCTTCAACGAGGAAGACGTCCTCGTCCGCTTCCACGACCGCGTGACCGACGAACTCGGCCGTCTCGACGGCGAGTTCGAGATCGTCTACGTGGACGACGGAAGCCGGGACGGGACCCTCCCGCTCCTGCGGGACCTCGCCGCGCGCGACCCGCGCCGGGTCCGCTACCTCTCCTTCAGCCGGAACTTCGGCAAGGAGGCCGCGATGCTCGCCGGCCTCCGGCACGCGTCCGGCGACGCCGTCGTGCTCATGGACGCCGACCTCCAGCACCCTCCCGAGCTGGTCCACTGCATGGTCGCGCTGCACGCCGAGGGACACGACCAGGTCGTGGCCCGCCGCACCCGCGAGGGCGACCGGGTCACCCGCACCCTCACCGCCCGCCTCTACTACCGGGCGATCAACCGGCTCGTCGACGTCGAACTGGTCGACGGCGTCGGGGACTTCCGGCTGCTGTCCCGCCGGACCGTCGACGCGGTCCTCGACCTCGGCGAGTACAACCGCTTCTCCAAGGGCCTCTTCGCCTGGGTCGGCTTCCGCACCACGACCTTCTCCTACGAGAACGCCGTCCGCGAGCAGGGCCGCTCCAAGTGGTCCTTCGGCAAGCTCCTCAACTACGGCCTCGACGGACTGCTCTCCTTCAACAACAAGCCGCTGCGCGCCGCCGTCCACCTCGGCCTCCTGCTGCTCGTCGTCGCCCTCGGCTACGCGGCCTGGATCGTCGGCGACGCCCTGGCCAACGGCGTCGACACCCCCGGCTACGTCACCCTCCTCGTCACCGTCACCGCCCTCGCCGGCGTCCAGATGGTCATGGTCGGGCTCATCGGGGAGTACGTCGGCCGCATCTACTACGAGGTGAAGCGCCGGCCCCACTACCTGCTGAAGGAGGCCGGGGGCGAAGGAGGGAACGCGCGGGACGGGCCGACACCCGGGTGACGGGTGAGTCGTTGTGGGAAACAGTCGCTCCGAAGTAGTGGCTCCGGCCCCGGCGACTGCCTACCATCGATCACCGCAAGGTCGTCCAACTGACGCACGACCAGCCCGGGAGGCTCCTTTGCACCGCCGCACGCAGCCCCGCACGCCCCGCACGCCCCGCCCCACGCGGTCCCGCCGCACCGCGCTCGCCGTCTCCGCCGCGCTCCTCGCCGCGGCCCTGCTGCTCACCGCCTGCGGCGGCGACGCCCACCCGGGAGCTGCGGCCGTCGTCGGCGGCGAGCGCATCGACGTCGCCGGCCTCCAGGCGCAGGTGAAGGACGTCCGGGCCGCGCAGGCCGCCTCCCCGGAGTCCGCGCAGCTCGTCGCCTCCACCGGCGACCTCGGCCGCCGCAAGCTCAACAGCATGATCTTCGACCGGATCGTCGAGCGGGTCGCCCGCGACAAGGGCGTCACCGCGAGCCGCGCCGAGCTCCAGGAGACCCGCACCGCCTTCGTCCGCCAGAGCGGCGGAGAGGACTGGCTCGCCGCCGCCCTCCTCCAGGAGCAGGGCGTCGCCCCCAACCAGATCGACGGCGTCGTCCGCCGCAACGTCCTCTCAACAAGATCGCCGCCCAGGTGGGCGCCGACGGCAGCCCCGAGGGCCAGAAGAAGCTGACGGACGTCTTCACCGCCGCCTCCAAGGACCTCGGCATCGACGTGAACCCGCGCTACGGCGCCTGGGACGACGCCCAGATCCGGCTGGCCTCCACCACCGCGCCCTGGCTGCGGCAGGTGAGCAAGGCCCCGGAGGCCGTCGGGGCCGGTGCCTGAGTCCGGGTAGGTTCGGGGGTGACTTCCGAAAGCCCCGGCCGCGTCGTCCTGCTCACCGCCAGCCACCGCGTGGCCCCCGGACTCCTGTCCTGGCCCGCGTGGCAGGCTCTGCGCGCCGCGGACCGGGTGCTCTGCCCCGACGAGCGCCACCCCCAGGTGCCGTACCTGCGGGAGGCGGGCGTCGCCGTCGAGCACGCCCTGCCCACCGCCGAGGAGCTGGTCGAGGAGTGCGCCGGGGCCGCACGGTTCTGCTCCTCGCCTCCGGCGAGGGCGACCGGCGCCTCACCGACGGCCTCGCCCGGCTCGCCGGCTCCGGCCGGGTCGCGATGCCCGAGCTCGAACTGCTCCCCGGCTCGTACGATCTGCCCGGCGCCCGGCTCCTCGACCTCGTCCAGGTCATGGACCGCGTCCGCCGCGAGTGCCCCTGGACCTCGGCGCAGACCCACGAGGGCTCGTGAAGTACGCCATCGAGGAGGCGTACGAGCTCGTGGAGGCGATCGAGGACGGGGACCGGACCGCGCTCCGGGAGGAGCTGGGCGACGTCCTGCTCCAGGTCGTCTTCCACGCCCGGATCGCCGAGGAGGACCCGGAGGAGCCGTTCTCCGTGGACGACGTGGCCGGGACCCTGGTCGAGAAGCTGATCCACCGCCACCCGCACGTCTTCGGGGACGCGACCGCCGCGACCCCCGAGGAGGTCCACGCGCACTGGCAGCGGACCAAGGCGGTCGAGAAGCGGCGGGAGTCCGTCACCGACGGCGTGCTGCTCGGACAGCCCGGCCTCGCGCTCGCCGCGAAGCTGGCGGGCCGGGCGCGCTCGGCCGGGCTCGACGTGGCCCTCCCGGCGGACGGGGGCGTCGGGTACGAGCTGCTCGCCCTCGCCGCCCGCGCGGAGGCGGAGGGCGTCGACCCGGAGACGGCGTTGTGGGCGGCGGCCCGGACGTACCGGGACGCGATCAGGGCGGCGGAGGGGCTGGAGGAGCGGGAGGGGTCGTAGGAGGGGAGTGGGCTCCGTACGGGCTGCCGGGGCGCGTCGGAGCGCGCTGTACCGTCGGGGGTGAGTGACAGCACCGCCCCGTCTTCCGTACCGGACCCCGCACCGGCCTCCGCCACGGACCCCGCACCGGCCCCCGCCCAGGAGCCCGCGCCCGCGCTCTTCACCTGGGAGTTCGCCACCGATCCGTACCCCGCCTACGCCTGGTTGCGGGAGCACGCGCCCGTGCACCGGACGACGCTGCCCAGCGGGGTCGAGGCCTGGCTCGTGACGCGGTACGCGGACGCCCGGCAGGCCCTCGCGGACCAGCGGCTGTCCAAGAACCCGGCGCACCACGACGAGTCCCCGCACGCCAAGGGCAAGACGGGCATTCCAGGCGAGCGCAAGGCCGAGCTGATGACCCACCTGCTCAACATCGACCCGCCCGACCACACCCGGCTGCGGCGGCTCGTGTCGAAGGCCTTCACCCCGCGCCGGGTCGCCGAGTTCGCCCCGCGCGTCCAGGAGTTGACCGACCGGCTCATCGACGGCTTCGTGGAGAAGGGGAGCGCGGACCTCATCCACGAGTTCGCCTTCCCGCTCCCCATTTACGCCATCTGTGACCTGCTCGGCGTCCCCCGCGAGGACCAGGACGACTTCCGCGACTGGGCCGGGATGATGATCCGGCACGGCGGCGGTCCGCGCGGCGGTGTCGCCCGGTCGGTGAAGAAGATGCGCGGCTATCTCGCCGAGCTGATCCACCGCAAGCGCGAAGGCCTGCGGCAAGAAGGGGCGACGACCTGATCTCGGGGCTCATCAAGGCCTCCGACCACGGCGAGCACCTCACCGAGAACGAGGCCGCCGCCATGGCCTTCATCCTCCTGTTCGCGGGGTTCGAGACGACCGTGAACCTGATCGGGAACGGCCTGTACGCCCTCCTGCGCAACCCGGGCGAGCGTGCGCGCCTCCAGTCCTCCCTCGCCGCCGGCGAGACCGGGCTCCTGGAGACCGGCATCGAGGAGCTGCTGCGGTACGACGGGCCCGTGGAGATGGCGACCTGGCGGTACGCGACGCGGGCGCTGACCATCGGCGGGCAGGAGATCCCGGCAGGGGACCCGGTGCTCGTGGTGCTCGCCGCCGCCGACCGGGACCCGGAGCGGTTCGACGGGCCGGACGTGCTCGACCTCGCCCGGCGCGACAACCAGCACCTCGGGTACGGCCACGGCATCCACTACTGCCTCGGCGCGCCGCTCGCCCGCCTCGAAGGACAGGCCGCGCTCGCCACCCTGCTGACCCGTCTGCCGGACCTGCGGCTCGCCGCCGATCCGGCCGAACTGCGGTGGCGCGGCGGGCTCATCATGCGCGGTTTGCGCACGCTTCCGGTGGAGTTCTCCCCGTCCGTACCCCTCTCGTACGGTGACGGTCCGTCAGAAATGTGATCTTCATGTGATCGAGTGGCCATCGACTTGTGACGAGCGTTCGAATGCCGCTACGTTTCCCGGCAGTCTCAGCCGTCACGCGAAAGGCGTACCTATGCGTTCCGGGAACGGACGACACCGTCGCCCCCGTCAGGCCCCCGCCATCGTCGTCGCCGCGGGCGTGACCGGATCCGCCATGGCGCTGCCCCTGCTCGCCACCGGATCCGCGTCCGCCGCCGACGCCGCCACCTGGGACCGCGTCGCCGAGTGCGAGTCAGGCGGTCAGTGGAGCGCCAACTCCGGAAACGGGATGTACGGCGGCCTCCAGATCACCCAGGCCGACTGGGAGCGCCACGGCGGCCTGGCGTACGCGCCCAGCTCCCGACCTGGCCAGCCGCGCCCAGCAGATCGCGGTGGCCGAGAAGGCCTCGCCAAGGGCAGCGACGCGTGGGCTACCTGTGCGCCGATCGCCGGCCTGGCGAACGACGGGAAGCCCACCGGGTGGACCCGGGCCCGGCCACCGCCCCGACGACCTCCGTGGCGCCCGTCCCCGAGTCGAACTGGAACTCGGGCGCGTCGGGCGCCTCCACGGCCGCGCCGTCCACCGGGGCGCCGTCCACCGCCGCGCCGTCCACCGGGGCGCCGAAGTCCGCCGCCCCCGCGACCGCTCCCTCCACGGCGCCGGCCACGCCGACGGCCCCCGCCGGCTCGACGGGCCCGAGCACGCCGACCGCCCCCGCGACGCCGTCCGCGCCGTCCGGGACCACGGACCCGGCGGACCCGACGCTCCCGGCCGATCCGACCGATCCGGCCGACCCGACGGTCCCCGCCACCCCCGGTGAGACCGTTACGCCCGGTACGTCTGTTACGCCCGGCATCCCGGGAGCTGAGGGAACGTCGGCCGCGCCCGGCACGGGCAAGCACCGGGGCGAGGCCGCTCCGGAGGAAACCGGCAAGCCGGACAGCTCCACCGAATCCGGTAGACATGCCTCTGACAAGGACAAGCTGTCCGAAGAGGCTGAATCGACCCCGATCGCTGACGAAGCGAAGGATTCGGGCGCAACGGACAGTCAGGGCTCTTCGGGTGAATACGTCGTGCGTCCGGGTGACAGCCTTTCGGACATCGCCCAGGCGAACGAACTGCCCGGAGGCTGGACCGCCCTCTATGACGCCAACAAGCGGACCGTGGGCACCGATCCGGACCTCATCCTTCCTGGTCAGAACCTCGATCTGACGAAGGGTTCGACCCTGGCGGCCGGGTAGTTCGTGGGCGTATGTCCGGTTCCGGGCGAGTGAGACATGAGTCTCTTTGTCCCAACTGGCCTACCGCGCCCGCAAACTCCGCTTCCGTCATCCCTCACCTGCGCAAACAGTCCCTCCGAAGGGCAAGAAGAGGCGAAATTCGTCGTATGAGCCTCTTTGAACTTCGGGGGTCTGTGTCTACGGTCGTCATCGCTCGCCACCGCGGGCCCCGTCGACCGAAACGCCGAATCCTGCCGTCGGCCGATGGGAACAGTCGTCGCGCAAGCGCCGAAGGCAGGAGCGGGGACCCAGGTAAGTGCCGGGCCCGGCCGTCCAGACACGGACGGCCGACGACCGGCTAGGGGTGAAGCCGCGTGCTAGGACACGCGGCCGGGCAACTCTTCGGCCCGAACCCGACAGCTCACCTCGTAGGCGTCGGTGAGGAGAATCCCCATGCTGTTTTCCGTCAAGGGCAAACACCGCCGTCCCTCCAAGGCCGCCCAGGTCGCCGCGCTCGTCGGCGTCACCGGCGTCGCCGTCGCCGCCCCGCTGATGACCGCGGGCACCGCCTCGGCCGCCACGGCCTCCGAGTGGGACCGCGTCGCCCAGTGCGAGTCCGGCGGCAACTGGTCCATCAACACCGGCAACGGCTTCTACGGCGGCCTGCAGTTCACCAACTCCACCTGGGCCGCCTTCGGTGGCACCGCCTACGCCCCGCGCGCCGACCAGGCGTCGAAGTCCCAGCAGATCGCCGTCGCCGAGAAGGTCCTCGCGGGCCAGGGCAAGGGCGCCTGGCCGAGCTGCGGCGTGGGCCTCTCCGGCGCCTCGTACGACGGCGGCTCCGCCGAGAGCGCGCCGCAGGAGCAGCCGAAGCAGGAGCAGCCCAAGCAGGAGCGGTCGCAGCGGCAGGCGCAGCCGGAGCAGGAGCGGAAGGCCGAGCAGCCGACCACCCGCAGCCAGTCGCGCCAGGCCCCGCAGGCCGCCCCGCAGAAGACAGTCACCACCCCGACCGGCAAGACGGTCAAGAAGGGTGACGGCGAGTACAAGGTCGTGGCCGGCGACACCCTCAGTAAGATCGCCGACGCCCAGGGCGTCGAGGGCGGCTGGGCGCAGCTCTTCGAGCTCAACGACGACATCGTCGAGAACGCCGACCTGATCTACCCGGGCCAGCAGCTCCACCTGAAGTGAGCCCGGCGGGTCGCGTGAGTCCGGCGGCTCACGCGCCCCCGACGACCCTCCCGCGGTGACTACCCCGGTCTGGCGCGCCACTCCCCCGTGCGCGCCGGACCGGGGTTCCCTTGCCGGGGGACACCTCTCGTACGGGACACCTCTCGTATGGGACACCTCTCGTACGGGACGACCCCCCGTACGGGACGACTCCGGGTCCCACCTGATGGTTACCGCCCGGTAGGTCTGGGGCCCTTCGTCCCGTTGTGCGTGCCCTCGGGTCCTTTTTCGTCCCAGGGGGCGGGCGCCCGGCCGGTCGGAGCCTCCGGGGCGGTTAGGCTCTTGACGCAAGGCCGAGCGACCCCGCACCGACCTTGCGTCACATCCCGCGTCACATCCCAGAAGGAGATGCTCGTGCCGTCCATCGACGTCGTCGTAGCCCGGGAAATCCTGGACTCCCGAGGCAACCCCACGGTCGAGGTCGAGGTCGGCTCGACGACGGCAGCACCGGCCGTGCTGCCGTTCCGTCCGGCGCCTCCACCGGTGCGTTCGAGGCCCTCGAGCTCCGCGACGGTGACCCGAACCGCTACCAGGGCAAGGGTGTCGAGAAGGCCGTCCTCGCCGTCATCGAGCAGATCGGCCCGGAGCTCGTCGGCTACGACGCCACCGAGCAGCGCCTGATCGACCAGGCCATGTTCGACCTGGACGCCACCCCGGACAAGTCCTCGCTCGGCGCCAACGCCATCCTCGGCGTCTCCCTCGCCGTCGCGCACGCCGCCTCCGAGGCCAGCGACCTCCCGCTCTTCCGCTACCTGGGCGGCCCGAACGCGCACCTGCTGCCCGTTCCGATGATGAACATCCTGAACGGCGGGTCGCACGCCGACTCCAACGTGGACATCCAGGAGTTCATGATCGCCCCGATCGGCGCGGAGTCCTTCTCCGAGGCCCTCCGCTGGGGCACCGAGGTCTACCACACCCTCAAGTCCGTCCTGAAGTCCAAGGGCCTCTCCACCGGCCTCGGCGACGAGGGCGGCTTCGCCCCGAACCTCGGCTCCAACCGCGAGGCGCTCGACCTCATCCTCGAAGCGATCAAGCAGGCCGGCTACGTGCCCGGCAAGGACATCGCGCTCGCGCTCGACGTCGCCGCCTCCGAGTTCTACAAGGACGGCAAGTACGCGTTCGAGGGCGAGTCCCGCTCGGCCGCCGAGATGACCGAGTACTACGAGGAGCTCGTCTCCGCGTACCCGCTGGTCTCCATCGAGGACCCGCTGTTCGAGGACGACTGGGCCGGCTGGAACGTCATCACCGAGAAGCTCGGCGAGAAGGTCCAGCTCGTCGGCGACGACCTGTTCGTCACCAACCCGGAGCGCCTGGCCCGGGGCATCGAGGAGAAGTCCGCGAACGCCCTGCTCGTCAAGGTCAACCAGATCGGCTCGCTGACCGAGACCCTCGACGCCGTCGAGCTCGCCCAGCGCAGCGGCTTCAAGTGCATGATGTCCCACCGCTCCGGCGAGACCGAGGACGTCACCATCGCCGACCTGGCCGTCGCCACCAACTGCGGCCAGATCAAGACCGGCGCCCCGGCCCGCTCCGAGCGCGTCGCCAAGTACAACCAGCTCCTGCGCATCGAGGAGATCCTCGACGACGCCGCGGTGTACGCCGGCCGCAGCGCCTTCCCGCGGTTCCGCACCGCGAACTGATCGGCACGGCAAGGGCTGAGCTTTTCCGCAGAGCAGCTTCCGTACGTCCCCGTACTCGGTCCCGTACCGTGTGCGGGGACGTCCGCGTGAACAGGGGAGGCGACACGACATGGCCGTGAAGGACCGGGACCGGTTCTCGACCGCGACCCGGATCAGGCTGCTCGGCGAGCAGACCGCCGCCCGTGTCTACCGCTCCCAGACCCGCCGTCAGGCCCGCCGCTCCCGGCTCACCGGCCGCGCCGCCTTCCTCGCCCTCGTCGTCTGCTCCCTGGTGGTGGCCCTCGCCTATCCCATGCGGAGCTACGTCTCCCAGCAGGGCGAGATCGCCGAGCAGGAGCGCCGGGCCGCCGAGGCCGCCCGGCGGGTGCAGGAACTGAGGGACGAGAAGGCCCGCCTCCAGGACCCGGCCTACGTCCGCCGCCTCGCCCGCGAGCACCTGCACTACGTGCTCCCCGGCGAGACCGGCTTCACCGTGAACGACCCCGGCGCGGAGCAGCGGCCCCGCGCCGACCAGGGGCGGCCGACCGCCCCTGGTACGACAACCTCTGGGACGGCGTGGACAAGGCCGACCGTCCCTGACACCCCGTACGACCGACGACCGACGACCTAGGCAACCAAGGCAGACATGCAAACGCCCCTCCGCAGACCGAACGCACCGAGCCCACCGAGGCGGACGTCGCCGCCTTCGAGCTCCAGCTCGGCCGGCCGCCCCGCGGCCTGCGCGCCATCGCGCACCGCTGCCCCTGCGGGCAGCCGGACGTCGTCGAGACCGCGCCCCGGCTCCCCGACGGCACGCCGTTCCCCACCACGTACTACCTGACCTGCCCCCGGGCGGCCTCGGCCATCGGCACCCTGGAGGCCAACGGGGTCATGAAGGAGATGCAGGCCCGGCTCGCCACCGACCCGGAGCTGGCCGACGCCTACCGGGCCGCGCACGAGGACTACCTCGCCCGCCGGGACGCCATCGAGGTCCTGGAGGGCTTCCCGAGCGCCGGCGGCATGCCGGACCGGGTCAAGTGCCTGCACGTCCTCGTCGGCCACTCGCTGGTCGCGGGCCCGGGCGTGAACCCGTTCGGCGACGAGGCGCTCGCGATGCTGCCGGAGTGGTGGGCCAAGGGCCCGTGCGTCACCCCGTGCGGGACGCCGGACGAGGACGCGGAGGAGGAGAAGTGACCAGGGTCGCCGGAATCGACTGCGGTACGAACTCCATCCGCCTGCTCGTCGCCGACGTGCACCCGGAGACGGGCGAGCTGATCGAGCTGGACCGGCGGATGACGATCGTCCGCCTCGGCCAGGGCGTCGACCGGACCGGCCGGCTCGCCCCCGAGGCCCTGGAGCGGACCTTCGCCGCCTGCCGCGAGTACGCCGCCGTGATCGAGGAGCTGGGCGCCGAGCGGATCCGCTTCGTCGCCACCTCCGCCTCCCGCGACGCCGAGAACCGCGACGACTTCGTGCGCGGGGTCGTGGAGATCCTCGGCGTCGAGCCCGAGGTCATCACCGGCGACCAGGAGGCTGCGTTCTCCTTCGCCGGCGCCACCGGCGAGCTGCCCGGCACCGAGACCTACCTCGTCGTGGACATCGGCGGCGGCTCCACCGAGTTCGTCACCGGCACCGACCACGTCCGGGCCGCCCGCTCGGTCGACGTCGGCTGCGTCCGGCTCACCGAGCGGCACGTCCGCCACGACCCGCCGACCGCCGAGGAGGCCGAGGCGATCCGCGCCGACGTCCGGGCCGCGCTCGACCTGGCCGCCGGGACCGTGCCGATCGACACGGCCGACGTCCTCGTCGGCCTGGCCGGATCCGTCACCACCGTCGCCGCCATCGCCCTCGGCCTCCCGGAGTACGACTCCGAGAAGGTCCACCACTCCCGGATCTCCGCCGAGCAGGTCGCCGAGGTCACCGACCGGCTCCTCGCCTCCACCCACGACGAGCGGGCCGCGATCCCCGTGATCCACCCCGGCCGGGTCGACGTGATCGTCGCCGGGGCGCTCGTCCTGAGGGAGATCGTCGAGCGCGTCGGAGCCCGCGAGGTGGTCGTCAGCGAGCACGACATCCTCGATGGGATCGCCCTATCCGTCGCATAGAAGGTCGCTATCGAGCCTTCCCGCGCGGCTCCGCCGGGAAAGTTCGTGAAGTTCTTCACAAGGAAAAGGGCCCTGAGGAGGTCCGAAGGGTCTTTGGGCCCTCCGAGGTACCTCTCAGGCCCTTTCGCAGGTGCGGAGCCCGATCCGCCCGGTGTTTCCATCGCGTGAACGGGGCCTCCGGTTCAGGGTTAAGGAAGGCTCTCCGGTCCAGTTCACGGGGGTGAACAACGTTCGCCACTGCACCCCGGTTCCTTTGCAGGAACATGACCTGGATCACGTGGGCGGCGGAGTGTAGCAGAGGTGTCCCGCAACCTTGTGAAGGGGCGCACGAACACACCCCCGGACGGGGTGGATACTCGATGGCATGAGCACCACGGAGCGTCCCAGGATCCTCGTAGTAGGCGGCGGGTACGTAGGCCTGTACGCAGCTCGGCGCATCCTCAAGAAGATGCGCTACGCGGAGGCGACCGTCACGGTCGTCGACCCGCGGTCGTACATGACCTACCAGCCCTTCCTCCCCGAAGCCGCCGCCGGCAGCATCTCGCCGCGCCACGTCGTCGTCCCGCTGCGACGCGTCGTCCGCGGAGCCGAGGTGCTCACCGGCCGGGTCACCACCATCGACCAGGACCGCAAGGTCGCCACGATCGCCCCGCTCGTCGGCGAGGCGTACGAGCTGCCCTTCGACTACCTCGTCATCGCGATGGGCGCGGTCTCCCGCACCTTCCCGATCCCCGGCCTCGCCGAGCAGGGCATCGGCATGAAGGGCATCGAGGAGGCCATCGGCCTGCGCAACCACGTCCTCGAGCAGCTCGACAAGGCCGACTCGACCACCGACGAGGAGGTCCGCCGCAAGGCGCTGACCTTCGTCTTCGTGGGCGGCGGCTTCGCCGGCGCGGAGACCATCGGCGAGGTCGAGGACCTGGCCCGCGACGCCGCGAAGTACTACCAGAACGTGTCGCGCGAGGACATGCGCTTCGTCCTGGTCGACGCGGCCGACAAGATCCTTCCCGAGGTCGGCCCCAAGCTCGGCCAGTACGGCAAGGAGCACCTGGAGAGCCGCGGGATCGAGATCTACCTCGAGACCTCCATGGACTCCTGCGTCGACGGCCACGTCGTGCTGAAGAACGGCCTGGAGGTCGACTCCAACACGATCGTGTGGACCGCCGGCGTGAAGCCGAACCCGGCGCTCTCCCGCTTCGGTCTGCCGCTCGGCCCCCGCGGCCACGTGGACTGCAACGAGAAGCTCCAGATCAACGGCCTCGACTACGCGTGGGCCGCGGGCGACAACGCCCAGGTCCCCGACATGGTCGGCCGCCGCGCGGGCAACCCGAACGCCTGGTGCCCGCCGAACGCCCAGCACGCCCTGCGCCAGGCCAAGGTCCTCGGCGACAACGTGGTGGCCGGCATGCGCGGCTTCCCGCAGAAGGAGTACAGCCACGCCAACAAGGGCGCGGTGGCCGGACTCGGTCTGCACAAGGGCGTCGCCATGATCGTCATGGGCAAGGTGAAGATCAAGCTCAAGGGCCGTCTCGCCTGGTACATGCACCGCGGCTACCACGGCATGGCCATGCCGACCTGGAACCGCAAGATCCGCGTCTTCGCCGACTGGACCCTGGCGATGTTCCTCAAGCGCGAGGTCGTCTCGCTCGGCGCCATCGAGTCGCCGCGCGAGGAGTTCTACGAGGCCGCTAAGCCCGCCCCCGCCCCGGCCGCCCCGGTGCAGGAGAGAAGGCCAAGGCCTCCTGACCCTCCGGCAGCAGGAGGCAGTACTCTGCGAAGGGCCGCCCGCCATCCGTGGTGCGGGCGGCCCTTCGCGTGTTTTGCCGACTCGTTGCACCGCGGCGGAGTGCCGGCGCCCACCCACGGTGTTCCCTGGGGGACGGACGTTTCCGGGACACCGATCACGGAGGTGGGCACCATGGCCGACGCCGCGTCGCGGCTGGCGGAACTCGCGGAAGAGCTCCTCGGAGGACCGCTCCCGGTCCGGCTGCGGGCCTGGGACGGCAGCGAGGCCGGACCCGCCGGCGCCCCCGTCCTGATCGTCCGCGACCGCCGCGCCCTGCGCCGGATGATCTGGAAGCCCGGCGAACTGGGCCCGGTCCGCGCCTGGGTGGCCGGGGAGCTCGACGTCGAGGGGGACCTGTACGAGGTCCTGGACCGGGTCTCCGGACTCCTCTGGGAGCGCGACGGCGACTCCCCGGGCCTGCTCGCCGCCGCCCGCGACCCCCGGCTGCGCGCCGCCGCCCGCTCCCTGCTGCGACTCGCCGGACCCGTGCCGCCCCCGGCCCCGCCGGCCGAGGAGGTCCGCGGCCGCAGCGGCGGCCGGCACACCAGACGCCGCGACCGGCAGGCGATCGGCCACCACTACGACGTGGGCAACGACTTCTACGAGCTGGTCCTCGGCCCCTCGATGGTCTACTCGTGCGCCTACTGGACGCCCGGCGGCACCCTGGAGGAGGCCCAGCGGGACAAGCTCGACCTCGTCGCCCGCAAGCTGGACCTGAAGGAGGGCGACCGGCTCCTCGACGTGGGCTGCGGCTGGGGCTCCATGGCCCTGCACGCCGCCCGCGCGTACGGCGCCCGGGTCGTCGGCGTCACCCTCTCCCGCGAACAGGCCGCCTACGCCCGCAAGCGGATCGCCGAGGAGGGCCTGACGGACCGGATCGAGATCCGCGTCCAGGACTACCGGGACGTCACCGACGGCCCGTACGACGCGATCTCCTCGATCGGGATGGCCGAGCACGTCGGCGCCGTGAAGTACCGGGAGTACGCCGACGTCCTGTACGGGCTCTCAGGCCCGGCGGGCGGCTCCTCAACCACCAGATCTCCCGGCGCCCCGAGCCCGACGAGGCCGCCTACGCGATCGACCCCTTCATCGACGCGTACGTCTTCCCCGACGGCGAACTCGCCCCCATGGGCCGCACCCTGACGACCCTGGAGGACGCCGGCTTCGAGGTCCGGGACGTGGAGGCGCTCCGCGAGCACTACGCCCTGACCCTGCGCCGCTGGGTGGCCCGCCTGGAGGCCGACTGGGACCGGGCCGTCCGGCTCGTCTCCCCGGGCCGGGCCCGCGTCTGGCGGCTCTACATGGCCGCCTCCGCCGTCTCCTTCGAACGCAACCGGATCGGCGTGAACCAGTTCCTCGCCGTGAGGACCCCGGCGGCGGGGACGAGCGGGCTGCCGCTGCGGACGCGGGCGTGGACCGGGGGACGGACTGACCCGCGTACATACGGAAGGGCCGGCCTCCCGGAGGGGAGACCGGCCCTTCGCCGGTGGTGCGTGCCGTGCCCACCCGGCCCGGACGGCTACTCGGCCTTGATGGCGGCGAGCATGTTCAGGCGGGCCGCGCTGCGGGCCGGCCACAGCGAGGCGAGGACGCCGACCAGACCGGCCAGGAGCAGGAAGATCCCGATCCGGTCCCAGGGGAGCACCAGCGCGTAGCCCGGCAGGCTCTTCTTGAACGTCTCGCCGATCGCCCAGCCGAGGAACGCGCCGAGGCCGATGCCGACGACCGCGCCGAACACCGAGATGACCACGGCCTCCAGACGGACCATCCGCTTCACCCGGCGCCGGTCGAGACCGATCGCGCGGAGCATGCCGATCTCTGCTGGCGCTCGAAGACGGACATCGCGAGCGTGTTGACCACGCCGAGGACGGCGATGACCAGGGCCATGCCGAGCAGCCCGTACACGATGTTCAGGAGCATGTTGATCGGGCCGCCGAAGGCGTCGCGGATGTCCTTGTGGTCCATCACGGTGATGCCGGGGTTGTCGCCCATGGCCTTCGACAGGGCCTTGGCGTTGGCGTCGGAGGCGCCGCCGTCCATCGCGACGAAGATCTGCGGGGTGTAGACCTGCGGGTCGTGGGCCTCGATGACCTCGTGGTCGATCAGGACGGGGAGACGAACTCGCTCTCCTCGTAGATCGCGCCGACCGTCAGCCTGCCCTTGGCCTTGTCCATGTACTCGATCGGGACCGTGTCGCCGACCTTCAGGCCGCGCTTCTCGGCGGTCTCGTCGGCGACCGCGATCCGCCCCTGCTTCAGGGAGGCCAGGGAGCCGTTCACCACGTGGAGGTTGAGGACCTGCTCGATGTCGCCGGGCGTGACGCCGGAGGCGGAGACGAACGACCCCTTGATCTCCAGGGCGCCGGCCTGCTGCGGGGAGACGGCCGTGACGCCGGGGCCTTCGCGAGGGCGGCGAGCGCCTCCTCGCTCAGACTGTCGCCGCTGGCCATGGTGACCATGTAGTCGGCCTTGATCTGGTCGACCGTCATCCGGTCGATGGCCGAGCCGACGGTCGCGCCGATCACGGAGAGGCCGGTGACCAGGGTGAGGCCGATGGCGAGCGCGGAGGCGGTGGCGCCGGTGCGGCGCGGGTTGCGGACCGCGTTCAGGCCGGCGAGCTTGCCGGAGATCCCGAAGAGGCCGACGAAGAGCGGGCGGATCAGGGCGATCACGGGCCGCGACAGCATCGGGATCAGGACGATCACGCCGATGAGGGTGAGGAACGCGCCGCCCGCGATGAGCATGCGGCCGTCGTCGCCGCCCTTGCCCGCGCCGAGCACGATCAGGACGACGCCGAGCGCGGTGAACGCGGCGCCGATGGAGTTCCGCAGGACGAGCGACTTGGTGCTCGCGGTGGCGTGCACGCTGTTCATGGCGGCGACCGGCGGGATCTTCGCGGCGCGGCGGCCGGGCAGCCAGGCGGCGAGCATGGTGATCAGGACGCCGACGGCGAACGCGGAGACGACGGGGCGGCGCCGACGACCAGGCCGCCGGCCGGGATCTTCAGGTCGAAGGCGTTCATGGCGGACCGCAGGCCGAGCGCGAGGCCGATGCCCAGGACGAGGCCGACGGCCGAGGCGACCAGGCCGACCAGGCCGGCCTCGGCGAGGACGGAGCGGGTGATCTGCTTGCGCGAGGCGCCGACCGCGCGCATCAGGGCCAGTTCCTTGGTGCGCTGGGCGACCAGCATCGTGAAGGTGTTGGCGATCAGGAAGACGCCGACGAAGAGCGCGATGCCCGCGAAGCCCAGGAGGACCTGGTTGAGCGCGCCGAGCCCGGCCTCGATGTCCTCGGCCTGCCGGTCGGCGAGGGCCTGTCCGGTCTGGGCGGTGGCGGCCTTCGGGACGACCTTCAGGACGTCGTCGAGGAGCTTGTCCGCGTTCGCGCCGGGGGCGGCGGTGACGGTCAGCTCCTGGAAGTACCCGGGCTTCAGGTAGAGCTTCTGGGCGACGGAGGCGTCGAAGAGGACCAGGCTGCCGCCGGCGTTGACGGCGCCGTCCTCGGTGGTGAAGACGCCGGAGAGGACGTACTCCTTCACGGGGCCGTTGGTGGCCACGCGGACGGTGTCGCCGATCTTGTAGCCGCCCTTGCCGGCGGAGGTCTCGTCGAGCGCGATCTGGTCGTCGCGGACCGGTCCCGCGCCCGCCGTGAAGGCGTACGCGCGGTCCTTGCCGTTCTTGCCGGGGGCGAAGTTGGTGCCCTTGTTGGACCAGCCGACGCCGATCAGCTTGCCGTCCTTGTCGGGCACGCCGGCGAAGCCGCCGACGCGGGGGCGACGGAGGCGACCCCGTCGAGCCCGGCGACCTCGTCGACGTCCTTCTGGGAGAGGCCGGGGCCTTCCGGGCCTGCTCGGCGTCGGGGTGCATCTCGACGGCCACGGCGACGTCGTCGTAGCTCTTCGCGGACTGGTTGCGGAAGGCCTGGGAGAGGGTGTCGGTGAAGACGAGGGTGCCGGAGACGAAGGCCACGCCGAGCATCACGGCGAGGACGGTCATCAGCAGTCTCGCCTTGTGCGCGAGGACGTTGCGCAGGGCGGTACGGAACATGGGGTGTGTCCTGAACGAAAGGGGGCGGACGGGTGTCGGGGCTGCGGGGCGGGGCCGTACCGGTTCGAGTCCGGTTCCGGTGCCCGCGCGTCAGCTCGTACGGCCCTTGGCGTCGAAGGCCTTCATGCGGTCGAGCACGCCGTCCGCCGTCGGGTTCAGCATCTCGTCGACGATCCGGCCGTCCGCGAGGAAGATGACGCGGTCCGCGTAGGAGGCGGCGACGGGGTCGTGGGTGACCATGACGACGGTCTGGCTCAGCTCGCGCACCGAGTTGCGCAGGAAGCCGAGGACCTCGGCGCCGGAGCGCGAGTCCAGGTTTCCGGTCGGCTCGTCGCCGAAGATGATCTCGGGGCGGGAGGCGAGCGCGCGGGCCACGGCCACGCGCTGCTGCTGGCCGCCGGAGAGCTCGGTGGGCGGTGGGTGAGCCGGCCGGAGAGGCCGAGCATGTCGATGACCTGCTGGACCCACTGCTTGTCGGCCTTGCGGCCCGCGATGTCCATCGGCAGCGTGATGTTCTCCATGGCCGTCAGCGTCGGCAGCAGGTTGAAGGCCTGGAAGATGAAGCCGATCTTGTCCCGGCGCAGTTGGGTGAGGTGCTTGTCCTTGAGGGTGGACAGCTCGGTCTCGCCGATCCGCACCGAGCCGGAGGAGAAGGAGTCCAGGCCGGCGACGCAGTGCATGAGCGTCGACTTGCCGGAGCCGGAGGGGCCCATGATGGCGGTGAACTCGCCCTGCCGGAAGTCCACGGTGACGTGGTCGAGTGCGACCACCTGGGTCTCGCCCTGTCCGTAGACCTTCGTGAGATCCGTGGCGCGGGCGGCCACCGCGGTGGCGCGGGACACGGTGGGGAGGTGGTCACGAGGAGGACTCCTGTCACTGCGGGGCTGTTGCGGGAACCCTCCATCGTCTCGGGCGTTCCGCGCCGGCACGTCCGTCCACGTGCCCGTTCCCGGGGCAGTCTGAGTCGGACCGGGGCCCGGGGCCTCCTCCTGAGGTATGACCGGACCCCTGAGGGCCGCCGGGCGGGGAGCGCCGGGCCAAGGTGACACAAATGCGACGACTTTTCGTCATCCCTGAGGTGCCGGTTTGCGCCTGCGACCCCGGTCACAGTTCGGCGAAAAGGCCCCTACCTGCACTGACGCACCCTCAGACGCCAATAAAATAAGACAACATCGAGAGGGACGTTCCGCTGAACGAGGGAAGCGCCCCGATAGGCTCACGTGCCAACGCGGAGCATCGCGACGCCCGGATGGTGGAATGCAGACACGGCGAGCTTAAACCTCGCTGGCCTTCGGGCCGTACCGGTTCGAGTCCGGTTCCGGGCACCATCGACGACAGTGCCGCCGACCGGCGGGGACGCCGGTCCGTCGCCCCGCCGGTCCGTCCGCCGGGGTGCTGCCGCGGCCAGGAGGCCGTCGATCGGCCCCTGTTACCCTAAGGGCCCCTCCGCCTCCTGTTAGGTTCTCATGCCGCCATGAATATCCTGAACCTTTCGGTAGTGCCCCTCAGCGGCGCGCACCGGAAGGGGTGGCACGGCGCCTCGGGAGAAAGCGCCGGAGATCGTGGAGCGGCGTTTCCCGAAGCCCGCCCTCCTCCTGTCCGGAATTTTCTTCCTGGTGTATCTCGCGTTGTCGCGCGGCGGCACGCGATACACCTCACGACCGGATACGACCTGGGGATCTTCACCCAGATAGCGAAGTCCTATTCGCAGTTCACGGCTCCGTACGCGCCGCTCAAGGGGACCGGATACAACGCGCTCGGGGACCATTTCCATCCGATCCTCGCGATTCTGGGACCGGTGTACAGGGCATTCCCGTCGAGCTATACGCTCCTGGTCTGCCAGGCGGCCCTGGTCGCGGTCTCCGTCCTTCCGATCACGCGCTGGGCCCACGAGGTCAGGGGCCGGAGATTCGCCTACTGGATCGGGATTTCCTACGGGCCTCCTGGGGCATCGCGGAACTCGTCCAGTTCGACTTCCACGAAGTGGCCTTCGCGGTCCCGCTCCTCGCGTTCTCCGTGCGCCGCCGGCCGGGAGAAGTGGCGCGCGGCCGTCCTCTGGGCGATCCCCCTGGTCCTGGTCAAGGAGGACCTCGGGCTCACGGTGGCGGCGGTCGGCGCGTACGTCGCGTGGAAGGGGCCCCGGCGCACGGGGATCCTGCTCGCCCTCTTCGGGATCGTGGCGACGGCCCTCGCGATGTTCGTCGTCCTCCCCTCCGTCAATCCGCTCGGCGAATTCGCCTACTGGCCGCCCGCGGAACCCGAGGAGAAGAGCCTCCTGATAAAGGCCGTGGCGACCTTCTGGCCGCCGGTCAAATGGCTCACGCTGCTCATGCTCGTCGCCCCCACGGGATTCCTGGCGGTCCGCTCCCCGCTCCTGGTCGTCATGCTCCCGACGCTCGGCTGGCGCTTCACCTCGGATTTCCCCAACTACTGGGGAATGGACTTCCACTACAGCGCGGTCCTGATGCCGGTCGCCTTCGCCGCGGCGGTCCACGCGGTCGCCTCGGGGCGGACGGTCACCCGTCGGCTCCTGCACGCCGCCGTGATCGGAACGGCGGCCACCGCCGTCACCTTCTTCACCTCCCCGTTCCACGAACTCGTGCTGCCCCGGACATGGGTCGCGTCCGAGCACGTGAGGGTGGCCGACGAAATCCTCGGCAGGATCCCCGACGGCGCCACGGTGGCCGCGTCCAACCGCCTCGCGGCCCAGCTCGCGTACCGGACCACCGTCAGCGAGGTCTGCCTCTTCCCCGTTCCTTCGCGCCGGAGGAAGCGCCTCGGTGGATGGTCTACGAAGACGCCGATCCGTCCGACCCGGAATGCGCGACCGGGGCGTCCCTGGAATCGTCCGCCCCGCAGGTCCCCGGCTACCGGATCGTCGAGCGCCGGAGCGGGATCACCCTCCTGGAGAGGGCCGACGCCCCTCCCGGACGGCCCTGAGGCCCGGACCGGCCCCGGCCCCCTTCCGGAGGGGGCGCGTACACCCCGCGACTCCGGAGAGGAAGAGCGGGAAGATGAGGGAAAGATCCTCCCCGAGCACTAGGGAGTTTCTTTGCCTACGCATTACCCTTGACGCAAGGCCGCGCCGTGCGGTCCGCCATGGAGGAGTGAGATGAGGAGCAGCAACCCGGTCTTCTCGCGACGGGGGTTCAGCCGCGACAACGGCTACGCGGGCTTCAACGCGCAGCAGCCGCAGGCCGGGGGCCCCGCCGTCGGAACCAACCCGTACGCCACCGGCAACCCGTACGCCGGGGACGCGGCGAACCCGTACGCGACCAACCCGTACGCCCCGCAGGACACGCAGCTCGGCGCCCCGCAGCAGGCCCGCGGCAACGTGATGACGATCGACGACGTCGTGAGCCGCACGGCCATGACGCTCGGCACGGTCGTGCTCACCGCCGTCCTGTCCTGGCTGCTGCTGCCGGTCGACCCGGCGAACCTGGGCAAGTCCTACGGCATCGCCATCGGCGCCGCCCTGGTCGCCCTCGTCCTGTCGCTGGTGCAGTCCTTCAAGCGCAAGCCGTCTCCCGCGCTGATCCTGTCCTACGCCGCCTTCGAGGGCGTCTTCCTCGGCGTGATCTCGGCCGCCGTCTCGACGTACATCGCCGACGGCGTCGTCATCCAGGCGGTCCTGGGCACCATGGCGGTCTTCGCCGGCGTGCTCATCGCCTACAAGCTGGGCTGGATCCGGGTCAACCGGCGCTTCTACGGCTTCGTGATGGCCGCCGCGATGGGCTTCATGCTCCTCATGGTGACCAACCTGCTGTTCGCGGTCTTCGCGGGCGGTGACGGCCTCGGCTTCCGCAGCGGCGGCCTCGGCATCCTGTTCGGCGTCATCGGCATCATCCTGGGCGCCTGCTTCCTCGCCCTCGACTTCAAGCAGGTCGAGGACGGCGTGACCTACGGCGCGCCGCGCGAGGAGGCCTGGCTGGCCGCCTTCGGCCCCACCATGACCCTGGTGTGGATCTACCTGGAGATGCTGCGTCTGCTGTCGATCCTCCAGGGCGACGACTGACGCACGCCCCCCGACTCGGGGAAGGGCCCGTCCGGCGGTGTGCCGGGCGGGCCCTTCCACGTTCCCCGGTCCGTTGGCGGGCTGCCCCGGGCGGCGCGTAGGGTCGCGGGGTGCTTGATACGAGTGACCTGACCACCGCCGTGGAGCGGTTCGCCGACCGGCTGCGGGCCGCCCCGCAGAGCCGCCTCCAGCGGGGCGCGGCGGCCGAGGGGCTCGCCCTCGCCCGGGAGCTCGCGGTGCGCGCGCAGCGCGTCGAGGACCCGGACCGGGAGCCGAGGACCATGCCGGACGCCGGGATCTTCACCGTGGCCGACCAGCTCGTGGTGGCCGGGAGCGACCTGGCCGAGGCACTGCGAACGGCCCCGGCCGGCTCCCGCGAGGGAGAGCTGGACGAGGCCGTGGGGCTCGTGCGGAGGGCGGCGGAGCGCTCGGGGCTGTAGGGCCCGCTCCCGGCCCTACAGGGAGGCGATCACGCGGTCCGCGAGGATGTAGACGTTCTCCTCGTCCGTGTCGCCGTACGAGAAGGTCAGGGCGAAGGCGCCGGAGACGCCCGAGCCGCCGAGCAGGACCGGGGTGCGGCCCGCGCGCAGGGCTTCCGCGAGGCGCTCCGCGGTCTCGCGGTGCCCCGGGGTCATACAGAGCGTGGTGCCGTCCGCGAAGACGTACACGTCCAGGGTGCCGAGCGGGCCCGGGCGGACGTCGGTCAGGGCCGTGCGCGTGTCGGCCAGCTCCTCCAGGCGCGCCACCGTCCGCTCGTGGTCGGTGACGACTGGGGTCTGCACCGGCACGAAGTCCGGGTGCGAGGGGTGCCGGCGCTGGGCCGCGGCCAGCTCCGGGGAGTCCTCGGGAACTCGTCCACCGGCTCCGGCGCGCCGTCGAGCGCCGCCGCCTCGGACTCCACGGCCTCCAGGGCCATCGCCTCCAGGCCCACGAAGTCGGTCTGGCGCGGCACGAAGAAGGAGCCGTCCTCGGCCGGGCCGCCGAGACCGCCGAGCAGGGACGGGGCGTCGGCGGCGTCCCGGGCCTCCTGCGCGGCCCAGAAGGCGCGCGCCTCGGCGAGCTCGCGCTCGCGCTCCTCGGCCAGGGCCTCCGCGACCGCGGCCCGTATCTCGGCGGCGGGGTGGCGCGGGCCGCGGGCACTGTGACGCCGTGCCCGACGGCCAGCTCGCGCCGCAGGGCGGTGACCTGCTTGCGGAGACCGTGGACGGCGTGTAGGGCGGCAGCGCCCACGGCGTGGCAGCGGCCGTGGTCAGCAGCAGGGCAAGAGGCATGGCGCTCACTGACGTACTCCCGATTCCGAGTCGATCCCCCGACTTCCCACCTCAGCTTGTCGTGAGGTGGGGGCCGCTGTCAGTGCATTACGTCACGAATTGGACAGGTATTTCGGCCAGGTGTTTCGTCCCGAAACCGCTCTGACCTGGGATAAACGGACTCCCCGGGACGTAGGTCACATCCTGGGGAGATTCGGTCACGGCTGGGACGCGACGTGGTTGGCCGGCGTCCGCGAGGGGATCGGGGCTCAGCTCAACTCAGCTCAGGCGCTCGATGACCATCGCCATGCCCTGGCCGCCGCCGACGCACATGGTCTCCAGGCCGAACTGCTTGTCGTGGAACTGGAGGCCGTTGATCAGGGTGCCGGTGATGCGGGCGCCGGTCATGCCGAAGGGTGGCCGACGGCGATGGCGCCGCCGTTGACGTTCACCTTGTCCAGGTCGAGGCCCAGCTCCTGGTAGGACGGGATGACCTGGGCGGCGAAGGCCTCGTTGATCTCGGCCAGGTCGATGTCGTCGATCGTCAGACCGGCGCGCTTCAGGGCCTGCTTCGACGCCTCGACCGGGCCGAGGCCCATGATCTCGGGGGAGAGGCCGGAGACGCCGGTGGAGACGATCCGGGCCAGCGGGGTCAGGCCGAGCTCGCGGGCCTTGGTGTCGGACATGATCACCAGGGCGGCGGCGCCGTCGTTGAGCGGGCAGCAGTTGCCGGCGGTGACCAGGCCGTCGGGGCGGAAGACCGGCTTGAGGCCCTGCACGCCCTCCAGGGTGACGCCCGCGCGCGGGCCGTCGTCCGCCGAGACGACGGTGCCGTCCGGCAGCGTCACCGGGGTGATCTCGCGCTCCCAGAAGCCGTTCTTGATGGCCTGCTCGGCGAGGTTCTGCGACCGCACGCCGAACTCGTCCATCTCCTGGCGGCTGACGCCCTTCCAGCGGGCCAGGTTCTCGGCGGTCTGGCCCATGGCGATGTACGCGTCGGGGACGAGGCCGTCCTCGCGCGGGTCGTGCCAGGTGGAGCCCTCGGAGGCGGCGACCTCGGCGGTGCGGGCCTCGGCCTCGGCGAAGAGCGGGTTGTGCGTGTCGGGCAGGGAGTCCGAGTTGCCCTTGGTGAAGCGGGAGACCATCTCGACGCCGGCCGAGACGAAGACGTCGCCCTCGCCCGCCTTGATCGCGTGCAGCGCCATCCGGGAGGTCTGGAGCGAGGAGGAACAGTAACGGGTGACCGTGCAGCCCGGCAGGTGGTCCATGCCCATCTGCACGGCCACGATCCGGCCCAGGTTGTTGCCCTGCTCGCCACCGGGCAGGCCGCAGCCCAGCATCAGGTCGTCGATGTCGCGCGGGTCCAGCTCGGGCACCTTCGCCAGGGCGGCCTGGACGATGGTGGCGGTGAGGTCGTCCGGACGCAGGTCCTTCAGGGAGCCCTTGAAGGCCCGGCCGATGGGGAACGGGCGGTCGAGACGATCACGGCTTCGGGCATCACGGCTCCATGAGGGTGCGGAGTGAGCGGACTGAAAGGGAAGTTACCCGTACGTACCGCACGGGGTCACCGGGGCGGGCGTGTGATGCGGACCTCTTTTCTAAGCGGGCGCTCAGGAAGGGGTCCTTCGTCGGGAACGGCGCCCGCCGGGCTTTGTTCCCGGGCCCCGGGGCCCCCGGGGCGCAGGGCCCCCGGGCTCCGGGGCCCCGGTGCTTCGGGTTTCCGCCGGGCTCCCGGCGGGCGATCAGTTGGCGGGGCCTCCGACGCGGGAGCCCCCGGTGAGGGGGCCGGTTCCGCCGGGGCCTCCGCCGCCTCCGTCGCGACTGGCAGCCGCCGCCTGCGGCGGTGCTTGAGCAGGGCCCAGGGCGCGCGGGCGCCCGTGACCTCGGTGCCCGCCTCCCGCGCCGCCTCGGCCGCGGCCTTCGCCACCGGCAGCATGTTCTCCCGCCGCGCCGGCTCCAGGCGGTCCGCCTCCGGCCACGCGCCGAGCACCGCGCAGACCGTCGGCAGGACGGCCATCGCCGCCGTCGCGTACCCCTCGGCCGACGGGTGGAAGCTGTCCACCCCGAACATCTCGCGCGGGTTCGCCGCGAACTCCGGGCCGAGCAGGTCGCCGAGCGACACCGTCCGCCCGCCCTGCTCCACCACGACGATCGTCTGCGCCGCCGCCAGTTGCCGCGACGCCCGCCGGGCCAGCCAGCGCAGGGGCTGGTAGACCGGCTCGATCGTGCCCAGATCCGGGCAGGTGCCGACGACCACCTCCGACCCCGCCGTCCGCAGCCGCCGCACCGCCGCCGCCAGGAGCCGCACCGACTCCGTCGCCGGCAGCCGGTGCGTCACGTCGTTCGCCCCGATCATGACCACGCACACGTCCGGCGGCCCCAGGGGCTGCGAGAGCAGCAGCGACACCTGCCGCTCCAGGTCGTCCGAGCGCGCCCCCGACAGGGCCACGTTCCGCAGCAGCACCGGCCGCTCCGCCACCGCCGCGAGCCCCGAGGCGAGCAGCGCGCCCGGGTCTGGCCGGTGCGGCGCACGCCCTGGCCCGCCGCCGTGGAATCACCCAGAAGGGCCAGCCGCAGCGGGTCCTCCGTCCCGAACGCCCGCCCGTAGAGGCCGTCCGCCGCGGGCGGCAGCGGGGCCGCCCCGCCCCCACGGTCCGCTTCGCGAGGTGCGCCTCGGCGAGGAGGACCCCCACCGCCGCGACCCCGAGGAGCCCGATGCCCCCACCGCCGTACGCCGCACCCGCCGCGATCCGCCGCGCCACCCTCGCCCTGGACATGGGGCCGTCACCTCCTTCAAGCCGTTCAGGGTGTAACTGCCCCGTAACCCGCTCCGACTACGCATACGCTGGCCACACCATTACGGAGACCCCGGAGATTACGGTGCAATTCCACGACTCGATGATCAGCCTCGTCGGCAACACCCCGCTGGTGAAGCTCAACCACGTCACAGCGGGCATCCAGGCGACCGTCCTGGCCAAGGTCGAGTACTTCAACCCCGGCGGGTCGGTCAAGGACCGGATCGCCCTGCGGATGATCGAGGCGGCCGAGCGCAGCGGCGAGCTGAAGCCCGGCGGCACCATCGTCGAGCCCACGTCCGGCAACACCGGCGTCGGCCTGGCGATCGTGGCCCAGCAGAAGGGCTACAAGTGCATCTTCGTCTGCCCCGACAAGGTGTCGCTCGACAAGATCAACGTGCTGCGCGCGTACGGCGCCGAGGTCGTCGTCTGCCCCACGGCCGTGGACCCGGAGCACCCGGACTCGTACTACAACGTCTCGGACCGGCTCGTGCGCGAGACGCCGAACGCCTGGAAGCCCGACCAGTACTCCAACCCGAACAACCCGCGCTCGCACTACGAGACCACCGGTCCCGAGCTGTGGGAGCAGACGGACGGGAAGATCACCCACTTCGTCGCGGGCGTCGGCACGGGCGGCACCATCTCCGGCACCGGCAACTACCTCAAGGAGGCCAGCGGCGGCGCCGTCAAGGTCATCGGCGCCGACCCGGAGGGCTCCGTCTACTCGGGCGGCTCGGGCCGTCCGTACCTGGTCGAGGGCGTCGGCGAGGACTTCTGGCCCAGCGCGTACGACCGGAAGGTCGCCGACGGGATCGTGGCCGTGTCCGACAAGGACTCCTTCCAGATGACCCGCCGCCTCGCCAAGGAGGAGGGCCTCCTCGTCGGCGGCTCCTGCGGCATGGCCGTGGTCGCGGCCCTGGAGGTCGCCCGCGGCCTCGGCCCCGACGACGTCGTGGTCGTGCTGCTCCCGGACTCCGGCCGCGGCTACATGTCCAAGATCTTCAGCGACGAGTGGATGGCCGACTACGGCTTCCTGGAGAACACCTCCTCCGCCACCGTCGCCGACGTCCTGCGCCACAGGAGGGCGGCCTGCCCTCCCTCGTCCACATGCACCCGGACGAGACCGTCGGCCAGGCCATCGAGGTGCTGCGCGAGTACGGCGTCTCCCAGATGCCCATCGTGAAGCCGGGCGCCGGCCACCCCGACGTCATGGCCGCCGAGGTCGTCGGCTCGGTCGTCGAGCGCGAGCTGCTCGACGCGCTCTTCACCAAGAAGGCGTCCCTGGAGGACCCCCTGGAGCGGCACATGAGCGCGCCGCTGCCGCAGGTCGGCTCCGGCGAGCCGGTCGAGGACCTCATGGCCGTCCTGGGCGAGTCCGCCGACGCGGCGACCGTCCTGGTCGAGGGCAAGCCGACCGGCGTCGTCAGCCGCCAGGACCTGCTCGCCTTCCTGGCGGGCGGCGCCACGAAGTAGTCCCGGGAGCGGACGCGCGGCGCCGCGGGGCGGGTCCGGGGCCGGGCGTACGGCGCCGCGCGGCCGGTCCGTGAGCGGGTCGCGCGGACGAGTTCGCGCAACTGGTACGAGCGCGACACGTCCGCGCAGCACCCGCTTAACACGGGTCCGGCAGATTGTTCCTCGTCGGCGTCACGGACTTCCGGAGCGGCTCCCGGGCCTCCAGAGACGCCGCGGACGCGGACCGGCCCTGACCCGGGCCCGTGTCCTCGCGGGGACCGCCGTCGTCCCGCCCCCCGGCAGTCGGGGGTGCGGCGGTCCCCGCGCCAAGCCTCACGAAGGGCCCCCCGCGATGGCGGGGGCCCTTCGGTCATCCTCTTCCAGGACCGCCCGCACGCGATCGTGCATATCCTTATGCAGAGTGATGTGCGAGTGAATAGACGAAAGGGGAGGGCGACGTGAGCGACAGCCCGGCCGGCTGGCTCCAGGCCCTCTTCGAGGGGCACCGGCTGACGCCGACCCAGCGGCGGATCGCGCACTGCATGGTGCGGCGCGCCGGGGACGTGCCGTTCCTGTCCAGCGTGGAGCTGGCCGAGCTCGCCGGGGTCAGCCAGCCCTCCGTCACCCGCTTCGCCGTCGCCCTCGGCTTCGACGGGTACCCGGCGCTCCGGCGCCACCTGCGCGAGGTCGCGCCCCCGAGGCCGACGCGGGATCCGGAGCGGGCGGGGGCGAGGCGTTCAACGAGTACCAGCAGGCCGTGCTCGCCGAGATCGAGAACCTCCGGCACCTCGCCGGACTGCTCGCCGACCCCGGCCCCGTCGAGCGGGCCGGACGGCTGCTCGCCCGCTCCCGCCCGCTGCCCGTGCTCGGACTGCGGGCCGCCTCCTCGCAGGCGCGCGGCTTCGCCTACTTCGCCGCCAAGGTCCACCCGGACGTGCGGCTCCTCGACGAGGGCGGCTCGATGCTCACGGACCGCGTCGACGCGGCCGTACGGGCCGGGGCCACGGCCCTGCTCTGCTTCGCGCTGCCCCGGCACCCGCGCGAGGTCGTCGAGGCGCTCGCGTACGCGCGGGTGGCCGGGCTCGCGGTCGTGACCGTCGCCGACTCGGCGTTCGCCCCCGTCGCCGCCCACAGCGACCTGCTGATCCCGGCCGCCGTCGGCACCGGGCTCGCCTTCGACACCGCCTGTGCCCCCATGATGCTCGGCCGGGTCCTCCTGGAGGCCATGGCCGACGAACTCCCCGACGCGCAGGCGCGCCTGGAGGAGTTCGACGCGAAGGCGGCGGCGCGGGGCCTGTTCGTCGAGTAGGCGTTCGTCGAAGAGGTGCTCGTCGAGGAGGCGGCGGGCGGCCCCGCGGCCGTCAGACGTCCAGTTCGGCCTCGATCTTCTTGAGCTGGTGGCGGGCCATCGCCAGGTTCGCCCGGTCCTTGTGCAGGGCCAGGTAGAGGAAGAGGCCGTTGGTGTTGCGCCCCTTGAGCAGCCGGATCAGGTGGTAGTGGGTGCCGAGGGTGATGAGGATGTCCTCGATCTCGTCGTTGAGCCCCAGCATCTCCATCGCCCGGACCTTGGCCCGCACGACGTCGGTGTTGCCGGCCGCGGCCACGTTCAGGTCGAGCTCCTTGCCGCCGCCGATCGTGCCGAGCGCCATGCCGCTGGTGTAGTCGACGAGGGCAGCGCCGATCGCGCCGTCGATGGAGGCCGCTTCCTTGAGGGAGGTCTCGGTGTTCGCCATGGTGTCGTACTTCTTCCTTCTGGGGTTACGGGTTCACGGGGCCGCGGGGGCCTGTTGACGGGGTCACGGAGTCCTGGGCCGGCGGACCTCGCGGACCGGGGGCCCGGCGGGGTGTGGGGCCGCCCGGGGTGCGGGGGCTTCCCCGGGTACGGGGGCGGGAGCTGGCCGAGCCGGTTCGGCTCCCTGCGCTCCAGGGCCCCGTCCACCAGCTCGCCTATCCGGGCGCTGGAGCGGCGCGCCTCCAGATGGAGCCGCCCCACGTTGATCCGGGGCTCCGCGAGCAGCGTCAGGACGGCCGAGCCGCCCGCCGCGTACGTCGCCACGTAGCCGCTCTCGCCGCGTACGAGCAGTTCGCGGAAGCGGCCCTGACCGGTGGAGTCGGTCAGGCGCTGGCCGACGCCGAGCGCCGCCGCGGTCAACGCGGCCACGCTCTCGGCCTCGCCGTCCACGGTGTCGTGGGCCAGGACCAGGCCGTCGGCGCTGGCCGCGAGGGCTCCGGTGAGCTGGGGCAGCCGCGCCCGCAGCCGTCTCAGCTCGCCGAGGACCTCGGCTTCTGCCGTCATGAGCTGTCTCCTCTCGGCGCGCAGGCGCAGGGCACGCCTCATCACAGGTGTGCCTCCAGGGCGTCACGGAGCCGGCGCAGCAGGGCGATGTCGGGATCGGGCACCGGCAGCACCGGTAAGAGGGCCGGTACCGGTGGCGCGGGGTCGGACGCGGGTTCGGGTTCGGGGTGAGCGGGGTCTCGACGAGCCCGGCGGCGGCGAGCCGCCGGACGTCGAGGAGCGTGTGGAAGGCGGGGCGGCCGAGCAGCCGGGCCAGCTCCGCCGGGTTCCGCTCGCCGTCGGCCGCCGCGAGCAGGGCGCTGCCGCGCCCCCACGGTCTGGCCGGGGGCGGCGGGGCGGGGACGACCGGGGCGGTGTCCACGGCGGGGTACGGCCAGACGGCGTCGAGGAGTTCGCGGCGGCGCACGGTCTCGCGCTCGACGGCCTCGGCCGAGACCGGCCGCACCGTGCCGAACCAGTGCCCCACCCCGTACCGGAAGCGGGTCGGGCCGCTGGTGGGAGAGAGGGCGAAGAAGGCCGCGTCGAAGACGGCGCCGAGGTGGCAGATCTCCAGCTCCCCGTCCTGGAGCCGGCCGCTGTCGACGAGGAAGCGGCCGACCGCGCGGTGGGCGCCGGCCCGGTCCACGGCCTCGTCCCAGTTCTCCCGGGGCAGCGTGCCGCCGGTGGTGAGGAGGACGTCGACGCCGGGGGCGGCGGGGCTCTCGGCGTGCACCACCCGGCCGTCCACCAGGTAGAGCGTGCCGTGGTCGCGCAGCAGGGCGCCGGTGGCCTTCTCGGCGGCGAGCCGGACCAGCATCGGGGAGACGGGGTGGCGACCGCGCTCATCCGAGGACCAGCTTCTCGGCTATGTCGCGGAGCCGCATGCGGGCGAGGGCGAGGTTGCCGGTCTCGCGGTCGAGCCAGAGGTGGAGGAAGACGCTGCTGTCGAAGGAGGTCTCGACGAAGCGGAGGACGTGGTAGCCGGCCCGGGTGGTGACGATCAGGTCCTCGACGGGGGCCCGCCGTCGTCCCCGGCCCCTCCGGCCCCGCCCGTTCCCCCCGGCGCGTCGTCCGTCGCCAGGAAGGTGTCGAATTCGGCCGCCGAGCGGGCCAGTTCGGCGGTCTCGGCGGCCGTGGTCTCGTGGTCCCCGACGGGCGACTCGCCCGCCGTTCCCAGTGCGAGGCCGCTGGTCCAGTCGACCAGGGAGGCGCCCCGAGCACCCGGTAGGGTCATGGCCTCCGTCAGGCACTCGTCGATTCCGGGCACGCGGATTCCCCTCCCGATGCGGCGTGCGAACGTGCGGCAGTAACGGTGACGCTACTGAACGTTCCGCTCCGGGGAGGTGTTCTGGCATTTTCCATCGGAACATGCCCGGGTCTGACGGAAATTGATCCCTTGCCCGCGGCGGCCGGATGTGGTGGGTCCGTCAGGCCCGGGTCTCCACGGCGTTCGCGATGTCCGCCAGGTCTTCGCGAGCGCCCTGGCGACGGCCTTCGCCCCGAAGCGGGCGAGCAGCCGGCCGAGGACGCTGGGGAGCGCCCGTGCGCGGGCCGGGCGGAGAAGGTCATGCGGAGGACGGTGGAGGCGGTCCCGCCGGGGATGGATCCGGTTCCGCCTGGGTTGGTTCCGGTTCCGCCCGGGATGGTTCCGGTCCCGCCGGGCGTGGTTACGGTCCCGCCGGGAGCGGACCCGGTGCCGTCGGGCGTGAGGGTGAGCTCGGAGACGTAGTGCATGCCGTGGGAGTCGGCGACCGTGACGTACCGGTCGGGCGGCTCGCACGCGGTCACGGTCATCTCCTCGGTGGCCTCCCGGCCGAGCATCCGCCGGGTCTCGCGCCAGCGCGTGCCCACGCCGAAGCCGCCCGGGGTGAGCACCTCCACCTTCCGGACGCCGGTCAGGACGCGCGGCAGCCCCGGCAGGTCGGTGATCGCCTCCCAGACCCGCCCGGGGAGGCGGCGACCCGGCGCTCGACGACGACGGCGGTGCCGTCCGTACCCGTTCCGGTCATGTCCTCACCACTCATGTCCCCATGGAAGCCGGGGCGCGGGGCGGCGCTACCGGACTGCCGGCCCTCTTCTGTTCGACCCTCGCGCCCGGCCGGCCCGGCCGGTGGGTCCACCAGCGCGTCCGCCAGCTCCCCGCCCGCCTCGGCGACGATCTCGTCGAGCGTCTGGGGCCTGCGCACGGGCGTGAACGCCACCGTCCTGTCACCGGCCACGGCGAAGCCGTGGATCCCCGGCCGGGGCAGGCTGTTGTACGCGTAGTGGTGGGCGAAGTAGTACGCGCCGGTGTCCGGCACCGCCACCACGTCCCCCGGGCGCAGCAGCGGCAGCTCGCGGCCCGTGGCGAGCAGGTCCCCGGCGAAGCAGGCGGGGCCCGCCACGTCCTGCACGGCGGTCTCCCCGGTGCGGGGCCGGCCCCCGGAGTCGTACGCGAGGACGCGCAGCGGCCAGGAGCCGGGGGCGTAGACCGTACGGGTGGCGAGCTGCACGCCCGCGTGGGTGACGGCGATCGGGCGGCCCCCGGAGGTCTTGGTGTACTCCACCCGGGCGAGGACCGTGCCGTGTTTGGCCAGAAGTGAGCGCCCGAACTCGGTGACCAGACGGTAGCGGCCGTCGAAGAGCCCGGGGACGGTGCCGGCGAGCAGCCGCGCGTACTCCGCGTACGTCGGCGTCTCCTCGTCGGAGGCGAAGTTCACCGGCAGGCCGCCGCCGATGTCGAGGGCGTCGACCTGCTGCCGGCCGGCGGCCCGGTTGATCTCCTCGGCGAGCGCGTACGCCTCCCCGACCCCCTCCGCCATCAGGGCGAGCGGCACGCCCTGGGAGCCGGTGTGGGTGTGCACCCGGGTCAGCCGGGGCGCTCCAGGTAGGCCTGGACGACGGCCTTGCGGGCGCCCTCGTCGCGCAGCGCCACGCCGAACTTGGAGGTGGCGGTCGCGGTGGAGAGCGCGCCGATGGAGCCGGCCCCGACCTGCGGGTTCACCCGGAGGCCGAGGGGCGAGGTGGTGGGCGCGCCGGCCGTGAGCGCGTCGATCCTGGCCAGCTCCTGGAGGTTGTCGGCGTTGACCGCGATCCCGAGCGCGAGGGCCCGGCGGAGCTCGTCCGGGGTCTTGGCGGGGAGTCGAGCACGGTGCGCTCCGGCGGGATCCCGGCGGCGCGGGCGAGGGCCAGTTCGCCGGGCTCGCCACCTCGGCCCCGAGCCCGGCCTCGTGGAGCAGGCGCAGGACGGGGACGAGCGGAGCGGCCTTCACGGCGAAGGCGTGCAGCACGGGCGCGTCGGTGACGGCGGCGAAGGCGCTGGTCAGAGCGGCGGCGGAGGCGCGGATGCCGGCGGTGTCGAGGAGGGCGACGACCGGTTCGGCGGGGAGAGGAGTCCTTGGTCGACGGCGGCGCGGACGGCGAGATCGCGACGGGAGGAGGCCATGGGTCCCATCGTGGCCCATCGGTGCGGGAGGGGAGGGGCCGCGCGAGGGGCGGGCCCTGTTGACTACAACTATTCATCAGGTCAGGATGTGAATATCTGAACGACATCGAGGAGGCACCGCCATGTCAGGACCCCGCCCCGTACGGGCCCCGCGCGGTACGGAACTGAGCGCCCTGGGATGGCAGCAGGAGGCCGCCCTCCGGATGCTCCAGAACAACCTGGACCCCGAGGTCGCCGAGCACCCCGACAAGCTCGTCGTCTACGGCGGCACCGGCAAGGCCGCCCGCGACTGGCGCTCCTTCGACGCGATGGTCCGCACCCTGCGCACCCTCAAGCAGGACGAGACGATGCTCGTCCAGTCCGGCCGCCCGGTCGGCGTCATGCAGACCCACGAGTGGGCCCCGCGCGTCCTCATCGCCAACTCCAACCTGGTCGGCGACTGGGCGAACTGGGAGGAGTTCCGGCGCCTGGAGCAGCTCGGCCTCACCATGTACGGCCAGATGACGGCCGGCTCCTGGATCTACATCGGCACCCAGGGCATCCTCCAGGGCACGTACGAGACCTTCGCCGCCGTCGCCGCGAAGAAGTTCAACGGGACCCTCGCCGGGACCATCACCCTGACCGCCGGCCTCGGCGGCATGGGCGGCGCCCAGCCGCTCGCCGTGACGATGAACGACGGCGTCGCGATCTGCATCGACGTCGACCCGCGCGCCATCGAGCGCCGCATCGAGCACCGCTACCTGGACGTGAAGGCGGACTCCCCGGAGCACGCCCTCCGGCTCGCGGTCGAGGCGCGCGACGCCCGCCGCCCGCTCTCCATCGGCCTCCTCGGCAACGCCGCCGAACTGCTCCCGCGCATGCTGGCCGAGGGCGCCCCGATCGACATCGTGACGGACCAGACCTCCGCCCACGACCCGCTCTCCTACCTCCCCGTCGGCGTCGCCTTCGAGGACATGGCCGACGCGGCGGCGAAGGACCCGGCCGGGTTCACCACCCGGGCCCGCGAGTCCATGGCCCGGCACGTCGAGGCCATGGTCGGCTTCATGGACGCGGGCGCCGAGGTCTTCGACTACGGCAACTCGATCCGGGGCGAGGCCCAGCTCGCCGGCTACGACCGCGCCTTCGCCTTCCCGGGCTTCGTCCCGGCGTACATCCGCCCGCTGTTCTGCGAGGGCAAGGGCCCGTTCCGCTGGCCGCCCTCTCCGGCGAGGCCTCGGACATCCACAAGACCGACAAGGCGATCCTCGACCTCTTCCCGGAGAACGAGTCGCTGCACCGCTGGATCAAGATGGCCGGCGAGCGCGTCCACTTCCAGGGCCTGCCCGCCCGCATCTGCTGGCTCGGCCAGGGCGAGCGCGACAAGGCCGGCGCCCTGTTCAACGACATGGTCGCCGACGGCACCCTCGCCGCCCCCTCGCCATCGGCCGCGACCACCTCGACTGCGGCTCGGTCGCCTCCCCGTACCGCGAGACCGAGGCCATGCTCGACGGCTCCGACGCCATCGCGGACTGGCCCCTGCTCAACGCCATGGTCAACGTCGCCTCCGGCGCCTCCTGGGTCTCCCTCCACCACGGCGGCGGCGTCGGCATGGGTCGCTCCATCCACGCGGGCCAGGTCTCCGTGGCCGACGGCACCGCCCTCGCGGGCGAGAAGATCCGCCGCGTGCTGACGAACGACCCGGGCATGGGCGTCATCCGCCACGTCGACGCCGGTTACGACATCGCCGAGCGGGTCGCCGACGAGAAGGGCGTCCGCGTCCCGATGCGCGAGGGCGACGACGCTTCCGGGGCCTCCGCGTGAGCGAGACCTTCCACGCCATGTGGCGGTCGCTGCGGCCCTCGGCCGCAGCGCTGCCTCGGGCGGCTACCGCCGCTACGCCTGGACGGACGCCGACGCCGACTGCCGCCTCTGGTTCCGGATGCAGGCCGAGGCCCGCCGCCTGGACGTCGAGACCGACCGCAACGGCAACCAGTGGGCCTGGCTCGGCGACCCGGCGGCCGGCGACGCCGTCGTCACCGGCTCCCACCTGGACTCCGTCCCCGACGGCGGCGCCTTCGACGGCCCCCTCGGCGTCGTCTCCTCCTTCGCCGCGCTCGACGAACTGCGCTCCCGGGGCGCCTCGTTCAAGCGCCCCTCGCCATCGTCAACTTCGGCGACGAGGAGGGCGCCCGCTTCGGCCTCGCCTGCGTCGGCTCCCGCCTCACCGCCGGACACCTGACGAAGGAGCAGGCGCACGAGCTGCGCGACGGTGACGGGACCAGCCTCCCGCAGGCCATGGAGGCCGCCGGGTACGACCCCGACGCCATCGGCCCCGACCCCGAACGGCTCGCCCGCATCGGCGCCTTCGTCGAACTGCACGTCGAGCAGGGCCGGGCCCTGGACCTGTCCGGCGACGCCGTCGGCATCGCCTCCGCCATCTGGCCGCACGGCCGCTGGCGGTACGACTTCGCGGGCGAGGCCAACCACGCCGGCACCACCCGGCTCGTCGACCGCCGCGACCCGATGCTCACCTACGCCGAGACCGTCTCGCCGCCCGCCGCGAGGCCGAACTCGCGGGCGCCGTCGCCACCTTCGGCAAGATCGCGGTCGAGCCGAACGGCGTCAACGCCATCCCTCCCTCGTGCGCGGCTGGCTCGACGCGCGCGCTGCCGACCAGGACGCCCTGGACGCGGTCGTCGCGGGCGTCGAGACGGCGGCCCGCGACTACGCCGACCGCCACGGCATCGACCTCACCGTCGTCCGGGAGTCCTTCACCTCGGTCGTGGACTTCTCGCACGCCCTGCGCGACGAGCTGTCCCGGATCCTGGGCGACTCGGCCGCCGCCACGGGCACCACGGGACCCTCGGGCAAGGTCCCGGTCTCGGCACCGGCGCGGGCCACGACGCGGGCATCCTGTCCGCGTCGATCCCGACCGCCATGCTGTTCGTACGCAACCCCACGGGCGTCTCGCACTCCCCGGCCGAGTTCGCGGCCGAGGACGACTGCCTGGCCGGGGTCCGCGCACTCGCCGACGTACTGGAGGAACTGGCGTGCCGCTGACGACCACGTACTGGCTGGAGCACGCCTGGATCGACCCCGCCGTCGAACCGGGCGTCGCCCTGGAGGTGGCGGACGGCCGGATCACCTCGGTCCGCACGGGGTGGAGACCCCGCCCCGGGCGCCGAGGTCCTGCGGGGCCTGACGGTCCCGGGCCTGGCCAACGCCCACTCGCACGCCTTCCACCGCGCCCTGCGCGGCACCGTCCAGGTCGGCTCCGGCACCTTCTGGACCTGGCGCGACACCATGTACAAGATCGCCCAGCGCCTCACCCCCGACAGCTACTTCGCCCTGGCCCGCGCGGTGTACGCGGAGATGGCGCTCGCCGGCATCACCTCCGTCGGCGAGTTCCACTACCTCCACCACGCCCCCGGCGGCACCCCCTACACCGACCCCAACGCCATGGGCGAGGCCCTGATCGCGGCCGCCACCGAGGCCGGCATCCGCATCACCCTCCTCGACACCGCCTACCTCTCCTCCGGCTTCGGCGCCGCGCCCGAGCACCACCAGCTCCGCTTCACCGACGGCACGGCGGACGCCTGGGCCGAGCGGGTCTCGGCCCTCAAGGAGCGGGACGGCGTACGCGTCGGGGCGGCGATCCACTCCGTACGGCCGTCCCGGCGGACCAGCTCGCCACGGTCGCCGACTGGGCCCGGCGCCGGGAGGCCCCTCCACGTCCACCTCTCGGAGCAGACGGCCGAGAACGACGCCTGCCTGGCGGCCCACGGCCTCACCCCCACACAACTCCTCTCCGAACACGGCGTGCTCGGGCCCCGGACCACCGGGGTCCACAACACCACCTCACCCCCGGCGACATCGCCCTCATCGGCTCGTCCTCCACCGGCACCTGCATGTGCCCGACGACCGAACGCGACCTCGCGGACGGCATCGGCCCGGCGGTGGACCTCCAGCGCGCCGGCTCCCCCTCTCCCTGGGCAGCGACAGCCACGCGGTCGTCGACCTCCTCGAAGAGGCGCGGGCGATGGAGCTGAACGAGCGCCTGCGCACCCACATCCGCGGCCACTGGACGGCGGCGGCGCTCCTCCGCGCGGCGAGCGCGGACGGCCACGCGGCCCTGGGCCGGCCGGAGGCCGGCGAGCTGACGCCGGGCGCCCTCGCGGACTTCACGACGATCGCCCTGGACTCCGTCAGGACAGCGGGACCGGCACCGCGTCTGGCAGCCGAGACGGCGGTATTCGCAGCGTCGGCAGCGGACGTGCGCCACACGGTCGTGGGCGGCCGCCACGTCGTACGGGACGGGGTCCACCGGTCCGTACCGGACGTGCCGCGGGCCCTCGCCGACTCGATCGCCGCCCTGCGCGGCTGAAGGAGACACCCCTCACCATGAGCACCGGACCCGAGGCGAGGAACAGCGCGGCGGCGACCTCCGCCCCCACGAGCGCGAACAGCGCCGTGGCGACGCCCGCCACCGCCATCGTCAACATCGCGAGCCTGGTCACCAACGATCCCTCCCTCGGTGATCGAAGTCCTCTGGGTCTGATCCGGGACGCGGCCGTCGTCGTGGAAGGCGACCGCGTCGTCTGGGTCGGTGAATCCAGCAAAGCACCCACCACTGACAACCGGATCGACGCCGGCGGCCGGGCCGTGATCCCCGGCTTCGTCGACTCCCACTCGCACCTGGTCTTCGCGGGCGACCGCACGGCCGAGTTCAACGCCCGCATGTCCGGGCAGCCGTACGAGGCGGGCGGCATCCGCACCACGGTCGCGGCGACCCGCGCGGCGAGCGACGAGGCACTGTCGGCGAACGTCGCCCGCTATCTGCGCGAGGCCCTCGCCCAGGGCACGACCACCTTCGAGACCAAGTCCGGCTACGGCCTGACGGTCGAGGACGAGGCCCGCGCCCTGCGCATCGCCGCCGAGCACACCGACGAGGTCACGTACCTCGGCGCGCACATCGTCTCCCCGGACTACGCCGACGACCCGGCGGCGTACGTGGAGCTGGTGACGGGCGAGATGCTCGACGCCTGCGCCCCGTACGCCCGCTGGGTGGACGTCTTCTGCGAGAAGGGCGCCTTCGACGGCGACCAGGCCCGCGCGATCCTCACCGCCGGCAAGGCGAAGGGCCTCCACCCCCGCGTCCACGCCAACCAGCTCACGTACGGCCCCGGCGTCCGGCTGGCGGTGGAACTGGACGCGGCGAGCGCGGACCACTGCACCCACCTGACGGACGCGGACGTGGACGCGCTGGCGTCGGGGAACACGGTCGCCACCCTCCTCCCGGGGGCGGAGTTCTCCACCCGCGCCGAGTGGCCGGACGCCCGCCGCCTCCTCGACGCGGGCGTCACGGTGGCCCTCTCCACCGACTGCAACCCCGGCTCCTCCTTCACCTCCTCCGTCCCCTTCTGCATCGCCCTGGCGGTCCGGGACATGGGCATGACCCCCGACGAGGCTCCTCTGGTCCGCCACGGCGGGCGGCGCGGCGGCCCTCCGCCGCACGGACGTCGGCCGCCTCGCCCCCGGCGCCCGCGCCGACCTCACCCTCCTGAACGCCCCGTCCCACGTCCACCTGGCCTACCGGCCGGGGGTGCCGCTGGTGTCGGAGGTGTGGCGGAGGGGCGTGCGGGTGGTCTGAGGGGGTGACGCGGCCTCAGAACCGGCGGCCCACCGTCCGTTCGGCCACGGTCCGCGTTGAGTACGGGTACTCATGTGGGCGACGGCCGTCCGCTCGCATGATTCCCGCATGAGAACTCCGCACCGCTTCACGAAGACCGTCCTGGCCGTCGCGCTCGGCGGCATGGTCCTGACCGCCTGCGGCACGGCGACCGCCCCGGCGGGGCTCTCCGCCGAGGCGTCTGCCGTGGGTGCCGGCGCCTCGAAGACGCCGGCACCGAAGCGGTCGCTCCCGTCGGACGGCCTGGCGACGGACCCCGACCCGGAGGTGCGCCACCTGGCCGTGTCCACCCGCATCCTGGACGACTGCGAGCTGAGCGACCCGGCGTTGGCGGCCCGGCGCCGGTCGAGCCGGCCCCGGAGGGTGCGATCCCGTCGCGGCACCCGTCGGAGGGCGCCCCGCTCCCCTGGACGCCCCCGAGCCGCCGTCCGGCCCGGAGCCGGCCCCCACCGGGACCGGGCCCGTCGAGGAGGTGCCGCTGGACCCCTGGACGAGTGCGCCGGCGACGCGCACGCCGAGCGCATCCTCGCGGCGTTCGACGGCACGGGCCCGGCCGACTACCCGGCCCTGCGGAAGAAGCTGACGAGCCTGGAGTACCCGCCGTCCCGCATCCACCGCATGCCGGACCACAACGGCTCGCCCCGGGCCCGGATCGACCTCCGCTTCATGGGCAACAACCTGGTCCTGGAGATCACCGGCACCCGCCACCGGGTACGCGTCGAGCCCTTCGGAGTCCCGGAGACGGACGACGTCCGCATCACGACCGTCCAGCGCAAGCGGAACCCCGCCGCCCCGGCCTCCTGACCGGCCCGGACCCCCGCCACCCGGGCCCGGTGCGCGGCCGACCGGCCCGGTCCGCCCGGGATCAGCCCGGGCCTCGTCGAGCAGCACCTGCAACAACCCCACCAGGGTCGCGCCGCTCACGATCTCGCGGCGGGCGATCATGCCCCGGACGTCCGCGAGGGGATCCACTCGACGCGGTCCGACTCGTTGCGTTCGGTCGGCGGGCCTCGTACGCGGCGCCGGCGGCGCGGAAGACGTGGTGCCGGGAGTCGGTGATGCCGTTGGCGGGTTCCGAGTAGATCAGCGGGGTCAGCGGGCCCGGGCGCCAGCCCGTCTCCTCCAGGACCTCGCGGGCCGCCGCCTCCGCCGGGGTCTCGCCGTCCTCGACCAGGCCCATGGGCAGCTCCCAGGCCCAGACGTCGGTGACGAAGCGGTGGCGCCACATCATCAGGACCTCGCGGCGGTCGTTGACGACGGCCGCGACGGCGAGGTCGCGGAGCTTGACCACGTAGTACTCGTCCCGCTGCCCGTCGGGCCGCTCGACGTCGGCCAGCCACAGGTTCACCCAGGGGTACTCGTGGAGCGGGCGCTCCCCGTGGACCTTCCAGCGCATGACGAAAGCCCTCTCAGGCCCGGTGGCCGAGCACGTTGACGACCCGGCCGTCCGGATCCCGCACGAAGAAGCGCCGCACGCCCCACTCCTCGTCGGTCAGCGGGTGCACGACCTCCGCCCCCGCCGCCCGCACCGCCGCGTACACCGCGTCCACGTCCTCCACCTCCACGCTCAGGTCCGGGGAGACGGGAGCGGTCAGGTCCGCGCCCATCAGACTGACCTGGGCGGTGGGCACGTCCGGCGAGGCGAGGGTCGCGATCCAGCCGTGGTCCATGACCTGCTCGAAGCCGAGGAGCCCGTAGAAGTCCCGGTTCTCTCCGGGGCGGTCGTCCGGAGGTTGGGAACTACGCGGCGCACGCTCATCGGGCACTCCTCGGCAAGGGAAACGGCACTCAACGGCACTCAACGGCACTCGACGGCACTCGACGACGTTCAGCGGAACTCGTGGACCACCTGGATCTCCCCACGATATGCGCGTTGAACTCCTCCAGCTCCTCCGCCGGCACCCACAGTTCGAGGATCGTCCGCCCGCCCGCCTGCCGGACCGGGTACCCGCGCAGGAACTCCGCGTCGACCTCGAAGCGGGTGACGAACCCGGCGCCGCTGTGCTTGACGTTCCAGTCGCGGGCGATCCGGATCGCGTAGTCCTCGTTCATCACCGGGTAGAAGATCGGCTGCTCCGGAAGCCGCGGCGGCCAGGCACGCCACCCCGACTCCCGGACGAGGTCCAGCTCCACGGGGCCCGTGGGGCGCCAGAGGGTGGTCGTCGGGCGGTGGGCGGTCATGGCGTCGCTCTTCCGAAGGGGACGAAGGGCCTCGACGGTATCCGGACCGCCCCGCCGTGACCACGGGGTTTCGGCGGCGGGGCGGGGAGGTCCGGGGGTCCGGACGGCGCGTCGACAACGCCCCCGGCCGTACGCGTGGTGGTGCGCGAGAGGGCCCGTCCAGGGTCGGCAGACCGTGAACGGGCCCTCGTCGCCGGTCGTTCCGGCCGGGCGGGCTCCTCCGGGGAGGTCATTCCTCCAGAGTGAGGCCCTGGCGCAGCCGGGTGAGGGTGCGGGCCAGGAGCCGGGAGACGTGCATCTGGGAGATGCCGAGCTCTCGCCGATCTCCGACTGGGTCATGCCGGAGACGAAGCGCAGGGAGAGGATCTGCCGCTCACGGGCGGGCAGCGAGGCGATCATCGGCTTGAGGGAGGCGATGTACTCGATGCCGGTGATGCCGTCGTCCTCGTAGCCGAGCCGGTCGGCGAGCGCGGCCTCGCCGCCGCCGCCGTCCTCCTCGGTGGGCTGGGCGTCGAGCGAGCTGGCGGTGTACGCGTTGCTCGCCGTCATGCCCTCGACGACCTCCTCCGGCGCGATGCCGAGTTCCTCGGCGAGCTCGGCGACGGTGGGGAGCGGTCCAGGCGCTGGGACAGGGTGTCCGTGGCCCGGGCGAGGTCGAGGCGGAGCTCCTGGAGGCGGCGGGGCACGTGCACGGACCAGGAGGTGTCGCGGAAGAAGCGCTTGATCTCGCCGATGATGGTCGGCATCGCGAAGGTGGGGAACTCGACGCCGCGGGAGAGCTCGAAGCGGTCGATCGCCTTGATGAGGCCGATGGTGCCGACCTGGACGATGTCCTCCATCGGTTCGCTGCGGGTGCCGAACCGGGCGGCGGCGAAGCGGACCAGGGCGAGGTTGAGTTCGACGAGGGTGTTGCGGACGTACGCGTGGTCGTGGGTGCCTCTCCAGCTCCGCGAGGCGGGCGAAGAGGTCCTTCGACAGGGCGCGCGCGTCGACCGGACCGATCCGGTCGAGGGCCGGTCGAGCAGCCGGTCGGCGAGCTCGCCGGGGAGGGGGGTGGTGGGGTGGGGATGCCGGACAGGGTTGTCGACGGCGCGTCGGGGGTACGCGTGGCGTCGAGCCGGGGTGACATGGGTCTCCTTCGGGTTCTTCTCGCAGCGGTTTGCGGCGCCTCCGAGCCGGCCGTTTCGGGTGTTTCCTCTAGCCCTACCTGCTCGACCCTGAAGGTTGCAAGTGCCATTAATCCTGTTTGTTCGGTTATGAGATGGACCTCGTGTGCATCGAGGGGCACCCCGCTTGTAGTGTTCGAGGACGTCATCGGCATCCGCGAGAGCGAGAAGAGGCACGGCCATGGACCGCGAACACATCGGCAGCGCACTGCCCGCGCGGCTGCGGGTCGAGACGCGGACCGTGGGGAGAGCGAAGTCCTCACCCCGGTGGGCGAACTCGACCACCACACCGCCGAACTCCTGCGCGAACCCCTGGACGGGGCACTGGACGCGGGTCGTTCGAGACTCGTCGTCGACTGCTCCGGTCTGGAGTTCTGCGACTCGACCGGGCTCAACGTGCTGCTCGGCGCCCGGCTGCGGGCGGACGCCGCCGGCGGCGCGGTGCACCTGAGTGGCGATGCGGCCCGCGGTGGCCCGGGTGTTCCACATCACGGGCGCGGACACCGTCTTCACCGTCCACGACACGCTCGCGACGGCGCTCCCCGAATGAGCCCGGCCGGAACCGGCCGGAGCCGGACCGCCGGGCCCGGTCCGGCTCCGGCCCCGCACGCCCCGTACCTCCTGCCCCAGTCCCGTCGATCGGTGAGGTGAAGCGCTGATGGACCAAGCTTCCGACGTCCGTACGCTCGCCCTCGGCGAGACCAGCGGCACGGTGCCGCTCGCCCGCGACTTCACGCGGACGGCGCTCCACGAGTGGGGCTGGCTGCCCGCCGCCACCGCCGACCGCAGGGCCGCCGCCGAGGACGTCCTCCTGGTCGTCTCCGAGCTGGTCACCAACGCCTGTCTGCACGCCGACGGGCCCGAGAGCCTGCGCGTCCTGCGGCTGCCCAAGGTGCTGCGCCTCGAAGTCACCGACCGCGGCGCCGGCCAGCCCGCCCCGCGCACCCCGCACCGCGCCGGGCGCCCCGGCGGCCACGGCATGTTCATCGTCCAGCGCCTCTGCCGCGACTGGGGCATCGACCGCACGCCCGGCGCCCCCGGCAAGACGGTCTGGGCCGAGATCTCGGCCCCCGGCGACTGACGGGCCCGTCAGGTCCCCGAACACGGCGGAGAGGCCGACAGGGCCCCCGAACACGGCGGAGAGGCCGACAGGGCCCCCGAACACGGCGGAGAGGCCGACAGGGCCCCCGAACACGGCGGAGGCCGCCGCACCGGATCGGTGCGGCGGCCTCCGTGCGTGGGGCCCGGCGACGGTTCAAGCTCAGATGTCCCTCAAGACACGCGGTCCCGCCTTGCTCCGTCCTTTCCGCGCGTGATTACGTGATCACTGTTCGCTCCGGCGAACGACGCGTACACGATTCCTGCTTGACCGGCAGGTGAACGACGTGCCGGTCCCCACAAGGGCATCGGCATTCGGAAAGGAACACAGATGCGCTGGGGAAGAGGCTCGCCTCGGGAGCACTCGCCGTGATGCTGGGCGCCGCGGGCACCGGACTGCTGACCGCGGCACCGGCCCAGGCGGCCGGGAAGTACACCTGCAAGGCGTACGCCGACATGGACAGGCTGGGGCGGCCGAACGCCTACTCGACCTGCAAGGGCGGCAGCGGTAAGGCGGTCGCCAAGCACCGCGTCGTCATCAAGTGCGATCAGGTCCAAGGTGCCCGCGAGCACGTGATGACGTGGACCCTCTACGGTCTCTTGGTCGGCCCCGGCCAGAAGTCCACGGTGCGCTGCGGCACGAAGAACTTCCTCCGGGGCTTCAGCGTCCAGACCAAGTGACACGGCCGGAGAACCGGATGGCAGGGCCCGGCACACGCGTGCCGGGCCCTGCCCGTGTCTGTCCGTCGGTCGGCGTCAGTGCACGCCGCCCATGAGGGCCTTGACCTTCCTGCGGTACATGAAGATCGCGACACCGGCGAGCGCCGCCAGGATGCCCTGGCTGGCGAACCACGCCTGGGTGTCGGTCGGCGCGCCGATGAGCTGGAGCAGGGCGATCACGGAGTCGCCCGCCGTCACGGCGAGGAACCAGACGCCCATCATCTGGGAGGCGTACTTGGCCGGGGCGAGCTTCGTGGTCAGCGACAGGCCTACGGGGAGAGGCACAGCTCGCCGACGGTCTGGATGAAGTAGACGCTGACGAGCCACATCGGGGAGACCTTGGCGTCGCCGGCCGCCAGACCCTGGGCGACCATCATGACGCCGAAGGAGCCGCCGATCAGGACCAGGGCCGCCGCGAACTTCGACAGCGTGCTCGGCTCCTTGTCCCGCTTGAAGAGGGCGACCCACAGCATGGCGAACAGCGGGGCCAGCGCCATCACGAACAGCGGGTTCAGCGACTGGAACCAGCTCTCGGGAAGCTGAAGCCGAAGAGCGTCGACTGCGTGTCGTTCTTGGCGAAGAGGGAGAGCGTCGAGCCGGTCTGGTCGTAGATGCCCCAGAAGACGGCGGCGGCCACGAAGAACCAGATGTAGCCGGACATGCGGCCCTGCTCCACCGGAGAGAGGTCCTTGTCCCGCTTGATGCGGATCAGGTACCAGGCGGGCAGCACCAGGCCCAGGATCGTCAGCGGCCACAGGGCCCAGTCGATGGTGAAGAGACCGGCGAGGCCGACGACGGCGTACGCGGCGGCCGCGACGCCCAGCCAGATCAGCGCCTTCCTGACCACGGCGGAGCGCTCCTCGGCGCTCAGCGGGGACGGGACCTTGTTCGACTCCTGGCTCAGGAAGCGGAAGCCGAAGAAGTAGAAGAGCAGACCGAAGGCCATGCCGACGCCGGCCATGGCGAAGCCGAGGTGCCAGTTGACCTCCTGGCCGACCCAGCCGATCGTCAGCGGAGCGACGAAGGCACCCAGGTTGATGCCCATGTAGAAGATCGTGAAGCCGCCGTGCGCCGCGGGTCGTTCTTGTCCGGTAGAGGTGGCCGACCATCGTGGAGATGTTGGCCTTCAGGACACCGGAACCCGCCGCGATCAGCGCCAGCCCGACGAAGAAGGAGATCTCGGCCGGAACGGCCAGCAGGAAGTGTCCGGCCATGATGACGACACCCGCGACGGCCACGGCCTTGCGGGCACCCCACACGCGGTCGCCGAGCCAGCCGCCCGGAAGGGCGAGCAGGTAGACCATCGCGTTGTAGACGGAGTAGATCGCGACGGCGGTCGCGTCCTTCATCCCCAGCTCGCCGTCGGCCACGTTCGTGGCCAGGTACAGGACGAGGAGGGCACGCATGCCGTAGAAGCTGTAGCGCTCCCACATCTCCGTCATGAAGAGGAAGGCCAAGCCCATCGGTGGCCGAGGAACGTCTTCTCGGAACCGGAGGTCCCGGTCGAAGACGCCGTCAGGCTGGACGCCATGTCGATCCTTGCTCTGTCGGGACGCTCGCCTTGTGAGCGGGGTGCGCCCGGTGGGGAGGCCGGCACCGGGGAATCGTGGAACTCCACCGGGATCCACGCCCCGGGAGACGCGTCTTCGCGTCCCGGGACCCGGCCCACAGGTCATTCGCCGTCATCGAGGGTGACTGGGCCCCCTCACGCAGAAAAGAGGACCCCGACCCACCAAGCCGGCCGAAGGTCCCCGAATACCGCAACAGACGTCTCGCCACCATACGACACGACAGTGCCGGATATGGAAGGACTTGAGACATGGATCACAGGCGGAAGTGCAACCGTACAGGGTCATTCGAAGGTCCCCACAGGATGGCCGCAAGATCCCCAGGCGCTCCCCGGGTCCCGCGCATCGCGCCCCGGGGCGGGCGCCGTGCGGACTACCATCACCCCATGACCCGTGTACTGCTCGCCGAGGACGACGCGTCCATCTCGGAACCGCTGGCCCGCGCCCTGCGGAGGGAGGGGTACGAGGTCGAGGTCCGCGAGGACGGCCCCACCGCGCTCGACGCCGGCCTCCAGGGCGGCGTCGACCTGGTCGTGCTCGACCTGGGCCTCCCCGGCATGGACGGACTCGAGGTCGCCCGGCGACTGCGCGCCGAGGGGCACGCGATCCCCATCCTGGTGCTCACCGCGCGCGCCGACGAGGTCGACACCGTCGTCGGGCTCGACGCGGGCGCCGACGACTACGTCACCAAGCCCTTCCGGCTCGCCGAGCTCCTCGCCCGGGTCCGGGCCCTGCTCCGGCGCGGCGCCACCGAGCCCGTCGCCGCCCCTCCACCCACGGCGTGCGGATCGACGTCGAGTCGCACCGCGCCTGGATGGGCGACGAGGAGCTCCAGCTCACCGCCAAGGAGTTCGACCTCCTCCGGGTCCTCGTCCGGGACGCCGGCCGGGTCGTCACCCGCGACCAACTGATGCGCGAGGTCTGGGACACCACCTGGTGGTCCTCCACCAAGACCCTCGACATGCACATCTCGTGGCTGCGCAAGAAGCTCGGCGACGACGCGGCGAACCCGCGCTACATCGCCACCGTCCGCGGCGTCGGCTTCCGCTTCGAGAAGAGCTAGCACCTCCAGAGAGAAGCAGCCGTGCGCCGCCGTCTGATCAACTCCACGCTCGCCGTGGTGCTCGTCGTCATCGCCGTCTTCGGCGTCTCCCTCGTCATCGTCGAGACCCGCACGATCGCGGGCAGCGCCCAGGAGAGCGTGGACTCGGAGGCGCTGCGGATCGTCTCCATCGTCGACAGCCGGCTCATCGGCGGCGAGCCGGTCAACCCGGACATCCTCGCCGAGCAGAGCGGCGCCAAGCGGTACGCGCAGATCCGCATCCCCGGCCGCGAACCGATCGCGATCGGGGAGCGCCCCGAGGGCGAGGTCATCCGCGGCTCCGCCACGGGCGAGCGCGGCGAGACCGTGACCGTCGAGGAGTCCCGCTCGGCCGTCACCGCCGAGGTCGGCCGCACCCTCCTGATCATCGGCGCGGTGGCCCTGCTCGCCGTCGTCGCAGCCGTCCTCCTCGCCGTACGGCAGGCCAACCGGCTCGCCTCCCCGCTCACCGACCTCGCGGAGACCGCCGAACGCCTCGGCTCCGGCGACCCGCGCCCCCGGCACAAGCGGTACGGGGTGCCCGAGCTGGACCGGGTCGCGGACGTCCTGGACGCCTCCGCCGAGCGGATCGCCCGGATGCTCACTGCCGAGCGCCGGCTCGCCGCCGACGCCTCCCACCAGCTCCGCACGCCCCTCACCGCGCTCTCCATGCGGTTGGAGGAGGTCGCCGTCGCCGACGACCTGGAGACGGTCAAGGAGGAGGCCACGATCGCGCTCACCCAGGTCGAGCGGCTCACCGACGTCGTGCAGCGGCTCCTCACCAACTCCCGCGACCCCCGCACCGGCTCCGCCGTCGCCTTCGACCTGGACGAGGTCGTCAAGCAGCAGATCGAGGAGTGGCGGCCGGCCTACCGCAGCGCGGGGCGGGCCATCGTGCACTCGGGGAAGCAGGGGATGCGGGCCGGGCACCCCGGGCGCGGTCGCCCAGGTCCTCGCCGCCCTGATCGAGAACTCGCTCATGCACGGCGGCGGCACGGTCGCCCTGCGGACCCGGGTCACCGGCAACCAGTCCGTGATCGAGGTCACCGACGAGGGCCGGGCGTCCCGGCCGACCTCGGCGCGCGGATCTTCGAGCGGGCCGTCAGCGGCCGCAGCTCCACCGGCATCGGCCTGGCGGTCGCCCGCGACCTCGCGGAGGCCGACGGCGGGCGCCTGGAGCTCCTCCAGCAGCAGCTGCCGGTCTTCGCGCTCTTCCTGAGCCGCGAGGTCAGGGGCCCTCGGAGGAACCCGAGGACCGCCCCGTACGGTGAAAGGCCCGGTCCAGGGCCGGTCGGACCCGGTCAGGCCAGGTCAGACCCGGTCGGGTTGGCGGCGGGTGCCTGCCGCGGGCCTGCTCCAGGAACGATTCGGCGGTCTGCACGGTCTCCTTCGCCGGCAGGGCGCGGAAGACCCAGGTGCGGTACGACCAGAAGCGGAACAGGGTCGCGACCCCGATCCCGAAGAACTTGAAGAAGTTGCTCGCCAGCGGACCGTCCCAGCCGAAGCCGTAGGTCGCCGCGTAGAGCAGCCCGTTCTGGATCACCAGGCCGATCAGGCTGAAGACCAGGAAGAGGGACATCTCCTTGGTGCGGCTGCTCTTGTCCCGGTCCCGGTAGGTGAAGTACCGGAAGCCGACGTAGTTGAACGCGATCGCGACCACGGTGGCGACGACGCTCGCCCGCACGACCGGCAGGTCCGAGAAGTGCCGCACGAGGTTGAACACCCCGAGGTCGACGAGAACCCCCACGGCGCCCACGGCGCCGAACTTCGCGACCTCGCGGAAGAGCCGGTCGAGTCGCGTGCGCAGTGCGCCGGGTTCACTCATGGTGATGGCTCTGTCCCGTCCGTCCGGGTGACGTCCGGGTGACGTCAACCAGTCCATGCTAACCAGGGGCCTCTGGCACATGCCGGTGTACCGCGCAAACCACGGCCGAACCCCCGCCCCGCCCGTGCTTCCGCCCGCGCGTCTTCCCATGATCCTTGTGTCAAAACACAGCCGGACGAGTGTTCCCCGATGGTGCGGATACCCTAAGAGGGTGACGTTTCCGGTAGTCGGCATGGTCGGTGGCGGTCAGCTCGCCCGAATGACCCACGAGGCGGGCATCCCCTCGGCATCAAGTTCAAGCTCCTCAGTGACACTCCGCAGGACTCCGCGGCCCAGGTGGTGAGCGAGGTCGTCATCGGCGACTACCGCGACCTGGACACGCTGCGTGACTTCGCGCGCGGATGCGACGTGATCACCTTCGATCACGAGCACGTCCCCACCGAGCACCTGCGCGCCCTGGAGGCGGACGGCATCCCCGTCCGGCCGGGGCCCGACGCGCTGGTGCACGCGCAGGACAAGGGGTGATGCGCGCCCGGCTCGACGCGATCGGCGCGCCGAGCCCGCGCCACCGCATCGTCGCGGACCCGGCGGACGCGGAGGCCTTCGCGGCCGGGGTCGGGGGCTTCCCGATCATCCTCAAGACCGTGCGCGGCGGCTACGACGGCAAGGGCGTCTGGTTCGTGCGTTCGCCCGAGGACGCCCGCGACCCCTTCCTGGCCGGCGTGCCGGTCCTCGCGGAGGAGAAGGTCGACTTCGCGCGCGAGCTGGCGGCGAACATCGTCCGCTCCCCGCACGGCCAGGCCGTCGCCTACCCGGTCGTCGAGTCCCGCCAGGTCGACGGCGTCTGCGACACCGTGATCGCGCCCGCCCCCGGCCTGTCCGAGGAGCTGTCCGGGCAGGCCCAGGAGCTGGCGCTGCGGATCGCCCGGGAGCTGGGCGTCGTCGGCCACCTCGCCGTGGAGCTGTTCGAGACCACCGACGGCCGCATCCTCGTCAACGAGCTGGCGATGCGCCCGCACAACTCCGGCCACTGGACCCAGGACGGCGCGATCACCTCGCAGTTCGCCAACCACGTCCGCGCGGTCCTCGACCTGCCCTCGGCGACCCGCGCCCCCGCGCGCGGTGGACCGTGATGTGCAACGTCCTGGGCGGCGACTACCCGGACATGTACTCCGCGTACCTGCACTGCATGGCCAGGGACCCGCAGCTCAAGATCCACATGTACGGCAAGGACGTGAAGCCCGGACGCAAGGTGGGCCACGTCAACACCTACGGCGACGACCTGGACGACGTGCTGGAGCGCGCCCGTCACGCCGCCGGCTACCTGCGAGGAACGATCACCGAATGAGCACCAGCCCCGTCGTCGGCATCGTCATGGGTTCGGACTCCGACTGGCCCGTCATGGAGGCCGCCGCCCAGGCCCTGGACGAGTTCGAGATCCCGTACGAGGTCGACGTCGTCTCCGCGCACCGCATGCCGCGCGAGATGATCGCGTACGGCGAGGAGGCCGCCGGGCGCGGGCTCAAGGCGATCGTCGCGGGCGCGGGCGGCGCCGCCCACCTGCCCGGCATGCTCGCCTCCGTCACGCCGCTGCCCGTCATCGGCGTGCCCGTGCCGCTGAAGTACCTCGACGGCATGGACTCGCTGCTCTCCATCGTGCAGATGCCGGCCGGCGTGCCGGTCGCCACGGTCTCCGTCGGCGGCGCCCGGAACGCGGGCCTGCTCGCGGCCCGGATCCTCGCCGCGCACGACCCGGCGCTGCTGGACCGGATGCGCGCCTTCCAGCGGGAGCTGAACGACCAGGCGACGGAGAAGGGCGCGCGGCTGCGGGCCAAGGTCGAGGGCGCCGAGTCCTTCGGGTTCGCCCGGTGACTGCCGCCGACCGCCTCGCCGAGGCGCGGGAGCTGCTCGCCGGCCACCCCGTGGTGGACGGCCACAACGACCTGCCGTGGAGCGCTGCGCGAGCACGTGCGGTACGACCTGGACCGGATGGACATCGCGGCCGACCAGAGCGGCGCGCTCCACACCGACCTGGCCCGGCTGCGGGCCGGCGGGGTCGGCGCCCAGTTCTGGTCCGTGTACGTGCCCTGCCGGCTCGCCGGGGACGACGCGGTCAGCGCCACCCTGGAGCAGATCGACGTCGTCGACCAGCTCCTGGAGCGGTACGCGGCCGACCTCGCGCCCGCCCTGACGGCGGACGACATGGAGGCGGCCCGCGAGCAGGGCCGCATCGCCTCCCTCAAGGGGGCCGAGGGCGGCCACTCGATCAACAACTCCCTCGCCACCCTGCGCGCGCTGCACGCCCTGGGCGTGCGCTACATGACGCTCACCCACAACGACAACAACGACTGGGCGGACTCGGCGACCGACGAGCCGGGCGTCGGCGGGCTCTCCGCCTTCGGCCGGCAGGTCGTCCGCGAGATGAACCGCTCCGGCATGCTCGTCGACCTCTCGCACGTGGCCGCGACGACCATGCGGGACGCCCTGGACGCCACCGCCGCGCCGGTGATCTTCTCGCACTCCTCGGCCCGCGCGGTCTGCGACCACCCGCGCAACGTCCCGGACGACGTCCTGGAGCGGCTGCCCCCAACGGCGGCGTCGCGATGGCCACCTTCGTGCCCAAGTTCATCCTCCCGGCGGCCGTCGAGTGGACCGCGCGGGCGGACGAGAACCTGCGGGAGCACGGCTTCGACCACCTCGACACCACGGCCGCGGCGATGGCGCTGCACCGCGCCTTCGAGGAGGCGAACCCGCGCCCGGTGGCCACCGCCGCCACGGTCGCCGACCACCTCGACCACATGCGCGAGGCGGCCGGGATCGACCACGTCGGCATCGGCGGCGACTACGACGGGACGGCCTTCACCCCGGCGGGCCTCGACGATGTCGCCGGCTACCCGAACCTGATCGCGGAGCTCCTCCACCGCGGCTGGTCGCACCCGGACCTGGCCAAGCTGACCTGGTCCAACGCGGTCCGCGTCCTGCGCGACGCGGAGGACGTCTCCCGCGACCTGAGGAACGGCACGGCCCCGTCGAACGCGACGATCGAGTCCCTGGACGGCTGGGGGCCTGACGGCCCGGGCCGCCCCTACCGGTCCACGCAGAGGCAGAACGGGTGCCCGACCGGGTCCGCGTACACGCGGAAGTCACGGTCGGGCCCGCCCGCGTCGAGGAGCTTGGCGCCGAGCGCGAGGACCTGCCTCGCCCCGGTCGAGGTCGTCCACGGTCAGGTCCAGGTGGAACTGCTGCCCGCCCTCCTCCTCGGGCCAGCGCGGCGCGACGTACCCGGAGACCTCCTGGAAGGCGAGCTGGGTGCCGTCGTGCCCGGAGAGCATCACTCAGGAGTCGCCCTCCTCGGGGTCCGAGGAGACGCGGGGCGAGCCGCCGAGGATCCCGGCGTAGAAGGTGGCGAGGGACATGGGGTCGGGACAGTCCAGGACGACGGACCGCAGGGTGGCGACGGGCATGGCTCTCCTCTTTCGCAGGGGTTCCGCGGGTGCCGCGGAAGCGGGGAACGTTCTCCTGTCCCCGCCTACCCACCCCGGCGCGGGCCAAGGCCCTGCCTAACCCTCCAGGAGCTCCAGCTCCTCGTCCGTGAACCGGGCGGTGCAGGCGTCCTCCGTGGCCGTGACCGTGGCCATGCGGAGCACGTCCATGTCGGTGTGCCGGGCGAAGAGGGTCCATCCCCGCTTCTCGTACCGGGCCATGAGCACGAAGCCGTCCTCACCGACCGGTATCCGCTCGACGGGCTTCCGCTCCTTCCAGCCGCGCTCCGCGAGGGCCACGAGGACGCCGTGGAACTGCCGCTCCGCCTCGGCGGCCTTCAGGCCCCCGTCGGCCGACCAGGCGGCCGAGCAGGCCGCCATCCGGGCCGTCACGTCCTCCCGTCTCCGCTCCTCGGCGGTGGACGGGCCGTCGGAGGGGCCTCGGGCCTCGGGGACACCGTCTTCGCACCGCCGGGCAGCCCGGCGGCCGCGCCCGCCGCGTCCAGGTCCGCCTGGGCGGCCTCCCTGCCGAAGGCGGCCGGGCCCTCCGCCCCACCGCCGCACCCGGTGACGAGCACCGCGCCGACGGCGACGGCGGCCGCGGTCCGTACGAATCCGCCCATGGCGGTGCGCATGCTGTCCCCCCCCCAGGTTTTCCGGCGCTACGCGCGCGGGCGGCCCATCGCCCGGTACGTCCAGCCCGCCCCGCGCCACCGCGCCGCGTCCAGCGCGTTGCGGCCGTCCAGGAGGATCCGGGCGGAGACGGCCTCGCCCAGCTCCGCCGGGTCCAGCTCGCGGAACTCGCGCCACTCCGTCAGGTGCAGCACCACGTCCGCCCGCGCACGGCCTCCAGGGCCGAGTCCGCGTACCCCAGGGTCGGGAAGAGGCGGCGGGCGTTGTCCATGCCCTTCGGGTCGTAGACGGTGACCTGGCCGCCCTGGAGGTGTATCTGCCCGGCCACGTTGAGCGCGGGGGAGTCGCGGACGTCGTCCGAGTCCGGCTTGAAGGTGGCGCCGAGGACGGCGACCCGGCGGCCCAGGAAGGAGTTCCCGCCCAGGGCCTCGCGGGCCATCTCGACCATCTGGCCGCGCCGCCGCATGTTGATGGAGTCGATCTCGCGGAGGAAGGTCAGCGCCTGGTCGGCGCCCAGCTCGCCCGCCCGGGCCATGAACGCCCGGATGTCCTTCGGCAGGCAGCCGCCGCCGAAGCCGATGCCGGCCCGCAGGAACTTGGCGCCGATCCGGTCGTCGTGGCCGATGGCCTCCGCCAGCTTGGCGACGTCGCCGTCCGCGGCCTCGCAGACCTCCGCCATCGCGTTGATGAAGGAGATCTTGGTGGCGAGGAAGGAGTTCGCGGCGGTCTTCACCAGCTCGGCCGTGGGGAAGTCGGTCACGACGAACGGCGAGCCCTCGCCGACCGGCACCGCGTACACCTCGCGCAGCAGCTTCTCGGCCCGCTCGCCGCGCACGCCGACCACGATCCGGTCCGGGTGCAGGGTGTCGTCGACGGCGAAGCCCTCCCGCAGGAACTCGGGGTTCCAGGCCAGCTCGACGCCCGCCGGGAGCAGGGCTGCGAGCCGCTCGGCCGAGCCGACCGGCACGGTCGACTTGCCGACGACCAGGGCCCCTTCCCGTACGACCCCGGAGAGGGAGGCGAAGGCGGCGTCCACGTAGCTCATGTCGCAGGCGTACTCGCCGTGCTTCTGCGGGGTGTTCACGCAGACGAAGTGCACGTCGCCGAAGGCGCCCACCTCCTCCCAGGAGGTGGTGAACCGCAGCCGGCCGCTCGACCCCTCGATGCCGGCCACGTGCCGCGCGAGCAGCTCTTCGAGCCCCGGCTCGTACATCGGGACCCGGCCGGAGGACAGCAGCTCGATCTTCTCGGGGACGACGTCGAGGCCGAGCACCTCGAAGCCCAGTTCCGCCATGGCCGCGGCGTGGGTGGCGCCGAGGTAGCCGGTGCCGATCACGGTGATCTTGAGGCCATGCGGTACTCCAGGAGGGTCGGGCGGAATGCCTGCCCGAGCATAGCCGTGCCCTGGCCGGGGGCTCGGTCACGCCCTACCCTTTGGGTTACTCAACGGTAGTCAGCAAGCGTGGGAGTGAGTGGACGTGGCGGGTTCTGGCGATTTCGACCTGTATCGGCCTTCCGAGGAGCACGACATGCTCCGGGAGTCGGTGCGTGCGCTGGCGGAGGCGAAGATCGCGCGTTCGCGGCGGCGGTGGACGAGGAGGGGCGGTTTCCGCAGGAGGCCCTGGACGCGCTGGTCGCCAACGACCTGCACGCGGTGCACGTGCCCGAGGCCTACGGGGGTGCGGGGGCGGACGCGCTGGCGACGGTGATCGTGATCGAGGAGGTCGCCCGGGTGTGCGGCTCGTCCTCGCTGATCCCGGCGGTCAACAAGCTGGGCTCGCTGCCGGTGGTCCTGTCCGGCTCCGAGGAGCTCAAGCACCGGTTCCTGGGCCCGCTGGCCAAGGGCGACGCGATGTTCTCCTACGCCCTGTCGGAGCCGGACGCCGGTTCGGACGCGGCCGGGATGAAGACCCGCGCGGTGCGCGACGGCGACTTCTGGGTCCTCGACGGCGTCAAGCGGTGGATCACCAACGCCGGGGTGTCGCAGTACTACACGGTGATGGCCGTCACCGACCCCGAGAAGCGCTCCCGGGGCATCTCCGCGTTCGTGGTCGACAAGGACGACGAGGGCGTCTCCTTCGGAGCGCCGGAGAAGAAGCTGGGCATCAAGGGCTCGCCCACCCGCGAGGTCTACCTCGACCACGTCCGCATCCCCGCGGACCGCATGATCGGGGCGGAGGGCACCGGGTTCGCCACCGCCATGAAGACCCTGGACCACACCCGCATCACCATCGCCGCCCAGGCCATCGGCATCGCCCAGGGCGCCCTGGACTACGCCAAGGGCTACGTGAAGGAGCGCAAGCAGTTCGGCAAGCCGATCGCCGACTTCCAGGGCGTGCAGTTCATGCTCGCCGACATGGCCATGAAGCTCGAGGCCGCCCGCCAGCTCACCTACGCCGCCGCCGCCAAGAGTGAGCGCGTCGACGGTGACCTGACCTTCTTCGGCGCCGCCGCCAAGTGCTTCGCCTCCGACGTCGCCATGGAGGTCACCACCGACGCCGTCCAGCTCCTGGGCGGCTACGGCTACACCCGCGACTACCCCGTCGAGCGCATGATGCGCGACGCCAAGATCACCCAGATCTACGAAGGCACCAACCAGATCCAGCGCATCGTCATGGCCCGCAACCTCCCGTAGGGATGGCGGAAGGGCGCCCCGTCACGAGACGGGGGCGCCCTTCCGTACGTCCGAGGGGTCAGCGGTTCGACTCGACCGTGACCTTCTCGTCGTTCCTGATCTGCTCCACCAACTGCTTCACCTTCGGCATGTCCCACTTCAGGGACCCCTGCGGCGCGGAGCCCGCGATCGGCATGTTCATGGACCTGCCGTCGCCGCCGCTGATGCCCTTCATCGCGAAGAACATCGTGCCGAGGTCGTACAGCGACATGTCCTTGTCCACGATCAGCGTGTCCAGACCGGCGCCCAGCGTCGGGTACAGCGCGAACGGGTTGAGGATCGTGCCCGGCGTCGCCGCCTGGTTGGCCAGGGCGGAGAGGAACTTCTGCTGGTTCTTCGTCCGCGCGAGGTCCGACTCGGCGAACGCGTACCGGGTGCGGACGAAGGCCAGGGCCTGCTCACCGTTGAGGGTCTGCGTGCCCGCCTGGAAGTCCGCGCCGGACTTCTTGTCCTTGAAGCCCTTCTCGATGTTCAGCTCGACGCCGCCGAGCGCGTCCACGATGTTCGCGAAGCCGGCGAAGCCGATCTCCGCGTAGTGGTCGATGCGCAGCCCCGTGTTGTACTCCACGGTCCGCACGAGCAGCTCGGGGCCGTCCATCGCGTAGGCCGCGTTCAGCTTGGAGCCGCCGCGCGCCGCGTACTGCTTGCCCGACTCGGAGCCGACGAACGACGGGATCGTCACCCAGGAGTCGCGGGGCAGCGAGACCATCGTGTTCCCGCCGGAGCAGGCCGCGAGGATCATCATCGAGTCGGTCCGCTTGCCCTCGGCGGAACCGGTGTGCAGCTTCTTCTTCTCCTCGGCCGACATGCCCTCGCGGCTGTCGGAGCCGACGATCAGGTACGTGGTGCAGTCGTCCTCGGAGGGGCGCTCGATGACCTTGGAGAGGTCGACCTCGTTGCGCATCCGGGAGCTCGCCCAGGCGTACGTGCCGATGCCCCAGGCGGCGACGGCGACGACCAGGACGATCGAGCCGACCTTGATCCGCTTGCGCCAGTCCGGGGCGGGACCGGTGCCGGAGCCGCCGGGCCTCCCGGGCGTGTACTGCGGGGGATGCCGCCCCGGCCGTCACCGCCGCCGCCCTGGGCGCCGCCGTAGACCTGGCCCGTGTTGTAGCCGGAGTCGTAGCCGGTGCCCTGCGCCTGCGTGAAGCTCGGGTTGTGGTCCCGGCCGGGGCCCCGGTCGTAACGGGGCGGCTGCTGCGGGACCTGCGGGCGCTGCACGTGGCTCATCCTGCGGGGACCCTCGGGCTGGGGTTCGCGGGGCCGCGGCCGTATCCGCCGTCATCGGGCCAGTCATTCATGGGGACCAGTGTGCCGGGTAGGGGTTTCCCGCGACAGGGCGGGTGGAGGATCGGGGCGGTGCTGTTGCCAAGCTGATGCAAAGCGGACCGAACGGGGGCGCCACGGAGGTCCGGCATAAGGTGGAGGGCATGACAGATCAGGGCGACATCCCGGGCAAGCCCACCTCGGCCTCCCGCACCACCCTCAGCCACATCATGACCAGCCACGACACCAACCTCCTCGGCACGGTGCACGGCGGCGTGATCATGAAGCTGGTGGACGACGCGGCGGGCGCCGTCGCGGGCCGGCACTCGGGCGGCTTGGCCGTGACCGCCTCCATGGACGAGATGGTCTTCCTGGAGCCGGTCAGGGTCGGCGACCTGGTGCACGTGAAGGCCCAGGTCAACTGGACGGGCCGGTCCTCCATGGAGGTCGGCGTCCGGGTCATGGCCGAGCGCTGGAACGAGTCCACGCCCGCCACCCAGGTCGGCTCGGCCTATCTGGTCTTCGCGGCCGTCGACGCGGAGGGCAAGCCCCGCCCGGTCCCGCAGGTCGTCCCGGAGACGGAGAAGGACAAGCGGCGCAACCAGGAGGCCCAGATCCGCTGCACCCACCGCCTGGCCCGCCGCCAGGCGATCAAGGAGCTGAGGAACGGCGCGTGGCGGAGGGGTACGAGGACTGAGGGGTACGGGCCCGGCGCCCGGCGGCGGGCACACCGACCGGTCCTCGGCCTACGTCCCGGCTCCGGTGACGAGCACGCCACCCCCGGCGTACGTCCCGCCCCCGGCTACGGACACACCACCCGGTCCCCGGTCACCGCCTCGAACGGCGTCTCCGGCTCCTCCGCCCGCACCGCCCGCACCCCTTGTAGTCCGCCCCCACGATCACCCGCAGCGTCCCGCCCCGGCCCGTCACCGCTTCGAGCCGCGCGCCCGGCAAGGCCGCCGCCAGGGACTTCGCCGAGCGGTCCCAGCGCGGGTCGTACTCCACGACCGTGTGCTCCCGCTCCGCCCCCGGCGCCGTCCTCGGGGTCCGGGTGGTGGCGAAGCCGGTGCCGCGCAGCGCGTCGTCGACCTTCCGGCCGAGGCCGTCCGTCCGGGTCCCGTTGTAGACCTGCACCCGGATCGTGTCCGGCGCCACGTCCACCACGACGTCCTTCGGCGCCTTCGCCGAGGCCGCCGACGCCGCCGCCTTCTGCGGGGCGATCGGCCGGTCCTCCCGCAGCGCCTGGAAGAGCTGCTGCGCCTTCGCCGCGTCCCACTTCACCGTCGAGCCGATGCCCTTCACGGGGAAGCTCACGTCCCCGACCGGCACGGACACGAACTCCGACGACGCGGGCGTGAAGCCGCGCATCGCCTTGGACAGCGACAGCATCTGGTCCGTGCCGAAGCCCTCGTCGGCCCGTACGGAGCTCAGCATGCTCGTGGCCACCGCCCGGAACCGCACCGGGTTGAACAGCACCCCGCCGCTCGTCACCTGCTCCACGAGCGCCGCCAGGAACTTCTGCTGCCGCTGCATCCGCCCGATGTCGGCGGCCCCGTCGACGTGCCGGGAGCGCACGTACTGGAGGGCCTGCCCGCCGTCCAGCTCGTGGGTGCCGGCGGCCAGGTCGAGCCCGGTGTACGCGTCCTTCAGCGGCTTCGGCGTACAGATCCGCACCCCGCCGACCGCGTCCACGGTCCGCATGAAGCTGGTGAAGTCGACCTCCAGGTAGTGGTCGATCTTGACGCCGGTCATCGACTCGACGGTCCGCACGGTCAGCGGGCCCGCCCTCCGCGTAGGCGGCGTTCAGCTTCACCGGGTGCGCGTGGTGCCTCTCGCCGCTGGTGAGGTCGGTGTGCTCGGGCATCTCGGCGTACGAGTCGCGGGCAGGCTCACCACGCTCGCCCGGTCCCGGTCCTGCGAGACGTGCACCAGCATCACCGTGTCGGTGCAGTTGCAGGGCGCGCCGCCGAGCCGGTACTTCGCCCGCTCCTCCGGGGTGATCCGGTCCCGGCCGTCCGTGCCGACGACGAGGACGTTCATCCCGTGCTCGGCCTGCGGCCGGTTCTTCATGTCCTTGAAGGGGTCGATCCGGGTGAGCCCGGTGTCCAGGCCGGTCATCAGGGCGTGTCCGACCCCGCCCGCCGCGAGGACCGTCACGGAGAGCGCCGTCGCCGTCCGCACCCCCACCGGGACTGCCTCCGCGGCCGGCGCGCCGGTACGCGGCGGGCGGCGGGCCGGGGACGGGGCGGGCGGGGCGGTGTGGGCACGGACGGACACCTCCGCGGGTGGGACAAGGGGCCGTGAGCACCGTAGGCCCATACGATCAGCGCAAGGGAGCGCCACCCGGGCGGCGCGCACCCGTGTCCCCCGTTCGCGGTAACGTGGCGGGCGAAAACACCGTCTCCGTCTCGCGGGGACGCCTCCCCGCACCGCCGAGGAACCATGCTGCCCCCGTCTCCGTGATCATGCCGGTCCTCAACGAGGAGCGGCACCTGCGCAACTCCGTCCGCCACATCCTGGAGCAGGAGTACGACGGCGAGATGGAGGTGGTGATCGCGCTCGGCCCGTCCACGGACCGCACCGACGAGATCGCCGCCGAGCTCGTCCGCGAGGACCCCCGCGTCAAGACCGTGCCCAACCCCACCGGCCGTACGCCCGCCGCCCTCAACGCGGCGATCGGGGCCTCCCGCCACCCGATCGTGGTGCGCGTCGACGGCCACGGCATGCTCTCCCCGAACTACATCGCCACCGCCGTGCGGCTCCTGGAGGAGACCGGCGCGCAGAACGTCGGCGGCATCATGCACGCCGAGGGCGAGAACGCCTGGGAGGACGCGGTCGCCGCCGCGATGACCTCGAAGATCGGCGTCGGCAACGCCGCCTTCCACACGGGCGGCGAGGCGGGCCCCGCCGAGACCGTGTACCTGGGCGTCTTCCGGCGCGAGGCCCTGGAGCGACAGGGCGGCTACAACGTCGAGTTCATCCGCGCCCAGGACTGGGAGCTGAACTTCCGGATCCGCGAGGCGGGCGGCCTGATCTGGTTCTCGCCGGAGCTGCGCGTCCAGTACCGCCCCCGGCCCTCGGTGAAGGCCCTCGCCAAGCAGTACAAGGACTACGGGCGTTGGCGCCACGTGGTGGCCCGCTACCACCAGGGCTCCATCAACCTGCGCTACCTGGCCCCGCCGACCGCCGTCTGCGCCATCGCCGCCGGCGTGGTCCTGGGCGCCCTCGTCACCCCGCTCGGCTTCGTGGTCCCGGCCGGCTACCTCGCCGCGATCACCGCCGGCTCGGTCCCGGCGGGCAGGGGCCTCCCCTCAAGGCCCGCCTCCGGATCCCGGTCGCCCTCGCCACCATGCACATGTCCTGGGGGTACGGCTTCCTCACCAGCCCCGCTCCCTCGCGAAGAAGGTCATCGCGAGCCGCCGCCCGGCGGTGACGGCGGGGAGACGGAGACGGTCTGACGACCGCGACCGCGTCACGGCGACGGCCGGGCCCTTCTCCGGGGCCCGGCCGTCGCCGTGTGCGGGGAGGGAGGGGAGCGGGTCAGCTCTTCCCGTCCCACTTGTAGACGGAGTAGATGTCCATGCAGTCCGCCTTGTCGTCGGCGCCCTCGGGCAGGTCGCCCGCGGTGTGCGTCGGCCTCTTGTAGACCGTGCCCTCGCGCCAGTCGGAGCCGACGATGAGCTTGATGCCCTCGGCCCTGGCGTCGATCCGGACCGCCGAGTCGGGCAGTCCGAGGGCCTTGGCCACCGACTGGGCGTTCGCCTTGCCCTGCTCGCCGTCGCCCTTGGGGTAGACAACCACGGTGTCCTTGCGGGGCCGCCCTCCGTGGAGGACTCAGCCTGCGTGAAGCCCTTGGCCCGGAGGGTCTCGGCCAGGGCGCGGGCGCGGCCCTGGACGGCCGCCTCGCCGTTGCCGTCGGTGCCGTTGACGATCGTCACGCCGAAGGACCCGGGGGCGTCGGCGGGCGTCGTCGGCTTCGCGGAGGCCGTCGGCTTCGGCTTGGCGCCGGCCTTGTCGCCGTTCTTGTCGAAGGCGATGTCGTCCCGGAGCATCGTCCACATCTTGTCGGCGGACGACGGGACGAGCTGGAGCCACTCGTTGGGCCGCTGCGGGTAGGCGACGGTCGGGACCGTCGCCGTGGTCAGGCGGTCGAGCTTGACGTTCTTGAGCTGCATCGACAGGTCGAAGAGCTTCTTCACGCTCTTGATCTCGTCGGAGACCTGGAGGGCCCGCGTGGCGGTGTCGGCCAGGCCCATCAGACGGCCGGTGTCGGTCCAGGCGTTCTGGCTCTGGAGCTTCTTCATCATGCCGTTCATGTACATGTGCTGGGCCTTGGCGCGGTTCTGGTCGCTGCCGAACGCGTGCCGGGTGCGCAGCCACTGGAGGGCCTGCTCGCCCTGGACCTCGGAGGTGCCCTCCTTCAGCTTCAGGCCGGACCCGCCCTTCACGACCGCGTTCGACTTGTCCCACACGCCGGTCTTCACGCAGACCGGGACGCCGCCGACCTCGTCGGCCATCGCCACGACACCGGCGAAGTCGACCATCATCCAGTGGTCGATGTAGACCCCGGTGAGGTTCTCCCAGGTGGTGAGGGTGCAGCCGGGGCCGCCGCGCTGGAGGCTCTCGTTGATCGGCCGGTTGGTCGTGGCCTTGTAGGTCGTGCCGTCCTTGTCCTTGCACTCGGGGATCGGGACGACCGTGTCGCGCGGGACGGAGACGATCGAGGCGTTCTCCCGGTCCGCCGAGATGTGCAGCAGCATCTGCACGTCGGCCAGGGGCTTGCGGTCCCTGTCGTTCTTGCCGCCGCCCAGGGCGACGTTCTTCTCGTTGGCCCGGTCGTCCGAGCCGATCATGAGGATGTTCAGCGGTGTCGCCCAGCGCGTTCGGCGCGGCCTTCTTCACGCCGCTGTTGCCGCCCGCGCGGCTGCCGCCGCGGATGTTGCCGTTGAGGTGCTCGTAGTACAGGTATCCGGCGCCGGCCGTCCCGAGTATGAGCACCGCCAGGGTGATCGCCACCCAGCGCAGCGCCTTCCGCTTGCCGGCCTTCTTGCCCGTGCCCTTCTTCCCGGCGCCCTTGGGGAGCCGGCGCGAGCTGCCGCGGCGGGAGCCGCTACGCGCGTCACCGCCCGCCGCTCCGCGCCGCCGCTCCGCACGGGTCGTCCCGTCGGGGACCCGGCCTCCCCGGCGGCGCCGGTCTCGGCGCCGGTCGCCTCGCCGGCCCCGTGCAGGTCGTCGTCCCAGCCCAGTTCACGGGCGCGCGGGACGTTCCCCGCGTTCCCTCCCCGTGCACGCTGTTCTGTCCCACCCCAGGTCCCTCGTGGATCAGGAGTGCGCCGGGACCCGGTGTTTCCGGGTCACTTGGCGCACACCTGCTTGTCGGCTTCTACCTTCTCGACGTCCGGCGCCTTTGCCGGACCGGTGACGGGCACCCCGCGCCCTTGAAGTCGGCGCCGAGGACGAGCGTCATGGGCTCGCGCTCCCCGGCGTCCTGCGTGCCCGGCTGGAGAGCCGTGGCGGGCAGGCCCATCAGGTCCGCGAGCTTGCGGGCCTGATCGGCCTGGTTCGGTGCGTAGGTGAGCGTGGTCTTCGCCGCCTTCTCGGGGGCGTTGCTCTTGTTGGTCGAGCGGGGCACGCCCTGCTCGTTCTGGAGCCAGAGCAGGGTCGCCTGGGCGGCCCCTGGACGCCGCTGCCGTTGTAGACGTCGACGCGCACGTCGGCGGCCTGGGCCCGGGGCCCTGGAGGAGCTTCGCCTGGGCCTGCGCCTGGGCGTTCTTGGCGTCCTGCTGCTTCTTCTTCACCTCGGTGAAGGAGACGTCGTTCTGGATCATGCCGAAGACCTGCGGGGCCTTGACGGGGTCGAGGACCACCGTCGCCCTCCTGGCCGGCGGCTCGTCCGGATTGTCGATCACCGGGACGGTCATGAAGCTGATGTTCTTCAGGTCGACCTTGCCGATCTCCTTGGCCAGGGAGGTCAGCTTCAGGGCGCTCCCTATCCCCTTGTCCACGGTGAGCGCCTCGGTCGCCGCGTTCGCGACCGAGAGCAACTGCGTCGGGCTGTCCAGGGTGTCTTCCTTCAACTGGCGCATCATCGACGCGAGGAACTGCTGCTGCATCTTGATGCGGTCGAGGTCGCTCTGGTTGCCGAGGCCGTGGCGGTTGCGCAGGAACGCGAGCGCCTGCTCGCCCTGGATCCGGTGCTCGCCCGCCGACAGGTCGAGCTTGGAGTAGTTCATGTCCCGGATGGGCTTGGTCAGACAGACCTCCACGCCGCCGACGGCCGCCGACAGCGTCTTGACGGCGTTGAAGTCGACCATCATGAAGTGGTTGATCCCTATGCCGGTCATCTCCTTGACCGTGCGCATCGTGCAGCCGGGGTCACGGCCGTTCACGCCGAACGACTCGTTGAACTTGGTCTTCCCGACCGAGCCGGGGATGACCTTGGTCGACCCGTCGGGCTGCTTCGTGGGGCAGTCCGGGATCTCGGTCTTGAGGTCCCGGGGATGCTCAGCGCCGTCGCGTTGGTCCGGTCCTCGGACACGTGGATGAGGAACGTGGTGTCGGCGTGCCCGGTGACGTTGCTCTTGTTCCCGTAGCTCTCGTTCCCCTCACCGGTCCGCACGTCGTTGCCGATGATCAGGATGTTGAGCGGGCCGTCCATGCCGGGCGCGCCGACGGCGGCGTCGCCGACGTCCACCGTGCCGATGTTGCCGTTGAGCTTGTCGTAGATCAGGTACGCGCCGGTGGCGCCGGCCACCAGGACGACGGCCATCGTGCCGCCGGTCCACAGCAGGACCTTCTTCTTGCGGGAGGCGCCCTGTTTGGGCCTGCGGCGGCTCGTGGACGTCTGGCGGCCGCCCCGGCTCTGCTCGGGGACCCGGCGCCGGCGCTGGCCGGGGACGGGCGCCTCGGCGGCGTCCCGCTCCGGGGACCCGGCCGCGGCGTCCCGCTTCGGGGATCCGGAGGCGGCGCCTCTTCCGGAGGCCCCGGTCGCGGCGGAGGCGGACGAACCGCGGGTGGGGACGGAACCGCCGGCTGCTCAGCGGAGCGGTCCAGTCGCAGTTCGTAGTTGCCCGTCTGCGGGTTGAGCACCCACTGGTCGGCGGGGTCGATCTCGTCCGCCCGTCCACGGCTGTGCGCGTCCACGGTTACTCGAGTCCTCCGTCGGTGCCACGCGGGGCGCCCTCCCCACGGGGCGCCGCTCTCTCGGTCGTTCGATCCCTGGTGAGGTGTGACGACCACGTGGTCGGGGTACACCGGATCGGGTCACAGTATCCGCCCAGTTCAGCGCGGAGCGACGCCCGTGACAAATTCCACGCCCCTTACAACCGGGCAATGCGCCCAAACCACACCGCTCCCTTCCCTCCCCTTGGGGCGCCCTTTACCCACCCTTCCCACGGCCCGCGCCCCGTCCCCCGGCACGCCTCCGGTCAGAGCACGCCCCTTCCGCCGCGCTCCGTCCGGTGAACGTCGGCGTCGGCGCGGGGCTCGGCGGGGCCTCCGCGTCGTCGGGCTTGCGGTCCTCGTCCTTCTCCCCGGGCTCCACCACCACGGGCCGGTCCTCCCGCAGTTGCCGGAAGAGCTGGCTCGCGGCGGGCTGCACCAGTTCGTCCCGGTTCGCGTTGTACGTGTACGGGCGGCGGGGACCGTGAGGAACTGCACCCGCTCGGTCGGGATCGCCCGCATCGAGCGCGCCAGGTCGTACAGGTCCCGCAGCGAGTCGAGCCCCGCGTCGGTCGTGATCGACCTGGTGGCCGCGTCCAGGACCGGATAGAGCCTGGCCGGGTTCAGCAGGACCCCGTTGCTCTGCACCTTGTTGACGAGCGCGCCGAGGAACTGCTGCTGCCGGTCCATGCGTTCGGTGTCGCTGCCGTTGCCGAGCGACTTCCGGGCGCGTACGAAACCGAGGGCCTGCTCCCCGTGGAGCGTCTGGCGCCCCGCCGGCAGCTTCAGGTGCGCGTCGGCGTCGTCCACGGGCTCCTTGAGGCAGACCTCCACCCCGTCCACGGCGTCCACCATCTTCTTGAAGCCCTGGAAGTCGATCACCATGTGGTGGTCGACCCGCGTCCCGGTCAGCTTCTCGACGGTACGGATCGTGCACGCCGTGCCGCCGACCTCGAAGGCCAGGTTGAACTGCTCGAACTGTTCCCGGGTGCGGGACCCGTCGGGCTTGCGGCAGCTCGGGACCGTCACCATCAGGTCGCGGGGAGGGAGACGGCGGTCGCGCTCCCCTTCCCCGCCGCGAGGTGCAGCAGGATCACCGTGTCCGAGCGCTGGGTGCCCTTGTCCCTGCCGTACCGCTCGTTCCCCTCGCCGGACCGCGTGTCCGAGCCGATGAGCAGGATGTTCCGGGCGGCCGACGCACTCGCGGGCGGCCGCTCCTTCTCGTACCTGCGCAGCTCGTCGGCGGCGGTGGTGTCCGTGGTGATGTTGCCGTCGAGCTTGCGGTAGAACCACTAGCCCGCCCCGGCCGCGCCGAGGACGACGACCGAGACGCCGAGCGCCGTCCAGCGCAGCCAGTGGCGGCGGGCTTCCCGGGACCGCCGTCCTCCGCCCCTCCGGGGCGCCGGCCGTCGCGTCCCCGGCCCCGCGTCCCCGGCCGCCCCGTCCTCGGGCGCCGGGGGTCCGGTTCGGCGGGCGTGCCTGCGCGGTCCGTCACGTCTGCGTTCCGTCCTTCGTGGCGTCGGCGGCGCGCCGGACGGCCGCCGGCCGTGGAGGGAGCCGGCCGGGTCCGACGCGTGGTGGTGCGGAAGGAGACGACTCCCCGGCCGATCATCCACCGGACCGGGCGCCCGAACCCGGGGACCCGGCCCGTCGCTGGGCCGAACGGGTGCGGTTCCACCGGGTCGCACGACGACGAAGGTCACACGGCGGTCAGGCTCACACGGCGGTCAGGCTCACAGAGCGGTGAGGCTCACAGGGCGGTGTCCGTCACCCGCTCGCTCTCCACCCGCTTCTCGAACGCCTCCGGCGCGAGCCGGTCCAGGTTCCGGCACAGGACCACCGAACCGCCGGCGGCGAGCGGCGCGTACAGACCGGTCGAGACACCGGTCCAGTCGCCGTAGCCGAGCCCGGAGAGCAGCCGGGACCCGGGGCGAGGCCGAGCGCCGCCGCGTCCACGCGGGCCTGCTCGACGAGCTGGACGCCACTGCGTTCCGTACCGTCGACGACCAGGGCGGGAGCGTCCGGATCGACCGGTACGAACGGGGCGAACCGGTCGCCCTGGCTCGGCACCTCGACCGCGTAGTCCGCGTAACCGGCGGGCGCGGCGGGGAAGCGGCGGCCCAGCGGCGCCAGCGAGAGCGCGATCCGCTCCCCGGAGCAGGCGAGCCCCGCTTCGAGCGTCTCCGGGCCCGCGACCACGACGTCCGCGCCGGCCGGGTCGCCGCCGAGCTCGACGGTCACGCCCACCGAGGAGCAGGCGAGCAGCCAGACGGCGCTCTGCCAGTGCGCGGGCAGCAGCAGCGCGACCCGGTCGCCGGGTCCGGCGGACAGCTCGCCCTGGATCAGGTTCGCCGTCTTGGCCACCCAATTGGCGAAGGTGGCGACGGACAATTCCACCCGTTCACCGGTGGCGTCGTCGTAGAAGGTGACCAAGGGCGGGCGGGGTCCGCGGCGAGCGCGGATCGCAGCAGGTCGGCGGGGGTGCGGTCGCTGGCGTTCACGCCGGACAGCGTACGCGGGAGGGCCCGCCGGGGTCCGCCGTACCGGTGACGCCGTCCACCGGTCGGACCGATCGGCCGCCGCTTTCCGGGCGGTGTCCCGCCGCGCGGAACGGCCCGGCGGTACGCACGATCGGCCCATGCGTGCCTCACTCGCCTCCTCGATCGCCGTCACCTGCGCGGCGGTACTCGCCCTGCCGGTCTCCCCCGCCGCGTCCGCGGCGGCCGAGGTGCTCGCGCAGCCACCGGCGGCCTCCGCGCTGCCCCCCGCGCCCGATCTCTCGGGCTCCACCCAGTCCCTGCCGCTCGGCCCGCTGGGCTCCTCCTCGCGGGCCGGCGGCCCGGGGAGCAGGGACTCACCCGACGCGACGTCAAGCCCTTCTCCCTCGTGGGCGTGGTCTGGGACGACCCCAGGGCCCCGCTGCACGGCACCGTGCAGGTCCGCACCCGGGCCACCGGCACCGACACCTGGTCGGAGTGGCAGGACGTGGAGACCCACAACGACGAACACGGCGCCGACCCGGACACGGCGGAGGGCACCTCCCGGGCGCTCCGCGGCTCCACGGCCCCGCTGTGGGTGGGCGACTCGGACGGCGTCGAGATCCGCGTACGGGCGGAGTCCGACGAGACGGGCGGCGCGGCGCCGCTCCCGGCCGGCCTGCGCCTGGAACTCGTGGCCCCGGGGAGGACCCCGGGGCGACGAGTGACAGGGACACGGAACCGGTCCTGGAGACGGAGCCGGGCACGGAGGTCGAACAGGCCGCGGCCACGGGCCGTACGCCGGGGAGTCCGTGGACGGGTCCACGGAGCCGGTGTCGGAGGCGGCCCGGCCGCGGGCCCGCACCGCCGTGGCCCCGGCCGTCGCGGCTCCGGAGGCCCCGCTGCCCCCGGCCCCGACCGTCCCTGCCGTCCCGACCGTCCCTGCCACCCCGACCGTCCCTGCCGTCCCGGACTCCGGCCCAGGCCGTCCCGGCCCCCTGTCCCTCTCCGGGCTCCTCGCGGGCCTGGACACGATCGGCTCCCGGCTCACCCCGTACCTCGCGCCCTGGCTCCCGCTCCTGCCGAAGGAGGCGGCCGACGCCGCGGCCCCGTACCTGCCCCCGTTCGTGCCCCGCACGCCGACGTCCGGGTCCGAGTCCGACGAACCGGCCCAGAACCGGCCCAGAACCGGCCCAGGAACCGGCCCAGGAACCGGCTCAGGAGCCGGTCAAGCTCCAGGACCTGTCCGGGGTGCAGACGGCGGCCGAGGCGGCGGCGGCCGCGCCGTACGTCGGTCCCCGCCCCGCGATCATCACCCGCAAGGGCTGGGGCGCGGACGAGTCGATCCGCGAGAAGACCTTCGTCTACACGAACACGATCAAGGCGGCCTTCGTCCACCACAGCGCCACCGGCAACAACTACACCTGCGCCGAGGCCCCTCCGTCCTGCGCAGCATCTACCGCTACCACGTGCTGAGCAGCGGCTGGCGGGACTTCGGCTACAACTTCGCCGTCGACAAGTGCGGGAACATCTACGAGGGCCGGGCGGGCGGCGTGGACAAGCCGGTGCTCGGCGCGCACACCCTCGGGTTCAACACCAGCACCATGGGCATCGCCGTCCTCGGCACCTTCAGCAAGACCGCCCCGCCGGCCGCCTCCGTGACCGCCGTCGCCCGCCCGACGGCCTGGAAGCTCGGCCTGCACGGCATCAACCCGGTCGGGACGGTGACCCTCACCTCGGGCGGCGGAAACCTGTACGCGAAGGGCACCAAGGTCAAGTTCCACGCCATCGCCGGACACCGTGACGGATTCGCCACGGACTGTCCCGGATCGCTTCTGTACGGCAAGCTCGGCACGGCCCGGACGAGCGCGGCGTCGTACCAGGGGAGGTAGAGGGGCCCACCGGGCAACCGTCTGCATAAACTGACCGGTCATATCGCAGGGACGACCGGGAACGGGCGTGCCGACCGGCGCCGAACAGGAAGCAGAGACGACAAGGTGACAGAAGCGATCCTCCTGGTCGGTGGCAAGGGGACACGGCTGCGGCCGCTCACGGTCAACACGCCCAAGCCCATGGTCCCCGCGGCGGGCGTCCCCTTCCTGACGCACCAACTCGCCCGCGCCTGCGCGCCGCGGGCGTCGAGCACATCGTGCTCGCCACCTCCTACCTGGCCGAGGTCTTCGAGCCGCACTTCGGCGACGGCTCCGACCTCGGCCTGAGCCTGGAGTACGTCACCGAGGAGGAGCCGCTGGGCACCGGCGGCGCGATACGCAACGTGGCCTCGCGCCTGCACTCGGGCCCCGACGACCCGGTCCTCATCTTCAACGGGGACATCCTCACGGGCCTCGACATCGGGGCCCTCGTCGACACCCACTCCTCCTCCGGCGCGGACGTCTCGCTCCACCTCACCCGGGTCGACGACCCGCGGGCCTTCGGCCTGGTCCCCACGGACCCCACCGGCCGCGTCACGGCCTTCCTGGAGAAGCCGCAGACGCCCGAGGAGATCGTCACCGACCAGATCAACGCGGGCGCGTACGTCTTCCGGCGCTCGGTCATCGACACCATCCCCACCGGACGGCCGGTCTCGGTGGAGCGCGAGACCTTCCCGGAGCTCCTGGCCTCCGGCGCCCACCTCCAGGGCATGGTCGACTCCACGTACTGGCTGGACCTCGGCACCCCGCAGGCCTTCGTGCGCGGCTCCGCCGACCTGGTCCTGGGCCGCGCGCCCTCCCCGGCGGTCCCGGGCCGCTGCGGCGACCGCCTGGTGCTGCCGTCGGCGCGCGTCGCCCCGGACGCCAAGCTGACCGGCGGCACGGTCGTCGGCGCGGACGCGGTGATCGGCGAGGGCGCCCGCGTCACGGGCTCCACGCTCCTGGCGGGCGCGGTCGTCGAACCGGGCGCGGTCATCACCGACTCCCTGGTCGGCGCGGGCGCCCGCATAGGCGCGCGTACGGTCCTCAGCGGGGCGGTCATCGGCGACGGCGCCCAGGTGGGCCCCGACAACGAACTCCGCGACGGCATCCGCGTCTGGTGCGACGCGACCCTCCCGGCGGGCACGGTCCGCTTCTCGTCGGACCAGTAGGGGAACGGGCGGGGCCCGCACCGGACCCGCCCCGTTACGCTCGTCCCCATGGCCGGCCGCTTCCCCAGAACCCCACCGCACCCGCACGGGCGACCGGCCGCACCCCCGGCCCCCGCCCCGCACGCGCTCCCTCCCCTCCCCCCGGGGACGGACCTCGTCCTCACCCTCGGCCCCCTCCGCCGGGGCCCCGCGGACCCCGCCTACCGGGCCGCCCGGGACGGCTCGTTCTGGCGGGCCAGCCGGACCCCCGAGGGCCCGGGGACCCTCCGGGTCACCGCCCGGGACGGCACCGCGGAGGCCCACGCGTGGGGCGAGGGCGCCACCTGGCTCCTGGACCGCCTCCCGGCCCTCCTCGGCGCCGAGGACGACCCGACCGCCTTCGCGCCCCGCCACAGACTGCTCGCCGCGGCGCACCGCCGCCGCTCCCGGCCTCCGCCTCCCGCGGACCGGACTGGTCCTGAGTCGCTGATCCCGTCGATCCTGGAGCAGAAGGTCACGACGGACGAGGCGTACCGGGCCTGGCGGCTCCTGGTGCGCAAGTACGGGGAGCCCGCGCCGGGCCCGGCCCCCGACGGCATGCACGTCATGCCGGACGCGCGCGCGTGGAGCCTGATCCCGTCCTGGGAGTGGCACCGCGCGGGCGTGGACGACAAGCGGGCCGCGACGATCCTGCGCGTGTGCCGGGTGGCCCGCCGCATGGAGGAGGCCGCGGAGATGGACCCGGCCGGCGCACGCGGGCGCCTGGAGCTGATCCCGGGCGTCGGCCCTGGACGAGCGCCGAGGTGGTCCAGCGCACCCACGGCGCCCCCGACGAGGTCACCACCGGCGACTACCACCTGCCCGGCATCGTCGGCTGGGCCCTCGCGGGCGACCGCACGGCCGACGACGCGGCCATGCTCGACCTCCTGGCCCCCTACGCGGGCCAGCGCCACCGGGCCGCCCGCCTGATCCTCCTCAGCGGCCAGATCCCGCCCCGCAGGGCGCCCCGCATGACCCCGGGCAACATCGCGGCCCTCTGACCCACCCCGGCCCGGCCCGACCCCGTCCGATCCGGCCCGATCCGACCCGGTCCGGCCCGACCGGCGAGGTCACCGCACCTCGACGAACTCCGAGGCCGTCCGCGCCGCCCGCTCCCGCGGCGCCGCCGCCGGGTGCCCGATCGCCACCGCGCCGAGCGGGTCCCAGTCGCCCGGCAGGCCGAGGACCTCCCGTACGACGTCCCGGCAGAACATCGTCGAGGACACCCACGCCGAGCCGAGCCGCTCGCCCGCGAGCGCCACCAGGAAGTTCTGCACGCCCGCGCCCGCCGCGACCAGGAACATCTCGCGCTCGGCGGTGTCCCGGCGCGGGTCGCCGTAGTGGTGGGAGCCGTCCGTGACCAGGCACGGCACGGCCAGGTAGGGCGCGTTCCGCAGGACGTCCCCGCGCCGCACCCGCTTCGCGATCGACTCCTCGGACTTCCCGTCCCGGCGCAGGTCCGCGACCCACGCCTCCCGCATCGCGTCGAGCAGCCGCGTCCGCGACTCCGCCGACTCCAGGAGCACGAACCGCCACGGCGTCGTGTGGTGCGGGCCGGCGCCGTCACGGCCGCGGCGACCGCGCGCCGCACCGCCCCGGGGTCGACCGGCTCGGCCGTGAACTCCCGTACGGTCCGCCGCAGCGTCACCGCCTCCCGTACGGCCTCGGAGGTGCCCAGCCGGAACATGTCGTCGGCGGCCCCCGCACGAGCGCGCGTGCGCCCGGCTCCCCGTCCCCGCCCACCACGTGCGGCAGGCCCCGGACGACGGCCACCGGAAGGCCGGAGGCCTTGCCCTTCACCAGGTCCCCGGCGGCGGCGAGTTCGTCGGCGGTGGCGACCACGGTCGCGCTCAGCGGATTGCCGTGCGCGTCGGTCCCGCCGCGCAGGTCGTCCAGGACCCGCACCCCGGCCGCCCCGATCGCCACGTCCGTGAGCCCGCTGCGCCAGGGGCGCCCGAAGGTGTCCGTGACGACGACGCCCACGTCCACGCCGAGCGCCCCGCGCAGCCCCTCGCGGATCCGGCGGGCCGAGGCGTCCGGGTCCTCGGGCAGCAGGAGCACCGTCCCGGCGGGGGTGTTGGAGGCGTCGACCCCGGCGGCGGCCATGACGAGCCCCTGCCGGTTCTCGACGATCCGCAGGGCGCCGCGCCGCGCCACCACCCGGACCGTCTCGGCGTCGATGGCCTCCTCGCGGTCGTCGGCGGCGACCACCCGGCCCTCCGCCTTGCTGACGATCTTGGAGGTGACGAGCAGCACGTCCCCGTCGGCGAGTTCCGGCGCGGGGAGGCGGCGGCGGAGGCGATCAGCTTGGCCAGGTCGTCCCGGCCGCCACCTCGGGAAGGCCGGGCAGCGCCCACACCCGGTAGGCGGGGCGGCGGTCACCCGCGTACCTCTCGGCAAGCGCGAGCGCCTCGCGCGCCATAGCCGCCGTCGCGTCCACGTCCGTCATCATCAGCGGCACCGCGCGGCAGCGGATGCCCGCCGCCTCGACGTCCGCGACCGCGCCCGCGTCCACGGTGTCCACGAGCCAGCCGTCGAGCAGTCCGGTGCCGTAGTGCCGGGCCACCGCCGCCGCCGTGGACTCCACGCCCACCGCCGCGAGGACCTTGTCGGCCATCCCGCGCACGGGCGCGTCCCCGACGATGGGGAGAGGCCCACGACCGGCGCCCCGGCCGCGGCGACCGCCTCGCGGATCCCGGCACGGCCAGGATCGTGCCGACGGACACGACCGGGTTGGACGGCGGAAGAGGACGACGTCCGCCTCCGCGATCGCCTCCAGGACGCCCGGCGCCGGCTTCGCGGCCTCCGCGCCGACCGGCACGACGGCCTTCGCGTCGACGGAGGCGCGCAGCTTCACCCAGTACTCCTGGAAGTGCACCGCCCGCCGCTCGCCGTCGACCTCGATCGCCACGTGGGTCTCGACGCGGTCGTCGGACATGGGGAGCAGGCGCACGCCCGGCTGCCAGCGGGCGCACAGCGCCTCGGTGACGGCGCTCAGCGGGTAGCCCGCGGCGAGCATCTGGGTGCGGACGATGTGGGTCGCGAAGTCCCGGTCGCCGAGGCCGAACCACTCGGGCCCGACGCCGTACGCCGCGAGCTCCTCCTTGACGGTGAAGGACTCGTCCGTACGCCCCCAGCCCTGCTCCTCGTCGATGCCCCCGCCGAGGGTGTACATCACCGTGTCCAGGTCGGGGCAGACCTTCAGCCCGAAGAGATGGATGTCGTCACCGGTGTTGCCGACGACCGTGATCTCCGCGTCCGGGGCGGCCCGCTTGAGGCCGCGAAGGAACCGGGCACCACCGATGCCGCCTGCCAGAACCACAATGCGCATGGAGGGCAGTGTGTCAGGCGACGATCACTCCCGGCGCCTCCGGGGCGGGGTCACCGGGGCGCACCGCGCGCGGAGCGACTCGTGCATGGGCATCTCGGTCAGGCCCGGGAAGTAGACGTGCAGGCTGACGGCCGGCTCCAGGGAGTCGTTGACGACCTCGTGGACGTACCCGGGGGCGAACACGCGCTGCGCGCCGCCGGCGAGCGTCCGCACGCCCCGGTCCGTACGCTCCGTCAGCTCGCCCTCCAGGACGGTGAGGACGCCGGAGGAGACGCCGTGGTCGTGGAGCCCGCTGCCCTGTCCGGGCACCCAGGAGAGCAGCCAGACCTCGTAGCCGATTGGGGTCTCCCCTGCTCGAGCGGAGTCGAGAGCTTGGGGACCGGTGCGCAGGCGGTGGTACCAGCGGGTGGTGGCGTCGTACTCGACGTACGGGGCCCACTGGGAGCGGTCGTCGGCGATCGAGCGCGCCAGGCCGGCGAAGTCGGCCACGGTCACGGGGTGGACGCGCTCGGGCTGGAGGAGGTGGGGACCTCCATGATGTCGCCGGCGATCTGGAGGTCGCTGTCCATGTTCATGGGGTGGGGTGGTTCCTCAGCAGAAACAGAAGCGGTGGGGGTCACGGGGAGCGGTGACACGGGAGACGCGGGTGACGCTGGGGAAAGGCTGGAGCGCGGGGAGCGAGAGCCGGAGCTCTGCGGCATCAACAGCCGGGACAGCAACAGCAACAGCGCGCCTGGACAGCGCGGCGGAACCCACGGGCGTGGGTCGCGGAGGGCGCTGCGGTCGCTGGCATGCCACCAAAGGTGGCCGGAGGGCACCCGACTGTCAACTCAATGCCCGATTTGGGGGTAATGTTTCACCTCATCCGGTTGCCCTCTGGAGAAAGGTTTGCTCATGCGCGGACCAGGAGAGATGGCGCTTCGACCGTGCCCGCGAACGCGGTGGTGCGCGCGTGTCGGTCCGGACAGGGGGCGGCTCGTGACCCGACTGTGATCCGGATCGCTTCCGTGGCTGGATCGAAACAAGATCCACGCCCCGGTCGTCCTCCCCTGTGGAGGCCGTGCCGCACGGTCGCATCGGTACCCTGTGTCACGGTTTTGGTGATTTGAACACTTAGCGCATACGCTTGGTTCCGCAGAGTGAATACGGGGCCCGATAGCAGATCTCAGCTTGACTCGCACAGAGCACGAACTTGTATTTCACTCGTGTCGTTCGGCCGTGCTCGCACGGCAACTCCACGGGGACGCACAGAACAGACGAGGGGCGCACATGACCGAGTTGTTCCAGGAACTGCTGGTCGAGGACGCGGACGAGGAACTCGGCTGGCAGGAGCGCGCGCTGTGCGCCCAGACCGATCCCGAGTCCTTCTTCCCCGAGAAGGGCGGCTCGACCCGCGAGGCCAAGAAGGTCTGCCTCGCCTGCGAGGTCCGTTCCGAATGCCTCGAATACGCCTTGCAGAACGACGAGCGCTTCGGCATCTGGGGCGGCCTCTCGGAGCGCGAGCGACGCCGCCTGAAGAAGGCCGCCGTCTGAACCGCCGCTGTCCGGAAAGCAGCCCGAGCGGCCGCCCGAACCGCCGGCACCCGACCGCGTCCGGACCCCCGAGCCGGGACGCGTCCACCGGGACCGCGCCGGAACGCGCGCACCAGGTCGTCCCGAACGGTCCGCCCCCGTGCACCCGAGCACGGACGGCGGACCGTTTCGCGTATGCGGTGCGTTCTGCGCGTCCGGGACTTCCCGCACCCTCCGTGCCTGCCGTGCCTCCCGCACCTTCCGTGCCCCTCGTGGATCCCGCGTATCCGGCGCATCCCGGCCGACCTCCTCCCCGCGACCGTTCCGCCCCCTCTGTCCACAGGGGCCCGGGAGCTCTGTCCACAGGGCGGCGGACCGCTCCGCGCACAGCCGTTAGTGTGGGCCTCCGTCCGAGACGCTCCCCACGCCCCCCGCGGGCGACCCCGGCCGGAGGGCCCGTAGCTCGATGTCCTCAACTCCTGAGTTCCCGCGACACGTCGTCACCGCCGTGCTCGTCACCCACGACGGCGCCCGCTGGCTGCCCGACGCCCTGGCCGGCCTGCTCGCCCAGGAACGCCCCGTGCAGAACGTGGTCGCGGCCGACACCGGCAGCGCCGACGACTCCGCACGGCTCGTCGCCGACGCCGTCGGCGCCGACCGCGTCCTGCACCTCGCGCGCCGCACCGGATTCGGCGCCGCCGTCGAGGAGGCCGTCCGCACCGCGCCCGTGCTCGGACCCGAGGACCTGCCCTACCTGAAGCGCCCCAGCGGCTGGGACCCCGTCAGCCGCACCTGGAACGACGAGGCCTACGACCTCCCCGAACTCCCGCACGGCGAACCGGTCCAGTGGCTCTGGCTCCTCCACGACGACTGCGCGCCCGAGCCCGACGCCCTCGCCGAACTCCTGCGCGTCGCCGACTCCGACGCGTACGCCGCCGTCGTCGGCCCCAAGCTGCGCGGCTGGTACGACCGCAAGCAGCTCCTGGAGGCCGGCGTCTCCATCGCCCGCAGCGGACGCCGCTGGACCGGCCTCGACCGCCGCGAGCAGGACCAGGGCCAGCACGACCAGGTCCGCTCCGTCCTCTCCGTCTCCACCGCCGGCATGCTGGTCCGCCGCGACGTCTTCGAGGAGCTCGGCGGCTTCGACCGGCGCCTGCCCCTCATGCGCGACGACGTCGACCTGTGCTGGCGCGCCCACGCCGCCGGGCACCGCGTCCTCGTCGCCCCCGACGCCGTCCTGCGGCACGCCGAGGCTGCCGCCCGCGAGCGCCGCACCGTCGACTGCGCCGGCCGCACCGCCGCCGACCCGCACCGCGTCGACAAGGCCGGAGCCGTCTACACGCTCCTCGCCAACACCGCGGCGCCGCCCTCCCGTACGTCTTCGTGCGGCTCGTCCTCAGCACCCTGCTCCGCACCCTCGCCTACCTCGTCGGCAAGGTCCCCGGGCAGGCCGTCGACGAGGTCATGGGCCTCCTCGCCACCCCTGCTGCGGCCCGAGAAGATCCTTGCCGCCCGCAAGCGGCGCAAGAACCCGGCCGTTGCCGCGGCCGAACTCCGCCCGCTCTTCCCGCCGCCCGGCGCCACCGTCCGCGCCGCAGCCGAACAGCTCACCGCCAACTTCGGCGGCAACGAGGCCGACTCCGGCGGCTCCCGCCACGGCGTCGTCGAATCGGGACCCGGCGGCGACGACGCCGACTACCTGGAGATCGAGCAGTTCGCCCGGCTCAAGAAGATCGCCCGCAGGCCCGGCCCGGTCCTCTTCGCCCTCCTCCTCGTCGTCTCCCTCGTCGCCTGCCGCAACCTCTTCTCCGGCGGCTCTCTGGTCGGCGGCGCCCTGCTGCCCGCCCCCGACACCGTCTCCGGACTCTGGTCCCGCTACGCCGACACCTGGCACCCCTCGGCACCGGCGGCACCCAGTCCGCCCCGCCCTACCTCGCCGTCCTGGCCGCGCTCTCCGCGCTGTTCCTCGGCTCCACCTCCACCGCGCTGACCCTGCTGCTCGTCTGCTCGGTCCCGCTCGCCGGCTTCACCGCGTACTTCGCCTCCCGGGGCATCGTCGAGTCCCGGCTGCTGCGCGCCTGGGGCGCCGTCGCGTACGCCTTCCTGCCCGCCGCCACTGGCGCCCTCGCCGCAGGCCGGCTCGGCACCGCCGTCCTTGCGGTCCTGCTCCCGCTGATCGGCTGCGCCGCCGTCGCCGCCCACGGCTTCAACCGGCCCGACCGGGGCAGTTGGCGCGCCACCTGGGCGTACGCCCTCCTGCTCACCCTCACGACCGCGTTCACCCCGGCCGTCTGGCCCTCGCCGTCCTCCTCGGCCTCGGCGTCCTCGCCGTCCGCCGCTCCGACATCACCGCGTACGGGCTCCGCTTCCTCGCCGCCGTCGGCACCCCCTGCTCGTCCTCGCCCCTGGTCGCTCACCCTCCTGACCGACCCTCCGCCCTCCTGCGCGAGGCCGGCGTCGACGTCCGCACCGGCACCGCCACCGCGCTCGACCTGCTCGGCACCAGTCCCGGCGGCCCCGGCACCACCGGCGGCCTCCTCCTGATCGGCTCTCGTCCTCGCCGGCCTCGCCGGGTTGCTGCGCGAGGAGCGCCGGCTCGCCGTCCACGCCGCCTGGGCCGCCGCCCTCGCCGGCCTCCTCCTCGCCGTCCTGACTAACGGCGCGGGCGGCACCGGCTGGGCCGGCCCCGCCACTCCTCGTCTACGGCGCCGCCCTCATCGCCGCCGGCATGATCGGCGCCGAGGGCGGACGCACCCGCGTCGCCGCCCACGGCTTCGGCTGGCGCCAGCCCGTCGCCGCCCTGATCGCCCTCGCCTGCGCCGCCGGCCCCGCCGTCGCCGCCGCCGACTGGATGATCGGCGGCGCCGACGGCCCGCTGACCCGCCGCGACCCGGTCCAGGTCCCGGCCTTTGTCGCCGAGGAGAGCGCCACCCGCGACCAGCCCCGCACCCTCGTCCTGGGCGGCTCCGCCCCCGGCCGGGTCGCCTACACCCTGGTCCGCGGCTCCGGCGCCCGCCTCGGCGACGCCGAACTCACTGAGACCGCCGCGGGCGACCCCCACCTCGACCGGGTCGTCGCCCTCCTCGTCGCCGGCTCCGGCGCCGACCAGACCGAGCAGCTCAGCGGCTACGCGATCCGCTACGTCCTCGTACGGGACGGCGCCCCGCGCCAGATGAGCCGCGTCCTCGACGCCACCCCCGGCCTCAGCCGCCTCAGCCAGATCGACGGCAGCGCGCTGTGGCGCGTGGACCGCGAGATCGCCCGCGTCATGATCACCCCGCCCGCCGCCGGGGCCGGTGCCGGTGCCGGTGCCAAGGAGGAGACGGCCGCCAAGGCCGTCGCCGTCGCCGCCGGCCCCGTCGAGGTGCACACCGAGATCCCCGCGGGCGCCGCCGGCCGCGTCCTGCGCCTCGCCGACCGCGCCGACGAGGGCTGGACCGCCACCCTCGACGGCAAGGCGCTGACGAGGACCACCGTCGACGGCTGGGCCCAGGGCTTCGAGCTCCCCGCCCAGGGGGGCCGCCTCGACGTCACGTACGACGAGCCGCTCACCCACACCGCGTGGATCTGGACCCAGGTCGCCCTCGGCGTCGTCCTGCTCGTCCTCGCCCTGCCCGGCCGCCGCCGCGAGATCGACGACGACCTGCCCGAGGAGGAGCTCGCGATCCCCGCCCAGGCCGCCGAGGGCGACGGCCGCCGCGCCTGCTGCCTGCGCGCCGCCGCCGAGGCGGAGGCCGCGGAGCAGACGCCCGCCGACGCGCCGGAGCACGAGCCGCTCCCGATCCCGGAGCAGCAGACCCACGAGCCCGGGGACCGGCAGGAGGAGTGGGACGGCGCGTACGACCCCGCCTACGCCCCGGCCCAGGCCCCGGCCCCGGACCACGCCCAGGGCCAGCAGCCCTACGCCGACCAGGGCTCCTACCAGGAGTACGCGGCCGACCCGTACCAGCAGCAGCCGTACGCGTACCAGCAGGGCTACGAGCAGCAGCAGTACGACCAGCAGCAGTACGACCCACAGGGCTACGAGCAGCAGGGCTACGACCCGCAGCAGTACGGCGGACAGGGCTACGACCCGCAGCAGTACGACCCGTACGGCCACGGCTACGGGCACCCCCAGGGCCACGAGACCGAGCAGCGTCCCGACGGGAGCAGCAACCAGTGAAGCGCACGACCCTCTCCCTGATCGCGGGCGCCACGGCCCTCGCCGCCGTCACCGGCTTCGCCGCCCTGACCGCCCCCGACGGCACCGCCGCCCCCGAGGCGGCCAGGACCACCACCCGCCTGCCGGTCGAGCGCGTCGGCCTGGCCTGCCCGGCCCCCAGCGCCTCCGAGGTGGCCGAGACCCTCTACACCTCGTACACCCCGACGGGCACGGAGGCGGGCAAGGCCGCGGGAGGCGCCGAGGCCCCCGGCAGCGGCAGGGCCGAGCGGCCCACGGCCCTCCTGAGGCCCGCCGCGGGCACGACCGCCGACGGCGGCGCCGGCAAGGACGGCAAGAAGCCCGCCGCGGCCAAGGCCCCCGCCACCGTCACGGCCCCCGGCAAGCCCGTCACCGCCGAGGCGAACGGCGCGTCCGTGCCTGCCCTCACCGGCTCGGCCACCGGCACCCTCGCCCCCGGCTGGACCGTCCAGCAGACCACCGTCGTCCCGGCGGGCGGCTCGCGCGGCCTCCTCGGCCTCACCTGCGGCGCCCCCGACACCGACTTCTGGTTCCCGGCGGCCTCCACCGCCAAGGCGCGCCACGACTACGTCCACCTCACCAACCCGGACGACACGGCCGCCGTCGCCGACATCGCGCTCTACGGCCCCGAGGGCGTCCTCAAGTCCCAGTTCACCGAGGGCATCCCGGTCCCGGCCCACTCCACGGTCCCGGTCCTCCTCTCCACCCTCACCCACGAGGCCGCCCAGCGGGACGTCACCGTCCACGTCACCACCCGCAGCGGGCGCGTCGGCGCGGCCCTCGGCGTCGCCGACGAGAAGCTCGGCAGCGACTGGATCTCGGCCTCGGCCGACCCGTCGGGCAGCGTCGTGCTCCCCGGCATCCCGGCCGACGCCACCTCGGTGCGGCTCGTGGTCATGGCCCCCGGCGAGGACGACGCCGACCTGAAGGTCAAGCTGTCCACCACGAACGGCGCGATCGTCCCGGCGGGCGCCGACACCCTGCACGTGAAGTCCGGGATGACGACCTCCATCGACCTGCCGGACCTCACCCGCGGCTCGGCGGCCTCCCTGTACCTCGCCCCGGAGGACCCGAAGCATCCCGTCCCGGTCGTGGCCGCCTCCAGGTGGTCCGGGGCAAGGGCGACAAGAGCGAGATCGCCTTCATCCCGGCGGCGGGGCGATCTCCGCCCGCGCGACGGTCGCCGACAACCGCGCCAAGGCCTCGACGCTCTCCCTGACCGCCCCCGACGCCGACGCGCAGGTCAGGGTCACGGCCTCGGCCGGCTCCGGGGCGGGCACACCGGTGTCGAAGACGGTCACGGTCAAGGCGGGCACCACGACGGCCCTCACCGACCTCGCCCCCAGGGCCTCGGGCGGGCTCCTACGCGCTGACCGTCGAGCCGGTCTCCGGAGGCAAGGTGCACGCGGCGCGGACGCTCGCCCTGCCGCAGGACGGCGTCCCGATGTTCACCGTCCAGACCCTCACCGACGACCGGGGCACGGTCGAGGTCCCATCGGCCCACCAGGACCTGGGAGTACTGGACTGACCCCGGGCCCCGTACGGGGAAACCGGAGGGGCGCGGAACACCGCACGCCCGTCGCCCCCGCCCGGCTCAGTCCTGCCCGTACCGGGGATCGACCGACTCGGGGAGAGCCCGAGGAGCTCGGCGACCTGCTCCACGACCACCTCGTGGACCAGGAGCGCCTGCTCGTCCCGGCTCTTCGAGCGGATCTCGACCGGCCGCCGGTAGACGACCACCCGGGCGGGCTCGTCCTTCTCCGCCGAGACCGAACCGCCCAGCGGCACCGTCTCGCCCGGCACGGGCGGCGGCACCTCCAGGACCAGGAACTCGACGTCGGCCAGTTGCGGCCAGCGCCGTTCCAGACGCTCCACCGAGTCGAGGACCAGATCGCGGAAGGTGTCGGCCCGGCTCGCGGAGAGCGGCACCTGCGGCGGCGCGACGGGGCCCCGCATCCCGCGGCCGTGCCGGTCGCGGCGGCGGATCCGGGGCTCCGCCGGGGCTCCGCGGGACGGTGCGAGGGGCTCGGCGGCACAGGACTGTCCATCACCGACGCAGCGTAACCCCCATCGGTCTCTCCGCACCGTGGCGTGTCCTCGCCACCTTCCCCGACACGCCCGGCCCACTCCCGGCGCGTCCACGCCTCCTCCCCGCCCCTCCTGTCGGAACCTGAACGTTCCGGCCAACCGCACGCCCGATTCGGCGGCCCGTCACGATCGGCCATCTGGCCCTGATTGACCGGATTCCTCTCCCCGACTGTCCGAATCTCCACCTCCCTCCGGACCCCCGCCCTCCCTTCCCTGCAGGTCGGAACGGCTGCCCCGCGGGCGGGCGGGAGGCTCGCGCCGCGACACGGTGGAGTGACCTGAGGGAGAGTCGTCGCGGCCCGCTCAAGAGTGCGGTACCGTCCAACGTCGTGAGCCCTGTACGTCGCTGTTCGCGCACCGCGTGCGGCCGCCCTGCCGTCGCGACACTGACGTACGTCTATGCCGACTCGACTGCGGTCCTCGGCCCGCTCGCCACCTACGCCGAGCCCCACTGCTACGACCTGTGCGCCGAGCACAGCGAGCGCCTCACCGCCCCGCGCGGCTGGGAGGTCGTGCGGCTCTCCGACGGATCTGCCCCCAGCCGCCCCAGCGGCGACGACCTCGAAGCCCTGGCCAACGCGGTACGGGAGGCGGCCCGCCCCCAGGAGCGCGCGGCCGGATCCGGCGGCAAGGGCGGCGGCGGCCGTGGCGGCGACCCCATGGAGGTCGGGCGCCGCGGACACCTCAGGGTGCTCCGTTCCCCGACAACTGAGTCCGACCACCGAGCCCGACCACCGAGCCCGACAACCGGGCCCGACCACCGAGCCCGACAACCGGGCCCGACCACCGAGCCCGACAACCGGGCCCGGCCACCGGCCCGCCGACCGGCCCGGCCCGCTCGACCACGGACCGGGACTTGCCCACAACGCGGCGCAACCGGCCACCGTCCGCCTCGCTCCGCTCCACTCCGGTAGTTTTGGCGTTCCGTACACGCGCCGCACACGCGTGCCCAGAACTCAGGAGGGTGGATCCGTGACTGCCGATCTGTCGCAGATCGTGAAGGCGTACGACATCCGCGGAGTGGTACCCGACCAGTGGGACGAGACGCTCGCCGAACTCTTCGGCGCCGCCTTCGTCCGGGTGACGGACGCGGACGCGATCGTCGTCGGCCACGACATGCGCCCCTCGTCGCCCGGCCTCGCGGGCGCCTTTCGCGCGGCGCGGCCCGCCTCGGCGCCGACGTCACCCTCATCGGGCTCTGCTCGACCGACTAGCTCTACTTCGCCTCCGGCAGCCTCGGCCTGCCCGGCGCGATGTTCACCGCCTCCCACAACCCGGCCCAGTACAACGGCATCAAGATGTGCCGCGCCGGAGCCGCCCCCGTCGGCCAGGACACCGGCCTCGCCGACATCCGCGCCCTCGCCGAGGAGTGGTCCGGGAAGGGCGCCCCCGAGGCCGCCGCCACGCCCGGCACCATCACCGAGCGGGACACCCTCCAGGACTACGCCGCCCACCTCAAGGGCCTCGTCGACCTCACCGGCATCCGCCCGCTCAAGGTCGTCGTCGACGCGGGCAACGGCATGGGCGGCCACACCGTCCCCACCGTCTTCGAGGGCCTCCCGCTCGACACCGTCCCGATGTACTTCGAGCTGGACGGCACCTTCCCGAACCACGAGGCCAACCCGCTCGACCCGAAGAACATCGTCGACCTCCAGGCGCGCGTCCGCGAGGAGGGCGCCGACATCGGCCTCGCCTTCGACGGCGACGCCGACCGCTGCTTCGTCGTCGACGAGCGCGGCGAGCCGGTCTCCCCGTCCGCGATCACGGCCCTCGTCGCCGCCCGCGAACTCGCCAAGCACCCCGGCGGAACGATCATCCACAACCTGATCACCTCCTGGTCCGTGCCCGAGGTCGTCCGCGAGCAGGGCGGCGAGGCCGTCCGCACCCGCGTCGGCCACTCCTTCATCAAGGAGGAGATGGCGAAGACCGGCGCGATCTTCGGCGGCGAGCACTCGGCCCACTACTACTTCCGGGACTTCTGGAACGCGGACACCGGCATGCTCGCCGCGCTCCACGTCCTCGCGGCCCTCGGCGGCCAGGGAGGGCACCCTCTCGGAGCTGGTCGCCGCCTACGACCGCTACGCCTCCTCCGGCGAGATCAACTCCACCGTCACCGACCAGGCCGCCAGCACGGCCCGCGTCCGGGCGGCGTACGAGGGCGGGGACGGGATCACCTCGACGAGCTCGACGGCCTCACCGTGACCGCCGCCGACTGGTGGTTCAACCTCCGCGCCTCCAACACCGAGCCGCTCCTGCGCCTCAACGTCGAGGCCCGCGACGAGGCCACCGCGGCCCGGATCCGCGACGAGGTCTCGCCCTGGTCCGGGCGACGGACTGACCCGCGCCCACCGCCGGGGAACGGGGCGCCCCCGTTCCCCGGCGGTAGGCTGACCTGGCCCGAAGGCCGGTCCGACGACCCGGTCTGACGACCCGGTCCGACGACCCGGTCCGACGACCCGGTCCGACGACCCGGTCCGACGACCCGATCCGACGACCCGATCCGACGACCCGATCCGACGACCCGATCCGACGACCCGATCCGACGACCCGATCCGACGACCCGATCCGACGACCCGGTCCGAGGACTCGATCTTCCGAAGACCCGATCTTCCGAGGACCCGATCCGAGGAGCCGGTCCCGAGGGCAGCACCACCACCGTTCGCCCGCAGTTCGTCCGAAGGGACCACCCCATGCCGCTCGAAGCCGGCCTCCTGGAGATCCTGGCCTGCCCCGCGTGCCACGCTCCGCTGAACGACCGCACGGCGGACGAGACCCCGAACTGGTCTGCACCGGCACCGACTGCGGCCTCGCCTACCCGGTCCGCGACGGCATCCCGGTCCTCCTCACGGACGAGGCCCGCCGCCCCGCGTAACCGGATCCGCGTCACCGGACCCGAGGACGCCGGCCGCCGACGGGATCCGGGGCTACCCGGGGCCGCCACGAGCGGCGGCCGTCCACGGCGGGTACCCCTTACGGGAGGCCCCGCACCTCCGCGACCCGCCGGTACGTGTCCCGTACGGGCCGCGTACGGGTCGCAGGGGCGGAAGCCGGGCTCGGGCCGGGCGCGCCCCGGAGCCCGTACGGCACCGACCCCGCCGCCCACCGCCCCGTTCCGCCCCCCCCGCCCGAGGGGCCCCACCGAACCCGCTCACCCCGGGAGGCACCAGATGCTCGACGAGAACCTCCTCGACGCCCCGGACGACCTCGCCCTGGCCGACCGCCGCGGCCTCCTGCGCGGCGCCGCCGAAGCCGGTGCGCGGGTACGGACCGCCGCCCGCCACGCGGCCGACGCCGGCATCGCGGACCTCCGCCCCGAGGGCCGCCCCCGCGCCGTCCTCGTCGCGGGCCCCGGCACTGCCGCCACCGGCGTCGCCGACCTGATCGGCGCCCTCGCCGGAGCCGCCGCCCCCGTCGTACGCCTCCACCCCACCGGCGTGGCCCCCGCCGCCGGAGCCCTGCGCTGGGCGCTGCCCGGCTGGGCCGGCTCGGTGGACCTGCTGCTGCTCCCCACCACCGACGGCTCCGAACCGGGCCTCGCGCTCCTGGCCGAGCAGGCGTACCGCCGGGGCGTCACGGTCGTCGCCGTCGCCCCCAGGGCTCCCCGCTCGCGGAGGCGGTCGGCGGCTCCCACGGACTGTTCGTCCCGATGGCCGTCGCCCCGAACGAAGTCCCCGACGAGTACGGCGAGTACGGCGAGAACAGCGCGGCCGGCTCCGACGCCCTCTGGGCCCTGTTCACCCCGCTGCTCGCCCTCCTCGACCGCGTCGGCCTCCTGGAGGCGCCGCCGGAGACCCTGGAGAAGGTCGCCGACCGCCTCGACCGCACGGCCGAACGCTGCGGCCCGGCCGTCGCCACGTACGGCAACCTGGCGAAGACGCTCGCCGCCGAGCTGGCGGACTCGCTCCCGCTGATCTGGACCGAGGGCAGCGCCGCGGGCCCGGTCGGCCGCCGCTTCGCCGCCGTACTGGCCGAGCTCGCCGGACTGCCCGCCCTCGCCGCCGAACTCCCCGAGGCCCTGCCCGCCCACGGCGTCCTGCTCGCCGGCGACTACGCGGCGGGCGCCGACCCCGACGACTTCTTCCGCGACCGGGTCGACGAGCCGCAGGCCCTGCGCGCCCGGGTGGTCCTCTCCGCGACCGGCCGGCTGGCGGCCTCAGCGCCGCCCCCGCCGCCCGGGAGCTGGCCCTCGGCCACGAGACCGCCGTCAGCGAACTGGAGCCGGAGGAGGGCGACGACCTGGAGACGCTCGCGGAACTCCTCGCCGTGACCGACTTCGCGGCCGTCTACCTGGCCCTGGCCACCTGGGGCACCCCGGCGCCGTAGGACCCCGGCGCCGTAGACCCCGGCCCCGTGCGGTCTCGTCCCCGTACGCCACGGACCGCGGGGCCCGGACCGCGAGACCGCGCCGGAGGACCGGGCCCCGGGCCCCGGCCCCGGACCGCGGAACCGCACCCCACTCCGGCCGCGCGGCCCACCCCGTACCGTCCCCACCCCGTCACCCACCCGTCATCCGCCCCCTGTCATCTGTCTCCCGTGTCTCCCGACACCCGCACATCCGTCACCCACCCGAGGAGCTGGCAGGCACCATGGACCGCCTCGTCAACACCGTCCGCCCCTACGCCTGGGGATCCACGACGGCCATCCCGGAACTCCTGGGCACCGCCCCCACCGGCGAGCCGCAGGCCGAGATGTGGATGGGCGCCCATCCCGGTGCCCCTCCCGCACCGAGCGCGGCCCGCTGAACGAGCTGATCGCCGCCGACCCCGTACGCGAACTGGGCGAGCGGACCGTCGAGAGGTTCGGCCCGCACCTCCCCTTCCTCTTCAAGGTCCTCGCCGCCGGAGCCCCCTCTCCCTCCAGGTCCACCCCGACCTCGACCAGGCGCGCTCCGGATTCGCTGCCGAGGAGGCCGCGGGCATCCCGATCGACGCCCCGCACCGCACCTACAAGGACGCCAACCACAAGCCCGAGCTGATCTGCGCCCTCACCCCTTCGAGGGCTTCTGCGGCTTCCGCGCCCCCGCCGACGCTGCCGACCTGATCGCCGCCCTCGGCGTCGACTCCCTCAAGCCGTACGTGGACCTCCTGCACGCCCACCCCGAGGAGGCCGCGCTCCGCGAGGTCCTGACGGCCCTGCTCACCGCCGACCCGGAGGAGACGGCGCACACCGTCGCCGAGGCCACCGCCGCCGCCGACTGCCTCGGCGGCGCCCACGCCCCGTACGCCCGCCTCGCCCACCACTACCCGAGCGACCCCGGCGTCGTCGCCGCCATGCTCCTGCACCACGTACGGCTCCAGCCGGGCGAGGCGCTCTACCTCGGCGCGGGCGTCCTGCACGCCTACCTCGACGGCCTCGGCGTCGAGATCATGGCCAACTCCGACAACGTCCTGCGCTGCGGCCTCACCCCCAAGCACGTCGACGTGCCCGAACTCCTCCGGATCGTCCGCTTCGACCCCGCCGACCCGGCGGTCCTGCGTCCCGAGGCCTCCCCGTCGGGCGAGGAGGTCTACGAGACCCCGACCGACGAGTTCCGCCTCTCCCGCTTCGTACGGGCGGAGGGCGCCGCCCCCACCGACCTCACCGCCCCCACCCCCAGATCCTGCTGGCCGTCGCGGGCCGCCCGACGGCGGGCGAACTCGCCCTCGCGCCCGGCGAATCCGTCTTCGTCCCGGCGGGCGAGCGCATCCAACTGACCGGAGCGGGTACGGTCTTCCGCGCCACCGTGGCGGCCTGATGCGACAATGACCGGCCGCACCGCGGCGATCGAGCCGGAGCACCGACGAAGGGAACCCGTACACCCATGAGCGCGTCAGGCGGAACCAAGGCGATCGTGGCGGCGCTCGCCGCGAACCTCGCGATCGCCGCAGCCAAGTTCGTGGCGTTCTCTTCAGTGGTTCGTCCTCGATGCTCGCGGAGAGCGTCCACTCGCTCGCCGACTCCGGCAACCAGGGCCTGCTGCTCCTCGGCGGCAAGAAGGCCCAGCGCGAGGCCACCCCGCAGCACCCCTTCGGCTACGGCCGCGAGCGCTACATCTACGCCTTCCTCGTCTCCATCGTGCTCTTCTCCGTCGGCGGCATGTTCGCCATCTACGAGGGCTACGAGAAGATCCACGACCCGCACGCGATCGAGGCCTGGTACTGGCCGGTCGGCGTCCTCGTCTTCGCGATCATCGCCGAGTCCTTCTCCTTCCGCACCGCCATCAAGGAGTCGAACTTGCCCGCGGCAACCTCTCCTGGAAGGAGTTCGTCCGCCGCGCCAAGGCCCCCGAGCTCCCCGTCGTCCTCCTGGAGGACCTCGGCGCCCTCGTCGGCCTCGTCCTGGCCCTCGGCGGCGTCGGCCTCGCCCTCCTCACCGGAAACGGCGTCTGGGACGGCATCGGCACCCTCTGCATCGGCGTCCTGCTCATCCTGATCGCCCTCGTCCTCGCCGCCGAGACCAAGTCGCTGCTCCTGGGCGAGGCCGCCGGCACCGACGAGGTCAAGAAGATCGAGGCCGCCGTCGTCGACGGCAGGACCGTCACCCGCCTCATCCACATGCGCACGCTCCACCTCGGCCCCGAGGAGCTCCTCGTCGCCGCCAAGATCGCCGTCGAGCACGACGAGACCGCCACCGAGGTCGCCCGGGCCATCAACGCGGCCGAGGAGCGCATCCGCGCCGCCGTCCCGATCGCCCGGGTCATCTACCTGGAGCCCGACATCTACAGCGAGAAGGAGGCCACGGCGGGCCCCGACCCGGCTGCGACCCCGGGCGGCCCGGGTCACTGACCCGCCCCCGCTCCCTCGACGGCCGGATCCGGCCACCGAGCCCACCCGACCGGGCCCCCGGACCGCGTACACCGCCCCGTACGCACGGACTGGGGGCCTGGTGCGTTCGCCCCGCGCCCCGGAGCGGCCCTGGACGGACCCGGACCGCCCCGGAGACCTGCCGGGGCTCAATGCGGACTGTGGCCCGCCGTCCCGATCGGTGTAGATTCGTGACCAGCCAGACGTCGCTGCTGATGGCGGTCGGGCGGTCCGCAGGACCGGCCGAGGGAGAGAGGGCCTCCGACGACGGCACCATGGAAGTCCGGCATTCGTGTGCCCAGGACCACCCCCGTGGTGCCCTGCGCCCGAACGACCCTCGTACCCGACCCATGAGGAGCAGCTCCCGTCATGACGACCGCAGCCCACCAGGACTTCAAGGTCGCCGACCTCTCCCTGGCCGCCTTCGGCCGCAAGGAGATCACCCTCGCCGAGCACGAGATGCCCGGCCTGATGTCGATCCGCCGCGAGTACGCCGAGCAGCAGCCCTCGCCGGCGCCCGCGTCACCGGCTCCCTGCACATGACCGTGCAGACCGCCGTCCTCATCGAGACCCTGGTCGCCCTCGGCGCCGAGGTCCGCTGGGCCTCCTGCAACATCTTCTCCACCCAGGACCACGCCGCCGCGGCCATCGCCGTCGGCCCGAACGGCACCCCCGAGAACCCCCAGGGCGTCCCGGTCTTCGCGTGGAAGGGCGAGACCCTGGAGGAGTACTGGTGGTGCACCGAGCAGGCCCTGACCTGGCCGAACACGCCCACCGGCGGCCCGAACATGATCCTGGACGACGGCGGTGACGCCACCCTCCTCGTCCACAAGGGCGTCGAGTTCGAGAAGGCCGGCTCCGCGCCGGACCCGGCCACCGCGGACAGCGAGGAGTACGCCCACATCCTGCGCCTCCTCAACCGCACCCTCGGCGAGAACCCGCAGAAGTGGACCCAGCTCGCGTCCGAGATCCGCGGCGTGACCGAGGAGACCACGACGGGCGTCCACCGCCTGTACGAGATGCACCGGGACGGCACGCTGCTGTTCCCGGCGATCAACGTGAACGACGCGGTGACGAAGTCGAAGTTCGACAACAAGTACGGCTGCCGCCACTCCCTGATCGACGGCATCAACCGCGCCACCGACGTCCTCATCGGCGGCAAGACCGCCGTCGTCTGCGGCTACGGCGACGTCGGCAAGGGCTGCGCCGAGTCCCTGCGCGGCCAGGGCGCCCGCGTCATCGTCACCGAGATCGACCCCATCTGCGCCCTCCAGGCGGCGATGGACGGCTACCAGGTGACGACCCTGGACGAGGTCGTGGAGACGGCCGACATCTTCATCACCACGACCGGCAACAAGGACATCATCATGGCCGCCGACATGGCCAAGATGAAGCACCAGGCCATCGTCGGGAACATCGGCCACTTCGACAACGAGATCGACATGGCCGGTCTCGCGCAGATCCCCGGCATCGTCAAGGACGAGGTCAAGCCGCAGGTCCACACCTGGAAGTTCTCCGACGGCAAGGTCCTCATCGTGCTGTCCGAGGGCCGTCTGCTGAACCTGGGCAACGCGACCGGTCACCCCTCCTTCGTGATGTCGAACTCCTTCGCGGACCAGACGCTGGCCCAGATCGAGCTCTTCACCAAGCCGCAGGAGTACCCGACCGACGTCTACGTCCTGCCGAAGCACCTGGACGAGAAGGTCGCCCGTCTCCACCTGGAGGCGCTGGGCGTGAAGCTGACGACCCTGCGTCCGGAGCAGGCCTCCTACATCGGCGTCGAGGTCGAGGGCCCGTACAAGCCGGACCACTACCGCTACTGACGGACCCCGCGGAGAAGATCCGCGGAAGACGTCGGCAGAGGATCGAGGCAGGCCCCCGCACCCCCGTGTCGGGGGGCCTGCCCCGTCCCGCCCCCCGCTACAGCTCCTGGAAGCCACCCGAGGACCCATGCCCCGCGGCCGTTATTCGCTCCATGACCCGCACGATCACACCCCCTCGGCGAAGAACACTTCCACTGCGCGCCAGGCCCCTCCGGCTGGCGCTACGTCGCCCAGGCCACCACCCCTCCGGTGATCACCGGGGCTCCGTCGACCTGGCCGTCGACGAACTGGGCCGCCCCTCCGCCTCGAACTGCACGCCGCCGGCTGGCAGGTTCGCGGCGCGGCCCTCGACGGCGTCACCTGGGTCCGCACGGACCCCACCGGCGCCGAGGCCACCGAAGGCAATGTGCGCGCCCACGCCTTCACCGGCAGCTCCTCGGCCTTCCTCGTCGCCCTCGCGCGACTCCTGCGTCTCACCCCCGATTCCCCCGAGACCCGTGTCAGGCTCGTCGCCTTCACGGACCCGGTGCTCGCCCCTCTCACGGTCGACCAGTCCTGGGCCCTGCTGAGAAGTGAAGCGCACCCCACTGACAACGGCCCCTGACGGTGGACGAGTACCAGGTCAGCGCCCTGGACACGGGCGAACGGCACATCGTCCACATCGCCGGGGACGTGGTCCTCGCGGCCCCCGGCATCGAACTCGAAGACCTCGACACCCCGCCCTCGGTCTTCTCCTGACCGGAGGCCGGGCCACCCACCGGACGTCAGGCGGGCGGAGCGAACCCGGTGGCGGAGGGCGGCCCGCCCTCACGGGGGCCTCGGAGCCCGGGGGAGCGACCGGCGGGGAGCCACCGGGGAAGCGGCGCCCGGAGGAACGGCCGGAGAAGCGGCCGGAGTCACGACCGGAGGGACGGCGGGAGGAAGAACGGCTCCAGCCGGAACGCCGACGGCCCCACCGGCCCCGAACCCGCTCCCGGTTCCGGCCCCAGCCCCGGTCCCTGTCCCCGCCCTGGCTCCGGCTCCGGCTCCGGCCTCCGTGAACGCCCGTCGCGCGTCCCGCGCCTGCCGCTCGGCCACCACACCCGCCAGATACGCCTCCGCCGGCACCCCGGCGGGCGGCGGCGTCCCCGTCCGCCTCACCAACTCGTCGGCCAGGCGCTCGGCGAGCTGCCGCCCCACGGCCGGATCCAGTTCACGCGCGCGCGTGAGGTACTGGCGTATCTCCAGCCACAGCGCCTCCGGCACCGCCGAGAGGTCGAGCCCGGCGAACCGCCCCACCAGCCACGGCGGCGGCGGAGGAACGGGCCGGACCCGCGCCACGGGCATCCGCTCCCGTACGACCAGCGTCCCCGCGAACACGTCGCCGAGCCGCCGCCCGCGCTCGGACACCAGCGACGCGACACAGGCGACGACGCCGAAGGTCATCAGGATCTCCACGACCCCCATGGCTCCCCGCACCAGCGCTGTGCCGGAACCGGATCGGCCCGCCGTCGTCCCGTACGACCCGCAGACCACAGGCCATCTTCCCGAGCGACCGTCCGTGGGACAGCGTCTCCACGGCGATCGGCGCCCCCACGAGGACCAGCAGGAAGGCCGCGACGGAGACGGCCGTCACCGCCGCTTCGTCCAGCGAGGCCGTGGCGACCGTGAGCCCGACCATGACCAACAGGTACACGGCCCACACCACGGCCAGATCGACGAGCACGGCGAGCGCCCGGCTCGGCAGCCGCGCGGGCTGCAACCCCAGTACGACGGCATCGCCCGTCACCACACCACTCACGGCACCCACCCTCCTCCGGCCTTCCCGACCCCTCCGAACGCCAGTCTGCCAAGCTGACCTCCAGCGCGCCGCAGTAGTACGGACCCGTCCGCAGCCAGTCCTGGAGCAGCAGCCGATCATGGACCTCGACGTCTACGTCACCGCCCACCGCGCGGAGTGGGAACGCCTCGACCACCTCCTGCGCCGGGGCGGGAAGCTCACGGGCGCCGAGGCGGACGAGCTCGTCGCCCTGTACCAGCGCGCGGCCACCCACCTCTCGATCGTGCAGTCCAGCACTCCGGACCCCATGCTCACGGCCCGGCTCACCCAGCTCGTGGCACGCGCCCGCGCCACCGTGACCGGCACCCGCCGCTCCTCGTGGCGCGACGCGGCCTGCTTCCTCACGGCCGGCTTCCCGGCAGCCGTCCACCGCTCCCGCCACTGGTGGATCCCCACCGCCGTCCTCTCCACCCTGCTCGCGGTCCTCATCGGCTGGTGGATCGGGACGCACCCGGAGGTCCAGGCCTCGATCGGCGCCCCCGCCGAACTCCGCGAGATGACCCGCCCCGGCGGCCAGTACGAGACGTACTACTCCAGCCACCCGGCGGCTCTCCTTCGCCGCCCAGGTCTGGACGAACAACGCCCAGGCCGCCGCCATGTGCCTGGTCCTGGGCGCCTTCCTGGGGATCCCGGTCCTCTGGATCCTCTTCCTGAACATGCTGAACCTCGGCGTCGGCATCGGCCTGATGACCTCCGCCGGCCGCCTCGACGTGTTCCTGGGCCTGATCCTTCCGCACGGCCTGCTCGAACTGACTGCCGTCTTCGTGGCCGCCGGCACCGGCCTCCGCCTCGGCTGGACCGTCATCGAACCGGGCCCCACTACCCGCCGCGCGGCCCTCGCGGAACGAGGTCGCGCGGCCCTCGGCATGGCCTCGGCCTGGCCCTGGTCCTCTTCGTCTCGGGCCTGATCGAAGGCTTCGTCACCCCTCCGGCCTGCCGACCTGGGCCCGCATCGCCATCGGCATCGCCGCCGAACTGGCATTCCTCGCGTACGTCTACGTCCTCGGCGGCCGCGCCTCCCGCGCCGGCGACCGGGGCGACCTCGAAGAGCCCGACCGCAGCGCCGCGCTCCCCACCGCGGCCTGATGTGCGTACGCCCCCGCTGAGCTGCTAGTCTCTTCCGGTGCCCGCAAAAGCTGTTGACACGGCGATTGCGGGAGGTAGATTTGAACAGTTGCCTGGAGCTGGACAGCTCGGCAGCAACCAAGTAAAGTCTCACTCACTCCGGTCGGGAATTTCGATTCCCCGGAGTCACTTCGATTCTTATCCGAATCACGAAAGCCACCGATTAGGTCGGCCGAAATGAATCTGATAAAGTCGGAACCGCCGGAAGGGCCCGGAGCGAAAGCGAAAGGGACCGGAAAGCACCGAGGAAATCGGATCGGAAAGATCTGATAGAGTCGGAAACGCAAGACCGAAGGGAAAAGCCCGGAGGAAAGCCCGAGAGGGTGAGTACGAAGGAAGCGTCCGTTCCTTGAGAACTCAACAGCGTGCCAAAAATCAACGCCAGATTAGTTGATACCCCGTCCGGCCGGATCTCCGGTTGGTCGAGGTTCCTTTGAAGAAAAACACAGCGAGGACGCTGTGGACGGTCGGCCACATTCCGGCATGACTGTCCCGCTCAACGCGAGTGTCTCACCGGATATCCGGTAAACATTCACGGAGAGTTTGATCCTGGCTCAGGACGAACGCTGGCGGCGTGCTTAACACATGCAAGTCGAACGATGAAGCCTTTCGGGGTGGATTAGTGGCGAACGGGTGAGTAACACGTGGGCAATCTGCCCTTCACTCGGGACAAGCCCTGGAAACGGGGTCTAATACCGGATACGACTGCGGGAGGCATCTCCTGTGGTGGAAAGCTCCGGCGGTGAAGGATGAGCCCGCGGCCTATCAGCTTGTTGGTGGGGTAATGGCCTACCAAGGCGACGACGGGTAGCCGGCCTGAGAGGGCGACCGGCCACACTGGGACTGAGACACGGCCCAGACTCCTACGGGAGGCAGCAGTGGGGAATATTGCACAATGGGCGAAAGCCTGATGCAGCGACGCCGCGTGAGGGATGACGGCCTTCGGGTTGTAAACCTCTTTCAGCAGGGAAGAAGCGCAAGTGACGGTACCTGCAGAAGAAGCGCCGGCTAACTACGTGCCAGCAGCCGCGGTAATACGTAGGGCGCAAGCGTTGTCCGGAATTATTGGGCGTAAAGAGCTCGTAGGCGGCTTGTCGTCGGTGTGAAAGCCCGGGGCTTAACCCCGGGTCTGCATCCGATACGGGCAGGCTAGAGTGTGGTAGGGGAGATCGGAATTCCTGGTGTAGCGGTGAAATGCGCAGATATCAGGAGGAACACCGGTGGCGAAGGCGGATCTCTGGGCCATTACTGACGCTGAGGAGCGAAAGCGTGGGGAGCGAACAGGATTAGATACCCTGGTAGTCCACGCCGTAAACGTTGGGAACTAGGTGTTGGCGACATTCCACGTCGTCGGTGCCGCAGCTAACGCATTAAGTTCCCCGCCTGGGGAGTACGGCCGCAAGGCTAAAACTCAAAGGAATTGACGGGGCCCGCACAAGCAGCGGAGCATGTGGCTTAATTCGACGCAACGCGAAGAACCTTACCAAGGCTTGACATATACCGGAAAGCATCAGAGATGGTGCCCCCTTGTGGTCGGTATACAGGTGGTGCATGGCTGTCGTCAGCTCGTGTCGTGAGATGTTGGGTTAAGTCCCGCAACGAGCGCAACCCTTGTCCTGTGTTGCCAGCATGCCCTTCGGGGTGATGGGGACTCACAGGAGACCGCCGGGGTCAACTCGGAGGAAGGTGGGGACGACGTCAAGTCATCATGCCCCTTATGTCTTGGGCTGCACACGTGCTACAATGGCCGGTACAAAGAGCTGCGATGCCGCGAGGCGGAGCGAATCTCAAAAAGCCGGTCTCAGTTCGGATTAGTCTGCAACTCGACCCCATGAAGTCGGAGTTGCTAGTAATCGCAGATCAGCATTGCTGCGGTGAATACGTTCCCGGGCCTTGTACACACCGCCCGTCACGTCACGAAAGTCGGTAACACCCGAAGCCGGTGGCCCAACCCCTTGTGGGAGGGAGCTGTCGAAGGTGGGACTGGCGATTGGGACGAAGTCGTAACAAGGTAGCCGTACCGGAAGGTGCGGCTGGATCACCTCCTTTCTAAGGAGCACAGCACCGGATGCAGACGAACGTTCTGCACGGTCAGCTCATGGGTGGAACGTTGATTAGTTGGCACGCTCGGTTGTTCTCCTTCACCAGTACTGCTTCGGCGTGGACCGTGACGAGAGCGCAAACGAGTGTGCCTGGCACGTTGTTGGGTGTCTGAGGGTACGGCCGTGAGGTCGTCCTTCAAGGATGCCGGCCCCAGTGAAGCTCTGCTCTGGCAGGGTGTGATGGGTGGCTGGTCGTTGTTTGAGAACTACACAGTGGACGCGAGCATCTGTGGCCAAGTTTTTAAGGGCGCACGGTGGATGCCTTGGCACCAGGAACCGATGAAGGACGTGGGAGGCCACGATAGTCCCCGGGGAGCCGTCAACCAGGCTTTGATCCGGGGGTTTCCGAATGGGGAAACCCGGCAGTCGTCATGGGCTGTCACCCATGCCTGAACACATAGGGCATGTGGAGGAACGAGGGAAGTGAAACATCTCAGTACCCTCAGGAAGAGAAAACAACCGTGATTCCGGGAGTAGTGGCGAGCGAAACCGGATGAGGCCAAACCGTATGCGTGTGAGACCCGGCAGGGGTTGCGCATGCGGGGTTGTGGGATCTCTTTTCACAGTCTGCCGGCTGTGAGGCGAGTCAGAAACCGTATGGATAGGCGAAGGACATGCGAAAGGTCCGGCGTAGAGGGTAAGACCCCGTAGCTGAAATTCATGCGGCTCGTTGGAGAGACACCCAAGTAGCACGGGGCCCGAGAAATCCCGTGTGAATCTGGCGGGACCACCCGCTAAGCCTAAATATTCCCTGGTGACCGATAGCGGATAGTACCGTGAGGGAATGGTGAAAAGTACCGCGGGAGCGGAGTGAAATAGTACCCGAAACCGTGTGCCTACAAGCCGTGGGAGCGTCGGACACAGCTTGCTGTGTCTCGTGACTGCGTGCCTTTGAAGAATGAGCCTGCGAGTTTGCGGTGTGTTGCGAGGTTAACCCGTGTGGGGAAGCCGTAGCGAAAGCGAGTCCGAACAGGGCGCCTTTAGTAGCACGCTCAAGACCCGAAGCGGAGTGATCTAGCCATGGGCAGGTTGAAGCGGAGGTAAGACTTCGTGGAGGACCGAACCCACCAGGGTTGAAAACCTGGGGATGACCTGTGGTTAGGGGTGAAAGGCCAATCAAACTCCGTGATAGCTGGTTCTCCCGAAATGCATTTAGGTGCAGCGTCGTGTGTTTCTTGCCGGAGGTAGAGCACTGGATAGGCGATGGGCCCTACCGGGTTACTGACCTTAGCCAAACTCCGAATGCCGGTAAGTGAGAGCACGGCAGTGAGACTGTGGGGGATAAGCTCCATGGTCGAGAGGAAACAGCCCAGAGCATCGACTAAGGCCCCTAAGCGTACGCTAAGTGGGAAAGGATGTGGAGTCGCAGAGACAACCAGGAGGTTGGCTTAGAAGCAGCCACCCTTGAAAGAGTGCGTAATAGCTCACTGGTCAAGTGATTCCGCGCCGACAATGTAGCGGGGCTCAAGCGTACCGCCGAAGTCGTGTCATTGCAGCATGAGGGCCAACGCCCGCTGTGATGGGTAGGGGAGCGTCGTGTGCCGGGTGAAGCAGCCGCGGAAGCGAGTTGTGGACGGTTCACGAGTGAGAATGCAGGCATGAGTAGCGATACACACGTGAGAAACGTGTGCGCCGATTGACTAAGGGTTCCTGGGTCAAGCTGATCTGCCCAGGGTAAGTCGGGACCTAAGGCGAGGCCGACAGGCGTAGTCGATGGACAACCGGTTGATATTCCGGTACCCGCTTTGAAACGCCCAATATCGAATCAGGCGATGCTAAGTCCGTGAAGCCGCCCCGGAGCCTTCGGGCAAAGGGGAGTGGTGGAGCCGACGAACCAGACTTGTAGTAGGTAAGCGATGGGGTGACGCAGGAAGGTAGTCCAGCCCGGGCGGTGGTTGTCCCGGGGTAAGGGTGTAGGACGTCACGTAGGCAAATCCGCGTGACACATAGTCTGAGACCTGATGCCGAGCCGATTGTGGTGAAGTGGATGATCCTATGCTGTCGAGAAAAGCCTCTAGCGAGTTTCATGGCGGCCCGTACCCCAAACCGACTCAGGTGGTCAGGTAGAGAATACCGAGGCGTTCGGGTGAACTATGGTTAAGGAACTCGGCAAAATGCCCCCGTAACTTCGGGAGAAGGGGCCACGCCTGGTGATCGGACTTGCTCCGTGAGCTGGGGGTGGCCGCAGAGACCAGCGAGAAGCGACTGTTTACTAAAAACACAGGTCCGTGCGAAGCCGTAAGGCGATGTATACGGACTGACGCCTGCCCGGTGCTGGAACGTTAAGGGGACCGGTTAGCTCTGTTTCGACAGGGCGAAGCTGAGAACTTAAGCGCCAGTAAACGGCGGTGGTAACTATAACCATCCTAAGGTAGCGAAATTCCTTGTCGGGTAAGTTCCGACCTGCACGAATGGCGTAACGACTTCTCGACTGTCTCAACCATAGGCCCGGTGAAATTGCACTACGAGTAAAGATGCTCGTTTCGCGCAGCAGGACGGAAAGACCCCGGACCTTTACTACAGTTTGATATTGGTGTTCGGTTCGGCTTGTGTAGGATAGGTGGGAGACTGTGAAGCCGTGACGCCAGTCATGGTGGAGTCGCCGTTGAAATACCACTCTGGTCGTGCTGGATGTCTAACCTCGGTCCGTGATCCGGATCAGGACAGTGTCTGATGGGTAGTTTAACTGGGGCGGTTGCCTCCCAAAGGGTAACGGAGGCGCCCAAAGGTTCCCTCAGCCTGGTTGGCAATCAGGTGTTGAGTGTAAGTGCACAAGGGAGCTTGACTGTGAGACCGACGGGTCGAGCAGGGACGAAAGTCGGGACTAGTGATCCGGCGGTGGCTTGTGGAAGCGCCGTCGCTCAACGGATAAAAGGTACCCCGGGGATAACAGGCTGATCTTCCCAAGAGTCCATATCGACGGGATGGTTTGGCACCTCGATGTCGGCTCGTCGCATCCTGGGGCTGGAGTCGGTCCCAAGGGTTGGGCTGTTCGCCCATTAAAGCGGTACGCGAGCTGGGTTTAGAACGTCGTGAGACAGTTCGGTCCCTATCCGCTGTGCGCGTAGGAATATTGAGAAGGGCTGTCCCTAGTACGAGAGGACCGGGACGGACGAACCTCTGGTGTGCCAGTTGTCCTGCCAAGGGCATGGCTGGTTGGCTACGTTCGGGAGGGATAACCGCTGAAAGCATCTAAGCGGGAAGCCTGCTTCGAGATGAGTATTCCCACCTCCCTGGAGAGGGTAAGGCCCCAGTAGACGACTGGGTTGATAGGCCGGATGTGGAAGCCCCGTAAGGGGTGGAGCTGACCGGTACTAATAGGCCGAGGGCTTGTCCTCAGTTGCTCGCGTCCACTGTGTTAGTTCTGAAGCAACGAACTCCCGTGTCGGTTGAGTTCGTGAACTTCATAGAGTTTCGGTGGTCATAGCGTTAGGGAAACGCCCGGTTACATTCCGAACCCGGAAGCTAAGCCTTTCAGCGCCGATGGTACTGCAGGGGGACCCTGTGGGAGAGTAGGACACCGCCGAACAATCATTGTTGGAAAGCCCCGCACCCTTATGGTGCGGGGCTTTTCTGCGTTCACGACCCCTTTCCCGGCCGCCCTTTCCGTTTCAGAGACGGCCGGCCGCCTTCAAGGCGAGGTACGCGTCCGCCAGGGCCGGGGCCAGCGTTTCGGGAGCGGCGTCGACGACCGTGACGCCGTGACGTCGGAGCTGGTCCGCAGTGCGGGCGCGCTGGGACTGCGTCTGGGTGGCCGCGGCAGCCTCGTACACGCCTCGATCGTGCCGCGGTTCGCGGCCATGCGGGCGATGTGCGGGTCGGCCACGGAGGCCACCAGGAGTGTGTGGCGCCGGGTGAGCTGCGGGAGGACCGGGAGGAGGCCCTCCTCGATGGGAGCGGCGTCGAGGCCCGTCAGCAGGACGATCAGGGAGCGGCGGGGGCGCGGGAGAGCGCGGTCGCGACCAGGCCGCGGGCGTCGGTCTCCACCAGTTCCGGTTCGAGGGGGGCGAGGGCGTCGGTGACGGCGGGCAGGACGTCGCCCGCGGAACGGCCCTGGACCTGGGCGCGGAGGCGGCGGTCGTAGGCCAGGAGGCCCACGCGGTCGCCGGCGCGGGAGGCGAGCGCGGTCAGGAGGAGGGCCGCGTCCATGGAGGCGTCCAGGCGCGGCACGTCACCGACGCGGCCGGCGGAGGTGCGGCCGGTGTCCAGGACGATCAGGACGTGGCGGTCACGCTCGGGGCGCCAGGTGCGGACGGCGACCGTGGTCTGCCGGGCCGTGGCGCGCCAGTCGATCGAGCGGGTGTCGTCACCGGGCACGTACTCGCGGAGGCTGTCGAACTCGGTGCCCTCGCCGCGGGTGAGCACACTGGTGCGGCCGTCGAGTTCGCGGAGCCGGGCGAGACGGGACGGCAGGTGCTTGCGGCTGGTGAACGGGGCAGGACGCGGACGGTCCAGGGCCTCGTGGCCGCCTTGGCGGGCGGCGAGGCCGAGGGGCCGTACGAGCGGACCGTGATCCGCTCGGCGTGGCGGTCGCCCCGGCGGGTCGGGCGGAGGGACGTGGTGACGCGGCGGCGCTCGCCGGCGGGGACGGTGAGGCGACGGCGCGAGGAGGTCTGTTCGGTGCCGGGGAGCCAACTACTGGCGGCCAGGCGTCCCTGAGCTGGGCGCGGAGGCGGCGGCGGGACGGGTTGGTGACCGTGAGCTGCACTTCTGCCGCGTCACCGAGTCGAACGGATGTGTCACCGCTTCGGGTGAATTGGAGCGTTCGTACTGGCGCGGCCAGGGCGTAGTCGCACAGTATTGCGAGTGAGAGAGGCGCGTTCACCGCGAGCATCCCCGTCCAGCTTGGGGCGAGGATGCCGACGGGGAGCGATCCGAGGGCCGCGAGCAGCGCGGTTCGTCCGGTGAGGGCCATGGGGCGCCGTTCTCAGCGGGGACGGGGACGTGGGCGAGGATCGAGTGGATGACGGAGTCGGCGGTGACTCCTCCATCTCGGCCTCGGGCCGCAGGTGGATGCGATGACGCAGGGTGGGGAGAGCGAGGGCCTTCACGTCGTCCGGGGTGACGTAGTCCCGGCCGGTGAGCCAGGCCCAGGCGCGGGCGGTGGAGAGCAGGGCGGTGGCGCCTCGGGGAGAGACCCCGAGCGTGAGCGAGGGGGATTCACGCGTGGCACGGCAGATATCGACGACATAGCCGGCGATCTCGGCGGAGACCGCGACCTCGGCGACGGCGGTCCGGGCGGCTTCGAGCTCGGCGGGGCCCGCGACGGGGCGGACGCCGGCGGCCTTCAGGTCACGGGGGTCGAAGCCCTCGGCGTGACGGGTGAGGACCTGGATCTCGTCCGCGCGTGAGGGCAGGGGAACCGTCAGCTTCAGCAGGAACCGGTCCAGTTGGGCTTCGGGAGGGGGTAGGTGCCCTCGTACTCGACGGGGTTCTGGGTCGCCGCGACCAGGAACGGTTCGGGCAGGGGCGCGGGATGCCGTCGACCGTGACCTGACGTTCCTCCATGGCCTCCAGGAGGGACGACTGGGTCTTCGGGGGCGTCCGGTTGATCTCGTCGGCGAGCAGCAGGTTGGTGAAGACCGGGCCCGGCTGGAAGGAGAACTCGGCGGTGCGGGCGTCGTAGACCAGGGAGCCGGTGACGTCGCTCGGCATCAGGTCGGGGGTGAACTGGACGCGCTTGGTGTCGAGTTCGAGCGCGGCGGCGAGCGAGCGGACCAGCAGGGTCTTGGCGACGCCCGGGACGCCTTCGAGGAGGACGTGTCCCCGGCAGAGCAGGGCGACGACGAGACCGGTGACGGCGGGGTCCTGGCCGACCACTGCCTTCGCGATCTCGGTGCGCAGGGCCTCCAGGGAGGCGCGGGCGGCGTCCGAGTTCGTCGCGGTCTCGGGGGTCGGGGCGCTCATGAGGTGCGTACCTCTCTTCGAGGGCGTCGAGTTGGTCCGCCAGGCGGATGAGAGTGGAGTCGTCGGCGGGAGCCGGGCCGAAGAGGAGGTCCTTGGAGTCCGCGGTGGTTCCCGGGAGACGGGCGGAGAGCGCGGGAGGAGGAGCCCAGGGAGTGGGCGTCCCGGGTGGGGACGCCGAGGAGGGGAGCGAGCCGGGTGCGGGTCGCGGTGCGCAGGACGGAGGCGGCGCGGTCGCGGGCGTTCGCCTTGCGGTAGAGGCGGGCGCGGCCCTCGGTGGCCTCGGAGGCGCGGAGCGCGACGGGGAGCCGTTCGGTCACCAGGGGCCGAGGCGGCGACCGCGCCAGACGGCGGCGAGCACGGCCGCGAGCGCGAGCTGGAGCGCGCCCCACAGCCAGCCGGAGGGGATGAGCGAGAGGAAGTCGCCGGTGGTGTCGTCTTCGGACGCGTCGGCGGAGGAGTCGTACAGGGAGGGAGGTACCAGACGAGATGGGGTCGGGAGCCGAGGAGTTGCAGGGCGAGGGAGGCGTTGCCCTGCTGGTCGAGACGGGCGTTGTGGAGGAGGTCGGGCGAGCCGAGGAGGACGGTGTCGGTGGTGCCGGCGCCGGGGAGGCGGACCAGGGTCGGCAGGCCGTCGGAGGGGTAGCAGGAGTCGGCGGTGGTGCCGGGGGCGACCTCGTAGCGCTCGCCGCCCAGGTCGACGCTGCCGGCGCGGGTGGCGGCGGGCAGGGTGCAGACGGGGAGAGGTTCGTGACGGCGGCGCCGGGGGCGCTGGTGACCCCCGGGGCGAGCGGGCCGAGCGAGGGGAGCCGGCGCCGAGGAGGACCGTGCGGCCGGCGGAGTTCCGCAGGGTGGAGCGGAGCGTCGCGAGCTGGGCGTCCGTCAGGAGGTCCGGGGCGGCGACCAGGAGGGTGGTGTCGGGGCGCGTGGCCGCCGTGGCCTCGTCGAGGGTGGTGGCGAGGGTGAGCGTGACGCCCCGCTGCTTGAGGAGTTCGGCGACGGCCCGGCTGCCGTGGGGGTCGCTGGAGCGGGGGTCGAGGGCGCCGTGGGAGCCGGCGGAGCGGACCGTGGCGAGGACGAGGCCGCCGATCAGGACCACGGCGACGACGAGGGCCGTGCCGCGGACGCGGGTCCAGACCTGGCGGGCGGAAGGGGCGGTCGACGTGGTGCCGTTCGGAGCGGTCGCGGCCGGTGTGGTGGCGCGTGTCGGGGGCCGGTGGTCTCGCCGCTCATGCGGACGTCCCCGTGGAAGCGGTGTCGAGGGTGGGGCGGGTCTGCTCCAGGGCGGTGTCCAGCTCCTCGACGCGGCGGTACGTGGCCTCGTCGGCGGTGCGGCCGCCGTATGTGACGTCGTCGAAGGCGCGGGCCGCGAGGCGCAGGCCGTCCGCGTGGGCGGGAGGGAGCGGCCCGCCTGGTGGCCGCCTCGTCCGCGGTGCGGCCGGGGCGGGGGTCGAGCAGGGCGCGCTCTTCGAGGGAGCGGACGACGGCCCGCATCCGTTCCTGGACGGCCTCGTTCCAGCGGTCGGCGGAGGCGTGGCGGGCGGCGGCCTCCCGGTGGTCGCGGGCGGAGCGGGGGCCGTCCGCGAAGAGGGAGTCGCCCGTGGTGGAGGAGGTCCGGTGGGGTGCCCAGGCGCCACCAGAGGGCGGCGACGAGCGCGACCACGGCCAGGACGATGACGACGAGGCCGAGCACCCCGCCCGGGGCGGCCTGGGACGCGGAGCCGAAGAGGCCGTCGAGCCACTCCCAGAAGCGGTCCAGGCCGCGCTGGAGGAGGCTCGGGTCGTTCTCGTGGTACCTCGGATCGGACAGCTCCCGCTCCGCCGCCTCGCGGGCGGGGACACGGGAGATGTCCACCGGTACGTCGCCGTCGGCGCGCGGGCGCGCCGGCGCCGCGGCTGTGCCCCCGTGCCCCTCACGCCGTCAGCCTCCGACGGTCTCGGCGCCGGGGGCGGGGTCGGGGCGGTTCGCGGCCCGGATCAGTTCGAGGTCCAGGGCTTCCCGGCGGATGCGCTGGTCCACGTAGAGGAGGACCGTCACACCGGCGGAGATCGGGTAGGTGACCGCGCTGGTGATCACGCCGCCGATGCCCGTGACGATCAGGAACGGCCAGCCGACGGAGTCGGCGGAGCCGGAGAGCAGTCCGGAGAGGGCCTCGCCGTCGACGACGAAGCCGATGATGGTGAACGGGATCGCGATGATCATCACGAACACGAAGATCAGCAGTTGTGTGAGCAGGGTGATGCCGAAGATTCGCCACCACGAGCCCCGGACCAGCTTCGCCGAGCGCTTCAGGAATGGACCACGCTTCCGCGCTCCAGCATCAGGGCGGGGAGGCGAGGCTGAAGCGCACCATCAGCCAGACGTTCAGGATCAGCGCGCCGAAACCGCCGAGGGCGGCCAGGACGATGCCCGGGGCGCCGCCGACCAGGAGGCCGGGGAGCAGGCCGACGAGCATGATGCCGGCGCCCAGCGCCGCGAGCAGCAGGGTCAGGCCGAGCAGCGGGAGCAGGCGAGGGCGGGCCTCCCGCCAGGCGGCCCCCAGCGTGATCGGGCGTCCCAGGACCGCGCGGCTGACCACGACGGCGAGCAGGGCGGCGCTGACCGTCGACGCCACCAGGGTCACGAGCAGGTCGGGGCCCACGCCGATCAGCGAGGCCCGGGCCGATTCGAGGGACTGCCTCAGCTCCTCGGCGGGCGTGGCGTCCGGGTCGAGCGCCGGGGTCTTGGGGACGAGGTAGCGCTGGACCAGGGTGTGGGCGGTCTGGGCGAGCACCGCGACCGCGGCCGTGATGGTCAGCACCGTGCGCCAGTAGGCGCGGAGGGTCTTCACCGCGCTGTCGAGGATCTCGCCCATGCCCAGCGGGCGCAGGGGGATCACACCGGGCTTCGCGGCCGGCGGCCTGCCCCACTGCGCGCCGGGGGCGGGTTCCCCAGTTCGGCCGGGGCCGGGGGCGGTGTCCGGTCGGTGGGCGGGGACCACCGGCCGGCGGGCGGCTGGTCCTTGGACCACTGGGAGGTGGAGCCGTTCACGTCGGCCGGGCCGGCGGGGCGGGGACGCCGGAGCCGTCCTGGCCGCCGGAAGGGGCTGATCCGGGCGAGGTCCAGCCCGGAGTGTCGTTCACGGTCGTCCACCTCGTGGGAATGGTCGCGGTGCCGGATCGGCGAACCGGCTCGGTCACGGCGGCCGACACCTGAACACGGCGGCGGGCCGGGTGCCATCGTGCCACGCGGGGCCCGCCCGTGGGCGGGAGCGGCCTCGTCGTTCGTAGCTTCGTCCGGACCTTCATTGTGGGGACGGCAGACGGCACACTGTGCGGATGCCCGATCCGGCCGTACGAACCGTGCGGCAGCGGGCCGAGCGGGGCGTTCTCCGCAAGATCACGACCCTGACAGGGGAGACGCTGTGGGACAGGTCACGGCAGGCAACGATTGGCTAATGGGATGATGTCGATATGAAGGGACGCGTTCTTGTCGTCGACGACGACACCGCACTGGCCGAGATGCTCGGCATCGTGCTGCGGGGTGAAGGGTTCGAGCCGTCGTTCGTCGCGGACGGTGACAAGGCGCTTGCCGCTTTCAGGGAGGCGAAGCCCGACCTGGTGCTGCTCGACCTGATGCTGCCCGGCAGGGACGGCATCGAGGTGTGCCGGCTCATCCGGGCGGAGTCGGGAGTGCCGATCGTCATGCTCACGGCCAAGAGCGACACGGTCGACGTGGTCGTGGGCCTGGAGTCCGGCGCCGACGACTACATCGTGAAGCCGTTCAAGCCGAAGGAGCTCGTCGCCCGCATCCGGGCGCGGCTGCGGAGGTCCGAGGAGCCGGCTCCGGAGCAGCTCACCATCGGTGACCTGGTCATCGACGTGGCCGGGCACTCCGTGAAGCGGGACGGGCAGTCCATCGCCCTGACCCCGCTCGAGTTCGACCTCCTCGTCGCGCTCGCCCGCAAGCCGTGGCAGGTCTTCACCCGTGAGGTCCTCCTGGAGCAGGTGTGGGGCTACCGGCACGCGGCCGACACCCGGCTGGTGAACGTGCACGTCCAGCGGCTGCGCTCGAAGGTCGAGAAGGACCCCGAGCGCCCGGAGATCGTGGTGACCGTCCGCGGTGTCGGTTACAAGGCGGGGCCGAGCTGACATGAGTACGGGCAGTGCTGCTCCGAAGCCCGGGGACCCGGGAAGCCGTACGGGGCGGGCTGCCGGACCGGGGCGGGGGCTCGCGTTCCGGCCGTCTGCCGCGCGGCGGACGGCTCCTCCAGGACGGTTCGCGGGGAGGGCCGGTCTTCCGGCTCCTCGCGCGCTGGATCCGCCGGCCGCTGCTGCCCGCCGCGCGCCTGTGGCGGCGGAACATCCAGCTCAGGATCGTCGCGGGCACCCTGCTGATGTCGCTCGGGGTCGTGCTGCTGCTCGGCATCGTCGTCATCGGGCAGGTCCGCAACGGTCTGCTCGACGCCAAGGAGAAGGCCGCCCAGAGCCAGGCCGCCGGCGGGTTCTCCGCCGCCCAGGACCGGGCTGCGACCACCCCCGCGACGCCCGGGCAGCCGGACGGCGGGCGGGACGGCGCCTCCGTGAACTGGCGCTCCACGCTGGTCGAGCAGCTCGCCAGCGGCGGGCAGAGCGCCTTCAACGTGGTCGCGCTCTCCCTCGACACCGGTGACACCGCGAGCCGTGGCGTCCGGGCCTCCGGCGAGGTCGACCCGGTCGCGAGCATCCCCGGCGACCTGCGGCACTTGGTGGCGCAGAGCACCGACACCTTGCAGAAGTTCACGCGGATCCACTACACCAGCAGCAAGGCGTCCGAGCCCGGCCTGGTGATCGGCAAGCGGCTGAACGACGCCGAGGGCACCCAGTACGAGCTGTACTACCTCTTCCCGCTGACCCAGGAGGAGGACTCCCTCACCCTGGTCAAGGGCACCCTGGCGACCGCCGGGCTCTTCGTCGTGGTGCTGCTCGGGGCGATCGCCTGGCTCATGGTGCGCCAGGTCGTCACGCCCGTGCGGATGGCCGCGGGGATCGCCGAGCGGCTCTCGGCCGGGCGTCTCCAGGAGCGGATGAAGGTCACCGGCGAGGACGACATCGCGCGGCTCGGCGAAGCCTTCAACAAGATGGCCCAGAACCTCCAGCCCAAGATCCAGCAGTTGGAGGAGCTGTCGCGGATGCAGCGGCGGTTCGTCTCGGACGTCTCGCACGAGCTGCGCACCCCGCTGACCACGGTCCGGATGGCGGCCGACGTCATCCACGAGGCCCGCGTCGACTTCGATCCCGTCACCGCCCGTTCCGCCGAGCTCCTCGGCGACCAGCTCGACCGCTTCGAGTCGCTGCTCTCCGACCTCCTGGAGATCAGCCGCTTCGACGCGGGCGCGGCCGCCCTGGAGGCCGAGCCGATAGACCTGCGCCAGGTCGTGCGCCGGGTCATAGGCGGCGCCGAGCCCCTCGCCGAGCGCAAGAACACCCGGATCGTGGTCGTCGGCGACCAGCAGCCCGTGGTGGCCGAGGCGGACGCCCGCCGCGTGGAGCGGGTGCTGCGCAACCTCGTCGTCAACGCCGTCGAGCACGGCGAGGGCCGGGACGTGGTGGTGAAGCTGGCCGCCGCGGGCGGGGCCGTCGCCGTCGCCGTCCGCGACTACGGCGTCGGCCTGAAGCCGGGGAGGCGACGCGGGTGTTCAACCGGTTCTGGCGCGCCGACCCGGCCCGTGCCCGCACCACCGGCGGCACCGGCCTGGGCCTGTCGATCGCCGTCGAGGACGCCCGGCTGCACGGCGGCTGGCTCCAGGCCTGGGGCGAGCCCGGCGGCGGTTCGCAGTTCCGGCTCACCCTGCCGCGCACGGCGGACGAGCCGCTGCGGGGCTCCCCGATACCCCTGGAGCCCGAGGACTCGCGCCGCAACCGCGAGCAGGCGGCCGCGGGCCAGGCGTGGAGGACGCCCGCCGGGCGGCGGTGCCGGCCCAGTCCGGCGGGGACCGGGCGGCGCTCCCGGTGCCGCCTCGGCTGTCCGGGGCGCCCCGGGCGACCGTCGACCCGACGGCGCTGCCCGGCAGCGGGGCCCGGGTGGTGGCGCGGGCGGCGACGGACACTGACGGCCGCGGGACGAACACGGCGACGGCCGGCCGCAACGGCGACGGGAACGACCGGGGAACGGGAACGCGGAGCGGGAGGACGGGACACGTGGGCGCTGACTCCCGAGCGGAGCACGCGGGGCGGGGACGGGTCGCACGGACGACGGTGCTGGCCGCGTGCGGCGCCCTTCTGGCGGGCGGCTGCGCGACGATGCCCGACAGCGGGGACGTACAGCCGGTGAAGGGCTCCAACACGGGGACTCGCAGGTGCGGGTCTACGCCGTCGCCCCCGCGAGAACGCGGACCCGAACGAGATCGTCGACGGCTTCCTGGAGGCCATGACCAGTGACGACCCCGGGTTCGCCACCGCCCGCAAGTACCTGACGAAGAAGGCCGCGGGCACCTGGAAGCCGGAGCAGAGCATCACCGTGCTCGCCACCGCGCCCAACCGCAAGCAGGCCGACCGCAACGCCGATCCCGACAAGGAGGGCCGGGTCTACCCGCTCGCCGGCCGCAAGATCGCGACCGTGGACGCCCGCCACGCGTACGAGCCGATCAGCCCCGCCGACTACCTGTGGTCGATCCACGTCGTGCAGCAGCCGACGGCCAACGGCAAGGGCAAGGAGTGGCGCATCGACAGCCTCCCGCCCGGCCTGGTCCTCGGCGAGGCCGACTTCCTCCGCAACTACCGGTCGGTCAACAAGTACTACTTCGCCTCCGGGGAGGACTGGGTCGTCGCCGACCCCGTCTACATCCGGCAGCGGCAGGACCCGGTCACCCGGATGGACCCGGTGACCCAGACCGTCAAGGCGCTGCTCGACGGTCCGACGAACTGGCTGAAGCAGGCCGTCGACTCCAGCTTCCCCTCCCGCACGACGCTGAAGGCCGGGGTCACCTCGCTGGCGACGGACGACCAGTCCACGCTGAAGGTGCCGCTTCACTTCGAGGGGAGGCAGGTCGACGGGGTGGCGTGCCGGCGGATGGCGGCACAGCTCCTGTTCACGCTGCGCGACCTGCCGTCCGTACGGGTCGAGCAGGTGGAGCTCCTGGGCGAGGCGGGTTCGCTGTGCCGGCTCGGCAAGGGGCAGGCGGCCGAGTTCGCGGCGGTCCCGGAGACCGACCTCGACGAGAAGCCGTACTTCGTCGACGACGAGGGCAGGCTGAGGAAGCTGATGGTCGCGGGCAAGGAGACGGCCTCGCCGGTCGTCGTGCCCGGGCCGCTCGGCAAGGGCACGGTGCGGCTCGGCTCGATCGCCGTCGACCGGGGCGAGACCCGGGCGGCCGGGGTCGACGAGGCCGGCCGGCGCCTGTTCGTCTCCTCGATCACCACGGAGCAGGCCTCCCAGCCGCCCGTCGTGGAGAGCGGTGGCGTCCGGCCCGAGGACCGTCTCTCCGCGCCCAGTTGGGGCGGCCGGGGCGATCTGTGGGTCGCCGACCGGAACCCCGCCCAGCGCAAGCTGTGGATGGTGCCGGGCGGTACCGGCAAGCGCGTCGAGGTCCGCACGCCGTGGCTGGGGACGACCGGATCGAGTTGCTGCGGGTCTCCGCCGACGGCGTCCGGATCGCCCTGGTGATCAGGCGGGGCGAGCGCACCACCCTCCAGATCGGCCGGATCGAGCGGCACACGACGGACGAGGAGGCCACCGTCTCGGTGGTGGACCTCCAGCCCGCCGCCCCCGGCTGGAATCGGTCACGGCCGTCTCCTGGGCCGGGCCGAGCCGGCTCGTCGTGGTCGGCAAGGAGGCGGGGGCGTGCAGCAGATCCGCTACCTCCAGACGGACGGCTCGACCTCCACGGCCTCGGTGCTCCCCGGTCTGAACGGGGTGAGTTCGGTGTCCGCGCCGCACACGGAGTCGGTGGAGACGCCCATGGTGGCCGACTCCGAGGACGGCATCGTCGGCTGCCGCCGGGGACGAACTGGCAGCCGGTGGTGAAGGACGGGGACTCGCCGGTCTACCCCGGCTAGGACCTGTCCGCCGGTCGTCCGGGCCGGTCCGCGCGGGGGCACCTGACGTACTTCCGGGGGCTCGCGGGACCTCCTGAAGAGCGCCGGGGGCGGTGGTCGCCGGGGGTTTTCCACAGGGGTGGCCGAGGAGCGCGGGAAGGCGCACAGTGGAGCCATGCGGGGGTGGTGGCGCGAGATCGCCGGGCTGGTCCTGCCGGTCGCCTGCGGAGGCTGCGGCAGACCGCGGACCGAGTTGTGCCCGGAGTGCGCGCAGACGCTGACCGGGACGGGGCCGCGCCGGGTGCGGCCGGCGCCCGAGCCCGCCGGGCTGCCCGTGGTGCACGCCGCCGCGCCCTACGCCGACGCCGTACGGGAGCTGCTCCTCGCCCACAAGGAGCGCGGGGCGCTCGCGCTCGCCGGGCCCCTGGGCGGCGCCCTGGCCGGTGCCGTGGAGGCCGCCGCCGGGGCCGTGGCGGGCTCCGGGGAGGGCCGCTGCTCCTCGTACCGGTGCCGTCCTCGCGGCGTTCCGTACGGGCGCGCGGCCACGATCCGACGCGGCGGATCGCCCTGGCGGCGGCCGCCCGACTGCGGCGGTCCGGACGGGACGCGCGGGTGGCGCCGGTCCTGAGGCAGCGGCGGTACGTGGCGGACCAGGCCGGGCTCGGAGCGCGCGGGCGCCTCGCGAACCTGTCGGGGGCCCTCGAAGTCGTACCGGGCGGCGCGCGCCTGCTCGCGACGGGACCGGCCGCGGGACGCACGGCGGGAAGGACGGTGGGGCCGGCGGCGGGGACGGTGGTGCTCGTGGACGACCTGATGACCACCGGCGCCTCGCTGGCGGAGGCGGCCCGCGCTCTCGGAGCCGTACACCTTTCGTTCATTTCTGAAATACCGCACAGTTTACCGGCCGGTTTTGCGCAGCGCGGATTCGAACGGCGGGCGGCGGCCGTGGTCGCATCCTCTCCCGCTTCGTTCGAAATAAACCGGAACTCTTCGAGATCTTGGAACGTTGCAGGTGGTGAGAGGTGAAAGCGCTCGAACGGAGGTATGTCGCGGCAGCGGGTGCCGACACCCGTCCGAAGGGGCTATGTTCGGTTGTGAGGAATGGCGAAAGCCATCGTCTCGCCGAATACATGGTTGCGCCTCTGGACAGGAGTTCAGGGCGAATTAACCTCCTGTCGGTGGGGTGGGGATCTTGCCCGCCGGGGAGGAGGAGGTGAAAGTCGCCGAGTCCGAGCTCCGGTAAACCGCCGGAGTCTGGTGCAAGGGAGATGCCCGGCGGTCGAGGAACCGGTCCGGGCGATCCGGGAACGGAGTTCTGCGTGGACATCGTCGTCAAGGGCCGCAAGACCGAGGTGCCCGAGCGGTTCCGCAAGCACGTGGCCGAGAAGCTGAAGCTGGAGAAGATCCAGAAGCTCGACGGCAAGGTGATCAGCCTCGACGTCGAGGTGTCCAAGGAGCCCAACCCGCGGCAGGCCGACCGGTCCGACCGCGTGGAGATCACCCTCCACTCCCGCGGCCCGGTGATCCGGGCGGAGGCTGCGGCGGCCGATCTGTACGCGGCGCTCGACCTCGCCAGCGACAAGCTCGAGGCGCGACTGCGCAAGCAGCACGACAAGCGGTACACCCGCCGTGGCAACGGCCGGCTGTCGGCGGCCGAGGTCGGGGACGTCGTGCCCGGCGTCGCCGAGTTCGACGGGGAGGGCAACCTCGTCCCGGGTGAGACCGACGAGGTGCCGACCAGGATGGTGGGCTCGATCGAGGTCCAGGGCGACGGTCCGCTCGTGGTCCGCGAGAAGACCCACAAGGCCGCACCGATGACGCTCGACCAGGCGCTCTACGAGATGGAGCTGGTCGGGCACGACTTATCTCTTCGTCGATTCCGACACCAAGCAGCCGAGCGTCGTCTACCGGCGACACGCGTACGACTACGGCGTCATCCACCTGGAGAGCGACCCGCTCGCCGAGAGCGACCCGCTCGCCGACGGCGGCGCCGGCGGTGCGCTCGGCGGCTGACCGCCGCCCCGCACCACCCACACCTCACGGTGCCCCTGGAGCGCACGGCGCGCCCCCAGGGCACCCCCGTGCGCCCATGGATCGACCCGCAGCCGCCCGGGCATGAAATCATGGCGTGCACGCCAACCGGTGCTTCCTGGGCACCGGTTGGAGGACCGAAAACGAATTCAGGCCACGGCCTTCAGGGGGAGGAACGATGGCGGACAGCTTCGGGCCGGTGCTCAGCGGGCGCGAGCACGGTGAGTCGGTCCCGGAGGGATCGGATTCGGACAGCGGCACGTTCCGCAAGGAGCCGATCCGGGTCCTCGTCGTGGACGACCACGCCCTTTCCGGCGCGGTCTGGAGATCGTTCTCTTCCACGAAGAGGACATCCAGGTCGTCGGAGAGGCCGGCGACGGGGCCGAGGCCGTCGAAAAGGCGGCCGATCTGCTGCCGGACATCGTCCTGATGGACGTGCGGATGCCCCGGCGCGGCGGCATCGAGGCGTGCACCACCATCAAGGAGGTGGCCCCCAGCGCGAAGATCATCATGCTGACGATCAGCGACGAGGAGGCCGACCTCTACGAGGCGATCAAGGCGGGGGCCACCGGGTACCTCCTCAAGGAGATCTCCACCGACGAGGTCGCCACGGCGATCCGCGCGGTCGCGGACGGGCAGTCGCAGATCAGTCCCTCCATGGCGTCCAAGCTCCTCACCGAGTTCAAGTCGATGATCCAGCGGACCGACGAGCGCAGGCTAGTGCCCGCGCCCCGGCTGACCGACCGCGAGCTGGAGGTCCTCAAGCTCGTCGCGACCGGGATGAACAACCGGGACATCGCCAAGGAGCTGTTCATCTCCGAGAACACGGTGAAGAACCACGTCCGGAACATCCTGGAGAAGCTCCAACTGCACTCCCGGATGGAGGCGGTGGTGTACGCGATGCGGGAGAAGATCCTGGAGATCCGCTGAGGCTCCGGCCCTCCCGCGCCCCGACCCTCCCGCACCCCCCGGCCCCTCCCGAAACCCCCGGGCCTCAGCCCAGTTCCCGCACCAGCTCCGGGGCCAGGGCCGGAGGTTCACGCGGTCCGGGAGGACCGTCACCGTGTCGCAGCCGACCCACTCGGCCGCCTCGCGCAGCGCACGGGCCACCGCCGGGACCGCCTTCGGGCCGTCCAGGGTCACCTGACGGGCCACCAGCGTCCGGCCCTCGCGGGCCGGGTCCACCCGGCCGACCAGCCGGCCGCCGGCGAGCACCGGCATCGCGAAGTAGCCGTGCACCCGCTTCTGCTTCGGCACGTACGCCTCCAGGCGGTGCGTGAAGCCGAAGATCCGCTCCGTGCGGGCCCGCTCCCAGATCAGCGAGTCGAACGGCGAGAGCAGCGTCGTGCGGTGCCGGCCGCGCGGCTCGGTCGCCAGGGCCGCCGGGTCCGCCCAGGCGGGCTTCTCCCAGCCCGCCACCGTCACCGGCACGAGCCCCGACGCCTCGACCGCCGCGTCGAACTGCTCGCCCTTGAGCCGGTGGTAGTCGGCGATGTCCGCGCGCGTGCCCACGCCGAGCGCCTCGCCCGCCTGCCGGACCAGGCGCCGCACGCACTCGGCGTCGTCCAGGTCGTCGTGGCGCAGCGCCTCGGGGATCGCCCGCTCGGCCAGGTCGTACACCCGCTTCCAGCCGCGCCGCTCGACGACCACCACCTCGCCGTACATCAGCGCCCGCTCCACGGCGATCTTGGAGTCGGACCAGTCCCACCACTCGCCCTTGTTCTTCGCGCCGCCCAGCTCGGTCGCCGTGCGCGGCCCTCGTCCCGCAACTGGGCGATCACCTTGTCGTACGCCCCGGGCGACAGCTCGTGGCCCCAGTGCGGGCGGCCGCGGTAGGCGCGCCGGCGGAAGGCGAAGAGCGGCCACTCGACGGGCAGCACGCAGGCGGCGTGCGACCAGTACTCGAAGGCGTGCGTCCCGGTCCAGTACGCGTCCTCCACCGTCGTACGGCCCACGGCGCCCAGGCGCGCGTACGGGATCAGCTCGTGCGAGCGGGCCAGGACCGAGATGGTGTCGAGCTGGACCTGGCCGAGGCTCCGCAGCACCCCGCGCACACCGGCGCGGCGGTCGGCGCGCCCAGGAACCCCTGGGCGCGCAGTGCGATCCTGCGGGCTTCGTCGGCGGACAGTTCGGCGGCGGGGCGCGGCACAGTCGTCATGGACCGCACCCTAGGCCTTCGCACTGACAGCCCCGCACCGGCACCCGGCACCGGCACCCGGCTCCGGCGGCCCCGCACCGGCGCCCGGAGCGGGACCCCGTCAGGCCGCCGGGAGGTCGCGCGCGGGTAGGTACGGCAGGGGGCTCGGCAGGCCGAAGTCGGAGGGGAGCAGGGCGCCGACCCAGCCGTCCCGGAGCGTGCCCTTGTTGGGCAGGCCGGCGCGCTGGACGCCCTCGACGACGAAGCCGACGCGCTCGGCCACCGCGCGCGAGCCGGCGTTGCCCACCTCGGCGCGCCACACCAGGCGGGTGCAGCCGAGGCCGGTGAAGGCCCAGTGGGCCAGGGCGCGGACGATCTCCGTCATGTAGCCGTGGCCGCGGTGGTCCGGGGCCAGCCAGTAGCCGACCTCCCAGGTGCCCGAGCCGCAGTCCTCAGGGAGGCCGCGGCGAGCAGCGGACCCCCGGCCAGCGGTTCGGCGGCGAAGACGTACTCGGTGTCCTCGCGCCAGCCGTCGGGCACCAGGCGGTTCAGGAAGAAGTCGGCGTCCTGCCGGGTGTAGGGTCGGGGACGGTGGTCCAGCGCCGGATGGCGGGGTCCTGACAGATCGCGTACACGGCGTCGGCGTCGCCGGGGACGGGGCTGCGCAGCCGCAGCCGGTCGGTGGTGAGGGTGATCGGATCCATGCCGGGGATTGTGGTGACCGGTCCGGGCGGAAGCGAACACTTTTCGGTGGGCGGCACCTTCCGCCCGCCTCGTGCGTTCTCATTCCGGGCGGGCGTACGGCTCCGGCACTGCGGGCCTCCCTGTGCGAGGGCGGTCTCGCTTACGATGGCCGTTGCGGTGGGGACCACCTGCCGTGCCCGCGCTCGTGTCCATGACAAGACCCAGTGCCAGGCCCGACCGGCAAGGAGACCAGCCTCAGTGTCCGTCTTCAACAAGCTCATGCGTGCAGGCGAAGGCAAGATCCTGCGCAAACTGCACCGCATCGCGGACCAGGTCAACTCCATCGAAGAGGACTTCGTCAACCTCTCCGACGCCGAGTTGCGGGCGCTCACCGACGAGTACAAGCAGCGGTACGCCGACGGTGAGAGCCTCGACGACCTGATGCCCGAAGCCTTCGCGACGGTGCGCGAGGCCGCCAAGCGCGTCCTCGGCCAGCGTCACTACGACGTCCAGCTCATGGGCGGCGCCGCCTCCACCTGGGCTACGTCGCCGAGATGAAGACCGGTGAGGGCAAGACCCTCGTCGGCACCCTCCCGGCGTACCTCAACGCGCTCTCCGGCAAGGGCGTGCACCTGATCACGGTCAACGACTACCTGGCCGAGCGCGACTCCGAGCTCATGGGCCGGGTCCACCGCTTCCTGGGCCTGAACGTCGGCTGCATCCTCGCCAACATGACGCCGGCCCAGCGCCGCGAGCAGTACAACTGCGACATCACGTACGGCACGAACAACGAGTTCGGCTTCGACTACCTCCGCGACAACATGGCGTGGTCCCAGGACGAGCTCGTCCAGCGCGGCCACAACTTCGCCTGTGTCGACGAGGTCGACTCCATCCTCGTCGACGAGGCCCGTACGCCGCTGATCATCTCCGGCCCGGCCGACCAGGCGACCAAGTGGTACGGCGACTTCGCCAAGCTGGTCACCCGCCTGACCAAGGGCGAGCCCGGCAACCCGCTCAAGGGCATCGAGGAGACCGGCGACTACGAGGTCGACGAGAAGAAGCGCACGGTCGCCATCCACGAGGCGGGCGTCGCCAAGGTCGAGGACTGGCTGGGCATCGACAACCTCTACGAGTCGGTGAACACCCCGCTCGTCGGTTACCTGAACAACGCCATCAAGGCGAAGGAACTGTTCAAGAAGGACAAGGACTACGTCGTCATCGACGGCGAGGTCATGATCGTCGACGAGCACACCGGCCGCATCCTCGCCGGCCGCCGCTACAACGAGGGCATGCACCAGGCGATCGAGGCGAAGGAGGGGTGCAGATCAAGGACGAGAACCAGACGCTCGCCACGATCACCCTCCAGAACTTCTTCCGCCTGTACGACAAGCTGTCCGGCATGACCGGTACGGCCATGACCGAGGCCGCCGAGTTCCACCAGATCTACAAGCTCGGCGTCGTCCCGATCCCGACGAACAAGCCGATGATCCGCAAGGACCAGTCGGACCTGATCTACCGGACCGAGGTCGCGAAGTTCGCCGCCGTCGTCGACGACATCGCGGAGAAGCACGAGAAGGGCCAGCCGATCCTGGTCGGCACGACCTCCGTCGAGAAGTCCGAGTACCTCTCGCAGCAGCTCTCCAAGCGCGGCATCCAGCACGAGGTGCTCAACGCCAAGCACCACGAGCGCGAGGCCAGCATCGTCGCCCAGGCCGGCTGCCGCGGCGCCGTCACCGTCGCCACGAACATGGCCGGCCGCGGTACGGACATCAAGCTCGGCGGCAACCCGGACGACCTCGCCGAGGCCGAGCTGCGCCAGGCGGGCCTGGACCCGGTCGAGCACGTCGAGGAGTGGGCTGCGGCCCTGCCCGCCGCCCTGGAGCGCGCCGAGAAGGCCGTGAAGGCGGAGTTCGAGGAGGTCAAGGACCTCGGCGGCCTGTACGTCCTGGGCACCGAGCGCCACGAGTCCCGCCGCATCGACAACTAGCTCCGCGGCCGTTCCGGCCGTCAGGGCGACCCCGGCGAGTCCCGCTTCTACCTCTCCCTCGGCGACGACCTGATGCGCCTGTTCAAGGCGCAGATGGTCGAGCGCGTGATGGCCATGGCCAACGTCCCGGACGACGTGCCGATCGAGAACAAGATGGTCACCCGCGCCATCGCCTCCGCGCAGTCGCAGGTCGAGACCCAGAACTTCGAGACCCGCAAGAACGTCCTGAAGTACGACGAGGTGCTCAACCGGCAGCGCGAGGTCATCTACGGCGAGCGCCGCCGCGTCCTGGAGGGCGAGGACCTGCACGAGCAGATCCAGCACTTCATGGACGACACGATCGACGACTACATCCGCCAGGAGACCGCCGAGGGCTTCGCGGAGGAGTGGGACCTCGACCGCCTGTGGAACGCGTTCAAGCAGCTCTACCCGGTGAAGGTCACCGTGGAGGACCTGGAGGACGCGGCCGGTGACCGGGCGGGCATCACCGCCGAGTTCATCGCCGAGTCCATCAAGGACGACATCCACGAGCAGTACGAGGCGCGCGAGAAGCAGCTCGGCTCGGAGATCATGCGCGAGCTGGAGCGGCGCGTGGTCCTGTCCGTCCTGGACCGCAAGTGGCGCGAGCACCTCTACGAGATGGACTACCTCCAGGAGGGCATCGGCCTGCGCGCCATGGCGTAGAAGGACCCGCTGGTCGAGTACCAGCGCGAGGGCTTCGACATGTTCACCGCCATGATGGAGGGCATCAAGGAGGAGTCCGTCGGCTACCTGTTCAACCTGGAGGTCCAGGTCGAGCAGCAGGTCGAGGAGGTCCCGGTGCAGGCGGCCGCCCCTCGCTGGACAAGGGCGACGCGGTGCCGGCCGGTGCCGGGCGTCCGGAGATCCGCGCCAAGGGGCTCGACGCCCCGCAGCGGCCGGACCGGTTGCACTTCTCCGCGCCGACCGTGGACGGCGACGGCGGTGTCGTCGAGGGCGACTTCTCGTCCGGCGACGCGGACTCCGGCGACGGGCTGACCCGCGCGGAGCGGCGCAAGGCGCAGAAGAACGCGGGCGGCGGGCGCCGTCGCAAGAAGTGACGCGCTGAGCTTCGGCGAGCTTCGGCGTACGAGGGCCGTTCACCCGGTGGGTGGGCGGCCCTTCGCCGTGCGCGTCGCCGTCGGCCTCCGCCGTACCCGCCCCGCCGTCACGTCGTGCCCAGGCCGTCGAGCTCCACGGCCGCGCAGCGCCAGCGCCGGTCGGTGCCGCGCTCCAGGCGGAACGCCATCGCCCGGACGCGGGCGCCGGTGGCGATGGTCGCGAAGGCCTCGACGGCGTCCTGGGCGGGGTGCGTCTGGACCGAGCAGCGGCGCAGGACCGGACGGGGCCGAGGGAGCGCAGGGGCGTCTCCGGGGCGAGCCGGACGAGCTGCTCGTACGCCTCGCCGAGGGTGTGGCCGAGCATCCAGTGCACCGGCCGCTCCCCGCTCAGGACGGCGAGCAGGCGCTCGGCGAAGACGGTGTGCGGCGGGAGCGCGCGGGGCGCGCCGCGCTCGGGCGTACGCGGGCGCGTGCCGGCGGAGCCACGCGGCCGGGTCCCGGCGGGACCGCCCGGAGCGGTACGGGGGCGCGGGGCGCGGGGCGACGGGTGGCACCGCCGAGGGCGGGACGGGGAGGGCGGCCGGGGGCGTCGCCGCGGAGGCGGCCGCGGTGGGGGCGGTGGCCGGGGCGAGGGCTGCGGTGGGGGCCGTGACGGGCGCGGCGGCCGGAGGCGGGGTGGCGGGGAGGACGGCCGCCGGAGCCGTGGCGTCGGGCCGGGGCGCGGTGGGCGCGGGGGTCGGGGTCGTGGTGCGGTCGGCGGCCCGCGTCGTGTCGTCGGCGGTGGTCGTCGTGAGCGTGGTGGTCATGGTGGTCCCCTGTCGTTCCGTAACCGTTCGGTACCAGTCGGTAACTTCCGTTGGGGATCTTGTACGGCGGAGGCCTCGGGCGTCGCAAGGGGCCGGTCACTCCGGGGCGGTCCGGAACGGGATCACCTATCCGGGTGACGCGGTCGGAAATCGGGTCTCCGGCGGTTCGGCGTACGGGCCCCGGCGGTGGACGGACGGCGGGTTCGGCCCGCCGCCCCGAAGGGGGACTCCGCACGTATCCTGGGGATCTCTCCCTCACGAAAGCGGCCGGCCGATGCGTGTCTACGTCCCCCTGACCCTCCCCGGTCTCGCCCAGGCGCACAAGGCGGGCGAGCTGGGCCCCGGCCCGCTGACCGCCTACGCCGTCACCCCCGCGCTGCGCGAGTGGTACGTCTCCGACGACATCGAGGAGCTGGAGTACGCGGCCTCGGCCGGGCCGCCGCCGCCTCCCTGCGGCTGCTCGCCGGCGACCCCGAGGCGCCCCGGCGCCGGATCGTCGTCGCCGTCGACGTGGCCGACAAGGACGCGGTCGCCGACCCCGACTGGGGGCTCGACGCCGACGCGGTCGGCGAGGTCCGGATCGCCGGAGCCGTGCCGCTGGCCAAGGCCGCCGCCGTGCACGCCGACGCGGACGACGCCGAGGCGGACGTCAGGGCGGCGGCGGACGCGCTGGGGGCGGCCGACCGGGGCGACGACGACGCGCGGTTCGTCGTGGACGGCGCCGAGGACCACGAACTGCTGTGGTTCGGGGTGCAGGAGATCCCCGGGTTGCTGGGCTGAGGAACCGGGAGGGGCCCGGGGTTCCGGAAGGGTCTCGGAACGGCTCCGCGCTCTTCGCCGTCGGAGGTGGCGGGTACCGTCCTCCCATGGGGAAGCACGGAAAGCACCTGGTCTGGGACTGGAACGGCACGCTGCTCGACGACATCGACGCGGTCATCGGGGCGACGAACGCCGCCTTCGCGGAGTTGGGACTCGAACCGCTCACGCTGGAGCGGTACCGCGAGCTGTACATGGTGCCGGTGCCCCAGTTCTACGAGCGGCTCATGGGACGGCTGCCCACCGACGCCGAGTGGACCCTCATGGACGGCGTCTTCCACCGGCACTACCGGGCGCGCGCCGAGGACTGCGGCCTGACCGTCGGCGCCGCCGAGCTGCTCGCGGCGCGGCAGGACTCCGGCTTCACGCAGTCGCTGCTCTCGCTCGCGCCGCACGCCGACCTCGTCCCCTGGTGCGGCGGCACGGGATCGCGGAGCGGTTCCTGCGCATGGACGGACGGCCCGACACCTCCACGGACGGCAAGTCCGGGCACATGGTGCGGCACCTGGCCGCCCTGGAGGGGATCCGGGTCGAGCGGGTGGTCGTCATCGGCGACGCGGCGGACGACGCGCTGGCGGCGGCGCACGTCGGGGCGAAGGCCGTGCTCTACACCGGCGGCTCGCACAGCCGCGCCTCCCTGGAGCGGGTGGGGTGCCGGTGGTCGACTCGCTCGCGGAGGCGGTCGCCGTGGCGGAGGAGCTGGTGTAGCCCCTCCGCCCCCTGGACTCCCCGGCGTCAGCCCTTCGACCGGAGGACCTTCAGGAACTCCCGCATCCAGACCGGGTGGTCCGGCCACGCGCGCGAGGAGACGAGCAGTCCGTCGACCACGGCCCCCGTGTCCTGGAAGGACGCCCCGCCGCCTGCATGTCCAGCTCCAGGGCCGGATAGGCCGTGACCCGGCGGCCTCCAGGCTGCCGGTCGCCGCCGTCAGGAGCGGGCCGTGGCAGATCTGCGCGACCGGCTTGTCCGCGTCGAAGAAGGCCTTGAGGATCTTGCGCAGCTCCGGGTCGTTGCGCAGGTACTCCGGCGCCCGGCCGCCCGGGATCACCACCGCCAGGTACGCCCCCGGGTCGACCTCCGAGAAGGCCAGGTCGGCGGGCCAGGTGTAGCCGGGCTTCTCGGTGTACGTGTCGAAGCCGGGCTCGAAGTCGTGGACCACGAACCGCAGCGTCTTGCGGGCCGGAGCCGCGATGTCGACCTCGTACCCCTCTTCGAGGAGGCGCTGGTAGGGGTACAGCACCTCCAGCGACTCCGCCGCGTCCCCGGTCACGATCAGGATCCTCGCCATGGCTCTCCCAGCTCGCAGAAGTCGGATGCCGTGCCCTGAGGACATGTGTCGCTGTCCATAACGTCAAACTTCCACCCCCTCTTTTGTACACATACGGCTCATGACGGGGCGGGGTCGGGAGCGATAGGCTTTCGTCGTGATCAGCGCGATACGCCGAGGGGGCAGTGAAGCCCCGGCTGCCGCCCGACCCGCTCCGGCGGTCGGGCCGACCGTGCGTTCGCCGATCCCCTCCGCCCGGGCGGGCCGCGATCAGCGGCCGACGACGACCCGGGCATCTCTCATCCGGGCATGACGCCGCCTTCTGCGGACACACGTCACGGAGGCGTTGTGCCCTTCCTTCCACCGATGTCGCGCAACGGCGCGCGGCCAGGAGTCAGAGGACATGCAGACCAAGCTGGACGAAGCCAAGGCCGAGCTGCTCGAAAGGGCCGCCCGGGTAGCTGAGCACAGCCCGGTCGGGGGCGACTTCCGACGGGGCCGGACGGTCCGGGCGAGCGCCCGGACGGCGACACCGTGCTCGAGTACCTCCAGCGCTACTACCTGCACACCGCGCCCGAGGACCTGTCCGGCCGGGACCCGGTCGACGTCTTCGGCGCCGCCCTCTCCCACTACCGCCTGGCGGAGAAGCGTCCGCAGGGCACGGCGAACGTGCGCGTCCACACCCCGACGGTCGAGGAGAACGGCTGGACCAGCAGCCACTCCGTCGTCGAGGTCGTCACCGACGACATGCCCTTCCTCGTCGACTCGGTCACCAACGAGCTGTCCCGCCAGGGCCGCGGCATCCACGTCGTGATCCACCCGCAGGTCCTCGTCCGCCGCGACGTCACCGGCAGGCTCATCGAGGTCCTGTCGGCCCAGATCCACGGCGAGCTGCCGCACGACGCGCTCACCGAGTCCTGGATCCACGTCGAGATCGACCGCGAGACCGACCGCGCCGACCTCAAGCAGATCACCGCCGACCTGCTGCGCGTCCTGTCCGACGTCCGCGAGACGGTCGAGGACTGGGAGAAGATGCGCGACGCCGCGCTGCGCATCGCGGACGGCCTCGCCGACGAGCCCACCGCCTCCGACCTGCGCCCGACCGAGGTGGAGGAGGCCCGCGAGCTGCTGCGCTGGCTGGCCGACGACCACTTCACCTTCCTCGGCTACCGCGAGTACGAGCTGGTCGACGGCGACGCCCTGTCCGCCGTGCCCGGCACCGGCCTCGGCATCCTGCGCTCCGACCCGCACCACTCCGGCGACGACGAGGGCCACCACGCCCACCCCGTGTCGCTCCTCCTTCAGCCGGCTGCCCGCCGACGCCCGGGCCAAGGCCCGCGAGCACAAGCTGCTGATCCTGACGAAGGCCAACAGCCGGGCGACCGTGCACCGCCCCTCGTACCTCGACTACATCGGCGTGAAGAAGTTCGACGCCGCCGGCAACGTCGTCGGCGAGCGCCGCTTCCTCGGCCTGTTCTCCTCGGCCGCCTACACCGAGTCCGTCCGCCGCGTCCCGGTCGTCAAGCGCAAGGTCCAGGAGGTCCTGGAGGGCGCCGGCTTCTCGCCGAACAGCCACGACGGCCGCGACCTGCTCCAGATCCTGGAGACCTACCCGCGCGACGAGCTGTTCCAGACCCCGGCCGACCAGCTCCGGGCCGTCGTCACCAGCGTCCTCTACCTCCAGGAGCGGCGCCGGCTGCGGCTCTACCTGCGCCAGGACGAGTACGGCCGCTACTACTCGGCCCTCGTCTACCTGCCGCGCGACCGCTACACCACCCGCGTCCGGCTGCGGATCATCGACATCCTGAAGGAGGAACTCGGCGGCACCAGCGTCGACTTCACCGCCTGGAACACCGAGTCGATCCTCTCCCGGCTGCACTTCGTCGTCCGCGTCGAGCCCGGCACCGAACTGGCCAAGCTCACCGACGCCGACGTCGAGCGCATCGAGGGACGGCTCGTCGAGGCCGCCCGCTCCTGGGCCGACGGCTTCGGCGAGGCGCTCAACGCCGAACTGGCGAGGAGCGCGCCGCCGAGCTGCTGCGCCGCTACGGCAACGCCTTCCCCGAGGGCTACAAGGCCGACCACTCGCCGCGCGCGGCCGTCTCCGACCTGGTCCACCTGGAGGCCTCGCCGACAGCGAGAAGGACTTCTCGCTCTCCCTCTACGAGCCGGTCCTCGCGGCCCCCGGCGAGCGCCGCTTCAAGATCTACAAGACCGGCGACCAGATCTCCTCTCCGCCGTCCTGCCGGTCCTCAACCGGCTCGGCGTCGAGGTCACCGACGAGCGCCCCTACGAGCTGCGCTGCGCCGATCGCACCCACGCCTGGATCTACGACTTCGGCCTGCGGCTCCCGGCCACCAACGGCAGCGGCGTCTCCCTGGGCGACGACGCCCGCGAGCGCTTCCAGGAGGCCTTCGCCGCCACCTGGACCGGCGAGGCCGAGAACGACGGCTTCAACTCCCTGGTCCTCTCCGCCGGGCTCAACTGGCGCGAGGCGATGGTGCTGCGCGCCTACGCCAAGTACCTGCGGCAGGCCGGCGCGACCTTCAGCCAGGACTACATGGAGGACACCCTCCGCAACAACGTCCACACCACCCGGCTCCTGGTCAACCTCTTCGAGGCCCGGATGGCGCCGGAGCGCCAGCGCGCCGGCACCGAGCTGATCGACGCGCTCCTCGAAGAGCTGGACGCCGCCCTCGACCAGGTCGCGAGCCTGGACGAGGACCGCATCCTGCGCTCCTTCCTGACCGTCATCAAGGCCACCCTGCGGACCAACTTCTTCCAGCGGGACTCCAACCTCCGGCCGCACTCCTACGTGTCGATGAAGTTCGACCCGCAGGCCATCCCCGACCTGCCGGCCCCGCGCCCCGCCTTCGAGATCTGGGTGTACTCGCCGCGCGTCGAGGGCGTCCACCTGCGCTTCGGCAAGGTCGCCCGCGGCGGTCTGCGCTGGTCCGACCGGCGCGAGGACTTCCGCACCGAGATCCTCGGCCTGGTCAAGGCGCAGATGGTGAAGAACACCGTCATCGTGCCGGTCGGCGCCAAGGGCGGCTTCGTCGCCAAGCAGCTCCCGGACCCGACCGCGGACCGGGACGCCTGGATGGCCGAGGGCATCGCCTCGTACAAGACGTTCATCTCGGCCCTGCTCGACATCACCGACAACCTGGTCGCGGGCGAGGTCGTGCCGCCGGTCGACGTGGTCCGCCACGACGAGGACGACACCTACCTCGTCGTCGCCGCCGACAAGGGCACCGCGACCTTCTCCGACATCGCCAACGGGGTCGCGGAGGCGTACGGCTTCTGGCTCGGCGACGCGTTTGCCTCCGGCGGCTCGGCCGGCTACGACCACAAGGGCATGGGCATCACCGCCCGCGGCGCCTGGGAGTCCGTCAAGCGCCACTTCCGCGAGCTGGGCCACGACACCCAGACCGAGGACTTCACCGTCGTCGGCGTCGGCGACATGTCCGGCGACGTCTTCGGCAACGGCATGCTGCTCTCCGAGCACATCCGCCTGGTCGCGGCCTTCGACCACCGGCACATCTTCCTCGACCCGAACCCGGACGCGGCCGCCTCGTACGCCGAGCGCCGCCGCCTCTTCGAGCTGCCCCGCTCGTCCTGGGCCGACTACGACACCTCGCTGCTCTCCGCCGGTGGCGGCGTCCACCCCCGCAGCGCCAAGTCGATCCCGGTCAACGCGCAGGTCAGGGCCGCCCTCGGCATCGAGGACGGGATCACCAAGGTGACCCCGGCCGAGCTGATGAAGGCGATCCTCCAGGCGCCCGTCGACCTGCTGTGGAACGGCGGCATCGGTACGTACGTCAAGTCGTCGGCCGAGTCGAACGCCGACGTCGGCGACAAGGCCAACGACGCCATCCGCGTCGACGGCCAGGACGTGCGCGCCCAGGTGATCGGCGAGGGCGGCAACCTCGGCGCGACCCAGTTGGGCCGCATCGAGTTCGCCCGCTCCGGCGGCCCCGAGGGCGAGGGCGGCAGGTCAACACCGACGCCATCGACAACAGCGCCGGCGTCGACACCTCCGACCACGAGGTCAACATCAAGATCCTGCTCAACGGGCTCGTCGCCGAGGGCGACATGACCGTCAAGCAGCGCAACAAGATCCTCGCGGAGATGACCGACGAGGTCGGCACGCTCGTGCTGCGCAACAACTACGCGCAGAACACGGCCCTGGCCAACGCCGTCGCCCAGTCGCCGTCCCTGCTCCACGCCCACCAGCGGTTCATGCGCCGCCTGGGCCGCGACGGGGCCCTCGACCGCTCCCTGGAGTTCCTGCCCAACGACCGGCAGATCCGCGAACTCCTCAACAACGGCAAGGGCCTGAGCCAGCCGGAGCTCGCCGTCCTCCTCGCGTACACCAAGATCACGGTGGCCGACGAGCTGATCGGCACCGGACTGCCGGACGACCCGTACCTGACCGGGCTGCTCCACGCGTACTTCCCGACGCTGCTGCGCGAGCGGTTCACCGAGGCCGTCGACGGCCACCCGCTGCGCCGCGAGATCATCACCACCGTCCTGGTCAACGACACCGTCAACGCCGGCGGTTCGACCTTCCTGCACCGCCTCCGCGAGGAGACCGGCGCGTCGATCGAGGAGATCGTCCGGGCGCAGACCGCCGCCCGCGTCGTCTTCCGCCTCGGCCAGGTCTGGGACGCCGTCGAGGACCTCGACAACCGGGTGCCGGCCGAGATCCAGACCCGGATGCGGCTGCACGCGCGCCGGCTCGTCGAGCGCGGCACGCGCTGGCTGCTCAACAACCGGCCGCAGCCGCTCCAGCTCACCGAGACCATCGAGTTCTTCGCCGAGCGCGTCGAGGAGGTCTGGTCGCGGCTGCCGGAGCTGCTGCGCGGCGCGGACCTGGAGTGGTACCGGTCGATCCTGGACGAGCTGACCGGGTTCGGGGTGCCGGAGGAGCTCGCGCGGCGGGTCGCCGGCTTCTCCTCCGCCTTCCCGGCGCTCGACATCGTCGCGATCGCCGACCGGACGGGCAAGGACCCGCTCGCGGTGGCCGAGGTCTACTACGACCTGGCCGACCGGCTGCGGATCACCGACCTCATGGACCGGATCATCGAGCTGCCGCGCGACGACCGCTGGCAGTCGATGGCCCGCGCCTCGATCCGCGAGGACCTGTTTGCCGCGCACGCGGCGCTCACGCAGGACGTCCTGACGTCGGGCGGCGACGACGCGGGCCCGGAGGAGCGGTTCAAGGCCTGGGAGGAGAAGAACGCGGCGATCCTGGGCCGCGCGCGGACGACCCTGGAGGAGATCCAGGGCTCGGACACCTTCGACCTGGCGAACCTGTCGGTGGCGATGCGGACGATGCGCACGCTGCTGCGCTCGCACAGCTAGGCCGTACGCGCGCGAGGGGCCCCGCCGGTTCTCCGGCGGGGCCCCTCGCCTCTTCCCGGTCCTTTCCGGCGGTCTCACTCCTCCGGCGCGGCGGCGACCGTCGAGGTCCACAGGCGGCGGGCGGCGAGCAGGGTCGCGGCGAGCAGCAGGCCGTTGCGGAGGACCATGACGGCGAGGCCCGTGGGGGTGCCGTCGATGACGTCGAAGTAGAGGACGGGGTACGCGAGCGCGCTCAGCGCCGCCGCCGGGAGCAGCAGCAGCGCCACCGGGCGCATCACGGTCTCCCGGGAGGTCAGGCAGACGGCGGCGAGCCCGAGCAGCCAGATCACGTACTGGGGGCTGATCACCCGGCTGGTGACGGTGAAGAGCAGGACGGCGGCGAACGCCGTGTCGTACGGGGTGGCGGGCGTCCAGCGGTGGGCCCGGACGCGCCAGAGGACCAGCCAGCACAGGGCGGCGGCGGTGAGCAGCAGGGAGAGGTGGCCCAGGGTGGAGACGTACGGGCCGACGTACTCCAGGGCGCCGTAGCGGAACTCGACCGTCCCCGGCCAGATGCCGGCGGACCGGGCGAGCGCGAGGGCCGTGCCGCCCAGGGACTCGATCTGGATGCCCCGGTTGCCCTGCTGCCGCAGGAAGCCGAGCGACTCGGAGAAGAAGAACGCGAGGGTGGCGAGGAGCGCGACGGCGGTGACGGCGGCGGCGGTCCACGCCTCCCGGGTGGTACGGCCCCGGGGAGTGCCGAGGAGGGCCAGCGCCGGCCACACCTTGACCGTCGCGCCGATCCCGGCGAGCGCCCCGCCGAGCTGGTGGGCGGCGGTCCTGCGGGCGGTGAGGGCGAGCAGGGCGAGGACGGCGAGGGCGGTGGTCTGGACGTCGTACCGGGCGAGGGGAGGTGGAGGAGGAGCGGCAGGCCGCAGACCCAGATCCATGCGCCGTGGTGAGGCGGGCGCCGTCGGCGCGGGCGAGCGCGAGGGTGACGACCGCGTCGGCGAGGAGGGTGAGGGTGACGAAGGCCTGGAAGTAGGTGAGCCAGGGGAGGGCGCCGGGGACATGATCACCAGCCCGGCCCCCGGCGGGTACTGCCAGGTGGCGTCGCCGGGCGGGAAGGTGCCCGCGGCGAACTTCCCGTACCAGTGCTCGTAGAGCGCCACCTCACGGGCCACGCCGCCGATGCCGAGGTCGTCGCGGAGGAGCAGCAGGAGCATGCCGGCCCGGGTGAGGAGCCAGACGGCGGCGAGCGCGAGCCGGGGCCGCTGCCGACCGTGACGAAGGTGGCGGAGGTGAAGGTCTCCGAGGTGAAGGGGAGCGGGTGAGGGCGGGGGTTCGGTGGCCGTACTGGTGGGGCGGGAGGTGTCGGCGGTGGGGCCGGACGCGGTGGAGACGGATGCGGTGGGGCCGGACGCGAGGGGGCCGGACGGGGCGGAGCCGGACGCGGTGGGGTCGGACGCGAGGGGGCCGGAAGGGACGGAGCCGGACGCGGTGGGGTCGGACGCGAGGGGGCCGGACGGGACGGAGTCGGGGGCTCGGTGCCGGCCGGGTGGGGGTCTGCGGCTGATCGTTCGTCACCCCACCGCACTTTAGACCGTAATGTCTTGTTTGCCCGTGGTCTTCGCCCCTGACGCGGTGAACTCCTCGTACGCCGCCACCACCTCCCGCGCCGGGCCGTCCATCCGGAGCGTCCCCGCCTCCAGCCACAGGGCGCGCCCGCAGGTCTCCACGACGGTGGCGTTCGAGTGGCTGACCAGGAAGACCGTCCCGGCCTCCGCCCGCAGTTCGTCGATCCGCTGCCGGCTCCGGCGCCGGAAGCGCGCGTCGCCGGTGGCCAGGGCCTCGTCGACGAGCAGCAGCGTCGTGGCTCGCGCGGCGGCGATGGAGAAGCGCAGCCGGGCCGCCATCCCGGAGGAGTACGTCCGCATCGGGCGGGAGATCGCGTCGTCCTTCTCGTTGACGCCCGAGAAGTCGACGATCCCGTCGTAGCGCTCGCGGACCTCCGCGCGGCTCATGCCCGTGGCGAGGCCGCCGAGGACCACGTTCCGCTCGCCCGTCAGGTCGTTCATCAGGGCCGCGTCGACGCCAAGGAGGGAGGGGCGGCCGTGGGTGTAGATCCGGCCGCGGTCGACGGGCAGGAGCCCCGCGACGGCCTTCAGGAGGGTCGACTTCCCCGAGCCGTTCGAACCGATCAGGCCGATCGCCTCGCCCCGGTACGCGACGAAGCCGACCCCCTTGACGGCGTGGACCCGGCGGCCGGCCGGGGCCTCTCCACCGGCCGCCGCGCCGCTGGTCCCGCCCGTGTCCGTGCACGGTGTACGTGACGTGGACGCCGTCGGCCACGACGGTCGGGATCCTCTCCCGCTCGTGCGCGTCAGCCACGGCCGTACGTCTCCTCCGCCTGCCAGAACCACAGGAACCCGCCCGCGAAGGCCAGCGCGGCCCAGGTGGCGGCGAGCGCCCAGACGTGCGGCGGCAGCCGGTCCGGGCCGTGGCTCGCGATCAGGGCGAAGCGCACGAGGTCGATGTAGACCGCCGCCGGGTTGCACCGGAGGGCGAGCACCACGCCCTCGGGGAAGCGCCCGCCGTGCGCCAGGTTCCCGATCGACCACATGGCGCCCGAGGCGTACATCCAGGTGCGGAGCGCGAACGGCATCAACTGGCCGACGTCCGGGGTGCGGGCCGCGATCCGGGCCAGGACGAGCGCCAGGCCCGTGTTGAACAGGGTCTGGAGGGCGAGCGCCGGGACGGCGAGCAGCCAGCTCCACCGGGGAACTCGCCGCAGCAGAGGAGGATCGCGACGAGCGCGGCGAGCGAGAGCAGCAACTGCTGGAGCTGCTGGAGGGCGAGCGAGAGCGGCAGGCTCGCGCGCGGGAAGTGCAGGGCGCGGACCAGGCCGAGGTTGCCGCTGATCGCCCGGGTGCCGGCCATGAGCGTGTTGGCGGTGAAGGTCCACACGAAGACGCCGGTGATCAGGAAGGGCACGTAGTCGGGCACGTCGTGCTCGGCGTTCATGAACACGCCGAAGATCAGGTAGTAGACGGCCGCGTTGAGCAGGGGCGTCGCCACCCGCCAGAGCTGGCCGAGGCGCGCCTGGCTGTACTGGGCGGTCAGCCGGGCGGTCGCGAAGGCGGCGATGAAGTCGCGGCGGGCCCAGAGCTGCCGGACGTACGCGAGGAGCGGGGACGGGCCCCGCTGACGGTCAGGCCGTGGCGGAGGGCGAGGGCGCGGAGGTCCTCGGGGTGGGGTGGTCCGCGACGGGGGCGGAGTGGTGTGCGGCGGGGGCGGCGCGAGGGTGGTGGTCATGGGCGGGCTCCGGGGCGGGCTTTCGGCGCGGGGCGCGGAGGGTGGTGGCGGCGTCTGCGACGGGCCGGGCACGGTCGCCGGTTGCGGCGGGCCGGGGCGCGGCTGCCGGTCACGACGGGACGGGTCCGTATCGTCGCTACGGGGACAGTAGGGCGCCTAGCGACGGAACGCAACCGTATCGTCGTCACGTCGTCGTTGGTTAGGATGCCGTTCATGACCGAACCGAACCCCCGCCGCGCCCCCGCCGGAGCCGCCGTGCTCCGCGAGGACGTGACCGAGGCCATCCGCGCCGCCGTCTTCGAGGAGCTCGCGGCCGTCGGCTTCGCCCGGATGTCCATCGAGGGGATCGCGCGTCGCGCGGGCGTCGGCAAGACCGCCGTCTACCGGCGCTGGAAGTCCAAGCTCTCCCTCGTCCTCGACCTCGTCGGCGCCTTCGCCGCCCAGGGCCTGCCGGCGCCCGCCACCGGCTCCCTGTACGGGGACGTGCGCGCCCTCCTCGACGTGGCCGCGCACGCCCTGAGCCACCCGGTCGCCTCCCGGGTCGTCCCCGACCTCCTCGTCGAGGCCGCCCGGCACCCCGAGATCGCCGACGCCGTCAAGGCCGCGCTGCTCGACGGGCAGCAGGGCGTCGTCGCCCGGATCGTCCGCGAGGCCGTCGCGCGCGGCGAACTCCCCGAGGGCGCCGACCCGGACCGGGCCCTCGACCTGATCGCCGGACCGCTCTACTGGCGCCTCGTCGTCGTCCGCACCCCGCCGCCCCCGGGGTACGTCGACGACCTCGCGCACTCGGCGGTGGCGGCGCTCACGGGCTGACCCCGCGCGCTCACGGGCTGACCCCCGCGAGGAGGGGTCACTTCACCGCGCCCGCCATCACCCCCGACGCGAACTGGCGCTGGAACGCGAAGAACACCACCAGCGGCACCACCATCGACAGGAACGCGCCCGGCGCGAGCACGTCCACGTTGTTGCCGAACTGCCGCACCTGCTGCTGGAGCGCCACCGTGATCGGCGGCGACTGCGAGTCCGCGAAGATCAGGGCGATCAGCATGTCGTTCCAGACCCACAGGAACTGGAAGATGCCGAGCGAGGCGATCGCCGGGCCGCCGAGCGGCAGCACCACCCGGGTGAACAGCCGGATCTCGCCCGCCCCGTCGAGCCGCGCCGCCTCCAGGAGCTCGCGCGGGATCTCCGCGAAGAAGTTCCGCAGCAGGAAGATCGCGAACGGCAGGCCGAAGGCCGTGTGGAAGAGGACCACCCCGGCGGTCGTCTCGAAGAGCCCGACCACCCCGAACAGCTTCGACACCGGGACCAGGGCGACCTGCACCGGCACCACCAGCAGGGCGACCACGCCCAGGAACCACCAGTCCCGGCCCGGGAACTCCAGCCACGCGAACGCGTACCCGGCGAGCGAACCGATCACCAGGACGAGCAGCGTGGCCGGGACGGTGATCAGGACGGTGTTGAGCAGCGAACCGGTGATCGTGTCGTTCGCCAGCAGATGGGCGTAGTTCTCCGTGGTCAGCCGGGCCGGGGCCGTGAACACCTCCCACCAGCCGCTCGCCGCGATGTCGGACGGCGAGCGGAGCGAGGAGAGCAGCAGCCCGACCGTCGGCAGCAGCCAGAACAGGCCCGCCAGGACGAGGAAGACCCGGACCGCGCCGGACGCGGCCACGGACGCGACCCGCGCCGCCGGGGAGCGGGAGGGCCTTGTGTCGGTCGTGCTCATCGGCGGGCCTCCCTGCGCATGCGGCGGACGTTGAGCACCATCACGGGGACCACGAGCAGGAGCAGCAGGACGGCGATGGCCGAACCGACCCCGAGGTCCGCGTCCGTGCCGAAGGACGAGCGGTACAACTGGAGCGCGAGCACGTTCGCGTCGTCCTGCGCCGAGCCCGGCGCGATCACGAAGACCAGGTCGAAGATCTTCAACACGTTGATCATCAGGGTGACGAGGACGACCGCGAGGACCGGCGCCAGGAGCGGCACCGTGATCCGGCGGAACACCTGCCACTCGTTCGCCCCGTCCACCCGCGCCGCTTCGAGCAGCTCGCGCGGCACGGCCGCGAGCCCGGCCCCGATGAGCACCATCGCGAACCCGGCCCACATCCACACGTACGCCCCGATGATCGCGGGCGTGACGAGCGAGGGCCCAGCCACTCGACGCCGTTGTACTGCTCCCGGAAGTTGCTCGCGGGCAACCGGAGCACGGCCCCGTCCGCGCGGTCGGCGGGCAGCGCGAACGTGCCGTCGGCCGCCGCCGTCGCCGTGGCGACCACCTTCCCGTCCCGTACGGCCTCGATCCGCAGCCCCGCGAGGCCCCGTTCGGCCGGGTCGACCTCGTTCGGCCGCCCGCCGCCGCCCCGGGTGAAGTCCAGCCAGGCTGTGCCGGTGACCGTGCCCGGGTCCGTGCCGGCGGGCTCGGCGGCCGGACGCGCGCCCTCCGGCATCTGCGCCGGGGCCACGCCGACCAGCGGGAGCCGTACGGGTCGCCCGGCCCGCACCGGCTCCTTCGTGACGTACGCGCTGCCCCCGGCCGCCTTCAGCGGGTGCACGGGCAGCGGTCTGGCCTTCGGGAAGACGGAGGACTCGGCGAAGGTGTCGTGGACGCCGACCCAGACGGCGTTCGCGACGCCCCGGTCCGGGTCCTGCTCGTACACCAGCCGGAAGATGATCCCGGCGGCCAGCATCGAGATCGCCATCGGCATGAAGACGAGCAGCTTGAACGCCGTTCCCCAGCGGACGCGTTCGGTCAGGACCGCGAAGACCAGACCGAGGGCGGTGGCGACCGCCGGGGCCACCACCAGCCAGATCAGGTTGTTCTTGACGGCCGTGCGGAGGGAGTCGTCGGTGACCAGGGACAGGTAGTTGTCGAGGCCGACGAAGGAGGAGCCGGAGCGGTCGAAGAGCGAGCGCTGGACGGAGTACCCGATCGGGTAGACGACGAGCGCGCCGAGCAGGAGCAGGGCGGGCAGCAGGAACCCCGCCGCCACGACCCGGCTCCGCCGCCCGTCCCCGCTCCCCTTCCTTCCGGAGGCGCCCGTTCCGGCCGTGCTCCTCGCGCGCGGGGCGGTGGTGGAGGACATCGCCGCTACCTCAGCCCTTCGCGGCGGCCCGGTACGCCTTCGCCGCGTCCGCCTCCAGACGCGCCTGGGCCCCGGCGACGTCCTTCGGGTTCTTCAGGAAGTCCTGGAGCGCCTTCCACTCGCCCTTGCCGGGCGTCCCGCCGAACGACTGCGGCATCTGGTCCGACATGTCGAAGCGGAAGTCGTCACCGGCGCCGATCAGGGCCTTGGCGATCTCGCGCTGGACGTCGTTCGGGTACGCCGCCGGGTCCAGGTTCTTGTTCGGCGAGAGGAAGCCGCCCGCGCCCGCCCAGATCTTCGCCGCGTCCGGGGAGGCGAGGAAGGCGAGCAGCGCCTGCGCGCCCTTGGTGTCCTTGAGGGCCACGGCCGCGTCGCCGGCCGTCACCACGGGCACGGTCCCGGCGTCCCCGACCTTCGGAAGGGGAAGACCTTCGCGTCCGTGCCGATCTTCGCCTCGGTCTGGGCGATGTTGACGGCGGCGAAGTCGCCCTCGAAGACCATCGCGCCCTTCGGCTCGGCGCCGCCGGTGAAGGTCTGCGTCACCGAGGCCGGGTACTCCGTCTGCAAGGCGCCGCTCGTGCCGCCCGCGAGCAGCGACGGCTTGCCGAACAGCTCGGCGAGCGTGGTCAGGGCGGCGGCGACCGACGGGTCCTTCCACGTGATCTCGTGCTTCGCCAGCCGGTCGTACTTCTCCGGGCCCGCCTGGGAGAGGTAGACGTTCTCGAACCAGTCCGTGAGGGTCCAGCCGTCCGCGCCGCCGACCGAGACCGGTGTGACGCCGGAGGCCGATATGGTCTCGGCGGTGGTCAGGAACTCCTTCCAGGTCTTCGGCTCGGCCGCGCCCGCGTTCTCGAAGACGGCCGTGTTGTACCAGACCAGGGACTTGTTGGCGGCCTTGAAGTAGACGCCGTACTGGGTGCCGTCCACCGCGCCGAGCTCCTGCCAGCCGCGCGAGTAGTTCGCGGCCAACTGGGCCTTCGCCTCCGGGCCGACCGGCTTGAGCCACTTCTGGGCGGCGGCCTGCTGGATCGCGCCCACCTGCGGGAGCATCGCCACGTCGGGCGGGGAGCCGCCCGCGATCTTCGTCCCGAGGAAGTTCACGATGGGGTCCTGGGCGGGCACGAACGTCACCGTCGCGCCGGTCCGCCGCTCGAACTCCTTCAGGACCTTGGTGAAGTTCTCCTGCTCCGGGCCCGTCCAGACGGCGGCGACCTCGATCTTCTGGCCCTTCAGCGGGAGGGCGCCGGTGGGCTTCGCCTCCGGCTCCTCCGTACCCCCGTCGCCGCAGCCCGCGAGGGCGAGTGCGGCGAGCGTCGTGAGTGCCGTGAAGGTCACCCCGGCCTTGCGTGGACGAAGAGTTGTACGCATTGCTGCCCCGTCTCCTTCGTGCGCTGAGCTGTCCCGTGCCGACAGGTCTACGCCCGGTGATGCGGGGCCGCAATACCGCCTTCCGTGTCAAGTGGTGGATCGTGATTGGCTCGTGACGTGGCGTCAGGAGGGGTTTCCGGCGGACGTCGCGGGAGAGGAGAGGGGCGCCACGGGCGTCGCCTCCACCGAGCGGGCCGCCCGGTCGAGCGCGCTCGCCAGGAGGGCCAGGTCCGTCGGGCCGTTGCCCAGCTCGCGCACCGGGCGGCGGGTGGGCGGGTCGCCCATCCGCTCCCACTCCAGCGGGACGACCGTCGGCCGGAGCGTCGCCGTCCGGGGGATCCGGCCGGTGACGCGGCCCGCCTGGAAGGGGGTCACCCGGCCGTCCGGATGCCCGAGCCGGCCCCGGCCGGCCGCCGGGACGTCCGGTCCCGCCGTCACCGGGGGCGCGTCGAGCACGATCCGCAGCCGGGCGCTGTGGGCCGGCTCGGTGTCGGCCGTGCGGTCCGGGCGGGCCGAGGCCACGACGAGGTGCACGCCGAGCCGCTCGCCGTGCCGGGCGACGGCCTCCAGGGCCCGCACGACGGACCCGGCGGCCGGCCGGCCGGGGCGCCGAGCGCGGGCGCGACCAGGGCGTCGAAGTCGTCGACGAGCACGACGAGCCGAGGCAGCGCCCCGGCCCCCGCCGCTCGCCCGCTTCCCCGCCGCCGCCTCGCCCGAGGCGGGCCGGGGATCCGGACACCGGAGTCCTCGGCGCGGGTACGCGTCCGCTGGGACGGTCGGTGAGGTCGCCGGTCCCGGCGCGGGGCACGCGTCGCTCGCGCGGCCGTGGAGGTCGTCCGCGCCCGGGTACGGGCTCCGCCCGCTCGCACGGCCGTCGAGGTCGTCGGCCCCGGTGCGGGTACGCGTCCGCTGGGACGGTCGGTGAGGTCGCCGGTCCCGGCGCGGGTACGCGCCCGCTCGCGCGGCCGTCGGGGCCGTCCTCGCCGGTGCGGAGGGTGCGGCTGCTCGGGCGGCCGTTCAGGTCGTCGGCTCCCGTACGGGGCACGCGCCCGCTCGCGCGGCCGTGGAGGTCGCCCTCGCCGGTCCGGAGCGTACGGCTGCCGACGCGGTCCTCGGGCCGGCCCCGCCGTCACGGCGCGGCAGCCGCCCGCTGGGCGTGTCGCCCAGGAACGCGTCCGCACCGCTTCCGGGACGGGACACGCGCCCGCTCGGGCGGTCGCCGTCACCGGTGCGGAGGGTGCGCCCGCTCGCGCGGCCGTCCAGGTCGCCCGCGCCGGGGCGCGGCACCCGTCCGGTCACGTCGTCGGCGCCCGGGTACGGGCTCCGCCCGCTCGCGCGGTCGCCGAGGTCGTCGGTCCCGGTGGGACACGCGCCCGCTCGCGCGGTCGCCGAGGTCACCGCCGTTCGTACGGAGGGTGCGGCCGCTCGCCCGGCCGTCGAGGTCGTTCCCGCCGGGGTACGGGCTCCGACCGCTCGGGCGGTCGGGAACGTCGTCCGCGCCCGGGTACGGGCTCCGCCGCTGCCGCGCCCGTCGAGGTCGTTCGCGCCCGGGTGTCCGCCCCGGCCCGATGTGTCCTCCGGGCTCGAGTACGGCGTGCGGGTGCTCCGGCTGTTCGGGAGGGCGCCGATCGTGCCGTCGCCCGTGCGGAGGGTGCGGCCGCTGGGGTGGTCGCCGGTGTCCGGGAGGCGGACGGTCGCGCGGGCGCCCCGGGGACGGACTCCGCCGCGCTCGGGGTGCGCTGGCCGATCAGCCGCTCGGCCACCTGCGGGGCGCGGGCGCCCCGGCGGTCGGCGAAGGGGTGTCGCCCAGGAGCTCGGCCCGCCGCTTCAGCTCGGCCCCGAGCGCCTGCGCGAACTCCCGCATCCGGACCGGGTCCGAGGCGACCAGGTGCTCGATGACGTGCGGCAGCTCCGTACAGGCCGCGAGTCCTCGCTGCGCTCGCCGCCCGCCCCGTCCACGAGGAGCAGGCCGAGCCGGTCGGGCGGCCGCCCGCCGCGAGCGAGGCGGCGATCGAGCGGAGCAGCTCCGTGCGCCCGCTGCCCGCCGGGCCCTCGATCAGCAGGTGCGGCCCCTCCTGGGTGAGGTCCACGGCCAGCGGGCCGTGCGGGCCCGCGCCCAGGACGGCCGTCCCGTCCCCGGCGGAGGCCCAGCGGGCCATCAGGGAGGCGGGGTGGCCCGGGCGAGGCCCAGCTCGTCGAGCAGCCGGGAGGACGGGGCAGCGCGGCGGCCCGTCCGTGCGGCGCCGCCGGGGTCTCCGGCCGCAGCGGGGCGAGGGCCCGACCGAACCGCTCGGCCCAGGCGACGGAGACCGCGTCGACCACGCCGACGGTGCCGTGGCCCGCGACGCGCCCGCCCGCGGTCCGCAGCAGCCGCAGCGCCGTCGCCACGTCCCCGCTCAGGAGCGCCGCGGCCCCGCACTCGCGGAACGCGAGGGACGCGGCGCACGCGGCCTCGTAGGTCGCGGCCACCGGCGAGACCGGGGAGGCGGAGGGCGCATCGGCGAGACAGAGGAGGTGGATGCCCGCGGCGGCCCCGGCCCCCGCGAGCCGCGCCACGGTCTCGCGCAGCGCCGCCGTGCCGGGGTCGCCGTCCACGACGACGACCGTCCGGGGCCCCTCGTGACGGGCGGCGGCCTCCGCGACGGACGCGCGGTCGGCGCTGGGCCAGCCGGGCCCGAGCGGGCCGTCGTCGAGCCGCCGGGTCAGTTCGGACGTACGCGCGTGGGCCTGGTCCCGGTCGTACGCCAGGAGCAGCCGGCAGTCCTGGCCGTGGGCCGGCCGGACGTGCGGGAGCCAGCCGAGCCAGCCCCAGGCGCGGCGCCGCTCCTCCAGGGCCGGTTCCGGTCGGCGCTGACGAGGACGATCTCCAGGTCGGAGGGGGAGTGCAGGGCGGCGAGCTGGGCCACCACCGAGCGGGCGAAACCGGCGAGCCGGTCGCCGGGGCCCGCGAGGCCGAGCGAACCCGTCTCGCGCAGCCCGACGGTGACCGGGACCCCGGAGAGCTCGGCGCGGTCCGTGGTGCCGAGCCGGACCGCGAGGAACTCGGGTGGTCCGGGTCCCGCTCCCAGAGCCGGGGGCCGGGGCCGAGGGCGGTGAGCAGGACGGTCGCCGGGTCGGGCCAGGTGTCGGCGCCGGGCACGGGCCCGCGGGCGCCGTCCCGGGAGCCGGGGTCCTGCCGGGCGCCCGCGTGGGTGCCGGGGACGGGGCCGGCTCCGGCGGCGGGGCCGGAGCTCTCGCGGCCCCGGCGAGGCGCCGGGCCCACGCGCCGAGCCCGCGCCTGCCGCCCGCCCGCGGCGCGGTCGCGGCCCGAGCCGCCGGGGCCCCGCCGCTTCCGGCGCCGTCGTGGCCGTACGGGTCGCGGGAGTCGCCGTCGCGCCCGTAACCCTCGTCACCGTCACCGTCACCGTTCCCGTGACCGTGTCCGTCGCGCGCACGGCCGCCGGAGTCGTGGTGGTCGCGGGTGGAGCCCCGCGCACCGCCGTACGGGTCGCCGTGACCGTCCCCGTGCCCGCTGTCGTACGAGCCGCCGCGACCGCTTCCGTACGGGTCGCCGTCCGCCGCGTCGCCGCCCCACGCGTGCGCGTGCCCGCCGCCGTGGGTCGTGTCGTCGGCCGCCGGGCCGCGAGGAGCCGTCCCGGGGCCGCCGGGAGCCGTCCCCGGACCGCCCGCCGGGCCCGGCCGGCCCGGTCCGCCGGTCCCGCGCGTGAGCCGCAGGTGCCCCTCGCCGTCCGGGGCCGTCGCCACCGCGTCCGTACCGCCGGGGAGGCCGTCGCCGGGGCCCGTCAGGCGGAGGGCGGACTCGCCGAGGCGTAGCAGCGCGCCCGGGCGGAGCCGGACGGGGCGCTCGCCGACGGGGGCGCCGTCGAGGGTCGTGCCGTTCGTCGAGCCGCGGTCGGCGACCGTGACCCGGCCGTCCGCGCCGACCGTCACCGTGCAGTGCGCGCGGGAGACGTCCGGGTCGTCGAGCGGGACGTCGGCGTCGACGGAACGGCCGATTCTGATCGCTCCGCCGTGCAGCAGGTGCACCCCGCCCGCGTCCGGTCCGGCCACCACGTGCAGCCGGGCGGCCGCGGCCTCCCGGCCCGGTCGTCGGGGCCCGGGACCTGGAGCGAGAGGACGGCGCCGTCGACCAGCGGGGGCTCGCCGAGCACGCAGCGCCGGCCGTCCAGCCGCTCCGCGCCCGCGTAGAGCACGGTCGTGCCCGAGGCGGAGGCCTCGGGACCCGTGACGGCGGCGGCCAGCGGGGAGGCCACGGCGGAGAGCGCCGTCCCGGCGGGGGCCGTGACGAGCACGTCGCAGGCGCGCCCGGCGCCGTGGCCGGCGTGCGGCGCGAGGACGGTCAACCGGATCTGCATCGCCGTCAGCGGTCCCTTCTGCGCGACGTGCCCGGCAGGGGAACCGCCCGGTGCCTCCCCCCGCCCGACACGGACGCGTAGCCCGGTACAGGTCGGCACGGCGCGGGGCTCCCGACCCCATCGGTGCGACGTGCTGGAGGCATCCTCGCACCTGCCACCGACAGCGCGCCCGCCGGTCGGCCGTAAGTGATCTTGAATGGTCGGCTGTGGACGCAAAGTGCCTGGTTGAGCATGCCTTCGGAACATGCCTGGCAACCGAACTGCTCGGACAAGCGTCTTCTTCCGGACAGAACCCGAGCCCATTCCGGACATCTCCGGTCGGAGCCGCCCCCGGGAACGGCCTGTGGACAACCGGCCCGCGACCCGTCCGGCACCGGCCATGATCGGCCCCACAGGCCCTAAAGTGGGTCGGACACCCGGACGGGTCACCACAGAGGACAGGGACCGCGGGGACACCACGGGAACCACACCGGGACCACGATCAGCAGGGAGCGCGTGACGTGCGGCCTATCGGCAGCAAGTACCTGCTCGAGGAGCCGCTCGGCCGCGGCGCCACGGGCACCGTCTGGCGGGCCCGCCAGCGGGAGACGGCGGGTGCCGAGGCGGCCGTGGCCGGCCAGCCCGGCGAGACCGTCGCGATCAAGGTCCTCAAGGAGGAGCTGGCCAACGACCCGGACATCGTGATGCGCTTCCTGCGCGAGCGGTCCGTGCTGCTCCGGCTCACCCACCCGAACATCGTGCGCACCCGCGACCTGGTCGTCGAGGGCGACGTCCTCGCCCTCGTCATGGACCTCGTCGAGGGCCCCGACCTGCACCGGTACATCCGGGAGAGCGGACCGCTCACCCCGGTCGCCGCCGCGCTCCTCACCGCCCAGATCGCCGACGCGCTCGCCGCCAGCCACGCCGACGGCGTCGTCCACCGCGACCTGAAGCCCGCCAACGTCCTGCTCGCCGAGCAGAACGGCCAGATGCACCCGATGCTGACCGACTTCGGCATCGCCCGCCTCGCCGACTCCCCGGGCCTGACCCGCACCCACGAGTTCGTCGGCACGCCCGCGTACGTGGCGCCCGAGTCCGCCGAGGGCCGCCCGCAGACCTCCGCCGTCGACATCTACGGCGCGGGCATCCTCCTCTACGAGCTGGTCACCGGCCGGCTGCCGTTCGCGGGCGGCACCGCCCTGGAGGTCCTCCACCGCCACCTCAGCGAGGAGCCGCGCCGCCCTCGACCGTGCCCGGCCCGCTGTGGACGGTCATAGAGCGCTGCCTCAGCAAGGACCCCGACCGGCGCCCGAGCGCCGTGAACCTCGCCCGCGGCCTGCGCGCGGTCGCCGCCGGCATCGGCGTGCACGCCACGCCCGCCCAGATCGAGGCGGCGGACGGCGTCGCGGCGCTCCTCGCCCCGACCCGGCGCCCGCGCCGGTCCCGGAGACCCCCGGGGCCGCCGACCCGACCCAGGTGCTGTCCGGCGGCGCCCCGGCTCCGCCGACCCCACCCAGGTGCTGCCCGCCGGGGCCCCGCCGCAGTACGACCCCGCCGGCGCGACCAGCGTCCTGCCGACGAGCGGCCCGGGCGGCGGCGCCGACCCGACGGCCGTCATGCCCCCGTGCCGCCGGGCCCGCCGCAGGCCGGTCAGGGGCGCAGTCCGACGAGCCGCACCCTGGCAGAGCCAACTGCGCGCCGCCCGCGACCGCAACGAGCAGACGCAGGTGCAGTACCTGGACCCGAGCCAGGACCCGCTGCGCCGGCGCCCGCAGCGCCAGCCGCAGCAGCCCCCGCACCCCCGCAGAACCAGCAGCGGCAGCAGCCCCCGCCGTACCAGCAGCAGCGCCCGGCCCCGCAGCGGCCCGCACCCCAGCCGTACCAGCCGCAGCACCAGCCCCAGCAGTACGCGCCCCGCCGCAGCCCGCCCCGCAGCAGCAGTACGCCCCGCCCCGGCAGCAGTACGCGCCCCCGCAGCCGCCGCCCCAGGCCCCCGCGCCCCGCGAGCCGCGCCCGCCGCGCGAACCGCGCCGGCGCAGCGCCAACCCGGTGCGCATCCCGGGCCTCGGCTGCCTCAAGGGCTGCCTGGTCATGATCGTCCTGTTCGTGGTCGCCGGCTGGCTCGTCTGGGAGCTGACCCCGCTCCAGAGCTGGATCGCCGAGGCAAGGGCTACTGGGAGGCGATCGGCGACGGCGTCTCGTCGTTCACCGGTTGGTCTCCGACCTGTTCGACAGCGCGAACAGCGGCACCGGAACGGTGCTACCGGCGGTACGGGACAGTAATACTGGTGATTTGTCGACTTCCGAGGGTGGTTTTCCCTCGGAAGTGACGACCGGCGCCCGCGGACGCGTACGTTTGGCGTGAACCGCAGCCGCTGAGGGAGCAGTCTTGGCACGGAACATCGGCAGCCGCTACACCGCCCACCAGATCCTCGGGCGGGGCAGCGCCGGAACGTGTGGCTCGGCGAGGGCCCGGAGGGCCCGTCGCCGTCAAACTGCTGCGCGAGGACCTGGCGTCCGACCAGGAGCTCGTCGGCCGCTTCGTCGGGGAGCGGACCGCCCTGCTCGGGCTCGACCACCCGCGCGTGGTCAAGGTGCGCGACCTCGTCGTCGACGGCAACGACCTCGCCCTCGTCATGGACCTCGTGCGCGGCACCGACCTGCGCACCCGCCTCGACCGCGAGCGCCGGCTCGCCCCCGAGGCCGCCGTCGCGATCGTCGCCGACGTCGCCGACGCCCTGGCCGCCGCGCACGCCACCGGGGTCGTCCACCGGGACGTCAAGCCCGAGAACATCCTGCTCGACATGGAGGGCCCGCTCGGCCCCGGCGGCGCCCACCCCGCCCTCCTCACCGACTTCGGCGTCGCCAAGCTCATCGACACCCCCGGCCGCACCAAGGCCACCCGGATCATCGGCACCCCCGACTACCTCGCCCCCGAGATCGTCGAGGGCCTCCCGCCCCGCGCCGCCGTCGACATCTACGCCCTCGCGACCGTCCTGTACGAGCTGCTCGCCGGCTTCACCCCGTTCGGCGGCGGCCACCCCGGCGCGGTCCTGCGCCGCCACGTCACCGAGACCGTCGTCCCGCTCCCCGGCATCCCCGAGGAGCTGTGGCAGCTCCTGGTGCAGTGCCTCGCCAAGGCCCCGGCCTCCCGGCTGCGCGCCTCCGAGCTCGCCGCCCGCCTCAAGGACGTCCTGCCGCTCCTCAAGGGCATCCCGCCCCTGGACGTGGACGAGCCCGACGCGGAGCCGGCCCCGGAGCCGTACGAGGAGGACGGGTACGCCACCACGGCGGGCGCCGCCGAGCCCGGCCCCCGCCGGGCCGCCGTCCCGCTGGTCCCCGGCGCCTCCGCCGACTCCCACCGCGACACCCACACCTCCATGCGGGTCCCGGCCCCCGACGAGCTCTCCGGCGGCCCCTGGGCACCGCCCGCGCCCCCGCCCCGCGGGCGCCCGCCGCCCCGGCTCGGCCCGCCACAAGGCGGGCGCGGTCCGCAAGCGCCGGATCACCCTCGCCGTCGCGGCGGTCGTCCTCGCGGGCGCGCTGGGCGCCGGCGGCTACGCGGCCTCCGGCGACGGGGAGGCCCCGCCGCAGGACACCAAGCAGTCCTCCCCGTCCCGTAGGGCCTTCCGGGCCCGGGGAGACCGGCCGGACACCCCCGGCGGTCGCGGGTTCGGCTCCCCGCCCGGAGCCGTTACGCTGGACGCGTGGCAGTCGTCGATGTATCCGAAGAGCTGAAGTCCCTCTCCTCGACCATGGGGTCGATCGAGGCCGTCCTGGACCTCGAGAAGCTGAGGGCCGACATCGCCGTGCTCGAAGAGCAGGCCGCGGCCCCGTCCCTGTGGGACGACCCGGAGGCGGCGCAGAAGATCACGAGCAAGCTTTCGCACCTCCAGGCCGAGGTCCGCAAGGCCGAGACCCTGCGCGGGCGGATCGACGACCTCGGGGTGCTCTTCGAGCTCGCCGAGGAAATGGACGACCCGGACACCCTCGCCGAGGCCGAGGCGGAGCTCGTCTCCGTCCGCAAGGCCCTCGACGAGATGGAGGTCCGCACCCTCCTCTCCGGCGAGTACGACGAGCGCGAGGCCCTGGTCAACATCCGGGCCGAGGCCGGCGGCGTCGACGCCTCCGACTTCGCCGAGCGGCTCCAGCGCATGTACCTGCGCTGGGCGGAGCGCCACGGCTACTCGACCGAGATCTACGAGACCTCGTACGCGGAGGAGGCCGGCATCAAGTCGACCACCTTCGTGGTGAAGGCCCCGTACGCCTACGGCACGCTCTCCGTCGAGCAGGGCACCCACCGCCTCGTGCGCATCTCGCCCTTCGACAACCAGGGGCGCCGCCAGACCTCCTTCGCCGGCGTCGAGGTCCTGCCGGTCGTCGAGTCCTCCGACCACGTCGAGATCGACGAGTCGGACCTGCGCGTCGACGTCTACCGCGCGTCGGGCCCCGGCGGCCAGGGCGTCAACACGACCGACTCGGCCGTGCGCATCACGCACATCCCGACCGGCATCGTGGTCTCCTGCCAGAACGAGCGCTCCCAGATCCAGAACAAGGCGAGCGCGATGAACGTCCTCCAGGCCAAGCTCCTGGAGCGCCAGCGCCAGGAGGAGCGCGCCAAGATGGACGCGCTCAAGGACAGCGGCAGCTCCTGGGGCAACCAGATGCGCTCGTACGTCCTCCACCCGTACCAGATGGTCAAGGACCTCCGTACGGAGTTCGAGGTCGGCAACCCGCAGTCCGTCCTGGACGGCGAGATCGACGGCTTCCTGGAGGCGGGCATCCGCTGGCGCAAGCAGCAGGACAAGTAGTCCCGCGCCGCTTCTTCCGGGCCCCGCACCGACACGGTGCGGGGCCCGGTCCCGTTCCTCCGCGCGCACCGGGTATTCGCTGACGCAAGCGGTGGACGGGCCACCGGGACGCTTTGTCGACAAGGGAACTGGCGTGGTGAGGCCCGTAGTTCGGGGTTTACGTCACAGTTGCATCGTCGCATGTCGGTCAGCAGGTGATCTTTCGGGCATCGCACGCGCAACGACCTTGACGCCTCTTCGGAAACTCGGAAGGGTGGCGCCGTGGCATGCGCGTTCACGGGGCGTGTGCGAGCGCGGGCCGGCGCCGAGAGCGCCGTGGCCCCGGCGTTCGCAACCCTGCGCGCGGCCCTGTCGACGAGATGGACTTCTGGGGGTAATAGCGCATGAGGAAGAGGACGCGTATCCGCATCGCGCGGATCGCAGCCGGCGCGGTGATGGCGGCCGGTGTGTCACTGACGGCGGCCGGTGCCGCGCAGGCCGCGGGCGTGAGCATCGGCTTCGGCGCCGAGGTGGGGACGACGACCCGCCCGGCGGCTGCGAGGTCGAACCGCTGGGCTGCAACCCGGAGGAGCCGAAGCCTGAGGAGCCGAAGCCCGAGGAGCCGAAGCCGGAAGAGCCGAAGCCTGAGGAGCCGAAGCCCGAAGAGCCGAAGCCGGAAGAGCCCAAGCCTGAGGAGCCGAAGCCCGAAGAGCCGAAGCCCGAAGAGCCGAAGCCCGAGGAGCCCAAGCCGGAGGAGCCGAAGCCCGAAGAGCCGAAGCCCGAGGAGCCGAAGCCCGAGGAGCCGAAGCCGGAAGAGCCCAAGCCCGAGCAGCCCAAGCCCGAGCAGCCCGCCCCGGGTGACCCCGACCCGAGCGACCAGGACCCCGAGGTCCCCGGCACGGACGGTTCCGGGCCTGCGGAGTCCTCCACGTCGGGTGGCGGGGACGGCGGCGGCGCCGTCGTCGACAACACCGACACCAACAACGCCGGCTCGCAGCCCGTGCAGCAGGGCGAGGCCAAGGAGGAGCTCGCCGAGACCGGCGCGGCCGAGACCTCGTTCCTCGTCATCGGCGCCGCGACCATGATCGCCGGCGGCATCGGCTTCCGCCTGCTGCCGCGCCTCGTCGCCGGCGGCCGTACCGCCGCCTGACGGCTCCGTACGTGACGAAGGGCCGGGGAGACCTCTCCCCGGCCCTTCGGTCGTGCTCCGGCTCGTGCGCGGGCCGTCCGGGCGGCTCCTAGGCCGTGCGGACCGCCGCGAGCAGCGCGATCGCCGCCAGAAGGGCGATCGCCAGCGTCAGCAGCATGGCGGGGAAAGACCCTGGGGGTCAGTCGCTCCCGGTTCGCGCGGCAGACGGGGCAGCGGCCCTCGGCGACCGGGGCCGCGCAGTTGGCGCACACCAGTCGGTCGTAGGTCATGCGCTCTCCTCCTCCCGCACTGGGGTACCCACCAGGGCAACGACCGGAGGGGTCCGGACGTTCCCCTACCACTGTGCCAGCTCCGCGCGGTTTCGGCGCGCCCCGCCGGCCTGTCGTACTCCGCCCGGAAGGGCGAAAAGGATATACCGCACAAGCCAGGACCGCGACTGCGAGGGCCGTCCCCGGTCGCGTAAGGTCACGCACACCTACTCCCGGCCGACCGTGGTGCATCCGTGATCCGATTCGACAACGTCTCCAAGTCCTATCCGAAGCAGAACTGCCCCGCGCTCCGGGACGTGTCCCTGGAGATCGAGAAGGGGAGTTCGTCTTCCTCGTCGGTTCCTCCGGCTCCGGAAAGTCGACCTTCCTGCGGCTGCTCCTGCGTGAGGAGCGCGCCAGCCAAGGCCAGGTGCACGTCCTCGGCAAGGACCTGGCCCGGCTGTCCAACTGGAAGGTGCCGCACATGCGGCGCCAGCTCGGGACCGTCTTCCAGGACTTCCGCCTGCCGCCCAACAAGACCGTGGCCCAGAACGTGGCCTTCGCCCAGGAGGTCATCGGCAAGCCGCGCGGCGAGATCCGCAAGGCCGTGCCCCAGGTGCTCGACCTGGTCGGCCTCGGCGGCAAGGAGGACCGGATGCCGGGCGAGCTCTCCGGCGGTGAGCAGCAGCGCGTCGCCATCGCCCGCGCCTTCGTGAACCGCCCGATGCTGCTGATCGCCGACGAGCCCACCGGCAACCTCGACCCGCAGACCTCCGTCGGCATCATGAAGCTGCTCGACCGCATCAACAGGACGGGAACCACCGTCGTCATGGCGACCCACGACCAGAACATCGTCGACCAGATGCGCAAGCGCGTCATCGAGCTGGAAAAGGGCCGCCTCGTCCGCGACCAGGCGCGCGGCGTCTACGGATACCAGCACTGAGCCTGTAGCGAGGAGGAGAAAGCAGACCCATGCGCGCTCAGTTCGTGCTCTCCGAGATCGGCGTCGGTCTCCGGCGCAATCTCACGATGACCTTCGCCGTCATCGTCTCCGTGGCCCTCTCGCTCGCCCTCTTCGGCGGCGCGCTGCTCATGCGCGAGCAGGTCAGCACGATGAAGGACTACTGGTACGACAAGGTCAACGTCTCCATCTACCTCTGCAACAAGGCCGACGCGGCCACGGCCGGGAAGTGCCCCAAGGGCGCGGTCACCGGCCAGCAGAAGGAGCAGATCGAGGCCGACCTGAAGGAAATGACCATCGTCGAGTCCGTCCACTACGAGACGTCCGACGAGGCCTACAAGCACTACAAGGAGCAGTACGGCGAGACCGCCCTCGCCTCCGTGGTGACACCGGACCAGATGCCTCGTCGTTCCGGGTCAAGCTCAAGGACCCGGAGAAGTACAAGGTGGTCGCCACGGCCTTCGCGGGCCGGGACGGCGTCGAGTCGGTCCAGGACCAGCGGAACATCCTGCAGAACCTCTTCGACCTGATGAACGGCATGAACATCGCCGCGCTCTGCGTCATGGGCCTGATGCTGGTCATCGCGCTGATGCTGATCGTCAACACCGTGCGCGTCTCGGCCTTCAGCCGCCGCCGCGAGACGGGGATCATGCGGCTCGTCGGCGCGTCCAGCTTCTACATCCAGATGCCGTTCATCATGGAGGCCGCCTTCGCCGGTCTCCTCGGCGGCGGCGTCGCCTGCGTGCTGCTGCTCGTCGGCCGGTACTTCCTGATCGACCACGGCATCGCGCTCGCCGACAAGGTCCAGTTGATCCAGTTCATCGGCTGGGACGCGGTCCTCGCCAAGCTGCCGCTCGTGATCGCCATCGGGCTCCTGATGCCCGCCGTGGCGGCTCTCATCGCGCTGCGCAAGTACCTGAAGGTGTGAGAAGACACCCCTGCCGGTGGATGGCGTCGTACGGCCAAAGCCCGTGCGGCGCCATCGTCTTGTCCTAGAGTGGGCGACATGCCGGACGGCACCGACCTCTCTGTAGCCGGCCCCGCGGAGTGCTCCGTGGGGCCGTTCTGACGTTGGTCTTCACCGGCGTCCTCGCCACCGCCGCCGCCACGGGCTCGCTGCCCCGGCAGGAACCGGCGGCCAAGCGGGCCGGGGCGCAGCCGGGCGCGGGCAGGGGCCCCGGGACCGCGCGCCCGTCGACAGCGCCGCGCTCCGCCGCGCCGCCGCCGCGGCCATGGCCGACGGGAAGTCGGGCAAGCAGGCCGCCGAGGAGTTCGTCAGCCGCAGCGGCGACCGCTGGGGCGCGGTGTACGACAAGCGGGAGTACGCGGAGTTCGAGCAGGCCCTCGACGGGGCCTACACGGGCGTCGGGCTCTCCGCGGGCCGGTCCGGCGGCGACCGGGTCCGGGTGACCCGGGTCCAGGCCGGCGGCCCCGCCGCCCGGGCCGGGCTCCGCGCCGGCGACCGGCTCCTCTCCGTCGACGGGCGCCCGGTCGACGGGCTCTCCGTCTCCGAGGTCGTGGCCCTGCTGCGCGGCGACGGGGTGTCGGGCTCGTCCGTCGCCCTGCGGGTCGAGCGCGGGCGCGCCGTCTGGACGCAGACCCTGCGCCGGGCCCGGCTCGCGACGGACCCGGTGACCGTCCGCCGCCTCGACGACGGGGCCGTGCTGATCCGGGTGGAGGCCTTCACCAGGGCGCCGGCACGCGCGTGCGGGACGCGGTGCGGAAGGCCCCGGCCGGCGCCGGCGTCCTCCTGGACCTGCGGGGCAACGCGGGCGGCCTGGTCGCGGAGGCCGCCACCGCCGCCTCCGCCTTCCTGGACGGCGGGCTCGTCGCCACGTACGACGTGGAGGGCGAGGAGCGGGCCGTGTACGCGGAGGGCGGCGGCGACACCGAGCGGCCCCTGGTGGCGCTGGTCGACGGGGGCACGATGAGCGCGGCCGAGCTGCTCACCGGCGCGCTCCAGGACCGGGGAGGGCCGTCACGGTCGGCTCCCGGACCTTCGGCAAGGGCTCGGTGCAGATGCCGAGCACCCTGCCCGACGGCTCGGTCGCCGAGCTGACCGTCGGCCACTACCGCACTCCTGCCGGGCACGCCGTGGACGGGCGCGGGATCACCCCGGACCTGACGGCGGAGGAGCGGGCCGAGGAGCGGGCGAGGACGGTATTGAGTGGCCTCGGAGGGGGCTCGTAGTGCGAAAATGACCGCACTATGGCAAAGGGACTCGTGAACGTGCAGGGCAAGCCTGCCAAGAAGAACCAGGACAAGGCGCCGGAGCGCAAGCTCATCGCGCAGAACAAGAAGGCGCGGCACGACTACCTCGTCATCGACACCTACGAGTGCGGTGGTGCTCATGGGCACCGAGGTGAAGTCGCTGCGCATGGGGCGGGCCTCGCTGGTCGACGGCTTCGTCCAGATCGACGGGGGCGAGGCGTGGCTGCACAACGTCCACGTCCCCGAGTACATGCAGGGGAGCTGGACCAATCACTCGGCCAAGCGGAAGCGGAAGCTGCTGCTGCACCGGGAGCAGATCGACAAGCTGGAGTCGAAGGCGCAGGAGACGGGTCACACGATCGTGCCCCTCGCGCTGTACTTCCTGAACGGCCGGGTCAAGGTCGAGATCGCCCTCGCCAAGGGCAAGAAGGAGTACGACAAGCGCCAGACCCTGCGCGAGAAGCAGGACACGCGCGAGACCAGCCGCGCCATCGCGGCGGCCAAGCGGCGCCAGCGCGCGGGGCAGTCCCTCTAGCCGGGGGAGCGCCTCCCGGGAATACGCTGGCGACGGCCGCCGTTGGTCACGTACGATGGGGCTCGCACACCCCCCAGGGGTGCGCACCTTGAAAAATCAACATGGGGATGATCGGTTTCGACAGCGGATACCGATGCAGAGGAAGCGTGTCGAGGAAGCGGCAATGATCTCGTAAACCATATGTCGCAACCAATAATCGCCAACACCAAGAGCGATAACTCCCGCTTCGCCCTCGCTGCCTGATTTCAGGTAACGAACAGAAGCCTCTGTGAGGAGCGTCAGCCCGGGGATGGTCCCGACCCGGATCCTGGCGTCATCTAGGGATCTAAACCTCTAGCCCCGGTCACGGGGTTGGAGGAAATCAAACAGTGACTGAGCCCGTCGGAGACTTGTCCGCGTGATCTCCGGGGCTGAGAAACTCGTAGCGGACTGCACACGGAGAAGCTCTGCTTCCGTACCGTTGGACGCGGGTTCGATTCCCGCCATCTCCACTCATCCCATGTGGGCGAAGGCCCGGCGGTCACCACGACCGCCGGGCCTTCGTCATGCCCGCGGCCGTGCACAGGGCGAGCGCGACAGCCGCCGCCGCGACCGGGAGCAGGAAGCCGAACGCGGGGAACGGGGCGTGGTCGGCCGCCCAGCCGCCCGTGGCCGAGCCGGTGGCGATGCCCGCGAGGAGGGCGGTCACGGCCAGGGTCATGCCCTCGTTGAGCCGGTCCGGGGGCGTGAGGCGCTGGACCAGGCCCATGCCCGTCACCATCGTCGGGGCCGTCGCCATGCCCGCGACCAGCAGGCCGGCGGCCAGGGCGGGCAGCGAGCCGGTCGAGGCGGCGAGCAGCGGCAGCGCCATCAGGGCCGCCATCGCGGCCAGGCAGGTGCGCAGCCGCGCGGCGCGGCGGGCGCGGCCGTAGAGCAGGCCCGCGGCGCAGGAGCCCGCCGCCTGGAGGGCGAGGACCGGTCCGGCGACGGGCCCGTCCACGTACGCGAGCGTCACCACCTCCAGGGACCCGAAGACCGCCCCGGTGGCCAGGAACACCGCGAGCAGCGGGACCATGCCGGGCGCGCGCAGCGGGGAGCCCGCCGGGGTGCGCGGGGCGACCGGCGGCTCGGTGGCGCGCCGGGCCGCGAAGAGGAGCGTCCCGCCGAGGAAGAGGACGGCGGCGACGAGCGTGCCCGCCTGCGGGAAGAGCGCCGAGCAGAGCACGGCGGCGAGCACCGGGCCCAGCATGAAGCAGAGTTCGTCGGCGGCCTGCTCGAAGGAGTTCGCGGTGTGCAGCGCGTCCGGGTCGTCCCGCAGGAGGTGCGCCCAGCGGGCCCGGGACATGCCGCCCGTGTTCGGCGAGGTGGCGGTGGCCGCGACCGTGACGAACAGCGCCCACGCCGGGGCCCGCTCGTACACGCACAGCGCCAGGACCAGATGGCCCAGGAAGGCGTACGCGGCGGCCGGGACCGCGATCCGCGCCTGCCCGCACCGGTCGACGAGCCGGGCGATCAGGGGCGCGGTGACGGAGCCGACGGCGAGCCCGGTGGCGGTGACCGCGCCGGCCAGGGCGTAGGAGCCGTACGCCGACGCGATCATGATCACGGCACTGACGCCGAGCATGCCCGCGGGCAGCCGCGCGACCAGCCCCCAGGCGGCGAAGGCGCGGGCGCCCGGGCGGGCGAAGAGGCGGCGGTAGGAGGAGCGGGGCGGGCGGCCGGGCGGCCGGGGCGTCGGCCCTACCGGCGGGGCTGCCGGTCTTACGGGCGGGGCCGTCGGTCGTGGGGAGGGAAGCGCCGGGCGTGCGGATGAGGGCGTACGGGCGGCGGACGCTCGTCCCGGTGGCGGGGGCGTGCGGGCGGGAGGCGGCGGTCGTGCGGGAGTGGTCGGCGTAGCGCGGTGTGAGCGTCGGGCCCGCGGGGGTCGGGGTGAGGTCCGGTTGCGGCATGGATCAAGGTTCGGGCGCGCGGTCCCGCCCGGTCCAACACCTGATCGGTGGCCATTCACGCACCCGTGTTGTTGAATGCGGCGGTGGCCCCCGTACGACACCGACCCCCGCCTCCTGCGCGCCTTCGCCGCCGTCGCCGAGGAGCTGCACTTCACCCGCGCCGCCGCCCGCCTCTACGTGGCCCAGCAGGCCCTCAGCCGGGACGTCCGGCGCCTGGAGCGCGAGTTGGGCGCCGAGCTGTTCGTCCGGACCACCCGGCAGGTCTCCCTCACCCCCGACGGCGAGCGGCTCCTGCCGTACGCGCGCCGGGTGCTCGCCGCCCACGACGAGCTGCGCGAGGCCTTCCGCGCCGCGCCCCGGCCCCTCCTCGTCGACCTCAACAGCCCCGACCTCGCCCACGAGCGCGTCCTGCGCAGGGCCCGCGAACTCGCCCCCGACCTCGAACTGATGGCCCGCTACGAGAGCGGCCTCACCGGCGCCGCGCGGGCCGTCGTCGGCGGCGGCCTCGACGTCTCCTTCGGCCGGTACGGCGGCCTCGCGGCCGACCTCAGGGCTGGGCTCGACGCGCAGTTCGTGCGCTACGAGCCGATGGCCGTGATCCTGCCCGAGGACCATCCGCTCGCCGGCCTCCCCGAGGTCCCGCTCGCCGCGCTCGCCGGGGAGCGGATCTACGCCGGGGCCGGGAACGAGCGCACCCCCGAGTGGACCGACCTCGCCGTCCGGCTCTTCGCCGGGCGCGGCATCGAGCTCGCCCCGCCCGCCCCGCTCGCGGTCGGCAAGGAGGAGTTCCGCCGGATCATGGCCAAGCACCGGCACCCGGTCCTCGCCGTCGTCGAGTTCCCGCCCATGCCCGACTGCGTCCTGCGCCCGCTCGTCGACCCCGTCCCCTGTCGCCCGTGAGTCTGGTGTGGCGCAAGGGGTTGCGCCACCCCGGCCTGGACGCCCTGCGGACCGCCGCCGCCGAGATCGGCGCCCGGGAGGGTTGGCTCGTCCGCCCGCCGGACTCCTGGTTGCCGGAGGGCGAGCCGGGGCTGCCCGGGACCGGTCTCCCCGCGCCGGGACGGCCCGGCACCCCGCTCACAGCGGCCCCGTCCCCCGGGTGAGAGCAAGGTTCCGCCGCCGTCACCTTCCGGCACCGGCCTGAAACGCGGCCTCCCTAGCGTCGTCGGCAGGAGGACCGGGGCCGTGGGCGCCCCAGGACCCGACCCCGCGGAGGTACGACATGGGCGGCCGGTGGATCGAACGGTGGGAACCGGAGGACGAGGTCTTCTGGCGCGAGGAGGGGAGCGGACCGCCCGGCGGAACCTGCTCTTCTCCGTCCTCTCCGAGCACGTCGGCTTCTCGGTCTGGAGCCTGTGGTCGGTCATGGTCCTCTTCATGGGGCCGCGGTACGGCGTCGACCCCGCCGGCAAGTTCTTCCTGATCGGCACCGCCACCTTCGTCGGCGCGCTCGTCCGGATCCCGTACACCTTCGCCGTCGCCCGCTTCGGCGGCCGGAACTGGACCGTCTTCAGCGCCCTGCTGCTCCTGCTGCCGACCGGCCTCGCGTTCGCGGTCATGGAGCCCGGGACGTCGTACACCACCTTCGTCCTGGTCGCGGCCCTCACCGGCGTCGGCGGCGGCAACTTCGCCTCCTCCATGACCAACATCAACGCCTTCTTCCCGCTGCGGAAGAAGGGCTGGGCGCTCGGGCTCAACGCGGGCGGCGGCAACGTCGGCGTCCCCGTCGTGCAGCTCGTCGGCCTCCTCGTCATCGGGACCGCCGGCGCGGTGCACCCGAGGATCGTGCTCGGCGTCTACCTGCCCCTGATCGTGGTCGCCGCCGTGTGCGCCGCGCTCTTCATGGACAACCTCGCCCCCGTCAGGAACGACACCGGGGCCGCGAAGGAGGCCGTGCGGGCCCGGCACACCTGGATCGTGGCCTTCCTCTACGTCGGCACCTTCGGCTCCTTCATCGGCTACAGCTTCGCCTTCGGCCTGGTGCTCCAGACCCAGTTCGGCCGCACCCCGCTCCAGGCCGCCTCGCTCACCTTCGCCGGACCCCTGCTCGGCTCGCTCGTCCGGCCCGTCGGCGGCTCCCTCGCCGACCGGCACGGCGGGGCCCGCATCACCCTGTGGACCTTCGCCGCGATGGCCGCCGCGACCTCCGTGGTGATCTACGCCTCCCTGATCGAGTCGCTCGCCGTCTTCCTCGCCGGCTTCATCGGCCTCTTCGTCCTCAGCGGCCTCGGCAACGGCTCCACCTACAAGATGATCCCGGCGATCTTCCTCGCCCAGGGGCACCGCGAGGGGCTCGCGGGCGAGGAGGCCGAGGCGTACGGACGGCGCCTCTCCGGCGCCGCCATGGGCCTCGTCGGGGCGGTCGGCGCGCTCGGCGGGCTCGGCATCAACCTCGCCTTCCGCCAGTCCTTCCAGGCCTCCGGCACCGGCACCGCCGCCTTCGCCGCCTTCCTCGTCTTCTACGCGGCCTGCATGGGCGTCACCCGCGCGGTATACCTTCGGCGGCCGGCGGCCGTGCCCGGGACCGCCGAGCACGTCACGGAGCCGGAGCCCCGGCCCGGTTACGCGAAGGTGTGATCCCCGGTGCCCGGCACGGACCGTAACGACCAGGAAATGCGGGCGAACCGCGTCCGTCACGCGTCCCCGTCAGGCTCTGCGTCCATGGACGAGCAAGAACACGGCCCCTCGCCGGCTTCACCGTCGGCGTCACCGCGGCGCGGCGCGCGGACGAACTCATCGCCCTGCTGCGCCGGCGCGGCGCCGCCGTCGTCCACGGCCCCGCCCTGCGGATCGTGCCGCTCGCCGACGACACCGAACTCCTCGCCGCCACCAAGGAACTCATCGGCCACGCCCCGGACGTCGTCGTCGCCACCACGGCGATCGGCTTCCGGGGCTGGGTCGAAGCAGCCGACGGTTGGGGGTACGGCGAGGAGCTCCTGGCCGTCCTGCGGGACGTCGAACTCTCGCCCGGGGCCGAAGGTCAAGGGGCCGTCCGGGCCGCCGGGCTCACCGAGACCTGGTCGCCGTCCTCGGAGTCCATGGCCGAGGTCCTCGACCGGCTCCTCGCCGAAGGGGTGACGGGCCGCCGGATCGCGCTCCAACTGCACGGGGAGCCGCTGCCCGGCTTCGTGGAGGCGCTCACGGAGGGCGGGGCCGAGGTCGTCGGCGTCCCCGTCTACCGCTGGATGCCGCCGGAGGACCTCGGCCCGCTCGACCGGCTCTCGACGCGGTCCTCGCCCGGAGCCTGGACGCGGTGACCTTCACCAGCGCCCCGGCCGCCGCCTCGCTGCTCTCCCGGGCGGGGAGCGGGGGTACGGGCGGAGCTCGTCGCGGCGCTGCGGCACGACGTGCTCGCGGTGTGCGTGGGGCCCGTGACCGCGCTGCCGCTCCAGGCGGAGGGCGTCGACACGTACCAGCCGGAGCGGTTCCGGCTCGGGCCGCTCGTCCAGGTCCTCTGCACCGAGCTGCCCGCCCGCGCCCGGGTTCTGCCGGTGGCCGGGCACCGCGTGGAGGTGCGCGGCCACGCCGTCCTGGTCGACGGCGCCCTGCGCCCCGTCCCGCCCGCCGGCATGGCCCTCCTCGGCCTCCTCGCCCGCCGCCCCGGCTGGGTGGTCCCCGCGCCGACTTGCTGCGCGCCCTGCCGGGCGCGGGCCGCGACGAGCACGCGGTGGAGACGGCGATGGCCCGCCTCCGCACCGCCCTCGGCACCCCGAAGCTGATCCAGACGGTGGTCAAGCGGGGCTACCGGCTGGCCCTGGACCCGGCGGCGGACGACAAGTACGACGGGTAGGAACGGGCGCGGCGCCGGACCGGCCGTTCCGTGGGGGTCCCCCTCCGGGGAGGGCGGGCGCACGGGACGGCGCCCTCGGCGGGGCCCGCGCCCCTCGTACCTGCCCGCACCGGACGACACGCCGCCCGCGAAGAGCCCGGGCCGCACCGGATCGAGGCCGGGACCCTCCTCGACGACCACGCCCCCGACGGGTCCTCGCCAAGAGCGGGTTCACCCGCATCGGCACCGCGCCCCGCTTCCTCCCCGTCGACGGCGCGTGGCGCGACCACCCCTCTTCCCGCGGGTTCCGCACGACGACCCCCGCCCGCCTGACACGGCGGCTCCCGGTGGCGTACGCTCGACGGCTGCCCAGTGCACGTGAGAAGGGGGCCTTAGGTGGCCGCGCAGGAAGCGTGGACACGGTCAGGGACCGTGAGATCGGTGTCGAGCAGGAACATCTTGACCAGGTCTACCGCCGGCTGGAGGAGAAGATCCACGAGGCGGAGTTCCTGATGAACGACGCCGCCCAGCGCGGACAGGTCGGCACGCCCGGCGCGCTCGCCGAGCGCGACGCCCAGGTCTTCCGGGCCGGCATCCACCTCAACCGGCTCAACAACGAGTTCGAGGACTTCCTCTTCGGCAGGATCGACCTGCTGTACGGCAAGGACGGGAAGAAGGGGCCCGACGGCGCCTACACCTCCGTCGAGCCCGCCGAGGACGCCGTGCGCGCGGACAACACCGCCGACATCGGCGAGACCCTCCACATCGGCCGCATCGGCGTCCTCGACTCCGACTACGCGCCGCTCGTCATCGACTGGCGCGCGCCCGCCGCCGCGCCCTTCTACCGCTCCACGCCGGTCGACCCCGGCCGGGTCGTGCGCCGCCGGGTCATCCGCTCCAAGGGCCGGCAGGTCCTCGGCGTCGAGGACGACCTGATGCGCCCCGAGCTGCGGGTTACGCTCGACGGGCGCGAGCTGCCCGTCATCGGCGACGGCGCCCTGATGGCCGCCTCGGCCAGGCCCGCAGCCACACCATGCGGGACATCGTCTCCTCCATCCAGGCCGAGCAGGACCTCGTCATCCGGGCGCCCGCCGCCTCCGTGACGTACGTGGAGGGCGGCCCCGGCACCGGCAAGACGGCCGTGGCCCTGCACCGGGCCGCGTACCTGCTCTACCAGGACCGGCGGCGGTACGCGGGCGGCATCCTCATCGTCTCCCCGACCCCGCTCCTCGTCTCGTACACCGAGGGCGTCCTGCCCTCCCTCGGCGAGGAGGGCCAGGTCGCGATCCGCGCGGTCGGCTCGCTGGTCGACGGCGCCGAGGCCACCGCGTACGACGACCCGGCCGTCGCCCGGATCAAGGGCTCCTCCCGGATGCTCGCCGTGCTGCGCAAGGCGGCCCGGGGCGCCCTGGAGACCCCCGCGCCCCGGGCGCAGCCCGAGCTGGGGAGGACGCCGACCGGGCGCCTGCCGGCACCCCGACCCGCCTGCGGGTCGTCGCCTTCGGGCGTCGTCTGGAGCTGGAGGCCGACGAGCTGCGGCGCATCCGCCACAACGTCCTCGGCGGCACCGCCCCCGTCAACCTGCTGCGCCCCCGCGCCCGCCGGCTGCTGCTCGACGCGCTGTACGCCAAGTCCGGCGCGGTCGGCCGGCACGGCGACCCCGAGCTGGCCGCCGAGCTGCGCTCCTCCTTCGACGAGGACGTCTCCACCGAGGACTCCTTCCTCGGCTTCCTCGACGCCTGGTGGCCCGAGCTCACCCCCGGCAGGTCCTCGACGCGATGGCCGACGAGCGGCGCCTGGGCCGCTGGGCCCGCCGGATCCTCAACCCGGGCGAGGTGCGCAGGCTGGCCCGCTCGCTGCGCCGCCCGGAGCTCTCCGTCCACGACGTGGCCCTGCTCGACGAGCTGAACACCCTGCTCGGCGCCCCGGCCCGGCCCCGCAGGAAGCGGGAGTACGACCCGCTGGACCAGCTCACGGGCCTGGAGGAGCTGATGCCGACGCGGGAGGAGACCCAGCGCGAGCGGGCCGAGCGGCTCGCGGCGGAGCGCACCGAGTACGCGCACGTGATCGTCGACGAGGCCCAGGACCTCACGCCCATGCAGTGGCGGATGGTCGGGCGGCGCGGCCGGCACGCCACCTGGACGGTGGTCGGGGACCCGGCGCAGTCCTCCTGGTCCGACCCGGACGAGGCGGCCGGGGCCCGGGACGAGGCGCTCGGCTCCCGGCCGCGCCGCCGCTTCGAGCTGACCGTGAACTACCGCAACCCGGCCGAGATCGCCGAGCTGGCCTCCAAGGTCCTCGCCCTCGCCATGCCGGGCAAGGAGTCGCCCCGCGCGGTCCGCTCGACCGGCGTCGAGCCCCGGTTCGTGGCGGTCCCGGAGGGGCCCGGGACGCGGATCTGGCCGAAACCGTACGTTTCGAGGCGCGAAGGCTCCTCGAACAGGTGGAGGGCACGGTCGGCGTCGTCGTCGCCATGCGGCGGCGCGAGGAGGCCGCCCGCTGGCTCGCGGAGCTCGGCGACCGGGTGGTGGCGCTCGGCTCCCTGGAGGCCAAGGGCCTGGAGTACGACGCCACGGTGGTCGTCTCGCCCGCGGAGATCGCGGACGAGTCCCCGGCCGGCCTGCGGGTGCTCTACGTGGCCCTCACCCGGGCGACGCAGCAGCTCACGGTGGTCGCGGGGGCCGGTGACCTGCCGGACGGGGAGGGCGTGCCGGACCTGCTGCGGGACTGACGCCCGCAGCCGCTTCCGGGGTCGTTCCCAGGACCGTTTCCAGAGCCGTTTTCAGGTCAACCTGTGGCGCTGGAATCACCGGCGGGAGTGGTTTGTTAGCCTGGGTGTGGCACCGGCTCGATCCAAGCCCCCGGGCCCAACCTTCGTCCCTCAGAGGGACCACTTGCCGCGAGGCGAGCATGGCGGGCCGGTGCCACCTAGTACGTAGCTACGAAGTCGAGGTCCTCGTCACCCCTGGTGGCGGGGACCTCTTCTGTTTCCCGGACCACTCTCGTATGGTGGAAACTACTTTCCGAAAACAAAATGACCGCATTACCTGCTACTCGCCGGTAGGTGCGACCATCGGAGGGCGCCGCCGGGCAACCAGCCGGGGCGGCGTAGCAACGAAGCTCAGGAAAGCAGAGGATCTCGGCCATGGCAACGGCGCCCAGCGTCTCGTACTCGATGACGGTCCGGCTGGAGGTTCCCGCGAGCGGGACCGCGGTCTCACAGCTCACCACGGCGGTGGAGTCGTCCGGCGGATCCGTCACCGGCCTCGACGTGACCGCCTCCGGCCACGAGAAGCTCCGCATCGACGTCACCATCGCCGCGACCTCCACGGCCCACGCCGACCTGATCGTGGAGCAGTTGCGCGGCATCGAGGGCGTCGTCCTCGGCAAGGTCTCCGACCGCACCTTCCTGATGCACCTCGGCGGCAAGATCGAGATGGCGTCCAAGCACCCCATCCGCAACCGCGACGACCTCTCCATGATCTACACCCCCGGCGTCGCCCGGGTCTGCATGGCGATCGCCGAGAACCCCGAGGACGCCCGCCGCCTCACCATCAAGCGCAACTCCGTCGCGGTCGTCACCGACGGCTCCGCCGTCCTCGGCCTCGGCAACATCGGCCCCAAGGCCGCCCTGCCCGTCATGGAGGGCAAGGCCGCCCTCTTCAAGCGCTTCGCCGGCATCGACGCCTGGCCGCTCTGCCTGGACACCCAGGACACCGACGAGATCGTCGCGATCGTCAAGGCCATCGCCCCCGGCTTCGCGGGCATCAACCTGGAGGACATCTCCGCGCCGCGCTGCTTCGAGATCGAGGCCCGGCTGCGCGAGGCCCTCGACATCCCCGTCTTCCACGACGACCAGCACGGCACCGCCATCGTCGTCCTCGCCGCCCTCACCAACGCCCTGCGCGTGGTCGGCAAGGGCATCGGCGACGTGCGGGTCGTCATGTCCGGCGCCGGCGCGGCCGGCACGGCCATCCTGAAGCTCCTCCTGGCCGCGGGCGTCAAGCACGCCGTCGTCGCCGACATCAAGGGCGTCGTCCACGCGGGCCGCGAGGACCTCGTCGAGGCCCCGGCCGACTCGCCGCTGCGCTGGATCGCGGACAACACCAACCCGGAGGGCGTCACCGGCACCCTCAAGGAGGCCGTGGCCGGCGCGGACGTCTTCATCGGCGTCTCGGCCCCGAACCTGCTCGACGCGCAGGACGTCGCCGCCATGGCCGAGGGCGCCATCGTCTTCGCGCTCGCGAACCCCGACCCGGAGGTCGACCCGGCCGAGGCGCGCCGGACGGCCGCCGTCGTCGCCACCGGCCGCTCCGACTTCCCCAACCAGATCAACAACGTCCTGGTCTTCCCCGGCGTCTTCCGCGGCCTGCTCGACGCCCAGTCGCGCACGGTCAACACGGACATGATGCTGGCGGCTGCCGCGGCCCTCGCCGACGTGGTCACCGAGGACGAGCTGAACCCGAACTACATCATCCCGTCGGTCTTCAACGACAAGGTCGCCGGCGCGGTCGCCGGAGCGGTCCGCACCGCGGCGAAGGCGGCCGGCGGCGGCGCGGCCCCGGCCGCGCTCTGACCAGGGGCGTCGGGGCGGGCACCGCGCTGACGGCGCGTCGCGATTCGCGGTGGCGTAAACCCGCCTTTAGGGTTGCTTTTCGACTCCGCGTGGTTCGCGGGGAGTCGACAGAACGTCACCACCGCGGGATTCCGGCGGTTTTCGCCCGACCCGCGGGGGTGCCGGATTGGCGTTCCCGCCGCTGGTGGGGGCAGGATGCGTGTTTGGGCGCGAGGGTCTGTCCATGTGACCCGGGTCCGGGGACTGTCCGAGGGCCCTGGCAGCATCGGCTTCGCTGTACCCAATCGCGCGGCTTCCGCCGCGTGGCACGCCCTCACAGGCAAGAAGAACACGGGAGTAACAACATGAACCGCAGTGAGCTGGTGGCCGCCCTGGCCGACCGCGCCGAGGTGACCCGCAAGGACGCCGACGCCGTGCTGGCCGCTCTCGCCGAGACCGTCGGCGAGGTCGTCGCCAAGGGCGACGAGAAGGTCACCATCCCCGGCTTCCTGACCTTCGAGCGCACCCACCGTGCCGCTCGCACCGCTCGTAACCCCCAGACCGGCGACCCGATCAACATCCCGGCCGGCTACAGCGTGAAGGTCTCCGCGGGCTCGAAGCTCAAGGAAGCCGCCAAGGGCAAGTAAGCGGCCTGTAGGCGAGGAAGGGCGGCCACCCCGGTCCACGGGGTGGCCGCCCTTCCGTTCGCCCGTCAGAACGCGGCGTACGACCCCGGCGGGGCCCGCCACCGGCCGGGAACGCCGGGAACGTGCCCGTACGGCCCCGGGACGCCGGAACGCGCCGCACGGGCCCCGGAAGACAAACGGCCCCACGCGTGTGCGTGGGGCCGTCCCGAGGCCGTGCGGGCGTCGCTAGACCAGCGCACTGCCCGGCAGCTCGACCTTGGCGCCGAGCTCGATCAGCTTCTCCATGAAGTTCTCGTAGCCGCGGTTGATCAGCTCGATGCCGTGGACCCGCGAGGTGCCCTCGGCCGCGAGCGCCGCGATCAGGTACGAGAAGCCGCCGCGCAGGTCGGGGATGACCAGGTCGGCGCCCTGGAGCCGGGTCGGGCCGGACACGACCGCCGAGTGCAGGAAGTTGCGCTGGCCGAAGCGGCAGTCCGAGCCGCCCAGGCACTCGCGGTAGAGCTGGATGTGCGCGCCCATCTGGTTCAGGGCGGAGGTGAAGCCGAGCCGCGACTCGTACACCGTCTCGTGGACGATGGAGAGGCCGGAGGCCTGCGTCAGGGCCACGACCAGCGGCTGCTGCCAGTCGGTCTGGAAGCCCGGGTGCACGTCCGTCTCCAGGGCGATCGCGTTGAGCGAGCCGCCCGGGTGCCAGAAGCGGATGCCGTCGTCGTCGATCTCGAAGGCGCCGCCGACCTTCCGGTACGTGTTGAGGAAGGTCATCATCGAGCGCTGCTGGGCGCCGCGCACGTAGATGTTGCCCCCGGTGGCCAGCGCCGCCGACGCCCAGGAGGCCGCCTCCAGGCGGTCCGGGAGGCCCGGTGGGTGTAGCCGTCGAGCTTGTCGACACCGGTGATCCGGATGGTCCGGTCGGTGTCCATGGAGATGATCGCGCCCATCTTCTGCAGGACGCAGATCAGGTCCTCGATCTCGGGCTCCACGGCCGCGTTCGACAGCTCGGTGACGCCCTCCGCGAGCACCGCCGTGAGCAGCACCTGCTCGGTCGAGCCGACCGAGGGGTACGGCAGCCGGATCTTGCAGCCGCGAAGGCGCTGCGGGGCCTCCAGGTACTGCCCGTCCGCCCGCTTCTCGATGGTGGCGCCGAACTGGCGCAGCACGTCGAAGTGGAAGTCGATGGGCCGGCCGCCGATGTCGCAGCCGCCCAGGCCCGGGATGAAGGCGTGGCCGAGGCGGTGCAGCAGCGGGCCGCAGAAGAGGATCGGGATGCGGGACGAGCCGGCGTGGGCGTCGATGTCGGCGACGTTCGCGGACTCGACGTGGGTCGGGTCGAGGACGAGCTCGCCGGGCTCGTCGCCCGGGCGGACCGTCACTCCGTGCAACTGGAGCAGTCCGCGGACCACGCGGACGTCACGGATGTCGGGCACGTTGCGCAGGCGGCTGGGGCCGCTGCCGAGCAGGGCGGCGACCATCGCCTTGGGCACGAGGTTCTTCGCGCCGCGGACGCGGATCTCGCCCTCCAGCGGGGTGCCGCCGTGGACAAGCAGTACGTCATGGCTGTCTGTGCCGGTCATGAATCTCGCGTTCCGGAAGTGGGTCCGACGGGTGGCCAGTGAAAGGGTAAGGGCCCATGGAACCTCCTTCGGATGCCCGAGGGGACCCGTCAGACGTAATGAATTCGGCACAACACACTCCGTTGGTGTGATCTTGCGGAGCGTCACCGTCCGGTTGGCCCGGCGGGTCGTCCGCGCCGCCCGGGCCCGTCCCCTCTGAACTGCGGCGGTCCCCGACTTCCCGGCTTCGCGCCCGACGGGCCACGCGAACGCCGAAGATGCGGGATCATGTCTCGCATGACCGAGGTGTCCTCGCTCACAGGACGGCTGCTCGTGGCCACCCCGCCCTCGCGGACCCGAATTTCGACCGCGCGGTGGTGCTGCTGCTCGACCACGACGACGAGGGCTCGCTCGGCGTGGTCCTCAACCGGCCGACGCCGGTCACCGTCGGTGACGTCCTCGCCTCCTGGGCGGACCTCGCGGGCGAGCCCGGCGTGGTCTTCCAGGGCGGCCCCGTCTCCCTCGACGCGGCCCTCGGCGTCGCCGTGATCCCCGGCGACGAGGGGCCGCTCGGCTGGCGGCGGGTGCACGGGGCGATCGGCGTGGTCGACCTGGAGGCCCCGCCCGAGCTGCTCGGACCGGCGCTCGGCTCGCTGCGGATCTTCGCCGGGTACGCGGGCTGGGGCCCCGGCCAACTGGAGACGGAGCTGGGCGACGGGGCCTGGTACGTGGTCGAGTCGGAGCCCGGGGACGTCTCCTCGCCGACCCCCGAGACGCTCTGGCGGCAGGTGCTGCGGCGCCAGCGCGGCGAGCTCGCGATGGTCGCGACGTACCCGGACGACCCGTCCCTCAACTGAGCGCGACCCGTCCCGCAACCGAGGGCCCGGCTTTCAGTACCCTTGGCGGTTATGAGCACTCTCGAGCCCGAGCGCGGGGCAGGTACGGGGACCCTCGTCGAGCCGACGCCGCAGGTGTCCCACGGTGACGGCGACCACGAGCGCTACGCCCATTACGTCCAGAAGGACAAGATCATGGCGAGCGCCCTGGACGGCACGCCCGTCGTGGCGCTGTGCGGAAAGGTCTGGGTGCCGGGGCGCGACCCCAAGAAGTACCCGGTCTGTCCGATGTGCAAGGAGATCTACGACTCCATGGCGCCGGCGGCGACAAGGACAAGGGCGGCAAGGACAAGTAAGTCAGGTCCCGGCGTCGGGCGAGCCTGTGACGGCCCCCGTCGTGCGTGCTTCGGCACGTGCGGCGGGGCCGTTCCGTTTCCCGGCGCGCTTCAGGAGCGTGTGGGTGGTCGGCCGTTCCGTTTTCCGATGCGCTTCAGGAACGTGCGCGGTGGCGGCCGTTCCGTTTCGCCGGCTCCTCCGGGAGCGTCCCCGTTGCGCAGGGTGCTTTCGTCGGTCACGGAGTGGTTGAGGTGGTCGAGACCTCTTGTCGGCCCGCCCGGAGTCCGCCTAGCCTCACGCGTGTTGTGCAGCGCGAAACGCTCATTGCACATGCTGCAACACACGCACCTGGAGGGGATCCGCCATGAAACGTCCCGCAAGCGTCACCGCCACGGCCGCCGCACTCCTGCTGGCCGGCCTCACCGCCACCGCCTGCGCGCCCCAGACCTCGGACGGGAAGGCCGTGGCGGACGAGAAGAGCGGCACCCTGCGCGTCTGGCTCTTCCAGGAGGTGAGCAACAAGCCCAAGGAACAGGCCGTCGAGCAGGCCGTCGCCGCCTTCGAGCAGCGCCACGAGGGCGCGAAGGTCGAGGTCGAGTACATCCCCGTCGAGACCCGCGCCCAGCGCGTCAAGGCCGCCTTCAACGACCCGAAGTCGGCCCCCGACCTCATCGAGTACGGCAACACCGACACCGCCGGATACGTCAAGGACGGCGGCCTCGCCGACATCGGCGCCGAGTTCGCGGCCTGGGACGAGGCCGAGGACACCGACCCCACCGCCCGGCAGTCCGTCACCGTCGGCGGCAAGGTCTACGGCGCCCCCTTCTTCGTCGGCATCCGCGCCCTCTACTACCGCACCGACGTGTTCGAGGAGCTGGGCCTGACGGTCCCCAAGACCCAGGCCGAACTGGTCCGGACGGCCAAGGAGATCCGCAAGGCCAGGCCCGAGCTCTACGGCCTCGCCGTCGGCGGCGCCTACACCTACGGCGCCATGCCCTTCGTCTGGGCCGCCGGCGGCGAACTCGCCACCGCGCACGGCGACTCCTACAAGGCGGCCATCAACAGCCCGGACGCCCTCAAGGGCATCACCACGTACACCTCGCTCTTCGGCGACGACAACTGTCCGGCCGCCAAGTGCGCCCAGATGGGCGGCAACGCCACCGTCACTGCCTTCGCCTCCGGCAAGGCCGGCATGGCCATCGGCGGCGACTTCAGCCACGCGGCCGTCGAGGCGGGCACCGTGAAGGGCAGTACGCCGTCGTGCCGCTGCCCGGCACCACCCCGGCTCGATCGCCCCGGCCTTCGCCGGCGGCAACAACATCGGCGTCCTCAAGAGCACCTCGCACCGCACCCTCGCCGTCGACCTCCTCAAGTCCCTCACCGGCAAGGAGACCCAGGGCCGCCTCTTCGACGCGATGGGCTTCCTGCCCACGTACACCGACGCGCGCGCCGCTGCCGCCCGGCGGCAGCCCTTCGTGAAGCCCTTCACCGACACCCTCGCCGCCGGAACGAAGTTCGTCCCCGCGTCCCCCGGCTGGGGCAGATCGACGCCTCCCTCGTCCCGCCCACGATGTTCCAGGAGATCGTCAGCGGCCGTAAGGACGCCAAGACGGCGGCGGACGACGCCGCGAAGAAGATGGACGCGGCCTTCGCGCCGGCGGGCTGATCCGCATGACCACCCAGCTCACCCCGCCCGTCGAGAAGCGGCCCGGAACGGCCGCGGACCCCGCACCGGCGATCCGCGGCCCCCGGCGCCACGGCGCCTGGACCCCTGGCTGTACCTCCTGCCCGCCCTCGTCGTCCTCGGCGCGCTCCTCGTCTACCCCGTCTACCAACTGGGCCTGATCTCCTTCCTGGAGTACACCCAGGCCCAGGTCAGCGGCGGCGAACCCACCTCGTTCCAGGGGTTCGGGAACTACACGGCGCTCTTCTCCGACCCCCAGTTCTGGCAGGTCCTCCTCGCCACCGTCGTCTTCGCCGCCGCCTGCGTCGTCACCACCCTCGCCGTCGGCTGCGCCCTCGCGGTCCTCCTCACGCGCGTGCGTGCCCTGCCCCGGCTCGCCCTGATGCTGGCCGCGCTCGGCGCCTGGGCCACCCCCGCCATCACCGGCTCCACCGTCTGGGTCTTCCTCTTCGACCCCGACTTCGGCCCCGTCAACCGGCTCCTCGGACTCGGCGACTTCTCCTGGACGTACGGGCGGTACAGCGCCTTCGCCCTCGTCCTGCTCGAAGTCGTCTGGTGCTCCTTCCCGTTCGTGATGGTCACCGTCTACGCGGGCATCCGGGCCGTCCCGACCGAGGTCCTGGAGGCCGCCGCCCTCGACGGCGCCTCGCAGTGGCGGATCTGGCGCTCGGTCACGGCGCCGATGCTCCGGCCCGTCCTGGTCGTCGTCACGATCCAGTCGATCATCTGGGACTTCAAGCTCTTCACCCAGATCTACGTGATGACGAACGGCGGCGGCATCGCCGGCCAGAACCTCGTCCTCAACGTGTACGCCTACCAGAAGGCCTTCGCCTCGTCCCAGTACAGCCTGGGCTCGGCGATCGGCGTCGTCATGCTGCTGATCCTGCTGGCCGTGACGCTCGTCTACCTGCGCCTGCTGCGACGCCAGGGAGAAGAACTGTGAGCGCCCTCCGGACACTGGGCGTCCGGCGCCCCGGCCGCCTCGCCGCCGAGGCCGGCGCCCTCCTCGCCGCCGCCGCCACCGCCTTCCCGCTGTACTGGATGGTCCTCTCGGCCTCAAGCCGGCCGGCGAGATCCAGTCCGCGCACCCGCGCCCGTGGACGCTCTCGCCGTCCCTGGACTCCTTCCGGCGCGTCTTCGAGCAGCAGGACTTCGGCCGGTACTTCCTCAACTCGCTGATCGTGGCGGGCACGGTCGTCCTCGCCTCCGCGCTGATCGCCTTCCTCGCGGCCACCGCCGTCACCCGGTTCCGCTTCCGGTTCCGGACGACGCTCCTGATCATGTTCCTGGTCGCCCAGATGGTCCCCGTCGAGGCCCTCGCCATCCCGCTGTTCTTCCTCATGCGGGACCTCGGCCAGCTCAACACCCTCGGCTCGCTGATCCTGCCGCACCTCGCGTTCTCCCTGCCGTTCGCGATCTGGATGCTGCGCGGCTTCGTCCGGGCGGTCCCGGAGGCCCTGGAGGAGCAGGCCCAGATCGACGGCGCGAGCCGCACCCGGTTCCTGTGGCAGATCCTCTTCCCGCTGGTCTTCCCCGGCCTGGTCGCCACCAGCGTCTTCTCGTTCATCTCCACCTGGAACGACTTCCTCTTCGCGAAGTCCTTCCTCATCAGCGACACCTCGCAGTCGACCCTCCCCATGGCCCTGCTGGTCTTCTTCAAGCCCGACGAGAACGACTGGGGAGGCATCATGGCCGGCTCGACCGTGATGACCGTCCCGGTGCTCGTCTTCTTCGTACTCGTACAGCGCCGCCTGGTCTCGGGCCTCGGCGGCGCGGTGAAGGACTGACGCGATGACCCACTCCGTGGACCTGATCCCGGCGCCCCTGTCGGTCGAGGGCCGTACCGCTGCGGCTTCCTCCTCGACCGCCGGACGACCCTGTACGCCGCCCCCGGCACCGAGGGCACCGAACGCTGGCTGCGGACCGTGCTCGGCGCCGCCTTCGCGCTCCCGCTGCGGAGCACCGACGACGAGAACGCCACCCACAGCGTCCGGTTGAGGATCGACGACACCCTCGCCCCCGAGGCGTACCGGCTCCACGTCGTGATCAACGAGGTCGTCGAGATCGTGGGCGGCGGCCCGGCCGGCGTCTTCTGGGGCGCCCAGACCCTGCGCCAGCTCCTCGGCCCCGACGCCTTCCGCGAGGCGCCCGTGAAGGAGAAGCCGGTCGCGGGCCTGGTGGCGCAGACGATCGAGGACGCCCCGCGCTTCGGCTGGCGCGGCCTCCTCCTCGACGTCTCCCGGCACTTCACGCCCAAGGACGACGTCCTGCGCCTGCTCGACCTCCTCGCCGCCCACAAGCTCAACGTCTTCCACTTCCACCTCACCGACGACCAGGGCTGGCGCATCGAGATCGAGCGCCACCCGAGGCTCACCGAGGCCGGCTCTGGCGGGCCCGCAGCAAGTGGGGCCACCGGGCCTCGCCGCTGTGGACCGACACCCCGCACGGCGGCTTCTACACCCGGGACGACATCCGCGAGATCGTCGCGTACGCCGCCGAGCGGCACATCACCGTCGTCCCCGAGATCGACCTCCCCGGCCACTCGCAGGCCGCCATCGCCGCGTACCCCGAACTGGGCAACACGGACGTCGTCGACACCGCCGCCCTCACCGTCTGGGACACCTGGGGCGTCAACCCGAACGTCCTCGCCCCCACCGAGGAGGTCCTCCGCTTCTACGAGGGCGTCTTCGAGGAGGTCCTGGAGCTCTTCCCGTCCCCTTCGTGCACGTCGGCGGCGACGAGTGCCCCAAGGACCAGTGGAAGGCCTCCCCGGCGGCCCAGGCCCGCATGAGGGAGCTCGGCCTCGCCGACGAGGACGAGCTCCAGTCCTGGTTCATCCGCCACTTCGACCGCTGGCTCGCCGCCCGGGGACGGCGCCTGATCGGCTGGGACGAGATCCTCCAGGGCGGCCTCGCCGAGGGCGCGGCCGTCTCCTCCTGGCGCGGCTACGGCGGCGGGATCGCCGCCGCCGAGGCCGGGCACGACGTCGTCATGTGCCCCGAGCAGTACGTGTACCTGGACCACCGCCAGGCGCCGGGCGAGGACGAGCCGATGCCCATCGGGTACGTCCGCACCCTGGAGGACGTCTACCGCTTCGAACCCGTTCCACCGGGCTCTCCGAGGAGGCCGCCGCCCACATCCTGGGAACCCAGGCCAACGTCTGGACCGAGGTGATGGAGAACCGTTCCCGCGTCGACTACCAGGTCTTCCCCGCCTCGCCGCCTTCGCCGAGGTCGCCTGGTCCGCGCTCCCCGCCCCCGAAGAGCGCGACTACACCGGTTTCGAGCGCCGCATGGACACCCACTACCGGCGCCTGGACGCCCTCGGAGTCGACTACCGGCCCCCGCCGGACCCCTGCCCCGGCAGCGGCGCCCCGGGGTCCTCGGCAGGCCCCTGGAGGGAACGCCCCCGAACGTGTGAGGCCCCGCGGACCCCCGTCACCCGGGAGCGGCGAACCCCGCCGCCCAAGAGCGGCGAAACGGAACTCCCCGCCGCTCCCGGGACGTCCCGGACGGAACAGTCCTTCGCGGACCCTCGCGCCGGACGGCTCGGAAGATGTGCCAGAGTTGCCACGTCCGGCCTGTGAGCACGTACGGTACGCCCACACGCAGGCGCGACGGCCGGGCACAGTCGGGGACCGCCGGGACACCGGGAAGGGGCAGCGGGTTGACCACGCACGCACCACAGACGGCGCAGGCCGTGACGCTGCCCGCCTCGCTCGACGAGGCCGTCGCGGCGCTCACGGCCATGCCGGCGGCCGTCCCCGTCGCCGGCGGCACCGACCTCATGGCCGCGGTCAACAAGGGCCAGCTCAGGCCCGCCGGACTCGTCGGCCTCAGCCGCATCAACGAGATCCGCGGCTGGCAGTACCAGGACGGCCACGCCCTCCTCGGCGCGGGCCTCACCCACGCCCGGATGGGCCGCCCCGACTTCGCCGCCCTCATCCCGGCCCTCGCCGCCGCCGCCCGCGCGGCCGGACCCCGCAGATCCGCAACGCGGGCACCCTCGGCGGCAACGTCGTCACCGCCGCGCCCACCGGCGACTCGCTGCCCGTCCTCGCCGCCCTGGAGGCCGACCTCGTCGTCCTCGGGCCGCTCGGCAGCCGCGAGATCCCCGTCTCCCACCTGCTCGCGGGCCGCGACCTGCTCGCCCCCGGCGAGCTCGTGGCCTCGTCCGGGTGCCGCTGCTCCACGCCCCCAGGTCTTCCTCAAGGCCACCGGCCGCACCGGCCCGGCCCGCGCCACCGCCTCCGTCGCCGTCGTCCTGGACCCGGCCCGGCGCGGGTGCGCTGCGCCGTCGGCGCCGTCGCGCCGATGCCGCTGCGCCCCCTGGAGGCCGAGCGCTGGATCGCCTCGCTCGTGGACTGGGACAACGACCGGGGCTCGCGCCGGAGGCGCTGACGGCGTTCGGCGAGTACGTCGCCGCCGCCTGCATCCCGGACCCGCAAGGGGCGAGCAACTGCCCCCGGCCGTACTGCACCTGCGGCGCACCGTCGCCGCACTCGCCCGACGGGCACTGGGGAGGCACTCGCGTGAGCAGCGACGAACAGCAGGGCAACCAGGGCGGCTGGGAGCCGATCCCGAAGAGCGAGGGGTACGACGGCGACGCGACCGCCTTCGTGCAGCTCCCGCCGGACTTCATGCTGGACGGCGTGCCCCTGGAGGCGCCCGGCCACGGCTACGTGCCGCCGATGATCACCCCGCTCCAGCCGCTCGCCCCGCCCCCGGCGACCGACCCCGGGGCCACGGGCACCTGGCCGGTCCACCTGCCCGTGGAGGCGGATCCGGTACGGCCGTACTTCGACCACGCGCAGGGGCAGGGCCAGGGGTACGAGCAGGAGCAGGGCCGGGACTACGAGCCGGACCGGGGGTACGAGGCCGAGCAGCCGCGGGGATACGAGCAGGCGCAGGGCTTCGAGCAGGCGCAGGACCCCCAGGACCCCCAAGACCCTCAGGACCCCCAGGCCTACGAACGGCCCCAGGGCTTCGAGGGCGACCAGGGCGGGTTCGCGTACTTCGAGCAGCAGGGCGAGCCCTTCGACCGGTCCGGGTACGGCGGGCAGGACGCGCACGCGACGGCCGAGTGGCGCTTCACGGAGCCGACGGAGCCGACGGAGCCGACGGAGCACGCGCCCGAGTCCTTCGCCGCGCCCGAGCCCGCGCCCGAGCCCGCCCCCGCTCCCGGCCCCGGTGACACGGGCCAGTGGCAGATCCCCGCCGAGGCCCCGGCGACCCTTCCGGGCGGCGCGCCCGCGCCCTGGGCGCTCTGGGAGGAGCCCCGGCGGAGACCCCGGGGAGCCGGCCGCCGCCGTCGGGGACGCGGCCCCGGAGCCCGTACAGGACGTGCCCGACACGGATCCGGCCCCGGAAGCGGAAGCGGACCCGGTCCCCGAACCGGCCGCCCCCGAACCGGACACCGCCGACGCGGATCCCGCTCCCGAACCGGACGCCGGTCTCCGCGCGGAGACCGTCCTCGACACGGACGTTCCCGACCCCGTGCCCCCGTCGCGGCGGAGGTCCACGCCTCCACCGACAGCGACGAGCACCCCCACACCTCGTACACGCTCCGGGTCAACGGCGTGGACCGGCCCGTCACCGGTTCCTGGATCGGGGAGTCGCTGCTCTACGTCCTGCGCGAGCGCCTCGGGCTCGCCGGGGCCAAGGACGGTTGCTCGCAGGGCGAGTGCGGCGCGTGCAACGTCCAGGTCGACGGGCGGCTCGTCGCCTCCTGCCTGGTCCCCGCGGCGACCGCCGCCGGGAGCGAGGTGCGGACGGTCGAGGGGCTCGCGGTCGACGGGGAGCCTCCGACGTGCAGCGGGCCATGGCGCGGTGCGGCACCGTCCAGTGCGGCTTCTGCATCCCGGGCATGTGCATGACCGTGCACGACCTCCTGGAGGGCAACCACGCCCCCACCGACCTGGAGACCCGCCAGGCGCTCGCCGGCAACCTGTGCCGCTGCTCCGGCTACCGGGGCGTCCTCGAAGCCGTGAAGGACGTCGTCGCCGAGCGCGAGGCCAGCGCCGCGGCCCACGCGTCCGAGGGCGCCGACGACGCCCGCATCCCGCACCAGATCCCGCACCCGCACGACGGAGGCAAGGCGTGAGCAGCGACGCGACCACCGCCGTTCCCACGGTCACGGTCACGGACGTCCCCGGACCCCTCGGACCGCTCGGGCAGGAGTCGGCCCCCACGGCCTCGGCACCTCGCTCCCGCAGGCCGACTCCCGGGCGAAGGCGGAGGGCACCTTCCCGTACGCCTCCGACCTGTGGGCCGAGGGCCTGCTCTGGGCCGCGATCCTGCGCTCCCCGCACCCGCACGCCCGGATCGTCTCGGTCGACACCTCCGCCGCCGTCGCCATGCCGGGCGTACGGGCCGTGGTGACGGCCGCCGACGTGCCGGGCGCGGCCACCTACGGGCGCCGGGTCGCGGACCGGCCCGTCTTCGCCTCCGACCTCGTCCGGCACCACGGCGAGGCCCTCGCGGCCGTCGCCGCCGACCACCCCGACACGGCCCGGCTCGCCGCCGCCGCCATCGCCGTCGAGTACGAGGTGCTCGAACCGGTCACCGACCCGGAGAAGGCGTTCGCGGCCGAGCCGCTGCACCCCGACGGGAACCTGATCCGGCACATCCCGCTCCGCTTCGGCGACCCGGAGGCGGCCGGCGAGGTCGTCGTCGAGGGCCTGTACCGGATCGGGCGGCAGGACCCGGCGCCGATCGGCGCCGAGGCGGGCCTCGCCGTGCCGCGCCCCGACGGCGGCGTCGAGCTCTACACGGCCTCCACCGACCCGCACACCGACCGCGACCTGGCCGCCGCCTGCTTCGGCCTCCTGCCCGAGCAGGTCAAACTGGTCGTCACCGGCGTCCCGGGCGCCACCGGCGACCGCGAGGACCCGGGCTTCCAGATCCCGCTGGGCCTGCTCGCGCTGCGCACCGGCTGCCCGGTCAAACTCACCGCCACGCGCGAGGAGTCGTTCCTCGGCCACGCCCACCGCCACCCCACCCTGCTGCGCTACCGCCACCACGCGGACGCGGAGGGGCGCCTGGTGAAGGTGGAGGCGCAGATCCTGCTCGACGGCGGCGCGTACGCCGACTCCTCGTCGGAGTCCCTGGCGGCGGCCGTGGCCTTCGCCTGCGGCCCGTACGTCGTCCCGCACGCCTTCGTCGAGGGCTGGGCCGTCCGCACGAACAACCCGCCCTCCGGCCACGTGCGGGGCGAGGGCGCGATGCAGGTGTGCGCGGCGTACGAGGCGCAGATGGACAAGCTCGCGGCCAAGCTGGGCGTGGACCCGGCCGAGCTGCGCATGCGGAACGTCATGGCGACCGGCGACATCCTGCCCACCGGCCAGACGGTCACCTGCCCGGCCCCGGTCGCGGAACTCCTCGCCGCCGTACGGGAGTTCCCGCTGCCGCCGCTGCCCAAGGACACCCCCGAGGGGAGTGGCTGCTGCCCGGCGGCCCGGAGGGCGCGGGCGAACCCGGCGCGGTGCGGCGGGGCGTGGGCTACGCGCTCGGCATGGTCCACATGCTCGGCGCGGAGGGCACCGACGAGGTCTCGACGGCGACCGTACGGGTCGCGGACGGGGCGGCGACGGTCATCTGCTCGGCCGTGGACACCGGTTCGGGCTTCTCCACGCTCGCCCGCCAGGTCGTGCAGGAGACCCTGGGCATCGACGAGGTGCACGTCGCCCCCGTCGACACCGACCAGCCGCCCGCCGGACCGGCCGCCCACGGCCGGCACACCTGGGTCTCGGGCGGGGCGGTCGAGCGGGCCGCGAAGATGGTCCGCACCCAGCTCCTCCAGCCGCTCGCCCACAAGTTCGGCATGTCGACCGAGCTGCTCCAGATCACCGACGGCAAGATCACCTCGTACGACGGCGTCCTGTCGACGACGGTCACCGAGGCGCTCGACGGCAAGGAGCTGTGGGCCACCGCCCAGTGCCGCCCCCACCCCACCGAGCCGCTCGACGACGCCGGCCAGGGCGACGCCTTCGTGGGCCTCGCGTTCTGCGCGATCCGCGCGGTCGTGGACGTGGACGTCGAACTCGGCGCCGTACGGGTCGTGGAGATGGCCGTCGCCCAGGACGTCGGCCGGATCCTCAACCCGGCCCAGCTCGCCACCCGCATCGAGGCGGGCGTCACCCAGGGCGTCGGCGCGGCCCTCACGGAGAACCTCCGCACCGCCCGCGGCCTGGTCCGCCACCCCGACTTCACCGGCTACGCCCTCCCGACCTCCCTGGACGCCCCGGACATCCGGATCGTGAAGCTGATCGAGGAGCGCGACGTGGTGGCCCCTTCGGCGCCAAGGCCGCGAGCGCCGTCCCCGTCGTCACCTCGCCCGCCGCGGTGGCGGCGGCGGTCCGCGCGGCCACCGGCCGCCCGGTCAACCGCCTCCCGATCCGGCCCCAGGCGGCGGTCGCGGCGCCCAACCCGTAAGACTCCGGGGCCCGTTGCTCGCGCAATCCCGAGCTGGGCTTCGGCGTGCCCGCTGGCTAGAGTGGCCCCTCGGGCCCGTTTGCGGTGGGGACGGTCACGGCTTCCCGCCGCCGGGTGCCCTCGACTCACCCATGGGGAAGCAGATGTCTTTCGACGAGGAGTGGCGCCAACTCCGCAACGAGGCGGCGACGCGGCTCAACGGCGCGCCCGCCGGTCCCGGCGGTGGTGCCGACGACTACAAGGTGGTGTCCGCCGAGCTCAAGGCGGTCGGCAACGAGGCCCAGGAGCTCTTCCACTGGTTCGAGCGGGACGCCTTCCACGCGGGCGCCCAGACCGACACGGCGGCCAAGGGCCTCGACGGCGACGGGTTCCTGACCGGATCCGCGATGTGGACCATGTGGGACACCTGGCGCGAACAGGCCGAGACGCTCCTCAGCGCCTGCGCGCACATCCACAACCACCTGGAGTACACGGCCGCCAGCCACGCCGGCACCGAGGAGCAGTTGGTCACCAACTTCTCCATAGCCATGATCGACAAGCACTTCACATGAGCCGGAAGCGGTGACGGCGACGTACGCGACGGCTGACGAGGAAAAGATGCTGAAGTTCGACCAGGTCCTCCACGCCCGGCTCGGCGGTCTCAAGGAGGCCGTCACGGTCTGGACGGAGACGGTGTCCAAGCTGGAGAAGACCAAGGAGAAGGCCGAGAACGGCCTCAGGAGCAAGGCCGACAAGGCCGACTGGAAGGGCGAGAACGCCGGGGTGACCCAGGCGTTCGTCCGGAAGACCGCCAAGGAGTTCGGTGACGCCCTGACCGAGGCCACCAGCATCCGCAACATCCTCAGGGACGCGGAGAGCGAGTTCAAGGCGGCGAAGAGCGCGCTGGAGAAGCTGGTCGAACAGGCGCCGGGCAAGGGCATCCGCATCGACCCGGACGGCACCGTCAGCTACCTGGTCCACCCCGACCGGCGCTCCAAGGACTACGACGGGCCCGAGCCCGAGCAGGCCGACTTCGAGGCGATGCGCTCGTCGATCAAGGCCGCCGTCGACCGGGCGAACGAGGCCGACGACATCGCCTCCCGCGCCCTGCGCGCCCTCGTCGGCAAGGACAAGAACAACTTCTCCGGCACGAAGTACGACTCCCTCGCCGCCGCCTCCAAGGCGCAGGACGCCGAGGACGCGCACACCGCCTACGAGCTGTACAAGAAGGGCGACGACGCCACCCCGCAGGAGATCGACCGGCTCAACGCCCTGTTCGAGGACAACAAGAAGGACCCGTACTTCGCCGAGCGCTTCGCCCTGGAGGTCGGGCCGAAGGGCAGCATGGAGTACTGGGCCGACATGGGCGACCCGAGCGACGGCTCCCGGCTCGGCGTCGACCACCGCGACAGCTGAAGGGACTCCAGCAGAACTGGAGTCTGACGCTCGCCACCGCGACCCATTCCCACAGCCCCGAGATGGAGCAGTGGAAGGCCGACGTCATCAAGGCCGGCAGCGAGCCCGTCCAGACGCGCGGCACCAGCCCGTACGGCTTCCAGGTCATGAGCAACCTGATGCGGGTCGGCGACTACGACGACACGTTCCTGCGCGACTACGGCAACGGCCTCGTCGCCACCGAGCGCCGGATGACCCACGACGGCCGGCTGCCCGCCGACCGGGCCTGGCTCCAGACGACCGGCATGCCGAGCCACCTGAACTGGCAGGGCGGCGACCTCGGCAAGGACCCCATGATCGGCTTCATGGAGGCGCTCGGCCACAACCCCAAGGCGTCGACGGACTTCTTCAACCACGACATCGACCTCACGCCCGGGGACGGCAAGGACGACAAGAAGCTCGACCCCTTCGACTACTTCTCCAAGGACCGCAAGTGGCCCGAGGAGCTGGACGACAAGGGCCACCTGACGAGGGAACCGGGCTACGACGCGCTCGGCCACGCCCTGGAGGCCGCGACCACCGGGCACCCGTACGACGCCGAGACCGAAGGCCTCGAGGACGTGCGGACCAAGGAGAACGCGGAGGTCATGCAGAAGGTCGTCGAGCGGTACGGCAGCGACCCCAAGTACATGCACGAGCAGCCGGGCATCGACGACAGCCTCGGCAAGATGGGCGCCGCCTACATCGACGAGCTGAACCGCTCCCTGGAGACGGACAGCGACACGACCATGGAGGAGAAGAAGAACTCCCCTTCGGCTCCAACGACGCCAAAGGCGGGTCCCGGTTCGGCGACGAGTTCGACACCGGCCTCCTCTGGAACCGCGGCGACGCCGTCAACTTCATGGGCATCGTGTCGCAGAGCGAGACCGGCCACTCCACCCTCTCCGCCGCCGAGATGATCTACACCACGAGCGTCCTCGACGAGGTCGGCCCCAAGCCCGGATCGAGCTTCGACGAGCGGGACCTCACCGACGCACGGACCACCCTGCGCATCGGGTCGGAGGCGCAGGGAATCATGGACGAGTCCCGCATGGCGCAGATCGACAAGGACTACGAGAAGGACTCCGAGGAGCACAAGAAGGCCGTCGGCAAGACGACCGAGTGGGTCAAGTTCGGCGTGGGCGCGCCGCCGCGGGCGGGTCGTCGCCCTGACCGGCGGCGCCGGCGGCGTCCTCGTCCCGCTGGCCGCCGAGACGGTGGGCGGGGCCGTCGTGACCTTCATCGGCATGGAGGCGGACGACATGGCCGAGAAGTACGAGAAGGACGAGATGCTCAAGAAGAAGTCGGACGACCTCTCGGACGAGGCGCTCGCCATGGGCAAGGAGAACTCGCTGCGGCCCGGCATCGCCTACGCGAACGCCCCCGGCTGGAGCGAGAAGGACCGCAACTACCTGGACGAGACGCTGGTCGACTACGTCCGGGACGCGCGTCTGCACGCCCGGGACAACTCCCTTCCCGACCCCTACGAGAAGAAGTGACCGGCATGCGGTTCGGACGGACGAGGACCACCGGCGCGGCCGCCGTCGCCGCGCGCTCGCCCTCCTCACGGGCTGCTCCGGCGGCGACGGCGGCGACGGCGGCGCGGCGCCGCAGGGGCTCCCGGCGGCCGAGGCCTGCGGGGCTTCGCCCGGGACGCCCCGTCGCGGCCGCGCTCGAAGCGGCCGTGGGCGGCGGACGGTTCGAGGACGACCTCTCGAAGCCGGACGAGGCCCTCGCCGGGTTGCGCGACGCCGCCGCCGCCCCGTGGGCCGACACCTACCAGCCGCGGCCGGTGCGGTACTGCGGCCTCCAGCCCGCCGGGGCGGGGCCGAGGGCGTCGCGATCGAGGTGGCCGCCGTGGGCAAGGGCCCGTACCTGGGCCCGGAGCTCGCCCCGTCGGTCACCTCCTACCGCTCGGGCATCGAGGCCTTCTCCTCCTCCGGCCTCGCCAAGCTGTACTTCTCCTGCCGCCTCCCGGCGCTCGCCCACGCGATCGTCGTCGGGACCTCCGTCCGGGGTCCGGCGGGCGTCCCGGACGCCGACCCGGAACAGCCGACGCGCCTGATCACCCTCGCCAACGCGGCCGCCCGGCACGTCTCGGCGGAACTGGGCTGCGCGGGCGACGGGCTCGTGAAGGGGTACCGGCGGAGACGAAGGGCTGAGCCGGGGAGCGCGCCCCGGCCCCTTCGCGGGGCCGCAACGAATCGCCCGGCCCCGCGAAGGGGCCGGGCGACCGGTGGAGACCGTGGCGGGAATCGAACCCGCGTAACTCGCTTTGCAGGCGAGTCCCTGAACCACTCGGGCACACGGTCGTGTCGTGTGGTGCGACGAGTACGACCGTAGGGGCGGGTCGAGGAGGGCTCAAGGGTTCGCGGGGCCGTGCCACGCGACTGCCACACGCCCGCAACACTCCGTTCGCGGACGTAGGTCCGAGGGCCGAGCGATCACCGGACTTCCGACAGGGGTCAATCAGGTCTACACCTCTTACTCTGGGGGATGAGCGCCTCGAACCCCGAGACGCCGGCACCGACGCCGCCGTCACCCCGAGCCCCGGAACCGAACCCCCGCCGGCCGGCCCGCCGACCGGGGGTCCGTCCTCGACCCGGCCCACCGGGCGCTCAGCATCGGCATCGTCTCCGTCGTCCTGCTCATCGCCTTCGAGGCGACCGCCGTCGGCACGGCCATGCCCGTCGCCGCCCGCGAGCTGAACGGCGTCTCCGTCTACGCCTTCGCCTTCTCCGCGTACTTCACCACCAGCCTCTTCGGCATGGTCCTGGCCGGACAGTGGTCCGACCGCAAGGGGCCGCTCGCGCCGCTCGCCACCGGCATATCCGCCTTCGCGGCCGGACTGCTCCTCTCCGGGACCGCCGGCGCCATGTGGATGTTCGTCCTCGGCCGGGCCGTGCAGGGGCTCGGCGGCGGCCTCGTCATCGTCGCCCTGTACGTGGTCGTCAGCCGCGCCTACGACGAGCACCTCAGGCCCGCGATCATGGCGGCCTTCGCCGCGAGCTGGGTCGTCCCTCCGTCGTCGGGCCGCTCGCCTCCGGCACCATCACCGAGCACCTCGGCTGGCGCTGGGTCTTCGTCGGGATCCCGGTCCTCGTCGTCCTGCCGCTCGCCCTCGCCCTCCCCGCGATCCGCCGCACCGCCTCGGGGCCCGCCGACCCGGAGGCGCCCGCCGCCCCTGGGACCGGCGCCGGATCCGGCTGGCGCTCGGCATCTCCGCGGGCGCCGGGCTCCTCCAGTACGCCGGGCAGGAACTGCGCTGGCTCTCCCTGCTGCCCGCGCCGCGGGCGCCGCGCTCCTCGTGCCCGCCGTGCGGCTGCTGCCGCGCGGCACCTACCGGGCCGCCCGCGGCCTGCCCTCCGTCGTCCTGCTGCGCGGGATCGCCGCCGGGTCCTTCATCGCCGCCGAGTCCTTCGTGCCCCTGATGCTGGTCACCCAGCGGGGCCTGAGCCCCACCCTCGCCGGGCTCTCCCTGGCCGTCGGCGGCCTCACCTGGGCGCTCGGCTCCTGGATCCAGTCCCGGCCGTGGACGGAGCCGTACCGGGAGCGGCTCGTCGTCCTCGGGATGGTCCTGGTCGCCCTCGCGATCGCGGCGGCCCCGAGCGTCCTGATCACCGCCGTGCCCGCCTGGACCGTCGCGGTGGCCTGGGCCTTCGGCTGCCTCGGCATGGGCGCGGTGATCTCCTCCACAAGCGTGCTCCTCCTGAAGCTCTCCGCCCCGGAGGAGGCGGGCACCAACTCGGCCGCCCTCCAGATCTCCGACGGCCTCTCCAACGTCCTCCTCCTCCGCGCGGCCGGCGGCGCGGCCTTCGCGGCCCTCGGCGGCGGCGCGGTGGGCCACGCGGTCACCTCCCACACCGCCGCCACCGGCTCCCACCCGGCCGCCTTCGCCGCGGTCTTCCTGCCGATGGCGGGGGTGGCGGCGGCGGGGCGTGGGTCGCGACGCGGTTGCACGGGGAGCCGGTGGCCCGGAGCTGAATCCGCTGGCGGCGGGCCGGCGCCGATCGGTACCGTCGCGCCATGACCACGAACCCGCGTCCCCGCGACGACCGGCCCGGGGCCCCCGCCCGGCAGGACACGGACACGCCCGCCCGGGAGCGGGAGGCGGCCGTGCGGCGGACCGCCGAGGAGCAGGCCGCCACGTGGCACGAGCTGCTGGAGCGACTCAAGTGAGCCGCGTCCACCTCTCCACCGAGGAGGTCCTGATCGTCGCCGAGTACGCCGTGGACGACCAGCCGTTCGTCGTCCGCGACCCCGGACTGCTCGACTCGGCCGTCCACCGGCCCTCGGCCACGGTCTTCGGCGAGGAGGCGTACCCGGACCTCCTGGACAAGGCCGCCGCGCTCCTCCAGTCCCTCGCGGTCAACCACCCCGCCGTCGACGGGAACAAGCGCACCGCCTGGCTCTCCTGCATGACCTTCCTCGCCCTGAACGGCATCCGGCTCCGCCCCGACATCGACGCCGCGGAACGCCTGGTCATCGCCGTGGCCACCGGCGAGACCGACGAGATCGGGGCCATCGCGGACGGCCTCCGGGCGCTGGTCGACCCCGACGTGAGGTGAATCGCACCCGGGTGGGAGACCCCCGCCGGGTACGAGCCCCGGGCCCGGTCGCCGGTAAGGTGGCCCGGTTGTCATATCTGGACGAGCGTCGAACCGGAGATCGTGACTACCACCGCCACCTCCTCACACCACCTCTCCCGCCTTCCCCGGCCGCGCCCCTGGGGCACCGCCGGCAAGCTGCGCGCCTGGCAGCAGGGCGCGATGGAGAAGTACATCCAGGAGCAGCCCCGCGACTTCCTCGCGGTCGCCACCCCCGGAGCCGGCAAGACCACCTTCGCGCTGACCCTCGCCTCGTGGCTGCTGCACCACCACGTCGTGCAGCAGGTCACCGTGATCGCGCCCACCGAGCACCTCAAGAAGCAGTGGGCCGCGGCCGCCGCGCGCATAGGGATCAAGCTGGACCCGGACTACAGCGCCGGGCCGCTCAGCAAGGAGTACGACGGCGTCGCCCTCACCTACGCGGGTGTCGGCGTCCGCCCCATGCTCCACCGCAACCGCTGCGAGCAGCGCAAGACCCTCGTCATCCTGGACGAGATCCACCACGCCGGAGACTCCAAGTCCTGGGGCGAGGCCTGCCTGGAGGCCTTCGAGCCGGCCACCCGCCGCCTCGCGCTCACCGGCACCCCTTCCGCTCCGACACCAACCCCATCCCCTTCGTCACGTACGAGGAGGGCAACGACGGCATCCGCCGCTCCTCCGCGGACTACACCTACGGCTACGGCAACGCCCTCGGCGACGGGGTCGTCCGGCCGGTCATCTTCCTCTCCTACAGCGGCAACATGCGCTGGCGCACCAAGGCCGGCGACGAGATCGCCGCCCGCCTCGGCGAGCCGATGACCAAGGACGCGATCTCGCAGGCCTGGCGCACCGCCCTCGACCCGCGCGGCGACTGGATGCCGAACGTGCTGCGCGCCGCCGACCAGCGCCTCATGGAGGTCCGCAAGTCCATCCCGGACGCCGGCGGCCTCGTCATCGCCTCCGACCAGGAGTCGGCCCGCGCGTACGCCAAGCTGATCCGCGAGATCACCGGCACCCGGCCCACCCTCGTCCTCTCCGACGACACGGGCGCCTCGAACCGCATCGACGAGTTCAGCGAGAGCGACGACCGCTGGATGGTCGCCGTCCGCATGGTGTCCGAGGGCGTCGACGTCCCCGCCTCGCGGTCGGGGTGTACGCCACGACGATCTCGACCCCGCTCTTCTTCGCCCAGGCCGTCGGCCGCTTCGTGCGCTCCCGCAGGCGCGGCGAGACCGCGTCCGTGTTCCTGCCCACGATCCCCAGCCTCCTCGGCTTCGCCAACGAGATGGAGGTCGAGCGCGACCACACGCTCGACCGGCCGAAGAAGGCGGGCGAGGACGAGGACCCGTACGCCGAGTCCGAGAAGGAGATGGCGGAGGCCGAGAAGCAGCAGGACGAGGACACCGGGGAGCAGGACATGCTGCCCTTCGAGGCCCTGGAGTCCGACGCCGTCTTCGACCGCGTCCTCTACAACAGCGCCGAGTTCGGCATGCAGGCCCATCCCGGCAGCGAGGAGGAGCAGGACTACCTCGGCATCCCCGGCCTCCTCGAACCCGACCAGGTCCAGCTCCTCCTCCAGAAGCGCCAGGCCCGGCAGATCGCGCACAGCCGCAAGAAGCCGGACACCGAGGCGGACCTCCTGGAGCTGCCGCGAGCGGCGGCCCGTCGTCTCCCACAAGGAGCTGCTCGAACTGCGCAAGCAGCTCAACACGATGGTCGGCGCGTACGTGCACCAGAGCGGCAAGCCGCACGGCGTCGTCCACACCGAGCTGCGCCGGGTCTGCGGCGGCCCGCCGAGCGCGGAGGCCACTGCCGGGCAGATCCGCGAGCGGATCAAGAAGGTCCAGGAGTGGGCCACCCGCATGCGCTGACCTCTCCGCCGAGGTGGACCCGAGGCCCGTACGCACTGCCGCGTACGGGCCTCGGCCGTCCCGTCGTGAAGCGGGACCGGAACCGGTGCCGGCCCCCACGGCCGGCCTCCGGAACCACCTCCACGCCACGAGCACGACATAGGCGTTCTTGTCGTCCGAAGTCCTCCCTCCGGCCGACGAAGGTCCCGAACGTCTCCATCCGGTCGCCGGCGCCCGGATTCTGGACGAGGTCTTCCGCTGAGCGGAGCGGGTCGCTACTGTCCCGGCTCAAAAGCATTCGCCCCGTGGCAACGCCGCCGCGGAGCGCAGCCGGTGTACCCCTTCTGCCGGCGGCCTCTGACGTGCGTCGCCGCGGGACCGGCGAGGCAACCCCGTGAGAGTCCCGCCTCCATCTCACTCCGAAGGAGAGGGCGTCGTGACCGCGGAGACCTCCCAGACGCTCGACCGGGGACTCAGAGTCCTCAAACTGCTCGCCGACACCGACCACGGCCTGACGGTCACCGAGTTGTCCAACAAACTCGGCGTCAACCGGACCGTGGTCTACCGCCTCCTGGCCACGCTCGAACAGCACGCCCTGGTCCGCCGCGACCTCGGCGGCCGGGCCCGCGTCGGCCTCGGCGTGCTGCGGCTCGGCCGCCAGGTCCACCCCTGGTGCGCGAGGCGGCGCTGCCCGCGCTGCGCTCGCTCGCCGAGGACATAGGGGCGACGGCCCACCTCACCCTGGTCGACGGGGCGGAGGCGCTCGCGGTCGCGGTCGTCGAACCGACCTGGACCGACTACCACGTCGCCTACCGGGCCGGCTTCCGCCACCCGCTGGACCGGGGCGCGGCCGGCCGCGCGATCCTCGCCGCCCGCCAGGGCGGCCTGACCGAGCCCGGCTACACCCTCACCCACGGCGAACTGGAGGCCGGCGCGAGCGGCGCCGCCGCCCCGCTGGTCGGCGTGACGGGCGTCGAGGGCAGCGTCGGCGTCGTCATGCTCGCCGACGCGGTCCCCGAGCGCGTCGGCCCGAGGGTGGTGGACGCGGCCCGGGAGGTCGCCGACGCGTTGCGCTAGGGCGCGCGGCGGAACGGGACGGGAGTACGCGTACGGGGCGGGCCCCGGCCCCGGTGACCGCTCCCCGGCCGGTGGGCCTCGCGCCGGGCCGCCGGACCGGGCCTTGCGCCGGGCCGCCCGCGCGGGCTGGGGCCCGTGCTGCCTTGCGCGGGCTTCGGTCCGCGTCCGCCCGGTCCTGAGCCGGCTCAGGAGATCAACAGCGTCCCCAGCGGGGTGCGTTCGTGGTGGACCGATCTGCCCGTGCGGGTCGTCGTGAGGAGGCCCGCCGTGCGGAGGGCCTGGGTGTGGGACGAGGCCGTCGCGTTGCTGACGCCGAGGCGGCGGGCCAGGTCCGTCGTCGTGCGGGGGCCGTCGGACAGCGCGTGCAGGAGGGCGGCGCGGGTCCGGCCGAGGACCCCGCGAGGGCCTCCCCGGGAGGCGCGCCGTCCGGGGCGGCGAGCGGCAGGCCCCGGCCCGCCGGGGCGGCGAGGACCACCGGGCGGCCCGGCGGGTCCTGGACCAGCGGGCCGCCCCGCCAGTGGAAGGTGGGCAGCAGGACGAGACCGCGCCCGCCGAGCCGCACCTCACGGCGGACGGCGGTGGCGCCCGGCCACTCCCACACCCCGTCCCGCAGCCGCGAGCCCGGCACCCGCTCCGCCAGCGCCGCGCCGAGCCCCCGCTCGGCGACGGCCAGCGCGGTGCCGGGTGAACTCCGCCCGGTGCAGGTCCTGGACCAGCGGCCACACCGGCGCCAGGACCGTCTCGTACGCCGCCCGCTGCGCCCGCTCCAGCACCCGCCAGGCCCCGGCGTCCCCCTCGTGGAGGCCCCGGAGCCACGGCGGTGCGGCGGCCCTCCCCGCGTACACGCGCTCCAGCTCCGACCGTACGAGCTCCGGCCGGGTCTCCCGGAGCAGGGCGAAGCCCTCTCCCGCGTCTCGCCGAGGACGTCGAGGAAGGACGGCGGCGACCCGCCCGGCACCAGGTCCGCGAGCGGCCCCGCCGCACCCGGCAGGGCGCGCAGGAGCCTGCCGCGCCAGCGGCCGAAGAGCAGCTCCTCGTGCGGCGCGCCCAGCATCGTCAGGGCCGCGTGCAGCTCCGCCACCGGGGACGGCCGGGGCGCGAACCGCACCCGGGCGAAGTCCTCCGCCGTGAAGTGGACGCGCAGCATCCGTCCCCGCTCCCGCCAGCCTTTCGGGCAGGGCCTGAACCCTCGTCCACGCCCCCGTCCCGCCCAAGGATGCCGTGCGTGAACTCTCTTCCTCCTCCGGCCCCGGCCGCCGCACCGTCGCCAGGGCCGCCCTGCTCGGCGCCGCCGCCGTCCTGACCGGCCCCGCCGGAACTGCCGCCGCCCGGACCGCCCCGACCGCCCCGGCCCCGCCCCCTCGTCCTCCGGCTGCCCGCCCCCACCGGACCCCACCCCGTCGGCCTGCGCACCTTCGTCCTGACCGACCCCTCCCGCCCCGACCCCTGGAAGCCCGGGCCGGGGAGCCCGCGTTCGGCGCGCGCCAAGTGGTGATCGGCGTCCTGTACCCGGCCCGCACCGTCCGCGGCTTCCCGCGCGCCCCGCAGCTCACCCCCGCCGAGGCCGGGGTCTTCGCGGAGCTCGCGCCCCACGTCCGTCCCGGCCTCCCGGCCGCCGGCGTCGACTGGGGCGCGACCCTCACCCACGGGCACGTCGGCGCGCCCCCGCTCCCGGGGCGCCGCCCGGTCCTCCTGTACAGCCCGGGCGGCGGCGACTCCCGCACCCTGGGCACGACCCTCGCCGAGGACCTGGCGAGCCACGGCCGGGTCGTGGTCCTGGTCGACCACCCCGGCGACGCGAGCCAGGTGGAGCTGCCCGGCGGGATCCGCGTCACCGTCCTGCGCGGAGAGCCGGACCCGGCGACCTTCCGCACCATGGTCGACACCCGGGTCGCGGACCTCCGCCTCGTCCTGGACCGGCTCGGGAGCCTGCCCTCGCCCCCGTCGTCGACCCGGACCGGATCGGGGTCTACGGGCACTCGGCGGGCGGCACCGCCGCCGTGTCTGCGCTGGCCGGCGACGACCGGATCGCCGCCGGGGCCAACCTGGAGGGGTACCTCGACCTGGACCCCGTGGACGGCCTCGACCGGCCCCTGCTGCACTTCCGTACGGACGGCTTCGAGGGCGCCGCCCGCCTCACCGCCTCCTGGGCGGGCGTCCCGGGCCGCCGCGTCCGGCTGACCGGAAGCAACCACTGGTCTTCGGCGACCACGCGTTCCTCGTCCCGCAGCTCCGGGCGGCGGGGCTCGTCACCGCCGGGACCAGGGACGCGCTCATCGGCCCCGCGCGTCCGGCCGCGGCGGTCTCCTCCGTACGACGGGAGCTGCGGTCCTTCTTCGCCCGCCACCTGCCGTGAAGGCCGGGCCCCGGCCCCGTACCCCCGTGCGTCCCAGTAGATTGGGGGCGTGCTCTCCCGCCTCTCCCGTCCCCGTGCCTCGCGCTCTGCGCGCTGCCCGTCGCCGGCCTCTTCGCCGTCGTCGGGCTCGCGCCGCTGCCGTACGCGATCGCGCAGCCCGGTTCGACCGCCGACGTGCTGGGCGAGGACCGGGGAAGCCGGTCATCACGATCACCGGCGCCCCGGTCCGGAAGACCGACGGGCAGTTGCGGATGACGACGATCCTGGCGACCGGCCCGTCCGCGGACATCCGCTTCGGGGACGTGGCCGACGCCTGGTTCCGCGCCGACCGGGCCGTCCTGCCGAAGGGGTCCGTCTACCCCACGGGAAGTCGGACGCGGAGATCGAGAAGCACAACCTCGGCCAGATGAGGCAGTCGCAGGACGCGGCCGCCCTCGCCGCCCTCGGGTATCTGGAGAAGGACCCCGAGAAGGTGAAGGTGACCCTGCACCTCGCCGACGTCGGCGGGCCCAGCGCCGGGCTCCTCTTCTCCCTCGGCATCGTCGACAAGCTCGACGGCGACGGGGACGGCGGCGACCTCACCGGCGGCCGGACCGTCGCCGGTACGGGCACGATCGCGCCCGACGGAAGGTCGGCGCCGTCGGCGGGTCTCCTCAAGACGCAGGCCGCCGCCCGGGACGGCGCCACCGTCTTCCTGGTGCCGAAGGCGGAGTGCTCGGACGCGGAGGCCGAGCTGCCGAAGGGGCTGCGGCTCGTCCCCGTCACCGCCCTCGGCGACGCGGTGGCGTCCCTCAGGGCCCTGGAGCAGGGGCAGGAGTCGAAGGTTCCGTCCTGCTGATCCCCTCGGAGGGTCCGGCGGGTCCGGCGGGCGCGGGCTTCGCGTCCATCTCCCGCCACGCCGGGAACACCAGCGGCGAGAGCGTCGTCAGGAAGTAGAGCGCCCCGATCCCGAGCAGCGTCGCCGCCAGGCCGATCCGCTCGACCAGGAGGCCGGCCGCGAGGCCGCCCAGCGGGGTCGTGAGCAGCACCCCGCCGTGCTCGCGCCCATGACCCGGCTGCGGAGCTCCTCGGGGACCCGCTCGTACATCACCGTGGACAGGATCGGGTTGAGCACCCCGACGCCGAACCCGGCCGCCGCGAGCGTCACCAGGAGCGGCGCGGTGGTGTCGGTGAGCGCGGCCACCACGTACGGCGGGGCGCCGCCGATCAGAACCCGGCCGTGAACACGGCCCGGCGCGGGAAGCGTTCCCCGACCGCCCCGTAGAGCAGCGCCCCGGCGAGGGCGCAGCCGCCGAAGACCGCGACCAGCAGGCCCTGGGCGGCGGGCCCGCCCAGCTCCTCCCGGGCGTGCACCGGGAGCAGGACCGAACTCCAGCTCTGACTGAGGCCGTTGGTCACCATCACCATCACGGTGATGCCGAGCAGCAGCCTGGCGCGGAACAGGTAGGCGTACCCCTCGCGCAGATCGGCCCGGTAGCGGGCGGGGAGAGGCGCGGACCGCCGCGCACCGGCTCCGCTGCGGGCACCCCGCGCAGTCCGGCCAGGACGAGCAGCGCGGAGAGGGCGAAGGTCGCGGAGTCGAGGAGCAGGACCGTGTCGGCGCCCAGGAACGCGACGAGCAGTCCGGCGACGGCGGCGCCCGTCATCCGGGCCCCGCGCGACACGGCGTCGTACAGGCTGGCGGCCCGGGTGAGCGAGGTCCCGGCGCGCCCGGCCAGGTCGGGGACCAGGACGTGCCGGGCCATCTCGCCGGGCGCGTGGCACAGGCCGTTGACCGCCATCAGGGCGCACAGCATCCAGAACCGCAGGGCCCCGGCGTGGTGCAGGAGCGGGATCGCGGCGAGCGCCAGGCCACAGACGAGGTCGGAGGCGACGCTGACCCGGCGGCGGCCGAGCCGGTCGATGACCGGGCCGCCGGCGAGGGCGGAGACGAGGACCGGCAGGGCGGCGCAGAAGGCGACGAGCCCGGTTTGCCGGGGCTTCCCGTGGTCTCCAGGGCGAACCACGGGACGCCGATGAGGGTGAGCGAATTGCCGGTGATCGAGACGGCGTTGGCGGACAGGACGGTGGCCAGCGGCCGTACGTCCCCCGTTCCTTCCTTCCCCCCGGAGCGGTCATGCGGCCAGGGCGTGCAACGGGAGGTGGATGTCGGCATGCATGTGCGTGGTCCTTCCGTGTGTGTACGGGGGCTTCGGCGGGCGGTGCGCTCAGTTCTCGCGCTGCGGGAACGCGTGCAGGTGGACCCGTACGCGCTCGGCGTCCGGCGCGTCCCGCTCGGGGGCGGTCCGGTACTCCTCCATCAGGGCGTGCACCTTCTCGCCGAGCTCGCGCAGCTTCGCGGGCGGCAGCCGCAGCGTGAAGTCGCTCATGTCGGCGGAGCCGAGCCACTTCCGGCCCCAGTCCTCCCGGGTGCCGAGGTAGGTGTTGAGCTCCTGGGTGTGGATGTTCGCGATCTCGTGCATGTAGACGTCGACGGCGCCGCGGACCTCCGGGTCCTCGTTCCGGTGGAGCGACTCGTCGAAGGTCGTGCCGCTCGCGACTGCCTTCCACCACCGCTCCCGGCCCTTGCCGCGCTCCGGGTCGTCCTCGACGAAGCCGTGGGCGGCGAGCTGGCGCAGGTGGTAGCTGGTCGCTCCGCTGGACTCCCCGAGCCGCTCGGCCAGTTGGGAGGCGGTGGCGGAGCCCTGGTGGCGCAGGGCGCGCAGGAGCTGGATGCGGAGGGGTGCGCGAGGCCGCGCAGGGAGCGGGGGTCGAGGGGTGGACGACGTGTTCCCCGGGGGTCCCCCGGGGCGCTTCTCGGGCTCGGGCATGCCCCGAGCGTAGACATGCAAAGAAGTCCTTGCAAGGCTTTCTTTGCAAGGGCTTCTTGCATGTCTGCTCTGGGTGGAACTCCCGGTGCGCGGCGGCCCGTTACGTCAGCGGCTCCCCGCTCGCCGCCTGCTCCACCAGCGGGATGATCCGCAGCGGCACCGGATTCTCCATCACGATCGCCGTCGACGCCCGCACGATCCCCTCGAACCCCACCACCTTGTCGATCACCCGCTGGAGGTCCGCGTTCGAGCGGGCCACGAGCCGGCAGAGCATGTCCCCGTGGCCCGTGGTCGTGTGCAGCTCCAGGACCTCCGGCACCGTCGCCAGGTGCCCCCGCACGTCCGCGCCCTGCCCCTGCTTGATCTCCAGCGTCGCGAAGGCCGTCACCGGATAGCCGAGCGCCGCCGGGTCCACCTCCGGCCCGAACCCCCGGATCACCCCCGACGCCTGGAGCCGGTCCAGCCGCGCCTGCACCGTCCCCCGCGCCACCCCGAGGCGCCGGGACGCCTCCAGGACCCCTATGCGCGGCTCGCGCGCGAGCAGCGCGATCAGCCGCCCGTCCAGATGATCGATCGCCACAGCGGTCCCTCCGTGGTCAGGATGTACAAGTCGCCCGACCATCCTGGCGTGTCGCTGTGCAGATTGACCAGCGAGTGAGCAAACTCTTGCGCACCTTGCCGAACGACGGGACATTGCTGCCATGACTGAGACCATCCACCACACCCCTCCACGGCGCGGCAGGCCGACCCCTTCCCCGTGAAGGGAATGGACGCGGTCGTCTTCGCCGTCGGCAACGCCAAGCAGGCCGCCCACTACTACTCCACCGCCTTCGGCATGAAGCTGGTCGCCTACTCCGGACCGGAGAACGGCAGCCGCGAGACGGCGAGCTACGTCCTCACCAGCGGCGCCGCGCGCTTCGTGTTCACCTCCGTCATCAAGGCCTCCACCGACTGGGGCCGCTTCCTCGCCGAGCACGTCGCCGAGCACGGCGACGGCGTCGTCGACCTGGCGATCGAGGTCCCGGACGCCCGCGCCGCCTACGCGTACGCCGTCGAGCACGGCGCCACCGGCATCGCCGAGCCCTACGAGGTCGAGGACGAGCACGGCAAGGTCGTCCTCGCCGCCATCGCCACCTACGGCAAGACCCGCCACACCCTCGTCGAGCGCTCCGGCTACAGCGGCCCGTACCTGCCGGGCTTCGTCCCCGCGAACCCGATCGTCGAGCCCCGGCCAAGCGCACCTTCCAGGCCATCGACCACTGCGTCGGCAACGTCGAGCTCGGCAGGATGAACGACTGGGTCGGCTTCTACAACGAGGTCATGGGCTTCACGAACATGAAGGAGTTCGTGGGCGACGACATCGCGACCGAGTACTCGGCACTCATGTCGAAGGTCGTCGCGGACGGCACCCTCAAGGTGAAGTTCCCGATCAACGAGCCCGCGATCGCGAAGAAGAAGTCGCAGATCGACGAGTACCTGGAGTTCTACGGCGGCGCCGGCGTCCAGCACATCGCGCTCGCCACGAACGACATCGTCGCCACCGTGCGCTCGATGCGGGCCGCCGGCGTCCAGTTCCTCGACACCCCCGACTCGTACTACGACACGCTCGGCGAGTGGGCCGGCGAGACCCGGGTGCCGGTCGACATCCTGCGCGAGCTGAAGATCCTGGTCGACCGCGACGAGGACGGCTACCTGCTCCAGATCTTCACCAAGCCGGTCCAGGACCGCCCGACCGTCTTCTTCGAGATGATCGAGCGCCACGGCTCCATGGGCTTCGGCAAGGGCAACTTCAAGGCCCTGTTCGAGGCGATCGAGCGCGAGCAGGAGAAGCGCGGCAACCTCTAGGAGCCGCCACGCACGCGCGGGAGGGGCCCGGGCAGCACCCCGGGCCCCTCGCCGCGCCACCGACCGGGCCGGCCCGGGCCCGGCCACCCACCGGTCCGGCGTCCGGCCCCGGCGTTCCGGCGGGACACGGGGCTCGCCCGGGACGCCACCCTTCGAGGACGGCCGGGTACGCGCGCACCTGACCGCACGCGCGTACCCGGCTCCTCGCGCCTCCCACCACCGCGCCGCGCGCACGTGCCCGGCCTCCCGGACTGCCCGCACCGCGCCTACGCGCGCGTACCCGGCTCCCCGGACCGCCCCGGCCGCGCTACGCGCGCGTACCCGGGCCCGCGGCCGCCTCTCCACGCCCGCCGCCTCCTCCGGACCCGTCTTCTCCGTACGCACCGGCTTCCCGTGCTCTCCGGCCCCGCCGCGTCCTTCGGCTCCACCCCTCCGGCAGTTCGTCCGGCGGCTCCCCGAGCGCCGCGAGCGCCGCCTCCGCCCTCGGGGCGTGCAGGGGCGAGAAGGACGGGTTGATCCGCAGGGCCTCCGCCAGGTGGCGGCGGGCCGGGCCGCGGAGCTCCAGCGCCCGCTCGATCTCGCCCCGGTGGTACGAGAAGAGGGCGCTGCGCAAGCCCTCCTCCGTGGCCCGTTTCGCGTACTCCAGGGCCTCCTTCGCCCGCCCCGCCCGGAACAGCGCCCAGCCCAGCGCGTCCGCCGCCCCCACCGAGCGGTGCCCGCGCGCCCACTCCGCCCGCAGCCGGGCGACCGCCGCCACCGGGTCGCCGTGGTCCGCGTCGAGCAGTCCCAGGGCACCTCCGCCCGCGCCCACGCGCCCGTCCGCAGTCGCTCGTACAGGGCCCGCGCCTCCTCCTCCCGGCCCAGCGACTCGGACAGCTCGCCCGCCTCCAGGGCGTACTCCGGCAGCGGCAGCCGGTCCAGGGCCGCCCGCCAGTCCCGTACGGCCTCCTCCGTGCGCCCCAGGGCCGCGAGCGCCCGCGCCCGGCCCGCGAGCGAGGGCCCGTGGTCCCGTACGAGCCGCAGCGCCGCCCCGTGCCGCTCCAGGGCCTCCTCCGGCTCGCCCCGCTCCCACGCCAGGTCCCCGGCCCGCCCCAGGGCCGCCGCCCTCTCCGCGTCCGACTCCGCGAGCGCCACCGCGTCCAGGGCCGCCGCGTCCGCGTCCTCGCGCCAGCCCCGGTCGCGGTACGTCTGCGCGGCACGCGCGCGTACCGCCGCGCCCGCGTGCAGCTCCTCCAGCCTCTCCATCGCCCCGCGCGCCGCCCCGTAGTCGCCGAGGCCGTTGTACGCGTCGATCAGGACCGGGTACACCGGCCAGCGCCCCGGCTCCGCCTTCCGCACCCGCTCGCCCCACTCCCGGGCGGCCCGCCAGTCGCCCCGCGCCCCGCGAGGGCTCCCCAGGCCCACCTGCGCGGCCGTGTTGCCGCGCGCGGCGGGCCGCACGGCGAGGGAGCGGCGCAGCGCCTCCTCGGCCCGCGGATGGTCCCGTACGTCCCCGAGCCGCGTCCCGCGCTCCACGTACGCCGCGCCGAGCTCCGCCCAGGAGGCCCCGTCGTCCGGATGCGTCCGCAGCCACTCCTCCCGGTCCGCGATCAGCGCGGCCAGGTCCGGGAGCGACGCCTGCGCGCCCGCGCGGGTCGCGATCACCGCCCGCTCCGCCGGTCCCGGCGGGGCGGCGTCCCCGGCCGAGGAACTCCGGGGCGTACAGCAGCGCCGTCGCCGCGAGCACCGCGCCCGCGCCGGCGGCGAGGACCGTCCTGGACACGTTCTGGCTCTTCACGGCACTCACTGTGCGCCCGGCCCCGCCCGCGCGAAGAGCACGCGAAGCGCCCGCTCCGGCGGGTTCACACCGATGGCCCCGGGTGCCACGCTGGACGCATGGACGATCTCCAGACGCCGCAGAAGGACGACCTCCGGTCACGGCTCCACGAGCGCCTGCTCGCCGGACTGCCCGCCGAGGCCCTGCTCACCGACCCGGACGTGACGGCCTCCTACGCCCACGACATGGCGAGCTTCTGCACGGCCGGCACCCCCGCGGCCGTCGTGCTCCCGCGCACCGTGGAACAGGTGCGGCACGTCATGCGCACCGCGACCGAACTCCGCGTCCCCGTCGTCCCGCAGGGCGCCCGCACCGGCCTGTCCGGCGGCGCCAACGCCTCCGACGACTGCATCGTGCTCTCCCTGGTCAAGATGGACCGCATCCTGGAGATCGACCCCGTCGACCGGATCGCCGTCGTCGAACCGGGCGTGGTCAACGCCGTCCTGTCCCGGGCCGTCGCCGAACGGGGCCTGTACTACCCGCCGGACCCGTCGAGCTGGGAGACGTGCACCATCGGCGGCAACATCGGCACTGCCTCCGGCGGCCTGTGCTGCGTCAAGTACGGGGTCACCGCCGAGTACGTCCTCGGCCTCGACGTCGTCCTCGCCGACGGACGGCTCCTGACCACCGGCCGCCGCACCGCCAAGGGCGTCGCCGGATACGACCTGACCCGGCTCTTCGTCGGCTCCGAGGGCAGCCTCGGCGTCGTCGTCAAGGCCGTCCTCGCCCTCAAGCCGCAGCCGCCGGTCCAGCTCGCGCTCGCCGCCGAGTTCCTCCGCCTCCGCCGCCTGCGCCGCCGTCTGCGCGATCATGGAGCGCGGCCACACCCCTCGCTCCTCGAACTGATGGACCGCACGACCGTCCGGGCCGTCAACGCGATGGCGCGCATGGGTCTGCCCGACACCACCGAGGCGCTCCTCCTGTGCGCCTTCGACACCCCCGACCCGGCTGCCGACCTGGCCGCCGTCGGCGAGCTGTGCGCGGCGGCGGGCGCCACCGAGGTCGTCCCGGCCGCCGACGCCGCCGAGTCCGAACTCCTCCTCCAGGCCCGCCGGCTCTCCCTCACCGCCCTGGAGACCCTCAAGTCCGCCACGATGATCGACGACGTGTGCGTGCCCCGCACCCGGCTCGCCGAGATGCTCGACGGCACGGCGGCCGTCGCGGAGAAGTACGGCCTGACCATCGGCGTCTGCGCGCACGCGGGCGACGGCAACACCCACCCCGTCGTCTGCTTCGACCACACCGACGAGGACGAGTCGCGCCGGGCCCGCGAGTCCTTCGACGAGATCATGGCCCTCGGGCTCGCCCTCGGCGGCACCATCACCGGCGAGCACGGCGTCGGCGTCCTCAAGAAGGAGTGGCTGGCGCGCGAGCTGGGCCGGTCGGCCTGGAGCTCCAGCGCGGGATCAAGGCGACCTTCGACCCCCTCGGGCTCCTCAACCCCGGAAAGCTCTTCTGAACCTCCCCGGAAGGGCGCGCGCACGGGCTCAGTACTCGCCGTCCTGCGACTCGTCCGACGGCCACGGGTCGCGCAGCCACAGGTCGTCGGCGGCCACGGCGGTCGCGAGCAGTTCGGCGAGCCCGTCGTCGATGCCGAGCCGCTCCGACTCCGTGCCCGGCGGCACCGCGCGCAGGGTCCGCTCCAGCCAGGCCGACACCTGCGCGGACGGGGCCTCCAGCAGGGCGTCGCCGTCGGGGAGGAGAGCGCCATCAGGACGACCCCGCGGCCGTCGACCTTGGTGGGCCAGACGCGGACGTCCCCGTGGCCGCAGGCCCGGAAGACGCCCTCCACGAGCAGTTCGCGCGCGAAGGTCCAGTGGACCGGGTGGTCCGTGCCGACGTGGAAGGTGATGTGGACGGCGTACGGGTCGTCGGTCCGGTAGGCGAGCCGCGCGGGCACCGGGACGGCACGCTCGGGAGAGAGCACCAGCTTCAGCTCCAGCTCGCGCTCGACGGTGGTGTCGTCGGTGTTCTGCATGGTCGTACTCCTTCTCACGGACGGCCCCGGGCGGGCCTTCACCAGGAGAGAGCGGGGTGCCCGCGACTCATTACGCGACTTCGGGAAGATTTTTTCGGGAAGTTTTTCCGGTCCCGTGTGCCCGGGGTCGTCGCGGGCATGCTCCTCTGGACGAGCGAACGGAAGGCATCGGCCCGAACATCACGCGGAGTGACCGATTTCGCGGCGTGTCGCCCGAAGGCGGCCTTTCTCGCGGGCTCTTTCTTCCCTCGGCGACGTTCTTCGTTACTGTCATCCCTGGGCGCGGCACGCCCGGCGCGCTGCCGTGCGGATCAAGGGCGTTGTGACTGAACGGAGTCGGGGCAGTGGCTACTCCTCCTGGAGGCGGCGGAGAGGTACCGCAGGCGGGGTACTACCCGGACCCGTCCATTCCCGGATACATCCGGTACTGGAACGGGGCGCGTGGGTCCCCGGCACGAGTCGGCCCGCCCCTCCGACACCGGCGACGTCCCGTCCCGGCCGCCCGCCGCCGCGGTCCCGGCCGGCCCGCTCCTGGCCTCCGGCCCCGCCCCCGCCCCGACGCCCCCGGCCGCGCCCGAACGACCCGCCGCGCCCGAGCGGCCGGCCGCCTCCGTACCGGCCCAGGCGCAGGCCCCGGTCCAGCCCGCGGTCCAACAGCAGCCCCAGGACCAGGCCCAGGCGCCCGCGCACGTGCCCGCCCAGGCCCCGGCGCCCATCCCGGCCCCCGCCCCCGTGGCCGCCCGGTCCCGGCCGGGGTCCCCGGCCCCCGCGCCCGTCCGGTCGCCCGCCCCCGCCCCCGTACCCACCGTGGAGGAGACCGGGCCCGTCTTCCTCGACGAGGACCCGGACCCGGCGGAGTCCGCCCCGGCCTGGCAGGCGGACAGCTCCCGGCAGACCGGCTTCGGCGGCGACCGGGACCAGAAGGTCTCCTGGGGCGCGCCCCGTTCCCCGATCCGCGCACCCCGGCGGAGTGGCCGGTCGCGGGCGCGGGCGAGCAGCCCGAGGTCCAGGCGCAGGCGCAGGCGCAAGCCCAGGCTCCGGCCCCGCGCCGCCGGCGGGCCCCCGCCCGACCGGGAAGGCCGCCCGCCTCGGCGGCATGCCCGTCACCCCGATCCCCACTCCCGTCCCGGCGCCCGCGCCCCAGCCGGCTCCGGAGCCGGCCCCGCCTGGGCCCAGCCGCAGGCACAGCCCCAGCCGCAAGCACAGCCGCAGCCGCAGGCACAGCTCCAACCCCAGGCACAGCCCCAGCCCCAGGAACAGCCGCAGCAGCCGGTCGTCCCCTGGAAGCCGCCGGTCGAGGACCCTTCCTCCAGGCGGCCCGCGCGCAGGCCTCCGCGCGTCCCGCCGGACTCGGCAGGCGCCTGGTCGCCCGTCTGGTCGACTCCGCCGTCACGGGCGCCCTCGCCGGCGCGGCCGCCCTCCCCTTCGTGACCGCCGCGCTCGACCACATCGAGGGCAAGATCGAGGCGGCCCGGCAGTCCGGCACCACCGTCCAGGTCTGGCTGGTGGACTCGACGACCTCCGTCCAGTTCGGCATCGTCCTGGCGGCCCTCGTCGTCATCGGGATCCTGTACGAGGTGGTGCCGACCGCCAAGTGGGGCCGCACCCTCGGCAAGAAGCTCTGCGGGATCCAGGTGCGGGACATCGAGGCGCACGAGCCGCCGACGTTCGGCGGGTCCCTGAAGCGCTGGCTGGTCTACGGCGTCCTGGGGCTCCTGGCCGTCGGCGTCCTCAACGTCCTGTGGTGCCTCTTCGACCGCCCCTGGCGCCAGTGCTGGCACGACAAGGCCGCCCGCACCTTCGTGGCACGCTGACCCGACCGGGCCGGGCCGGGGCCGGTCCGGTGACGGGTCCCCCGAACGGGCGGTGATTCCTTGCGGGGCGTCCCGCCCGGGATGCACTGCCCCCATGAGCACCGACCAGCCGCCGCCCGGTCCGCCGCCCGACGAGGACCCGTTCCGCAAGAGGCCCCAGGAACCCCCGCCGCCCGCCGGCGGCCAGCCGCCTCCCGGTGGCCCGCCTCCCGAGGGCCCGCCCCCGGCGGCCCGCCCCCGCCCGGGAACCCGTACGGCTCTCCGTACGGCGGCGGCGGAGGCTCCCCGTACGACAACGCGCCCCCGCCCCCGCCCCCGTACGGAGGCGGCTACGGCGGTGGTTACGGCGGGACCGATCCGCTCGCCGGGATGCCGCCGCTCGCCGACTCCGGCCGCCGCATCCTCGCCCGGCTCATCGACTGGGTGATCGTCGCGATCCCGCTCGCGATCATCGGCATCCCGTTCAAGGTCTACGACCGGGTGACGAACGACGACGACTTCAGCGACGCGGTCAACAGCTTCAACGGCGGGGGCCAGTTGGTCTTCCAGCTCATCACGATCGTCGCGTACGTCGCTTATGACACGGTCCTGACGGCCAGGAACGGGCAGACCCTCGGCAAGAAGCTGATGAAGCTGCGGGTCGCGATGCTCAACGACGGCTCGACGCCCCCGACGAGCCAGTCGCTGCTGCGCGCCGTCGTGCTGTGGCTGCCCGCGCTGATCTGCTGCGCCTGCCTGTGGCCGCTGCTCCTGCTGATCCTGATCCTGGTCGACAAGCCCTACAAGCAGGGCCTGCACGACAAGGCGGCGAAGACGGTGGTGGTCTCCGTCCCGCGGTAGGGACCGTGGGAGAACCCCACCCGACCCGCGCCGCGGGCGTCACGAACCGATCCGGGTCCCGGCCCTCCCGCCCACGCGCGCGGCCGGCACCCGGATCGGTTCGTCTCCGGAGGTCCCGGAAGCGGACGCGGTCGGCGCAGGGGTCTTGACGGGCCCCGCCCGCCCCGGCATCCTCACCGCCACGAGGACGCCGAGCAGCAGTCCGGCGGCACAGGCCGCGGTGATGCCGGGGGTCGTCGTCGTACCGGAGAGCAGCAGCAGGGCGACGGTCGCGAGGACGACGGTGGCCGAACCACGGATGAGCTGCGCGGCGTTCGGACGCTGCATGACGAGTACCCGCCCCTCAAGACAACGGTTCGACTCTACGACGGTCGATGCCCGCGCGGAACGAGGGGTAAGCGCGGTCCCGGCCGCCGCCGGTGCACGGGGGCGCACAGGGTCATGTGATCGTCAAAAATCCTTCACGGTGCGCCTGCCGGGTGTTCGATAATCGGAAAACCGCTCCTGCATAGTGCAGTTGGTGTGAGCAAGTCAAGGTCTGTCTTTTCTCGTCTCACTCCGGTCGAATGTCGTCACTTGTGACGCGCGACCCGCTGGGCGGACACCCCACCTTCGGTCCGTGAGCGCGGGCGCCGGGGAGGACTTACATCAAGTGACCAACAGACGACGGGCGATCAGAACGTCCGCAGTCGTCGTGGCGCTCGCGGCCACCGCCGCCACCGCCTCGACCTTCAGCACCGCGTGGGCCGACAACCACGGAAACGTGACGCCGGCCGACGTCCGCCACGACCCGGCGCCCGGCGCGCCCGGCGTCGGCATCGACAAGACGGCGGTCGACCACGACCTCGAGGGCCCCTTCAGCGAGCAGCAGGAGCAGCAGCGCAAGGCCGCCCTGGAGCAGGTGCTGAGCGGCAAGAAGAAGGTCGAGCGCCGCGGCGGCTCGCAGGTCGTCAAGCTCGACAGCAAGAAGTACGTCGAGCTGGGCCGCGAGAAGACCGACAAGATCTTCACGATCCTCGTCGAGTTCGGCGACAAGGTGGACAACACCACCCTGGTCGACCGCGCCGACGACGACACGACCGAGCCGAAGCCGAAGTACGGCGGCACGCCCGGCCCGCTGCACAACCAGATAGCCAAGCCGGACCGCAAGAACGACAACTCCACGGCCTGGCAGAAGGACTACAACCAGGCGCACTTCCAGGACCTGTACTTCGGGACCGGCAAGGACGCCAAGGGCCAGCCCAAGCAGTCGCTGAAGACCTACTACGAGAAGACCTCGTCCGGCCGGTACTCGGTCGACGGCGGCGTCTCCGACTGGGTCAAGGTCGAGTACAACGAGGCCCGTTACGGCTCGAACTACTGCGGCAACAGCAACTGCTCCAACGTCTGGGACGCCGTCCGCGACGGTGTCACCGCGTGGACCGCCGACCAGAAGGCCAAGGGCCGCACCGACGCCCAGATCAAGGCCGACCTGGCGCAGTACGACCAGTGGGACCGGTACGACTTCGACGGCGACGGCAACTTCAACGAGCCCGACGGGTATATCGACCACTTCCAGATCGTCCACGCGGGCGAGGACGAGTCGGCGGGCGGCGGCGTCCAGGGCGGCGACGCCCTGTGGGCCCACCGCTGGTACGCGTACGGCACCAACGCGGGCAAGACCGGTCCGGCGAACAACAAGGCCGGCGGCACGCAGATCGGCGACTCCGGCATCTGGGTCGGCGACTACACGATGCAGCCGGAGAACGGCGGCCTCGGCGTCTTCGCGCACGAGTACGGCCACGACCTCGGCCTGCCGGACCTGTACGACACCTCCGGCCTGGCCGGCGCCGAGAACTCGACCGGCTTCTGGTCGCTCATGTCCTCCGGCTCCTGGCTCGGCCGCGGCAAGGACGCCATCGGCGACCTGCCCGGCGACATGAACGCCTGGGACAAGCTCCAGCTCGGCTGGCTGAACTACACCAAGGTCGCCAACGAGGCCCGCAAGTGGAACTCCACCCACAAGCTGGGCGTCGCCGAGTACAACACCAAGAACCCGCAGGCGCTCGTCGTCGAGCTGCCGAAGAAGCAGGTCACCACCGAGATCGTCGCGCCCGCCGAGGGCAACACGCAGTGGTGGAGCGGCATGGGTGACGACCTCAAGAACACCCTGACCCGCTCGGTCGACCTCACCGGCAAGAAGTCCGCCTCCCTGGAGCTCCAGGGCTGGTACGACATCGAGCTCGACTACGACTACCTGTACGCCGAGGTCTCGACCGACGGCGGCTCCAACTGGACCGCCCTGGACGGCACCGCCGACGGCAAGCGGATCCCGCGCGACGCCAGCGGCGCCCCGGCGCTGACCGACGTCTCCGGCACCCACAAGAAGCTGGTCTACGACCTGTCCGCCTACGCGGGCAAGAAGTTCGACCTCCGCTTCCGCTACCAGACGGACGGCGGCGCGGGCGGCAAGGGCTTCACCGCCGACGCCATCACCGTGACCGCCGACGGTGCCGCCGTCCTCTCCGACAACGTCGAGAACGGTGACAACGGCTGGGCCGCCAAGGGCTTCTCCCGCGTCGGCAAGGGCTTCACCAAGGCGTACGAGCAGTACTACATCGCCGAGAACCGCCAGTACGTCTCGTACGACGCGACCCTGAAGGTCGGCCCGTACAACTTCGGGTTCACCGGCGACAAGGCCACCTGGGTCGAGCACTACCCGTACCAGAACGGCCTGCTCATCTGGAAGTGGGACCTCTCCCAGAAGGACAACAACACCGCGGTCCACCCGGGCCAGGGTCTGATCCTTCCGGTCGACGCCCACCCGTCCCCGCTGAAGTGGAAGGACGGCACCCTGATGCGCAACCGCGTCCAGGCGTACGACTCCACCTTCGGCACCTACAAGACGGACGCCCTCCAGCTCCACAAGGCGGACGTCGCGACCTTCGTGCCGTCGCTCAAGGGCAACCCGGTCTTCGACGACCGGAAGGGCACCTACTGGTTCCAGGAGACCGCTCGCGCCGGTGTCCAGGTAACTGACACCAACACCAAGATCGAGGTCGTCAAGGAGCCGAAGAGCGGCGAGACGATCACGGTCCGCGTGGGTCCGTCGAAGAAGTAATCAGTAAAACCGCAGGTCAGCATGATCGGCCGTCGCCCTCTAGCGGGCGGCGGCCGATCGTGTTTAGGTGCGTCTGACGCTTTTCTTATTGACACCGACCACGGGGAGTGGTTCCGCATGCCCAACGGAGGGTTCTGCAAGCTGCCGGGCGGCAGCGTGGTCGTGGCCATAGGGCTGCCCAGCCCGGCCGGCGACGGCGCCACCGTCCGCTTCCTGGTCCACGCGGCGAACCGGGCCCGCGCCCTGACCCGGCTGCGGAACCTGGGGCTGCGCGCGGTCTACCTCCGGGGAACACCGAGCCGCCCACGCCGGACGAGGTCACCGCCGTCCTGCACCACCCCGACGGCCTGCTGTGGAGGTCCACCCCGGGCGCCGCCCAGGAGCTCTGGCACCCGGCCCGCTCCCTGCCCCGGGAGCCGGCGGTACGGGACGCGCCCGCGGGCGCCGTGCCCCGGGGCCGCGCCGCCTAGGGCCCGTCCGGCGGAGCCCCGGGGCGGTCTCAGACCACCGGCTTGCCGGTCAGCTCCACGCCCGCCGCCCGCAGCTCCTCCAGGGCCCGCTCCGTCGTCGCCGCCGCCACGCCCGCCGTCAGGTCGAGCAGCACGTGGGTGCGGAAGCCCTCCCGGGCCGCGTCCAGGGCCGTCGCCCGCACGCAGTGGTCGGTGGCGATCCCCACCACGTCGACCTCGGCGACCTCCCGCTCGCGCAGCCACCGCGCCAGCGTCAGGCCGTTCTCGTCCCGCTCCCTCGAAGCCGCTGTACGCGGCGTCGTAGGCGCCCTTGTCGAAGACGGCGTCGATCGCCCCGCTGGCGACGGCGGGCGCGAAGTTGGGGTGGAAGCCGACGCCCTCCGTGCCCGCCACGCAGTGCACGGGCCAGGAGGTGACGTAGTCCGGCTCTCGCCGGGCGCGGCGAAGTGCGACCCCGGGTCCACGTGGTGGTCGCGGGTGGCGACGACGTGCCGGTAGGAGGTGCCCGCCGTCTGGCCGATCAGGTCGGTGATGGCGGCGGCGACGTCCGCCCCGCCCCTCACCGCGAGGCTGCCGCCCTCGCAGAAGTCGTTCTGAACGTCCACAACGATCAATGCGCGGTGCATGGCGGGTGTCCTTCGGGCGTCGGAGGGGTGGGATCGAGCCTAGAGACTTCCCCTCCCCTTCGGGAGGGGGCGCCCCGGGCCACTGCGGCGGCTACGCCGTCCTGTGGAGGCGTACGGACCGGACGCGCGGGCGTCAGGCGTACTCGGTCGGCAGCACCGGCTCGCCGCGCGACAACTGGACCGCCGACATCGGCAGCCCGGCGCGGGCCGCGATGTGCCGGGACCTCGCGGCCTCCAGCGGCTCGCGTCCCACCACCTGCCCGCCCTCGACCAGTCGAACCAGGAGCTGCCGGTCGGCGAGCTCCGGCGGGACGGGCCCGGTGCCCACGACCTCCGCCTCGGCGACGCCGGCCGCGTCGGTCCTGCGGGCCGCCCACTTGCGCCCGCCGACCGAGGCCTTGCCGCCCAGGGACTTCTTGGCCACCGGCACCAGGGGCGCCTTCGGGTCGGCCGAGGCGGCCCGCGCGACCAGCTTGTAGACCATGGAGCAGGTCGGGTGGCCGCTGCCGGTGACGAGCTGCGTGCCCACCCCGTACGCGTCGACCGGGGCCGCCGCGAGCGAGGCGATGGCGTACTCGTCGAGGTCCGAGGTGACGACGATCCTGGTGTCCCGGGCGCCCAGCTCGTCGAGCTGCGCCCGCACCCGGTGGGCGACGAGCAGCAGGTCCCCGGAGTCGATCCGGACGGCCCCGAGCTCGGGCCCGGCCACCTCGACGGCGGTCCGCACGGCCTCGGCCACGTCGTAGGTGTCGACGAGCAGGGTCGTGCCGCGTCCCAGGCTCTCCACCTGGGCCCGGAAGGCGTCCTTCTCGCTGTCGTGGAGCAGGGTGAAGGCGTGGGCGGAGGTGCCGACGGTCGGGATGCCGTAGCGGAAGCCGGCCGCCAGGTCCGAGGTGGAGTCGAAGCCGCCGACGTAGGCGGCGCGGGAGGCGGCGACGGCCGCCAGCTCGTGGGTGCGCCGGGCGCCCATCTCGATCAGGCTCCCGCCCGCCGGCCACGGCCGACATGCGGGAGGCGGCGGCCGCGATGGCCGAGTCGTGGTTGAGGATCGACAGGATCACGGTCTCCAGGAGCACGCACTCCGCGAAGGAGCCCTCGACCCGCAGGACGGGGAGCCGGGGAAGTACACCTCGCCCTCGGGGTAGCCCCAGACGTCCCCGGAGAAGCGGTAGCGGGACAGCCACTCCAGGGTCGGCCCGTCGACGATCGCGCGCTCGCGCAGGAAGTCCAGGACGGCCGGGTCGAAGCGGAAGTTCTCGACGGCGTCCAGGACCCGCCCGACGCCCGCGAGGACGCCGTAGCGCCGTCCCTCGGGCAGCCTCCGGGTGAAGACCTCGAAGACGGAGCGCCGGTCGGCGGTGCCGCCCCTGAGGGCCGCCTGGAGCATGGTCAGCTCGTACTGATCGGTGAAGAGCGCCGTCGACGGAACGTCCACCGGCAGCCCAAGGTCCGCAGCGTTCATGCCGGTGATGTTAGCGCAGAAATCGTCAGAGTGACGATTTCTAGGTCCGTGCCCGCGGCGGAGGCGTGGCCCCGTTTGTGCGAGGGACCCCCGGGATGGCAGCATGGGGGAGTGAGCGTCGCGCCTGTTGAGATCGAACGTACGGAATCGGCCGAGGAGGTCTCCGCCGTCGTCGAACCGGACGTGCCCTGGGTGACCCTCGTGCACAACGACCCGGTCAATCTGATGAGCTACGTGACGTACGTCTTCCAGTCGTACTTCGGATACTCCAAGGACAAGGCGCACAAGCTGATGCTCGACGTGCACCACAAGGGCCGCGCGGTGGTCTCCAGCGGCACCCGCGAGGAGATGGAGCGGGACGTGCAGGCGATGCACGGCTACGGCCTCTGGGCGACCCTCACCCAGGACCGCGGCTGATGGCCGGCCGCTTCGAGGCCCTGGCCGGCGGCGGCGCGGCCGTCGCCCTCGACGACGTCGAGATCTCCATCCTCCGCTCCCTCTCCGTCCAGCTCATGGAGCTGATCGGGCCGGGCGACGAGCCCGCCGCCGACGCGGACCCGCTGGCCGCGCTCTTCGCCGAGGGCCCCAGCGAGCCCCCGTCCGACCCCGCCCTGCGGCGCCTCTTCCCCGACGCGTACGGGGACGACACCGAGGAGCTGCGGGCGGCCGCCTCCGACTTCCGCCGCTACACCGAGAACGACCTGCGCGCCCGCAAGCGCGAGGACGCCCTCGTGGTGGTGCGCGCCCTGGACTCCCTCTCCGCCGAGGCGGCGGGGAGGGCGGCGCGGTCCTCAAGCTCACCCCGGACGAGTCCCGGGCCTGGCTCGGCGCGCTCAACGACCTCCGGCTGACCATCGGGACCCGTCTGGAGGTCTCCGACGACGAGGAGAGCGAGCGGCTCTACCGGCTGCCGGACTCCGACCCGCGCAAGCCGATGGTCATGGCGTACCTCTGGCTGGGAGCCCTCCAGGAGTCCCTCGTGGAGACCCTGCTCTCCTCCTCCTGAAAGCTCCCCGAGGGGGCCGCGACACGCGCTGTTCGCTCAGCGGACGCTCAAATCCGGATAACGAATGCGTTATCAGAGCGTCCGCTTGGCCGTCTTGTCGTCGCGTATGTCCGTATTTTTATGTGACCCGCGCCACGCACACCTCCCTCGATCACTGTCGACACCGTGATAAATCTTCACGACCGCTCGGGGACGCCACCCCTGTTCCCGAGGGCGCTTGGACCGGCTGACCGCCGGTGGCACTCCATCCACATCCGGGGGATCAGGATCTGGTCCGCGGCAGACGCACTCGCAGTCGCGCGGATCAGCATGGAGAAAGGCGCACCACCATGACCTCTGTGCAGGTCGACAAGCAGCACGACGGCACCGACGGGGCCGTGGGCGGCGGCGAGGGCTACCAGCGTGGCCTCGGCGCCCGGCAGATCCAGATGATCGCGATCGGCGGTGCCATCGGCACCGGACTCTTCCTCGGCGCGGGCAAGGCCATCCACAAGGCCGGACCCAGCCTCATCCTGGCCTACGCGATCGCGGGCCTGGTCATCTTCTTCATCATGCGCGCCCTGGGCGAGCTCCTCATGTACCGCCCGGTCTCCGGCTCCTTCTCGGAGTACGCCCGGGAGTTCGTCGGCCCCTTCGCCGGCTTCGTGACCGGCTGGACGTACTGGCTCTTCTGGGTCGTCACCGGCATCACCGAGGTCACCGCCGCGGCCACCTACATGACGTACTGGTGGGACATCCCGCAGTGGGTCTCCGCCCTCGTCTTCACCGTGATCCTCTACGGCGCCAACCTGATCTCCGTGAAGCTCTTCGGCGAGCTGGAGTTCTGGTTCTCCATGGTCAAGGTCACCGCCATCATCGGCATGATCCTGATCTGCGCGGGCATCCTGACCGTCGGCTTCTCCGACGCCGGCGACACCGCCACGGTCGCCCACCTGTGGAACCAGGGCGGCTTCTTCCCCAACGGCGTCGGCAGCACCCTGATGACGCTCCAGATCGTGATGTTCGCCTTCCTCGCGGTCGAGCTGGTCGGCGTCACCGCCGGCGAGTCCAAGGACCCGAAGACCGTCCTGCCCAAGGCCATCAACACCGTGCCGTGGCGCATCGCCGTCTTCTACGTCGGCGCCCTGATCATGATCCTGTCGGTCGTCCCGTGGACCGAGTTCCAGCCGGGCGTCTCCCCGTTCGTCGCCGCCTTCGAGAAGATGGGCCTCGGCGTCGGCGCCGCCATCGTCAACTTCGTGGTCCTCACCGCGGCCCTGTCGTCCTGCAACTCGGGCATGTACTCCACCGGCCGCATGCTGCGCGACCTCTCGCTCAACGGCCAGGGCCCGAAGGTCTTCACGAAGCTGACCAAGAGCGGCATCCCGCTGCTCGGCACCACCTTCTCCGCCGCGCTCATGCTGGTCGGCGTCTGGATCAACTACGTCGCCCCCGGCAAGGCCTTCGAGTACGTGGTCTCCTTCGCCACCATCTCCGGCATGTGGGCCTGGATCATGATCCTGGTCTGCCAGATCCGCTACCGCGCCAAGGCGAACCGCGGCGAGCTGCCCGAGTCCTCCTTCAAGGCCCCGGGAGCCCCGTACACCAGTTGGTTCGCGCTCGCCTTCATCATCATGGTCATCGTGATGATGGGCATCGACGAGGGCGCCCGCGTCTCCCTCTACTGCGCGCCGGTCTGGGGTCTGCTCCTGGGCGTCTCCTACCTGGTCCTGAAGTCCCGCAACCCCGAGGGCGCGGCCTTCGCCAAGCGCTCCTGAGCGGACCCGTCCCAGCATCCGGGCCCTTCCGTACCACTCCTCGGTACGGAAGGGCCCGTCTGCTTATCCTGTCGCCATGCTGACCATCACCCGGGCCCTGTACGACCAGATCGTGGAACACGCGCGCGCGGACCACCCGGACGAGGCCTGCGGCGTCGTCGCCGGCCCGGCCGGCAGCGGCCGCCCCGAGCGGTTCGTCCCCATGCTCAACGCCGCCCGCTCGCCCACCTTCTACGAGTTCGACTCCGCGGACCTGCTGAAGCTCTACCGCGAGATGGACGACCGGGACGAGGACCCCGTGATCGTCTACCACTCGCACACCGCGACCGAGGCCTACCCGTCCCGCACGGACATCACGTACGCCAACGAGCCGCACGCCCACTACGTCCTCGTCTCCACCGCCGACACCGACGGCGCCGGCCCCTTCCAGTTCCGCTCCTTCACCATCGTCGAGGGCGTCGTCACCGAGGAGGAGGTCGAGGTCGTCGAGGCGTACGCCGCCTGAGACACTGACCCCGAACCCGGGCGGCAGGACCCAGGAAGCCGGTGCGAATCCGGCACGGTCCCGCCACTGTGACCGGCGTCCCCGGACGCCGGAAGCCAGGAACTGGCCTGCCGCCTCCCACCACCGAACGGGGACGTGGAAATCCCCGGAGGAGGCACACCGCCATGTCCTGGCCCCGCCGCGTCCTGCTGCCCGCAGCCGCCCTCGTCCCCCTGCTCGCCGGCTGCTCGGCCGCCCCCGAGGCCGCCGACAAGCCCGCGAAGGCCGCCCCCGGATTCCCGTACACCGTCACCAACTGCGGTGTGCAGAGCACCTTCCAGGCCCCGCCGAAGCGCGTGGTCACCATGAACCAGCACGTCACCGAGATCATGCTCGCGCTCGGCCTGGAGAAGTCCCTCGTCGGCACCGCCTACCTCGACGACGCGGTCCTGCCCGCCTACAAGAAGGCGTACGACTCCGTCCCCGTGCTCGCCGAGGAGTACCCCTCCAAGGAGGCCCTGCTCGCGGCGAACCCCGACTTCGTCTACGGCGGTTACGCCTCCGCCTTCGACGCCAAGAACGGCAGCAGCCGGGACGACCTCAAGAAGGCGGGCATATCCACCCGCCTCAACACCGAGTACTGCCCTCCGGCAAGACCTCCGTCGACGACCTCTATCAGGAGGTGACCGAGGTCGGCCGCACCTTCGGCGTCCCCGACCGCGCCGAGAAGTGGATCGCCGGGGCCCGCGCCACCGTCGCCGCCGACGAGAAGCGCCTCAAGGGCGTCGCGCCCGTCTCCGTCTTCGTCTACGACAGCGGCGACAAGACCGCCTTCACCGCCGGCGGCAAGGGCATCGGCAACGAGCTGATCACCCGCGCCGGCGGCCGGAACGTCTTCTCCGACCTCGACAAGGCCTTCGGCGACGCCACCTGGGAGCAGGTCGTCGCCCGCAGGCCCGAGGTCGTCGTCATCTACGACTACGGCTCCACCACCGTCGAGCAGAAGAAGAAGCGGCTCCTCGACGACCCGGCCCTCAAGGACGTCCCCGCGATCAAGAACCGCCGGTTCGCCGTGCTGCCCTCTCCGACACGGTCCTCGGCGTCCGCGTCCCCGACGCCGTCACCAAGCTGGCCGCCCAGCTCCACCCGGCCACCGGCCGATGAGCACGGGGACCCGCGCACCCGGCGACACGGACGACGGCACCGTCGGAAAGCGGGCCCTCCCGGCGAGGGCCCCGCGCTCCCGGCCCCCGCCGGGCGGCTGCCCTTCCCGGCCGTTGTCGCCGGGCTCCTGCTCGCCCTGGCCGCCGCCGTCCTCGCCTCCCTCGCCCTCGGCTCCGTCCGCGTCCCGCCCGGTCAGGTGATCGACGCCCTGACCGGCCGGGCCGGCCCTCCCCGTACCGGACGATCGTCCTCGACGTACGGCTGCCCCGGATCCTGCTCGGCGTCGTCGTCGGCGCCGGGCTCGCCGTCGTCGGCGCCGTCCTCCAGGCCCTCGTCCGCAACCGGCTCGCCGACCCCTTCCTCCTCGGGATCTCCTCCGGCGCCTCCGCCGGAGCCGTCCTCGTCCTCGTCGTCGGCGTCGGCGTCGGGGAGGGATCACCACCACCCTCGCCCTGCCCGCCGGGGCCTTCGCCGGCGCCCTGGTCGCCCTCGTCCTCGTCTACGGACTCGCCCGGCGCGGCGGCACCATGACCGGCCCCCGGCTCGTCCTCGCCGGCGTCGCCGTCTCCTACATCCTGTCCGCCCTCACCACCCTGGTCCTGGCCGCCGCCGGCCGCCCCGAGCACTTCCGCGAGGCGCTGTACTGGTCCCTCGGCGGCCTCGGCAGCGCCCGCTGGGACACCCTCGTCCTGCCCGCCGCCGTCCTGGTCCTCGGCCTCGGCGTCCTGCTCGCCCTCGCCCGCCCGCTCGACCTGCTCCTCGTCGGCGAGGAGGACGCCACCGTCCTCGGCCTCGACACCGCCCGCTTCCGCGCCGCCGTCTTCGTCCTCGTCTCCCTCGTCACCGCCGTCATGGTCGCCGCGAGCGGAGCCGTCGGCTTCATCGGCCTCATGGCCCCGCACGCCGCCCGGCTCGCCGTCGGCGCCCCGCACCGCCGCCTGCTTCCCGTCGCCGCGCTCGGCGGCGCGGTCGCCCTGGTCCTCGCCGACCTCGGCGCCCGGACCGTCACCGCCCCCAGGACCTCCCCGTCGGCGTCCTCACCGCCCTCATCGGCGGCCCGTTCTTCCTCTGGCTGATGCGCCGCCGCCCCGAAGGAGCGCCCCTGTGACCGAACTGCGCCTGGAGGGACTCGCGTACGAGGACCGCCTCCGCCCGGTCGACCTCACCGTCCGCCCCGGCGAGACCGTCGGCCTCATCGGCCCCAACGGCAGCGGCAAGACCACCCTCCTGCGCTGCGTCTACGGCACCCTCGCCCCCACCGCGGGACGCGCCCTCCTCGACGGCGACGACCTGTGCGCCCTCGGCCCCAAGGCCCGCGCCCGCCGCGTCGCCACCGTCCCCCAGGACACCGGCACCGACTTCGAGCTCACCGTCCGCGAACTGGTCGCCCTGGGCCGCTCCCCGCACAAGCGCTTCTGGGAGGGCGACACCGCCCCCGACCGCGCGCACGCCGACGCCGCCCTCGCCCGCGTCGGCCTCACCGGCTTCGCCGACCGCCCGTACCCCACGCTCTCCGGCGGCGAGCGCCAGCGCGCCCTGGTCGCCCGCGCCCTCGTCCAGGACTCCGGCCCTGCTCGTCCTCGACGAGCCCACCAACCACCTGGACATCCGCCACCAGCTCGACGTCCTCGCCCTCGTCCGCACCCTGGGCACCACCAACCTGCTCGCCCTGCACGACCTCAACCTGGCGGGGGCGTACTGCGACCGGATCTACGTCCTGGAGCGCGGCCGGTCGTCACCGGCGGCACCCCGCCGAGGTCCTCACCCCGGCCCTCCTCGACGCGGTCTACGGCGTGGCCGCGGAGGTCGTCCCGCACCCCGGAACGGGCACGCCGACCGTCGTCTACCTGCACGGTCCGGCAGGCGGTCAGCAAGCATCCACCATGTGAGATCACATTCCGGAACCCGGACCGGGAATCGATACGATGTGCCCATGGTTTCCCACGACGTGAGCGAAGAGACGCCGGGCACAGTCATGCTCGCTGCGTTCGCCGGCGCTCACTCCGCCTCCGCTCTTTTCATGGGAGCCTTCGGAGGCGGAGCGGCACGCCTGCACGTCGACCTGGGCCGCCTCGCCAGCGCGATCTGTACGAGCGGAACAGCGACGCGCCCGGCCCGCGCCGCGCTCTGAAGCGACCGGCGGCGACCGGCCGGGCGCCCCTCACCGTACGACCCCTCCGCGCGGGGCCCCAGCAGCGCGCCCATCACGCCACTTCCGACAGGAGCCCACGCCATGGCCATCGAGGTCCGCATCCCGACCATCCTCCGCACCTACACCGACGGCGCCAAGGCCGTCGAGGGCAACGGTGGGACCCTCGCCGAGCTCTTCGCCGACCTGGAGACCCGCCACACCGGGATCGAGGCCCGCATCGTCGACGGCGACAAGCTCCGCCGCTTCGTCAACGTCTACCTGAACGACGAGGACGTGCGCTTCCTCGACGGCATCGACACCAAGCTCTCCGACGGCGACAGCGTCACGATCCTGCCGGCCGTGGCCGGCGGCATGGTCTGATCCACATGCGCTACGACTCCCCGCTGGCGGCGGTCGGCAACACGCCCCTGGTCCGCCTCCCCCGGCTCTCGCCCTCGGACGACGTCCGGATCTGGGCGAAGCTGGAGGACCGCAACCCCACCGGCTCGGTCAAGGACCGCCCCGCGCTCCACATGATCGAGCAGGCCGAGAAGGACGGCCGGCTCACCCCCGGCTGCACCATCCTGGAGCCGACCAGCGGCAACACCGGCATCTCCCTCGCCATGGCCGCCAGGCTCAAGGGCTACCGCATCGTCTGCGTCATGCCCGAGAACACCAGCGAGGAGCGGCGCCAACTGCTGACCATGTGGGGCGCGGAGATCGTCCCGTCCCCGGCGGCGGGCGGCTCCAACACGGCGGTGCGCGTCGCCAAGGAGCTGGCCGCCGAGAACCCGTCCTGGGTGATGCTCTACCAGTACGGCAACCCGGACAACGCCGGTGCGCACTACGCCGGCACGGGCCCCGAGATCCTCGCCGACCTGCTCCTCGATCACCCACTTCGTGGCCGGGCTCGGCACCACCGGCACCCTCATGGGCGTCGGCCGCTACCTGCGCGAGCACAAGCCCGACGTGAAGATCGTCGCCGCCGAGCCGCGCTACGACGACCTCGTCTACGGCCTGCGCAACCTCGACGAGGGCTTCGTGCCGGAGCTGTACGACGCCTCCGTCCTCACCACCCGCTTCTCCGTCGGCTCCGCCGACGCGGTCACCCGCACCCGCGAACTCCTCCAGCAGGAGGGCATCTTCGCGGGCGTCTCCACCGGCGCGGCCCTGCACGCGGCCATCGGCGTCGGCAACAAGGCCGTCAAGGCGGGGAGAGCGCCGACATCGCCTTCGTCGTCGCCGACGGCGGCTGGAAGTACCTGTCGACCGGCCTCTACACGGCGGCGACGACCGAAGAGGCCATCGAGACGGTCCAGGGCCAGCTCTGGGCCTGAGCCTCCCCGAGGGCCTCAGCGCGCGAGATGACGGACCCGGTCCCACAGGGCCGGGTCCACCTCTCCCACCCTCCGCCGGAAGTCCGCCACCGGCACGTTCCGCAGCTCGTCCGTCTCCAGGAAGCTCGCCCGCCCCCGCGCGTCGCCCACCGTCCCCGCCGGCAGCGCGATCACCCCGGGCCGCTCCTCGTGGTGCTTGCTGGTGATCTTGGCGACGAGCGCGCCGCTCCCGCGCACCGCGAGCACCAGACAGGGCCGGTCCTTGGACCCGGGCCCGTCCTCGAAGGGCACGTCCGCCCACCAGATCTCCCGGGCCTTCGGTCCTCGGCCCCCGCGTGGTTCCGCGGGCCGGGCCGGCGGCCGGGTCCGCCCCGAGGGGCGGCGGGAGGGGGACGGCGCGGCGACCGCCTGCGCCCGTCGACGACCGCCACCACCAGCGCGAGCACCACGACCCCGACCAGCGCGGGCCACCACGACGTGTCCATACCGCACGACGGTACCGGTGCGCGGTTGCCTCCGCCGTGGCGGGGCGGCATCCATCCGAACCGGTGACAGAGCCCGTGAGTTCGCCCACAACCGGCCACCACGAAGGAGCGACGGGCCCCGGCGCGCCTTACGCTCGACAGACCGCACAGCCTCCCCTCCCCTGCGCATTCCCGCACCCGTCCACGGAGGTTCACGCTCCATGAAGCTCACCGTCGTCGGCTGCTCGGGGTCGTTCCCGTCCGCGGACTCGGCCTGTTCGAGCTACCTCGTCGAGGCCGACGGCTTCCGGCTGCTCCTCGACATGGGCAACGGCGCCCTGGGCGAGTTGCAGCGCCACATCGGTCTGTACGACCTCGACGCGATCTTCCTCAGCCACCTGCACGCCGACCACTGCATCGACATGTGCGGCTACTTCGTCGCCCGCTACTACCGGCACGAGGGCGGGCGCTGCGACGCGATCCCCGTCTTCGCCCCGGAGGGCGCCGAGCAGCGGCTGACCACGGCGTACGCGGACACGCCGTCGCCCACCGCGATGGGCGAGGTCTTCGACTTCCACACGCTGAAGTCGGGCGCCTTCGAGCTCGGCCCGTTCTCCGTCCGTACGGAGAAGGTGTGCCATCCGGTCGAGGCGTACGGCATCCGGGTCGAGCACGGCGGCCGCTCGCTCACGTACTCCGGGGACACCGGCACCTGCGAGGCGCTGCACGAGCTGGCCGAGGGCACTGACCTCTTCTCTGCGAGGCCTCCTTCACCCACGGCAAGGAGGACGTCCCGGACCTCCACCTCAACGGCCGCGAGGCCGGCGCCCAGGCGGCCCGCGCCGGGGTCGGCCGCCTGGTCCTCACCCACATCCCGCCGTGGACGGACGGCGAGCGGAACCTGGCGGACGCGCGCGAGGTGTACGCGGGGCCGTCGGAGCTGGCGAGATCGGGCGCGGTGTACGAGGTCTGAGCGCGCGTACGGACAGGAAGGCCCCGGAACCTGGACGGTTCCGGGGCCTTCCGCCGTGCCGTACGGCTTACTTCGCCTCGGCCTTCTGGAGCTCGGCGAGCTCCTCGTCGGACTCGCGGCCCGGCGTCGGGAGGTTGAACTTGGTGATCGCGAAGCGGAAGACCACGTAGTAGACCGCCGCGAAGACGAGGCCGATCGGGATGATCATCCACGGCTTGGTCGCGAGACCCCAGTTCAGGAAGTAGTCGATCGCACCGGCCGAGAAGCTGAAGCCGTGGTGCACGCCCAGGGCCCAGGTGACGGCCATGGCGACGGCGGTCAGGATCGCGTGGATCACGTAGAGCACCGGGGCGATGAACATGAACGCGAACTCGATCGGCTCGGTGATGCCGGTGACGAAGGAGGTCAGCGCGAGGGAGACCATCATGCCGCCGACGACCTTGCGGCGCTCCGGGCGGGCGCAGTGCGTGATGGCGAGCGCGGCGGCCGGGAGGGCGAACATCATGATCGGGAAGAAGCCGGACATGAACTGACCGGCGGTCGGGTCACCGTGGAAGAAGCGCGGCAGGTCGCCGTGCCAGACGGCGCCGGCCGAGTCCTTGTAGGAGCCGATCTCCTGCCAGGCGACGGTGTTGACGAACTGGTGCATGCCGATCGGGAGCAGACCGCGGTTGACGACGCCGAAGATGCCTGCGCCGACGGCGCCCAGGCCGGTCATCCACTCGCCGAAGTCGGTGATGACGTTGCCGATGGGCTCCCAGACCAGGCCGAAGAAGACACCCATGACGGTGCCGACGAAGGCCATGATGATCGGGACGAGGCGGCGGCCGTTGAAGAAGCCGAGCCAGTCGACCAGCTTGGTGCGGTGGTACCGCTGCCATATGACGGCCGCCAGCAGGCCCATGACGATGCCGCCGAGGACCTTGGGGTCGTTGTAGGTGGCGGCGACGTCGACACCGTTGTTCTCGGTGGTGTTGACGACGCCCTCGGTCACGGGGAACGCGGTCAGCACGTTCTTGTAGACCAGGAAGCCGACCAGGGCGGCGAGGGCGGTGGAGCCGTCGGCCTTCTTGGCGAAGCCGATGGCGATGCCGACGCAGAACAGCAGGGGCAGGTTGGCGAAGACCGCGTCGCCGGCGGTGGCGAAGACCTTCGCGACCTTGTCCCAGCCGAGGCCGTCCTTGCCGAAGACGTCGTCCTGGCCGAGACGGAGCAGGATACCCGCGGCCGGCAGTACGGCGATCGGCAGCTGCAGGCTGCGACCGACCTTCTGCAGGCCCTGGAACAGGCCGGATCCGCGCTTCTTGGCGGGAGCGGCGGCCGGGGCGGTGGCCGTACTCATCAACTTCCTCCAGTAAGGCAAGGCGCCGCCAGAGAAGTCAAAGGGGGTGACGGCGGCGTCTCGTGGAACGCGGTGGTCTGGACCGCGTGGTCTACACCAATGAGTGGTGTAGACCAGTTTTAGCACGCGCGACTTAGATAAGGAACCTGTGAATTCTCACCCGCTCGGACACACTCCGTAGCGGGCGCGGAAAGGCCCCCGGACCATGGGGTCCGGGGGTTTGGCGGGCCCCGCCGCGGGAGACGCGGCGGTGCTACCGAGGGCTCACTTCACGTTGTCCCGCTCCATCTCCGCCTCCACCTCCTCCGGCTCGCGGCCGGGCGTCGGGAGATTGAACTTGGTGATCGCGAACCGGAAGACCACGTAGTACACGACCGCGAAGGCCAGACCGATCGGGATGATCAGCCACGGCTTCGTCGCCAGGTTCCAGTTGATCACGTAGTCGATCAGGCCGGCCGAGAAGCTGAAGCCGTCCTTCACCCCGAACGCCCAGGTCACCGCCATCGAGACGCCCGTGAGCACCGCGTGGATCGCGTAGAGGACCGGGGCGATGAAGAGGAACGAGTACTCCAGCGGCTCGGTGATGCCGGTGACGAACGAGGTCAGCGCCACCGACAGCATCAGACCGCCGACCTCCTTGCGCCGGTGCGGCCGGGCACAGTGCGTGATCGCGAGCGCCGCCGCCGGCAGCGCGAACATCATGATCGGGAAGAAGCCCGTCAGGAACTGGCCCGCGTCCGGGTCGCCCGCCAGGAACATGGGGATGTCGCCGTGGACCACCCCGCCGCCCGAAAGCTTCTCGTACGTGCCGAACTGGAACCAGATCGGCACGTTGAGGAACTGGTGGAGGCCGATGACGAGCAGCGCCCGGTTCGCCACGCCGAAGATGCCCGAACCCCACGCGCCCAGCCCGACCAGCCAGTCGCTGAAGCTCTCCAGGGCGTCGCCGATCGGCGGCCAGATCCACAGGCAGAGCGCGGCGAACGCGATCGCCACGAACGTCATGATGATCGGGACGAGACGGCGGCCGTTGAAGAACCCCAGCCAGTCGACCAGCTTCGTCCGGTGGTAGCGCTGCCACAGGTACGCGGTGAGCAGACCCATGACGATGCCGCCGAAGACGCCGGGATTCTGGTACGTGTACGCGGCGAAGGAGTCGTCCGCGCCCAGGCAGCCGCCGCTGATGTCCCGCGTCCCCTCCGGGCAGTCCTTCGGGAACTGCCGGAGCACCGTGTAGTAGACGAGGAAGCCGACCACCGCCGCCAGCGCCGTCGAACCGTCCGCCTTCTTCGCCATGCCGATCGCGACGCCGATGCAGAACAGCAGCGGCAGACCGAGGCCGCCGTCGAGCAGCGCGCCGCCCGCGCCCATCATCACCTTGGCGACGTTGTCCCAGCCGAGGCCGTCGGCGCCGAAGACGTCCGGCTGCCCGAGCCGGTTGATGACGCCGGCGGCGGGCAGCACGGCGATGGGGAGCTGGAGGCTGCGGCCCATCTTCTGGAGGCCCTGGAAGAGACCGCTGCCCCAGGACTTCTTCGGCGCGGCCGCGGCGCTGTCGCTACTCATGGGCGTCTCCTGCCCGGAACAAGCCGGGTGCGCGTCTCGTTGCACGGTGGTGTAGACCAGTTGCGGTAGGCTCCGGGAGCCCGCTGAGGACAGGCCGCCGGTGATCGTCATCATTCGGCAGAACGGCGGCACTCGCTCGCGAAGTTGGGCCAACCGTGGGTTACCGTGTCAAAGCGGACCGCAGGTGCGCCGACATTCGCGTCCTCGCGAACGGAACGGACAGGGAGAAACACATGGCCACCAAGGCTGAGAAGATCGTCGCCGGGCTCGGCGGCATCGAGAACATCGAAGAGGTCGAAGGCTGCATCACCCGCCTGCGCACCGAGGTCGTGGACCCCGCCCTCGTCGACGAGGCCGCCCTGAAGGCCGCCGGCGCCCACGGCGTCGTGAAGATGGGCACCGCCATCCAGGTCGTCATCGGCACCGACGCGGACCCGATCGCCGCGGACATCGAGGACATGATGTGAGGACCCGGTGCGAGTGACCCACTCGCACCGGAAGGGCCCGTTCCGGCAGGGGAACGGGCCCTTCGCCGTATCCCGATACGCTCCTCCCATGTCTCGTATCGACGGCCGTACCCCCGAACAGCTCCGCCCCGTCACCATCGAACGCGGATGGAGCAAGCACGCCGAGGGCTCCGTCCTCATCTCCTTCGGCGACACCAAGGTCTTCTGCACCGCCTCCGTCACCGAGGGCGTCCCGCGCTGGCGCAAGGGCAGCGGCGAGGGCTGGGTCACCGGGGAGTACTCGATGCTGCCCCGCTCCACCAACACCCGCGGCGACCGCGAGTCCGTCCGCGGCAAGATCGGCGGCCGCACCCACGAGATCTCCCGCCTGATCGGCCGCTCCCTGCGCGCCGTCATCGACTACAAGGCGCTCGGCGAGAACACGATCGTCCTCGACTGCGACGTCCTCCAGGCCGACGGCGGCACCCGCACCGCCGCCATCACCGGCGCGTACGTCGCCCTCGCCGACGCCGTCGCCTGGGCCCAGTCCAAGAAGCTCGTGAAGGCCGGCCGCAAGCCCTCACCGGCACCGTCGCCGCCGTCTCCGTCGGCATCGTCGACGGCGTCCCCTCCTCGACCTCTGCTACGAGGAGGACGTCCGCGCCGACACCGACATGAACGTCGTCTGCACCGGCGACGGCCGCTTCGTCGAGGTCCAGGGCACCGCCGAGGCCGAGCCCTTCGACCGCAAGGAGCTCAACGCCCTCCTCGACCTGGCCTCCGGCGGCTGCGCCGACCTGGCCCGGATCCAGCGCGAGGCCCTCGAGGGAACCCTCTGAGGAACCTCCGAGGAACCCTGCGGGCGCCACGGCGTCCTGACGGACAACGGGCGCACGGACGACACGACCCGTGCGCCCACCCGTCCCGCCCAGGGGGAGGACCCACCTTGAAGCGCCGCTCGCACTCGCCGTGGCCACGGCCGCCACGCTCACCACCGTCCTGAGCGGCTGCTCGGCCCTCGACACCGCCCTGGACTGCGTCAGGACCGCCGACGCGATAGCCACCTCGGTGAGCAACCTCCAGCAGGCCGTCTCCAGCGCCTCGAACGACCCGACCCGGATCGAGGAGGCCCTGACCTCGATCTCCACCGAACTGGGCAACCTCGAGAACACCACCGACAACGCGGACCTCTCCAAGGCCGTCGACGACCTCACCAAGGGCGTCGACTCCGTCCGCGCGGCGGTGAAGAACGGCGACACCACCCCGGACATCACCCCGATCACGGACGCGGCGGGCGAGGTCACGAAGGTCTGCACGCCGGGCTGACCGGGCCCGGGATAATCGACGGCATGACCCGTCTGATCCTCGCCACCCGCAACGCGGGCAAGATCACCGAACTCCACGCGATCCTCGCCGACGCGGGCCTCGACCTCGAACTCGTCGGCGCGGACGCGTACCCGGAGGTGCCCGACGTCAAGGAGACCGGCGTCACCTTCGCGGAGAACGCCCTCCTCAAGGCCCACGCCCTCGCGCAGGCCACTGGCCTGCCCGCCGTCGCCGACGACTCGGGCCTCTGCGTCGACGTCCTCAACGGCGCCCCCGGCATCTTCTCCGCCCGCTGGTCCGGCACCCACGGCGACGACCGCGCCAACCTGGACCTGCTCCTGGCCCAGCTCTCCGACATCGCGGACGAACACCGCGGCGCTCTCCTTCGCCTGCGCCGCCGCTCCTCGCCCTCCCCGACGGCACGGAACGCGTCGTGGAAGGCACCATGCCGGGCACCCTCCGCCACACCCCCGCCGGCACCAACGGCTTCGGCTACGACCCGATCCTCCAGCCCGAGGGCCACGACGTCACCTGCGCGGAACTGACCCCGTCCGAGAAGAACGCGATCAGCCACCGGGGCAAGGCGTTCCGCGCGCTGGTACCGGTGGTGCGGGAGCTGTTGGGCTGAGCCCCGGAACGGAAAACGGCCTGCACGCCGATCACTCGGCGTGCAGGCCGTTCCGGTGCGGCCGGAGGGACTCGAACCCTCACGGGTGTTACCCCACTGGGACCTAAACCCAGCGTGACTGCCAGTTCCACCACGGCCGCTCGCGCGACCATCGTAGTGGTCGCCGGGGCGCCCGTGGCCGCGGCGTCAGAACTTCGGCTCCGGGGCCCGGGCCATGACCATCTCCACCGCCTCCTCGTGGGTCTCCACCGACGGGGGCGAGCCTCCAGGGGCTGGCGGGCCGTTTCCTTCATGCAGGCCACGGCGACGACGCCGACGAGGGCCGCGCCCATCGCGTAGTACGCCGGCATCAGGTTGCTGCCGGTCGCGCCGATCAGGGCCGTGATCACGAGGGGGTCGTGCCGCCGAAGAGGGACGTGGAGAGGTTGTAGCCCACCGAGAGGGAGCCGTAGCGGACGTCCGTCGGGAAGAGCGCCGGGAGCGCCGCCGACATGGTGCCGAGCATGCAGACCAGGGACAGGCCGAGCATCAGCATGCCCGCCGTGACTGCCGGGATCCCGCCCCGGCCGATCAGCAGGAACGCCGGGAGGGAGAGGAAGAGGAAGCCCAGCATGCCCGCCATCAGGACTCGGCCTGCGGCCGAAGCGGTCGTTCAGCCTGCCCACCCGCGTGATGATCAGCATCAGGAGGACCATCACCAGGAGCAGGATCAGCAGACCGTGCGTCTCGCTGTAGCCGAGTTCGTCCGAGAGGTACGTCGGCATGTAGGAGAGGACCATGTAGTCCGCGATGTTGTACGCCCCCACCAGCGCGACGCACAGCACCAGCATCGGCCACTGCTGCCGGAAGATCTTCGACAGGTCGCCCTTGGTCGTGGTCTCCACCGCGTCCGCCGCCTCCGACGGGTGCGCCGCGTCGGACTCCAGGCGCTGGAAGGCCGGCGTCTCGTCGAGCCGCATCCGCAGGTAGAGGCCGACCAGGCCCAGCGGCCCCGCCACCAGGAACGGCACGCGCCAGCCCCACGCCTCCATCGCGTCGGAGCCGAGCCACGCGGTGAGCGCCGTCACCAGGCCGGCCGCGCCGACGTACCCCGCCAGGGTGCCGACCTCCAGGAAGCTGCCGAAGTAGCCCCGCCGCCGGTCCGGCGCGTACTCGGCTATGAAGGTCGAGGCCCCGCCGTACTCACCGCCCGTCGAGAAGCCCTGGAGCATCCGGAAGGCGATCAGGAGCACCGGGGCCCAGAATCCGATGGAGGCGTACGACGGGATCAGGCCGATCGCGAAGGTGCCGGCCGCCATCAGGATCATGGTCAGCGCGAGGACCTTCTTGCGGCCGAGCCGGTCGCCCATCGGGCCGAAGAACATGCCGCCGAGCGGGCGGACCAGGAAGGCCACGGCGAAGGTCGCGAACGACGACAGGAGCTGGACCGTGTCGTTCCCGGACGGGAAGAAGACGTGCCCGAGGGTGGCGGCGAGGTAGGCGTAGACGCCGAAGTCGAACCACTCCATGGCATTGCCGAGCGAGGCCGCCTTCACGGCCCGCCTGATCGCCGCCTCGTCCGTCACCGTGATGTCGGTCCGCCGCAGCCTGGGCCGCTTGCGCCGGCTGGCGGCCCTGAAGAGCCGGGGTGGCGTCTCAGGGCCCCGGGGTCGGCCGCGTGGTCAGTGTCGGGGCCGGCATGACCGTCCGTCCTCTCTGCGGGGAACACACACAAGAGGCTCTTCTGCGCGGCCGTGGCACTCGCAAACGGGGATCGCCCGAGTGCGACCCCGTCACATGCGGGGAGCGTCAGGCCTCGACGCCCAGGTCCCGGATGATCTTGGCGACGTGGCCGGTGGCCTTCACGTTGTAGAGGGCGCGCTCGACCTTCCCCTCCTCGTCGACGACCACGGTGGAGCGGATCACGCCCGTCACCGTCTTGCCGTACAGCTTCTTCTCGCCGAAGGCGCCGTACGCCTCCAGGACCTTCTTCTCCGGGTCGCCGACCAGGGTGACCTTCAGGTCCTCCTTCTCGCGGAACTTCGCCAGCTTCTCCGGCTTGTCCGGCGACACGCCGATGACGTCGTACCCGGCGCCCGCGAGAAGCTCCAGGTTGTCGGTGAAGTCGCAGGCCTGCTTGGTGCAGCCGGGGGTGAGGGCGGCGGGGTAGAAGTAGACGATGACCTTGCGGCCCCGGTGGTCCGCGAGGGAGACCTCGTTGCCGTCCGCGTCGGGCAGGGTGAAGGCGGGGCGGTGTCGCCGGGCTGCAGTCGCTCGCTCATGGCTCTCCTCGGGAAACGTTCGCGTACGCGTCCAGAGCCTAATGGGGGTCTGGGGCGTCCCTTCGGCGGCGGAACTGACAGACTGTCCACCAACGACCGGATCACGACGATCACGGCGATCACGACTACGGAGGCAGTGCGGTGTCGGACGCCAGGACCCCTGCGCAGATCGAGGCGGACATCGTCCGCCGACGCGAGCAGCTCGCCGTCACTCTCGACGAGATCGGCATTCGAGTGCACCCGAAGACGATCATCGGGGACGCGAAGGCGAAGGTGGCCTCGACGGTCGACCAGACCGCCGGCCGCGCCTTCGTCGCCGTCAACCGGGTCGTCTCGGACGTGAAGGCCCACCTGACCCATGCGGACGGCGCGCCCCGTCTGGAGCGCGTGGTGCCGGCGGCGCTCGCGGTCGTCGCGGTCGTCGGGCTGATCGCCTTCGCCGGCCGCAAGGGCAAGGGGTGACGGTTCCGGGCGCCGCCGGTGCGGCTTCCGGCGCTTCCGGTGCGACCGGCGCGGCCGGCGGGCGCGGCTCCCGTGCACGGGCGACACGCCCGGGCGGGTAGGTTCGCCCCGTGAGCGAGAACACCCACGACAAGCTGCCCATCCGGATGCTCCACGACCGGGTCCTGGTCCGTACCGACTCGCCGGAGGGGGAGCGGCGCTCCGGCGGCGGCATCCTGATCCCGGCGACCGCCGCCGTCGGCCGTCGCCTCGCCTGGGCCGAGGTGGTCGCGATCGGCCAGAACGTCCGCACGGTCGAGACCGGCGACCGGGTCCTGTACGACCCCGAGGACCGCGCCGAGGTCGAGGTGCGGGGCGTCGCGTACGTGCTGATGCGCGAGCGCGACCTGCACGCGGTGGCGGCGGACCGGTTCCAGGGGACGTCCGACTCGACCGGGCTCTATCTGTAGGCCGGACTCCATCCGCAGACCCCAGGCGCACGAGCCCTGGGAGGCCCCGGTGACCATGGTCACCGGGGCCTCCGCCCTTTCTTTGCTAGCCTGGAAGGACCCCGACGAGACGCGCCGTACCGGGTTGACGACAAGACGACGCACCCCCTGTCGTTCCGTCTCACGGAGGTGCCGTCATGGCCTGGATCCTTCTCGTCGTCGCCGGTCTGCTGGAAGTCGCCTGGTCGATCGGGATGAAGTACACCGAGGGCTTCACGCGCCTCTGGCCGAGCCTGTTCACCGGCGCCGGGATCGTCGCCTCCATGCTGCTGCTGTCGCAGGCGGCCAAGACGCTGCCGATCGGTACGGCGTACGGCGTGTGGGTCGGCATCGGCGCGGCCGGTGCGGCGGTGTTCGGCATGGTGGTCCTGGGGAGCGGCGACCGCCGCCCGCATCTTCTTCGTCTGTCTGCTGCTCGTGGCCGTGGTGGGCCTGAAGGCGACCTCGGGTCACTGACCGTCCGGCGACCGGTGGGCGGGCGTGCCCCGTTCGGCGGTACGGGGCCCGGTCTCCGGTCCGGGGCGTCCGGGGCGCCGCCCCGACTCGCCGGGACCGCTCCCGGCCCCGCCTCCCCGGTCACGTACTCCTCCAGCTCCTCCGTTTCCCGCGCCCCTTCCGTCCCGCCCGGTGCCGGCGTCGCGGGCGGCGGTTCCTCGGCCCCCGGCATCAGGCGGAGGTCGAAGTCGCGCGGGGCGTCTCCGCCAGGGCCTCGCGGGTGAACCGCCCCCAGATCTCGGCGGGCGCCCCGCCCCCGGCGACCCGCTCCACGCCGAGCGCGCCGTACAGCGGCTCCTGGTGGCCGGTCTCGGGGTCCTGGCCCATCAGCGCGACGACCGTGGCGAGTTCCGGGGTGTAACCCGCGAACCAGGCGGCCTTGTCGTCCTCCGCCGTGCCCGTCTTGCCCGCCGCCGGGCGCCCGGCGGTCTGCGCGGCCGTCCCGGTGCCCGTCTCGACGACGCTCCTGAGGATCGACGTGGTGGTGTCGGCGGCCTCGCGGCTCACCGCCTGCCGGGGCCGCGGGTCCGGCAGGTCCAGTTGCTCGCCGCCCCGGGTGACGCCCTCCACCAGGGTGTACGTGCCGAGCCTGCCGTGGGCGGCGAGCGTGGCGTACGCGGTGGCCATGTCCAGGACGCTGGCGGGTGGCCGCGCCGAGCGCGATGGAGGGGAGGCGGTGAGGTCGGGGTGGAGCCGGGCACGCCGAGGGCGATCGCGGTCCGGCGGACGTGCGCGGGGCCGACGTCGACGGCCATCTGGGCGTAGACGGCGTTCACCGACAGGTCGGTGGCGGTGCCGACGGGGATCTCGCCGTAGCTCGCGTCGTCCTCGTTGGCGGGGTCGTACGGGCTGCCGCTCCAGCCCTCCACCGGGCGCCGGTTGGTCCCGTCGTACAGCGTGGACGGGGTGATGGGCCGGCCCTGCTGGGTCTGGGCGCCGCTCTGCACGGCCGCCGTGAAGACGAAGGGCTTGAAGGTGGAGCCGACCTGGTAGTCGCGGCGGGTGGCGTTGTTGACGTACTGGCGGGTGTAGTCGATCCCGCCGTACAGGGCGAGGACCTGGCCGTTCGCCGGGTCGACGGCCGCCGCCCCGACCCGTACGAAGCGGTCGGCGGGGTTGCGGTCCGGGTCGAGCCGGGAGACGACCCGGTCCTCGACGGCCTCGGCGAGGGCCTCCTGCTTGGCGGGCTCCAGGGTGGTGGTGATGCGGAAGCGCCGCCGGCGAGGGTCTTCTCGTCGAGGACGCCGTGGCTCGTCAGGTACTCCTCGACGGCCTGGACGACGTAACCGCGCTGCCCGGACAGGGCGGTGACGGGGCGTGCGGTCTGGGGGTCGGGGAAGCGCAGGGCGGCGCGGCCGGGTTGGTCCAGCCACCCCTCGGTGACCATGCCGTCGAGGACGTAGTGCCAGCGGGCGACGGCCTTGTCGCGGTTCTCGGGGTGGGTGGTGACGTCATAGGCGCTGGGGGCCTTGAGCAGGAGGCGAGGTAGGCGCCCTCGGCGGTGTCGAGCTGCTCGACGTCCTTGCCGTAGTAGGCGGGCGGCGGCCTGCACGCCGTACGCGTTCCGTCCGAAGTAGCTGGTGTTCAGGTAGCCCTGGAGGATCTCCTGCTTGCTCTTCTCGCGGCCGAGCCGGATCGCGATGAAGAACTCCTTCGCCTTGCGGCTGAGGGTCTGCTCCTGGCCCAGGTAGTAGTTCTTGACGTACTGCTGGGTGATGGTGGAGCCGGACTGGCGGCCCTTGCCGGTGACGGTGTTCCAGGCGGCGCGGACCATCGCCTTGGGGTCGACGGCCCGCGAGGTGGAGAAGTCGCGCTCCTCGGCGGCGAGGACGGCCTGCTGGAGGGAGAGCGGGATCCGGTCGAGCCGGACGTTCTCGCGGTTGACCTCGCCGTCGCGGGCGAGGGGGTGCCGTCCCGGTAGAGGTAGACGTTGGACTGGGCGACGGCGGCGGCGTTGGCGGGCGGGATCTCCACCAGGAGGTAGCCGGCGGCGAGGGCTCCGGCGAGGAGCAGGGTGCCGAGGAACAGGGTGCCGACGAGGAAGCGGAGGAGGCGCCGGAAGGGGCCCCGGCGGCGTCGGCGGTCCCGGCGGCTCGGGCGGGGTTCGGGAGCCGTCGCCCGGACGGGCGGGTGCGGCGGGTGCAGGGTGGGATCCTCGGCTCCCAGCCCGGGCGGGACGTCCGGGGGTGCCGCCCGGGTCGCTCGCACCGGGGCCGGAGCCCGTGCCGGGGTCCGTGCCGGAGTCCGTACCGGGGCCCGTACCGGAGAAGGGGGACGAGGAAGGGACATGGCATCCCATAGTGCCCGGTATGACCGGAAAGTCCCGTACGCGACTCGAATATGACGTGAAAACGGGTCGCGACGGACACCGCACCCCCGCTAGGGTCGTGCGCTTCGCCTCCCGCACCCCTCGCACTCCTCCATCCACCCCTTCCCGGAAAGGGAGCACCATGCTGCGGCTGTACGCGACGGTGGCCGCGGGCGGGTTCCGGCGCTACGCCACCTACCGGGTGGCGACGGCGGCGGGCGTCTTCACCAACAGCGTCTTCGGCCTCGTCCTCTCCTACACGTACATCGCCCTCTGGGGCGAACGGCCGCACCTCGGCGGCTACTCCATGGACGACGCCCTCGCCTACGTCTGGATCGGGCAGGCCCTGCTCACCGTCTGCGGCCTGATGGGCGGCGGCTTCGAGGAGGAGCTGATCGAGCGGATCAGGACCGGGGACATCGCCGTCGACCTCTACCGCCCCGCCGACCTCCAGGCCTGGTGGTTCTCGGCCAACGCGGGCCGGGCCGCCTTCCAGCTCCTGGGCCGAGGCGTCGCCCCGATGGTGATCGGCGCGCTCGTCTTCGGCTTCACGCTGCCGTCCGGGCCGGCCGGCTGGGCGGCGTTCCTGCTCGCGGTGGCGCTGGGCTCGGTGGTCGGCTTCGCGCTCTGGTACCTCGTGGCGATGAGCGCCTTCTGGCTGCTCGACGGCCAGGGGGTGATGCAGGTGGCCTGGCTGGGCGGCCTGTTCTTCTCGGGGATGCTGCTCCCGCTGAACGTCTTCCCGGGCACCCTGGGCGAGGTCGCCCGGACGCTGCCCTGGGCCTCCCTCCTCCAGGTCCCGGCCGACGTCTACCTGGGACGGTACGAGGGCTGGGAGCTGGCGGGGCGTACGCCTTCCAGGGCTGCTGGGCCCTGGCGCTGCTCGGCGCGGGCCGGGCGGCGCAGGCGCTGGCGACGCGGAAGGTGGTGGTGCAGGGTGGCTGAGACGACGACCACGACGTCCGTCAGGGGCACGGGGACGACCCGCCCCGTACGGACAACGGCTCCCCCGTACGTACAGCGGCCTCGGCGACTCCCTCCGCACCTACCGGATGGTCGCGGCCATGTGGATCCGCTCCACGATGACGTACCGCCTCTCCTTCGCCCTCACCCTCTTCACCAGCTTCTGCGTCACCTTCTTCGACTTCGTCGTCATCCTCCTGATGTTCGGCCGGGTGGAGGGGCTCGGCGGCTTCTCCTTCGCGGAGGTCGCCTTCCTGTACGGGACGGCCGGCACCGCCTTCGGGATCGCGGACCTGACGATGGGCTCGCTCCAGCGGATGGGGAAGCGGGTCAGGGACGGCTCGCTCGACACCTTCCTGATGCGCCCGGCGCCGCTGCTCGCGCAGGTCGCGGCGGACAAGTTCGCGCTGCGCCGCTTCGGCCGGGTCGCGCAGGCGCTGCTCGTCCTGGTCTGGAGCCTGGTCCTGCTCGACGTGGCGTGGACGCCGGTGAAGGTGGTGCTGCTGCCGGTGACGGTGGTCTGCGGGGCGGTGATCTTCGGCGCGGTGATGGTGATCGGCGCGTCCGCGCTCTTCTGGATCCAGGACGCGGCCGAGGTCACGAACTCCTTCACGTACGGCGGGAACACCCTCCTCCAGTACCCGCCGTCGATCTTCGCGCAGGAGCTGGTGCGGGGGTCGTGTACGGTGCCGCTGGCGTTCGTGAGCTGGCTGCCCGCCCTGTACGTGCTCGGCCGGCCGGCCCCGGCGGGGTGCCGGACTGGGCGGCGTTCGCGTCGCCCCCGGTGGCGCTCGTCTGCTGCGGGGTCGCGGGCCTCGCCTGGCGGGCGGGGATCCGCTCGTACCGATCGACGGGAAGCTGAGGACTCCGGGATGTCGTCCACCGAACCCTTCATCCACCTGGACGGGGTGGAGAAGACCTTCACGGTCCGCCGCAGGGCGGGCCTGGTCCGCCGCGAGAAACGGGAGGTCCGGGCGGTCGACGGGATCTCGTTCGGGGTGGAGCGCGGCGAGATGGTTGGCTACATCGGCCCCAACGGGGCCGGGAAGTCGACCACGATCAAGATGCTGACCGGCATCCTCACCCCCAGCGGCGGCCGGCTGCGGGTCGCGGGCATCGACCCCTCCCGCGAGCGCACCCGGCTGGCCCGGCGGATAGGGGTGGTCTTCGGGCAGCGGACCACGCTCTGGTGGGACCTGCCGCTGAGGGACTCGTACGCGCTGATGCACCGCATGTACCGCATCCCCGACGCCCGCTACCGCGAGAACCTCGGCCGCTGCGTGGAGCTCCTGGACCTGGGGAGCTGCTCGACGTGCCGGTGCGGCAGCTCTCGCTGGGCCAGCGGATGCGCGGCGACGTCGCGGCGGCGCTGCTGCACGACCCGGAGGTGCTGTACCTGGACGAGCCGACGATCGGCCTGGACGTGGTGTCGAAGGCGAAGGTGCGGGAGTTCCTGAAGGACCTCAACGAGGAGCGGGGCACGACGGTCCTCCTGACCACCCACGACCTGACCGACATCGAGCAGCTCTGCTCCCGGGTGATGGTCATCGACCACGGGCGCCTGATGTACGACGGCGAACTGTCCGGCCTGCACGCCGTCGGCGAGAGCGAACGGCTCCTGGTGGTGGACCTGGAGCGCGAGCTGCCCCCGATCGAGGTGCCCGGGGCCCGCTTCGTACGGGCGGAGGGCCCCCGCCAGTGGCTCGCCTTCCCGGCGACGGACTCGGCGGCCCCGCTGGTCGCCGCGGTGGCCGCCGCGCATCCGCTCGTCGACCTGTCGGTGCGGGAACCGGACATCGAGGCGGTGATCGCGAAGATGTACGGGGAACTCGGGAGGAGCGCCGGGAGTCCCTGAGGTAGGAGGTCGACGCATGGTGAGTTTCTCGTACACGGCCGCGGACGAGGAGAAGAGCAGGGGCGTCCGGCGCATGAAGGCGCTGGCGACGTCCCTGCTGCTCCTCGTGGCGGTGGTCTACGCGCTTGCGACGTGGGCGCGGAACTCCGGGGCGGGAGCCTGGGCGGGGTACGTCGCCGCGGCGGCGGAGGCGGGCATGGTGGGCGCGCTCGCGGACTGGTTCGCGGTGACGGCCCTCTTCCGGCACCCGTTGGGGCTGCCGATCCCGCACACGGCGATCATCCCGAAGAAGAAGGACCAGTTGGGCACGTCCCTCGGCGTCTTCGTCGGCGAGAACTTCCTGTCGGCGGACGTCGTACGGGGCAGGCTCACCGCGCTCGGCATCGGCGGCCGGCTCGGTGCCTGGCTGGCGGACCCGGCGCACGCCGACCGGGTGGTGGCGGAGCTCTCCACGGCCCTGCGGGGCGCGCTGACGGTGCTGCGGGACGCGGACGTGCAGGCGGTGGTGGGGAGGCGATCACCCGGCGGGCGGAGGCGGTGGAGATCGCGCCGCCCCTGGGCAAGACGCTGGAGAAGGTCGTCGACGACGGGGCGCACCGCCGGGCGGTGGACCTGATCTGCACCCGGGCCCACGACTGGCTGGTCACCCACGGGGACTCGGTGATGGACGCGGTCCAGGGCGGGGCGCCGGGCTGGACGCCGCGCTTCGTGGACAAGCGGATCGGCGAGCGCGTCTACAAGGAACTGCTCCGCTTCGTCACGGAGATGCGGGACATGCCGGGGCACCCGGCGCGCGGGGCGATCGACCGCTTCCTGGCGGACTTCGCGGTCGAGCTCCAGTCGGACACGGACACCCGGGTCCGCGTCGAGCGCCTGAAGTCCGACCTGCTGGCCCGCCCGGAGGTCCAGGACATCATCGCCTCGGCGTGGTCGTCGGTCCGCGCCCTGATCATCGCGGCGGCCGAGGACGACCACAGCCAGCTCCGCCTGCGCGCCCGCGCCTCCCTGATCTCCCTGGGCCGGCGCTCTCGACGGACGCCCGCCTGCGGGCCAAGGTCGACGGCTGGGCGGAGGACGCGGCGGCGTACGTCGTCACCACCTACCGCACCGAGATCACGTCCCTGATCACGGACACGGTCGCGAGCTGGGACGCCACCCAGACCTCCCGGAAGATCGAGGCGAACATCGGGCGCGACCTGCAGTTCATCCGGATCAACGGGACGGTGGTGGGGGCGCTGGCGGGGTTGTTGATCTATACGGTGAGCCACGGGTTGGGGGCTAGTCCCTGCGGGGCTCCACCGGTTCGGGGCCCGGGTCCGGGGGCCTGGGCCCCGGGCCCGTTTCCTCGGGCTCAGCCCCTGTGTGCGGTCTCAGCCCCTGTCGCGGGTGACGGCCCAGGAGGCGGCGGCGACGGCCCCGGCGACGGAGAAGACGGCGGGCCAGGCGCCGATCTTCTTCGCGAGCGGGTGCGACCCGGCGAACGCGGCGACGTAGGCGGACGTCAGCCCCACGGACGCCTTCGCCCCGCCCACCCGCTGCCACTCCCGGGCCGCCACCCCACCGGCCACGGCGAGCACGGCCCCACCGAGCGGCCGCTTCTTGGTCCACCGCGCGACGGCGTACCCGCCGACGAGTCCGGCGGCGGCGGTGAGGGGGAGGGATGCGGGGCATGGCGGGGCCTTTCGGGTCGGTGGGTCGTCCTCCGAGCCTACGAGGTGCGGGCGGGGATCCTGCGCGGGGTCACGGTTCGACGGGAACGCGGGAGCCGCCGTGGGCTTCCCGGTCGGGCGAGGGCGAAGGCGCGTCAGGGGTGCGGGAGAGGCACCGGGCGCACAGCGTCTCGTCCCCGACGGGCCGGAACAGCATCGGCTGGACGTGGTCGCCGGAGCACTCGCGCGCGCCTTCGAGCCGTGGGGAGAGCCGGGGCTCGGACGGCCGGGGTCCGGACGGCGATGACACGAGCTGGGGCAGGGCGCGGGGCGGTACATCCCGCAGCAGGTACCGGACCAGCCCGCCGGGCCGGTGTACGGGCGTTCCGGCACCGGGCAGGCCGCGCAGAACGTGCTCGTGGACGTCGGCGGAGGTGTGCCCGGCGTCGAGCCAGCGCGCGGCGAGGCGGGCGAGTTCGTCGCGCATGCCGGGCGGGATGTGCCGGAGGACGGGGAGAGGAGCGGCAGCGCGCCGACGAGAGCGCGGGCCTCTTCCTGCCGGGGACCGGCGACGGGTGCGGCCTCGTCACCGGGCGCATCGGCCGATTCGTCGGCCGCCGACGGAAGGTGGAGGTGTCCCCTACGGGGTCTTTCTCTGGATGACCGCCGGTCGACGGGGCCTCCGGAGCACCAACGGCCGGGACACCGACGGCTCGATTCCGCGGACTCGGCGCGACCTGCGGGGACACCGGGTCCTCGCAGGTGGGGAGGGGGTCCGGGCGAGGATCTTGGTGGCCTCGTCGGCGGTCAAGGGGCGCTGGAGACGAGCTGTTGGGTGATCCAGTGCCCACCGGCACCCTGGACCCGCCGCTCGTGCACGAACCCTCTTCCTTGAGCTGCCGCTTGGCACGCCCGAAGGCGCAGGCCCCGATCCGGGCACGCTCGGCGGTCCGGGAGAGCGATTCCCGGGCTCCCCGAGGAAGCGAGAGCTGCCAGGTGAGAAGGCGCACGGCGTCGGAGTTGAGGCGGGGTGCCGGATGATCTCGTGCGAGTACTGACCGAAGGCGCGGGAGGGCACGATAACGTTGCGGTAGATCACTGTGGGTCCTGTCCACTGGTGGTTCAGGCCCTCGCCGATGGTTGCAGCCGTCGACGGGGCCGTTTTACGCGACCGTACAGTACGCAGCGTGTCAAGTCGGGCACACCAAGTGAAGATCACCTATGTGGGTGATCTTCTGATCCCGGCTACGACCTCCATTACGGCCTCCGCGCGTCTCCTCAACGCTCGGAAGCGTCCCGCCAGTACTCCGCCAGCATCTCGCCCGGCCACGCCGGCTGGGAGACGGGCCCACGGGGCAGCATCTCCTGGAACACGGCCACGAGATCGACGACCTGGGTCCCCTCGTCGGCGTCGAGGTCCGTGACGTGCAGGTCAAGCCCGTCGACCTTGAGCAGCCTCGGAAAGAGGTCGCGAGCCGGGCCGGGCGCCGGTGGTTGTGGTGCACGAAGGTCCCGGTGGCCGGCCAGGCGGGGTTGTCGCGGGACTGCGGGCGTGGAGGGCGACGTCGTCCGGGGAGCCGAGGTTGAAGAACCAGGTGACCTGGAGGTGGGAGAACTCCTCGATGCCCCGCAGCGTCTCGACGGGGAACTCCGGGCGCAGGCGGATGATCGACTCCACGCCGCCCTTGAAGTCGTCGAGCTTTCCGGCGTGGCCTCCGACGACGTCGGCGATGACCGGGACCTCGATGAACTCTGTTGCCACGGCTGGTCCTTCTTCCTTGGTCGGCGGCGTCAGATTACTCGCTGGAGCACGGCCCGGGCCCGTGCGTCCACTTCGGAGGCGGAGGGGATGCCACGGTGGCGGAACGGCGACAGGACCGTGCGCATGGTGGCGGCCGCCTCCCGCGCCCTGCCGGACTGGACACCGTCCATGGCGTCCAGGGCACGGGACCACGTGCGGCAGGCGGCGTCGACGCTGCCCTGCCCGGCTTGGACCGTGCCCATGTAGCCGAGGGTGACGACGTGGGTCCTGCTGAAGGAACCGGTCTCGCGGCGGCGCACGCTGTCGCGGAAGTGGTGCAGGGCGCCGTCGAGATCGCCCAGGGCCCACAGGGTGCGGGCCGTCTCGTGCGCGAGGGACGCTTCTTGGAAGAACCAGACCCGCTTGGGTTCGTCATCGCCGGTCGAGGTCCGGTCGAGGTCGGCCTCGGCCTGACTGATCGCGGCAACGGCACTGCTCCGCCGACCGTCCAGGGCCAGGGCCCGCGCTCGTACGATCCCGATCAGAGCCCTTTCGCGTGGAGCGGCGCGGGCGTACCTCTCGCGCTCGACGGAGGCGGTGGCGAGGTCCAGCGCGGCCCTGGTGTGCCCGAGGTCCATGGCCTGGTGCGCCATCGCCCGCAGGACGTGTCCGGCGAGGGGGCGTCGTCGGCCTCGGCGGCCAGCTTGAGGGCGAGGGTGAAGTGGCGCCGGGCGGCCTCGTGTCGGGAGGCGTCGAAACCCATCCACCCGGCCACGTACACCGCTTCGGCGGCGGCCGAGTACAGCGAGCGGCGCGCCTTCTCACCGCTGAAGGCCCCGCTGACGTACCTGGCGACGTCGTCGACGATGTACTGGTGGAGCGCGGTCCGGCCGTCGACGCCTCCGTGCCGCTGGTCGCGCCGGGAGAAGAACTCCGTCATCTCGCGCACGGCCCGCACCTCGGTCTCGCCGACCCTGCGGCCCGGGCCCGTCACACGGGACCGCGCCCGCTCGGGGGCCTCGTCCCACCACGGCTCTCCGGGAAGGACGAGCCCTCCGACGGAGTAGGCGGCACCGGCGAGGAGTCGGCGGCGTTCGCGGTCCATGCTGTCTCTCCCCAGATCGACCAGAGTCGTCAGAGTGTCCGTGTCCCACTCGGAACCGGCGGCCACGTCCGGGATCTTCCCCGCGAGGCCGATCTCCGCGAGTGTCACAGGGCGCTTCAGCCGTCGCGACAGGGTTTCACGCAGGATGTCGCCCGCCCGCCCCCGGGGTTGGGTGCCGGAGATCCACATGGCGATGTGCGAGCGCTTGACGGTGAGGAGTTCGTCAGCCCCGACCTCCGCCGCCACGCGCACCACGGCGGCGGCCAAAGCCGGTTGCGACTAGCCCGTCTCCGCGATCACCGCGGCCAGTTCATCATTCCTGCGCGCCATGCTGCGCCCCTGTTCACAAGAGAACAATCTTTGACGGGTTTGACGGCGTCGAAGCCGGGACGGGGATGTCCGCCCGCCGCGAATCACGGTTCGCTGAGAGAACAAGAAAGCACCGATCAGCGATGCCGGGAGGGCAGTTGGCGACTTTCAGCCACGAGGGTGACGAGGAGGGGTGGGGTGCGTCAGCCCTGTCTTCAGCGGCACTGGAACCGCGAACGGAAGCCCGTGCTTCTCAATCTCTGGATTCCCGAACGGCCTCTTCTGCAAGGCTAGTTGGCAAAGATGCGCGTGCAGGCGAAAAGTGGCACCTCCTGCGGAGGACTCGGCGCCCGGGTCCGCCGCCTCTCACCCCACCGGGCACCCCGCCTACTCCCAGACCCTCCCGCGTGAACCACGGAGCGCCGCCGTCGCCCGCCGCCTGGTCCGCACGGCCCTGACCGTCTGGGGCTTGGATCCCCTGATCGAGGACGCCGCCCTCGTCATCACCGAACTGGTCTCCAACGCGGTCGACCATGGCCGCCTCCCGTCGATCCGAGTGATCGTCTCCAGGCCCTCCGCGAACGTGATCCGCCTGGGCGTGGTCGACCGCTCCAAGACCGTCCCCACCCTGAGGACGGATGCCGACGAGGACCGGACCCGCGGCCGAGGACTGCTCCTCGTCGACACGCTCACGGATCGCTGGGGCACGGAGCTGTACCGCTGGGGCAAGCAGGTCTGGGCCGAGCTGGGACAGGGGAGGCGGCGTGAGCGAAAAGGGTTGCATGGTGCGCGAACCGTGGGAGCTGTCGTTCTCGGCGGGCCGGAGGAAGCAACCGGGCTTGCTGGCCCTTCACTCCGTTTTCTTTCCAGGCAAGGCGATTCTGATGAAGCACTCTGTCAGGTGTTGCAATTCTGCGGAGTCGGCGGACCCGTGTGTCAGGCGGCCGTATGCATCTCTTCGCGAAGGGAACTGGGCGTGCGCCAGGCTTTCCCCTCATGGTTTCTGTGGCACATGCGATGGCAGTTGGCGCACAGAAGCGCAAGATCCTCCAGCCGGGTCTCGCCAGGCCCGGAGATGTGAAGGGGAGTGATGTGGTGCACTTCGATGTAGTCGGCGCCGAGTGGACCGTAGGTGGCCCCGAAGTCGAAGGCGCACACCTCGCATTGAATGGGCTGGTTCAGCCTCCGGACCTGCCGGATCTTACGGTTGCGGAGGCCGCGGTCCCGTTCGCGGTGGAGAGCCAGGCGAATCAGTAGACGACCCTCTCGCGCACTCGATTCTCCGTCCTCACCGACTTCGTCCGGGTGGGCAGGGGCGCGGTGCAGTTCGCCGCTGGCAATTCCCGCGCGTAGAGCTTGGGCAGCAGCCAGCATTTCTGTCGGATGCTCCAAGAAGTCCGCGACGATCTCTCGAGTGGGACGGCCGCCCTTGGTTGCGCCTCCCGCATGATCGGGGTGAGCCGTGGCGATGTCCGTGGTTTTACGGCTGACGCTGTTCGGCGATCGGAACCGAAGATCGACGGCTGCCGCCCCGTGCAGAGGGAGCGAGCGAAGCAGATCGGACAGCTCGAGAACGCGCAAGTCGTTCTGCCGCAGCTCGCGCCAGTCGTTTTCCATGACGAGCGCACATGCAAGCATGAGCTCGTCGCGTACCCAGGAGATCTGTGCCACGCGGTTGATCGTACAAGCGTTCCTCGCGTGTGGGGAGTTCTGAACCGTGGGGTGGTGCGTGGCGGGACTTTCGTGAGGAAAGGACTGTAGGTCGATTCCTCCAACCTCACCGGGGAACGACACAGGAATGCATCTTCACTTGCCGGCTTGGTTCTTCGAGTCCTGTGCCGGCGACTCTCCTCTTCCCTGAACCCGGCTGCCCTTCTTCCGGTCCACCGCCGCGCGCACCGTCGCCGAGATCTCCTCCGTCGACGCGTGTTCCCAGAACCGCAGGACCGTCCACCCCAGGGTTTCGAGATGCTCCGTCGTCTCGCGGTCGCGGGCCATGTTCTTGTCGAGCTTCGTGCGCCACCACTCGGCGTTGGACTTCGGCTGTGTCGCGTGCCGGGGCAGCCGTGCCAGAAGCAGCCGTCCAGGAATACGGCGACTCTGGCCGGGCCGAAGACGATGTCGATCGTGCGGCGGGGCATGCCCGGGACCGGGACGTTGACGCGGTAGCGCAGACCGGAGGCGTGCAGGAGTCGGCGGACCGCCAGCTCTTGAGAGGTGTCGCGGGAGCCCTGGCGGCTCATGCGGGCCGAGACTGCGGGGAGGACGGAACGGCTTCGGTCACACCCGCATTCTGCCGGACCGCCCGGCGGTCACTCCGACCCGTGACACTTCCCGTACGTCTCCCCCGACCCGCACCAGCACTCCGCCCCCGCGCCGGCGGCCACGCGTGGCGCGGCCTCGGGCGGCCAGGGTGGTGGCGTACTGGGGAGGAGGTCCGCGTTCGAGGGGCGGGTGGACTCCGAGGCGGCGAAGGCTTCGTAGGAGGGGACCGTGGCGCGGACGATGCCCAGGTTGGGGGTGCCGGCGGTCGCCAGTTCGCGCAGGGACGCCTCGATGTCCGTCAGGTGTGCCTCGTACGTCGGGTACTCGGTCTCCAGCTCCGGGTACGACGCGAGGAGCTCGTCCAGTTCCCGTTCCGGCCAGTGGAGGACCGCGACCGGGAAGGGGCGGGAGAGGGCCGTGCGGTAGGTGCCCAGTTCGGAGCGGAGGCGGGCGATCTCGGCCTGGAGCTCCGCCGGGTCCTCCGAGCCCAGGGACCAGAGGCGCTTCGGGTCGTGCAGCTCGTCCAGCGGGACCGACCCCGTGTGCAGCCGGTCCGCCAGGGCGTCCCAGTCGTCGTGCGGCAGCGCCAGCATCCGGCGGACCCGGTGCCGGGTCGTGATCAGGGACCGGGTCGCGTGGGGAGGTCGTCCGGCGAGACCAGCAGGAGTCTCGCCGCTTCCGTCAGGGTCGACTCCGCCTCCTCCAGCTCGTCGTGGGCCTCCAGCGTCTCCGCCGCGATCTCCCACGGCGCCGCGTCCGACGGCCGGGCGCCCCGGAGGCCCTCGATGATCGCCCGGGCCTCGGCCTCGTGCCCGTACTCCCACAGGTTCGCCGCCTTCAGCGCCCTGATCAGGTGCGGGTCCGCCGGCTCGGACGACAGGAGCTCGTCGTAGAGGGCCGTCGCGCCCGGGCGGTCGCCCGCCAGCTCCAGGTGGGCCGCCGCCCGGAGGCACAGGGGCTCCCGGTCGCCCGGGTACTGCGCGGCGGTGCGCAGCAGGCGCTCGGCTTCGGTGGTGTGGGCTGCAGGCGTGTCGGGGCGCATGCGTCCCACCGTACTGCTGTACGGCCCCGGAGAGTTGGTGCGTCCGTGCTTGTCGTGTCCCGGGCGGGGAGGGGGACGTGCCGCCCTTCCGCTTCACCTGCGGGGTCCTTCCCTCGCCCCGCCATCCCTTCCGGGGGAGTGGTCGATCTCTTTCCGGGGTCCTGTCCCTCGCCAGTACGAGCGTCAGTCCCGCCCCCGTCAGGGCCAGCGCCGCCGACGCCGCCAGGGCTGCGTCCGGGCCCGCCGTCGTCAGGGCGAGCGTCAGGGCCACCCCGGCCGAGGAGCCGATGTAGCGGGCGGTGTTGTTGGCGCCCGAGCCCATCGCCGCCCGTTCCGGCGGTACGGAGTCGACCGCGAGGCGGGGAGCGCCGCGTTCAGGAGGCCGCTGCCCGCGCCCGCCACCAGCAGGCCCGGAGGAGGCGCCACGCGCCCGCGTGGTCCTCCAGTGACCCCAGGAACGTCAGTACGCCCGCCGCGGACAGGGCGAACCCCAGGGCCAACTGGTGCGCGGCCGAGAGCCGGGTCGCGAGGCGGCGGGTCTGGAGGGCCGTCACGAACGCCGTTCCCGACCAGAGGAGGAACAGCCAGGCCGTGTCCAGTGCCGACATTCCCGTGGTGGTCTGGAGCAGCGTGGGCACCACGCTGAACAGGCCGATCACCGCCAGGCCCGTGAAGAGCGCCCCCAGCGTCGACGCCAGGAACGCGGGGCGCCGCAGCAGCGCCAGGTCGATCATGGGGTCCTTCCGCCGGGTCTCCACCACCGCGAACAGGGCCGTCAGGGCCGCCGAGGCCAGGAGCAGGAGGCCCACCCGGGGCGCAGCCAGCCGTCCCTGCCCAGGGTGAGCGCCGTGAGCAGGGCCGCCAGGGCCAGGCCGAGGGCGAGTGCTCCCGTGACGTCCGGGCGGGGTGTTGCGGCCGTGGCCGGGTCCGGCGTCCCGGTTCCGCCCCGGGCCGCCGCCGCTCCCGGCAGCCACCGCGCTCCCACCGCCGCCGCCGTCGGCCCCGGCAGCCACCGCGCTCCCACCGCCGCCGCCGTCGGCCCCGGCAGCCACCGCGCTCCCGCCGCCGCCGTCACCAGTGCCCCCATCCCGAGCGCTCCGTACGCCAGTCGCCAGTCCGCCAGGCCCAGCGCGCCCGCGAGGAGGGGGCCCAGGGCGATGCCGCCGCTCACCGACGCGCCCCAGACGCCCGTCGCCCTGATCCGGTCCCGGCCCGCCGGGTACGCGTGGGCGAGCAGGCCCAGGCTGCCCGCGAGGACGGCTGCGCTCGCCGCGCCCTGGGCGATCCGGGCCGCCGTGAAGGTGGCCGTGGAGCCCGCGAGGGCGCCGAGCGCGGTGGTGAGGCCGAGGGCGAGCGTGCCGAGGAGGAAGACCCGGCGCCGCCCGTACGCGTCGGCCAGGCCGCCGGCCAGGAGCAGGAGGGCGGCGAGGCCGAGCGGGGCGCCGTTGAGCAGCCAGGCCCGGGCGGAGGGCGGCGTTCCGAAGGCGGCCGCCACGGCGGGCAGGGTCGGCATCGGGGCCGTGTAGTTCATCAGCGCGACGGCGGTCGCGGTCGCCGTCACGGCGAGGACGGCCCCGGGCGCCCTTCCCGGGACGGGGCGGGGAGGAGGCCTGGGGCAAGGGTGTGCGGTGCGGCACGGGGCGTCCTCCACCTGTCGACGGATCGGTCGGTTCAGTGAACGAACTCAAGATGACGCACTCAAGGTAGCAGCTCGGTTCGTTCAATGAACCCGCTTCGGTACGATGGATCCCATGGCCCTCGGCAAGGACTACGCCCAGCAGCAGTGCTCCATCGCCCGCGCCCTCGAAGTGGTCGGCGAGCGCTGGACCCTCCTCCTCGTGCGCGACGCCTTCTACGGCGTCCGGCGCTACAGCGACTTCTCGCCCACCTCGGCGCCCCCGCGCCGTCCTCGCCGCCCGCCTCCAGGCCCTCGTCGAGATCGGCGTCCTCGAACGGCGGCGCTACCAGGAGTCGCCCCCGCGCGACGAGTACGTCCTCACCGAGCGCGGCCTCGCCCTCTGGCCCGTCCTGTGGTCGCTCGGCTCCTGGGCCCGCACCGAGCTCCCCGGCACCCTGCCGACGCGCCACTTCCACCACGCCGCCTGCGGCACCGAACTCGGCCCCGGCGGCGCGTGCCCCGCCTGCGGCCTCCCCGTCCCGCCCGCCGACGTCGAGATGCGGCCCGGCGCCGGGCTCGACCCGGACCCCGCCGACCCCGTCGGCCGTGCCTCCTGCGGCCCCGCCGCCTCCTCGTACCCCTGGAGACCGCCTGGACCAAGGGGCGGAACTTCCCCTCTCGCCGTGCGTCCTCATGCCAGACGAACCGGCGGTACGGAGGAGGTGACGGGATGACGGGCAGGACCCCGCCCCGCGGGCCTTCGCGCCGCTGCTCTTCCTGCTCGCCCTCGCCGGACTGCTCCTGTCCGACGGAGCTGGCGCCCTCGCCGGAGCCGGTGTCTCCGCCGCCGTCGCCCTCGCCGCGGCCACCCTCGTCCGCGCCCTGTCCGGCGCCCGTACGGCTCCGGCCGTGCCGCCCACCGCCGTCCGGACCGCCCTGCGCGACCGCGAGCGGCGCACCGCCTTCCTGCCGCAGCGCGACCCGACGCCTCGGGCCGCCGCAGACCCCGGGCTCCCGGCCGTCCCCTCCCGACGGCCGCGTAGGGAGCCTCGCGCACCTCCGATCACCTCCCCGCGGATCCGTCATGCCGAGAAACACCTCTCCCCGGCACGACGAGACCCCACGGAGGGCTCCCCCATGTCCGCGCTCATCTCCCTGTTCGCCACCCTGGTCGAGCGGCTCGCCGAGCTGCTCCAGCCGCTCTTCGCCACCACCGCCACCGCCGCCGCGATCGTCCTCTTCACCGCGCTCGTACGGCTCGCCGTCCACCCGCTCTCCCGGGCTGCCGCCCGCGGCCAGAAGGCCCGCACCCGCATCGCCCCGCAGCTCACCGCGCTCCGGAAGAAGCACGCCGAGAACCCCGAGCGGCTCAAGAAGGCGATCCTGGACCTGCACGCGAAGGAGAAGGTCTCGCCCTTCGCCGGCATCATGCCCAGCCTGCTCCAGGCGCCCGCCTTCCTGCTCATGTACCACCTGTTCGCCGGCGACCGGATGGCCGGGCACGCCCTCTTCGCCGCCCCGCTCGGCGACCGCTGGGCCGACGCCCTCTCCCACGGCGGCGCGTTCGGCCCGGCCGGGCAGGTCTACCTCGTCCTGTTCGCGCTCGTCGCCGCCGTCGCCGCCTTCGGCTACCGCCACGGCAGGCGGCAGCTCGCCGCCCAGCCCTCGACCTCGGGCAGCCCGCCCCCGGCGCCGGCGCGATCGCCAAGGTGATGCCGCTGCTCTCCTTCGCCACCCTGATCACGGTCGCCGTCGTCCCGCTCGCCGCCGCCCTCTACGTCGTCACCAGCACCGCCTGGACCGTCGTCGAGCGCGCCTTCCTCTTCCGGGCGCCGAAGGAAGAGGCGTCCGCCGACGCCGTCGCTCCTCGCCCGTAAGGGTCCACTGCGTGGGCGGGGGCTTGCCGAGCGGCCCTTTCTCTTGGACGATCGACCAATCCTCCGATGGCCGCACTCCATCGGCCGGGGCACCTCGGGGCCCACCCCGGGCCCACCTCGACCACAGGGAGAAGACCATGAAGCTGCTGCGTGTCGGACCGCCCGGAGCCGAGCGGCCCGCCCTCCTCGACCAGGGCGGCACCCTCCGCGACCTCTCCGCCCTCGTCGACGACGTCGACGGCGGCCTGCTCGCCGACGCCGCGGCCCTCGACCGGATCCGCGCCGCGGCCGGCGCCGGGTGCTGCCCCGCTCGACGCCACCGGGCTGCGCGTCGGCCCGCCCGTCGGCCGGATCGGCAAGGTCGTGTGCATCGGCCTCAACTACCACGGCCACGCCGCCGAGACCGGCCAGGCCACCCCGGCCGAGCCCGTCGTCTTCCTCAAGGCCGCCGACACCGTCGTCGGCCCGGACGACACCGTGCTCGTACCGCGCGGCTCGGTGAAGACCGACTGGGAGGTGGAGCTCGCGATCGTCATCGGCCGCACCGCCCGCTACCTGGAGACCGACGAGGAGGCCTCGCCCACGTCGCCGGGTACGCGATCGCCCACGACGTCTCCGAGCGCGAGTTCCAGATCGAGCGCGGCGGCACCTGGGACAAGGGCAAGAACTGCGAGACCTTCAACCCGCTCGGCCCCTGGCTCGTCACCGCCGACGAGGTGCCCGACCCGCAGGCGCTCTCCCTCCGGCTCTGGGTCAACGGCGAGCTGAAGCAGGACGGCCACACCTCCGACCAGATCTTCCCGGTCGCGGAGGTCGTCCGGTACGTCAGCCGGTTCATGACCCTGTACCCGGGCGACGTCATCAACACCGGCACGCCGGCCGGCGTCGCCATGGGACAGCCGGAGCCCAAGCCGTACCTGCGTCCCGGCGACGTGGTCGAGCTGGAGGTCGAGGGGCTCGGCCGGCAGCGCCAGGAGCTCAAGGGCGCGTGAGGTCGGTGGGGCGGGTGGGGCCGGTTGGGCCGATGGAACTGGTCGGGCCGGTTGGGCCGATGGAACTGGTCGGGCCGGTTGGGCCGATGGAACTGGTCGGGCCGGTTGGGCCGATGGAGCGGTCGGGTCGGTCGAGCCGGCCGGTCCGGCGCCGTCGGTGAACCTGTAAGACCGTCAGGAGGGCGCCCCGCCTGGGCCCTTCCGTGGTGAAAACGGCGACGTCCCGCGTGGGGCGTCGCCATTTTCATGCGCATTTTGCATATTGCCCGATATGGAACGAATCTCCCCACGCGGAGGCGGGACAGGCGCCGCCTCGCCCTCATCGCCGCGTCCACGGTCGCGGCCACCGCCCTCGTCGGCACCCTGGCCGTCAGCGGCCACGCCGATCCGCTCCCGGGCGGCCTCGGACCCTGCCTGCCGGGCAACTGCCCGGCCACGTACCCCGACCTCAACAGCGGTCCCGTCCAGTACCGCGACAACAACATCAACATCTTCGTCGGCGGCGACTTCCTCGTCCGCGAGGCGGCGGCCGAGGCCGAGGGCAAGGTCGTGGTCCTGGGCGGCTTCGACATGAACAAGCGCGTGGGCGCCTCCGCCGTCTACAACGTCGGCATCGTGGGCGCCGGGTCCCGCGTCCCGCCCGTCAACGGCACCGACTTCCTGACCGTCGGCGAGGACGTGACGGTCGCCGCCGGGCAGCGCCTGCTCACCAGCGAGGGCACGGTCAGCGGCGTCACGCGCTATGGGGCGCGCTCTCCGGCACGGTGATCCCGGACCCGGTGCAGGACGACGACGCGGCCGTCCCGTACCTCTCGCTCCGCGACCAGCTCACCGACGCGAGCCAGTGCTACGCCTACGTCGGCGGCGCCCACCGCGCCACGACCGGCACCGCCGTCAACAGCGGCTCGGAGACCCTCTTCACGGGTGACGGCTCCTCGACGCTCCAGGTCTTCGACGTCGACTTCGACCTGGAGTCCACGAGCGGCGGGCAGCAGAACATCCGCTTCGAGGGCGTCCCGGCCGGGGCGACCGTCCTCGTCAACGTCTACGGCGCCGACCGCACCGTCGACACGTACATCAACCAACTGCCGAACGGTCTGCGCGAGCGGGTCCTGTGGAACTTCCCGGACGCCACGACGGTGACGTTCGAGGGGACGGCGCAGTTCGCCGGCAGCGTCCTGATCGGCAACCAGGCCAGCACGGCGACCGTGACCATGCCGGGCACGAACGGCCGCTTCTTCACCACCGGCAACCTGACGCACGCGTCGGAGACGACCGGGGCGGCGGGCAGGAGATGCACGCCTACCCGTTCAACGGGGACCTGCCGTCCTGCGCGGGCCCGACGCCGACGCCCACGCCGACCGAGCCGACGCCGACCCCCACGGAGCCCACGCCGACTCCGACGGAGCCCACGCCGACCCCCACGGAGCCGACACCTACGCCGACGGACCCGACGCCCACGCCCACGGACCCGACGCCGACGCCGACCGAGCCCACCCCGACTCCCACGGAGCCCACCCCACCCCGACGGACCCGACTCCCACGCCCACGGAGCCGACTCCGACTCCCACGGAGCCGACTCCGACCCCGACCGAGCCCACCCCGACCCCCACCGACCACACGAGCGGTGGTTCGTCGGACGGCGGTGGTGACGGCGGCTACGGCGACGACACCGGCGGTTCAGGGAACTCCGGCGGTACGGGCGGTCCCGGCGGCCACGGCGACTCCGGCGGTACGGGCGGTCCCGGCGGCCACGGTGACTCCGGCGGCACCGGTGGTCACAGCACCTCCGGCGGTCACAACGGCACCGGCGGCCACGGCGGCACCGGCGGTTACGGTGAATCCGGTGGCGGCCACGGTTCCAACGGCGAGCTCTCCGAGACCGGTGCCGGCACCGGCAAGATCGTCATGGGCGCCACCGCGATCGCCCTCGCCCTCGGCGGCGGCGTCCTCGTGGTGATCAGCCGGCGTCGGCGCCGTACGCACTGAGCAACCGCTCCAGCGCCTCGACGACCAGGGCGTGATCCTCGGCCTGCGGCAACCCCGAGACCGTGACCGAGCCGATCACTCCCGCGCCCTCGACCCCGATCGGGAACGACCCGCCATGGGCGGCGTACCGGTCGGGGTCGAGGCGCGAGGACGCCTCGAACGTCGTCCCCTTGGCCCGGAACCGGGCCCCGACCAGGAACGAGCTCTCGCCGTACCGCTCGACGACCCGCCGCTTGCGGTCGATCCAGGCGTCGTTGTCCGCGCTGGACCCCGGCAGCGCGCAGTGGAACAACTGCTGCGCCCCGCGCCGCACGTCGATCGCCACGGGCGCCTTCCGCTCCCGGGCCAGGGAGACCAGGAGCGTGCCGAGCGCCCAGGCGTCCTCGTACGTGAACCGGGGAGGACCAGCCGGGCCTCCTGGGCCTCCAGTCCGATGACCTCGGAGCTGCTCACGGCGTCACCGTGATCCCCTCGCGGGCCGACTTCCGGGCCGCCTCCAGGACGGCGAGGGCGTCGGCGGCCTCGTGCGCGGTGACCGGGTTCGGACCCGTGCCGCGCAGGGCGGCGGCGACGGCCGCGTAGTACGCCGGGTAGGCGCCGGGCAGCGACTCGACCGGGTCTCCGCCGCCGGTCAGCGGCGACTCGCCGGCGCCGAGCCGGCCCCACAGCTCCTCCGGCTCCACGCCCCACGCCGAGACGGACTCCGGCCGCAGCCCGTCGCGCAGGGCGGCCTCCTGGGGGTCGAGTCCGTACTTCACGAAGCCCGCGCGCTGCCCGAGCACCCGGAACCGGGGGCCGAGCTGGGCGGTGGTGGCGCTCACGTACAGGTGGGAGCGGACCCCGTTCGCGTGGGTGAGGGCGAGGAAGGTGTCGTCGTCGGCCTCGGCGCCCGGCCGGCGCACGTCCGACTCGGCGTACACCGAGACCACCGGGCCGAAGAGGACGAGGGCCTGGTCCACGACGTGGCTGCCCAGGTCGTACAGGAGCCCGCCGATCTCCTCCGGTGCCCCCGACTCGCGCCAGCCGCCCTTCGGCTTCGGCCGCCACCGCTCGAAGCGGGACTCGAAGCGCTGGACCTCGCCGAGCGCGTCCTCGTCGAGGAGCCGGCGCAGGGTGCGGAAGTCGCTGTCCCAGCGGCGGTTCTGGAAGACGGAGAGGAGCAGGCCCCGCTCCTCGGCGAGGGCGGCGAGGCCGCGCGCCTCGGCGGCGGTCCCGGCGAGCGGCTTGTCGACGACGACCGGGAGGCCCGCCTCCAGGGCGGCCGTGGCGACCTCGACGTGCGTCTTGTTGGGGAGGCGACCACGATCAGGTCCAGCTCCTCCGCGCCCGGCGCCCACAGCTCTCGGGCTTCGCCACCACCCGTACGCCCGGGTGGGTGGCGCGGGCCCCGGCGGCCCGCTCGGGGTCGCCGGTGGTGACGGCGGCGAGGACGAGGTCCTCGGAGGCGGCGATCAGCGGGGCGTGGAAGACGGAGCCCGCGAGGCCGTAGCCGACGAGTCCGACGCGGAGGGGGTGCGGGGGAGTCGGTGCCAGTCATGCTCCTCACTTAAGCAACGCCGTTGCCAAAGTGCAAGCAGCGGTGACAATGGGGGAGTGAAGAAGGACCAGGATGGAGCGAACACGCCGGCACCCGCGCCGGCACCCGCGCCGCGCACCCGCAACGCCGCGCTCGTGCTCGATCTGCTGCGCGGGGCGGGCGGGACCGGGATCAGCCGTCTGGAGCTGGCCGAGCGGACCGGACTCACCCCGCAGGCCGTCAGCAAGATCACCGCGCGGCTGCGGGCCGAGGGCCTCGCGACGGAGGCGGGCCACCGCGCCTCGACCGGCGGCAAGCCCCGTACGGTCCTGCGCCTGGTGCCTCCGCCGCGCACGCCGTCGGCGTCCACCTCGACCGCGACGAGCTGACGGTCCTCCTGACCGACCTCGCGGGCACGGCCGTGGCTCCTCCGCCGCCGCCCGGTGGACCTGGGCGCGGGGCCGGGCCGGTCCTGGACGCGGTCACGGAGGAGGTGCGGGCGCTGCTCGGGGAGGGCGGGAGGGGCGGACCGTCCTCGGCGCCGGGGTCGCCATGCCCGGCCCCTGGACCACCGGGCCGGGGTGCCCGGCCGGGTCACGGGCTTCCCGAGTGGGCCGGCCACCCGGTCCGCGCGGAGCTGGCCCGCCGCCTCGGCCTCCCCGTCGTCCTCGACAAGGACACCAACGCCGCCGCCCTGGGCCTCGCCCTGCGGCCCGGCGCCCCGGCTCCTTCGCCTACGTCCACCTCGGTACGGGCCTCGGCGCCGGCCTCGTCTCGGCGGCGCGCCACTGCGCGGGGACAGGACCGGGGCGGGCGAGCTGGGCCACCAGACCGTCCAGCTCGACGGGCCGCCGTGCGACTGCGGCGGGCGCGGCTGCCTGGAGGTCCTGTGCCTGGCGGCGGTCGCGCGGCGAGCGCGCCGGGGCCGCGCGGATCCTGGGGCCGGCGCCGCCAATCTCGTACGGCTCCTCGACATCGACCAGGTCCTCCTGGGCGGCCGGTGGTGCTCGCCGCGCCGGAGGTGTTCGCGGACGGGGTGCGGGAGGTCCTCGCCGGCCTCGGTCTGACGGCCCCGGTGGGCGTCGTCGCGGAACGGGACGCGGTGGCGGAGGGCGCGGCGTGGCTGACCCTGGCGCCGGTCTTCGAAGGAGACGGGCCCTCGTCCCCGGGCCCGAGGGAACCGATTGATCGGATGATCGGAAAGTAGGCTGATCGGGCGGATTCCCGGCCCTTCCGGAGGAGCCCCCGGGTCGCCTCCTCGGCCCGCCCCTCCCGTGTGGCAGCGTCGCGGCCGTCCCCCTGCCCGCGATCAGCAAAGGCACCGGCACCATGGCATCCGCACCCCTGCGACTGCGCAGCGTCCGCGCCGTGACCGTGGCGACCGCCGTGGCGGCCCCTTCGCGCTCGCGGCCCCGCCCCGGCGACGGCGACGGCGGCGACGACAACGAAGGCTACGACCGCGGCTCCGGTCCCGGCGGCGGCGACCCCCGGCCCGGGAGCGGCCGCCCCGAACCCCCGGCGCCCCGCGACCCCCCGACGCGCCCGTCATCCCCGCCCCCGACCCGCCCACCCCCGGTTGCGGCGCCCCGGACGACGACGCCTTCCCGCTCGACACCCTGATCCACGGCGGCCCGGCCGACTACGCGGCGGGCGGCCCCTTCCGGGACTGGCGGCTCGACCTCACCAACACCACCGGGTCGCCCTGCTCCGGCGTCCACCCGGTGCTCGTCCTCACCGACCGCGACCGGGCCCTGCGGCCGGAGCAGATCCGCTTCGAGTTCTACGACGCCGGGGCCGCGCGCTGGCACCCCGTGGCCTTCCAGGAGACCTCGGAGGCCGAGAACGTGGGCGTGTTCACCGACTTCGGCGGCTTCGCCGTCCCCGCCGGCGAGACCCTCACCGTCCCCGTGCGCCTGGCCTTCGGCGCGGGGACCGCCCCCGGCGAGGTCGTGGTCAACGCGGCGATCGTCCAGCGCCGGGGCGCGGACGGGGACTGGATCGGGGACTCCGGCGACTACCGCCTGACTGTCGGCCCGCCCGTCCCGGACGCCCCGGCCGAGCCCCCGGCCCCACCGGGCCGCCCGCGACCACGGCCCCGGCCGACCCCGCCGAACGGCCGAGGAGCACGGAGCCGCCGACGGGCACGGAGAGCGCGAAGCCGTCGGAACCGTCGAATCCGTCCAAGGCGTCCCGGCGGCCGGCGGAGCCGACCGGGACCGCCGCTCCGACACCCCCGCGCCCGTCACTCCCACCCGGCCTTCCCCGTCCGGGGCAACGCCCGGGAAGACGCCCGGGAAGCGCCCGGGAAGACACCCGGGAAGACACCCGGAGAGACGTCCGGAGAGACGCCCGCCACCACACCCCCGGCCCCCCGAACTCGCCCACACCGGAAGCGCGTCGGACGCCCGCGCCCGGGCCCTCGCCCCCTTCGCCGCCGCCCTGCTCCTGCTCGGCGCCGCCCTCGTCCGCGCGGGCCGCCGCCACCGGCGCTCCTGAACCGCGCCCCGCGAGCAGGGCCCGGCCCCGCCGCCGGGCGCCCGCACCGCCGCGCCACCCTCCGTACACCTCGCCGTTCACCCCCGTCTGCGACCATCCCCCGGTGAACTACCAGAGCACTCCCGGAGCCCCCGTCCGCTCCGGCGTCCCCGAGCACGGGCGCGTCCCCAAGTACTACGCCGTCAAGGCGAAACTCGCCGTGATGGTCGACGAGTTAGGGAGGGCGGGCCGCTGCCCACCGAGCGCGACCTCGCCGTCCGGTACGAGGTGTCCCGCGAGACCGTCCGGCAGGCGATCCGCGAACTCCTCCTGGAGGGACGGCTGCGCCGCCAGGGCCGGGGCACGGTCGTCGCGGGCCCCAAGCTCGAACAGCCCCTCTCGCTCGCCAGCTACACGGAGGGCGTGCGCCGCCAGGGCCGCCGCCCCGGCCGCAGCCTGATCTCGCTCGACCGCTTCCCCTGCCCGGAGGCGCTCGCCCCCGAGGTCGGCGCCGAACGCGGCGAGCCCGTCTGGCACATGGAGCGGGTGCTGCTCGCCGACGACGAGCGGGTCGGCCTGGAGAGCACGTACGTCTCCGAGGCCCGCGCCCCGCGCCTGGACGCCGACTTCGACCCGGACTCCTCCTTCTACGCCTACCTCCACGACCGGCTCGGCATCGTGTTCGGCGACGCCGACGAGCGCATCGAGACCGTGCTCGCGACCCCGCGCGAGGCCCTGCTCATCGGCACGCCGCCCGCCCTCCCGATGCTGCTGCTCCACCGCGTCTCCCGGGACACCGCGGGACGGCCCCTGGAACGGGTCCGCACCCTCTACCGGGGCGACCGCTTCAGCTTCACCACCCACCTGGGCCGCCAGGACTGACGGGAGAAGGCCCCGCCCGCCGGAAGCCCGCAACATCACGAATAGGTAACGGGTCTGGTCCAAGTTTGGTGGCCCGTTCACCGTCCCGTCGCCCACCGGCCCTCTCCGGGCCACTCCGCCCCGCGACCGTCGTCGGCATGAAGGTGATCGTCGTAGGAGCCGGCGTGGTGGGAACCATGCACGCCTGGCACGCAGTGGAACGCGGCCACGAGGTCGTACACATCGAGCGCGAGGCCGAGGCGCGCGGCGCCTCCCTCCGCAACTTCGGGCAGATCTGGGTGAGCGGCCGCGCCGGCGGGGAGGAGCTCGACACCGCCCTGCGCGCCCGCGACCTGTGGGGAGGGCATCGGCGCCCGCGTCCCCGGGCTCGGCTTCCGGGCCATCGGCTCCCTCACCCCCGTACGCAACGCGCTCGAACTCGCCGTCGCCGAGGCCGCCCTGGCCCGCCCCGACGCCGCCGCGCGGCTACGAGCTGCTCACGGCGGACGAGGCCCGCGCGGTCAACCCGGCCCTGCGCGGGAGTTCGAGGCCGCCCTCCGGTGCGAGCGGGACGCCGCCGTCGAGCCCCGCACCGCCCAACTCGCCTCCGCGAGGCCCTCCTCGCCACCGGGAAGTACACCTTCCTGCCCGACAGGGAGGTCCGCGACGTCGTCGGCGAGCACGCCGTCCGCGACGACCGCGGCGAGGTGCACAGCGGCGACGCCGTCGTCCTGTGCACCGGCGCCTGGCTCTCCGGCCTCGTCCGCGAGGTCGCCGGCGAGGTCCCGGTCCGCCGGGTCCGCCTCCAGATGATGCAGACCGACCCCTCGGCGAACCGCTCACCACCTCCGTCGCGGACGCCGACTCCTTCCGCTACTACCCGGCCTACGCCTCCGACGCGCTCGACGCGCTCGACGCGGGCCAGGCGCAGGACCCCACCGCCGCCGCCCACCGGATGCAGCTCCTCATGGTGCAGCGCCTCGACGGCGGACTGACCATCGGCGACACCCACGAGTACGAGCACCCCTTCGCCTTCGACACCCTCGAAGACCCCTACGAGCACCTCACCCGCGTCGTCGAGTCCTTCCTCGGCCGCCCGCTGCCGAAGATCAGGCGCCGCTGGGCCGGGGTGTACGCGCAGTGCGTCGACACCACCCGGGTCGTGCACCGCCAGCGGGTCCGCGACGGCGTGTGGCTGGTGACCGGACCCGGCGGCCGGGCATGACCTGCTCGCCGGCCATCGCCGAGACGACCGCGAACGAACTGGGCTGGTGAACCCCATGACCACACACAAGACGAACCTCGTCGTCCTCGACATGGCCGGCACCACCGTCGCCGACGACGGCCTCGTCGAGCAGGCCTTCACCGTTGCCGCCGAGCGCCTGGGCGAGGACCCGGCCGCGATGATCGGCCACGTCCGCGCCACCATGGGCGAGTCGAAGATCTCCGTCTTCCGCCACCTCCTCGGCGGCGACGAGCAGCGCGCCCGGCAGGCCAACCTCGCCTTCGAGGAGGCGTACGGAGAGCTCGTCGCCGACGGCAGGATCGCCCCGATCCCCGGCGCCGCCGAGACGATCGCCGTCCTCCAGGAGCAGGGCAGGACCGTCGTCCTCACCACCGGCTTCGCCCGGGTCACCCAGGACGCCATCCTCGACGCCCTCGGCTGGCGCGACCTCGTCGGCCTCACCCTCTGCCCGGCCGACACCGGCGGCCGGGGCCGCCCGTACCCCGACATGGTCCTCGGCGCGTTCCTCCGCACCGGCGCCGTCGACGACGTGCGGCGGATCGCGGTCGCCGGCGACACCTCGTACGACATGCTCTCCGGCGTCCGCGCCGGCGCCGGGATCGTGGCGGGCGTCCTGACCGGCGCCCACGGCGAGGCCGCGCTGACGGAGCACGGCGCCACCCGCGTCCTCGCCTCCGTCGCCGAACTCCCGGAGCTGATAAGGGAGTACGAGGCATGACCGGGGACGTGCGGGGGCGGTCGCGGAAGCACGGGGACGACCAGCGGCATCCGCTTCGACGCCGTCTCCGTCGCCTACGGCTCCACCACCGTCCTGGACTCCCTGGACCTGACGGTGGAGCCCGGCGAGGTCATGGCCCTCCTCGGGCCCTCCGGCTCCGGCAAGACGACCGCGCTCCGGGCCGTCGCCGGGTTCGTCCGGCCGGTCTCCGGGCGGGTGTTCATCGGGGACCGGGACGTCACCGACCTGCTGCCGTACCGGCGCGGGATCGGCATGGTCGTCCAGCAGTACGCCCTCTTCCCCCACCTCAGGGTGGACGCCAACGTCGCCTTCGGCCTCAAGGCCCGCAAGGTGCCCAAGGCCGAGATCCCCGGGCGGGTCGCCGAGGCCCTGGAGATGACCGGCATGGCCGACTACGCCCGCCGCCACCCCCGGGAGCTCTCCGGCGGGCAGCAGCAGCGCGTCGCCATCGCCCGCGCCCTCGCCGTACGCCCCGACGTCCTCCTCCTGGACGAGCCGCTGTCGGCGCTCGACGCGCAGTTGCGCTCCGGGATGCTGGCCGAACTGGCCCGGCTCCACCGCGAACTGCCCGACGTGTCGATCCTGTACGTCACCCACGACCAGGTCGAGGCGCTGACCCTGGCCGACCGGATCGCCGTCATGGACCGGGCCCGGCTCCGGGACTGCGGCACCCCGCGGGACCTGTACCGCAGGCCCCGCACCGAGTTCACCGCCTCCTTCGTCGGCAACGCCAACCTGCTGCCGGTGACGGTGGGCACGGACGGGGTGACCCTGGGCGGGACCGCGCTGAAGGTGGAGACCGGGGAGCGGCACCGGGCGCCGGGGCCACCCTCTGCGTCCGCCCCCACCTCGTCGGCCTCGGCGACGGCCCGAACGCGCTCCGGGGCCGGATCTCCGAGGTCCAGTGGCGCGGCTCCACCCACCGGCTGTACGTGGAGGTGGCGGGCCACCGGGTGAAGGCGGACGTCCGCGAGCTGCGGGAGACGCCCCCGCTGGGCACCGAGGTCACCCTGCACTTCGCGTCCGAGGACGCGGTGCTGCTCACGGCGGGCATGGCCGAGGGCCCGGGGACGGCCGCCGGAGCGGGTGGCCGGTGGCTAGCGCCGTCACCGCGACCGCCCCCGTCCCGACTGCCCCCGCCCCGGCCGCGCCCCCCGCCCGGAAGCCCCGCACCGCCCCCGCCTGGGTCTGGGCCCTGCCCCCGTCGCCGTCCTCGGCCTCGTCTTCCTCTACCCGCTCGCCCTCGTCGTCCGGGGAGTCCCTGGCCCCCGGCGCGTACGCCGCCGTCCTCGGCTCCGCGTCCTTCCGCGAGGCCCTCGTCACCACCGTGTGGATCGCCGTCGCGGCCACCGCCGGCTGCCTGGTCCTCGGCTTCGCCCTGGCGCTCGTGATCGCGTTCGTGCCCTTCCCCGGCGCGAAGGCGGTGGCGAAGTTCATCGACGTCTTCCTCTCCTTCCCGTCCTTCCTGATCACGCTCGCCCTGCTGTTCCTCTACGGCACGGTCGGCATGGCCAACGGGATCTGGACCGACGTCACCGGCGCCGCCACCGGGCCCTTCCGGTTCCTGACCACCCCGTGGGGCGTGCTCCTCGCCGAGATCACGTACTTCACCCCGTTCGTGATGCGCCCGCTGCTCGCCGCCTTCTCGCAGATGGAGACGGCCCAGTTGGAGGTGGCGTCCTCGCTCGGCGCCCGGCCGCTGCGGATCGTCCGGCAGGTGATCCTGCCCGAGGCGCTGCCCGCGCTCGCCGCCGGCGGCAGCCTCGTCCTCGTCCTGTGCCTCAACGAGTTCGGGATCGTCCTCTTCACCGGCGCCAAGGGCGTCACGACCCTCCCGACGCTCGTCTACGGCAAGGCGATCCTCGAATCCGACTACGCCGCCGCCTGCGTCGTCGCCGTCGTCAACGTCGCCCTCTCCACCGGCCTCTACGCCCTCTACCGGGGGGTGAGCCGCCGTGCTGGTGCATAGCCGTACGGGCAGGTGGACGGCCTGGGCCCTGTTCGCCGTCCTCTTCGTGCCGCTCTTCGCCCTGCCCCTCCTCGTCGTCCTCGCCGCCTCCTTCTCCACCCACTGGTCCGGCGCCTTCCTCCGGGCCGACCACCGCCCACTACGCGGCGGCCGTGCGCGGCGAGTCCCTCCGGGCCCTGACCACCAGCCTGGTCACGGCCGTCACGGCCAGTCTGATCGCGCTGACCGCCGGCACCTGGGCGGCGCTCGCCTCGGCGGCCCTGGGGAAGCGGGGCCGGCGGATCGTGGACGCCCTCTTCATGCTGCCGGTCGCCGTGCCGTCGGTCGTGGTCGGCCTCGCCGTCCTCGTCGCCTTCTCGCAGCCGCCGGTGCTCCTCAACGGCACCCGCTGGATCGTGGTCCTGGCCCACACCGTGCTCGTCACCGCCTTCGCCCACCAGTCGGTCGCGGCCGCGATCCGGCGCCTGGACCCGATGTACGAGCAGGCGGCGGCCGGACTCGGCGCCCGCCCCTCGTACGTCCTGCTCCGGGTGAGGCTCCCGCTCCTGCTGCCGTCCCTGAACGCGGCCGCCGGGCTCTGCTTCGCCCTCTCCATGGGCGAGCTGAGCGCCACGATGATGCTCTACCCGCCGGACTGGCTGCCGCTGCCGGTGCTCGTCTTCACCGCCACCGACCGCGGCTCCTCTTCACCGGCTCGGCGCTCGCCGTGGTCCTCATGGCCACGACGCTGCTCGCCCTGCTCGCCGTCTCCCGCGTCCGCACCAAAGCCTCGTACCGCTAGGAGAGAACAACGTTATGCGCACCCTGCCCACGCACGTCAGGCCGGTCGCCGCCCTCACCGGCGCCCTCGTCCTCGCCGCCTCCCTCACCGCCTGCGGCGGCTCCACCGCCGCCTCCGACGAGAAGGTCGTCACCGTCTACAGCGCCGACGGCCTCAAGGGCGAGGCGGGCGACGGCTGGTACGACAAGGTCTTCGAGGACTTCGAGAAGCAGACCGGCATCAAGGTGAAGTACGTCGAGGGCGGCTCCGGCGAGATGGTGCAGCGCGCCTCCGCGAGAAGAGCAACACCCAGGCCGACGTCCTCGTCACCCTGCCGCCCTTCATCCAGCAGGCCGGCTCCAAGGGGCTGCTCCAGGCGTACGCGCCGCAGGGCTCCGACCGGGTGGACGGCGCCGACAAGGCGGCCGACGGCACCTGGACCTCCGTCGTCAACAACTACTTCGGCTTCGTCCACAACAAGAAGGAGCTGCCGACCGCCCCCAGGACCTGGGAGGAGCTGCTCGGCAAGAAGTACGAGAACCGGCTCCAGTACTCCACCCCCGGCGTCGCGGGCGACGGCACCGCCGTCCTCATCAAGGCCATGCACGACTTCGGGGCCGCGAACCGGCCATGGAGTACCTGAAGAAGCTCCAGGCCAACAACGTCGGCCCGTCCTCCTCCACCTCCAAGCTCGCCCCCAAGGTGGACAAGGGCGAACTCCTCGTCGCCAACGGCGACGTCCAGATGAACTTCGCCCAGGCCAAGTCCATGCCCCACCTCGGCATCTGGTTCCCGGCCAAGGGAACGGGAAGCCCACCACCTTCGCCCTGCCGTACGCCGCCGGCCTGGTGAACAAGGCCCCGCACACCGAGAACGGCAAGAAGCTCCTCGACTTCCTGCTGAGCGAGGGCGCCCAGCGCGAGGTCAGCGCCGTCGGCGGCGGCTTCCCGGCCCGCAAGGACGTCAAGCCCACTGACGCCAACGCCCTCGCCCTCGCCAAGCTCCTGGAGGGCGTCGAGGTCTTCGAGCCGGACTGGGCCGACATAGACGAGAACCTGACGGCGTACGTCGACGCGTGGAAGTCCGCCACCGGAAGCTGAGAGTTCACCGTACGGCCCCTGGAACGCGCGCGCGGATCGCGAAAGGATAACGGTACGGACCCAACGCCCCTGAGGGATCAGGGGCGTTGGTGCGCCCTCACCCCTTCCACGGAAACCCACGGAGGACTCCGACATGCCGCTCACCGGCATCTCCCGCCGCACCGTGCTCGCTGCCGCCGGCGCCACCGCGGCCGTCGCCGCCACCGGACTCGCCACCGCCCCCGCCGCCTCGGCCGCCACGACCGCCGCCCCGACGCTCCCGAACGGCACCAGCAAGGACAAGGTGCTCGTCGTCGGCATGGACGGCCTGCGGTACGACCGGATCGACGCCGCCCAGGCCCCCGCGCTCAAGTCCCTGATGGCGAACGGCACCTACGGCCGCTCCCTGCTCTACGCCAACCCGATGGCCGCCACCTCCTCCGGCCCCGGCTGGTCCACGATCTCCACCGGTGTCTGGCCCGACAAGCACGGCGTGAAGGACAACACCTTCACCGGCAAGAACTACGGCCAGTACCCCGGCTTCCTCGCCCGCCTGAACCAGGTCCGCCCCGGCCTCTCGCTCTTCGCCGCCGTCGACTGGCCCGAGCTGGACACCCACGGCACCGTCACCCCGGGCGCCGACGCCAAGGTCGTCTACAACAACGACTACGCCGTCAACGACAAGGTGATCACCGACATCACCGAGGACGTCCTGCGGAACCAGAACCCCGACGTCCTCTTCGTCTACTTCGGCGAGACCGACGAGATCGGCCACAATTACGGCGCCGCGCACGCCAAGTACCTCGAAGCCATCGACGTCCAGGACGCCTACCTGGGCCGGCTCCTCGCCGCGATCGAGGCCCGCCCGTCGTACGCCACGGAGCGCTGGACGGTCATCGTCGCCACCGACCACGGCCACACCGACGCCGGCGGCCACGGCGGCTCCAGCATCGAGGAGCGGCGCACCTTCGTCCTCGCCCAGGGCCCCGGCATCGCCGCCGGCGCCCGCCCGATCGACACGCGCCTGGTCGACGTCGCCGCCACCGTCTTCCGCCAGCTCGGCATCGCCCCCGACCCGTTCTGGGGCCTGGACGGCAAGCCCGTCCAGGAGCGCTCCGCCGATCCCTTCGACACCCTCTACGGGTCGCTGACCGGCCGCGTCGACGAGACCGGCATCCCCGCCGGGGTCCTCGGCTTCACCCGCACCGCGCCCGGCGGCTGGTCCGTCATCAACAACGCGATGGGCACCGGCGGCGTGACCGAGTGGCGCGGCTGGTCCTTCGCCACCGACGAGTTCTGGTCCCGCTCCCAGCGCGACCAGTCCCGCGAGCTGAACGTGCGGGCCCGGGGCGTCTTCGCCGTCGCCGACTCCGACGAGTGGGCCGACAAGACCTTCTCGGGGACGTACGACTCCACCCTGGTCACGCCCGCGCACGACGTCTCGGGCGCGTCCTCGGTCACCCTCGGCTTCACCACCCTCTACCGCCAGGAGGGCTCCCAGACCGCCCAGGTCCTGGCGAGCTTCAACGGCGGCACCCCGACCGTCGTCAAGAGCTACACCGCCGACGTCCTCTCCAAGCCCCAGTCCCTCACGGTCCCGGTCCCCGCCGGCGCCTCCACCGTGAGCTTCCGCTTCCGCCACACGGGCTCCAACAACTGGTACTGGACGATCGACGGGGTCAAGATCACCGCATCCTGATTACGCTGGGGCGTCGCCACAGCGCAGTCGCGGCGCCCCCAGCACCCGCACGACATGCACGGCAGGAGTCCCGCACCCATGGCAGAGCGCAAGCCGATCGAATCCTGGCTCACCGACATGGACGGCGTCCTCATCCACGAGGGCGTGCCGATCCCCGGCGCCGACGCGTTCATCAAGAAGCTGCGGGAGACCGGGAAGCCCTTCCTGGTCCTCACCAACAACTCGATCTACACCGCCCGCGACCTGCACGCCCGCCTCGCCCGGATGGGCCTCGAAGTCCCCGTCGAGAACATCTGGACCTCCGCCCTCGCCACCGCCAAGTTCCTCGACGACCAGCGCCCCGGCGGCACCGCGTACGTCATCGGCGAGGCCGGCCTCACCACCGCGCTGCACGACATCGGCTACGTCCTCACCGACCACGACCCGGACTACGTGGTGCTCGGCGAGACCCGTACGTACTCCTTCGAGGCGATGACCAAGGCCGTCCGGCTCATCAACGCCGGCGCCCGCTTCATCTGCACCAACCCCGACGAGACCGGCCCTCCCTGGAGGGCCCGCTGCCCGCCACCGGCTCGGTCGCCGCGCTCATCACCAAGGCCACCGGCAAGGAGCCGTACTTCGCGGGCAAGCCGAACCCGCTGATGATGCGCACCGGGCTCAACGCGATCGGCGCCCACTCCGAGTCCAGCGCCATGATCGGCGACCGGATGGACACCGACATCCTGGCCGGCCTGGAGGCGGGCATGCAGACCTTCCTCGTCCTGACCGGTCTGACGACGAAGGCGGAGGTGGACCGCTACCCCTTCCGCCCGTCCCGGATCGTCGACTCGATCGCGGACATCGTCGACCGCGTCTGAGGCCCGAGGGGGTCCGAAGGGGCCTGGAGCGGGCCGGACGGCCGTCTCCGGATGCGAAAGCCACCGGAACGGGTGATCCTTCCTAGCAGGAGGTCACGATGCGTTCAGGTCCCATTGCTCTGCGTGCCGCGGGGGCGGCTCTCGTGTTCGTCTCGCGCCCGCGGCCGGCGCCGCGCACGCCCACGACGGGGTGAGGGTCACCGTCACCCCGTCCACCGCCTCGCCCGGCGACGACGTGGACGTCCGGGTCGAGGGCTGCAAGGGCACGACCGGTGCCGCGAAGTCCCGGGCGTTCACCGCCGACGCGGAGCTGACCGGCCGGGACGGCGGGAAGTACCCGATGTACGGCGACGCCGTCCTCAGGTCCGGGCTCGACGGCGGTACGTACGCGGTGAGCGTGACGTGCGACGGCCACGAGCACCGCGACGCCGGCACCGTGCGGGTCGAGCGCCGCGAGCCGACCCACCGGCCCACCCACGAGCCGGCCCACCACCCGACCCCGATCGCCCCGGTCCGCGCGGGCGGGGCGGCGCCGCTGCCTTCGCCGCGCCCGCCGCCCCCGGCGTGGCCCAGACGGCCGGCGAGGACGGTCTCGGCACCCCGTACACCGTGCTCGGCCTCGGCATGGCCGCCGTCGCCGCCGTGGCGGTCGCCGTCCGCAGTTCCCGCCGCCGCACCGAAGACCCTCCGGCAGGGGTACGCACACGGGCGCGGAGTGACGGTGTCGCCCGGCACCCGCCCGGCGGGCGCCGGGCGACTGCTCACCGGCGCGGCCTGGTCGCTGCTCCTCCTCGGGCTCTGGCTCTGGGGCGGCGGGGCGGCCGGGGACTCTCCGGGCGGTCCGGGGCCGGTCACCGGCGACATCGCCGCCGTCGGCCGCCCGCCGGGCGCGGAGCTGCCCCCGGCCCGCGCCCGCTCGCGCCCGCCGCGCCCCGGCGGGTCGAGGTCCCTCCCTCGGCGTCGACGCGCCGGTCGTGGCGCGCGGCCTGGACGACACGGGCGCCATCGACCCGCCGCCCTTCGAGACGCCGAACGCGGTGGGCTGGTTCGGCTCCGGCACCCAGCCGGGCGCGGCCGGGGCGGCCCTCTTCGTCGGCCACGTCGACACCGAGACCCGCCCGGCCGTCTTCTACGGCCTGAGCGCGGCCCGGCCCGGCGCGAAGGTCCTCGTCACCCGGACGGACGGCTCGGTCGCCGAGTTCACCGTCGACGACGTGCGGGTCTTCCCCGCGAGGGCTTCGACGCCACGAAGGCCTACGGCCCCCGGGAGCCCGGCCGCGCCGAACTCCGCCTGATCACCTGCGGCGGCACCTTCGACCGCGAGGCGAACGCCTACACGGCGAACGTGGTGGTGTCGGCGTACCTGACGGGAGGCACAGGAGGTGCGGGAGGCGCGGGAGGCTGAGAGGCCCGCTCCCGTCCCGACACGATCGAGGCCCCTCACCATCGGTGAGGGGGCCTCGACTGTGCGTGCGCCGCCAGGGACTCGAACCCCGGACCCGCTGATTAAGAGTCAGCTGCTCTAACCAACTGAGCTAGCGGCGCCTGCTGACAGAGAGAACTCTACCCGACGCGGAGGCGTGCTCCTGACCAATAACCGCCCCTCCGGCCTGTCGGATGGTCATATCGGTCCTTCGATCCGTCACCATGTGATTTATCCGGACAATTGCCACGCTGACGCCTCAAACGACGGTCGAAAAGATCTTTCACGAGTGTGGAGGGGAATCGCATGAGCGTGCCGGTCTTCGAAGAGTTCGAGCCAACGGCCGACTGCGCCTGCCCGGGCTGCGCCCGGCAACGGCGTGACCTCGCCCTCGGCCTGCCGGTCCGGGCGGGCGGCCACCCGGCGGCCCACGGCGCCCGCCGCGCCCTGGTCCTGGTGACGGCGGCGGGCGTGGTCCTGGGCGGCGGCGGGGCCGGCGCGGCGACCGCCCTCTCCCGCGCGACGGACGCGCCGGGCGACACGGCGATCCCGGCGCCGGCGGGCGGGCGGCGGACCCCGGCCCCGACCCTGCCTCCGTCTCCGCCGTCGGCTCCGACACGCCGCAGGGCGGGCGGGGCCGCTGCACGGCACGCCGGGCCCCGAGCCCCAGCCCGTACCGGCCGCCACCCCGACCACCGGCCAGGTCGCGACCGACACCCTGCGGCCGACGACCCGCGCCGAGATCATCAACCGCGCCAAGCTGTGGGTCGACGCGCGGGTCCCGTACTCCATGGAGAAGTACTGGACGGACGGCTACCGCCAGGACTGCTCCGGCTACATCTCCATGGCCTGGAACCTGCGCGCCAACGAGTGGACCGGCAGCCTCGACCGCTTCGGCGAGAAGATCGCCCGCGCCGACCTCCAGCCCGGCGACATCCTGCTCTTCCACAACCCGGCCGACCCGACGCGCGGCTCGCACGTCACGATCTTCGGCGGCTGGACCGACCACACGCACACCTCCTACACCGCGTACGAGCAGACCAAGCCGCACACGCGGAAGAAGGCCACGCCGATGGCGTACTGGGAGAACTCCGACCGGTACGTGGCCTACCGCTACAAGGGCGTGGTGAGCGGCGACGGCACCGGCGCCGGGGGAGGGAGACGGCCCAGGTGCCGCCGTTCCCCGGCGCGGCGAAGTTCGGGCCGGGCAAGAACAACGCGTACGTCACCCAGCTCGGACAGCTCCTCGTCGCGCGCGGCGGCAAGAAGTTCTACGCCGTGGGGCCCGGCCCGAAGTGGACCGAGGCGGACCGGCGGGCGACCCGGGCGTTCCAGGAGGCGCAGGGGTGGCGGGGCAGGGAGGCGGACGGCATCCCCGGGCCCGACACGTGGGAGCTGCTCGTGACCGGCAAGGGCCGGAGCATCGGCGGTTCGAGTGGTTCGGGCGGGTCGAGCGCGCATGCGACGCCCTTTCCCGGGCGTGGCTCCTTCCGTCCGGGCCAATCCAACGCATATGTGGAGAAGCTGGGCGAACAACTGGTGAAGCGGGGCTTCGGCAAGCACTACCTGTCGGGACCCGGTCCGCGCTGGACGGAGGCGGACCGCCGCAACGTCGAGGCGTTCCAGCGGGCACAGGGCTGGCGCGGCGGAGCGGCCGACGGCTACCCGGGCCCGGAGACCTGGCGGCGCTTGTTCCGATGACCCCGAGAGCATGAGGTGGACCCCGAATGACGGCACCGACCCCGAACCCGGCGGACTCCGGCGCGGCGGCCTCGCGCGACGCGGCCCGCACGGCGAGACGCCTGACGGACGGCACCCTTCCCCGCACGTCCCCACCCCGGACACCGGAGGGCCGCCCGACCCCGACGCCGGCGACTCCGCCGGCTCCGGTCACGGGCACCCCACCGGCTCCGGCACCGGTCGGCCCGTCGGCCCCGGCACCGGATGCCCCGCCAGTTCTGGCGGCGGACGGGCCGGCGGCCCGATTGCCGGAGGGACCGGTCGCGGACGACCGGCCGGCTCCGGCGCCGGGCGGCCCGTCCGTTCCGGTTACGGACGCCCCGTCGGCTCCGGTCACGAGCGGCCCGTCCGGCAGGGCGCCGGACACGCCGATGGCCCCGGCGACCGGCACCACGCCGGTCCGGGCGGCCGGCGCTGCGGAGGCGGATGCCCCGGCGACCCCGGCGGACAGCGCTCCAGCGGCCCCGGCCCCGGCCGCTCCGGCGGATCGGGCGGCGGATGCTCCGGTGAGTTCGACACCCGGCACCTCGCCGGGCGGGACGGCCGACGTTCCGGCGGCTTCGACGCCCGCCCCTCCGGCTCCGGCGGGCGGTGGTGCCCCGGTGACCCGGACCGTGACGGTCGTCGCTCCAGCGGTCCCGGCGACCGGCCTCCCGTCGCGCCCGGCGGCCGGCACTCCGGCGACCCGGGAGCCGGGCGCTTCCGCGTCCGGGGAGAAGCCGGACACGACGGCAGTCGGCCCCGCTTCCGAGCCGGTGGCTCCGGCCGCGCGGGAGAAGACCCCCTCCCTGCTGAAGGCGAACGAGGCTCCGGCCCCCGCCGCGCCGAAGGAGCCCACCGCCCCCGCGAAGACCGGCCCGGTGCCGACGCCGACAACAGCAACAGCAACAGCAACGGCAACGGCAACGGCAACGGCAAAGGCACCGTCAACAACCAAGGCCCCGGCCCCGGCAACGGCAAAGGCCCCGGCCCCGGCAACGGCGACCGCCCCACCGGGCGACCGCCCCACCCCCCGCCCCCCGGAGGGCCCCCCGCCCCGACTTCGGGCGGATCAAGGGCGCCCGCGTCGCCGTTGTCGCCCTGCCCGTCGCCGGCGTGGTGCGGGTGGCGCGGCGGAAGAACGTGATCGGCGCCGAGACCACCGGCTCCATCCCCGTGCACCTGCTCTTCCGGGACGAGCCGGACACCGCCGCCCCCGGCGCGAGGGACGACGACGGGGACCCGACACCGTCGCCATGGCCCCGCCCACCGCCCCGGCGAAGACCCGCGGCCCCGGCGTCGCGGGCCCGTCGAAGACCCCGGCCCCGGGCCGTACCGAACGGGCGCTCGAGCCCCGCCCCCGTACGGTGGCGAAGAGCAGGGCCAGGCACGCGGCCCCGCCGCCCTCCGCCCGTCCGGCCCCCACCGCCGACCCCGCGCTCGTCGAGCGTCCCGGCGGGGTGCTGCCCGGCTGGGTCGGGGTGGTCGCCGGGGCCCTGGCCATCGCCTGGTGCGCGGTGGTCGTGTGGTGGACGGGCGCGGTGCCCGACGAGGCGGCGCGGATGCTGCGGCTGCCGGTCCGCCCGTACCACGGCATCCACCTCGGCCAGTGGGCCGTGCTCGCCCTCGGGATCGTGGCCGTCCTCTTCGCGCTCGGCGGCCTCGGCCGCGGCCGGGTCGGCTACGCCTGGGTCCTGACGCTGTTCGGGGACTACCGCGGCACGGTCCGCCGCACCGGCCTGATCTGGGTCAGCCCGCTGCTGCTGCGCCGCCGGGTGGACGTGCGGCTCCGGCACTGGCGCAGCGAGCCGCTGCCGGCCGTGGACGCGAAGGGCACGGCGCTCGACGTGGTCGTCCTGGTGGTCTGGCGGGTGCGGGACACCGTCCGCGCGTCGCTCGGGGTCGACGGCCACGAGGAGTACCTGCGGGAGCAGGTGGAGGCGGCGATGGCCCGGGTGCTCTCGCAGCTCCCGGCGGACGCGTTCCACGAGGACGCCCCGACGCTCCGGGACGCGGAGGCGGTCGGCGAGGCCCTGACGCGGATGCTGTCGGCGGAGTGCGCGCCGGTCGGCCTGGACGTCTTCTCGGCGCAGCCGACGCGGATCGAGTACGCCCCCGAGGTCGCGACGGCGATGCGGCGCAGCCGGATCGCGGCGCTCGACGCGAAGCACCGGGAGACCGTCCTGACGTCGGTCGTGGACGCGGTGGACGACGTGGTCCACCGGCTGACCAGTCGTGGTCTGGTGGAACTGGACGACTACGAGCGCAAGTCGCTGGTCAAGGACCTGACGGTGGCGTTCTACACGGGAAGGGCGTCTTCCGCAGAGGGTGCCTGAGGGGATGGACAGGGCCAAGTTCGGTCCATACCTTGGTACTTGGTCCAGACCAAAATGCGTCACCGCGGTACGGCAAAGAACAAGAAAACAACAGCATCACCCGCACGCGTGCAGCAAGGCCCGACGGAACTCCCCCACGTTCTTCCTGGAGCGACAGCATGCGCAAGAAATCGATAGGCGCGACGGCGGTGGCGCTCGGCGTCGCCGGCGTCACCCTCCTCGGCACCGGCAGCGCCGGCAGCCACGGCTACACCGACTCGCCGATCAGCCGCCAGAAGCTCTGTGCCAACGGCACCGTGACCAACTGCGGCAACATCCAGTGGGAGCCGCAGTCGGTCGAGGGGCCCAAGGGCTTCCCGGCCGCCGGACCCGCCGACGGCAAGATCTGCGCCGGCGGCAACGGTCCGTTCGCCCAGCTCGACGACCCCCGGGGCGGCACCTGGCCGGCGACGAGCGTCACGGCGGGGCAGAGCTACAACTTCCGCTGGCAGTTCACGGCCCGCCACCGCACCACCGACTTCAAGTACTACATCACCAAGAACGGGTGGAACCCGAGCCAGCCGCTCACCCGGGCGGCCCTCGACCCCAGCCGTTCCTCACCGTCCCCTACAACAACCAGCAGCCGCCGGCGACCCTCTCGCACTCCGGGAACCTCCCGGCGGGCAAGACGGGCCGCCACCTCATCCTGGCGGTGTGGACGGTCGCGGACACCGCGAACGCCTTCTACGCCTGCTCGGACGTGAAGTTCTGACACCCGGGCGGACCTAGTCCGGTCCGCACGGGCACGACGAAGAAGCCCCCGCTTCCGCGAGGGGCTTCTTCCGTCGGTGCGCCGCCAGGGACTCGAACCCCGGACCCGCTGATTAAGAGTCAGCTGCTCTAACCAACTGAGCTAGCGGCGCCTGCTGACAGAGAAAATACTACCCGGTCCCGCGGGTGCTCGTGACCACCGGCCCGGCGGCCGCGCCGACGGCCCCGGAGCCGGCGGGCCGGACGCCCCCGGGAGCGGTGATCAGATGGCCAGCGAGAGCACCACCGGGGCGGCCCTGCGGTTGAGCGTGTCGGCCGCCGCGCGCAGCCGGTGGGCGTGCTCGATCGGCAGGGAGAGCGCCAGACAGCCCACGGCCGCGCCCGCCGTCAGCGGCACGGCGGCGCAGACCGTGCCCACCGCGTACTCCTGGAGGTCGAGCACGGGGACGGTGGCCGGCTGGCTGTCGAGCTTGGAGAAGAGGATCCGCTCGCTGGTGATCGTCCGCGAGGTCAGCCGGGCGATCTTGTGGCGGAGAGGTGGTCCCGCCGCCCGTTCTGGTCGAGCTGGGTGAGCAGGCACTTGCCGACGGCGCTGGCGTGGGCCGCCGAGCGGAAGTCCACCCACTCGTTGACCTTGGGCGTGCGCGGGCCGTCGGCGAACTGGGTGATCTTGACCTCGCCGTCGATGTACCGGCTGATGTAGACGGCCGCGCCGACGGAGTCGCGCAGCTCGGTCAGGGTCTCCTGGAGCTTGGCCTCCAGGGCCTCGCGGCGGGTCAGGCCGGAGCCGAGGAGGACCAGGGAGTCCCCGACCACGTAGGCGCCGTCGGCGACCTGCTCGACGTACCCCTCGCGGCGGAGCATCAGGAGCAGCGAGGAGAGGTGGGCGACGGGGAGGCCGGTCTCGCGGGCGATCTGGGCGTCCGTCACCCGCCGCCGTGCCGTGAGACCGTCTCCAGGACGCGCAGGGCGTACTGCACCGAGTGGAACGGCGCGGTGGGCTCGGGCTTCAGCGCCACGGTTTCCCCTACCAGGTTGTGACCGCAAGCTTTCCCACCACGATAACCGCCAAGGGCCTTCCACGGGGCGGCTGTTGGCGAGAATGATGCGGAGGATCCGGGCCCTCATCTGGGACGCGCCACTCTGGCATATGCCCCTGTCACGCGTTTTCCGCAGAGCCTCAGGTCAGGGACGTGCGGCCTTGTGCTCGCGCGTACGTTCGGGCCTGCGGGGCGGAGGATTTCCTCCGGGGAAACGGACCCGGAAGATCCCTCTCCGGTGGCCGATAACGTACGGAAACCGGGTGGCGGGATCCCGCGGGGCGCGTGACGGGGTACGCGAGGGGCGCGCGAAGGGGCGTACGGAATAAACGGAGACTCCCTCCTGTTCTTCTCCCCATGTATCCGCACGCGTGCCGAGGAGGGTCCCGACGGTGACCGACACCATTCGAGGAGAGGCGCGGGGCACCGCGCCCGTACCGCTGTCCGTACTGGACCTGGTGACCGTCGGCAGCGGGCGGACCGCGTCCCAGGCCCTCGCCACCAGCGTCGAGCTGTCCCGGCTCGCCGAGCGGCGCGGCTTCCACCGGCACTGGTGGCCGAGCACCACTCCATGCCCGGGGTCGCCTCCTCCTCCCCGGCGGTCATCCTCGCCCACCTCGCCGCCCACACCCGGCGCATCCGGCTCGGCTCGGGCGGCGTCATGCTGCCCAACCACGCCCCGCTCGTCGTCGCCGAGCAGTTCGGCACCCTGGAGGCCCTGGCCCCGGGCCGGGTCGACCTCGGCCTCGGGCGCGCCCCCGGCACCGACGGCGCCACGGCCGCCGCCCTGCGCCGCACGGACCGGCTGAACGAAGGGGCCGACGACTTTCCCGAGCAGCTCGCGGAGCTGACCCGGTTCCTGGACGACGACTTCCCGGACGGGCACCCGTACGCCCGGATCCACGCCGTGCCCGGCCCGGTGCAGGGACCGGAGGGGCGTCCGCCGATCTGGCTGCTCGGCTCCTCCGGCTTCAGCGCCCGGCTCGCCGGCGTGCTCGGACTGCCCTTCGCCTTCGCGCACCACTTCTCGGCCCGGAACACGATCCCGGCGCTCGACCTCTACCGGGACTCCTTCCGCCCCTCGGCGGTGCTCGACGCCCCGTACGCGCTGATCGGCGTCTCGGCGCTGGCCGCCGACGAGGCGGCGCGGGCCCACCGCCAGGTCCTCTCCGGGGCCCTCGCGATGCTGCGGCTGCGCACCGGCCGGCCCGGTCTGGTGCCGACGCCGGAGGAGGCGGAGGCGTACCCTTCAGCCCCGCCGAGCGGGAGTTCGTGGACGACTGGCTCGCGAACGTCGTGTACGGCACCCCGGACGAGGTCCGCACGGGCCTGGACGACCTGCGCAAGCGGACGGGCGCCGACGAACTGATGATCACGGCCAACGCGCACGGCGGGGAGGCACGGCTGCGGAGCTACGCGCTCATCGCCGACGCGTACGACCTGCCGGAGCTCGCCGAGTAGCCCGCGCTTCCGGGAGGTCCTGGTCTCCGGAAGGCCCCGCGCCTCCGTTCCGGGCCGGAGGCCGCCGGGTAAAACCCGGATTTCCGAGGCCGGCTGGTTCACCGTCGAACGACCCCCGCGCCTTCCCTAAGTGAATTTAAACCGCTCGTCACCGATGGTGGCGAGCGGTTCCGTTTTGTGCTGCACGCCTCTGACAAGGGCTTTCTTCCGTCAATTGGTCTAGTCCTCAATCTGGTTCAGACCATTGACTCACCGTTCACGCGGCGGTTATCACTGCTCCAGCTCCTGTACGGCACCACCCAGTACTCCCCTCCGGAGGCCGCACGTGCACCCCCGTAAGTCATTGATCGCCGCGCTCCTGAGTTCGGCCCTCGCCGCCGGCGCGCTCGCCGCGACCGCCGGACTCGGCTCCGCCCAGGCGGCCCCCTCGTCGACCACTGCCTCCGCGGGCAACGTGCGCATCGCGTACTACGACCAGTGGAGCGTGTACGGCAACGCGTTCTACCCCAAGCACCTCGACACCCGGGGCATCGCGGGCCAGTTGGACGTCCTGAACTACTCGTTCGGCAACATCCACCCCACCAACCTCACCTGTTTCCAGGCCAACAAGGCCGCGGGTGACGACAACAACCCCAACGCGGGTGACGGTGCGGGCGACTCGTACGCCGACTACCAGAAGTCCTTCAGCGCGGCGGACAGCGTCGACGGCGTCGCCGACAAGTGGGACCAGCCGATCGTGGGCGTCTTCAACCAGTTCAAGGAGCTGAAGGCGAAGTACCCCCACCTGAAGATCAACATCTCGCTCGGCGGCTGGACCTACTCCAAGTACTTCCACGACGCGGCCAAGACGGACGCGAGCCGCAAGAAGCTCGTCTCCTCCTGCATCGACCAGTACCTCAAGGGCAACCTGCCGGTCGAGGGCGGCTACGGCGGTCCGGGCACGGCGGCCGGCATCTTCGACGGCATCGACATCGACTGGGAGTACCCGGGCTCCTCCGGCGGCCACCTGGGCAACCACTACGGCCCCGAGGACAAGCAGAACTTCACCCTCCTGCTCGCCGAGTTCCGCAAGCAGCTCGACGAGTACGGCGCGGCCAACGGCGGCAAGAAGTACCTCCTGACCGCGGCCCTCCCGGCCGGCCAGGACAAGATCAAGTACATCGAGACGGACAAGATCGGCGCGTACCTCGACTACGCGAACATCATGACGTACGACATGCACGGCGCCTGGGACGGCGACGGGCCGACGTACCACCAGTCCCCGCTGTACTCCTCCCCGAACGACCCGACCGACGTGATCGCGCCGGGCACCGAGAAGTACACGATCGACTCCGCCATCGACTCCTGGATCGACGGCAACCCGGCCTACGGGATCACGGGCGGCTTCCCCGCCAACAAGCTGACCCTGGGCTACGAGTTCTACTACCGCGGCTGGAAGGGTGTCCCGGCCGGGACCACCAACGGCCTCGCGCAGACCGCCACCGGCGGCTCCAACGTCCGCCCGCTCAGCCAGCAGGCCGGCATCGCGCACTACAAGGAGCTCGGCGGCATCGTCGACAACCCGTCGACCACCTTCTGGGACGACCAGTCGAAGTCCTCGTACTTCTACAAGGACGGCGAGTTCTTCACCGGCCTCAACCAGAAGTCCATCCAGGCCCGGGTGGACTACGGCAAGCAGCGCGGCCTGGCCGGCGCGATGATGTACTCCCTGCTCGGCCTGGACGAGAACGCGACCCTGCTGAAGCAGATCAACACCGCGCTCGGCTCCCCGACCACGCCGCCCACCACCCCGCCGACGACGCCTCCCACGACGCCGCCGACCACCCCGCCCACCACGCCCCCGACGACTCCTCCGACGACGCCGCCGACCACCGGCTGCGGCTCGGTCCCGGCGTACGTGGCCGGCACGATCTACAACGCGGGCAACCAGGTCTCCCACAACGGCCGCACGTACAAGGCCAAGTGGTGGACCCAGAACGAGACCCCCGGCACCACCGGTGAGTGGGGCGTCTGGCAGGACCTCGGCGCCTGCTGAGTGACCGACCCGCCGAACCCCTCATGACCGCTGCCCCCGCCCGGAATGTCCCTCGGCCGGGGGCAGTTCCATGCGGGGCGTACGGCTGCGCGCCCGGCTCAGACCGACAGCGGCTCCGCGCCGATCAGCTCCGCGATCCGCTCCGGGGCCACCGCCCGCGAGTACAGCCAGCCCTGCCCCGTGTCGCAGCCGATCCGCCGCAGCCGCCCGGCCTGCCCGGCGGTCTCGACGCACTCGGCGGTGACCGTGAGACCGAGCCGGTGCGCGAGCTGGACGAGCGCCTCGACGATCAGCTCGTCGGCCGGGTTGGCGTGCTCCTCGTCCTGGAAGCCGCGCACGAAGGAGCCGTCCAGCTTGAGCACGGAGACCGGGAGCCGGCTCAGGTAGGCGAGGTTCGAGTAGCCGGTGCCGAAGTCGTCGATCGCGATCCGCACCCCCATGTCGCTCAGCGCCTGGAGCGCCTGGAGCGGCCGTCCGGCCGAGCCCATCACGGCGGACTCGGTCAGCTCCAGTTGGAGCAGGTGTGGGCGAGCCCGGTCTCCGCCAGGATCCCGGCCACGTCCGCGACCAGGTCGGAGTCCCAGACCTGCCGGACCGCCACGTTGACGCTCACGAAGAGCGGGCGCTCGCGCGGGTGGTCCTTCTGCCACTGCCGGGCCTGGTGGCAGGCGGTGCGCAGGATCCAGCGGCCCAGCTCCACGATGGAGCCGTCCTCCTCGGCGATCCCGATGAACCGATTCGGCGCGAGCGGGCCGAACTGCGGGTGGTGCCAGCGCACCAGCGCCTCCACCCGCGCACGGCCCCGTCGGCCAGGTCCACGAGCGGCTGGTACTCCAGGGCGAACTCCCCGCCCTCCACGGCCGGCCGCAGGGTGGAGGAGAGCGCCTGCCGGGTCATCCGGTGGGCGTTGCGCTCGGGGTCGAAGAGGGTCCAGCGGGCCTTGCCGTCCGCCTTCGCCCAGTACAGCGTGGTGTCGGCGGCCTGCATCAGGGCCGTCGCCGTCGTCCCCCGTCCGGAGCGCTCGACCACGCCGATGGAGGCGGAGACCGAGAGCCGCTGCCCGGCCAGGTCGAAGGGCTCCTGGAGCGCGTCGAGCACCGAGCGCGCCAGGTCGGCCACCTGCTCGGTGCCGGTGGAGTCCTCGACCAGGATCGCGAACTCGTCCCCGCCGAGCCGCGCCACGAGGTGGCCGCCGCCGCGGGTGTGGCCGTCGCTGTCCGCGCACTCGGTCAACCGCCCGGCGACGGCGGCCAGGAGCCGGTCCCCGACCCGGTGGCCGAGGGTGTCGTTGACCGCCTTGAAGCCGTCGAGGTCGAGGTAGCAGAGGCCGATCCGCCCTGTTCTGCCATACCCGTACGACTCGTGTGACTCGTACGACGCGTGTGGTGCCCCCGTCCGTCCCTGGGCGGCCTCCAGGGCGGCCGAGAGGCGCTCGAAGAAGAGCGTGCGGTTGGGCAGCCGGGTCACCGGGTCGTGCATCTGGAGGTGGCGCAGGCGCGCCTGGAGCTCGCGCCGGTCGCTGATGTCCGCGACCGACAGCAGGAGCCGCCGGCTGCCGGGCACGGGGCGACGGTGACCTCCGCCCACAGCGAGCGCCCGTCGGGGTGCTTGAGGCGGCGGGTGCAGCGGAAGCGGGAGCGGCGCCCGCCGAGCACTCCTCCCGGTACGCCTGCCGGGCGTGCCCGTCGGAGGCGAGGTCGACGAGGTCGGCGGCGGCCTGTTCGCGGAGCGCCCCGGGCGCGGTGCCGAGGAGGTCGCCGAGGGAGTCGTTGGCCGCGACGACCACGCCGTCCGGGTCGACGAGGGCCATGGCGAGCCGGGCGACCCGGAAGGCGGCGCGGTAGTCGCGGAGTTCGGCCTCCCGGCGTCCGTCGTGACGCTCCGTGAGGGCGGGCTCGGCCGTCCGTGTCTCCGCCGGCTCCGGATGCACCGGTCCTTCGGGGGTTCCGCTCACCGCTGGCTCCCGTAGTGCGGTCGGGCCGGTCGCACGGGGACGGGACGGTCGGCCGAGGAAGAGTGAGCCGATCATAGGGCCAGGCCGGTCGGCCGTTCCAGCTCCGGGGTGCCGCCGGGGCCGTCCGGCGCTGTGAGGATCCCCACCGGAGCACCCCGCCCGATCGTTTCTGCCCGGCTCTGACAAGGGTCGATGGAGAGGTGATCGATGGTGACTTTCCGTGAACGCATTCGTGTGCGTGTCGCGTCGACACGGCAGCGCGCACTCACCCGACCGGGGCAGTCGAAAAGTGCGAAGGTCAGCAAATCGTCACAAGGTGGGTGAGGTGTCCCGCTTTCGTGATCCGGAGGTCGATGTGAGGGGTCAGCAGCCACCCGGGAGAGGGGAGCGGCGCCCGCGGCTGCGCGCCGGCGCGGCCGCCTTCACCTCCCTCGCCGCCCTGGCCGCCACCGGGCTCGTCGCGGGCCCGCCGTCGGCGTGCCCGCCGCGAACCCCTGCGCCCTGCCCCGCACCCAGGCCCACCACTCGCTCGGGCTCGACACCTGAACGGCTCGTACCCGCGCCCGGACCGGGACCTCGACGCGGTCATGATCTTCCTGTCCTTCCCGGACTCCGAGCCGCTCACCTCGCCGGCCGAACTCGCGGCCGACCACTTCCCCGGCACCAGCGAGTTCTTCGAGCGCGCCTCCTACGGGCGCTTCACCCTGACCCCGCACGCCCGCACGACGTGGACCCCGATGCCGCGCGAGTCGAGCGCGTACGCCATACGGCGGGACTGGGACGCCGGGAAGCGGGCCGAGTACCTCCGCGACGCGGTCGCCGCCGCCGACGCGGACGTCGACTTCTCCCGGTACGACGTCGTCTACCTGGTCGCGGACCCGGACGCGCCGGGCGTGGACTCCGACGCGACCAAGGTCGTCAACCTGGACCGCCCGCTGGAGGCCGACGGCACCGAGATCGCGCGGGTCGTCACGGTCTTCGAGCGGCACCCGCCCGACCGGAACGTCCTGGCCCACGAGACCGGCCACGTCTTCGACCTGCCGGACCTCTACCACCGGCCGGAGGACGGCAAGGGCGACTGGGACACCCACGTGGGCGACTGGGACGTCATGGGGAGCCAGTTCGGCCTCTCCCCGGACCTCTTCGCCTGGCACAAGTGGAAGCTCGGCTGGCTCTCCCGCGCGCAGGTGACCTGCGTCCAGGGCCCGGCGTCCCGGGTGGTCGCCCTGGAGCCGAGCGACGCCCCGGCCGGGGACGGCGGCACGCTCGGCACCCGCCTCGCGGTCGTCCGCACCGGCCCCGACAGCGTGCTCGCGATCGAGGCCAGGAGCGACGCCGGGAACAACGCCGAGACCTGCACGGAGGGCGTGCTCGTCTACCGGGTGCGCGGCGGTACGGCCTCCGGGGACGGCCCGGTCGAGGTCGTGGACGCGCACCCGCGCACCGAGGCCTGCTGGGAGCGCTCGGTCTACCCGCCGCTGGCGGACGCGCCGCTGGAGGAGGGCGAGACCTTCACCGTGCCCGGGACCGGCGTCCGGATCGAGGTCATGGACCGGTCGGGGTCGGACGTCTGGACGGTCAGGGTGACCCCGACGGGAGGCGACTGAGCCCCCACTGAGCCCCCGCTCCCGGAGCACGGAGAGGCTCCGGGCACACGGAGAAGCTCCAGGCGCACGAAGAAGCCCCCGCTTCCGCGAGGGGCTTCTTCCGTCGGTGCGCCGCCAGGGACTCGAACCCCGGACCCGCTGATTAAGAGTCAGCTGCTCTAACCAACTGAGCTAGCGGCGCCTGCTGACGTCGTAGACATTAGCACCCGGATCGGCGGGAGGAAAAATCGATACCCGCACGTCGGCGGCGGAAGCCGCCCGGACGGCCCGCACACAGGCCCAGAGCACGACCTCGGGGCCGGGCAGCCACGGGTGGCGGGTGTCGGGGCCACCAGCCAGCGCGGCCCGGCGGAGCCGGAGGGCACGAGCGGCGGCACGGTCACCGCGTCCCCGAGCCCGTGGCAGAGCGGCCGGGGCACCTCCTCGCTCCACTCCTCCCAGTCGAGCAGGGCGGGCAGCCGCTGGGCGGTGCCGGGCGCGGCGAACAGCATGGTCCGGCCCCGGTGGACCGCGACGGGCCCCGACCCCGGGCCCTCCGTCCACAGCTTGTCCAGCATCCGGCGCCCGAAGACCGGGTCCACGTTGACGACGTCGAAGACCGTCCCGCAGGGCAGCGCCGCGGGCGAGGCCGGCCGGGCCTCCCAGCGGGCGAGCGCGGACCCCGCCCACCGGCGGCCGAGGCCAGCCAGGCGGCCCCGTCGGCGGTCACCCGGGCCGTCTGGTGACGCCCCTCGTCACCCTCCCGGAGGAAGCGGAACACGTCGTGCGGGGTCTCTTCGCGCAGCCACGTCGTCATGCGTCCAGATGTACCGGGAGTGACGAGACGGTTTCCAAGGGTTCCCGAAAAGTCGGACAGGAGGGGCGGGGAGGAGTATCGTGCGCCCTCGGCATATGCCAGGGGTGGTTTTTCAGTCACTCCACACGGCTCCGGCCACGTGCGCCCCTGTGTCGCGCCCCCGCGCTCCAGGACGACGCCCGCGCGCCCCTGATCCCGTACGCACTCCGGGTCGCGGGCCCCTGGGCCCCGGCTCCGGCCCTGGCCCTGGATCCGGGATCCGGATCAGTCCTCCGCGGACCGCCCGTCCGTCCGGATGAGGCCGCGGCCGAACTCGATCATCTTGCGGGCGTAGTCCTCGGTCCACTGGGCCCGCTCGGCGACGTCGGCCACCGTGAGCCGGTCGAACCGGCGCGGATCGGCCAACTGCGCCGCCGCGATCGCCTGGAACTCGATCGCCCGGTCCGTCGCCGCCCGGAAGGCGAGCGTCAGCTCCGTCGCCCGGGACAGCAGCTCCCGGGGGTCCTCCAACGACTCCAGGTCGAAGAAGTGCTCCGGATCGGCGGACGCCTCGGCAGGCTCGAAGATTAGCGGCGCCGGCCGAAGCCTGCGCTGCCCGCTCCGCTCCGCGGATTCCGCCATCGTCGTTCTCCTCTTCGCACAGACTTCGCACGGACACGGCTCTTCACACACGGCCCGGAAACCCGGGCCGTCATCCATTGTCCCGCGCCCCGCAAGAGCGCGAACGTCCGGCCGCGCGCCCCGGGCTCACGGCGTCCAGACCACCCGGTGTTCCTCCAGGTGGGAGAGGACCGCGTGGTTCGCCTCCCAGCCGTCGGGGAACGAGACCGCCACGCCGAGCCGGACCGGTTCCGTCGACGGGTGCTCGTCGAGGAGGTCTGCCACGCCCGCGCGGCACACCACCACGCACGCGTGCCGGTGCCGGGAGGCCAGCACGCACAGCCGGCCCGTCTCCAGGTGGAAGGCGGTCGCGTCCGGGCGGCCGGACAGCGGGTGGAGGACCACCGTCACGTCGTACTCGCGTCCCTGGAGCCGGTTCGCGGTGTCCACCGTCACCCCGGACACGCCGAGGTCCGCGAGCGCCGCCCGGACCGCCGCCGCCTGGTCGCGGTGGGCGGTGCCGACCGCGATCCGGTCGGGCGTCAGGGCACGGGGTGCTCGGCGCGCTCCGAGACGGCCGCGCCGCCGCGGTCCAGGAGCCGCCGCACCACCAGGGCGATCGCGCCCACCGCCTCCGGGTCGGTGCGCGGGGTGTGCCGGGCCGGGAGTTCGAGCAGGCCCCAGCCCGACTCGGCCGCCTCGTCCAGGACCCGGTCCGGGCCCGAGCCGTCCGACGGCACCCCGAAGGACAGCTTCCGGTCCCCGTGCCCGGTGCCGCTGCGGAACGGCGTGTACGGGTAGAACGCGTCCGACACCAGCGGCGCCGCCGACGCGGGCAGCCGCCACGACACCGGAAGCCGGTGCTGCGGCAGCTCCGGGTTGTGCGCGAGCAGGGTGGAGACCGCGCTCGCCGACGGGTCGTACGTCAGCCCCGCCCACTGCTCCGCGCCCACCACCGAGAACGGGTCCAGTTGCCCCGGGTCGCCCACGAACAGCGCCCGCTCGAAGAGCCCCGCCACCGCGAGCAGCGCGTCGGAGCGCATCTGGTAGGCCTCGTCGACGATCGCGTGCGCCCACGGCTCGACGTTCTTCACGTGCCCCCACTTGGCGGCCGTCGAGAGCACCACCGGCAGCCCGGCGAGATCGCCCGCCTTCGCCGACTTCCGTACGTTCTCCAGGTCGTCGAGCGCCTTGTCGTACGGGTCGGAGTCGCTGGAGTGCAGCCGGCCCACCTCCAGGTCCGGCTCCTTCTCGGCGAGCCGCAGCACCAGGTCGTCCACCTGCGCGTTCGTCTGCGCGACCACCATCAGGGGGCGACCGGCGGCGGCCAGTTCGAGGGCGGCCCGCACGACGAGCGTCGACTTGCCCGCGCCCGGCGGGGAGTCCACGACCACGCCCCGCGACGAGCCGTGCAGGGTGTCCGCCAGGATCGCGGCCGTCGCGCGGCCGGCCTCGGCGGAGGGGTCGAACACGGTCACGGCACGTCCTCGGGGGTCACGGGGCGGACACGGTCACGACGCGTCCTCGGGGGTCGTCGGGGCGAGCACGGTCACAGGACGTCCTCGGGGGTCACGGGGTCGGGCAGTTCCACGGCGTCCGTCCGGGGCGGGCCGCCGTGCGTCCAGGGGGTCTCCTCCGGGTCCGGCAGCTTCGGGCCGCCCCGCTGGTCGTGCTCGAAGAGCGTCCAGGCGATCCGCTCGCCCTTCTCCGGCACCGACCCTCCGCCGGTTCCTTCGACCGGCCCATCCGGTCCAGGACCCGGAGCACCAGCGAGCCGTCTCCTCGTACCGCACGAACTCCGCCGCCTGCGGCTTCCCGTCGAGCGAGCGGTACACCCGCACCCGCGCGTCCAGGTGCGGCCGGTCGTCCGTGCGGACCGTGAGCAGCGGCCGGGGCGCGGGGCGCTTCGACTCCGTCCACGCCATCGTCACCTCCACCACCTCCGCCGCGAACGCCTCGCCCGCGAGCCGCCGCCCCGCCAGGACCAGCGGGTCGTCCAGGGCCTCCTGCGCCTCCAGTTGGCTCCTGTGCCTGCTCGCGGGCCGCGAGCTTCCGCGCCGCCGTCACCGCGTCGTCCCGGCGCGGCTGCGGCGGCTCGCCCGCCGCGACCCGGTCCCGGTGGGCGGTGAAGGACCAGCGGTCCCGGGTCCAGCGGTCCCCGACCCTGGCCCCTCCGGCAGCTCCCGCAGCAGGCCGACCGCCCGCCACACCGCGTCCCACGTCGGCTTGAGCTGGGACACGACGAGCCGGCGCACCTCCCGCTCGGCCGCGTGCAGTTCGCCGAGGGCCCGGTCGGCCGCCTCGGCGTCTCGGCCGCGCCGGACGCCTGCCGGGCCCGGTCGTACCGCTCGATCGCGGGCGCGAGCAGCCGGTTGTCGAAGGCCGGGTCCGTGGCGGGCCCGGCGGGCGGGCAGAAGAGCTGCCCCCGCTCGTCCCGGCCCGCCTCGGCCCGCAGCGCCCCCTCCCGGCCCGGCACCCCGTCCTCCGGGTCGATCCAGGCGAGCAGCGCGCCCAGGTGCTGGTCCTCCAGGGAGGACTGGCCGGTCGCCCAGTGCCGGTTGAGCAGGTCCGTCGCCGCGAGCAGCAGCGAGGAGCCGGGCACCCGGGCCCGCTCGCCGAAGTGCGTCAGCCAGCGCCCGAGCAGCGGCACCCGGGGCGGCGCGGGGAACGGCGTCTCCGGGTCCTGCTCGGCCGTCCGCCGGAACCGCGTGGACCGACCGAGCAGCCGTACGTACTCGACGCCCGCCCGGCTCGGCACGATCAACTGCGGCGCGTCCGCGCACAGTTCGACCTCGACCCGCACCTTCTTGCCGGTCTCGGCGTCCGTCTCGTTGCGCTCGACCAGCTCGACGACGTCCGCGAAGGCGTCGACGTACGGCAGGACCTCCTCGGCCAGGTCCGCGAGGAACGCGAACCGCAGGTCCCGGTCGCGCGGCTGGGGCACCACCAGGAGCCGGGGCTCCTCGCGGTCGGTGCCGACGAGCGCGCCCAGCGGGGCGCCCGCCTCACCGGCGGTGGTCAACGGCACCAGGACGAGCGGCCGTTCGGACACGCGCCGGTGCCGCACGGTGGCGAGCGGCTGCGCCCGGCCCGACTCGACGGCCTCCATCCGGGCCAGCGTGGAGATCAGCGACATGCGGGGCCCTCCCGGGGCGGGGTGCGGAAAGGGACGTCAGCAGGGGCATTCGACGTGCTCCCGGGGCATGCGGGCGGGGGCCGAGGCCAGCGCCTCCTCGCGCAGCGCCCGCGCCCGCCGCAGGGCCGCCACCGCCGGGTCGTCCGGGTCGCCCGCCTCGCCGCGCGCCGCCGCCAGGACCGCGCCGACCGTCGTCAGGCCGCCCAGCTCACCCCGTACCGAACGGCCCAGGGTCTCCACCGCGCCCGCCTCCCGCGACCGCGCCCGGCAGTGGAAGGCCAGCTCGCAGGCGGCCAGGCACTCCGGCGCGTACTGGTGGGGCACGGACTCCACGGAGGCCGTCAGCTCCTCCGGCGAGCGCTCGGCCACGTCGAAGCTGACGCCCTCCGGCAGGGCCTCCGCGATCTCGTCGATCCGGGTGAGCCGGCCGAGCTGACGCCGGGTCACCGCCCGCTGCTTGCGCACGTCGACGACCGAGGCCGTCGGCACGTTCGAGAAGTCCTTCGGGCAGACGAGGAGCACCGAGTGCGCCACCCGCGCGCCCTCCGTGACCGCCGCCACCCGTTCGAGCGCGAGGACGTACACGGCGGCCTGGCGGGCCGCCGCGCCCACCTTCGCCGCGTCGGCCGAACCGTCCACCGTCGGGAAGGACTTGATCTCGACCACCGTCCACCCACCGTCGGGCCGCACCACCACCGCGTCCGGCTCCAGGTAGACCGGCGAGCCCGCCACCTCCAGGGCGAGCAGCGGATGGTCGAGCAGCGTCCACCCGCCGGACCCGGTCGCCTCCCGCAGCGCGAGCGCCGTGCGCGCCACCCGCCCCTCGGGACCGGCCGCCGTCAGATCGGGCACGGACACCCCGCCGGGCTCCTCCACCCCGAGCAGCCGCAGCAGTTCGCGGCCGCCGTCCGCCTTCACCTTCGCCTCGAAGGAGTTGCCCCGCACGATCGCGAACTGCGACTGCCCGAAGGGGGCCGGGGAGCCGAGCTTCGCGGCGAGCGCGGACTTGTCGACCCCGGCGCCGTCGAGCAGGGCCCGGCGCCGGCAGCTGGGGTTGGCGGCGAGCGCCGCGAGCGCCCGCGCGTCCAGCGGACGCGGTGCGACCCCCGGTCCGCGCAGCTCAGCGAGCAGGTGTCGACGTGTCGTCTGCGGCGGTCGCGGCGGACCGCTGTCCGGGGATGTGCTCACCCGCGAAAGTCTCGCATCCCCCACTGACAACCGGAGGGGCTTCCCTCGTTCCGGCTCCCGTACCGCCCTCCGTTCCCGCCGTCCGGACCGCCGTCCCGCGCAGTCGGTCGACCACCCGCAGCGCGCGCGGCGCGAGCAGGAACCCGGCCCCCATCACCGCCGCCCCCGCGACCGCGTCGAGCAGGTAGTGGTTGGCCGTCCCCATCACCACCACCGTCGTGAGCAGCGGATACGCCACCCCGAGCGCCTTCGTGACCGGAGTCCGCCCGTACCGCCACAGCATCACCCCGCACCACAGCGCCCACCCCACGTGCAGACTGGGCATCGCCGCGTACTGGTTGGTCATCCCGCCCAGGCCGCGCGGCGCGTTGGCCTCGCCGCCCCACCAGCCGTACGCGCTGAAGTGGGCCATCGTGTCGGTGAATCCGTGCGCCGCGTCGAGCAGCCGGGGCGGGCAGGTCGGCAGCAGCGTGAAGCCGACGAGCCCGAGCAGGGTGGCGGCCATCAGCCACGCGCGGGCCGCCCGGTAGTGCGCGGACCGCCGCCGGAACAGCCACACCAGGACCGCCGGGGTGACGAGGTAGTGCAGCGAGGCGTACGCGAAGTCCGCCGGGACCCCGAGCGCGGGGACGTCCGTGAACAGCCGGTTCAGGGGCGCTCGGCGTCGATCCCCAGCAGCCCCTCCAGGCGCAGGACCGCCAGGCCGTGGCCGACGGCCGAGGCCTCGTCGCCCCGCACGAGCAGCCGTCCGCCGGTGTAGGCCGCGTACACGACGCCGATCAGCGACAGCTCGGCCCACCAGCGTGGCTCGCGCATGGACAAGGTCCCTCCCGTCGGACGTACGGCCCGGGGAGGGGACGCCGGACGGCACCCGGAGGTTGCCCGCGTGTCGCCCCGGATTCGGGTGGGCGATGATGGAAGGAGCACGTCCGCACCGCGAACTCTGGAGAGCCCTCCCATGGCACCGCGCATCCTGCTCGCCCGGCACGGTCAGACCGAGTGGTCGCTCCTCGGCCGGCACACCGGCAGGACCGACATACCGCTGCTCGAAGAGGGGCGGCGCGGCGCGAAGCTGCTCGGCGAGCGCCTGCACCGCGGCGCCTGGCAGGGCCTGCCCGGCGTGGAGGTGCGCACCAGCCCCCTGGTCCGGGCGAGCGAGACCTGCGCCCTCGCCGGCTTCGGCGACCGGGCCGAGCCCTGGGACGCCCTGATGGAGTGGGACTACGGGGCGTACGAGGGCCTCACCCCGCCCCAGATCAAGGAGCGGCAGGCCGACTGGTTCATCTGGCGCGACGGCGTCCCGGACGGCGAGACCCTGGCCCAGTTGTCGGACCGCGCCGACGAGGTCGTGGAGTGGGTCCGCTCCGCCGACCGCGACGTCCTGGTCTTCGCCCACGGGCACATCCTGCGCTCCATCGGCGCCCGCTGGCTCGGCGAGGACGTCTCCTTCGCCGCCCGCATCCGCCTCGACCCGACGAGCCTCTCGGTCCTGGGCTGGGCGTACGACGCCCCGGCGATCGAGCGCTGGAACGACACCGGGCACCTGGAGCAGTGACTCCCGTGCGTCAACGGGTGGCCGCCAGCACCCGGCCCGTCTCCGCGAGGAGTTCGCGGATGCGGGCCGAGGCGATGCCGTCGAGGGAGTCCACCACCCGCCGCGCCTCCGCCGCCGCCTCGTCCGGACGGCTCGCGTGCGCCAGGTCCCTGGCGAGCTGGGCGCGGTAGAGCGCGAGGTTCCGGGCGAAGTGCGGGTTCTGCAGGACCACGGCCCGGTGGGCGTGACGGGCGGCCCGGCCCCGGTCGCCGAGCACCGCCCAGCACTGGGCCTCCTGCGCCTCCCGCTCCGGCTCGCCGAAGAAGGACATCCACTCGGGGTCGTCGTCGCCGGGACCGCGCTCGAAGAAGGCGTGGGCGCGGCCGAGGGCCCGCTCGCAGGCGGACCGGTCGCCGAGCCCCGCCCACGCGCACGCCTCCCGCAGCGACAGCAGCGAGAGCAGCCGGGCCGACCCCAGGGGCCGCGCGGCCCGCAGCCCGGCCTGCGCCGCCCGGACCGCCTCCCGGTGGCGGCCGGTGTCCCGGGCCAGGAACGAGGTGTTGCAGAAGGCGTGCGCCTCCAGGGCCGCGTTCCCGGAACTCCCCGCCACGCGCGCGGTGGCCAGGGCCTCCGCGTAGTGCGAGCGCGCGTCCTCGTGCCGCCCCGAGTCGTGGGCCAGCCAGCCGACGGAGAGGGAGAGTTCGCCCGCGCCCGCGTGCAGCCGGTCCTCGGTGGAACGGCGGGCCGTGGTGCCGGCGTCGAGCAGCGCGTACGCGGTGCGGAGCGGCTGGGCGGCGACCTTGTAGAGCCCGTCGGCGCCGTGCCGGTCGTCGAGCAGCCGGATCCGCCGCACGGCGTCCTCGACGGCCCGCACCTCGGTCTCGCCGATCCGGTGGGTCCCGCGGGGCTGGGGATGATCGCGACGGCGGGGCCGCCGAGTCCCAGCGAGGCGGCCGCCAGGGCGGCGGAGCCGCTCGTCATGAATGCGCGGCGCAGCACGTCGCTCTCCTCATCGTTCCGGGTCGTGGAGGCGGCGGGGGACGGCGCCCCGGCCGGGACGGTCCGCCGTCGGCCGCGCACCGCCTCCCGTGCGGAGAACCCCAGGTCGGAGAGGCCGAGTCCGGGGAACATGTGCAGGAAGACCCGCTCGTACGCGTAGTTCGGGCAGCGGATCTCGCCCGCCTCCACGCGCCCGATGTAGCGGGCGTCGCACGCGACCCGTTCGTCGATCTCCCGCGCCGCCCGGCGGACGGCCGCGGCGAACTCCGCCGGCGACTGCTGCCCGCGGAGCCTGCGGAAGGCGAGGTTGGGAACTGCCCGTGACACCGCCATGGCCGAGCCCTCTCCTGGTGCTGCCGGGTGGTCCGGCGGCAGAAACGTACCCGCCGTGACCGGACGCCTACGCAGAGTTTGGCTACAAACCGGATATCTCGCCCGCGATCTGCCATGAACTGCCATCCTTTGCGGCGGGAAACCGCCGTAGCCGTTGACGCGTACGGGCGTTGAACCGTAAGGAGAGACGAAACGTGTCTCCTCATGGAGCGAGGAGGGGTTTCATGTCGGAGATCGGTGCGCAGTCGGCCGCTCGGCCCGCGCCCGCCCCGGGCACCGCCGGGGCCGAGTCCGCCGCCGAAGCCTGGGACCTGGTCACCGTGCCGGTCCGCCAGGGCCTGGAGGCCGTCGACATCCTGCGCCGCGCGGGGGCCCCCGCCGTCGGCCCGGTGGTGCACGACGGCACCTGCGACACCCTGGGCTTCCTGGTGCCGCCCGGCACCGCCGCCGGCTGGGACATGCCGGGCAGCGCCTGTACGCGCACCTCGGGGCGCGGCCTCCGCCTCCCCGAGCTGCCGGAGCTGCCTGAGCTGCCGGAACCGGCCGGGGCGCCCCCGCCCGGCCGGCTGGCTGCTGCCCCCGGCGACGGCGACACCGACCCGGTCACCGACCCCGTCGTCCTGCGCCGGGCGCTCGGCGAGGCGGCCCGGCTCATCGAGGCCGCCGACGGCTGTCGCTGAGCCCCCGGATCCTGCCCGGCGGCCCCGGCACGCCGCTCACGGTCCGATCGTCAGATAATGGACCGATGGCCAGGAACAAGCAGCGCGACCGGGCGGCGGCCCCCTCACCGAGACCGTCGACGGCGGCCTCGCCGAACTCGTACCCGACCGGGAGCGCCCGCGCGCCTGGACGCTGCTCCTCGACGGCGCCCCGCAGTCGCACGTCGACCTGGACGACCCGGCACACCTCTCGTTCGAGTACCAGCGGCGCCTCGGCCACGCCGTGGACCTCGCCGCCCCGCCGAACCGCCCGCTCCAGGCCGTGCACCTCGGCGGCGGCGCCTCACCCTCGCCCGGTACGTCGCCGCCACTCGGCCCCGCTCCACGCAGCAGGTCGTGGAGCTCGACGGGCCCCTGGTCCGGTTCGTCCGCCGGGAGCTGCCGCTCGACCCCGGCGCCCGCGTACGGGTCCGGACTGCCGACGCCCGCGCCGGCCTCGCCAAGGTCCAGGACGGCTGGGCGGACCTGATCATCGCGGACGTGTTCGGCGGAGCCCGTACCCCCGCCCATCTGACCAGCACCGAGTTCCTCGCCGAGGTGCGGCGGGCGCTGCGGCCCGGCGGCCTCTACGCGGCGAACCTGGCCGACGGCCCGCCGCTGGCCCATCTGCGCGGCCAGATCGCCACGGCCGCCGCCGTCTTCCCCGAACTGGCGCTGACCGCCGACCCGACCGTGCTGCGCGGCCGCCGCTTCGGCAACGCGGTCCTGCTCGCCTCCGACCGGGAGCTCCCGGTCGCCGAACTGACCCGCAGGGTCGCCACCGACCCGCACCCGGGCCGGGTCGAACACGGGCGGGCCCTCGCCGACTTCGCCGGGGAGCGGCCCCGGTCACCGACGCGAGCGCCAAGCCGTCACCGGCCCCGCCCGCGTCCGTCTTCCGCTGATCCGTCGTCCGCCGGGGGCGTCAGACCGTGCGGTCGTCGATCTCACGCGGGGCGCGGTGTCGTGCCACACGCAGAAGACCGACAGCTCGCGGCCGTCCCGGGTGAAGGTCACCCGGATCCAGGTCGTCTGCTTCCACACCTGCATCTGCCAGCCCGCGGCGGGCGTCGCGGAGACCAGTTCGGCCGAGGTCTCCCCGAGGTCGAAGGCGACCCGGCCGCCGTCCACGGCGTAGCTCTTCACGTTCCCGCCGGAACCGGAACCGGAACCGGAGCCGGAGCCCGGTTTCGCGTCCGAGTCCGGATTCGCCTTCGGCGGTGGACCCGAGGAGGGCGCCGCCGGGCTCGCCGCCGTGGGCTCCTGCCGCCGCGTCGGCGTGGCGGACGGGGCGGCCGAGGACGGGGCCCGGCCGTCGGCGGGGCGGACGCGGAGGTCCCGTCGGGCCCGGGGTACCGGGTCGAGGAGGTCAGCGGGCCGTCGCCCGGGCCCTGCGTCCCGTCCGAGGCCCAGAGCGGCACGGGCAGCGCGCGCGGCGGGTCGTACACGGTTCCGGACAGCACCGTGTGCACTCCCCACCAGGACAGGGTGACCGCCGCGCCGGTGGCGAGCGACCAGGCAAGGGCGTGGACCAGTCCTCTTCGCACCGGCCCATAGTGCACCACCCCCGGCCGTTCCGGATCGGAGGGTGGACATGATCGGATGATCAGCCCGCATGGCGTACGGTGCCGCCCATGGCAAGTGTGCTCGTGGTCGAGGACGACCAGTTCGTGCGCTCCGCCCTCATCCGGCAGCTCTCCGAAGCGTCCCACACGGTACGGAGCGTCGGCACGGCACTTGAGGCGTTGCGCGAGGTCGCCCATTTCCGTTTCGACGTGGTCATCCTCGACCTCGGACTGCCCGATCTGGACGGGTCCGAGGCGCTCAAGATGCTGCGCGGCATCACCGACGTGCCGGTGATCATCGCGACCGCCCGGGACGACGAGGCCGAGATCGTACGGCTCCTGCACGCCGGGGCCGACGACTACCTCGTGAAGCCCTTCTCGATCGACCACCTCTCGGCCCGGATGGCCGCCGTCCTGCGCCGCGCCCGGTCCGGCGCCGGAGAGGCCCCGCCCTCCCGGGTCATCCGGGTCGGCGGGCTCACCGTCGATCCGCTGCGCCGCCAGGCGGAACTGGACGGCACGCCCCTGGACCTGACCCGGCGCGAGTTCGACCTGCTCGCCTTCCTCGCCGGGCGGCCCGGCGTGGTCGTCCCGCGCAAGGAGCTGCTCGCCGAGGTGTGGCAGCAGTCCTACGGCGACGACCAGACCATCGACGTCCACCTGTCGTGGCTGCGGCGCAAGCTCGGCGAGACGGCCGCCCGGCCCCGCTACCTGCACACCCTGCGCGGGGTGGGCGTGAAGCTGGAACCGCCCGGGGAGCCGCGGCCGTGAGGTGGGCGCTCGTCAAGGTGTGCCTGGCCGTCACCGCCATGGTCGTGGTCGCCTTCGCCGTCCCCCTCGGGCTCGTCGTCAAGGAGATGGCCCGCGACCGGGCCTTCTCCAACGCCGAACGGCGGGCCGCCGGGCTCGCCCCCCGTCCCTCGCCATCACCGACCGCGACGAGCTGGACAGGGCCGTCGCCACCACCGAGGACGGAGCCGCCGGCCGGCTCGCCGTCCACGTCCCCGCCGAGGTGCCGGACGGCCCGCCCCTGGAGATCGGCACCCGCCGGGCGGGGCAGGAGGCCCTGACGGCCACCCGGGAACTCGGCCGCGCCTCCATCACCGAGGTGCCCGGCGGCTTCGCGCTGCTCCAGCCCACCGCGCTCAGCAGCGGCCAGGTCGCGGTCGTCGAACTCTTCGTCCCCGAGGGCGAGGTGTCCAACGGCGTCGGCACCGCCTGGCTGGTCCTCGCCGGGGTCGGCGCCGCCCTGATCGTCGGCTCCGTCGCCGTCGCCGACCGCCCTCGGCGTCCGCATGGTCCGGCCCGCCCAGCGGCTCGCGGGCGCCGCCCACGACCTGGGCGAGGGACGACTCGGCGCCCGGGTCCCCGAGGAGGGGCCGCCGGAGCTCAAGTCCGCCGCCGTCGCCTTCAACTCGATGGCCGACCAGGTCGTCCAACTCCTCGCCAACGAACGGGAGCTGGCCGCCGACCTCTCCCACCGGCTGCGCACCCCGCTGACCGTGCTCCGGCTCAACGCCGCCTCGCTCGGCTCCGGTCCGGCCGCCGAGCAGACCCGCGCGGCCGTCGAGCAGTTGGAGCGCGAGGTCGACACCATCATCCGCACGGCCCGGGAGGCGAAGCCGCAGACCCAGGCGACCGGCCCGGGCGCGGGCTGTGACGCCGCCGAAGTGGTCCGCGAGCGGATGGACTTCTGGTCGGCGCTCGCCGAGGACGAGGGGCGCCGGGTGCGGGTCGCGGGCGTCGAGCGCCCGGTCCGCATCCCGGTCGCCCGCCCCGAACTCGTCGCCGCGCTCGACGCCCTCCTCGGCAACGTCTTCCGCCACACCCCGGAGGGCACCGCCTTCTCCATCGACGTCCACAACGGCGACGACGCCGTCATCGTCCTGGTCTCCGACGCGGGCCCCGGCATCGACGACCCGACCGCCGCCCTGGCCCGGGGCAACAGCGGCGCCCGGGACGGCTCCACGGGCCTCGGCCTGGACATCGTGCGGCGCGTGGCGGAGGGCACCGGCGGCGACGTCCGCATCGGCCGCTCGGTCCTCGGCGGTACGGAGGTCCGCGTCTGGATCGGCCTCGGCGGACGCGCCGGAGCGGGCGACCCGGCCGGCCCGCCCGGCCGCCGGGGCCACCGCCCGGCCCGCCGCAGACGCGGGGCGCGGGGCGCGGCGGGCGAAGGAGGTCTGACCACCGCGGGAGGGCTCCCCGGGAGTGCCCCCGGGCCCCGGTGTCTCCCGGGAGTGACCTCCCGGAGAGCCCGGCAGGAACCTTTCCTGCTCCCGATGGGCACCTTAAGCGGACCCTAAGGATCCCCACCCCCGCCCCCGATCCCCCGCTTTGTCCGTTCCCCGCTCGCTAGCGTGCTGCCGCACCCCCACTTCCGCACGCAGAGGCAGGCACGCCATGGGCACCAGAGCGCACCGGCGCAGGGCGAGTACGAGGACCAAGGCCGTCGGAGCGGTCGTCACGGCGGCCGTCGTCGGCGGCGCGGCCCTCGCGTTCACCGGCACCGCCCAGGCCGCCTCCGTCGGCGCCGCCTACACCCGGACCAGCTCCTGGACCGGCGGCTACACCGGCCAGTACGTCGTCACCAACGAGACGACCGCCGCCCAGTCCGACTGGACCCTGGAGTTCGACCTCCCGGCCGGCACCACCCTCGGCTCCCTCTGGAACGGCGAGCACACCGTCTCCGGCCGGCACGTCACCGTGAAGCCCGCGAGCTGGAACCGGGAGCTGGCGCCGGCCGGTCCGTCACCGTCGGCTTCGTCACCTCCGCCGCCGGCGAGGCGGGCGACCCCGCCAACTGCCTGATCAACAAGGCGTCCTGCTCCGCCGGCGGCCCCGCCCCCACGCCCAGCGGCCGCCCCACCGAGCAGCCCACGGCCACCGCCTCCCCCACGGCGACGGTCAGGCCGACCCCGACCCCGACCCCGACCGCGCCCGCCACCACGGCCCCCGCGCCGACCCCCACGCGGACGCAGACCCCGGCCCCGACGCCCACCCCGACGGCCTCCACGCCGGCCCCCGTCACCGGCGCGCGGTTCGCCCCGTACGTCGACACCTCGCTCTACCCGGCGTACGACCTGCTCGCGACCGCCGACGCCACCGGCGTGAAGGAGTTCAACCTCGCCTTCATCACCTCCGGCGGCGCCTGCGCCCCGCTGTGGGCGGGGTCACCGACCTGGCGAACGACAAGGTCGCCGCCCAGATCGGCGCCCTGCGCGCCAAGGGCGGTGACGTCCGCGTCTCCTTCGGCGGCGCCGCGGGACACGAGCTGGCCCTGAACTGCTCCTCCGCCCCGGCGCTCGCCGCCGCGTACGGCAAGGTCGTCGACCAGTACAAGCTGACCAAGGTCGACTTCGACGTCGAGGGCGCGGCCCTGCCGGACACCGCCGCCAACACCCGCCGCTCGCAGGCGATCGCCCAGCTCCAGAAGGCCCACCCGGGCCTGGACGTCTCTTCACCCTGCCGGTCATGCCCGAGGGCCTGACCCAGCCGGGCGTGGACCTGCTGGCCGACGCCAAGCGGAACGGGGTCCGCGTCGACGCCGTCAACATCATGGCGATGGACTACGGCCCGGCGTACAGCGCCGACATGGGCACGTACGCGATCCAGGCCGCGACCGCGACGCAGGCCCAGATCAAGGGCGTCCTCGGGCTCTCCGACGCGGCCGCCTGGAAGGCCGTCGCCGTCACCCCGATGATCGGCGTCAACGACGTCACCACCGAGGTCTTCAAGGTCGAGGACGCCACCCAGCTCGTCGACTTCGCGAAGTCCAAGGGCCTCGGCTGGCTCTCCATGTGGTCCTCGACCCGCGACAAGCAGTGCCCGGACGGCGCCGTGAACCGCGCCGACGCCACCTGCTCCTCGATCCTCCAGCAGCCGCTGGCCTTCACGAAGGCGTTCGCCGCCTACCGGTAGGCCCCCGAAGAACCACCGTGCCCCCACACCGCGCGCCCCGGTCGGCCCCCCTACCTCCGACCGGGGCGCGCCCCCTTGCCTCTTGTCAGGCCCCCGAGGCCCGCCACTCCTCCGCGTACGCGTCGAAGATCGCCCGCAGGTGGTGGCCGATCTTCAGGTAGTCCAGGTCGTCCAGGTTCGCCAGGGACACCCGCACGGACCACTCCGGGCCGTCGAAGCCGCCGCCGTTGAGCAGCACCACGCCCGTCTGCTGGGCCAGCCGGAACAGCGGGTCCACCGGCTCGTAGTTCTTCTCCAGGAAGTCCGCGAACGGCTTGCCGTGCACCCGCTCGGCCTCCGCGAGCAGGTCCAGCTCGATGTAGTAGGCGGCCCGCTGCGGATCCTCCGAGATCTTCATGCGGGCGCCCTCCAGGAGCAGTTCGAGCCGCTGATTGACGATCCCGCGGATCCGCTCCTTGTACGCCCGCCCCTCCTCCAGCATGTCGAAGAGGGAGAAGAGCACCATCATCACCTGCTGCGGCAGCGAGAGCCCGGCCGTGTGGTTGAGTGCCACCTGGCGCGAGTCCGCCACCATCCGGTCGATGAACCGCATCTTCCCCGGTTCGAGGGTCAGCGTCCCGTACCGCTCGGCCAGCCGCGCCTTCTCCTCCTCCGGCAGCTCGGCCAGCATCGCGTCGATCACGTTGTCGTCGTTCAGGCCGATGACGCCGAGCCGCCAGCCCGTGGCGCCGTAGTGCTTGGAGTACGAGTACACGAGCAGCGTGTTGCGCGGCAGGTCGGCGGCGATCGAGCGGAAGCCCGGCACGAACGTCCCGTACACGTCGTCCGTGACGATCAGCAGGTTCGGGTTCTTCGAGGCGACGATCTCCTTGATCTGAGTCGGCGACCCGCCGGCTCAGCGCGAGCGACGGCGGGTTGGACGGGTTCACCAGGCAGACCAGCTTGACGGAGGGGTCCTCCAGCTTGGCGACCTCCTCGGCCGGGTAGCGCCACTGCCGCACCCCGGTCTCGGTGAAGAGGCTCGCCTCGACCGTCACCACGTCGAAGTCGTAGGTGTCCAGCTCGGGGATCTCGATGTACGGCGTGAAGACCGGGACCATCAGCGCGATCCGGTCGCCCTTCCTCAGCAGCCCGTTCTTCATCAGGGAGTCGAAGATGTAGCACATGGCGGCCGTGCCGCCCTCGGTCGCGAACAGCGAGGTGTTCTCGGCCGGCGGCTTCCCGTCGAACATCTCGTCGTCGAGGTAGCCGCGCACGATCCGCTCGGCGTGCGGCAGCATCCGGTCCGGCACCGGGTAGTTGTCGCCGACGGAACTGTCCGTCAGCTCGTGCAGGAACGAGTCCCGGTCGAAGCCGAAGCGCTCCACCGCGTGCGCCACGCTCTTCTCCAGGAGCTCGATCCCCGGCAGGTCGGGGTGCTGCCGGACGAAGGCGTCGAAGCGCTCGCCGGACCCCTTCACCTCGGGCATGCCGCCCAGGTCGTCGGCGGTCCACACGCGGCGGGACTCCGCGAGCGAGAAGTAGCCGAGGGCGTAGAAGGCCTCGCGGGGTCCGGTGGCCACCCAGTTCGGGTTGCCGCGGCCCGCGTTGAGCATCTGCACCTGCGACTTGTCCTTCTGCCCGGGCTGGTCCTCCTGGGCCTCCTTGGCGAGCGAGATGAAGGTGTCCTTGAGTTCGAACGGCGAGAGCTGCGCGAAGGACCTGATCTCCTCGCGGGTGAACGTGGGCTTGGGCACGGCATGTCCTTCCGTACGGGAGGGTTCGCGTCAGTGGTGGAGGATGACGATCACGGCGCCCCAGATGGTCAGCAGGACGTTGCCCACCGCGTAGGGGATCGTGTAGCCGAGGGTCGGGATCTGCGACCGGGACTGTTCGTTGATCGCGCCGATCGCCGCGGTCGTGGTCTGGCCGCCGGCCAGGACGCCCATCAGGATCGGGAAGCGGATCTTCTGGACGTAGTGGCCGAGGAGGAAGCCGACGAGCAGCGGGATCACGGTCGCCACCGCGCCCCAGAGCAGCAGCCCCCAGCCGGCCGAGGCCAGGCCGCTGGTGAAGCTCGGCCCGGCGTTGATGCCGACGACCGCGACGAACAGGCACAGGCCCAGGGTGTCCATGAACCACTGGGCGCCGGGCGGGACGTTGCCGTACGTCGGGTACTTGCCGCGGATCCAGCCGAAGACCAGGCCCATGATCAGCGCGCCGCCGGAGGTGGAGAGCGAGATCGGCACGCCGGACACGGTCAGGGCCGGGATGCCGACGCAGCCGCCGAGGAAGACGCCGAGGCCCACCCAGAGCATGTCGGTGGCGAAGGAGGTCGGCACGGGCTTGCCGATCGCCTTCCCCGCCGGGTCCACGAGCCGCTTCGGGCCGGTCAGGACCAGGGTGTCGCCGCGCTCCAGGAGGGTCGAGAGGCGGTACGGGTACTCGGCGCCCGCCCGGTAGACCTTGTCGACGTACACGCCCACCATGAAGGGCTCGCGGCGCAGGTCGGCGATGCTCCTGCCGAGCTGCGCCTTCTCCGAGGCGACCACGTGCAGGGTCTCCGTCCGGTACCCCAGCAGCTCCACGTCGTCCGCCTCGGGCCCGACGTGGGTCAGCGGGTCGAACTCGACGAGCGAGCCGCGCAGCGCGCTGAGCGCCACCGTGTCGCCCTCGCGGAGCACCGTCCGCTGGTCGTGGTCGAGGATCTTCCCGTCCCGCCGCACCCGGGTGAGGTAGACGCGGCGGCCGAGCGCCTTCTGCTGCTGCTCGAAGTCGTCGATGGTGCGGCCGGCGAGGTCGGGACGCTCGACGCGGTACGCGCGGAGCACGACCTCGTAGTAGCCCTCGGACAGGTCGGGGTCGTCGCCGGGCGCGTCCAGCTCCTCGGCGAGCCGCGCCGACTCGGCGGCCAGGTCCCGCTTGTACAGCCTGGGCAGGACGTTGGCGAGGAGCAGCGCGCAGAGGATCGTGCCGAGCGGGTACGTGACGGCGTAGCCGATCGCGACCAGGTTCTCCTCGGACTTCGCCTGCGCGGCGGAGAGCCCCGGCAGGTTGCCGATGGCGTCCTGGGCGACGCCGATGACGGCGGACTGGGTGAGCGCGCCGCCGAGGAGCCCGGCGGAGAGGCCGGGGCCGTACCCGAGCATCGCCGCGAAGCCCCAGGAGACGAGGAGGCCCGTCACGCAGACGACGACGGCGTTGACGACCTGCGGCAGGCCGTCCTTCTTCAGGCCCCGGAAGAACTGCGGGCCGACCTTGTAGCCGAGGGCGAAGAGGAACAGGGTGAAGAACAGGTTCTTCACCGTCGCGTCGATGGTGACCTTGAACTGCGCGCCGAGCAGTAGCCCGGCCACCAGGCAGCCGGTGACGGCGCCGAGCGCGATCGCCCGGTAGCGGAGCTTTCCGAAGAGGAAGCCGAGCGCGACGGTGAGGAAGACGAGCAGCTCGGGGTGGGGCTGGAAGACGTTCCGGTTCAGGAAGTCGATCATCGCGTCGCCTCACGCCCCCAGGACGCCGACGAGCAGCGGGCCGGTCAGGGGAGCAGGAAGTTGGAGAGGGTGTACGTGATCGTGTAGCCGAGCATCGGGACCGAGCTCTGGGCCACCTGGGTGATCGAGGTGATGGCCGGGGTCGAGCACTGCTGGCCCGCGATGGCGCCGATGAGCAGCGGTTTCTCGATCTTCAGCAGCTTGCGGCCGACGACGAGGGAGATCGTCGCGGGCACCAGGACCATCGCGATCCCCGCGAACGGCAGCAGCGCCCCGTACTCCTTGAGCAGCGGCCAGGCCTGCGGGCCCGACACCAGGCCCGTGCAGGCGATGAAGATCGCCAGGCCCATGTCCTTGAGGGTGGAGGCGGCCTGCGGCGGGAAGGCGCCGAAGGTCTGGGTGCGGGACCGGAACCAGCCGAAGAGCAGCCCGGAGATCAGACAGCCGCCGCCGGTGCCGAGCGACAGGGGGACGTCGCCGAACTCGATCACGACCTGGCCGAGCAGCGAGCCGCAGACGATGCCGAGCCCGAGGTAGATGAAGTCCGTGGCGTCGTTCTTCACGGTCGCGCCGATCCGGGACGCCAGTTTGCCCAGGCCCGAGCGGGCGCCGACCAGGGTGAGCACGTCACCGCGGTCGACGACGGTCTCGGGGTGGCGGGCAGGTGCTGGTCGTTGCGCAGCACGTCCGTGACGTACACCCCGCCGGAGGAGAACTCCGGGTGCTCCCTGGAGAGGGTGTCCAGGGACTTGCCGGAGACGCCCTTGTCGGTCAGGGAGACCTGGGTGGTGGCGAGCGGGGTGTCCAGGCCGGGGACGGCCGGCGTCTCGGGGCCGATGACCCGGCCCGCCTCGATGATGTTGGCCCGCCGGCCGACGGCGAGCACCAGGTCGGAGAGGGTGAGCACGAAGCCGGGCGGGGAGGGGTGAGCACCTTGCTGCCGCGTTTCACCGCCTCGACGGTGACCCGGCCGCCGAGCGAGCGCTCCAGGTCGGCGACCCCGGTCCCGTCCGCGTGCGTGACCAGGAACGTCCGGCCGACCAGGCCCGGGAGCGCCTCGCGCTCGTCGGACTCAGGCCGCCGCCCTCGCCGCGCATCCGCTCCCACAGCTCGCGCGAGGCGTCGCGGAGGTTGATCCGCATGAGCATCGGCATGATCTGGCTGGTGTAGATGACGATGGTGACGAGGCCGAAGAGGTAGCAGACGGTGTACGCGGTGGCCACGTGGCCCTGGTACTGGGTGATCTGCTCCTGGGTCAGGTCGCTCAGCTTGGCGATGGACTCGGTGGCCGTGCCGACGACCGCCGACTCGGTGGCCGCGCCGGCGAGGATGCCCGCGGCGGTGCCGACGTCCAGGTCGAAGGCCTCCGCGAGGCCGAGGGCGATGCCGACGACGCAGACGACCTCGATGAGGCAGAGGGCGAAGAAGCGCAGGCTCTTCCGGTTGAGGTTGGCGAAGAACTGCGGCCCCGCCATGTAGCCGAGCGAGAAGATGAAGAGCGCGAAGAAGATCGTCTTCACGTCGTCCGAGACGGTGGCCTTCGTCCAGGCGCCGAGGAGCAGCGAGACGATCAGGGTGCCGCAGATGCCGCCGAGGGTGATGGGGCCGACGCGCAGCTTGCCGACGAGGTAGCCGGCCGCGAGGGAGAGGAAGAGGACGAGCTCGGGATGGTCACGCAGGATCCCCATCCGCTCTCACCCCGCCCCCGGCGCACGGAGAAATCCTGACGATATAGGACATAAGGGGAAGCTAGCAGGGGGTCTGGTGTGGGGGCCGCCGCTTGGTCCGAACGGATGAGCGGGCGGGAGCGTGGAGGAAGCGCCGGGCGCGGACGCGCGGAAACGACCGAGGCCCGGTTCTCACGAACCGGGGCCTCGGTGAAGAGGGTGAGTAACGGGACTCGAACCCGCGACATCCTGGACCACAACCAGGTGCTCTACCAACTGAGCTATACCCACCATGACCGGCGGTTTTCCGAAGGTTTCCCCGACCGGCCGAGAAGAAGTCTACAGGGTCTGAGGGTGCTCGCGCCCGCGTTTCCCGGAGGGGCGTTCGAGGGCGCGAGCGGGGGCAGGGGCGCGGGCGGACGGTCAGCCCGCGGTCAGCCCGTAGTCAGCCCGCGGTCATTCCGCAGGGAGGACGTGGCGCGCCGCGATCCGCTTGGCGGTCTCCGAGTCGGGGCCGGGCTGCGGCACGAAGACCGCCTCGCGGTAGTAGCGCAGTTCGGCGATGGACTCGCGGATGTCGGCGAGCGCCCGGTGGTTGCCGTTCTTCTCCGGACTGTTGAAGTACGCCCTCGGGTACCAGCGGCGGGCCAGTTCCTTGACCGAGGAGACATCGACGATCCGGTAGTGCAGGTGGCCCTCCAGGGCGGGCATGTCGCGGGCGAGGAAACCGCGGTCGGTGGAGACCGAGTTCCCGCACAGCGGCGCCTTGCCGGGCTCCTTGACGTGCTCGCGGACGTAGGCCAGGACCTGGGCCTCGGCGTCGGCGAGCGTGGTGCCGCCCGCCAGCTCGTCGAGCAGCCCCGAGGCCGTGTGCATCTGGCGCACGATCTCCGGCATGGTCTCCAGGGCCGCGTCCGGCGGACGGATCACGATGTCCACGCCGTCGCCCAGCACGTTCAGTTCCGAGTCGGTGACCAGCGCGGCCACCTCGATGAGTGCGTCGTCCGTCAGCGAGAGCCCGGTCATCTCGCAGTCGATCCACACCAAGCGATCGTTCATGCGTCCACCTTAGGGCCTGTCCGGGGATCGGATCCGGCCCGGCAGCCCGACGGGCGCCCGGGGAGGTGTCCCCGGGCGCCCGTCGTTCTTGCGTGCGCGGCTTGTGGCCGCGGGTCTTCGGTTACGGCGCTGCGCTGGCCCGGGAGGGAGGGGCGCCCGGGAGCGTAGGCGTCGGAATGCGGCTTGCCCGGCTCCGGCGGGACCGGCCGCCGGACGCCGGCCGCGACCTGGGCGGGCACGACCGGGTCGAGCACCGCCGTACCGGCCTCGCCCTGCGGACGCCGGGCGCGGTACGCCGCCCGGTAGGCCGCCGGCGAGAGCCGAGCTGGCGCCGGAAGTGGCCGCGCAGCGCCACCGGCGAGCGGAAGCCGCACCTGCCCGCCACCTCGTCGACCGAGTAGTCGGAGGTCTCGAGCAGCCGCTGCGCCTGGAGCACCCGCTGGGTGATCAGCCACTGGAGCGGGGCCGAGCCCGTGAGGGAGCGGAACCGGCGGTCGAAGGTCCGCCGCGACATGTACGCGCGCGCCGCGAGGGTCTCCACGTCGAACTGCTCGTGGAGGTGTTCGAGCGCCCAGGCGACGACCTCGGCCAGCGGGTCGGCGCCGATCTCCTCGGGTAAAGACCTGTCGAGGTAGCGCTCCTGACCGCCGCTGCGCCGCGGCGGGACGACCAGGCGGCGCGCCAGGGCGCCCGCGGCCTCCGTGCCGTGGTCGGTCCGCACGATGTGCAGACACAGATCGATTCCGGCCGCGGTGCCGGCGGAGGTCAGCACGTCCCCGTCGTCGACGAAGAGCTCCCGCGGGTCCACGTGGACCGACGGATAGCGCTTGGCGAGCGTCGGCGCGTACATCCAGTGCGTGGTCGCCGGGCGGCCGTCGAGCAGTCCGGCCGCGGCCAGGACGAACGCCCCGGTGCACAGCCCGACGATCCTGGCCCCTCCTCGTGTGCGCGGCGCAGCGCGTCGAGCGCCTCCGGCGGCGGCGGCGAGGTGATCGACCGCCAGGCCGGGACGACGACGGTGCCCGCCCGGCCGATGGCCTCCAGGCCGTACGGCGCGGTGAGTTCGAGCCCGCCGGTGGTCCGCAGCGGTCCTTCCTCGCCGGCGCAGACGAGCAGCCGGTAACGTGGCACTCCGGCGTCCTGTCGGTCGATGCCGAACACGGAGAGCGGGATGGAGCTCTCGAAGATGGGGCCGCCGCTGAACAGCAGCACCGCGACGACTTCGCGGCGGCGGCGCCCGGACAGTTTCCGTCCGGCCTCCGCTGCGGTGGAGTCCTGGCTCATGACGCTAAGCCCCCTCGGTGTTCGCGTCTCCCTGGTCGTGTCGCACCTGCACGTTTCCCCTCGGTTTTGCACGAGACCCCAGTCTTCGGTACCCATGATCGAATCTACTGCGTCCCGTGGCGCCGGGGTGACAAGTTCTCCATCCGGTGGATTGTCGACAAGGCAACTTGGCGTGAAGCGATCGATGACGGGCAGGTGCCTCCGGAAGCCCCGGAGGGACGCGCCGGGGTGACGAACGCCCCGGTGCGAGGGGGTGCGGCCCCCGGGACAAGGCTTCCGGGGGTGTCGGGGCCACGGTTGGCCAATCGTTACGCCAAGGACTCGCCGGTCACCGGAAGTTGGCTGAAAACGTATGGGCTCGGGTGTGCGAGCCTGTCAACTCGAAGGGGATCCGGACCGGCCCGGGGCCCCTTCCGGAGTCAGCTCCGGTGTCCGCTCCGGGTGGTCTCCGCGCGGAGACCCCGCTCCGAGCGCCGCAGCAGCAGCCGGCAGGCCGCCGTCACCGAGACGAGGCCCAGGGCGGCGCCCGCCGCGCCGGCGAGCGAGGTGCCGTAGACGACGAGGACCACCGGGACCAGGGCGCAGCAGAAGACCGCCCAGCGGACGACGTCACCGGCGGCTTGCTCCTTCCTCCCGCCCCCGCGTCCGGGACGGTCCGCTCCCCTTTCCCGCTCCCGCGGCGACGGGAGGGGGTCCGTGCGGTGGTGGGTGCGGGGCGCGGCGAGCGTCGGGGTGGGGATGACGGGGACCGGCGGTCGGCGGTCGGCGGTACGGGCACGGGCGCTCTCCCTGCGACGGCGGGGCGGTGTGGGCGGACCTGTGGCAACGAGGAACGGAACGCTCCGGTCACTCTCGGTGGCGTCCGTTCGGCCCCGTGGGCCCGCCCGGCCCGGCGCCCCGGCTCCCCTCCGCCCGGCCCCGTGGATCCCCTCCGCCCGGTCCCGCGGACCCTCCCCGCCCGGCCCCGGGACGGACGCATGTAGGACACAACCGGCATTGCCAGATCCCGAACCGCTCGTGCATGCTCCCTGGAACGCCGCGCGCGAGCGGTGTGCCCGCCGGGTCCGCGGCCGTGGGCCCTGGGCAGGAGAGGAGTGCCGCCGTACCCTTGGGGGTATGGGCTTGGGAAGATGATTCCCGGACACAGCTCCGCCGTCACCCGTCGTTCCTCTCCCCTTCTCCCGTCCCTTCCCACGAGGACCCTCTTCGCCGAGACACCGATGGCCGGTCACGAATTCCCCGAACCCGCGGACCGCAAGCGCGTCGCCGACTCCACGGTCGACCCCTCGCGGTCGAACAGCCACGTCACGCCTGCGACCCGGCCTTCCGGCACGGGGTCGTCGTCGGCTTCGACGGCTCCACGTCCAGTGAGCGAGCCCTCGCGTACGCCATCGGCATGGCCCGCCGCTCCGGCTCGGGCCTGATCATCGTGCACGTGGCCAACCGGCTGCCCACCACGGTGTGGGCCGGCTGCGAGCCCCCGTCTTCGTCGACGTGCCGGACCACCGCACCGAGGTCCTCGGTCTGGAGCTGGCCTGCGCCGAGCACCTCGCCGAGGTGCCCTGGATCCTGGTCGAGCGCGGCGGCGACATCTGTCACGAGCTGGAGGAGGTCGGCCGGGAGTACTCGGCCGACGCGATCGTGGTCGGTTCCACGCACGGGATCGTCGGGCGGATCTTCGGCTCGGTGGCCGGCTGCCTCGCGCGCCGCGCCCAGCGGCCCGTCGTCGTCATCCCGTAGCCCCCGCCCGGAGCTCCCCGCCCGGAGCCCTCGCTCTTCCCGGTGCTTTCCCCGACGCTCCCTCAACTGCCGTCATTCGGCCATAATTTCGGCCTTCCTCAGGTGAATTGTGTGCTTGTGAAGGGTACATAAAGGCCACGGAACACAGCAGCTCACGCAGCACGACTGCGCATCTGAAGGAGCCCGCCGTGGACAACGACGTCGCCGCGGGAAACACCAGCTCCACGCTCGGCCACCTCGCACTCGGACTGACCCTCCTGGCCTTCGGCCTGGGCGGCACCGGTGTCATCGACAACGTCGCGGCGACGGACGCCGCGGGCCTCGCCACCTGGGTCGGCGGGGTGACGCTCTTCCTCGTCGGTCTGCTCGCCCTGCGCGCGGGCGAGGCCCGGGAGGGCACGGCGTACGCGGCGCTCGGCGCCTTCTGGTTCACCTGGGGACTGCCGCCGGCGGCGGCGCCTCGGCCGACGCCGTGGGGGTCTTCCTGCTCCTGTGGGCGCTCCTCGCGCTCACGCTGACCCTGGCGGCCTCGGGCGGCGGGCTCTTCGGGCAGGGTGTGTACGGGCTGCTGTTCGTCGCGCTGCTGCTGCTCGGCATCGGCGCCCTGGCCGGCAACGACGGCCTCGGGAAGGCGGGCGGCTGGGTCGCCGCCGTCGCCGGACTGCTCGCCTGGTACGGCGCCACGGCCGCCGTCGCGAGCCGGCCGACGGCGCTGCGGCGCCGGGCGTCGGACGAGAGCGCCCCGGCCGCGAGCTAGGCGGAAAGTGCGACGGTCCCCGTGCACGGGAGGTGTGTGCACGGGGACCGTCGCGTGTCAGGTCGGGCGACGCCGGGGACAGGCCCGGCGGCGGGGTCCGGGGACAGGCCCGGACCCCGCTGCTACTCGACCGTGACGGACTTGGCCAGGTTGCGCGGCTTGTCGATGTCGCGGCCCATGGCGAGGGCGGTGTGGTACGCGAAGAGCTGGAGCGGGATGCCCATGAGGATCGGGTCCAGCTCGTCCTCGTTCTTCGGGACCACGATCGTGTGGTCGGCCTTCTCCTGCGGCTGGTGCGCGACTGCGAGGATGCGGCCGCTGCGGGCCTTGATCTCCTCCAGGGCGGCGCGGTTCTTCTCCAGGAGGTCGTCGTCGGGGACGATCGCGACCGTCGGCAGGGCCGGCTCGATGAGGGCCAGCGGGCCGTGCTTCAGCTCGGAGGCCGGGTAGGCCTCGGCGTGGATGTAGGAGATCTCCTTGAGCTTGAGGGAGGCCTCCAGGGCGACCGGGTAGCCGCGCACGCGCCCGATGAACATCATCGACTGGGCGCCCGCGTACTCCTCGGCGAGGCGCTTGATCTCGTCCTCGCCCTTGAGGATCTCCTCGATCTGGGCGGGGAGCCGGCGCAGGCCCTCGATGATCCGCTTGCCGTCGGTGACGGACAGGTCGCGGATGCGGCCGAGGTGCAGGGCGAGCAGCGCGAAGGCGGTCACCGTGTTGGTGAAGCACTTGGTGGAGACGACGCAGACCTCGGGGCCCGCGTGGACGTACACGCCGCCGTCGGCCTCGCGGGCGATGGCCGAGCCGACCACGTTGACGACGCCGAGGACGCGGGCGCCCTTCCGCTTGAGCTCCTGGACGGCGGCGAGCACGTCGTAGGTCTCGCCGGACTGGGAGACGGCGATGTAGAGGGTGTCGGGGTCCACGACCGGGTTGCGGTAGCGGAACTCCGAGGCCGGCTCGGCGTCGGCGGGGATGCGGGCCATGGACTCGATGAGCCCGGCGCCGATGAGGCCGGCGTGGTACGAGGTGCCGCAGCCGAGGATCTTGATCCGGCGGATGGTGCGGGCCTCGCGCGGGTCCAGGTTCAGGCCGCCCAGGTGCACGGTGGAGAAGCGGTCGTCGATCCGGCCGCGCAGCACGCGGTCGACCGCGTCGGGCTGCTCGGAGATCTCCTTGTGCATGAAGGTGTCGTGGCCGCCCATGTCGTAGGAGGCGGCCTCCCACTCCACGGTCTCCGGGGTGGCGGTGGTGGTCGCGCCCGAGGTCGTGTACGTGCGGAAGTCGTCGGCCTTGAGGGTGGCCATCTCGCCGTCGTCGAGGGTGACGACCTGGCGGGTGTGGGCGATCAGGGCGGCGACGTCGGAGGCGACGAGCATCTCCTTCTCGCCGATGCCGAGGATGACCGGGGAGCCGTTGCGGGCGACGACGATGCGGTCGTTGAAGTCGGCGTGCATCACGGCGATGCCGTAGGTGCCCTCGATGACCTTGAGCGCCTCGCGGACCTTCTCCTCCAGGGTCTCGGCCTCGGAGCGCGCGATGAGGTGGGTGATGACCTCGGTGTCCGTCTCGGAGGCGAAGACGACGCCGTCGGCCTCCAGCTTGGCGCGCAGCTCGGCGGCGTTGTCCACGATGCCGTTGTGGACGACGGCGACCTTGTTCTCGGGGTCCAGATGCGGGTGCGAGTTGACGTCGCTCGGCGCGCCGTGGGTGGCCCAGCGGGTGTGGGCGATGCCGGTGGTGCCGGTGAAGCGCTTGGGGACGCGGGCCTCCAGGTCGCGGACTCGCCCTTGGCCTTCACCATCTTCAGGCCGGAGGCCTTCGGGCTGGTGACGACCATGCCGGCGGAGTCGTATCCGCGGTACTCCAGGCGCTGCAGGCCTTCGAGCAGCAGCGGTGCCACGTCGCGCTTACCGATGTAACCGACAATTCCGCACATAAAGGTGAAACCCCTCCAGGTCAGTGGTGGTACTCGGCCGTTCGGGCCGTCCTTCGGGAGCCGGGGAGGCTCAGCCGTACACGATCCGGCGCAGTTGCCGGAGCGAGAGCTCCGGCGGCGCCACGGCCCGGTGCGGCAGCTCCACCGCGATCCGTTCGAAGATCTCGGCGTTCACGGCGCCGCCGGACTGCAGTTCGCGGTGGCGGCGGCGGACGAAGTCCTCGGTCGACTCGTCGAAGTACGCCAGCACGTCGAGCACCACCCGGCGGCCTCACCGCGCTGGAGCGCGGTGCTGCGGACCAGATGGTCGATGAGGTCGTCGTGCGACGGACGGCGTTCGAGCACCCGTGAATACTGAGGGGTGATTCCGCCCTCGTGCAAGAATCCTGCCCGAAATCGGGCAGGGATCACTACTTTCCCCGCCGACTCGGACGATTGGCCTAGACCTTGACCGTCCGGAACCCGACGGTACGGGAGGACCCGGTGCGGATATAGACAGATCAGACGCGTCGATCACCCGAAGGGGAGCCCGCCTGTGAGACAGCGCCTAAGGATTCCGCGCCTGATCGGATCCCTGCTCCTGGTCACGGCCGCCGGTGTCGGTTCGCGGCGAGGCCGCCGCCGACACCGGCGGCAGGGCGGCCGGCCACCGGGCCGCCGCCGAGCCGGAGGTCCGCCCGCTGGGCCGCATCGTTCCCGTGCCCGCCTCCGTCACCCCCGGGGGCGAGCCCTACGCCCTCACCGCCACCACCCGCATCGGGGTGGACACCCGCTCCCGCGAGACCAAGGAGCTCGGCGCCTACCTCGCCGAGCTGCTCCGGCCCGCCACTGGCTTCCCGCTGCCCGTCGTCGACGAGCAGACGGCCCGCGGCGGCATCCGGCTCCGCCTCAGCACTGGCGACACCGCCCTCGGCGACGAGGGCTACCGGCTCCGCTCCGGACCGGACGGCATCACCCTGACGGCCCGCCGGCCCGCCGGGCTCTTCCGCGGCGTCCAGACCCTGCGCCAGCAGTTGCCCTCCGCCGTCGAGCGCAAGAGCGTCCAGCGGGGCCCCTGGAAGGTCGCGGGCGGCACGATCACCGACACCCCGCGCTACGCCCACCGGGGCGCCATGCTCGACGTCGCCCGCCACTTCTTCACCGTCGACGAGGTGAAGCGGTACATCGACCAGCTCGCGCTCTACAAGGTGAACACCTCCACCTGCACCTCTCCGACGACCAGGGCTGGCGCATCGCCGTCGACTCCTGGCCCCGCCTCACCACGTACGGCGGCTCCACCGAGGTCGGCGGCGGCCCCGGCGGCTTCTACACCAAGGAGGAGTACCAGGAGATCGTCCGGTACGCCGCCTCCCGCTACCAGGAGGTCGTCCCGGAGATCGACGTGCCGGGCCACACCAACGCGGCCCTCGCCTCCTACCCCGAGCTCAACTGCGACGGCGTCGCCCCGCCGCTCTACACCGGCACCAAGGTCGGCTTCAGCTCCCTGTGCGTGCCCAAGGCGGTCACGTACGACTTCGTCGACGACGTGATCCGCGAGATCGCCGCGCTCACCCCCGGCCGCTACCTCCACATCGGCGGCGACGAGGCCCACTCCACCAGCCACGCCGACTACGTGGCCTTCATGGACAGGGTCCAGCCGGTCGTCGCGAAGTACGGCAAGAAGGTCATCGGCTGGCACCAGCTCACCGGCACCACCCCGCGCCCGGCGCCCTCGTCCAGTACTGGGGCATCGACCGCACCTCCGCCGCGGAGAAGGAGCGGGTCGCCGAGGCCGCGCGCAACGGCACCGGCCTGATCCTCTCGCCCGCCGACCGCACCTACCTCGACATGAAGTACACGAAGGAGACGAAGCTCGGCCTCTCCTGGGCCGGTTACGTCGAGGTCCGCAGGTCGTACGACTGGGACCCGGCGGCCTACCTCCCCGGCGCGCCCGCGAGCGCCGTCAAGGGCGTCGAGGCCCCGCTGTGGACCGAGACCCTCGCCACCACCGACGACCTCGACGTCATGGCCTTCCCCGCCTGCCGGGCGTGGCCGAACTGGGCTGGTCCCCGGCCGCCAGCCACGACTGGGACGCGTACAAGGTCCGCCTCGCCGAACAGGCCCCGCGCTTCGAGGCCCTCGGCATCGACTGGTACCGCTCGCCGGAGGTGCCCTGGCCGGCGCCGTAACGGCCCGCCGAAAGGGACGCCCGGCCGGGGCCCGTCCGGCCGGGCGTTCCTCCGTGTGCGCGGAAACCGAATCGCCCGGCCGGAAACGGGGAGACGGACGGCGACCACGGATCCACCCGGTCGCCGGTCGCGGCGGCCCGGTGCGAAGGAGGCACCGCCGGGCGCCGAAGGGCTCCCGGCGTGCCACGACAAGGCCGGAGACGACGGAGATGGTGGACTTATCGGTACTGCCGGGCTACATCGCGGTGATCCTGCTCTTCCTCGGCCCGCCCGGGCCCGACATGGCCTACATGCTCGCGGTGGGCCTGGAGGGCGGCCGCCGGGCCGCGCTGAAGGCGATCCTCGGCATCGGGACGGGCATGAGCGTCTACGCCACCGCCGTCGTCGCCGGGCTGGGGAGATCGCCCGGTCGCACCCGTCACTGCTCGACGCGGTGAGGATCGTGGGCGCGGCCTACCTGCTGTGGCTGGCGTACACGACCCTGCGCAGCGCGCGCCGCGCGATCGACGGACACGGTGACGTCGGGTCGGGCCGGTGGTACCTGCGCGGGGTGCTGATCAGCCTGACGAACCCGAAGATCATGCTCTTCTACCTCGCCGTCCTCCCGCAGTTCCTGGGGACGCGGAGGAACCCGGAGCGCAGATGGCCCTCCTCGGCGCGATCAACGTCCTGATGGAGGTGGTCCTCTACGGCGGCATCGGAATGCTGGCGGGCTTCTTCCGCACACGGCTCACCGGCTCGTCGAAGGCGACGGTCGTGCTGAACTACGGAGCCTGCGCCGTGTACGTGGTGCTGGCGGTGACGATCTCCGTCGAGGTCCTCCTGGGGTGAGGCCGTGAGGGCGGCGCGGGCTCCGGTGGAGGACGGCCGCCCTCCACCGGAGCCCACGGCCCGCGGACGTATACGAAACGTCAGCCCGTCAGGCCCAGTTCGCGGGCGATCAGCATGCGCTGGACCTCGCTCGTGCCCTCGCCGATCTCCAGGATCTTGGAGTCGCGCCACATGCGGGCCACCGGGTACTCGTTCATGAAGCCGTAGCCGCCGTGGATCTGGGTCGCCTCGCGGGCGTTGTCCACGGCCACCGTGGAGGAGTACAGCTTCGCGATGGCCGCCTCCTTCTTGAAGGGCTCGCCCAGGACCAGGCGGGAGGCGGCGTCGCGCCAGCCGATGCGGGCCATGTGCGCCCGGGTCTCCATGTCGGCGATCTTGAACTGGATGGCCTGGTTGTCGCCGATCGGACGGCCGAAGGCGTGACGTTCCTTCGCGTACTTCACGGACTCGTCCACGCAGCCCTGCGCCAGGCCCGTCGCGAGCGCCGCGATGGCGACCCGGCCCTCGTCCAGGATGCGGAGGAATTGCGCGTAGCCGCGGCCCTCCTCGCCGAGGAGGTTCGCGGCGGGACGCGGACGTCCGTGAAGGAGAGCTCACGGGTGTCCGAGGCGTTCCAGCCGACCTTCGAGTACGGGGCGGCGACCGTGAAGCCCGGGGTGCCGGAGGGACGATGATCGAGGAGATCAGCGGGCGGCCGTCCGGCTTGCGGCCGGTGACCGCCGTGACCGTCACCAGACCCGTGATGTCCGTACCGGAGTTGGTGATGAAGCACTTCGAGCCGTTGATCACCCACTCGTCGCCGTCCCGGACGGCCGTCGTGCGGGTGCCGCCCGCGTCCGAGCCCGCGCCGGGCTCGGTCAGGCCGAACGCGCCCAGGACCTCGCCCGCGCACAGCCGCGGCAGCCACTCCCGCTTCTGCTCCTCCGTGCCGAAGAGGTGGACGGGCATGGCACCGAGCGAGACGCCGGCCTCCAGGGTGATGGCCACCGAGGAGTCGACCCGGGCCAGCTCCTCCAGGGCGATCCCGAGGGCCAGGTAGTCGCCGCCCATGCCGCCGTACTCCTCGGGGAACGGCAGCCCGAACAGGCCCATCCGGCCCATCTCGCGGACGATCTCGTACGGGAACTCGTGCCGCTCGTAGTAGTCCCCGATCTTCGGGGCCACCACGTCGTGCGAACTCCTCCACCGTGCGGCGGAGTTCCTGGTGCTCGGCGGAGAGCCGGTGGTCGAGGGACATGGGTTCCTTCACTCCTTGTGGGAGAGGGCGCGGACGGTACGGGACGGGCTGGGCCGGCCCAGTTGTTCGGCCATCCACACGCTCGTGGCGGTGAGGGCGGCCAGATCGACCCCGGTCTCGATGCCGAGGCCGTCGAGCATCCACACGAGGTCCTCGGTGGCGAGGTTGCCGGTCGCGCTCTTCGCGTACGGGCAGCCGCCGAGGCCGCCGGCGGAGGCGTCGACCGTGGTCACCCCGTGCCGCAGCGCGGCCAGGGTGTTGGACAGGGCCTGTCCGTAGGTGTCGTGGAAGTGCACGGCGAGGCGGGAGGCGGGGATCCCGGCCTCGTTCAGGCCGGTGAGCAGGGCCTCCACGTGCCCCGGGGTCGCCACGCCGATGGTGTCGCCGAGGCTCAGCTCGTCGCAGCCCATGTCGGCGAGCGCCGTGGCGACCCGGACGACCTGCTCGACCGGGACCGGGCCCTCCCAGGGTCGCCGAAGCACATCGACAGGTAGCCGCGGACCTTCAGACCGGCCTCTATGGCCCGGATGACGGTCGGCGCGAAGAGCGCGAGGGACTCGTCCACGGTCCGGTTGAGGTTCGCCTTGGCGAAGGACTCGGTGGCCGAGGCGAAGACGGCGATCTCCCGGGCGCCGAGCGCGAGCGCCCGGTCGAGGCCCCGCTCGTTCGGGACGAGGACCGGCAGGCGGACCGGGAGGTCGCGGACCAGCGGGAACAGGTCCTCGGCGTCGGCCAGTTGGGGCACCCACTTGGGGTGCACGAAGCTGGTCGCCTCGACGGTCGACAGGCCGGCCGCGGCGAGGCGGCGGACGAACTCCGCCTTCACCCCCGTCGGCACCGCCGTCTTCTCGTTCTGGAGGCCGTCCCGGGCCCCCACCTCGTGGATCCGGACCCGGGCGGGGAGCCCGGCGCCGGGGACGGTCATGGAAGTCCGGTGGTCACGCTTCCTCCCCGGAGGTCTCGTGCGGGGTGACGACGGCCAGGACCTGGTCCATCGCGACGGTGGTGCCGGGCGTGACGTCCAGCTCCGTGACGGTGCCGGCGTGCGGGGCGGAGATGACGTGCTCCATCTTCATCGCCTCGACCACGAGCAGGCTCTGCCCGGCCTCGACCTCGTCCCCGACGGCCACCTTCACCACGGTCACGGTGCCGGGCATCGGCGCGGCCAGCGTGTCGGCGCTGCCGTGCCGGGCGCCGCCGAGCGCGGCCTCGACCGGGTCGTGGTCGAGCACGTGCCAGGAGTCGCCGTCCCGGCCCAGCCAGGCGCCGGCCCGGTGGAAGCGGTGGGTGACCCCGTCCACGACGACCGTCACCGAGCCGTCCGTGACCCGGGCGCCGGGCGGCGCCTCCACCGTCACGGGTTCGAGGCCCGGCACGCGTACGGGGAAGGCGAGCGGGGCCGGAGCGCCGCCCAGGCGCCAGCCGTTCGGCACCGAGAAGGGGTCCGTCCAGTCGCCCCGGGGCGCCGGGGCCAGCTCCGCGAGCCGTACGGCCGCCGCCGCCGCGTACACCTCGGCCGGGACGTCCTCGGGGACGAGCCCCTCCGCCTCGCGCTCCACCAGGCCGGTGTCCAGGTCTCCCCGCACGACGTCCTCGTGGGCCAGCAGCCTCCGCAGGAAGCCCGCGTTGGTGGGGACGCCGAGGGTGACCGTGTCCGCGAGGGCCGCGCGCAGCTTCCGCAGGGCCGTGGGGCGGTCCGGGGCGTGGACGATGACCTTCGAGAGCATCGGGTCGTAGAGGCTGCCCACCTCCGTGCCCTCGCTCAGGCCCGAGTCCGTGCGCGCGCCGCCGCCCTGCGGCTCGTTCAGCGCCAGGACCGTGCCGCCCGAGGGCAGGAAGCCGCGGGAGGGGTCCTCGGCGCAGATGCGGGCCTCGATCGCCCAGCCGTCCAGCCGGACGTCCTCCTGCGCGAAGGGCAGCGGCTCGCCGGCGGCGACCCGGAGCTGCCACTCCACCAGGTCCAGGCCGGTGATCAGCTCCGTCACCGGGTGCTCGACCTGGAGCCGGGTGTTCATCTCCATGAAGCAGTACGAGGCGGGGTCGCCGCCCGGGACGATGAACTCGACCGTGCCCGCGCCCACGTAGCCGCAGGACCGGGCCGCCTCCACCGCCGCCGCGCCCATCGCCGCCCGGAGCTCCGGGGTGAGCAGGACGCTCGGCGCCTCCTCCACGATCTTCTGGTGGCGCCGCTGGAGCGAGCACTCGCGCTCGCCGAGGTGCACCACGTTCCCGTGGGTGTCGGCCAGGACCTGGATCTCGATGTGCCGGGGCCCGTCGATCCACCGCTCCACGAGCAGCGTGTCGTCGCCGAAGGAGGCGCGGGCCTCGCGCCGGGCCGCCGCGATCTCCTCGTCCAGGACCGCCAGGTCCCGCACGAGCCGCATGCCCTTGCCGCCGCCGCCCGCACTGGGTTTGAGCAGCACGGGCGCGCCCAGCTCGCGGGCGGCCTCGGCCAGTTCGGGATCGGCGGCGCCGGGGACGACGGGCACGCCCGCCGCCTTCACGGTCTCCTTGGCCCGGATCTTGTCGCCCATCAGGGAGATCGCCTCGGCGGACGGCCCGATGAAGACGAGCCCCGCCTCGGCGCAGGCCCGCGCGAAGCCGGCGTTCTCCGCGAGGAAGCCGTAGCCGGGGTGGACGGCCTGCGCGCCGGTGCGGCGGGCCGCGTCCAGCAGCGCGGGCACGGACAGGTAGGACTCGGCGGCCGGCGGCGGGCCGATCCGCACCGCCGTGTCCGCCTCCCGCACGTGCCGGGCGTCGGCGTCCGCGTCGCTGTGGACGGCCACCGAGCGCACGCCGAGCTCACGCAGGGTGCGGATGACGCGGACCGCGATCTCGCCCCGGTTGGCGACCAGGACGGTGTCGAACATGTGCTGTGTCTGAGACTGCATCGTCGGGGAGTCCCTCACATCCGGAAGACGCCGAACTGGGGGTCACCCAGCGGCGCGTTGGCACAGGCGGTCAGGGCGAGGCCGAGGACCTGCCGGGTCTCCAGGGGTCGATGACCCCGTCGTCCCAGAGCCGCGCGGTCGCGTAGTAGGCGCTGCCCTGGGTCTCGTACTGCTCGCGGATCGGGGCCTTGAAGGACTCTTCTCCTCCGCGCTCCAGTCGTCGCCGAGCTGGTCGCGCTTGACGGTCGCGAGGACCGAGGCGGCCTGCTCGCCGCCCATGACGGAGATCTTGGCGTTGGGCCACATCCACAGGAAGCGGGGGAGTACGCCCGGCCGCACATCGAGTAGTTGCCCGCGCCGTACGAGCCGCCGACGACCACGGTCAGCTTCGGGACCCGGGTGGTGGCCACGGCCGTGACCATCTTGGCGCCGTGCTTGGCGATGCCGCCGTGCTCGTACGCCTTGCCGACCATGAAGCCGGTGATGTTCTGGAGGAACACCAGCGGGATGCCGCGCTGGTCGCACAGCTCGATGAAGTGCGCGCCCTTCTGGGCGGACTCGGCGAACAGGATGCCGTTGTTGGCGACGATCCCGACCGGGTGCCCGTGGATCCGGGCGAAGCCGGTGACGAGGGTCTGCCCGTACTCGGCCTTGAACTCCTGGAAGCGGGAGCCGTCCACGACCCGGGCGATGACCTCGCGCACGTCGTACGGGGTGCGCGCGTCGACGGGCACGGCCCCGTACAGCCCGTACGGGTCGACCTTCGGCTCCTCGGCCGGCTCGACCGACCAGGGCAGCGGGCCGCGCTCGGGGAGCGTGGCGACGATGTTCCGCACGATCCGCAGGGCGTGGGCGTCGTCCTCGGCGAGGTGGTCGGTGACGCCGGAGATCCGGGAGTGGACCTCGCCGCCGCCCAGCTCCTCGGCCGTGACGACCTCGCCGGTCGCGGCCTTCACCAGGGGCGGGCCGCCGAGGAAGATCGTGCCCTGGTTCCGCACGATCACGGCCTCGTCGCTCATCGCGGGGACGTACGCGCCGCCGGCCGTGCAGGAGCCGAGGACGGCCGCGATCTGCGGAATGCCGGCGCCGGACATCCGGGCCTGGTTGTAGAAGATGCGGCCGAAGTGCTCCCGGTCGGGGAAGACCTCGTCCTGCATCGGCAGGAAGGCGCCGCCGGAGTCGACCAGGTAGAGGCAGGGGAGACGGTTCTCCAGGGCCACCTCCTGGGCCCGCAGGTGCTTCTTCACGGTCATCGGGTAGTACGTGCCGCCCTTGACGGTGGCGTCGTTCGCGACGATCACGCACTCGCGGCCCGAGACCCGCCCGATGCCCGCGATGACGCCGGCGGCCGGGGCCTGGTCGCCGTACATGCCGTTCGCCGCGAGCGGGGCCAGCTCCAGGAAGGGCGAGCCCGGGTCGAGGAGCGTGTCCACGCGGTCCCGGGGAGTAGCTTGCCGCGCGCGGTGTGCCGCGCCCGGGACTTCTCGCCCCCGCCCAGCGCCGCCGCCGCGAGCTTGGCGCGCAGGGTCGCGGCCAGCTCGTGGTGCGCGGCCTCGTTCGCCTGCCAGGCCGGCGAGGCGGGATCCGCCGCACTCGACAGCACGGGTGCCTGCTGCATCGACCGATCTCCCTTGTCCGGTTGACGAGCCGTCCGGTGAATGAGCCGTCCGGTTGACGAGCCGCCCGGTTAATGAGCGTTAACGTATGGCGCACAGGTTAACGACCGCTAACGGGGTTGTCTAGAATCGAATCCATGACCACGACCACGTCCGCCACCGGCAGGACCGACGCCCCCACGCGGCGCGAGCAGATCCTCAAGGAGGCCGCCCGCCTCTTCGCCGAGCGCGGGTTCCACGGCGTGGGCGTGGACGAGATAGGGGCGGCCGTCGGCATCAGCGGCCCCGGGCTCTACCGGCACTTCCCCGGCAAGGACGCGATGCTCGCCGAGCTGCTCGTCGGCATCAGCGAGCGGCTCCTCGACGGCGGCCGGCTGCGCGTGGGGAGGCGGGCGGCGACCCCGGGCCCTGCTCGGCGCCCTCATCGACGGGCACATCGACTTCGCCCTCGACGACCGGCCCCTGATCACCCTCCACGACCGGGAGCTGGACCGGCTCAAGGACGAGGACCGCAAGCGGGTGCGCAAGCTCCAGCGGCAGTACGTCGAGCTGTGGGTGACGACGGTCCGCGAGCTCTACCCGGACGCCCCCGAGAGCGAGGCCCGCACCGCCGTCCACGCGGTCTTCGGCCTGCTCAACTCCACCCCCACCTGGCCGCCCTCGGCCGCCGCCCCATGGAGGAACTGCTGCGGCGCCTGGCCCACGGGGCCTTCGGAGCCCTCGCGACCCCGTAGGGCACCCCCGGCGGCTCCCGCCGGCCCCGGTCGTCCGAGAGGCGGAACGCGGTCCCCGTCCCGCCCGGGGCTCGGACAGAATGAGCCCCATGCCGATACTCAGCCGCCCCGCCCTCGTCGAGCACCTCGTCCGCACCCGGATCGCGGGAGACGTCGCCACCCCGCGCGACAACAACCTCTCCCACTACCGGAGACTCGCCAACGGCGACCGGCACTACTGGCTCGGCCTGGAGCTCGGCGACCGCTGGACCGACGAGCAGGACGTGCTCGCCGTGATGGCCGAGCGGTGCGGCGTCGTCGACGACCCGGCCCACCGGACCGGCCAGGACACCATCGACCCCGAGCTGACCGTGGACGCCCTCGACCGGGCGGCCGCCCGGTTGCGCAAGGCCGCCGAGGGGCGGGAACGGGTCCTCTTCGCGACCGGCCACCCCGGCGCCCTCATCGACGTCCACAGCCGGGTCGCGGCCGCTGCGCGCCCGGGGCTGCGACATCGTCCGCATCCCCGGCGGCCTGATCGCCGACGAGGGGTACGTCGTGCAGTTCGCCGACGTCGCCGTCTTCGAGCGGGGCGCCAGCCTCTGGCACACCCACTCCCCGGAGCCGATGAACGCGATCCTGGACGGCCTGGAGGTGCTCGGCGAGCCCGCGCCCGACCTGGTGGTCGCGGACCACGGCTGGGCCGGGCGCGCGGGCCAGCGCGGCATCGACTCCCTCGGGTACGCGGACTGCAACGACCCCGCCCTCTTCCTGGGCGAGGCCGAGGGGACCATGCAGGTCACGATCCCGCTCGACGACCACGTCCTGGACCCCCGTTACTACGAGCCGATGACGGCGTACCTGCTCGACGCGGCCGGCCTGGGCTGATCACCGGGCCCGCTCCCGCTCCGGCCCGCGCCGCCCCCGGCCCGGCGTCGGGTCCAGGTACACCCGGCGGACCGCCGGCACGCGCGCGGAGCCGCTCCTCCGCCTCTCGCAGGCGCGCTCGACCTCCTCGGCCGGGATCCCGTCCCGGAAGTCGATCTTCGCGGCGACCAGGGCCTCGCCCGGCCCCTGGATGAGGGTCGTCAGGTCGAGGACGGCCTCGACCTGCGGGACGGACAGCAGCTCCGCCCGTACGGCCTCCCGCATGTCCCTCGGCAGCGGGCGGCCGACGAGCAGCTCGGCGTTGGAGCGGCCGAGCACCCAGGCCACGTACACGAGGAGGGCGCCGATGAGGATCGAGGCGACGCCGTCCCAGACGCCGGAACCGGTGAGCTGCCCGCCGAGCAGGCCGCCGGCCGCGAGCAGCAGTCCGGCGAGGGCGGCCGAGTCCTCCAGGACGACCGCCTTGACGGTGGTGTCGGGGGTGCGCCGCAGATAGGTGGCGAAGGGCGTCCCCGCTCCTTCGCCTCGGCCCGGACCTGCCGGACGCCGGTCCGCAGCGAGAAGCCCTCCAGGACGAAGGCGACGGCGAGGACGACGTAGGAGACGAGCGGGTCGCCCAGCTCCTCGCCCTTGGTGAGGGTGTGGATCCCGTCGTAGACCGAGAAGACCGCGCCGCCGACGAAGGTGGCGACGGCCGCCAGCATCGCCCAGACGTACCGCTCGCCCGCGTACCCGACCGGATGGTCCTCGTCGACCGGCTTCCCGCTCCGCTTGAGCGCGGTGAGCAGCATGACCTCGGTGACGGTGTCCGCGAGGGAGTGGGCGGCCTCCGACAGCATCGCGCTCGACCCGCTGATGAGGCCGGCCACGGCCTTGGCGACGGCGATCCCGAGGTTCGCCCCCGCCGCCACGAGCACGGTGAAGGTGCTCGCCGTTCCCGCTCTTCCCGCCGTCCGTCTCGTCCTTCGCCTCTCGTCCCATGGTCGGAACGTATGCCCGGTCACGGACGCGGCACGCGAACGACACCCTCCTGGATGACCGAGAGGGCCAGCTTCCCGTCCCGCGTCCAGATCCTGGCCTGGCCGAGGCCGCGCCCGCCGGCCGAGGAGGGGACTCCTGGTCGTACAGGAGCCACTCGTCGGCCCGGAAGGGCCGGTGGAACCACATCGCGTGGTCGAGGGAGGCCCCCACCACGTCCCCGACGGCTCAGCCGCCCCGCCCGTGCGCGAGCAGGACGGAGTCGAGCAGCGTCATGTCGGAGACGTACGTCGCCAGGCAGACGTGCAGGAGCGGGTCGTCGGCCAGCTTGCCGTGGGTGCGGAACCACACCTGCGAGCGCGGTTCGCGCGGCTCCCCGACCGAGCCCCACGGCGGGGTGTCGACGTACCGCAGGTCCACGGCCGCCCGCGCCTCGATCAGACGCCGGGCCACGTCCTCCGGCAGGTGCCGGGGCAGCGTCTCGGCGGCCGTCGGCAGCGACTCCGGGTCCGGCGCGGCCGGCATGTCCGCCTGGTGGTCGAGCCCCTCCTCGTACGCCTGGAAGGAGGCGGAGAGGTGGAAGACCGGCTGCCCGTGCTGGACGGCGACGACCCGGCGGGTGGTGAAGGAGCGCCCGTCCCGGATGCGGTCGACCGAGTAGACGATCGGCGCGCCGGGGTCGCCGGGGCGCAGGAAGTACGCGTGCAGGGAGTGCGCGAGGCGATCGGCGGGCACGGTCCGGCCCGCCGCCACTAGGGCCTGGGCGGCCACCTGGCCGCCGAAGACGCGGGGACGAGCGCGGACCGGGACCGGCCCCGGAAGATGTCCCGCTCGATCGGCTCCAGGTCGAGCAGATCGAGCAGGGCGTCCAGGGCCCCGGAGGTTTCCGGAACGGCCTGGACGCCCCGGGCGTCGTGCGCCTCGGGCACTTACAGGCCCATCGACTTCGCGATGATCGACTTCATGATCTCGCTGGTGCCGCCGTAGATGCGGTTGACGCGGTTGTCGGCGTACAGGCGGGCGATCGGGTACTCGTTCATGTAGCCGTAGCCGCCGTGCAACTGGAGGCAGCGGTCGATGACGCGGTGGGCGACCTCGGTGCAGAACAGCTTGGCGCTCGCGGCCTCGGCCGGGGTCAGCTCGCCCGCGTCCAGGGCCTCCAGGGCGCGGTCCGCGACGGCCTCGGCGGCGTCGACCTCGGCCTGGCAGGCGGCCAGCTCGAACTTGGTGTTCTGGAAGGAGGCGACCGGCTTGCCGAAGACCGTGCGCTCCTGCACGTACTGCTTGGCGAAGCGGACGGCGGCCTTGGCCTGGGCGTAGGCGCCGAAGGCGATGCCCCAGCGCTCGGAGGCCAGGTTGTGGCCCAGGTAGGAGAAGCCCTTGCCCTCCTCGCCGAGCAGGTCCTCGACCGGGACCTTCACGTCGACGAACGCCAGCTCGGCGGTGTCGGAGGTGCGCAGGCCCAGCTTGTCGAGCTTGCGGCCGATCGAGTAGCCCTCGGACTTCGTGTCCACGGCGAAGAGGGAGATGCCGAAGCGGCGGTCCTCGGCGCTCGGGGCGGAGGTGCGGGCGCAGACGATCACGCGGTCGGCGTGGACGCCGCCGGTGATGAAGGTCTTGGCGCCGTTCAGGACGTAGTGGGTGCCGTCCTCGGAGAGCTTGGCGGTGGTCTTCATGCCCGCGACGTCGGAGCCGGTGCCCGGCTCGGTCATGGCGAGCGCCCACATCTCCTCGCCGGAGACGAACTTCGGCAGGTAGCGCTTCTTCTGGTCCTCGGTGGCCAGCATCTTCAGGTACGGCAGGGCCAGGAGGACGTGGACGCCGGAGCCGCCGAACTGGACGCCCGCGCGCGCGGTCTCCTCGTAGAGGACCGCCTCGAACTTGTGGGTGTCCAGGCCCGCGCCGCCGAACTCCTCGGGCACGTTGATGCCGAAGATGCCCAGCTCGCCGAGCTTGTAGTAGAAGTCGCGGGCGCCTGGCCGGCCGCGAACCACTCGTCGTAGACGGGGACGACCTCGGCCTCGATGAAGGCCCGGATGGTGTCCCGGAACGCCTCGTGGTCCTCGTCGAATACGGTACGGCGCACGGTGCGACTCCTCCGGTGTGCGGGCCCAGTTTTCTAAGCGCTTGCTCAGTCTGTCGTCAACGAAGTTACCCAGCGGTCACCCGCCCTGTCCAGACTCCTCACCTGTGATCCAGGCCCGCCCCACGGAGTCGTACCCGTACACGGGCCGTCCCTTCGCCCCGCTCGTCCGAAAGGGCGCACCGTCCTCGTCCCCGATCCGGACCGTGCCCCGGCGCCCTCCGAGCTCCACTCCAGCTCCAGGTACCAGCGGCAGTCGCACGCCGCCGTCCCTGCCGAGACCAGCAGCTCCCCGGCTCGGCGGCGCTGACCGCGTACGGGAAGGAGACCGCCGGGAGCGTCCGGCCCTCCTGCCCGGAGGCGTCGTACCCGTCCAGCGCCCGCGCCACCGGCCGGGGCCGGTCCAGGTCCACTCGAACCGGCGCGGCGTCACCGCCCCGCCGCACCCGTCGTCCATCCGGTACGCCGCCCACGGCAGCGGCGCGCCCCGCTCCACCACCCGCACGTGCAGCGCCTGGAGCACCACCGCCGCCGCGCCCCTGCCCTGCACCGACACCCGCACCAGCGTCTCCCCGCCGTCCACGGCCCCCGCGCCGCCGCCCAGCCCCGCGCGTCGGCCGCCTCGGGCGGGGAGGGGCGTCCGGTCCACGAGGTAGGTGTGCCCGCACCCGTTCTTCCAGAGGTGCGAGGCGACCGTCCACGTCAGCGGGGCCGGCGGTCCGGCGCCCGGCTCCGGGGTCTTCCCGGGCAGGAGTACGACTCGAGCGTGACCGCCCCCACGACCGCCGGCGCCCCGCAGACCAGGCCCGCCCACCCCCAACGACGCCTCCGCCGCTGGGGCGGGAGGTCCGGTACGGGCGCGTGCGCGGGTTCGGGTGCCGTCTCCGGGGCCGGGGCGGGCTCCGGGCCGGGCGCGGGCGCCGTCTCCGGGACCGGTGCCGGTTCCGGTGCGGGCATCGGAGGGCGGCGGGCGCCGTCCGCGCGGGTCCAGGCCGCCTCCAGGCCCCGCCGCTCTTCCTCGTCCGCCCCGCAGAGCAGGGCGAGGCGGTCGACCACGCCGAACTCCTCCGGGACGGTCGCGCCGGAGCAGTACCGGTGGAGGGTGGACGCGCTGACGCTCAGGCGCCGGCCCAGCGCCTCGTAACTCCTCCCGTCGCGCGCCTTCAGCGCGCGCACGAGCCGCGCGAACTCCTCGACGGCGGCGTCCTTCGGCATTCCATCCCCTCGACCCTGCGTCCCACCCTTCACGTCCTTGCACGTCAGCGGGGTGGAATGGTTCCGGGACGGTGGGGCGCGTCACCGTTGCCGGAGACCGGCCGCCGACCCGAGGCTGGTGGAGCACTGACCGAACGACCCGACGGGGATCCACCACCATGAGCAAGCTCCGCACCGCACTCGCCACCGCCGCCGCTGCCACCCTGGGCCTGGCGGCCCTCGCCACGGCCCCGGCGCAGGCCGCCGCCCAGCCCGCCTTCCTCGCGGCCTCCCAGATGCCGCCGTCGTCGACGCCGTGGACCGCCACGCAGATCTTCGCCGGCGTCCCGGAGAACGGCGGCGTCCTCTGCGCCTCCTACAAGATCCCGGCGCAGAACAGCGCTACCGCGAGTTCGGCACCGAGCTCGACACCAACGGCGTCCAGGTCACCACCGTCGCCCGCACCGAGGCCGACGCCGTGAAGCTGGTGAACACCCTCCGCACGTCCTCGCCGGCTGCGGCCCCTCCTGGAGCAGCAGAACCCGGGCCTGAAGGCCGTCAGCGCCTCCCACGGCAAGCTCGACGTCGAGGAGGGCGCCTGGGTCTACAGCCTGGACACCGCCGACCCGCAGATCGGAGCCACCGACATCCACCTCTTCTCCGTCGGCCGCGACGGCCGCACCGTCACCCTCGTCCGCTGGGGCCAGATGGGCGACTTCAAGGACGCCCCGCTGACGGCCTTCCGGAAGACCACCACGACGGCCGTGAACAAGCTCTGGTGACGCACGGCCTCACCCGAGCGCGAACCACAGCTCCATCCGTACGTCCGGGTCGTCCAGGTCCCGGTCGAGGAGGTCGCGCAGCGGGTGACGCGCTGGCGGACGGTGTTGCGGTGGACGTCCAGGGCCACCGCCGTCCGGTCCCAGTTGCCGTGGAGGGAGAGCCAGGCGCGCAGGGTCTCCCTGAGCGGTTCGTTCAGGGGGCGAGGAGGGTCCGGCGTGGGCCGCGGCCTCGTCGGGGTCCATGAGGGACGCGAGGCCGCCCGGTCGGTGGCGCACGAGCGCCGACCGGGTGGCCTCCGCGCGGCGTAGGGCTCCGCGCCGCCTGCCGGTCGGCGGCGGGGAGGTCCTCGGCGGCGGCCGGGGCGGACGTGCCCAGAAACCAGCCGGATCGGGCGGTAACGGCGGAAGACGCGGGCAGAAGGAGTCGTACGGAGGTGGGGGCCGCCCCGGAGACACGGGCCGCTCCTGCCTCCCCAAGAGCCTTTTCCGGGGCTGTCGCCCCTCCGCCTCCACCAGTGCCGTCCCCAGCGACGCCGCCAGGTCCGCCGCCGCGAACGGGGTGCCGTCGCCGCCCCGCGCGTGGACCACCGTCCACGGGCCCGGGTCCAGGGCGGCCGCCGCCTCCGCCGGGGAGGCGCCCAGGAGCAGCCGGACCAGGGCCCCGTCCCGTACCGCCGCGTCCGCGCCCCGGTGCGGGGCCGTCAGGAGGGAGAGCAGGACCACCGCGACGCCCGCGATCGTGTGGTCGCCGGGGTCCCGCCGCTCCGTCGCCACCCCCAGGGCCAGGCCGTCGCCGCTCCCGAGGGCGTACGCCGCCAGGCGCAGGCCCCCGTCCTCGCCGCTCGCCGAGGCCGGGCCGCCGGGGCGCGGGCCCAGGACCCCCGCCAGCTCCCGCAGGGTTCGGGACGCCTCCGGCGGGACTCCTCCCGGCCGGCCGCCGCCGACTCCGTGCCGTCCGGGCGAGCAGGACCGCCCGGCCGCCGAGCCGGGCGGCGAGCGCGCCGAGGACCGCCGGGACCGGGGCCGGCCGTGCCGCCGCCGTCGCCAGGGACTGCTGGGCCTCCGTCACCCGGCGCAGCTCGTGCAGCCGGGCCTCCGCCATCAGCCGCCACACGGCCCGCGCCACCGCCGTGAACGGGGTCCGCGGCGGTACTTCGAGGAGCGGGAGGCCCCGGCGTGCGCAGGCCTCGACCAGAGCCGCCGGGACCGTGTCGTAGACCGGCGTCACCCCGAACGCGAGCGCCGCCGCCCCGCCTCCACCACCCGCTCCACGTACCGCGCCGGATCGGCGAGCTGCACGCCCGCCGTCATCAGGAGCTCGCCGCCGAGCAGGTACGGGTACGGGTCGGCCATCTCCGAGGTGTGCACCCAGTGCAGGGAGGCGTCCGCGGGCCCGGCGAGCAGTCGCAGGCCCAGGTCCCGGCGGGCGAGCAGCGCGGCGAGCGGGACCGGCGGGGCCGGGGAGTGGAGGCGGGGGCGCGGGGCGCGTCGTCATGGACCCTTCGTACATCATCGGCGCGTGGAGTGGAGGGAACGTACACTTCTGTGGTGCTTTTCCGGCATCTACCGTCGTGCCGGAGAACCACGCCGGAAAACCCTCGCCCCCGGAGGACCCGACCATGAGCAGCAGCGACCAGAACGCCTTCCGCGGCCCGATCGACTCGTCCCGCGTCCCGCGGTACGCCGGTCCCGCGACGTTCGCCCGGCTGCCGCGGCTCGACGAGGTCGGCACCGCCGACGTCGCCGTGGTCGGCGTCCCCTTCGACAGCGGCGTCTCCTACCGGCCCGGCGCCCGCTTCGGCGGCAACGCCATCCGCGAGGCCTCCCGCCTGCTCCGCCCGTACAACCCGGCGCAGGACGCCTCCCCGTTCGCCCTCGCGCAGGTCGCGGACGCCGGTGACATCGCCGCCAACCCGTTCCACATCAACGAGGCCGTCGAGACGGTCGAGGCCGCCGCCGACGAACTCCTCGGCACCGGCGCCCGCATGATGACCCTCGGCGGCGACCACACCATCGCGCTGCCGCTGCTCCGCTCGGTCGCCAAGAAGCACGGCCCGGTCGCCCTGCTCCACTTCGACGCGCACCTCGACACCTGGGACACGTACTTCGGCGCCGAGTACACCCACGGCACCCCGTTCCGCCGGGCCGTCGAGGAGGGCATCCTCGACACCGAGGCGCTGTCGCACGTCGGCACGCGCGGTCCGCTGTACGGCAAGCAGGACCTGACCGACGACGAGAAGATGGGCTTCGGCATCGTCACCTCCGCCGACGTCTACCGGCGCGGCGCCGACGAGGTCGCCGACCAGCTCCGCCAGCGCATCGGGAACCGCCCGCTGTACATCTCCATCGACATCGACTGCCTCGACCCGGCCCACGCGCCCGGCACCGGCACCCCCGAGGCGGGCGGCATGACCTCCCGCGAGCTCCTGGAGATCCTGCGCGGCCTGTCCTCCTGCAACCTGGTCTCCGCCGACGTCGTCGAGGTCGCCCCGGCCTACGACCACGCCGAGATCACCGCCGTCGCCGCCTCCCACACGGCGTACGAGCTGACGACGATCATGTCCCGCCAGATCGCGGCGGGCCGCGCGGCGAAGTAGCCGACGGACGCGCGGGCGGGGATCGCGGGCGGGGCACGGTCCCGTCCCGCGCGGGGGCACGGACCGCTCCGCCCCCGCCCCGCGCGACACTGGTGACCGCCGGGTGCGGCCGCCCCGGCCGCACCCGCCCCGCCCCGCCACCGCCCCGAGGGACCCGCCATGACCCACGACCACGACCTGGTCCTGCGCCCCACGCCCGCCCAGATCGAGGCGGCCCTGAACCCGCCCCCGGGGCGGACCGGCGGGGACCTCGTCGTCGAGACCCTCTCCGGGCTCGGCGCGACCACCGTCTTCGGCCTCCCCGGGCAGCACGCGCTCGGCATGTTCGACGCGCTGCGCCGCTCCCCGCTGCGGTACGTGGGCCTGCGCGTCGAGAACAACGCGGGCTTCGCCGCCGACGCGTACGGCCGGATCACCGGCGAGGCGGCCCCGCTGCTGCTCTCCACCGGGCCCGGCGCGCTCCTGTCGCTCGCCGCGCTCCAGGAGGCGGCCGCCGCCTCGGCGCCGGTCGTCGCGATCGCCAGCCAGGTCCCGGCGGCCGGGCTCGGCGGCGGCCGGCACGGCTACCTGCACGAGCTGCGCGACCAGCAGGCCTCCTTCCGGGACGTCGTGAAGTCCGTCCACACGGCCCGCACGCCCTCCCAGATCCCTCCGCGATCGCCGCCGCCTGGGAGTCGGCGCTCACCGCCCCGCACGGGCCCGTCTGGGTGGAGATCCCGCAGGACGTGCTCACGGCGGAGACCTCCCTGCCGGTGGTCACCGCGATGGACGCCACCCCCGAGGACGTCGCCCCGCGCCCCGAGCTGACGGCGGTGGCCGCCCACCTCCTCGCGCACGCCGAGCGGCCGGTGATCGTCGCGGGCGGCGGGGTCGTCCGCTCCGACGCGTCGGGGAAGCTGCGGGCCCTGGCCGAGCGGATCGACGCGCCCGTGGTCACCACCTTCGGCGGCAAGGGCGCCTTCCCTGAAGCACCCGCTGTCCCTCCAGTCCTGGCTGGAGGACCGGCACACCACCGACTTCCTGGAGGACGCCGACGTCCTGCTCGTCGTCGGCTCCGGGCTCGGCGAGCTGTCCTCGAACTACCACACCTTCGCCCCGCGCGGCCGGGTGATCCAGATCGAGGCGGACGCGGGGAAGCTGGAGTCCAACCACCCGGCGCTCGGCATCCACGCCGACGCCCGGCTCGCGCTCCAGGCGATCCTGGAGACGGTCGGGGAGCGCACCGACCCGACCGCCCCCGAGCGGGTCGCGGCCGTCCTCGGCCGGGTCCGGGACCGGATCGACGCCCAGGACCTCGACCTGGAGCGGCGGGTCGTCGCCGCCGTGCGCGAGGCGCTTCCGGCCCGGGCGCCGAGCTTCTGGGACATGACGATCCTCGCGTACTGGGCGTGGTCGGCCTTCGACGCCCGGCACCCGAACACCATGCACTCCGCCCAGGGCGCCGGCGGCCTCGGCTACGCCTTCCCTCCGCCCTCGGCGCGGCCGTCGCCGACCCCTCCCGGCCGGTCCTGGCGGTCTCCGGCGACGGCGGCGCGATGTACTCGCTGGCGGAGCTGGCCACGGCGAAGCAGTACGGGCTCGACGTGACGTGGCTGATCGTGGACGACGGGGCTACGGCATCCTGCGCGCGTACATGACCGACGCGTACGGCGAGGCCACCGGCACCGAGCTGACCCGCCCGGACTTCGTCGCCCTCGCCGAGTCCTTCGGCGTCCCGGCCGTCCTCACCACCCCCGACACCCTGGCCACCGACCTCGCGAAGTCCCTCGCGACCCCCGGCCCCTCGGTGGTCGTCCTGCCGGCCCTGCTGCGGATGTTCGAGCCGACGCACTTGTGAGGCGCCCCGGCACCCCTTCCGGCCCGGCGGGCGCGGTGGCTCGGCTCCGGGATTCCCCACCCGCGCCGCGCCGCCGCGACCCGTTCGCCCGGACGGCCCGGGACCGGAGACCGAGCTGCCCTCCGTCTCCGGTCCGATCTTTGTTGCGGCGGGATGAAATCGCACGTCGGCCGTGTTGGGCCTTCCGGTAGAGCAGGACGTACGGGAGGTCACACGTGGCGGTCGGGGAGAAACAGCGGGGCTGGGCGCGCAGGCTCGCCGGGTACGCCTGGCGGTACCGGGCCAACACGCTCCTGGCGCTCGGGTCGTCCCTCCTCGGGATGGGCGTCCTGGCCCTCGTGCCGCTCTTCACCAAGGTGATCATCGACGACGTCATCGGGACGAAGACCCGGGACCTCGCCACCTGGACCGGGCTCCTGATCGGGGCCGCCGTCCTCGTCTACGCCTCACCTACGTCCGCCGCTACTACGGCGGACGCCTGGCGCTCGACGTGCAGCACGACCTGCGCACCGACATGTACGGCACGATCACCCGGCTCGACGGGCGGCGGCAGGACGAGCTGTCCACCGGGCAGGTCGTCGGGCGGGCCACCAGCGACCTCCAGCTCATCCAGGGCCTGCTCTTCATGCTCCCGATGACGATCGGGAACGTCCTGCTCTTCCTGATCTCGCTGGGCGTCATGGCCTGGCTCTCCCCGCCGCTGACCCTCGTCGCCCTCGCCGTCGCCCCCGCCCTCTGGTACGTCGCCCGGCGCAGCCGCACCCGCCTCCACCCCGCCACCTGGCACGCCCAGCAGCAGGCCGCCCTGGTCGCCGGGGTCGTCGACGGGCCGTGTCCGGCGTCCGGGTCGTCAAGGGCTTCGGCCAGGAGGACCAGGAGACCGGCAAGATCCGCGAGGCCGGGCGGAAGCTCTTCGCCGGCCGGCTGCGGACGGTCCGGCTCAACGCCAGGTACACCCCGCCCTCCAGGCCGTGCCCGCCCTCGGCCAGGTCGCCGTCCTCGCCCTCGGCGGCTGGCTCGCCTACAAGGGGCAGATCACCCTCGGCACCTTCGTCGCCTTCTCCTCCTACCTGGCCTCCCTCGTCGGCCCGGTCCGCATGCTCGCCATGGTCCTCACCGTCGGCCAGCAGGCCCGCGCCGGCGTCGAGCGCGTCCTCGACCTCGTCGACACCGAGCCGGTCGTGAAGGACGGCACCAAGGTGCTGCCGGCCGACGCGCCCGCGACCGTCGAGTTCGACGACGTGAGCTTCGGCTATGAGGACGGGCGGCCCGTGCTCGACGGGTTCTCCCTGGAGATCCGGCCCGGCGAGACCGTCGCCGTCGTCGGCGCCTCCGGCTCCGGCAAGTCGACCGTCTCGCTGCTCCTGCCCCGCTTCTACGACGTCTCCCGGGGCGCCGTCCTCGTCGGCGGCCACGACGTGCGCGAGCTGACCTCGACTCGCTGCGCGCCGCCGTCGGCCTCGTCCCCGAGGACTCCTTCCTCTTCTCCGACACGGTCCGCGCCAACATCGCGTACGGCGCCCCCGACGCCACCGACGAGCAGATCGAGGCCGCCGCCCGCGCCGCCCAGGCCGACCGGTTCGTCGCCGAACTGCCCGAGGGGTACGACACCAAGGTCGGCGAGCACGGCCTGACCCTCTCCGGCGGCCAGCGCCAGCGCGTCGCGCTCGCCCGCGCGATCCTGGCCGACCCCGGCTGCTCCTCCTCGACGACGCCACCTCCGCCGTGGACGCCCGCGTCGAGCACGAGATCCACGAGGCCCTGAAGTCGGTGATGGCGGGCCGTACGACCCTGCTCATCGCCCACCGCCGCTCCACCCTCAACCTCGCCGACCGCATCGCCGTCTCGACGGCGGGCGCCTCGCCGACATCGGCACCCAGGAGGAGCTGGAGGAGCGCTCCCCGCTCTTCCGGCGCCTGCTCACCGACCCCGAGGAGCTGGGCGCCGTCTCGCCCGGCCACCTGCCGCCGGCCGGGCCCGCCGACGACGACCGCGCGCTGCGGGCCGAGCTGGACGCCGAGTTCGACGCCGAGCGGGGCATCACCCCCGCCCTGTGGGTGCGGGACGGGGACGCGGGCCGGAGAGCCCGTGCCCGGGGCCACCCCCGAGCTGCTCGCCGCCGTCGCGGCCCTGCTGCCCGCCACCGACGTCCCCGACGTCGACGAGGCCCGGGCCGTGGCCCCCGAGGACTCCTACGGCCTGCGCCGGCTGCTCCGGGGCTTCGGCCTGCCCCTGCTCATCAGCCTCGGCCTGGTCGCCCTCGACGCCGGCACCGGCCTCCTGCTGCCCGTCCTGATCCGGCACGGCATCGACGAGGGCGTGAACCGGCTCGCGATCGGCGCCGTCTGGGCGGCCTCCGCGCTCGCCCTGGTCACCGTGCTCGTGCAGTGGGTCGCGCAGACCGCCGAGACCCGGATGACCGGCCGCACCGGCGAGCGGGTCCTCTACGCCCTGCGCCTGAAGATCTTCTCCCAGCTCCAGCGGCTCGGCCTGGACTACTACGAGCGCGAGCTGACCGGCCGGATCATGACCCGGATGACCACGGACGTGGACGCCCTGTCCACCTTCCTCCAGACGGGCCTGGTCACCGCCTTCGTCTCCGTCGTGACCTTCTTCGGGATCATGGTCGCGCTGCTCGTGCTCGACCTCCAGCTCGCCCTGGTGGTCTTCGCGACCCTGCCGGTCCTCGCCGTGGCCACGTACTACTTCCGGCGCTCCAGCGTGAAGGCGTACGAGCTGGCGCGCGAGCGGATCAGCGTCGTCAACGCCGACCTCCAGGAGTCGGTGGCCGGGCTGCGGATCGTGCAGGCCTTCCGCCGCGAGCGCTCCGGCGCCGAGCGGTTCGCGGAGCGCAGCGACTCCTACCGGCAGGCCCGCGTCCGGGGCCAGTGGCTGATCTCGATCTACTTCCCGTTCGTCACCCTGCTGTCCTCGGCCGCCGCCGCGGCCGTCATGGTCGTCGGCGCGAACCGCATCGAGGCCGGGACGCTCACCACCGGCGCCCTCGTCGCCTACCTCCTCTACATCGACCTGTTCTTCGCGCCCGTGCAGCAGCTCTCGCAGGTCTTCGACGGCTACCAGCAGGCCGCCGTCTCCCTGAAGCGGATGCAGGAGCTGCTCCAGGAACCCACGTCGACGGCCGCCGCCGACGCGCCCCTGGACGTGCTCTCGCTGCGCGGCGAGATCGCCTTCGAGGACGTGTCCTTCGAGTACGGCAACGACGTCGGCGACGGGGAGAGGCGGCCCTGACCGGGGTCGACCTGCGGATCCCCGCCGGGCAGACCGTCGCCTTCGTCGGCGAGACCGGCGCCGGGAAGTCCACCCTGGTCAAGCTGGTCGCGCGGTTCTACGACCCCACGGGCGGGCGGGTCACCGCCGACGGCACCGACCTGCGGGACCTCGACCTCACCGCGTACCGGCACCGGCTCGGGGTCGTCCCCAGGAGGCGTACCTCTTCGCCGGGACGGTCCGCGACGCCATCGCCTACGGGCGGCCCGAGGCGACCGACGCCGAGGTGGAGGCGGCGGCCCGCGCGGTCGGCGCGCACGACATGATCGCCACGCTCGACGGCGGCTACCTGCACGAGGTGGCCGAGCGCGGCCGGAACCTCTCCGCCGGGCAGCGCCAGCTCATCGCCCTGGCCCGCGCCGAACTCGTCGACCCGGACGTCCTGCTCCTGGACGAGGCGACGGCCGCCCTGGACCTGGCCACCGAGGCCCAGGTCAACCAGGCCACCGACCGGATCGCGGGCCGCCGCACCACCCTCGTCGTCGCCCACCGCCTGACCACGGCCGCCCGCGCCGACCGGGTGGTGGTCATGGACCACGGGCGGGTCGCGGAGGACGGCACCCACGACGAGCTGCTCGCCCGGGGCGGCCACTACGCGAAGCTCTGGAGCACCTTCATCGGGGAGGCGGAACCGGCGCGGGTCGAGGCCTGAGGGAGGGCGGAGGCAACCGTTCAGGGGCCCGGTGCGTCGTAGACCCGTACACCCGTACGGCGCATCACCCGGGAGGGGAATCCGCATGGCCACGGACGACACGACGACCGCCCGGCGCGGCCGGTGGGCCCCCGCCCGGGTCCTCGTACCGTTCCTCACCGCCCTCGCGCTGCTCCTGCTGCCCTTCCCCGGCGGCCCCGGCGCAGGGACCGCCGACGCCGTCTCCGTCTGCCAGGGGCGGCCCGCCCGGACGATCGCCTTCTCCACCGGCGAGCTGCGCCTCTACCGGACCCGGCAGTACGTCTGCGCCGTCACCGTCGCCAAGGGCCCGGCGAGCCGCAGGGTCATGTCCGTCTCCCTCCAGCCGCGCGGCGGCCGGCCCGCCGTCCGCACCGGCCGGTTCGACCGCCAGGCCGGGCCCTCACCGTCCACGCCCTCCACCGCTGCGTCCGGGCGTCGGGCGCGGTGGCCGGGAAGGGACGTCCACCGGCTGGATCCTGTGCTGACGCACGGGAAAGTCCAAGGGTAAGGACCAACTGGTCTGGCGGTCCACACGTTGCCCCCGCTAGGTTCGCGACACCGTTGTGAATCATGGGAGGGTGCATGCGCACGTCGCTCAGGCTGCTGCTGTCGCTCTCGGTGCTCATAGGCACCGTGGGCTCGACCGGCGTGGCCACCGCCGCGGACACGGACACCGACCGGGCGTCCGTCGCCGAATCGCGGGGCGAGACCGCCGGCAAGGGTGCCGACAAGGCCGCCGCCGAGGACATCAAGGACCGTCTCCTGGCGATCCCCGGGATGACCCTGATCGAGGAGAAGCCGTACGCCGGCTACCGCTTCTTCGTCCTGAACTACGAACAGCCGATCGACCACGCGCGCCCGTGGAAGGGCACGTTCCAGCAGCGGATCTCGGTCCTCCACAAGGACACGGACCGCCCCACCGTCTTCCGCACCAGCGGATACAACCTGAGCACCACGCCGAGCCGGGCCGAGCCGACCCGGATCGTCGACGGCAACCAGATCTCCATGGAGTACCGCTTCTTCACCCCGTCCCGGCCGCAGCCGGCCGACTGGTCGAAGCTGGACATCTGGCAGGCCGCCAGCGACCAGCACCGGATCTTCGCCGCCCTGAAGAGGATCTACGGCAAGAAGTGGCTCTCCACCGGCGCCTCCAAGGGCGGCATGACCGCCACCTACTACGAGCGCTTCTACCCGCGCGACATGGACGGCGTCGTCGCCTACGTCGCCCCGAACGACGTGGTGAACGACGAGGACTCGGCCTACGACCGCTTCTTCGCCACCGTCGGGACCAAGGAGTGCCGCGACCGCCTGAACGACCTCCAGCGCGAGGCGCTCTGCGGCGCGGACCCCTGGAGGCCAAGTACAAGGCGTGGGCCGAGGCCGAGGGCGCCACCTTCCACACCGTCGGCACGCTCGACAAGGCCTTCGAGGCCGTCGTCCTCGACTTCGTGTGGGGCTTCTGGCAGTACTACGGCCAGGACGTCTGCGACCAGATCCCGGTCGCGAAGACGGCGACCGACGACGAGGTGTACGACACGATCGACGCCTACTCCGGCTGGTCCGCCTACACCGACCAGGGCCTGGAGACGTACACGCCGTACTACTACCAGGCGGCGACCCAGCTCGGCTCGCCCTTCATCAAGCAGCCGCACCTCAAGGGCCTCAGCCGCTACGGTTACCAGCCCGCCCGCAACTTCGTGCCGCGCGAGATCCCGATGAAGTTCGACCCGCGGGCCATGAAGGACGTGGACTCCTGGGTCCGCAACAACGCGCGCCGGATGCTGTTCGTCTACGGCGGCAACGACCCGTGGGGCTCCGAGAAGTTCCGCCTGGGCAAGGGCGCGCGCGACAGCTACGTGTACGTGGCCCCGGGCGCCAACCACGGCGCGAACGTGGAGGGCCTGGTCGAGGCCGAGCGCACGAAGGCCACCGCCCGCATCCTCGCCTGGGCGGGCGTCCCCGCCCCGGCCGAGCGGGCGGCGCAGCCGCTGGCCTGCTTCGACGCCCGCCTGGACCGGGCGGTCGACGAGGAGGCGACGCGGGAGCACGGCCTGCGGCCGTGATCCCGTCCGTGAGGCGGGGCGCACCCGGTCGGGTGCGCCCCCGCCGTCGTCAGCGGTACGAGAGGCCGTACCCGACCGGGTACAGCACCCGGTCGGGGTCGTCGGCGCTCTGCACCGGGACCGGGAGCCGGCCCCGGGGCCTCGCCCGCCCGGCCAGGACCCGGACGGCGGCCCGCAGTTCGACGTCGGTCCAGGAGTACGCGGCGAGGGCCGCCCGCTGGCCCGTCAGGTGCGCCACGTCGTACGGGTTGCGGATCGCGACCGTCACCACGGGCACCCCGGTCGCCGCGAGCCGTGCCACCAGGGTGCGCTGGGTGCTGGTCGCGGTGACGTTGTACGTGCCGACGACCACCACGTCCCTGCCGGCCGCGGCGGCCACCGCCTCCTCGATCCGCGCGGCCGTCGGGGCGGTCCCGGTGGAGAGCGCCGTCGCGGTGAACCCCAGCTCCCGCAGGGCCGCCGCCAGGGTGGCGGTGGGCGGCCCGGTGGTGCCGGACGGGGAGGCCGGGTCGGCGCCGACGACCAGGACCGAGCGGTGGCGGGACGGGCGCAGGGCAGGAACCCGCCCTCGTTGAGGAGCAGGGTCGTGGTCCCTCGGCGATCCGGTCGGCCTGCGCGAGGTGGGCCTCCGAGCCGACCACCCGCTCGACGCCCGCCCGGGACACGTACGCCTGCCGGAACAGGCCCAGCCTCGCCTTCAGCCGCAGGACGCGCAGGATCGACGCGTCGAGCCGGGCCTCCGTCAGCTCGCCGTCGCGGACGGCCTCGAGGACCGCGTTCCAGGCGACGTCGAGCCTCGGCGGGTTGAGCAACTGGTCCACGCCGGCCTGGAGGGCGAGGACCGGGACGCGCTCGTCGCCGTACTTGGTGCGCACGCCCTCCATGCCGAGCGCGTCGGTGACCACCACGCCGTCGTAGCCGAGCCGTTCGCGCAGGATGCCGGTGAGGATGGGCCGGGAGAGGGTCGCCGGATCCTCGCCGGGGTCGAGGGCGGGGACCACGATGTGCGCGGTCATGATCGAGTCGATCCCGGCGGCGATCGCGGCCCGGAACGGCGGGGCGTCCAGCTCCTCCCACTGCTCCCGGGTGTGGGTGATCGTCGGCAGGCCGTAGTGGCTGTCCACGGCGGTGTCGCCGTGGCCCGGGAAGTGCTTGAGGTGGCCGCGACCCCGGCCCCCGGTACCCCTCCACCTGGGCGGCGACGAGGCCGGCGACCGCGCGCGGGTCGGAGCCGAAGGAGCGGACGCCGATGACCGGGTTGGCCGGGTTGACGTTGACGTCGGCGACCGGGGCGTAGTTCTGGCGGATGCCGAGCGCGGCGAGTTCGGCGCCCGCGATCCGGGCGGCCCGGCGGGCGTCGGCGTGCGAGCGGCCGGCGCCGAGGGCCATCGCGCCGGGCAGCAGGGTGGCGGGCTCGCCGACCCGGCAGACGACGCCGTGCTCCTGGTCGGTGGAGATGAGCACCGGGACGGGGTTGGGCCGGGCGAGGGCGGCCCGCTGGATGCCGTTGGAGAGGTCGGCGATCTGCCGCGGGTCGCGGGTGTTGTGGGCCCAGGAGAAGTAGATGATCCCGCCGACGTGGTAGCGCGCGACCAGCTCGGCGGCCGTGCGGACCCCGATCTCGGCGAGGTTGGCGTCGACGTCGGCCTGGTCCGGTGCGGTCGCGGAGTGCCCGTACACCCGCATCACGAAGAGCTGGCCGACCTTCTCCTCCAGGGACATGCGGTCGACGATCCGCCGGAGCTCCCGCTCGTCGTACCGCTCGGGCGCGGCCTGGGCGGGGGCGCCCGTCCCGGTGACGGCGGCGACCGCGGCGGCGGCGGTCACCGCGAGGAGGGTGCGGCGGGGGGGGTGGGGGAGGGAGGGGAGCGGAGGTGGGGGCGGGGGCGCGGTGGTGCACTGGTGCTCCTTCCGGCCGTGCGGGGATGAAGGAAACTTCCAAGGGGACACGGATAGCCGGAAAGTAACTGCCAGGTCAAGGACCCGCGCGGGAATCGCCCGGCGGCGGGGCCGGGTGGGGTGGCGGCGCCGGGGCGAGGGGGTCCGTGAACGAGGCGGCGGCGGGTCAGACCGAGGACGCTATGGCCGGCCAGAGGTCCTGGAGGGTGCGGACCGTCTCGCGGATCGCCGGGCGGCGGGCCGCTCCCGTGCGCCACATCGCGTGCAGCAGGCGCTTCGGCATCGGGTCCAGGCGGATCGGCGCCACCTCGGGCGGCAGCGCCCCGCGCCCCAGGCGGGGGACCAGGGCGATGCCCAGGCCGGCCGCCACAAGGGCCACCTGCGTGTGGTTCTCGCCCGCCTGATGGACGATCAGCGGCTCGTACCCCGTCGCCCGCAGCGTCCGCACGAGCCAGTCGTGGCAGACCGACCCCGGCGGCTGCGAGATCCACCGCTCGCCCGCCAGCTCCTCCCGGCGCACCGAGTCCCGGGCCGCCAGCGGATGGTCCCGGGGACGAGGATGTCGCACAGGTCGGCGCCGATGACCACCTGCTCGACCCCGGCGGGGCCGGCAGCGGCGCGATGTCCCAGTCGTGTGCCACGGCCAGGTCGATCACGCCCCGCGCCACCAGGTCGATCGACAGGTGCGTGTCCACCTCCGAGAGCCGGGCGTCCAGGTCGGGGTGGCGCCGGGTCAGCTCCGCGAGCGCCCGGGGCATCAGGCCGCGCGCCGCGCTCGGGAAGCAGCCGATCGTGAGCCGCCCGGAGGGCTTGCCGCGCCGCTCCTCCAGACGTACCTCCGCCTCCTCCATCAGGGCGAGGAGCCGGCTCGTCGTGGCGGCCAACTGGTGGGCCTCGTCGGTGAGCCGGATGCCCCGGCCCTGCCGTTCGAGCAGGGTGGTGCCGGTCTCCCGCTCCAGCTTGGTGATCTGCTGGGAGATCGCGGACGGGGTGTACCCGAGGGCCTCGGCGGCGGCGCCCACCGTCTTGTGGACGGAGACGGCGTGCAGGGCCCGCAGTCGGCCGATGTCCAGCACGGTGACCACCTCGGAGGTCGCGGAGGAACGGGGGCGGGGAGCGGGCGGCGGGACGTACGGAATGAAGCGCCGCTACATCCAATCATGTAGCAATCCGTGCTGGTGCTACACGGTCGCCACGGGGATCCTCGAAGCATGCGCCCCGCACACATCGCCCTGGCAGCGCTGGTCGCCGCTGTCTGGGGAGTCAATTTCGTCGTCATCGAGATCGGCCTCGGCCACTTCCCGCCGCTCCTCTTCTCGGCCCTCCGGTTCCTCGCCGCCGCCCTGCCCGCCGTCTTCCTCGTCGGCCGCCCCAAGGTGGCCTGGAAGTGGATCGTGGGCGTCGGCCTCGCCCTGGGCGTGGCCAAGTTCGGCCTGCTCTTCGTCGGCATGGACCTGGGGGCCCCGGCCGGGCTCTCCTCGCTGGTCCTCCAGGTCCAGGCGGTCTTCACGGCCCTGTTCGCCTTCGTCGCCCTCGGCGAGCGGCCGGGCCGCGTCAAGGTGGCCGGCATGGCGATCGCCCTCGCGGGCATCGCGGTCGCGGCGTTCGACGAGGGCGCCTCGGGGCCCCTGGCCGGCTTCCTCCTGGTGATCGGCGCGGCGGTCTGCTGGGGCGTCTCCAACGTCCTGACCCGCAAGGCCTCCCCGCCCGACGCGCTCAACTTCATGGTCTGGGTCAGCACCGTGCCCGTCCTGCCGCTGCTCGCCCTCTCGCTCCTCGTGGAGGGGCCCGAGCGGGACCTCGCCAGCTGCGCGCCCTCGACTGGACCGGCCTCGGCGTCATCGTCTACGTGGCCTGGGTCGTCACCATCTTCGGCTTCGGCGCGTGGGGTTGGCTCCTGCGCCGCTACCCGGCTTCCTCCGTGGCGCCGTTCTCGCTCCTCGTCCCGGTCTTCGGGATGTCGTCGGCGGCGCTGTTCCTCGGGGAGGAGGTGAGCGGGCTGCGCTGGTGCGCGGCGGCGCTGCTGGTCGGCGGCGTGGCGCTGACGTCGCTGTGGCGGGGTCGCCGCCCCCGCGCCGCGGGTGGTGCCCGCGGAACGGGAGACGGCCGCCCCGGACCCGCTGCTCAGCGGCGGCGCGTCCAGGGGTGACCCTCTCCTAATGGCCGCCGAACGGCTCCTTGCTCAGCAGGTAACCGGCGTGCAGCCGGTTACGGGCGCCGATGCTTTTCATGATGTGGGAGATGTGCCGCTGGCAATTCCGCAGGAAATGCCGACGACCTGGGCTATTCGTTTGTCCGATTCCCCCTGGGTGAGCAGCGAGATAATGGCGTGCTGAATCTCGGACGTGGCGGTCACCCGGTCGGACCTGCGCTCCTCCGGAGAGAGATCGGAAGCGATGGTCCAGACCCGGTCGAAGGCCTCCGCCACGAAAGCGACGAGCTGGGGGTCCCGTACGATCACGGCTCTTTCGAGTCGTCCGGGAGCGGCAGGATGCCGATCTTCCGGTCGAATATGATGCAGCGCGGAAATCCGCCCGCGAGCGTACGCACCTGGGCGCCGAGGGGGTCACCCGGTCGACGTACGAGAGGGTCGCGGGACTGAAGCGCGCGGTGTGCTGGTAGAGGGTCCGCATCCGGACCCCGCGGCCGAGCAGTCTGGTCGTACGGTCCATACTGTCGGCGAGCACCTCCTCCACGCGGGCACCACCGGGCTGCGAGGAGAGCGCCTCGTCGCAGCACTCGTCCGCGAAGCCGGTGATCAGCCGGCGCACGTCGGACAGCTCGTGGACGACCTCCAGCGAGCAGTGGGCGTGCTGGGAGCGCGGAGTGCGCAGTTCGAGCTGGTCCAGGCTGCTCCGGAGCTCGTCGACGAGCGCCTGGGAGCGGTTCACCTGCCGCTGGAGCGGGTTGAGGACCTTCACGCGGGCGAAGTCCACGGGATGCGGGACCAGCGGTTCCGCGCCGGTGGCGCCGGCCCCGTCGGCGTCGCGGGCCCCGTCGGCGTCGCAGGCGCCGTCGGCGACACAGGTGCCGGCCGTGCCTTCCGTACCTCCGGTGCCGGCCGTGCTCAGGAGCCCCAGTTCGCGCAGGTCCCGCACGGCCTCCCCGGCCTCCCGTTGGTCCAGGCCCAGGGCCTCCGCCGCGATGTCGACGGTGCACCTGGGCGATTCCGAGACGAACCGGTACAAACGGTCCGCCGATTCGCGGAGCGGCGGCGGGTTAATCGCGCCGCTTCTGCCGTTTTCATTCAATGTATCCCCCTGTCATGTTTCCGCCAGGAGCAACATGATCCCAGAGGGACTGGTCTAGAAACGGCTTTCCGCCGGAGGATGAGCGAAGCGCTGACGACCTCAACGCTCGTCCGAAAGGTAGGAGTTTTCCATGGCACGTGCAGCGAGAAACCTTCTCGCCATCACGGCTTCCGCGGCTCTGTCCTTCCTTCTCGTCCAGGGAACCGGTGGGCAGGAAGAGCGCGCATTCCTCGCCGGTTCCGGCCAGAGCAAAGTGATCAACGACCTCGGGTGGGGATGACCATGCCTCGTAGCAAGTCGTACAACACGTACTCCAGCCTCCAGCGGCCCGAGTTCCGCAAGCGCGTGGACGAGCTCCTCCTGAAGTTCGAGCGGGACTTCTACGAGAAGAGCAAGGGCGCGGAGGGCATGCTCGACGCGAACAAGTTCGACCTGGAGCTCTACAAGCGCCACAACGTGGAGACCATGATCCGGATCGGTCTCAAGCGCGCCGTGGACCCGCTGGTCGCCAACTACTGGGCCACCCGCGACCCGCAGCTCTCCAAGGAGTGGGGCCTGTACGGCGCCGAGGAGGGCCGCCACGACCGCATGTTCGCCGGCGACCTGCACAAGGTGGGCATGACGGACGAGGAGATCTACGCGATCCGTCCGACCTTCGCCACCGAGCTGCTCAACGGCTGCTTCTACTACACGCTCGCCACCGAGGGCCCCTCGCCTCGATGATCAGCGGCTTCTACCTCGAGTACATCGCGGGCAAGACCCAGCCCGACTGGCTCGACATCATGGAGCAGCACGTCGGCGCCAACAACACCAAGGGCGCCCGCGCGCACCTCGCCCTCGACGAGGACGACGACCACGTCGACATGGTCTGGAACATGATCATGCGGGTGATCAAGACCGAGGAGGACGAGGAGCGCTTCGTCGAGCACCTCACGAAGATCAACTCCCTCTTCGTCTCCTACTTCGTCGAGGTCTACGCCGCCACGGTCCTGGGCCTCGGGTCCGACCCGTCGCAGCTCACGCAGGTCTCGCCCGGCGCCGCGGTGCAGACCAACCTGCAGGCCCGGGTCGCCGCGGTCTGACGCTCCGGGTCCCGGCCCCGGGAGCGGCGACGCCCCGGAGCACGCCGCGGACCCCTCCGGCACCCGAACACCCCCTGGCGACACCGGACACCGCGTACCCATACCCCCGCCCCGCCGCCCGCCGCGGCGCCGGGCGGCGCGGGCGGCGGTGTTCGGTGTTCCTGCGGGCTGCCCACCGTCCGGCAAACCCACAGGAAGACCCCATGCGATACGAATGGCCGCGCGAACTGTCCGAGAAGGACATGCGCGAGATGATCGAGCTGATGGACGCCGTCGCGGTCAAGGAGCAGACCCTCGGCTTCTACGAGCCCGTCGGCGTGGAGAAGGGCCTGCCGCTGATGCGGGCCTTCGACGCCGACCTGCGCAAGGGCGCGATCGACGTCCTCGCGGTCCGCGACGAGGAGGACGACCGGATCGTCGGCATGGTGACCCTCGCCCGGGCCCCGCTGCCGGCCCGGCGCCACATCGTCGACATGCGCCGCTGCGTCATCGCCCCCGACCGCCGGGGGCAGTTCCTCCTGGAGGGCTGGTCCGAGGCCCTGCACAAGGCGCGCGACATGGGCTGCGAGGTCATCACCCTCGAAGTCCGCAGCGACGGCCCCGTGGGCCTCTGGGAGCGGCTCGGCTTCCGCGAGTACGGGCGGCTGCCCGACTACGCCCGCCTCGACGGGCGCGAGGCCGTCACCGGCCACTACCTCTACGCGCGGATCGCCGACGTCCTGGCCCACTTCGAGGCCACCGGCACCTGGCTGCACGAGCCCCGGAGAGCGCCGCCCTCGCGGGCTGACCCGGCGCTTCCCGCACCACCGGTTCGTCTCGCACCACCCGCGCGTCCCGCACCACCCGCGCGTCCCGCACCACCCGCACCACCCCCTTTCCCGTACCGCCCCCGTCCCTCCGGACGCCCCGGGCGCGTACGTCTCGGCTCCCTCCCGGACCCGCCCGCGTCCCGCGGGCCGGCGCACGTCCCGGAGCACCCCTTCGCCGGCGCGTCCTTCCGCGCGCCCGGCGCCCACACACCCGCACGGCCACACCGAAGGGCACACCCATGTCCAAGATCGCCGTCCTCACCAACGACCTCCAGTACGAGCTCGTGGAGAAGAACCCCGAGCGCGTCGCGGCCGTCGCCGCCGCCACCCCGCACTTCACCGGCTTCCTCGACGAGATCCGCCGTCGCGGCCACCACGTCTTCCACCTCCAGCTCGTCAACGACCCCGACGACCCGAACGCCGAGCGCTACGACGGCCACCTCCCGGTCCAGCGCGGCACCCGCGGCGCCGAGATCCTGGAGGAGTTCCTCGCCCCCGAGGACGTCGTCATGGAGAAGAGCAAGGACTCCGGCTTCTACGAGACGGACCTGCACGAGCGCCTCCAGGCCCTCGGCGTCGACACCGTCCTCATCACCGGCATGCAGACCCAGATCTGCGTCCAGACCACCGCCGCCGACGCCTTCTTCCGCGGCTACAACATCTGGGTCCCCTCCGACTGCGTCGTCTCCGCCCGCCAGGAGGACAAGGACCGCGCCCTGGAGTGGCTGGACGGCTACTGCGCCACCGTCTCCGACTCCGCCGAGGTCATCAGCGTCCTCGACGCCGAGGCACCCTGCCCCGCAAGAACATCAAGACCCCGTGACCGCGACCCTCCCCGACCCAGGAGCAGCCATGACCGCGAGCACGGCCGGCAGCAGCGACGAGATCCTGCTCGACCACGGCACCGGGGCGAAGCTGAGCCAGAACTGGTCCAGCTCATCGCCGAGACCCTCGGCGACGTCTACGTCGGCATCATGGAGGACAGCGCGATCCTCCCGGTCGAGACCGGACGCATCGCCATGACGACGGACTCCTTCGTCGTCGACCCGCCCTTCTTCGGCAACGGCGACATCGGCAAGATCGCCGTCTGCGGCACGGTCAACGACCTCGCCGTGGCCGGATCCCGCCCCAAGTACCTCACCCTGGGCCTGATCCTGGAGACCGGCCTGCCGATCGACCGCCTCCAGCAGGTCCTCGTGTCGATCCGCGAGACGGCCCGCGAGGCCGGCGTGCAGATCGTCGGCGGCGACACCAAGGTGGTCCGCAAGGGCGAGGCCGACCAGCTCTACCTCAACACCGCGGGCGTCGGCGTCTTCGAGCGCGAGCCGCTCTCCATGACCGACGTGCGCCCCGGCGACAAGGTGATCCTGAGCGGCCCCATCGGCAACCACACCGTCCACCTGCTCTCCATCCGCGAGGGCCTCGGCTTCGAGCAGCGCGTGGACAGCGACTGCGCCCCGCTGAACAACCTGATCGACGGGGTCCTCGACCGGTGCCGGCCGGTGCCGTCCGCTCGATGCGCGACGTCACCCGCGGCGGACTGACCGCCGTCCTCCACGAGTACGCCGGGAAGCTCGGCCGCACGATCCGGGTCGACACCCCCAGCCTGCCGATCCAGCACGAGACCGCCATGGCGGCCGACATGCTCGGCATCAACCCGCTGCACTGCGCCAACGAGGGCTGCCTCGCCGTCTTCGTGGACCCCGCCGCCGAGGCGGACGTCCTGGCGGCGCTGCGCTCGCTCCCGTACGGCGAGCACGCCGTCACCATCGGCGAGATCTCCGAGGACCCCGAGGCCCTGGTGCTGCTGCGGGACGCCGACGGCCGGGAGACGCAACTGGAAGAACTCCTCGGGCCGAACTGCCCCGGCTCTGCTGAGGACCCGACCCAGGAAACGAGGGGGATCACCATGAGCACCGTGACGTCTCCGCCGGCCACTGCGAGCTCCCCGCCCGGCACCGAAGGGTGGCGGCTGCGGGTCACCGGGGTGGTGCAGGGCGTCGGCTACCGGCCGTTCGTCTACAAGCTGGCCCGTGAACTGGGCCTCTCCGGCTGGTCCGCAACGACCCCGAAGGGGTCTCGTGGAGGCGTCCGGTCCGGACGCCGCCCTGGCCGAGTTCGCCGCCGGTCTGAAGGACCGCGCGCCCGAACTCGCCCGCGTCGACGGTGTCGTGGTGACCAGGGGCTCCCCGCGGGCAGCGTGCCCGCGGGCCCCTTCACCATCGTCCACAGCGCGCACTCCGGCATCCGCACCGCCCTGCTCCCCGCCGACACCCACGTCTGCGGCGACTGCCAGGGCGAGCTGCGGGACCCCGGCGACCGGCGCCACCGCTACCCGTTCATCAACTGCACCAACTGCGGGCCGCGCTACTCCATCATCCAGGACCTGCCCTACGACCGGCCGGCCACCACCATGGCGTCCTTCACCATGTGCGCGGCCTGCAAGGCCGAGTACGAGGACCCGCTCGACCGGCGCTACCACGCCCAGCCCAACGCCTGCCCCGACTGCGGGCCCCGGCTCCTCCTCACCGACCGGGAGGGCCGCACCACCGAGGGCGACACTGCCCTGCGCGGCGCCGCCCAGGTCCTCGCCGACGGCGGGATCGTCGCCGTCAAGAGCGTCGGCGGCTTCCACCTCGCCGTGGACGCCACCCAGCCCGGGGCCGTCGCCCTGCTGCGCCGCCGCAAGCGCCGCGACTCCAAGCCGTTCGCGGTGATGGTCCGCGACCTGGCCACCGCCCAGCGCCTCGCCGTCCTCTCCGAGGACGAGATCGACGTCCTGCGCTCCCCGGCCCGCCCCATCCTGCTCGCCCGCAAGCAGCCCGACGCCCTGCCCGAGTCGGTCGCGCCCCGCAACCCCAACCTCGGGATCATGCTGCCGTCGGCGCCCCACCACCACCCGCTCCTGGACGAACCCGGCCTGGAAGCACTGGTGATGACCAGCGGCAACATCTCCGGCTACCCCATCGCGTACCGCAACGAAGAAGCCCTGGAGCAGCTCTTCGAGATCGCGGACGTCATCCTCTACCACGACCGCGACATCGAGATCCGCGTCGACGACTCCGTCGTCCGCCTCTCCGTCCACGACGCACTGGACGCGCCCCTGCTCCAGTTCGTCCGCCGGGCCCGCGGCTACGCCCCGTACCCCGTGGACGTGGGCCGCGAGGTGGTGCCCGCCGTCGCCCTCGGCGCCGAGCTGAAGACCACGGTCGCCCTGTCGCACGGCAGCAAGGTCTTCCTCAGCCAGCACATCGGCGACCTCAAGAACGACGAGACCTTCGCCTCCCACCGGCGCACCGCCCGCCACCTCGCCCGGCTCTACGCCCTGGAGCCGCGCCTGACCGCGCACGACCTGCACCCGCAGTTCCGCTCCACCCGGGCGGCGCTCGACGAGGACGGGGCCGGCACCGGGCGGACCGTCGTCGAGGTGCAGCACCACCACGCCCACATGGCCTCCTGCATGGCCGAGAACCACGTCACCGGCACCACCCTCGGCGTCATCTTCGACGGCTTCGGCTACGGCGAGGACGGCACCGTCTGGGGCGGCGAGTTCTCCTCGGCGACTACGCCGCCTACCGGCGCGTCGGACGCCTCCGCAGGCTGCCCCTCATCGGCGGCGACCAGGCCGTCCGCGAACCCGTCCGCACCGGCTACGCCTCGCCCTCGACGCCTTCGACGGCGACCGGGAGAAGGCCGTCGCCGCCTTCCCCGCCCTCGCGGAACTCGACGAGCAGCAGCGGCACGTGTACGCCACCATGGCCGCCCGGGGCGTCAACTCCCCGGCCACCTCCAGCATGGGCCGCCTCTTCGACGGCGCCGCCGCGCTCGCCGGGGTCTGCTCCCGGGCCGAGTACGAGGCCCAGGGCCCCATCGAACTGGAGGGCCTGCTCGCCCGCGACTCCGCCCCGGAGACCGCCTACCGCTTCGGCGCCCACGCGCCCGAGGAGGACGGTCCCGTCGAGGTCGACCCCGGCCCGTGATCCGGGCCATGGCCGACGACCTCGCGGCCGGCCTGCCCGCCGACCGGATCAGCCGCCGCTTCCACACCGCCGTCGTGGAGATGGTCCGCGACCGCTGCCGGGCCTTCCGCGAGGAGACCGGCGTGCGGCAGGTGGTGCTCTCCGGCGGCGTGTTCCTCAACGAGTTCCTGCTGCTCAACTGTCTGACCGGGCTGACCGCCGACGGTTTCGACACCTACGTCCACCGACAGGTCCCGACCAACGACGGCGGCATCGCCCTCGGCCAGGTCATGGTCGCGGACGCCCGTACATCCCCTGGGAAGTGATGACGTGACCACCCGCACGACCGCCCCCACACCGGACGAGATCTACGCGTACGTCCGGGCCCGCGAATCCGGCGCCCGCACCTACGCCACCGCTTTCGGCCAAGTCCTCCAGGACGGGCACGGCGCCCGCGTCCGCGACGGCCACGGCACCGAGTACATCGACTGCCTGGCCGCCGCCGGCACCCTCGCCCTCGGCCACAACCACCCCGAGATCCTGCGCCGGGTGGGCGAGTACCTGGAATCCGGCCAGGTGCAGCAGGCCCTCGACCTGACCACCCCCGCCAAGTACGCCTTCCTGTCGGCGCTCTACGAGAACCTGCCCGGCACGATGGCGGACACCTTCCGCACCCAGTTCTGCGGGCCCGCCGGGGCGGACGCCACCGAGGCCGCGATCAAGCTCTTCAAGACCGCCACCGGCCGCCGCACGGTCCTCTCCTTCCACGGCGCCTACCACGGCATGACGGCCGGCTCGCTGGCCCTCACCGGCAACCTGGGCGCCAAGGAGGCCGTGCCCTCCCTCATGCCGGACGTGCACCACCTGCCGTACCCCTACGACTACCGCTGCCCCTTCGGGCTCGGCGGCGACCAGGGATCCGGGTCGGCCTCACCTACATCGAGCGGCTGCTCACCGACCCCGAGAGCGGCATCACCAAGCCCGCCGCCGTCTTCGTGGAGGCCGTGCAGGGCGAGGGCGGCGTGATCCCCGCGCCCCCGAGTGGCTGCGCGGACTGCGCGAGATCACCGCCCGCCTCGACATCCCGCTCGTCCTCGACGAGATCCAGGCCGGCTGGGGCCGCACCGGCACCATGTGGGCCTTCGAGGAGTCCGGCATCGAACCCGACGCCGTCCTCGTCTCCAAGGCGGTCGGCGGCGGCTTCCCGCTCGCCCTGATGCTCTACCACGGCAAGTACGACGCCTGGCGTCCCGGCGCCCACGCGGGCACCTTCCGCGGCAACCAGATCGCCCTGGTGGCGGGCGCCGCCGCCCTGGAGGTCTTGGCCGAAGAAGGACTCGTGGAGAAGGCCGCCGTCAAGGGAGAGTTGCTCGGCGGCCTGCTGCGGCGCCTCGCCCTGACCCGTCCGGAGATCGGCGAGGTCCGCGGCAGGGGCCTGATGTGGGGCGTCGAGCTCGTCGACCCGGACGGCGAAGCCGACGCCCTGGGCGCCCGGCCCGCCGACGGCGACCGCGCCCGCCGCGTCAAGAAGGCCTGCCTGGAACACGGACTGCTCCTGGAGAGCGGCGGTCGGCACGGCGCCGTGCTCCGGCTCCTTCCGCCCCTCACCATCACGGAGGAAGAGATCCACGAAGTGGTCGGCGCCCTGGAGAAGGCCCTCATCGACTGCGCCTGAGAGGGCGCTCGAGGCCCGCTCCCGGGAGCGGGGCACCTCGCGAACAACGCGACGACGTGAAGGAACGAAGCACATGACGACGGCAACCGGTGCCGGGCAGTGGCGGGTCGACTTCGACGCCGAGGTGGTCTTCAGCAACGGCGGCTCCCTGCGGACCGAGGGCTTCCGCCTCGACATCCCCGGTGACGACATCGACGACGCCGCCCTGGGCGAGCTCCTCGTGCGCCACCTGGGGCTGCTGATGGTCGGCGGCACCACCATCAGCCGCAAGGAGCTGATCCGGGAGCCGCACAAGGGCTCGCGGAACACCGGGACGGAGGACGGCGCCCCGTCCGCCGCACGGTCGACCTGACCGGGCCCGGCACCCGCCTCGACCGGCCCGCCGGGGCGCCGGAGGGCATCGGGGCCTGGTCGACCTGCCCGTCGCCCTGGTCCGGCTCGTGGGCGTCGCCGAACCGGTCGCCGACCGGCTCGCGCTCGCCCCTTCGAGCCGGCCGGGCACGCCGTCGTCGTCCACACCGGCCGCCCGGACGGCCCCTTCCTCACCCCGGACGCCGTCGCGCTCCTCGCCGAACGCGGCGCCGCCCTGGTCGCCACCGACGGCGTCGAGCGCGACGGTCCGGCGGCCAAGGCCCTCGCCGAGGCCGGCATCCCGGTCCTCACGGGCCTGACCGGCCTGGCGGACCTCCCGGCCGTCGGCGCCCGGCTGCACGCGGTCCCGCACCCGGCCGGACACGGCGACGGGGACGGCGTACGGGCGTACGGGGTGGCCGAATGAGCACCTCGGAGATAGGCACGGGGCGGTGCCTCCGGCCGGGACGACGGTCCCGGCGGCACCGGCCGAAGGCGCCGCCCCCGCCCGCAAGCCCCGTCGCGAGCTGCTCGCCGCCAGTGTCGGGTCCGTCGTGGAGGCGTACGACTGGACGATCTACGGCGTGCTCGCGCCGTACTTCGCCGAGCAGTTGTTCCCCGGGTCCTCGCCCACCGCCCGGCTGATCGCCGCCTACCTCGGCTTCGCGCTCGGCTTCCTCGTGCGGCCGCTCGGCAGCGTCGTCATCGGGCGGCTCACCGACACCCGGGGGCGCCGCTTCGGACTCACCTCACCGTCGGCCTGATCGCGGCCGGTTCGCTGCTCCTGGCGGTGATTCCCGGCCACGCCTCGATCGGCCTCGCGGCCCCGCTCCTCGTGGTCGCCGCCCGGCTCGTGCAGGGCCTGTCCGTCGGGGCCGAGAACCCGAGCGCCGCCGCGTACGTCACCGAGACGGCCCCCGGCCGCAGCCGGTACTTCTACAGCGCCGTCTCCTACGGCGGCGTGGTCCTCGGCAGCGCCCTGTCGTTCGTCGTGCTCAGCGTCCTGCTCGGCGTGTTCGGGGAGACGGGCGTCGAGGACGGCGCCTGGCGCCTCGCCTTCGTCTTCGGCGCCCTGCTCGGCCTGACGGCCCTGTGGATCCGAGCGCGGCGCGGCCGAGAGCGAGGTCTTCACCGAGGACGCCCGCGCACGGAAGCGCGCACCCGCCGCGAGCCCCTGGCCCGTCCTGCGGGCCCACCTCGGCCCGCTCTCGGTCGTGTTCGCCATCACCTCCGGCGCCACCACCGTCTTCTACTTCCTCACGGTCGACTTCCCGGCGTACGCCGCCGACGCGGGCGCCGCCACCAAGGAGGAGGCCTCCGGGGCCCTGCTCCTCGGCATGGTGGCCCTCCTCGCCGGCATGCTCGCCGCCGGAAGGCGGCCGACCGGTTCGGGGCCCTGCCCGTCCTGCGCACCGGCTTCGCCGGGCTCGCGCTCGGCTCCGTACCCCTGCTCGCCGGCATGGTCGCGGGCCGCGTGCCCGTCCCGGTCGTCACGGTGGTGCTGCTCTTCCTGCTCGCCCTGCCCCTCGCCGTCAGCAACGTCTTCGCGGGCAGCTCTTCCCGCCCGCCGTCCGGGCGGTCGCCGTCGGCCTGCCCGCCGCCCTCGCGATCAGCCTCTTCGGCGGCACCTTCCCGGCCCTCGCCGAGTGGTTGCGCTCCACCGGCCACGGCGGCTGGGTGCCGTGGTGGCCGGCGGTCACCTGCGCGGCGGCGCTGCTCGCCTCCTGGGGCGTGCGCGAGCACCCCTTCCCGACACCCCCGTCTCCGAGTGAGGACGCCATGGACTCCCTGACCGCAGTGCTCGACGCGCTGGAACCGCTGTTCCCCGCCCTGGAGGCCGACTACCAGGACCTGCACGCCCACCCCGAGCTCGCCTTCCAGGAGAAGCGCACGGCGGCCCTGGTCGCGGAGCGGCTCGCGGCGCAGGGCAACTGGGAGGTCACCACCGGCGTGGGCCGCACCGGCGTGGTCGCCGTCCTGCGCAACGGCGAGGGCCCCGTGGTCATGCTCCGCGCCGACATGGACGCCCTGCCGGTGAAGGAGGCCACGGGCCTGCCGTACGCGAGCACCGCGACCGCCACCGACGACTCCGGCGCCGAGGTCCCGGTGATGCACGCCTGCGGCCACGACCTGCACGTGGCCGCCCTGCTCGGGCGTGCGCGCTGCTCTCCTCCCGCACGGACCACTGGAAGGGCACGGTCGTGGCCGTCTTCCAGCCCGGCGAGGAGAGCGGCTACGGCGCCCGCTCGATGGTCGACGACGGCCTCTTCGAGCGCTTCCCGAAGCCGGACGTCATCCTCGGCCAGCACGTCGGCCCCGGCCCCGTCGGCCTCATCGCCACCTGCCCCGGCACCGTCATGGGCGCCACGGACTCCATCACCGTGAAGCTCTTCGGGCGCGGCGGCCACGGCTCCAAGCCGGAGTCGGCCGTGGACCCGGTCCTCATGGCCGCCTCCCTGGTCCTGCGGCTCCAGACCATCGTGTCCCGCGAGACCCCCGCCCAGGAGCCGGTGGTGGTCACCGTCGGCAAGCTCCACGCGGGCACCACGGCCGCGGTCATCCCGGACACGGCCGAGCTCGGCATCAACGTCCGCACCAGCTCGGCCCCGTCCGCGACAAGGTCCTCGCCGCCATCGAGCGCCTGGCCAAGGCGGAGTCCGACGCGGCCGGCGCGACCGCGGACCCGGAGATCACCTCCGTCTACCACCTGCCGATGACGGTCAACGACACCGCCGCCGCCGAGCGGGTCGCCGACGCGCACCGGAGGGCCTTCGGCGACGGGGCCGTGATGACGATGGGCCCGACCACGGCCAGCGAGGACTTCGGCATCCTGGCCACGGCGGCGCAGGTGCCGTCCGTGTACTGGTTCTGGGGCGGTCTCGACCCCGAGGTGTTCACGGCCGCGTTCGCCGCCGGCCGCCTCGACGAGGACATCCCGCAGAACCACGCCCCCACCTTCGCCCCGCAGTCCGGGCCCGCCCTGCTCGTCGGCGTCCGCTCGATGGTGGCCGCCGCCCTGTCCTGGCTGTCCGACGCCCCGGCGGACGCGGAGGGGCGGAGGCATGACCAGGACCCGCCCGCACGTGACGGTCCTGCACCGCTGGCGGGACACCCACGCGCTCTACGCCGACTACGTCGACCACGGCACCCACCGGGTCACGTACATCAGCACCGAACTCGGCCGGGCCTCCATACCCGGGGACGCCGAGGCCGTCCTCACCGTCGGCCTCACCGACGACCTGCCCGCCGTACGGGCGGCCCTCACCGCGCTGATCGAGCGGTACGGCCCGCCGGAGGCGCTGCTCGCCCTCAACGAGGGCGACTCGACACGGCGGCCCTGGTCCGCGAGGAGTTCGGGATCGCCGGGCAGACCCCGGAGGAGCTCGCCGTCTTCCGCGACAAGCTCCTGATGTGCACGACGGTGGCCGCCGCCGGCATCCCGGTGCCGCCGCTCGCCCACGTCCCCGACCCCGACGCCGTACGGGAGTTCGGGCGCGCCCACGGCTGGCCGCTGGTCTGCAAGCCCCACCGGGGCACCGCCAGCAGGGGAGTGGTCCGGCTCGACTCCGGGGCCGACCTGGACGCGCACCCGGAGCTGGCCGCCGACCTCGCGGCCGAGCCCTTCCTCGCCCAGACGTACGTCGACGCCCCGATCCTGCACATCGACGGCCTGTGGGAGGGCGACCGGCTCGGAAGCTGGACCGCCTCCCGCTACGTGGGCGGCACCTGCGCCGACTTCACGCAGGGCAACTGGCTGGGCTCGGTCGAGGAGGACGACCCGGTGCTGCTCGCCGCCGTGGAGCCGTTCGCCGCCGCCGTCGGGGCCGCCCTCGGCGGGGCCGGCCGTGGGTCTTCCACCTGGAGGCGTTCGTCACCCGGGACGCGGACGGCGGTCCCGCCCTGGTCTTCCTGGAGTGCGGGGCCCGGGTCGGCGGCGGCGAGATCCCCTTCACCTGGCGGGACGTCCACGACGCCGACCTGATGGCCGCGGCGGCCGACATCCAGCTCGGCCGGGTGCCGGTCCTGCCGACCCTGAAGACCGGCGAGGTCGGCGGCTACCTGCTCCTGCCGCTGCCCGTCCCCGCGCCCTGCCTCGTCGAGCGCGCCGACTGGACCGCGCCGCCCGCCGAGGAGCGCAAGCCGTACGCGGTGCTGCACGTGCCCGTCGGCCAGCGGGTGCCCCCGATCAGCGGATACGAGCACGTCGGCACCCGCTTCCGCTTCCGCGGCCCGTCCACCGCCGCCGTGGAGGACGCCATCGAGACCTCCGCGAACGGCTTCCGGCTCACCTGCACGCCCCTGGACGTGACCGGCCCGGACCCCGGGCCGAACCGCACCACCAGCACCGCCTGCCCCACCCCGCACCGCATCGGAAAGGAACACACACCGTGTCCGTCATGACCACCGAACGCCCGCGCGTCATCCTGGTCGGCAGCCGCATCCGCCAGTACCGGGAGTACGCGCTCGCCTCCCTCGCCGCGCGGTACGAGGTCACCCTGATCGCCCCCGAGGCGCCCAGTTGGCAGGCGAAGTACGTCGACACCCACCGGATCGCCGACACAACGGACGCGCACAAGCTGTTCCCTCCGTCGCCGACCTGCGCGGCGAGGTCGCCGAGGCCGCGATCGTCACCTGGGACGAGTGGTCGCTCGCCGCCGTCTCCTCGGTGGCCGCCCGCCTCGGCCTGCGGGCCATGGACCCGGCCGCCGCCAAGATCTGCCGCGACAAGTACGCCACCCGCCAGGCCCTGGAGGCCGCCGGGATGGCGGCCGTCCGCCACGCCCCGGCCGCCAGTGAGGACGAGGCCGTCGCCGCCGCCGAGGCCATCGGCTTCCCCGTCGTCGTCAAGCCCCGCACCCTCGGCGGCAGCTTCGGCGTCATGGTGGCCCGCGACGCCGACGGCCTGCGCCAGGCCTACCGGCTCGCCGCCGCCAGCTGCCTCCAGGGCGCCGGCACCGCCGACACCGTCCTCGTCGAGGAGTACGTCGAAGGACCCGAACTGAGCGTCGACAGCACCGTCGTGGACGGCGTCGTCACCCCCGTCTGCGTCGCCCGCAAGCGCCTCGGCCCCCAGCCGTACTTCGAGGAGGTCGGCCACCTGGTCACCGGCTGGAAGGACGAGCCCTGGGCCGAGGCCGTCGTCGAGCTGGTCAGGGACTCCCACCGGGCCGTCGGCGTCGACTACGGCGTCACCCACACCGAGCTGCGCGTCAGCGCCGACGGGCCGCGCCTGATCGAGCTGAACGGACGCCTGGGCGGCGACCTCATCCCGCACGTCCACCAGCTCGCCACCGGCATCGACCTGGCGGTCGCCGCCGCCGAGATCGCCTTCGAGCGCGTCCCCGACGTCACCCCGACCCGCGCGCTCAGCGGCGAGATCCGCTTCCTCTACCCCTCGTACGACGGCACCATCGACCGGGTCGTCCTGCCCGACCCTCCGAGGTCGACGGCCTGGTCGAGGCCGTGGCCCTCGTCGAGCCCGGCGACGAGCTCCAGCTCCGCCGCGCGGCCTCACCCCGCGCTCGGCCGCCCTCATCGCCGTCGGCGAGAACCCGGTCGAGACCCGCCGCGCCCTGGACCGGGCCGAGGGCCTCTCCCGCACCGAGGTGACCGGCGCCAGCACCCACAAGCTCGGCGCCCGCGTCGAGAACGCCGTCACCCGCCGCTTCTTCGACCACGAGCGCACCGCCGCCCGCATGACGGTCTCCGGCGTCCGGGGCGTCGAGTGGTTCCGCTACGGCGCGGGCGGCGGCGAGGGCCTCAACCGCCCTGTCTTCCTCAGCGCCGAGGACGTCGCCGGCCTCGAACACGACCTGAACGGCCTCTTCGAGCTCCTGAAGTCCGTCCCCGAGCGCCTCTTCGGCGGCGACCTGCGCGCCTTCGCCAAGGCCGTCGGCATGAGCGACACCCAGGCCGACCTGGTCCTGCGCGGCGCGGTCGACGAGATCCCGCCGCTGTCCCGCGCCGACCTCTACCGCGAGACCGGCGGCTTCCGCCTCATGGAGCTGAACACCGGCACCTCGCTCGGCGGCTGGCAGATGGGCGAGTTCGCCCGCGCCCTGATCAAGGACGAGGAGTTCGCGGCCTTCGCCGCCGCCGAGGACCTCGTCTACCCCGACCCGCTGGCCCGCATCACCGACGTGCTGCGCCGCCAGGCCCCGTCCCTCGCCGGGATCGAGCGCCCGCTGCTCGCCATCACCGACTGGCCCGACGGCTTCGAGAAGTCCAAGTGCTGGATGGAGTTCGTCGTCCCCGCCTTCAAGGACCTCGGCTTCGAACCGGTCGTCTGCCACCTCGGGGACTTCACCTACGAGGACGGCAAGGTCGTGTACGACGGGCGGCGCGTCGACGTCGTCTACCGCCTGTTCCTGCCCGGCGAGATGCCGGACGAGCCGCGCACGTACGACCTCGTCAACCCGCTCCTGGACGCCGCCGAGGCCGGACAGGTCGAGCTGTTCGCCTCGCTCGACTGCGAGCTGTACGGCAACAAGGGCAGCCTCGCGATGCTCAGCGACGAGCGCAACCGGGCCGCCCTCACCGAGGAGGAGCGCGCCCTCGTCGACCGGATCCTGCCCTGGACCCGCTTCGTGCGCGACGAGAAGGTCACCTTCGAGGGCGAGAAGATCGACCTCCTGCCGTACGCCGTCGCCAACAAGGACCTCCTGGTCCTCAAGCCCACGCTGCTCTACGGCGGCGTCGGCGTCACCCCCGGCTGGACCACCGACCAGAAGGAGTGGGTGGAGAAGCTCCACCAGGCCGTCGGCGGCCCTTCGTCCTCCAGCGCCGGCTGCTCCCGACCACCGAGCGCTTCCTCTCCGAGGACGGCGTCACCACCGAGGACATGGCCGTCGCCTACGGCACCCTCATGGTCGACGGAACGTACGCCGGCACCCTGGCCCGGGGCGTCACCGACCCGGCCGTCGGCATCGTCAGCATGCTGCGCGGCGCCCAGATCGGCTGCGCCTTCCACGTGGCCGACCCGGCCTCCGGCGAGGGGGAAGCGTGACCGGGTCGGCCGACTCGCACGACCCGAACGACGTGAACGGCTCGAACGGCCCGCACGACCCGAACGGCTCGCACGGTCCGACGGAACCGGCCGACCCCACCGGGTCGGCCGGCCCGGCGGCCCCGGCGACGGCGCACCCGCCGCCGCCGGGGGCTGCGAGCGCGGCGCTCTGGCGCGACGCCGAGTTCATGAAGTTCTGGACGGGCGAGGGCATCTCCCAGATCGGCGCCCAGGTCACCACCCTGGCGCTGCCCCTGACCGCGGTGCTCACCCTGGACGCGTCCTCCTCCCAGGTCGGCCTGGTGAACGCCGCCTCCTACGCCCCGTTCCTGCTCGTCACCCTGCTCGTCGGGGTCTGGGTCGACCGCGTCCGCCGCCGCCCGCTGATGATCACGGCGAACGTGGGACGCGCGCTGCTCGTCACGGCGGTCCCCCTGCTCGCCGTGACGGACCTGCTGCGCATCGAGTTCGTGTACGTGGCCGCGCTCCTCATCGGGGTGCTCACCGTCGTCTTCGACGTCGCCTACCAGTCGTACCTGCCGACCCTCATCGGCAAGGAACACCTGGTGGAGGGCAACAGCAAGCTCCAGGGCACCAGTTCCCTCGCGCAGATCGGCGGCCCCGGCCTCGCCGGCCTGCTCATCGGCTGGGTCACGGCGCCGTACGCCCTGCTCATCAACGGCGCCTCGTACCTGGTCTCGGTGGCCACGCTGCTCGCGGTCCGCCGGCTCGAGCCACCGCCGCTCGTGCCCGAGCGGCCCACCGGCCTGTGGAAGAGCGTCGGCGACGGCATCCGCATCATCTGGCACAACGCCCACCTGCGGGCCTGCGCCCTCCAGTCCGGGCTCTACAACTTCTGCTGGATGTCGCTCCAGACCGTCTTCGTGCTGTACGCGGCCCGGCGCCTGGACCTCTCCCCGGGGACGATCGGCCTGCTGCTCGGCACCGGCGCGGTCGGCTCGCTCGGCGGCTCCCTGGTGGCCCGGAGCCTGAAGCGGACGATGGGGCTCGGCCCCGCGATCCTGACGGCGCTCGTGCTGTGCTGCGCCGCCCCGGTGATCATCCCGCTGGCCCCGGCGAACGACGGGATCCCCACCCTCGTCCTGTTCGTCGCCGCGTTCGCGCTGATCGGCGCGGGCGGCACGATGGCCAACATCCACATCATCAGCCTGCGCCAGTCGATCACCCCGGACGAGCTGCTCGGCCGGATGAACGCCGGCTACCGCTTCGTGTCCTGGGGATGCTCCCGCTCGGCGCGCTCGTCGGCGGCTGGCTCGGCGACCTGATCGGGCTGCGCGAGACGCTCTTCGTGACCGCCGGGGCCTTCCTCTCGGCGGTCCTCGTGGTGCTGCTCTCGCCGGTGTGGCGCCTGAAGGACTTCCCGCCGCAGATCGGCGCGGAGCCGGGGACGACGGAGAAGACGGCGGTGACGTCATGACGGAAGGCTCCTCCGGGGACTTCTCCGGCCTCCTGGCCCGGCGCACCTCCTGGGGCCGCTCGGACGCCATCGACCGCATCCTGTCGGCCGCGAACGCGCCGGGCGTCCTGTCGATGGCCGGGGCATCCCGGCCCCGACAGCTTCCCCGTGGCCCGCATCGCCGAGGTGACGGACCGGGTCCTCTCCCGGTCGGCCGCCTCGGCCCTCCAGTACGCCCCGACGGTCGGCACCGCGCCGATGCGCGAGGCGGTGGCCCGGCGCGCGGGCGAGACCGGCGCGGCGGTCGGCCCGGAGCGGGCGATGGTCACCGGCGGCAGCCAGCAGGGCCTGGACCTGGTGGCCCGGACCCTCCTCGACGAGGGCGACCTGGTCGCCCTGGACGACCCCAGCTACCTGGGCGCCGTCCAGTCCTTCCGGGGCGCCGGGGCCCGGCTCCTGCCGCTCCCCACGGACCGCGACGGCATGCGCGTCGACGTCTCGCGGGCGGTCGCCGCCGGCGCCCGGCCCACACTGGTCTACGTCGTCCCGCACTTCCACAACCCCACCGGCGGCGTGCTCACCACGGAGCGCCGCCGGGAGCTCGCGGCCCTGGCCGACCGGTACGGCTTCCTGATCGTCGAGGACGACCCGTACGGCGACCTGGCGTTCGACGGAGCGGCTGCCGTCCACGGACGTGCACGGCGACCGGGTGATCCGGCTGATGAGCCTGTCGAAGACGCTCTGCCCGGGGTTCCGGGTGGCCGGCCTGACTGCCCCGGCGGGCCTGCTCGGCGAACTGGTGGCGGCCAAGCAGAGCAGCGACCTCCAGACGAACACCTTCGGGCAGTACGTCCTCGCCGAACTCCTCGGCGACCCGGCGTTCCTGCCCGCCCACCTCGCCCGCCTGCGCACCCTGTACGGGGACAAGGCGCGGGCGACGGCGGCGTTGCTGCGCGAGCGGCTGCCGTGGCTCGTCTTCGACGACCGCGCGGCGGCCTGTTCTTCTGGTGCTCCGTGGACGACCCCGGGTCACCTCGGACCTGTTGTACGAACACGCCCTGGCCCAGGGGCTCGCGCTCGTGCCCGGAGCGCCGTTCTGCATCGAGCAGGACGGCTCCCGGCTGCTGCGGCTCTCCTTCGCGACCCTCGACGAGGAGCAGCGGAGGGAGGGCGTCTCCCGCCTCGCGACGGCCTTCGACAAGGCCAGGGCCGACGCGTACTGAACCGTCCCGCTGAGCCCGTTCCACCGGTGCGCGCCGAACCACCCTCCCGGCGCGCACCGCCCCGCCCTTCCGACGACGACACGCAACGAAGGAGCACGGTCATGACGGCACGCACACACCCCCGGTGACCGCCGACTCGCTGGTGGCCCGGCTGTTCCAGGTGGTCGACTCCCGCACGTGGGACGACCTCGGCGAGGTCTTCGCCGACGACGCGGTCTACGAGCGCCCTGGCTACCCGGCCCTGGAGGGCCTGGACCGGATCCGCCACTTCTACGAGCACGAGCGGATCATCGCCTCGGGCGCCCACGAGGTCGACCAGGTCACCGGCGGCTCGCCGCGGCGGCCTGCTGGGGCCGCTTCCGGGGCGCGAGCCGCGACGGCACCCCGCTGGACGAGGGCTTCGCCGACACGTACCTGGTCCGGGACGGCAAGATCGCGTACCGGAGGACGTACTTCTACCGCGCGGCGATCTGACGCGGACCGGGGGCCGGCGGGCGGTGGGCCGACGGGTCGGCGGGTCGGCCGGCGGACGCCCGGCGCCCCGCCGACCCCTCGGGTGAGAGTATTCGATCATGGATCTGGTACCCGTCGACCGCGCCCCCGCCCCCGGGGCCGTCCTCCTCAGCGGCATCCCCGGCAGCGGCAAGTCGACCGTCGCGGCGGCGCTCGCCGCCCGGTTCGCGGCGGCCACCCACATCGAGGTCGACGGGCTCCAGTCCCTCGTCGTGAGCGGCGGGCGGTGGCCGACCCCGGAAGGGGACCCGGAGGCCGACCGGCAGATCTTCCTGCGCGCCCGCAACGCGTGCCTGCTCGCCGGCAGCTTCGCGTCGGCGGGCTTCCTGCCGGTGATCGACGACGTGGTGGTCCGGCGCGGCCACTTCGACTTCTACCGGACCTCCCTGCGGACCGTCCCCTGCACGCCGTTCTTCTCGTCCCGGCCCCGGAGAGGGCCCGGGAACGCAACGACGCCCGGCACAAGCGGCTGACGACCGACTGGTCCTTCCTGCACGAGGCGATGCTCGAAGAGCTGCCGGACGCGGGCGTGCGGATCGACAGCACGGACCTGACGGTGGAGGAGACGGTGGACGCGGTCCTGCGGGCGACGGGCTCGACCCGGCCGCGTGACCGGGGCACCCGACCGCTCTGGTCGCTCCGACTGCTCCGACCGCTCCAACCGCTCAGATCGTTCAGGCAGTTCAGGCTGTTCAGGTCGCCCCTGAAGCGCCCCTACCCCCGCACCGCCCCCGTCGACCCCCGCACCACCAGCTCCGCCGGGACCGTCACGAGGCCGCCCGGCGGGAGGTCCTCCGAGGCCGTCGCCAGGCGGCCCGCGCGGGCGCCCGTCCCGTGCAGCGGGAGGTGGACGGTCGTCAGGGCCGGGACCGCGTCCAGGGCGGACGGCAGGTCGTCGAAGCCGGCCACGGACACGTCGCCGGGGACGTCCAGGCCGCGTTCCCCGAGGGCGGCGCGGACGCCGAGGGCCACCGTGTCGTTGCAGGCGACGATCGCGGTCAGGTCCGGGTCGCGGGCGAGGAGTTCGGCCGCCGCGGCTCGGCCGGAGGCCCGCTCGTACGGGCCGTGGACCGTCGGCCCCTCCGCGACGCCCGCCGCCGCGAGCGCCTCCCGGTGTCCCTCCAGGCGGTGCCGGGTCGTGGTCCGGTCGGCCGGCCCCGCCACGTAACCGATCCGCCGGTGACCGAGGCCGAGCAGGTGCTCGGCGAGGCGGCGCGCGCCGGTCCGGTGGTCGAAGACGAGGGCCGCCGCGTGCGCGTCCCCTCCACCGGCGGGCGCCCGCACAGCACGACCCGGGTCCCCGCGTCCGCCAGTCTGGACAGTTTGGCAGCCGTCGCCGCCAGCCGCTTCCCGTCCTCCAGGGAGCCGCCCATGAGGATGACGGCGGCGGCCGCTGCCGCTGGAGCAGCGTGAGGTAGGTCAGTTCGCGCTCGGGGAGCCGCCCGTGTTGCAGACGACGGCGAGCTTCTCGCCCCCGCCCCGCCCGGACGCGCCCGCGCCGATCGCGGTCTGCGCCGCGCTCGCCATGATCCCGAAGAAGGGGTCCGCGATGTCGTTGACCAGCACGCCGACCAGGTCGGACGTGGCGGCGGCGAGGGAGCTCGCGGGGCCGTTGAGGACGTAATCGAGGTCGGCCACGGCCCGCAGCACCCGCTCCCGGGTGGACTCGGCCACCGGGTAGTTGCCGTTGAGGACGCGGGAGACGGTGGCGGGGAGACCCGAGCGCGGGCGGCCACGTCCGCCAGGGTGACGGTCATCGCGTGCGTACCTCCGGGGCCTTGTGGGGGCGTTGTCCGCAGGCTAGCGTTCCTGCCTGTAGAAAGCGCTTTCTATCGGGCGTGGGGCAACGGGTCGATGGGATGCGGAGCATTCGGTCGATTGCGCGCGGGGCGCTGGGGCGACCGGGGGCGAGGCGCCGGTACGACCGCGGGCGAGGCGTCCGTACGACCGCGGGCAGGGCGCCCATACGACCGCGGGCGAGATGCCCGCACGCCCGCAGGCAAGACGCCCGCACGACCGCACGCAAGACGCCCGCAGGCAAGACGCCCGCACGACCGCACGCAAGACGCCCGCAGGCAAGACGCCCGCACGACCGCACGCAAGACGCCCGCACGACCGCACGTCGAACGCCCGGGGATCGCGCATGGCCCCCGAGGAGAGGAACCTTCCGTGACACGCAGGACCGTCCGCATCGCCATGAACGGCGTCACCGGCCGCATGGGCCACCGCCAGCACCTGGTCCGCTCGATCCTCGCCCTGCGCGAGCAGGGCGGCCTCGACCTCGGGAACGGCGAGACCCTCTGGCCCGAGCCCGTCCTCGTCGGCCGCCGCGAGCCCGCCCTGCGCGCCCTCGCCGAGCGCCACGGCCTCACCGAGTGGTCCACCGACCTCGACGCGGTCCTCGCGGACGGGACGGTCGACGTCTACTTCGACGCCCAGGTCACCTCGGCCCGCGCCGACGCGATCCGCCGGGCCATAGCCGCCGGCAAGCACGTCTACACCGAGAAGCCGACGGCCGGGGACCTGGCCGGCGCCTCGACCTCGCCCGGCTCGCCACCGAGCGGGGATCAAGCACGGCGTCGTCCAGGACAAGCTGTTCCTGCCGGGCCTGCTCAAGCTCAAGCGCCTGATCGACGGCGGCTTCTTCGGCGAGATCCTGTCCGTACGGGGGAGTTCGGCTACTGGGTCTTCGAGGGCGACTGGCAGGAGGCCCAGCGCCCGAGCTGGAACTACCGCGCGCAGGACGGCGGCGGGATCGTCGTCGACATGTTCCCGCACTGGGAGTACGTGCTCCACGAGCTCTTCGGCCGGGTCACCTCCGTCAGCGCCCACGTCGCCACCCACGTCCCGCGCCGCTGGGACGAGCACGGCAAGCCCTACGAGGCCACCGCCGACGACGCCGCGTACGGGATCTTCGAGCTGGAGGGCGGGGCCGTCGCCCAGATCAACTCCTCCTGGGCGGTCCGCGTCCACCGCGACGAGCTGGTGGAGTTCCAGGTCGACGGCACGCACGGCTCGGCCGTCGCCGGGCTGCGCGGCTGCCGCGTCCAGCACCGCTCGGCCACCCCGAAGCCGGTCTGGAACCCCGACGTCCCCGTGACCGAGCCCTTCCGCGACCAGTGGCAGGAGGTCCCGGACAACGCCGACTTCGACAACGGCTTCAAGGCCCAGTGGGAGCTGTTCCTGCGCCACGTCGTCCTCGACGAGCCCTACCACTGGGACCTCTCGCGGGCGCCCGCGGCGTCCAGCTCGCGGAACTGGCCTGCGCTCGGCGACGGAGGGCCGCCGCCTGGAGGTCCCGGAGGTGGCGCTGTGACGACGGCGCCACGACCGGACGACCGCCGCACCGACCCCCTGGAAGGGACCCCATGACGATCCGCCTCCCCGCCCCCGACGGCGGCCTCCGGCAGTACGAGCCCCGCACCGACCCCCTGGCGCTCGCCCCGGCCGGCCCCCGGCCTCCCGTACCGTCCTCTCCGCCGCGCACGTCGTCGCCGACCCGTACGCCGACGCCACCCCCGACGGCCCCGCCGCCGTCGACTGGGACGCCACCCTCGCCTTCCGCCGCCACCTCTGGTCCCACGGCCTCGGGGTCGCCGAGGCCATGGACACCGCCCAGCGGGGCATGGGCCTGGACTGGGCGGGCGCGGCCGAACTGATCCGGCGCTCGGCCGCCGAGGCGAGGGCCGTCGGCGGCCGGATCGCCTGCGGCGCGGGCACCGACCACCTGCCCCACGGCACGCTGCCGCGGATCCGCGCCGCGTACGAGGAACAGCTCGCGGTGGTCGAGGAGTCGGGCGCGCAGGCGATCCTGATGGCCTCCCGCGCCCTCGCGGCCGCCGCGACGGGCCCGGACGACTACCTCGACGTCTACGGCCACCTCCTGCGCCAGGCGAGCGAGCCGGTGATCCTGCACTGGCTGGGCCCGGTGTTCGACCCGGCGCTCCACGGCTACTGGGGCTCGGCCGACCTCGACGCGGCGACGGAGACCTTCCTCGCCGTGATCGCGGCCCACCCGGACAAGGTCGACGGAGTCAAGGTCTCCTCCTGGACGCCCGGCGCGAGGTCGAACTGCGCCGCCGCCTCCCCGACGGGGTGCGCTGCTACACGGGCGACGACTTCCACTACCCGGAGCTGATCGAGGGCGACGACCAGGGCTTCAGCCACGCCCTGCTCGGCGTCTTCGACCCGCTGGGCCCGCTGGCGGCGCGGGCGGTCCGCGCCCTCGACACGGGCGACACGACGTCCTTCCGCGCACTCCTCGACCCCACGGTGCCCCTCGCCCGCCACCTCTTCCAACCCCCACCCGCTACTACAAGACGGGCGTCGTCCTCCTGGCCTGGCTGGCCGGCCACCAGGACCACTTCACGATGGTCGGCGGCCTCCAGTCCGCCCGTTCCTCCCGCACCTCGCGCGCGCGTACGAACTGGCCGACGGGCTCGGCCTGTTCCCCGACCCGTCCCTGGCGGAGTCCCGGATGAAGTCCCTCCTCACGGTCCACGGAGTCCCGCGGTGAACGCCGAGCGCTTCTCGATCAACCAGATGACGGTCAGGCAGCTCCCCTCCCCGACCTCGTCGCCCACTGCGTCCGCCTGGGGATCCGGGGCGTGGGCCTGTGGCGCGAACCCGTCCGGGAGTACGGGGTGGAGGCGGCGGCCCGGCTCGTGCGGGAGGCGGGCCTGGCGGTCACCACCCTCTGCCGGGGCGGCTTCTTCACCTCGGACGACTGGCCTGCCTCCAACCGCGCGGCGGTCGACGAGGCGGCGGCCCTCGGCACGGACACCCTGGTCCTGGTCTCCGGCGGCCTCACCCCCGCCTTCCCGGACCTCCCGGCCGCCCGGGCCCGCATCGCCGAGGCGATCGGCGAACTGGCCCCGTACGCCGCGGAACACGGCGTCCGCCTCGCCGTCGAGCCCCTCCACCCGATGTACGCGGCGGACGGCTGCGCGGTCTCCACCTTGGACCAGGCCCTGGAGATCGCCGAGCGCTTCCCGCCCTCGCAGGTGGGCGTGGTCGTGGACACCTACCACCTCTGGTGGGACGACCGGGCCCCGGCGGCGGTGGAACGCGCGGCCGCGACCGGCCGCATCCACTCCTTCCAGCTCGCCGACTGGACCACCCCTCCCGGCCGGCGTCCTCAACGGCCGCGGCCAACTGGGCACGGGCACGATCGACCTCCGCGCCTGGACGACCCTCCTGGAGGAGGCCGGCTACACGGGCCCGGTGGAGGTGGAACTCTTCAACGACGCACTGTGGGCGCGGGACGGCGTGGAGGTCCTGGAGGAGACGCTGGAACGCTTCGTGGCGATCTGAGGACATCAGAGTCCGGGCAGCCCTCGGCCACCGGACGGTAGCGTCCCGTGGGACCCACTACGGAAGGGACGGTCACCGTATGCCGCACAGCAGGACCGTTGTCGACGGGCGCGAGCAGCGCGGCCTGATCCTCGACTTCGCCGGTGTACTCACCGCCAGCCCCGTCCCCGTCCACCGCGCCTGGTGCGTCTCCGAAGGGCTGGCCCCGGAGCGTGGCGCAGCACCCTCAACGACCATCCCGAAGGACGACGCCTCTACACCGCGCTGGAGATCGGGGAGATGGGGCAGGCCGAGTGGAACGAGGGCACGGCCGCTCTCCTCGGGAAGCACGTGGACCCGGTGAACCTGATGGGCCGGGCCTGGGCCGAGGTGCCCGTGGCCCGCCGGATGGTCGCGCTCGCCCGAGCCGCACGCGCGGCCGGTCACCGGCTCGCGCTGCTGTCCAACAGCTTCGGTCTCGACCCGTTCAATCCGTACGAACACGTCGGCATCTGGGACCTGTTCGACGTCCACGTCGTGTCCGAGCTGGTGGGACTGGCCAAGCCCGACCCGGAGATCTACCGGGTCACCCTCGACCTCATCGGCGTCCCGGCCGAGCGGTGCGTCTTCGTGGACGATCACGCGGTGAACCTGCCGCCGGCCGCTGAACTGGGCATCACCACCGTCCACGCGACGGACGAGGACACGGCCGTGACGGAGCTGGAGGCACTCCTCGGTGTGACGACGGCGTTCGCCGTGTGAGTCTGCCCAGGCCCGTCACGTGGAGTCCGGATCATGCGGTGATCGAAGTGACGCCACCTCCGAGCGAGCCCGATTCGAGGCAGGTCCACACGTCCGGCCCGGGGCGCGCTACCGCTTCGGACCGCCCAGCAGATCCCCGAGCCCGCCCCCGCTCCGCCCTTCTTCGCGGCGCGCTTGGTGAGGGCCGCGACGACGACGGGGACGAGGAGTTCGACCGCGCGGTTCGCGGTGGCCGGCGGGATGCCGGTGCGCTTCGCGACGGCGTTCGCCGCCGGCTTCGCCAGCTTGGCGAGTACCCCGGCCATCAGGCCGCCGCTCACCAGGCCGCCGAAGGCGGCGACGCCCTGAAGCGGAGGTTCGGGGAGGCGACCTCGTCGACGGCGGCGCGCACCTCGTCCGCACTGCCGGGCTCGGCGGCGGCCTGCCGCAGCCCGCCGGAGAGCTCCGCCACCGAGCTGCCCACGACCTCCTGGGCCCCGGCCGCGTCCGTACCGAGCAGCCCGGCGATCTCGTGGAGCCGGTCGGCGCCCAGCTCGTTCAGCACGTCGTCCTGGAAGGATCCGTCGCTCATGCGGACAACGCTATGCCGGACGCTCTCCGGCGGCACGTCGAAGACACGAGCGACGTGGACCGGACGGCGCCTGGAGTTCCATCCGAATGCGCGGGTACGGGCAGGCCGTATCGCCTTCCGTAGAATCGGCCGTCCGGGTCGGCAGGTCGTCTCCTGCCCTGGTTCCGCCCTCAGGACCGAGCGAACGGACACGACTCCATGTATGTCAGCAGGATCCACATCGAGGACATCAGGTCGTTCCACGGCCCCCGCACGGTCAACCTGACACTGACCCGGCCCGACGGCAGTCATGCCGGCTGGACGGTCCTCGCGGGCCGCAACGGGTCGGGCAAGACCACCCTGTTGCGCGCACTGGCTCTGGCTCTGAGCGGGCCGGTGGCAGCGCGCGGGCTTGTCCAGGGCTTCGAGAACTGGATCGCGCGGGGACGGCGTCCGGCATCGCCGAGGCCGAGATCGTGAGGGACGAGAAGTTCGACAAGTTCAGCGCTGGAGGGAGGACCGTCAATCAGTTCGGAACCGGACTTCGGTGGACCGCACCAGGTGAAGCCAGCGGCGGTCGTCGGGGCACACAACCCGCGCTGGACGAGATCCGGTACGGAAAGGCACGGCCGACCAGCGCCACCCCGGCCCGGCGTGGTCCATGGGCCGACAATCCGGCAGGCTGGTTCTGCGCCGCGTACGGGCCTTTCCGGCGCATGGCGGGCGGCTCCGGGGACGTGCAGCGATTGATGCTGGCCTCCGGCCCGGTCGCCCGCCAAGCCAGTCTGTTTCACGAGGACGCTTCTCTCGCCGAGGGCGTCGCCTGGCTGATCGAGCAGCACCTGCGCGCGCTGGAGGGCAAGGAAGGTGCCGAGGCCCTGAAGGCGGCGGCTCTGTCCGTCTTGGGCGATGGGCTGCTGCCGGACGGATACCGTGTGGACGATGTCGACTCCGAAGGGCTCTGGGTCACTCGTGACGGGCAGCGCTTCCCCCTGCGCGAGATGAGCGACGGTTTCCGTACGGTCGCCTCCCTCGTCGTCGACCTGCTCAAGCAGATTCACGATGCCTTCGGCGACGCGGCGTTCTCCGGAGACCGCGAGGGCCCCCGGCTGATCCGTGTTCCCGGAGTCGTGATCATCGACGAGATCGACGCCCATCTCCACGTCACCTGGCAACGCCGCATCGGACCGTGGCTGACCTCGCGCTTCCCCCGCATCCAGTTCATCGTCACCACGCACAGTCCCTACATCTGCCAAGCGGCCGACCCCGGAGGTCTGATCCGTCTCCCCGGAGTCGACGAGAAGGCCGCGCCGGAGGTGGTGACGGAAGACCTGTACGAGCGGGTGGTCTTCGGCAGCGGGGACGACGCCGTCCTCTCCGAGCTGTTCGGTCTGGACACCCCGTATTCCGAGCGGGCCGAGCAGCTCCGGGCCGAGTTCGTGGAGCTGGAAGCGAGCGTCTACGACGGTGACACGTCAGTGGAGACCCTCTCCCGCTACAAGGAGCTGAAGAGCCGGCTCACCAGTTCGCCGACGGCTCGCCTCGACGAGATGTCCGCCCGCCTCCAGCGGCTCTCCGACGAGATCGCGGAGAGCGGGGCGGAATGATCCGACTCCGGCGTGTCGCGCTGCCGCAAGAGACGGCGACGAGATTGGAGGAGTACACCGAGGAGATCGCGGGACAGGCCACGGAGGAGGCCAGGAAGGCCAAGGCCGATGCCCTCTGGTCCTCCCGGCGGGGCGTACGTCCCGCGCTCCTCGACGCCTTGACCGAGATGGCGCCCGGCCATGAACGCTGCATGTACTGCGGGGACAGCCAAGGCACGGACATCGACCACTTTGACCCGAAGAGCCGCACTCCGCTCCGGACCTTCGACTGGTTCAACCACCTGCTCGCCTGCTCGTACTGCAACAGCAATCAGAAACGGAGCCTGTTTCCGACCGATGGTGACGGCAGCCCGCTTCTGGTCGATCCGACCCTCCGGGACCCGCTCGACCATCTGCGTCTGGTGCTCCCCCTCGGCCGGTACAGGGCGAGGACGCCCCAGGGTCAGGCGTGCATCGACGTGTTCGGGTTGAACAGCCGGCCGGTCCTGGTGAAGGGGCGGGTGGACGCCTACGCGACGGCCCGGCACTCCTGGAGCTGTGGCGCATCGCCACGGACAAGGGGCAGCTCGACAAGGCCGGGGAGATCGTCCAGGTCTCCTGGAACCGTCCGCTCGTCGACGTGCTCGTCGCGATGTTCCACCAGTCCGAGCATCCGGCGGCCGGGGCGCTCTTCGCGGGTGAGGAGGACGTTCTGGCGCTCCTGCGCGATCCGGAACTCCGGAGGGCTTCCTGGGACGGTCGTGAAACCGTCCGCGACCCGGCGGAAATCCGCGTGATCCCCACACCCCCGCCCCCGCTGTCCGACCCCTTCGCTACGGTCGACCCATGTCCAACGAGGGTCGCGGTCCGGCAGTGGTCGAAGGGGTCCTGGAGCGGATCACCTACGCCAACGAGGAGACGGGGTACACGGTCGCCCGGGTCGACACCGGGCGCGGTGCCGGTGACCTCCTCACGGTGGTCGGCGCTGCTCGGCGCCCAGCCGGGGAGTCGCTGCGGATGGAGGGCCGCTGGGGGTCCCACCCCAGTACGGCAAGCAGTTCACCGTCGAGAACTACACGACCGTCCTGCCCGCCACCATCCAGGGCATCCGCCGCTACCTCGGCTCCGGTCTGGTCAAGGGCATCGGCCCCGTCTTCGCCGATCGCATCACCCAGCACTTCGGGCTCGACACCCTCGACATCCTCGAGGACGCCCCGGGGCGGCTGATCGAGGTCCCGGGGCTGGGCCCCAAGCGGACCAGGAACATCACCGCCGCCTGGGAGGAGCAGAAGGCGATCAAGGAGGTGATGGTCTTCCTCCAGGAGGTCGGCGTCTCCACCTCCATCGCGGTGCGGATCTACAAGCAGTACGGGGACGCCTCGATCTCCGTCGTGAGGAACCAGCCCTACCGGCTCGCCTCCGACGTGTGGGGCATCGGCTTCCTCACCGCCGACCGGATCGCGCAGTCCGTCGGCATCCCGCACGACAGCCCCGACCGGGTGAAGGCCGGCCTCCAGTACGCCCTGTCGCAGTCCAGCGACCAGGGGCACTGCTTCCTCCCCGAGGAGCGGCTGATCGCGGACTCGGTGAAGCTCCTCCAGGTCGACACCGGCCTCGTCATCGAGTGCCTGGGCGAGCTGGCCGAGGATCCCGAGGGGTCGTGCGGGAGACCGTGCCGGGGCCCGAGGGGACGCCCGTCACCGCCGTGTACCTCATCCCGTTCCACCGGGCCGAGCTCTCCCTCGCCGGGCAGCTCCGGCGGCTGCTGCGGGCCGAGGAGGACCGGATGCCGGCCTTCCGCGACGTGCCCTGGGACAAGGCCCTGGCCTGGCTCGCCACCCGCACCGGGGCCTCGCTCGCGCCCGAGCAGGAGGAGGCCGTGCGGCTCGCCCTGACCCGCAAGGTCGCGGTCCTCACCGGCGGCCCCGGCTGCGGCAGTCCTTCACGGTCCGCTCCATCGTGGAGCTGGCCCGCGCCAAGAAGGCCAAGGTGGTGCTCGCCGCCCCCACCGGCCGGGCCGCCAAGCGGCTCGCGGAGCTGACCGGCGCCGAGGCGTCCACCGTCCACCGGCTCCTGGAGCTCAAGCCCGGCGGGGACGCCGCCTACGACCGGGACCGGCCCCTGGACGCGGACCTGGTCGTCGTCGACGAGGCCTCCATGCTGGACCTGCTCCTGGCGAACAAGCTGGTGAAGGCGGTGGCCCCGGGCGCCCACCTGCTGCTCGTGGGGACGTGGACCAGCTCCCCTCGGTCGGCGCGGGCGAGGTCCTCGGCGACCTGCTCGCCCCGGGCAGCCCCGTGCCGGCGGTCCGGCTGACCCGGATCTTCCGGCAGGCCCAGCAGTCCGGCGTGGTCGTCAACGCGCACCGGATCAACGCCGGCACGCCCCCGCGCACCGAGGGCCTGCCGGACTTCTTCCTCTTCGCCGAGGAGGAGACCGAGGACGCGGCCCGGGTCGCCGTGGAGGTCGCGGCCCGCCGCATTCCGGCCAAGTTCGGCCTCGACCCGCGCCGGGACGTGCAGGTCCTGGCCCCGATGCACCGGGGCCCGGCGGGCGCGGGCGCGCTCAACGGACTGCTCCAGCAGGCCATCACCCCGGCCCGCCCGGACCTCCCGGAGAAGCGGTTCGGCGGGCGCGTCTTCCGGGTGGGTGACAAAGTGACCCAGATCCGTAACAACTACGACAAGGGGGCCAACGGCGTCTTCAACGGCACCGTCGGCGTCGTCACCGCCCTGGACCCCGTCGAGCAGCGCCTGACCGTGCGGACGGACGAGGACGAGGAGGTGCCGTACGACTTCGACGAGCTGGACGAACTCGCCCACGCGTACGCGGTCACCATTCACCGCTCGCAGGGGAGCGAGTATCCGGCGGTGGTGATTCCGGTCACCATGAGCGCCTGGATGATGCTCCAGCGGAACCTGCTCTACACGGCCGTCACCCGGGCCCGGAAGCTGGTCGTCCTGGTCGGTTCCCGCCGGGCCATCGCCCAGGCGGTCCGCACGGTCTCGGCGGGCCGCCGCTTTACCGCACTCGCCCACCGGCTCACAGGGCCCGCCCTCGTGTGAAAGATCACGGAGGGGTACCGGAACCGGGGCGAAGGGGCAGGATATGAAGGTTGGCGGCACTCAGTGCCGCCGATTGGCCCAATGGTCGACCCCGAGTGCACTCTCCTGAGCCAAATGGGGGATGGTAGAGACAGTCAGGGCACCTCGAAGAAGAGGCACTACGTCGGTGAGGGATGACGTGAGCGACAACTCTGTAGTACTGCGGTACGCGGACGGTGAATACACCTACCCGGTGGTCGAGAGCACCGTCGGTGACAAGGGCTTCGACATCGGGAAACTCCGAGCCCAGACCGGTCTGGTCACCCTGGACAGCGGATACGGCAACACCGCCGCCTACAAATCCGCGATCACCTACCTCGACGGTGAGCAGGGCATTCTGCGGTACCGCGGCTACCCCATCGAGCAGTTGGCGGAGCGCTCCACCTTCCTCGAGGTGGCGTACCTGCTGATCAACGGTGAGCTGCCCAAGGTCGACGAGCTCGCGACCTTCAAGAACGAGATCACGCAGCACACGCTGGTCCACGAGGACGTCAAGAACTTCTTCCGCGGCTTCCCGCGGGACGCCCACCCGATGGCGATGCTGTCCTCGGTGGTCTCCGCGCTGTCCACCTTCTACCAGGACAGCCACAACCCGTTCGACGAGGAGCAGCGGCACCTCTCGACGATCCGGCTGCTCGCCAAGCTGCCGACGATCGCGGCGTACGCGTACAAGAAGTCGATCGGCCACCCGTTCGTCTACCCGCGCAACGACCTCGGATACGTCGAGAACTTCCTGCGCATGACCTTCTCGGTCCCGGCGCAGGAGTACGAGCTCGACCCGGTCGTCGTCTCGGCGCTCGACAAGCTGCTCATCCTGCACGCGGACCACGAGCAGAACTGCTCGACCTCCACCGTGCGCCTGGTCGGCTCCTCGCAGGCGAACATGTTCGCCTCGATCTCCGCCGGCATCTCGGCCCTGTGGGGCCCCTGCACGGCGGCGCCAACCAGTCGGTCCTGGAGATGCTGGAAGGCATCAAGGCCAACGGCGGCGACGTCGACTCCTTCATCCGCAAGGTGAAGAACAAGGAGGACGGCGTCCGCCTGATGGGCTTCGGCCACCGGGTGTACAAGTCCTTCGACCCGCGCGCCAAGATCATCAAGGCGGCCGCGCACGACGTCCTCTCCGCGCTCGGCAAGTCCGACGAGCTCCTGGACATCGCGCTCAAGCTGGAGGAGCACGCGCTCTCGGACGACTACTTCGTCTCGCGCAACCTCTACCCGAACGTGGACTTCTACACGGGTCTGATCTACCGCGCGATGGGCTTCCCGACCGAGATGTTCACCGTGCTCTTCGCGCTCGGCCGCCTTCCCGGCTGGATCGCCCAGTGGCACGAGATGATCAAGGAGCCGGGTTCCCGCATCGGCCGCCCGCGCCAGATCTACACGGGCGAGGTCCTGCGCGACTTCGTCCCGGTCGAGGGCCGCTGAGCCGTTCCGGACTCCGGAAGAGAGCGCCCCGCCGCCGATCCCCCCACGGGTCGGCGAGCGGGCGCTTCCCATATCCCCGGTGCGGATTCCCCCCACGGGATCCGGGCCGGGCGTTCGCCGGCGCCAGCCGGTGGCTGCGCGGATCGGGCGCGACAACGGGCGCGACGCGGTATGCCGGGGTACGCGTACGGGAGGGCCGCTCAAAGCTCCCCGGTGCACGTGCCCCGGCCAAACGCTTGCCTGGAACGTCCCCCAAGACATCCCATGAACGTCCCCCAAGACGTTCTCGGCATCGCCCACTTAGACTCACGAACAGCCCAGATGGTTACCCCACAATATCTGTGATCTAGGTCTCGGTGTGAAGGTCCTGTGCATCACGTGTAGGTGAACTCACGTGAACCGCCGGAGTCGCGGGCCGCGGGACGCGACGAACACGGACGAAAGGGCCGTCGCGAGCCCGGCGATCATCGGATGGAGCGGTCCGGCCGCCGCGAGCGGCAGCGCGGTCGCGTTGTGGCCGAAGGCCCGGCCGACGAGACCCGGGCGGCGAGACCCGGCCGACGAGACCCGGGGCGAGATCCGGGTGGCGAGGGCGGCGCGTGTCGTGCCACCGGCTGCCGGCTCGGTGATCGTGGACGCCACCAGGGGTGACCCACGGAAGCGGGGCCGTACCCGGTGACGGTACGACCCCGCGAAGCGCCGGCGGCCCGGTGGTCGGACCCGTGGTCCGGCCGCCCGCGTCCGGCGGTCAGACCAGCTCGTAACCGGCCTCGTCCACGGCGGCGCGCACGGCCTCGCGGTCGAGCGGGGCCCCGGAGACGACGGTGACCTCGCCGGTCTTGGCGACGGCCGTGACGGAGGTGACGCCGGGGAGCGCGGAGATCTCGCCGGAGACGGCGCCCTCGCAGTGCCCGCAGGTCATGCCCTTGACCTGGTAGACGGTGGTGAGTTCGGTCTGCGTCTCTGCGGCCATGGCGTTCTCCTCGTGGGTTGTGAAGCCTTACGGAGATCGATCCTATACCCCTAGGGGTATGAATTCCAGTCCCGTCCGCGCCGCGCCGGATGAGGGATCCGGGCCGGAGTCCATGGTAGATACCCGACATGTCACCTTCGGGGAACTCCCTGATCCTCATCATGACGATCGCCGTCCTGGCGCCCCTGCTCGCCTATGCCGTGGGCCGCAGGCTCCCGGTCCCGCTCGTCGTCTTCGAGATCCTGCTCGGCGTCCTCGTCGGCCCCGACGTCCTCGACTGGGCCCGCACGGACGCCCTGGTCGACGGCCTCTCCCAGCTCGGCCTCACCATGCTGATCTTCCTCGCGGGGTACGAGATCGAGTTCGGCGAGGTCCGCGGCGACACCCTCCGGCGCGCCGTGTGGGCCTGGGTCGCCGCCTCGCCCTGGGCCTCGGCGTCGGGGTCCTGCTCGGCGGCGGCTACGCCAAGGGGTCTTCATCGGGGTGGCCCTGACGAGCACGGCCCTCGGCACGGTCCTGCCGGTGCTGCGGGACGCGGGCGACCTGCACGGGCGGTTCGGCTCGGTCGTCATGGCCTTCGGCTCGGTCGGCGAGTTCGGGCCGGTCATCGCCATGGCCCTGCTGCTCAGCGGGCGGGGCGCGGGCGAGTCCACGGTGCTCCTCGCGGTCTTCGCGGCGCTCACGGCCCTGGCCGTCCTCTGGGCGCTGCGCCCGCGCCCGCCGTGGTTCTCCCGGGTCGTCGCCAGGACCCTGGACACCAGCGGCCAGTTCGCGGTCCGGTTCGTCTTCCTGCTGCTCGCCCTGATGCTGGGGGCCTCGCAGGCGCTCGGGCTCGACGTGCTGCTCGGCGCCTTCGCGGCCGGACTGATCACCCGGCTCGTACTGGCCGGGGCCGCGCCCGAGTCCGGCCCGCGGATCCTGGAGAAGGTCGAGGGCGTCGGGTTCGGCTTCCTCGTCCCGGTCTTCTTCGTCGTCACCGGGATCGAGTTCGACCTGTCCGCGCTCCTCGACGGCGGCCGGAACCTGCTCCTGCTGCCCGTCTTCCTGCTGCTCTTCCTGGTCGTGCGCGGCGGGCCCGTGTGGCTCTCGCCCCGCGCGACCTCGGCCGCGCGGACCGGCGGGGCTCGTGCTCTACGGCTCCACCGCGCTGCCGCTCGTCGTCGCGATCACCGCCATCGGCGTGGAGGACGGCGAGCTGACGGCGGGCGAGTCGGCGGCGCTCGTCGGGGCCGGCATGGTCTCGGTGCTCGTCTTCCCGCTGCTCGCGACGAAGCTGCGGGGACGGGGCGGGCCGGGGAAGGCGCCGTCCGCCGACCCGGTCAGCGGCTCGGAGACGTGGTGACCGGGCCCTTCGCCGCCTTTCCCGGTCCCTCCGCCGACTGCTCGACCAGCGGGGAGAGGTAGCGCAGGAGGAGGGTCTTCAGCTCGGCGACCGTGGCGTCCCGCTCGGGGCCCTCGGGCGCGGCGAGGACGAGGCCAGGCCCCCTTGAAGGCGGCGAAGCTCATCCCGGCGGTCCGGCTCCGGTCGGCGGCGGACAACGCGGGCGCGTAGTGGGCGATGACCTCCTCCACCCGGGTGAGCAGGGTCGCGTGGAGCTCGTCGTGCTCCTCGGCGATCCGGCCGGGGACGTCGGAGCCGTGCATCAGGGCGAGGAAGGCCGGGTTGGCGCAGTTGAACTCGATCAGCGGGTCCACGACGGCGTCGAGCAGCCCGGGCAGCGGCAGGGCGAGGTTCTCCGCCGTGAACGCCTGGCCGTGCGCCTCCCGCATGTCGTGCAGGAGGCGCTCGCCCAGCTCGATCGCGATGGCCTCCTTGTTCGGGAAGTACTGGTAGAGCGTGCCGGGCGAGACGTGCGCCTCGCGGGCGATCGCGTTGGTGCTGGTCGCCGTGTAGCCGTTCGCGCAGAAGACGTTCGCGGCGGCCTGGAGCAACTGCGCGATGCGGCGCTCGCCCCGCGCCTGACGGCGGCGCGGCTTCGGTTCTTCGGACGTGTCCTCGGACATGACTGTCCCCAGCTCTTCTCGACCCGTTTGACAAACGCGAGAGGTCGCTCGCATTCTTGGAAAACGCGAGTGATCGCTCGTGTTTGCCAGTCTATGGCAATGGGTGACCCGTGCGTCCTGCCGGGAAGCGTGTGCGCACGGGTCAGGTGAAGGGACACCGCGTCATGGCCGAAGTCAAGAAAACAGCACCCGGCGCGGCCGGCGGCGGGGAGAAGCCGCAGGCGGGGACGGGACGGGGACGGCCGCGCGGCCGGTGCCGGCGCGCGGACCGACGAGGGTCGGCTTCCCGGCCCGGGGCCGGACGCGGCGGGGCGCCGGATGCCGGGGCCCGGGTCGGGGCTGGACGCGGTTCGTGACCGTGCGGCCCCGGCTCACCCTGCTCGTCGCCCTCGTGCTCACCGCCCTCGCCGTCCTGGCCGGCGGCGGGGTCGCGGACCGCATGGGCAGCGGCGGCTGGGAGGACCCGGCCGCCGAGTCCACGTACGCCTCCGAGGCCCTGGAGCGGCACTTCCCGGGCTCCCGGCCGAACCTGCTCCTCCTCGTCGACTCCGGCACCGCCGGGACCGACGCCCCGGCCGTCGCCGCCGAGGCCCGCCGCCTCGCCGAGCGGCTCGACGCCGAACCGGGCGTCGAGGGCGTCGGCTCCTACTGGTCCACCGGCTCGCCCGCCCTCCGCTCCGAGGACGGCCGCAAGGCCGTGATCGCCGCCCGGATCACCGGCGAGGAGAAGGAGGCCGCGGCCGTCCTCGACCGGATCGCCCCCGCCTACCGGGGCGCCCACGGCCCCGTGGAGGTCTCGCTCGGCGGCGAGCTCGCCGTCCGCCACGAGATGCAGACGCTCATCGAGGAGGACCTGCTGCGGGCCGAGCTCATCGCCCTGCCCCTCACCCTCGTCCTGCTCGTCATGGTCTTCGGCAGCGCCGTCGCCGCCCTGCTGCCCCTCGGCGTCGGCATCGTCGCCATCCTCGGCACCAACGCGATCCTGCGCGGCCTCACCGAGTTCACCGACGTCTCCGTCTTCGCGCAGAACCTGACCACCGCGCTCGGCCTCGGACTCGCCATCGACTACGCCCTGTTCGTCGTCCGCCGCTACCGCGAGGAGCTCGCCGCCGGCGCCGACGCGCACACCGCCGTCCGCACCACCCTGCGCACCGCCGGACGGACCGTGCTCTTCTCCGCCCTGACCGTCGCCGTCTCGCTCGCCGCGATGCTGGTCTTCCCGCAGTACTTCCTGCGCTCCTTCGCGTACGCCGGGATCGCGGTCGTCCTGCTCGCCGCCACCGCCGCCCTCACCCTGCTCCCGGCGGCCCTCGTGCTGCTCGGCCACCGGGTCAACGCCCTCGACCTGCGGCGCCTGGTCCGGCGCGGCCGGGAGCCCCGGAAGGACGCCTCCGGCGCGGGCTGGGCGCGCGCCGCCGGCCTGGTGATGCGCAGGGCGCCCGTCTTCGCCGTCCTCACCACCGCCGGACTCGTCCTCCTCGGACTGCCCTTCCTCGGCGTGGAGTTCGGTACGGCGGACGACCGCCAGCTCCCCGTCACCGCCTCCTCCCGGGTCGTCCAGGACGAGCTGCGGGACGGCTTCCCCGGTGACCCCGGCGGCGGGATCACCGTCCTCGCCGAGGACCGGCCACCCCGGGCAGTACGCGGCCTACCGCGAGCGGATCGCGGCCTCGACGGCGTCGGCCGGGCCGACGGACCGGTCACCGCGGGCGGCGGCGCCCCCGCCTACTTCACCGTCGTGCCCGACGGCGAGACCGTCGGCGCCGGGGCCCAGCGGGTCGTCGCCGAACTGCGCGCCGCCGAGGCCCCCTTCGACACCTCCGTCACCGGACCGGCCGCCGTCCTGGTCGACTCCAAGGACGCCATAGGCGAGCGGCTGCCCTGGGCGGCGGGGATCATCGCCCTCGTCACCCTGCTCCTGGTCTTCCTGCTCACCGGCAGCGTCCTCATCCCGGTCCAGGCCGTCGTCCTCAACGCCCTGAGCCTCACGGCCATGTTCGGCGCCGTCGTGTGGGTCTTCCAGGAGGGCCACCTCTCCGGCCTCCTCGGCTTCACCCCCACCGGCGACATCGAGACCACCCTGCCCGTGCTCATGTTCTGCGTGGCCTTCGGACTCTCCATGGACTACGGGGTGTTCCTGCTCTCCCGGATCAAGGAGGAGTACGACGCCACCGGCGACCACGAGCACTCCGTCCGCTTCGGCCTGAGCCGCACCGGCGGCCTGATCACCGCCGCCGCCGTCATCCTCGCCGTCGTCATGGTCGCCATCGGCACCGCCCGCGTCACCAACACCAAGATGCTCGGCCTCGGAGTCGCCCTCGCCGTCCTCATGGACGCGATGGTGGTCCGCAGCCTCCTCGTCCCCTCCGTGATGAAGCTGACCGGCCGCCTCACCTGGTGGGCCCCGGGACCGCTGCGCCGCTTCCACGACCGCTTCGGCGTCAGCGAGTCGGACGCGCGCAACCGCGCATCCCTTTCGGGCGTCGAAGAAGTGTCCGAGAAGCGGCGAGAGGTGACCTCTCCGTTCTTAACGGGAACAAGGCGGATGATTTCGTGACACACATGCGTACAGCCCTGGTGTGGGCGACGGCCCTGGCCGTCGGTATGACGCCGGCGGTGTTCGGGCGGCGACGGCCGTCGCCGCCCCGGTCCGGGGAGCCGCGGTCCAGGCCGGGACGGGGACGGTGGTCCAGGAGGGCGGCCGGCCGACGTTCCGCGTCGGAAGCGGCGTCCCGGCGAAGACCACGTTCAAGGTCACGCTGCCGGCCGGCGTGACCGGCCCGGTGAAGGCACGGCTCGTCATGCCCCTGCCGCAAGCGCCGGCGGACAGCCTCCCGGAGCACGTCGCGCGCGCGTTCACCTCCACGGTCTCGGTGAACGGCTCCCCGGCGGTGCCGGTCGCCTGGGACCTGCCGACCGGCCCCGGAAGCGGTGACGACCTGAGCCTCGTGCTCGACCTTCCGGCGGTCGAGGCGGCCGGAACGCTGACGTACGCCGTCACGTTCGCCGCGCAGGAGTGGATCTCCGGGTACGTCGCCCCCGTCCTCGACGGACGCTTCGAGGTGACGGGCGCCTCCACCACGCCGGTGGCGAGCGGCGCGGCCGGGTTCTTCGTCGACCGCGGCACCCCGGGCCGGAGCATGCGCGGCGCCCTCCACGCGCGCGACGCGAACGGGGTCCTCTGGCGGTACGAGTCCCTCGGGAAGGACGACAGTTCCCTGACGGCCCGCGTCCGCGTCGGCGGCGGCTGGGACGCGTACACGCTGATCACTCGGCTCACGCCGACCCGCGCGGACGGCAAGGGCAACCTCCTCGCCCGCGACAAGGCCGGCGTCCTCTGGTTCCACGAGGGCTCGGGAAACCCCGCGAAGCCGTTCAAGCCGCGCGTCCGGATCAGCGCCGGCTGGAACGACTACACCGCGATCACCGGCTACGAGAACGGCATGCTGGCCCGGGACAAGACCGGCGTCCTGTGGAACTTCGAGTACAAGGACAGTTGGCTGTCCCCACGTTCGAGCCGCGCGCCAGGGTCGGCGGCGGCTGGAACGTCTACACGGCGTGGACGGGGACCAGGGACGGAGTCCTGACCCGCGACACGGCCGGCGTGCTGTGGAAGCACTCCACCGATCCCGACGGCAGCCGGACGAAGCCCTTCTTCGCACGCGCCCGGGTCGGCGGCGGCTGGAACACCTACAACACGGTCGCGCAGACCCCGGACCTCGGCCGCTGGACGGGGACGACCTCGTCGCGCTCGACCGGAGCGGCCGGCTCTGGGCCTACGACACCGTGTACTCCGCCGTGGCCCAGGAGGGGCTCCCCACCTCGACCCGCAAGCGGATCGGCTGGGGCTGGAACATCTACAACGCGGTGATCTGAGCCCCCGGAGGAACCGGAGGAACCGGAGGGGCCGGAGGGACACAAGGAGCGGGCCGGTCCGGGGCACCCCGGACCGGCCCGCTCCTCCACGGTGTCCGGGTCAGTCGCGACGGGCCCGGTTGCCGGGGCGGCTCGCGACCCAGGCGCGGATCGTGTCCGCGTACCAGAAGGGCTTGCCCGACTCGACGTGGTCGGGCGGTGGGAGCAGCCCGTGCTTCCGGTAGGAGCGGACGGTGTCCGGCTGCACCCGGATGTGCGCCGCGATGTCCTTGTACGTCCAGAGCCTCTTGTCCGTCATGCCTGGCACCTCCCTGCGCACCGCGCAGCGGCGGCGGGGTGCCGTTCGGGGGCGCTGCGGGTGGGCGTTGGCGATCACTGAGCCTGTGCCCCTGCAACGACCCCTTCAGACGGAGGGAACGGCTGTCACGCGCCTGTGACGGGAAACCCGCGTAACGGAGAAAAGCGTGACGAAGCCGGGACGCGTGTGACAGAAGTGACGCATCGGGCCGCCGGTGTGTCCCCGTGCGCCGCCCCGGCCCGGAGGGTAAGGGCGCGGTACGGACCCGGTCACACCCCGCAGGAGCGCAGGAAGTCCCGGGTCCGCAGCGCGATCGGGTACGGGGCGTCCGGGTCGCACGGGTACATGTCCTGCTCGACGATGGCGAAGAGGTCCACGTCCAGGGCGCGGGCGGCGGCGAGCACCGGCTCCAGGGCGGGCACCCCGGCCGGCGGCTCGCACATCACGCCCCGCGCCACCGCGGGACCGAACGGCGTCCCTCGGCGATCACCTCCGCCAGGACCGCCGGATCGACCTGCTTCAGGTGGAGGTAGCCGATCCGCTCGCCGTACGCCTGGATCAGCGCGACGCTGTCCCCGCCGGCGTACGCGTAGTGCCCGGTGTCCAGGCAGAGCGCGACGGCCTCCGGGTCGGTGGCGTCGAGGAAGCGCGTCACGCTCTCCTCGCCGTCCAGGTGCGTGTCGGCGTGCGGGTGGACCACGATCCGCAGCCCGTACCGCTCGTGCACCTCCCGGCCCAGACGCTCCGTCAGGCCGGTCAGGTCCCGCCACTGACCGGCGGTCAGGACCGGCTCCTCCAGGACCTCGCCCGTCCGGTCGTCCCGCCAGAACGACGGGATGACGACCAGGTGGCCCGCCCCCATCGCCTGCGCCAGGGCCGCGTTCTCGGCGACGTGCGCCCAGGTCCGCTCCCAGACGTCCGGGCCGCGGTGCAGGCCGGTGAAGACCGTCCCCGCCGAGACCCGCAGGCCGCGCCGGGCGGTCTCCTCCGCGAGGACCGCCGGATCGGTGGGCAGATAGCCGTACGGACCGAGCTCGATCCACTCGTACCCCGCGCCCGCCACCTCGTCGAGGAAGCGCTGCCAGGGCACCTGCCGGGGATCGTCGGGGAACCACACGCCCCACGAGTCGGGAGCGGATCCGACCCGGATCCGGGACGGCGACGGGGACGAGGTCTGGGAGGACGAGATCTGCGGGGACGAGGTCTGCGGGGACGAGGTCTGCGGGGACGAGGTCTGCGGGGACGAGGTCTGCGGGGACGGCTCCGTCATGACAGCCACCCTGACCCCGGCCGGGAGCACCGTCAAGCGCGCCGGTGGTCCGCATGTCCGGACATGTCGTTGACACCCCCGGGTAGGGAGTTAGACCTGGGAACGGGGCCGAGGGCGGAAGGTGGCGCGTGGAGACGGAGCCGTACGACCTGATCACCATGGGGCGCCTCGGGGTGGACCTCTATCCGCTCCAGACCGGCGTCGGGCTCGACCGGGTCGAGAGCTTCGGCAAGTTCCTCGGCGGCTCCCCGGCCAACGTGGCCGTCGCCGCCGCCCGGCTCGGCCGCCGCACCGCGCTCGTCTCCCGCACCGGCGCCGACCCCTTCGGCACCTTCCTGCACCGGGAGCTGAAGGCCTTCGGCGTGGACGACCGCTGGGTGACCGAGGCCGCCGCACATCCCACCCCCGTCACCTTCTGCGAGGTCTTCCCGCCCGACGACTTCCCGCTCTACTTCTACCGGCTGCCCAAGGCCCCCGACCTGGAGATCCATCCGCACGAGCTGGACCTCGACGCGATCCGCGCCGCCCGGGTCTTCTGGGCCACCGGCACCGGCCTGTGCGCCGAGCCGAGCCGCACCGCGACCCTGGAGGCGCTCCGGGCCAGGTCGGAGCACGGGGACGGATACGGGGGCGGCGGGTACGGCGGGGAGGGCGGGGCCGGCCGGGAGGCCACCGTCTTCGACCTGGACTGGCGGCCGATGTTCTGGACGGACCCGGCCGAGGCCCGCCCGTACTACGCCGAGGCCCTGCGCCACGCCACCGTCGCCGTCGGCAACCTCGACGAGTGCGAGGTCGCGACCGGGGAGCGCGATCCGGAGGCCGCCGCCCGCGCCCTGCTCGCCTCCGACGGCGGCGCCGTCCGGCTCGCCGTCGTCAAGCAGGGCCCGAAGGGCGTCCTCGCGCTCGCCGCCGACGGCACCCGCGCCGAGGCGCCGCCGCTGCCGGTGGAGGTCGTCAACGGCCTGGGCGCGGGCGACGCGTTCGGCGGGGCGCTCGTCCACGGCCTCCTCGCCGGCTGGGACCTCGAACGGACCCTGCGCCACGCCAACGCCGCCGGCGCGATCGTCGCGGGCCGGCTCGCCTGCTCCTCCGCCATGCCGGACCCGGCGGAGATCGCGGAGGCCCTGGCCGGGGCACGGGAACGCTCCGTACGGGAACGCCTCCGGAAAGGGGTAGGGATGTCCGCCATGAGCCCGAGCCCGAGCCCGCACCCGCACCCCGGGCGTCCCGCCCCCGCCCCCGTCCCTCCACCTCCCCGCCGGGGCCGCCGCCCGGGGCCGTACGCGGTCGACGTCGATCCCGCGCGGGCCGGATGGACGTACTCCGCGCTCCGCGTCCTCACCCTCGGGCTGGGGAGACCCACTCCTTCGGGAGCGGGGATTCCGAATGGACCGTGCTTCCCCTCGCCGGTGCCTGTAGCGTGCGCGTCGACGGCGAGGTCTTCGAACTCCGGGGCCGCGCGAGCGTGTTCGACGGAGTGACCGACTTCGCCTACGTACCGCGCGACGCCCACGCCCAGATCGCCTCCGGCGCGGGGGCCGCTTCGCTTTGGCAGGAGCGAAGTGCGAGCGACGACTCCCCGCCCGCTACGGTCCCGCGCCGGAGGTTCCCGTCGAGACCCGGGGCAGCGGCGACCGCGCCCGCGAGGTGCGGAACTTCGCCTCCGCCGACGCCTTCGCCTGCGACCGGCTCATCGCGGTCGAGGTCGTCACGCCCGGCGGCCACTGGTCCTCCTACCCGCCGCACAAGCACGACGAGCACCGCGCCGGCGCCGAGGCCGTCCTGGAGGAGATCTACTACTACGAGGTCCAAGGGCCGCACGGCCTCGCCTACCAGCGGATCTCGCCCTCCCGGCCCGGCGGCGCCGACCTGCTCGCCGAGGTCCGCGACGGCGACGCGGTCCTCGTCCCCGACGGCTGGCACGGCCCTCGATCGCCCAGCCGGGCCACGACCTCTACTACCTCAACGTCATGGCGGGCCCCGGACCCGAACGCGCGTGGAGGATCAGCTTCCACCCGGACCACACGGAGGGGTACGCGTGAACGGGAACGAAGGCGTCCGCACGAGCGGCCCCGGCCGTCCCCGGAGCCCCGCGGAGGCCCGCATGAGCACCGTCCGGCTCACCACCGCCCAGGCCCTCGTCCGCTTCCTCGCCGCCCAGTACACCGAGCGCGACGGCGAGCGCCGCCGTCTGATCGCCGCCACCTGGGGGATCTTCGGCCACGGGAACGTCGCCGGGATCGGGCAGGCGCTCGTCGAGCACCCGGCGCTCATGCCCTTCCACCAGGGCCGCAACGAACAGGCCATGGTCCACGCCGCCGTCGGCTACGCCCGCCAGTCCCGCCGCCTCTCCGCGCACGCCGTCACCACCTCCATCGGCCCCGGCGCCACCAACCTCGTCACCGGCGCCGCCCTCGCCACCGTCAACCACCTGCCCGTCCTGCTCCTCCCCGGCGACACCTTCGCGACCCGGCCCGCCGACCCCGTCCTCCAGCAGCTCCAGCTCCCGTACGCGGGGACGTGTCCGTCAACGACTGCCTGCGGCCCGTCTCCGTGTACTTCGACCGGGTCGGCCGCCCCGAGGCCCTGGTCCCGGCCGCCCTGGAAGCCGTACGGGTCCTCACCGACCCGGCCGCGACCGGCGCCGTGACCCTCGCCCTGCCCCAGGACGTGCAGGCGGAGGCGTACGACTGGCCCGAGGAGTTCTTCGCCGAGCGGACCTGGCGGGTCTGCCGCCCCGCCCCGACCGGGGCGAACTCGACGCCGCCGTACGGCCGTGCGGTCCGCCGAGCGGCCCTTGGTCGTCGCGGGCGGCGGGGTGCGGCACAGCGGCGCCGAGGAGGCCCTGCGGACCTTCGCCGAGCGGACCGGCCTGCCCGTCGCCACCACCCAGGCCGGCAAGGGCGTCCTGCCGTACGACCACCCCTGCGACGTGGGCGGCGTCGGCCACACCGGTACGGAGACCGCCGCCGACCTGGCCCGTACGGCCGACCTCGTCATCGGCGTCGGCACCCGCCACACCGACTTCACCACCGCCTCCGGCACCCTCTTCCCCGAGGACGCCCGCTTCCTCAACCTCAACGTCACCGGCTTCGACGCCCACAAGCAGGCCGCGCTTCCGCTCGTCGCCGACGCCCGGGAGGGGCTGACCGCCCTCACGGAGGCCCTGGGCGACCACCGACGGGGCACGGGGAGGTGGGCCGCGTCCAAACGGCGGTGGCAGGAGCGGGTGGACGCCGCCTACGCCGTCCCCGACGAGGACGCCCGCCCCACCCAGACCCAGGTCCTCGGCGCACTCGACACCCTGGTCGACGCGAGCGACATCCTGATCAACGCCGCCGGATCGCTCCCGGGCGACCTCCACAAGCTGTGGCGGCCCCGCTCGGCCGACCAGTACCACGTCGAGTACGGTTACTCCTGCATGGGATACGAGATCCCCGCCGCGATCGGCGTCTCCTCGCCGCCCCCGGCCGGCCCGTCTGGGCGCTCGTCGGGGACGGGACGTACCTGATGAATCCCACCGAGATCGTCACCGCCGTGCAGGAGCGTCTGCCGCTGCGGCTCGTCGTCCTCCAGAACCACGGGTACGCCTCCATCGGCGGCCTCTCGGAGGCCGTCGGGGCCGAGCGGTACGGCACCGACTACCGGTACCGGGACGCGGACGGCGGCTTCACCGGACCGCCGCTCCCCGTCGACCTCGGCGCCAACGCCGCCTCCCTCGGCATGCGGGTGCTGCGCCCCGCACCATCCGTGACCTGCGAGAAGCCCTCGGGGAGGCGCGGGCGGCGACGGTTCCCACATGTGTCTACGTCGAGACCGAAACGCCCGACACAGTGTCGGGCCCGCCTCCGGCCCCGGCGTGGTGGGATGTGCCCGTGGCCGAGATCGCGACCCGCAAGGCGGCGGTCGAGGCCCGGGAGGAGTACGACCGGCACGTCACCGCCCGACGCCGCCATCTCTGAAGGAGCATTTCGTCATGACGAACACCGTCAAGACCGTCGACCACTGGATCGGTGGCAAGGCCGTCGAGGGCACGTCGGGCAACTGGGGTCCGGTCACCGACCCGGCCACCGGCGCCGTGACCACCCGGGTCGCGCTCGCCTCCGTGGAGGAGGTCGACGCGGCGGTGGCCGCCGCCAAGGCCGCCTTCGCCACCTGGGGCACCTCCTCGCTGGCGCAGCGCACCACGATCCTCTTCAAGTTCCGCGCGCTGCTCGACGCGAACCGCGACGCCATCGCCGAGCTGATCGTCGCCGAGCACGGCAAGGTGCACTCGGACGCGCTCGGCGAGGTCGCCCGCGGCCTGGAGATCGTCGACCTGGCCTGCGGCATCACCACCCAGCTCAAGGGCGAGCTGTCCACCCAGGTCTCCAACCGCGTGGACGTGGCGTCGATCCGCCAGCCCGTCGGCGTCGTCGCCGGCATCACGCCCTTCAACTTCCCGGCCATGGTGCCGATGTGGATGTTCCCGATCGCCATCGCGACCGGCAACACCTTCATCCTCAAGCCGAGCGAGAAGGACCCTCCCCGTCCCTGAAGATCGCCGAGCTGCTCGCCGAGGCCGGTCTGCCGGACGGCGTCTTCAACGTCCTGCACGGCGACAAGGTGTCCGTGGACCGCCTCCTGGAGCACCCGGACGTGGCGGCGATCTCCTTCGTCGGCTCGACCCCGATCGCGCGGCACATCCACACCACCGCCTCCGCCAACGGCAAGCGCGTCCAGGCGCTCGGCGGCGCCAAGAACCACATGCTGGTCCTCCCGGACGCCGACCTCGACGCGGCGGCCGACGCGGCCGTCTCGGCGGCGTACGGCTCCGCGGGCGAGCGCTGCATGGCGATCTCGGCGGTCGTGGCCGTCGGCTCCATCGGCGACGAGCTGGTGGACAAGATCCGCGAGCGCGCCGAGAAGATCAAGATCGGCCCCGGCACCGACCCGGCCTCCGAGATGGGCCCGCTCATCACGGCCGTCCACCGCGACAAGGTCGCCTCCTACGTCCACGGCGCGGCGGACGAGGGCTGCGAGGTCGTCCTCGACGGCACCGGCTACACGGTCGAGGGCCACGAGGACGGCCACTGGATCGGCTCTCCTCCTCGACCGCGTCCCCACCACGGCCAAGGCCTACCAGGACGAGATCTTCGGCCCGGTCCTCTGCGTGCTGCGCGCCGAGACGTACGAGGAGGGCCTCGCCCTCATCAACGCCTCGCCGTTCGGCAACGGCACCGCGATCTTCACCCGCGACGGCGGCGCGGCCCGCCGCTTCCAGCTCGAGGTCGAGGCCGGCATGGTCGGCGTCAACGTCCCGATCCCGGTCCCGGTGGGCTACCACTCCTTCGGCGGCTGGAAGGACTCGCTCTTCGGCGACCACCACATCTACGGCAACGACGGCGTGCACTTCTACACCCGCGGCAAGGTCGTCACCACCCGCTGGCCCGACCCTCCGACGCCCCGGCGGGCGTCGACCTGGGCTTCCCGCGCAACCACTGACGCGGACGGTCGGGGCCCCGGACTGCGGCAACCGCACTCCGGGGCCCCGGGCCACCTCACTCAGGGAGCTCCCACCCCAGCATCGCGAACACCCCTCGTCCGACGCCCCCGCCGACCGGTACGTCGCCAGGGCCGGGGGTTGTCCGTGTCCACGCCGACCCAGGTGCCGTAGCAGCCGCGTTCCCGGGCCGCCGCCAGGAGGGCCTCCGTCAGGGCGCGGCCCGTGCCGCGGCGGCGGTGCGCCTCGTCCACGGACAGTTCGTAGAGGCACATCTCCGTGCCCTTGTCCGGGTGGGTCATCTCGACCCCGGACACGAACCCGGCCGGGAAGCCGTCCGCCGTGTAGGCGATCAGCATCAGGTGGCCCGGCGCCGCCAGGAAGCGGGCCGCCCACTCCTCCCGCGCCGGGCCGTCGTAGAGGTGCTCCGCCGCGACCAGCTCGGCCACCGTCGTCGCCCGCCGGATCTCGATCACGTTTCCTCCCGGGATCCTCGTACCGCGCCCGCGGTACGCGGACCGTACTCCGTACGACCCCAGGAGGTGCGGGACCTCCGTCTTTCGGGAGCCGCGGTCCACAGGGGCGCCGCTTAGGCTCGGGACCATGCGACTCCGACTTCCCCGGTGGGCCGCGGTCACCGCCGCGCTCACCGTCCTCGCGGGTGCCGGCACCTGGACCGCCGTCGCCTCGGACGATCCACCGCCCGTGCACCGCGCGGACCGGACGCTCGACGTCGACGGCGTACGGCTCGACACCTCGTACTTCACCGGTGACGGCGACGGGCGCAGGCCCGCCGTCCTGCTCGGGCACGGCTTCGGCGGCTCCAAGGACGACGTCCGCGCCCAGGCCGAGGGCCTCGCCCGCGACGGGTACGCCGTCCTCACCTGGTCCGCCCGCGGCTTCGGCGCCTCCACCGGGGAGATCGGCCTCAACGACCCCGACCGCGAGGTGAAGGACGTCAGCCGGCTCATCGACTGGCTCGCCGACCGGCCCGAGGTCCTCCTCGACGGGGCGGGCGACCCGCGCGTCGGCGTCAGCGGCGCCTCCTACGGCGGCGCGATCTCCCTGCTCGCCGCCGGACACGACCCGCGCGTCGACGCGATCGCCCCCGGATCACGTACTGGAACTCGCCGACGCCCTCTTCCCGGACGACGTCTTCAAGAAGCTCTGGGCCGGGATCTTCTTCTCCGCCGGGAACGGGGCGGGGACCGGGAGCCTGCCGGGTGCGGGGACGGGCCGGCCACCGGAGAGGCCCCGGCCGCCGGAGAGGCCCCGGCCGCCGGGGCCGGGAAGGCCGCCGCCTCCAAGGCTCCTGCCTGCGGGCGGTTCACCGCCGAGCTCTGCGCGCTCTACCAGCGCGTCGCCGTCTCCGGGAAGCCCGACGCCGCCGCCCGCGCGCTCCTCGAAGCCCGCAGCCCCTCCGCCGTCGGCGGCCGGATCAAGGTGCCCGCGCTCCTCGTGCAGGGCCAGTCCGACTCGCTCTTCACCCTGGCCCAGTCCGACGCCACGGCCCGGACCCTCGCCGCCAACGGCGCCCCCGTCGCCGTCGACTGGACCTCCGGCGGCCACGACGGCGGCGACCAGGAGACCGAGCGCGTCGAGCGGCGCGTCGGCGCCTGGTTCGACCGCTGGCTGAAGCGGGACGCCTCCGTGGACACCGGCCCCGCCTTCCGCGTCAGCCGCACCGGCGGCGTCGACTCCACCAACGGCCGGGCGACCCTGCGCGCCGCGACCGCCGACCGCTACCCGGGCCTCGCCTCCGGCACCACGGCCCTGGCCTCGGCGGCGCCCCGCAGACCTTCGCCAACCCGCCGGGCGGCGCCCCGCCCGCCGTCTCCGCCGTCCCCGGCCTCGGCGGCGGACTCTCCGGCCTCTCCTCCCTCGGCGTCGGCCTCTCCCTCGACTTCCCCGGCCAGCACGCCCGCTTCGACGCGAAGCCGCAGACCGGGGCGCTCCGGATCACCGGCGCGCCGACCGTCCGCGTCAAGGTCACCTCGACCGCCGCCGACGGCTCCGCCGTCCTCTTCGCCAAGGTGTACGACGTCGGCCCCGACGGCCGGCAGCAGGTGCTGCCCGCCCAGCTCGTCGCCCCCGTCCGCGTCGAGGACGCCCGGGCGGGCCGCGACGTCACCCTGGCGCTGCCCGCGATCGACCACGAGGTGGAGGCCGGGCACCGGTTGCGGCTCGTCGTCGCCGCCACCGACCTCGGCTACGCCTCCCCGGCCGCCCCCGCCGCCTACACCGTCGCCGTCCGGGGCCCCTGACCGTCCCCACCGCGCCCGGCCTCGCCACCCAGGCCGCCGCCCTGCCCTGGTGGGTGTGGGGCCTGCCGCCGATCGGCCTGGCCGTCGCCGCCGTCCTGCTGTTCACGGCCCGCCGCAGGACCGCCGCGCCCGCCCCCGACCCGGAGCTCGCCCCCGTGCCGCTCCAGATCACGGGACTCTCCAAGAAGTACAAGGGCGGCGAGCGGTACAGCGTCAAGGACCTCTCCTTCCGCGTCGAGCAGGGCCAGGTCCTCGGCCTCCTCGGCCCGAACGGCGCCGGCAAGACCACCACCCTGCGCATGCTGATGGGCCTCATCGCCCCCGACGAGGGCGAGATCCGGGTCTTCGGCCAGGCGATCCGGCCCGGCGCCCCGGTCCTCTCCCGCGTCGGCGCCTTCGTCGAGGGCGCCGGGTTCCTGCCGCACCTGTCGGGCCGGGAGAACCTCGACCTGTACTGGAAGGCCACCGGCCGCCCCGCCGGGGACGCCCACGTCGACGAGGCCCTGCGGATCGCGAACCTGGGCGGCGCCCTGGAACGCGCCGTGCGCACCTACTCGCAGGGCATGCGCCAGCGCCTCGCCCTCGCCCAGGCCATGCTCGGCCTGCCGGACCTGCTGATCCTGGACGAGCCGACCAACGGACTCGACCCTCCGCAGATCCGCGAGATGCGCGAGGTGATGATCCGGTACGCGGCCGGGGCCGCACCGTCATCGTCTCCAGCCACCTCCTGGCGGAGGTCGAGCAGTCCTGCACCCACCTCGTCGTCATGGACCGGGGACGGTTGGTGCAGGCCGGGCCCGTCGCGGAGATCACCGGCTCCGGCGACACCCTCCTCGTCGCCCTCGCCGAACGCACCCCCGACGGCACCCCCGTCCCGCCCGTCCCCGACGCCCTCGTCGAGAAGATCGCCGCCCTGCCGGGCGTCGGCTCGGCCGCCCGCACCGACGGCGGACTCCTGGTCCGGCTCGACGGCGCCGACGCGACCGCCCTCATCGGCGAACTCGTCCGCCTGGACGTGCCGCTGACCGGGGTCGGACCGCACCGGCGCCTGGAGGACGCGTTCCTGACCCTGATCGGAGGAGGAGCCGCATGAGCAGCACCACCCCCAGCACCCTGCCGACCGGGGGCCCGCCGGCGCGCCGGAGTCCGCCCCCGGCTACCGCCCGGGGCGCACCCTGCCCCTGCGCGTCGAGGCCCTGCGCCAGTGGAAGCGGCGCCGCACCCTGGTGATGGGCGCGATCCTGATCGCCCTGCCGTTCGTCCTGATCGCGGCCTTCGCGATCGGCGGCACCGGGGACGGCGACCGCGAGGGCCGCGTCACCCTGATCGACACGGCGACGACCTCGGGCGCCAACTTCGCGGCCACCTGCCTCTTCGTCTCGGCCGGTTTCCTCCTCGTCGTGCCCGTGGCGCTGTTCTGCGGGGACACGGTCGCCTCCGAGGCGAGCTGGTCCTCGCTGCGGTACCTGCTCGCCGCGCCCGTGCCCCGCTCCCGGCTCCTCGCCTCCAAGCTGGCGGTCGCGCTCGCCTACAGCGCGGCCGCGATGGTCCTCCTCCCGCTGGTGGCCCTGGCGGCGGGCACGGTCGCCTACGGCTGGGGGCCGCTCCAGTTGCCGACCGGCGGCTCGGTGCCGGCCGGGGAGGCCCTGCTCAGGATCGGGATCGCCACCGCCTTCGTCTTCGCCTCCCAACTGGTCACCGCCGGGCTCGCCTTCTGGCTGTCCACCCGCACCGACGCCCCGCTCGGCGCGGTGGGCGGCGCCGTCGGCCTCACCATCGTCGGCAACGTCCTGGACGCCGTCACCGCGCTCGGCGACTGGCGCGACTTCCTGCCCGCGCACTGGCAGTTCGCCTGGATCGACGCGCTCCAGCCTCAACTGGAGTGGGGCGGCATGGTGAAGGGCACGGCGATCTCCCTGACGTACGCCCTGGTCCTCTTCGCCCTCGCCTTCCGGGGCTTCGCCCGCAAGGACATCGTGTCCTGACCGGGTGAACGGTCCTCACAACCACCCCTTCGAGCCGCTTCCGCGCCCGCGCGGAAGCGGCTCGTCGCCGAGGGCCGCCATCAGCTCGCCGACCCGGCGGCTGTAGGTCCGCGCGGACATGCCGAGCCGGGCCGCCGCCGTCTCGTCCGTGAGCCCCGCGACGAGGGCGTCGAGCACCGGCCGCAGTGGGGCGGCAGGTCGTCCGGCGGCGGGGACGGGGACGGCACCGTGTACGCCGCCGGGTCCTCGGCCAGCGCCCAGCAGACCTGATGGGCCCGGACGAGGGCCTGCACCACCACCGGGTCCCGGATCAGCAGCAGCCCGTTGTAGAGCAGCTCCAGGTCGAGCGGGACCGCCGCCACCGTCCGGTCGACCAGGATCATCTTGAACGGGATCGACTCCGCCAGGCGGGCCTGGCCGGGGACCCGGAGCCCGTCCCCGATCCGGGGCAGCGCGTGCCTCGGGACGATCCTGCGCACCTCGTCGGCCCGCTCCGCCGCGGCCCGCATGCACGCTCCCGCCAGCTCCAGGAACGGCTCGGGGATCGCGTGGCCCGCGGACGCGACCGGGTCGTCGAAGGTCAGCAGCTCGTGCCGGGTGGAGGCGGCCAGCCCGGCGAGCGCGGCGCTGATGCGCCGCGCTCCCCGGACCGGACGCCCCGCGGGCCGCTGTCCCTCGGTCACGGCCCGGTTCATCGCCGAACGGGCGAGCACCACGGAGCCCGCGCTCTCTGCCACCGCTGACCACCCCCGCCGATCGATGTCCACTCCATGTACGCATGTGACTGCACACGGTGACAACCCCTGTTGGGAAGGATGGCGAATCCATGCCACCGGGGTTCACCCGTGTCGCCGTTGCCGCATCGAGATCCATCCGCAACCACTCCGACTGCTCTTTCCGGCGCCCCCGTTCGTCACATTCACAAGTGCCGTGCGAAGAGGGGAGATGGACATGGAACGACGAGAGACGGCGGGGCCCGGTCCCGCGGGGCCCGGCTCCCGGCCGCGATCGCGGGGTTGCTCGCCACCGGGATCGTCCTCACCGGCTGCGGCGCGTCCGGCGACGGGGCACCGCCGACCGGAGCACGAAGGAGAGCCGTCCCACCGCGCCGGCCCTCCCCGACGGCGGGCGCGGCGGGACGGCGCACCCCGAGGGGGCGAGCGGCGGCCCCGTCGCCCGCGCCCGACTACCTGTCCACCTTCGCCCTGGACGTGGACACCGCCTCGTACGGATACGCCCGGCGCTCCCTCGCCGAGGGGCGGCTGCCCGATCCGGCGACCGTGCGCCCCGAGGAGTTCGTCAACAGCTTCCGCCCGAACTACGCGCGCCCCGCCGACGACGGCTTCGGCGTCACCCTCGACGGCGCCCGCACCGGACGGGACGGCTGGTCCCTGGTCAGGGTCGGGCTCGCCACCCGGGGTGCGGACCGGAGCGGCGAACGCCCGCCCGCCGCGCTCACCTTCGTCGTCGACGTCTCCGGCTCCATGGACGAGCCGGGGCGGCTCGACCTCGTCAAGGAGTCCTCGGACTGCTCGTCGGCGAGCTCCGCGACGACGACTCGATCGCACTCGTCACCTTCGACTCCGAGGCCGAGGCCCGGCTGCCCATGACCCGCCTCGGGGAGGCCCGGAACCGGATCCGCGACGTGGTGGACTCCCTGGCCACCGGCGCCTCCACCAACGTCGAAGCGGGTGTCCGCACCGGCTACGACGTCGCCGTCGAGGGACACCGCGAGGGCGCCACCAACCGGGTCGTCCTGCTCTCCGACGCCCTCGCCAACACCGGCTCCACCGAGGCGGAGACGATCCTCGCCCGCATCGGGGAGGAGCGCCGGGAGTACGGGATCACCCTCTTCGGCGTCGGCGTCGGCAGCGAGTTCGGCGACGCGTTCATGGAGAGGCTCGCCGACAGGGGCGACGGCCAGACGACGTACGTCTCCAACGCGGCGCAGGCCCGCAAGGTCTTCGTCGACCAACTCCCCGCCCACGTCGAACTGCGGGCCCGCGACGCCAAGGCGCAGGTCGCCTTCGACCGGCGGACCGTCGAGAGGTTCCGGCTGATCGGGTACGAGAACCGGGAGGTCGCCGACGAGGACTTCCGGAACGACCGGGTCGACGGCGGCGAGATCGGGGCCGGTCACACGGTCACCGCGCTGTACGCGGTCAGGACCAGGCCCGGGGCGACCGGGCCCGTCGCCACCGCCACCGTCCGCTGGCTCGACCCCGCCACCCGGGCCCCGCGCGAGCGCTCCGGCACCGTCGCGACCGGCGCGCTGACCGCCGATATCTGGGGCAGCGGCCACGACAGCCTCCAACTGACCGCGATCGCCGCCTACTTCGCGGACGTCCTGCGGGGCGGCTCGCTGCCGGGGACGCCCGCGCTCGGGACGCTCGCACGGCACGCCGACGCGATCGCCGAGCGCTCCGGCTCGGCGGTGGTGCGGGAACTCGCCGAGTCGGTACGGCGGGCGGAGGCCCTGCGCGGCCTGGCGGCCGACCCGTCGGAGCCGGGCGGGACGGGGAGGGGAGCTGCGCCCGGGCGACCCGTACAGCTAGGGGTGTCTCGCCGATCATGCCGGGCTCGCGGTGTCCGGCACCGCACCTCGCCGCGTTGTCGTCACTCGCCGACGCTCCGCGTCGACTCCTCCTCCGCCTTGCGATGCACGGCACCGGACACCGCTCCCTGATCCGGCCTGATCGGCGAGACACCCCTGGCGGCGCCCGCACCGGCTTCGTACGACCAACACCGGCACCGGGCCCCGTACGGCCGGCGCCCGTGCCCGCCCCGGCCGGCCCGCCCCGTACAACCGACGTGCACACCTGACGCGTACGCCCCCGTGAGCGGCGGGCAGCGGGACAGAATGGCCGCATGGCCTCCCTGCTGCTCGCCCTCGCCGTCGTCTGCACCGGCCTCTACGCCGGTTTCATGCTGATCTTCCTGACCGGCGTCATGCCCGCGCTCGCCCGTCTGACGGACGCGGAGTTCGTCACGGCGATGCGCCGGATCAACGAGTGCGTGCCGAGGCCCGTGTTCTCACCGTCTTCCTCGGCGTGGCTGCCTCCCCGCCGCTGCGCTCCTCGTCCCCGTCGACGGGCGCACGGACGCGCGGAAGTGGCTCCTCCTCGCGGGGCTCGTGTGCGCGGTCCTCAACCACCTGGTCACCCTCGGCGGCAACATCCCCTCAACAACGCCCTGGCGAGCGCCCCCGCGGACGACCCCGCGCCGGTCCGGGCCGCCTTCGAGGCGCGCTGGAACGCCTTCCACCGCGCCCGCACGGCCCTGATCACGGTCTCCTTCGGCCTGCTCACCGCCGCCGCCGTGCTCCGCTGACGCCCCGCCGACGTCCCGACGGCGCTCCGGCGCCCCGCCCCGCGACCCCGCGGGAAACCGTACCGGGCCGTCTGTTTGTGGCGCGAAGTCGCGGGTCGGGGCCCTCCGCACCTCCGGTGGACCCCCGAAAGCGTACCCCGAGTCCGGAAACAGTCTTTCGCCACGGGTGCGATCTCGGCCAGTGACGAAAATCTGACGCCCTAATAGCACGACAAAGGGGTGAATCACCCCGATATCCCGGGAGGTGATTCCATACCCTCCGGTTTCTTATTGACATGCCTACGGGGGTCTTTTCTAATCATCGAGAGTCATCCCGCGCGCAGACACCGCACAGGCACTGAGGGGCAAGATGGACGTCCGGATCCTGGGGGACTGTCGGTACGTGAGAACGGGGTGTCGATCACCCCGACGGCGGCAGCCCCCGGCAGGTGCTCGCCCTGCTCACGGCCAGCGCCGACCAGGTCGTCCCCGTGACGGTCCTGACCGAGGAGCTGTGGCCGTCCGGCGCGCCCCGCGGCGCCCGCGCGGAGCTCCAGGCCCACATAGCCGGGCTGCGCGCCCTCGTCGCGGACGCCCTGCGCGCCGCCGGCCCCGCCGACCCGCGGACCCACTGGTCCGACTGGCGCACCGCCGACGCGGTCCTCGTCGCCCAGCCCGGCGGCTACCGGCTCGACACCGGCGGCGGCGCCCACGACGTCTGGCAGTTCGAGCGCGCGGCCGGCGCCGGCTACCGCGCCATGGAGGCCGGCGACCTCTCCCGTGCCGCGCTCCGCCTCGGCGAGGCCTCGCCCTGTGGCGCGGCGACCCCTACGCGGGCGTCGCCGCGGGACCCCGCCTCCGCCGGGAGATCGAGCGCCTCGAAGCCTCCCGGCTCAGCGTCCTCGACCAGTGGCTCGAAGCACAGCTCGGCCTCGGCCGGCACGCCGAACTCGTCCCGGAGCTCACCGGACTCGTCGCCCGCTACCGCACCAACGAGCCCCTCCACGCCCACCTCATGGCCGCCCTGCTGCGCTGCGGCCGGCACGACGAGGCCCTCACCGCGTACGAGCGGCTGCGCCTCGCCCTCGCGGCGGAGAGGGGCACGGAGCCTCGGCCCGGCTGCGCCGCCTCCAGCGCTCGGTCCTGGCCGTGCGCCACACCGAAGGCCGCCCCGGCCTCGGCCTCCGCATCCCCACGCAGTACGCCCCGCCCCGTCCCCGCCTCGTCCCGGCCGGCTCCTTCGGCTGACGGACGACCGGCCCCGTCCGGCGGACCACGGCCACGACCGGCCCGTCCGGCGGACCACGGCCACGACCGGCCCCGTCCGGCGGACCACGGCCACGACCGGCCCCGTCCGGCGGATCACGGCCGAGCGCCGTGACGGGCCGCCACCCGGCCCCGTCCGGCTCCCCGGTGGGAATGAAGTGCGGCAACTCACCGTTGACCGGCTTCCGAAGCCGAATTAGTTTCGGCGGACAGGACGGGTTTCCTCCGAGGTGCCCGATTTCGCTCGACCCACGGGAGCCCGGACCATGACCACGCACGGCGCGGACGGAGCCGGTGGTGCCGACCCGCTGCTCGCGGTCCTCGAACTCCTCGCCCGGCAGGCCCCGCCCGCCCGCTTCGACGCTCCCTCCTCGACGAGGCCCGCCGCGGCGGCCTCGACCGCGCGGACCTCGACCGCCTGGAGCGGGCCGCCGTCCTCGCCGGGCAGATCAACGCCGAACGCGCCCAGGACGCGCGCCGCGAGGCCGGACTCGACGCCCTCACCGACACCGCCCGCGACCTGACCCTCTCCTACGACCTCGACGGCCTGCTGCACGTCATCACCCGCCGCGCCCGCCGGCTCCTCGGCCTCGACCTGGCGTACGTCACCCTGCGCGGCCCGCACGGCGCCTGCTACGTCCACACCACCGAGGGCACCCGCCCCGGCCGGTCCGGGGACCGCGCCTGGCCCCCGGCCTGCGGATCGCCGAGGGTACGGACTCGGCGGCGCCGTCCAGCTCCACGGCGTGCCCGTCTGGACCCCGGACTACCTCGCCGACGAGCGGTTCGCCCCTCCGGATCCCTCGACGCGGGCGTCCACGCCCCCGCCTTCGACGAGGACGCCGAAGCCGCCCTGCGCGCCGAGGGGCTCCACGCGATCGTGGCCGCGCCCCTGCGCAGCGGCGAGACCGTCATCGGCACCCTGTTCGGGGCGGACCGGCGCGTCCGCCACCACACCTCCGAGGAGATCGGCCTCCTCGCCGGGCTCGCGGACCTGGCCGCCCTCGCCGTCGAGAAGGCCGGCCTCCTCGACCGGACCCGGGCCGAGGTCTCCGAACTGGAGCGGGACAGCGCCCGGGTGCGCACCCGGCTCACCCGGATGCGGCACGTCAGCGAGGCCCACGGCCGCATCATGAACCTCGTCCTCGCGGGCGGCGACCTGCGCAACGTGGCCAAGGCCGCCGCCGACGCCCTCGACGCGAGCGTCCTGATCCGCGACCCCGGCGGCCGGTCGCTCGCCGCCGTCGGCGACGTCCCCGGCCTCGACCAGGAGGCCGTCGAAGAGGCCGTCGAGAAGGCCTCGCTCGACGCCCACGCCCGCCGCCGCCCGGTCCTCGCCGCCGACGACGTCTGGTCGCGCCCGTCATCGCGGGCTCCGAGGACCTCGGCGGCCTCGTCGTCCACGCCGACGGCGGACTCACCGGCGAGGACGAACGGCTCTCGAACTCGCCGCCCAGTCCGTCGCCTTCCTCCTCCTGATGCGGCGCTCCACCGCCGTCGCCGAAGGCCCCGTCCGCGACGAACTCCTCGACGACCTCATCGCGGACCCGCCGCACGCGCCGCAGCAGATCGCCCAGCGGGCCGGCCGCCTCGGCGTCGACCTGCGCCGGCCGCATGTCTCGTGCTCGCCCGGCCCGAGGGCGGCGAGCAGGGCCGGGCGGTCGTGTGGGCGTCCTCGTACGCGTACCGCCTCTCCGGTCTGAAGACCGTGCAGGGCGGCTGCATCGTGCTGCTGCTGCCGGGGACGACGCCTCGGCCGCCGCCAGGGCCGTCGCCGCCGAACTCTCCCCGCTGCTCGGCCACCCCGTCTCCGTCGCCTCCGCCGGACCCGGCTGGAGCCCGGACGCCGTCGGGCGGATGCACCGGGAGGCCTGGCGCTGCCTCGACGCGATGAGCGCCCTCGGCGGCACCGGCTCCGCGGCCTCCGTGCGGGACCTGGGCTTCCTGGGGCTGCTGCTCTCCGACGACAACGACGTGGACGGCTTCGTGGAGTCGGCGATCGGGCCCGTGCTCGCCTACGACGCCGAGCGGTTCACCGACCTCACGCACACCCTGGAGGCGTACTTCGCCTCGGGCGGCAGCCCGACGAACGCGGCCGAGGCGCTGCACGTCCACCCCAACACGGTCTCCCGCCGCCTGGAGCGGATCGGCGAACTCCTCGGCCCCGAGTGGCAGAAGCCCGGCCAGGTCCTGGAGGTCCAGCTCGCGCTCCGGCTCCAGCGCACCCGGGAGGCCCTGGCCCGCGGCCGCGTCGCCCCGAACCGCCCCGCCCGCCGGAGCGCGGGGCCTGACGGACGGCGCCCGGTCCGGGGCGTGGCGCCCGGTCCGGGGCGTGACGCCCGATCCGGGGCCGACCCGCCCGAGGACCTCAGCTCGCCGAGCGCCGCGAACCGTAGCCCGGGCCGTACCCCTGTGCCGTGCCCGGGCCGTACCCCTGCGCCGCGCCCGGACCGTACCCCGTGCCGGGCCGTGGCCCGACTCCCACTGGGAGGCCAGGACCGTCGCCGCGTGGGCCGCCGAGGCCAGGGTGATGTGCCGGTGCCAGCCGCGGAACGAGCGGCCCACGAAGTCCCGCAGGCCCGCGCCCTCCCCGACCTCCACGAAGTCCCGCTCCACCCGGCGGGCGAGCTTGGTCAGGCGCAGCAGGGTGCCCACCGGCGAACCGGTCAGGTCGCTGATCCACACCCGGGCCGGGGCCCGCCGCGGGTCGTCCCACTCGCCGAGCAGCACCAGCGGACGCATCCGCTCCCCGCCCGGCGTCGGCAGCGCCACCCGGACGGCCGTGGCGAGCGAGGTCCGCGAGGTCCGCACGCCCCCACCGTGTCCACCCAGCTCACCGGCCTGCGCAGTCCCTTGAGGGACTCCAGTATCTGCACCGCGGACAGCGGGCCCGCCCCGAAGCCGGGCAGCGAGCGGTCCGCGATCGCGAGCCGGGAGCCCGGCCCGATCCGGGCCACGACCGGCACCCCGGCCCCGGCGAGCCGGGTGAGGGCCGCACGGCCCGCGCCGCCCCGGATGTCGATGAGCACCGGCTTGCGGGTGACGTCGGACCAGCGGGCGGTGTCGAGCGCCGCCGTGACCGCGCACTCCTCCAGGGTCTCCTCGCCGGCCTCCTCGGGAACCTCCGCGCGGTCGCGCCGCGTGCGGTCGTTCACCCAGGGTCCGGCAGGAACAGGCGCCAGTTGACCGGGACGCTCAGCTCCTCGCCCGCGAACCACACGCCGAAGGCCTGCTGCCCGTGGAAGACCTGGCCGCGCTCCGGGTCGAAGCGCCGGTCCACGCCCACGGAGTGCTCCCCGGCCTTGGGGATCGGCATGGGCCGCACCACCCAGGCCTGCGGGCAGCCGTTGCGCTCCAGGTACCGGCCGAGCGCCGCGCGCATCGGCTGCCAGTCCCAGGTGGAGCTGGAGACGAAGTGGTGCAGGCTCTGCTCGGCCGCCGGACCGCCGATCTGCGCGGCGATGTTGCGGATCGACTTGCGGCCCTGCGCGGTGAGCAGACCGTGCAGGTACTGCTCGGCCTTCAGGCGCTGGTCGCGGCGGGCGAAGCCGGAGAAGAGCGCGGCACACAGCTCGGCGTAGACGTCCTCGCGCGCACCGGCCGCGCCGACGGTCCTCACGGTGGCCAGGGGGACGGCCGGGGCGACGGCCCCCGCGGTGGCCCTGCGCCTGGTTGCGACGGATGTACTCACGAGACTCCTGCCCGAAGGGTGCGCAGCTCCTTCCCGCTGCGCCACCACCGTCTCCCGGCACCGCCCCCGGGGACGAGGTGTACCCGGCACCCGAATCGGCCGCCGGATGGTGGCCGGACCACCTCCCCGCCTTCCGCGCAGGTCACGGCCCCTCCGCCGTCCCGCGACGGACCCCCGCGCGGCCCCCAGGAACACCCCGCGGGGATCTGACGGACTCACCGGACGGGCTTTGACCCGTCGCCCCGCGTGGCCGGACCATCGCGGAGCGAGGCGGCACGGGCCGGGCCGGTCAAGGCCCCAGGCCGGGAACCGGGCCCGTGCGCCTCGTCTTCCGCCGGAAGCCCACGGCTCAGGCGGTGATCCAGTCGCCGGTCGCGATCACCGGCTGGACGCCCTGGCGGTGCACGGTGCCCTCGATCAGGCCGTACATCCGGTCGGCCGCGAAGTACACCTCGTTGTCGTTCTTCAGACCGAACGGTTCCAGGTCCACCAGGAAGTGGTGCTTGTTCGGCAGGTTGAGCCGCACCTCGTTGACCGTGGAGACGTGGTCCAGGACCCGGTCCGCCATCGCGTGCAGGGTCTGCTGGAGCGAGTAGCTGTACGTCTCCGCGAAGGCCTCCAGCAGGTGCCGGCGCACCTTCTCGTACGAGCGGTCCCAGTCGTGCTCCGGGTCGGCCGCCGCCGGGGCCGAGTTCGCCCAGCGGGCGGTGACCTTGGTGGCCAGGATCCGGTCGTACGCCTCCTGGAGCGTCGTGTACCTGTCCTTGACGAAGCCGTGGAACTCGGAGTTGGTCGAGTTCATCACCGTCAGCTCCCTCAGGCCCGACAGGACCTGGAGGCCGGTGGTCTCCGAGTGCGTGACCTGCGCGGTGCGGACCTCCTGGCCCTTGCGGACGAAGGAGTGCTGCTCCTTGCGCGTCGGGACCGGGATCCGCTCCCAGGCGAACTCTCGACCCGGACCTGCGCCTCGTGGATCACCGGCTGCGAGGTCACGAAGTGCCGGGCGAGGTGGATCGCGAAGGCCTCGGGGAGGCGACGCCGTGCTCCTTGGCGAAGGCGTACACCGTGTTCTTGGTGGTGTCGGTCGGCAGGCAGTTGCCGTTGTCGCCGGTCAGGTGCACGTCGCGGTACTCGCCGCGCAGCGCCACCGACACGTTCAGGTCGCGGATCTCGTGCCAGGCCCCGTCGTCGCCCTTGCGGGTCACGGTGACGATCCGGTTCTCGGCCTTGCCGTACTGGTTCTGTGCCAGGACGTGCTTGCTCATGTGCTGCTCAGCTCCCGCGGGTACGTGGATACGGATATCCCGTACGCCCGGCGTCCAGCGTCCCCGTCGTCCCGAGGGTGCGCTCCCCGCCGTCCGGCCCGTGAACGGCGGACCGCCCCGGGACTGACGAGCATCCCGGTCCGTAGGTGTGGCCTCGAAGATAGGTGCACTTCCGGCACCTGGCAATGGGTGCGGCGGGCACGGGGCCGGTGCGTCAGGAGGGCGTCAAGAGGCGTAAGGGGCACGTCAAGGGACGTACGGGAAGCGTCAAGAAGGACGCGTACGGCATCAGAGGGGCGTCAACGGGAGCGGCGGACGGCCCCGGGCGGGGGTTTCTCGTCTCGTCCGAAAACCTCCGTCCCGCGCCCCACGGCCGGGACCCTCTCCATCCGGGAGTCCACGATGGCCGACGCGGCCTTCGTCGCCACCACGATCGCGCTCTTCGCGCTGGTGGCCCTCGTCGCCAGGGGGTGGCCAAGCAGTGAGCACCGAGAACATCGTCGGTCTCCTGGTGGCCGCCGGCCTCCTGGGCTACCTCGTCCTCGCCCTCGTCAAGCCCGACCGGTTCTGAGGCGAGGGAAGAACATGAGCCCCGTCCTCGCAGGATCCCTCCAGTTCCTGGCCCTGGCCGTCGCCCTCGGCCTGTCCCACCGGCCGCTGGGCGACCACATGGCCCGCGTCTACTCCTCGGAGCGGCACCTCGCCCCCGAGCGGTGGATCTACCGGGCGATCGGCGCCGACCCCGACACGGGGATGCGGTGGCCCGCCTACCTGCGCTGCGTCCTCGCCTTCTCCGCCGTCGGCGTCCTCCTCCTCTACCTGCTCCAGCGGGTCCAGGGCGTCCTTCCGGGCTCGCTCGGCTTCGCGTCGATCGACCCGGACCAGGCGTTCGACACGGCGGCCTCGTTCGTCGCCAACACCAACTGGCAGTCGTACTACGGCGAACAGGCCATGGGCCACGTCGTGCAGACCGGCGGCCTCGCCGTGCAGAACTTCGTGTCCGCGGCGGTCGGCATGGCGGTCGCCGTCGCCCTCGTCCGGGGCTTCACCCGGTCCCGCACCGGTGAACTCGGCAACTTCTGGGCCGATCTGGTCCGGGGCACGCTCCGGATCCTGCTGCCGCTCTCCGTCGTCGCCGCCCTGGTCCTGGTCGCGTGCGGCGCGATCCAGAACTTCTCCGGCATCCACGAGGTGGGGCAGTTCTCCGGCGGCACCCAGCAGTGGAACGGCGGCGCGGTCGCCTCCCAGGAGGCCGTCAAGGTCCTCGGCACCAATGGCGGCGGCTACTTCAACGCCAACTCCGCCCACCCCTTCGAGAACCCGAACGCCCTCTCCAACCTCTTCCAGATCTACCTGATCCTGCTCATCCCCACCGCCCTGACCCGCACCTTCGGCCGGATGACCGGCTCCCCGAAGCAGGGGTACGCGATCCTCGGCACCATGGCTGCGATCTGGGCCGGCTTCACCGCCCTGATGATGTGGACCGAGTTCCACCACGGCGGCCCGGCGTTCGACCTCGCGGGCGGGGCCACCGAGGCAAGGAGACCCGGTTCGGGATCGGCGGCTCGGCCCTCTTCGCGGTGGCGACCACGCTGACCTCGACCGGCGCCGTGAACTCCTTCCACTCCTCGTACACCGGCTTCGGCGGCGGGATCACCCTCCTCGGGATGCAGTTGGGCGAGATCGCGCCCGGCGGCGTCGGCTCCGGCCTGTACGGCATGCTGGTCATGGCCGTGATCGCGGTGTTCGTCGCCGGTCTGATGGTCGGCCGCACCCCCGAGTACCTGGGGAAGCGGATCGGCGTCCGCGAGATCACGCACGCCGCCTGCTACCTCCTGGTCACCCCGGCGCTCGTCCTGGGCCTCACCGCCGTCGCGATGGCCCTGCCCACGCCACCGGAGTCGATGGCCAACTCCGGCGCGCACGGCTTCTCCGAGATCCTCTACGCGTACACCTCGGCGGCCAACAACAACGGCTCCGCGTTCGCCGGACTGAACGCCGACACCCCTGGTTCAACACCACGCTCGGCATCGCGATGCTCCTCGGCCGCTTCCTGCCGATGGTGTTCGTCCTGGCCCTGGCCGGCTCGCTCGCCGGACAGGCCCCCGTGCCCGCACCGCGGGCACCCTGCGCACCGAGAAGCCGCTGTTCAGCGGCCTCCTCCTCGGCACGGTCGCGATCGTCGCCGGACTCACCTACTTCCCGGCGCTCGCGCTGGGACCGCTCGCCGAAGGGCTCGCAGCATGAGCACCACCGCACCCGCCCGGCCCCCGCGGGCCGGCGCCCCCGAGGAACGGCGCCCGGACACCCGGTCCGGCCGCGTCGGCGGGGCCTGTTCGACCCGGGACAACTGGCCGCCGCCCTCCCGGACGCGCTCCGGAAGCTCGACCCCGGGCCATGGTCACGTCCCCCGTCATGTTCGTGGTGTGGGTCGGCTCCGTGGTCACCACCGGGCTCGCGCTCGCGCACCCCGGCGACTGGTTCGGCTGGGCGATCAGCGCCTGGCTGTGGCTCACCACGGTCTTCGCCAACCTGGCGGAGGCGGTCGCCGAGGGCCGGGGCAAGGCGCAGGCGGACACCCTGCGCAGGGCCAGGACGGGCACGGTCGCCCGCCGGGTCACCGGGGCCGGTGGGACGACCGGTGGTGCCGGTGGTGCCGGTGGTGCCGATGGGCCCGCCGGGGCCGGGGAGGAACTGGTCCCCGGCACCGAACTGCGCGTCGGCGACCTGGTGGTCTGCGAGGCCGGCGACGTCATACCCGGCGACGGCGACGTCGTCGAGGGGTCGCCTCCGTGGACGAGTCCGCGATCACGGGCGAGTCCGCCCCGGTCGTCCGCGAGTCCGGCGGCGACCGGTGCGCGGTGACCGGCGGCACGAAGGTGCTCTCCGACCGGATCGTCGTCAGGATCACCACGAAGCCCGGCGACACCTTCATCGACCGGATGATCGGCCTGGTCGAGGGGCCGACCGCAGGAAGACCCCCAACGAGGTCGCCCTCAACATCCTGCTCGCCTCGCTGACGATCGTCTTCCTGCTCGCCGTCGTCACCCTCAAGCCCTTCGCGGTCTACGCGGGCGCCGACGCGCAGACCTCCCTCGTCGTCCTGACGGCCCTGCTCGTCTGCCTGATCCCGACGACGATCGGAGCGCTGCTCTCCGCGATCGGCATCGCGGGCATGGACCGGCTCGTCCAGCGGAACGTCCTCGCGATGTCGGGCGCGCGGTCGAGGCCGCGGGCGACGTCAGCACCCTGCTCCTCGACAAGACGGGCACGATCACCCTCGGCAACCGGCGGGCCTGCGCGTTCGTGCCGGTGAAGGGCGTCACGGAGGCCGAACTCGCCGGGGCCGCCCGGCTCTCCTCGCTCGCCGACGAGACGCCCGAGGGCCGCTCGATCGTGGACCTCGCGGAGGGGACGCGGGAGGGGAACGCCGTACCCCTTCCGGGCGCCCCGCCCTCCCGGGTGCCGCGTCCTCCCCGACACCCCGTCCCTCCCGGACGCCCCGGCGGACGCCGAGTGGGTCGCCTTCACCGCCCGGAGCCGCATGTCCGGCGTGGACACCGGCGGCCGCAGGATCCGCAAGGGCGCGAGCGGCGCGGTCGCCTCCTGGGTGGAGGAGCGCGGCGGCCGGGTCCCCGAGGACGCGCGGGAACTCGCGGACGGGATCGCCCGGGCCGGCGGCACCCCGCTCCTCGTGGCCGTGGAGGACGCCGGGGCGCCCGCGTCCTGGGCGTCGTCCACCTGAAGGACGTCGTCAAGGAGGGCATGCGGGAACGGTTCGCCGAACTGCGCCGCATGGGCATCCGTACGGTCATGATCACCGGCGACAACCCGCTGACCGCGAAGGCCGTCGCGGAGGAGGCCGGGGTCGACGACTTCGCCGAGGCCACCCCCGAGGACAAGCTCGCCCTCATCCGCCGGGAGCAGGCGGGCGGGAAGCTGGTCGCGATGACCGGCGACGGGACGAACGACGCCCCGGCCCTGGCCCAGGCGGACGTCGGCGTCGCCATGAACACGGGCACGTCGGCCGCGAAGGAGGCCGGCAACATGGTCGACCTCGACTCCGACCCCACCAAGCTCATCGAGATCGTCGCGATCGGCAAGCAGCTCCTCATCACCCGGGGAGCGCTGACGACCTTCTCGATCGCCAACGACGTGGCGAAGTACTTCGCGATCATCCCCGCCATGTTCACGGTCGCCTATCCGGGCCTGGACGCGCTCAACGTCATGGGCCTGGCCTCGCCCGAGTCCGCGATCCTCTCCGCCGTGATCTTCAACGCGCTGATCATCGTCGCCCTCGTCCCGCTCGCCCTGCGGGCGTGCGCTACCGGTCGGCCGGCGCCGACGCGATGCTCCGGCGCAACCTCGCGGTCTACGGACTCGGCGGCCTGGTCGCCCCGTTCGCCGGCATCAAGCTCATCGACCTGCTCCTCTCCCTCCTCCCCGGAATCGGCTGACCGACCATGAACAACTCCGCCAGAAGGACCGGACGCCTGCTCGGGGCGGGCCTGCGCGCCCTCCTCGTCCTCACCGTCGTGTGCGGCGTCCTCTACCCCTCGCCGTCACCGCCGTCGCCCAACTGGCCTTCCCGGGCCGGGCGAACGGCTCCGAGGTACGGGACGGCAGCGGCCGGGTCGTCGGCTCCTCGCTCGTCGGGCAGCGCTACGACCTGCCGGCGAAGGACGGCGAGGAGGCCCCGGCCCCCGACCTCCGCTGGTTCCAGCCGCGCCCCTCGAACGGCCTGGGCGCCAACTCCGTCAACACCCGGTACTCCCTGCTCCTCTCCGGCGCGACCAACCGGTCCGGCGACGACGCCGAGCTGATCCGGTGGGTGAAGGAGGCCGGGGCGGCCGTCGTACGGGACAACTCGACGGCCTCGTACGAGGTGAGGCCTCGGACGTGCCGCCCGACGCCGTCACCTCCTCCGGCTCCGGCCTGGACCCGCACATTTCCCCGGAGTACGCGAGGCTCCAGGTCCACCGGGTCGCCGAGCGCAACGGCCTGCCCGTCGCGGCCGTCGCGAAGCTCGTCGCCGACCGCACGGAGGGCCGCGCCCTCGGCTTCGTGGGGGAGCCCCGGGTCAACGTCCTCGCGCTCAACACGGCGCTGCGGGAACTGGTGGCGAAGAGCTGACCGGCGGCCCGGTCAACCGGCCGGCAGCACCCGCGTCTCCACCGCCGGGAAGCCCTTGGCCCACCAGTGGTCGTAGCGGCGGTAGACCAGCGGGTCCCGGCCCGGCAGGAAGCCGCCGAGCGCCGAGGCCTCGGCGGCCAGGCCTCCCAGGCCCCGGCGGGCAGCGGGTGGAAGGCCGAGACCTCGATCCCGCCCCCGACCGGCCGCCAGACCCCGGCGACGTACCCGTCCACGAGGAGCGCCGGCAGCGTGTCGCCGTTCACCCGGATCACGTGCCTGCGGTACGCGGGCGGGATGATCCGGGAGCGGTCCGCGTACGCGAGGAGGACGCTGTCCCACATGGCGAGCAGGCGCGGCGGGCCGGGGTCTCCGCGTCGGGGAGCGGCGCGCCCGGGACGTCGTACAGGACCGTGCCGTCGGCCCCTCCAGCCGCACCAGTCCTCTTCCAGGGTCCGCACCGCCTCGCGCACCAGGCGCCGGGGCGCCGTCGTGAACTGCGCCATGTCCGCCACGGACGCGGGCCCGAACCTCCAGGTAGCGCCGGAGCAGGACGGCCAGACCGGCGGCGGACGCCTCCGGGTCGGCGAGCACGGGCCGTTCGGCGGCCGCGACGAAGGACTGCGCGGTTCCGAAGGACCACGGCGGGCCCGTCGGCGCGTGCCACAGCGGCGCGTACTGGCGCACCATCCGCCAGACCACGGGCGCCACCGGCCCGCTCCGGCCCCGCTCGACCAGCTCCCGCAGCTCGGCCCCGGTCCGCGCCTCCGCGGCGTGGGCGAGCAGGCCGGGCAGGAGCGCGTCGGCGTCGGCGGCCGTGAACCCGGCCGCCCTGAACCGGGGGTCGTGGAGCCGCCCGCCGCGCAGCGTCGGCTCCATGGCCTCCCGGAAGGCCCGGTAGTCGTCGGCGTGCACCTGGTGGAGGGTGAGCCGCATCAGCGTCGAGCGGACCACCCGGAACCCGTTCAGGGCCTCGTCGAACCGCTCCGGCGCGAAGTCCGCGATCCGGTTCCACAGGGCCACGTACGGGGAGCCCGGCCGCTGCGCCTGAGGGCCACCACCCGCCGCACGGCGTCCTCGACGCCGATCGGCTCGCGGGCGAGGAGCAACTGCCGGGCGAGGGTGGAGCGGTTGAGGACGCGCGGGGTGATCACCATGGCGCGATTCTGCCTCCCGGGACGAGGAGTCGGACGTGCTTGCGCATACGGGGCGTGGACGTGGGCGACGGACCGCCGGTCGCCACCGGTTCACCCGGGGAACGCCCCGGCGCCACGCGCTCCTCACCCGGCCTCGTGAGGATCGGCCGCATGAACCTCACCGCGCGCGCCCCGCGCCCCGTCGCAGCCGCCTCCGCCGTCGTCCTCGCCTCCGCCGTCGCGCTCCTCGCCCCGAGCGCGCCGGCGCACGCCGCGGCCAACGCCGTCCCGACGTACGAGGTGAAGATCAACCTCACGGCGGCGGCCCTCGACGCCTCCCACGCGCCGAGCGCGGCCGTGAGGTCGGCGTTCGGCATCACCGGTTCCGCCAAGGCCCGTTCGTACGCCTACTACGACACCGACGGCCTCGCCCTGGACGCCGAGGGGTGGAGCGTCCGGCTGCGCCACAAGGACGGGTCCTCGTTCGAGGAGACGTACAAGAAGCGCTTCCCCGTCACGAACGGCGACCTGAAGGCCGCGCTCGACGCGGCGAACGCGGCCGGTTTCGACAGCGGCGACACCAACTACAAGGCCGAGGTCGACTGGGGCTACGCGAAGCAGACGCTGAGCTTCGGCAACGAGAAGAGCCGCAGCGCCAAGGGGTACGCGGGCACCGCGCTCCCGGCGAGCGCCACCGGCCGCGACTGGCTGGCCGCCGACGTCCCCGGCAAGCTCGCCACGTGGGGCGGCACCGGCTGGGGCAAGGGCCTCTCCAGCAGTCCCGCGCCCACGGACCGGTCACCGCCACGGTGTACGAGGGGAGTGGGGCGCCTCCGACGACGCGAGCGTCGAGGTGCTGCCGGTGGTCGGCGCGGGCGGGACCGGCACGGAGTACGTCGTCGAACTGTCCTTCAAGACCGACTCCGCCGCCGACGCGGCCGAACTGCACGAGGACGCGGTGGCCCTCGCCGAGTCGAAGGGGTGGCTGTACCACGGCGACATCCTGAAGACGCGGCTCATCCTGGACCGTTACTAAGGCTGTCGGGGGCTCGGGGGCTCAGGCTCGGGGCGATCCCCGGCGTTCACCCAGGATCGCCCCGGTGTCGCGCACGCGTCGCTCCGCGTTGTGGCCGGAAACGGACCATGAGGCCGCCTCCACCGGAACGCTCCACGCGTCCGCGTCCGTGTCCCACACCTCCACCCTTCCGCGTGCTCCAAGGGAGTTCACCCAGATGATTCCGCGCCTCCTGCGCCGCCGGCCCGCCGCCGTGGTCCTGCCGCTGTCCGCCGCGCTCGCCCTCACGGTGGTCGGGGGACGGCGGACGGGGCGTCGGCGCACCGCGGCCACGACGGCTCCGCCGGCCGCGTCGTCGCCACCTCGACCCTGCCCGACGTCCCGCTGGCCGCGTTCAGCAACGGCATGATCCCCGGCAGCGTCGCGGACGACCGGGGCGTCGACCTGGGCGGCATCGGCAGCGACCTGTTCCCGGCGGAGCGGCGCGGCGAGTACTGGACCGTCACCGACCGCGGCCCCAACGGCCAGATCGAGATCGGCAAGGACAAGCGCCGCACCTTCCCCGTGCCCGGCTTCGACCCGGCCATCGTGAAGATCCGCGCGGTCGGCGGCCGGATCCGGGTCCTCAAGACCATCCCGCTCACCACCTCGCACGGCGCCCCCGTGACCGGCCTGTCCAACCAGCCCGGCCGCGACGAGGCCCCGTACGCGTACGACGCCTCCACCCCGCTCCCGTACAACCCGAACGGCCTGGACACCGAGGGCATCGTGCGGGACCGGGACGGCGGCTTCTGGCTGGTCGACGAGTACGGCCCTCCCTCGTCCACGTCTCCGCGAAGGGCCGGGTCCTCGCCCGCCACGTGCCGAAGGGCCTGAAGCCGACCGGCGCCGACTACCCGGTGGTCGAGTCGCTGCCCGCGATCTTCCTCCAGCGCAAGGTCAACCGCGGCTTCGAGGGCCTCGCGCTCCTGCCCGGCGGCGACCTCGTCCTCGGCCTCCAGAGCCCGCTGCTCAACCCCGACGAGGCCGCGGGCAAGGACTCCCGCACCACCCGGCTGCTGCGCTTCTCCCCGCGCGAGAACCGGGTCACCGCCGAGTACGCCTACCGCTTCGACCCGGTCGGCACCGTCGAGCCCGGCCAGACCAAGACCTCCGAGCTGAAGCTGTCCGCGCTCGTCGCGCTCGGCGGCGACCGCCTCCTGGTCCAGGAGCGCACCGACAAGGGCGCCCGCCTCCACGAGGTCCGCCTCCGCCGCTCCGACGACATCCTGGGCTCCGCCTGGGACACCGGCGCGCGGCCGAGCCTGGAGCAGCTCGACGACCCGGCGGCGGCGGGCGTACCGGTCCTGCGGAAGAGGCTGGTCGTCGACCTCAACACGGTGAAGGGCGTCCCCGGCAAGATCGAGGGCGTCGCCGTCGAGGGCTCCTCGACCGTCGTCCTCCTCAACGACAACGACTTCGGCATGACCGACGGCCCCGGCGCCTTCGACGCGCGGGGCCGCCTGGTGGACACAGCGGGGTGGAGACCACCCTCGTCAAGGTGCGGCTCGACCGCCCGGTCCGCTGAGGTCTCCCTGCCGGGGGCTCACCGCAGGGTGAGGGGGTCTCCGCCGTGAAGCGGGTCAGCTTCTCGGGGTTGCGGACGTAGTACAGGCCGGTGATGCGGCCGTCCACGACCCGGAGCGCCATGACGCCGTCGAACTCACCGTCCAGGTACACGGCGAGCGCCGGGTCCCCGTTGACCGCCGTGGACGCGCAGGTGATCGCGGCCCCGGCCCTCGCGGAGCCGCCGAGGTAGAAGCGGGCCACCTTCCCGGCCCCGACGACCGGCCGCACCGCGGCCCGCTTCACGCCGCCGCCGTCGCTCACCAGGACGACGTCGGGGCGAGCACGTCGAGGAGGCCCTGGAGGTCCCTGGCCTCGACGGCGTTCCGGAACGACTCCAGGGCCGCCCTGGCCTCGGACGGGGAGACCACCCGGCGGGGGCGGCGGGCGTCGACGTGCCGGCGGGCGCGGTGGGCGATCTGGCGGACGGCGGCGGGGGTCTTGTCGACGGCGGCCGCGATCTCGTCGTACCCGACGCCGAAGGCCTCGCGCAGCACGAAGACGGCGCGCTCGGTCGGCGACAGCGTTTCGAGGACGAGCATCATCGCCATCGACACGCTCTCGGCGAGCTCGGCGTCCTCGGCCACGTCCGGCGCGGTCAACAGCGGCTCGGGCAGCCACGGGCCGACGTACGCCTCCCGGCGGCGGCTCGCCGCGCGCAGCCGGTTGAGCGCCTGCCGGGTCGTGATCCGGACCAGATAGGCGCGCCGGTCGCGCACCTGCTCCAGACCGACCTCGATCCAGCGCAGCCAGGTCTCCTGGAGGACGTCCTCGGCGTCGGCGGCGGAGCCGAGCATCTCGTACGCGACGGTGAAGAGCAGATTGCGATGGGCGAGGAAGGCGTCGGTGGCGGGGTCGGTACGGCGCGGGTCGGCTCCGGGCCGGTTCACGTGGGGCTCTCTCGCGTCGAGTCGCGTCACATCGGGTTTCGTCACGTCGGCTCCCTCAGGACCGGGGCGGGCTGCCGGCGGCCCGGGGAGGGCTTCCGGGGTGCTTGGGGTGCTTGGGGTACTCGTAGTGCTCGCGGTACTCGGGGCGCTCGCGGTACTCGCGGTACTCGGGGCGCTCGCGGTACTCGCGGTGCTCGGAGCAAGAGCCTCTCCCGTACGCCCCGCCCGTGCCAGCCGCCGGCGCCGCGTGCTGCCGGGGATGCGGTGCAGACGGTACGAACCGGGGCACCGGCCTCGCCCGCCAGGTGTCCGACGATGCCCGCGCAGACCTTCTCCTTGAGCTTCGCGCCGACGCGCCCGTCGACGTGGAACCGGACGGCGGTGTCGCGGCGGGCGAACTGGAAGATGCCCTCCTGCCGCCCGAGGCTGATGCACTGGCCCGCGAAGGACTCGTTGAGGGGCTCGGGCCGTTCCCCGCGATCCGGGCGAGCACGGTGTCGGCGGCCCGCGCGCCCAGCGGGATCGCGGCCTGGCAGCTCATCCGCAGCGGCAGGCCCGAGGGCGCCGCCGAGTCCCCGGCCGCGACGACGCGCTCGTCGTCCACGCTGGTCAGCGTCTCGTCGGTGAGCAGGCGGCCCAGGGCGTCGGTGCTCAGTCTGCTGCGCGCGGCCAGGTCGGGCACGCCGAAACCGGCCGTCCAGATCGTCACCGTGCTCGGCAGCTCGCGGCCGTCGGCGAGCCGTACGGCCTCGCGGGTCACTTCGGTGACCCTCGTACCGGGGCCGTCGAGGACGGTGACCCCGAGCCGGGCCATCCGCCGGGCGACGGAGCGCCGGCCCCGGGCGTGCAGGTACGGGCCGAGCACGCCGCCGCAGACCAGGGTCACGGCACGGCCGGCCTCCGCCAGCTCGGCGGCGGTCTCGATGCCGGTCGGACCGGCCCCGACGACCGCCACCGGCGCCGTCGCGGGCACGGCGTCGAGCGCCGACCGCAGCCGCTCGGCCTCCTCCAGGGAGGCGATCGGGCGGGCGAACTCGTCGGCCCCCGGGACGTCCGGGTCGGCGCTCCCGCTGCCCACGGCGTAGACGAGGTAGTCGTAGCCGAGCGTGCCGCCGTCGGCCAGTGTCACTCGGCGCCCGGCGGTGTCGATCCGCTCGACGCTGCCGACCGTCAGCCGGACGCGCCCGCCCAGCACCTCCGGGAAGCCGACGACCGCCTCGCCGGTCCCGCCCACCAGTTGAGTGCAGCCGGACGCGGTGGACGAACGACGGACGCGGGTTGACCAGCGTCACGGTCACGTCGTCGCGCCGCGTCAGCCGGTTGGCCGCCATGACACCGGCGTACCCGCCGCCGATCACGACCACTTCGGTGTTCCCGGTCATGGTGTCTCCTCCACGTCAAGGGATCCGCTCAGGAATCCGCCCGGGGATCCGCTCAAGGAATCCGCCCGGGGGATTTGCTCAAGAGATCCGCTCGGGGGATCCGTCCAAGGGATCCCCTCTTCGATTTCAAGGGGTTCGCCCTCAAGACACCGCGCGCCCGTCTTCTGTGACACCTTCCGCACCGCGTGACGCGGATCACTCCCGGGGAGTACCGCACAGGTTTACCCGGCATCAACTCACCGTGGGACGCGCGGACGCGGCCGGACCCTAACGTCTTCCCTGTCCATGACCGACCCGTGAGTCACTGGGACCGGGCCGCACGCGGCCGGAACCGGTGCGGTCCGAGGGGATCACATGTTCCGTCCACGCAGGAAGCCCGTGTCCGTCGTCGCGGCCGCCACCGCCGCGCTCTTCGCCGCGGGCCTCGCCCTCGCGCCGGGCGCCTCCGCCGACGCCTTCCGCTGCGGCTCGTCCGGCAGCGACCCCAGGGCCTGGTGCGCCTACGTGCAGAAGGCCCCCAACGGCCTGAAGGTCCACAGCAGGCCGAGCACGACCTCCACCACCCTCTGGACCCTCGCCAACGGCGCCAAGGTCGAGGTCGACTGCTGGACCACCGGCACCTCCGTCAACGGCTACAACATCTGGGCCGGCTCTACACCGCCTCCGGCTACCGCTACGTCAGCGACTACTACCCGACCACGGGCCGCATCCAGAACTACGTGGCCCACTGCTGACCACACCCGATACGCCCCGCGTGCGCGGTACGGGGTCCGCGCACGCGGGCCCTTCCGCCCCGACGGCCACCCGGCCGAGCCCCGGGGCTACTCCACGTCGACGCCGTACCCCCGTACGAGGGCTTCCAGGCCGTGGTCGTACCCCTGCCCGACCGCGCGGAAGCGCCACCGCGGGCCCCGGCGGTAGATCTCGGCGAGGAGCAGGGTGCGTTCGCTGGTGGCGGCGTCCAGGGTGGCCTGGGCCGTGGCAGGCGCGTCGACGCCCGGCGCGAGGGTGAGTTGGACCGCTCCGATGTCCCCGAAGGCGGCGGCACCGTCGATGGCGGCGGCGATCGCGATCCTGTGGGCGGCCGGAGGCAGCGCCGCGAGGTCGACGGCGATCGTCTGCTCGGTCGGGCCGTCGCAGAGGAGACGGACGGTCCCGTCGGGGCTTTCCGGGGCGCTGTAGAAGACGAAGTCCCCGTCGCAGGAGACCTGCTCGTCCTCGTCCAGGACGAAGGCGACGACGTCGATCTCGCAGTCGGTCTGCCGTGCCCAGGAGGCGCTCACGTGCCAGCGTTCGGCGGTGGACGGCGTGGGAGGTCGATGACTCCGCCGCGCGGCAGGACATCGGTCGTCGCGTCGGCCCGGGCGGGAGTCTCGGCCTGCTCGGGGCAGGCGTCCCGAGCCAGGCGGGTTCGCGGACCGGCAGCCCCAGCGCGGTGACGCGGGCCATGCGGCGGTCGCGCTCGCCGCCGGGGAGGAGGACGACGTCGGTGACGCTCGCCGAGAGGTAGATTGCGGCGGCACCGCCCATGTCGACGACCCGGGCCCGGGCGGCGGCGGCCTCCTCGTGGGCACCGCCCAGAATCAGCACCCGTCGGCGGCCGAACGGCTTGGCGGGAGGAGCGGGCTCGGACTCAGGCCGCCTGGGTGCCGGCACGTCCGCGACGGTGGCGGTGACGGTGGTGACCACGACCGGGGTGGTGTCGGCGTCGGCATCGCGGGCGGCGTGGCCGGGGATACGGCCTCCGGGGCCGCCTGCGGCACCTGGTCCTCGTGCCGTGTCCCGGGGCGCACCTCGCCCAGCAGCTTCAGGAAGGTGTGCTCGTCGACGACCGGGACGCCCTCGGCGATCGCGCGCCGTGCCTTCGCCGAGCCCGAGGCCGCGTCGTTGGTGACGAGGGCGCTGGTGTGCCGGCTGACCGACGACATGATGTTCAGACCGGCGGCGACGGCCCGGGCCACCAGCTCGGCCCGGAGGTCGCGGTCTCGCCCGTGACGGCGATCTTCATGCCTTGGACGAGCGGGCCGCCGGGCGCCGGGCGGCCGGGATTCCGGTAGGCGCACGGGGTCTTCGGCGGGTTCGGCGCGAACTGCGGGTCCTGCCGGGGCGGGCAGGACACCAGCGGCAGCGGGACGTCGAGCCGCGCGGCTTCGGCGAGGGAGGACCGGAAGATCCCCGCGAGGACACGGGCGTCGTCCAGTGCGTCATGGGCGTTGGTCTGCGGCACGCCGTAGTGGGCGGCCAGCGACGCCAGGCTGAGGTCCGCGGCGGGCGGCTCCACGCGCCGGTTCAGGCCAGGGTGCACAGGCGCTGGGAGACCGGGAGGTAGAGCCGGGCGCGGGCGAACTCATGGGCCAGGAAGTCGTAGTCGAACTGTGCGTTGTGGGCCACCATGACGCGGTCCTGCAGGAGCGCGCCGATCCGCCCGGCCACCTGCCCGAAGGTCGGGGCGCCGCTCAGCCGTTCCGCGGTCAGGCCGTGGACGTGCACGGGGCCGGGGTCGCAGCCCGGGTTCAGCAGGGTGGAGTACTCGCCGTTCTGGACCCCGTCCGGCCCGAAGGTGAGCACCGCGACCGAGAGGACCCGATCGCGCCGGGCGACCAGGCCGGACGTCTCGACGTCGACCAGGGCCCAGTCATACGCGTAGTCGGGCAGGCGGGACGCGTCGAGCGTGCTGAGGAGGGACACGGCAGCAAGGATGATCCGGACACGATCGCCACTTCAACCAGAATGCCGTTTTGCCTCTTTGTCTCACTGGAAGCCGCCCCTGAACTCCAGACCGCTTTCGGTAGGGGCACTTGGCGGAAGGCGTCCACGCCCGGTCGCCACCGGACGGATCCGGCCTCCCCACCCCTCCGCCCGGCCGTTCCACCGATGGCCGAAAGACGTTCTTGACCAGCACGAAGGCCCTCCCGAAGGAGGGCCCGGCCGTACAGGAAAAGCGCCCCCGGCAGGACTCGAACCTGCGGCCAAGTGCTTAGAAGGCACCTGCTCTATCCACTGAGCTACGGGGGCCGGGTGGTGGCCGTGGCCAGGAGCCCCTGGTGGGTGGGGTGTGGCCTGCCGGGACAAGGATAGGGCTCCGATCGCCTTGGCCCGGTTGCTTCACCTGCGTGGCACGTTGTGTAGGTTCGGTGAAGCGGAACGATAATCGCAGGCAGGTGCGATTCGCGCAGCGCTTTTCGCATCGCTCGGGGCGGGTGTTGTGCACTCGTTATGCCCCGTCTTCCGGTCACCGCCCTTTTCTTCGGCGCGCAGGGCCCCCATACGCTTCAAAAACACTCATAAATTGGGCATTCTTCGCATGTGGTGACCTTGGACGAACGGCCTCAGCTCATCGACGCACTCTCCGCCCTGCGCGACCGTGTCGCCGCCGTGCGTCTCCCCTCCCGCTCCCCGGTGCGGATCGCGCCCGCCAGAACCGGGTCGAGCTGCTCGCCCAGCTCGACGACTACCTGGTGCCACGGCTGAAGGACCCCGACGCCCCGCTCCTCGCCGTCGTCGGCGGCTCCACCGGTGCCGGGAAGTCCACGCTCGTCAACTCCCTTGTGGGGCGGCGCGTCAGCGAGGCCGGTGTGCTCAGGCCCACCACCCGCACGCCCGTCCTCGTGTGCCACCCGGAGGACCACCACTGGTTCGCCGGAATGCGCGTCCTCCGGCAGCTCACCCGCGTCTGGCTGCCCCAGGCCGACGAGGACCACCCCGCCGACGAACCCGACCCCGGCGAGAACGCCCTCCGCGTCGAGACCGCCTCCTCCCTGCCCCGGGGCCTCGCCCTGCTCGACTCGCCCGACATCGACTCCCTCGTCGTCGAGAACCGCCTCCTCGCCGCCGAGTTGGTCTGCGCCGCCGACATCTGGGTCATGGTCACCACCGCCTCCCGGTACGCCGACGCCGTCCCCTGGCACCTCCTCCGTACCGCCAAGGAGTACGACGCCACCCTCGTCACCGTCCTCGACCGCGTCCCCCACCAGGTCATCGGCGAGGTCTCCCGCCAGTACGGCGCGCTGCTCGACCGGGCCGGGCTCGGCGACGTGCCCCGCTTCACCATCCCCGAGCTGCCCGAGTCCACCGGCGGCGGCAGCGGACTGCTGCCCGACAGCGCCGTCACCGCCCTCCGCGGCTGGCTCGCCCACCGTGCCCAGGACCCGGCCGCCCACCAGCAGGCCGCCGACCGGACCGCCTTCGGCGTCATCGACTCCCTCGACACCCGGCTGCCCGAGCTGGCCGGCGCGGTCTCCGCCCAGTACGCCGCCGCCGTACGCCTCGGCGGCGTCGTCGAGGCCGCCTACCACGAGCAGGGCAGACGGGTCCGCAAGCAGCTCGGCCGCGGCGCCGTCCTCGCCGGCGACGCCCGCGCCCGCTGGCGCGCCTACCCCGCGACAGCACCGCCGACGAGCTCCTGGACGCCCTCGCCGAATCCCTCGCAGCCCTCCTCCACTGCGCGGTCTCCGCCGCCGAGGAACGGGTGCGGGACGCCTGGCGCCACGAGCCCGCCGCCGAGGCCCTCGGCCCGGTGCGGACCTGCGCCGACCGGGAGACCGGCGAGCGGATCGGCGTCGAGGTGCGCCGCTGGCGCCGCGTGCTCGAAGAACTGGCCGACGAGGAGGTACGGGCCGTCGAACGCCCCGCCGGCTCCCGCGGGCCCTCCCCGAGGCCGACACCGTCGCCGCCCTCCTCGCCGCCTCCCTCCTCGGTGGCCGCCGCACCCGCCCCGCCGGCGAGCGCCTCGCCGAACTCCTCGGTGCCCAGGTCGCCCTGCGGCTGCGCGACAAGGGCGGCGAACTGGTCGTCTCGTACGTCGACCGTGTCCTGCACGCCGAACGCGACCGGCGCCTCGCCCCCTCGACGCGCTCGACGTGACCCCCGAGCCGCAGGCGGAGCTGATCGCCGCGCTCTCCGTACCGCAGAAGGAGAAGTGACGTGCAGCTCGAAGACGGGCGCAAGCGGGACCTCGGCCGGGATCAGCATCTCGATCGGGACCAGCATCTCGATCGGGACCAGCACCTCGGCCGGGACCAGCATCTCGATCGGGACCAGCACCTCGGCCGGGACCAGCACCTCGGTCGGGATCGCGGCCACGAACCCCACCCCGGCCGTGAACAGGGACGCTGGGACGACGGGCTGATCGCGCGCCGCGCGGGCGAACGCGCCACCGCCCTCAAGGAGGAGCCCGCGAAGGGCCCCGGAGGAGACGGCGGCACGGACCCCGACGAGGACGCGGCCTCCTCCTTCGGCGGGCACTACGGCCGCCCCTCCGCCACCGCCTCGACGCCCTCCACGAGCTCGTCGGCCTCTCACGCGCGCGCGTGGAGAGCGACGCCTCGCCGAGGCCGGGCGCGTCTCGACGAGGCCGCCGCCCGCCAGCGGCTCTCCTCCCGGCACACCGTCATCGCCCTCGCGGGACCCACCGGAAGCGGCAAGTCCACGCTCTTCAACGCCCTCGCCGGCGTCGCCGTCTCCGAGACCGGCCTGCGCCGCCCCACCACCGCCGCGCCCATCGCGCTGAGCTGGTCCGAGGGCGCCGCCGGGCTCCTCGACCGGCTCGCCATCCCCAACCGGCTGCGCCGCCGGCCCTCGCGGGAGGCACCGGCGACACCGAACTCCAGGGCCTCGTCCTCGTCGACCTGCCCGACCACGACTCGGCCGTCACCGCCCACCGCGACCAGGTCGACCGGGTCCTCGGCCTCGTCGACGCCGTCATCTGGGTCGTCGACCCCGAGAAGTACGCCGACGCCGCCCTCCACGAGCGCTACCTCCGCCCCTCTCCGGACACGCCGAGGTCACCTTCGTCGTCCTCAACCAGATCGACCGGCTCGGCACCGACGCCGCCGACCTCGTCCTCGACGACCTGCGCCGCCTCCTCGACGAGGACGGCGTGGCCCTCGGCGAGCACGGCGAACCCGGCGCCACCGTCCTCGCCCTCTCCGCCCTGACCGGCGAGGGCGTCCCCGATCTGCGCGAACTCGTCGCCCGCTTCGTCCAGGAGAAGACCGCCCCCGAGCGCCGCCTCTCCGCCGACATCGACGCCGCCGCCGCCGGGCTGCGCCCCGCGTACGTCGCCGAGGGGCGCTCCGGCCTCGACGAGCGCGCCCGGGACGCCTTCACGGACCGCCTCGCCACCGCCGTCGGCGCCCAGGCCGCCGGCGAGGCCGCCGAGCGGGTCTGGCGCCGGGGCGCCATCCGCGCCTGCGGCACCCCTGGCTGCGGCTCTACCGCTGGTACGAGCGCAAGCGCGCGCACGGCTCCACCGACCCGCACCTGATGCCGCCGGCCGAGGAGGAACTGACGGCACGCCAGCGCGTGGAGCAGGCCGTGCGGTTCGTCGCCGACGACGCCTCGCGCGGCCTTCCGGCCCCGTGGGCGCAGGCCGTGCCGCGAGGCGGCGACGCGCGGGGCGGACGGCCTCCCGAGGCCCTGGACGAACTGGCCGCCTCCCTCGGCGACCCGGCCGCCCGGCCGCCCCGGCCCGCCTGGTGGCCCGCGGCCGTCCTCGCCCAGGTCGTGATGACGCTCCTCCAGGTCTTCGGCGCGCTCTGGCTGGTGGGGCAGATCCTCGGCGTCCTGGAGCCCGGACTGCTCCCGCCGGTCCTCGTGATGCTCGCCGGCATCGTGGGCGGCCCGCTCGTCGAATGGGCCTGCGAGGGCGCGGTGAAGGGCCTGCGCGCCGGTACGGGCAGGAGGCCGAACGCCGACTGCGCGAGGCGGCTGCCGCCTGCGGCCGGGCCCGGGTGCTCGACCCGGTGGCGGCCGAGCTGGTGCGCTACCGCGAGGTGCGCGAGCAGTACGCGACGGTGGTCGGCAGCCGCACGCCGGTCCGGGTCGTGGGCGGACACCGCCCCGGTACGAGGCGCCTGGGCGCCACTCGTGCGGGCGCGCGGGGAGGTGACCGTGACCTCTCCCCTCGCCGTTCTCACCCTTCCGGGTGGGGGAGTTGTCCACTGGTACGGGGTTTTCCCCAGGCTCCGGCGGGATCTTCCGGCTCGCCCCACCATGAGGACGGAAGGGCGCCCGGCCGAAGGGCGTCCCGTGGACATAGGGGCGGACCATGAACGACACGACCGTGACGCTCGTCGGCAACGTGGCGACGGCGGTGGAGTACCGGGAGACGGTGACGGGCGGGGTGGCCCGTTTCCGGTTCGCGGTGACCGCGCGCCGCTGGGACCGGGAGCGGAACCTCTGGTCCGACGGGAGCACCAGCTTCTACACGGTGTCGGCCTGGCGCTCCCTGGGCGCCAACCTCGCGGCCTCGGTCTCGGTCGGGGAACCGCTGGTGGTGCACGGCCGGTTGAGGGTGCGGGAGGACGAGCGCGACGGACAGCGCAAGACCTTCGTGGACGTGGACGCGCTGGCCGTGGGCCACGACCTGACCCGGGGACGGCGGCCTTCCGGCGCGCGGCCCGGACCGAGTCCCGGGCACGGACGGACGGGACGCCGCACGCCGGTTCCGATTTCGGTTCCGGTTCCGGTTCCGGCTCCAGTTCCGGTTCCGGTTCCGGTTCCGTGCTCGGGCCGGCGCCGGAGACGGATCCGTGGACGGCGGCGGCGGTGGCGGGGCAGCGGTCGGGGCAGCGGCCGAGGCGGAAGCGCGAGGGGCGGTGGAGACAGTGTCTTCCGGGGCGAAAAACGGGAGAAAGAACGGCAAAACGAGTGCGGAACACCAACTGGTGACCGCTTCCTGACCTTCCGTCATGGCGATTTGTCGACCAACTTGCCCCGCGTGATAACGATTCCGAGTCGGAACGGTTATCTGACCGTATGGCCGGGCAGGGGAGCTTTCGCCTCCCTAGGATTCCCGGGTACTCATGTGGCACGTGAGCCCATGGAGTCTGTGAGTCTGTCGGCGTGCGCTCCCCCACGCAGAACAACGCTGTTCGCGGAGCGGCCCGCCCGGAGGGGAATCCAATGTCTTCAGTTCGTGGGCGGGGCGCCGCGCGTCGCCTCGCTGCCGCCGCACTGGTCTCGGGACTCGTCGCCGTCGGCACAGCGGCCGTGGCCGGACCGGCGCTGGCCGACGAGGCCCCGGGCGCCGGCGGCGTCAGGGCGAAGCTCGGCAACCTCTCCAAGGAGGAGTCCGCCGGCGTCGTCATCTCCGAGAAGGACGGCTCCGAGTGGTCCGTCCGGGGCGGTCTCTTCGCCATGGACGTCGAGGGCGGCGGCTCGCTCTTCACCTACTGCATCGACCTGCGCACCCCCGCGAAGCACGACTTCGACTACAAGGAGGTCGGCTGGGACCAGTCGTCCCTCCACGACAACGACGACGCGGGCAAGATCCTCTGGATCCTGGAGAACGGCTACCCGAAGCTCTCCACCAAGGACCTCGGAGACAAGGTCGGCGCGGACCTCTCCAAGAGCGAGGCCGCCGCGGGCACCCAGGCCGCGATCTGGACCCTCTCGGACGACGTCGAGGCCACCCCGAAGGACGGGGACGCCCGGAAGCTGACCGCGTACCTGCTGAAGAACGCCAAGGCGCTCAAGGAGCCCAAGCCCTCCCTGAGCCTCTCGCTGTCCTCCGTCGCCGGAAAGTCCGGTGAGAGGATCGGCCCGATCACGGTCGACACCAACGTCGCGAACGAGGGCGTCAAGGTCGCCGCCGTCCCCGGCACTCCCACCGGCGTCGAGATCGTGAACAAGGCCGGCGCACCGGTCACCACCGCCTCCAACGGCGACGAGATCTTCTTCGACGTTCCCGCCGGCACCCCCGACGGCACCGCCGAGCTGGCCGTCGAGGCCACCACCAAGGTGCAGCTCGGCCGCGCCTTCGTCTCCGTCGACGGCCCGTCGCAGACCCTGGTCCTGGCCGGCTCCAGCGACTCCACCGTGGCCGCCAAGGCCACCGCCGCCTGGGCCAAGAAGGGTCCCGTCCCGGCCGTCACGGTCGCCAAGGACTGCGCCAAGGGCGGCCTGGAGGTCATCGCCTCCAACGAGGGCGACGAGGACTGGACCTTCGACCTGAAGGGCACCTCCTACACCGTCGCCGGCGGCGAGACCAGGACCATCGCGGTCGAGCTCGCCGAGGACGAGGCGTACCACTTCACCGTCACCGGCCCGAACGGCTTCAAGCAGACCTTCGAGGGCGTCCTGGACTGCGAGACGGCCACTCCCAGCCCGACGCCTTCCGGGACCACCCCGCCGCGGAGCGCTCCACCCCGGCCTCGCCCTCCCCGTCCACCACGGGCGCCGCCACCGGCGGTGACACCACCGGCGGCACGGCCGGCGACACCACCACCGGCACCACCACCGGCGACCTCGCCGCGACCGGCAGCTCCAACGCCACCCCGGTGATCGCCGGCATCGCCGCCGCGCTCGTCGTGATCGGCGGCGGCGCGGTGTTCTTCCTCCGCAAGAAGAAGACCACCGATCGCTGAGCTGGCCCCCGGCGCCGGACCCCGCGTCCGGCACCGGGCCCGGGCCCGACCCCGCCCCCGGGCCCGACCCCGCGAAGTGACGTGCGTCACACGGCGTCCTCCCCGTGACCCCCGCACGGCCCCGGACCGCACCCAGGTCCGGGGTCGTCGCACGTCCGGGCCCCGAAGATCCCCGCACCACCCCTCCGGCACCGGTCTCCCGGCCCCGCGCCCGGGGCCCGCGGTCTCACCGGTTTCCGCCCGGGGGTGGCGGTCAGGCAAGATGGGGTGTATCTGCCCACTCACTCTTTGCCGGACGGTTTCTCTTGGCTGAGTACATCTACACCATGCGCAAGACGCGCAAGGCGCACGGCGACAAGGTCATCCTCGATGACGTGACGCTGAGCTTCCTGCCCGGTGCGAAGATCGGTGTGGTCGGCCCGAACGGCGCCGGTAAGTCCACCGTGCTGAAGATCATGGCCGGCCTGGAGCAGCCTCCAACGGCGATGCCTTCCTGTCGCCCGGGTACTCCGTCGGCATCCTCATGCAGGAGCCGAAGCTCGACGAGTCCAAGACGGTCCTGGAGAACGTCGAGGACGGCGTCGCCGAGATCAAGGGCAAGCTCAACCGGTTCAACGCGATCGCCGAGGAAATGGCGACGAACTACACCGACGAGCTCATGGAGGAGATGGGCAAGCTCCAGGACGACCTGGACCACGCCAACGCGTGGGACCTCGACGCCCAGCTCGAGCAGGCCATGGACGCCCTGGGCTGCCCGCCCGGCGACTGGCCGGTCAACAACCTCTCCGGTGGTGAGAAGCGCCGCGTCGCGCTCTGCAAGCTGCTCCTGGAGGCCCCCGACCTCCTGCTGCTCGACGAGCCCACCAACCACCTCGACGCCGAGTCCGTGAACTGGCTGGAGCAGCACCTCGCCCAGTACAGGGCACCGTCGTGGCCATCACCCACGACCGGTACTTCCTCGACAACGTCGCCGAGTGGATCCTGGAGCTCGACCGCGGCCGCGCCCACCCGTACGAGGGCAACTACTCGACCTACCTCCAGAAGAAGGCCGAGCGCCTCAAGGTCGAGGGCCGCAAGGACGAGAAGCGCCAGAAGCGCCTCAAGGAAGAGCTGGAGTGGGTCCGCTCCAACGCCAAGGGCCGCCAGGCCAAGTCCAAGGCCCGCCTCGCCCGCTACGAGGAGATGGCCGCCGAGGCCGACAAGATGCGGAAGCTGGACTTCGAGGAGATCCAGATCCCGCCGGGCCCGCGCCTGGGCTCCGTCGTCGTCGAGGTCAACAACCTCTCCAAGGCCTTCGGCGACAAGGTCCTCATCGACGACCTGAGCTTCACCCTGCCGCGCAACGGCATCGTCGGCATCATCGGCCCGAACGGCGCCGGCAAGACCACGCTCTTCAAGATGATCCAGGGCTTCGAGAAGCCCGACGCCGGCGACATCAAGATCGGCGAGACCGTCAAGATCTCGTACGTCGACCAGGGCCGCTCCAACATCGACCCCAAGAAGACGCTGTGGGCCGTCGTCTCCGACGAGCTGGACTACATCAACGTCGGCCAGGTCGAGATGCCGTCCCGCGCCTACGTCTCCGCGTTCGGCTTCAAGGGCCCGGACCAGCAGAAGCCGGCCGGCGTGCTCTCCGGCGGCGAGCGCAACCGTCTCAACCTCGCGCTCACCCTCAAGCAGGGCGGCAACCTGCTGCTCCTCGACGAGCCCACCAACGACCTCGACGTCGAGACCCTGTCCTCCCTGGAGAACGCGCTCTCGACTTCCCCGGCTGCGCCGTGGTCGTCTCCCACGACCGCTGGTTCTCGACCGGGTCGCCACGCACATCCTGGCGTACGAGGGCGACTCCAAGTGGTTCTGGTTCGAGGGCAACTTCGAGGCGTACGAGAAGAACAAGATCGAGCGGCTCGGCCCGGACGCGACCCGTCCGCACCGCGCCACCCACAAGAAGCTGACCCGGGGCTGACGGTCCCATGGCGAGGCACTCTACCGCTGCCCCTGCGCTGGTCGGACATGGACGCCTTCGGGCACGTCAACAACGTCGTCTTCCTGCGGTACCTGGAAGAGGCGCGGATCGACTTCATGTTCCGCCTGGCGCCGGGGGACGGCTCCCTCGTTCTCCGGCGGGTCCGTCGTGGCCCGGCACGAGATCGACTACGTGCGGCCGCTGGTCCACCGGCACGAGCCGGTGACCGTCGAGTCGTGGGTCACGAAGATAGGCGCGGCGTCGCTGACGATCGCGTACGAGATCAAGGACCCCGACACCGTGTACGTACGGGCGTCCACGGTCGTCGTGCCCTTCGACCTGGAGGCGCAGCGGCCCCGGCGGATCAGCGCCGAGGAGCGCTCCTTCCTGGAGGAGTACGTGGACGACGGGATGACCGCCGCCGCATGACCGTCCTCGCGCCGCTGCACTTCGCCGACGCCCGGGAGGCGGCGGCCCTCGCCGCCTTCCTCACCCGGCTCGTCCACTACGACCGGGCTGCCGCCGTCCGCCTCCAGGCGGGCGGCGGGCGCTGGCCGTCTTCGGGCGGCCGCCGTCGTTCGAGGTGCTCGCGATCCGTACGGCCCGGCTCGTCGACGCCGTGGACCTCGACGTCACCGTCTCCGCCGGCGAACTCCTCGACGGCATCGAGGAGACGGCGGGCAAGGCGGTCGTCCCCGACGCCGTGACCGGGCCGCCCTGGGCGGGCGTCCTGCCGCCGCGCTCCGGCTGGCGGCCGGTCGCGGGTCTGCCGGGCGCCGCCGAGATGCGGGGCGCGGTCGCGGCGGCCGTCGCCGAGTTCCGTACGCGGGACGAGGAACTGCCCGAGGAGCGGCGCACCCGGACCGAGCGCGAGCGGATCGGCCGCGAGATCTGGTCCAGGACCCTCGGCACCACCGGACTGCCCCTGCGGGCCGTCCACGCCGCCCAGTCCCTCGGCTTCCTGCCGCCCGCCGGGACGGAGGAGGGCCCGGTCGCGCTGTTCGCCTCGGGCCCGTGGCTGCGCCTGCGCACCCCGTACGGCTCCGTCGCCTCCGTACGGTCCCGATGGCTCTGCCGGTGGCCCCGGGGCGCTGACGGCGGAGGCCCTCGCGGGACCCCACTGTGCTTTTCGGACTCCTCGGTGCTCCGGGCCCTCGGTGCTCCGGGCCCCTCAGCGCTCCGGGCCCCTCAGCGCTCCGCGTCGTCCGGCCAGACCCCGATGTGGTCCTGCTCCAGTTCCAGGGCCACCCGGTGCTCCATGCCGAGCGCCCCGGTGTACTCCGCCGGGAGCTGGAGCCGGCCCGCGCGGTCGAGCATCGCGTACTCACGGGCCACCAGGGACTCCCGGCCCTGGTCGTCGACCTCCGTACGGCGCAGGACCTCCGAGGAGGTGCGGCCGTCGCGGATGGCGACCGTGCGGCGCACCTCGGAGGCGACCGCCTGGTCGTGGGTGACGATCACGATCGTCGTGCCCAGCTCCTCGTTCGCGCGCCGGAAGGCCGCGAAGACCTGCTCGCCGGTGGCCGAGTCCAGCTCGCCCGTCGGCTCGTCGGCGAGGAGCACGGCCGGATCGTTGGCCAGCGCGACCGCGATGGCCACCCGCTGCTGCTGGCCGCCGGAGAGCTGGTGCGGCCGCCGGTCGCGGATCTCCGCGACGCCCAGCATCGCGAGCAGCTCCTCCGCCCGCTCCGCCTTCTGCCGCGCCTTCGACCGACCCCGCAACTGCATGGGGAGCGCCACGTTCTGAGCGGCCGTCAGGTACGGCAGGAGGTTGCGGGCGGTCTGCTGCCAGACGAAGCCGACGACCTCGCGCCGGTAGCGCAGTCGCGCCTTCCCGTCCATCGCCAGCAGGTCGCACCCCGCGACCCGGGCCGCGCCCGCGGTCGGGACGTCCAGGCCCGCCAGGATGTTCATCAGCGTCGACTTGCCGGAGCCCGACGCGCCGACCAGGGCTATCAGTTCGCCCTCCTTCACGAGGAGGTCGAGCCCCTGGAGCGCCTGCACCTCCACCCCGTCCGTGGTGAAGACGCGGACGAGCCGGTCGCAGGCGATGAGGGCGTCGTGCCCGTACGAGGGCCGGTCGCGCCGCGCCGTCGCCCGCCGCTCCAGCTCTTCGAGGGTCGCGGCGCCCGCGCCGGCTCCCCACCGTGGCGCCCGCGCCGGCCCCCACCGCGGCGCCCGCTCCCGCCCCGTCCCGGATCCCGGTCTCCGTCATCGTGCGTCTCCTGCCCTGAGTTCCTCGATCGAGCCCCTGCGCCCCGCCCACCAGGCCTGTCCGCCCGCCGCGAGCGCCGTCAGGAGCACGACGGCGAGCGCGGGCACGAGCAGCGACCACGGGTCCGCCCGCAGCGGGGCCCCGTCGATCCCGGCGAGCCCCGGGGTCGTCGCGAGCGCCAGCCGGAACAGGTCGATGCCCGGCGCGAGCAGCGGCACCGTCGCCCAGCCCACCAGCGCGCCGCCGAGCGCCGCGAGGACTGCCTGCGGCAGCGCCTCCAGACCGAGCAGCCGCCGCCCCTGCCTCCGGGTCAGACCCATCGTCCGCAACCGGGCGAGCAGCGCGTTCCGCTCCGGCGCGCCCTGCGCGAGCGAGAGCAGCACGGCCACCACGGCGTAACCGGCGCCCGCGCCGATCGCGCCCAGATAGATCCCCTCGGCGCCCGACTGGAGCGGCGAGTCCACGTAGCCGGCCCGCTCCTCGCTCCGCAGCGTCACCCGGAAGTCCTTCGCCGCCTCCCGCACGACGCCCCGCAGCGCGGCCCCGTCCACCGGTCCGGTGACGAGCAGCGCGGTGGCGCCCCGGCGGGTGAGGTCGGCGCCGTTGACGAGGAGGAAGTCCTCGCCGGGCAGGGCCGGGGTGGCCGGCCGGACGCCGACCACCTCCACCCGGAACGTCCCGGCCGCCGCCACGACCTCCAGCGGCTCGCGGCCCAGCCGCTCGGCCACCGACGGCGAGGCGACCGCGGGCAGCACCCGCTCGGTGTCGGCCGCGGCGCCCTCCCCGCCCCTCCCCGTCGGGGCGAGCAGCTCCGCCGGGAACGCGCCGAAGCCGGTCCGCTTCGCCAACCGGGTGTACGAGGCGGGTCGACGCCCACGAGCGGCGCGCTCATCGCCTCGGCGGAGGTGCCCTCGTGGGACGGCAGGTCCACCCCGTACTCGATCCGCACCGGCGCCAGGTCCCGCACCCCGCCGTACCGCGCACGGCCCCGGCGAGGCCCGCCGGCAGCGGGGTCCACTCGACCGGGGCGTCGATCCGGGCGTCCGCGCCGGTCGCCAGGAGCGCGGCACGGTCGCGGGCGCCGGCGACGCCGGCGAGGACGGAGCCGCCGAAGGCCGCCGTGGTGAGGGCGAGGACGAGGGCGAGCAGGGGAGCGTGCCCGTCGAGGACGCGCGCCCGGCGCGGGCCAGGGCTAGCGGGCCGACCGCCCCGCGCAGCCGGCGGGCCGGTCGGCCCAGCCACCGCAGCGGCAGCGGATGGACCCGTACGAGCACCAGGGCGGCGATCAGGCCGACCAGGACGGGGGCGGCGCTCACCAGGTGGTCGCCGGGGTCGCCCGCACCGCGCAGCCGCAGCGAGACGACCGCGCCCACGGCCAGGACGAGCAGGGTGAGTTCGAGGACCGTGCGGCGCCGGGAGGGGCGCGCGGTCACCAGGTCGTCGCGTCCGCCGTGCAGGCGCGGGCGCCGGTGCCGCACGACCGCGCGCAGCGGGAGGACCAGCATCGCGACCAGGGCGACGGCGCAGGCGGCGAGGAGCGAGGGCCGAGGGGGATCCCGTCGGCCGCCCCGGAACCCCAGACCGCCTCGGATCCTCCGGCCACCCCGGAATCCCGGATCGCCCCGGTCCCCCCGGCCGCCCCGGAACCCCAGATCGCCCCGGACCCGCCGCCGGGCGGGCGGACCGTCACGACCGCGAGGCCGAGGGCGAGCGCGGCGGCCGGCACGGCGACGGCCGAGGTCTCGCCGAGCAGCCGCAGGCCGATGCCGGTGAGGGAGCCGCCCCGCGAGCGCAGCAGCGCCAGCTCGGCGTCGCGGCGGGCGGCGAAGAGGCCGCCGGTCATGGCGAGGACGACGGCGGCGACCGCGCCGATCCCGAAGACGGCGACGGCCACGACCGGGGCGATCGCGTCGCGCATCGAGCCGTACGCGTCGACGATCTCGTCGAGTCCGGTGGTGAGGGCGCCGTTGCCGCCCATGGCGGCCCGCAGCCTGACCACGTCGGGGCCGCCGGCGGCGGAGGACAGGGCGGCGGAGAGCCGGTCGGTGTCCCGCCCGGTGAGGTGGCCGGCCGTCGGCGCGAACCGGAAGAAGACCTCCTGCTCGCCGATGGTGGCGAGCACCGAGGCCGCCGAGGCGGGGAGAGGAGCAGGGCCCCTGCCAGTAGTACTTCACCTCCTCGCCGACCGTCGGGGCGAGCGCGGGGTCCGCAGCAGCGGCTCCACCGCCCAGTACGCGCTCCCGGGGCCGCGCGGTTCCACGACGCCGGTGATCGTGACGGCGAGCGGCCGACCGCTCTTGCTCGGCACGTGCACGACCGAACCGGGCTTCAGGTGCAGGGACTCGGCGGTCTTCGCGGTGACCACCGCCTCCGGGCGGAGGGCGCCGCCCCCGGCGGGCCGGCCCTGCCGGAGCGTCGCGTGACGGGCCAGGTCGGACGGGGAGGAGAACACGAACTGGGGGAGAGGCCGTCCGGGCGGGGCAGCCAGGGGTCGAGCCCCTCGACCCGGCTGACCGTACGGACGCCGTGGACGCTCTGCGCCGGGTCGGTCCGGATCGGGTCGGGCAGCAGGGCCCGCAGCGCGTCGCTCCGCTTCCGGAGGGCGGCGGGGCCAGGGCCCCCTCGAACTGGGACGGGGAGCCGACGGGCAGCGGCGAGGTCAGTTCGAGGACGCTGTCGCGGGGCGCGGCGGACGCGATGTCGTGCCGGAGGCCTTCCGTCTCGTACCGGTCGACGGCGCGCGGCAGCGCCGCCGCGAGGTAGGCGGTGACCAGGACGAGGAGCGCGAGCGCGGCGGCGGCCCGGGGCGCGGTCCGCAGCCGGGTCCGCACCCAGGGCGCGACGGTTCCGCCGCGTGCGGCGGAACGGGAGGACGCGGGCCCGGAAGGCCGGCCCTTCCGGACGGACGCACCGGACTCGGACGGCTGGTCGGGCCGGGAGGACCGGGGCCGGGACATGTCGGGGCCTTCCTGCGTACGTCGGGCTTGTCGGTGCCGTCCCTGTCCGGGGCGGTGGGAGTCTCGTCCGGGCCGGGGGTCCCGTTCGCGTCGGGGCCGGGGGTCCGGCTCGCGTCGGGGCCGGGGGTCCGGCCGGGGGTCCCGCTCGTGTCCGGGCCGAGCGTCCCGCTCGCGTCGGGGCTCGGCTTCCCGTGCCAGGACCGCTCGGAGGCGCTGTCCGCGTCGGGACCCGGCTTCGCGCCGGAACTCCGGGCCCCTCCCGGGCCGGACACTCCGTCCGGTACCGGGTCCGGGGACCCGTGCGCACCGGGACCCGGCGCCCCTCCCGGGCCGGACGCCCTGCCCGGTGCCCGGTCCGGGGACCCGTGCGCGTCGTGGCTCCGGGCTCCGCCCGTCGTCTCGTCCTCCCCGCGTCCCGGCATCAGCTCGCCCCTGGTGGCGCAGGGACACGACCGGGTCCGTGCGGCGCAGGGCGATCGTGGCGACGATGGCCAGGGGAGGGCGGCGACCCCGGCGACGAGCAGGGCGACCTGGGCGAGGGGAGTTCCACCAGGACCGGCGGGACGGGGCGGGCGGCCTGGCCGGTGAGGACGACGAGCGGGACGACCGCCCGGGCCAGGACGGAGCCGAGCCCGATGCCGACGAGCAGGCCGATGCCGATGAGCAGCCCCTGTTCGGCGGCGATCAGCCGGGCGAGGCGCCGCTGCGGCGTGCCGAGCGCCCGCAGCACCCCGAACTCGGCGGACCGCTCCCGCATCGCACCGGCCGAGCCGACCGCGAAGCCGACGGCGGCGAGCGCGGCGGCGGCCGCGGCCACCGCCATCAGGGCCGCGTTGGGGCCCGCGCCGAGCGGGTCGCCGAGGAGTTCGGCGGCCGTCTCGTCGCGTACGAGCACCTGGGCCGGGTCCGCGTCGGGGCGGGCCCGCAGGGCGGCGGCGACCTCGGCCGTCCTGCCGGGGCGGTGGTCAGCCACCACTCGGTGGCCGGCACGGTCAGGGTCCCGTCGCCGGACCCGGCCAGGTACCGGTTGACGGTGACGAGGTCGACGAGGACCGCGCCGCCGTCCGCGGGGGCGGTCACGGACGGCCGGCGGAGGCCGCCGGGGCGGCCGGTCCGGTGGTCGGCAGCTCCTCGACCACCCGGCCGACGACGACGGGGAGCCGCAGGCCGTCGACGGTGACCTCGACGGTGTCGCCGGGCCCGGCGCCGGTCGCCGCCATGAAGGCCCGGGTCGCCACGGCGGGCAGCCGCGCGGGCGGTTTCGGCGCGGGGACCGCCATCCGCAGGGCGTACTCCTTCGGCGCCTGGTAGCTGTCGTCGTCATCGCCGTGCGTGCCGTCGACCCCGAACGAGACGGCGTACGGGGCGGTGCCGCCGGTTCCGGCCGGGCCCGGGTCGCCGCCCGCCGTGCCGCTCTTCCGTCCCCCGTCGCTCTCGGTCTGCTCGACGCCGAACGACCAGTCGGCGAGGACCTTCGCCGGGGAGTGCGTCCGCGTCCCGCCGTCCGTCCCGGTGGTGGCGAGGCGTTCGACGCGGACGGTACGGATGTGGTGCGGCTTCTCCGCGATCAGGCCGTCCAGCTCCAGACCGGTCAGGGTGAGCAGGCCGCCGGAGCCGCGAGGGCCGTCGCCGCCGGACGCCCCGCCGCCGGACGCCCCGGTGAGGGCGCCGAGGTCGAGCGCCAACCGGTGGGGGCGGTCGTCGGAGGGCAGGGTGCCCAGGGTCTGCCGGTACGGGACGCCGCTCGGGTCCTCCAGGACGGCCGTGACCCGGGAGGCCCCGCTGCCCGCCGGCGCGGCGGCCCGCAGGTCCACGGCGAGCGCGCGGGTCCCGGCGGGGAGCGCGAGCCCGGGGCGCGGACCGGCCGCCGGGGCCAGCGGGGCGAGCAGCTCCGGGGCCGTGGTGCCCGCGAGGTCGGGGCGCAGCAGCAGACCGTCCGCGGCCTCGCGGGTGTCCACGGCGAGGACGGTGGCGTTCCGGCCGGACACGTCCGCGGTGGCGCGGTGCACGGGTGCCACGGCCACGACGCCCGGCACGGCGCCCAGGCGCTCGGTCCGCGTGGCCTCGGCGGGCCGGGGCTCAGGACGCGGACGTCCGTGCCGGCCCGGAAGTCGGCCTGGTCGCGCTGCGAACGCTCCCACGAGCCGCTCTGCCCGATGGCCAGCATGCCCATCGCCACGGCGAGGACGAGCAGGAGGACGGGGCCCGCGCCCCGCAGCGGCCGGCGGCTGAACTGCCAGCCGGCGAGGGCGGCGGAGAGCCCGCGCCCGGCGGCCGCGCGCCGCTCGGCCAGCCTGGCGGCGGGCGGCAGCAGCCGCAGCGTCAGGACGGTCCCGGCGAGCAGGGCGAGGGCGGGCGCGGCGACGAGCACCGGGTCGACGGACCCCACGCCGCCCCCGCCCGCGCCGAGGGTGCCGCCCGCGGCGGCGGGCCGCTGGAGCTGCCAGTACGCGACGGCCGCGACGGCGAGCAGACCGAGGTCCGCCCCGGCCCGCCCCGGACCGGGCAGCGACGCCGAGCGGGCCTTGCGCAGCGAGACGGCCGCGCCGTCCCCGGCGGCGAGCGCGGGCGCCACGACGGCCGCCGCGCAGCACAGCGCCACCACGGCGGCGACCAGCCACACCGGGAGCGAGGGCGAGGCGTCGAGCCGCACCCCGAGCGAGGAGAGGGCGGACCGCTCGGCGAAGAGCCGGGTCAGCGGACCGGACAGGAGCGGGGCCGCGAGCGCCGCCGGCAGGGCGAGCAGCAGCGCCTCGGTGGCGGCGAGCCCGGCGATCCGGCGCCGCGAACCGCCGCGCGCCCGCAGCAGGGCCGTCTCGCCGGAGCGCTCGGTGCTGAGCAGCCGGGCGACGAGCAGCAGCGCGTACGCGGCGAGCAGCACCAGTTGCACGGCGACGATCAGCAGGGTCGAGCGGGAGACGAGCAGGGCCCGCCCCGTCTGGTCCAGGACGGCCGGCAGCGCGGTGGACACCGAGACCGTCGTGCCGAACGCCGCCCGGTTCTCGGCCAGCGCCTTCGGGCCCTCGGTCGCGGCGGCGCGCAGGGCGTCCATCCGGTCCGTGGTGAAGCGGGTGAAGTCGGCGGTGCCGAGCCAGGAGGTGTCGCCGGGGCTCAGCGCCCCGGAGGCGAGGACGGCCGGGTCGGCGAGCAGCGGCCCGTACGTCGTGAACGCGACCGTCCGCACGCCCCGGCCGCCCATCTGGTCGAGCCGCCAGTACGGGTCGGTGGTGTCGACGGGCCGGTAGACACCGGTGATCCGGGCCTTGAGCCGCCGGTCGGTGAGCCGGTCGGAGAGGTCGAGCACGGTGCCGGGGCCGACCTTCAGGCGCCGGGCCGCCTCCTCGGGCAGCGCCGTCTCGACCGTGCCGCCGGTCCGGGCGGCCGAGGCCAGGCGCCCCGGACGAGGGCGAGCCGCGAGCGGTCGAGCGCGGCGAAGTGGGTGAGGTCGGGGTCGTCCCCGCGGGCGGCGGCCGGCCGGAGGCTCCGGGGCAGGGCGTACGACCCCGAGCGTTCGAGCCGCCGCACGGTCACCGGCAGCCCGTCGAAGGACGCCCGCATCCCGTCGCGCACGGTGGCGTCGGCACCGGCCCGCTTCCCGGGGGCACCTGTCCGCCGACGAGGAGCGAGGCGGCGGCCGCGGACCGGCCGCGCAGGCCCGCCTGGAGCGCGGCGTCCCCGATCGCGCCGGAGAAGGCGGCGAGGGTGGCGAGGACCGAGGTGGTCAGGAGCACGGAGAGCAGCGCGGCGGCGAGCAGCAGCCGGTGCGCCCTGACACGCAGAAATACGAACCCCGTCACCCGTCCCCCTGGCCGCCCTGATCAGGGTGTGCGCGTCGAACGCTTTCCGAACGCCCCCGAAACTCCTTCCGGATGCTTTCAGAGTGCACGCACGGCTGGAAACCGCTTGCGTGCGCACCTTGACCTGATCGTGACCGTTATCCGGTGTCCGGGCTCCGGAATGCGTCCCTCCGGGCGGAGAGGGGGTCAGCCCGCCGTGTTCACCATCGAGGCGGCGGCGTAGGTGAAGTAGCGCCAGAGCTCCGCCTCGTACGCGGGGGCGAGGTCCAGCTCGTCCAGGGCGGTCCGCATGTGGCGGAGCCAGGCGTCGTGGGCGGCCCGGTCCACGGCGAACGGGGCGTGGCGCATCCGCAGGCGGGGGTGGCCCCGGCGGTCGCTGTAGGTGCGGGGCCCGCCCCAGTACTGGATCAGGAAGAGGGCGAAGCGCTCTCGGCGGGGCCGAGGTCCTCCTCGGGGTACATCGGGCGCAGCAGCGGGTCCTCCGCGACGCCCTCGTAGAAGCGGTGGACGAGACGGCGGAACGTCTCCTCGCCGCCGACCTGCTCGTAGAAGGTCCGCTCCTGTGTGGTGTCCCCGGGAATCTCGCTCACCGCTCCATCGTCTCAGATGCCCCGGCCGAGGACCGGAGGTCTAGGACCCCGGCCCCCGGCCCCTTCGCGGGCTCAGTCCTGGCGGATCGTGATCGTGGTCCAGGCGCCGACGTGCACCCGGTCGCCGTCCTGGAGCTGGACGGGGACGTAGGGCTGGATCGGCTCCTCGCCGCCGTTGATCGTGGTGCCGTTGGTGGAGTTCTGGTCCACCACCGCCCACGAGCCGTCCGGCTGCTGCACCAGGACCGCGTGCTGGTGCGAGACGCCCGGGTCCTCCGGCGGCACCGACAGGTCGATGTCGGGGACTCGCCGGTGGAGTGCCGGCGGCGGCCGATGGAGATCTGGTTGCCCTGGAGCGGCAGGTGCTTGTCCGGGGAGTACGCGGGCAGGTTCAGGCCCGTGGCCTCCGGACCGCTGCGCTGCATCATCGCCATGAAGTACGCGCGGTCGGGACCGACGACCGCGCTCCAGCTCCGGGCGCCTGCGGCGGCTGCGGCTGGAACTGCTGCGGGGCGGCTGGGGTGCCTGCTGTTGCTGCTGCGGAGGCGGGCCCTGGTGCTGCGGGGTGCCTGCGGCGGCTGGTGCTGCGACGGCGGCGGCAGGAGCCAGTCGTCGTCCGCGCGCGGCTGCGGCGGCGCGGGCGGCGCCGGGGTCTGGGCGGGCGCCTGGAGGTACGGGGGCGGGGCCTGCTGCGGCGCCTGCTGCTGGGACGGCTGCGGAGGCCGGGGCGGCTGGTGCGGCTGCTCTGCGGGCGCTGCTGCTGCGGCGGGGCCTGGTGGTGGGTGGGCTCGGCGCCGAGCGGCTCCGCGGGCCGGTTCACCTGCGAGGGCCGCGAGCCCTGGTACCCGAACGGGTCCTGCTGCTGCGGGGCGCCCGGCGGCGGGGTGCGGAAGCCCGGCGGCAGGTTCAGGCCGGGCGGCGGACCGGGCTGCCGCGGCGGGAGGTTGGACGGGGCCACCGGCGTGTACGAGGTCGCCGTGTTCGTGAGGAAGTTCCAGCGGCACTCCTCGCAGAAGGGCGCCATGTGCTCGCGCGGCGTCCGGCACTGCGGGCACAGCTCCGCCTGGGCGGTGGCGTTCGGATCGCCACCGGACCCGAAGCCGCCGGGGGCGGGGGACGGTTCGGCCCGCCGGGACCGTCCGGGCCGTTCGGTCCGCCGGGACCGTCCGGAGCGCCGTACGGGCCCGGACCCGGGCCGCCGGGGCCGCCGTGGGCACCGGGACCGTTCGGTCCGCCGTACGGACCCGGGCCGCCGGGCGCGCCAAGGCCACCGGGACCGCCCGGACCGCCGTGAGCACCGGGATCGCCGTAAGCACCGGGACCGCCCGGACCGCCGTACGGACCCGGACCGCCAGGAGCACCGTGAGTACCAGGGCCGCCCGGACCGTTCGGGCCGCCGGGAGCACCGGGGCCGCCGTGGGCACCCGGGCCGCCGGGCGCGCCCGGCGGAGGCCTGCCGGAGGCTGACCGGGGCCACTGGGACCGCCCGGGCCACCGGGCCCGGGGTATCCGTACGCGGGGGCGGCGGCGGGGAGGCGGCGGTACGGCACCCGTCGGCGCACCCGCCCCGGCCATGCGATGGCCGCAGACCTCGCACCAGTCGTCGGAGACCGACTGGTGTCCGTTCGGGCAGGTCGGCATGTCGGTGCTTCCCCTCTCGTCGTCCGGCCCGGTGGCCGGGCTACCTCTTGACGCGAACGGTCTTCGTGGAGCGGGTCTCGAGTGTCATCTCGTCCGCTTCGGCGACCTTCGCCTTCAAACGCACAGTACCCGCCACCGCGTCGACCACGTCGACCACCTTCGAAAGCAGTTTCGCCGTATCCGCGTTGCCGGAGGCCGCCGCGAGCTGCACGGCACGCCCCAGTTTGGCCGTCGCGCCGTCGTGATCGCCCGATTTGCGGGCATCCAGGCCCTCCTGGATGGCGTCCGCCAGCTCGGCCTGGCCCGTGTAGTGCGCCACCTGCGGGTTGATCGCCGTCGACATCGCCAGGTCGTCCGTCCACACCGCCCGTACCAGCCCTTGAGACAGCGGGCGCGCGTCGCCGCCCGCCGGGTCCGGGGCGATCAGGGAGACCCGGGCGGCGAGCATCTCCTGGCCGACCGCGGCCCGCGGGACCCGCACGCTCACGTGGTAGTCGCGGGACTCGTCGCCCCACGAGCCCGTCGGGTAGTCCCCGGCGCGCGGCCCCGCCTCCGTGCGCCGCCCGGTGAGGTCCTCGACCGTCGGCGCCACCTGCTTCACGAACGCGATCTCCACCCCGACCGGGGTCCACAGGCGCAGTGCGACGTCGGCCACGCCCTTGCCCATCGCCTGCTCCATCATCGCCGTGAAGTCGGCCGCGAGACCGGCCGGGTCGGCGACGATGTCGGCGGTGCCGAGGAGCGCCGAGGCGATCCCGGTGACCTCCTTGACCTCCCAGTCGAGTGCCGACTCCGCGCGCGTCGCAGGTGAACCGGCCCGCGCAGGCGTCGAGCGCGGCCCGCAGCTCCTCCGGGGACTCGTGCTCGTTGCGTCCGTCGGTGAGCAGGATGCCGTGCCGGATGGTGAGGTCGGCGGAGGAGAGCAGCCGGTCCGCGAGGCGCAGCCAGGTGCCGATCGCCGTGCCGCCGCTCGCGGAGAGCCGGCGCAGCGCCTCCTTGGCCTCGGCCCGGGTGCGGGCGTCGACGACGGCGAGCCGTCCGTTCCCCGGGTAGACCTCCTTCGCCACGTGCGTGCCGGCGACGACGGCGAAGGACGTGCCGTCGCGCAGGGTGTCGACGGCGGCGGCGGTCGCCTCCCGCGCCCCGCGCATCTTGGTGGCCGGGTAGTCCATCGAGCCGGAGCAGTCGACCATGATCACGACACCGGCCGCACCGTGGCCGCCCGCGCCGAGGGTGCCGCCCCCGGTCGAGGTGACCGTGACGATCGCGCTCACGTCCCGGCCGCCCTCCGGCAGGAACTCGTTCTGGTACACGTCCACCGAGAACCGGGGCACGGTCGGCTTGGAGAAGTTCGCCATCAGTTCGGCTCCTCGGGCAACGGCGACGGGACAACGGCGACAAGGCGACGGAGGAGGGGGAGGGACGGGACCGGCGACCGCTCAGGCCGGTCCCGCCCCTTGCGGGGGGACGGCGAACGGGACGAGCGCGACCGTGATGTTGTCGTGGCCCCCGCCGTCCAGGGCGTGCCCGACGAGCACCCGGGCACTGTGCAGCGGGCGGTCCGCCGCGTCGGGCGGGACGACCCGGGCCATGTCCTCGGGGCCCTCCGCGTAGTTCCACAGGCCGTCCGTGCAGACCACCACCACGCCGGAACGGTCCGGCTTGAACGCGACCGTGTGCGGATCCAGTTCGTACGCGTCGGCGCCGAGCCAGCCGGTGATCGCGTGGGCGCGCTCGTCCGCGTACGCCTCGGCCTCGCTCATCAGGCCCGCCGCGACCATCTGCGCGGCCCACGAGTCGTCCTCGGTGAGCCGGGCGGCCGGGGTGGCGCGGTCGTCCGGCACCCAGTAGGCGCGGCTGTCGCCGACCCAGCCCACGACGAGCAGGCCGTCCGCGACGACGGAGCCGACGATGGTGCACGCGGGCGCGTTGCGGTGGGGTCGCCCTCCCCGGCCGGCTCCGCGAGGGAGTTGACGGCCTCGGAGGCGGCGACGATCGCCTCGTGCATCGCCTGCTGCGGGTGCGTGCCCCGGGGCAGCGCGGCGCACAGCGCGGCACTGGCCGCCTCCGCCGCGGCGGCGGAGGCCTCGTCGGGCCGGGTCGCCGAGGAGACGCCGTCGCAGACGACGGCGAGGGCGGCGGGGAGCCGTCGGGCAGGGTGGCCGAGGAGACGGCGAACGCGTCCTCGTTGCGGTGGTGGCGCAGCCCCGGTCGCTGACGGCGGCCACGCCGCCGAGCTCCCGCTCCATGTGGTCGCGCTCGCGGGCTGCGCGTGCCCGCAGTTCTCGCAGTACCCGTCGGTGTCCACCCGCCCGGCCCGGCAGGCCACGCAGAGCCTGGCGGCGGGCGCCGCCGGATCCGGGACCGGGCCCTGGGCCGGCGCCGGTACGGGCGCGGGGCCGGGGCCGGGACCGGATCGTCGACCCGTACGGCGGCCCGGGGGTCGGGCGCGGCCAGCTCGAAGTCCCCGGCGGCGGGGGCACCGGGCGCCGGCAGGTCGTGGCCGCCCGAGTCGGTGCCCGGCAGGTCGCCGGGGTGCTGGGTCATGGTCGAGAGCGAACCGGGCTCGCGGGGCGGGGCGTCCGGCCAGTTCACCGGGGTGCCGATCGCCACGGTCGGGCGGTCGGGGCCGGTCTCGGCGGCCGGCGCGGCCGACAGGTCGTAGCCGCACGCGCCGCAGAACCGGTCACCCGACTCCAGCGGCTCCGCGCAGCCCGGGCACGCGGCGAGTCCGTGCGACGGCTTCGGCTTCTGGGACATCCTCACACCCACGTCCGGGGGCGGAAGCGGTTGGCACGCTCCACCAGTTCGATCCTTTCCCCGCCCTGCTGGGCGAGCCGGGCCAGCACCCGGTACGCGCGTTCGAGGCCGAAGCGCAGTCCGCGCTCGTCCAGTTCGCTCCCGAGCAGCAGCGCGCCGCCGCCCGGTGCCGCACCGGGACTCCCGGAGAGTACCCAGTCCAGGGCCGTTCCGAGGACCTCCGTCGACAACCGCTCCCGGCGCACCGCGTCCAGACCGAAGCCCTGGAGCGCCGAGACCTGCGCGGCGGCCGCCGTCAGGTCGGCGCCGAGCGGCTCGGACGGGAGGCGCCGGCGCAGCCGCGCCCGCACGGCCGCGACCCGGGCCGCCGTGTAGTGGATCGACGCCTCGGGCACGGACTCCAGGGCCCGTACGGCTCCGGCGCGGTCGCCCGTCGCGAGCCGCACCCGGGCGAGGCCGAAGGCCGCGCTGACGAAGCCGGGGTCGGTCGTCCACACCAGGCGGTAGTACTCGGCGGCGTTGTCGAGCTGGCCGAGGACCTCGGCGCAGATCCCCAGGGCCAGCTTCGGTGCCGGCTCGCCCGGGAAGGCGTCGTACACCGCGTCGAAGGCGAGCGCCGCGTGCTCGTGGTCCCCGGTCACCAGCGAGGCCACGCCCCGGTACCAGACGACCCGCCAGTCGTCCGGGTCCCGCTCCTCCAGACCGGCGAGGGTCCGGGCGGCGGCCGGCAGGTCCCGCAGCTCCAGTCGGGCCCGCAGGGTGCGGAGCCGCAGTTCGACCGAGGGCGCGGGCGCGGCCTGGAGCGCCCCGAGCAGCTCGCCCGGCGCGGCGGCGGCCAGACCGGCGAGGAAACCGGCGTTGGGGTCGGCGGGGAGACGTGCGGCACGGGCAGCGCGAGCGCGGTGGCGGGCGTGTCGAGCGGCGCGAGCAGCCCCCGAGCCCGGCCCCCGGCCCGGACCCCGTCACAGGCCCGACCCCTGACCCCGGCCCGACCCCCGATCCCGGCCCGGCTCCCGTCCCCGGCACGGCTCCCGTCCCCGGCACGGCCGCCGCACCGGCGGCGCCCCCGGCCCGGGCAGCGCCTTCCGGCCCCTCCCGCCCCTCCCGCCCCTCCGGACCCGTCGGGCCCCCAACAGGGACACGTCCTCGGTCGGTTCGGCGAACAGCTCCGTGTCCGTGACCCGCACCTCCGTGCCGAACAGCGTCGACAGCGCCGGCCGCGGCCGCCCCGACTGGACCGCCACCACCTCCCGCAGCACGCCCGTCAACTGCTCGGCCATCTCCTGCGCGGAGGCGAACCGGCGCGCCGGGTCCGGGTCGGTGGCGCGGACCAGGAAGCGGTAGAACGACTCGTACGTCCGGAAGACCGCGATGTTCTCCGGGTCGGGCAGCGAGTCCGCGAAGACGTTCGTGTAGCCCTGGAAGTCGAAGGTCATCACGGCGAGCGTGCGCGCCACCGTGTACAGGTCGCTCGCCACCGAGGGCCGACCTCGGCCACCTCCGGCGCCTGGTAGCCGACCGTGCCGTAGATCGCCGACTCGTCGTCGTCCATCCGCCGGACCGCGCCCATGTCGATGAGCTTCAACTGGTCCTCGGTCTGTATGGCGTTGTCGACCTTGAAGTCGCAGTACAGCAGGTTCCGGCTGTGCAGGTGCCCGAGCGCCTCCAGGGCCTCGATCCCGTACGCGCAGGCCTGCTCCACCGGCAGCGGGTCGCGCCGGCCCTCGGGCGTCCGCCGCCCGTTGGCGATCTCCTTGAGCGACTTGCCGCCGACGTACTCCATGACGATGTAGCCGTCCAGGAGCCGGTCCGCTGGTCGAGGTGCTCGACGAAGTTGTAGATCCGGACGATGTTGGAGTGCTCGATCTCGGCGAGGAAGCGGCGCTCGGAGATCGCCGCCGCCATGGCGTCCTGGTCGCCGGTGTCGAGCAGGCCCTTGAGGACGACCCAGCGGTCCGAGACGGCCCGGTCGACGGCGAGGTAGACCCAGCCCAGGCCGCCGTGCGCGAGACAGCCCGCCACCTCGTACTGGCCGTGGACGATGTCCCCGGCGCGCAGCTTCGGCACGAAGGAGTACGGGTGCCCGCAGCTCGTGCAGAAGCCCTCCGTGCGGCTCCGGCCGGTCGCCCCGCGCGCGGCTCCACCGGGGCCCCGCAGTCGGAGCGGGAGCAGAACCGCTTGCGCTCGGGGACCTCGGGGTTCTCCATCACCGCGGCCCGCGGGTCGGGGCGCGGCACCTCCGGGATCGAGACCAGGCCCGCGCCGAGCCGGTTCCGGGCGGACTGCCCGCTCGACGTGCCCGAGCTGCGCACCGACACCGAGCGGCCCGTGGACCGACCGGAGAGCGAGCGCGACAGCCGGCCCGAGACCGACCGGCGCGAGGTCGAGGAGCGGGACGAGGTGCGCGCGGAGGCCCGCGAACCGCTCCGCGAGGAGGCGGAGTCCGGACCGCCCGTCCCCGTCCCCGTGCGGGAGGACCGGCCGGGCACGGCCACCCCGGTCGGCGACGAGCCGATCATCCCGCCGGGCGCGACGACCGGCGCGAGCCCGCAGGTGTCGCAGTACAGCTCGCCGCCCCCATGTCCTCGTACGAGCCCTCGCACGAGGGACGCTGGCAGTCGCCCACGCCCGTCTCCCCGCTCACCACTGCCGTCCTCCCGCGCCTTCCGCGTTCCCCGCGCCCTCCGCGCCCCCGGGGGCGGACAGCACCTCGGCCGCCGCCCGCTGGTAGCGCAGCACTGCCTCCTCCGCGACCCGCAGGTCGCAGGGCGCGCTCCACAGCATCCGCCGGGCCGTGTCGTACCGCTCGATCAGGAGCGGGTCCTCCGCCGCGCCGAGCCGCGCCACCTTCGCCTTGTACGCGTCGAGCCGGCCGCGCAGCTCCGCCCGGACCGCGAGCGGCGCGGTGACCGCCGTCAACGACTCGCGGGCCCGCAGCAGTTCGTCTCCGCCTCCCGCCCAGGGAGTCCAGGAGCGGGGAGAGCCGGTGCCACTGGGCGTGCCTGCGGTACTCGGCGGCGGCCACGAGCCGCTCCTGGAGCGCCGTCGGCGGCCCGCTGACGGCCGGCACCTCGGAGGCGGCGATCTTCGCGAGGACCTCGCCGCGCGCGGACCGCGCCTCGGCGAGCGTCCGGTCCGCCCGCGACAGCACGTCCCGCAGGCGGAGGAGCCGGTCCTCGGAGTCCTGCCGGACCGCGAGGACGGCCTCGATCTCGCGCCGCACGTCCTCCAGGGCCAGCGCGGCCCGGTCGTACCGTTCGGTGTCGGGGCGGCCCCGCCGGGCGCCGAACTCCCCGCCGCGGGACGCCAGAAGGCCAGCGGGTCCGTGATCACCTGGGAGCGCAGCAGGCCCAGCTCGGCCGTGATCTCCTCCAGCTCGTCCCCGGCCGGGTGCTCGCCCGGACGCACGCCCACCGAGTGCGCGAGGGACCGCGTCCGGCCCAGCTCGGCGGCGAGCAGGTCTATCCGGGCGGGCAGCGCCGACCAGACGGCGTCGGCGGTGACCACCAGGTCGAGCGAGGAGGCGTACAGCTCGTTCATCCGCCGGACCAGGCCCTCCAGGGTGAAGCGCTCGGACAGCAGCGCCTCTCCCCGCGCCGCCCGGCACGAGGACGCTCTCGCCGCGCAGCCGGTCGGTCAGCTCGACCAGCTCCTCCCGGCCGGGCCAGCGGCGCCGCGCCCGCACCTCACGGGCCCCGCAGGGCGTCGGTGTACACGTCGAAGCAGGTCCAGAGCAGGGTGATGGTCCGCTCGGCCACCGCCCAGCGCTCCCGCGTCGTGCCGGTCAGCTCGGCCCCTTCGAGGAGCCTGCGGCCCGCGTGGTCCTGGAGTGCGAGGAGCGAGTCCTCGACCGCCTTGTGCTCGGCGCCGAGCCGCGCCAGCGCACGGTCCACCTCGTCCCGGTCCATCACCGGCCCAGGGGGTCCCGTGACGCCCATCGGTCACCTCTTCCGCCATGTGTACAAGGACTCTTGATGTGCAGGGCTGCACGCGGCGGCTACTTGTACAGGGGGAGCGGGCGGCCCGGATATCCCGGGCAGGTCCTTCTCCAGCCACTGTCTGTACGCCGCCTGCCAGGGCCCTGCCGGTACCCCACCAGGACGTGGTTGACCCGGCGCACCAGGTCGTCGTTGCCCAGCTTGGCCGCCACCCCGTAGTACTCCTTCGTGAACGGCTTCCCCTTCCAGCTCGACCGCCGGTCCTGGGCGGCCTGGCCGGCCGCGAGGGCGTTGTCGGTCACGACGGCGTCCACCTCGCCCAACTGGAGCCGGGCCAGGCAGTCCAGTTGGTTGGGGACGGTCAGCAGGTCCTTGTCGTCCTTGGTGCCGTCGCCCTCGTCCTGGAAGACGGCGCCGAAGGAGTTCTCCTCCAGGGCCTCGTGGGCCGTGGAGCCCTCGGCGGTGCAGACCCGCTTGCCGCGCAGCGAGGGGTCGTAGCCGGTGATGTCGGAGCGCTTGGGCGCCAGGACCTGCTGCCCGGCCTGGAAGTAGGCGGTGGAGAAGGCGACCTGCTCGATCCGCTTGCAGTTGATCGTCATGGTGCGCACGACGAGGTCGACCTTGCCGCTGTCCAGGGCGGCGATCCGCTGGTTGGTGGGGATCGCGCGGAAGATCACGGCGTTCTCGTCGCCGAGGACGCCCTTGGCGACGGCCCGGGCGAGGTCGATGTCGAACCCCTCCAGGACGCCCTTCTCCGGGTTCCGGTAGCCCCAGCGGTAGCTGGACTGGTCGACGCCGACGATCAGCTTCCCGCGCTCCTTGACGGCGCGGATCGCCGGGCCGTCCTCCGTGGAGGGAGTGAGGGAGGCCTCCGGGTTCCGGCAGGTGTCCGCCTTGACCTGGACGCCGACACCGACGCCGCCGGGCGCGGCCGTCGCGCCGCCCTCCTCCCGGGCCAGCGGGAGCAGGGTGAGCGAGGCGGTGAGCCCGCAGGTGGCGGCCATGGCCGCCACCCCGCCCCAGCCGCGCAGCCGCCGCGCCGCCCGCCGCACCAGCGGCTCCGTGCCCTCGGACATCCCTCCCCTCTCACCGGTACTCCGACAGTCTGCGGTTGATGCCGAGCACGGCGCCCGCCGCCCCCAGGATCCCGAGGACCGCCGCGCCCGGGGGCAGTCCCGTCAGGGCGCCCCGGGCGTCCCCGGCGGAGCGCGTGAACTCGGCCTGCTCGTGCGCGAGGGCCCGCTCCAGGGCCGCGTCGACCTGGTCGAAGGACTGTCCGGTGGACCCCTTCGCGCCGACGATCCGGTCGAGCGCGCCCTCGTAGTCGCCGGCGTCGTCCTGGGCCCGGGCCTCCTTGTGGCGCTGCCGCCACTCGCCCGTGCGGGCGGCGGACTCCTCGACCGGGTCCCGGCCCGCTTCGTCGTCGGCGAGCTCCCGCGCCGAGGCGAGCGCCTCCGTCAGGGCGCCCATGCTCGCCGTGTAGTCGGCCTCGTACTTGTCGCCCTTGCCGTCCTCGGTGAGGACGGCGCCCCGGGCGACCACCGTCAGGTTCTCGTTGGCGCGGGCGGTGAGCGAGCTGATCCGGGCCGTGTTGAGGACCTGGAGGGACTCCTGCCCGTGCGCCCGGGCGTTGTCCAGCCCGGTCCGGGCGACGGTGTGCGCGGCGAGCAGCCAGAGCAGGACGGCGGCGGTGGCGGCGGTGGCGGCGAGCAGTCCGTGGTTGAAGACCCGGTGGGTGCGGGCGTAGGTGCGGCGCTGGGCCCAGCCGAGGGCGGCGAGGGCGACCAGGCCGAGCGCGAGCGAGGCGTGGGGCCAGGCGCGGGCCGCGTCGTCGTCCCGGTGGAGCCGCTCCGTCTCCGCCGCGTACAGCCGCTCGGCGGCGGGCAGCAGGACGGTGGTCATCTGCTGGTTGGCGTACCGCAGATAGGCGCCGCCCAGCGGCAGGCCCTGCCGGTTGGCGGCCCGGGCGCGCTCCACCAGGCCCGTGTAGCGCGGGAGCTGCTCGCCCAGGACGGTGATCTCGCGGACCGCCTCCGGCGAACCGTCCGTGTTCGCCGCGGCCTTGACCAGGAGCCGGGAGGCGGTGGCGACGTCCTTCGCGTACCGCTCGCGCGACGCGGCCGGTTCCAGGGTGCCGGCGAGGAACCGCCGGCGGCGGTGGTGTCGGCGTCGGCGAGCGAGCGGTAGAGGGCGGCGGCGTCGGCGCTCAGCGGCTGGCTGCGGCCCACGACGTCGTCGGCGGCGGAGGCCCGGCCGGTGACCTCCAGGGCGGTGACGGCCCCGAACGCGACGACGAGCAGCGCCAGTACGGCCCCGAGGATCTGGAGCCGGCCGGGCTCGGTCGTCGTGGCCGTCCGCAGCCGCTCCCGCCCCACGGCCCAGGCCCCGCGCCCCGCGGGCGGTCCGGCGGGCGGCGCGGGCGACGGCCGCACCGGCGTCGGCTGCGCGGGCACGCCGACCGGGCGCGCGGGCGCCGGGCCTGTGCTCCGCACCGCCGGTCCGGCCGGCGGGTTCGGCTGCTGTGTCACTTGACCTCCCCCTCGGTCGCTGACAGGACGGCTCGCCCCGGAGCGCCGGCGGACCGGCTCCGGTGGAGGACCACCCCGGCGAGCAGTATGGCCGCACGGACCCTTCCGCACACCGGGATTGACTGGATCTTGTTCCTGACGGCTCCTATCGTGCCCCATGCCCCCACGTGTCCGCGGGAGAACCCCTCACCTTGAATACGTCCCCGGTCCGGGATCGGTTCCGGTCCGGGCGTCGCTCGAACAGGTGAACATGCGTGCGGGGCGCCCCCGCCGGACCGACGAGGACGCCCCGCACCCGCACCCCTCACGCCCCGGAGCGCACCCGGGCCCGTTCACACCCCGTAGTGCTCCCGCAGTCGCGCCGCCGCCACCACCGGCGCCGCCGTCTCGTCCAGGGCGAGGAGTCCCGCCCCGAGGACCGGCGGCGCCGTCACGAAGCCGACTGCCGCCTTCGGCGCCCGCGCCGCCAGGAGCGCGCGGACGCGGTCCTCCAACTGCGGGTGGCGCGCGGCCAGCACGCTGCCGCCGAGCAGCACCGGCGCCGGCTCGTCCAGCAGTTCCAGCCGCCCGAGCGCCACCGACGCCATGGCCACGACCTCCTCCGCCAGCCGGTGCACGAGCGACAGCGCGACCGGATCGCCCGCCGCGCTCACCCGGAAGAGCACGGGCGTCAGTTCGTGCCGCCGCTCCATCGGGATCCGGCCCAGGTGCAGGGCCTCGATCAGCGCGTACATCGTCTCCAGGCCGAAGTGCGCGGGCAGCGCCCGCGACAGCCCGGTCGGCTCGCCGCGCCCATCCTCGCCGCGCGCCGCGCACCACAGGGCCTCGTCGGCCATGCCGCCGCCACCGCCCCAGTCCCCGGAGATCTTCCCGATCGCGGGGAAGCGCGCGGTCCGCCCGTCCGGGGTCATCCCGACGCAGTTGATCCCGGCCCCGCACACCACCGCCACGCCCCGGGGCTCGTCGACCCCGGCCCGCAGGACGGCGAAGGTGTCGTTGTGCACCCGCACGGACCGGCTCCAGCCCCGGGAGAGCACCTCGTCCCGGAGCGCGGTCTCCTCCACGGGCAGGTCGGCGTTGGCGAGACAGGCCGTGACGTGCGCGAACTCCGCCGGCACTCCGGCGTCGGCGCACGCCCGCGCCACGGTCTCCGCGAGCCCGTCCACCGCCGTCGCCACCCCCACCAGCGGTTGGAACCCGCCGCCCTGGCCGCCCCGAGGACGTGACCGTCCCCGGAGAGGACCGCGACGTCGGTCTTGCTGTTCCCCGCGTCGACCGCGAGGAGCGTCCCCGCGCCCGCCGCGGGAGGGACCCGTTCACGCCCACGCGAGGTGCTCCCGGTTGTGCGCGACCAGCCGGTCCGTGAGCCCGTCGGCGTACGCGTACTGCCCGATCAGCGGGTGCGCGAGCAGTGCCTTGAAGACCCGGTCCCGGCCGCCGCGCAGCGCCGCCTCCAGGCCAGGTCCTCGTAGGCCGTCACGTTCGCGACCAGACCGGCGTACAGCGGGTCCACCGGCGCGACCGGCAGCGGCGCCGCGCCCTCCGGACCGACCGCCGCCTGCGTCTCGATCACGGCGTCGTCCGGCAGGAACGGCAGCGTGCCGTTGTTGTACGTGTTCACCACCTGGTGCGGCGAACCGCCCCGCCCAGGAGGGCGGCCGCCAGGTCCACGGCCGCCTCCGAGTAGAAGGCGCCGCCCCGCTTGGCGAGCAGGGCCGGCTTCTCGTCGAGCGCCGGGTCCCCGTACATCCCCAGGAGCTCCTTCTCCATCGCGGCGACCTCGGCGGCCCGCGAGGGCTTCTCGCCCAGCTCCCGCACCACCTCGTCGTGCGCGTAGAAGTAGCGCAGGTAGTACGAGGGGACGACGCCGAGCCGGTCCAGGACCGGGCGCGGCAGCCGCAGGTCGTCCGCGATCGCGTCGCCGTGCTCGGCGAGCAGCCGGGGCAGCACGTTCTCGCCGCCGGGGCCCCCGATCCGTACCGCCCGCTCCCACGTCAGGTGGTTGAGCCCGACGTGGTCCAGGTGCACGTCCGCCGGGGCCACGTCCAGGAGCGCGGCGAACTTGCGCTGGAAGCCGATGGCCACGTTGCACAGGCCGACGGCCTTGTGCCCGGCCTGGAGCAGGGCCCGCGTCACGATGCCGACGGGGTTGGTGAAGTCGATGATCCAGGCGTCCGGGTTGGTGCGCCGGACCCGCTCGGCGATGTCCAGGACCACCGGGACCGTGCGCAGCGCCTTGGCGAGGCCGCCGGCGCCGGTGGTCTCCTGGCCGACGCAGCCGCACTCCAGCGGCCAGGTCTCGTCCTTCTCGCGGGCGGCCTGCCCGCCGACCCGCAACTGGAGCAGGACGGCGTCGGCGCCCTCGACCCCGGCGTCGAGGTCGGAGGTGGTGGTGATCCGCCCGTCGTGCCCCTGTTTGGCGAAGATCCGCCGGGCGAGTCCGCCGACCAGGTCGAGCCGGTCGGCGGCCGGGTCGACGAGGACGAGTTCGGTGACGGTAGGGTGTCGCGCAGCCGCGCGAACCCGTCGATCAGTTCGGGGGTGTAGGTGGAACCGCCCCCACGACAGTGAGCTTCATGTGTGGTTCAGCCCTTCACTCCGGTCAGTGTGACTCCTCGACGAACGCCTTCTGGGCGAAGAAGAAGACGAGGATCACGGGGGCCATGACCAGGACGGTCGCGGCCATGGTCAGGTTCCAGTCGGTGTGGTGCGCGCCCTTGAAGGACTCCAGGCCGTAGCTCAGGGTCCAGGCGCCGGGGTTCTCGGAGGCGTAGATCTGCGGCCCGAAGTAGTCGTTCCAGCAGTAGAAGAACTGGAAGAGGGCCACGGCGGCGATGCCGGGCCTGGCCATCGGGACCACGACCCTGAGCAGGGTGCGCAGTTCGCCGCACCCGTCGATCCGGGCGGCCTCCACGTACTCGTCGGGGATCGTGAGGAGGAACTGGCGCAGCAGGAAGACGGCGAAGGCGTCCCCGAACGCCATCGGGACGATCAGCGGCCACAGGGTGCCGGAGAGGTCCATCTGCTTCGCCCAGAACAGGTACATGGGGATGATCACGACCTGCGGCGGCAGCATCATCATCGAGATGACGAGCAGCATCGACAGGTGGCGGCCCCGGAAGCGGAACTTGGCGAGCGCGTACGCGACGGGGACCGAGGACACCACGACGAGGACGGTGCCGAGCCCGGCGTACAGCAGGGAGTTGCGCCACCAGGTGAGGAAGCCCTCGGTCTCGAAGACCCGGACGTAGTTGTCCCAGTGCCAGGAGTCCGGCGTCAGGTCCCGGGTGAGCGCCTGCCGGTCGCTCATCAGGGAGGTCAGGAACACGAAGACGAACGGGAGCACGAAGAACAGGGCGGCGGCGACGCCGAGCGCGTGCACGGCGATCCAGTGCAGCAGCGCCTTGCGCCGGGCCCGCTTCCCCTCGGGGGTCGGGGCGGTGGCGGTGGGGGTCGTCATGGTTCAGTCACCCGAGCCGATCAGGCCGCCGCGCCGGCGCATCAGGAGCGCGGTGAAGGCCATGGAGAAGACGAAGAGCACCAGGGCCACCACGCAGGAGGCGCCGTAGTTGAACTGGCTGAAGCCGAGGCTCTGGACGAGCTGCGGCAGGGTGAGCGTGGAGTCGTCCGGATAGCCGGGGACGAAGGTGGCGCCGGAGCCGCCCATCACGCCCGAGGCGACCTTGGAGGCCACGATCGGCTGCGTGTAGTACTGCATCGCGCCGATGATCCCGGTGACCACCGCGAAGAGGACGATCGGCGCGATGTTGGGCAGCGTGATGTGCCGGAACCGCTGCCGGGGAGGCGCCGTCCAGTTCGGCGGCCTCGTACTGCTCCTTCGGCACGTCGAGCAGCGCGACCATGAAGATGACCATGAGGTCGCCGACGCCCCACACGGCGAGGGCGGTGAGGGCCGGTTTGGACCAGGCCGGGTCGTTGAACCAGGCGGGGGCGGGCAGGCCGACCGCCTCCAGGAGCGCGTTGACCGGTCCGGTGCCGGGGTTGAGCAGGAAGACGAAGGCGAGCGTGGCGGCCACCGGCGGGGCCAGGTACGGCAGGTAGAAGAGGGTCCGGAAGATCCCGGCGCCCGTCTTGATCTTGGTGATCAGCAGGCCGGTGCCCAGGCCGAAGACGACCCGGCAGGCGACCATGACGACGCAGAGCCAGAGGGTGTTGCGCAGGGCCGGCCAGAACTGCGGGAAGTCGGTGAGGACGTACGACCAGTTGTCGAGGCCCCGCCACTCGGGCGGGTTGAGGCCGTCGTACCGCATGAAGGAGAAGTAGACGGTGGAGACGAGCGGATAGGCGAAGAAGACGCCGAATCCGATCAGCCAGGGCGACAGGAACGCCAGGGTGCGCAGGGCGTCGCGTCGGCGCTTCGACCGCAGCGTGTTCCGTCCCCGGGGAGGGGGCGGCCGGGGCGGCCGCCTCCTTCGCGGGCAGGGTGTCCGTGCTCATGGGCGGTGTCCGGCCGTCACTTCGCCGCGGCGATGTCGCGGTCGATCCGGGCCGCGGTGTCGGCGAGCCCCTTCTTCAGGTCCGTGACCTCGCCCTTCTCGTACCGCTGGGAGAACTTCTGGAGGGTGTCCTGGTAGGCGGAGCCGTTCACGGCGCCGTCCGAGGTGGTGGAGGCGGGGTGCCGGGCGATGTCCAGGAAGGTCTTGAAGCGCGGGTCGAACGTCAGCTTCGGGGACTTCAGCGCCTCCAGGGTGGAGGGCACGTTGCCGATGTCGTGGGCGAAGGCCACCACGGCGTCGGTGTCCGTGGTCATGAACTTCACCAGCTCCCAGGCCGCGTTCTGCTTCCGGCTCTGCGGCGCGATGCCCATGATCGTGCCGGAGAGGTAGCCCTTGCCGTACTCGGCCGCCTCGTCGTCCGCGACCGGCAGCGGCGCGACGCCGATCTCGAAGCCGGGCTTCGCGTCCTCGGCGAACTTCAGCCGCCACTCGCCGTCGAGCTGCATGGCGACCTGGCCGGTGTGGAAGGGGTGCTCGGGGCCCCACTCGTCACCGAAGGTCGTGCGGTACCGGTCGAGCTTCCGGAACCCGCCCAGCGCGTCCACCAGGGACTTCTGGTACGTCATCATCGCGGCGAACGCCGGGTCCTTCGCGACGGCCGACTTCCCGTCCGCGTCGAAGTACCCGCCGTGCTTCCACTGGGACATGTAGTGCGAGACGACCGTCTCGTAGCCGAGGTAGGTCGGCATGAAGCCGAGCCGCTCGTACGAGTCGCCCTTGGGCTTCGTCAGCTTCTTCGCGACCTCGGTGAACTCGGACCAGGTCTTCGGCGGGGCCTCGGGGTCCAGGCCGGCGTCCCTGAACGCGTCCTTGTTGTAGTAGAGCCCGTACGCGTCGGAGAGCAGCGGCAGGCTGCACCGCCGGCCCTCGAACCGCGTGTAGTCCTGGAGGACCTTCGGAAGGTCTTGTCCAGGTCCAGCTTCGACTTCTCTATGAAGGGCTTCAGGTCCGCGAGGGCGCCCGAGGCGCAGAACTTGCCGACGTTGGACGTGGTGAACGAGGAGACGACGTCCGGTCCGTTCGAGCCGCCCGCGCGCAGGGCCTGGCCGAGCTTGTCGTCGTTGACGCCGCCGACGAGCTTCACCTCGATGTTCGGGTGGGCCTTCTCGAAGCGGGCGACGTTGGCCTCGATCGCCTTGACCTCGGCGGGCGCCGACCAGCCGTGCCAGAAGGTGATGGTCGTCCTCGCGTTCGGGTCGTCGGCGGCCGCGTCGTCCGCCGAGCCGGTACAGGCGGAGGCGAGGAGGGCGAGCGCGGCGGTGGCGGCGAGCGCGGCGGCGGCTCTGCGCGTGCGGACGGGCATGACGGTTCTCCCTGGGGCGGGGCGGAGGGACGCGGGGTCAGCGGGACGTGTCGAAGACCTCGTCGCGGGTGGCGGCGAGGGCGCTTTCGAGGGCCCCGCGCAGGACGGGACGCCGGGGCACGGCGGCGAGGACGAGGCGCGGCCGGGAGGCGGCCAGGTCGGCGAGCGCGGACTGCACGCGGGCGCGCAGGGGCTCGCCGCCGGAGACGAGGACCTCGCCGGAGAGCACGATCAGCTCGGGGTCGAGGACCGCGACGACGGAGGAGAGGCCGATGGCGACCCGCTCGGCGTACCGGTCGAGCAGGGCCGCGTACCGGGGTTCTCGTCCGCCGCCCCGGCGGCGTGCGCGAGCAGCCCGGACGCCACCGGCACGTACGGCTGCTCGGGGGTGTCGATGCCGAGGGCGCGGGCGATCCGGGGCACGGACTGGACCCCGGCGAGCTCCTGGTAGCCGCCGGAGTTGGCCTTGGCGACCTGCCGTACGAGCGGGGTGCCGGGCACGGGCATGAAGCCGACCTCGCCGGCGCCGCCGGTGAAGCCCCGGTGCAGCCGTCCGCCCAGGACGAGGGCGGCGCCGATGCCCTCCTCGTTCCAGAGCAGGGCGAAGTCGGAGTGGTTCGGGCGGCGCCCAGGCGCTGCTCGGCCAGGGCGACGAGGTTGACGTCGTTCTCGTACTCGAACGGCATCGGCAGGGCGGCGGCCAGCTCCTCCAGGAGGGTGGGGAGTGCCAGCCGGGCAGGTGGGAGGCGTACCGCAGGCGCCCGGTGGCCGGGTCGAAGGCGCCGGGGTGCCGATGACCAGGCGCCGCACGTCCGCGCGGGCGATCCCGGCCGCCTTCACGGCCCCGTCGAGGGCCTCGGTGACCTGGCTGACGACCCCGGCGGCGGAGCGGCCGGGGTGGCAGCTCGGCCTCGCCGGCGATCGCGCCGGTGACGTCGGCGACGGCGGCGCGGATGCGGCGGGCGGTGACGTCGAGGCCCGCGGCGTACGCGGCGCGCGCGTTCACCGAGTAGAGCTGGGCGTTCGGCCCGGGACGGCCCTCGGTGGTGCCGGTGGCGACGACGAGCCCGGCCGCTTCGAGACGGGCGAGCAACTGGGAGGCGGTCGGCTTGGAGAGCCCGGTGAGCTTGCCGATCCGGGTCCGCGAGAGGGGCCCGTGCTCCAGGAGCAGGTCCAGGGCGGCCCGGTCGTTCATGGCCCGCAGCACGCGGGGCGTGCCGGGGGTCCCCGGAGTCGTACCGGCCATGGGGTGCGCACCTGCCCTTGCACTGTTAGGAAAGTTTCCTATTGAGTGGAAGGAAAATAAGTCGCCCGTCACCGGCCCGTCAATACCCGGGAACGCGCGAAGCCCCCGTGGGCGACGGAATCGTTGCCGGAGGGGGCTTCGGGTGGCTCGGGTGGGAGCTTGAACAGATAGTGCCGGGATCTACCGGACAGTGCAGGGGTCTACCGGACAGCGCAGAGGTCTACCGGACAGTGCAGGGGTCTACCGGACAGCGCAGAGGTCTACCGGAGAGCGCCGGAACCTACTTGGAGAGGTCCTTCGGCAGTGGGGTCGCCGCCGCCGACTGCGGCGAGGTCGCGTTGGCGAAGACCGAGGGGCCGCCATGCCCGCCGTCGGGTCGGCCGCCGCCTCTCGGCCGGGGCCGGGAGCCCGCCCACGATCCGGATGCCGGCCTCGTCCAGGCCCCGCTTGATCCGCCAGCGCAGCTCGCGCTCCACGCCGAGCGCCTTGCCCGGCATCGTCTTCGCCGCGACCCGGACCGTCATCGAGTCGAGCAGCACCTCGTTCAGGCCGAGGACCTCCACCGGACCCCACAGGCGCTCGTTCCACGGCTCCTCCTTGGCCATGGCCTCCGCCGCCTCGGTGATCACCGACCGCACCCGGTCCAGATCCTCCGTCGGCCGGACCGTCACGTCCACGGCCGCCGTCGCCCAGCCCTGGCTGAGGTTCCCTATCCGCTTGATCTCGCCGTTGCGCACGTACCAGATCTCGCCGTCCACGCCGCGCAGCTTGGTCACCCGCAGACCCACCTCGACGACCTCGCCGGAGGCCACGCCCGCGTCGACCGAGTCACCGACGCCGTACTGGTCCTCCAGGATCATGAAGACGCCGGAGAGGAAGTCGGTCACCAGGTTCCGCGCGCCGAAACCGATCGCCACGCCGGCCACACCGGCCGACGCCAGCAGCGGCGCCAGGTCGATCTTGAAGGCGCCGAGGATCATCAGGCCCGCCGTGCCCAGGATCAGGAAGGACGCCACCGAGCGCAGCACCGACCCGATGGCCTCCGAGCGCTGCCGCCGCCGCTCGGTGTTGACGAGGAGACCGCCCAGGGCCGTCCCTCCACCGCCTGCGCCGAGCGGTTCATCCGCTCGATCAGCTTCGTCAGGGCCCGGCGGACGGCCGTCCGCAGGAGCAGCGCGACGACCAGGATGAGGAGGATGCGCAGGCCGGTGTTCAGCCAGGTGGACCAGTTCTCCTCCACCCAGGTGGCGGCGCTGGTGGCGCGCTCCGCGGCCTCGTCCAGGGTCACCGGCATGGGTTCGGGTTCGGTGGCAGCCGCCAGGGCGGACCAGAACAAGGGACAACCTCCAGGCATCGCGTACGCAGGCCATCCACAGTAACGGGACGCCGGACGCGGTCCCGTCGTCCCGTTCGAGGGAGAGACGGACCTCACCCGGGAGGGAGGAGAAGGAAGAAGGGGATGCCGACGCGGTCGGGGATCCCCGGTGTGGCTGACGACACCCCGGACCCCTCACCCCGATACCGATACGTGGTGGCGCTCCGAGCAGGCATGAGGAGAGACTGAGAGCAGTTCGTCCCGGCGCGAGCCACGCGCCGCCGGCGCCATAGGAGGCATCCGTGCCGCATGTCCTGGTCCTCAACGCGTCGTACGAGCCGCTCGGCGTCGTACCGCTCCGCCGCGCACTCGTCCTCGTCCTGGAGAACAAGGCTCTCTGCCTCGAGGAGTCCGGCGCCTTCCTGCACAGCGAGACCCAAGTCGTCCCCGCGCCCAGCGTGGTGCGGCTGAAGCGCTTCGTGCGGGTCCCCTACCGGGGCCCGTTCCCTTGACCCGCCGGGCTCCTCTTCGCCCGCGACGGCGGGCGCTGCGCGTACTGCGGGGCCGTCGCGACCAGCGTCGACCACGTGGTCCCGCGCAGCCGCGGGGCACGCACGCGTGGGAGAACGTGGTGGCCGCCTGCCGCCGCTGCAACCACGTCAAGGCCGACCGGCACCTGCGCGAGCTCGGATGGCGGCTGCGCCACCCACCGGCCCCGCCGACCGGCCTGGCCTGGCGGATCATCGGAACCGGCCACCGGGACCCACGCTGGCTGCCGTACTTGCGGCCGTACGGTGCCGAGGACGTGATGGCCTGGATCGACTCCGTCGCGGAGACCCCCGTAGGGGCGCTCACGACGGGTTGAGCTGGCCTTTCGCGTCCGCGGGAGCCTCCGGCACGGAGCGGCGCGTCCTCAGGGGCGGGCCGCTCCTCCGGCGTGCCCGGGGGCGCGGCCTCGGGGGTCTCCGGAGCCGTCACGGGCTTCCCCGGCCGCTCCGTCCCGGGCCCTTCGGAGGCCTTGGCTCCGCCGGGGTCTTCGGCTTCTCCGGCGGCGCCACCGCGTACGTCTCCACCGACCAGAGCGAGTAGCCGAAGCGGGTCGCCCGCTTCTCGCCCTGGACCCGCAGGAAGCGCGTGTCCGCCGCGTCCATCCGGACCGACTCCCGGCCGCCCCTGCCCTCCGCGACCGTCGCCGCCGTGCGCCACACCCGGCCGTCCGCCGAGACCTGGACGCGGTAGCGGGAGGCGTACGCGTCCTGCCAGTGCAGCACCACCTGCCCTATCCGGGCCGGCGCGGGCAGTTCGAGCTGCCACCAGGCACCGTCCTCCGCCGGGGAGGACCAGCGGGTGGCGGGATCGCCGTCCGCGGCCGAGGAGGCCGGGAAGTCGGGGGTCTCGTCGCCCGACGAGGAGGCCGTCGCCGTCCGCGCCAGGTCGGGGCCCGCCGTACGGGGAAGGCCCGGACCGTCAGGACCCGCTCCTCGCCCGCGAAGGACACCGGCACCCGGTACGCGCCGGCCGGCACGTCCGCCGCCACCGACACCTCCAGGGGCACGCGCGTGCGGGCGCCGCGCTCCACCGCCGCCCGCTTCGGCAGCCGGACCGCGATCCCCTTCGGGGCCCTCGCCGTCAGCGGCCCGCTCACCCCGCCCGCGCGCCGGCCCGTCAGCTCCACGTCCACCCGCTGCGCCGGGCCGCCGATCTCCGCGTCCGTCTCCGTGCGGGCCAGGGCGACCCCGGCGCGCGGCCCGTCCGCGAACCACGGCACTAGGGAGCGCACCGAGGGGCCGGGGCCCCTCGCTCCACGCGACCCGCAGCGCCTCGGCCCGCAGCCCCTCGAGGTCGGTCTGCGTCCACCCCGACGACGACAGCGGGCCGAGCGGCCGCCACCCCTCGCCGGGGACGTACGCCTCCACGCGCGCGTCCGTGCCCGCGCGGCCGCCGTCCGGGCCCGGTTCGGCGAGCACCGTCAGGGACTCCACGGACCGTGCCCGGTCGAGCCGCACGGTGTACGAGCCGGCGGCCCGCTCGGTCCGCGCCGCCGGGATCCGGTCGGTGCCGGTCCAGGCCGCCGCCTCCTTCGCCACGCGCGTGAGGAACGGGTCGAGGACCCCGCGCCGACCGTCACCCGGCTCGTGTCCAGGGCCTTCCGCGCCCCTTCGAGCTCCAGTTGCGCCTGCCAGGCCGCCGCGCCGTCGCCGCGCCCCTGGGCGAGCAGCACGTCGACCGCCCGCTCGCCCGCCAGGCCGTACCGGGAGAGCTGCTCCAGCCACGGCCCCGTCTCGTCGTCGAAGGTGCCGCCCGCGGTGGCCGTGAGCCGCTCGGGGCCCGGCGCATCACGGTGAAGGCGTCCCGCAGCGCGCGCGCCGCCCGCTCCCGCGCACCCTTGTCCGCGCCCGCGCGGGCGTCCCAGAAGGCGGCCAGGAGCGGCTTCAGATAGGCCGATTCGCCCGCCGGGGCGAGGATCGAGGAGGCGCCGTTCCCGGCGAGCGCCCGCAGCGCCTCGCGGGCGGCCGGATCCGGGCCCGCGAGGTCGTCGACGGCGGCCCGCCAGGACTCCTCGGGCCGGTAGCCCTTCGGGTTCCAGGCGTAGTCGGCGGTGGTGAACAGCGGCACGCGCGAGGCGGTCGCCTGTTCCATGGCGTGGGCGAGGTAGGCGGCGGAACCGGCGGCCACGGCCGGCTCCCGGCCCGTCGCGGGACCGAGGAACAGCCGGTCCTGCGCGTAGTCGTTGACCGGGTAGTTGTCCATGGTGACTAGCGGGTGGTCCAGCGCCCTCCGGGCGCCGGCCAGTTCGCCGCCGGTGATCGTGCGCGGCACGACGCCGACCCCGGTCCACGCCACCCGCACGTCCGCGTCGAGCGCCTCGGCGAGCTTCGTCCGGTACGCGGTCGACCCGTCCTGGTAGTACTCCGTCGGCATCACCGTCAGCGGCTCGCCGTCCGGGTGCCGTTCGGCCAGGTGCCGGGCGACCGTGTTCGCCACGCGCGCGTGGGCGGCGGCCGCGGCCTCGGGGCCCCGCCCGAAGGCGTCGGCGTCCCGGGAGCAGTGCCACTCGTCGTACGAGGCGTCCTGGAACTGGAGCTGGAAGGAGCGCACCCCGAGCGCCCACATGTCGTCGAGCTTCCGGGTCAGCGCCGCCACGTCGGCGGACGAGGCCAGGCACATGGACTGGGCGGGCGACACGGCCCAGCCGAGCGTCACGTGGTTGGCGCGGGCGCGCTCCGCGAGCGCGCGGAACTCCGCGCTGCGCGGCCGGTAGGGCTCCCGCCACTGGAGCTGGCGGTACGGGTCGTCCCCGGGCGCGTACAGATAGCGGTTCTGCTTGGTCCGGCCCAGGAAGTCGAGCTGCGCGAGCCGCTGCTCCCGGGTCCACGGGCTCCCGTAGAAGCCCTCGGTGACGCCGCGCTCGGCCGTGCCGGGCCAGTCCCGGACGACGACCCCGGGCACCTCGCGGCCGGAGCCGAGGAGCTGACGCAGCGTCTGCACGGCGTGGAACAGGCCGTCCTCGCCGACCCCGTCCAGGACGACGGTCTCCCGCCCCCGAACCGGCCCGTGGCGAGCCGGTAGCCGCCGCGCGGCAGGTCGAAGCGCTCGGGGACGCCCAGGGCGGTCAGCGCCTCCTCCGCGCCGTCCCCGGCGGGCCCGGCGGCCCGGACCACCGGTCCCCGGCCGGGCAGCCCGGTGTGGACGGTCCGCACCCCGGCCGCCCGCAGCAGCTCGCGCAGGGCGGCGAGGGCGTACGGATCGGCGTCGGCGTCCGCGAGCAGCGTCACCTCGTCCCCGAGCCGTACGGAGGGCCCGGAGCCGGCCAGGGACTGCGGCCGGGGCCAGACGGCGGGCACGCGCGCGGCGCTCTTCGGAGCAGCCGGAGAGCCCGCCGGGGAGGGGTGGGGCCGTCGGGTTCGCGGGGGTCGGTGAAGGCGCGGGAGGGCCGGGGCCGCGGGGGTCCGCGAGGGCGTGGGAGCGGCGGGGGCCGCCGGCACCCTCGGGAGCGCCTGTGCCGCCCCCGGGACGCCTCCGCCGAGGAGGCCGCCGATGACCGCGGCGGCGACGGCCGTCGCGGTGCGCCTGCTGCGCCCGAGGTGCACGGGGTCTCCCTTCGGCAGGGCCGGCCGCTCCGCCGGTTGGTCACGAGTCGGTCACGAGCCCACCACCCGTCGCACGCGAGTGTCAATGCGCATGGCCGATGTGTCGGCTTTGCCCGGTGGCTCGTCGGCGAGGTGACGTCACTTCGTCACTTTCCGCCGGTAAAACGAGGTGCGGTGGGTATGGCTCAGTCGTTGTCCAGGTCCCACCTGTCGAGACGAACCGGGAGACCCCCGTGACCACGACCGCCCGCAACGGACGGATACGGATTCCGCAGCAGTCGGCGCCCGCCGGCGAACCGCTCACCAGCGAACCGCCGCTGCCCGACGCGTCCCCCTCACCAGCGAGCCCCGCTGACCGCGGAGGCCCCTCTGACCAGCGAACCCACCGCCCCCGTCAACGCGGGCGGCCCGGAGTCCCCCGGAGTGTGAAGTGACCCTGGCCCGTCTCGCCGCCCGTCACGGCGTCGCCACCGCCCACAGCCCCGCCGACGGCGGCGACGTGCCCGTGCCGGAGACCACCGTGGTGGCCGTCCTCGCCGCCCTGGGCGTGGACGCGTCCACGCCGGAGGCGGTCGCGGCCGCCCTCGAAGCGGCGGAACGCGCCGACCGGGAGCGCCTGTTGCCCCCGACCCTGGTCCACTGGCGGACCGGGGACGGGGACGACGGCCCCGGCGCCGGTCCGCTCGGGGAGGCCGACCCGCGCGAAGGGACCGGTCCGCTCGGGGAGGCCGACCCGCGCGAAGGGGTCGACTCGCGCGAAGGGGTCGACTCGCGCGAGGGGACCGGCCCGCGCGAAGAGGCCGACCCGCAAGCGCAACTCCCCGCGCACCTCAGGGACGCCCCCTCCGCCCCCGTCCCACCTCCCGCCCGGCACCCGCCTCCAGGTCGTCACCGAGGACGGCGCCGTCGTCATCGGCGAGGACTGGTCGGAGCTGCCCTCGGCGTCCACACGGTCGAGGCCGAGGCCCCCGACGGACGCACGGCCACCGGCACCCTGATCGTGAGCCCCGCGCGCGTACCCGGGCCGGACCGGCGCGCGTACGGCCTCCTCGTCCAGCTCTACTCGCTGCTCTCCACCCGCTCCTGGGGCATGGGCGACCTCGGCGACCTGCGCGAGCTCGTCACCTGGGCGGGCCGACGGCACGGCGCCGGGTTCGTCCAGGTCAACCCGCTCCACGCGGGCGTGCCCGGCGCGCCCGCCGACCCTCCCCGTACCGCCCCTCCTCGCGCCGCTTCCCGGACCCCGTCCACCTGCGGATCGAGGAGGTCCCCGAGTACGCCCTGATCGGCCCCGAGCGCCGCGAGGACCTGGACCGGATCCTCGCCGACGCGGCCGAACTGCGCGAGCGGGTCCTCGGCAAGGGCGCCCTGATCGACCGGGACGCCGTCTGGGAGGTCAAGCGGCGGGCCCTGGAACTGCTCCTCACGAGCGTGGACTCGGCCCCGGCCGGCGCGCCGACTTCCACGACTTCCTGGCCGGGCGGGGCCGCGCCCTGGAAGACCACGCCACCTACCAGGCCCTCGCCGAGCGGCACGGCCCCCACTGGCGCTCCTGGCCCGAGGCGCTGCGCACCCCGCGCACGGCGGAGGCGGCCGTGCGCGCCGACCCCGCCCTGGCCGCCCGCGTCGACTTCCACTGCCGGCTCGCCTGGCTGACGGACCGGCAGCTCGCGGACGCCGCCGGGGCCGCCCGCGAGGCCGGGATGGCGGTCGGGATCGTCCACGACCTGGCGGTCGGCGTCCACCCGGAGGGCTCGGACGCCTGGGCCGGCCAGGAGGCCTTCGCCGCCGGCATGTCGGTCGGCGCCCCGCCCGACGCCTTCAACGCCCGGGGCCAGGACTGGGGCCTGCCGCCCTGGCGGCCCGACGCCCTCGCCGCCGCGGGTTACGCCCCGTACCGGGGGCTCCTGCGCGAATCTCCTGCGCCACGCGGGCGCGCTGCGCATCGACCACGTGATGGGCCTCTTCCGGCTCTGGTGGGTGCCGGAGGGCCGCGAGCCCACCGAGGGCACGTACGTCCGGTACGACGCCGAGGCGATGCTCGCCGTCCTCGTCCTGGAGGCGCACCGCGCCGGGGCCCTGGTCATCGGCGAGGACCTCGGCACGGTCGAGCCCGGGGTGCGGGAGGAGCTGGCCCGGCGCGGGGTGTTCGGGACCTCCGTGCTCTGGTTCGAGCGGGACTGGCGGGCACGGGCCGCCCGCTGCCCCCGGAGGAGTGGCGCGCGGAGTGCGTGGCCACCGCCACCACCCACGACCTGCCCTCCACCGCCGCCCGGCTCTCCGGCGACCACGTCGTGCTGCGGCACCGGCTCGGGCTGCTCCCCGGCGACCTGGAGCGGGAGCGGGCGGCGGACCGGGCCGAGACCGCCGAGTGGCGCGGCCTGTTCGAGCGGCTCGGACTGCTCCCGGAGGGCCGGGGAGGAGGCCGAGATCCGGGCCGTCCACCGGTACCTGCTCGCCACCCCGGCCCGGATGGTCGGGGTCTGGCTGCCGGACGCCGTGGGGACCGCAGACCGCAGAACCTGCCGGGCACCTGGGACGAGTACCCCAACTGGCGGCTGCCGGTCGCGGGCCCCGACGGGCAGCCGCTCACCCTGGAGGGGCTCGCCGCCTCGCCCCGGGCGCACGCCCTCCTGAGCGAGCTGCACGCCCGTACGGCACCCCCGGGCGCGCGGCGCGTTTAGGCGTTCGCTACGTTTGCACCGTGGACAAGAAGAACGCCCTGCGCGCCGGCGCCGTCGCGGCCGGTACGACGCTGATGATGCTGCTCATGTCGTCCCCGCGCTCGCGCTCACCCGCGACGACGGTGACGACCCGGCCCCCAAGCTGGAGGTCGTCGAGACCCTCGGCCTGTTCGTGGCCGCCCCGCTGGTGCTGTTCCTGGTCATCACCGGCCTGGTGATGGTGCTCGACAAGTCCAAGAAGGCGTAACTCCTTCCTCCGGATCTCCTTCCTCCGGCTCTCGAGGGCGCCGCACGGTACCGACGTACCGTGCGGCGCCCTCGTGCGCCCGCAGACAGCCCGCGACCGCAGAACGCCCGCGACCGTGCCCGCGCCCGCGTCACGCCGTGGTCGCGAGCAGCTTGCGCAGCAGCCCGGCCAACTGCTCCGCCTCCTCCGCGTCGAGCGCCGCCTCCAGGGCCGCCCGCTGCTCCGCGAGGCCGTCCGCGACCGCCCGGTCCACCAGCTCCCGGCCGCGCTCGCTGAGCGTGACCCGCAGCCCGCGCCGGTCGTTCGGGTCGGGGCTGCGGCCGAGCAGCCCGGCCCTCTCCAGACGGTCGAGACGGCCCGTCATGCCGCCCGTGGTGATCATCAGCGTGGCGGACAGCTCGCGCGGCGAGAGCGTGTACGGCTCCCCGGACCTGCGCAGGGTCGCGAGCACGTCGAACTCCCCGCGCGCCACGCCGTGGGGCGCGTATGCCCTGGTCACCCGGTCGCCCATGGCGTTCGCCAGCCGGTAGATCCGGCCGAAGACGGCCATCGGCACCGTGTCCAGGTCGGCCGGACGGCCGCCCACTGGTCGGTGATGGCGTCGACGGCGTCGTGGGCGGGGCCCGGGCCGGGGTCTTCGTGTCCATGCGCACAGTCTCCCTTTCCGCGGGACGCGACGGCAAGAAAGTAGCTTGTACGTAAGTAGCTTAGTGCTAAGTTAATTAGCGCCAAGCCGAACCGGTCGATCCGGGCGTCGCGGCCCACGCGGCCCGGCGCGCCGGCACTCGCCTCCAGGGGAACCGCATGTCCCACCAGGCCGTCACGTCCCACCGGGCCGCCTTCGTCGCCCTGACCGCCCTCGCCCCGGTCTCCTGGGGCTCCACCTACTACGTCACCACCGAGTTCCTGCCGCCCGACCGGCCCTCTTCACCGGTCTGATGCGCGCCCTGCCCGCCGGGCTCCTGCTCCTGGCGCTCACCCGCAAGCTCCCGACGGGCGCCTGGTGGGGAAGGCCGCCGTCCTCGGCGCCCTCAACATCGGCGCCTTCTTCCCGCTGCTCTTCCTCGCCGCCTACCGGCTCCCCGGCGGCGTCGCCGCCGTCGTCGGCTCCGTCGGCCCGCTCTTCGTCGTCGGCCTCGCCGCCCTCCTCCTGGGCGACCGGCCCACCGTCCGCGCCCTGGTCACTGCCGTCGCCGCCGCCTTCGGCGTCAGCCTCGTGGTCCTGAAGGCCGGGGCCGCGCTCGACCTCGTCGGCGTGGTCGCCGGACTGCTCTCCGCCCTCTCCATGTCGGCCGGCGTCGTCCTCACCAAGCGCTGGGGCCGCCCCGAGGGCGTCGGCGCCTCGCCGCCGCCGGCTGGCAGCTCACCGCGGGCGGCCTCGTCATCCTGCCGATCGCCCTCTTGGTCGAGGGCGCCCCGCCGGCCCTGACCGGCACGAACCTGGCCGGCTACGCGTACCTGGCCCTCGGCAACACCGCCCTCTCGTACGTCCTGTGGTTCCGCGGCATCGAGCGGCTGAGCGCCTCCTCCCTCACCCTCCTCGGCCCCTCTCGCCCGTCACCGCCGCGATCATCGGCTGGGCGGCGCTCGGCCAGGCGCTCGGCCCGGTCCAACTCCTCGGCATGGCGATCGCCCTCGGCGCCACGCTGGCGGGCCAGATGAACCCCGCACGCCCGGGACCCCGGCGGAAACCGGAGCCGTCGGCGAAACCGAAACCGTCGGCGAAGCCGAAGCCGGAGCCTTCAGCGAAGCCGGAGCATTCAGCGGAGTCGAACGAAAAGAGCAGGAAGCTTCGGCCGGACCGGAGGTTTCGGAGGCGCCCCGATAGGTTGCGTCCATGACCGAGTGGGACATCAAGAAGCTCCGGATCCTCCGCACCCTCCGCGACCGCGGCACCGTCACCGCGACCGCGGAGGCCCTGCTCATGACCCCTCGGCCGTCTCGCAGCAGCTCACCAACCTCTCCAAGCAGCTCGGCGTCCGCCTCTTGGAGGCCCAGGGCCGCCGCGTCCGGCTCACCGACGCCGCCCACCTGGTGCTGCGCCACGCGGAGGCGGTCTTCGCGCAGTTGGAGCGCGCCGACGCCGAACTCGACGGCTACCTGCGGGGCGAGGCCGGGCAGGTGCGGGTGGCGGCCTTCTCCACCGCCGTGCCCGCCCTCGTCGTCCCCGCCGTACGGCGCCTGCGGACCGCCCACCCCGGCTCGACGTCCGGATCCGGGAGGCCGAGGCGGCGGAGGCGTACGAGCTGCTCGCGGCCGGCGAGGTCGACCTCGCCCTCTCGCTCGCCGCCCACGCGCCCTCCGCCCGCGATTCCAGGTTCGGCCGGGTGCCGCTGCTCGCCGATCCGCTCGACGTGGCCCTGCCCGCCGGGCACCCGCTCGCCGACGCCCCCGGCCTGCGGCTCGCCGACCTCGCCGCCGAACCCTGGATCTACGGCGGCTCCGGCCCCTGGTCCGAGATCACCACCGCCGCCTGCGAGGCCGCCGGCTTCGTGCCCGAGCAGGCCCACAGCGCCGCGGGCTGGACCGCGATCCTCGCCATGGTCGAGGCCGGGATGGGGATCGCGCTCGTGCCCCGCATGGCCTCCGCCGAACGCCGGGGCGGCGGCGGGGCCGGTGGGGTCGGCGGGGTCGTCATGCGCGTCCTCTCCGCCGACCAGCCCCGCCGCCACGTCGTCGCGGCGGTGCGCGGCGGGGCGGAGGAAGGCCCGGCGGTGTCCCGGGTCCTGACCGCGCTCCGCCGGGCGGCGGCGGAACGCGAAACCGTTCAGCAGAACTGAACGACACCGTCGAAAACATTCGATGGACCTGGACACCGGTCACGGGGAAGGTCGATCCATGAGCGACTCCGACACGCACCAGGACCCGCACGCCAACGACGCCGCCCCCTACGCGGGCGGAGACCCCTACGCCGACTACCGCGCCGGGGACTTCCCGTTCACCGAGCTCGTCGACCTCGCCGACCGCCGTCTCGGCGCCGGGGTCGTCGCCGCCAACGACGAGTTCTTCGCCGAGCGGGAGAACCTCTCGTCCGCGAGCGCGCCGTCTTCGACCCCGAGCGCTTCGGCCACAAGGGCAAGATCATGGACGGCTGGGAGACCCGCCGCCGCCGCGGCGCCGACGCCGAGAACGTCTTCCCCGCCCCCGAGGACCACGACTGGGCGATCGTCCGCCTCGGCGCCCCCGGCGTCGTCCGGGGATCGTCGTCGACACCGCCCACTTCCGGGGCAACTACCCGCAGAAGGTGTCGGTCCAGGCCACCGCCGTCGAGGGCAGCCCGAGCCCGGCCGAACTCCTCGACGCGAAGTGGGAGGAGCTGGTCCCGCCCACCCCGTCCGCGGCCACGCCGCCAACGGCTTCGCGATCGACGCGGAGCGCCGCTTCACCCACGTCCGCCTCTGCCAGCACCCCGACGGCGGCGTCGCCCGCCTGCGCGTCCACGGCGAGGTCGTGCCCGACCCCGAGTGGCTGGAGCTCCTCGGCACCCTCGACCTGGTCTCCGTACTGAACGGCGGCACGTACGAGGACGCCTCGGACCGGTTCTACTCCTCGCCCACCCAGATCATCCTGCCCGGCACCTCCCGCAAGATGGACGACGGCTGGGAGAACCGCCGCCGCCGGGTCCGCGACACCAACGACTGGGTGCGCTTCCGGCTCGCCGCCCAGGGCGCCGTCCGCGCCGTCGAGATCGACACCGCCTACCTCAAGGGCAACTCGGCGGGCTGGATCGCCCTCCAGGGCCGCAACGGCGAGACGGGCGAGTGGTTCGAGATCGTCCCCAGGACCCGGCTCCAGCCCGACACCCCGCACCGCTTCAAGCTGCCCGCCCGGGCCGTCGTCACCCACGTCCGCCTGGACGCCTTCCCCGACGGCGGCGTCGCCCGGATGCGGCTCCACGGCACGCTGACGGAACAGGGCGCGGCCGACCTGCGCGCCCGGTACACGGCCCTCGGCGGCTGACCGCCAAGGCACGGAAAGGGGCGCCCACAGGGGAGGGCGCCCCTTCTCACGCGCTCACGCGCGCGCGTACGGCCTGCCGGCGGTGTCTCAGACCGCCGCCGCCGAGTCCGCCGCCTGCGCCTTCAGGGCGCGCTCGACGCCCGCGCGGCACTCCGTCACCAGACGCCGCAGCGCCGGAGCCGGCCGGTGCTCCTCCAGCCAGGCGTCCGTCGCGTCCAGCGTCTCCCGCGAGACCTGGAGCGTCGGTAGAGGCCGACCACGATCTGCTGGATCATCTCGTGGCTGCGGGTCTCCGAGACGCCCTTGACCGCCGCGAAGTACTTCGCCGTGTACGGGGCGAGCAGCTCGCGCTGGTCGGACTGGACGAAGCCGCCGATCACGGCCTCCTGCACGGCGTTCGCCAGCTTGTCGTCCTCGACGACCGACGCCCAGGCCTCCGCCTTCGCCGCCTCCGTCGGACGGGCCGCCCGCGCGGTCGCCGCGTGCCGCTCGCCCGCCGCCGTGCGGTCGCGCTCCAGCTCGGCCGCGATCTCCGCCTCGTCGTAGTCCCCGGTCGCCGCGAGCCGCTGCACGAACGCCCAGCGCAGCTCGGTGTCCACCGCCAGGCCTCGATCGTCTCGCGCCCCTCCAGGAGGGCCGCGAGCAGGTCGAGCTGCTGCGGGTGCGGGCGGTCGCCGCGAAGGCGCGCGCCCATGCGAGCTGGTGGTCGCTCGCCGGCTCGGCCGCGCGCAGGTGCGCGAGCGTCGCCTCGGTCCAGCGGGAGAGCCCGGCCTCGCGCCACTCCGGCGCCGCGTACAGGTCGAGGGCCGCCTTGACCTGGCCCTGGAGCGACTGCACCACGCCGATGTCCGACTCCTTGGCGATGCCCGAGAGCACCAGCTCCAGGTAGTCGCGGGTGGCCAGCTCGCCGTCGCGGGTCATGTCCCAGGCCGAGGCCCAGCACAGCGCGCGCGGCAGCGACTCGGCGAAGTCGCCCAGGTGCGCGGTGACGTTGGCCAGGGACACGTCGTCGAGACGGACCTTGGCGTACGACAGGTCGTCGTCGTTGAGGAGGACGACCGCCGGGCGCTTCTTGCCGACGAGCTGCGGCACCTCGGTCCGCCCGTCCGCCGCGATGTCCAGCTCCAGGCGGTCGGTGCGCACGAGGCGACCGGTCTCGTCCAGGTCGTAGAAGCCGATCGCGATCCGGTGCGGGCGCAGGACGGCTCGCCCTTGGCGCCGGCGGGCAGCGCCGGGGCCTCCTGGCGGACCGCGAAGGCCGTGACGGTGCCGTCCGCGTCGGTCTCGATCTCCGGGCGCAGGACGTTGATGCCGGCCGTCTCCAGCCACGCCTTCGACCAGGCGGTCAGGTCGCGGCCGGAGGTCTTCTCCAGGGCGCCCAGCAGGTCCGACAGGCGCGTGTTGCCGAAGGCGTGCGCCTTGAAGTACGCCTGCACGCCCTTGAAGAACTCGTCCTGGCCGACGTAGGCGACGAGCTGCTTGAGGACCGAGGCGCCCTTGGCGTACGTGATCCCGTCGAAGTTGACGAGCACGTCCTCCAGGTCGTTGATGTCGGCCATGATCGGGTGCGTGGAGGGGAGCTGGTCCTGGCGGTAGGCCCAGGTCTTCTCCGCGTTGGCGAAGGTGGTCCAGGCGTTCGGCCAGCGGGTGCCGGGCACGGCGGCCTGGCAGGCGACCGAGGTGTAGGTGGCGAACGACTCGTTCAGCCACAGGTCGTTCCACCACTCCATGGTCACGAGGTCGCCGAACCACATGTGGGCGAGCTCGTGCAGGATGGTCTCGGCCCGCCGCTCGTACGCCGCGTCCGTCACCTTCGAGCGGAAGACGTACTGGTCGCGGATGGTGACCGCGCCCGCGTTCTCCATCGCGCCCGCGTTGAACTCCGGCACGAAGAGCTGGTCGTACTTGGCGAAGGGGTAGTCGTACGCGAACTTCTCCTGGAACCAGTCGAAGCCCTGGCGCGTGACGTCGAAGATGTGGTCCGCGTCGAGGAACTCGGCGAGCGACGGACGGCAGTAGATGCCGAGCGGGACGGTCTGCCCGCCCTTCTCGTACGTGGAGTGCACCGAGTGGTACGGGCCGGCGATCAGGGCCGTGATGTACGTGGAGATCCGGGGCGTGGGCTCGAACGCCCACACGTCGTCCTTCGGCTCCGGCGTCGGCGAGTTCGAGATGACCTTCCACCCGGCCGGGGCCTTCACGGTGAACCGGAAGGTCGCCTTGAGGTCGGGCTGCTCGAAGGAGGCGAACACGCGCCGCGCGTCCGGCACCTCGAACTGGGTGTACAGATAGGCCTGGTCGTCGACCGGGTCGACGAAGCGGTGCAGGCCCTCACCGGTGTTGGTGTACGCGCAGTCCGCGACGACCTTGAGCTCGTTGCGGCCCTCCCGCAGGTGCGGCAGCGCGATCCGCGAGTCGCGGAAGACGGCGGCGACGTCCAGGGCGCGCCCGTTCAGGACGGCCTCGTGGACGGCGGGGGCGACGAGGTCGATGAAGGTCTCGGCGCCCGCCTCGGCGGAATCGAAGCGGACGGTGGTGACGGACCGGTAGGTGCCGCCCTCCTGCGCACCGGAGAGGTCGAGTTCGACCTCGTACGCGTCCACGGTCAGCAGCGCCGCCCGCTGCCGGGCCTCTTCACGGGTCAGGTTCGTACCAGGCACCCGGTCAACTCCTCTGTTTCATGACGATTGGGCCCATCCTTCCACGGGGCGGCTCCGTGGCGCACGGCACATTTCCACGGCCCGCCGCCGTTCGGCCGTCCGGTTCGAAGGGGGCCCCGGCGCGCGGACGTGCCGGAGGGCGGCTCCCACCACGGGAAACCGCCCCTCCGGCCGTACACGCCCCGCGGGTCGTCAGCCCTTGAGCTCGGCCGCGACCAGCTCCGCGATCTGCACGGCGTTCAGCGCCGCGCCCTTGCGCAGGTTGTCGTTGGAGACGAACAGCGCGAGGCCGTTGTCGACGGTCTCGTCCACGCGGATGCGGCCGACGTACGAGGCGTCCTTGCCGGCCGCCTGGAGCGGGGTCGGGATCTCGGACAGCTCGACGCCCTCGGCGCCCTTGAGCAGCTCGTAGGCGCGCTCGACGCCGATCGGGCGCTCGAAGCGGGCGTTGACCTGGAGGGAGTGGCCGGAGAAGACCGGGACGCGCACGCAGGTGCCGGAGACCTTGAGCTCGGGGATCTCCAGGATCTTGCGGGACTCGTTGCGGAGCTTCTGCTCCTCGTCGGTCTCGAAGGTGCCGTCGTCGACGATCGAGCCGGCCAGCGGGACCACGTTGAAGGCGATCGGGCGCCGGTAGACGCCGGGCTCGGGGAAGTCGACGGCCCCGCCGTCGTGGGCGAGCGCGGCGGCGCCCTCGGCGACGGCCCTGACCTGGCCGTCCAGCTCGGCGACACCGGCCACGCCCGAGCCGGAGACGGCCTGGTAGGTGGTGGCGACGAGGGCGACGAGCCCGGCCTCCTCGTGGAGCGGCTTGAGGACCGGCATCGCGGCCATCGTGGTGCAGTTCGGGTTGGCGATGATGCCCTTGGGGCGGTCCTTGACCGCGTGCGGGTTCACCTCGGAGACCACGAGCGGGACCTCGGGGTCGCGGCGCCAGGCGGAGGAGTTGTCGATCACGACGGCGCCCTGGGAGGCGACCTTCTCGGCGAGGGCCTTGGAGGTGGCGCCGCCGGCGGAGAAGAGCACGATGTCCAGGCCGGTGTAGTCGGCGGTGGAGGCGTCCTCGACCGTGATGCCGTCCACGACGGTGCCGGCGGAGCGGGCGGAGGCGAAGAGCCGCAGCTCGTCGAGCGGGAACGTGCGCTCGGTCAGGATGCTGCGCATGACTGTGCCGACCTGACCGGTGGCTCCGACGATTCCGACCTTCACGGGGACTCCTCCGTGCTCATGGGGACGTATGGGCGGGGTGCTGCCCTTCCATCATGCGGGCGAACACGGCCGCCTTGTCCAATCCATTGTCCAAGGGCCGGACGGAAACGGGGAGGGCGGGCGCCGGAACCGGCACCCGCCCCTCCCGTCACACGGTGTTACGGAGTGACCGCGCCGATCACGACGTTGCCGGTGCCCGCGACGGTGCCGCGGGCGTTGACGAGCTGCACCTCGCCGAAGAACTGGCGTCCTCGGGAGCGGCGCCGGCGACGACGACCTCGGCCGCCACCGCGGCGGACCCGCCGTTGGGCAGGGCGGCCGGCTTCGAGCCGTCGACCTTCACGGTGCCGAGCGCGGACGAGTAGTACACGTCCTTGTAGTCGTACGTGGTGCCGCCCGCGGCCTGGACCGAGTAGCCGTCGATCACGACGGTGTACGTGCCCGCGGCCGGCTTCACCAGGAGACGGCCTCTCCGAGTCGCCGTCGGCGGCCTGCGCGACCTGCTTGCCGTCCAGCAGGACGGTCAGGTCGAGGTCGGCGGCCTTGTCGGAGGTGTTGCCGATGCCGATGTCGAGCCGCTCGACGCCCTCGCCGACGGTGACGGTCCGGGTCTGCGTCTCGTGGTGCCGGATGGTCGGCGTCTCGGTCTTCCGGGAGCCGAGGGAGCCGCCCTTGAGGGTGCCTCGATGCCCGCGAAGCGGTTGGTGACCGTCCACTGGACGGCGGCCGGGGTGCCGACCTTCGCCTCCGGGACGGTCTGGACGGCCGGGTCGAAGTCGACGCCGAGGGCGGAGACGCCCAGGGTGTACGGGTTGTCCAGGTCCGGCGACGTGCGGCGGGCCTCGACCTCGATCTCCCAGACGCCCGGCGTCGGGTTCGCGTAGGAGCGCAGGTCGGGGCGGCAGGTGTTGGCCGGGTTGTAGTGCGGGTAGCACTGCGTGGTCGCGCTGTCCTCGATGCCCACGCCGTACGGGTGGATCGAGATGAACCGGGTCTGGCTCTTCGCCTTCAGACCGCTCAGCGAGACCTCCAGCGTCTTGGCGCCCTCGGGCACGGTGACGAAGTAGGAGGTGCTGCTGTTGCGCTGCACGGAGCCCTTGGCGGTGAAGCCGTAGCCCGGGGCGGCCAGGTCGTTCGCGACGACCGAGGTGGCGAGGATCTGCTTGTCGACGCCCTCGGTGCGCTCGTCGTCGGCCTCCAGGATGACGCTGTGCACGCCGGCGGTGGCCGCGCGGGCCTGGAGCCTGACGGTGACCGGCTTGTTCAGCGGCAGGTAGATCCGGTCCTCGCTGACGATGCGGAAGGTGCCGTCGTTGTACTTGAGGTCCAGGTCGTGCCGGACCGGGCGGTCCGGGCCGCTGGTGCGGGTGACGACGACGTCGTAGACCCGCTTCTGGCCGACCTTGAGGCCGCCCTCGCGGTCGTACACGCCGGTGCCGGTGTGCGGGGCCGGGAAGATGGCGGTGTCGACCGGCGCCTGGACCTTGTAGTCGTGCGCGGTCGCGCCGTCCTTGATCGACTCCCAGGCCTCCTCGATGTCGATGAGGCCGGCGCCCTGCTCGTGCGCGGCGACACCGGGGATCCGCTGGGCGGTGGAGGTCAGCGCGGTGCGCAGGGTGAGCGGGGAGAGCGCGATGCCCCGCTGCTTGGCGGCCGAGATCAGCAGCGCGCTCGCGCCCGCCGCCTGCGGCGAGGACATCGAGGTGCCGTTGAGCATGCCGTAGCCGGCGGGCAGCGCGTAGCCCGACTCGGCGAGGCCGGCGCCCGGCAGCCAGGTCGGGATGGTGTTCACGGCCGAGCCGGGGCGGTGATCGTCGGGGTGAAAGCCGCCGTCCTCGCGCGGGCCGCGCGAGGAGAAGGGAACATGGCGTACTTCTTGTCGACGGCCGAGCCGTAGTTGGCGGCCCAGGTCGCCTTGGAGACGGCCGCGCCGACCGAGAGGACCTTGTCGGCCAGGCCGGGGTCGCCGATCGTGTTGATGCCCGGGCCCTCGTTGCCGGCCGAGATGACCAACTGGACGCCGTACTGGTCGATCAGGCGGGTGTAGAGGCGGGCGCGGACGTTGTCGCCGTCGTTCTGCTGCGGCAGGCCGCCGATCGACATGTTGACGATGTCGACGCCGCGGTTGACGACGAGGTCCGTCATGCCCTCGGTGAGGGCGGTGTTGGTGCAGCCGCCGGTCCAGGTGCACGCGCGCGAGGAGACGATCTTCGCGCCGGGGCCGCGCCGTTCATCTTGCCGCCGAAGAGGCCGTGGGCGGCGGTGATGCCGGCGACGTGGGTGCCGTGCGAGGACTCGACGAGACCGATGTTGACGAAGTCGGCCTTCTTGCCGATCCAGTCGCCGCCGGCCGGGTCCATCGGGACGTCCTTGCGGATCTCCACGACGAACGGCGTCTTCTCGACGACCTCGGTGGCCGGGTCGTCGGTGCCGAAGTACCCGATCTGGTACCCGTCCTTGTACGGCTTCATCGGCGCGTTGTCCGTGAAGTCGTTGTTCTGGTCGGTGTCCACGCGGACGGTCCCGGCGGCCGGGTCGTACAGCAGGCCGAAGACGTCGGTGGTGTCGCCGTCCCGGTTGATGTCGCCCTTCGGGTCGCCGCCCGCGGTGACCGCCTCGCTGAAGCGGCTGAACTGGTAGGCGCCCGCCGGGCCTTCCAGCTCTGCGCGGAGGCGGTGAAGACGGGCCGGCGACCGGGGTGATCTGGGCGCGCCAGGTGGCGTCGCCCTCGGTCAGCGGGTCCGTGGCGGTCACCCAGTCGACGATCTTGCGCTCGCCGGTGGTGGTCTTCTGCAGGGCCGGGTGGCCGAGGTCGACGCCGGAGTCCAGGATGCCGATGGTCACGCCGCGGCCGTCGGCCTTGGGGTGGCTCTCGACGAAGTCGACCGCGCCCGTCTCGTGGGAGGGGTTGTACGGGTTCCTCGCCGGGGTCTTTCTTGCCGGGGCCGGGTACGTCTTCGCGACGGTGGTGCCCTCGACGGGGCCTGTCGGGCCGCCCGCGTCCGGACGCGGGTCGTCGAGCGGGATCTCGGCCTGGAGGTCGACGGCCTGGACCGAGGAGAGCTTGGTCGCGGCCTTGATGGCCGCCTCGGCCTTGGCGGTCGGCAGGGTGGCGCGGACGTAGCCGAGCGCGTCCTGCCGCTTGCCGACCGAGGCGCCGGCGACGGCGTCCAGTTGGGCGGCGACCTGCTCGGTGGCGCCGGGGGCGGTGGCGACGAGGACGGTGACGTTCGCCTCGCCGCTCGCCTGGGCCTCGGTGAGGCGCTGGGCGTCGACGGCGCCGAGCTTGTCGGCGGGGTCCGCCGCCTTGACCGGGGGAGTGGTGCCCGGGTCGTCGGAGGCGAGGGCGGGCATGGTGCCGGCCGCGACGAGCGCGGCGACGAGACCGGCGGCGGCCGCGACGCGCGCCGCCCGTCTCCGTCCGGGCACCGAGGACCGGGCTATGGGGCCCTGGGTCTGGGGGTGGCCATGTGCATCCCTGTCTGTGAAGGAGAGGTCCGGATATCGGTTCCGGATGACCGCTCAGCCTTCGCAAATGACAGGGTTTTGGGAGAGTTGACGGGGAGAAGGTGCGCTCTGTGGCGGAAACCCGCCAGTGCGCCCGATGTGCCACAGGGGTGAAACGGTCCCAACCGGGGTGTTACGCCTCCTTGGTGCGGGCGTAGTGCCGGGAGGCCTTGGCGCGGTTGCCGCAGACCGCCATCGAGCACCAGCGGCGGGTGCCGTTCCGCGAGGTGTCGAAGAAGTGCAGGATGCACGCCTCGTGGGCGCAGGCCCGGATCCGGTCGGGCGCGGTGCGCAGCAGGTCGAGGTAGTCGCGGGCGGCGGTCCAGGCCGGCCCCCACGCCGGGTCGGCGAACTCGGCCTCTCGCCGGGGCCCTCGGCGGTGAGCGTGGCCCGGATGCGGCCGTGGCCGAGGACGGCGTCGACGCGGGCGGTGGCGGCGGGGTCGCCGGGGCGGTCGACGAGCGCGGCGAGCGCGTCCCGGGCGGCGAGGGCGTGGCGCAGGGTGGCGGCGTCGGCGGCGAACCGCCCGTCCAGGCCGTTGGCCGCGAGCCAGACGGCGAGCCCCTCGGCGTCGGCGAGCAGGTCCCGGCGGACGCCCTCCTCGTTCCAGCGGGTGTTGAGCAGGTCCAGGAGACGGGCTCGCCGGTGAGCGGCCGGGGGTCGACGGCGGTCATGGGCGGGCACCTTCCTCCGTGGGCTAACCCCTCAAGAGTACGTGAGCGGTTGACGTCTGTTTCGGCTAACCCTTAAAGTCGAGTTAGAGGGTTAGCCCGTACGGGGCGGCCCGTACGGGAGGGAACCGTCATGTCCGCGATCGGCACGCTCACCACCCACCACGTCGGCCTCAACGTCACGGACCTGGAGCGCTCGCTCGCCTTCTACGCCGACGTCCTCGGCTTCGAGGTCCTCGGGAGGAGCGCGGAGGGGGAGGCGGGCGCGCGGGAGGAACACGCCTTCCTCGGCCGGGACGGGAGCCTGGTCCTCACCCTCTGGCAGCAGGCCGAGGGCGCCTACGACTCCGGCCGCCCCGGCCTCCACCACCTCGCCTTCGAGGCCGAGTCCTCGACCATGTCCGCGCCGCCGAGGCCGCGCTCACCGCGCGCGGCGCCACCTTCGCGTACGAGGGCGTCGTCGCCCACCGGAGGGCGCGGCCTCCGGCGGCATCTTCTTCCACGACCCCGACGGCACCCGCCTGGAGATCTCGGTCCCGAAGGGCGCCGGGACGGCCCCGGCCCCTCGGGCACGGCCCCCACCTGCGGCTTCTTCTGAACGGAAGCCCGCCCACACCCCGGAGGAGCCTCCATGGACGCCTACCACCCCGGATCGCTCGCCGTGCAGGAACGCGTCGGCGTCCGCGACCTCGCCGACCACGTGGGCCGCTCTGTCGGCCCCGGCATCCGCCCGGTCGCCGCCGCCTTCCTGGAGGCCCAGCCGATGCTGGTGATCGGCGCGGCGGACGCCGCCGGGCACGTCTGGGCGAGCCTGCTCACCGGCGCGCCCGGCTTCGCCCGCGCCACCGGGCCGGGCACCGTCTCCGTCGCCGGCGGCGTCCCCGCCCACGACCCGCTCGCCGGTGCGATCACCCCGGCCGGCACTCCCGTCGGCACCCTCGCCCTCGACCCCCGCACCCGCCGCCGCATGCGCCTCAACGGCACCGCCCGGCCCAGCCGCCGCGGCTTCACCGTCGAGGCGGAGCAGGTCTTCCAACTGCCCCAAGTACCTCCAGAAGAGGGAGTGGTACGGCTCCGAGCCCGCGGGCCCCGGAACCGGCACCGCCCGCGGCGGGCGCTCACCCCGCCCAGGCGGCCCGCGTCCGGGCGGCGGACACCTTCTTCGTGGCCACCGCCGCCCCCGACGGCGCCGACACGAGCCACCGGGGCGGCAACCCCGGCTTCGTCCGGGTCGACGGGCCCCGCGAGCTGAGCTGGCGGGACTACCCGGGCAACGCGATGTTCCTGACCCTGGGCAACCTGGAGTCGGACGGCCGCGCGGGCCTGCTCTTCCTGGACTGGGAGACCGGCACGACCCTCCAGCTCACCGGCCGCGCGCACGCCGAGTACGGCCCCGAGGAACGCGTGGTGCGCTTCCGCGCCGATCGCGTGGTGGAGACGCCGGGCGCCAGCCCCTGCGCTGGTCGCCCCCGGAGTACTCCCCGGCCAACCCGGCCACACCCTGACGACCGGCCGGGGCCCCAGGGCCCGGCCCGGCCCCTCGCAGCCGCCGACCCCGAGGACCCCGAGGACTCCGTGCCCACCACCCCGGCCGCAGAGGCCACCGAAGCCCACCCGCCCGCCGGGGCCGTCGCTCCCCGCCCCCGGCCGCCCGCCCGCCCCCGCCCCCGCGTCTCCTCGGGGCCACCGCTGCCGCGGTCGCCGTGCTGCTCCTCCTGGTCGCGGTGGGCACCCTCCTCCGCCAGCCCCTGCTGATCCCGCCGCTCGCCGCGAGCGCCGCGCTCGTGGCGGGCGCCCCCGACCTGCCGCTCTCCCAGCCCCGCTCGGTCGTCGGCGGCCAACTCCTCTCCGCCCTCACCGGGTTCGCGGTCCTGGCCGCGGCCGGCCCCGGCCCGTGGGCGCCGCCGTCGCGGGCGGCCTCGCCCTCGGCGTGATGGCCCTCGCCCGCGCCCCGCACTCGCCCGCCGCCGCCACGGCCGTCGTCGTCGCCCTCCAGGACCCGCCCTTCTGGTCGTTTCTCGGCCTTCTCGCCCTCGCCTGCCTCCTCCTGGTCGCCGCCGGCCTCGCGGCCGCCCCCGCGACGGGACGGGCGTACCCCACGTACCGGCTCTAACCTCGGTGCATGAAGCAGGAGTTGAGGGTGGCGGCCTACGCCGTGTGCGTCCGGGGCGACGAGATCCTGCTCGCCCGCTGGGTGGCGGGCGACGGCGGTAGGCTGTGGACCCTGCCGGGCGGCGGCATGGACCACGGCGAGGAGCCCGCCCGGACGATGGTCCGGGAGGTCGAGGAGGAGACCGGCTACACCGCCGAGCCCGTCGTCCTCCTCGGCATCGACTCCGTCCGGCGCTCCTGGCCGCGCCGCTTCGCGAGCCCCGGCGACTTCCAGGGCCTCCGGATCGTCTACGAGGCCCGGATCACCGGCGGCGAGCTGCGCCACGAGACCGGCGGCTCCACCGACCTGGCCGCCTGGCACCCGCTCTCCGCCGTCCCCGGCCTGCCCCGCGTCGAACTCGTCGACATCGCCCTCGACCTGTGGTGGGAGCGGCCCCGACCGGCCGTTCCCGGCTCGGCGCGCCGCGCGACCCCGCCCTCCCGCCGAACGGCTGAAAACGGCTCAACCGTCCCCGGACCGCTCAACCCTCCCCCGCTCCGCCGGGTCCTGCCCGCCGACCGCAGCACACGCAGCACACGCCGTGCAGAGCCCGGCAGAGTCCAGGGAGCCCGCATGCCAGCCGTACGCACCACCCGTACCCTCCGCACCGCCGTCGCCGCCGCCCTCGCGGCGGGCCTCACCGCCACCGCCCTCGCCACCCCCGCCCTCGCGGCCCCCGAGCCCCGCCAGCGCGACCACGCGGCCACCCAGCGGGCGCTCCAGGCCCAGGTCGACATGGGCGTGCCCGGCGTCGTCGCGCAGGCCCGCGACGGACGGCGGAACTGGACCGGCACCGCCGGCGAGCGCGGCGGCGACGACCACTACCGGATCGGCTCCTCACCAAGACCTTCGTCGCCACCGTCCTCCTCCAGCTCCAGGCCGAGGGCAGGATCGACCTCGACGACCCGGTCGAGAAGTGGCTGCCCGGCGTCGTCCGGGGCAACGGCCACGACGGCCGGAGGATCAGCGTCCGCCAACTGCTCAACCACACCAGCGGCGTCCACGACGTCACCTCCGACCCCGCCTTCCAGGAGAGGGTCTTCGGCCCCGGCTTCCTGGAGCACCGCTACGACACCTGGACCCCGCGGCAGCTCGTCGACGTGGCGCTGTCCCACCCCGCCGACTTCCCGCCCGGCACGAGCTGGAGCTACTCCAACACCAACTACGTCCTCGCCGGCATGGTCATCGAGGAGGTCACCGGCCGCCCCTACGGGAAGGCCGTCGAGAACCGGATCATCAAGCCCCTGAAGCTGCGCGGCACCAGCGTCCCGGGCACCCGCGCGTCGATGCCGAGGCCCAGCAGCCCGGCCTGGTCCACGCTCTCCGCCGACCCGGGCGCGCCCGTCCACGACGTCTCCCGGCTCAACCCGTCCGTGGCCGGGTCGGCGGGCGAGATGATCTCCGACTCGAACGACCTCCAGACCTTCTACCGGGCCCTCCTCAAGGGCCGGCTGCTGCCGAGGGCGGAGATGCGGGAGCTGACCACCACCGTCCCGGTCTCCCCGGAGGTCCCGCGGATCCGGTACGGGCTCGGGATCATGTGGGAGAAGCTGAGCTGCGGCAAGGAGATCTGGGGCCACAGCGGCGGCATCCACGGCTCCTCCACCGAGGGCCGGGTCACCCGCGACGGCGAGCACTCCCTCGCCCTGAACCTCAACGCCGACTGGACGGGGGACGGCGCCGCCGTCCTGGAGGCCGAGTTCTGCGGCACCTCCCCAGGAGCTAGGTCACCGGGGCAGGACGACGACGTACGCGGCGGGGTGCCGGTCCGGCGCGGCCATCAGGGCCGTGCGGACCACGGTGGCCTGCTGCTCCACCGCCTCGCGCAGCTTGCGCGGGGTGAGGTGGACGACCGTGATGCCGAGCCGCTCCAGGTGCTCGCGCTTGCGGGCGTGCTCGGACCACAGCGCGTCGTCGTCCTGCCGGGGCGCCCGGGTGTCCAGCTCGACGGCCACCGCCTGGTCGGGCCAGTAGGCGTCCACCCCGCCCAGGTGCGGGCCGCCCGGCAGCCGCAGGTCCACGTTCCACAGCGGGTCCGGGAGCCCGAACTCCCGCACCAGCGCGTACAGCCGCTCCTCGGAGCGCGCGCGCCCCTCGGTGAGCAGGGCGTCCACCGCGTCCACCACGTGCGGCCGGGAGAGCAGCCGGGCCCGGCTCAACTCCCTTACGATCGCGCTCGGTTCGCAGTGCCCGCCGCGCACCGCCTCGGTGAGCAGCGCGCGGACCTCCGCCGCCGCCGAGAGGCCCGACACCGCGTCGGCGACGGCGCGGGCGACCGGGGCGACGGGGACGCCGGTGAGCCGGACGGGCTCCGGCGCCTCCGGGGCGCGCACCACCCGCACCCAGCCGGTCGAGCGCAGCCGCCGGGTGCGCGGCACCAGGACGTCGATCCGCTCCAGGGCGGTGAGCGGGGAGCGGAGGAGAAGCGGTGCAGGGTCAGGGCGGCGAGCCCGGTGATCATCGCCTCGGGGCCCTGTTGCGGCAGCGTCCCGGGCCGGCGGGCGTAGAGGAGCGCGGCGTGCAGCCGGTCCTCGCTGGTGGGCGGCCCCGGCCGGAGCAGGAAGACCCCGGGCAGCACCTGCTGCCACCCGCCGGGCCGGCACTGCGCGGCGACCTCGGCGGCGGAGACGCCCCGCGCCCTCAACTGGTCGGCACTGGCGATCCGCTGGGTGCAGCCGGTGCGGGAGGAGAGGGGAGGGAGCGGGGGTGATGGGGGTGTTGTGGTTCATGCCGGGGGTCTTCCGCTTCCGAAGGCTCCCCTAACCCCTGTTACACGCTCGTCGACAATTGGGGACAAGCTCGCCCTAAAGTACGCGCGTTCGAATGCCGATGGGGCGCGGCCCCGTTCCTCGGACACGACGACGGGGACCGCGGGCCGAAGCCCGCGGTCCCCGTCGCGTTCAGCGGGGCGTCACTCCGCCGCGCGGTCGCACTCCTGGGCGCGCAGGGCCCGCGCCAGGTCGTCGCGGGACTCCAGGACCAGGCGCCGCAGGGCCGGCGCGGCCGACTCGTGGGAGGCCAGCCAGGCGTCCGTGGCGGCCAGGGTCGCCGGGTCGTCCTGGAGGCCCGGGAACAGGCCCCGGACCACGTCCATGCCGATCTGGATCGACCGCTCGGCCCACAGGCGCTCGATCGCCGCGAAGTACTTCTCCGCGTACGGGGCGATCAGCTCGCGCTGCGAGGGCTGCGTGAAGCCCGAGATCGTCGCCTCGACGAGCGCGTTCGACAGGGTGTCCGACTCGACGACCTGCGCCCAGGCCTGCGCCTTGACCGCCGCCGAGGGGCGCGAGGCCAGCAGCCGCACCTGGTGGCGCTTGCCCGTCGCCGTGTCGTCCCGGGCCAGCTCCTCGCCGATCCAGGCCTCGTCCGCCCGCCCGTGCGCGGCGAGCGGCGAAAGGAGCGCCCAGCGCAGCTCCTGGTCGACGTCCAGGCCGTCGATCCGCGCCGTACCGTCGAGCAGCCCCTCCAGGAACCGGAGGTCGGCCTCCGAGGAGGCCGCCGCCGCGAAGAACCGCGCCCAGGTGAGCTGGTGCTCGCTGCCCGGCTCCGCCGCCCGCAGCTCGCGCAGCCCGCCCTCGGCGAGCAGCCGGCCGCCCTCCTCGCGCCACTCCGGGGCCGCGTAGAGGGTGACGGCCGACCTCGTCCAGGCGTGCACCATCTGGAGGACGCCGATCTCGGTCTCGCGGCCCGCGAAGGCGAGCACGACGGCGACGAAGTCCCGGGCCGGCATCAGTCCGTCGCGGGTCAGGTTCCACAGCGCCGACCAGCACAGCGCGCGGGCCAGGGGTCGGTGACGTCCCCGAGGTGCTCCCGCAGGGTGACGAGCGAGCCCTCGTCGAAGCGCATCTTGCAGTAGGTGAGGTCGTCGTCGTTGACGAGCACCAGGTCCGGCCGCTCCTCGCCCGCCAGCTCGGCCACGACCGTGCGGGCGCCGGTGACGTCCGCCTCGGCCCGCGCGTACCGGGTGAGCGCGCCGTCCGCCCCCGCCGGTACAGGCCCACGGCCGTCCGGTGCGGGCGGAGCTCGTCGCCCTCCTGGAGGACGGCGAGCTCGGTGATCCGGCCCTCGGCGTCGTAGGTGACGTCCGGCGCCAGGACGTTCACGCCGGAGGTCTGGAGCCAGGACTTCGCCCACGCCTTCATGTCGCGCCCGGAGGTCTCCTCCAGGATCACGAGCAGGTCGCCCAGGCGCGTGTTCCCGTAGGCGTGGCGCTTGAAGTAGCGGCGCGCGCCCTCCAGGAAGGCGTCCCGCCCCGCGTACGCCACGAGCTGCTTCAGGACCGAGGCGCCCTTCGCGTACGTGATGCCGTCGAAGTTCAGCTTGGCGTCCTCCAGGTCACGGATGTCGGCCGTGATCGGGTGGGTGGACGGCAGTTGGTCGGCGCGGTACGCCCAGGACTTGCGGTTGTTGGCGAAGGTCACCCAACTGTTCGTGAAGCGGGTCGCCTCGGCGTTCACGAAGGAGCCCATGAAGTCCGCGAAGGACTCCTTCAGCCACAGGTCGTCCCACCACACCATGGTGACCAGGTCGCCGAACCACATGTGCGCCATCTCGTGCAGGATCACGTTGGCCCGCGCCTCGTACGAGGCCTGCGTGACCTTGCCCCGGAAGACGTACTCCTCGCGGAAGGTCACCATGCCCGGGTTCTCCATCGCGCCGAGGTTGTACTCGGGGACGAAGGCCTGGTCGTACTTCCCGAAGGGGTAAGGGAAGTCGAAGTTGTCGTGGAAGAAGTCGAAGCCCTGCTTGGTGACCAGGAAGACGTCGTCCGCGTCGAAGTGCTTCGCGAGGCCCTTGCGGCACATCGCCCCGAGCGGGATCTCCAGCTCCCCGCGCCGGTAGGTGTCCGTCACGTAGTGGTACGGACCGGCCACCACGCAGGTGATGTACGTGGAGATCGGCGCCGTCTCGGCGAACCGCCACACGCCGTCGGCGTCCCGCTCCCCGGCGCCGTTCGACCAGACCGTCCACTCCTCCGGCGCGGTCACCGAGAAGCGGTACGGCGCCTTGAGGTCGGGCTGCTCGAAATTGGCGTACACCCGGCGGGCGTCGGCCGGCTCGTACTGCGTGTAGAGGTAGACCTCGCCGTCCTCCGGGTCGACGAAGCGGTGCATGCCCTCACCGGTCCGGCTGTAGGCGCACTGCGCGTCCACGACCAGCGTGTTCTCGTCCTCCAGGCCGTCCAGGGCGATCCGCGCGCCGTCGAAGACCTCCGCCGGGTCGAGCGGGCGCCCGTTCAGGGTCACGGCGTTCACGGAGGGGGCGATCAGGTCCGCGAAGGTGCGCGTGCCCGGCCCCGTGCGACGGAAGCGGATCGTCGTCACCGAGCGGAAGGTGCGCACCGCCTCGTCGGACTCCCCGACCGCCGAGCGCAGGTCGAGGTCGACCTCGTACCCGTCGACGGACAGCAGCGCGGCCCGCTCGTGGGCCTCGTCGCGGGACAGATTCTCACCGGGCACGGTCACTCCTTCGTGGCACGTTCGAAACAGCACCGATCCTCCCATGTGCCCCTGTCGCCCGGTACACGGGAATGCCCATCCGGGTCCGTGGCGTTCTCCCCTTTCGGCGCACCGCCTTCCTTCCCGTGGCCGTACCGAGGAGTGACATGTCCGAGAGCAGGACCACCGCAGACTTCTACTTCGACCCGCTGTGCCCCTGGGCCTGGATGACCTCCCGCTGGATCCTGGAGGTGGAGAAGGTGCGCCCGGTCGACGTGCGCTGGAAGGTGATGAGCCTGGCGGTGCTCAACGAGGACCGGATCGACGAGCTCCCGGAGGAGTACCAGGAGATGCTGCGGACCAAGGCCTGGGGCCCGGTCCGCGTGGTGATCGCCGCCCAGCAGCTCCACGGCGACGAGGTCGTCGGCAAGCTCTACACCGCGCTCGGCACCCGCTTCCACAACAACGGCGAGGGCCCGACCCGCGAGGCGATCGCCGGCGCCCTGAAGGACGTCGGCCTGCCCGAGGAGCTGGTGGAGTACGCCGACAAGGACACGTACGACACCGAGCTGCGCGCCTCCCACCAGGAGGGCATCGACAAGGTCGGCCAGGACGTCGGCACCCCGGTCGTCGCGGTGCCGGGCCCGGACGGCGAGGAGGTCGCCTTCTTCGGTCCCGTGGTCACCCCGACCCCGCGCGGCGAGGCGGCGGCCCGCCTGTGGGACGGCACGCTGCTCGTGGCGTCGACGCCGGGCTTCTACGAGATCAAGCGCACCCGGACGGCGGCGCCGAGCTTCGAGTAGTCACCGGCCCCGCACGCACAGAAGAACCCCCGCGATTCACGTCATCGCGGGGGTTCTTCCTCATTCCGCCCGCACGTGAAGGTTGAGAAGACGATCACGAGTGGGACGACGGGGGCGCCGATCAGAAGGAGATCAGCGGGACCGAGGCCTTGGCGGCGTGGTAGCGCTTGTTCACGTCCTGCCAGTTGACGACCTGCCACATGGCCTCGATGAAGTCGACCTTCTGGTTCTTGTACTGCAGGTAGAAGGCGTGCTCCCAGGCGTCGAAGACCAGGATCGGGACCGAGCCCTGGCCGACGTTGCCCTGGTGGTCGTAGACCTGCTCGACGATCAGGCGGCCGCTGATCGGCTCGTACGCGAGGACGCCCCAGCCGGAGCCCTGGGTGGTCGCGGAGGCCTTGGTGAGCTGGGCCTTGAACTTCGCGAAGGAGCCGAAGGACTCGGTGATCGCGTCCGCGAGGTCACCGACGCCGTCGGCGGCCAGCGGCTCGCCGCCGCCCCCGTCCTTCGGGCTGTTCATGTTGTTCCAGTAGATGGAGTGGAGGATGTGGCCGGACAGGTGGAACGCGAGGTTCTTCTCCAGCCCGTTGACCGCACCCCACTGGTCCTTGTCGCGGGCTTCCTCCAACTGCTCCAGGGTGTCGTTCGCGCCCTTGACGTACGCCGCGTGGTGCTTGTCGTGGTGCAGCTCGATGATCTGCGGATTGATCACCGGCTCCAGCGCCGCGTAGTCGTACGGCAGCTCGGGAAGTGTGTAGATCGGCATGTGCCCGGCCCTTCGACTGCTCCTGCTTATTGCAACCTGTATGCAGGTGCAGGCTAACAGCAGGTGCGGGCCGGAGTTGATCAGCCCTTCGTCCTAGGTCCCGTGTCCGCGCATGGAGAAACCCCCGGACCGGGCGCGGTCCGGGGTTTCCCGTCGGTACGGGACGGGATCAGGAGGCGCGGTTCCGTGCCGCCTTCTGGCGTACGAGCCCGACGACGGCGAGCAGCAGGGTCAGGCCGCCCGTCCAGTAGAGCTGCGTGCGGGTGCCTCCTCGCGGGCCATCAGGACGAAGACCACCGCCATGCCGGCCAGCGCCACCCACGTCAGGTACGGGAAGGCCCACATCCGCACGACCAGCTTCTCGGGCGCCTCGCGCTCGGTGCGGCGGCGCAGCACCAACTGGGAGGCGGCGATGAAGAACCAGACGACCAGGATGACCGCGCCGATGGTGTTGAGCAGCCAGACGAAGACGTCGTCCGGGCGCCAGTAGCTCAGCAGCACGCAGCCGAAGCCGAAGACGGAGGAGACGAGCACGGCCGGACGGGGGACGCCGCCGAAGGTGCGGCCCAGCGCCTTCGGGCCCTGGCCGCGCGCGACGAGCGAGCCGGCCATGCGGGAGGCGCCGTAGATGTTGGCGTTCATCGCCGAGAGCAGGGCGACCAGGACGACCACGTTCATGATCTGGCCGGCGGCCGGGATGCCCAGGTGGTCGAGGGCGGCGACGTACGGGCCCTTCTCGACGACCGCCGCGTCGTCCCACGGCACCAGGGTCACGATGACCGCCATGGAGCCGATGTAGAAGAGCGCGATGCGCCACATCGCCGTACGGACCGCCTTGGCGACGCCCTGCACCGGGTGCTCCGACTCGGCCGCCGCGATGGTGACCGTCTCCAGGCCGCCGTACGCGAAGACCGAGGCGAGCAGGCCCACGATCAGGCCCTCGGAGCCGTGCGGGAAGAAGCCGCCGTCGCCGGTGAGGTTGGCGGTGCCGGGGGCGTCCGTGCCGGGCAGCAGACCGGTGATCGCCAGGATCCCGATGCCCAGGAAGAGGACGATCGCGCCGACCTTGAGGGCGGCGAACCAGAACTCGAACTCGCCGAAGTTCTTCACGGCCGCCAGGTTGGTGGCGCAGAAGACCACCATGAAGAGCGCGACCCAGGCCCACTCGGGGCTGCCGGGGAACCAGCCGGTCATGATCTTCGCCGCGCCGATGCCCTCCAGGCCGACGGCGACGCAGAGCAGGAACCAGAAGGCCCAGCCCGAGGTGAAGCCCGCCCAGGAGCCGAAGGCGCGCTCGGCGTGGACGGAGAAGGAGCCCGAGGCCGGGTTCGCGGCCGACATCTCGCCGAGCATCCGCATCACCAGCATCACGAGGATGCCGGAGAGGGCGTAGGCGATGACGATGGAGGGCCGGCGGCGGCGATGCCGGCGCCGGAGCCGACGAAGAGGCCGGCGCCGATGACGCCGCCGAGGGCGATCATCGAGAGGTGGCGCTGCTTGAGGCCGTGGGAGAGCCCCTCGGCGGTCGCGCCGTCGTCCTCGCGGTCGACGGGCGCGGGCGCGGTGGTCCGGGACATGGGCCGCCCTGTTCACTGGCTGAGACGGGGAACGGGCCACAGTCTGGGCGGGCACACCGTTCAGAGGGAACCGATGTCCGCTATACGGGCACGGTCTTCACACAAGGTGAAGGTCTGGTTCCACTTCGTGCGCCGCTCCCTCGCCCGGCCTCCGCGCCCCGGCCTCCCCCGTACCCGGTTCGCACGCGCCTCAGTCCCGCCGCGCCTCAGTCCCGCCGCGCCCGCAGCTCCCGCACCCACGCCACGAGCAGCACCGCCCCGGTCGCCCCCGCCGACCACAGCACCTGCGGCCGCGCGCCCTCGTCGCACAGCATCAGGACGAGCACCGCGCCCATCGCCGCGAGCGCCACCCACGTCAGCCAGGGGAAGCCCCACATGCGCAGGGTCAGCGTCTCGGGCGCCTCCCGCTCGATCCGGCGCCGCAGTCGCAGCTCCGAGACCGCGATCAGGCCCCATACGAAGAGCAGGACCGCGCCGACCGCGTTGAGCATGTAGAGGAAGACGGAATCCGGCCACTTCAGATTGAGCAGGACGGAGACGAAGCCGAAGGCCACCGAGGCGAGCACCGCCCGGCGCGGCACCCCGCCGCCCGAGACCTTCAGGAGCCCCTTCGGCGCCTCCCCGCGCTCGGCGAGCGAGAACACCATCCGCGAGGAGCCGTACAGGTTCGCGTTGAGCGCCGAGAGCAGCGCCACGAAGACCACCACGTTCATGATCTGGCCCGCCGCCGGCACCCCGATCGCGTCCAGGACCGCGACGTACGGCGACTCGCCCGGCTCCATCGACGTCCACGGCAGCAGGGTCACGATCACCAGCATCGAGCCCACGTAGAAGAGCAGGATCCGCCACACGGCGCTGCGCACCGCCCGCGCCACGTTCCGCGCCGGGTCGTCCGACTCGGCCGCCGCGATCGTGACGACCTCCAGGCCGCCGAAGGCGAAGACGACGGCGAGGACCCCCGACACCACCCCCGACCAGCCGTTGGGCAGGAAGCCGCCCTGCCCGGTGAGGTTCGCGAGCCCGACCGGGTCGGTGTCCGGGAGCCACCCCGCGATCGCGAGGACGCCCAGGACCAGGAAGAGGACGATCGCGCCGACCTTGAGCGCGGCGAACCAGAACTCGAACTCGCCGAGTTCTCACCGCCGCCAGGTTGGCGACGGTGAAGACGACCATGAAGACCAGGACCCAGCCCCACTGCGGGACCCCCGGCACCCAGCCGTGCGCGATCCGGGCCGCGCCCGTCGCCTCCACGGCGAGGACCACGACGAGCAGGAACCAGTACAGCCAGCCCACCGAGAAGCCCGCCCACCGGCCGAGCGCCGCTCCGCGTGCACCGAGAAGGCGCCCGACGCGGGCATCGCCGCCGACATCTCGCCCAGCATCCGCATCACCAGCATCGCGAGCGCGCCCGCGATCAGGTACGAGAGCACGATGGCCGGCCCGGCGACGGCGATGCCGGCCCCCGAGCCCACGAAGAGGCCCGCGCCGATCACCCTGCCGAGCCCCAGCATCGTCAGGTGACGCTGCTTCAGGCCGTGGGAGAGGGGCTCCGGTTCGGTGAGCGGAGGGGGCGGCGGGGCGTCGCGCATGATGGAGGGCTCGTGTTCTCGGGGAGGGGGCTTTATGGAGACCCCACAGTCTCTCCGCTGACCTCCCTTTGACGCAAAGGGACGCCTTCCAGCGAGTTGCCAGTGAGAAGGGTCACGTGGCGCGCGACGGGAGAACCGTTCTTTGTCGAAACCCCATGAAGTGCTCAGCCTCTGCTTTGTCGACCGCTGACGGTGATCGAACGTTCACTCCTGGCATAGCGTCAACCTGTCCGTCCACCCTCACCCCCGCGGAGTATCGATGAGCATCGCCGCCGCCCCCGTCCGCTCCCTCCGGCCGGGCACCGTCCTCGCCGACCTGATCCCGGCGAGCCGCGTCCGTGACGTCGCCCTCGTCGTCGGCGGCGCCGCCCTCACCGGCCTCGCCGCGCAGATCTCGGTCCCGGTCCCCGGCTCCCCGGTCCCGGTCTCCGGCCAGACCTTCGCCGCCCTGCTCGTCGGCACTGCCCTCGGCGCCCGCCGCGGCTTCCTCGCCCTCGCGCTGTACACGGTGGCCGGCATGGCGGGCGTGCCCTGGTTCGCCCAGGCCACCTCGGGCTACGGCATGCCGTCCTTCGGCTACGTCCTCGGCATGCTCCTGGCCGCCACCGTCGTCGGCGCCCTCGCCTGCCGCGGCGCCGACCGCTCGGTGCTCCGCACGGCCGGCGCGATGGCCCTCGGCTCCGCGCTCGTCTACGCCGTCGGCGTGCCCTACCTGGCCCTCGCCACCGGCATGACCTTCGGCCAGGCGGTCGCCGCCGGCCTCACCCCGTTCCTCGTCGGCGACGTCCTCAAGGCCGCCCTCGCCATGGGCGTCCTCCCGGCCGCCTGGAAGCTCGCCGGCCGCAAGGGTTGAGCCGCGCACGGCACGCGGAAGGGCCCCGGCGGAGTGCGCCGGGGCCCTTTCACGTACGCGCGGTTCGGATCACATACGCGCGGTCGGATCACGCACGCATGGTTCGGATCGCGTACGCGCGGTCAGAGCTTCGCGGAGGACTTCCCGATCCGCTCGCGGACCACCGCCACCGCGACCACGAGCGCGGCCACGAGGAGCGAGAGCACGACCTGCTCGCGGGCGCTGCCGCCGTCGTAGATCATGTAGCCGAGGACGAAGACGATCATGCCGATCGTCGCCCAGGTCAGGTACGGGAAGAGCCACATCCGCACGACCAGCTTCTCCGGGGACTCGCGCAGGATGATGCCGCGCATCCGCAACTGGGTCACGCAGATGACCAGCCAGACGAAGAGCGCCACCGCGCCGGAGGAGTTCAGCAGGAAGGCGAAGACGGTGTCCGGCCACTTGTAGTTGAAGAAGACCGCGACGAAGCCGAAGACGACCGAGCCGAGGATCGCCGCCCGCGGCACGCCCCGCGCGTTGGTGCGGGCGAAGGCCTTCGGGGCGTCACCGCGCCGGCCGAGCGAGAAGGCCATCCGGGAGGCCGTGTAGAGGCCCGAGTTCAGGCAGGACAGGACGGCCGTCAGGACGATCACGTTCATGACCTGGCCGGCGTGCGGGATGCCGATGGAGTCGAGGGCGGCGACGTACGAGCCCTTCTCGACGATCGACTTGTCGTTCCACGGCAGCAGGGTCAGGACCACGAAGATCGAGCCCAGGTAGAAGACGCCGATCCGCCAGATCACGCTGTTGGTGGCCTTGGTGACCGCGCGCTGCGGGTCCTCCGACTCACCGGCGGCCAGGGTGACGATCTCGCTGCCCATGAAGGAGAAGACGACCATCAGCACACCGGTGAGGATCGCGCCCGCGCCCATCGGGAGGAAGCCCCCGGCGTCGGTGAGGTGCGCGAACCCGGCGCCCGGGTTGTCCGAGCCGGGCAGCACGCCGAAGACCGCGAGCAGGCCGACGACGACGAAGGCGCCGATGGCGACGACCTTGATGCCGGCGAACCAGAACTCGAACTCGCCGTAGGAGGAGACCGAGGCCAGGTTGGTGGCGGTGAGCACCACCATCACGATCAGCGCCCAGGCCCACTGCGGGACGGCCGGGACCCAGCCCTCCAGGATCACTGCGCCCGCGGTCGCCTCGACGGCGAGCACGACCACCCAGAAGAACCAGTACAGCCAGCCGATGCTGAAGCCGGCCCAGCGGCCGAGGGCCTGGTCCGCGTAGGCGGAGAAGGAGCCGGAGGAGGGCCGCGCGGCGGCCATCTCGCCCAGCATCCGCATCACGAAGACGACCATGGCGCCGACGAGGGCGTAGGAGAGCAGGATCGCGGGGCCGGCCGCGGCGATGCCGGAGCCGGAGCCGACGAAGAGACCGGCGCCGATGACGCCGCCGATGGCGATCATCGAGAGGTGGCGGTTCTTGAGACCGGCCTTGAGACCGTCGGAGGTGTCGGGCGTCCCGGTGGTGCCGGTCGTGCCGTCGTCCTTCGTCAGGGTCGGTTGCGTGTTCATGGACGCTTCCTCGTATGTGGGGGTCGCTCGGGTCGCGAGCCCGGGCATTCAACCCCGCCGAAGGGGCTGATCGGAAGCCCCTGTTCCGGATCGTTGTACGGACGGCCGCACGAGAGGCGAAGGTCCGTACCAGGCCGGACGAAGGTCCCGACCCCGCTGCCCACTACCCCGCTCACGACGTGCCACACTCGGCACCATGCGCGTCTACATCGGTTCCGACCACGCCGGCTACGAACTCAAGAACCACCTCGTCGAGTGGCTGAAGGCCCACGGCCACGAGCCCGTCGACTGCGGCCCCCACGTCTACGACGCCCTCGACGACTACCCGCCGTTCTGCCTGCGCGCCGCTGAGAGGACGGCCGCGGACCCGGACAGCCTGGGCATCGTCATCGGCGGCTCCGGCAACGGCGAGCAGATCGCCGCGAACAAGGTGAAGGGGTGCGCGCCGCCCTCGCCTGGAGCGAGCAGACCGCCGCCCTCGGCCGCGAGCACAACAACGCCAACGTGATCTCCGTCGGCGGCCGGATGCACACGCGGGAAGAGGCGACCAAGTTCGTCGAGATCTTCCTCAGTACCCCCTACTCCGGTGACGAGCGTCACACCCGCCGGATCGACATGCTCACCGCCTACGAGAACACCGGAGAGCTCCCCCGATCCCGGCCCACCACCCGCAGGAGCCGACCGCCTGATGCCCGAGGGGCACACCATCCACCGGCTGGCCGCCGACCACCGCGAGCGGTTCGGCGGCCGGCCCGTGCGCGTCTCCAGCCCGCAGGGCACGTTCGCCGACTCGGCCGCCCTGCTCGACGGCGCCGTCCTGGAGACCACCGAGGCCCACGGCAAGCACTCTTCCTCGGCTTCGCCGGCCGGGGCTGGGTCCACATCCACCTCGGCCTCTTCGGCAAGGTGACCTTCGGCGACGCCCCCGCCCCGCCGCCCACCGACACGGTCCGGCTGCGGCTCGCGAACCCCGAGGCGTACGTCGACCTGCGCGGCCCCACCACCTGCGCCCTGATCACGGACGCCGAGAAGCGGGCGATCCACGACCGGCTCGGCCCCGACCCGCTGCGCGACGGCGACGACCCGGACCGGGCCTGGCGCCGGATCTCGAAGTCCCGCACCACCGTCGCCGCCCTCCTCATGGACCAGAAGGTCGTCGCCGGCGTCGGCAACGTCTACCGCGCCGAGATCCTCTTCCGGCACGGCATCGACCCGTACCGCGCCGGCAAGGACCTCACCCAAGGGGAGTGGGACGCGATCTGGGCCGACCTGGTGCTGCTCATGCGCGAGGGCGTACGGCTCAACCGCATCGACACCGTACGGCCCGAGCACACCCCCGAGGCCATGGGCCGCCCGCCGCGCGTCGACGACCACGGCGGCGAGGTGTACGTCTACCGGCGCGCCCGGATGGCCTGCCACGTCTGCGGCACCGACGTCCGCACGGCGGACCTGGCCGCCCGCAACCTCTTCTGGTGCCCGGGCTGCCAGACCCGCTAGGGGCGTCCTTCTAGAACCCGTGCGGCAGCCACGGCGCGACCGGGGACCCGAACGCCACCGACGCCTCCACCAGCGCGCCTCCCGCAGCTCCCGCACCCGCCCGGCCGCCGCCAGGGACGTCAGCGGGACGCCGCCCAGGTACGCCGCCCCCAGCTCCCGCACCGAGAGCGACAGGTCCGCCGGGTCCGAGGTCCGGACGCAGGTCGCGCCCTTCGCGTCCCCGGTCAGCCGCCAACGCCCCTCGTTCCACGGGCAGAACGCGTCCTCGACCTCCAGCACCACGTCCACCGGCGCCTGGTACGTCCGCGCCTCCAGGGCCGGACCCACCTCCACCAGACGCGCGTGCAGCGCGTCCCGCAGGGTCGGCGCGCACCGCCGCACGTCGTCCACCAGGTGCTGCCAGCCGTCGTCCACCGGCCGGTCACCGATCCGCACCGACGCCGTCAGGTCCACCGAGCAGAGGAACCGCCACAGCGCCGCCTCCGCCACCGGGTCGAGCCCCATCAGCTCGTGCACGTGCACCGAGCCGTCGGACCCCGTGGCCGACCACTCCGGCTTGACCGCGTAGTGGGCGAACCCCACGACCTCCCCGTCCGCTCCGCGAGCACGCACAGCCGCGGCGACGCCCCTCCCGCTCGGCCGGGGATCGATCAGCGGCAGCCGCTCCCACCCCGGCCGCCGGGCGAGCATCCCCGGCCGCGAGGGCACCAGGCGCGCGTACACCGCCTCGCACGCCGCCGAGGACTCCACCAGGTCCGCCCGGCGCAGCACCACCCCGTCCGTGCCCTCCGGCACCGCGAGCCGCACCCGGTTCGTGTCGACCGTCGCCCGCAGCGCGTACGCGGCGATCCCGTAGCCGAACCGCCCGTAGATCCCCGGCTCCGACGCCGTGAGCACCGCGAGGAACTCGCCCGCCGCCCGCAGGTCGTCCAACTGCCGCCGCATCATCGAGGTCAGGATCCCGCGCCGCCGGTGCGTCCCCGCCACGCTCACCATCGTCACCCCGGCCGCCGGCACCGACGCCCCGCCCGGAACCGTGAGCCGGAAGGAGAACGACCCCGCCGTCCCCACGCACAGCTCGCCGTCCCAGGCGCCCAGGGAACGGTCGAACTCGGTCAGGTCCCGCCACAACCGTCGCTCCTCGGGGACTCGGCCACCCCTCCGAAGGCGAGTTCGAGCACCCCGTACCAGCGATCCCATTCGACCGGGTCGAGAACCCGCAGCTCAGTAGTCATATGCCAAGTCATATGCCATCGATATCAGCGGCCCGCGCCCGGGGCGACCCGGTTTCGCGCACCTCGTCACCGGGGTACCCCTGCACGGCGCCGGGCGGGATGGATAGGGTCCAGGCCAATGGGACACCGAGGCGGAGCGCACGCGTACGTGGCCCGGACACGCAGGCGCGTGCGCCGGGCCCGCGTCGCCCTGCGCAGATCCGGCGTCGACTACTTCCGCGGCGACGGCGCCGACTGGATCGCGCTCGCCGGGCTCCTCCTGATGGTCCCGGCCATCGCCCTCGGCACCCTGGTCGACCCCGTCTGGTGCGCGCCCACCGCACTCGCCCTGCCCATCGTGGCCGGCGGTCTGCTGCTGCGCCCCGCCAGCCTCCTCGGCCTGTACGCGGCGGCCGCCGGCGCCCTCATCGTCGAGTCCGTCGTCCTCGGCCCGTACACCCAGGGCCCCGCCCGGGTCACCCCCGGCACCGTCCTCGTCGTCGCCGCCTGCGGCCTCTTCGGACTCCTCATCGCCCAGTTCCGGGCCCGTGTCGGCGTGCCCTGGCGGCGCGGCGGCACCATGCTCTTCGACCTGCGCGAACGCATCCGGGTCCAGAGCGCCCTGCCCCGGCTCCCGCGGGGCTGGCACCGCGAGATGGCGCTGTGCCCGGCCGGCGGCCAGTCCTTCTCCGGGGACTTCGTCGTCGCCGCCCGCACCCACGGCGGACGCACCCTGGAGGTCGTCCTCACCGACGTCTCCGGCAAGGGCATGGACGCGGCCTCCCGCTCCCTGCTGCTCTCCGGCGCCTTCGGCGGCCTCCTCGGCTCGCTCCCGCCGCACGGCTTCCTGCCCGCCGCCAACGGCTACCTGCTGCGCCAGAACTGGGACGAGGGCTTCGCCACCTCGATCCACCTCGTCCTCGACCTGGAGTCCGGCGACTACGAGCTCTACTCGGCCGGCCACCTGCCCGCCCTCCAGCTCCACGCGGGCAGCGGGCGCTGGGAGGAGAAGGACGCCGAAGGACCCCTCCTCGGCGTCTACGACGGCGCCGAGTTCCACCCCGTCAAGGGCTCCCTGCGCCCCGGCGACGTCCTGATGCTCTTCACCGACGGCCTCGTCGAGGCCGCCGACCGGGACATCGCCGAGGGCATCGACCGGCTCACCGGCGAGGCCGACCGCTGCGTCACCGAGGGCTTCGACGGCGTCGCCTGGGACCTCATCGAGGCCGTCGCCAAGGACGTCAACGACGACCGGGCCCTGCTCCTGATCTCCCGTCGCGCCTGACGGCCCGTCGGATCGGACGTGATCTTCTCCACGGCGATTCGCCACCGGGCAGCGAGGGCATGGGGTTGGTGGCACGATGGTGGCAGCGGGGGCGGCCGGGAAACGGGCTCCCTGGTGGGCAAGGCGGGACCGACCGAGGGTGTGATCAGTTGTGGCCATTTCGCTGTCTGTGGTGTTGCTCCTGGCAATCATCATGGTGGTGCTGATCCGCGGGGAACCTCAAGGCGGGCCCGGCCATCGTGGCGGTCCTCTTCGGCTTCTTCCTCGCCTCCACCGGCATGGCCGACGACATCCAGCGCTTCCTGGACTCGATAACGCAGACCGTGGCGTCCATCAAGTTCTGAGGACGCCCCCGGAGACGACACGGGGCCCGGACCGCGAGAAGCGGTCCGGGCCCCGGGCCATGTGGAGCGGGTGACGGGAATCGAACCCGCGTAGCTAGTTTGGAAGACTAGTGCTCTACCATTGAGCTACACCCGCACAGCATCGCGCCGCAGGTCACGAGGACCGCGGCACGAAGAGCATGGTACCGGGTCCGCGGCCGTCTTCGCACACCCCGTGAAACAGGGGCGCCGCACAGTCCCCGTGCATGTACCCTACGTGTCGCACCGACGGGGTGTGGCGCAGCTTGGTAGCGCGTCCGCTTTGGGAGCGGAAGGCCGTGGGTTCAAATCCCGCCACCCCGACCACGACGACCACGCGCCCGTCCCGGGCGTTCTTGATCATGTTGTGGGCGTCCTCCCGCTTGCGGTTACTATGCAAGCTGCGTGCCCGTGTGTCTCTCTGACCGGCCGATCGGCCGGACCCGCCCCGCGCGGTCCGGCTGCATCCAGAATCAGCCACAAGGAGACCGAACCGTGAAGAGCGCCGTGGAGACCCTGAACCCGACCCGGGTTCGGCTCACTGTCGAGGTGCCCTTCGAGGAGCTCAAGGACAGCCTCGACGCGGCGTACAAGAAGATCAACCAGCAGGTCACGGTCAAGGGCTTCCGCAAGGGCAAGATCCCGGCTCGCGTGATCGACCAGCGGTTCGGCCGCGGCGCCGTGCTGGAAGAGGCCGTCAACGACGCGCTCCCGAAGTTCTACACCGAGGCCGTCAACGAGGCCGAGGTCAACCCGCTCGGCCAGCCCGAGGTCGACATCACCGAGCTGAAGGACGGCGAGCTGCTGGCCTTCACCGCCGAGGTCGACATCCGCCCGGCGATCGAGATCCCGGACTACTCCGGCATCGAGGTCACCGTCGACGCGGTCGAGGTCACCGACGAGGACGTCGAGAAGTCCGTGGAGCAGCTCCGCGAGCGCTTCGCCTCGACCTCCCCGGTCGAGCGCGCCGCCCAGGACGGCGACGTCGTCACCATCGACCTGGAGGCCAAGGTCGACGGCGAGGTCCTGCCCGACGGCGTCGCGAGCGACGTCTCGTACACGATCGGCTCCGGCGAGCTGCTCGACGGCATCGACGAGGCCGTCAAGGGCCTGGAGGCCGGCGGCGAGGCCACCTTCACCTCGCAGCTCAAGGGCGGCTCCGCCGAGGGCAAGGACGCGGAGGTCACCGTCAAGGTCACCGCCGTCGCCGCCCGCGAGCTCCCCGAGCTGGACGACGAGTTCGCCCAGCTCGCCTCGGAGTTCGACACCCTCGACGAGCTCAAGGCCGACAGCCGCAAGCGCCTCGAGAACATGAAGCAGTTCGACCAGGCCACCCAGGCCCAGGAGCGCGTCCTCGACGAGCTCCTCAAGCTGGTCGAGGTCCCGATGCCCGAGAAGCTCCTCGAGGACGAGATCAACACCCGCAAGCACAACCTGAGCACCACCAGCTCGGCCAGATGGGCCTCGACCTCGGCAAGTACCTGGAGATCCAGGGCAAGACCGAGGAGGAGTTCCTGGCCGAGACCAAGGAGCAGGCCGAGAAGGGCATCAAGACCCAGTTCATCCTCGACGAGCTGGTCAACCGGGAGAAGCTCGACGTCTCCCGCGAGGAGCTCACCGAGCACCTGTTCCGCCGTGCCGCCTCCTCCGGCATGAGCCCCGACCAGTTCGCCCAGGCCGTGGCCCAGGGCGGCCAGGTGCCGATGCTCGTCGGCGAGGTCGCCCGCGGCAAGGCCCTCGCGGTCGTCGTCGAGGCCGCCAAGGTCGTCGACACCAACGGCGAGGTCGTCGACCTCTCCGACGACGAGGACGAGGCCGCCGAGACCGCCGTCGAGGCGGCCGAGGGTGCCGAGGCCGAGGCCTCCGAGGACAAGTAAGGTCCGAACGCGGCGCGGAGGCTCCGGCCCCGCCCGCACCCCTCACGGGCCCGTGCGCACGGCTGTGCGCACGGGCCCGTGGACGTACTGGGGACCCCTGTCGCGCGCGCCCAACTACCTTGCGCTCCCAGCGAACAGTTCGGGAACCGGGATGGCGTTGTCCCACCTGCGCGTTAGGGTCCATGAATACGGGGCAGTGCCTTCGGCAGAGCCTTCTGAACGAGACGCGGAGACGGCCCGGGGCCGTCGGAGACGAGCAGGTGGATACGTGACGAATCTGAAGCCTTACGCCGCGGGTGAGCCGTCCATCGGTGGCGGCCTCGGCGACCATGTCTACAACCGGCTGCTCGGCGAGCGCATCGTCTTCCTCGGCCAGCAGGTCGACGACGACATCGCCAACAAGATCACCGCCCAGATGCTCCTCCTGGCCGCCGAGCCGGACAAGGACATCTACCTCTACATCAACAGCCCCGGTGGCTCGGTGACGGCCGGCATGGCCGTCTACGACACCATGCAGTACATCCCGAACGACGTCGTCACCATCGGCATGGGCATGGCGGCCTCCATGGGCAGTTCCTGCTGACCGGCGGCACCCGCGGCAGCGCTTCGCGCTGCCGAACACCGACATCCTGATGCACCAGGGCTCCGCCGGCATCGGTGGCACCGCCTCGGACATCAAGATCCAGGCCGAGTACCTCCTGCGCACCAAGAAGCGCATGGCCGAGATCACCGCGCACCACTCCGGCCAGACCGTCGAGGCGATCATCCGCGACGGCGACCGCGACCGCTGGTTCACCGCGGAGGAGGCCAAGGACTACGGCCTCATCGACGAGATCATCTCTGCCGCCTCGGGCGTTCCGGGCGGCGGCGGCACGGGCGCCTGAGCCCCGCCGGCCCGCCCCAGAGCCCCAGCCCACCGAACGCCACCAGGACGGTGAACACCCAGATGCAGAACAACCTCTCCGCGAGCGGCTCTACACCGGCGCGCCGATGGACAACCGCTACGTCGTGCCGCGCTTCGTGGAGCGCACCTCGCAGGGCGTGCGCGAGTACGACCCGTACGCGAAGCTCTTCGAGGAGCGCGTGATCTTCCTCGGCGTGCAGATCGACGACGCCTCCGCCAACGACGTCATGGCGCAGCTCCTGTGCCTGGAGTCGATGGACCCGGACCGCGACATCTCGATCTACATCAACAGCCCCGGCGGCTCCTTCACCGCGCTGACGGCGATCTACGACACGATGCAGTTCGTGAAGCCCGACATCCAGACGGTCTGCATGGGCCAGGCGGCCTCCGCCGCGGCCGTGCTGCTCGCCGCCGGCACCCCCGGCAAGCGGATGGCCCTGCCGAACGCCCGCGTGCTGATCCACCAGCCCTCCGGCGGCACCGGCCGCGAGCAGCTCTCCGACCTGGAGATCGCGGCCAACGAGATCCTGCGGATGCGCAGCCAGCTCGAGGAGATGCTGGCCAAGCACTCCTCGACCCCGATCGAGAAGATCCGCGACGACATCGAGCGCGACAAGATCCTGACCGCCGAGGACGCCCTCGCGTACGGTCTGGTCGACCAGATCGTCTCGACCCGCAAGAGCACGGCCGCCGCGGCCTGATCGCTCGACCTTCCCTGGCACGGTGAACACGGCCCGGCGGCCTCATGGCCGAATCGCGACCGTGTGAACCGTGCCAAGGGGGCCCGAACGGGGCCCGGCAAGGTACCGTCGAATATGAGGCACCAGGAGTCGCCGAACCACGCGACTCCCAGGCGAAGGGGAAGCACCTCGTGGCACGCATCGGTGATGGCGGCGACCTGCTCAAGTGCTCGTTCTGCGGAAAGAGCCAGAAGCAGGTGAAGAAGCTCATCGCGGGACCCGGTGTGTACATCTGCGACGAGTGCATCGACCTCTGCAACGAGATCATCGAGGAAGAACTCGCGGAGACGAGCGAGGTGCGCTGGGAGGAACTCCCCAAGCCCCGCGAGATCTACGAGTTCCTCGAGGGTACGTCGTCGGGCAGGAGCCCGCGAAGAAGGCCCTCTCGGTCGCGGTGTACAACCACTACAAGCGCGTCCAGGCCGGCGAGAACGGCGGCGCGCAGGGCCGTGACGACGCCATCGAACTGGCGAAGTCCAACATTCTGCTGCTCGGCCCCACGGGCTCCGGGAAGACGCTGCTCGCGCAGACCCTGGCCCGCATGCTCAACGTCCCGTTCGCCATCGCCGACGCGACGGCGCTCACGGAGGCCGGCTACGTCGGCGAGGACGTCGAGAACATCCTCCTGAAGCTGATCCAGGCGGCCGACTACGACGTCAAGAAGGCCGAGACCGGGATCATCTACATCGACGAGATCGACAAGGTCGCCCGCAAGAGCGAGAACCCGTCGATCACGCGCGACGTCTCCGGCGAGGGCGTGCAGCAGGCCCTCCTGAAGATCCTGGAGGGTACCACTGCCTCCGTACCGCCGCAGGGCGGACGGAAGCACCCCCACCAGGAGTTCATCCAGATCGACACGACGAACGTGCTCTTCATCGTGGGCGGCGCCTTCGCCGGCCTGGAGAAGATCATCGAGTCGCGGGCGGGTGCCAAGGGCATCGGCTTCGGGGCGACCATCCGCTCCAAGCGCGAGATCGAGGCGAGCGACCAGTTCCAGGAGGTCATGCCGGAGGACCTGGTGAAGTTCGGGATGATCCCCGAGTTCATCGGCCGTCTCCCCGTCCTCACCTCCGTCCACAACCTGGACCGCGAGGCGCTCCTCCAGATCCTGGTCGAGCCGCGCAACGCGCTGGTGAAGCAGTACCAGCGCCTCTTCGAACTCGACGGCGTGGAGCTGGACTTCGACCGCCCGGCCCTGGAGGCCATCGCCGACCAGGCGATCCTGCGCGGCACCGGCGCGCGGCCTGCGCGCCATCATGGAGGAGGTCCTCCAGTCGGTGATGTACGAGGTCCCGTCCCGCAAGGACGTGGCCCGGGTCGTCATCACGGCCGACGTGGTCCGCGACAACGTCAACCCGACGCTGGTGCCGAGGATCGTGAAGAACGACGGCAGGCACGAGAAGTCGGCCTGACGGCCGTACGCACGGAGAAGGGGCGCCCCACCGGCTCGGTGGGGCGCCCTTCCGCGTGTACGCTGTGCCGCGTCAGAGCTTGACGCGGACCTCCTTGCGGAGCTTGGCGGTGATGGAGGCGGCGTCCTCGGCAGTGCTGCTCTTGCCCGCCATCAGGGAGGCCAGGTCCATCGGCATCACGTAACCGACGGTGCTGTGGTCGGCCCAGACGCACACCGGCATGGTGAACTCCTTGGCACCGAGGGGACTTGAGCCGTCCGCCTTCGACTTGATCTCCTGGCACTTGAGGAGCGCGCCGTCGAGCTCCGCAGGCTCGTACTGCTTCGGTTCGCCCACCAGCTCGGCCTTGTCGTCCTTCTCCTTCGACGCCTCCGCGCGCATGCCCGCGAAGATGCCGTCGAGCGTCTTCTCCGGGTCGTCGATCTGGCCGTACACGCCGCCGAACTGGATCAGCTTGGAGCCGAGCGGGTTGCTGGAGTCCTTCACCTCCCACTGGGCGGTGACGTTCTTGCCGTTCTTCACGCCGTTCTTCTCGGCGTCCTTGATGAAGTCGTCGTCATCGTTCTTTGAACCGCTGCCGGCGCTCTTCTTGTACTCGGTGAGCACCGTCTCCGGGGTGATCAGCTTGTGCGGGCCGTCGTCCGCGACCGAGGAGCCGCCGCCCCGCCGATCACGAAGTACGCGCCCACCGCGATCGCCACGACCGCGGCCACGCCGCCGATGATCCAGCCCGCCTTGGACTTCTTGGGGGCCGGCGGGGCGGCGGGAAGCCGCCGGGGCCCTGGGGGCCGCCGTACGGGGGCTGCTGGCCGTACGGGCCGGGCTGCTGCGGGTAGCCGTACGGCGGCTGCTGCGGCGGGACGCCCTGGGGGCCTGCTGGGGGTACCCGTAGCCGGGCTGGGCACCGTACGGCCCCGGCTGCTGCGGCTGCTGACCGTAGGGGCCCGGCTGGCCGTAGGGCCCGGGCTGCTGGGGCGGCTGACCGCCGTACGGGCCCGGCTGGTTGTAGCTCATCGACAGGTTCCCCTCACAGGATGTTTATGCCTGCCGGACATCCTGGCGGAACGGTCGGACACCCGGTGCGGCGGGGGCCACACCGTTACCGAACCAAAGCGTTTCAGGACGGGGGCGCCGCACCCCTAAACTGGCCCCGTGACCGAGAACACTCAGCAGCAGACAGCGCCCACCACCGAACTGCCGACCCAGTACGCGCCGGCCGAGGTAGAGGGCCGCTGTACGAGCGCTGGGTGGAGCGCGGGTACTTCGAGGCGGACGGACGAGCGAGAAGCCGCCGTACACGATCGTCATTCCGCCGCCGAACGTCACCGGATCGCTCCACCTGGGCCACGCCTTCGAGCACACGCTGATCGACGCCTCACCCGCCGCAAGCGGATGCAGGGCTACGAGACGCTGTGGCAGCCCGGCATGGACCACGCCGGCATCGCCACCAGAACGTCGTCGAGCGCGAGCTCGCCAAGGAGGGCAAGTCCCGCCACGACCTGGGCCGCGAGGCGTTCGTCGAGCGCGTCTGGCAGTGGAAGGCCGAGTCCGGTGGCCAGATCTCCGGCCAGATGAAGCGCCTGGGCGACGGCGTCGCCTGGTCCCGCGAGCGCTTCACCATGGACGAGGGCCTGTCCCAGGCCGTCCAGACCATCTTCAAGAAGCTCTACGACGACGAGCTGATCTACCGCGCCGAGCGCATCATCAACTGGTGCCCGCGCTGTCTGACGGCCATCTCGGACATCGAGGTCGAGTACCAGGACGACGACGGCGAGCTCGTCTCCATCCGCTACGGCGAGGGCGAGGACTCCCTGGTCGTCGCCACCACCCGGGCCGAGACGATGCTCGGCGACACGGCCGTCGCCGTCCACCCCGACGACGAGCGGTACCGGCACCTGGTCGGCAAGCGGATCAAGCTGCCGCTGACCGACCGTACGATCCCGGTCGTCGCCGACACCCACGTCGACCCCGAGTTCGGCACCGGCGCCGTCAAGGTGACCCCGGCGCACGACCCGAACGACTTCGAGATCGGCCAGCGCCACGACCTGCCGAACCTCGCCGTCATGGACGAGCGCGCGGTCATCACCGCCCACGGCCCCTTCCAGGGCCTGGACCGCCTGGAGGCCCGCTCCGCGATCGTCGCCGCGCTGCGCGCCGAGGGCCGGATCGTCGCCGAGAAGCGTCCGTACGTCCACTCCGTCGGCCACTGCTCGCGCTGCAAGACCACCATCGAGCCGCGCCTGTCGATGCAGTGGTGGGTCAAGGTCGGCCCGTTGGCGAAGGCCGCCGGTGACGCGGTCCGCGACGGCAAGGTCAAGATCCACCCGCAGGAGATGGAGAAGCGGTACTTCGACTGGGTCGACAACCTGCACGACTGGTGCATCTCGCGCCAGCTCTGGTGGGGCCACCGCATCCCCGTCTGGTACGGCCCGAACGGCGAGGTCGTCTGCGTCGGACCCGACGAGCAGCCGCCGGCCGGCGAGGGCTGGCACCAGGACACGGACGTCCTGGACACCTGGTTCTCCTCCGGCCTGTGGCCGTTCTCCACGCTCGGCTGGCCGGAGCGGACCGAGAGCCTGGAGAAGTTCTATCCGAACTCCGTCCTGGTCACCGGCTACGACATCCTCTTCTTCTGGGTCGCCCGGATGATGATGTTCGGCCTGTACGCGATGGACGGCACCCCGCCGTTCCACACCATCGCCCTGCACGGCATGGTCCGTGACCAGAACGGCAAGAAGATGTCGAAGTCCTTCGGCAACGTGGTCAACCCGCTGGACTGGATGGACGAGTACGGCTCCGACGCCGTCCGGTTCACCCTGGCCAACGGCGCCAACCCGGGCGTCGACGTCCCGATCGGCGAGGACTGGGTCAAGGCGTCCCGGAACTTCGCCAACAAGATCTGAACGCGACCCGCTTCGCGCTCATGAACGGCGCGACGATCGAGGGTCCGCTGCCGGACGCCTCGGAGATGTCGGCGACCGACCGCTGGATCCTGTCCCGCCTCAACGCGACGGTCGCGCAGGTCGACGCGTACTACGAGGACTACCAGTTCGCGAAGCTCAGCGACGCGCTCTACCACTTCGCGTGGGACGAGGTCTTCGACTGGTACGTCGAGCTGTCGAAGACGACGTTCTTCGCGGGCGGCGAGCAGGCCCGGGTCTCCGGCCGGGTCCTCGGCGAGGTCCTGGACGTCATGCTGCGGCTGCTGCACCCGATCGTCCCGTTCGTCACCGAGGCCCTCTGGACCACGCTGACCGGGCGCGAGTCCGTCGTGATCGCCGACTGGCCGAAGGACTCGGGCTTCCGGGACGCGGCCGCCGAGGCGGAGATCGAGAACCTCCAGCAGGTCGTCACCGAGGTCCGCCGCTTCCGCGCCGACCAGGGCCTCCAGCCCGGCCAGAAGGTCCCGGCCCGACTGGAGCTCGGCGGCACCGCGCTCGCCGCGCACGAGGCCGCGATCCGTCAGCTCCTGCGCCTCCAGCCGGAGGGCGAGGGCTTCTCCGCCACCGCCTCCCTGCCGGTCGCCGGGGCCACCGTCGCGCTCGACCTGTCGGGCACGATCGACGTGGCGGCGGAGCGCAAGCGCCTCACGAAGGACCTCGCGGCGGCCGAGAAGGAGAAGGCCCAGGCGAACGGCAAGCTCGGCAACGAGGCGTTCCTGGCGAAGGCCCCGGACAACGTGGTCGAGAAGATCCGCACCCGCCTCGCCAAGGCGGACGAGGACATCGCCCGCATCCAGGCCCAGCTCGCGAACCTGCCGCAGGCCTAGTCGCGCGAGTCGCTCGCGGAGGGCCCGGAACCGAGCGGTCGGTTCCGGGCCCTTCCCGTACGGGTGGGCCGAGTGCCCGGCCCGCAGGGGACAGGGCCCGCGACCCTGGATGATGGAAGGCATGCTCCGTCTCCCCGCCGTCCCCGCGTTGCGCCGTCGCGCGGAACGGTGGGCGGGCTCGCCCCGCGCCCTCGACGTCGTCGCCGCGCTCAGCGCCTTCGGCCTCATGGTCCTGGACGTGCCGGGCCTCGCCCGCGAGGACAACTCCCTCACCGGCGTCACCGCTACCCTGGTCCTGGCGGCCGGCGCGGCCACCCTCGTCGTCCGGCGCCGGCTGCCCTGGATCCCGTACCTTGTGGCGCTCGGCCTGATGGGGTGGCTGCACGAGCTCACCATGATCCAGTTCGCGCTGTACTCGATCGGCCGGTTCCGGGGCCGGCGGGCCGCCGTCCTCGCGACCGCGCTCTACGTCGCCGTCGCGTACGCCCTCTTCCAGACCCCCGGCCGGCCCCTCCACGGCTACACCCTGAGCGACTTCCTGAGCATCGTCGTCCCGATCGGGGTCCTCGCGGCGGGCGTCGGCATCGCCGCGTACCGCCAGGACCTCGTCCGCGCCCTGGAGACCGAGCGCCGCGAGGCCGCCGCCCGGCAGGCCGTCCAGGAGGAGCGGATCTCCGTCGGCCGGGACGTCCACGACCTGGTCGGCCGCGAGCTGACCGTCCTCGCGGTCCGGGCCGAGGTCCTCGCCGTACGGGCCCGGGACGGGGCCCACCGGCGGGACTTCGAGGAGCTCGCGGACACCGCCCGGCGCGCCCACCGGATGCTCAACGAGACGATCGTGCGGCGCGCCGACCGGGACCCGGCCACCTCCGGCCTGGACGGGCTCGCCGCCCTCGCCCGGGAGGGCGGACGGATGGGCAGCCCCGTGCGGCTGACGGTCGCCGAGGAGGCGAAGGCGCTGTCGCCGCTCCGGCAGACGGCCGTCCACCGGGTCGTCCAGGAGTGCCTGACGAACGCGGCCAAGCACGCGCCCGGCCTGCCCGTCACGGTCGTGATCGCGGTGGAGGGGCCCGACCTGCGGATCGAGGTGCGCAACCCGCTGCCGTCCGCGCCGCCGGACCGGGCCCCCGTCTCGACCGGCACCGGCCTGCTCTCCATGGCGGAACGGGTCACCAGCATGGGCGGCACGCTGGAGGCGGGACCGGAGGACGGGGAGTACGTGGTGCGGGCGGCGCTTCCGGCGGGCCTCGCCGCCGGGCGATGAGCGGGCCGTCCGCACCGCGCCCGGGCCGCTCCGTAGACTGGCCCCGTGAGTGAGCCCCGCGATCCGTCCGACACGCCCGACACGCCCGACGCCTTCGACGAGATCGTCGACAACGAGACCACCCGCGATCCCGACCTGGCGGTGATCGAGGCCGGCAGCCGCACCCTGCGCGCCCAGGCCGGGCCGCCCCAGGGCGACCCCGTGCCGAGCCGCCCCGAGGACCCGGAGCTGGACGAGGCGCTGCGCGAGGTCGAGACCGAGCTGTCCACCCGCTGGGGCGAGACCAAGCTGGAGCCCTCGGTCACCCGGATCGCGGCCCTGATGGACGTCCTCGGCGAGCCGCAGCGCGCGTACCCCACGATCCACATCACCGGCACCAACGGCAAGACGTCGACGGCCCGCATGATCGAGGCGCTGCTCAGCGCCTTCGAGCTGCGCACCGGCCGGTACACCTCGCCGCACGTGCAGACCATCACCGAGCGGATCAGCCTCGACGGCGCCCCGATCTCCGCCGAGCGGTTCATCGAGACGTACCGGGACATCGCGCCGTACGTGGAGCTGGTCGACGCCCGCGAGGAGTACCGGCTCTCCTTCTTCGAGGTCCTCACCGGCATGGCGTACGCGGCCTTCGCCGACGCGCCGGTCGACGCGGCCGTGATCGAGGTCGGGATGGGCGGCACCTGGGACGCCACGAACGTCATCGACGCCTCCGTCGCCGTCGTCACCCCCATCGACCTCGACCACACCGACCGGCTCGGGGAGACGACCGCCGAGATCGCGGGCGAGAAGTCCGGGATCATCAAGCCGGGCGCGACCGTCATCCTGGCCCAGCAGCCCGTCGACGCGGCCCAGGTCCTCCTGAAGAAGGCCGTCGAGGCGGACGCCACCGTGGCCCGCGAGGGCATGGAGTTCGGCGTCACCTCCCGCGAGGTCGCGGTCGGCGGCCAGCTCCTCACCCTGCGCGGCCTGGGCGGCGAGTACGACGACGTCTTCCTGCCGCTGCACGGCGCCTACCAGGCGCACAACGCGGCCGTGGCCCTCGCCGCCGTCGAGGCCTTCTTCGGGATCGGCGCGCAGCACGCCCGCACCCTGGACGTGGACACGGTCCGCCAGGCGTTCGCGCGGGTCGCCTCGCCCGGCCGCCTGGAGATCGTCCGCTCCTCCCCGACGGTGATCCTGGACGCCGCGCACAACCCGCACGGCGCGCGGGCGACCGCCGAGGGCATCAGCGAGGCCTTCGGCTTCTCCCGGCTCGTCGGCGTGCTCTCCACGAGCGCCGACAAGGACGCCAAGGGGGTCCTGGAGGCCTTCGAGCCGATCCTCGCGGAGGTCGTGATCACCACGAACTCCAACCCGCGGGCCACCGACGTGGACGCGCTCGCCGCGATCGCGGTCGAGGTCTTCGGCGAGGACCGGGTCGTCGTCGAGCCGCGGCTGCCCGACGCCATCGAGGCGGCCATCACCCTCGCGGAGGAAGAGGCCGAGTACGGCGGCGCGGGCGTCCTCGTGACCGGTTCGATCTTCACGGTCGGCGACGCCCGGCTGCTGCTCAAGAGGGGCTGAAACCCATGCGCACGCTCTGTTCCTCGACGCTCGTCGGCGAGTTCTTCGTGATCGGCTTCGCCGGGCTCGTCGCCATGAAGGACGACACGCTGGCGACGTCCACCGTCTGGTGGGTCTGCGGGATCGCCATGGTCCTCTCGGTGCTGCTGTGCGGGATGATCACCCGGCCCGGCGGCGTCCAGCTCGGCTGGGCGCTCCAGATCGGCCTGATCGCCAGCGGTTTCTTCGTCCCGGTCATGTTCTTCCTCGGGCGGCCTTCGCCGCCCTGTGGTGGGCCTCCGTGCACTACGGCCGGAAGGTCGACGAGGTCAAGGCCCGCTGGGCCGCCGCGCAGACCGCCCAGGGCCCGGCAGAGCCTGACGCTGCGTAATCGGGGCACGTGCGGGCCCTGTAGCCTCGGAGGCCCGCACACCGCTTTTCCGAAGGAGTTCCCCGTGAGCCAGCGCACGCTCGTCCTGCTCAAGCCCGACGCCGTCCGCCGCGGCCTGGTCGGCGAGATCATCGGCCGCATCGAGCGCAAGGCCGGCTGGACGCTCGCGGCCCTGGAGCTGCGCGAGCTGGACCAGGAGACGCTGGAGCAGCACTACGGCGAGCACAAGGGCAAGCCCTTCTACGAGCCGCTGATGGGCTTCATGTCCTCCGGCCCCGTCGTCGCGCTCGTCGTCGAGGGCGAGCGGGTCATCGAGGGCGTCCGGCAGCTCGCCGGCCCGACCGACCCGATCGCCGCCGCGCCGGGCTCCATCCGGGGCGACTTCGGCACCATCGTCCGCGAGAACCTGATCCACGCCTCGGACTCCGAGGAGTCGACGCTCCGCGAGCTGAAGATCTTCTTCCCCGGCCTGGTCTGATCCGGACCCGGACCGGACCCCGTTCGGACCCCGTCCGGCACCGGTTCCGTCTGACCCGGCGTCAGCCGAACGCACCATCCCGGTGGGGCGACCGAAGGAATTCGGTCGCCCCCAGGCATATGAACGACAATCCCGGGAACGGATCGCCGCATCCTGCCGTCACCTGTACAGAGGTGGACCACCGCGCGGCATCCGGGCGGGCAGCACTACGATGGAAAACTCCACGCCGCACCACTCTCAGCCATGGGAAATCAAGGGGAACTCAATGTCGTTCATCGGCCGTGACATGGCTGTCGACCTCGGGACCGCCAACACGCTGGTGTACGTCAGGGTCGAGGCATCGTTCTGAACGAGCCGTCCGTCGTCGCCATCAACACCAACACCGGCGGCATCCTCGCGGTCGGCGCCGAGGCGAAGAAGATGATCGGCCGGACCCCGGCAACATCGTCGCCGTGCGCCCGCTCAAGGACGGCGTGATCGCCGACTTCGAGATCACCGAGCGGATGCTCCGCTACTTCATCCTCAAGATCCACAAGCGTCGCTACCTGGCCCGTCCCCGGGTCGTCGTCTGCGTGCCTCCGGCATCACCGGAGTGGAGCGCCGCGCCGTCATCGAGGCCTCGACCCAGGCCGGCGCCCGCCAGGTGCACATCATCGAGGAGCCCATGGCGGCGGCCATCGGATCGGGCCTCCCCGTCCACGAGGCCACCGGCAACATGGTCGTGGACATCGGCGGCGGCACCACCGAGGTCGCCGTCATCTCCCTCGGCGGAATCGTCACGGCACAGTCCATCCGGGTCGCCGGCGACGAGTTGGACAACGCGATCATCCAGCACATCAAGAAGGAGTACTCGCTCCTCCTCGGCGAGCGCACGGCCGAACAGATCAAGATCACCATCGGCTCCGCCTACGACCTGGAGAAGGACGAGCACACCGAGATCCGCGGCCGCGACCTCGTCTCCGGTCTGCCCAAGACCGTGGTCATCTCCGCCGCGGAGGTCCGCAAGGCCATCGAGGAGCCGGTCAACGCGATCGTCGACGCGGTGAAGACCACCCTCGACAAGTGCCCGCCGGAGCTCTCCGGTGACGTCATGGACCGCGGCATCGTTCTCACCGGCGGCGGCGCCCTGCTGCGCGGCTCGACGAGCGCCTCCGCCGCGAGACCGGCATGCCGATCCACATCGCCGAGGACCCGCTGGACTCGGTGGCGCTCGGCTCCGGCAAGTGCGTGGAGGAGTTCGAGGCCCTCCAGCAGGTCCTCGACGCGCAGCCGCGCCGCTAGCACCACGGGACGGGTCGGTGCGGTACAACTACCGCACCGACCTCCCCGTACATCCGCTTCGCACCACCGCTCGCACCACCCGCACCACGGAACAACGGAACAGACGAACCACGAGGAAAGGCACGGCCGCCGCACGTGAGGGACACACGAGAGAGCCGGCTGCTCCTGGTACTGCTGATCGCCATCGCGTTCGCACTGATCACGGTGGACATCCGCGGCGGCCAGGAGTCACCCGTCGACGGTGCCCGGCAGGCCGCGGCGGCGGTCTTCGGCCGGTCGAGAACGGTGTGGCCGCCGCCGTCGACCCCGTAGGCAACGCCATAGGGGCGGTACGGGACTCCGGCGAACGGCACACCCGGCTCGCCGCCCTGGAGAAGGAGAACGCCGAACTCAAGGCGAAGCTCGGCAGCGACGACCGCAACCGCAACCGGCTGCGCGAACTCGACACCCTGCTCAAGACCGCCGGCGCCGGCCAGTACGGCATCAAGGGCGCCCAGGTCATCGCCATAGGAGCGGCCCAGGGCTTCTCCTGGACCGTCACCATCGACGTCGGCGCCCGCGACGGCATCCAGCGGGACATGACCGTCCTCAACGGCGCCGGACTCGTCGGCCGCGTCACCACCGTCGGCCCCTCCACCTCCACCGTCCTCCTCGCCAACGACCCCGACTTCACCGTCGGCACCCGCATGGAGAAGAGCGACGAACTCGGCTTCGCCACCGGCCAGGGCGACAGCCGCTGCGCGTCCAGCTCCTCAACGGCAAGGCCAAGGTCGAGCCCGGCGACCGGCTCGTCACCTTCGGCTCGCGTGCCGACAAGCCCTTCGTGCCCGGCGTCCCGGTCGGCGAGATCGTCCGCGTCGACCCGGCCGGCGGCGGCCTGACCCGCAACGTCTACGTCCGCCCGTACGTCGGCTTCACCAAGCTCGACATCGTCGGCGTCGTCGTCCAGGCCCCGCGCTCCGACCCGCGCGACGGCGTCCTGCCGCAGAAGCCCAAGCCCGCGCCGACCGTCACCGTCACGGTCACGCCGAAACCGACGGGCAGCGGGCAGCCGGAAGGCGAACAGGCCCGGAGCGAGAACCAGACCGGCCAGAACCAGACCGGCCAGAACCAGAACGGCCAGAACCAGAACGGCCAGAACCAGACCGGCCAGAACCAGACCGGCCAGAACCAGAACCAGGGCCAGGACCAGGGGACGCGACACCGTGAAGATCAACCGGATCCTCCTCTCCGCCGCCCTGATCGTGGTGGCCCTGGTCGTCCAGGTCTCCGTCCTCGCCCGCCTCCAGCTCCCCGGCGCCGTCCCCGACCTCGTCCTCTCACCGTCGTCGGCCTCGCCCTCGTCTACGGACACGTCAGCGGCGCCCTCATCGGCTTCGCCGCGGGCCTCCTCGCCGACCTCGCCCCGCCCGCCGACCACGCCGCCGGCCGCTACGCCCTCGTGCTCTGCCTCGTCGGCTACCTCGTCGGCCTGGCCCGCCCGGAGAACGGCCGGCTGAACTCCGCGACCGGCCCCATGGCCGTCGTCGTCGCCGCGGCCGTCGGCTCCACCCTCCTCTACGCGGGCGTCGGCGCCCTCGTCGGCGACACCGCCGCCCGCCATGTCGGCCTGACGTTCCTGCTGTTCACCGCGGCCCTGTACGACCTGCTCCTCGCGCCCTTCACGGTGCCGCTCATCATGGCCCTGGCCCGCCGCGCCGAGAACGACCCGCTCGCCGACGCCGGCGGGGAGCCGGCACCGACGTCGCCTCCGGCTGGCTCTCCTCCGGCACCGGCCTCAGGATCGGCGCCCAGCGCGGCGGCCTGCGCGTGAAGGCCGCCCGGAGCCGCGCCTCACGCGCCGGACGCATCAAGGGAGTCAAGCGACTGTGACCGAGGGGCCAAGGCAGCATGAGCAACATCCCCGAGACCGGCCGGACCCCCGGGTCCAGATCCGGCTCGTCGTCATCCAGATCCTCGTCTTCTCGCTGCTGCTCACCCTGGGCGGCCGGCTCTGGTACCTCCAGATCCGCAACGGCAAGGAGTACACGGACGAGGCCAAGAACAACCACGTCCAGCAGGTCGTCCAGCCCGCCGTCCGCGGCTCGCTCCTCGACGCCCGGGGCGTCCCGCTCGCCGACAACGAGACCCGGCTCGTGGTCTCCGCCTCGCGCACCGAGCTGATGAAGATGAAGGACAAGGGCAGGACCGTCCTCACCCGGCTCGCCGGCGTCCTCGACATGAAGCCCGAGGACGTCGTCAACAAGGTCCGGCTCTGCGACTCCCAGACGCCCAAGCCCTGCTGGAACGGCTCGCCCTACCAGCCGATCCCCGTCACCGACGAGGCCACCACCCAGCAGGCCCTCCAGATCCGCGAACGCGCCGAGGACTTCCCCGGCATCACTGCCGAGCCCACCGCCGTCCGCCGCTACCCGGCCCCCGGCAAGGCCCGCACCTCCCAGGTCCTCGGCTACCTCTCGCCCGTCACCGACGCCGAGATCGAGAAGGCCAAGGACACCGACTCGCCGTTCCTCCGCTCCGACCAGATCGGCCGCTCCGGCCTGGAGCGCACGTACGACAAGGCGCTGCGCGGCAAGGCCGGCGTCACCCGCTACGAGGTCGACAACCTCGGCCGCGTCATCGGCCAGGCCAAGAACGACCCGCCGGTCCTCGGCTCCAACGTCGTCACCTCCATCGACGCCCGCGTCCAGGCGGTCGCCGAATGGGAGCTGCACAACGCGATGGTCGAGGCCCGCAAGACCTTCGACAAGAACACCAACGAGAACTACAAGGCCGACGCCGGCGCCGTCGTCGTCATGGAGAACAAGACCGGCCGGATCGTCGCCATGGCCTCCCAGCCCGACTACGACCCCAACGCCTGGGTCGGCGGCATCTCCGCCAAGGACTACGCGGCCCTCACCGGCAAGAACTCCAACTTCCCGCTCCTCAACCGGGCCATCCAGGGCCAGGCCGCGCCCGGCTCCATCTTCAAGGTCATCCCGACCACCGCCGCGGTCAACGCCGGATACGACTTCAACGGGCGCTATCCCTGCCCCTCCTCGTACTCCATCGGCAACCAGGTCTTCAAGAACTTCGAGTCCCAGGCCACGGCTCCATCACCCTCGGCCAGGCCCTCGAGGTCTCCTGCGACACCGTCTACTACGCCCCTCCCACCAGCAGTGGCAGAAGGACGGCGGCATGAAGCCGAAGAAGGACGCCAAGGACTGGTTCTACAAGACCGCCCACCAGTTCGGTCTCGGCGCCGAGACCGGCATCGACCTCCCCAACGAGGTCACCGGCCGCGTCCCCGACCGCAAGTGGAAGCAGGACTTCTGGGCGGCCAACAAGGACTACTGGTGCAAGATCGGCAAGAAGGGCGGCACCTACGTCCAGCAGCTCTCCTACGAGAACTGCCTCGAAGGCAACCTGATGCGCGCCGGTGACTCCGTCAACTACTCCATCGGCCAGGGCGACACCCTCGTCACCCCCATCCAGATGGCCACCATCTACGCCGCCATCGCCAACGGCGGCACCCTCTGGAACCCCACCGTCGGCAAGGCGATCATCAGCCCCGACGGCAAGAAGGTCACCGAGATCGAGCCCAAGTCCCACGGCAGGCTCCCCATGGACGCCAAGACGCAGGCCTTGATAGAGGGTGCCCTCGCGGGAGTCGCTACCCGCGGCACCGCCGCCTGGAGGTTCGGCGGCTGGCCGCAGGACAAGATCCCGATGCACGCCAAGACAGGCACCGCCGAGGTCTACGGCAAGCAGACGACCTCCTGGTTCGCCACGTACACCAAGGACTACGCGATCATCATGACGATCGCCCAGGGCGGTACGGGCTCCGGCGCCTCCGGCCCCGCCGTGCGCAACATCTACGACGCGATCTACGGCCTCGACGACGCCGGCAACCAGGACCTCAAGCGGGCCTGCTGCCGCAGCCGCAGAAGGCCCTCCCGAAGATCCAGCCCGACGGCTCCATCGACGCGCCGAAGGTCAAGCCGTACGACCCCGAGGTCGGAAGATCGACCCGAACGCGCCCCCGAAGACCCCGGACCCGGACGGCACGCAGCCCGACCCGACACAGCCCGACCCGAACCAGGCCGACCCGACACAGCCGGACCAGCAGGAACTCGCGGGCCCGCCCGCCGCCTGGCGGAGGGACTGACCCGATGAGCACACCCCACGGCTTCTCCGTCTCGCGGTACGCCCCCAGCGCGGCACCTCGCCCGGCTCGCCGCCCGCGACTCCGTGCTGCGCCGGCTCGACTGGCCGATGCTCCTGTCGGCCCTCGCGCTCTCCTTCATCGGGGCGCTGCTCGTGTGGTCCGCCACCCGGGGCCGCACCGAGCTCAACCAGGGCGACCCGTACTACTTCCTCTTCCGGCACGTCCTCAACACCGGCATCGGCCTCGTCCTGATGATCGGCACGGTCTAGCTCGGCCACCGCACCCTGCGCGGCGCGGTGCCGGTCCTCTACGGCATCTCGATCCTGCTGATCCTCGCCGTCCTCACCCCGCTCGGCGCCACCATCAACGGCGCCCACGCGTGGATCGTGATCGGCGGCGGCTTCTCCCTCCAGCCCAGCGAGTTCGTGAAGATCACGATCATCCTGATCATGGCGATGCTGCTCGCGGCCAAGGTCGACGCCGGGGACCAGCTCCACCCCGACCACGGCACGGTCGCCAAGGCCCTGGTCCTGGCCGCCCTCCCCATGGGCATCGTCATGCTGATGCCCGACCTCGGCTCGGTCATGGTCATGGCGGTCATCGTCCTCGGCGTGCTGCTTGCCTCCGGCGCCTCCAACCGCTGGGTCCTCGGCCTGATCGGCGCGGGCGTCTCGGCGCGGTCCTCGTCACCGCGCTCGGCATGCTCGACGAGTACCAGATCAACCGCTTCGCGGCCTTCGCCAACCCCGACCTCGACCCGGCCGGCGTCGGCTACAACACCAACCAGGCCCGCATCGCCATCGGCTCCGGCGGCCTGCTCGGCGCCGGACTCTTCAAGGGCTCCCAGACCACCGGCCAGTTCGTGCCCGAACAGCAGACCGACTTCGTGTTCACGGTCGCGGGGAGGAGCTGGGCTTCGTCGGCGCCGGCCTCATCCTCGTCCTCCTCGGGACCGTCCTCTGGCGCGCCTGCCGGATCGCCCGCGAGACCACCGAGCTCTACGGCACGGTCGTCGCGGCCGGCATCATCGCCTGGTTCGCCTTCCAGTCCTTCGAGAACATCGGCATGACCCTCGGCATCATGCCGGTCGCCGGCCTGCCCCTGCCGTTCGTCTCCTACGGCGGCTCGTCCATGTTCGCGGTGTGGGTGGCGATCGGACTCCTCCAGTCGATCCGCCTCCAGCGCCCGATGACGGCCTGAAACCGGCCTTTCCGCTCGTTCGCCCGCGTACGCGGGCCCTCGGCGGTTAGAAGCGGGGTATGGCCGAGACGAAGCGCGAGATCGAGCGGAAGTACGAAGCCACGGCGGGCGCCGACGTCCCGGACCTCACCCGGGTCCGGGACGTCGCGACCGTCGTCGACGAGGGCGTCACGGAGCTCGACGCCGTCTACCACGACACCCCCGACCTGCGCCTGGCCGCCGACTCGATCACCCTGCGCCGCCGCACCGGCGGATCGGACGCGGGTTGGCACCTGAAGTTCCCCGTCGCCGTCGGCGTCCGCGACGAGATCAGGGCCCCGCTCTCCGACACCCTCCCGCCCGACCTGGCGGCCTCCTGCGCTCCCGCGTCCGCGGCGGCGAGGTCGTGCCCGTCGTCCGCCTCCGCTCCGCCCGTGACGTCCGCCGCCTCCTCGACGCCGACGGCGACCTCCTCGCCGAACTCTCCGTCGACGCCGTCCACGCCCGGCGCCTCCCCGGAGGACGCCGGGCCTCCTGGACCGAGATCGAGGTCGAGGCCGCCGACGACGCCGACCCCCGTATCCTCGACGCCGTCGAGAAGCGCCTGGGGAAGGCCGGCATCCGCCCCTCCCGCGCCCCCTCCAAACTGGCCCGGGCCCTCGCGGAGACGGCCCCGGAGGACGACCGCCCCGCCGAGCGCCCCGGCGCCCCGGCCGGAGCACCCGGCACCGCCGGAGCCGCCGTCCTCGCCTACGTACGCGAACAGGCCGAGGCGATCGTCGCGCTCGACCCCGCCGTCCGCCGCGACCTGCCCGACGCCGTCCACCAGCTCCGCGTCGCCTGCCGCCGCCTGCGCAGCGCCCTCAAGACGTACCGCTCCGTCCTCGACCGCACCGCCACCGGCCCCTCGGCGACGAACTCAAGTGGCTCGCGGGCGAACTGGGCGTCGCCCGCGACCAGGAGGTCTCGCCGCACGGCTGCGCGCCCACCTCGCCGACGTGCCCCGCACCCTGCGCCTCGGCCACGTGAAGGCCCGGCTGCGGATCTGGGACACCGCCCGCACCGGGGACGCCCGTCACCGGGCCGTCGCCGCCCTCGACTCCGACCGGTACCTCGCCCTCCTCGACCGCCTCGACGCCCTGCTCGCCGACCCGCCCCTGCGCAAGGCCGCCGGCCGCGACGCCGCGAAGGTCCTCGCCCACGCCGTCCGCAAGGACCACGCCCGGCTCGCCGCCCGCGTCGACCACGCGCTCTCCCTCGCCCCCGGCCACGAGCGCGACCTCGCCCTCCACGAGGCCCGCAAGGCCGCCAAGCGCGCCCGCTACGCCGGCGACGCGGCCCGCCCCACCCTCGGCAAGCCCGCGAAGAAGTTCTCCCGACGGGTGAAGAAGGTCCAGTCCCTGCTGGGCGAGCACCAGGACGGCGTGGTCACCCGCGCCACCCTCCGCGACCTCGCCGCTCAGGCCCACGCGGCCGGCGAGACCGCCTTCACCTGGGGACTCCTGTACGGCAGGGAGGAGGCGGCGGCGGACGCGGCCGAGCGCGCGCTGCCGGAGGTCTGGGCGCGGGCCGCCTCCCCTGAGTCCGGGGATTCCGGGGCGGCTCGGGGCCGCCGGGCACCGGGGTACGCTTGAGAGTCGCCCCCTGCCCGCTCACGAAGGTTCGAGATGTCTGCTGCCGAGTCTGTCTTCCCGCAGCTCGAAGCCCTGCTCCCGCACGTGCAGAAGCCGATCCAGTACGTCGGCGGAGAGCTGAACTCCACGGTCAAGCCCTGGGACGAGTGCGACGTCCGCTGGGCGCTGATGTACCCGGACGCGTACGAGGTCGGTCTGCCCAACCAGGGCGTCATGATCCTCTACGAGGTGCTCAACGAGCGCGAGGGCGTCCTCGCCGAGCGCACCTACAGCGTGTGGCCGGACCTCGAAGAGCTGATGCGCGAGCACGGGGTCCCGCAGTTCACGGTCGACAGCCACCGCCCGGTGGGCGCCTTCGACGTGTTCGGCCTGTCCTTCTCCACGGAGCTGGGCTACACCAACATGCTCACCGCGCTCGACCTCGCGGGCATCCCGCTGGAGGCGAAGGACCGCACCGTCGACCACCCCATCGTGCTCGCCGGCGGCCACGCCGCCTTCAACCCCGAGCCGATCGCGGACTTCATCGACGCGGCGGTCATCGGCGACGGCGAGCAGGCCGTCCTCGACATGACCGAGATCATCCGTGCCTGGAAGGCGGAGGGCAGGCCGGGCGGCCGCGAAGAGGTCCTCTTCCGCCTCGCGCGGACCGGGAACGTCTACGTCCCGCGCTTCTACGACGTCGAGTACCTTCCCGACGGCCGCATCGGCCGCGTGGTGCCCAACCGGTCCGGCGTGCCGTGGCGCGTCTCCAAGCACACCGTCATGGACCTCGACGAGTGGCCCTACCCCAAGCAGCCCCTCGTCCCGCTCGCGGAGACCGTCCACGAGCGCATGTCCGTCGAGATCTTCCGCGGCTGCACCCGCGGCTGCCGCTTCTGCCAGGCCGGCATGATCACGCGCCCCGTGCGGGAGCGAAGCATCACCGGCATCGGCGAGATGGTCGAGAAGGGCCTCAAGGCGACGGGCTTCGAGGAGGTCGGCCTCTCTCCCTCTCCTCGGCGGACCACACCGAGATCGGCGACATCGCCAAGGGCCTCGCGGACCGCTACACCGAGGACAAGGTGGGCCTGTCCCTCCCCTCGACCCGCGTGGACGCCTTCAACGTCGACCCGGCCAACGAGCTGACCAGGAACGGCCGCCGCTCCGGCCTCACCTTCGCCCCCGAGGGCGGCTCCGAGCGCATGCGCAAGGTCATCAACAAGATGGTCTCGGAGGAGGACCTCATCCGGACCGTCTCCACCGCGTACGGCAACGGCTGGCGCCAGGTGAAGCTGTACTTCATGTGCGGCCTGCCGACGGAGACCGACGAGGACGTCCTCCAGATCGCCGACATGGCGATGAACGTGATCGCCGAGGGCCGCAAGGTCTCCGGCCAGAACGACATCCGCTGCACCGTCTCCATCGGCGGCTTCGTGCCCAAGCCGCACACCCCTTCCAGTGGGCCCCGCAGCTCTCGGCCGAGGAGACGGACGAGCGCCTGCGCAAGCTCCGCGACAAGATCCGCGGCGACAAGAAGTACGGGCGCTCGATCGGCTTCCGCTACCACGACGGCAAGCCCGGCATCGTCGAGGGCCTCTCTCGCGCGGCGACCGCCGCCTCGGCTCCGTCATCCGCGCCGTGTACGAGGACGGCGGCCGCTTCGACGGCTGGCGCGAGCACTTCTCGTACGACCGCTGGATGGCCTGCGCCGAGAAGACGCTCCCCGAGTACGGCGTGGACGTCGCCTGGTACACCACCCGCGAGCGCACCTACGAGGAGGTCCTGCCCTGGGACCACCTGGACTCCGGCCTCGACAAGGACTGGCTCTGGGAGGACTGGCAGGACGCCCTCGACGAGACCGAGGTCGAGGACTGCCGCTGGACGCCGTGCTTCGACTGCGGCGTGTGCCCGCAGATGGACACGCAGATCCAGATCGGCCCCACCGGCAAGAAGCTGCTGCCGCTGACGGTCGTCAAGTAGTCGTCCGGACGACGGCCCGGCGCGAGGGATGAACCCTCCGCCGGGCCGTCGCGTCATGTTCGGCATGAGCATGGAACACCCGACGCCACCTGCGCTGATCCGCGTTCCCGTCCGGATCGTCGTGCTCGTCGCCGTCCTGCCGGTCCGCATGGCCTGGGACGTCCTCACTGCCACGGGCCGCCTCCTCGACCGCGCCCTGCTCCGCCCCGCGGGCCGCGCCCTGGAGTGGTTCCTCGAACGCGTGGTGGTCCTCCCCGCACGGTGGCTGTACCGGTCGGTCCTCACCCCGGCGGGCCGGGGCCTGGCATGGCTGCTGAGGGCGCTATTCGTGTGGCCGTGGGTCGGGCTGTGGCGGTACGTGGCGGTGCCGGTCGCCCGGTACGGGGTCGCCGTTCCCGCCGTGTGGCTCCACCGCCGGGTCCTCTCCCCGCTCGGCACCGGCTGCCTCTTCCTCCTGGAGAAGCTGCTCCTCGTCCCCCTCGCCGCGCTCTTCCGGTACGTCCTGGTCCCCCTGCTCCGGTACGGGATCGCCGTCCCCGTCCGCTGGCTCTGGAAGCGGGTCCTCGTGCCCGTCGCACGGGAGGTGCGGGACGCGCTCGGCCTGTGCTGGCGGGTCGCCGGGTTCGTGTCGCGGGCCGTCGGACGCGGGCTCAAGTGGCTCGCGTGGAACCTGCTCGGACGGCCCCTGGTCCGGGTGTGGTGGGGCTCCGGTGGTGCGGCCGCAACCTCGTCGCGCGGCCCGTCGCCCGGGTCTGGGCGTCCGTCGTGCGGCCGGCCGGGCGCTGGGTCCGTGACGAGGTCTGGGCCCCGGCCCGCAGGACCGCCGTCGAGGCGGGACGCGCCGCGCGGGAGGCGCTCGCCTCGGCCCGCGCCACCCTCCGGGAGGCCCGCGCGGACGCCTGGCGCGCCCTCGTCGGCGCGGCCCGGCCGGTCGAGCCCCGGGAACCGGCGGCGGCCCGTGCGCGTACTCTGGGTAGTACAACGAACGTCTCCGGCGCGGTGCCCGCCCCCGAGATCTCCCTGCGGAAGCGGGGTGAACCGGGCGGACCCCCGAGACGACCCGTACAGCTCGTGGACGGCGCACGCCCGTGCCGCCCCGCAACGAGGAGAAGAACCACTGGGCAAGCGACAGCCCGAAGGCCCGCCGCCCGCACCGGCGGTGCAGCGCATCCGACTGCGCTACACCAAGCGCGGCCGCCTCCGGTTCACCAGCCACCGTGACTTCCAGCGCGCCTTCGAGCGCGCCCTGCGCCGTGCCGAGGTGCCCATGGCGTACTCGGCCGGCTTCACCCCCACCCCAAGGTGTCGTACGCCAACGCCGCCCCGACGGGCACGGGCTCCGAGGCCGAGTACCTGGAGATCGCCCTCACCGAGGCGCGCGACCCGGAGACCCTGCGGGCCCTGCTCGACGAGTCCCTCCCGGCCGGCCTCGACGTCACCGACGCCGTCGAGGCCCGCACCTCGGGCCTCGCCGACCGGCTCACCGCCTCCGTCTGGGAGCTGCGCCTCGAAGGCGTCGCCCCCGAGGCGGCGGAGAAGGCCGTCGAGGCGTTTCTCGCGGCCGAGACCGTGGAAGTACAGCGCAAGACGAAGAACGGCGTCCGCACCTTCGACACCCGTTCCGCGGTCACCGAGCTGACGGCCGTCCGTCCCCAGGGCGAACCCCGGGAAGATGGGCCGCTGGACAGCGCCTGTGCGATACTGCGGCTGGTTGTTCGGCACGTGACACCTGCCGTGCGACCCGACGACGTCCTGTCCGGTCTCCGAGCCGTGGCCGACCTGGCGCCGCCGGTCCCCGCCGCGGTGACCAGGCTGGCGCAGGGGCTCTTCGACGAGGAGTCCGGCACGGTGACCGACCCGCTCGCGCCCGACCGCGAGGCAGTCACGGCCGCTTCACCCACGGCCGCCGCGACCGCCCCGGCGACGGCGCCGGGTACGGGCACCGCGTAGGGAGCGGTCGTCGCAGCGCAGCCCTGGTACTCGGGAGCCACCTGGGTCGGGCCGCGCACTGACCAGAAGACTTTCGCCAGGCCGTCCGCACAGGGCGTACGGAACCGGCGAGCCAGACATACAGCTCCCGTGCGGCGCCCGCGCCCCGGGCGGCGGCACCTCGCCACAGGCGTGACCGTGCCACCGGACCGGAACCAGGCGCGGCGCCCGGGAGCGTGACGGGAGAACCCCGCATGCCCGAGTCCAACGAAGACACCAACGCCCCCGGTGACAAGCTGCCGCCGCGCCGCAGGCGCCGCGCTGCCTCCCGCCCCGCCGGTCCGCCGGTGACGGGCGAGACCACCGGAACCACCGGGACCCCGGCCGCCGACACGCCGGAGCCCGCCGCCACCGCGCCGGTCGCCGAGGCCGCGCCCGAGGCCACCCCGGCCGAGACCGAGGCCGCGCCCGCGCCGCGCACCCGCCGCCGCGCCACCCGCAAGGCGACCGCGCCGGCCGCGGAGACGGCGGAGACCGCCGCTCCCACCGCCGAGCAGCCGGTCGCGGAGGCCGCGCCCGAGGCCGTCGAGGAGGCCCCCGAGGCCGCTCCGGCGCGCCCGACCCGCCGCCGTGCCACCCGCAAGGCCACCGCGCCGGTGACCTCCCCGGCCCCGGCCGACGAGACCGCCGCGCCGGAGACCGCCGCTCCCGCCGCCGAGCAGCCGGTCGCGGAGGCCGCGCCCGAGGCCGTCGAGGAGACCCCCGAGGCCGCCCCGCCGGCCCGTACGCGCCGCCGTGCCACCCGTAAGGCCACCGCTCCGGCCGGTGCGCCCACCGCCGAGGAGACCGCCGCGCCGGTCGCCGAGGAGACCGCCGCGCCCGCCGCCGAGGCCGCGCCCGAGGCCGCCCCGGTCGAGACCGAGGCCGCGCCCGCGCCGCGCACCCGCCGCCGTGCCACCCGCAAGGCCACCGCTCCGGCCGGCGCGCCCGCCGCCGCCGAGGAGACCGCCGCGCCCGCCGCCGGCGAGTCGCTGCCCGAGACCGCCGTCGCGCAGATCGCCGCCGACGAGGCCGAGGTCGCCGCCGCCGAGACCGCCGCCACGCGCGGCCGCGGCCGTCGCCGCGTCACCTCGCCGCAGTTCACCTCCGAGCCGGCCCCGGCCCGCGAGCCGCGCCGGGCCGCGCGCCCCGCCGTCGCCGTCTTCCAGGCCCCGGTCTTCGCCGAGCCGATGTTCCAGACCCCGGAGACGGCTGCCGCGGCTGCCGCCGCCGCGCCCGCGGAGCCCGAGGCCGAGGAGATCGACGAGACGGAGGAGACCGTCGAGACGGTCGAGGCCGTGGAGACCCCCGAGCCCGCCGAGCGGACTGAGACCGGCTCCCGCCGCCGTCGCTGCCGCCGCGGCGAGCCCGTCGCCGTCGAGCCCGTCCCGGCCACCGTCGCCGACGAGCCCGAGGTCGAGGCCGCCGCCGACGCGCTCGAAGAGGCCGAGGAGGCCGAGGAGACGGACGAGTACGAGGACCGCCCCTCCCGCCGCCGTCGCCGGGCGGCCGTCGCCGCCGTCGCGGTGAGCTCGCCGAGGTCGAGGAGACCGAGGACGGCGAGGAGCCGCACGCCGAGGACGAGTCCGAGGAGACCGAGGACGGCGAGGACGAGACCGAGGAGGCCGAGGGCCTCGCCGGCGGCTCCAGCAGCTCCCGCCGCCGTCGCCGTCGCCGCCGTCGCAGCGGGGACGCCTCCGCCGACGGCGAGGCGGGCGACGAGGACGGCGTCCGTACGGTCGTCAAGGTCCGCGAGCCCCGCCCGGCCCGCGAGAAGGCCGAGCCCGGCACCGGCGCCGACGAGGTCCAGTCCATCAAGGGCTCGACCCGCCTGGAGGCCAAGAAGCAGCGCCGCCGCGAGGGCTGCGAGCAGGGCCGCCGCCGCGTCCCGATCATCACCGAGGCGGAGTTCCTCGCCCGCCGCGAGGCCGTCGAGCGCGTCATGGTCGTCCGCCAGAACGGCGAGCGCACCCAGATCGGCGTCCTGGAAGACAACGTGCTCGTCGAGCACTACGTCAACAAGGAGCAGGCCACCTCGTACGTCGGCAACGTCTACCTGGGCAAGGTCCAGAACGTCCTGCCGTCCATGGAGGCCGCCTTCGTCGACATCGGCAAGGGCCGCAACGCCGTCCTGTACGCCGGCGAGGTCAACTTCGAGGCGCTCGGCATGGGCCACGGCCCGCGCCGCATCGAGACCGCCCTCAAGTCCGGCCAGTCGGTCCTCGTGCAGGTCACCAAGGACCCGATCGGCCACAAGGGCGCCCGTCTGACCAGCCAGGTCTCCCTGCCGGGCCGCTACCTCGTGTACGTGCCCGAGGGCTCGATGACCGGCATCAGCCGCAAGCTCCCCGACACCGAGCGCGCGCGCCTGAAGACCATCCTCAAGAAGATCGTCCCCGAGGACGCGGGCGTCATCGTGCGCACCGCCGCCGAGGGCGCGAGCGAGGACGAGCTGCGCCGCGACGTCGAGCGCCTCCAGGCGCAGTGGGAGGACATCCAGAAGAAGGCGAAGAGCGGCAACGCCCCGACGCTGCTCTACGGCGAGCCGGACATGACCGTCCGGGTCGTCCGCGACATCTTCAACGAGGACTTCTCCAAGGTCATCGTCAGCGGCGACGACGCGTGGGAGACCATCCACGGGTACGTGAGCCACGTGGCCCCGGACCTGACCGACCGCCTGTCCAAGTGGACGAGCGAGGTCGACGTCTTCGCGACGTACCGGATCGACGAGCAGCTCATGAAGGCGCTCGACCGCAAGGTCTGGCTGCCGTCCGGCGGCTCGCTGGTGATCGACAAGACCGAGGCGATGATCGTCGTCGACGTCAACACCGGCAAGTTCACCGGCCAGGGCGGCAACCTGGAGGAGACCGTCACCAGGAACAACCTGGAGGCGGCCGAGGAGATCGTGCGGCAGCTCCGCCTGCGCGACCTGGGCGGCATCGTCGTCATCGACTTCATCGACATGGTCCTGGAGTCCAACCGCGACCTGGTGCTGCGCCGCCTCCTGGAGTGCCTGGGCCGGGACCGGACCAAGCACCAGGTGGCCGAGGTCACCTCGCTCGGCCTGGTCCAGATGACCCGCAAGCGCGTCGGCCAGGGCCTCCTGGAGTCCTTCTCCGAGACCTGCGTCCACTGCAACGGGCGCGGCGTCATCGTCCACATGGAGCAGCCGACCACCTCCGGCGGCGGTGGCGGCGGCAAGCGCGCGAAGCGCGGCCGCGGCGGCGACGGGCACGCCCACGAGCACGAGCACGCCGAGGCCGTGGAGACCGGCGCGAGGACGCGGCCCACGAGGTCGAGACCGAGACCGAGGTCGCGGCGGAGCTGGCCGCCCCGGTGGCCGTGCCGGTGCCGATCGCCCCGGACGAGGAGCTGTACGGCTCCGTCGCCGAGGCGGAGGCGGCCGCCACGCGCGGCCGTGGCCGCCGTCGCGCGACCCGCAGGGTGACCGCCCCGGTCGCCTCGACGCCCGTCGCTCCGACGCCGGTCGCCCCGGCTCCCGTCGTGGAGACCGCGGCCGAGGCCGAGACCGTCGTGGTCGAGCCGGTGACCGAGCCGGCCGCCGGCCCGGAGGCCGTCGAGCCCGCGCCCGCTCCCGTGGCGGAGACCGAGGCCGTCGTCGAGGAGCCCGCCGCCCCGGCCCCGCGCGGCCGTCGCCGTGCCACCCGCCGGGCGACCTCCCCGGTCGTCTCGACCACGGAGCCGGCCGAGCCGGTCACCGTCGTGGAGACCGCGGCCGAGACCGTCGTGGAGCCGGAGCCGGAGCCCGTGGTGGAGCCCGAGGCCGTCGCGGCCGAGGAGTCCGCTCCGGAGCCCGCCGCCGAGCCCGTCGTCGAGGAGGCCCCGCGGCCGCCCCGCCGCGCGCCCGCCGCCGGGTGGTCCGCAAGGCCACCGCCCCCGCCGGTTCGCCCGCGGGCGCCGAGGAGGCCGCCGTCGTCGTGGTCGCGGCGGCCCCGGCCGCCGAGGAGTCCGAGGCCGAGGCCGAGCCCGCCCCCGCCAAGAAGACGGCGGCGCGCAAGACCACGGCGAAGAAGGCCACGGCCAAGAAGGCCGCCACCAAGAAGACGGCGGCGACCAAGAAGACCGCGGCGAAGAAGACGACCGCCAAGAAGACCACGGCCAAGAAGGCGGCCGAGAAGACCGCCTCCCCGGCCCAGGACTGACCGGCGGGCGCGGGCCGCCCTCCGTACGCGACGTGCGGGGAGGGCGGCCCGCGCCGTCCCGGGCGGATTTGACCCCCGCGTCGGCCGCCCGTAACCTAGACCGTCGGTGCGTCTGTCGACGCGCCGCACCTCTGAGCACCTCCCTCCCGCCCGTCGGGAGAGGCCGCTCGTCCGATTCCGGAACGCCGCGGACCCCCGGGTCCGTGCGAGCGGCTGGCTTCAGAGGTTTCGATCCCGAGTGAGAGAGAGATCCGCGTGTACGCCATCGTGCGCAGCGGTGGTCGCCAGCACAAGGTTGCTGTCGGCGACATCGTTGAGGTTGACAAGATTTCCACCGCCAAGGTTGGCGACACGGTCGAGCTCGACCCTGCTCGTTGTCGACGGCGACGCCGTGACCAGCGACCCGTGGGTCCTGGACGGCATCAAGGTCACGGCCGAGGTCGTGGACCACCACAAGGGCGCCAAGATCGACATCCTGCGCTACAAGAACAAGACCGGCTACCGCCGTCGCCAGGGTCACCGCCAGCAGTACACGGCGATCAAGGTCACCGGTATCCCCGCGGCTGCGAAGTAAGAGGGACTGAGACATGGCACACAAGAAGGGCGCATCGTCCACCCGGAACGGGCGCGACTCCAATGCCCAGCGGCTCGGCGTGAAGCGCTTCGGCGGTCAGGTCGTCAACGCGGGTGAGATCCTGGTCCGCCAGCGCGGCACCCACTTCCACCCCGGCGCGGGCGTCGGCCGTGGCGGCGACGACACGCTGTTCGCCCTGCAGGCCGGTTCGGTGCAGTTCGGCACCCACCGTGGCCGCAAGGTCGTGAACATCGTTCCGGTCGCCTGATCGGATCTTTGCGGAGGCGGACCTCACTTCCCGGCAAGGGAAGCGGGTCCGCCTTTCGCGTGTTACTAGATAGACATTCCGTACGTCATAAATGGAGGCACCACCATGACCACTTCGTGGACCGCGTCGAGCTGCACGTCGCCGCGGGTAACGGAGGCCACGGCTGCGCCTCCGTCCATCGCGAGAAGTTCAAGCCGCTCGGCGGGCCCGACGGCGGCAACGGCGGCCGCGGCGGCGACGTGATCCTGGTCGTCGACCAGTCGGTCACCACCCTCCTCGAGTACCACCACTCCCCGCACCGCAAGGCCACCAACGGCCAGCCCGGCGCCGGCGACAACCGCTCCGGCAAGGACGGCCAGGACCTGGTCCTGACCGTGCCCGACGGCACCGTCGTCCTCGACAAGCAGGGCAACGTCCTCGCGGACCTGGTCGGCCAGGGCACCACCTTCGTCGCGGGTCAGGGCGGCCGCGGCGGCCTCGGCAACGCGGCGCTGTCCTCCGCGCGCCGCAAGGCCCCCGGCTTCGCGCTCCTCGGCGAGCCCGGCGAGGCGCGGGACATCGTCCTGGAGCTCAAGACCGTCGCCGACGTGGCCCTCGTCGGCTACCCGAGCGCCGGCAAGTCCTCGCTGATCTCCGTCCTGTCGGCCGCCAAGCCGAAGATCGCGGACTACCCCTTCACCACCCTCGTCCCGAACCTGGGCGTCGTCACGGCCGGCTCGACCGTCTACACCATCGCCGACGTCCCCGGCCTGATCCCGGGCGCCAGCCAGGGCCGCGGCCTGGGCCTGGAGTTCCTCCGCCACGTGGAGCGCTGCTCGGTCCTCGTCCACGTCCTGGACACGGCGACCCTGGAGTCCGACCGCGACCCGGTCTCCGACCTCGACGTCATCGAGGAGGAGCTGAGGCAGTACGGCGGCCTCGACGACCGGCCCCGGATCGTCGTCCTCAACAAGATCGACATCCCGGACGGCCAGGACCTCGCGGACATGATCCGCCCGGACCTGGAGCGGCGCGGCTACCAGGTGTACGAGGTCTCCGCCGTGGCCCGCACCGGTCTCAAGGAGCTCTCCTACGCCCTCGCCGGCATCATCGCCGAGGCGCGCGCCGCCAAGCCGAAGGAGGAGGCGACCCGGATCGTCATCCGCCCGAAGGCCGTCGACGACACGGGCTTCACGGTCACGTACGACGAGACCGAGGAGGTCTACCGGGTGCGCGGCGAGAAGCCGGAGCGTTGGGTCCGCCAGACCGACTTCAACAACGACGAGGCCGTGGGCTACCTGGCCGACCGCCTCAACCGCCTCGGCGTCGAGGACGCGCTGATGAAGGCGGGCGCCCGCGCGGGCGACGGCGTCGCGATCGGTGCCGAGGACAACGCGGTCGTCTTCGACTGGGAGCCCAGCATGATGGCCGGCGCCGAGATGCTCGGCCGCCGCGGCGAGGACCACCGCCTGGAGGCCCCGCGTCCGGCCGCGCAGCGCCGCCGGGACCGGGAGGCCGAGCGTGACGACCCGCAGCGCGAGTTCGACGAGTTCAACCCCTTCTAAGCGAGTTCGACCCGTTCTAGGCGATTTCAACGCGTTCTAGACGAGTTCGACCCGTTCTGACGGTCCCTTTGGCGGGCAGCCCTGGGGGTTGGACGCCACGGCCGCCCCCGGGACCCCGGGGGCGGCCGGGCCGTTTCGTGCCGGGGGCTCCCGTACGATTCACGGGTGAGTGAGACCCCCGGCAGCAGGACCGCGCCCGTGTCAGCGTCGTCGTCATCGCCTACAACGACGCGGCCCACGTCGGCGACGCGATCCGCTCCGCCCTCGCGCAGGGCGACGCGGTCGGCGAGGTCGTCGTCGTCGACGACGCCTCGGGGACGGCACCCCGGCGTGCTCGCCGGGTTCGCCGACGAGCCGCGGGTGCGGCCGCTGATCCGTGAGGAGAACAGCGGCGGCTGCGGCACCCCCGCAACGACGGCGTCGACGCCGCCGTCCACCCGTACGTCCTCTTCCTGGACAGCGACGACCTGCTGCTGCCCGGCGCCGTCGACGGCCTGCTCGCCGTCGCCACCGAGCGGCGCGCGGACGTCGTCGCCGGCGTCTGCGTGCGGCGCGAGCTCCCCGAGGGCCGCGAGACCGTCTGGGCCTCCTCGCTGTACGACGTCTCCCGGGGCGCCACCCTCCCCGGCACCGTCCTCGACGGCATCGGGGACCACCCCGAGTTCGTCCTCGACACCCTCTCCGTCAACAAGCTCTACCGGCGCGACTTCCTCGTCCGGCACGCGATCCGCTTCCCCGACGGGGCCTTCCACTACGAGGACTTCGTCTTCAGCGCCCGCGTCCAGGCCGCCGAACCCCGGCTCGCCGTCACCGACGTGCCCGTGTACGTCTGGCACGTGCGGCGGCAGGCCGCGACCCTGTCGATCTCGCTGCGCCGCGCCTCGCTCGCGAACTGGGAGCACCGGATCGCCGCGCACGCCGCCGTCGTCGAGGTGTTCGCGCGGCGGCCCGGCCCGCCCTCGCCCTCGCCGCGCAGACGAAGTTCCTCGACTACGACCTCCCCATGTACCTGCGCGAGCTGCCGCAGCGGACCGACGCCTACCGGGCCGGCTGGTGGACGGCGACCCGCGCCCACCTCGCCGGGTTCGACGCCGCCGCGGTCGCCGCCGCCGGGGCGCCGTCCCGCTGGCTGCACGCCGGGCTCACGGCGCTCCCCGCCGTACCCGCGGGGCGGAGCTGAACCGGTTCGTCGAGCTGGCGGCCCCCGGCCCCGGCTCGTCCCCCCGTACCCGACCGCCGGGGACGGCACCCCGGTCCTCGCCGCCGCCCCCGCCGACGTGCCCCTGGACGGGCTCGCGGAGCTGGCGCCCGCCGGCTGCCCGTCGCCGTGGACGGCTCGGTGACCACCGGCGCGACCACCCGGCTGACCCTGACCGTCCACGACCTGTACGGGCGTGTCGGCGCACTGCGCCCCGCCGCCGTCCGGGCCGTGTTCACCGAACGGCACTCGAACGCCGAGCTGGCGGCCGAGGCGCCGCTGCTGCCGGCGGACGGCACCTGGACCGCGACCGTGCGGGTGCCGACCGCGAAGCTGCTCCGCCCGGGCCGGCTCGCCTCCTGGACGCTCCTGGCCGAACTGCGCTACGCCGACGGATCGACGGGAACCGCCGAGGTCAGGGCGCCGGAGGGGTTCACCGGCCGACGCGGCGTGGTCCTCGGGCGGCTGGGCCGGGTGCTGCTCGTCCAGGTCGTGGCCTCGGCGCGGCGGGGGCTCGTCCTCCGGTTCGCGGGAGGCTCGGTGGGAGCCCGCAGCGTGGTCTCCGGGCGGCTCAAGAGGATGTTTGCGATGCGGTGAACGTCACCCGGGGCCGAGAGATCGGGTATGGAACACTTCTTCCTGCCGGGTAGGCTTTCCGGTCGCTGGGTGACGCTTTCCGCACGTGCGCGGCGACACCCTCCATCCCGGAGCAACAACGCGCCGTCGACCGTGGCGCAGGCAGTGACGCCCGGGCCGAGACCGGGCCCTGGCTGCCGCACGCACTTGTGAGAGGACTTGGATGCCGACTAGCGACGTCCCTGATGTGAGCGTCGTCGTCATCGTCTACAACGATGAGGAACGGCTCGCGCGCGGTCCGGTCCCTGCTCGACCAGACCCTGAACAACCTCGAAGTGATCATCGCCGACGACTGTTCGACCGATGGCACCGAGGGGGTCGCGCGGGCCCTGGAGGCCTCCGACCCGCGCGTGCGCTACGTGCGCCTCGAACAGAACAGCGGCGGCTGCAGCGCCCCCGCAACCGGGGCATCTCGGTCGCGCGCGCCGTACATCATGTTCCTGGACAGCGACGACCAACTGCCGCGGCACGCCTGCAAGAGCCTGCTGCTCGTCGCCGAGGAGACCGGCGTCGACTTCGTCACCGGCGAGGTCACCCGCCTCTTCGAGGAGTCGAACACCACCGGCCTCTGGTACCCGCACCTCTTCACCGAGAAGCGGGTCGTGAACGGCATCGCCGAGCGCCCCGAGTACTTCTTCGACCACCTGTCGACGAACAAGCTCTACCGGACCGCCTTCATCCGGGACAACGCCCTCACCTTCCCCGAGGGCATCCACTACGAGGACCAGCTCTTCTCCGCGCAGGCGTTCTCGCTCGCGGAGTCCTTCGCCGTCGTCCCGTGGTCGGTCTACACCTGGCGCCTCGCCCCCGAGAGCGTCTCCATCTCCTCCAGCCGCCACAAGATCCAGAACGTCGCGGACCGCATCGGCGTGGCCCGGCTCATCGACGCGTGGTTCGAGGAGAACGGCCGCTCGGAGCTGCGCGCGGAGAAGGACTACAAGTTCCTCCGCCACGACTTCCGGCTGTACCTGGGCGACCTGCCGTTCCGCGACCTCGAATGGATCGCCGAGTTCGCCGAGGTGGTCAACCCCTACCTGGACGAGATCTCCGCCGACACCTACGCGCGCCTCTCCCGCGAGGAGCGCGTCTGCATCCACCTGCTGCGCACCGGCCGCCTGGAGGAGCTCCGGGTCGCCGCGCGCCAGTTGGGCCGCCCGGCGCTCGCCCCCGCTTCGTCACCGAGCAGGACGGCGCCACCTACTGGGGCGCCGTCGCCCCGGCCGACGACGCGAGCCGCACCGAGCTGGACATCGACGAGTGGCACCTGCGCGACCAGGTGCTCGCCACCGGCCGCCTCCGGCACGAGCTCACCTCGGTGTCGATGCGCGGCTCGGTCCTGCGCCTGGAGATCCGCACGTACGACCCCGCCGGCCTGATCACCGAGGACACCAAGGCCTCGGTCAAGCTGGCAGCGCACAAGACGCCGCTCTCGGTGCCGCTGGTCCTCCGCCCGGACGGCGAGGGGCAGTACGTCTCCACGGCCGTGCTGGACTTCCAGAAGGTGCCCGTCGGCAAGGTCGGCGTGGCGACCCGCCGCCACCCGGTGGTCTCCCTGGAGCACGACGGCGCCCGCCGCACGGACATCCTCCTCGCCGAGCACGACCAGCCCGAGTTCCGCGCCACCGTCGTCTACCACAAGTTCGGCATCCACCACCTCCGCGTCAGCGCGGAGCAGAAGGGCGCCGGACGTCTCGAAGTGGTCTGGCGGCGGTCCGGCGTCCTCAAGTCCCTGGAGCCGCTCGGCCCCTACGCCCGCAAGGCCAAGGGCAAGGTCGGCAAGGTCCGCAAGATCCTCGTCGGCAACGAGGGCAAGGCCACCGCGTACGACGCCGTCTCCAGGCTGCCGCGCAAGCGCAGCCTCGCCGTCTTCGAGGCGATGGAGGGCCGCGGCTACGCGGACAGCCCGCGCTACATCTACGAGGAGCTGAAGCGCCGCAACCTCCCGATCGACGTGGTCTGGGCGTACTCCGGCGACCGCTCGTCCTTCCCCGAGGACGTCAAGCTCGTCAGGCGCGGCAGCTTCGCCTACGGCCGCGCGCTGGCCCGCGCCGCCTACTGGGTGGACTCGCACAACCTGCCGTACCTGTACCCGAAGCCGAAGGGCACCCGGTACCTGCAGACCTGGCACGGCCAGACCTTCAAGGCGATGGGCTTCGACGTCCCTCGCTGCGCGGTGCCTCGGAGATCGAGAAGGGCGCTTCCGCGCCGCCGTGGGCTGCTGGGACGCGCTCGTCTGCCCGAGCGCCGAGTTCGAGCGGACCTTCGTGCCGGCCTTCGAGGTCTCGGCCGACCTGATCCGCTCCGGCTACCCGCGCAACGACGTGCTCGTGCGCTGGGCCGAGCCCGCGCAGCAGGCGCGCGCCGCCGCCGTCCGCGAGGCCCTGCGCATCCCGGCCGACAAGAAGGTCCTCCTCTACGCCCCGACCTTCCGCGACGCGGGCCGCCGCACCGGCCAGTCGGTCCGGGTGGACCTCGAGGCGCTGGCCCCGCAGTTGTCCGACGAGTGGGTCGTCGTTGTGCGCACCCACCCGTACGACCGGTTCACGATCGACCCCGAGCTGGGCCACTTCCTGCGCGACGGCTCGGCCTACGCCGACATCAACGACGTGATGCTGGCCTCGGACGCGGTCCTCACGGACTACTCGTCGCTGATGTTCGACTACGCCAACACCGGCCGTCCGATCCTGCTCTACACGGACGACTACGAGGCGTACAAGGGCGGTGACCGCGGCACGTACTACGACCTCGAGGACATCGCGCCCGGTCCGATGCTGACGACCACCGAGGACCTCGCCGCCGCCGTGCGGGACCTGGAGGGCGTCCAGGAGCGGCACGCGCAGCAGTACGCGCGCTTCCAGGAAATGTTCTGCTCGTACGAGACCGGCCACGCCAGCAAGATGGTGGTCGACGCTTTTTCGAAGGCGGCACCGATGACTGAGGCCCCCTGCCGGCAAGAACGTGTTCTTCGTCGGCATCGACGTGGACTCGATGGGCGGGTCCCAGCGGGTGCTGCACACCCTCGCCCAGGGCATGGGGGAGCGCGGCCACCGCGTCGAGCTGATCGGCATCCGGCCCAGCCCCGAGCCCTTCCCGTACAACGCCACGCGCGCGTACCGGCACACGACGCTCTACCCGGCCCCTCCGCGCCCAAGCCGCCCGCCCGCACGGTCGGTGACCGGCTGAGCCTGGCGCGGCGCGCCGACGCCCGCCGGGCCCGGGCCGACCGCGACAACGCGCGGGCCGAGATGCAGCGGAAGCTGGCGGCGGTCGAGGACGGCTACATCGTCTTCGGCTCGCCGTGGGCGGTGGACTGGGTGATGCCGCTGGAGTGGCGCCACCTCAAGGGCATCGGGCAGTACCACGAGTCCTTCGCGCAGGCGAAGCGCAGCGCCAACCTGGGGCTGATCCGGCGTCACTACCCGGCGCTCGAGCAGACCCTGGTCCTCTCCGAGGCGACGCGGTCGAGTTCGTGAACCAGCGCGTGCCGAACGTGCGGGTCATGCCGAACCCGCTGCCGTTCTACCCGGACGAGCCGGCGCCGCTCGACACCCGGAGGATCGGCGCGGTCGGCCGGCTCGACCCGATCAAGCGGTACGACCGGATGATCGAGGCCTTCGCGCAGGCCCACAAGGGCCGCGACGGCTGGGAGCTGCACCTCTTCGGCGAGGGCCCGCTGGAGACCGAGCTGCGGATGAAGGCCGAGGACCTCGGCGTCGCCGAGCAGGTCGTCTTCCGGGGCACCGCCAAGGACATGGCCTCCGCCTACCGCGAGCTGTTCGTCGTCGCGCTCAGCAGTGAGCGCGAGGGACGTCCGATGGCGCTGGCTGAGGCCGCGCCTGCGGCGTGCCGTGCGTGAGCTTCGACGTGTCCGGCGGCGTCCGGGAGCTCGTCGAGGACGGCGTCACCGGCACCCTGGTGCGGCCGGCCGACGTGCCGGGGCTCGCCGTCGCGCTCGGCGAGCTCATGGACGACGCCGAGCTGCGGCAGCGCTACGGCAGGGCCGGCCGCGAGCACGTCGCGCACCTGGCGCTGCCGCACGTCCTGGACCGGTGGGACGCGGCGTTCGAGGAGATCGAGCGCTAGCCGGACCGGTCGTGGAGGCCCCGCCCGGACCCCGTGTCCGGGCGGGGGCTCTCCGCGTTCCTCCGGGCCCGCCCGCCGCGGATCCCGAGGGGGGCCGGGAGGGATGGCTACACTGTCGGAATGACCTGGCTCATCACCGGCGGTGCCGGTTACATCGGTTCCCACGTCGTCAAGGCAATGACCGAGGGCGGCGAGCACGTCGTCGTGGTCGACGACCTCAGCACCGGAAACCCGGCGCGCCTCCCCGAGGGCGTCGTCCTGGAGGAGGGGACGGTCCTGGACCGCGCCTTCCTCGACCGGGTTCCTCCGGCAGCACGACGTCAAGGGCATCGTGCACCTGGCCGGCAAGAAGCAGGTCGGCGAGTCGGTCGAGAAGCCGCTGTTCTACTACCACGAGAACGTGACGGGGCTGCAGGTCATCCTCGACGCGGCCGTCGCCGCGGGCGTGAAGAGCTTCTCTTCTCCTCCTCCGCCTCCGTGTACGGCATGCCCGACGTGGACCTCGTCACCGAGGACACCGAGTGCCTGCCCTCAGCCCGTACGGCGAGACCAAGCTCGTCGGCGAGTGGATGGCGCGCGCGGCCGGCCGGGCCCACGGCCTGTCCACCGCCTCCTGCGCTACTTCAACGTGGCGGGCGCGGCGACCCCGAGCTGGCCGACACCGGTGTCTTCAACCTGGTGCCGATGGTCTTCGAGCGGCTCGACGCCGGTGAGGCCCCGCGCATCTTCGGCGACGACTACCCGACGCCGGACGGCACCTGCATCCGCGACTACATCCACGTCGCCGACATCGCGGACGCCCACGTGGCGGCCGCCCGGGCGCTCGCCGCGGCCGGCGAGGCGGGCGAGACGGCCACGCTGACCCTGAACATCGGGCGCGGCGAGGGCGTGTCGGTGCGCGAGATGGTGAACCTGATCAACGAGATCACCGGACACGACGTCGAGCCTGTCGTCACCCCGCGCCGCCCCGGCGACCCGGCCCGCGTGGTCGCGTCCGCCGAGCGCATCGGGACGGAGCTGGGCTGGAAGGCGCAGCACGACGTCCGTTCCATGATCAGCTCCGCCTGGGAGGGCTGGGGCGCGAACCGCGCGGCCCGCGCCGCCGGCTGACGGACCGACGTGAGGAGGGGTGCCCCGGATCTCCCGGGCACCCTCCTCCGCGTGCGCGCCCGGCATCCCTCCTCCGTGTGCGCGCCCGCCCGTCCGTCAGGGCCTTCGCGCGTCCTCCGGCCGGTGGATGCGGCTCACCCCGTAGTACGTGGCAGCGCACCGCGCCGCCCAGTCCCGCTCGTACGAGGAGGCGAACAGCGGCTCGCTGAGACCGCCGATGAGCAGGGGCCGGTACGCGACGTCCCGGGCGCCCGCCGCGGCCTCGGCCCGGATCCGGACGTCCTGGCGGTCCCAGGCGACGCTCCGCGCCACCGTGCTCGTGGTCAGCGCGTACACCGGCCGCACCAGCGCGGCCGTGCTCCCGACGGCGAGCGCGCCCGCGACGACCAGCGCGGCGGCCCGGGCGGCGGGGCGCCCGGCGGCCAGGAGCAGCCGCCCGAGCCGGTACCCGCCCCACGTGCCGTATGCGCAGAGGAGGAGCAGCAGGGGGAGGAGGAAGTTCGTCCACGTGCGGCCGAACGTCCAGCCCTCCGGCCCGTAGCGCTGCGCAGGCCGTACGTGACGCCCAGGCTCGCGAGGGCGAGCAGCGGCAGCGGCAGGAGCGCCACGGGCCACGCCGACCGGCGGGGACGGTCCGCGGGGCGGGTTCCGCGGCGGGCGTACGGTCGGTCGGAGCGGGCGCGCGGTCCTGGCCCGGCGCGTGGTCCCCGGGCGGGCCGGAGCGGGCGAGGCCAGGCCCAGGAGGACGCCGACGGCGAGGGCGCCCCGTACGCCCACTGGCCGCCGATCGTCTGCCAGACGCGCCACCAGTCGTGGACCGTCTCCCCAGCCCGCGAACGACATCGGTTCCGGCGGGTGCTGGGCGCGCCGCCACCGCGCGCCGGGGAGGTGTACAGGAGGGCGAGGCCCCGGCGAGTCCGAGGCAGGCCGCGGCGCACCAGGTGGAGGCGTACCGGTCCTCCGTCCGGCCGAGGCGGGGCAGGCAGACGATCCCGGCGGCGGCCGCGAACAGGCCGGCCACGATGCTGAACGGCTCGCTGAGCATTCCGCACGCCAGGCCGGTCAGCGCCGCCGTCGCCACGGCGGCGTTCCGGGCCCACGGGCGCCGGGCGCGGGCCGCGAGGACGGCGCCGAGCACGGCCCAGAGGCCGATCACGCCCGGCAGGGTGTGGGAGATGGTGGCCGGGGCCCAGAGCAGCACCTGGTACGCGCGCGTACCGGCGAAGAACACCAGCGCCTCGACGAGTGCCACGGCGGCCACGAGCGGCACCACGAGGGGTCCCGCGCGAAAGCCCAGGGCGCGCAGCGCCGCGCGGGCCAGGAGGAGGAGCGCGGCGCCGAGGGCGACCACGAGGAGGGCGGGCAGCAGTTTCGGCCCGCGCATGCCGTCGGAGTAGACCAGGCCGGTGAGGAGGGCGTTGGTGACGCGGCCGTTCTGCGTGAGGTAGAAGTCCCGGGTGATCCCGGAGACGCCCATGTCCCGCGCTTCCAGAGCGCGCACCAGTCGTCGGACGTGGGGCGCACGTAGAGGCCTAGGAAGGCGCCGACCGAGAGCAGCGCCGCCGATCCGGCGGCGACGGCGAGCGCGACCCCGCCCAGGGCCCGGGGGAGCGCGCTCCTTCCGGCGGCGCTGCCCTCCGCTCCGTCCCCCGGCGTGCCTACCTCGCCGCGCTCCGAGATGGTCGTCCTGCTCACCGGTGATCGATCCCCTGGCCGAGGTCACCCCGGTCGCCCCAACGAGTGACCAGCGGGTGAAAAGGTCGCGTATACCAATATGTTGCCCCCATGCTTTGCTGCATGGACGACATGCCGACCGGGGGCGGCCACGCGCAGGACGCCGGTCGGCCACCGCCACCTCGTACCTTGGCCGCGCTGCTCGAAGACGAGTTCGGTGGTGGTCCTTCAGGACGTACGCTTGCCCATCCCACTGGAGTGACCGTTCCATGACCAGGCTTTCCGTCGTCGTCCCCTGCTTCAACGAGGAGGACGTCGTCGAGCGGTTCGACGCCCGGATGCGCTAGGTGCTCGACGCCCTCCCGGTCGGCTACGAGATCTGCTACGTGGACGACGGCAGCTCCGACGGGACCCTGGGCAAGCTGCGCGAGATCGCCGCCCGGCACCCGCAGCGCACCCAGTACGCCTCCTTCAGCCGCAACTTCGGCAAGGAGGCCGCCATGCTCGCGGGCCTGCGCAAGTCCACCGGTGACGCCGTGGTCATCATGGACGCCGACCTCCAGCACCCGCCCGAGCTGCTCGGACGCATGCTGGACCTCTACCACCAGGGCCACGACCAGGTGATGGCGCGGCGCACCCGCGACGGCGACAAGAAGCTCCGCAGCGCCCTCAGCCGCTTCTACTACCGGGCCGTCAACCGCTGGGTGGACGTGGAACTCACCGACGGCGTCGGCGACTTCCGGCTGCTCTCCCGCCCCGCCGTCGACGCCCTGCTCTCGCTCCCCGAGTACAACCGCTTCTCCAAGGGCCTGTTCTCCTGGATCGGCTTCGACACCGTCACCTTCGATTACCGGAACGCCGCGCGCGAGGGCGGCGAGACGAAGTGGCGGTTCAGCTCCCGCTCAACTACGGCATGGACGGGCTGATCTCCTTCAACAACCGCCCGCTGCGCATCGCCCTCTGGCTCGGCATGATGCTGACCGGACTCGCCGCCGTCTACGCGGTCTGGGTGACCGTCGCCGCCCTCTCCCAGGGCGTCACCGCCCCCGGATACGTCACCCTGGTCGCGATCATCGTGGGCCTCGGGGGCGTGCAGATGGTGATGCTGGGGCTGATCGGCGAGTACATCGGCCGCATCTACTACGAGACCAAGCGCCGCCCGCACTTCCTCGTGAAGGAGACCCACCGCTCCTTCGGCCGCTCGGCCGCCGAACGCGCCGCCGCCGAACGCGTCCGCGTCGCCACCACCGAGCGGGAGCGCTGATGGGGGCGGGGGCGACGGGGAGCGACCCCGCCGAGCGGGGACGGGAACGTGGGCAGGGGCAGGGGAGCAGGAGCGGGTACGTGCGCGGGGCGGCGGGCGCGGCTCGCGGAGATCTTCCGCTTCGCCCTCGTCGGCGGCGTCAACACCGGGACGTTCTTCGGCTGTTACCTGCTCCTCCACCCGTGGATGCCGTACTTCGCCGCGTACTCCCTCGCCTTCCTCCCTCAGCATGGTCGGCTCCTTCTTCCTCAACACCTACTTCACCTACCGCACCCGCCCCACCTGGAAGAAGTTCGCCCTCTTCCCCCTCACCAACGTCACCAACTACCTGGTGCAGAGCGTCGGCCTGTACGCGCTCGTCACCTGGGCCGGAATGGACGACAGGATCGCGCCACTCGTGGCGGCCGTCGTCGCGATCCCCTTCACCTACCTGATCTCCCAGCGGATCCTGGTGCCCCGCGGCACCGGCCGGGGCCCCGGCGCGACCGGTCCAGGGAGCGAAACCGACGAGCGGCAGCCCTCCCGGCTCGCGTAGATTGCCTGGCAGCCGCGGCGCCGAGCGCGCGGCGGGCAGGAACGGCCGAGTGAGGACGACGCAGGTGACGACGCAGGTGACGGGTCAGACGGACGGGTCGAGGCGGGACGGGTCGAGGCAGTACGTGACGGAGGCCCGCAGGATCGTCGTCAAGGTCGGCTCCTCCTCCCTCACCACCGCCTCCGGAGGCCTCGACGCCGACCGGGTCGACGCCCTGGTCGACGTGCTCGCCAAGGTCCGCAGCGGGGAGAGAAGGAGATCGTCCTCGTCTCCTCCGGCGCTATCGCCGCGGGCCTCGCCCCGCTGGGCCTCACCCGCCGCCCCAAGGACCTCGCCCGCCAGCAGGCCGCCGCCAGCGTCGGCCAGGGCCTGCTCGTGGCCCGCTACACCGCCTCCTTCGCCCGCTACGGCGTCCGCGTCGGCCAGGTCCTCCTCACCACCGACGACACCAGCCGGCGCGCCCACTACCGCAACGCGTACCGGACCCTCGACCAGCTCCTCACCATGGGCGCGCTGCCGGTCGTCAACGAGAACGACACCGTCGCCACCGACGAGATCCGCTTCGGCGACAACGACCGGCTCGCCGCCCTCGTCGCCCACCTCGTCCGCGCCGACCTGCTCGTGCTGCTCTCCGACGTCGACGGCCTCTACGACGGCGACCCGTCCAAGCCCGGCACGTCAAGGATCGCCGAGGTCACAGGGCCCGAGGACATCGCCCACGTCGAGATCGGCTCGGCCGGCAAGGCGGGCGTCGGCACCGGCGGCATGGTCACCAAGGTCGAGGCGGCCCGGATCGCCGCCGCCGCCGGCATCCCCGTCGTCCTCACCTCCGCGAGCCGCGCCGCCGACGCCCTCACCGGCCGGGACACCGGCACGTACTTCCACCGCACCGGCCGCCGCTCCGCCGACCGGCTCCTCTGGCTCGCCCACGCCTCCACCCCGCAGGGCTCTCACCCTCGACGACGGAGCCGTCCGCGCCGTCGTCGAGGGAAGAAGTCCCTGCTCGCGGCCGGTCTCGCGGGTGTCGAGGGCGACTTCGTGGCCGGTGACCCGGTCGAGCTGCGCGACACCGCGGGCCGGGCCGTCGCCCGCGGCCTCGTCAACTTCGACGCCAAGGAGATCCCCCGGATGCTCGGCCGCTCCACCCACGAGCTCGCCAGGGAGCTGGGCCCCGAGTACGAGCGCGAGATCGTCCACCGCGACGACCTCGTCGTCATCGGCTGACCCGGCGCCGACCGTAGGGTGCGGACCGTACGCCATCCGTCGAACGCCGTCCGCCGAAACGGCTGAAACTGCGGCCATCCGGAAGGGACGTTCCCCAAAACCGCCCCACGTGCCGCCTCGGACTGGTCAACTTTGTCTCGGGGGTACGAGCAAGGCGGGGTACAGCACCACACGCATCACACAGGAGGCCGCCGGTGAGACGAGCGCGCCCAGGGGCGCCGCCCCGTGGGACTGCCGAACGCGCCCTGACCAGTGTCGAGGCCGGAGCCGACTTCGACGAGGCACGGGACAGGTCCACGGACAGGAAGACCGAGACCACCACCGACACACGTGAGGCACGCGAGACACGCGAGGCACGCGCCGAGGAACGGCCCGTGTCCAAGCTCTGGCACATCACGCTCAGCGTGTCGGGCGTGGAGTCGCCGCTGAAGGAGGTGCGCCGGGGCTCGAACAGTTGGCCCACGACCATCCCTTCCTGCTGACCAGCCGCTACGCCAACGACCACGCCGAGATCCGGTACTGGGAGGAGGCCCGCGACCTGCACGACGCGGCGGCCGTCGCCCTGCGCCTGTGGGGCGAGCACCGGCAGACCGCCAAGCTGCCGCCCTGGGAGATCGTGGGTCTGGAGGTCATCGACCGCGAGACCTACCACCAGCGGATCGCGGAGGGCTACGGCCCGCCGCCCGCCCCGGTCGGCGTCCACCCCTACTGAGGGGCGGAGCCTCCGGCGGGGGCGCCCGGGGCGCCTTCGGGAGCACTCCCGGGACGTGCCCGGAGGTATGTTCCGGAGCGCGTCCCGGGTCCGTTCCGGGTCCGTTCCGGGGCGCGTCCAGGGATACGTCTCGGAGTGCGGGATACGTGAGGGATGTCCGCAGGGGTGCCAGTACCCTGCGGACATGACCTCGCTCACGCCCCTCGACAACCTCTCCCCGGTCACCCGGGCCGCCTACCGGGCCCGTGGCGCCGCCGCCGAAATCGCGCCACTCCCGCGCGCGGCCAAGGACGAGGCCCTCCTCGCGATCGCGGACGCCCTCGAAGTGCGCACCGCCGAGATCGTCGAGGCCAACGCCGTGGACATCGCCAAGGCCCGGGAGGCCGGGACCAGCGAGGCCATCGTCGACCGCCTCACCCTCACCCCGGAGCGCGTCCGGGCCATCGCCGCCGACGTCCGCGACGTCGCCGCGCTGCCCGACCCCGTCGGCGAGGTCGTCCGCGGCTCGACCCTCCCCAACGGCATCGACCTGCGCCAGGTCCGCGTCCCCCTCGGCGTCGTCGGCATCATCTACGAGGCCCGCCCGAACGTCACCGTCGACGCCGCCGCCCTCTGCCTCAAGTCCGGCAACGCCGTCCTCCTCCGCGGCTCCTCCTCCGCGTACGCCTCCAACAACGCCCTGGTGACCGTCCTGCGCGACGCCGTCGGGGCGCCGGCCTGCCCGCCGACGCCGTCCAGCTCGTCCCCGGCGAGTCCCGCGAGTCGGTCCGCGAGCTGATGCGCGCCCGCGGCCTCGTCGACGTCCTCATCCCGCGCGGCGGCGCCTCCCTGATCAAGACCGTCGTCGAGGAGTCCACCGTCCCGGTCATCGAGACCGGCACCGGCAACTGCCACGTCTACGTCGACGCCGAGACCGACCTCGACATGGCCGTGGACGTCCTGATCAACTCCAAGGCCCACCGGGTCAGCGTCTGCAACGCCGCCGAGACCCTCCTCGTCCACCAGGACGTCGCCGAGGCCTTCCTGCCCCGGGCCCTCGACGCCCTCGCCGAGGCCGGCGTCACCGTCCACGCCGACGAGCGGACCCTCGCCCTCGCCGAGGGCACCAAGGCCACCGTCGTCCCGGCCACCACGGAGGACTGGGAGACCGAGTACCTCTCGTACGACATCGCCGCCGCCGTCGTCGACTCCCTCGACAAGGCCGTGGAGCACATCCGGACGTGGTCCTCCGGCCACACCGAGGCGATCGTCACCACCTCGCAGGCCGCGGCCCGCCGCTTCACCCGACTGGTCGACTCCACCACGGTCACCGTGAACGCCTCCACCCGCTTCACGGACGGCGGCCAGTTCGGCTTCGGCGCCGAGATCGGCATCTCCACCCAGAAGCTGCACGCCAGGGGCCCCATGGGCCTTCCCGAGCTGACCTCGACCAAGTACATCGTCACCGGCGACGGCCACGTGCGATAGCACCTCCTCGCGCTCCTTTCCGTACGGAGCGGGTTTCCGCCCCGTACGGGCTTTCGGTACGGGCGGGAGGGTTCGCACTCTCCCTGCCCAAAACCCCTTCCGGGTCTACTCTGAATCCGTGCCGGACGACGTGGGGGCAGGCCGTTCCAGAACGGCGGAGACCCCGAGGACTCTGTCGACCGCGGAGGCGCTGACGAGGTCCACGCCGCCGTGGTCTTCGACGAGGAGTTCGTCCGGGCCGCCACCGTCCACGAGCCGACCGCGGTCGAGCGGCTCCTCGCCGCCGCCCAGGCCCGTGCCGAGGCCGAGGCGGCCCGCGCCCGCGCGGGCGGCGGACCGGCTGACGACGACCCCTACGGGGACGGCCACGACCCGCTGGGTCTCACCTACGAGCCCGACGACATCGGCGACGACGACAGCCCCTACGGCCCCCACGGCGGCGCTCCTGCGCCCCTACCGGGCAGCGCCCGCTGGCACCGGCCCGTCGCCTGGGTCCTCGCCCTCGTCATGGGGGTCGGCATGGTCGCCCTGGCCTTCAGCGCCGTCTACCGGGGCGCCTCCGCCAACCGCCAGGACCAGATCCCACCACCGGCCACCACCGGGGTCGACGCGCCGACCCCGAACCCGGCCCCGCCCGCGGCCCACGCCCCCGCCGCGCGCTCCGTGTCCCCCGGATAGCCCCACCGGCTCCTCCGGACCCGCACGGGGTCCCGGGCAGGCCCCGGGCGCGACCGCGCGGGGCCCCGTCGCGCCCCGCCCACTCCGATGGCGGAATTCTTCGGAACTTGTCGTGTACCTGGGCGTTTACCGAAGCCCCCGCAGACCTACCCTGAAGGTATGGCAGGGCGTGGCGACCCGCCTGAGGGGACGCCCGAGGGGTTCCCCGGCGGTGGTGAGGACGAGTACCGATCCGTCGTCTTCGACGAGGCGTTCGTCCGTGCTGCCCGCCTCCAGGAGTTCTCCGCCAGGGAACGGATGGGCGAGCACGCCCAGGCCGTCCGCAGCCTCCCCTCCGGGACGTCCCGGAGCGGCTCCCACCAGGTCGTCCTGCTCGTCCTCCTCGTCCTCCTCGCCTTCGGCACCGCCGTCTACCTGGGCGTCCGCAACCCGTACCGGCCCCCCGTCGACCAGCGCGCCGAACCCCTGCGGACCACCGTGGTCCGGCTCGCCCCCGCGCTCCCGTCCCCGGCGGCGAACCCGCGCGGCTCTTCGCCCACAGCCCGGCCGCCGAGTACCGCGTCGGAGCCGCCGGCATCAACCTGCCGGTCACCGGACGCACCACCCACTTCGCCGGGAGCCAGGTCGTCGCCGCCCTCGGCATCGCCAGGGAGTACCTGGTGGCCTCCTCCCTGAACCCCGACGTCCTCACCGGGGCCACCGTGCGGCTCCCGCGCCTGCTGCTCGACCCCGACCAGCACGAACAGTTCGACCGGAGCATGGAGTCGCCCGCCGACGACGGCCGGCACGCCCCCGCCGCCTGGCTCGTCCGCTTCGACCCCCGGGAGGTCGCCCTCGCGGACCCCGCCGTCCGCGTCCAGGGCACCCTCCGCTTCGAGGAGACCGGGCCCGACACCCTGGACGTCACGGCGGACCACACGTACACCTACGCCCTCCGCCCGGTCGCGCGGGGCGCCGGGCCGGTCGCCGCCGCGTCCCTCTTCACCGTCCACCGCACCGTGCACTTCCGCTTCGACCGCGAGGACCTGCGGGCGCACCGCGCCGAACTCCTGAGCAGCACCTCGGAGGCCGGACCGCAGGCCTGCGACACGGACACCACGGGCTCCCTGAAGCCGCTCCTGGCGGGAGCGCGGGCCCCGGGGCGGACGCCGGCCCCGCGGTCACCGACCCGTACGCCACCGACCGGCCCGCCGCCCCTCGCTGTGCGGAGCCCTGTCGCCGAAGGCTCAGCCCTCGTTCTGACCGCTTCCGGCGTCGCCCCGGGCGTCGTCCTCCCCGGCCGACGCCTTGCCGCCGTCCGCCTTCGGGGCACCCTGGCCGCCGAACCGGTTGCGCAGCCGGCCGCCCAGGTCGCCCGCCAGGTCACCGGCGCCGCCGGCTATGTCCCCGACCAGTTTGAACAGCGGATCCTTGCTGTTCCGCACGGTCTCGGCGTAGTGCCCGGCCGACTCGCGGAAGGAGTCCGAGACCGAGGCGTCCTTGTCCTCCGAGCGCTTCGGGTAGTGCCCGTCCATGATCCGCTGGAAGTCGCGGCTCTCCGACCACTTCTTCAGCTTCCGCCGCGCGGACGGCGGTGAAGGGATGCGAGCGCGGCAGCACGTTGAGGATCTTCAGGACCGAGTCCCGCAGGTCCCCGGCCTTCTCGTACTCGTCCGCCTGGGCGAGGAACGCGTCCACGTTCATCTCGTGGAGGTGGTTGCCGCCGGCGATCTTCATCAGGCCGCGCATCGAGGCCCGCACGTCCTGCCCCACGAGCAGCCCGGCCCGGTCGGCGGAGAGCTCCGACTTGCGGAACCACTCGCGCAGCGCCGTCACGACGGCCGTGATCGCGACCGTCCCCAGCGGGATCCAGGCGATCTTGAGCGCCAGGTTGGTGAGGAACAGCAGGACCGTGCGGTACACGGCGTGCCCGGAGAGGGCGTGCCCGACCTCGTGGCCGACGACCGTCCGCATCTCCTCCTCGTCGAGGAGCTCCACCAGACCGGTGGTGAGCACGATGATCGGCTCGTCCAGGCCGATGCACATCGCGTTGGGCTTCGGGTCCTGCGTCACGTACATCGGCGGGACCTTCTCCAGGTCCAGGATGTAACAGGCGTCCCGCAGCATGTCGTTGAGGTGACTGAACTGCGCGTCGCTCACCCGGACGGAGTCCGAGAGGTAGAGGAGCCGCAGACTGCGCTCCGGCAGCAGTCCGCTGAGCGCCTTGAAAGCCGTGTCGAAACCGCTGAGCTTGCGCAGCGCCACCAGCGCCGAGCGGTCGGCCGGGTGCTCGTAGGCCCGCGAGGAGATGCCCGGGAACCGCTTCCGCTGCCTGCTCGGCGCGCTCCCGTGGTCGTTCTCGGTCATGGATGCCCCTGTTCGTACGAGTCGGTGCTCGTCCCCCTGACTGCACCCAGCCTAGGCGGTGGCGCTACCGTGTGGCGGGGCCTGTGGATAACTCGGGCACCGAGGACGACCGAAGGGCACGACCGACATGCCGGACACCGCCGCCACCGCCGCCGCCGTGCTCGCCGCCCCCGCGGGCCAGGGGCTCGGCGACACGCTCCGGATCGTGCTGCTCGTCTCGCTCGTGGGCGGAGTCCTGCTCGCCTGGTTCCTGCTGCGCGGCTACCGCACCGACGACACCGACGGCACGGACGACACCGGCCGCACGGACGGCGCCGGAGGGGCGGACGGCGGCGCGGACCGCAACACCGAGCGCGACGCGAACGCCTGAGTCGGCGTGAGCGCCTCCGGACGGCCCGCATACGATGTGCGCGAAGTCTCCGCTCCCATCCCCGATCGATAGGTCTGCCGAAGATGAGCCTCCACAGCACCGCCGCCCACCTGGTCACCCTCGCCGAGGGCGCCGAGCACGGCGGCAACCACGAAAGCCTCAGCCCCTACCTCACCGGCTTCGGTGCCTTCGGTGCCCTGCTTCTGCTGCTGTGGATCACCACCCGCTTCAACCGCGACCGCTGAACCGACACCGCTGAACCGGCGGCCGCCGCCGTGCCAGTAGGCTCTGCACGCATGGGAGAGCAGGAAGTGCCTACTGGCGGGCGCGGCAAGCGCCGACTGGGCGTGATGGGCGGAACCTTCGACCCGATCCACCACGGACACCTGGTGGCGGCCAGCGAGGTCGCCGCCCTGTTCCACCTCGACGAGGTGGTGTTCGTGCCGACCGGGCAGCCGTGGCAGAAGAGCGACAAGGCCGTGTCCGCGCCCGAGGACCGGTATCTGATGACGGTCATCGCCACGGCGTCCAACCCGCAGTTCTCGGTCAGCCGGATCGACATCGACCGCGGCGGCGCGACCTACACCATCGACACCCTGCGGGACCTGCGCTCCCTCAACAGCGACTCGGACCTCTTCTTCATCACCGGGGCCGACGCGCTGTCGCAGATCCTCACCTGGCGCGACGCGGAGGAACTCTTCTCGCTCGCCCACTTCATCGGCGTCACCCGCCCGGGCCACGACCTCACCGACGACGGCCTGCCCAAGGGCGGGGTCTCGCTCGTCGAGATCCCCGCGCTCGCCATCTCCTCCACCGACTGCCGGGCGAGGGTCGCGCAGGGCGATCCCGTCTGGTATCTGGTCCCGGACGGCGTGGTGCGCTACATCGACAAGCGCCAGTTGTACCGCGGCCAGTGAGCTTCGGGAGGGGCACCGGTGAACGACCAGCAGCACCCGTACGATCCGTACCGTCCGCAGCCGCAGATCATCGGCTACGACGAGTACGGGCAGCCGGTGTACCAGCAGCCGCAGGCGCAGCAGCAGCCCGCGCAGCACTACGACCCGTACGGCGGCGGGCAACAGCAGCCGCAGCAGGGGTACGGCTACGACCCCTACGCCCAGCAGCAGCCGCCGTCCCAGGAGCCGCAGGCGCAGTCCCCGTACGACCCGTACGGGCAGCAGGGCTACGCCTACCCGTCCCACGACACCGGCCGGCAGTACGACACGGGTCGGCAGTACGACACCGGGCAGGAGTGGGCGGCCCAGCCCCAGGCCCAACCGCAGGATCACTCCCAATCCCAGGCCCCGCAGGCCCGGCCCGAGGCCGCCCGGCCGGTCCCCGAGGCGCCGGCCGCGCCCGTCGCCGCCCCGCCCGGCGTCCCCGGCCAGCGACCCGCCTCCGAGCGGTCCGCCCCGGCCGGCCGGCCTCCGGGCGCCCCACCCCGCCCCGTACGGACGACGACGACCGCGAGTACCGCACCGAGCAGTTCTCGTTCATCGAGGAGCCCGACGAGGACTCAGAGGACGTCATCGACTGGCTCAAGTTCACCGAGAGCCGTTCGGAGCGGCGCGAGGAGGCTAGGCGGCGGAGCCGCAACCGGATCGTCGCGCTCGTCGTCGTCCTCGTGCTCGCCGCCGTCGGCGGCGTCGGCTACCTGTGGTCCGCCGGCCTGCTCCCCGGCACCTCCGCCCCGGAGCGGAAGGGGACCACCGCCACCGGCCCCCAGAAGCGCGACACCATCGTGGTCCACCTCCACGACACCACGAACGGCGGAACCTCCACCGCCCTGCTCGTGGAGAACGCGACCACCCGCCAGGGCACCACGATCCTGCTCCCCAACTCCGTCGTCGTCGCCGACGCCGAGGGCTCCGCGACCACCCTCGGCAAGTCGGTCGAGGACGACGGCTCCAGCGGCACCCGGGAGGCGATCGGCAACCTCCTCGGCGCGAAGATCACCGGCACCTGGCGCCTGGACACCCCGTACCTGGAGAACCTCGTCGAGGTCGTCAGCGGCATCGAGACCGACACCGACACCGACGTGCCCGCCCCCAAGAACGGCGCCGAGCCGCTCGTCAGGAAGGGCGAGAAGCAGACGCTGAACGGCCGCGCCGCCGTCGCCTACGCCACCTACCGGGCCCCCGGCGAGGACGACGCCAAGCAGCTCCAGCGCTTCGGCCAGGTCCTGTACGGAGTGCTGCGGAAGATCTCCGACGACCCCGCGTCCGCCACGGTCACCATCGAGACCCTCCAGCAGATCCTCGACCCCTCGCTCCCGGAGAAGGACCTCGGCGCCTCCCTGGCCAAGCTCGCCGAGCACGCCAAGCTCGGCGCCTACAAGACGGCCCTGCTCCCCGTGGAGGAGGACGGCGCGCTGACCGACGGCGCGAGCGACAGCGTCGTGAAGGACATCCTCGGCGGCAAGGTCACCGCCCCCGAGGCGGACGGGATCACCCGCGTCTCGCTGCGGGACGGCTCCGGCAAGAACGCCACCGAGGCGGCCCGGATCGTGCTGGCCAACGGCGGCTACGCCCTCATGGCGCCACCGGCGCCCCGGACCAGGAGAAGTCGCAGGTCCTCTACGGCGACGACGCCCAGAAGGCGGCGGCCGCCGAGGTGGCCAAGACGCTGGGCCTGCCGGACGGCTCGGTCCGCAAGGGCGAGACCGCGGGAGCGGCCGCCGTCACCGTCGTCCTGGGCCGGGACTACAAGGTTCCCGGGGCCCGCTAGCGGCGCTCCGGAAAAGCTAGACGGCGCCGTCGGCGGTCCGTGAGACCCTGGAGGGGTACTGGACCGCCGACGAAAGCCTGCCTGTGACCGCCACGGACCGTTCCATCGAGCTCGTCAAGACCGCCGCCCAGGCGGCCGCCGACCGGCTCGCGCACGACATCATCGCGTACGACGTCAGCGACGTGCTGTCGATCACCGACGCCTTCCTGCTCGCCTCCGCGCCCAACGACCGCCAGGTCAAGTCGATCGTCGACGAGATCGAGGAGCGGCTGCTCAAGGAGCTCGGCGCCAAGCCGGTCCGCCGCGAGGGCGACCGCGACGCGCGCTGGATCCTGCTCGACTACGTCGACATCGTCGTCCACGTCCAGCACAGCGAGGAGCGGGTCTTCTACGCCCTGGAGCGGCTGTGGAAGGACTGCCCCGAGCTGGAGCTGCCCGAGGACGCCGCGAAGACCCGCGGCAAGGCCGCCGAGCACGCCGCCCTGACCGGCGTCGACACCACCGGCCACGCCTCCGGCCTGCCCGACGGACCGGACGGTGAGCTGAGCTGAGCGCCACCAGGGGCGGCGCCGGCCGCCGCATCGTCCTCTGGCGCCACGGCCAGACCTCCTGGAACCTGGAGCGCCGCTTCCAGGGCTCGACCGACATCGACCTGACGGAGACCGGCGTCGCCCAGGCGCGCCGGGCCGCACGGCTGCTCGCCGCGCTCCAGCCGGACGCCATCGTGGCCTCCGACCTGAAGCGGGCGGCGGCCACCGCCGCCGAGCTCGCCGCGCTCACCGGCCACGACGTCGCCCACGACGCCGCGCTGCGCGAGACGTACGCGGGGAGTGGCAGGGGCTGACCCACGACGAGATCGTGGCCCGGTACGGCGAGCAGTACGCCGCGTGGAAGCGCGGCGAGCCCGTGCGCCGGGGCGGCGGCGAGCTGGAGACCGAGGTGGCCGACCGGGCCGCCCCCGTGGTCCTGGAGCACGCCGACAAGCTCCCCGAGAACGGCACGCTCGTCGTGGTCAGCCACGGCGGCACCATCCGCACCACCATCGGCCGGCTCCTGGGCCTGGAGTCCCGGCACTGGGAGAGCCTGGGCGGGCTCTCGAACTGCTGCTGGTCCGTCCTGGGCGAGGGCGCGCGCGGCTGGCGCCTGATGGAGCACAACGCCGGCACGCTGCCCGAGCCGGTCCTCGGCGACGACGACTGAGCCCCGCTGCGGGCCCGCCGGATCCGGATTTCACTTTCCGGCAGGTCACAGGCTAGAGTTCTTCTTGTTCGCAGCGCGGAGCGCGAAGAACACGAGGGGCTATAGCTCAGTTGGTAGAGCGCCTGCATGGCATGCAGGAGGTCAGGAGTTCAATTCTCCTTAGCTCCACAGTCACCGAATCCCGTCCCCATCAGGGGCGGGATTCGTCGTTTCGTCACGTTGTGCCGAGTGCGCCGGCTTGCGGGGCCATGGCAGAATCGGACGGCCGGAGGGGACAGGATCCGGACGGGAGGGTGGCCCAAGTGCTCGGCGACAACGGCAGGGTGTCCTGTCGGCGCACGACCAGGTGCACGACGGGGCGCGCGATCCGCAGCCATAGCTGGAGCTGACTGATGGGTGCACACAGGCGGAAGTGCGACTGGTGCGGCAGCGGCACGCCCATCGTGCGCGACATGGAACCCGTCAACCCCGAGTTCCAGTACTGGTGCGAGGAGTGCGCGCGGGCGCTGATCATAAAAGGCGACCCGATCGAGACCTACCGCGAGCTGGAGGGGGAGCCGATCTACGGCCGGCTCCTCGACGAGCACTGCACCCTCAAGCGGTTCTACTCCTTCGCCACGGCCTGACGCTCCCGCTCGGGCGCGGTCCGGGGCTCCTGTTCCGGTACTCCCGGCAGCACGGCCTCCAGGGCCGGCTCCGTCGCCTTGCCGGCCTCCGTCCTCGTACCGGCCTCCGTCGTACCGGCCTTCGCCGTACTGGCCTCCGTCGTACCGGCCTTCGCCGTACTGGCCTCCGTCGTACCGGCCTCCGTCCCGTGGCCGGCCTCCGTCCCGCGTGCCCGTCGCCGCGTCAGCACGTACCCCGCGAGCAGCGCCGTCGCCGTCAGCGGATAGACGGCGGAGAGCAGCATCTGACCCGCGTTCTGGTCCAGTTCGGGGCGGCCCGGGTCGTGCGGGACCCACCACAGCGCGAACGACGCGAACACCAGGGCCACTGCCCCGTCACCCGCCACGCGTGCGTGGCGCGGTCCGCGAGCAGGATCAGCAGCGGCACGCACCAGACCCAGTGGTGGGACCACGAGATCGGGCTGATCATCAGTGCCGTGAACGCGCAGACGACCACCGCCACGGCCCTGTCGCCGCGCAGCGCGGCCCGTACCGCCACCACCATCGCCGCGCCGCCCAGGAGGGCCGCCGCCACCGCCCACCACGTGCCCGGGTCGTCGGTGTGCATCAGCCGGGCCAGGACGCCGCGGATCGACTGGTTGGCGGTCTCCTCGGCGAAGCCGACCCGGCCGGTCTCGAACAGCGTCTCCGTCCAGAACCTCTTCGAGTCCGCGGGCAGCGCGACCACCACGGCCAGCGTCGTCCCGAGGAACACCCCGGTCGCCGTCGCCGCCGTGCGCAACCACTGGTTCCAGGACCGGTCCCGGCGCCACAGCAGCACGCCCGCGACGAGCAGCAGGACCACGAAGAGCCCCGGTGTGAGTTTCACCGCGGTCGCCAGGCCGATGCCGAGGCCCGCCCAGCGGCTGCCCTCGCGACGCGTGAGGTCCCAGAGCACCGCCACCGCTATGAGCAGGTTGATCTGGCCGTACCGCAGGGTCGTCCACACCGGCTCGCACCAGACCACGACCGCGGCGACCCAGAACGTCGTGCGCCACAGGTCCGCGCGGGACAGCGACGGACGGACCAGCCGGACCGACAGCAGGACCAGGGCGACCACCAGGAGCAGGTTCGCCGGTGGCGAGCGTCCGCATCAGCGGGACGCCCACCAGGGTCAGCGGCACGAACAGCAGGGCCGCGAACGGCGGGTACGTCATGCCGAGGTTCGCCGAGGTGGCGCGCATCGCGTACAGGTCGCCGCCGGCCCGCACCGTCTCGCCCTCGGCCCGGTAGACCATGACGTCGAGCATGTTCACGTGGGCGAGGCGTTGCGCCGCCCAGAAGGCCGCGAACGAGAGCAGGCAGACCGCCGCGGCGGTGGCCAGGGCCAGGGCCGGGCACGGGTTTTCGAGAGCACGGAGACGGACACAGTCGGCGACCCTACCCGGCGCTCCCGGAGGGGCCGGGAATCGATTTGGAGATCTGCCGGGGAGCCGGTTAATGTTCTGTCTGTCGCCGCGAGGGAAACCGGAGCGGAGACGGAAAGCAAGGGGCTATAGCTCAGTTGGTAGAGCGCCTGCATGGCATGCAGGAGGTCAGGAGTTCAATTCTCCTTAGCTCCACAGAAACTCCACGGAAGCTGTGGGGAAAGCGGGTCACCCGGATCGGGTGGCCTGCTTTCGTGTCCCGGTCCCCGAACGCCGGTGCGGCCCGTGCGGCCGCTGCGGTACCCTGGCGCCATGCGTGCCGTACGCCTCCTGCTTACCGAGCCGCGCTGACCAGTCCCGACGGGTGACAGACATTCCGTCGGAGTCGGCGCGGCATCCCCTCCCGTGCGAGGGGATTTTTCATTTCGGGCAGTCAGTGGCCGTGGGCAGAGACGATCGATGGAGCTTCAAGGACCATGACCGAGATCAATACGGCCGCCGAGACGGCGGCCCCGCATTGCTACACGGCGGCCATGGCCGCCGACATCGAGGCACGCTGGCAGGACTTCTGGGATGCCGAGGGCACGTACGAGGCCCCGAACCCCACCGGCGACCTGGCGGGCGACCCCGCGGTCGCCGCCCGGCCCAAGAAGTTCATCATGGACATGTTCCCGTACCCCTCGGGCGCGGGACTGCACGTCGGCCATCCGCTGGGCTACATCGCGACGGACGTCTTCGCCCGCCACGCGCGCATGACCGGCCGGCCGTGCTGCACACCCTGGGCTTCGACGCCTTCGGCCTGCCGGCCGAGCAGTACGCCGTGCAGACGGGCACGCACCCGCGCGTGTCCACCGAGGCCAACATGGAGAACATGAAGGTCCAGCTCCGCCGGCTGGGCCTGGGCCACGACAAGCGCCGGTCGTTCGCCACGATCGACCCGGAGTACTACAAGTGGACCCAGTGGATCTTCCTGCAGATCTTCAACTCCTGGTACGACGACGAGGCGAAGCAGGCCCGCCCGATCGCCGAACTGGTCGAGCGGTTCGAGAACGGCACGCGTGAGATCCCCGGCACCACGCGCGCGTGGAGCGAGCTGAGCGCCACCGAGCGCGCCGACGTCCTGGGCGAGTACCGCCTGGCGTACGCCTCCGACGCGCCCGTCAACTGGTGTCCCGGCCTGGGCACCGTCCTGGCCAACGAGGAGGTCACCGCCGACGGACGCTCCGAGCGCGGCAACTTCCCCGTCTTCAAGTCCAAGCTGCGCCAGTGGAACATGCGGATCACCGCCTACGCGGACCGCCTGCTGGACGACCTGGACGCGCTGGACTGGCCCGAGGCCATCAAGCTGCAGCAGCGGAACTGGATCGGCCGCTCCGAGGGCGCCCGCGTCGACTTCCAGGTCGGCGAGGCCGGCGCCATCACCGTCTTCACCACCCGTCAGGACACCCTGTTCGGCGCCACCTACATGGTCCTGGCCCCCGAGCACGACCTGGTCGAGAAGATCGTCCCGGCCGCCTGGCCCGAGGGCACCCACGACGTGTGGACCGGCGGCCACGCCACCCCTGCCGAGGCCGTCGACGCCTACCGCAAGCAGGCCGCCTCCAAGTCCGACGTCGAGCGCCAGGCCGAAGCCAAGGACAAGACCGGCGTCTTCACCGGCGCGTACGCGACCAACCCGGTCAGCGGCGAGCGCGTCCCGGTCTTCATCGCCGACTACGTCCTGATGGGCTACGGCACCGGCGCCATCATGGCCGTCCCCGCGCACGACAGCCGCGACTTCGCCTTCGCGCGCGCCTTCGAGCTGCCGATGCGCTGCGTCGTCCAGCCCTCGGACGGCCGCGGCACCGACCCGTCCACCTGGGACGACGCGTTCTCTCCTACGAGGCGGAGCTGGTGGACTCCGCCAACGACGAGATCTCCCTGGACGGCCTGGGCGTCGCCGCCGCCAAGGAGAGGATCACCGCCTGGCTGGCCGACCGCGGCATCGGCGAGGGCACCGTCAACTTCCGGCTGCGCGACTGGCTGTTCAGCCGCCAGCGGTACTGGGGCGAGCCTTCCCGATCGTCTACGACGAGGACGGCGTCGCCCACTCCCTGCCCGAGTCGATGCTGCCGCTGGAGCTGCCCGAGGTCGAGGACTACTCGCCGCGCACCTTCGACCCGGACGACGCGGACACCCGCCCGGAGACCCCGCTGTCCCGCAACGAGGGCTGGGTGAACGTCACCCTGGACCTGGGCGACGGCCCCAAGAAGTACCGCCGCGAGACCAACACCATGCCCAACTGGGCCGGTTCCTGCTGGTACGAGCTGCGCTACCTGGACCCGCACAACTCCGAGAAGCTGGTGGACCCGGCCGTCGAGCAGTACTGGATGGGCCCCCGCGAGGGCATGCCGACCGGTGGCGTCGACCTGTACGTCGGCGGCGCCGAGCACGCCGTGCTGCACCTGCTGTACGCGCGCTTCTGGTCCAAGGTCCTGTTCGACCTGGGCCACGTCTCCTCGGCCGAACCCTTCCACAAGCTGTACAACCAGGGCATGATCCAGGCCTTCGTCTACCGGGACGCGCGGGATCGCCGTACCGGCGGCCGAGGTCGAGGAGCGCGACGGCGGCTTCTGGTACCAGGGCGAGAAGGTCTCCCGCGTCCTGGGCAAGATGGGCAAGTCCCTGAAGAACGCCGTGACGCCGGACGAGATCTGCGCCGAGTACGGCGCCGACACCCTGCGCCTGTACGAGATGGCGATGGGCCCGCTGGACGTGTCCCGCCCCTGGGACACGCGCGCGGTGGTCGGCCAGTACCGCCTGCTGCAGCGCCTGTGGCGCAACATCGTCGACGAGTCGACCGGCGAGGTCACCGTCGTCGACGCCGCGCCCGACGAGGACACGCTGCGCGCCCTGCACAAGGCGATCGACGGCGTCGCGCAGGACATGGCCGCGATGCGCTTCAACACCGCCATCGCCAAGATCACCGAGCTGAACAACCACCTGACCAAGTCCGGCGGCGCCTCTCCCGCACGGTCGCCGAGCAGCTCGTCCTGCTGGTCGCCCCGCTGGCGCCGCACATCGCCGAGGAGCTGTGGCGCCGGCTGGGCCACACCGAGTCGGTCGTCCACCAGGACTTCCCGGTCGCCGACCCGGCGTACGTCGTCGACGAGACCGTGACCTGCGTCGTGCAGATCAAGGGCAAGGTCAAGGCCCGCCTGGAGGTCTCCCCGTCGATCACCGACGCGGAGCTGGAGACGCTGGCGCTGGCCGACCCGCACGTGGTCGCGGCGCTGGGCGGCGCCGAGATCCGCAAGGTGATCGTGCGCGCGCCGAAGCTGGTCAACATCGTCGCGGGCTAGCGGACGCTGACGCGCGGCTCGGTGACCGGCCGCGCACAGGGGTTTCCCCTACGGGCAGGTTGGGGGTTCCGATGGAACCCTCGGCCTGCCCGTTCCGTTTACCGTGGAGGAACCACAACCGTGTGGTGAGTCGACCGATGCCGGAGGGGCACCCATGGAAGCCGTGATCCTCATCCTGGCGCTGCTCTTCTGCGCCTTCGTGGCGCTCGGGGTGTACGCCACCGTGAAGGTGACCAAGGCCGCCAAGCGCGGTGTCGACCGCACCCTGGACCAGGCCCGGCGCACGGTCGAGGACACCACCCTGCGGGCCAAGAGCTTCGGCCAGGCCGGAGCCGCGGGCGAGCTGGCCCGGCTGCGGCTCTCGCTGCGCACCTCGATGCGCGCCACGCAGGAGGCGCTGCAGGCGGGCGTCGGCCAGGACGCCTCGCTGAAGGAGTCGCTCGACCTGTTCCACCGGCTCAGCGCGCACGGCCTCGAACTCGACGCCGACCTCAAGAGCCTGGAGCGGGAGCCCGACCGGGCGTGGGTGGCCGGGCAACTGCCCGAACTCACCGCGCGGACCGAGCGGATCACGAGCTCGGCCGACGCGCTGCGCCGCGCCGCCCGGGACCGGGCCCTGCGGTTCGCCGAGGACGACCTGTCGACGCTCAGCGCCCAGATCGACGTCGAGGCCGGGGCCCTGCGCCACTGGACCGACCCGGAGCCCGTCCCGGACACCACCGCCGCCGGCACGGAGGAGCGGGGACGCCCCGCCGGGACCACGGGCCGGGCCGCGGACACCGGGGAGAGCGCGAGCGGACCGTCCGCCATCACGGCCCCCGACCCCCGGCTGACCGCGTACCCCTGGGAGAAGACGGCCCGCCCGGAGACCACCACCTGACGGCACGGCCGGCCGCCGGGGACCGGGACGCTCGTCGAAGCCCGGTGATCCGGCGGGGGCCGGGCTGCCGTGCGGCGCTCCCGGCGGGTAACCTCCCGCTCATGTCCCGGCATGTCGCGATCGTCACCGATTCCACGGCCTACCTGCCACGCCAGACGAGGGAGCGGCACGCCGTCACCACGGTCCCGCTGACCGTCGTCATCGGCGACCGCGCCTCCAGGAGGGCACGGAGATCTCGGCCGAGGCCCTCGCCCAGGCCCTCCAGAAGCGGCGGTCCGTCACCACCTCCCGCCCCAGCCCCGAGGTCTTCGCCGCGACCTACCGCGAGGCCGCCGAGGCCGGTGCGCGGGGATCGTCTCGCTCCACCTGTCCGCCGAGGTCTCCGGGACCTACGACGCGGCCGTGCTCGCCGCGAAGGACGCCCCCGTGCCCGTACGCGTGGTGGACACCCGCATGGTCGGCATGGCGCTGGGCTTCTGCGCCCTGGCGGCGGCGCAGACCGTGGAGGCCGGGGATCGCTCGACGAGGCGGTCGCGGCGGCCGAGAAGCGCGCCGCCGGCATCTCCGCCTTCTTCACGTCGACACCCTGGACTACCTGCGCCGGGGCGGGCGCATCGGCGCCGCGCAGGCGCTGCTGGGCTCCGCGTTCGCGGTGAAGCCCTCCTCGAACTCGACAACGGCCGGATCGAACTCCGGAGAAGGTGCGGACGGCCTCGAAGGCCATCGCACGCCTGGAGGAGATCGCGGTGGAGCGGGCCGGATCCGGGGCCGTCGACATCGCCGTGCACCACCTGTCCGCGCCGGAGCGCGCCGCCACGCTCGCGGACCGGCTCCGCGAGCGCGTCCCGGGGATCGGGGAGTTCCACGTCAGCGAGGTGGGCGCGGTCATCGGCGCCCATACGGGCCCCGGGCTCCTCGCGGTCGTCGTCTCGCCGCGCTGAGACCACCGGGCCCGTGACGGTCACCCGCAGGGGTGACGGAGTTTTCCACAGCGGGCCGCTGTTCACGGACCGTGAACGGGTCCGGCACGGGGTGTCCGCGCTCTCTAACGTCACGGGCATGACGCTTCGTACACACATCGCATCGACCACCATCGACACACCGGACACCGCCGACGCTGCCGCTTTTGTTGCCGGGGCCACGGGCGCCGCCGGCTCCGGAGCCGTGAGGACGGCCCACGGTCCGACGAGCGGGCCCGGAAGGGCGGCCGGTTCGGACGGGCGCAGTCGCCCCGCAGGGCGAGGTTCGCCCCGGGACCGAGCCGGCGGCGCGCCCGGGTCGGCGGGCGGCCCGCTCAGGCGCCCGGAGGTGTCGTACGGCGACGCGGGGACGCCCTGTTCCCGACGGCGTCCCCGCCGGAACCGTCCGCCGAGGTGGTGACGCCTGAAGCGGGGAGGTGCCCGGGACGGAGGAGGTGCCCGGGACGGGGGAGGCGTCCGAGGCGCCGGGCGGGTTCTTCCGCCGGTCTCTCCGCCCGGGGTGCGGGAGCGGCTGATGGCGGGGTCCGGGACAGGACACCGCTGTGGGTGCAGACCCGGTGCGGGCTGGAACCGAGGACGCTGGCCGCCCTGACGGTGGTCCTGCTCGTCGCCGTGGGACTCGCGGGCGGTTACTTCTGGATGGGCCGGCCGGAGCCGGTGCGCGCGCCCGAACTCGTTCGTGCCGCTCCTGCGACGGTCGCGCCCGCGACGGACGTGCCCGCGGGACGGCAGGGCCGGAACCGGAGGCCCCGCGGAAGGTGGGGCGCCCTCCGCGCCGGCCGCTCCGCCCGTCCCCTCCGGTGCGAAGGTCGTCGTCGATGTCGGCGGGAAGGTGCGCAGGCCGGGGGTGCTGACCCTGCCCGCCGGTTCGCGGGTGGAGGACGCCTCCGGGCGGCGGGCGGGGTGCGGTCCGGCGCCGATCTCACCGGAGTCAACCGGGCCCGTGTCCTGTCCGACGGCGAACAGGTCCTGGTCGACGTGCCGGGGCGCAGGCCGGCGGGCCCGGCCCCGGGAGCGGCGGGAACGCGGGAGGAACCGGAGGGACTGGAGGGACCGGAGGGGTGGGGCGCCGGGGGCACCGGTGAGCCTCAACAGTGCCACGGTGGAACAGCTCGACGCCCTCCCGGGCGTCGGACCGGTCCTCGCCCAGCACATCGTCGACCACCGCACGGAACACGGCGGCTTCCGCTCGGTGAGCGAGCTGCGGGAGGTCAGCGGCATCGGCGAGCGACGGTTCGCCGACCTCGAACCACTGGTCCGGCCGTGAGCCGGGACGGGGAGCGGCCACGGAGACGGAGCCGGAGGTACGGGAGCCCGCTCGGCCGGAAGGGCCGACCGATCTGCGGCTCGTTCCCTCGCGACGGCGGCCTGGGCGGCCGCGGCCTGCGCGGTGGGCGTCGCCGGGTGGTGGACGGTGGCCGGTGTCGCGGTCTGCCTGGTGGGAGCGGCGGTCCTGTCGGCGTGGGGCGTGGTCCGGCGGCACGGGGACCCCGCGGGGAGCCGTGGGGCGGTCGTGCCGGGCGTCGCCGCCGGGCGGCGGCTGCGGGCCACCGCGTGGGCCGGGGTCCTGCTGTGTGCCGCGGCCGGGGCCGCCTCGGCGGGGCTGCACGCGGCGGACCTGCGGCGCGGGCCCGTACCGGTCCTGGCCGAGGAGTACGCGCGGGCGCGCCTCGACGTGACGGTGACCTCCGATCCACGGCTCACCCGGCCCAAGGTGCGGGGCAACACCATGGCTCCGGTCTCGGTCGTCCTGGACGGCGAGGTGACCCGGGCCGAGCGGTCGGACGGTGCGGTCCACCGGACCAGGGCACCGGTCCTGCTGATCGTGCCGCCGGGGAGGGGCGCGAGGAGTGGTTGCGGCTCCTGCCCTCCACCCGGCTGCGCATCAGCGGCCGGCTCGCGCCGCCGTCGCACCCGGGCGAACCGTTCGCGGCGGTGCTCAAGGCGGACGGATCGGACCCGCCCCGGATCGTGGGTCGGCCGAACGCGTCGCAACGGACGGCGGGGAGCTGCGCGCGGGCTGCGGAGGGCGACCGAGGGCTGGACCCCGACGCGCGGGCCCTGCTGCCCGGCCTGGTCGTCGGGGACACCTCCCGGGTCGGCCCCGAGCTGAGGGACGCCTTCGAAGCCACCGATCTCACGCACTTGTTGGCTGTATCAGGAAGCAACCTCACCATCGTGCTGCTTCTGTTGATCGGGCGTCCCGGGCGGGCGCACCAGGTGGAGCGGGTGGGATCGCGCCCCGGCTGGGGCTGTCGCTGCGGGTCACCGCGGTGGCCGGGGAGGGCTGACGCCGGCCTTCGTGATCGTCTGCCGACCCGACCCGAGCGTCCTGCGTGCCGCCGCCTGCGGTCTCGTCGCGCTGCTCGCGATCGGCACGGGGCGCAGGAGGTCGCTGATCCCCGCGCTGGCCGCCGCCGTTCTCGTCCTGGTGCTCTACGACCCTGGCTCGCGCGGAGTTACGGGTTCCTGCTCGGTCCTGGCCACCGGGGCGCTGCTGACGATCGCTCCCCGGTGGAGTGACGGGCTGCGTCGGCGCGGAGTGCCCGGCCGGTTGGCCGAGGCGCTGGCCGCGGCCCTGGCGGCGCAGGCGGTGTGCGCTCCGGTCGTGGTGGTCTTCGCGGCCCGGGTGAGCCTGGTCGCGATCCCGGCGAACCTCTTCGCCGAACTCGCAGTGGCGCCCGCGACGGTGTGCGGGTTCGGCGCGCTGGCCCTGGCGGCGCTCTGGATGCCGGCGGCGGAGGGCCTGGCGTGGGTGGCGGGATGGCCGGTCGGGTGGATCGCGTGGGTGGCCCGCACCGGAAGCGCGTTGCCGGGGCGGAGCTGGCCTGGCCCGGCGGGTGGCGGGGCGGGCTGACCCTCGCGCTGCTCACCGTGACCGTGGTCCTCGGGGCGCGCAGACTGCCGTACCGGGGCGCGGTCGGCGTCCTCGTGGCCGGGCTGCTCCTGCTCGCCGTGGTGCGGCCGGTGCCGCTGTCCCGGTGGGCCACCGGATGGCCGCCGCCGGACTGGGTGTTCGCGATGTGCCAGGTGGGGCAGGGGACGCGACCGTGCTCGCGGCGGGCGGGGACTCCGCCGTCGTGGTGGACGCGGGTCCCGACCCCGTACCGGTGGACCGCTGTCTGCGTGAACTCGGGGTGAGACGGGTGCCGTTGCTGGTGCTCACCCACTTCCACGCGGACCACGTGGCCGGGCTCCCGGGAGCGTTGCGGGGCGGTCGGTGGGGGCGATCCAGACGACGGGGCTCGAAGAGCCGCCCGGCCAGGCCGCGTTCGTACGGCGGACGGCGGCCGCGGCCCGGGTGCCGGTGATCCGTGCCGAACCGGGGAGGTGCGGAGGATCGGGGACCTGGAGTGGCGGGTGCTCTGGCCGTGGCCGGCTGCCGGGCGGACCGCCGGGATCGGGGCCCCTTCGAGGGACCCAACGACGCCAGCGTCGCGCTGCTCGTCCACGCCGCCGGAGGGCTGAGTCTGCTGCTCCTCGGAGACCTGGAGCCACCGGCGCAGCGGGCGCTGTTGCGGGTCCATCCGGGACTCGCTCCGGTGGACGTCTCAAGGTCGCCCACCACGGGTCCGCGCATCAGGACCCGGCGCTGATGCGGGCCGTGCGGCCGAGGCTCGCCCTGGTCTCCGCGGGCCGGGACAACCCGTACGGCCACCCTCGCCCCGGACCCTCGCGGCGCTGCGGGACGGCGGGGCGCGGTGCTGCGGACCGATCGGGACGGGGCGATCGCGGTGGTGGGGGCGGGAGGGGCTCGTGGCCGTGCCGAAGGGAGGGTGAACGGCCTTTCCTGGAACGGGATCCGGCCCGGCAGACTGTCCGTATGAGTAACCGGCCGACCCCCATGAGTACCCAGTCGATCCCCGCCGCCCTGCCCGAGCCCCCGGCGCCGCAGGGTTCTTCCGCTCCGCCCGGGTTCTTCGTTCCCGCTCCGTCCGAGGTCGAGGCCTATCTGCGGCGGATCGGGGCGGAGCGGCCGGTGCGTGCGGATGCCGCCGCGTTGCGCGAGCTGCACCTGCTCCACCTGCGGACGGTGCCCTTCGAGAACCTCTCGATCCATCTCGGTGAGCCCGTGGTCCTGGACGAGAAGGCGCTCCTCGACAAGGTGGTCGGCGCGCGCAGAGGTGGTTTCTGCTACGAGGTCAACACGGCGTTCGCCGTTCTGCTGAGGGGCTCGGGTACCGGGTCGAGCTGCTTCAGGCGCGGGTCGTCGGGGAGGGCGGGAAGCTCGGCATCCCGTACGACCACATGGCGTTGCGCGTGGAGACGGTGGAGGGAATGGGAAGGGGAGGGGAGCGGTGGCTGGCCGATGTCGGGTTCGGCGACCACAGTCACTTCCCGCTGGCCTTCGACGCGCGCGACGACCAGGAGGACCCCGGGGGCGTCTTCCGGATCGTGGAGACCGCCGACGGCGACCTGGACGTGCTGCGGGACGGGAAGCCCCAGTACCGGATGGAGACCCGGCCGCGCGAGCTCGCCGATTTCACGGCCGGGGCCTGGTACCACCGGACCTCGCCCGACTCGCACTTCCCGCGCTCCCTCGTCTGCTCCCGGCTCACCGAGGAGGGGCGGATCACCCTCAGCGGCACGAAGCTGATCACCCGGACCCGCGGCGGGCGCGACGAGCGGGTCCTCGGCGGGGACGACGAGGTGCGGGAGGCGTACCGGGACCTGTTCGGCATCGAGCTCGACGTGCTGCCCGTCGTGTCACCACCTGTCGCCCAACCGCCCGTCGCCCAACCGCCCGTCGTATCGCCGTCCTCCGTGGGGAAGAGAGCGTCAATTCGGACTCTCGGTAACACTTGGCAACACTTGCTCCGGTTTGCCTCGAACGCCTCAAGGGTGATCGAATGCGACTTCGTTGCATGGTGAACGAGTCGCACGGGGGTGCGTGAAGAATGTTCGATCGTCTCTTCGGGAAGCGCGGAGGGAACGCCGCGCGGGGCGGGCCGCTCGCCGGTCTCACCGTCCCGTCCTCGGCGGGAGTCCTGAGCTGCCGGGTGCTCGACCCCGTGCACGAGCCCGTCCGGCAGGCCGAGTTCGTCGTCAGCGACACCGCTGGACGCAAGGTGCTGGCCGGAGAGACCGACCCGTACGGCACCGCGCTCGCGACCGTGCCGGCCGGCGAGTACCGGCTCGCGGTCACCGCCGAGGGCTACACGCCGCACCACGGCACCGCCCTCGTCACCGAGGGCGTCCACACCGGGCTCGGCGACGTCATGCTCCAGGTCGCCCCGCAGCCCCCGCTCCCGGGGCCGGGCGACTGGGAGATCGACCCGGCGCACTCCCAGATCGGGTTCACGGCGCGCCACATCGGACTGGCCCGGATCCACGGCCGGTTCAACGGCTTCGCGGGCGCGGTCCGGATCGCCGACCGCATGGAGCGCTCCGCGATGCACGTCGTCATCGACGCGGCCTCCATCGACACCGGGGTGCGGATGCGCGACGACCACCTGCGCTCGGGCGACTTCCTCGACGTCGGGAAGTACCCGACGCTGGAGTTCTACAGCGAGCGCTTCACCCACCGGGGCGGCAGCCGCTGGGCCGTCACCGGGGCGCTCACCTCCACGGGGTGAGCTGCACGGTGACCCTCGACACCCAGTACCTGGGCCTCGGGAACGGTCTGGAGGGCGAGACCCGGGGCGCCTGCCGCGCCACCACCGAACTCCACCGCGAGGACTTCACCCTGACCTGGCAGACGCTGCTCGCGCGGGGCATCGCGGCCGTCGGGTCCAGCATCAGCATCGACCTCGACGTCCAGATCGTGCCCAAGACGTCGGGAAGCTGACGGGGGACGAAGCGGGGGCGAAGGGAGAAACGAGGGAAGCCGAAGGGGGCGAGGGGATCAGGGGGCCTCCAGCCAGCCCTCGTACTCGGCGGCGAGTCCGTCGAGGGCCGCCGGGTCGAGCCGGCCGTCCGGGTCCTCGACGACCACCAGCCACTGCGCGTCCTCGGCGTCGTCCTCCCCGGCCAGGGCGTCCCGCACGAGCTGCGGTTCCTCGGCGACGCCGAAGCGGTCGGGAAGCTCCCCGGCGACCTCCTCGGCGGCGTCGCGGTCGGGGAGCACCAGTACGTGTCGTTCACTCACCCCGCCATTCTCGGGCATGGGCACGGCTGTCGGTGGCCCGTGGGATGCTGGACGGCGATGGCCACCAGAAAGACTTCCCCCGACGACCTCCTCGGCCCCGTGACGCTCGCCGTGGGACAGGAGGACCTGCTCCTCGACCGCGCCGTCCAGGAGGTGGTGGCGGCCGCCCGCGCCGCCGACGCCGACACGGACGTGCGCGACCGCCCCCGACCAGCTCCAGCCCGGGGCGCTCGTGGAGCTCACCAGCCCCTCGCTCTTCGCCGAGCGCAAGGTCCTGATCGTGCGGAACGCGCAGGACCTCTCCGCCGAGGCGGTCAAGGACGTCAAGGCCTACTTCGGCGACCCGGTCGAGGACATCTCCTGGTCCTGCTCCACGCGGGCGGTGCCAAGGGCAAGGGGTTGCTCGACGCCGCGCGCAAGGCGGGGGCGCGGGAGGTGGCCTGCCCGAAGACGACCAAGCCGGCGGAGCGGCTGACGTTCGTGCGGCAGGAGTTCCGGGCGCTCGGGCGCTCGGCCACGCCGGAGGCCTGCCAGGCCCTGGTCGACTCGATCGGCAGCGACCTGCGGGAGCTCGCGTCCGCCGTCACGCAGTTGACCTCCGACGTGGACGGGACGATCGACGAGGCGGTCGTCGGGCGGTACTACACGGGCCGCGCCGAGGCCTCCTCCTTCAACGTCGCCGACCGTGCCGTCGAGGGCCGGGCGGCCGAGGCCCTGGAGGCCCTGCGCTGGTCGCTCTCGACCGGGGTCGCGCCCGTGCTGATCACCAGCGCGCTCGCCCAGGGCGTGCGGGCCATCGGCAAGCTCTCCTCGGCCCGGGGCGGCCGCCCCGCCGACCTCGCGCGGGAGCTGGGCATGCCGCCCTGGAAGATCGACCGCGTACGGCAGCAGATGCGCGGCTGGACCCCGGACGGGGTCGCGCTGGCCCTGCGCGCGGTCGCCGAGGCGGACGCGGGCGTGAAGGGCGGGGCGACGACCCCGAGTACGCGCTGGAGAAGGCGGTCGTCGCGGTGGCCCGGGCGGCGAGGATGCGCCGGGGCGACTGACCGGTGCCCGGTGCGGGGCGGGCGGCCCGTCGGGCGGCGCCCTCCCGCGCGGCGGAGAGCCCCGTAAGCCGGGGACAGTCCCGTACGCCGGGGACAGTCCCGTACGCCGGGGACAGTCCCCGTATGCCGGAGGCAGCCCCGTACGCCGGAGGCAGTCCCGTACGCCGGGGACAGTCCCGTACGCCGGGGACAGTCCCCGTACGCCGAAAGCGGCCCGGACGTCGAGGACAGCCCCGTACGTCGAAGGCAGCCCCGGACGCCAAAGTCAGCCCCGTAACCGTACGACGAAGGCCCCGTCGCCTCCTGGGGAAGGAGGCGACGGGGCCCTCGACGTTCAAGCAAGTGGGCTCGCACCCGCGTGGCGAACGCGTCCGCGCGCGAGTCCGGGGTGGCCGGGCGGGAGCGGGAGAGAGGGCCCGCTGGGTCCCGTACGGCCGGTCACATCAGAGCTCAGCCCTGGAGGGAGGCAACCTTGATGGCCAGCGCCGACTTCTTGTTGGCGGCGGCGTTCTTGTGGATGACACCCTTCGAGACAGCCTTGTCGAGCTGACGCGAGGCGGCACGAGTGGCGACGGTGGCCTTCTCGAGGTCGCCGGCGGCGACAGCCTCACGGGCCTTGCGGATCGCGGTCTTGAGCGAGGACTTGACGGCCTTGTTGCGCAGGCGCGCCTTCTCGTTCGTCTTGTTCCGCTTGATCTGGGACTTGATGTTCGCCACGAAAAGAGCCTTTACAGGTTCGGTGTTCCTTCTGGAAGCGCCTCGTGAGCTGAGAGGGCAGACGAGGCACAGCCATCCACGGTATCAGCCGCCCTCGCGCCCGCCCAAACCGGGCGTCGGCCGCCGGGCATGGGACCATGGAGCCTACGTATCCGTTCAGAACATCGCCCGAGACGAGAAGCCTGCGTGCCCGCGACTCCTACCAACGTGCCCGAGCCGAGCCGTACCGACCCGGCTCTGATCCGCAACTTCTGCATCATCGCGCACATCGACCACGGCAAGTCCACGCTCGCCGACCGGATGCTCCAGCTCACCGGTGTGGTCGACCAGCGGCAGATGCGCGCCCAGTACCTCGACCGGATGGACATCGAGCGTGAGCGCGGCATCACGATCAAGTCCCAGGCGGTCCGTCTGCCGTGGGCTCCCACCGAGGGCCGGAGCAGGGGCGCACGCACATCCTGAACATGATCGACACCCCCGGGCACGTCGACTTCACCTACGAGGTCTCGCGGTCCCTCGCGGCCTGCGAGGCACGATCCTCCTGGTGGACGCGGCGCAGGGCATCGAGGCGCAGACCCTCGCCAACCTCTACCTGGCGATGGAGAACGACCTCACCATCGTCCCGGTCCTCAACAAGATCGACCTGCCGGCCGCGCAGCCGGAGAAGTTCGCCGAGGAGCTGGCGAACCTCATCGGCTGCCAGCCGGAGGACGTGCTCAAGGTCTCCGCGAAGACCGGCCTGGGCGTCGAGGCGCTGCTCGACCGCGTCGTGCGGGACGTCCCGGCGCCGGTCGGCGTCGCCGACGCCCCCGCGCGCGCGATGATCTTCGACTCGGTGTACGACTCGTACCGGGGCGTCGTGACGTACGTGCGTGTCGTCGACGGGCAGCTCAACAAGCGCGAGCGCATCAAGATGATGTCGACCGGCGCCACGCACGAGCTCCTGGAGATCGGCGTCTCCTCCCCGGAGATGACGCCGTCCGACGGCCTGGGCGTCGGCGAGGTGGGCTACCTCATCACCGGTGTGAAGGACGTCCGCCAGTCCAAGGTCGGTGACACGATCACCTCGCAGTCCAAGGGCGCCACCGAGGCGCTCGGCGGCTACAAGGACCCGAAGCCGATGGTCTTCTCGGGTCTGTATCCGCTGGACGGCTCGGAGTACCCCGACCTGCGCGAGGCCCTGGACAAGCTCCAGCTCAACGACGCCGCGCTCGTCTACGAGCCGGAGACCTCGGCCGCGCTCGGCTTCGGCTTCCGCGTCGGCTTCCTCGGCCTGCTCCACCTGGACGTGATCCGCGAGCGCCTGGAGCGCGAGTTCGGCCTCGACCTGATCGCCACCGCCCCCAACGTGGTCTACCGCGTGGTCATGGAGGACGGCGCCGAGCACACGGTCACGAACCCGAGCGAGTTCCCCGAGGGCAAGATCGACGAGGTGTACGAGCCCGTCGTGCGGGCCACGATCCTCGCGCCCAGCGAGTTCATCGGCGCGATCATGGAGCTCTGCCAGAACCGGCGCGGCACCCTGATCGGCATGGACTACCTCTCCGAGGACCGGGTCGAGATCCGCTACACCCTGCCCCTCGCGGAGATCGTCTTCGACTTCTTCGACCAGCTCAAGTCCAAGACGCGCGGATATGCCTCCCTCGACTACGAGCCCACGGGCGAGCAGGCCTCCAGCCTGGTCAAGGTCGACATCCTGCTGCACGGCGACAAGGTGGACGCCTTCTCCGCCGTCACCCACAAGGACGCGGCGTACGCCTACGGCGTGCGGCTCGTCGCCAAGCTGCGCGAGCTCATCCCCCGGCAGGCCTTCGAGGTGCCGATCCAGGCCGCGATCGGCTCCCGGGTGATCGCCCGCGAGACCATCCGCGCCATCCGCAAGGACGTCCTCGCCAAGTGCTACGGCGGTGACATCTCCCGGAAGCGGAAGCTGCTCGAGAAGCAGAAGGAGGCAAGAAGCGCATGAAGATGGTCGGTTCGGTGGAGGTGCCGCAGGAGGCCTTCATCGCCGTCCTGTCGAGCGACGAGTCCTCGGGCAAGGGCAAGAAGTAGCCGCCGGGGAGCGGGCGGGAGCCGGGCCGGCGGCCCGGAAGAAGTAGCTGCTTCCTACATCGAACGGGTCCACGCGCGGGGTGCGCGTGGACCCGTTCGTTATGAAGCGACGCACTGCAAGGCCTTACGCGCCGGACCTCGGGCCTTTAGTCTGATCCCGGCTCGAAGGTTACTCGCCAGTTAGTTACGAACCACCAGAAGGCACCGCCGCCGCCCGGAGGACGTCGTGAGCGACACACAGACCCAGATCGAGAACCGGCCGCCCTCCGTGGCGACCCTCTTCCTTGAGCGAGTCGAGCGGACTCCCGACGCGGAGGCCTACCGCTACCCGGTCCCCGCCGCGTCCGGCACCGGCCCGGACGACTGGAAGTCGCTCAGTTGGGGTCAGGCCGCCGAGCGGGTCTACGCGATCGCCGCCGGCCTCGTCGACCTCGGCGTCCGGGCCGAGGAGCGGGTCGCCTCGCCTCCTCCACCCGGGTCGAGTGGATCCTCGCGGACCTCGGCGTGATGTGCGCGGGCGCCGCGACCACCACGGTCTACCCGCAGACCAACGCCGAGGAGTCGGCGTTCATCCTTTCGGACTCCGAGTCGAAGGTCCTCATCGCGGAGGACGCGGCCCAGCTCGCCAAGGCCGTCGAGCGCCGCGCCGACCTGCCGAACCTCCGCCACGTGGTCGTCGTCGACGCCGCCGGCGTCGAGAGCGACGGCGACTGGATCCTCTCCCTCGCCGAGCTGGAGGAGCGCGGCCGGGCGTACCTGGAGACGCACCCCGAGGCGGTCAAGGAGCGGGTCTCCGCGATCACCTCCACGCAGCTCGCCACCCTCATCTACACCTCGGCACCACCGGCCGCCCCAAGGGCGTCCGCCTCCCGCACGACAACTGGTCGTACATGGCCAAGGCCATCGCCGCCACCGGCCTGGTCACCCAGGAGGACGTGCAGTACCTCTGGCTGCCGCTCGCCCACGTCTTCGGCAAGGTCCTCACCTCGGGCCAGATCGAGGTCGGCCACGTCACCGCCGTCGACGGCCGCGTCGACAAGATCATCGAGAACCTGCCGGTGGTCCAGCCGACCTACATGGCGGCCGTGCCCCGCATCTTCGAGAAGGTCTACAACGGGGTCGCCGCCAAGGCCCGCGCGCCGGCGGCGCCAAGTACAAGATCTTCCAGTGGGCGGCCGAGGTCGCCCGCGACTACGCGAAGACCACCCAGGACAACTTCCGCCGCACCGGCACCGCCTCCGTGCCCTTCGGCCTGGGCGCCAAGCACAAGGTCGCCGACGCCCTCGTCTACGGCAAGATCCGCGAGGCCTTCGGCGGCAACCTGCGCGCGTGCATCTCGGCTCCGCCGCCCTCGCCCCCGAGATCGGCTACTTCTTCGCCGGCGCGGGCATCCACGTCCTGGAGGGCTACGGCCTCACCGAGTCCTCCGCCGCCTCCTTCGTCAACCCGGGCGAGGCCTACCGCACCGGCACCGTCGGCAAGCCGCTCCCCGGCACCGAGGTCCGGATCGCCGACGACGGCGAGATCCTGCTGCGCGGCCCCGGCATCATGGAGGGCTACCACGGCCTGCCGGAGAAGACGGCCGAGGTCCTGGAGTCCGACGGCTGGTTCCACACCGGCGACATCGGCGAGCTGTCCGCCGACGGCTACCTGCGGATCACCGACCGCAAGAAGGACCTGATCAAGACGTCCGGCGGCAAGTACATCGCGCCGGCCGAGGTCGAGGGCCAGTTCAAGGCCGTCTGTCCGTTCGTCTCGAACATCCTGGTCCACGGCGCCGACCGGAACTTCTGCACCGCCCTGATCGCCCTCGACGAGCCCTCCCTCCTCGGCTGGGCTGCCGAGCACGACCTCGCCGGGAAGTCGTACGCCGAGGTCGTCGCCGCCCCGCAGACCGAGAAGCTGATCCAGGGGTACGTGGACCGGCTCAACGAGGGCCTCCAGCGCTGGCAGACGATCAAGAAGTTCCGCCTGCTGCCGCGCGACCTCGACATCGAGCACGGCGAGCTGACCCCGTCCCTCAAGCTCAAGCGCCCGGTCGTGGAGCGCGAGTACAAGCACCTCATCGAGGAGATGTACGAGGGCTCGCGCGAGGTCTGACCGGCCCCGCGGCCGGCGGACTGGCGGCTCACCCCGGGCGGTACGGGACAATGGGACCCATGCCTTCCGTACTGCCCGATGGTGAGACCGTTCCCGAGGACGGGACGCTGCCCCCGCACGCCCTGGAAGGGGCCGGGGAGCGCCCGCTCGGGTTCTACCTGCACGTGCCGTACTGCGCGACGCGCTGCGGGTACTGCGACTTCAACACCTACACGGCGAGCGAGCTGCGCGGTACGGGGGCGTGCTCGCCTCCCGGGACAACTACGCCGGGCAGGTCGCCGAGGAGGTCCGGCTCGCCCGGAAGGTCCTCGGCGACGACCCCCGGCCGGTCCGGACCGTCTTCGTCGGCGGCGGCACGCCCACGCTGCTCGCCGCCGGGGACCTCGTACGGATGCTGGGGGCGATCCGCGACGAGTTCGGGCTCGCGGACGACGCCGAGGTCACGACCGAGGCGAACCCGAGTCGGTGGACCCCGCCTACCTGGCGGAGCTGCGCGCGGGCGGCTTCAACCGGATCTCCTTCGGCATGCAGAGCGCCCGGCAGCACGTCCTGAAGGTCCTCGACCGCACCCACACGCCCGGGCGCCCCGAGGCGTGCGTCGCCGAGGCGCGGGCCGCCGGGTTCGACCACGTCAACCTCGACCTGATCTACGGCACGCCCGGCGAGTCCGACGACGACTGGCGGGCCTCGCTCGACGCGGCGATCGGCGCCGGGCCCGACCACGTCAGCGCCTACGCGCTGATCGTCGAGGAGGGCACGCAGCTCGCCCGCCGCATCCGGCGCGGCGAGGTGCCGATGACCGACGACGACGTGCACGCCGACCGGTACCTGATCACCGAGGAGGTGCTGTCCGGGGCCGGTTTCGAGTGGTACGAGGTGTCCAACTGGGCCACCTCGGAGGCCGGGCGCTGCCTCCACAACGAGCTGTACTGGCGCGGCGCCGACTGGTGGGGCGCGGGGCCCGGCGCGCACAGCCACGTGGGCGGGGTCCGCTGGTGGAACGTGAAGCACCCGGGCACGTACGCGGCGGCCCTCGCGGCGGGGAGGTCGCCGGGCGCCGGGCGCGAGCTCCTCTCCGGGGAGGACCGGCGGGTGGAGCGGATCCTGCTGGAACTGCGCCTCCGGGACGGCTGCCCGCTGGACCTGCTCAGGCCCGCGGGGCTCGCCGCCTCCCGCAAGGCCCTGGAGGACGGTTTCTGGACCCCGCCCCGTACGGGGCGGGGCGCGCGGTCCTGAGCCCTGCGGGGGCGGCTGCTCGCGGACGCGGTGGTGCGGGACCTGGTGGACTAGGGCTCCGGGGCGGGCTACGGCGCCGTCACGAAATCGATCAGCTCTTCGACCCGGCCCAGCAGCTCCGGCTCCAGGTCCTTGTACGACGTCACCCGCGACAGGATGTGCTGCCAGGCCGCGCCCGTGTTCTCCGGCCAGCCCAGGGCGCGGCAGACGCCTGTCTTCCAGTCCTGGCCGCGCGGGACCGTCGGCCAGGCCGGGATGCCGAGCGAGGACGGCTTCACCGCCTCCCAGACGTCGATGTACGGGTGGCCGACGACCAGGACGTCCGGGGAGGTCACCTGCGCGGCGATCCGGGACTCCTTCGAGCCCGGGACCAGGTGGTCCACCAGGACGCCGAGGCGCGCGTCGGGCCCCGGGCCGAACTCCGCGACGATCGACGGCAGGTCGTCGACGCCCTCCAGGTACTCCACGACCACGCCCTCGATCCGCAGGTCGTCGCCCCAGACCCGCTCGACCAGCTCCGCGTCGTGGCGGCCCTCGACGTAGATCCGGCCCGCCCGCGCCACGCGCGCGCGTGCGCCGGGCACCGCGACCGAGCCGGAGGCCGTACGGGTCGGCGGGCCGGAGCCGCCGAAGGGCGGACCAGGGTCACGACCTTCCCCTCCAGGAGGAAGCCGCGCGGTTCCAGCGGGAAGACCCGGTGCTTGCCGAAGCGGTCCTCCAGGGTCACCGTGCCCGCCTCGCAGCGGATCACCGCCCCGCAGAAGCCCGTCGCCACCTCCTCCACGACGAGGTCCCGGTCGGCCGGGACCTCCGGGACGGGCGCCGAGCGCTTCCAGGGGGCGTCAGATCGGGTTGGTAGCTGCGCATGGGCTCAATCCTGTCCAGGGAGCGGCGTCGGGACACTGCCGGGGGTCTGGGGTCGCCCCCGGGAGATGCAGCCAGGGGGCGTCAAGTCCGGGTTGTAGCTGCGCATTCGGGCGACGCTATGCGACGGAGAAGCGCGCCGCCAGTTCCTCGCGCTGGCGTCGGACGAACGCGGCGTCCACCACCGCCCCGTGCCCCGGCACGTACACCGCGTCCCCGCCGCCGAGCGACAGGAGGCGGTCCAGGGCGTCCGGCCAGCGGGACGGATCGCGTCCGGGCCCGCCTGCGGCTCGCCCGACTCCTCCACCAGGTCCCCGCAGAAGACCACCTCCGGCGGGCCGGGCACCAGGAGCGCCAGGTCGTGGCCCGTGTGCCCGGGGCCGACGTTCGCCAGGAGCACCTGCCGGCCGCCCAGGTCGAGCGTCCACTCGCCGGAGACCACGTGCCGCGGGGCCACGAGCACGTCCGCCGCCTCCGCGGCCGCCGCCGGGTCCAGGCCGTGCCGCACCGCGTCCGCCCGCAGCGCCTCCCGGTCCCGCTCCCGGGCGAGCAGCTCCTCCGTGCCGACCGCGCCGAAGACCTCCGCGCCCGCGAAGGCCGCCGTCCCGAACACGTGGTCGAAGTGCGGGTGGCCCAGTGCGATGTGCGTCACCCTCCGGCCGCCCGTGAGTTCCGCCACCTCCGCCCGCAGCTCCGCGCCCTCCGCGAGCGACGACCCCGTGTCGTACAGCAGCACCGCCCGTTCGCCCACGACGAGCCCCGCCGTGGCGTCCCAGACGGGCAGCCGGCGCCGGCCCACCCCGTCCGCGAGCCGCTCCCACCCCTGTGCTTCCCAGTCGACATCCATACCGCGACGCTAACCGGTGGGGCGCCGCCTCCTTGCCAGGAGCGACGTGTGCCGCCGTACACTGGCCTGGGATCGCTGGCACTCGGACAGGGCGAGTGCCAAAAGCGGAGCAACCGGATCGACCGACGACTGCTGGAGGTGCGCACGATGCTCAGCGAACGCAGACTCGAAGTGCTGCGCGCCATCGTCCAGGACTATGTCGGGACGGAGGAGCCCGTCGGCTCCAAGGCGCTCACGGAGCGCCACAAGCTCGGCGTGTCGCCCGCCACCGTGCGCAACGACATGGCCGTGCTCGAGGAGGAGGGCTACATCGCGCAGCCCCACACCAGCGCGGGCCGCATCCCGACGGACAAGGGCTACCGGCTGTTCGTCGACCGGCTCGCGGGGGTCAAGCCGCTGTCGACGCCCGAGCGGCGGGCCATCCACAACTTCCTCGACGGCGCCGTCGACCTGGACGACGTCGTCGGCCGCACGGTCCGGCTGCTCGCGCAGTTGACCCGGCAGGTCGCCGTCGTCCAGTACCCCTCGCTGACCCGCTCGACCGTCCGGCACGTGGAACTGCTCTCGCTGGCCCCGGCCCGCCTGATGCTCGTCCTCATCACGGACACCGGACGGGTCGAGCAGCGGGTCGTCGACTGCCCTGCGCCCTTCGGCGAGACCTCGCTCGCCGACCTGCGGGCCCGGCTCAACAGCGGGTCGTCGGCCGCCGGTTCGCCGACGTGCCGCAGTTGGTGCAGGACCTCCCCGAATCCTTCGAGGAGCCCGAGGACCGCGCCACGGTCTCGACCGTGCTCGCGACCCTCCTCGAAACCCTCGTCGAGGAGCACGAGGAGCGGCTGATGATCGGCGGCACCGCCAACCTCACCCGCTTCGGACACGACTTCCCCTGATGATCAGGCCCGTCCTGGAGGCTCTGGAGGAGCAGGTCGTCCTCCTCAAGCTGCTGGGCGAGGCCAAGGAATCGGGCATGACCGTACGGATCGGGCACGAGAACGCCCACGAGGGGCTGAGCTCCACGTCCGTCGTCTCGGTCGGCTACGGTTCGGGCGGCGAGGCAGTCGCCAAACTCGGCGTGGTCGGACCGACCCGCATGGACTACCCCGGAACGATGGGAGCGGTACGCGCAGTGGCACGTTACGTCGGACAGATCCTGGCGGAGTCGTAAGTGGCCACGGACTACTACGCCGTACTCGGCGTACGCCGCGACGCGTCCCAGGACGAGATCAAGAAGGCCTTCCGGAGGCTCGCGCGCGAGCTGCACCCGGACGTCAATCCCGATCCGAAGACGCAGGAACGCTTCAAGGAGATCAACGCCGCCTACGAGGTCCTCTCGGACCCGCAGAAGAAGCAGGTCTACGACCTCGGCGGCGACCCGCTCTCGGCCTCCGGCGGAGGCGGCGCGGGCGGCTTCGGAGCGGGCGGCTTCGGCAACTTCTCCGACATCATGGACGCCTTCTTCGGCACGGCTCGCAGCGCGGCTCGCGCTCGCGCACCCGCCGCGGCCAGGACGCCATGATCCGCCTGGAGATCAGCCTCGACGAGGCGGCCTTCGGCACCACCAAGGACATCCAGGTCGACACGGCGGTCGTCTGCACGACCTGCTCCGGCGAGGGCGCCGCTCCCGGCACCTCCGCGCAGACCTGCGACATGTGCCGCGGCCGCGGCGAGGTCTCCCAGGTCACCCGGTCCTTCCTGGGCCAGGTCATGACCTCCCGGCCCTGCCCGCAGTGCCAGGGCTTCGGCACCGTCGTCCCGACCCCGTGCCCCGAGTGCGCGGGCGACGGGCGGGTCCGCTCCCGCCGCACCCTCACGGTCAAGATCCCGGCCGGCGTCGACAACGGCACCCGCATCCAGCTCGCGGGCGAGGGCGAGGTCGGCCCCGGCGGCGGCCCCGCCGGCGACCTGTACGTCGAGATCCACGAGACCCCGCACGAGACGTTCCAGCGGCGCGGCGACGACCTGCACTGCACGGTGACGATCCCCATGACGGCGGGCGCGCTCGGCACCAAGGTGCTGCTGCAGACCCTCGACGGCGTCGAGGAGGTCGACATCCGGCCCGGCACCCAGTCCGGCCAGTCGATCCCGCTCCACGGGCGAGGCGTCACCCACCTGCGCGGCAACGGGCGCGGCGACCTCATCGTGCACGTCGAGGTCCAGACCCCGGGCAAGCTCGACGCGGAGCAGGAGCGCCTCCTGCGGAGCTGGCCAAGCTGCGCGGCGAGGAGCGGCCCACGGGGCAGTTCCAGCCGGGGCAGCAGGGGCTGTTCTCGCGGCTGAAGGACGCGTTCAACGGGCGGTAGGCCCGTCGTACGCACGGCCTCGCGTATGGGGAGGGGCGGTGTCCATGTATGGATACCGCCCCTTTCCATACCCCTCCCCGCGGCATGACACGATGCCCATATGTCCACCACCGCACTGAACGATCTCTCCCGGATCCCGATCGTGCAGGCCCCCATGGCGGGTGGCGCCTCCTGTCCCGAGCTCGCCGGAGCCGTCTGCGAGGCCGGGGCGCTCGGCTTCGGCCGGCGGCTACAAGACGGCCGGAGGGCTGTACCAGGAGATCAAGCAGGTACGCGGGCTCACCGCGCGCCCCTTCGGCGTCAACTCTTCGTGCCGCGGACCGGACGGCCCGCCGACCCGGCCGCCGTCGAGGTCTACCGCCACCAGCTCGCCGGGGAGGCCGACTGGTACCGGACCCCGCTCGGCGAGACCGACGACTCCCGCGACGACGCCTACGACGCCAAGCTGGCCATCCTCCTGGAGGACCCGGTCCCCGTCGTCTCCTTCACCTTCGGCTGCCCCGCGCCCGAGGCACTCGCCGCCTTCGCCCGCGCCGGCACGTACACGATCGTCACCGTCACCTCCGCCGAGGAGGCCTCGCCGCCGAGCGCGCCGGGGCCGACGCCGTCTGCGTCCAGGGCGTCGAGGCCGGCGGCCACCAGGGGACCCACCGCGACGACCCGGACGAGGACGGCACGCCCGGCACCGGCCTGCTCACCCTCGTCACCCAGGTCCGCGAGAGCGTCCGCCTCCCGCTCCTCGCCACCGGCGGGATCATGCGCGGCGCCCAGATCGCCGCCGTCCTGGCCGCCGGGGCCGACGCCGCCCAGCTCGGCACCGCCTTCCTCGCCTGCCCCGAGTCGGGCGCCCACCCGCTGCACAAGCGGGCCCTGACCGACCCGCTGTTCACCCGCACCGCCCTCACCCGGGCCTTCTCCGGGCGCCCGGCACGCGGCCTCGTCAACCGCTTCACGCGCGAGCACGGCCCGTACGCCCCCGCCGCCTACCCCGAGGTCCACCACCTCACCGCCCCGCTGCGCAAGGCCGCCGCCACCGCGGGCGACGCCCAGGGCATGGCCCTCTGGGCCGGCCAGGGACACCGCCTCGCCCGCGAACTCCCCGCCGGGCGGCTGGTGGAGGTCCTCGCCGCCGAACTCGACACCGCCCTCTCGGAACTGCACCACAGGAGCACCTCGTGACCGCACCCGTCTTCGTCGTCGACGCCGTCCCCGGCGCCGGGAACTTCCTCCTGGACGGCCCCGAGGGGCGGCACGCCGTCTCCGTGAAGCGGCTGCGGGAGGGCGAGGAGCTGGTCCTCGTCGACGGCCGGGGCCGCTGGGCCGCCTGCGAGGTGCTCGCCGCCGAGGGCAAGGACCGGCTGACCGTACGGGTCGCCGGGGTCCACGAGGACCCCGCGGAGGAGCCCCGGATCACCGTCGTCCAGGCGCTCCCCAAGGGCGACCGGGGCGAGCTGGCCGTCGAGACCATGACGGAGACCGGCGTGGACGCGATCGTCCCGTGGGCCGCCTCCCGCTGCATCACGCAGTGGAAGGGCGACCGGGGCCTCAAGGCGCTCGCCAAGTGGCGGTCCACCGCGCGCGAGGCCGGCAAGCAGTCGCGCCGCACCCGCTTCCCCGAGGTCGCCGACCTCATGACGACTAAGCAGGTCGCCGCCCTCTCGCGGAGGCCGACTTCGCGGCCGTCCTGCACGAGGACCGCGACCACCCCAGCGGCGCGTTGCCACCGCCGACCTCCCCGCGAAGGGGTCGGTCGTCCTGGTCGTCGGACCCGAGGGCGGGGTCTCCCCGAGGAGCTGGCCGCCTTCGGGGCGGCTGGGGCGAAGCCGTACCGGCTGGGCCGCAGCGTGCTGCGCACCTCCACGGCGGGCACGGCGGCGACGGCCCTGGTCCTGGGCCGGACGGGCCGCTGGAGCTAGGGTGTCTTGTCGATCGGGCCGGACGCCGCGAGCCCGGCCCGATCGACAAGACACCCCTGGGGCGAGGAGTCCGGGGCGAGCCGCTTCGGCCGTCAGCCCGTCGAAGAGCGGCCAGCCGTCCGCCTCCCGCGTCCCGTTCGCGGTGGGGACGAGGCCGTGGGCGACCGCCGCGTCGAGGAACCGGCGCACGACCCCGGGCTCGTCGAGGTTGAGCCGTCCGCCTCCGACGGCGAGCACCTCGTGCCGGCCCGTCGTGAAGCCGGCCACCGCGCGGCCCGGTACCTCCCGGAAGACCAGCCGGAGCACCGCGTGCGGGGCCCCGGCGCGGCGCAGGGCCAGCACGGTCCGGCAGTCGGGGTGCCGGTGCCGGACGTTCCAGAGCCAGACCGTGCCGTCGTCGACCGTCAGCCCGCGCAGCGCCCCGTCCCGTCTCATGCGGCGCAGTGTACGGAGGGCGGCCGGAGGAGGGCCCGGGGCGAACCCGGTGGACGACACCCCCGGGGGGCTCCTTAGGGTGGCCGCATGGCCGACGAGTCCCCCTTGATCCGCAGTCTCCGCGCCGCCGTGGCTGCCGCCCCCGGCGACGTACCCCTGCGGCTCCACTTCGCCGAACTCCTCCTCGCGGAGGGACGCAACGACGAGGCCGTCGCCGAGGCGGCCGTCGCCCTCCAGCACGCGCCCGGGGACGCGGCCGCCCGCGCCCTGATGGTCCGCGCGATGGGGCTGCCCGCCGCAGAGGACCCGGCCCCCGAGCCGAGCGCCCCCGCCCCGGACGAGCCCGCGCCCGCGCCGAGGGCCTCTCCTCCTTCGACTGGGACGCCGCCGAACAGCAGGTCCAGGACCTCGTCGGGCCCCGCTTCCTGGAGGACCCGCAGGCCGCCGGCGGCGACGGGACCGCCGGGGACGCGGCCGCCTGGGACGTCGACGCCCCAGGCGCCGTCCGCCTCGCCGACGTCGGCGGCATGGAGGAGGTCAAGGACCGCCTGGAGGCCGCCTTCCTCGCCCCCATGCGCAACCCCGAACTGCGCAGGCTGTACGGCAAGTGCTGCGCGGCGGCCTGCTCCTCTACGGCCCGCCCGGCTGCGGCAAGACCTTCATCGCCCGGGCCGTCGCGGGCGAACTCGGCGCGAGCTTCCTCACCGTCTCGCTCTCCGACGTCCTCGACATGTGGATCGGCGCCTCCGAGAAGAACGTCCACGACATCTTCGAGACCGCCCGCCGCCAGGCCCCTGCGTCGTCTTCCTCGACGAGCTGGACGCCCTCGGCGCCAAGCGCTCCCGCACGCACCACAGCGGCCTGCGCAACGTCGTCAACCAGCTCCTCACCGAGCTCGACGGCATCGCGAGCGGCGCCGGGAACGAGGGCGTCTTCGTGCTCGCCGCCACCAACGTCCCCTGGGACGTGGACATCGCGCTGCGCCGCCCCGGCCGCCTCGACCGCACCCTGCTCGTGCTGCCGCCGGACGCCGCCGCGCGCGAGGCGATCCTCCGCTACCACCTGCGCGACCGGCCCATCGAGGCCGTCGACCTCGGCAAGCTCGTCAAGGCCACCGAGGACTTCTCCGGCGCCGACCTTGCCCACGTCTGCGAGACGGCCGCCGAGGCCGCCCTCCTCGACTCCGCCCGCAGCGGCTCCGTACGCCTGATCACCACCAAGGACCTGCTCGGCGCCGCCAAGCAGATCAAGCCGTCCACGGAGCCGTGGTTCGCCGCCGCCCGGAACGTCGCCATGTTCGCCAACGAGGGCGGCCTCTACGACGACCTGCTCGCCCACCTCAAGCGGAAGCGCAAGCTGTGAGCGGGACGGAGGCCCAGGGCGCCCACGGCACTGCGCTGCGGCGCGCCGAGGCGCTGTACGAGGCCGGGCGGTACGAGCAGGCCGGGGCGCTGGCCGCCCAGCACCTGGCGACCGACCCCGAGGACGCCGAGGCCCTCGTCCTGCTCGCCCGCTGCCACCACCGGGGCGGCGCCCACCCCGCCGCCCTGGCCGCCGTGGACCAGGCGCTGCGCGCCGAGCCCGAACTGCTCGGCGCCTGGCTGATGCGCGTCCAGATCCTCCTCTCCCAGAAGCGCTACCCGGAGGCCGAGTCCACCGCCCGGCACGCCGTCGCGCTCGCCCCGCACCACTGGGGCACCCACTACGCGCTCGGCACCGCCCTCGCGGAGCACGGCGAACGCACCCGCACGCCCGCGCGTACCACCGAGGCGTACGAGGCGGCCCGGACCGCCGTGAACCTCGCGCCCGAAGAGGACGCGGCCCACTTCCTGGTCGGCCTCACCGCCCAGCGCCGGGGCGACCACGCCACCGCGCAGCGGGCGTACGAGACGACTCTGCGCCTCAACCCGCAGAGCAGCGAGGCCCACAACAACCTCTCGCTGCTCCGGCTGCGGCGGCGCTGGTTCCGGCGCGGGGCGTGGACGCAGGCCGCCGAGGGGTTCGTCGCCTCCGCCGCGCTCGACCTCCAGGACCGCAAGGCCCGCTACAACCTGGAGGCCATGGCCTGGAACACCGTCGCCGGGGCCCGCTGGGTCGCCCTCATCGGCTTCATCGCCTCCGTGTACGCCACCGCCGCCGTCCGCACCGGCGGCACCGGGACCGGCGCGGTCGTCCAGTTCCTGATCGGCACGGCGATCCTCGTCGGCGCGTGGGGCGGCTGGGTGCTGTGGATGGGCCGCCGGCTGCCACCCGGCTGCGCCGCCCGCTGCTGCTCGTGGCGCGCGGCTGCCGGCCGGTGATCGCCATGGCGACGGCCGTGGGACTGCTCGGGCTCCACTCGGTGGCGACGACGGCCCTCTGGTCCCTCGACGCGGGCGTGGTCGGCGGGCTCGGGGCGCCGCTGTTCTGGGGCGTGGTCATCACGTACTGGGTGAGCCGCTCGTTCCTGAACCGGCGCGCGCCCAAGGACTGACCGGGCCCCTGTGGAAAACGGATCCGGTCGTGTCGGCGGCGGCCGATAGCATGCGCCTGTACTGATCGACGGAGGCGAGGAGGCCCGGACCATGGCCGGAGAGCCGCAGAGCGACTGCCTGTTCTGCAAGATCGTGTCGGGGAGGTGCCCGCGACGATCGTGCGCGAGACGGAGACGACCGTCGCGTTCCGCGACATCAACCCCCAGGCGCCCACCCACGTCCTGGTGATCCCGCGCGTGCACTACCCGGACGCCGCCTCCCTCGCGGCCGGAGCGCCGGACGTCGCCGCCGACCTGTTGCGCGAGGCCGGCGAGGTCGCCGCCCAGGAGAAGACCGACGGCACCGGCTACCGGATCGTCCTCAACACCGGCGCGGGCGCGGGCCAGACCGTCTTCCACACCCACGCGCACGTCCTGGGCGGCCGCAGCCTCACCTGGCCCCCCGGATAAGCCGTGTCCGTACGCGAACTGGTCGTCCTCGGGACCGCGAGCCAGGTCCCGACCCGGCACCGCAACCACAACGGCTACCTGCTGCGCTGGGACGGACAGGGGATCATGTTCGACCCCGGCGAGGGCACCCAGCGCCAGATGCTGCGGGCCGGGGTCGCCGCGCACGACCTCGACCGGATCTGCGTCACGCACTTCCACGGCGACCACTCGCTCGGCCTGGCCGGGGTGATCCAGCGGATCAACCTCGACCAGGTCCCGCACCCGGTCACCGCCCACTACCCGGCGAGCGGACAGCGCTTCTTCGAGCGGCTGCGGTACGCCACGGCCTACCGCGAGACCGTGCGCCTGGTCGAGGCGCCCGTCGCCGCCGACGGACCGCTCGCCGTCACCGACGCGTACACCCTGGAAGCCCACCGGCTCTCGCACCCCGTCGAGTCGTACGGCTACCGGCTCGTCGAGCCCGACGGGCGCCGCATCCTGCCCGAGAGGCTCGCCGCGCACGGCATCCAGGGGCCCGACGTGGGCCGGATCCAGCGCGACGGCGTCCTGAACGGCGTCACCCTCGACGAGGTCAGCGAGGTCCGGCGCGGACAGCGCTTCGCCTTCGTCATGGACACCCGGCTCTGCGACGGCGTGCACGCCTCGCCGAGGGCGCCGACATGCTCGTCATCGAGTCGACCTTCCTCGACGAGGACGTCCGCCTCGCCACCGACCACGGCCACCTGACGGCCGGGCAGGCCGCCGCGGTCGCCCGGGACGCGGGCGTGCGGCACCTCGTCCTCACCCACTTCTCGCAGCGCTACCACGACCCCGCCGCGTTCGAACGGCAGGCGCGGGCGGCCGGGTTCGACGGCGAGCTGAGCATTGCCCAGGACCTCATGAGGGTCCCCGTACCGAAACGAACGTGAACATGCCCGTACCGAAGGCAGAATTGCACCTCCACATCGAAGGCACCCTCGAACCCGAGCTGGCCTTCGCGCTCGCCGCGCGCAACGGCGTCACCCTGCCGTACGCGGACACCGACGCCCTGCGCGAGGCGTACCGCTTCAGCGACCTCCAGTCCTTCCTGGACCTGTACTACGGCCTGATGGCGGTCCTGCGCACCGCCGAGGACTTCACCGAACTCGCCGACGCCTACCTGGAGCGGGCCGCCGCCCAGGGCGTCCGGCACGCCGAGATCTTCTTCGACCCGCAGGCCCACACCGCCCGCGGCGTCCCGATCGGCACGGTCGTCGAGGGCCTCACCGCCTCCCTCGACCGCGCCGAGGAGCGGTACGGGATCTCCACCCGGCTCATCATGTGCTTCCTGCGCGACGAGTCCGCCGAGTCGGCCCTCGCCACCCTGGAGGCCGCGAAGCCGTACCTGGACCGGATCACCGGCGTCGGCCTCGACTCGGCCGAGGTCGGCCACCCGCCGGCCAAGTTCCGCGAGGTGTACGAGGAGGCCGCCCGGCTCGGCCTGCGCCGCGTCGCCCACGCGGGCGAGGAGGGCCCCGCGGCGTACGTCCGCGAGGCCCTCGACGTCCTCGGCGTCGAGCGGATCGACCACGGCCTGCGCTGCATGGACGACCCCGACCTCGTCGCCCGGCTCGCCCGCGAGCGGGTCCCGCTCACCCTCTGCCCCCTGTCGAACGTCCGCCTCCGCGTCATCGACGCCCTCGCCGACCATCCGCTCCGCGCGATGATGGCGGCCGGTCTCCTCGTCACCGTCAACTCCGACGACCCCGCCTACTTCGGCGGCTACGCGGGCGACAACTACGACGGCGTCCGCGACGCGCTCGGCCTCACGGAGGACCAGCTCCGAGCTGGCCCGGAACTCCTTCCGGGCGTCGTTCCTGGAGGACGAGGAGGAGCGGCGGGAGCGGTACCTGGCGGAGGTGGAGGCGTACGAGTTCGGGGGTGGCGGGGCGTAGGTGCGGGCGGGGCGGGGCGGGGCGGGACGGTTCGGGTGCGGGCGGAGCGCCTGCGGCGGGCTTGTCTTCCCACCCCGCCCCTTCCCGTAACCGGGGCGAGCCCCCGGCCCCGTACGCCCTGCGGGCGTGTCCTCAAACGCCGGACGGGCCGAATGTCCGCCCGCAGGGGGAAATCCAGCCCCGCCGGCGTTTGAGGCACTGGGTCCGGGGCGGAGCCCCGGTTACGCGGGGTGAGGCCGAGTCCGGCGGAGAGGCGGCCGACGACGGTCGGCAGGAGGTACGGGGCCAGGTGACCGGCCGTGAAGAGGGCGACGAGGGCGACGAGGGCCCCGCGCCGCGAGTCCGCGACGACATGGGCGTTCCCAGGAGCAAGGAGGGGGTGGAGCGCCCGGTGGTGCGGGGAGTGGCACGGGGTCGCGGGACCATCTGTATCAAGCGGGGAGGGGCGGGAGAAGACGGTATCCGCCGGTACGTCACGTGGTACGGGTCACCATGGGTTTGGACGGGCGGTTTCCGGGTATGGGGCCGGTCCTCCTGTGAGTCCCACCCGCCTCCCACCCCCATCGGGCACACTGGGCGGATCCGCACCGCGACCGGGGAGTCCGCCGTGACCACAGCCAGGGGAGAGCAGCCGCACCACGACGCCGAGGTCGATCCGCTGGAGCGCCTCCGCGAACCCACGGACCCCGCCTGTGACGTCTTCCTGACCGGCACGGTCTTCCTGGACATCATCTTCACCGGCCTCGACAGCGCCCCCGTCCGCGGCACCGAGTCCTGGGCCCGCGGCATGGGCTCCAGCCCCGGCGGCGTCGCCAACATGGCCACCGCCCTCGCCCGCCTCGGCCTGCGCATCTTCCTCGCCGCCGCCTTCGGCGACGACCACTACGGCGAGTACTGCTGGGACGCCCTGGAGCAGGGCGAGGGCATCGACCTCTCGTTCTCCCGCACGGTCCCCGGCTGGCACTCCCCGGTCACCGTCTCCATGGCCTACGAGGGCGAGCGCACGATGGTCTCCCACGGCCACGAGGCCCCGCCGCCCGACGGCGCCCTGCCCGCCTACCCGCCGCACGCGCGCGCGCGGCCGTCGCCTCCTGGGCCCGGGCCGCTCCGAGGAGTGGGTCGCCCAGGCCGCCCGCGCGGGCGCCAAGGTCTTCGCCGACGTCGGCTGGGACGACACCGGCCGCTGGGACCTGGCGGCCCTCCCCGACCTGGAGCACTGCGAGGCGTTCCTGCCCAACGCCGCCGAGGCGATGCGCTACACCCGCACCGACTGCCCCCGGGCCGCCGCCCGCGCCCTCGCCGACAAGGTCCGCTACGCCGTGGTCACCCTCGGTGCCGAGGGGGCCTACGCCGTCGACGGGGCCACCGGCGAGACCGCCGAGGTCCCCGCCATCCAGGTCTCCGCCCTCGACCCGACCGGCGCCGGGGACGTCTTCGTCGCCGGTTTCGTCACCGGGACCCTCGCCGACTGGCCCTCGCCGACCGGCTCGCCTTCGCCGGGCTCACCGCCGCCCTCTCCGTCCAGGAGTTCGGCGGCTCCTCTCCGCCCCCACCTGGGACGAGATCGCCGCCTGGTGGCAGCGGGCCCAGGGCGACGCCCGGCAGGACCCCGAGGCCCTGCGCGGCCGCTACGCCTTCCTGGAGCGCCTCCTGCCCGCCCCCGGCCGCCCCTGGCCGCTGCGCCGGGCGGTCCCGACGATCGGCTTCCGCGCGGCCGCCTCGTAGGGTTCCGGTCCCGAACACGCCACTCGAACGGCTCTCCGTAAACCCCTTAGGCGCTGTCGGTACCAGGTCGTAGGCTTGGTGGTCGAGAGGTTGTCGAGCAGCGAGAACCCTGCGACGGGAGGTATGTGCAGGCCACAGTGCCGGCCCATGACTCACACACCCACAGCCCACGACGGAGCGCCCCACGACGGGGCGCGCGGACAGGCCCGCGCCCACTTCACCGTCCCCGCCAAGCATCCGATGGTGACCCTCCTCGGCTCCGGGGACGCCCTGCTCCGCGTGATCGAGCGCTCGTTCCCGGGCGCCGACATCCACGTCCGGGGCAATCAGGTCAGCGCGGTCGGCGACGCGACGGAAGTCGCCCTGATCCAGCGCCTGTTCGACGAGATGATGCTGGTGCTCCGCACCGGTCAGCCGATGACGGAGGACGCAGTGGAACGCTCGATCGCCATGCTCAGGGCGAGCGGGGACGGATCGGCGGAGGGCGGCGAGGAGACTCCCGCCGAGGTGCTCACGCAGAACATCCTCTCCAGCCGGGGACGCACGATCCGCCCCAAGACGCTCAACCAGAAGCGGTACGTCGACGCCATCGACAAGCACACCATCGTCTTCGGCATCGGCCCCGCGGGTACCGGCAAGACCTATCTCGCCATGGCCAAGGCGGTCCAGGCCCTGCAGTCCAAGCAGGTCAACCGGATCATCCTGACCAGACCCGCCGTCGAGGCGGGCGAGCGGCTCGGCTTCCTGCCGGGCACGCTCTACGAGAAGATCGACCCCTACCTGCGCCCGCTCTACGACGCCCTGCACGACATGCTCGACCCGGACTCGATCCCCAAGCTCATGGCGAGCGGGACGATCGAGGTCGCGCCCCTGGCGTACATGCGGGGTCGCGCGCAGCCCGTCTTCACGAACGTGCTCACGCCGGACGGCTGGCGTCCCATCGGGGAGCTGGAGGTCGGCGACCTGGTCATCGGCTCGAACGGCGAGCCGACCCCCGTCCTCGGCGTCTATCCGCAGGGAGAGAAGGACGTCTACCGGGTCTCCGCCCAGGACGGCTCCTGGACCTCGCCTGCGGCGAGCACCTGTGGACGGTCCGTACGGCTCGGACAGGCGCCGCGACAAGCCGTGGCGGGTCCTGGAGACCCAGGAGATGATCGGCAACCTGCGGGCCGCACACGCCCGCCGGTACGAGCTGCCGATGCTCACCGCGCCCGTGGCGCTGCCTGAGCGCGATGTGCCGATGGACCCGTACGCGCTGGGCCTGCTGCTGGGGACGGCTGTCTGACCGGCTCCACCACTCCCTCGTTCTCCAGCGAGGACCCCGAACTCGCCGAAGCGCTGGAAGCGGCGCTGCCCGGCGTCGTGGTCCGTGCGAAGGGCGGGCCGGACTACGTCCTGAACCGGACCAGGACACCCGGTGACGTCGTCACGCTGGAGAATCCCGTGACAGGGATGCTCCGACAGCTCGACCTCCTCGGCACCCGGTCCCACTCGAAGTTCGTCCCGGACGACTACCTGTTCAACTCGGCCGAGGTCAGGCTCGCGGTTCTCCAGGGGCTGCTGGACTCCGACGGCGGTCCGGTGACGCAGCGGGACCGCACGTGCCGGATCCAGTACTCGACCGCCTCGATCGTGCTCCGCGACGACGTGATCGCGCTGGTCCAGTCGCTCGGTGGTGTGGCGTACACCCGGCGCCGCGCGGCCGAGGGGCGCCCGCAGGGCAACGCCCTGGGCAAGCACCGCTACGACGCCCACGTGGTCGACATCCGGCTTCCCGAGGGCATCGAGCCCTTCCGCCTCGCCCGCAAGCGGGACGCGTACCACGCGGCGGGCGGTGGCGGCCGGCCGATGCGGTTCATCGACTCCATCGAGCCCGCCGGGCGCGAGGAGACGGTCTGCATCCAGGTCGCGGCCGAGGACTCGCTGTACGTCACGCAGGACTACCTGCTGACGCACAACACGCTCAACGACGCGTTCATCATCCTGGACGAGGCGCAGAACACGAACCCCGAGCAGATGAAGATGTTCTCACCCGCCTCGGCTTCGACTCGAAGATCGTCATCACCGGTGACGTCACCCAGGTCGACCTGCCGAACGGGACGAAGAGCGGTCTGCGGCAGGTCCGCGACATCCTCGACGGGGTCCAGGACGTCCACTTCTCCACGCTCACGTCGCAGGATGTCGTCCGGCACAAGCTCGTCGGCCGTATCGTCGACGCGTACGAGCAGTACGACAGCCGCAACGGCCGCAACGGGAAGTAGTCACAGAACCACCATGTCGATCGACGTCAACAACGAGTCCGGCACCGAGGTCGACGAGCAGTCGATCCTCGACATCGCCCGCTACGCGCTCGCGCGCATGCGCATCCACCCCTCTCCGAGCTCTCGGTGATCGTCGTGGACGCGGAGGCGATGGAGCAGCTCCACATCCAGTGGATGGACCTGCCCGGTCCCACGGACGTCATGTCCTTCCCGATGGACGAGCTGCGTCCGCCGGCGAAGGACGACGCGAGCCCCGCAGGGCTCCTCGGCGACATCGTGCTCTGCCCCGAGGTCGCCACCAGCAGGGCAAGGACGCGCCGACGCAGCACTCCATGGACGAGGAGCTCCAGCTCCTCACCGTCCACGGGTGCTGCACCTCCTCGGGTACGACCACGAGGAGCCCGACGAGAAGGCCGAGATGTTCGGCCTCCAGGCGGCGATCGTCGACGGCTGGCGCGCGGAGAAGGGCCTCACCGGCCCCTCCCCGGCGCCGACCGTCTCCTGACCCCGATGGACGTCTCGCTGATCCTCGGGGCGGTCGCGCTCGTCGTCGTGGCCTGGCTCGCCGCGTGCGCCGAGGCCGGCCTCGCCCGGATCTCCAGCTTCCGCGCCGCCGAGGCCGTACGGTCAGGGCGGCGCGGGGCCGAGAAGCTCGCCCGGGTCGCCTCCGACACCACCCGCTACCTCAACGTGGCGCTGCTGGTCCGCGTCGCCTGCGAGATGGCGGCGGCCGCCCTCGTCACGTACGCCTGCCTGGAGGCCTTCCCGGAGACCTGGGAGGCGCTCCTCGTCGCCATCGCCGTCATGGTCCTCGTCTCGTACGTGGCCGTCGGCGTCTCGCCGCGCACCATCGGCCGCCAGCACCCGCTGAACACGGCGACGGCCGCCGCGTACGTCCTGGTGCCGCTGGCCCGGATCATGGGCCCGATCCCGCAGCTCCTGATCCTCATCGGCAACGCGCTCACCCCCGGCAAGGGCTTCCGCAAGGGCCCTTCGCCTCCGAGGCCGAGCTGCGGGCCCTGGTCGACCTCGCCGAGCAGGAGTCGCTGATCGAGGACGACGAGCGCCGCATGGTGCACTCCGTCTTCGAGCTGGGCGACACCCTCGTGCGCGAGGTGATGGTGCCCCGCACCGACCTGATCTGCATCGAGCGGTACAAGACCGTCCGCCAGGCCTCACCCTCGCGCTGCGCTCCGGCTTCTCCCGGATCCCGGTCACCGGCGAGAACGAGGACGACATCGTCGGCATCGTGTACCTCAAGGACCTGGCCCGCCGGACCCACGTCAACCGGGAGTCGGAGTCCGACCTGGTGTCGACCGCGATGCGGCCCGCCGCCTTCGTGCCGGACACCAAGAACGCCGGCGACCTGCTGCGCGAGATGCAGCAGGAGCGCAACCACGTCGCCGTCGTCGTCGACGAGTACGGCGGCACGGCCGGCATCGTCACCATCGAGGACATCCTGGAGGAGATCGTCGGCGAGATCACCGACGAGTACGACCGGGAGCTGCCGCCCGTCCAGGAGCTCGGCGACGACCGGTACCGGGTCACCGCCCGCCTCGACATCGGGGACCTCGGCGAGCTCTACGGCCTGGGCCCCGACGAGTACGACGACGAGGACGTGGAGACCGTCGGCGGCCTGCTCGCCAAGGCCCTGGGCCGCGTCCCGATCTCGGGCGCGAAGTCCGTCGTGGAGCTGCCCGACGGGCGCTCGCTGCGGCTGACCGCCGAGTCCCCGGCCGGCCGCCGGAACAAGATCGTCACCGTGCTCGTGGAACCGGTGGAGCCGGTCGGAGCGGAGAAGGAGCCCGAGTGACCCCCGAGGAGCCCGAGTGACCCCCGACGAACTGCGCTCCCTCTGCCTGGAGTTCAACGACGCGACGGAGGAGTTCCCTTCGGCCCGGAGACCTCCGTCTTCAAGGTGGCCGGGAAGCTGTTCGCGCTCTCGGCGCTCGACTCCGAGCCGCTGAAGGTCAACCTCAAGTGCGACCCGGAGGAGGCCGTGCGGCTCCGCGAGGAGCACCCGGCGATCGCCCCCGGCTACCACATGAACAAGCGGCACTGGAACACCGTGACCGTCGGAGAGCTCCCGGACCGCATGGTCCGGGAGCTGGTCGAGGACTCGTACGACCTCGTCGTCGCCGGTCTGCCGAAGGCGGTACGGCTCCGCCTCGACCGCCCCTGACCCCGGCCGGGGCCCGGCCCCGGCTCAGGACCGGCGCCGCAGGCCCAGGCCGACGACCAGCGCCGTGCCGAGCACGATCGCCGCGTCCAGGGCGAGGACCGTGCGGACGCCCCCGTACAGGTCCCCGCCCGTCGTGGCGAGCACCCCGAGCAGCGGGATCCCGACCGTGAGGCCGACCTGCTGGGTGGTGGTCACCAGACCGGTCGCCAGGCCCTGTTCCCCGTCGGGGACACCGGAGGTGACGGTCAGGCCGTACGAGATGATCGCGCCCAGGTGGCCCATGGAGGCCAGCGAGACCGCGACCGTCGCCAGGACCGCGCCCGAGTCCTCCGAGACGCCGAGCAGCGCGGCCGTCAGCAGGCCCTGGCCGGCGAGCGAGGCCACCAGGGTGCGGCGGGCGCCGATCCGGCCGATCAGCCTCGGCGCGAACGTCCCGGCGACGACCGAGAGCACGCCCTGCACCCCGAAGACCAGACCGGTGGCGAAGGCCGAGAGGCCCAGGGTGTCCTGGAGGTACAGGGTCAGCACGAAGACGACGGTCGACATCATCGAGAAGGTGACGAGCCCGCCCAGGTTGCCGAAGGCGATCGTGCCCCGTCGCAGCATCGGCAGCGAGACCAGCGGGGCCGCGTGCCGGGACTCGACCCGCACGAAGACCGCGAGCAGCAGTACGCCCGCCACCAGCGTGATCCGCACGTCCGCGCCGCCGAAGCCGTGCTCGGCCGCCGTCGACAGGGCGTAGATCAGGGCGAGCAGGCCGCCGGTGACGGTGACCGCGCCGGGCACGTCGAGCCGGGGCCGGTCCGGGGTGCGGGACTCGGGCAGCAGGCCCGGCGCCAGCGGCAGCACGACCAGGGTGAAGACGGCGAGCAGGCCCATCGTGGAGCGCCAGCCCAGGGTGTCGGTCATGACCCCGCCGAGCACCATGCCGATGGTGAAGCCCAGCGAGAGCAGGGTGCCGGAGATGCCCAGCGCCCGGTCCCGCAGCGGCCCTTCGGGAAGGTGGTCGTCAGGAGGGACATGCCGGTGGGCACGATCGCGGCGGCGCCCAGGCCCTGGAGGGCGCGCCCGGTGAGGAAGGCGGCCGGGTTCCAGGCGAGGGCGGCGAGCAGCGAGGCGGCGCCGAAGACGGCGAGCCCGGCGAGGAAGAGCCGCTTGCGCCCGTAGAGGTCGCCGATCCGCCCGAAGAGCAGCAGGAAGCCGCCGGAGGGCAGGGCGAAGGCGGTGACGGCCCACTGGAGGGCCGACCGGTCGAGACCGAGGTCGGCGCCGAGGACGGGCAGCGCCACGTTCAGCACGGAGAAGTCGAGCGCCACGATGAACTGGGCGGCGCACAGCACGAAGAGGACGAGCCGGTCGCGCCGGCCGAGGACCGGGGAGCGGGGGCGCGGTCGCGCCGGAGGACGGAGAGGAAGGGGTCAGCGTTGCCATGCCCCCACCCTCGGCGCGCGGGAACAAGCCTGGGGAGCGGGAACTTATCCTGTTGGTCGCACCACCAGGCGACGGGCGTCCGGGCACCACCGGGCATCCGGGCCGGTCGCACCACCAGGCGTCCAGGGGAGGAAGCACACGTGGTCACCGCTGCCGAGAACACCGAGGCGAAGCGGCACCGCCTCGGTGAACTGCGCGAGTTCCTGATGAGCCGCCGGGCCCGGGTCAGCCCGGCCGAGGCGGGCCTGCCGGACGGCGGCCGCCGCCGCACCCCGGGCCTGCGCCGCGAGGAGGTCGCCGTCCTCGCGGGCGTCGGGGTCTCCTGGTACCAGTGGTTGGAGCAGGGCAGGGACATCACGGTCTCGCCCCAGGTCCTGGACTCGGTGGCGCGGGTGCTGCGCCTGAGTCCGGCCGAGCGGCGCCACCTGTACGTCCTGGCGGGCCTGAACCCGCCGGCCCTGGAGGCGGCCCCGGAGGACCGGGACATGTGCCAGGGCCTGCGGCGGCTGATCGACGCGTGGATGCCGTTCCCGGCGCACATCATGGACGTGTACTGGAACACGGTCCTGTACAACGACGCGGCGTCGATCGTGCTCGGGATGCGTCCGGACATCTCCCAGAACTGCCTGGTCGCCTTCTTCACCGATCCGCTGTACCGGGCCCGGATGGGCCACTGGGAGGAGCTGGCGCCCAAGGTGGTCGCGCAGTTCCGGTCGGCCTGCTCGGAGTGCCCCGACGACGAGGGCTTCCGGGCGGTGGTCGAGGAGGCCAAGGCGCGCAGCGCCGAGTTCGCGGAGCTGTGGGAGCGGCAGGACATCCTGCCGGGCGGCCAGAACCGCAAGGAGATGGAGCACCTGCTGGTCGGCACGCTGGTCGTCGAGGCGACCCAGCTCCGGGTCCCGGCCCGCCCCGACCTGGTCATCGTGATGCACACCCCGCTCCCGGAGGCCGACACGGCCGCGAAGCTGGAGTGGCTGGTCTCCCCGGAGGGGCGGCGCGGGGCGATGTACCCGGTGGCGGGCTGAGGCCCCGTCCGGGACGCGTCCGGCCCCGCCTATGCTCGGTCCATGACACTCAGCAGCGAGCACGGCGACCTCGGCGCCGAGGACCTCAAGATCATCACCCTCGCGCGGAGCGCCCGGGCCCGCAACGGCGTGGCCGAGGGCGCGGCCGTGCGCGACGAGACCGGCCGGACCTACGTGGCCGGGACCGTGGCCCTCGACTCGCTGAAGCTGAGCGCCCTGCGGACCGCCGTCGCGATGGCGGTGGCCAGCGGCGCCGAGTCCCTGGAGGCGGCGGCCGTCGTGACCACCGCCGAGGCGCCCTCGGACGAGGACCGCGCGGCCGTGCGGGACCTCGGGGGCCGGAGACCCCGGTCCTGCTCGCGGGCCCGGACGGGCGGCTGCGGCACGCCGTCACGGCAGGCTGAGGGACCTCACCGGGAGCCCCCGCGGGCTCTGGTGCATGGCGCGGGCGCTCATCGGGGACAATGGCCCCCATGAGCGCTCGCAACCAAGAAACCGAAGCCGTCCACCGGGCCGGCTTCGCCTGCTTCGTCGGCCGCCCCAACGCGGGCAAGTCCACCCTCACGAACGCTCTGGTCGGCCAGAAGGTGGCCATCACCTCGAACCGGCCGCAGACCACCCGGCACACCGTCCGGGGCATCGTGCACCGCCCGGACGCGCAGTTGATCCTGGTCGACACCCCGGCCTCCACAAGCCGCGCACCCTCCTGGGCGAGCGGCTCAACGACGTCGTGCGCACCACCTGGGCCGAGGTCGACGTGATCGGCTTCTGCCTGCCCGCCGACCAGAAGCTCGGCCCCGGCGACCGCTTCATCGCCAAGGAACTGGCGGAGATCAAGAAGACCCCCAAGGTCGCGATCGTCACCAAGACCGACCTGGTCGACTCCAAGACCCTCGCCGAGCAGCTCATCGCCGTCGACCAGCTCGGCAGGGAGCTGGGCTTCGAGTGGCAGCAGATCGTCCCCGTCTCGGCCGTCGGCGACAAGCAGGTCCAGCTCGTCGCGGACCTGCTCATTCCGCTGCTCCCCGAGTCCCCGCCGCTCTACTCCGGAGGGCGACCTCACGGACGAGCCCGAGCAGGTCATGGTCGCGGAGCTGATCCGCGAGGCCGCGCTCGAAGGCGTGCGGGACGAGCTGCCGCACTCCATCGCGGTGGTCGTGGAGGAGATGATCCCCGCGAGAACCGCCCGGCGGACTGGCCGCTGCTCGACATCCACGCCAACGTGTACATCGAGCGCCCCAGCCAGAAGGGCATCATCATCGGCCCCAAGGGCAGCCGCCTCAAGGAGGTCGGCATGAAGTCCCGCAAGCACATCGAGGCCCTCCTCGGCACCCCGGTCTTCCTCGACCTCCACGTGAAGGTCGCGAAGGACTGGCAGCGGGACCCGAAGCAGCTCAGGAAGCTCGGCTTCTAGGAACCGGCGAAAGAAACTACGCGCCTTCCTTGAGGACCCTCGTGATGAGGGTCCTCTGCGCTTCCGTCAGGTCCGGGTCGCCGCAGCGGACCGTGCGGCCGTCGATCGTGATCTCGTACGAGAAGCCGTCCGGGACGCGGGAACGGTCGCCGTCCCCGTCGCCCCCGCCGGCCGCCGTGAGGACCGCCCCCGCCAGGGCGGCCCACTCCCCGGCGTCGGAGCGGCCCGCGGTGTCCACCTCCGCCGACCGCTCGATGCCCGCGAAACCGCCCGTGCGCCGCACTCGAATCCGCATGAGTCCTTCCCTACCCCGGCTCAGTCCACCGGCACGCCCACGGCGGCCCAGGACTTCAGGACGGCCTGGATCTCCGCCCCGTCGCCGTACCGGTCCTTCGCCGCCTTCGCCGTCGCCGCCGCGAACTCGGCGAAGCGGGTCTCCGGGGTGAGGGCGCCGCCGGTCATCACGTCGTACCAGATCTGCCCGGCCCGCTCCCAGGCGTTGCCGCCCAGCTCGGTCGCCGCCAGGTAGAAGGCGTGGTTGGGGATGCCGGAGTTGATGTGCACCCCGCCGTTGTCGCCGCTCGTGCGGACGTAGTCGTCCATGTGGGCGGGCTGCGGGTCCTTGCCGAGGACGTCGTCGTCGTACGCCGTGCCCGGGGCCTTCATGGAGCGCAGCGCCCTGCCCCGCACGTCCGGGTGGAACAGCCCCTCGCCGATGAGCCAGTCCGCCGCCTCGGCGCCCTGCCCGAGGGCGTACTGCTTCACGAGGGAGCCGAAGACGTCCGAGACCGACTCGTTGAGGGCGCCGGACTGGCTGAAGTACTCCAGGTTCGCCGTGTACTGGGTGAAGCCGTGGGCCAGCTCGTGGCCGATGACGTCCACGGGCAGGGTGAAGTCGAGGAAGATCTCGTCGTCGCCGTCCCCGAACACCATCTGCTCGCCGTTCCAGAAGGCGTTGGCGTAGTTCCGGTCGTAGTGGACGGAGGCGGTCAGCGGGAGTCCGGAGCCGTCGATCGAGTCGCGCCCGAAGGCGTGCAGGAAGAGGTCGAAGGTGGCGCCGAGGCCCGCGTACGCGCGGTTCACGGAGGCGTCGCCGGTCGCCGCCCCGCCCTCGGCGCGGACCTGCGCGCCCGGCAGGTCGGTGCCGTGCCGGCAGTCGTGGACGGTGCGGTGCGGCCCGGCGGCGGCGCGGGAGGCGGCCGTCGGGGAGAGCCCGGCCGGGACAGCGCCCGGGCGGAGCGGGCCGAGGCGTCCGCGGCCAGCGTGCGGCGGGCGGTGGCGGCCACGGCGGCGTCGGAGGACCGGGCCAGGTGCTCCAGGAGGTGCGGCGGCACGATCGAACAGAAAACGGGCGGGTGAGTGGTCATTCCAGCAATGTGGCAGCGCGTGACCGTCCTGTCACTAGGAGAGACGGGGATTGGCGAAATGGAGTGATCCGTCACTGTTCGAGTTTGATTCCGCGGCCGTCCCGCATACTGGAACGGGACGTCCGCTTCCGCGTCCCTGGGCTAAGCTGCGGCACATCATGCGTTTCGGGCTGCTTCTCCTTAGCTGCCGCGGCGAGGGCCTGTAGTCGTAGGCCGACCCCTCCCCGCGGGACCTGGTGTTGCGTTCGACAGTCGGCCGTCCACTCCCTTGCTGGACCCGAGGAGCCCTACGCAATGTCGCAGTCCCCGTTCACCGGCCGCCCCACGCCCGTCACCAACGAGACGCCGCTGCAGAAGCCGTCCGGGATGCCGATCCACAAGTACGGCCGGTACGAGGCCGTCGAGATCCCCGACCGCACCTGGCCCGACCGGCGCATCACCAAGGCCCCCGCTGGCTGTCCACCGACCTGCGCGACGGCAACCAGGCCCTGATCGACCCCATGTCCCCGGCCCGCAAGCGCGAGATGTTCGACCTGCTCGTACGCATGGGCTACAAGGAGATCGAGGTCGGCTTCCCGTCCTCCGGCGAGACCGACTTCGCGTTCGTGCGCTCCATCATCGAAGAGGGCGCGATCCCGGACGACGTCACCATCTCCGTCCTGACCCAGGCCCGCGAGGACCTGATCGAGCGGACCGTGGAGTCCCTGGTCGGCGCCAAGCGCGCCACCGTCCACCTGTACAACGCCACCGCGCCCACCTTCCGCCGGGTCGTCTTCCGCGGCTCGAAGGAGGACATCAAGCAGATCGCCGTGGACGGCACCCGCCTGGTGATGGAGTACGCGGAGAAGCTGCTGGGCCCGGAGACCACCTTCGGCTACCAGTACAGCCCCGAGATCTTCACCGACACCGAGCTGGACTTCGCCCTGGAGGTCTGCGAGGCCGTCTGCGACGTCTGGCAGCCGGGCCCGGGCCGCGAGATCATCCTCAACCTGCCCGCCACCGTGGAGCGTTCGACGCCGTCCACGCACGCGGACCGGTTCGAGTGGATGTCCCGGAACCTGACCCGCCGGGAGTACGTCTGCCTGTCCGCCCACCCGCACAACGACCGGGGTACGGCCGTGGCGGCGGCCGAGCTGGCCGTCATGGCCGGCGCCGACCGCGTCGAGGGCTGCCTGTTCGGCCAGGGCGAGCGCACCGGCAACGTCGACCTGGTGACCCTGGGCATGAACCTGTTCAGCCAGGGCGTCGACCCGCAGATCGACTTCTCGCAGATCGACGAGATCCGCCGCACCAGCGAGTACTGCAACCAGATGGAGGTCCACCCGCGCCACCCCTACGCGGGCGACCTGGTCTACACCGCCTTCTCCGGCTCCCACCAGGACGCCATCAAGAAGGGCTTCGACGCCATGGAGGCCGACGCGGCCGCGCGGGGCAAGACCGTGGACGACATCGAGTGGGCGGTCCCGTACCTGCCGATCGACCCGAAGGACGTCGGCCGCTCCTACGAGGCCGTCATCCGGGTCAACTCGCAGTCCGGCAAGGGCGGCATCGCGTACGTCCTGAAGAACGACCACAAGCTGGACCTGCCCCGCCGGATGCAGATCGAGTTCTCCCGGATCATCCAGCAGAAGACCGACTCCGAGGGCGGCGAGGTCACGCCGGCCGCGATCTGGTCCGTCTTCCAGGACGAGTACCTGCCCAACCCGGACGACACCGCGGCTCGTTGGGGTCGCATCCAACTGCGCTCCGGCCAGACCACGTCCGACACCGACGGCACGGACACGCTGACCGTCGAGGCGGTCGTGGACGGCGTCGACACCGTCCTGACCGGCTCCGGCAACGGCCCGATCTCGGCCTTCTTCGCCGCCCTCCAGGCCGTCGGCGTCGACGCCCGCCTGCTGGACTACCAGGAGCACACGATGAGCGAGGGCGCCTCCGCGCAGGCCGCCTCGTACATCGAGTGCGCCATCGACGGCAAGGTCCTGTGGGCATCGGCATCGACGCCAACACGACCCGCGCCTCCCTGAAGGCGGTCATCTCGGCGGTCAACCGCTCCGCCCGCTGACCTGCTCCCGATTCGCCGCCCCGCGCCCTCCCGAAGGGCGCGGGGCGGTGTCGCGTCCGGGCGCGCGCGACGACGGGGAGGGGCGTGCGGGACCACTCGGGAGGGTGATTTCGCGGTGGTCGAACGGTGACGTGTCTCGGCCATCTCCCCGTGAACTGACGACGGTACTGACGCCACATCACGGATGTGGTTAACATCACGCCCACGCCGGCAGCGCAGCCGGGGCGTCGAGGAGGTGCGTATGCGGTCTGCCCGGAATGCACGTGGTGGGAAAGTGGGCATCTGCGGGATCCGCACCTCCTGGAACACCGTGGGGACGGCGAGTTCTTCTGCGAGGAGTGCGGGGCGACCGCAACTACCGGCGGCGCACCGGCCGCCGCAGGTTCGCTGTCCTGGGCGTCCCCGTCCTGCCCCGGGGCTGTACGGGCCCGGTCGTCGAGTGCGCGGCCTGCCACACGCACTTCGGTACGGAGGTGCTCGACCGCCCGACGACCAGCCGCTTCTCCGCAATGCTGCGGGACGGCGTGCACACCGTCGCCCTGGCCGTCCTCTCGGCCGGTGGCACCGACTCCCGCGCGGTCCTGGACCGGGCCGTCAGCGCGGTCCGGTCGGCCGGCTTCGCGGAGTGCACGGCCGTCCAGCTCGTCGACCTCGTGGAGGCTCTGGAGGCCGACACGGGCCGCTTCATGCCCGAGGTGAACCCCGAGGGCACGCTCCTCGCGATCGAGCTCCACGAGGCCCTGGAGCCGCTCGCCCCGCACCTGGCCCCTCCGGGCGGGAGTCGATCCTCGTCCAGGCCGCCCGGATCGCCCTCGCCGACGGCCCGTACAGCCCGGCCGAGATGGAGGTCCTCGGCACCGTCGGCAACGCGCTCGCTGCCCCCGGACGACACCGTCCGGCTGCTCACCTCCGCGCGCACGGTCTCCTGAGGCCGGGAGAAGTCAGAGGAGACGACTCCGCGGGGCCCGGATCCCGTCCGGACCCCCGCGGAGTCGTGTCGTTCAGCCGCGTTGTTACTGGATCGCGCCGCTCGCGCGCAGCATGTCCTCGCGCTCCACGATCTTCACGCGCTCGCGGCCCTGCGGCTCGCCGAGCGCCTTCTCGGCGGCGTCCAGGGCGTACCAGCCCTCCCACGTCGTGTACGTGAGGCCCTTGCCCTCCAGGAAGGCCACGACCGCGTCCGTCTCCGGGGCGGCCGGGTCGAGCAGGCGCCCGTTCGCGAAGTCGTCCAGGAGGTTCGCCACGGTCTCGTTGGCGTCGCCCTTGGTGTGGCCGATGAGGCCGACCGGGCCGCGCCGGATCCAGCCGGTGACGTAGGTCGACGCCAGGTGCTCGCCGTTCTCCTGGATCACCCGGCCGCCCTGGTCCGGGACGGTGCTGCTGACGGCGTCCCACGGGAGCTTGGGCAGCTCGTCCGAGAGGTAGCCGACCGCGCGGTAGACGGCCTGGACGTCCCAGTCGGTGGTCTGCCCCGTGCCCTTGACGTTGCCGGTGCCGTCCAGCTCGGTGCGCTCGGTGCGCAGGCCGACGACCTTGCCGTCCTCGCCGAGGACCTCGACCGGGGACTCGAAGAAGTGCAGGAAGAGCTTGTGCGGGCGGTCGCCGATGTCGCGGATCGCCCAGTTCTCCAGGGTCTTCGCGACCATGTCGGTCTGCTTGTTCTTGCGGCGGTCCGCGATCGAGCCTCGTCGTAGTCGATGTCCTCGGGGTTGACGATGACCTCGATGTTGGGGGAGTGGTCCAGCTCGCGCAGCTCCATGGGGCTGAACTTCGCCTGCGCCGGGCCGCGACGGCCGAAGACGTGGACCTCGAGCGCCTTGTTGGCCTTCAGGCCCTCGTAGACGTTGGCCGGGATCTCGGTCGGCAGCAGCTCGTCCGCCGTCTTCGCCAGGATGCGGGCGATGTCGAGCGCCACGTTGCCGACGCCGAGGACGGCGACCTTCTCGGCCGACAGGTCCCAGGTGCGCGGGACGTCCGGGTGGCCGTCGTACCAGGAGGCGAAGTCGGCGGCGCCGAGGCAGCCGTCCAGCTCCACGCCGGGGATCTTCAGCTCGCGGTCGGCCATGGCGCCGGTCGAGAAGACCACGGCGTCGTAGAAGGAGCGCAGGTCGTCCAGGTGCACGTCGGTGCCGTAGTCGACGTTGCCGAAGAGGCGGACCTGCGGCTTGTCGAGGACCTGGTGCAGCGCGGTGATGATGCCCTTGATGCGCGGGTGGTCGGGGCGACGCCGTAGCGGATGAGGCCGAAGGGCGCCGGCATCCGCTCGAAGATGTCGATCGACACGCCCGGCTCGGCGGCGGCCTCGGACTTCAGCAGCGCATCGGCGGCGTAGATTCCGGCGGGCCGGCGCCGACGATCGCGACCCGGAGGGGCGGGCATGACAGGGTTCCCTTCGTAGCGACATGGCGGCGAAGCCGCCGACACTTAGGTCACCCTAAATAATGCACGACCCGGAGCGGTACCCCGCCCCTGTCTATGAGGTCATAAGGTTGGCTTATGACTCCCCAAGGGAGGGCTTGGGGGTCATCCGGTCGGGGCATCTGGTCGGGCGCCCCACGAAGTCCGCTCGGGCGCCGGCCCGCACCACGAGGGCGGGACCGGGGTTCTTGCCATCCCGGACGGGGGCGGCGCCGGGGACGTGGGCGGTGACTTCGACGCGGTCGCCGACCGCGCGCGGCACCGCGGTCACCGGCACCCACCGCTTCCGGGTCGGGGTCGGGATGTGCTCCAGCTCCGCGACCGCGTGGAAATAAGACGCGTACGGCGACTTGTCGATGAGTTTGCGCCACCTTCGTTCGAAAATGCCGCCGGTTCGTAGGGCCTCGTCGATTCTTTCGCGACGTCCAGTCGTGGTTTTCGAATTCCCTGCTCGAACAGGCCGATGCGGGCACCCGAAACGAACACCCGTCCGCCCGGTTCGCCCTGGGAGGGCCCCGCCACCTCCCCGCGCTCCTTCGGGAGTTCCCCGAAGACCCCCCCGCGTCCTGCCGCGTGCCTCTGGCCATGGATTAACTCCCCTGCTCTGCACCGCAGTTGCACGGCATGCGCAACTGCCGACTCTATGGATCAGGGTCACTCTGGAGAGGCGAGGCGGGAAATGGATTGAGAAAGGCATACGTTGGTGAAGGAAGACATCACGAAGGCGTCCACGGGGACGATCGGAACCGCGCAAGAGGCGGTGGCGGAATTGCGCGAGGCGCTCGCGAGCGCGGGAATCACCCTTCCCTCGCTCGGTCTCGACGTCGTCACCCTCGCCGCCGATCCTCCGAGGCCGCTCGTGGAATTGGGATGCTGCACGGTGGAACGGCCCGGCTCCTCGCCGCCGCCGTACTGCCGAGGGAGGAGAGTCGATCGTGACGCTGCCCATCGGGTCGTACGTCGTCGAGATCCGCACCGGACGGGTCGGGAGGCTCATGGGGCGCGAGGGCCCTACGTCCAGGTCTGCCCGCTGGGCGGCGGGCGCGAGTGGGACGTGGACCCCGAGGGGGTGCGGGAGGCGACCTCGGCCGAGCGGCTGAGCGCCACCACCGCGCACGTCAACGCCCGCAGCCGGGGCGAGGTGCCTTGAGCGGCGGCGGGGCCCCGTAGCCCGCCCGTACGGCACCGGCATCCGGCCCCGGACCCGGCTGTCGGTGCCGTACGGGAGAATGGGCCGCATGAGTCTGTTCCGCGACGACGGCATCGTGCTGCGCACCCAGAAGCTGGGCGAAGCGGACCGCATCATCACGATCCTCACGCGCGGTCACGGACGCGTGCGCGCCGTGGCGCGGGGCGTGCGGCGCACGAAGTCGAAGTTCGGGGCCCGGCTCGAACCCTTCTCCCACGTGGACGTGCAGTTCTTCGCCCGGGGAGCGAGCTGATCGGGCGTGGCCTTCCGCTCTGCACGCAGAGCGAGACCATCGCCGCGTACGGCGGCGGGATCGTCACCGACTACGCCCGCTACACCGCCGGCACGGCCATGCTGGAGACGGCCGAGCGGTTCACCGACCACGAGGGCGAGCCGGCCGTCCAGCAGTACCTCCTCCTCGTCGGGGGCTGCGGACCTCGCCCGGGGCGAGCACGCCCCCACCTGATCCTGGACGCCTTCCTGCTGCGCTCCCTCGCCGTGAACGGCTACGCGCCGAGCTTCGAGGACTGCGCCAAATGCGGACTCCAGGGCCGAACCGGTTCTTCTCGGTCGCGGCGGGCGGAGTCATATGCGGCGACTGCCGGGTGCCCGGAAGCGTCGTACCTCTGCGGAGGCCATCGGCCTGCTCAGCGCGCTGCTCACCGGCGACTGGGCGACGGCGGACGCGTGCGAGCCGCGTCACGTCAGGGAGGGCAGCGGGCTCGTCTCCGCCTACCTGCACTGGCACCTGGAGCGCGGCCTGCGCTCGCTGCGATACGTAGAGAAGACCTAGGTAGGAGATCCATCGCCATGGCCATCGCACGACGCGGAATCCTCGGGCGGCAGCGCCGGGAGTACAAGCTCCCCGAGCCGCACCCGTCCGGCGCCCGCCCGCCGAAGCTCCCGGCCGAGCTGGTGCCGAACCACGTGGCCTGCGTGATGGACGGGAACGGCCGCTGGCCAAGGAGCGCGGCCTGCCGCGCACCGAGGGCCACAAGGTCGGCGAGGGCGTCGTCCTCGACGTGCTCAAGGGCTGCCTGGAGATGGGCGTCAAGAACCTCTCCCTCTACGCCTTCTCCACCGAGAACTGGAAGCGCTCGCCCGACGAGGTCCGCTTCCTCATGAACTTCAACCGGACGTCATCCGCCGCCGCCGCGACGAGATGGACGAGCTGGGCATCCGCATCCGCTGGGTCGGCCGCATGCCCAAGATGTGGAAGTCGGTCGTCCAGGAGCTCCAGATCGCCCAGGAGCAGACCGTCGGCAACGACGCCATGACCCTGTACTTCTGCGTCAACTACGGCGGCCGCGCCGAGGTCGCGGACGCGGCGCAGGCCATCGCCCGGGACGTGGCGGCCGGGAAGCTGGACCCGTCGAAGGTCAACGAGAAGACCTTCCAGAAGTACCTGTACTACCCGGACATGCCGGACGTGGACCTCTTCCTGCGCCCGAGCGGCGAGCAGCGCACCTCCAACTACCTCATCTGGCAGAGCAGCTACGCCGAGATGATCTTCCAGGACGTGCTGTGGCCGGACTTCGACCGCCGCGACCTGTGGCGCGCCTGCGTCGAGTACGCCTCCCGCGACCGCCGCTTCGGCGGCGTCGACCCGGCCGACATGGCCGTCCTCGACAAGGGTTGAGGCACGGTGAGGGGGAGGAACCGATGGAGCTGGCCTACTCGGCCGACTTCGGCGAGGTGCACGAGGCGGTACGGGCTCGGCTGCGGGCCACCCGCTGGTGGCCGCTGATGCGGTGGACCGCGTACGGGGCTGCGCGCTCGCCGTCCTCGTCGCCGTCCTGGCCCTGCTGCCGCCCGCTCCGGAGCCGGGCACGGCGGCCGTGCTGGTCGTCCTCGGGGCGGTGGCCGTGACGGCCACCGAGCTGGTCCCGTGGGGACCGCCCGGAGCCTCTACCGGCTGATCGGCGCCCAGGGCGAGGCCAGGGCCGTCGTGGACGAGGACGGGGCGCGGTGGACCTCCCGGGACACCGAGACCACGATCCGGTGGGCGCTGCTCTCCCGGTACGCGGAGACGCCCCGGCTCTTCGTCCTCTTCACGGACCGCACGTCCGGCACCGGCTTCGCCTACCTGCCCAAGCGGGGGCTCGCCGACGGGGCCGACGCCGACCGGCTGCGGGCGCTCCTGGACCGGCACGCCGCGCGGGCGTGACGACGGGGCACGGCGCGCGAGGGCCCGCACCGGAATCGTCCGGTGCGGGCCTCCCGCGTGCTCCGCGTATGTCAGGTCACTTCTCGGCGCACTCCGCGCACGTGCCGAAGATCTCCACCGTGTGCGCCACGTTCACGAAGCCGTGCTCGGCGGCGACGGCCTCGGCCCACTGCTCCACCATGGGGCCCTCCACCTCCACGGCCTTGCCGCAGACGCGGCAGACCAGATGGTGGTGGTGGTCGCCGGTCGAGCAGCGGCGGTAGACCGTCTCGCCGTCGCTGGTGCGCAGCGCGTCGACCTCGCCCGCGTCCGCCAGGGACTGGAGCGTGCGGTAGACGGTGGTGAGGCCGACCGAGTCGCCGCGGTGCTTGAGCATGTCGTGCAGCTCCTGGGCGCTGCGGAACTCGTCCACCTCGTTCAGTGCCGCCGACACGGCGGCCCGCTGCCTGGTCGAGCGGCCGCGTACGGGGGTCCTGCCGTCACCACGGGGCCTCCTTGGATGCTTGTCTGCCCCCGCCATTCTGCCAGCCCCCGTGCCCCCGGGATCTGCCGTGGCTCACACCTTCGCGTCGTCGCCCGGCCGCCGCCCGGCCGGAACCCGTACGTCGCAGGCCGCCGGGTCCGCCGCGTCCGCCTCGACTGCCCGTGCCCGCCGCCTCGCGAGCGGCGTGGCGAGCGCCGTGAGCAGGACGAAGACCCCGATCGCGTACAGCACGATCGTCGCGCCGGCGGGGCCTCCACGTAGTACGTGGTGATCGTGCCCGACAGGGAGACGGCGACCCCGATGAGGACCGCGCCGATGAACGTGGCGCGGAAGGAGCGGGTGAGCTGCTGGGCCGCCGCGACCGGGACCACCATGAGCGCGCTGACCAGGAGCAGGCCCACGACCCGCATGGCGACGGTGACGGTCACTGCGGCCGTGACGGCGATCAGCAGGTTCAGGGCGCGCACCGGCAGGCCGGTGACCCGGGCGAACTCCTCGTCCTGGCTGACCGCGAAGAGCCGGCGGCGCAGGCCGACCGTGACCAGGACCACGAAGGCCGCCAGGACCGAGATCGCGGTGACGTCCTCGGGCGAGACCGTGGTCAGCGAGCCGAAGAGGTACGAGGTGAGGTTGGCGTTCGAGCCGGTCGGCGAGAGGTTGATCAGCAGGACGCCGCCCGCCATGCCGCCGTAGAAGAGCAGCGCGAGCGCCAGGTCGCCGCGGGTCTTGCCGTACGCCCGGATCAGCTCCATCGCGACCGAGCCGGCGACGGCCACGAGGGTCGCCATCCAGATCGGGCTGGAGTTCAGCAGGAAGCCCAGGCCGACGCCGGTCATGGCGACGTGGCCGATGCCGTCGCCCATCAGTGCCTGGCGGCGCTGGACGAGGTAGACGCCGACGGCGGGCGGTGACGCCGACCAGGAGGGCGGCGATCAGCGCCCGCTGCATGAAGGCGGGTTCGAGGAATTCCATGATCAGGTCAGCAGTCCCGTGCGGAGCGGCTCGCCGGCCGCGTGCGGATGTACGTGGTCGTGGCCGGGCAGGGCGTGCTGTCCGACGGCCTCGGGCGGCGGCCCGTCGTGGACGACGCAGCCGTCGCGCAGGACCACGGCCCGGTCGATCAGCGGCTCCAGGGGCCCAGCTCGTGCAGGACGAGGAGGACGGTGGCGCTGCCCGCGACCTGCTCGCGCAGGGTCGCGGCCAGGATCTCCTGGCTGGCGAGGTCCACGCCCGCCATCGGCTCGTCCATGATCAGGAGCTCGGGCTCGGAGGCCAGCGCGCGGGCGATCAGGACCCGCTGGTGCTGGCCGCCGGAGAGGGCGTCCACGGAGTCCCCGGCCCGGTCGGCGAGGCCGACGAGGGCGATGGCCCGCTCGACGGCGGCCCGGTCGGCCTTGGAGAGGCGGCCGAACCGGCGGCGGAGAGGCGGCCCGAGGTGACGACCTCGCGGATGGTGGCGGGGACGCCGCTCGCGGCGGTGGTGCGCTGCGGCACGTACCCGACGCGGGCCCAGTCGCGGAACCGCCTCCGCTCGGTGCCGAACAGCTCGATCGTGCCGCCGGTCAGCGGCACCTGGCCGATGACGGAGCGGACGGCGGTGGACTTGCCGGAGCCGTTGGCGCCGAGCAGCGCGACGACCTCACCGCGGTGGACGGTGAGGTCGACGCCCCGGAGGACGGGCCGGGCGCCGAGGGCCGCGGTGGCTCCGCGGACGGAGATGACGGGTGTCGCTGCGGGTTCCCGGTCCATGGGCCGTACCTCCTGCTGTGCCGTGGTCACTTGGCGCCGAGGGCCTTCTTCAGCGCGGTGAGGTTGGAACGCATGACCTCGATGTAGTCGCCGCCCCGGGACTTGTCCGTGATGCCCTCCAGCGGGTCGAGCACGTCGGTCTTCAGACCGGTGTCGCCCGCGAGGGTCTTCGCGGTCTTGTCGCTGGCCAGGGTCTCGAAGAAGACGGTGGAGACCTTGTCCTTGGCCGCGATCTCCTGGAGCTCCTTCATGCGGGCGGGGCTCGGCTCGGACTCGGGGTCGATGCCGGAGATCCCCTCCTGCTCCAGGTGGTAGCGCTCGGCGAGGTAGCCGAAGGCGGAGTGGGTGGTGATGAAGGTGCGGGTCGCGGTGTTCTTCAGGCCCGTCTCGAACTCGGTGTTCAGGCCGCCGAGCTTCTTCACCAGGGCGTCGGTGTTCTTCCTGTAGTCGGCGGCGTGGTCCGGGTCGGCCTTCTCGAAGGCGCTGCCGACGCCCTTGGCGACCTCGGCGTACTTCACGGGGTCGAGCCAGACGTGGGGGTCGGCGCCGGCCTCGGAGCCGTGGTCGTGGCCCTCGTGGCCCTCTTCCTCGGCGTGCTCGTCCGCGTGCTCGTCGCCGTGGTCGTGGCCGACCTCGGTGCCGTGCGCTTCGAGCTTCGTGAGGGTCGTCGCGTCGATCGTGTTCTTGACGCCGGCCTGGGCGATGGCCTCGTCGACGGCGGGCTGGATGCCCTTGAGGTAGAGGATGACGTCGGCCTCGCCGAGCGCGCCGATCTGCTTCGGCTTGAGCTCCAGGTCGTGCGGCTCGACGCCGGGCTTCGTGAGCGTCTCGACGGCGACGTGGCCGCCGCCTATCCGCTCGGCCAGGTACTGCATCGGATAGAACGACGCCACCACGTCCAGCTTGCCGCCCTTGTCCCCGTCGGCGGCGTCGGAGGTCCCGGCGCAGGCGGAGAGGGAGACGAGGCCGAGCGCGACGGCTCCGGCGAGGGCGGTGGTGGGTATCAGGCGACGTACGTTCATGACACTCATTTTCAACAAAATTGGAAACGGTTGTCAATTGCCTTCCGTGTGGTCCGACCCACGTGACGTCCCGGCGGCCCTCGTGCCCCTCGTACCCGGAACCGATTTGATGCGGGGGTACGGGCGCCGGTAACCTGTGGCATTCGCACTTCGTCGTCGTAATGAAGAGAGCACCGTGGCCGCCGACAAGATCGACACCATCGTCAGCCTGAGCAAGCGCCGTGGCTTCGTTTTTCCCTGCAGTGAGATCTACGGCGGTCAGCGCGCCGCCTGGGACTACGGGCACCTGGGCGTCGAGCTCAAGGAGAACATCAAGCGCCAGTGGTGGCGTTACATGGTCACCTCGCGCGAGGACGTCGTCGGCATCGACTCGTCGGTCATCCTGGCGACCGAGGTCTGGGAGGCGTCCGGTCACGTCGCCACCTTCACCGACCCGCTGACCGAATGCACCTCCTGCCACAAGCGCTTCCGCGCCGACCACCTGGAGGAGGCGTACGAGGAGAAGCACGGCCGTCTCCCCGAGAACGGCCTCGCCGACCTCAACTGCCCCAACTGCGGCAACAAGGGCACCTTCACCGAGCCGAAGAACTTCTCGGGCCTGCTCTCCACCCACCTCGGCCCGACCCAGGACAGCGGCTCCGTCGCGTACCTGCGCCCCGAGACCGCCCAGGGCATCTTCACCAACTTCGCCCAGGTGCAGCAGACCTCGCGCAAGAAGCCCCCGTTCGGCATCGCGCAGATGGGCAAGTCCTTCCGGAACGAGATCACTCCGGGCAACTTCATCTTCCGCACCCGCGAGTTCGAGCAGATGGAGATGGAGTTCTTCGTCAAGCCGGGCGAGGACGAGGAGTGGCAGGAGTACTGGATGCAGCAGCGCTGGAACTGGTACACCGGCCTGGGCCTGCGCGAGGAGAACATGCGCTGGTTCGAGCACCCGCAGGAGAAGCTCTCCCACTACTCCAAGCGCACCGCCGACATCGAGTACCGCTTCTCCTTCGGCGGCAGCGAGTGGGGCGAGCTGGAGGGCGTCGCCAACCGCACCGACTACGACCTGAGCGCCCACTCCAAGGCCTCCGGCGCCAGCCTGACCTACCTGGACCAGGAGTCCAACGAGCGCTACACGCCGTACGTCATCGAGCCGGCGGCCGGTGTCGGCCGCACGATGCTGGCCTTCCTCCTCGACGCGTACACCGAGGACGAGGCCCCCAACGCCAAGGGCGTCATGGAGAAGCGCGTCGTGCTGCGCCTCGACCACCGCCTGGCCCCGGTCAAGGCCGCGGTCCTGCCGCTCTCCCGCAACCCGCAGCTCTCCCCGAAGGCCAAGGGCCTGGCGGCGGACCTGCGCCAGAACTGGAACATCGAGTTCGACGACGCCGGCGCCATCGGCCGCCGCTACCGCCGCCAGGACGAGATCGGCACCCCGTACTGCATCACCGTCGACTTCGACACCCTCGAGGACAACGCGGTGACCGTGCGCGAGCGCGACACCATGAAGCAGGAGCGCGTCTCCCTCGACCAGATCCAGGGTTACCTGGGCAGCCGCCTCCTCGGCTGCTGAGTCGCGACACCTCCGTATGGCGAAGCCCCCGGTTCCGGAACGACGGAACCGGGGGCTTTCCCGTGTGCGGAGTCGTGCGGAGTCCTACGGAGTCGTACGGGCCCTCAGGCCGCCGCTGCCGCCGCCTCGGCCGCGGCCTGCCGCCGGGCCCCTCGGCCGCCCGGCGCCTGCTGAACCAGGCGGTCCACAGCGCGAGCGCGCCGAGCGTGGCGTAGATCAGCACCGGGCTGAGCACGACCATGGCCGAGGTGCTCAGGGCGTACGCCAGGACGATCCGGACCAGGGCCTCGACGAGGTACCCCACGCCCCACACCAGGGTGATCGTGCGCATGGTGGAGCGGAAGCCGTCGAACTGCCAGAGCCCGTTCCACCAGGCCGCGGACTCCGGGGTGCCGTCGGTCGCGAACTTGCGCCCGAAGTAGAACATCAGCGGCCGGGGCGCGAGCAGGGTGGCCAGGCAGAGCAGCCCGAAGAGGCCGGTCACTCCCGAGTCCTTGATCAGCAGGGCGCGGGCGGTGTGCGCCCCGACCAGCGAGACCACGGCCGTGATCACCAGGAAGACGAGGGAGACGACCGCGAACTCGTCGACCTTGCGCCGCCAGGCGACCATGACCGCGCTGTCGAGCACCGGCCAGACGCCGCTGACGAGCAGGGCGCCGAACTCGGACCAGCCGTGGTCCTCGGTCAGGGTGTCGTACGTGAGGATCGGCGCGACGACGTTGAGCCCGATGGTCAGGGCCCAGCCGATCGCCGCCGCACCCCGGAACGGGCCGGGGGTCCGGGCCGCCCGGCCGGTGTCTGTTCGTGCGTGGACATGCGTTTCCCCTGGACCCTGGACGCGGTGCGTCGCGGTGCGGTGCGTCGCGGTGCGGTGCTTGGTGATGCGGGGAACGCTATTCGGCCACCGGCCAGGGAACGGGAAAGTCCGCCCAAAATGATCTTCAATTCACAAGGATCGGCCCGCCGGGGAGGCTCCGGTCAGGCGCGCAGGCCGCGCAGCAGCAGCCCCACCACGGCCTCGAACTCGGTCTCGATCGTGGGCGCCGCCACTCCGGCGCGTAGGCCGGGTCGTGGAAGCGGGAGGTCGCGTCGAAGAGCGCGCGGGCCGTCGCGTCCGGGTCGGGGCGGCGAACTCCGCCTCCCTGGCGCCCTCTCGACGATCGACCGCACCTGGTCGATCAGGACGCCGATGTGCTGCTCGACCACCCCGCTGTTCTCGTCGATCAGTACGTTGTACGTGGCGAACAGCTCGGGGTCGTCGCCCGCCTTGTGCCGCTTGGCCTCGAAGAGGTGGGCGAACCAGGCGTGGAGCTTCTCCGGCGCCGGCCGGTCCGGGGACGCGGTCAGCTCGGCCAGGGCGGTCTCGGTGCGCGAGAGCCACCGCTCGGTCACCGCCTCGCGCAGCGCCGCCTTGGTGCGGAAGTGGCGGTAGACGCTGCCGTGGCTGACGCCGAGGACCCGGGCCACGTCCACGACGGTCGCCTTCGCCGGGCCGTAGCGCCGCAGCACCTCCTCGGTGGCTTCGAGGATGCGCTCTGCGGTCAGGGTCTCGGTGGCGGCCATGGAAGGACAGTACCCGTCGGTCCGGACCCGTCGGCGCTCACGGCCGCTCGCTGTCCAGGTGCTCCATCTGGGCCGCCGGATACCGCTCGCCGGCCGCCGCGCCCGCCGGGACGGCCTCCTCGATCGCGGCCAGGTCGGCGGCGTCGAGCGTGACGCCCAGGGCGCCGAGCGCCTCCGCGAGCCGGTCCCGGCGCCGGGCGCCGACCAGCGGGACGATGTCCGCGCCCCACCGCTCGGCCTGCGCCAGGACCCAGGCGATGGCGGTCTGCGCGACGGAGGCGCCCTTCGCCTCCGCGACCGTCCGCAGCCGGTCCACCAGGTCCAGGTTCCGCTGGAGGTTCTCGCCCTGGAAGCGCGGGCTCATGCCCCGGAAGTCGCCCGGCGCCAGCTCGCGGTCCCGGGTGAAGTGGCCGCTGATCAGACCGCGCGACAGCACGCCGTACGCCGTGATCCCGATGCCGAGCTCACGGGCGGTGGGCAGGATCTTCTCCTCGATCGACCGGGAGATCAGCGAGTACTCGATCTGGAGGTCCGAGATCGGGGTCACGGCCGCCGCCCGGCGCAGGGTGTCCGCGCCGACCTCGGAGAGCCCGACGTGCCGCACGTGTCCCGCCTCGACCAGCTCGGCGATGGCACCGACGGTCTCCTCGATCGGGACGTCCGGGTCGACGCGGGCGATCCGGTAGACGTCGATGTGGTCGGTGCCCAGGCGCTGGAGCGAGTATGCCGCGAAGTTCTTCACGGCGGCCGGCCGGCCGTCGTAGCCGGTGAAGCCGCCCTCGACCGTGCGGAGCGCGCCGAACTTCACGCTGGTGAGGGCCTGTTCGCGGGCGGCGGCGGGGCGGTCCGCAGGGCTTCCGCGATCAGGAGTTCGTTGTGCCCCATCCCGTAGAAGTCGCCGGTGTCCAGGAGGGTCACCCCGGCGTCCAGGGCGGCGTGGATCGTCGCGATCGACTCGGCGCGGTCGCTCTCGCCGTACAGCGCGGACATGCCCATGCAGCCGAGGCCGAGGGCGGAGACCCGGGGCCGGTGGCGCCGAGCGGGCGGGTGGGGACGGGGCCGGAGGTGGACGCGGTGTTCTGTGTCGTGGTCATGGATCCACAGTGACATGAGGGATGACAGATTTCAATATCTGTCATCCCTTCGAGTGGTGCCGGAAATCGGGTGCCGCCGAGGGGCGGCCCGGGTAGCGTCCCCGGCATGTACGCGTTCTTCCAGATCTACGAGTGAGCGCCCGGCACGACCGCCCCAGTCCACCTCACTGACGGGAGAACCCCGTGGCGAAGAGCCGCAACAACCTCCTCGGCGTCGGCGGGCAGCGCAGAAGCTGTCCCGCGCCGACCGGCACGGCACCGGCCAGGGCCGTGACGCCGACCGGCGCGCGACCGACGACCGCAAGCAGGAGCTCCTGAAGAAGATGCGCGAACGCGCGCAGGGAGCCGACAGCACCGAGCACGGCGAGAGCGCCGGCCGGGAGTAGCCGGAACGGACCGCGCCTCCGGCGGGGGCGGGGCCCTACGAAGCCCTCGTCCCCGTCCGGAGCCCCTCCGCGCCCTCCTCCGACCCCAGGCGGCGGGCCGTCCGCTCCGCCGTGCGCCGCGCCCACGGCCCGCTGGTCAGCGCCCCGACCGCCAGGACGGCGAGGCCGCACCCCGTGATGATCCAGTAGGCCGGACGGGCCGCCGCCACGAACGTCTCCGGGTCCGGCACCGACCCGGCCCCCGCCGCCAGGACCGCGCCGATCACCGCCACCCCCAGCGTCTGTCCCACCTGGCGGCTCGTCGAGGCCACTGCCGACGCCACCCCGGCCTGCGCGCGGGGCATCCCGGAGACGGCGGTGTTGGTGATCGGCGCGTTCACCAGGCCGAAGCCGATGCCGAAGACCACGTACCCCGCGAAGAGCAGCGGATCGCTCGTCTCCGCCTCGAAGGCCGCGAAGAGCAGCGGCCCGGCCGCCATCCCCGTCCCCGCGAGCAGCAGCGGCACGCGCGGTCCGCGCGCCCCCGTCAGGCGGCCCGAGAGCGGCGCGAAGACGAGGGTCATGCCGGCCATCGGCAGCATGTACAGGCCCGCGTGCAGGGCGGACAGGCCGCGCACGTCCTGGAGGTAGAGCGTGTTCAGGAAGAGGAACCCGCCGAGGGCCGCGAAGGCGCACACCGCGATCACGGTCGCTCCGCCGAACGGCGCGCTGCGGAAGAACCGCAGGTCGATCAGGGGATCGCGGCGCCTCGGCTCGTACCGGAGCAGTCCGGCGAGCGCCACGGCCGCGATCCCGGCGAAGAGCGGGTCGGACTCGATGATCGCGTACGTGAGGGAGGCGAGGAGCGCCGCCACCAGAAGCTGTCCGACGGGGTCGGGACGCCGGGGCCGGGGCGCGCGGGACTCGGGGACGTACCGCAGGGTCAGGAGCAGGGCCGCGAGGGCGACCGGCAGGTTGACCCAGAAGATCGACCGCCAGCCCACCGACTCCACGAGCAGACCGCCGACCAGCGGGCCCGCCGCCATGGAGACGCCGACGACCCCGCCCCAGACGCCGATGGCACGCGCGCGGGCCGCCGGTTCCGTGAAGGTGTTGGTGATGATCGACATGGCGACCGGGTTCAGCATCGACCCGCCGACCGCCTGCACGGCCCGGAAGGCGACCAGGGCCTCCAGGCTCGGCGCGAGGGAGCACAGCAGCGAGCCGAGCGCGAAGACGACGAGGCCGGTGACGAAGACCTTGCGGCGGCCGATCCGGTCGGCCGTGGAGCCCGCCAGCATCAGCAGGGAGGCGAGGACCAGGGTGTAGGCGTCGATCGTCCACTGCATGCCGGAGACGGAGGCGCCGAGGTCGCGCCGCATGGCGGGCAGGGCGACGTTGAGCGCGGTGTTGTCCAGGCTGACGATCAGCAGGCTCATGCAGCAGATCGCCAGGACGAGGAGCTGCCGCCGGTGGGGAGCCGCTCCGGAACGGCCCGCCGGGATGTGAGGTCGGGCATGTTCGGATAGTACGACTAACTAATGACCGCCGTCGTGCGCGACAATGGGCGGATGACCGCGTTCACCCCCTCGCCATCGGGCCGCACATCGTGCAGCCCCCGGTGGTGCTCGCCCCGATGGCGGGTATCACCAACGCTCCCTTCCGCACCCTCTGCCGCGAGTATTCCGGCGGCAAGGGGCTGTTCGTGAGCGAGATGATCACGACGCGCGCCCTGGTCGAGCGCAACGAGAAGACGATGCAGCTCATCCGGTTCGACGAGACGGAGAAGCCGCGCTCGATCCAGCTCTACGGGGTGGACCCGGTGACGGTCGGCAAGGCCGTGCGGATGATCGTCGACGAGGACCTGGCCGACCACATCGACCTGAACTTCGGCTGCCCGGTCCCCAAGGTGACCCGGAAGGGCGGCGGCTCGGCCCTGCCCTACAAGCGGCCGCTGCTGCGGGCGATCCTGCACGAGGCCGTGACTAACGCGGGCGACCTGCCGGTCACGATGAAGATGCGCAAGGGCATCGACGACGACCACATCACCTTCCTGGACGCGGGCCGGATCGCGGTCGAGGAGGGCGTCACGGCGATCGCCCTGCACGGGCGGACGGCGGCCCAGCACTACGGCGGCACGGCCGACTGGGACGCCATCGCGCGCCTCAAGGAGCACGTGCCGGAGATCCCGGTCCTCGGCAACGGCGACATCTGGTCGGCCGACGACGCCCTGCGGATGATGCGCGAGACCGGCTGCGACGGCGTGGTCGTCGGGCGCGGCTGCCTGGGCCGCCCATGGCTCTTCGGGGACCTCGTGGCGGGCTTCGAGGGCACCGGTGCGTACGCGCAGCCGTCCCTGCGGGAGGTCGCGGACGCGATGGTGCGCCACGCCCGGCTGCTCGGCGAGTGGCTCGGCGACGAGGCACGCGGTGTCATCGACTTCCGCAAGCACGTCGCCTGGTACCTGAAGGGCTTCGCGGTCGGTTCGGAGATGCGCAAGAAGCTGGCGATCACCTCGTCCCTGGACGAGCTGCGCGCTCAGTTGAGCGAGCTCGACCTGGACCAGGCGTGGCCCGTCGGTGCGGACGGACCCCGGGGCCGTACGTCCGGAAACAACCGAGTCGTCCTGCCGGACGGCTGGTTGAAGGACCCGTACGACTGCTCCGGCGTGAGCGAGGACGCGGAGCTGGACACGTCCGGCGGCTGAGATCCGGCCTTTCCTGGGAGTGATCCTCGCCACCCTTGAGGGGGTGGGTGCTCACATGAGCAGGTTACGAACGACTGCACTGCCTGAAGGGTGGCACCCGGTGCCACCCTTTTGCGTTCAGGAGTTGAACGCAAAGTCGCGATGATCGCTCACCTGAGCGACTTGCCTCTGTTTTGGGTCATCGCGTCTTCGGGCCCTGAAAGCGGAAGCTACTGCTCGGTTACTTTCGAAGCGCTGGCGGACGGGTGGTTAAGACCATCTGACCGCTAGGCGTACCTCCCTAGAAGCCTTCGATCTGGGTATGTTCCTCGCCGTCAGGGCAGCCAACCGAGTCGTCGAGGAGTCGTGGCCCGTGTCGGAAAACAATGATCAGAAGTTCGTCTACGACTTCACCGAGGGCAACAGGGACCTGAAGGACCTGCTCGGTGGCAAGGGCGCGAACCTGGCCGAGATGACCAACCTCGGTCTGCCGGTTCCCCCGGCTTCACGATCACCACCGAGGCGTGCAAGGTCTACCTGGAGAGCGGCTCGGAGCCGGTCGAGCTCCGCGACGAGGTCAGCGCGCACCTCGACGCCCTGGAGCGGAAGATGGGCAAGAAGCTCGGCCAGGCCGACGACCCGCTGCTCGTCTCCGTCCGCTCGGGCGCGAAGTTCTCCATGCCGGGCATGATGGACACCGTCCTCAACATCGGCCTCTCCGACGAGTCCGTCGTCGGCCTCGCGCGGCAGGCCGACAACGAGCGCTTCGCGTGGGACTCGTACCGCCGGCTCATCCAGATGTTCGGCAAGACCGTCCTCGACGTGGACGGCGAGCTCTTCGAGGACGCCTCGACGAGGTCAAGACCGCCAAGAAGGTGGCCAGCGACACCGACTCGACGCCGCCGACCTCAAGAAGGTCGTCGAGCGGTTCAAGGAGATCGTGAAGGCCCAGACCGGCCGCGACTTCCCGCAGGACCCGCGCGAGCAGATGGACCTCGCCATCGAGGCCGTCTTCAACTCCTGGAACACGGACCGCGCCAAGCTCTACCGCCGCCAGGAGCGCATCCCGGGCGACCTCGGCACCGCCGTCAACGTCTGCTCGATGGTCTTCGGCAACCTCGGCCCCGACTCCGGCACCGGCGTCGCCTTCACCCGCGACCCCGCCTCCGGCCACCAGGGCGTCTACGGCGACTACCTCCAGAACGCGCAGGGCGAGGACGTCGTCGCCGGCATCCGCAACACGGTGCCGCTCGCCGACCTGGAGTCGATCGACAAGACGTCGTACGACCGGCTCATGCACATCATGGAGACCCTGGAGACCCACTACAAGGATCTCTGCGACATCGAGTTCACCATCGAGCGCGGCCAGCTCTGGATGCTCCAGACCCGCGTCGGCAAGCGCACCGCCGGTGCCGCCTTCCGCATCGCCACCCAGCTCGTGGACCAGGGCCTGATCGACGAGGCCGAGGCGCTCCAGCGCGTCAACGGCGCCCAGCTCGCCCAGCTCATGTTCCCCAAGTTCGACGACGACTACGCCGGCGGCGGGAAGGGGCCGAGCAGATCGGGCGCGGCATCGCCGCCTCCCCGGGCGCCGCCGTCGGCAAGGCCGTCTTCGACTCGTACACGGCCGTCAAGTGGTCCCGCTCCGGCGAGAAGGTCATCCTGATCCGCCGCGAGACCAACCCCGACGACCTGGACGGCATGATCGCCGCCGAGGGCATCCTCACCTCGCGCGGCGGCAAGACCTCGCACGCCGCCGTCGTCGCCCGCGGCATGGGCAAGACCTGTGTCTGCGGCGCCGAGGAGCTGGAGGTCGACACCAAGCGCCGCCGGATGACCACGGCCGACGGCCAGGTCGTCGAGGAGGGCGACGTCGTCTCCATCGACGGCTCCACCGGCAGGGTCTACCTCGGCGAGGTACCCGTCGTGCCCTCCCCGGTCGTCGAGTACTTCGAGGGCCGGATGCACGCCGGCGCCGACGACGCCGACGAGCTGGTCCAGGCCGTCCACCGGATCATGGCCTACGCCGACCGCGTCCGCCGCCTGCGGGTCCGCGCCAACGCCGACAACGCCGAGGACGCCTCGCGCGCCCGCCGCTTCGGCGCCCAGGGCATCGGCCTGTGCCGCACCGAGCACATGTTCCTCGGCGAGCGCCGCCAGTACGTCGAGCGCCTGATCCTCGCCGACACGGACACCGAGCGCGAGGACGCCCTCAAGGCCCTCCTGCCGCTCCAGAAGCAGGACTTCGTCGAGCTCTTCGAGGCCATGGACGGGCTGCCCGTCACGGTCCGGCTGCTCGACCCGCCGCTGCACGAGTTCCTGCCCGACATCACCGAGCTGTCGGTCCGCGTCGCCCTCGCCGAGTCCCGCAAGGAGCCGCACGAGAACGACCTGCGCCTGCTCCAGGCCGTCCACCGGCTGCACGAGCAGAACCCGATGCTGGGCCTGCGCGGCGTCCGCCTCGGCCTGGTCATCCCCGGCCTGTTCACCATGCAGGTCCGGGCCATCGCGGAGGCCGCGGCCCAGCGGATCGACGCCAAGGGCGACCCGCGCGCCGAGATCATGATCCCGCTCGTCGGCACCGTCCAGGAGCTGGAGATCGTCCGCGAGGAGGCCGAGCAGGTCATCGAGGAGGTCCGGGCGCAGACCGGCGTCGACCTCAAGCTCGCGCTCGGCACCATGATCGAGCTGCCGCGCGCCGCCGTGACCGCCGGACAGATCGCCGAGGCCGCCGAGTTCTTCTCCTTCGGCACCAACGACCTGACGCAGACGGTGTGGGGCTTCTCCCGCGACGACGTGGAGGCGAGCTTCTTCACGGCCTACCTGGAGAAGGGCATCTTCGGCGTCAGCCCCTTCGAGACCATCGACAAGGACGGCGTGGGCGCCCTGGTCCGCAGCGCCGTCGAGGCCGGCCGCGCCACCCGCCCCGACATCAAGCTCGGCGTCTGCGGCGAGCACGGCGGCGACCCGGAGTCGGTGCACTTCTTCCACGAGGTGGGCCTCGACTACGTCTCCTGCTCGCCCTTCCGGATCCCGGATGGCGGTGCCTGGAGGCTGGAGGCGCGCGCGGCGGCCGAGTCGAAGGGCAGCGACAGCCGCTGAGGCGGTACGGGCCCGCTGCTGACCCCCGGTTCAGGAACGGGCCCGCGCCCCTCCTGACCTCCGGTTCAGGAACGGGCCCGAACCCCTGCTGAACCCCCGTTCAGCAGCGGATTCACTGAACCCCGGGGCCGCCGCCGGTCGACCTCACCACCCTCACCGGCGGGCGGCGGCTCCGGATTACAGGGACGGGACGGACACCTTTGTGCGGAGGTGTCCGTCCCGTCGTGTTTCTCCCGGCGCCGCGGCCGCTCATTTCGCCCGGCCGTCGATCAGATGTGGATTCATGTTCAATTACGGCCGTTTGAATTATTGGCCATTGAACTTTTCCGTTTCCGCGCCGCAAGAGCGGGACGGGCGCGACCCCGGATCCCCACCCGGAGGCCGCGCCCTTTACCGATGCCGGGCAGGTGAGCCGCAACCCTCGCCGACCGCCGCCGGACGGGCAAAGCCCCCACGGTCTTCACCACGTCACCTCGGTCCAGAAGGTTTCCTGCCCGACCCGTACAGCTTTTCGGTTCCGCCCCGTTCGCCGCGATGCTTTTCAACTGTGGCTGAAACACCCTGGTAACGTGCAGTGATGCTGTGCATACTCGTCGTCGGGGGTGGTTGCGAGTGCACAGGTGGGGACCTCATGCTGCGGATTCATTTCACCGGAAACGACTTGGCGGGGGTGCGGACGGCGGCCCGGCCGGATGTTCTGTGGGAAACGATTCTGAGCTTTCACCGGTTAAGGGACCGGCGCGGCCCCGTCGTCTACGGAGAATGGCGGGCGGAAGCGCGGACGCGGCTCGGCGGTGAGACCCGGCTGCTCGCCGCCCTCGTCCCCAGCAGAGGCTATTTCCCGACTTCCTGACGCCCGCCGAGGGCGTCAACGGCCTCGACGAGGGCCTCCAGGCGATCCGCGCCACCGACCCGGGCCGGCTGCGCGGAGAGCTCTCGCTGCTCGCCGCCGACCGCTCCGGCGGGCGGACCGTGCCCCACTCGCTGCGCGCCCTCGCCGACGGGGGACGGAGCCCTTCGACCGGCTCGTGGGGCGCTGCGCGGCTACCACCGGGCCGTCGTCGAGCCGTACTGGCCGCACATCCGGGCCCGCGTCGAGGCCGACCGGGCCCGCCGCGGCCGGGCCCTCCTGGACGGCGGCGCCGAGGAGCTCCTCGCCTCGCTGCCGCCGATGCTGCGCTGGCGCGCGCCCGTCCTGGAGGCGGACTACCCGGTGGACCGGGACGTCCACCTCGACGGGCGCGGGCTGCTGCTCCAGCCCTCGTACTTCTGCCGGGGACCCCCGTCGTGCTGCGCGACCCCGCGCTGCCGCCGGTCCTCGTCTACCCCGTCACCCACGGCGAGGCGCCGACCGTCCGCGCGCCCGGCGGCTCCTCGCTCGCCAAGCTCGTCGGCCAGACCCGCTCGGCGGTGCTGCACGCCATCGGGGACGGCGGCACGACCAGCGAACTCGCGCGCCGCGCCGGGGTCTCCCTCGCCTCGGCCAGCCAGCACGCGGGCGTCCTGCGCGAGGCCGGGCTCATCGCGACCCTGCGCCACGGCAACGCGGTCCTGCACACCTGACGCCGCTGGGCGCCGCACTCCTCGGCGGCGCCCAGCAGAAGAAGGTGGAGCTGCGCTGCTACGCGCGGAACGGGCCGGTCACCTCGTAGGTGATGCCGCCCGAGGAGCTGCCGCTCGTGCCCCGCTGGCTGGAGAAGTACAGCCGCCTGCCGTCGGGGGAGAAGGCCGGTCCGGTGATCTCCGAGCCGGACTGGCCGTTGATCCGCAGGAACGGGGCGACGACGTCGTCCGGGGTGATGACGCAGATCTCCATGTTCCCGCCGTCCTCGGCGACGTACAGGTCGCCGGAGGGGGTGCCGGTGACGTTGTCGACGCCGGTCAGCGGAGCGCCGCCGGAGACCAGCGAGTCGTCGTAGGCCAGCTCGTACGTGCCGGCGGCGAGGTTGACCTGCCAGACCCGGTTGTCGCCCTTGGTGGTGAACCAGACGGTGTCGTTCGCGTAGTAGCAGCCCTCGCCGCCGTTGAAGCGCTTGGCGCCGGAGACCTGGTCGCGGGTGACGGTCGGGGAGCCGTCCGGGTCCGGCACGTTCTGCCAGGTGAAGCTGCCGGAGGTGGCCGTGGAGGCCTTGAGGACCTGGAGGGTGCCGGAGGAGAGGTTGCCCCAGGTGGTGGGCAGGAAGCGGTAGAAGCAGCCGTTCGTCTCGTCCTCGGTCAGGTAGATCGCCTTGCGCACCGGGTCGGCCGCCGCCGCCTCGTGCTTGAAGCGGCCCATCGCGTCCCGGCGGTGGGCCGTGCCGCCCCACGGGTTCGACTCGTAGACGTAGCCGAGGGACACCTCCTCGCAGGACAGCCAGGTGTTCCACGGGGTGGCGCCGCCCGCGCAGTTCTGCCGGGTGCCGGAGAGGATGCGGTAGGCGCCGGTGATCGTGCCCGCGGAATCGAACCTCACCGCGCTCGCGCCGCCGCTCGGGTTGACCTCCGAGTTCGAGACGTAGATCCAGCCGGTGCCGTCGACGAAGCAGGCGCCGCCGTCGGGGGCGCTGTGCCAGGCGTACGAGGTGCCGGCGACCGTCTGGCCGGACCGGGCGATCACCCGGCTGGTGAACCCGGCCGGCAACTGGATGCCGTTCGCGTCCGCCGGGCCGAGGGCCCCGTAGGGGCCCGCGCCGGGCTGGGCCGGGGCCGCGAAGGCCGCCCCGTGCCACAGGCTGCCGCCGAAGGCGGCGGCCGAGGTACCGATGACCGCTCCGCGCAGGAAACCGCGTCGCTCCACGTCTCACTCCCGAGAAGGATGGTGAACCGCCCCGTCGCACCGGTCGGCGACGGGGTCGCGCGTCTCCGGAACCTAGGAGCGGGGAATTGACGGGGCGGCAACGAGCGGTGAAGGGGAGGCGGCGGGTGGGGGCGGGGCGCGGGGCGGAGGGTGCGGGGACACTGGGGGCATGCGTGCCACCCGGGACATCAGCGACCGCGCCGACCTCGACGTGCTGCTGCGCCGCTTCTACGCCGAGGCCTTCGCCGACCCGCTCATCGGGCCCTTCTTCACCGAGGTCGCCGGCACCGATCTGGAGGCCCACCTCCCGAGGATCACCGACTTCTGGGAGCGGGCCCTGTTCCGTACCGCCTCCTACGGGCGGGACGCCTTCGCCCCGCACGCCGCCCTCCACGCCGTCCGGCCGCTCACCGCCGCCCACTTCGGGCGCTGGGTCCAGCTCTGGCGCGCCTCCGTCGACGGCCTCCACGCGGGACCGCGCGCCGAGCGGGCCAAGGCGCAGGGGGAGCGGATCGCCCTGGCCGTGCTGCGGCGGCTCGCCGGACCGGACGCGTCCACCGGGGAGGGGACGGCGGGTTCGTCCCCCTCGCGGCCCTCCGGCTGCGCACCGTGGCCTGACTCGGGGTCTGGTCCGGTCGGTCCGGGTCCGGTCCGGTCCGGTCCGGTCCGGTCCGGTCGAAAAACCTTCCGGAGCGGCGATGAGTTCCGGGCGGCGCCCCCGTCCTACCTCTCGACAGCGCCGGAACGCACCGAGCGGGCCGGACGACCGAGGAAGAGGGAACACCATGGCTCCGCAGATGATCTTCGTGAACCTGCCCGTGAAGGACCTCGACGCCAGCAAGGCCTTCTTCGAGAAGCTCGGCTACTCCTTCAACCCGCAGTTCAGCGACGACACCGCCGCCTGTCTCGTCATCAGCGACACGATCTTCGCGATGCTGCTCACCGAGAAGAAGTTCCAGGAGTTCACCGCCCCGGGCAAGGAGATCTCCGACGCCACGAAGGCCACCGAGGTCCTCATCACGCTGAGCGCCGAGAGCCGCGAGAAGGCGGACGAGCTGGCCGACGCGGCCCTCGCCGCCGGTGCCACGCCGGCGAAGGAGCCCATGGACATGGGCTTCATGTACGGGCGCTCCTTCACCGACCTGGACGGCCACCACTGGGAGGTCTTCTGGATGGACCCGGCCGCCGCCCAGGGCTGAGCCCGGACGGACTCCGCCGCCCAGGGCTGAGCCGCCTGGGGCTCAGGCCGCCACCCCGCCGTCGATCACGAGGTCCGTGCCGACGGCGGAGCCGGCCGCGTCCGAGGCGAGGTAGAGGACCGCCGCCGCCACCTCCGCGGCGGACGAGATCCGGCCGAGCGGCGACTCGCCCTTCATCCGGACCTCCCGCTCGGCCTCGGTCTCGCCGGGCCGCAGCGACATCGTGGACTCCGAGGCGCCGGGGCTGACCGCGTTGATCCGGATCCCGTCGCCGACGTGGTCCAGGGCCGCGGCTCGGGTGAGCGCCGACACGGCCGCCTTGGAGACCTGGTAGCCGAAGAGACCGGGGATCCGGACGTGCGCGCCCAGGTTGGACGAGACGTTCACGATCGCCCCGCCGCCGTGCGCCCGCATGTGCGCCACCTCCGCCTGGAGGGCGTGCAGGACCCCGTGACGTTGACGTCGAGCAGGGCCTTCCAGTCCTCCAGGGGAGGTCGGCGGCGCTGTGGCCGCCGCCCCGGAAGATCCCCGCGTTGTTCACGGCGACGTCCAGGCCGCCGAAGAGTTCGACCGCGCGCCGGACCAGCTCCCGGGTGGAGCCGGCGTCGGCCACGTCGGCGGTGACCGCCGCGGCGGTGCCCCCGGCGGCCTCGACCAGGGCGACCGTCTCCTCCAGGGTCTCCGCCGTGCGCCCCGCGGCGACGACCTTCGCGCCCTCGGCGGCGAAGGCGCGTGCGACGGCCCGGCCGAGACCGGAACCGGCTCCGGTGACGAGGACGACGCGATCGGTGAAGCGTGCGGCGGACATGTGGTGTCTCCCTTGACTTGGCCGTGCGGGTGTCGCCGTGCAGATGTCTTGGTCGTGCGTTCTTTCTTGACCGTACGTTCCGATATGAGGGCCGAAGAAAGGGCACCCGCGAGGGTGCCCGTCCCCGGTCCGTTCAGTCCAGCAGGGCCAGCGCCTGTTCCGCCGCGTCCCCGACCCTGGCCGGGTCGCTCGACGCCTTGCCGACCACCCGCATGCCCTGCATCAGGACCAGGAGCATCCGGGCCAGCGCGCGCGGATCGCGGTCCGCCGGGAGCTCGCCCCCGGCGCGCGCCCGGGTGAGCGCCGCGTGGAGCAGGGTCTCCAACTGCTCCCAGCTCAGCTCGACCCGGCGGGCCACCGCCGCGTCGCGCGGTCCCAGCTCCGCCGCCGAGTTGGTGACGAAGCAGCCGTTCAGGCGCCCTCGTCCGCCGCCGCCTCGGCGGCGAACCGGCGGACGAGGGCCCGGACGCCCGGCAGGGCGGGACCGGGCGCCGACAGCTCCTCGACGATCCGGGGGTCCTGGGTCTCCGCGTACCGGTCCAGCGCCTTCAGGTACAGCTCGTGCTTGCTGCCGAAGGTCGCGTAGATGCTGGCGCGGCCGATCCCGAGGTGCTCCACGAGCTCCGCCATCGTCGTCGCCTCGCAGCCGCGCGCCCAGAACAGTTCGAGGGCTGCCCGGAGCGCGGCGTCCGGATCGAATTCCTTGGTCCTGGCCACGGCAAGACCCTAGATCCGTCTGGAACGACCGGTCAAGTTATCCGGGGCGCCCACCGGCCTGCGAAAGCGCCGGATCGAGCAGGGCCGCCCGTACCGGATACACCGCCACCGCGACCTCCTCGTCGTCCAGGCAGCGGCCCGTCTCCAGGTCGAACCGCTGCTTCAGGAGCGGCGAGGCCACGAAGGGCGTCCGCCCGCCGAGCCGATCAGGCCCCGGAGAGCACCTGCGCCCCCGTGAACGGGTCGCGGTTGTCGATCGCGTACGTCCGGCCCGACCGGTCCCGGAAGACCGCCGCCTGCCGGCCGTCCGGCAGCAGCGCCGCCACGCCGCGCCCCGGGGTCAGCCGGGACTCCTCGCAGACCGTCATCCAGGAGCCGGGGACGGGGACAGTTCGAGCGTCTTCATCGGGAGGCGATCCCTTCCAGGGTGAGGAACGTCAGGTCCGGCTTGATCTGGTCGCGCTCCGGCACGAACCGGACCGAGGGGTCCGGCGTCTCCGGGCGTTCACGAAGGAGGCGAAGCGCCGCAGCCGCTCCGGGTCGTCCAGGGTCTGCGCCCACTCGTCCCGGTAGGCGTCGACGTGCGCCGCCATCAGCGCCTCCAGCTCGTCGCAGAGCCCGAGCGAGTCGTGCACCACCACGTCCTTGAGGTGGTCGAGCCCGCCCTCCAGGCGCTCCAGCCAGGTCGACGTCCGCTCCAGGCGGTCCGCCGTCCGGATGTAGAACATCAGGAACCGGTCGATCAGCCGGACCAGTTCGGCGTCCGACAGGTCCTGGGCGAGCAGGTCCGCGTGGCGCGGGTCGCGCCGCCGTTCCCGCCGACGTACAGGTTCCAGCCGTTCGCCGTCGCGATGATCCCGAAGTCCTTCGACTGCGCCTCGGCGCACTCGCGGGCGCAGCCCGAGACCGCCGACTTCAGCTTGTGCGGCGAGCGCAGGCCCCGGTAGCGCAGTTCGAGCCGTATCGCCATCCGCACCGAGTCCTGCACGCCGTACCGGCACCAGGTCTGCCCGACGCAGGACTTCACCGTGCGCAGCGCCTTGCCGTACGCGTGCCCCGACTCGAAGCCCGCGTCCACGAGCCGCGTCCAGATCGACGGCAACTGGTCCACCCGCGCGCCGAACAGGTCGATCCGCTGGCCGCCCGTGATCTTCGTGTAGAGGCCGAAGTCCCGGGCCACCTCGCCGATCACGATCAGCTTCTCCGGCGTGATCTCACCGCCGGGGACGCGCGGCACCACCGAATAGGAGCCGTTGCGCTGCATGTTGGCGAGGAAGTGGTCGTTGGTGTCCTGGAGGGAGGCCTGCTCGCCGTCCAGGATGTACCCGTTGTTCAGCGAGGCCAGGATCGAGCCCACGGTCGGCTTGCAGACCTCGCAGCCCTCGCCGCCCCGCGCCTCCGGCCGCCCGTGCGAGTCGAGCAGCGCGGCGAACGAGGTGACGCGCAGGGTGCGGGCGATCTCGTACAGCTCGCTCCTGCCGTACGGGAAACAGCCGCAGAGGCCCTTGTCCGTGGCGGCCGGCAGCAGCTTCTCGATCACCTTCACGCAACTGCCGCAGCCGGTCCCCGCCTTGGTGCACTGCTTCACCTCGGCGAGCGAGGCGCACTGGCCGATCGCGTGCTTCGTGACGTTGTGGCAGGAGCAGATCACCGCGTCGTCCGGCAGCGCCGAGGGGCTGAGCGCCACCGGCGCGCCCGCGCCCGCCGGGAGCACCAACTGCTCGGGGAGACCGGCGGCACCGTCCCGGTCAGCGGCCGCAGCAGCCCGTACGCGTCGGCGTCGCCGACCAGGACGCCGCCGAGCAGCACGCCCTCGCCGTCCACCACCAGCTTCTTGTAGACGCCCGAGCGGGAGTCGGAGTACACGACGTCCAGGCACCCCTCGGCCGTGCCGTGCGCGTCGCCGAACGAGGCCACGTCCACGCCGAGCAGCTTCAGCTTGGTCGACGTGTCGGCGCCCGTGAAGCCGTCGCCCGCCTCCTCTTCCGCTCCTTCCGAGAGCACCGCCGCCACCGTCTGCGCCATCTCGTAGCCCGGCGCCACCAGGCCGTAGACCCGCCCGTCGGCCGCGAGCGCGCACTCCCCGATCGCGAAGACCGCCGGGTCGGAGGTCCGGCACCGCGCGTCGACCGCGATGCCGCCGCGCTCGCCCACGGCGAGCCCGCAGTCCCGGGCGAGCTGGTCCCGGGGCCGTACGCCCGCCGAGAAGACGACCAGGTCGGTGGCCAGTTCGGAGCCGTCCGACAGCCGCATGCCCGTCACGGCGCCGTCCGCCGTCACGACCTCCTGCGTGCCCGTCCCCGTGTGGACGGTCAGGCCCATCCGCTCGATCGTGCGCAGCAGGGCCGCGCCGCCGCCCTCGTCCACCTGCACCGGCATCAGGCGCGGTGCGAACTCCACCACGTGCGTGTCCAGGCCGAGGCCCTTGAGCGCGCCCGCCGCCTCCAGGCCGAGCAGCCCGCCGCCCACCACCGCGCCGGTCGTCGCCGTCCTCGCGTACTCCTCGATCGCGAGCAGGTCCTCGATCGTGCGGTAGACGAAACAGCCCCGGGCGTCCTTGCCGGGCACCGGCGGGACGAAGGGGTAGGAGCCGGTGGCCAGGACGAGCGCGTCGTACGCGAAGACCCGCCCCGAGCGGGCGGTGACCGTCCGGGCCTCCCGGTCCACCGACTCGGCCGCGTCGCCCACGTGCAGCTCGATGCCGTGCTCCGCCATGAACCCCGCCGCGACCATCGACAGGTCCTCGGGGGTCTGCCCGGAGAAGTACGAGGTGAGCCGGACGCGGTCGTAGGCCGGGCGCGGCTCCTCGCAGAGGACCACGATCCGGGCCCGCCGGGTCACGCCCCGGTCGGCGAGCGCCTCCAGGAACCGCTGGCCGACCATCCCGTGGCCGACCAGGACGATCGTCGGGGTGTGCGCGGCCGTACCGGCGCTCGTGCGGGCACGTGTGTCAGCGTCAGCGCTCATGTCGGGAGCCTCCGTCGTGGGTGAGACAGGTGGAGCAGGGGAGCCTCGGGAGGGCCTCGTCGCCCTCCCGGGCCCGGGCGAGCGCGCCGACCGCGGCCGTGGTCGCCGACACCCCGAGGAGCCCGCCGCCGACGACCACGGCCCGCACCCTGGCCGTACCGCCGCGCGCGGCGGCGGCAGCAGCGGGTTGGAGCCCGTCGCCAGGATCAGCCGGTCGTAGCCGACGCGCGAGCCGTCCGCGCACTCCACCGTCCGCGCCGCCCGGTCGATCCGCACCGCCCGCGTCCCGAGCCGGGCCGGGCCCCGGGTCCCGGGCAGGGCGATCACCTCGGGGGCGTACCGCCCGGCGAGGACGTCGGCGAGCAGCACCCTGTCGTACGGTGCGTGCGGCTCCTCGCCGAGGAGGGTGACCGGCAGGCGCCGGGCGAGCCGGGCGCCCGCCGTCCCGCCCCGACCACCACGATCCGTGTACTCATGACCGGAAGCGTGCGGGGCCGGTGTTACCCGGCGGCATCCCGGCTGTTTCCCGTACGGAACGCTGATCTCCGCCTCCGGGCCGGGCCGCTGTGAGGGGGCGCGGGACCGCTTGCCGTGCGGGACTGCTTGCCGTGCGGGACTGCTTGCCGGGCAGGGCCGCGGGACCGCCCGCCGCGAGGCCCCGGCCCCTGTGAGGGCCTGCCTGACCGGACCCGGGGTTAACCCGTGGTCAGCCTCGCCTCAAGGCCGCCTTAAGGATCGGGCGGACGCGGCTGAGCTGCGGATTCCCGTATACGGGCGCCCCTAGGGTGCCGGATGTGACCACCGAGGCCAGCCACCCCTCTACGTACCCCTCGCGCCCTCCGCCGCGCCCCGCCGTCCCCGGCCGCCCCGCCCGTCCCCGCCCTCCGGCTCGCCCCCGAGCGGCTGCGGACCGGGATCGTCGCCGGTGCCGGGGCCGTCGGCCTCCTCTGGGGCCTCCAGGCCCGGCCCTCCGCCCGGCTCGACGTCCTCTTCGCGTCCGGCGCCCACCTCACCGGCCTCCTCGGCGGGTACGGCGTCCTCGTCCTGCTGCTGCTCATGGCCCGGGTCCCGGCCGTCGAGCACGGCGTCGGCGCCGACCGGCTCGCCCGCTGGCACGCCCTCGGCGGCCGGTACGTCCTCGGCCTGATCGCCGCCCACGCCCTCTCGCCCTCTGCGGCCACGCCGCGCACACCCGCGCCGACCTGGTCGCCGCCGGTGGGGACCTCCTCTCGTACGGGGCGATCGCCGCCGCGACCGCCGGCACCGCCCTGTTCGCCGCCGTCGGGATCACCTCCGCCCGTTCCGTACGGGGCGGGCTCCGGCACGAGACCTGGCGGGCCGTCCACCTCGGCGCCCTGCTCGCCGCCGCGCTCGGTTTCGTCCACCAGCTCGCCGGCCCCGACGTCGCGGGCGGCCCGGTCACCCGCTGGCTCTGGTCCCTGGCGCACGCCGTCGTCGCCGTCCTCCTCGTCTGGTACCGGCTCGTCGTCCCCGCCCGCGCCGCCCTCCGCCACGACCTGCGGGTCGCCGAGGTCCGCGACGAGGGCCCCGGGGTCGTCTCGGTCCTGATCCGGGGCAGGGGAGTGGACCACCTGCGCGCCGAACCGGGCCAGTTCTTCCGCTGGCGCTTCCTGCGGCGCGGCCTCTGGGCCACCGCCCTGCCCTTCTCGCTCTCCGCGCCCGTCCGCGACGACACCCTGCGGATCACCGTCAAGGCGCTCGGCGACCACACCCGCCGCGTCCGGCGGCTGCGCCCCGGCACCCGCGTCCTCGCCTCCGGGCCCTTCGGGGCGCTCACCGCCCACCGCCGCACCCGCCGCAAGGTCCTGCTGCTCGCGGGCGGGGTCGGCATCACCCCGCTGCGGGCCCTCTTCGAGACCCTGCCCGGCGGGCCCGGCGACGTGACCCTCCTCTACCGGGCCTCGGACGCCTCCGCCGTCGTCCTGCGCGAGGAGCTGGAGGCCATCGCCCGCGAGCGGCGGGCCGCCCTCCACTTCCTCCTCGGACCCTCCGACGGCTCCTTCGACCCCTGGCCCCGCGCGCCCTGCGCAACCTCGTGCCCGATCTCGCCGCCCACGACGTCTACCTGTGCGGCCCGCCCGCGATGGCCCGGACCGCGACCGCCTCCCTGCGCCGGGCCGGGGTCCCGGCCGCCCGCATCCACAGCGAGGACTTCGCCCATGCCTAGACACGGAACCTCCGGCCTCCCGGTGGAGCGGGCCCGGCGCCGCGTCGCCGACGTCCGGCGGGCCCGGCGCCGCGTCTCCGACGTCCGGCGGGCCCGCCGCCGCCTCGCCGCCGGACTCCTCGCCGCCTGGGTGCTCGTCGCGACCCTGCTCACCGCCGTCGTCACCCCGGCCGCCCCGCCCCCGCCCGACCGGGGCCCCGGCGCGGCAAGCTCAGACGTAGCTCAACTCTCCCGGGATTGATGGACGGGCCAACGATCACGTCCCTAGGCTCACGGCCATGCCCGAGATATCGCTCACCGTCCTCGTCCTGCTCTGCCTCGCCGCGCTCCTGGCGGGCTGGATCGACGCGGTGGTGGGCGGCGGCGGACTGCTCCTGCTGCCCGCCCTGCTGCTCGGGCTCCCGCACGTCCCGCACCCCTACGTCCTCGGCACCAACAAGGCGGTCGCGATCGTCGGCACCACCGGGGCCGCCGTCACCTACGTCCGTAGGGCGCCCGTCCAGGTCTGGACGGCGGTACGGGTCGGACTCGCGGCCCTCGCCGGCTCCACGGCCGGGGCGCTCTTCGTGTCGGCGATCAGCCGGGACGTCATCCGCCCCCTGCTGATGGCCGTGCTCGTCGCGGTGGCGCTCTTCGTGATGCTGCGCCCTCCTTCGGCGCGCGGCCCGAGGGGGAGGAGCGGGCGACGCTCACCCGGGCCCGGCTCGTCACCGCGATCGTCCTCGTCGGCGGCGGGATCGGCTTCTACGACGGCCTGTTCGGGCCGGGCACCGGCACCTTCCTGGTCCTCGCCCTGACCGCCGTCCTCCACCTCGACCTGGTGACCGCCTCCGCCACCGCCAAGATCGTCAACGTCTGCACCAACGCGGGCGCCCTCGTGACCTTCGCCCTCCAGGGCAGCGTCTACTGGCAACTCGCCGCCGTCATGGCCGCCTTCAACCTGGTGGGCGGGACGGTCGGCGCGCGGATGGCGCTGAGCAGGGGCACCGAGTTCGTGCGCGGGGTGCTGCTCGTGGTCGTCCTCTCGCTGGTCGCGAAGCTCGCCTTCGACCAGTGGGCGTGAGGCGGAGGGCAGTGGACGCGGCCGTCAGGAGGTGGGCTCCTGACCCCGATGAGGTGCCCGAAGGCGACCACGTTCCCCTGGTAGCCGTTCTTCTTCGAGAAGCCGCCGCCGCAGGTGATGACCCGGATCTCGGCCCGGTCCGCCTCGTCGTACACCTTGTCGTCCGGGAAGGCGTCGTTCTCGTACACCTCGACCGCGTCGACCGTGAACACGGCGGTGCGCCCGTCCTCCCGGTCCACCTCGATCCGGTGGCCCTTCTTCAGGGCGCCGAGGGTGTAGAAGACGGCGGGCCCGTCCGCGTTGTCGACGTGGCCCGCGACGATCGCGGTGCCTCGGCACCGGGCGCGGTCCCGCCCCCGTACCAGCCCGCCAGGTTCCGGTCCTTCGCCGGCGGCACGTCGAGCGAGCCGTCCGCCGCCAGGCCGAGCCGTGTCATCGGGGCGTCCACGTCGGTCTCGGGGATGCGCAGCCGTACGGGCGCCGAGGGCGGCAGCGGGTCGGCGGCGGCGTCGGTGTGGACGCTCGGCCCGGCGGCGAAGGCCTGGGCGGCGGACGGCACGGGCGGGGTGACGGTCTCCGCGCCGTTCTGGACGAGCCAGATGCCCACGCAGGCGGCCACCGCCAGGCCCCAGCCCTTGCTCCTGTTGCTCACCTGCGATCCCTTCGTCTGCTGAGGGGCGTTGCCCGGGTGCATCCGGGTGCATCCGGATGCGCCGGGACGCGTCTGGATGGTCCTGCCCCCGCCGGGCCCGTGGGGGCGCGCGGCGGGGGCAGGAACGGGCGGTGTCTCAGTGCCCCGCGCGCCGCTCGCCCGGCGGCGCAGGAGCCAGGCACCGCCGACGGCGGCCGCGGCCAGCACCGCCGCGCCCGCCGCGACCTGGGTGGTGTCGGGGCCGACGCTGCCCCCGACGCCCGTCTGGACGTGACCGCTGGGACGCCGGTGCGTGACGGTCAGGTCGCCCCGGGCCGTCTTGCCGTTGTCGCAGGCCACGCTGATGCCGTACGTACCGGCCCGGGCGTGCTCGGGCACGGTGAACTGCCCGACCACGATCTCCTTGTGCGTGCTCGGCTTCAGGTGGAAGTCGCCCGCGCCGAGCGCGTTCGCGTCGCCGACGCCGCGCCCGTTCTTGCCGCAGGCGAGGGTGTTGACGGTGACCGTGGTGCCGGGGCCGCGGACGACGGGTAGACCTCGAGGGTCTCGTGCCGCCCCTCGGTCTCGTTCCACTCCTCGCCGGCGTGCGCCGCCGGGGCGGCGAACGCCCCGAGCGCGGCGACCGTCAGCGCGGTACCGGTGAACAGACGGGCAGTGGTGCGCATGGGGTCCTCCGGAGCGCGCGTACGGTCATGCCGGGACGGTCCTCCCGGGAGGGACGTCCCGGAGCCGGACCTTCTGTGACCGAGATAAAGTCCGCCGCGCGCCCGCCGCCTCCTGAGGGGGCGTCAGGATGAGGCTATTCGATACGGCGTGCCGCCTGGATTCCGGACGTTTCCGCAGGTCGGAGCCTTCTTCGACACGCCGGGTCGCGATCCGCGCCGAACGGGTGACCGGGGCCTCCTCAGGGGCGGACCTCCTCCGGCGGCACGCTCCCGTACGCCGCGTGCACCCGCCCCATCAGCTCCCCGTCCACCGCGAACGCCGTCCCGTCGATCGCCGTCACGGGCGCGATCGTCCGCGAGTTCGTCACGAAGGCGGCCCGGTAGCGGGGCAGGTCGGACAGGAGGACCGGCCGCCGGACCGAGCCCAGGAGCGGTTCCAGGAGGGCCATGGTGACGCCGTGCAGACAGGGCGCCGACGGCCAGACCAGCGAAGTCCCGTCCCAGAAGGCGATGTTGGTGACGGCTCCTCGGCGATCCCGCCCGACGGGGAGGTCAGCAGGGCCTCGTCGTACCCCGCGCGCCGGGCCGCCTCGCCGTGGTACCGCTGCCCGAAGCCGCCCAGGTGCTTGAGGTGCGCGGCCGGACGCTCGTACGCCACGCTCGTCAGGCGCTGCGGGCGCCGGGCCCGTCCGGGGCCGGGGCGCGGACGGTCACGACCGTGCGGGCCCCTCGTACACGTACACCCTGACCGAGGCGTCCCGCCGTCCGGCGGCCTCCAGGGCCCCCGCGACCAGGTCCCGGACCCGTCCGCCGTCCAGGCCCCGGCCGAAGAGCTCGCGGGTCGAGCGGTCGAGCCGTTCCAGGTGGAGCCCGAGCCCCTTCACGCGCCCGTCCCGCACCTGCATCGCCGTGAAGTGGCCGTAACCGCTCGTCAGGGCGCCGAGCAGCTCCGGATCGGCCGCCGGGACGCCGTCGGCCTCGACGTGGACGCGGTCGTCGGCGGGGAGGCGGGAGGGTCGTCATGCCCCCACCGTAGGCCGCGCCGTCCCGCCCTCTCCGCACGGCCCTCTCCGCACGGCCCGGGGAACCGCTTGACCTCAACCAAACTTGAGGTACCACGATCATCCGCATGGACCTCACGAACTCCACGCAGCCCGCCGCTTCCCCCGCCTCCTCCACCTCCCTCCCCTCTCCCTCGCCCTCGTCGTCGCCAGCGACCGCGAAGGCCGTTTCGCACCCGTCCTCGCCGACTGGTTCTCTCCCGCCTCGCCGAGCGCGAGGACTTCGCCGTCACGGTCGTCGACCTCGCCGGGGTCGAGCTCCCCACCTCCCTCTCATACGCCCCTCCCCGGCCGTCCGCGCCGAACTCGCCGAGGTCACCCCGGCCCTCGAAGCCGCCGACGCCTTCGTCGTCCTCACCCCCGAGTACAACCACTCCTTCCCCGCCTCCCTCAAGAACCTGATCGACCGGCACTACACCGAGTGGCGGGCCAAGCCCGTCGGCTTCGTCTCCTACGGCGGGGTCTCCGGCGGCCTGCGGGCCGTCGAGCAGCTCCGCCAGGTCTTCGCCGAGCTGCACGCCGTCACCGTCCGGGACACCGTCTCCTTCCACCACCCCCACGGCCAGTTCGACGAGGACGGGCGGCACAGGACCCGGCCGGCGCCGAGGGCGCGGCCAAGGTCCTCCTCGACCAGCTCGCCTGGTGGGGCCACGCGCTCAGGGACGCCAAGTCCGTCCGCCCGTACGGCGCGTGAGGAGGCGGCACCGTGCTGTTCCGGCTGATCCTCCCCGCCTCCGGCCGTACCGGACCCTCCTCGTCCTCCTCGTCGCCCTCCAGCTCGTCCAGACCCTGTCCTCCCTCGCCCTGCCCGCCCTCAACGCCGGCGTCATCGACCGGGGCGTCCTGCGCGGGGACACCGGCCGGGTCCTCTCCGGCGGCGCCGCGATGGCCGCCGTCACCCTCCTCCAGGTCGCGGCGGCGGCCGCCGCCACCTACGTCGGCGCCCGCGTCGCCATGGGGTCGCCCGCGACCTGCGCTCCGAGGTCTTCCGCCGCGTGCAGGAGTTCTCCGCCCGGGAGCGGGGCCGCTTCGGCGCCGCCTCCCTCATCACCCGCACCACCAACGACGTCCAGCAGATCCAGACGTTCACCGTCCTCGTCCTGACGATGCTGGTCGCCGCCCCGCTCCTGTGCGCCGGCGGCATCGCCATGGCCCTGCGCCAGGATCGTGCCGCTCGCCCTCGTCCTCGTCCTCTTCGTGCCCGTGATGGCCGGGGCCGTCGGCACCGTCGTGCTCCGCCTGCGGCCCCTCTTCCGGGGCATGCAGCTCCGCGTCGACCGGGCCAACCGGATCCTGCGCGAACAGATCACCGGCGTCCGGGTCGTCCGCGCCTTCGTCCGCGACCGGCACGAGCGGGAACGGTTCGCCGCCGCCAACGACGAGCTGCTCGCCGTCGGCCTGCGGGCCGGCCGGTTACAGGCCCTCATGTTCCCCACGGTCCTGGTGGTCTGGGAGCTGACCACCGTCGCCCTGGTGTACGTCGGCGCCCACCGCATCGAAGCCGGCGCGCTCCAGCCCGGCGGGCTCGTCGCCTTCCTCGGCTACCTCCTCCAGACCTCCATGTCCGTGATGATGGCCCTCTTCCTCCTGATGCACATGCCGCGCGCCGAGGCCGGCGCCGAACGCGTCCGCGAGGTCCTCGCCACCCGCTCCTCCGTGCCCCCGCCCGAGCACCCGGTCCGCGAGCTCCACGGCCCCGGACGGCTCGAACTCGACGGCGTCGGCTTCCGCTACCCCGGCGCGGAGGAACCCGTCCTGCACGGCGTCGGGCTCGTCGCCCGGCCCGGCGAGACCACCGCGATCGTCGGCTCCACCGGCAGCGGCAAGTCGACCCTCCTCGGGCTCGTGCCCCGCCTCTTCGACGCCACCGAGGGCCGGGTCCTCGTCGACGGCACCGACGTCCGCACCCTCGACCCCGCCCTCCTGGCCGGGACCGTCGGGTTCGTCCCCCAGAAGCCGTACCTCTTCTCGGGCACGATCGCCTCCAACCTCCGCTACGGGAAGCCCGACGCCACCGACGGGGAGCTGTGGCACGCCCTGGAGACCGCCCGGGCCGCCGACTTCGTCCGGGAGCTCGACGAGGGGCTCGACGCGCCCGTCTCCCAGGGCGGCGCCAACTTCTCCGGCGGCCAGCGCCAGCGGCTCGCCATCGCCCGCGTCCTCACCGCCCGGCCCCGCCTCTACCTCTTCGACGACTCCTTCTCCGCCCTCGACCCCGCGACCGACGCCCGGCTGCGGGCCGCGCTCGCCGAGGAGACGGCCGGCTCCACCGTGGTGGTCGTCGCCCAGCGGATCTCCACCGTCCGCCACGCCGACCGGATCGTCGTCTCGACCGGGGCCGGGTCGTCGCCACCGGCACCCACACGTCCCTCCTGCGGGACGACCCCACCTACCGGGAGATCGTCCTCTCCCAGCTCACCGAGGAGGAGGCCGCGTGAGCACGACCACGACGCCCCGCAGCTCCCAGGGTCCTCAGGGCTCCCAGGGCTCCCAGGACTCCCAGGGTCCTCAGGGCTCCCAGGACTCCCAGGGTCCTCAGGGTTCCCAGGGCTCCCAGGACTCCCGGGCCACGGCCCCCGACCACGACGGATCCCGGGACCGGCCCCCACCGCCCCCGCCCGCACCGGCCCCGCCCCGGGCGCGCGGCCCCCGGCCCCGCCGTCCCCTCCCTCGAACGCTCCTCTCCTTCCGGGCTCTCCGGCCTGCGCCTCCTGCGCACCCTCGCCCCCGACCGCGCCCGGCTGCTCGCCCTCCTCGCCGCCGGAGCCGCCGGCGTCGCCCTCTCCGTCCTCGGCCCCTCCTCCTCGGCCGCGCCACCGACCTCGTCGTCACCGGCGTCACCCGCCCCGCCGGGTCGACTTCGCCGCCGTCGGCCGGGTCCTCGCCCTCTCCGCCGCCGTCGTCCTCGGCTCCTCCGTCTTCATCTGGATCCAGCAGCGGATCGCCACCGCCGTCGTCCAGCGCGCCGGACACCGCCTGCGCGAGCAGGCCCAGCACAAGCTGGCCCGGCTGCCCTCTCCCACCTCGACCGGCAGCCGCGCGGCGAGGTCCTCTCCCGCACCACCAACGACATCGACAACATCACCCAGACCCTCCAGCAGGCCTTCAGCCAGATGGTGCGCGCCCTGCTCACCCTGGTCGGCGTCCTCGCGGCGATGTTCTGGATCTCCCCGCCGCTCGCCCTCGTCGCCCTCGCCACCGTCCCCGTCTCCCTCGCCGTCGCCGCCTTCGTCGGACGGCGCGCCCAGCCGCAGTTCGTGAAGCAGTGGGCGGTCACGGGCCGGCTCGGCGGCCACGTCGAGGAGATGGTCACCGGCCACACCGAGGTGGTCGCCTTCGGGCGGCGCGAGGAGGCCGTGCGCCGCTTCGACGAGCTGGGCGAGGAGCTGTACCGGGCGAGCTTCCGCGCCCAGTTCGTCTCCGGCTTCATCCAGCCCGCCCTGACCTTCGTCGGGAACCTGAACTACGTGGCCGTCGCCGTGGTCGGCGGACTCCGGGTGGCCACCGGCACCCTCACCGTCGGGGACGTGCAGGCCTTCGTCCAGTACGCGTACGAGTTCAACGGCCCCGTCACCCAGGTCGCCGCCATGGCCAACCTGCTCCAGTCCGGGGTGGCCTCCGCCGAGCGGGTCTTCGACCTCCTCGACGCCGAGGAGGAGAGCCCCGAGCCGGCCGAGCCCCTGCGGCCCGAACGCTGCGCGGCCGGGTCTCCTTCGAGGAGGTCTCCTTCCGCCACGACCCCGACCGGCCGCTGATCGAGGACCTCTCCCTGACCGTCGAGCCCGGCCGGACCGTCGCCGTCGTCGGCCCCACGGGCGCCGGCAAGACGACCCTGGTCAACCTGCTCATGCGCTTCCACGAGCCGACCGGCGGCCGGATCACCCTCGACGGCGTCGACACGGCCGCGATGACCCGGGAGGAGCTGCGCTCCGGCACCGGCATGGTCCTCCAGGACACCTGGCTCTTCGGCGGCACCATCGCCGAGAACATCGCCTACGGGGTCCCCGGCGAGGTCTCCCGGGAGCGGATCGTCGCGGCGGCGCGGGCCGCCCACGCCGACCGGTTCGTCCGCACCCTGCCCGACGGCTACGACACCGTCCTCGACGAGGACGGCGGCGGCCTCAGCGCCGGCGAGAAGCAGCTCGTCACCCTCGCCCGCGCCTTCTCTCCGACCCGGTGGTCCTCGTCCTCGACGAGGCCACCAGCTCCGTCGACACCCGCACCGAGCTCCTCGTCCAGCGGGCCATGTCCTCGCTGCGCGCGGGCCGCACCAGCTTCGTCGTGGCCCACCGGCTCTCCACGATCCGCGACGCCGACACCATCCTGGTGATGGAGCGCGGCGCGATCGCCGAGCAGGGCACCCACGAGGAGCTGCTCGCCGCCGGAGGGCCTACGCCCGGCTGCACGCGGCCCAGTTCGCCCGTACGGTGGAGACGTGATCGTCACCGTCCGCACCACCACCGACGCGCGCGCCAAGGCAGACGCCCTGGCGCGCGGCGCCGTCGAGGCCCGGCTCGCCGCCTGCGCGCAGGTCTCGGGGCCCCTCACCTCCGTCTACCACTGGCGGGGCGCGATCGAGAGCACCGAGGAGTGGCAGGTGGAGTTCAAGACCACCGAGGCCCGCCACCCGGCCCTGGAGGCGCACCTCCTCGCCGCCCACGACTACGAGACGCCTGAGATCCTCGCGACCCGGGTCACCCGGGTGAGCGAGGGTACGCCCGCTGGGTCGAGCGGGAGACCTCGCCGGACCCGGCGGTCGAGGGCCCGGTGGCCTCCGACGAGCTGCCGTTCTTCGTGTACGGGACGCTCCGCCCGGGGGCGTACAACCACGACCGGTTCCTCGCCGGCCGGATCGGCGCCGAGACGGACGCCGTCCTCGACGGCGCGGTCCTGTACGACGGGCCCGGCTATCCGTACGTCGTCCCGGCGGAGAAGGGCCGGGTGGTCGGCACCCTGCTCACGCCCGCGCCCGGCGCCTACGGCGAGCTGTTCGGCCTGCTCGACCGCCTCGAACCGCCCGTCGGCTACGAGCGGGTGGCGAAGGACGTCGTCCGGGTACGGGACGGGGCGCGGGTCCCGGCCTGGGTGTTCTGGCGGCGCCGGACGCGCCCCTGGGCCCGGTGATCGAGAGCGGCGACTGGTTCGACCGCTCGTAGCGGTTCTGCCCCGGCGGGCCCGGGCGGGTGGGGCCCGGTGCCTCAGCGGGTCGGCTCCGGGAGGGCCAGCGCCTCGGTGACGCCCTTCTCCTCCGGGCCGAGGAAGCGGGGATCGGGCCGCAGGCCGGCGTCGAGGGCCGCCTTGCCCGCCGCGAGGACCTCCCGGGTGGTGCCGTAGTACCAGGTGCGGTCGTGGGGTTCGGCGACCCCGACCCCGTACGCGTCGACGCCCGCCCGGCCGCACAGCGCGACGGCCCGCTTGACGTGGAAGTCCTGCGTGACGAGGACGGCCCGGTCGACGCCGAAGACCTTCCGGGCCCGGACGCAGGAGTCCCAGGTGTCGAAGCCGGCGTAGTCGCTGACGATCCGTCCGTCCGGCACCCCGCGCCCGGTGAGGTACGCGCGCATGGCGCTGGGCTCGTCGTACGCGGTCCGGCTGTTGTCGCCGGTGACGAGGAGGACCCGCACCTTGCCCGTGCGGTACAGCTCGGCGGCGGTGTCGAGCCGGTGCGCGAGGTACGGGGTGGGGCGGCCCTTCCACAGTCCGGCGCCGAAGACGACGGCGACGTCCCGGGCGGGCACGTCGGCGGTGGTGCGGAGCTTCCCGGCGGCGGCCGTGTGCATCCAGGCGGCGGGCAGGAGCGCGAGGACGGCGGCCGCCATCACGGCCTGGAGGGCACGGCGGCGGGCCCTGACGGTGCGGGGGAGCCACCGGGTGAACCGTGCCGGCATGCGGGAACCTCCAGGGGAGCGGTCTGCTGTCACCCCGTCCGACGCGCCTCGGCCGGGTTCGGTTCACCGGACGCCCCGTCTGTTCCGTAAAGCACACCGGCTAGAACCAGGCCGCCCAGCATCCCGAGGAGCTGCGCGGCGGCGAAGGCGGGCACCGAGGCGGGGGCGATCCCGGTGAAGGAGTCGGAGAGGAACGGCCGACGGTGGCCGCCGGATTGGCGAAGGAGCCGGAGGAGGTGAACCAGATCGCCGCGCCGATGTAGCCGGCCACGGCGACCGGGGCGAGGGCGGGGCGGCCGATGTGCCGCAGGCCCTGCACGACCAGGACGAGCCCGGCGGTGGCGACGGCCTCGCCGAGCAGCAGGTGGAGCGCGGCGCGGGGTTCGGTGGCCCAGGCGCCGGGCGTCCGGCCGAACATCGCCTCGGCGAGCAGGGCGCCCGCGACGGCCCCCGCGAGCTGGGCGCCGATGTAGGCGAGGGCCTCGCGTCCACCGCGCTCGGGGCGGCGGGACCACCACTCGGAGAGCGTCACGACGGGGTTGAAGTGGGCGCCGGAGAGCGGGCCGATGAGGGCGATGAGCAGCCCGAGGCCGAGCGCGGAGGCGGAGGCGTTGGCGAGCAGCCGGACGCCGGTGTCCTGGCTGAGGGAGTCGGCGCGGATGCCGGAGCCGACGACGACGGCGACGAGGGCGGCGGTGCCGATGAACTCGGCGGCGGCGCGCCGGGGAGCGACGCGGGGACATTCTCATGGTGGAAAAGATATTCCGTGATTCGGAACGAAAAAGAGGGAGGGAGGAGTGCCGGCTCCGTACGATCCGGATCATGAAGGACACGAAGATCGACGACCTCCTCGTCCGCCGCGCGGTCGGCTCCGACGCCGGGGCGGCGGCCGAGGTCTGGCTGCGCTCCTATGCGGCGGCGCTCCCGGACGTGCGCCGGGCGCACACGGACGACGAGGTCAGGGCCTGGTTCCGGAGCTGCTCGTCCCCCACCGGGAGACCTGGGTGGCGACGGCCGGGGCTCGGCCGTCGCCGTGATGGTCCTGGACGGCGAGGAGCTCGACCAGCTCTACGTCGACCCGCGTGGCGCGGCCGGGGCGTCGGCGACCGGCTCGTGGACCTGGCCAAGCGGCGCAGCCCGGCCGGCCTGGAGCTCTGGACGTTCCAGGTCAACGCCCCGGCGCGGCGCTTCTACGAACGGCACGGCTTCGTCGCCGCCGAGCACACCGACGGCTCGCGCAACGAGGAGCGCGAGCCGGACGTCCGGTACGCGTGGCGCCCGGAGGCGACCTGACAGGGCGCGCACGGCGACGGTGAGGCCACGGAAAACAGCCGTGCCCCCGGCCGCAACGGGCCGGCAACGTGCCACCGCCAGGATCGGTCCATGACGGAGCCGGACAGCACGTTCGACACACCGCCGAGCTGCTCGGCAGAATCACCGAGCACCTCGGAAACCGTCTCGGCGAGGTGCACCCGTACGGCAACCGCTGCGCGGGGGCCACCTGCCGGGGCCCCTGCCGCCGGAGGCACGCCCGCCGGAGGAGTCCGGCCGGGTGCGTCCGTACGGCCTCCCGCAGGGGAAGTCCGACGAGGAGGTACACCCGCCATGCACCACCGCACCGCCCCCGCGCACCACCGCCCCGCCCCCGCCACCGGTCACCGTCCGGCGGCCCTCGTCGCCGTCGGGCACGGCAGCCGCGACCCCCGCGCCCGCGCCACCCTCCTCCGGCTCCTCGACCGGGTCCGCGCGCTCCGTCCAGGGCTCGACGTCCGCCTCGCCCACATCGAGCTGAACGCCCCCTCCTCGACGAGACCCTCGCCGACCTCGCCGCCGAGGGGAGGAAGGCGGTCCTCGTCCCTCCTCTTCGCCCCCGGCCACCACGTCACCCACGACCTGCCCGTCGCCGTCGCCGCCGCGCCCGGCCTCCGGGCCCGCGTCGCCGCGCCCCTCGGCGCCCACCCCTCCTCGCCGAGGCCCTCGCCGGCCGCCTCGCCGAAGCGGGCTGGACCCCCGACGGACACCCCGACGGACACCCCGGCGCGCACGACCCGCGCACCGCCGGCGTCGTCCTCGCCGCCGCCGGCTCCCGCGACCCCAGTCCGGCGCCGAGACCCGCCGCATCGCCGCCCTCCTCGGCGAGCGCCTCGGCGGCGTGCCCGTCGTCCCCGCGTACGCCTCCGCCGCCGCGCCCACCGTCCCCGAGGCCGTCGCCGCCCTCGCCGCCCGGGGCCGCCACCGGGTCGCGGTCGCCTCCTGCTTCACCGCCCCCGGCCTCTTCGCCGCCCGCGCCGCCGCCCACGCCCCTGGATCGCCGCCGCGCCGCTCGGCGACCACCCGGCCCTCGCCCGCCTGGTCCTCCACCGCCACGACCGCGCGCTCGCCGCCCCCGCCGTCCTCCACGGGCGGGAACTCGCCACCGTCTGAGCGCTTCTGTCGGCCCCTCCGGTTACCTTCGGGGACATGGAAGGCATCAAGGACACCAAGGACAGCACCGACACCCCCGAGATCCCCGGATACGACCCCGCCGCGACCGAGCGCTGGGACCCCGAGCCCGACAAGCAGCCGGGCCGCACCGCCTTCCAGCGCGACCGCGCCCGCGTGCTGCACTCCGCCGCGCTCCGCCGCCTCGCCGGCAAGACCCAGGTCGTCACCCCCGGCACCAGGAGCCACGCCTGGGACGCCAGCCCCGCACCCGGCTCACCCACTCCCTGGAGTGCGCCCAGGTCGGCCGCGAGCTCGGCGCCGCCCTCGGCTGCGACCCCGACCTCGTCGAGGCCGCCTGCCTCTCCCACGACATGGGCCACCCGCCCTTCGGGCACAACGGCGAACAGGCGCTCAACGACGTCGCCAAGGACTGCGGCGGCTTCGAGGGCAACGCCCAGTCGCTCCGCCTCCTCACCCGCATCGAGCCCAAGCGCTTCGTCAAGGACGCCGACGGCGAACTCGTCAGCGTCGGCCTCAACCTCACCCGCGCCGCCCTCGACGCCGCCACCAAGTACCCCTGGGGGCGCGGCGGCCACCCCCAGGACCCGGGCTCGCCCAAGTTCGGCGTGTACGAGGACGACCTGCCCGTCTTCGAGTGGGTCCGGCAGGGCGCCCCCGCCCACCGCAAGTGCTTCGAGGCCCAGGTCATGGACTGGTCCGACGACGTGGCCTACTCGGTCCACGACTTCGAGGACGGCCTGCACGCCGGGCACATCGATCCCAACCTCCTCCTCGCCGAGCCCGAGCGCGCCGACATCTGGCAGGTCGCCATCGGCCGCTACGTACCCGAGGACACCGACCCGCAGGAGCTGGCCGAGGCCCTGGACCGGCTCGTCGACCAGGAGTGGTGGCCGCACGGCTACGACGGCTCGGCCGTCGCCCAGGCCCGCCTCAAGGACGCCACCAGCCAGCTCATCGGCCGCTTCTGCCTCGCCGCCGAGGGCGCCACCCGGCAGGCATGGGGGCACCGCTCAGGCCGTTCAGGCACTGGGGAGGCTCGGGCCGCCTCACCCGCTACGCCGCCGAGCTCGTCGTCCCCCGCTCCACGCGCAACGAGTGCGCCGTCCTCAAGGCCGTCGCCGACCGGTACGTGATGCAGCGCGCCGAGCAGGAGGCCCTCCGCGCCGACCAGCGGATCGTCGTCGCCGAACTCGCCGAGGCGCTCGTCGCCCGCGCCCCCGACGGACTTGAACCGCAGTTCCGCGCCGCGTATGACAAGGCCCCCGACGACCGGGCCCGCAAGCGCGTGGTCGTCGACCAGATCGCCTCCCTCACCGACGCCTCCGCCCGCGCCCTCCACGCCCGCTTCCACCAGCCGCGGGTGCGGTGAGGGACCGTACGGCCTCTTCCGCCGTCCCCTCCGTGCGGGACGCTCGCATGCGGCCCCGGGGCGGTACGGCCCGAAGAACGCCCGGGGGCGTAGGTTGGAACCGGTCGCAACGAGGAGGAAACGACGTGGTCGACGCAGATCAGACCTTTGTCATCGTCGGCGGGGGCCTGGCAGGGGCCAGGGCGGCGGAGACCCTGCGCGCCGAGGGGTTCAACGGCCGGGTGATCCTCATCGGAGACGAACGCGACCACCCCTACGAGCGCCCACCCCTCTCCAAGGGCTACCTCACCGGCGCGAAGGAGCGCGACAGCACCCTCGTCCACGAGCCCGCCTGGTACGCGGCGAACGACGTCGAGCTGCACCTCGGACAGGCCGTCACCGCGATCGACCGCGAGGCCCGCACGGTCCGCCTCGGCGACGGCACCGTCATCCGCTACGACAAGCTGCTCCTGGCCACCGGCTCCGAGCCCCGCCGCCTCGACGTCCCCGGCACCGACCTCACCGGCGTCCACCACCTGCGCCGGCTCGCCCACGCCGACCGGCTCCGCTAGGTCCTCGCCGGCCTCGGCCGGGACAACGGACACCTGGTGATCGCCGGCGGCGGCTGGATCGGCCTGGAGGTCGCCGCCGCCGCCCGCGGCTACGGCGCCGAGGTCACCGTCGTCGAGGCCGACCCCACCCCGCTCCACCGGGTCCTCGGCCCCGAGCTCGGCCAGCTCTTCGCCGACCTCCACAGCGACCACGGCGTCCGCTTCCACTTCGGCGCCCGGCTCACCGAGATCGTCGGCCAGGACGGCCTGGTCCTCGCCGTCCGCACCGACGACGGCGAGGAGCACCCGGCGCACGCCGTCCTCGCCGCGATCGGCGCCGCCCCCGCACCGCCCTCGCCGAGAACTCCGGACTCGCCCTCGTCGACCGGGCCGACGGCGGCGGCGTCGCCGTCGACGAGTCCCTGCGCACCTCCGACCCCGACATCTTCGCCGCCGGGGACGTGGCCGCCGCACACCACCCGCTCCTGCGCACCCGGCTGCGCGTCGAGCACTGGGCCAACGCCTCGACGGCGGCCCCGCCGCCGCCCGCGCCATGCTCGGCAAGCCCGTCTCGTACGACCGCGTGCCCTACTTCTTCACCGACCAGTACGACCTGGGCATGGAGTACTCGGGCTGGGCGCCCCCGGCTCGTACGACCAGGTCGTGGTCCGCGGCGACACCGGCAAGCGCGAGTTCATCGCCTTCTGGCTCAAGGAGGGCCGGGTCCTCGCCGGGATGAACGTGAACGTGTGGGACGTCACAGAGCCGATCCAGAACCTCGTCCGCTCCCGGATGCCGGTGGACCCCGAGGCCCTCGCGGACCCCTCCGTACCCCTGGACGGGCTGATCTGATCACCCCCGTCTCCCCGTAGACTTCACGCGTGGCAGGCAGGATCAACGACGACGACGTGAAGGCGGTGCGGGACGCGGTCCCGATCGACGCCGTCGTGTCCGAATACCTCCAGTTGCGCAACGCGGGCGGCGGGAACCTCAAGGGGCTCTGCCCTTCCACGACGAGAAGTCGCCTCCTTCCAGGTCAGCCCGAGCAAGGGACTCTTCCACTGCTTCGGCTGCCAGGAGGGCGGCGACACCATCGCCTTCGTGATGAAGATCGACCACCTCTCCTTCTCGGAGACGGTCGAGCGCCTCGCCGCCAAGGCGGGCATCACGCTGCGGTACGAGGAGGGCGGCTACAACCCCGGCCACCAGCGCGGCGAGCGCATCCGCCTGATCGAGGCCCACCAGGCCGCCGCCCGCTACTACGCCGAGCAGCTCGGCTCCGCCGAGGCCGAGATCGGCCGGAAGTTCCTCGCCGAGCGCGGCTTCGACCAGGCCGCCGCCGAGCACTTCGGCGTGGGCTACTCCCCGGCCGGCTGGGACCACCTCACCCGCTTCCTGCGCGGCAAGGGCTTTTCCGACAAGGAGCTGATCCTCTCCGGGCTCTCCCAGGACGGCCGCCGCGGCCCCATCGACCGCTTCCGCGGCCGGCTCATGTGGCCGATCAAGGACGTCGGCGGCGAGATCGTCGGCTTCGGCGCGCGCAAGCTCCGCGACGACGACAACGGACCCAAGTACCTCAACACCCCCGAGACCCCGGTCTACAAGAAGTCCCAGGTCCTCTACGGCATCGACCTCGCCAAGAAGGAGATCGCCAAGAGCAGCCGGGCCGTCGTCGTCGAGGGCTACACCGACGTCATGGCCTGCCACCTCGCCGGGGTCACCACCGCCATCGCCACCTGCGGTACCGCCTTCGGCGGCGACCACGTCAAGATCCTCCGCCGCCTCCTCATGGACAACGGCTCGGCCCGCGTCATCTTCACCTTCGACGGCGACGCCGCCGGCCAGAAGGCCGCCCTGCGCGCCTTCGAGGACGATCAGAAGTTCGCCGCCGAGACGTACATCGCGGTCGCCCCCGAGGGCATGGACCCTGCGACCTGCGGCTCGCCAAGGGCGACGAGGCCGTCGCCGACCTGGTCGAACCCCGCACCCCGCTCTTCGAGTTCGCCCTCCGCCAGATCGTGCGGCGCTACGACCTGGAGACCCCGGCGGGCCGGGCCGCCGCCCTGGACGAGGCCGCCCCGATCGTCGCCAAGCTCAAGAACCTGGCCGTGCGCCACGGCGTCGCCGTCCAACTCGCGGGCATGCTCGGGATCATGGACGAGCGGTTCGTCGTGCACCGGGTCAGCCAGATCGCCCACTGGCAGCGCGACCGCGGCGGCCGGGGCCGTACGGACGACCACCGGCCGCGCCGCGAGACGCCCGCGATCCAGGCCCCCGTGGCCCCGCCGGGCCCCGCGCTCAACCTGCGCAGCCCCGCCCACCGCACCGAGCGCGAACTCCTCAAGCTCGCCCTCCAGCGGCCCGAACTGGTCTCCCCGGCCTTCGACGCCTACGGCGTCGACGAGTTCACCGCCCCGCCCTACGCGGCCGTGCGCCAGTGCGTCCAGGACGCGGGCGGCGCCACCGGCGCCCCCGCCGACTACCTCGACGCCGTCCGCGCGGCCGCCCCGAACGACACGGTCCGCGCCCTCGTCACCGAACTCGCCGTCGAGACGATCTTCGCCAAGACGGTCGACGAGGCCTACGCGGGCGACCAGCTCGTCACCGTCCGCCTGCGCGCCGTCGACCGCCGCATCCGCGACGTCCAGGGCGCCCTGGCCCGCCTCGGCCCGAACGGCGACCCGGAGAAGGTCGCGGCCGTGCAGAACGAGCTGTGGGTGCTCACCCAGTACGGGCAGTCCCTGCGGAACAACGGCGCCGCCGCGCTCTGACGCACGGTCACCCGGCGGCCTCAAAAGTCACCGCACGCCCCTCGTGGCGGCGATGTGTCGTACCCCACACTGGACGACGGTGCCGTTCCGCTCCTCCTGGAGGTCGCCCGCCGTGCAGACCCAGACCGTGCCGCAGGACCAGCAGGACCAGCAGGACCAGCAGGACCAGCAGGAGAACCGGCAGGACCGGGCGGAATCCGTCGAGGAGGTGGAGGAGCCCGCGGTCCCGGCCCCGCGCGGCCGCCCGGACCCCGGCGGCAACGGCCCCTCCTCCGACCTCTTCCGCCAGTACCTGCGCGAGATCGGCCGCATCCCCTCCTCACCGCCGAGGAGGAGGTCGAACTGGCCCGCCGCGTCGAGGCCGGCCTCTTCGCCGAGGAGAAACTGGCCGGCACCCCGGACCTGGACACCCGCCTCGCCGGCGACCTGGACCGCCTCGTCGTCCTCGGCAGGATCGCGAAGCGCAGGCTCATCGAGGCCAACCTCCGCCTCGTCGTCTCCGTCGCCAAGCGGTACGTGGGCCGGGGCCTGACCATGCTCGACCTCGTCCAGGAGGGCAACCTCGGCCTCATACGGGCCGTCGAGAAGTTCGACTACGCGCGCGGCTACAAGTTCTCCACGTACGCCACCTGGTGGATCCGCCAGGCCATGTCCCGGGCCCTCGCCGACCAGGCCCGCACCATCCGCGTCCCCGTCCACGTCGTCGAACTCATCAACCGGGTCATCCGCGTCCAGCGCCGCATGCTCCAGGAACGCGGCTACGAGCCCACCGCCGAAGAGGTCGCCGCCCACCTGGACCTGCCCCCGAGCGCATCGGGGAGGTCCTCCGCCCGCCCAGGAACCGGTCTCCTGCACACCCCCGTCGGCGAGGAGGAGGACGTCGCCCTCGGCGACCTCATCGAGGACGGCGACGCCGCCTCCCCGTCGAGTCCGCCGCCTTCCTCCTCCTGCGCCGCCACCTGGAGGACGTCCTCTCCACCCTGGGCGAACGCGAACGCAAGGTCGTCCAGCTCCGCTACGGCCTCGACGACGGCCGCCCCCGCACCCTGGAGGAGATCGGGCAGCTCTTCGGCGTCACCCGCGAACGCATCCGCCAGATCGAGTCCAAGACCTCGACAAACTCCGCGACCACGCCTACGCGGACCAGCTCAGGGCTACCTGGACTGAAGACGGGCGCGGAGCGGAGGGAGGCCGTCTACCGGTGCTGCAGCCAGTAGACGATCGCCGTCACGAGGGCGGAGCTGGCGGTACCGGCCGCGCCGACGCCGGCCTGTGGAGGAGCCGGCGCCACACGGGCCGCCGGGTCTGTGTCCGCTGGGAGCGGGTGGTGTCGGACATGACTGGCCTTCCTGATCAGCCGGATGCGACACCCGGTCGCCGGCTTCCTCGTTCGTCCCCTCATGGTCGTCCGGCCGCACGGCCCGGAGCAGGGGTGCGGCGTTGCCGATCCGGGATGGCACCACGCTGCTCGACCGTGGACGGCGCATGGCAACGGGCTTGGGCGGAAAGGGGTGTTGCCGGTTCGAACGGCAACGCCGAGAAGGTGTCCGGCGCATGGGAAGAGCTGATACTGGCATACATGCTTGACAGCACCTCTGAGACCACGGACACGACCGCCGACGGGCGCAGGAAGTCATCGCAGCTAGCCGAGTTGAAGGCCGATCTGCTCCCGGAGAAACGGGCGTTGGCCGAGGACCTCCGCGCCCTGTTCGGCGCTCTGGGTCTCAGTGTGCGGTACGCGCTGCGGCGTCACCTCGACGCGAGTTCGGTGACGCGCTACCTCAACGGGGAGCGGGTGCCGCAGTGGAAATTCGTGGCCGAGCTGATCGGCGATGTCCGGGAGGTCGCCGCGCCCTTGACCCCCGAGGCCGAGAAGGCGCTGCGGGACACGCACCGGGCGGCGCTCAGGACGAACCGGCGCGACAGTGAGATCCAGAACCTCCAGGACCGGCTGGCGAGCGTGGACGAGGAGACCCGCAGGATCAAGGCACGGAACGGGCCCTGGAAGAAGCCTTGTTCGACCGTGAGAAGACCTTGTCGGAGTCCATCACCCGTTGTCACCGCCTGGAGACGAGACTCGACAGCCAGCGATCGGCGCACGCAGCGGACCTGGCCCTCTGGAAAGGGGAGTGGGAACAGCTCCAGGACGAGTGCGGCCACCTCCACCAGGAGGTCCTGTTCCTACAGGAGGCGCTTGCCGTCACACGGGCCGAGCTGATCGCCGCGGAAGGGGAATGCCACCGGCTGGAGAGCGAACTCGAAACGATGGCGGGCTGGAGACCCGTGCCGGAGGGGTCTCGTCGCTGATGGCGGCCCTGGAGGCAGCGGACCGCACGGCCACCGTCTCGGAGCTGCTCACGGTGATCGGTGACCTGGAGGCCCGCACGCAGAAGGCGATGGCGCGCGAACTCGTCTCGTCGGTCAGCCGGTCCCGCAGGGTGGAAGACGTGGCGGCGTTGCTGACGGTTGCACGGGCCGGCCTCCACGCGCACGCGGAGGCCGCCCTGCCGGCCCTGGTGATGACCCGTCCCGTCGCGGAGACGGCGGCGATGGCGGCCGAACTCCACCGCGCCGGGTTAGAGGACTATGTGGCGACCTTGCTCCGCTCGTCCATCGAGCTGCACACCCCGTGCGACGTCATCGGCCTCGCTCTCCTCCTGCGGCGCGGTCGGCTCGAAGAGGTGACCCAGACCCTCCTCTCCGCGGCGTTCGTCGTGCGGACGGTGACCGACGTGGTCGCGATGACCGTGTGGGCCGCCGGCACGGACGCCGAACCCTCGACCCTCGCCGCCCTGGGCCCCGCCGCCGAGCACCGCAGCCCACAGGAGGTCGTGGAGCTGAGCATCGCCCTTCGCAACGCGGGCCGCGACAAGCACGTCGAGTCCCTTCGGGCCGCGGCCGCGGAACGGCGGAGCGCCAAGGACGTCGTCAACGTCATCGAGTGCTTCATGGCCAAGGACATGGACACGGAGGCGGACCACGTCTTCGCGCTGTCGCAGAACAGGGACGTCCCTCATGTGCTGGCGCTGGCACGGGCCATGGTCCAGGCCGGGCACAGTGACCGGGTGGCCTCGATAGTGGACCATGCCGTGCGGCACCGGCCCGTCGACGACGTCGCCGCCATGATCATCGATCTCACAACACCGAGCACTTCCCCAGGCCGCGCAGGTGCTGATGAGTGCCGTGCGCAGATCAGCGGCCACGGCCCCTGGCTGTTCAGCGCCCTGGACAAGTGGTACCCCGGTGCCGAGGCCGTCGTGCACATGGTCGCGGCCTCGGGCAGCCCGGAGAACGCGGCCTTCCTCATGGCCTGTCTGGAGAGCGCCGGATTGCATCCCCTGGCCGAGGCCGTGTTCCGCACGACGCTGATGCAACGGCCCACCGGTCACGCCGGGGTGTTCCTGCAGTGGCTGGCCTCTTCGGGAACCGCGGCCGGCCGGGAAGAAGCCCTGCGCGAGCGTGCCCGAGCCGCCCACGGACCCGATACGGCGTCTCTGCTCCTGGCCCTGGTTGCCGCCCGACTCTCCCCCGCAGTAGACGCCGTCGTCCAAGGGGCGGTCACCGATGCCGCGGCCGCCGACGTGGTGATGCTGATCAAGCAGCTACGAGCCGTCGACCACCCCATCGACCCCAGGGCCGACGAGGTCATCAGACGGATCGCCGCCACCGTGGTGGACGCCTGGACGACGCCCAAGCAGGTGTCGCTGGTGATAACCCTCTCCGAGATCGGCCTGGCCCACGACGCCGAATTCTTCACCCGGAGGGCTTCCGAACGGCCGAACTTCAAGAAGAACCTGAAGAGCGAGCAGACCAAGCACGCGCAGCGGTCCTCTCCCGAAGTTCTGGAGGAAGCGGCCGGAGGACGTGGAACACGAAGGGGACCGGTAAGGGAGATGCGGTCGTAGGGCGGCGTGGCGGCACGGGCCGAAGCGCGGCCGAAGCAGGTCCTCGGCCCCACTCGCCGACGCTCCGTGCCGCACCCGGTGCGGCACGGAGCGTTCTCCGTCCGCCGTCAGTCGACCTCGACGACCGCCTGCGCGAACTGCGCCGCGTACAGGCGGGAGTACGACCCGCCCGACGCCAGCAGCTCCTCGTGCGTGCCCTGCTCGACGATCGAGCCGTTCTCCATCACCAGGATCACGTCCGCGTCCCGGATCGTGGAGAGCCGGTGGGCGATCACGAACGAGGTGCGGCCGTGGGCGAGGCGGGCCATCGCCTTCTGGATCAGGACCTCGGTGCGGGTGTCGACCGAGCTGGTGGCCTCGTCCAGGACGAGGATCACCGGGTCGGAGAGGAACGCGCGCGATGGTGATGAGCTGCTTCTCGCCCGCGCTCACCCCCGCCCCTCGTCGTCGAGGACCGTGTCGTACCCGTCGGGCAGGGTCCGGACGAACCGGTCGGCGTGCGCGGCCCGCGCCGCCTCCTCGATCTCCTCCCGGGTCACCGGACGCGTCGCGCCGTACGCGATGTTGTCCGCGATCGTCCCGCCGAAGAGCCAGGTGTCCTGGAGGACCATCCCGATCCCGCTCCGCAGGCGCTCGCGGGACGTCTTCGCGATGTCCACCCCGTCCAGGGTGATCCGGCCGCCCGTCACCTCGTAGAACCGCATCAGCAGGTTGACCAGGGTCGTCTTGCCCGCGCCCGTCGGACCGACGATCGCGACCGTCTGACCCGGCTCCACCGTCAGGGACAGGTCCTCGATGAGCGGCTTGTCCTCCTCGTAGCGGAAGGAGACGTGCTCCAGGGCGACCCGGCCCTCGGACTCCAGGGGCTTCTCGCCCGTCGGGGCGTCCGGCTCCTGCTCCTCCGCGTCGAGCAGCTCGAAGACCCGCTCGGCCGAGGCCACGCCCGACTGCACCAGGTTCGCCATCGACGCCACCTGCGTCAGCGGCATCGAGAACTGGCGCGAGTACTGGATGAAGGCCTGCACGTCACCGATGGAGAGCGTGCCGCTCGCCACCCGCAGACCGCCGACCACGGCCACCAGGACGTAGTTGATGTTCGACACGAAGAACATCACCGGCTGCATCACGCCGGAGTTGAACTGCGCCTTGAACCCGGCCTCGTACAGCGCCTCGTTCTGCTCGCGGAAGTCCCGCGCGGACTCCTCCTGCCGCCCGAAGACCTTCACCAGGGCGTGCCCGGTGTACATCTCCTCGATGTGCGCGTTGAGCGTGCCCGTGGACTTCCACTGCTGCACGAAGTGCGGCTGCGAGCGCTTGCCGATCCGCGCCGCCACGAACACCGACACCGGCACCGTCACCAGGGCCACCAGGGCGAGCAGCGGCGAGATCCAGAACATCATCGCCAGGACGCCCACGATCGTGAGCAGCGAGTTGATGAGCTGGCCCATCGACTGCTGGAGCGTCTGCGAGATGTTGTCGATGTCGTTGGTCGCCCGGGACAGCACCTCGCCGCGCTTGGCCCGGTCGAAGTACGACAGCGGCAGCCGCGCCAGCTTCGTCTGGACGTCCTCCCGCATCCGGTAGACCGTCCGGTTGATCACCTTGATCGACAGCCGGGTGGAGACCAGCATCAGCAGGCCCGCCGCCACGTACACCGCGAGGACCAGGAGCAGCACCCCGCCCACGGCCGAGAAGTCGATCCCCTGCCCCGGGGTGAAGTCGACGCCCGACAGCATGTCCGCCATGCCGTCCTGCCCCCGGCGCGCAGTCGCTCCAGGGTCTCCGCCTTCGTCGTGCCCGGGTCCGTCTGCCGTCCGATCACACCGGCGAAGATCAGGTCCGTCGCCCGGCCCAGGATCTTCGGCCCGACCACGGAGGCCGCCACCGAGAGCACGCCGGCGACCAGCATCACCCAGAGCGTCCCGCGCTCCGGCGCGAGCTGCCTCAGCAGCCGCCTGCCCGAGCCCTTGAAGTCCATCGACCGCTGGTCGGGGCCGCCACCGGCCATCATGCGTCCGCCAGGACCGGCCATCAGGCTGCCTCCGCCTCGGTGAGCTGGGAGAGCACGATCTCCCGGTACGTCCCGTTGTCCGCCATCAGCTCGTGGTGCCGCCCGGTGCCCACGACCCGGCCCTCGTCGAGGACCACGATCCGGTCGGCGTCCCGGATGGTCGACACCCGCTGGGCGACGATCACCACGGTCGAGTCGGCCGTCTCCTCGGCGAGCGCGGCCCGCAGCAGGGCGTCCGTCTCGTAGTCGAGCGCGGAGAACGAGTCGTCGAACAGGTAGATCTCCGGCCGCTGCACGAGCGTCCGCGCGATGGCGAGCCGCTGCCGCTGCCCGCCGGAGACGTTGGTGCCGCCCTGCGCGATCGGCGCGTTCAGACCGTGCTCCAGCTTCCGTACGAAGTCGGCGGCCTGGGCGACCTCCAGGGCGTGCCACAGCTCCTCGTCGGTCGCGTCGGGCTTCCCGTACCGCAGGTTCGTCGCCACCGTCCCCGAGAAGAGGTACGGCTTCTGGGGCACGAATCCGACGGTCCTGGCCATGAGGGCGGGTCGAGGGCGCGGACGTCCACGCCGTCCACGAGGACCTCGCCGCCGGTCGCGTCGAAGAGCCGGGGCACGAGCCCGAGCAGGGTCGACTTGCCGCTGCCCGTCGAACCGATGATCGCGGTGGTCTCGCCGGGCCGGGCGACGAGCCCGACGTCCTTGAGGACCGGCTCCTCCGCGCCCGGGTAGCGGAACTCCGCGCTCCTGACCTCCAGGTGCCCGCGCCGGTCGAGCGCCGTCACGGGGTCGGCCGGCGGCACCACGCTGGAGTCGGTCGCGAGGACCTCCTCGATGCGCTCGGCGCAGACCTCGGCGCGCGGCACCATCATGAACATGAAGGTGGCCATCATGACGGCCATCACGATCTGCATCAGATAGGCGAGGAAGGCGGTCAGCGCGCCGATCTCCATGTCGCCGCCGTCGATGCGGTGCGCGCCGAACCAGACCACGGCCACGCTGGACACGTTCACGACCGTCATCACCGTCGGGAACATCAGCGCCATCAGCCGGCCGGTCGCCATCGACACGTCGGTCAGCTCGCCGTTGGCCCCCGGAAGCGCTCCTCCTCGTACCCGTCCTTCACGAAGGCCCGGATGACCCGGTTGCCGGTGATCTGCTCGCGCAGCACCCGGTTCACCGTGTCGAGGCGCGTCTGCATGGTCCGGAAGAGCGGCCGCATCCGCCGCACGATCAGCGACACGGAGACGCCGAGCACCGGCACCACCGCGAGCAGCACGCCCGAGAGCGGCACGTCCTGGCCGAGCGCCATCACGATGCCGCCGACGCACATGATGGGCGCGGAGACCATCAGCGTGAACGCCATCAGGACCAGCGTCTGGACCTGCTGCACGTCGTTGGTCGTACGGGTGATCAGCGAGGGCGCGCCGAAGTGCCCCAGCTCCCGGGCGGAGAAGGACTGCACCCGGTCGAAGACGGCGCCGCGCACGTCCCGGCCGAGGGCGGACGCGGTCCGCGCGCCGTAGTACACGGCCCCGACGTTGCAGACGACCTGGACGACGGAGACGCCGACCATCAGGGCGCCGAACCGGAGGATGTAGCCGGTGTCCCCGTGCACGACACCGTTGTCGATGATGTCGGCGTTCAGGGTCGGCAGGTAGAGGCTCGCGCAGGTCTGCAGGAACTGGAGCAGCACGAGCAGCGCGATGGGTTTTCGATACGGCCGTAGGTGGGTCCGGAGAAGTCTTATGAGCACGGGACTTACTATCGCCCGCGGCCCCGGGCCGTTACGACCGGTTTCCGGGGCGGTGGAAACCCTGGGAAGTCTTTACGAAGGGGCCCGGGCGGCCCCTCCGCACGCGCCCGGCCGGGGCCTCCCGGGCCCCGCTACCCGCCGAACGCGCCCGGGTGGATCTGCTCCCGCGTCGCCGTGTACTGCTGCCGCACGGCCTTCCCCGCCGCCAGCTCGTCGCCCGCCTCCAGGACCTGCGCGGCGGCGCCCTGCCAGGCCGGGGGAGCGGAGGGCGATAGGGTGCCCCGCGCGACCCCGAGGGCCCAGGCGGCCTGCCGGGCCGCGCCGAGCGCCGCGTAGTCGGCCGGCTGGGGACGACGACCTGCGCGCCGAAGAGGGCCGGCGAGAGCGCCTGCACCGCGTGCAGCGCGGCGGCGGCGCCGAGCAGGAAGACCCGCCGCACCTCCACGCCCCGCCCGCGCAGCACGTCCAGGGCGTCGGTGAGCGAGCAGAGCATCCCCTCGAACGCGGCCCGCGCCAGGTGCTCGGGCTTCATCGACTCGCGCCGCAGCCCGCTGAGCGTGCCCGCCGCGTGCGGCAGGCTCGGGGTCCGCTCGCCCTCCAGATAGGGCAGCAGGACGAGCCCGGAGGCGCCCGGCGTCGACTTCAGGGCGAGCGCGGAGAGCTCTTCGAGGGAGTCGAGGCCCAGCATCTCGGCGGTGCCGCGCAGCGCCCGCACCGCGTTGGAGGTGGAGACGACCGGCAGGTGCATGCCGGTGGCGTCGGCGAAGGAGGTGATCATGCCGCCGGGGTCGGCGAGGGCCTCGTGGTGCACGGCCATCACGGAGCCGGAGGCGCCGAGCGAGACCACCGCGTCGCCGGGACCGAGTCCCAGGCCGAGGGCGGCGGCCATCGTCTCGCCGGTGCCGGCGGAGATCAGCAGGCCCTCGGGGTGGTGCCGGCGGCGTCGGCGGGCCCGAGGACCTCGGGCAGCGCGGCCTGGTGCCCGAGCGCGAGCTCGACCAGGTCGGGGCGGTACGCGCCGGTGCGGGCCGACCAGTAGCCGGTGGCGGAGGCGGCGCCGCGGTCGGTGGTGCGGCGCGCGGGACGGCCGAGGAGCTGCCAGACCAGCCAGTCGTGCGGCTGGAGGACGAGGGCGGTGCGCCGGGCGTGCTCGGGCTCGGTGCGGGCCAGCCAGCGCAGCTTGGCGACCGGCTGCCCGGCGGAGGGCACGCTGCCGACGGCCTCGGCCCAGGCCTGCCGCCCGCCGAGCCCGTCGACGAGGTCGGCGGCGGCGACCTGCGCCCGCTTGTCGTTGCGCACGAGCGCGGGCCGCACGAGGCCGCCCTGCGCGTCGAGCGGTACGAGCCCGTGCTGCTGCGCGGAGACGCCGATGGCCTCCACGCCCTCCAGGAGACCGCCGGTGGCGGCCTCCCCGAGCGAGAGCAGCCAGGTCTGCGGATCGACGTCCACGGCCTTCGGCTCGCCGGGGTGCGAGGCGTACCCCTGGCGCAGTACGGCACCCGTGTCGGCGTCACAGACGACGATGCGTGTGAACTCGGCAGAGCTGTCCAGTCCGGCGACTATCCCCATGGAACAGATTCTGCCGCACGCGGGGCCTCAGGTGTTGCTGGTGCCCCACTCGTCGTTCGCGACCTTTCCGTTGCTCTGGCCGCGCTCGCGCAGCGCGTGGACCTTGTCGGCCACGGCGGGCGGCAGGTGGTCTCCCACCTTGTCGCCCACGACGTGCGCGGCCTTGCTGGCGACCTGCCGCCCGGTCTGGGCGGCGGACTCGGCGGCGTTCCGCACGGCCGGGTTGTCGGTGAACTCCTTGGCGGACTTCTTCAACTGCTCGTAGCGCTCGCGTCCGGCCCGCGTTCCGATCACGTAGCCGAGGGCGAGTCCGATGACGAAGGTCAGCTTGTATCGCATGGCCAACACCTTCCCTGAAGAGCTTCACTGATGCGCCCCCGACGCATCGCCGGTGTCCACGGCGGTGCCACGGCGATACCGATTGGCGGAGCACCCTGCTTGCGCTAATGTATGTGTCGCAGCGAGCGAGCGCCGCCCGGGAAGGCCCGAGGTGGATCCGTTCGGTGCAACGCAGCAATCCCCTGTAGCTCAATTGGCAGAGCAGCCGGCTGTTAACCGGCAGGTTACTGGTTCGAGTCCAGTCGGGGAGCGCGATCCCCTGTAGCTCAATTGGCAGAGCATTCGGCTGTTAACCGGAGGGTTGCTGGTTCGAGTCCAGCCGGGGAGCGGAACGGAAGAGGACCCTTCGGGGTCCTTTTTCGCGTCTGGGGGAACCGCGCGGGGCGCGGGGAGTCCTCATGGTCGAGCAGAGTCGATCATCCGGAGCAGGAGATCGTATGAGCGGCTATGCTGCGGCAGACGGCGCGCACACATGTACGCGCCTCACCGAACGGGGCGGTAGCTCAGCCGGTTAGAGCAGCGGACTCATAATCCGTCGGCCGTGGGTTCGAGTCCCACCCGCCCCACTCACCGTTCGTGGGCGCAGGAAGGTTTTGCCCGCGGACGCGCCGGGCGCCCGTGATGCCTGCGCCCACGATGCACCCGTCGTGACGTATGCCACCAGAGGGACACGCCGGAATCACCCGTTCGCCACTCCGCGCGCCTTTCGAGCGTGGTGCGCCCGCGTCCCGCGCCGACGGGGAGCCGGTGCGGGACGCGGGGCGGACCGGTCAGTACGTCAGGATCCCCGGGTCCGAGACGTCCGGGGTGCCCGTCTCCACGTGGCTCGCCAGGCGGCGGAGGTAGTCGGGGACGCGGGCGAGGTGATCGTCACGTCGTACCAGCGGTGGCCGGTGGCCGGGGTGACCGTGTGGGTGGTCGTGGTGCCCTTGGTGACCGTCAGGGTCTTCGGGGTGCCCCCGTAGGCGTCGGTGACCGTCACCGTCGTGGTCGCGCCCGCGTTGGTGAAGGTCAGGTCCAGACGGCCCGTGGCGGCGTTGTGGCGGGCGGCGACCTCCGGGACGGCCGTCTTGCCGGGGAGCGGAAGCGGCGCAGGAAGCCGTTCGGGCCGTGGACCGTGAGGTCGGTGACGCCGGCCGAGTACTTCGTGTTCCAGGTGTCCGCGATCGACTTGCCCGCCTCCGCCGTGTACGTCCAGGGCGCGTCCGTGCGGTTCGCCGAGGTGATGTAGAACTGCGCGCCCGCGCCGGGGCCCGCGCCGAAGGTCAGGCGGTAGGTGCCGGCCGCCGTGTCGGCGGCGCCGTCCACGTACGGCGCGTACTTCAGCGGGCGGGTTGGCTTCGCGCCCCGCTCCTGGCGGGGCATCGTGCCCGTCGCGGGCGCGGTGGCCGGGAAGTCGGGGTGGCGGTCCCGGTCCGGCGGGTAGTAGCCGGCGGTCGGCGGCAGGGAGGCCGGCCGGGCGTCCGTGCGCGTGAAGTCGAAGGCCGAGGTCAGATCGCCGCAGACGGCCCGCCGCCAGGGGGAGATCTGCGGCTCCCGGACGCCGAAGCGCGCCTCCATGAAGCGGATGACCGAGGTGTGGTCGAAGGTCTCCGAGCAGGTGTAGCCGCCCTTCGACCAGGGCGAGACGACGATCATCGGGACGCGCGGGCCGAGGCCGTAGGGACCGGCGGCGTACCCCGTCTTCCCGGGAAGTGGTCCAGGGCGGTCGCGACCGTGGAGAGGCCCTGCGCCGCCGAGGCCGGGACGTACGGCGGGACCACGTGGTCGAAGAAGCCGTCGTTCTCGTCGTACGTGAGGAACAGCGCCGTGCGCGCCCACACGTCCGGGTTCGAGGTCAGCGCGTCCAGGACCTGCGCGATGTACCAGGCGCCGTAGTTGGAGGGCCAGTTCGCGTGCTCGGAGAAGGCCTCCGGGGCCGCGATCCAGGAGACCTTCGGCAGCCGGCCGCCCTGGACGTCGGCGCGCAGCCGGTCGAAGAGCCCCTCGCCGTTCTTGGCGTTCGTGCCCGTGCGGGCCTTGTCGTACAGCGGGTTCCCCGGCTGGGCGTTGCGGTAGCTGTTGAAGTAGAGGAGGGAGTTGTCGCCGTAGTTGCCCCGGTACGCGTCGTTGATCCAGCCCCAGGAGCCCGCCGCGTCCAGGCCGTCGCCGACGTCCTGGTAGATCCGCCAGGAGACCCCGGCCGCCTCCAGTCGTTCGGGGTACGTCTTCCAGCCGTACCCCGCCTCGGCGTTGTTGAGGACCGGGCCGCCGCCCGTGCCGTCGTTCCCCGTGTGGCCGCTCCACAGGTAGTAGCGGTTCGGGTCGGTGGAGCCGATGAACGAGCAGTGGTAGGCGTCGCAGATCGTGAACGCGTCGGCGAGCGCGTAGTGGAACGGGATGTCCTCGCGCGTGAGGTACGCCATCGTGGCCTTGGTCTTGGCCGGGATCCACTGGTCGTACCGGCCCTGCGCGAAGGCCTTCTGGCCGCCCGCCCAGTCGTGGTTCAGGCCCTGGAGGAACTCCATGCCCAGCTTCGTGCTCTGCGGCCGGAACGGCAGGGTCACCTTGGAGCCGTCGGACTGGTTCCAGACGGACTTCCCGCTGGGCAGGGTCACCGGCCGGGGGTCTCCGAAGCCGCGCACCCCCTTCAGCGAGCCGAAGTAGTGGTCGAAGGAACGGTTCTCCTGCATCAGGACCACGATGTGTTCGACGTCCTGGAGGGTGCCGGTGGAACCCTGCGCGGGTATCGCGGCGGCGCGGGCGATGCTCTCCGAGAGCAGGGTGAACGCGGCGGCGCCGCCGGTCAACTGAAGGAACCGGCGGCGGTCGAGGTCGGCCATGGGGAGTTCTCCTCCGGGTGGGGGCGGGCACGGGTGGGGCGCGCGTGCGGCGGCCGGGCTCCTGCCCGACGGGCGCCCCAAGGACAGCGCCCACGGGCCACCGCCCGGCGGCCGTCCCATGGCTGCCGCCGTACGGCGGACGAACCCCGGTGCCGGTCGTGCGAAGGTCCCGGCGCGCGGGGGCGGCACCGGGACCTTCGTACGGCTCCCCGCCCGGAGGGGATGCGGGGTGGCGGGAGCGTGGGTGGGTGGGGGCGGTGCGTGGTTACTCGACGACCAGCTCGACCTCGATGTTGCCGCGGGTGGCCTTGGAGTACGGGCAGAAGGCGTGGGTCTTCTTCAGGAGGGCTAGGCCCGCCTCGCCCTGGAGGTGCTCGGGGAACTCGGCGCGCATGACGACCGCGAGGCCGAAGCCGCCGTCGGCGGGGTCCTTGCCGATGGAGACCTCGGCGGTGACGGAGGCGTCCGTGATGTCGATCTTCTCCTGGCGGGCGACCACGCCCATCGCGCTCGCGAAACAGGCCGCGTACCCGGCGGCGAAGAGCTGCTCGGGGTTGGTGCCCTGCCCGTTGCCGCCGAGGGCCTGGGGGTGGGCGAGGGGAGGTCGATGTGGCCGTCGGAGCTGACGGCACGGCCCTCGCGGCCGTTGGCGGTGGCGACGGCGGTGTAGATCGCGTCCATGGGTTCCTCTTCCGTCCTGTCCTGGGATGCGGTGGCCCTTTATTTGTAGCGCGCTATTCAGTTGTACGCAACTCAATCGGGTGTGATGCGTCCTCGCGTATCCTGGAGGCATGGAGATGTCCGAGACCCTCCCCGACGACCTCACCGGTCTTCCCGACGGGGACTTCCTGCGCCTCGACCGGCAGATCTGCTTCTCGCTGCACGCGGCGACCCGCGCCTTCAACGGCGTCTACCGCGAGGCCCTCAAGGAGCTCGGGCTCACCTATCCCCAGTACCTCGTGATGCTCGTGCTCTGGGAGCACCGCGAGCTGTCCGTGAAGGGCATCGGGGAGCGGGTGCGCCTCGACTCGGGACCCTGTCGCCGCTGCTCAAGCGGCTGGAGGCGGCCGGGTACGTCGAGCGGCGGCGCAGCCCCGAGGACGAGCGGTCCGTCACCGTGCGCCTCACGGGGCCGGGACCGCGCTGCGGAGAAGGCCTCGGCGTGCCGCGCCGGATCGCCGCCGCCACCGGCCTCGACCTCGCGGAACTCGGTGACCTGCGCGAACGGCTCCACGCGCTGGCCGTCCGGCTCGACGCGGCCGACCCCGAGGACCTCTCCGGCTGCGCCTGAGTCTCCTGGGTCCCCGTCGGGCCCGCGCGCGTGATCCGTGGGCCTCTCCGCTTCAGGGCCCTGCCAGCCCCGTGCGCGCGTGGTTCAGGCCGAGCAGCACGCAGACGTCCGTCAGGAGCGGTACGTGGTAGGCGAGCGGCCGGGGCCCGCCTGGTCCGGGCGTGACGTGAAGCCGCCGTCCGGCCGCTGCCGCTCCAGGAGGTGGCGCACCGCCCGCGCGGTCGCGACCCGCGCGCCCGGCGTACGGGCCACGGCGATCAGCGCGTACGCCGTACTGATCGGGTCGCTCGGGTCCGACGGCACGTGCCCCCAGCCGCCGTCCCGGTTCTGGGTCTCCAGGAGCCGGGCTGCCGCCCGCGCCCGGGCCCGCGCCGCCCCGGCCGCCGCCGGGTGGCCGGGCGCCACCGCGAGGAAGGAGTCGTGGGCGAGGACCGTGCGGAACAGGGCGTTGCTCTCGTTGAGGCTCCAGCTCCGCTCGTACGGGCCGGCCGCCTCCTGCCGGGCCGTGAGGAACCGGACGGCGACTGCGACCGCCGCGCGGTGCGCGGGTTCGGGAGCCAGCGCGTTCACCGCCGCCGCCGTTATCGCCACCTCCGAGGCCGTCCCGCGCTCGAAGGTCGGGAAGCCGCCGTCCGCGCCCTGCCGTTCGAGCAGGTACCGCTCGCCGGCCGCCGTTTCGTTTCCGGTTCCGGCGCCGGGCCGCTTCGGGGCCGCCGTCCGCAGGAACTCCACGCAGTACGCCGTGTCGTCCACGTCGCTCTGTCCGACCCCCGGTCGAAACCCCAGCCTCCGTCAGGGTTCTGATGGCTCTCAGTGCGGCCGCGAGGGATCGCAGCGTGGTGCGGGCGCTCCCGCGCCGGCCAGGGCGAGGCCGCCCGTCGCCGTCGCGAAGACGTCCATGCCCGTGAGGAACGGCAGCCCGCCGTCCTCGCGCAGCGCGTTCCGCAGCTCCCGCGCCCGCGCCCGGACGGCCGCCGCGTACCGGGGGCGCAGCCGCAGCGCGAGCAGGGCGAGGATCCGCGCGAGGTGGTTGCCGTACGGAGGCGGGCCGGGGAGCGCGCAGGGCTCCAGGGCCCGCCAGTCGTCCTCGGTGACGAGCCGGGGCGCACGCGTGCCGAAGGCGTGCAGGACCTTCAGGGCGGCCATCTCCGTGATCAGCCAGCGCTGCTGGCCGCGCGCCTCGAAGACCGAGCCGGGGTCGGATCCGGAGCCGGGGCCGGAGTCGGAGTCGGAGTAGGGGAGTTCGGCGAAGGCGTCGGCGCCCAGCTCCGCCAGGACCGTCCGGAACATCAGGTGCTTGCGCCCGGCGGTGAAGTGGTCGAAGCCGCCGAGCAGCCGGGCTAGGGCGCCCCGCCCGTCCGCGTACTCGCCGAGGGCCGCGCGGGCCGCCGCCTCCTGCACGGGGTCGGGGGCGCCCTCGTCCAGGCCGGTCTTCAGGCGCCGCGCGAGCCGTTCCCGCGCGTCCGGATCCACGTCCGTCACCGTCAGCAGGCGCAGGGCCAGGGCGGATTCCAGCATCCGGCTGTCGCAGGGGCCCGCAGCAGGCCGTCCGGTCCGGCGGCGGCCACGAGCCGGGCGGCGAGCCGGGCCCGCGCCCGGTCGAGCCGTCCCGCGCCGGGGGCGACGGAACCGGTCGGGGGCCGGGGTGGCGAGGGAGACGCCGGGTAAGGGCGGCGCGCAGTACGTCATGGCGGGGATGTCCTTGGCGAGGGCGGGTGGGGGCCGGCGGGGGCGTGGGGGCGGTGGGGCCGGATCCGTCGGAGCGTGGTTGCCCGAGTCTCCTCGCCGCTTCCGGGGGTCGACGTGGTCGACCTGTTCGAAGCGGCGGGGAGGGAGGGGCGTGCGGAGAGCTGGCGTGCGCTGGGGGCGTGCGGGTTCCGGGCCCGTGTGCTCACGTCCGCCCGTGACGATGCGTAACCCTCGGTCCGGCGGTCGGTGTTCCGTCACCAGGTGGGGGTGTTGCCCGGAAAAGCCTGAGGCAGAGGCCGAGGAGGGGTGCTCCGGAAACCTGCGCGGCACCCCCGTGAACGGGAGCCGGAAGCGCACCGAGAGTGACGCGTCGTGCTTGCATGATGACGCATCGTAAGCCCAGCGGCGATCTTCACCCTCCTCCCGCACCCCTCCCGGGTCGACTCTCGAACCCCCTGCCGAATCGACCGTTCGAATCCCGGAAGGCCGGGCCTTCGCCCTCCCGTCTCCCCGTTCACCAAACTGTAAGGAGCGAATTCCCTACCCGCCCCTATACTCGCTCCATGTCCGACATCACCATCCGGCGTGCCACCGCCGACGACTCCCGGCGGCTCACCCGGCTCGTACGGGGCTCCCGGGCCTACCGGGGGACTACGCCGCCATGGTCGAGGGGTACCAGGTGGGTGGTTCCTACATCGAGCACCATCCCGTCTTCGTCGCCGCCGACGGGGGCGGGACGGCAAGGTGTTCGGGTTCTACGCGCTGCTCGTCGACGGGGTCGGGGTCGCGGCCGGGGGCGAGGCCGAGCTCGACCTCGCGTTCGTCGCCGACGAGGCCCAGGGGCTCGGCATCGGGCGGCTGCTCATGGAGCACATGGCCGGCAGGCCAGGGCCGCCGGGGCGGGCTCCGTGAAGGTCGTCGCGCACCCGCCCGCCGAGGAGTTCTACCTCCGTACCGGCGCCGTCCGCACCGGCACCGTCCCGCCCTCCGGCAGCGTCCACTGGGAGCGCCCCGAGCTGCGGTACGACGTCGCGTGACCGCCACCGACGCGCGCGAGCAGGAGCACGAGCGGGAACGGGAGCGCCGACGGGTCTTCGCCGACCTCACCCCGCTGCGCACCTCCGCCGACTACCGCCGCCTCTGGTTCGGGAACACCGTCTCCTGGGTCGGGCAGGGCATGACCGCCCTCGCGATCTCCCTCCAGGTGTACGACATCACCGGCTCGCCCTTCTCCGTCGGGCTCGTCGGGCTCTTCTCCCTCGTCCCGCTCGTCGTCTTCGGCCTGTACGGCGGCGCGATCGCCGACACCGTCGACCGCCGCAAGCTCGGCCTCGCCAGCGCCGCCGGTTCCGCCGTGCTTTCCATGGCGCTGGCGGGCGCCGCGTTCGCCGGCTTCCACCGCGTCTGGTTCCTGTACGCGATCGTGGCCCTCCAGGCCGTGTGCGCCGCGCTCAACTCGCCCGCCCGCAGCTCGATGATCCCCCGGCTCCTGCCGCCCGAGCAGTTGCGCGCCGCCAACGCGCTCAACTCGATGGTCATGACCTTCGGCACCCTCGTCGGCCCCAGCCTCGGCGGTCTGATCGTCGGGCTCGCCGGCTACCAGGCCGCCTACCTCGTCGACGCCGTCGCCTTCACCGCGAGCCTGTACGCGATGTGGCGGCTGCCGTCGATGCTCCCCGACCGCAAGGGCGGCAAGCGGCCTCGGTCCTCGACGGGCTGCGCTTCCTCGCCACCCGGCCCAACCTGCGCATGACGTTCTTCTCCGACTTCTGCGCGATGATCCTCGCCCACCCCCGCGCCTCTTCCCGGCCGTGGCCGTGCTCTGGTACGGCGGGGACGCGAAGACCGCCGGACTCTCGTCGCCGCGCCCGCGTTCGGGGCGCTGCTCGGCGGAGTCCTGTCCGGCTGGCAGGGCCGGATCCGCCACCACGGGCAGGCGATCCTGATCGCCGTCGCCTGCTGGGGCACCGCCGTCGCCGTCTTCGGACTGACCCGGAACCTCTGGCTCGGGCTGCTGTTCCTCGCCCTCGCCGGATACTCCGACACCGTCTCGATGATCTTCCGGAACACGATGATGCAGGTCGCCGCCCCCGACGAGATGCGCGGCCGGCTCCAGGGCGTCTTCATCGTGGTCGTCGCCGGTGGGCCCCGGCTCGGGGACTTCTCGCGGGCTCCGCCGCGGACCTGACCTCCCCGGCCGTCGCGATCACCGGCGGCGGGATTGCCTGCGTCGTCGCCGTCGGACTGCTCGCCCTGTACGGGCGCGGATTCCGCCGCTACGACGCCTCGACCCGACTCCGTGACCTCCGTGGATTCCGTGGATTCCGTGGATTCCGTGGATTCCGTGGGTTCCGTGGATTCCGTGGATTCCGTGGGTTCCGTGGGTTCTGTGAGTTCTACGAGTTCCGTGAGCAATCTCCCCGAACGACCCGCCTGTCCTGGCGGTTGGCCGCCACGGCACATAACCGCCAGGAAGGACAGGGGTCAACACCCCTTCCCCGAGCCAAGACTCCTCGCGGCACCCGGAACACCCCGACCCCGGGGCCACGAGGAGTACGTCGCCGATGTCCACACCCATCGCCAGAGGAAGGGCCGGGCTGCTCGCCGCGGGCGTCTCCCTCGTGATGCTCTCGGCCGGGCAGACCGCCGCCGCCGGGACCGCCGCCTCCGCCCCGCCGGACACCTTCCAGGCGTCCGCGACGAGCAGCACCGTCACCCTCGTGACCGGAGACCGCGTCACCCTCACCGAACTCGGCGACGGGCGGCGGACCGTCACCGTCGACCGGGCGAAGGGCGCCACCGGCGCGATACGCACGCGGACCTCGAACGGCCGGATCACCGTGATCCCCGACGAGGCCCGCCCCCACCTGGCCTCCGGCGCGCTCGACCCGCGCCTCTTCGACGCCACCGGCCTCGTCGAGCAGGGCGTCACCGGCGACCTGCCCCTGATCGTCACCTATGGCGGCAAGGGCGCCCGGAGCCTGGCCGCCGCCCCGCGCGGCGCCGAGACCGTCCGTCCCCTGCCCAGCATCGGCGGCGCCGCCGTCACGGCCACCGACCCCGCCGCCTTCTGGCAGGCCTTCACCGCCCCGGCCGGCCGCAGCACCGCCGCCCCCGCCCCGGTCAAGGTCTGGCTCGACGGCCGGGTCCGGGCCGCCATGGCCGACTCCAACGCCCAGATCGGCACCCCGGAGGCCTGGGAAGCCGGACTCACCGGCAAGGGCGTCAAGGTCGCCGTCCTCGACACCGGCGCCGACCTCACCCATCCCGACCTCGCCGGCCGGGTCGCCGAGTCGAAGTCCTTCATCGAGGGCGAGGAGGTCGCCGACCGCAACGGCCACGGCACCCACGTCGCCTCCACCGTCGGCGGCAGCGGCGCCGGATCCGACGGCAAGGAGAAGGGCGTCGCCCCCGGCGCCGTCCTCGCCGTCGGCAAGGTCCTCAGCGACGAGGGCTCCGGCACCGAGTCGCAGATCATCGCCGGCATGGAGTGGGCCGCCAAGGACGTCGACGCGAAGATCGTCTCGATGAGCCTCGGCTCCCCGAACCCAGCGACGGCACCGACCCGATGGCCCAGGCCGTCGACACCCTCTCCGCCGAGACCGGCGCCTCTTCGTCATCGCCGCAGGCAACTCCGGCGCCCCCGGCTCCATCGGCTCGCCCGGCGCCGCCGACTCCGCGCTCACCATCGGCGCCGTCGACTCCGACGACCGCGCCGCCTACTTCACCAGCCAGGGACCCCGCCACGGCGACCAGGCCCTCAAGCCCGACCTCTCGGCCCCCGGCGTCGACATCCTCGCCGCCCGCTCCCAGCTCACCTCCGGCAGCGGCCTCTACACCGCGATGAGCGGCACCTCCATGGCGACCCCGCACGTCGCCGGCGTCGCCGCCCTCCTCGCCGAACGGCACCCCGACTGGACCGGCGCCCGCCTCAAGGACGCGCTGATGTCCTCGTCGAAGCCGCTCGACGCCACCGCGTACGCGCTCGGCGCCGGCCGGGTGGACGTACCCGCCGCGATCTCCGCGCACGTCACCGCCACCGGCTCCGCCGACCTCGGCTTCACCTCCTGGCCGTACGAGGAGAGCGAGCCGGTCACCAGGACCGTCACCTACACCAACTCCTCCGACGCACCCGTCGAGTTGAGCCTCGCCGTCGAGGGCATGCCCGCCGGGGTCGCCGCCCTCGCCGACACCGCCCTCACCGTCCCCGCCCACGGCACCGCGTCCACCACCGTCACCGGCGACGGCACCAAGGCGCCCGTCGGACAGTCCTCCGGCCGGATCACCGCCACCGCCGACGGCGCGCCCGTCGCCCGCACCGCCCTCGGCCTGGTCAAGGAGGAGGAGCGCTACACCCTCACCGTCCACGTCAAGGACCGCGACGGCGCCCCCGCCCCCGCCTCCCTCGGCGTGCAGCAGCTCGCCCCGGGCGTGGACCCGTTCCCGGCCGCCGTCGGCGGGTCCGGCACCCTCGAACTGCGCCTCAAGCCCGGCACGTACACCGTCGACACCTTCCTCGACGTGCGCGGCTCCCACGGCCCGGACTCCCTCGGCCTCGGCTTCCTCACCGCGCCCGAGATCGTCCTCGACCGGGACCGCGAGATCACCCTCGACGGACGGCGGCTCCGCGAGATCCGCGCCGAGGTCGACCGGCGCACCGAGACCCGGCAGCTCCTCATGGAGTTCGACCGCAAGGCGAACGGCGCCTCCTACGGCGGAGCCGTCCAGGTCCCCCGACCTACGACTCGATCTTCGCCGCGCCCACGGGCAAGCCCGCCACCGGCACCTTCGAGTACCGGACCGTCTGGCGCCTCGGCAAGCCGCTCCTGGAGGCCTCCGTCGACGGCGCCCGCCTCTCCGGCGCCACCCCGCAGGCCGGCACCGCCCTCCTCGAAGGCGGCCACCGCCTCGGCCTCGTCGACGCGGGCGACGGCTCCCCCGGCGCGTACACCGGCAGGAACGTCACCGGCAGGGCCGTCCTCGTCCGCCTCACGGACGGCGCCGACCCCGTCCGGCTCGCCCAGACCGCCCAGGACGCGGGCGCCGAGGCCCTGTTCGTCACCGACGACGAGCCCGGCCGCCTGATGAAGTGGTTCGGCACCGCCGACTACCAGGACCGCCCCTCCCCGTCGCCACCGTGAACGCGGCAGACGCCAAGAAGCTCGCCACTGCCGCCGCCCGCGGCAAGCGCGTCGACCTCACCGGCACCCGCTTCACCCCGTACACCTACGACCTCTCCGAGGGCACCCCGGCGCCATCGGCGAGGACTCGTCTTCCGGCCCGGCCGCAAGGACCTGGCCACGATCTCCGCCACCTTCCACGCACCCACGAAGCGGAAGGAACCGGGCGGCGAGTTCCGCTACTCGATCACCGACACCTTCCCGGTCGGCTTCGGCTTCAAGGAGCACATCGCCTTCCCCGCCGAGCGCACCGAGTACGTCTCCACCGGCACCGGCCAGCGCTGGCACGAGTCCGTCGACCTCGGCGACTCCCTGGAGGAGCGCGGCGGCACCCCGTCCTACCGGGGCGGCAGCCGCGTCGACCTCGACTGGTTCGGCCCCGTCTGGCACCCGTGGCTGGGCACCGGCCTCGGCTGGGGCCAGCAGCGCACCGGCAACGACCTGCGGTTCAACACCCCGGCTGGGGCGACTCCGGCACCGACCACACCGGCTTCGGCAACGTGTGGAACGACGGCTCGATGACCCAGTACACCGAGGTGTACGTCGACGGCGTCCGCGTCGACCGCAACACGAGCTCCGGCGCCTACGCCTGGGACGCCCCGGCGCGGGAGGCGGCCTACAAGGTCGTCACCGACACCGCGCTCGACCGGGACCGCTGGCGGCTCGGCACCAAGGGCCGCGGCGAGTGGACCTTCCGCTCCGCCGAGACCCCGTCCGACCGGATCACCTACCTGCCGATGCTCAACCTCGGCTTCGACCTGGACACCGACCTCCACGGCGACGTGCGCGCCGGCGGCCGCCTGCCCGTCGGGATCCTCGCGGAGTACGTGAAGGGCGCGACCGGTACCGGCACCATCCGCACCGGCACCCTGGAGGTCTCCTACGACGAGGGGAAGACCTGGCGGAAGGTCGCCCTGAAGAAGGACCGCCACGGCGCCGCCTGGAACGGCGAGCTGCGGATCCCGCGCGGCGCGGACTCCGTCTCGCTGCGGGCCGGCGCGAGCGACGACCGGGGCGGCTCGGTCACGCAGGAGCTGATCCGCGCGGTGGGCGTGCGGTAGGCGCGCGCACGGCACACGGGGCCGGGTTCTCCGGGGGCCCGGCCCTCACGTCCGCCCCGCCGTCGGCAGCGCCTTCTTCAGGACCTTCCCCATGTCGTTGCGGGGAGCGCGTCCAGATAGCGCACCGCCCGGGGCCGCTTGTGCGGGGCGAGGAGCCCGGCCACGTGGTCCGCGAGCTCCGTCTCCACCGGGGGCGCCGACGCGTCCGCCGGCACCACCCAGGCCACGATCCGCTCGCCCAGGTCCGGATCGGGCTCGCCGGTGACGGCCGCCTCCCGCACCCCCGGATGGTCCAGGAGCGCGTTCTCGATCTCGCCCGCCCCGATCTTGTAGCCGCCACTCTTGATCAGGTCGGTCGCCCGGCGGCCCACCAGGCGCACCGTCCCGTCCGCCTCCCGCACCGCCACGTCACCGGTGCGGAACCAGTCCCCGTCGAAGGCCGCCGCCGTCGCCTCCGGACGGTTCAGATAGCCGGAGAACAGGTTCGGGCCGCGCACCTGCACCTCCCCGACCGCCTCCTCGTCGCACGCGCCGAGCACCGAGCCGTCCTCGTCCACGAGCCGCAGCTCCACGCCCGGCAGCGGGGTGCCGACCGTCCCCGGCCGGGGCTCCCCGCCCGGCCGCACGCTGGTGTTCATCAGGGTCTCCGTCATCCCGTACCGCTCCACGACCGTCCGGCCCGTCGCCGCCGCGATCCGCTCGTGGTCGTGGACCGGCAGCGCCGCCGAACCGGAGACGAGGAGCCGCGCCCCGGCCAGCGCCCGGACCAGCCCCTCGTCGCCGGAGAGCGCGTCCGCGAGCCGGTGGTACATGGTCGGCACGCCGAACAGCACCGTGCCGCCCCCGGCGCCCAGCTCCCGCGCCACCCCTCCACCGAGAACGCGCCCAGGTGCCGGACCTCGCCGCCGCGCCGCAGCGGGCCCAGGATCCCGAGGACCAGCCCGTGGACGTGGAACAGCGGCAGCGCGTGCACCAGGACGTCGTCGGCCGTCCACGCCCAGGCTCGGCGAGCGCGTCGAGCGACGCGGCGACCGCCCGGCGGGAGAGCAGGACGCCCTTCGGCGGGCCCGTCGTGCCGGAGGTGTAGACGACCAGGGCGGGGACTCGGAGTCGATCTCCTCCTCCCCGGCCGCCGGAAGGGGACCGGTCGCGTCGAACGCCGCCGGAGGGAACCGGTCGCGTCGAGCCCCACGTCGATCCGGGGAGCTTCGCGAGCCCCGCCGGCAGTATGTCCTCCGGGCCCGCGAGCACCGCGCCGGGCGCGCTGTCCCCGAGGATGTGCGCCAGCTCCCGCTCGCCCGTGCGCGGATTGAGCGGCACGGCGGGGACGCCCGCGAGCAGGGCGGCGACCACCGCGACCGCCGTGCGCGCGCTCGGGGTGGCCCAGACGGCGACCCGCTCCACGCCGCCGAGCCGGGCGGCGAGGGAACTGGCGGCCCGCGCCAGCTCCCCGTACGTCAGCGAGTCCGCGCCGCAGCGCAGCGCGGGCCGGTCGGAACGGGCAGCGACGGCGGAAAGAGCTCACTCACCGGTCGTCCTCCTCGGGTCGGGGGCGAGAGGTCTCGCCAAGGTCACCGGGAGGATTCTGCCCGTGCGCCGGCGGCATTCTCCGAACGCTTCCCCGAGCTTCCCCGAGGTTGCCCGGAGGCCTCTCAGGGGCGGCCTGCCGTCGTCCGCGCCGGCTCCGGATCCGGCTCTCGCCGCCCGGCCGCAGCCCGCGCATCCGCCCGTACGCGTACACGCAGCCCGCGAGCGCCAGGTCGGAGAGGAGCATGAAGCCGATCGAGTACGAGTCCTTGGCGCTGTAGATGGCGCCCATCACCAGCGGCGGCAGGAAGCCGCCCAGGCCGCCCATCGCGCCGACGATGCCGGTCACGCTGCCGACCTTGGCCTGCGGGGTGACCTGGGAGACCAGCGCGAAGACCGAGCCGCTCGACGTGCCGAGCCCGGCCGCCATCACCAGGAGGGCGATCGTGCCGCCCGGGTACAGCGGCGGGTCGAAGGCCTGGACGATCGCGAACAGGGCGGCCGTGCCCAGCGCGGCGGCCGTCACGAGCGCCGGGTGGAACCGGTCCGAGAGCCAGCCGCCGATCGGCCGGAAGACGACGGTGACCAGGGCGAAGCCGGCGGCCTTGGTGCCCGCGTCCGTCGGGTCCAGCTCGTACCAGGTCTTCAGGTACGTCGGCAGGTAGACGCCGAACGCGACGATGCCGCCGAAGCCGATCGCGTACAGCGCCGACAGCTCCCACGTCACCCGCAGCCGCGCCGCCGAGCCCAGCCGGGTCGCGAGCGGTGCGGTGGGCACGGGCCGGTCGGGCCGGTCGGTGATGAGGAAGAAGGCGAGCACCGCGTACGCGGCGAGCGCGACCGCCACCACGAGGAACGGCAGGTTCTCGCCGTGCTTCGCGATCCGGGGCGTGAAGTAGCCGGAGAGCGCCACGCCGCCCATGCCCATGCCGAACACCCCGAGCGCCAGGCCGCGCTTGGCGGGCGGGAACCAGGAGTTGACCAGCGGGATGCCGATCGCGAACGTGGTGCCGCCCAGGCCCAGGAGGAACCCGACGACCAGCATCAGTCCGTAGTTGTCCTTGACCACGGTCAGGAGCAGGACGGGGACGATCGTCAGCGCCGAGGCCAGCGGGAACATCAGCTTCGCCCCGTACCGGTCCGTCAGCGCGCCGGCCGGGACGCGGCCGACCGAGCCGACCAGGACGGGCACCGCGACGAGCAGCGACTGCTGGAAGGAACTGAGGCCGAGCCGGTCGCCGTACCAGCTCGCGAGCGGTGCGATCAGGTTCCACGCCCAGAAGGTGAGCGTGAAGCCGATGGTGGCCATCACCAGATTGCGGTAGGCCGCCGCGGTCGGGGGCTTGGTGTCGGTGTCCACCCCTCCAGTCAAGATCCGGCGCGGGGCGGGGCGCGCCGGACTGCTCCGTACGGGGACTCCGTCCGTGATTCCTTACGGGGGCTCCGACCGTGATTCCCCACGGGGACCCCTTCCGTGATTCCCTACGGCTCCGTACGGGATTCCCTACGGGCCCCGTACGTGCTCCCCTACGGGCTCTCGGGCCAGGTCACCACGGTCGGCGGGGTCCCGTCGTCCTCGATCCGCAGCCGGACGCCTCCGTCCCCGGCCGTCACCCCGACGGTGATCGCGTCGACGCCGGACCGCCGGTGCGCCGCCGCGAGCGCCCCGCGCAGGACGCCGAGGAGCTCTCCCGGTCTCCTCGTCGACGAGGGCGTCGACCGCGCCGGAGAAGTGCACGGACGGCTGGAAGCCGAGCAGGGCCGCCGCCCCGCCGGTCTCGCGCAGCACCCGTCCCCGGAAGGTCGTCGGGGCGTCTGCCGGCGGCTGCTGGAGCGCGAAGATGGCCGTGCGGACCTCCTGGATCGTGGAGTCCAGCTCGTCCACCGCCCGGCCGAGCAGCGTGCTCTCCTCGGAGGATCCCGCCGCCCGCCGCCGGGTCGACTCCAGCATCATCTCCGTGGCGAACAGGCGCTGGACGACCAGGTCGTGCAGGTCCCGGGCGATCCGGTCCCGGTCCTCGTACACCGCGAGCCGCTCCCGGTCCTGGCGCGCGTCGGCGAGGACGAGCGCGAGCGCCGCCTGCGAGGCGAACTGCGAGGCCAGCAGCCGGTCCACCGCCGAGTACGGCGGGTCGCCGCGCCGCCGGGGAGGGCGAGGGTGCCGATGAGCTTCCCGCCGCCGCGCAGCGGCAGCATCATCGACGGGCCGAAGCGGGACCGGACGCGGGTCGTCATCCGCGGGTCGGTCGCCGAGTCCTCGACGAAGACGGGCTCCCCGCCGAGGAGCTGGACGAGCACGGGGAGCCGGGCGCGATCGTCGTGCCGATCAGGTCGCCCGGGTCGTCCCGGGTCGAGGCCGCGACGATCTCCATCCCGCCCTCCGCGGTGGGCTGGAGGACCACCCCGGCCGAGGCGGCGGCGAGGACGCGGGCCCGTTCGGCGACGGTCGTCAGGGCGTTCTCGGCGGACGCGCCGGTGAGCAGGGCCGTGGTCACCGCGGCCGCGCCTCGATCCAGCGCTCCCGCTGCCGGGCCGTCTCGTACAGACGGGCGTTGCCGATGGCGATCCCGGCCTGCGAGGCGAGCACCCGGAGCAGGGCGAGGTCCTCCTCGGTGAAGCGGCCCGTCCGCTTCTCGGTGAGGTAGAGGTGGCCGAAGACCTCGGTGTGGACCCGGATCGGGACGCCGAGGAAGGCGCGCGCCTCCGGGTGCCCCTCGGGCACGCCGGAGGAGCGCGGATCGGCCGTCAGGTCGTCGAGCCGCAGCGGCCACGGGTCCCGGACCAGGGCGTCGGTCGGGCCGGCGGTGCCGTCGGGGAGGCGGCCGATGCGCTGCCGCTCCTCCTCCGTCATGCCGGCGGTGAAGAGGTCGGTGAGCCGGCGGCGCTCGGGGTCGACGACTCCGAGCGCGCCGTAGCGGGCGCCGATCAGCTCGGTGGCGGAGTCCACGATGTGCTGGAGCGTGGCGTGCAGTTCGAGGTCCGTGCCGACGCCGAGGACCGCTTCGAGCAGGAGGGGGAGACGGGACGGGTCTCCACCCTGAGCTCCGGAGGTGTCTTCGGTCCTGTTCCTGTTCCTGTTCCTGCTCCGCGCTCCGGAAGCGTTTTCGGTCCTGCCTCCGGCCCGTGCTCCGGAAGAGTCCCCGTTCCCGTCCCGCGCTCCGGAGACCCCTCGTCCCTGTCCTCGTCCATGAGCGTCATGGTCTCATTGTCGTACGAAGGGGTCTTTTCGGTGCTTTGCGGCAGACCGGGGCTCACACCTCTTCCTTCTCCTCCTCCTTCTCCTTCTCCTCCTCGGCGAAGGGGTCCCGCACCGACAGCGGGTCCAGCGTCATCGGCTGGACCCTGCCCTCCAGCATCGCGCCGAGGCCCAGGACCGCGCACACGTCCGGCCGTTCGGCGATCTGCACCGGCATCCCGGTCGCCTCGCGCAGCATCTCGTCGAGGCCCGGTAGCAGGGCGGAGCCGCCGACCATCATGATTCCCCGGTCCGCGAGGTCGGCCACCAGGTCCGGCGGGCAGTCCCGCAGCACCTTCCCGATGCCGTCGAGGACCGCCGTCAGCGGGGTGTGGATGGCCTCCCGCACGGCGGCGGTGTCGACGGTCACCGAACGGGCCAGGCCCGTGGCGACGTCCCGGCCGTGGATCTCGGTCCAGGCCGGGCCCTCGGCCGTCAGGCCGTTGCCCCGGAGGGCCAGTTGCAGCGGACGCACCGACTGGCTCGGCAGCATCAGCTCGTGGTGGTGGCGCAGGTGCTGGACGATCGCGTGGTCGATGGCGTCGCCGCCGACCGGCATCCGCTCCGCCGTGACGATCGCGCCCAGCGAGAGCACCGCGACCTGCGTGGTCGCCGCCCCGCAGACCATGATCATGGTCGCGGTCGGCTGCTCGACGGGCAGGTCGCAGCCCACGGCCGCCGCGATCAGGGTGTCGACCAGCTCGACCCGGCGCGCCCCGAGACCGACCAGGGTCTCCACGGTGGCGCGCTGCGCCAGCGGGTCGCTGCCGTGCGGGGTGCACGCGGCCGCGCGCAGCCGGGGCTTGCGGCGCAACTGCCGGCGCAGCTTCTCGCCCAGGAGGTGACGGAGCATCCGCTGCGCCATCTCGATGTCGACGACCGTGCTGCCCGAGACCGGGCGCACGACCCGGATGTAGTCGGGGGTGCGGCCGGTCATCTTCTCGGCCAGCTCGCCCACGGCGATCAGCGCGCCGGTACGGATGTTGACGGCGGCGACGCTCGGCTCGTCGACGACGAGTCCGGCGCCCTTGACGAAGACCCGGGTGCGGGAGGCACCCAGGTCGACGGCGACATGGCAGCGGCGCAACTGCTCAAGGCTGACGGTCATGGCGGTTCCTCCGGAGTGCGGTGCCGGCACGTGCGAGGTGGTGCGCGGTCCTCTTCGCATCGTCCGGCCGTCCGGCCCCGGGCGCGCGCTGGGCTGCGCCGGCCGGGGGCGTGGCGGGGCGTTCCTCCCGGCGGAGGAGGACGGTTCGGAAGGATCGGACGGCGCTCTCGACGGGACCGCCCGGGAGTCCTGCCTCGGCGGAGGCGAACCCTCCGGAGCCGGTCGGTTCCGGAGCGTCGGAACGGGGCCCGGAGGCTCGGGAAAGGATCCGGAGGCGATCCTTCCCGAAGCGGGAGAATCGCGACGCACCGCAGCCGACCTGCGGTTTCCTCACAGGATCCTCACGTTCGCGCCTATCTGACGGTGCGCCGGGACGCATAGCCTGCGGGCCCCATGGACTACTGCCACGCGTGCCGGAGGCATCTCAACGGGGCCCTCGCCTGCGCCGGGTGCGGGACCCCCGTGGAGGAACTGCGGTACGAGAACCCCCACATCGCCGCTCCCCGGCAGGCCTCCGCCGTCACCCCCGCCGTCACCCCGGCGCCGGAGCCCGCCCAGGCCCCGGCCGCGACCCCGGGGCCCGCCCCGGCCGTGGCGCCCGAGCACGTCTACGAACTGGACGTCGTCGAGCCGTCGCGCCTGCCCGCCGGCGGCCGCCGTGCCACCCGCACCGCCGCGCGGGCCGTTCCGCGCGTCGCGGGAGGCGTTCGCGGGCGCGCCGGGGCCGCACGGTCCTGCTGGGGACGCTGGGCCTCGTGCTCGCGGCCGGCACGCTGAGCCTGGCGAAACTGGCCCTGGAGGAGTCGCCGCCGGGCGGCCCCGCCACGGCCGTCCAGGAACTGGAGGTCACCGAGACCCCGCTGCGGCCGGACCCCGTCGAGAGCACCGGAGCGCCGGACGGTTCCGGCCCGGCCCCGGTGACGGACGCCCCGGACTCCGCGTCCACCCGTCCCCGTCAGGTCAGCGCGGGCTCCACCGCCGGATCCGGCGCGGGATCCGGCGCGGGCGTCGGTACGGGCGTCGGTACGGACGTTGGGACGGGTGTCGGTACGGGACAGGGGCCGGCGAGGGATCGGACACCGGCTCCGGTTCCGGCCCCGCGCCCGGCTCCGGTGGTTCCGGGGCCGGCTCCGGCCCGGCCACCGGCCAGGGCGGGGACGGCGGCGCCCCGGCGCAGTCGCCGGACGCCACCTCCCCGGCCCCGCCCTCCGGCTCGCCCGAAGCGACCCCGTCCGCCGGTGACCCGACGCCCTCCGGCCCCGGAAGGCCCGGGACTCCGGGGAACCCCGGCAAGCCCGGCAACCCCACGCCCCCGGCCACCGGCCCCGCGCCGACCGCGACCCCGACGCCGGAGCCGACCCCCACCCGCACCCGCTTCCTCTGGTGGTGCGTGTAAGGGAGCGCGTACGGGCGCGGACTCCCGACACGTACGTCCCGCGCCCTACGCCGGGGCCTCGCCCAGCATCCGCTTCAGCAGGTCCCGCAGCAGGGTCCGCTCGACCTCGGTCAGCTCGCCGAGCGGTTCGCGCGCGAAGTCGAGCGACTCGCGCAGCCGGCGGGCGACGGTCCGGCCCTCGTCCGTGGGAACGGCCAGCTTGACCCGCCGGTCGTCCGGGGCGGGCCGGCGCTCCACGAGGCCGCGCGCCTCCAGGCGGTCGACTATCCCGGTGATGTTGGACGGCTCGCACTTCAGCTTCTGGGCGATGCGCCGCATCGGCAGCGGTTCGAGCGAGAGCAGGCCGAGGACCCGGGCCTGGGCCCCGGTCAGGAGTGCTGCGCGGCCGCCTGCTCGTACTCCTCGTAGTAGCGCGCCACGACCGTGCCGATCAGCTCGACGACTTCGAAGGTCAGGGGTCCGTGCGTGAGGTGGCCATGGGGTCCATCCTACCCGGATGCTTGACAACATGAAATATCAAGGCGCATGGTTGTTTCAGGCAGTGAATCTTTTTGATCTGAAGCTTTTCTGGAGGCCGTGACCATGTCCGCTCTTCCCGCGTCCAGCCGTGAGTGGCACCTCGTCGCCCGCCCGCACGGCTGGCCCGTCCCCGCGGACTTCGCCCTGCGCGAGACCCCGGTCGCCGAGCCCGCCGAGGGCCGGATCCTCGTGCGCAACCTGCACTTCTCCGTCGACCCGTACATGCGCGGAAGGATGAACGACGTGAAGTCGTACGTCCCACCGTTCAAGCTCGACCACCCCATGGACGGCGGCGCGGTCGGCGAGGTCGTCGCCTCGAACGCCGAGGGGTTCGCCGTCGGCGACCACGTCCTGCACGGCCTCGGCTGGCGCGAGTACGCCGACGTGCCCGCCCAGCACGCGACCAGGGTCGACCCCGACCTCGCGCTCCTCTCCGCCTACCTCGGCGTGCTCGGCATGACCGGCCTCACGGCCTACGCCGGCCTCTTCGAGGTGGCCTCCTTCAAGGAGGGCGACGCCGTCTTCGTCTCCGGCGCGGCCGGCGCCGTCGGCAGCCAGGTCGGCCAGATGGCCCGCATCAAGGGCGCCTCCCGGGTCATCGGCTCGGCCGGCTCCGACGAGAAGGTCGCGTGGCTGGTCGAGGAGCTCGGCTTCGACGCCGCCTTCAACTACAAGGACGGCCCGGTCAAGGACCAGCTCCGCGAGGCCGCCCCGGACGGCATCGACGTCTACTTCGACAACGTCGGCGGGGACCACCTCGAAGCCGCGATCTCCTCGCTCAACGTGCACGGCCGCGCCACCATCTGCGGCATGATCGCCCAGTACAACGACACCGAGCCGGTCCCCGGCCCGCGCAACATGGCGCAGATCATCGGCAAGCGGCTGCGGCTCCAGGGCGTCCTCGTCGGCGACCACTACGACCTCCAGGAGCGGTTCGTCCAGGAGGTCGGCGGCTGGTTTCGCCTCCGGCGAGCTCAAGCACCGCGAGACCTTCGCCGAGGGCATCGAGAACGGCGTGGACGCCTTCCTCGGCCTGCTGCGCGGCGACAACACCGGGAAGATGATCGTCTCGGTGTGACCCGCTAGGCTTCCCCCAGCCGTCGCGATCGTGGGCGCGAGTCGCGGCGAACCGCAGAAGGAAGTACCCAGCATGTCCATCCAGCACTCCGACGTCCTCTACACCGCGGTCGCCACCGCCGAGAACGGCCGCGACGGACGCGTCGCCACCGACGACGGCAAGCTCGACGTCGTCGTCAACCCGCCCAAGGCCATGGGCGGCTCCGGCGAGGGCACCAACCCCGAGCAGCTCTTCGCGGCCGGCTACAGCGCCTGCTTCCAGGGCGCCCTCGGGGTCGTCGCCCGCAACGAGAACGCCGACGTGTCCGGCTCGACCGTCACCGCCGAGGTCGGCATCGGCAAGAACGACGACGGCTTCGGCATCATCGTCAAGATCTCGGCGACCATCCCGAACGTGGACGCCGAGACCGCCAAGAGCCTCATCGAGAAGGCCCACCAGGTCTGCCCGTACTCCAAGGCGACCCGCGGCAACATCACGGTGGAGCTCGCGGTCTGAGCAGGGACCTCCGGGTCCGGACGCGCGACAGCGCACGAGGGCCGCACCCCGACCGACCGGGGTGCGGCCCTCGCCGTGTCCGGAAGGAGGCCTGTGTCCGGAAGCAGGTCCGTGGCCGGAAACAGGCCCCCGAACGGCCCCGATAGGGTGACCCCCATGCGTGATCTCGGGGCGGGTTTCGGATACCTGGTCAAGGGCCAGAAGTGGGTGGCCAAGCACGGGCGGTGGTTCGGATTCGGCTGTTGCCCGGACTCGTGACCCTCGTCCTCTACGCGGGCGCCCTCGTCGGGCTCGGCTACGGCGCCGACGACCTGGCCGCCTGGGCGACCCCGTTCGCCGACGACTGGACCTCGCCCTGGCTCGACGTCCTGCGCGGCGCCCTCACGGCCCTCGTCTTCCTCTTCGGCCTCTTCCTCGCCGTCATCACCTTCACCGCCGTCACCCTCCTCATCGGCCAGCCCTTCTACGAGTCGCTCTCCGAGGCGGTCGACCGCAGCGAGGGCGGCGAGGTGCCCGAGTCCGGTCTCCCGCTCTGGCGCGAGCTGTGGATCTCGGCCCGGGACAGCCTGCGGATCCTGCTGCGGGTCGCGTTCTACGGCATCCTGCTCTTCGCCTGCGGCTTCATCCCGGTGGTCGGCCAGACCGTCGTCCCCGTCATCGGCTTCTGCGTCTCCGGCTTCTTCCTCACCGAGGAGCTGACCTCCGTCGCGCTCCAGCGCCGCGGCGTCGAACTCAAGGAGCGGCTGGGGCTGCTCCGCGGACGCCGGTTCACCGTCCTGGGCTTCGGAGTTCCGCTGACCCTCGCCTTCCTCGTGCCCTTCGTCGCCGTCTTCCTGATGCCGGGCGCGGTCGCCGGAGCCACCCTGATGGCCCGCGACCTGCGCGGCGAGACCGCCGACGCGGACCGGAACGATGCGGACCGGGACGACGCGGACCGGAACGACGTCTCCTCGAAGAACGAGCGACGCGACGGCAGCCTTCCTCCGTCCGGGGGCGACCAGGCGGCGCACCACTTCCCCACTGACGCAGGAGCGCGACGACCTGCCGCCACACGGCCGGGGACCTGTCCCACCCGTGACCCCGGAAGCCGCCACGCGTGACCCCGGGGCCCCTACGAACGGCCCTCCCCGGACAGGTCCTCCAGCGCCGGATGCAGCTCCGGCCGGGCCTCCCACCACTCCCGGTGGAAGGCGTTCGTCCCCACGTTCGCCACGTAGGCCCCGGCCGCCGCCCGGTACAGCAGCTCCGCGTGCCGGGCGGGCACCGCCGCCCGGTTCCAGGCCAGCCGGATCCGCCCCGTCACCGGATCGCCCTCCAGCGGCCGCAGCACCGTCCCCGCGGCCGGCGGCGCCGTCGGCTGGCTCAGCGAGATCGCCCGGCCCGCCGCGATCAGGTCGTAGTGCATCTTGCGGTCGGCCACCCGGTGCCGGAGCAGCGGGCGAACCCGGCCCGCGCACAGGCCGCGACCAGCGCCTCCGGGCCGCCGTCGTCGTCCTCCACCAGCGTCATCCAGGACTCGCCCGCCAGCTCGGCGAGCGCGATCCGCTCCTTCGCGGCCAGCGGGTGGTCCGCCGAGAGACGCACGCAGAACGGCTCCTTGGGGACCAGCGTCCGGGCCGTGGCCCCTCCGGCAGCGGCACCTCGTGGTCGTTGACCTCCCCGTACAGCACGGCGTCGTACCGGCCCGCGCCCAACTGCCGGGTCAGCGTGGTCACCGAGTGCTCCACGGTCACCGCGATCTCGCGCCCCGCCAGGACCTCTTCGAGCCGCTCCATCAGCCGGTCCACCAGGACGAGCAGGATGCAGCCGAGCCGCAGCGGGCGTCCGGCGCGACGGCCCGCGCCCCGGCCGCCAGCGCGTCCATCTCGCCCAGGACCAGACGCGCCTTGGCGAGCACGAACTCGCCGAGCGGCGTGGGCTCCACACCGCTGCGACCGCGCAGGAACAGCTCCCCGCCCGCGACCCGCTCGATCCGCCGCAACTGCGCCGAAAGAGCCGGCTGCGAGACCCCGAGACGCACCGCCGCGCGCCCCAGACTGCCCGCTTCCGCTATCCGGCAGACGGCCTCGAGATGCCTCAACTCCAGTTGCATTTCAGCAGCGTACGCAGCACCGCGCGGGCGCACCATAACCCGCGTCTTATGCCGCATGGGATGTCCCGGACCGGCCATGTCCACGCCCATACTCGGCCCGACGATCCGACTTCCCCACCCGGACATCCACTCCGGACACCCACCCCGGATCTCCACCCCTGGATCTCCACCCCGGACCCCCATCCGGGTCCCCACCCCGATCCCGCACCCCGGATCACCGGACCGATCCCGCACCCCGGATCACCGGCCCGGAATCCCCACCCCGGAATCCCCACCCCGGGTCCCCACCTCGAACGGAGCCCACGTGCACCCCTCCAGACTCACGGCGGCCGTGGCCGCCCTGGCGCTCTCGGCGAGCCTCGCGACTGCCCTCGCCGGGTCCGCCACCGCGGCCCTGCAGGCCCCGTCCGGCCTGCAGGCCCAGCCTGTACCGCCCGGCCACGGCAAGTCCTCGCCCTGGCCGCTGCCGACACCGCCGCCGAGAGCGGCCTCGACGAACTGCGGCACGGCACCGACGAGGAACTCGTCCGGACCTCCGTCACCCCCTGGGCGAACGGCCTGTACTACGCCGCCTACGAGCGCACCTACAAGGGCTCTCCCGGTCGCCGGCGGCGGCGACGCGGTCGTCCTCACCGACTCCGCGGGCGCGGTCCGCGAGGTCACCGGCGCCAAGGCCCCCGCGATCCGGCTCGCCACCACCACCGCCAAGGTCCCCGCCACCGCGGCTCCTCGCCACCGCACGCGGGCAGCTCGCCTCCGTCGAGTCCGCGGGCACCCCCGAACTGACCGTGCTCCTCAAGGCCGGCAAGCCCGTCCTGACCTGGCACACCCTGGTCGTCGGCCGGACCGCGAAGGGCGCCCCCAGCTCCCTCGACACCCACGTCGACGCCCGCACCGGAGCCGTCGCGCAGGCGGTCGAGAAGATCCTGCACGCCGACGGCCGCGGCTACCACAACGGCAACGTCACCATCGACACCGCCGCGAACTCCATGACCGACACCACCCGCGGCTCCTTCAAGTGCGGCGGCCAGAACGGCAGCGCCTACACCGGCACCCCGCCCTGGGGCAACAACGGCGCCAACGACCTGGTGACCGCCTGCGTCGACATCATGTACGCGGCGCAGAAGGAACACTCCATGCTCAAGGAGTGGTTCGGCTACAACGGCCAGAACGGACAGGGCGGCATGGTCCCGGCCCGCGCCGGACTGAGCGAGGTCAACGCGTACTACGACGGTACGAAGACCACCTACGGCCGCAACCAGAACGGCACCAACCAGCTCACCGGTATCGACGTCGTGGCCCACGAGTACGGCCACGAGATCTTCGACCGGACCCCGGGCAGCGCCGGCTCCTCCAACGAGAACGGCGGCCTCAACGAGTCCACCGGCGACATCTTCGGCGCGCTCACCGAGCACTACGCCAACAACCCCAACGACACCCCCGACTACACGGTCGGCGAGAAGCTGAACTTCACCGGCAACAACCAGCCGATCCGCAACATGTACAACCCGTCGCTCGTCGGCAACGACCCCAACTGCTACACCCAGCTCACCTCGGGCACCGAGGTGCACGCGGCGGCCGGCCCGCAGAACCACTGGTTCTACCTGCTCGCCGAGGGCTCCAACCCGGGCGGGGCAAGCCCAACAGCCCCATATGTTCCGGCGGCCCCTCCTCGGTGACCGGCATCGGCATCCAGAAGGCCGGCAAGATCTTCATGGGCGCCCTGCTGATGAAGACCTCGTCCTGGAACCACCTGGCCGCCCGCAAGGCGACCCTGACCAGCGCCAAGAACACCTACGGCAGCGCCGAGTGCAACGCGGTGAAGGCCGCCTGGAACGCGATCGGCGTCCCCGCCCAGTCCGGTGAGACCGACTGCGGCGGCACCGGCACCCCGGACTTCTCGCTCGCCCTGAACCCGTCCTCGGGCTCGGTCCAGGCCGGCGCCTCCGTCACCTCCACGGTGAACACCACCACCGCCGGCGGCAACGCGCAGACCGTCCAGCTCTCCGCGAGCGGCGCCCCGAGCGGCGTCACCGTCTCCTTCAGCCCCTCCTCGGTGACCTCCGGCAACTCCTCCACGATGACCGTCCAGGTCGCGGCGGGCACCGCCAACGGCACGTACCCGATCACCGTCACCGGTACGGGCTCCGCCACCCACACCGTCACCTACCAGTTGTCGGTCGGCTCGACGACCCCGCCCACCGGCTGCGCCAACGCCCAGCGCACCTACCAGGGCAGCCTGACGTCCGGCCAGACCGCGGTCCAGCCCGACGGCTCGTACTACTACTCGGCGACGTCCGGCACCCACACGGGCTGCCTGCGCGGCCCGGCCGGCCAGGACTACGACCTGTACCTCCAGAAGTGGAACGGGTACGGCTGGACCGACGTGGCCGTGGGCGGCACGGCGACCGCCGACGAGAACACCAGCTACAACGGCACCGCGGGCTACTACCGGTACGTGGTCCACGCGTACAGCGGCTCCGGCGCCTACACGCTGGGTCTGAGCGCCCCGTAGCGGGCCGGGGTCCCGCACCACGGGGTCCCGCGCCGGGCGGCCGACCCGACGGCCGCCCGGCGTCCGCACGCCCGCACACGAAGGACCCGCACACGAAGGACCCGCACACGAAGCGCCCCCACACGAAGCGCCCCCACACGAAGCGCCTCAGCCCCCGCCGACCTCGGCGAGGACGAAGCCCGGACGATCCGGGCCCGCGTCCGCGAGCCGCTCCCCGTCCGGCCCCCAGACACCGGCGCCGCCCTGGCCCACCCCGTCCTCGTTGGGCCCCAGGACGTTGCCGAGCACCACGTACAGGCCGAAGTCCCGGGCCCGTACCGGATAGACCTCCGTGAACGAGTCGTTGCCCGCGGTCAGGACCGAGCTCGCCAGGTAGACCGCGCAGTGGTCGGCCGCCGCCCGCCCGGCGAGCTCCGGGAAGCGGTTGTCGTAGCAGGTGGCCGTCGCGAACCGGACCCCGTCGAGCGTGAACCGCCCGTCCTCCGTGCCCGGCGCGAAGACCTCCCGCTCGACGCCGTACAGGTGCCGCTTGTCGTAGCGGGCGAGGAGCCCGCCGTCCGGGCCGATCACCAGCGAGGTGATGCCGGGCGCCCGTCCGCCGTCCGCACCGGCCCGTTGACCACGGCCGCCGCCGACACTGCGCGGCACGCCTCCCGCACGGGCGCGAGCCGGGGTCGTCCTCGGCGAGGACCAGGCCGGGGAGTCCCGGATCAGCGTGGGCTCGTACCCGCTGAGGCAGAGCTCGGCGAAGACGACCACGCGGGCTCCCGCCTCCCCGGCCTCCCGGACCAGGCCGGCGACGGTCCGCGCGTTGGCGTCGACGTCCCCGGCGACCGGGGCGAACTGGGTGGCTGCGACGATCATGGCCCCATCATCCCGCCCGGGCCGCGGCACCGGTCAGGAAGGGTCCCCGCCGCCGTACAGCAACTGGACGAAGTCCCGGAAGGCGCCCGGCATGTCGACCGCCGACGGGTCCAGGAGCCACTGGTACTGGAGGCCGTCCATCACCGCCGTGAGCAGCGGCGCCGCGCGCTCCGGGGTGAGGCCGCCGGGCAGCCGCTCGCCGAACTCCAGACGCAGCACCTCCGCCATGTGCGCCCGGACCTGGGCGTACCGCTCGGTGAAGAACTCCCGCGCCGGATGCCCCTCCGTGACGCTCTCGCCGAGCAGCGCGGAGAAGGTCTGCACGATCCCGGGGCGCATCGCGTTGTACTCCACGAGGGAGTCGATCAGGTCGAGGCGCCAGCCCTCGCGGCCCCGGCCGCCGCTCGTGTCCCAGCGGTCCCGTTCCTCCAGGACGGCGACGAGCAGGGCCTCCTTCGTCGGGAAGTAGTGCAACAGCCCCTGCTGGGACAGTCCGACGCGCTCGGCGACGGAGGCGAGCGACGCGCCCCGGTAACCGCGCTCGGCGATCACTTCGAGGGCGGCGCGCACGATGTCCGCGCGCCGCTCCTCGCTCCTGGCCCGCACCATCCCCGGGGCCCCTTCCGCAGGTCCGTCGGACAGGACCGTACCTCTTCACCTCTTCACCCCTTCATCTAAGTAACGGAATCATCACATCGCCTACCTGCTTACAGGGAAACGGGTGCACGATGGGCCCATCGGCACGTCGACGAGGAGGTACGGCCATGGCGGAGAGCGGCACGGACGCGGGCACGGCGGGGAGGCCGCCCGGGAAGCGGCTGTCGAGGCGGCGCTCGGCAAGCTCGGCCTGGACGCCAAGGCCCGGCTGCTCGGCGGGCGGGACATGTGGAGCCTGCACCCCCGCCCGAGATCGGGCTGGAGTCCCTGGTCATGTCCGACGGCCCCGTCGGCGTCCGGGGCGTCCGCTGGACCGCCGACGACCCTTCCGTCGCCCTGCCCTCCCCTACCGCGCTCGCCGCCGCCTGGGACCCCGCGCTCGCCCGCCGGGCCGGCCGGCTCTCGCCCAGGAGGCCCGCCGCAAGGGCGTGCACGTCCTGCTCGCCCCCACCGTCAACCTGCACCGCAGCCCCTCGGCGGCCGCCACTTCGAGGCCTACGGCGAGGACCCGCTCCTCACCGGCGCGATCGGCACCGGCTACGTCCTGGGCGTCCAGGACGGCGGGGTCGGCACCACCGTCAAGCACTTCGTCGCCAACGACGCCGAGACCGACCGCTTCACCGTCGACAACCGCGTCGCCCCCGCCCGCTCCGCGAGCTCTACCTCGCCCCCTTCGAGGCCATCGTCAAGAACGCCCGCCCCTGGGGGATCATGACCGCCTACAACCAGGTCAACGGCGTGACCATGACCGAACATCACGAGCTGGTGAACGAGGTCCTGCGCGGCGAGTGGGGCTTCGACGGGTTCAACGTCTCCGACTGGATGGCCGCCCGCTCCACCGCCGGCGCCCTCCGGGGCGGCCTCGACGTCGCCATGCCCGGACCGGCCACCGTCTACGGCGAGGCTCCTCGCCGCCGCCGTCCGCGCCGGGGAGGTGGCGGAGTCCGCCGTCGACGCGGCCGTACGCACCGTCCTGCGGCTCGCCGCCCGCGTCGGCGCCCTCGAAGGCGCCCCGCCGGCCGTCACGGAACCCCCGCCCCGATCGACGGCGACGCCCTGGCCCGCGAACTCGCCCACCGCGGCTTCGTCCTCGTACGGAACGCGGTACGGAGGCCCGCGGGGACCCCGTACGGAAGTCTGTGGAGGACCCTGTACGGAAGCCCGTGGAGGACCCCGTACGGAGGCCCGCGGGGACCCTGTACGGAAGCCCGTGGAGGACCCCGTACGGGAGTCCGTAGGGGATCCCGTACGGACCGGAGACCCCGTCCTCCCCTCGCCCCCGGCACCACCGTCGCCCTCTCCGGCGGCGCCGCCCGCGACGCCCGCGTCCTCGGCGGCGGCTCCGCCCAGGTCTTCCCCGACCACGTCGTCTCCCCGCTCGACGGCCTCGCCGCCGCCCTGCCCGAAGGCGCCCTGACGTACGCGGTCGGCGCCGACCCCAGCGACGAACCCGCCCCCGCCGGACCGGGCTTCGCCCTCCGCGCCCGCTGCCGCGACGCCGCCGGAAAGCTGCTCGGCGAGGGCTCCCTGCCCGGCGGTCAGGTCCAGTGGATCGGCGACGACCTGCCCGAGGGCGTCACCCACGAGGCCCTCGCCTCCGTCGAGGTCGTCGGCACCTTCACCCCGCGCGAGACCGGCGAGCACTCCTTCGGCACCCGCGGCCTCGGCGCCTTCGTCCTCACCGTCGCCGGCGAGACCGTCTTCGACGGCGTCCAGGCCATGGGCTCCGAGAGCGACCCCTTCGAGGCCTTCTTCGGCTCCCCGGTCGAGCGCGCCAGGGTCCCGCTCACCGCGGGCGAGACCGTCGAGGTCTCCCTGCTCCACACCCTGGACGAGGAGTTCGCGGCCCCGCTGCCGGTCGTCGCCTTCTCCCTCGTCCACCTCGGTCCGCGCCGCGACCCCGACGAACTGATCGCCGAAGCCGTCGCGGAAGCCCGCGCCGCCGACACCGCCGTCGTGGTCGTCGCCACCACCGAACGCGTCGAGTCCGAGGGCTTCGACCGTACGGACCTCGCGCTCCCCGGCCGCCAGGACGACCTCGTACGGGCCGTCGCCGCCGCCAACCCGAACACCGTGGTCGTGGTCAACGCCGGCTCCCCGGTCGAGATGCCCTGGCGCGAGGACGTGGCCGCGGTCCTGCTCACCTGGTTCCCCGGCCAGGAGGGCGGCGCCGCCCTCGCCGACGTCCTCACCGGCGCCGAGGAGCCCGGCGGACGCCTCCCCACCACCTGGCCCGCCGTCCTCGCCGACGCCCCCGTCACCGACGTCGTCCCCGTCGACGGGGAACTCGCCTACGCCGAGGGCCCCTTCATCGGCTACCGCGCCTGGGACCGGAGCGGGCGGACTCCCCGCGTACGCCTTCGGCCACGGCCTCGGCTACACCACCTGGTCGTACGACTCCCTGGTCGCGGGCCCCGACACGGCCACCGTCCGGATCACCAACACCGGCGACCGGCCGGGCCGCGAGACCGTCCAGGTCTATCTGGCGCCCGCGCCCTCCTCGGGCGCCGTCGAGCGCCCGGCCCGCGTCCTCGCCGGCTTCGCGAGCGTCGCGGCGGGCCCCGGGGAGACCGTCGAGACCGCGATCGCGCTCTCCCGCCGGGCCTTCGAGGTCTGGGACGAGGAGGAGGACGACTGGACGTTCGTTCCCGGGGCATACGAGGTCAGGGCCGCACACTCCCTCGACGACGTGCGCCTGACGGCCGCGCTGGAGATCGACTGACCCTCCGGCGCGGGCCCCGGGACGGCTCCGGGCGGGACCTGACACCCGCCCCGGGGCCCCTCACCCGGCCGTGATCCGCCGGTACGCCAGCTCCGCCAGTCGCGCCTGGCCGTCCCGGCTCGGGTGGAACCAGTCCCAGGGGCTCAACTGCCCTTCGCCGAAGCGGAACCCGTGGACCGCCCCGCCGTCGTACCGGCAGCGCTCGTCCCGCGCGCAGACCTCCGCCAGGACCCGGTTGTACGCGTCCACCCGCTCCGACACCGTCGCGCGCCGCTGCTCGGCCGCGGGCCCCAGGTCCGTGGCGTCCGCCAGCATCGCGCCGCAGATGCCCAGGTCCCACACGCTCGCCGCGCCGCCGATCCGTCCCGTCGACCACAGGTGCTTCAGGTCCGGCACGCTCGCCACGTACACCTGCGCCTTCGGCGCGGCCTTCCGCAGTCGGGCGAGGGCCGCCCCGAAGGAGGCGCGGAACTCCTCGACCGGGGTCATCAGGCCGGGAGTCGGCCGGCAGGCGTCGTTCGCGCCCATCATCACCGTCACCAGCTCCGGCTTCCGGGCCGCGGCCGCGGTCATCTGCCCGGGGAGGTCCGCCATCCGCGCCCCCGTCCGCGCCAGGTTCCAGCTCCGGCCGGCCGCCTTCTCCGGGCCCAGGAGGCGCAGCGCCAGGCTGTTGACGGCCGCGTCCGTGCCGGTCGCCCAGGACGCCTCGGGGCAGTCCGAGAGGAGCGAGCAGGCGTCGAAGGCGCGGGTGATGGAGTCGCCGACGGCGGCGAGGGAGGCGGGGAGACGTCCCAGGAGGAGGTGGGCGCGGGAGCCGGCGCGCTCGTGGGAGCCGCCTTCCCGGGGGTCCCGGACGAGCACCCGGCCAGCGCTCCCGCGCACAGCAGCGCCGCCGTCGCGGTGGCGACGGCGGTGGGGAAACGGCGTCGGCCGGGCATCCCGGGTCCCTCCTTCGGCGTCCTGGCGGGTGAAAGCTTCGTGTGCACCGTCATCGGTCCGACCGTACGTCACCCCGATGACGGTGCGGCACGGTAGCTTTTCCCCGTCGAACCAGAGGCGCCCTCGCCGATCGGCTCCGGTAAATTACATCACGTCACAACCTGTCCACTTTTTGAGGGTTTGTGAAGATCTACTCCCGATGATGTTTACTGAGGCCGCTGGGAAAAGGCGAACCTCGTCCCACACTGGAGGTCCCGGTGACGACACGTGGAGTCCTGTACGTACACTCCGCACCGCGCGCGCTCTGCCCGCACGTCGAATGGGCGGTGGCGGGCGTCCTCGGTGCGAGGGTCCAGCTCGACTGGGTCCGCCAGCCGGCGTCCCCGGCACCTGGAGAGCCGAACTCTCCTGGCGGGGCGAGACCGGCACCGCCTCCCGGCTCGCCTCCGCCCTGCGCGGCTGGCAGATGCTCCGCTTCGAGGTCACCGCGGAGCCCTGCCCCACTGCCGAGGGCGAGCGCTACAGCGCCACCCCCGACCTGGGCATCTTCCACGCCGTCACCGGCATGCACGGCGACATCCTGGTCCCCGAGGACCGCCTCCGGGCCGCCCTGGCGCGCTCGCGCAGGGCGAGACCCCGCTGGAGACCGAGATCGCCGCACTCCTCGGCAAGCCCTGGGACGACGAACTGGAACCCTTCCGCTACGCGGGCGAGGGCGCCCCGGTCCGCTGGCTCCACCAGGTCGTCTGACGGCCCCTGGAACACGACGGAGGCCCGCCCCCCAGTCGGGGGAGCGGGCCTCACACGTCCAGCGGGATCCGTGATCAGACCGTACGGAACGCCAGCACCACGTTGTGGCCGCCGAAGCCGAACGAATTGTTGATCGCGGCGATCGTGCCCTCCGGGAGCGCGCGGGGCTCGCCGCGGACCACGTCCGCGTCGATCTCCGGGTCCAGGTCGTCGACGTTGATCGTCGGCGGGGCGAGGCGGTGGTGGAGCGCCAGGACCGTCGCGACGGTCTCGATGCCGCCCGCGCCGCCCAGGAGGTGACCCGTCATCGACTTCGTCGCGGAGATCGCGACGTGGTCCAGGTCGTCGCCCAGGACCTTCCGCAGCGCCTTGACCTCGGCGACGTCACCCTGCGGCGTCGACGTGGCGTGCGCGTTCAGGTGGACGACCTCCGACGGCTTCAGGTCCGTCGAGTCCAGCAGGTTCCGCATCGCGGCCGCGATGCCCCGGCCGGTCGGCTCGGGCTGCGCGATGTGGTGGCTGTCGGCCGACAGGCCCCGGCCCAGGACCTCGCAGTAGACGCGCGCGCCGCGCGCCTTCGCGTGCGCCGCGGACTCCAGGACCACGACGCCCGCGCCCTCGCCGAGCACGAAGCCGTCACGGCCGGTGTCGTACGGGCGCGAGGCCTTCTCCGGCGCGTCGTTGTTCTTGGACATCGCCATCATGTTGGCGAAGGCGGCGATCGGCAGCGGGTGGATCGCGGCCTCGGTACCACCGGCGACGACCACGTCGGCACGGCCGGTACGGATCATCTCGACGGCGTAGCCGATCGCCTCGGCGCCCGACGCGCACGCGGAGACCGGGTGTGGACGCCCGCCCGGGCGTTCACCTCCAGACCCACGTTCGCCGAGGGGCTGTTGGGCATGAGCATGGGGACGGTGTGCGGGGAGACGCGGCGGACGCCCTTCTCCTTCAGCACGTCGTACTGGTCGAGCAGCGTGGTGACGCCGCCGATGCCGGAGGCGATGACGGAACCGAGCCGCTCGGGCACGATCTTCTCGTCCTCACCGGCCGGAGCGGTGTAGCCCGCGTCGGCCCACGCCTCGCGGGCCGCGATCACGGCGAACTGCGCCGAGCGGTCCAGCTTGCGGGCCAGCGGGCGGGGAAGAACGTCGCCGGGGTCGACGGCGGCCGTCGCGGCGATCTTGACGGGCAGCTCGGCGAAACGTTCGCCCTCGAGCGGACGGACGCCGGAGCGCCCCGCGATCAGACCTTCCCAGGTCGATGCGGAGTCGCCACCCAGCGGTGTGGTTGCGCCGATACCGGTGACGACCACGGTGCGATTGGTCGAGCTCACAGGAATTCGTTCTCCATGTGTGTGATGGTCGGAATGCGGCGCCACCGCCGGGTGGCTGACCGGAACAGCGAGGGCCGGATCAGCCCTGGTGCTTCAGGATGTAGTCGACGGCGTCGCCCACGGTCTTGAGGTTCTTGACGTCCTCGTCCGGGATCTTGACCTCGAAACGCTCCTCGGCGGCGACGACGACCTCGACCATGGACAGCGAGTCGACGTCCAGGTCGTCGGTGAAGGACTTGTCGAGCTCGACGTCCTCGGTCGGGATGCCGGCGATCTCGTTGACGATCTCGGCGAGACCTTCGACGATCTGCTCCTGGGTGAAGGCCATGGTGGCGCTCCTTCTGTGATTGCTTCGGTAAGGGGCTTCCGGGAGATCCGGGTGCCTAGGGGAGGGTAACGACCGTCGCGGCGTAGACGAGACCCGCCCCGAAGCCGATGACGAGCGCGGTGTCGCCGCTCTTCGCCTTCCCGGTCGCCAGGAGCCGCTCCATCGCGAGCGGGATCGAGGCGGCCGAGGTGTTGCCGGTGGTCTCCACGTCACGGGCGACCGTGACGTGCTCCGGCAGCTTCAGGGTCTTCACCATCGAGTCGATGATCCGCATGTTCGCCTGGTGCGGGATGAAGACGTCCAGGTCGTCCGCCGTGATGCCGGCGGCGTCCAGGGCCTGCTGGCGACCTTCGCCATCTCGAAGACGGCCCAGCGGAAGACCGCCTGGCCCTCCTGCGTGATGGCCGGAACTTGATCGCGCCCTGCGAGTCGAGCGGCAGGTTCGAGACGTCGCCACCGTGGAACGCGTCCCACGGCACGGTCTGCTTGATCGTCGTCGCCTTGTCGCCCTCGGAACCCCAGACCGTGGGGCCGATGTGCGGCTCGTCCGACGGACCGACGACCACGGCGCCGGCGCCGTCGCCGAACAGGAAGGCCGTCGCGCGGTCCTCCAGATCCGTCAGGTCGCTCAACCGCTCGACGCCGATGACGAGCACGTACTCCGCGGAACCCTCGACGATCATGCCCTTGGCGAGGGTCAGGCCGTAGCCGAAGCCCGCGCAGCCGGCGGAGATGTCGAACGCGGCGGGCTTGCCCGCCCCGATGCGGTCCGCGATCTCCGTGGCGATCGCCGGGGTCTGGTGGAAGTGCGACACCGTGGAGACGACCACGGCGCCGATCTGCTCCGGGCGGATCCCGGCGTCCGCGATGGCCTTCCCGGAGGCCTCCACCGACATCGCGGCGACGGTTCTCCTCCGGAGAGGCCCAGTGGCGGGTGGCGATGCCGGAGCGCGAGCGGATCCACTCGTCGGACGAGTCGATCTTCTCGAGGATCACCTCGTTCGGCACGACCCGGGTGGGACGGTAGCCGCCCACGCCGAGGATCCGCGCGTACGGGGCGCCCTTGCTGGGCTTGATCTTCGACATGCTTCTCGACACTCCTAGTCAGACGGCCGCGTGCTCGGCGACGAGCGTACGGGCCGCGTCGAGGTCGTCGGGAGTCTTCAGGGCGACCGTGGCCACACCCTGCAGCGCCCGCTTGGCGATGCCGGTCAGGGTGCCGCCGGGGCACACCTCGATCAGCGCCGTCGCGCCCAGGTCGTGGAAGGTCTCCATGCACAGGTCCCAGCGGACCGGGTTCGCGACCTGGCCGACCAGCCGGGACACGACCTCGGCGCCGTCCATGACGACCTGGCCGTCCTTGTTGGAGACGTAGCGGGTGGTCGGAGCGGCCGGCGACAGCAGTGCCGCCGCCTCCTCCAGCTTCGCCACCGCCGGGGCCATGTGGTGCGTGTGGAAGGCACCGGCCACCTTGAGCGCCACGACCCGGCGGACGCCTCGGGCTTGTCCGCCTCCAGGGCGGCCAACTGCTCCAGGGTGCCGGCGGCCACGATCTGGCCCGCGCCGTTCACGTTCGCGGCCGTCAGGCCGAGCTTCTCCAGGTGCGGGACGGTCACCTCGGGGTCGCCGCCGAGCAGCGCCGACATGCCGGTCGGGGCGATCGCGGCGGCCTCCGCCATCGCGAGTCCGCGGGTCCGCACGAGACGCAGCGCCGCCGTGTCGTCGAGGACGCCCGCGAACGCGGCCGCGGTGAACTCGCCGACGCTGTGACCGGCGACGACGCCGGGCGCGAGGTCGTCGCCGAGCGCGGCGGCGGAGAGCAGGCCGGCGGCGACGAGGAGGGCTGCGCCACGGCGGTGTCACGGATCTCGTCCGCGTCCGCCTTCGTGCCGTAGTGGGCGAGGTCGAGCCCGATGGCGTCGGACCAGGCCGCCACGCGGTCGGCGGCGCCGGGGAGTTCGAGCCAGGGGTCAGGAAGCCGGGCGTCTGGGCGCCTTGGCCGGGAGCGACGAGTACGAGCACCCTCACACTCTCTCTTGGGGACGGCTCCGAGCGCCCGTGGGGACAAGGACGAAGAACCGTCGGGGAATTGTTGGTGTTCGACAAAAGTCTAGGACTGTGTGTCGCCGTCGGCCAAGCGTCCCAGGATGAGCGCGATCCGCAGGGTGAAGGCGGAGCGGACGTCGGAGGGTGACCAGCCGGTGACGTCGGTCACACGTCGGAGCCGGTAGCGCACGGTGTTCGGGTGGACGAAGAGCATCCGCGCCGCGCCTTCCAGGCTGCTCGCCTGCTCCAGGTACACACTGAGAGTTTCCAGAAGCGCCGACCCCGCTTCCTCCAGTGGTCTGTAGATCTCCTCCACCAACTGCTCGCGTGCCGAAGGGTCCGAGGCGATGGCGCGCTCCGGAAGGAGATCGTCCGCGAGGACGGGCCGCGGCGCGTCCTGCCAGGCCGAGCACGCCTTGAGCCCGGCCGCGGCGGCCTGCGCGGAACGCGTCGCCGCGAGCAGGTCCGGCACCACGGGACCGGCCACGACGGGACCCGCCGCGTACGGCCCGATCAGTGCCTTCGCCACGGCGAGGGATTGTCGCTGCCGCCCGCGATCACGACGAGGCGGTTGCCCAGGACCCCGGTGAGCACCTGGAGCTTGGCGTGCCGGGCGGCCCGGCGGATCGCCTCCACCGTCAGTTCGCTGTCCCCGTCCGGAGCCGTGCCGAGCAGGACGCACACGTGCTCCGGGGAGTTCCAGCCGAGCGCGGCGGCCCGCGACACTGCCCCTCGTCCGCCTCGCCGGACAGCACGGCGTTCACGACGAGCGACTCCAGGCGGGCGTCCCACGCGCCCCGGGCCTCGGCGGCCTGCGCGTACACCTGGGCGGTGGCGAAGGCGATCTCCCGGGCGTAGACGAGGAGCGCCTCGCGGAGCACCGACTCGTCGCCCGGGGCGGCGACCTCCTCGATCGCGGACTCCATCACCTCGATGGTGGTCCGGACCATCTCCACGGTCTGGCGCAGGGTGATCGCCCGGGTCAGCTCGCGGGGCGCGGTGCCGAAGACGTCCGTCGAGATCGCCTGCGGGGTCTCCGGGTGCCGGAACCACTCCGTGAACGCGGCGATGCCGGCCTGGGCGACCAGTCCGATCCACGACCGGTTCTCGGGCGGCATCGCGCGGTACCACGACAGCGTCTCGTCCATGCGGGCGATGGCGCCGGCGGCGAGCCGCCCCGAGGACTGTTCGAGGCGCTTCAGGGTCGCGGCGTGCGGATGGGAGGCGTTCACGGGTTCAGGCACGGGGACAAGACTGCCTTATCCGGACGCCGGCGTGCGGGGCCGGGGCGGGTTCCCTCCGGCGGGGGCGGCCGGACGATTACGGTGGGGCCCGTGATACGCATCCAGCGCGCGGGCGAGCGCCACCCCGGCGGCGACCCGGCGGCGGGCATCGTCACCCGGCACGCCTTCTCCTTCGGCCCGCACTACGACCCGGACAACCTCCGCTTCGGCTCGCTGATCGCCTGCAACGAGGAGCGCCTCGCCCCGGGGCCGGCTTCGACGAGCACCCGCACGGCCACACCGAGATCGTCACCTGGGTCGTGGAGGGCGAACTCACCCACCGCGACTCGACGGGCCGCGCGACCCTCGTCCGCGCGGGCGACCTCCAGCACCTCAGCGCGGCGTCCGGCGTCCGCCACGTCGAACGCAACGACGGCGACGCCCCGCTGACCTTCGTACAGATGTGGCTCGCCCCGCTGTCGTTCGACGGGGAACCGGCGTACGAGGTGGTCCGGGGACACGGCGGAGACCTGACATACGAGGTTCCGGGCGCGACCCTGCGCGTCCACCGCCTGGAGAAGGACGAGCGGACACCGCTCCCGGACGGCGACTTCGCGTACGTCCACGTGACCCGCGGCACGGTCCGCGTCGGCACCGAGGACCTCGCTCCCGGCGACGCGGCCCGCGCCACCGACGAGAAGGGCCTCACCCTGCTCGCGACCGGCGACGCGGAGGTCCTGGTGTGGGAGATGCGGCGCCCGGCCGTTTGAAGCGGTGGGGTGGCATCGCCGTGCTAGAAGGGCGGCTCCACGGAGTACCCGTCCTCCCGGCGGGGACGGCGCGGTCTTCGCCTCGGCGGCGCGCTGCTCGGCCACGGCGTCGGCAAGGCGCCCGGCGGCGCCGAGGAGGCCGGCCCTGACGACACGGGGGTCGGTCCACGGATCCGGGTGGGCTTCGACCACGGCGACCGCCTCTCGGCACGGCCGAGACCGGCGAGGGCGAAGGCCCGCCACAAGGCCGAGGAGAGCCAGGCCCGGTACCCGTCCCAGTCGTCGGCGGCGAGGGCGTCGCGCATCACCGTCTCGGCTTCCCGGACCCGGCCGTGGTCCCACAGGGCGCGAGCGTGGACGGGCAGCGTGGTGCGCGCGTCCTGCCCGGTGGCCAGCTCGCGCAGCTCGTCCAGCCGGCCGTGACGTGCCAGCAGTTCGGCGTAGGCGACGAGGGTGTCCTCGGAGAGGAAGCGGCGCCGGGCGATGTCCTCGCCGAGGATCCGGATCGCCTCGTCGGCGCGGCCCGCGCGTTCCAGCACCCGCGCCTGGAGCTCCTGCGCGTTCGAACGCCCATAATCCCACAAGCCCTCGTCGCGGGACCGTCGCGCGGCCTCGGCGTGCGGTGATCTCCACCAGGACCGTCCGGATCCACGACTCGCCGAGGTGCGGCACGAGCAGGTCGACGGCCTCGTCCACACGCCCCGTCCCGGCGAGCAGCTCGGCGAAGTCACGGCACACGAACTCCGAGGCGAGGCCCTCCTCGTCCGGGCGGACCAGATCCAGGGCCTCGTCCGTCCGGCCCGCCCGCGACAGGATCTCCGCCTTCGCCCACAGAGCCGCCCGCCACCCGGCCGCGACGAACGGCTCCATCACCTCCAGCGCCCGCCCGAACCCGCCCGACCGGCACAGCTCCTCCGCCGCGCCCTCCGCGCAGAACCACTCGCCGCGCTCCTGCGCCGCCCGGACGACCAGGTCCGGGTGACCGTGCTCCAGCAGGAGAGCCACGCTCTTCGGAGAGATGCCACGGTGCCGGCTCGCCTGCCACGCAAGATCGTCCACGTTCAAGGAGCCGCGCCGGCCGCGGCGGAGCTGACACCATGCGGTGCCATGGCAGACGACAGCACGAGTGGGTTCCGGGCGGGACGGACGGCGCTCGTCGTCCGGATCCCGGAGGCGGAGCCGGTGGTCGGCGGATGGCGCGAGCGATTCGACCCTCGGCCCGGGCCGGGGTCCCGGCCCACGTCACCGTGCTCTTCCCGTTCCTCGACGCGAGCCGGGTGGACGCGTCCGTCCATGCCGCGCTCACGGACGTGCTGGGCGGCCACCCGTCCTTCGACCTGCGGTTCGGGACGTGCGGTCGGTTTCCTGACGTGCTGTACCTCGTTCCCGAACCCGACACGCCACTGAGGCGGCTCACGGAGGCGATCACCGAGCGGTGGCCCGAGGCCCGCCGTACGGCGGTCGGTTCACCGGGATCGCCCCGCACCTGACCGTCGCGCAGGGCCAGGAGGACACCGTCCTGGCGGAGATCGAGACCGACCTCGCGGGCGGGCTCCCGTTCACCTCCCGCGTCTCGTCGGTCGAACTCCTCGTCCACGACGGCACGCGGTGGCGGGAACGGGCGTCGTTCGCGCTCGGCACGGACCACTGACCGACCGACCGACCCGGCGGCTCCCGTTCCGCCCGAGAAGACGAACTGCTTCAAGACCCGCGATCAGCTCCGCGTCTCCCCGCCGCGTCCAAGAGCGGCCGCACCGGGTACGACGAGCAGCTTGCCGGTGGTGCGCCGAGCCTCCAGGTCGCTGTGGGCCCGGGCGGCCTCGGACAACGCGTAGCGGCCTGTCACGGTGACCTCGAGCGCCTTGGAGCGCACCCACTCGAACACATCGGCGGCCCGTCGGAGCAGTTCGGGCCGATCGGCGATGAAGTGCCCGAGGCTGGGCCGGATCAGGGTCAGCGAACCGCCGTGGGCGAGCCGCATCGGATCGAACGGCGGCACGGCACCACTTGCCGCGCCGAAGAGCACGAGATGGCCGCGGGCCCGCAGGCTGGCGAGGCTCGCGTCGAAGGTGTGCGCGCCGACGCCGTCGAAGACGGCCGGCAGTCCCCGACCGCCGTTGAGCCGCCTCACCTCGGCCGCGAGATCGTCGACCGCGGAGGAGAGGATCACCTCGGCGGCCCCGGCGCGCTTCGCCAGCTCGGCCTTCGCCGTGGTCGACGTCGTGCCGATCACCCTGCCGCCGAGATGGGTGACGAGCTGGGTCAGAAGCAGCCCCATGCCACCGGCAGCCGCATGCACGAGCACCGTGTCGCCCCTCTGAACCGGGTAGGCGTCCTTGACGAGATAGTGCGCGGTCATGCCCTGGAGGAGCACGGCGGCGGCCGTCTCGAAGCCGATGTCGTCGGGCAGCGGCACCAGCCGGGAGGAGTCCACGACGGCCCGCTCGGCGTACGTACCGGGAATCTCCACCCAACCGACCCGGTCCCCGACCGCGGCGTCGGTGACGCCGGGTCCGACCTCGACGACCGTGCCGGCGCCCTCGGAGCCCGGGGTGAAGGGCAGCGGGAGGCTGTACCGGCCTTCGCGGTGGTAGACGTCGAGGAAGTTGACCCCGGACGCGGCGACCTCCACGACCGCCTCGCCCGGACCCGGCCGCGGCTGGTCCACCTCGGCTTCCCGCAGCACCTCGGGACCGCCCACTTCGTACACCTGAATCGCTCGCATGACCCCCACCAACCCCGTTGAGGGCGCTCCGATTCCCGGCAGGCAGACCAGTCCGCCGCCCCGCTGAGAGCCGAGACGCCCGCTCTGCACCCGGGGCCGGGACAGGAGACCGAGGCCGTCCAGGGGCGACGAATGCACCACCTGCCCGTCCCCGACCTGACGAGGCGATACGCCTAGCGGAGCCCGTCCACGAACGTCTGCCACGCCCCGGGGCCCATGACCAGGGCCGGACCGGAGGGGTTCTTGCTGTCGCGGACCGGGACGGCACCCGGGAAGCCGTCGGCGACCTCGACGCAATCACCGCCGCTGGTGCCGCTGTACGACGACTTCCGCCACCGCGCTCCGGTCAGGTCAGGACGGGTCTCCATAACGTTCCTCCATCACGCGCGCGATCAGTGCCGCCGAGTCCTCGACAGAGAGGGCCGTGGCTTGCAGTCGAGCGTAACCGACGGAACGCTCCTTGATCACGGAGGGATTGGCCGTCATGTGCCCCTGGTCGTAGCTCTCGGTGTAGAAGATGGCGGGGTCGTCGTCGAACCTGAGCAGATTGAACGAGCCCATGAGCGCCGTGTGTTCTCCGGCGGAGAACGGGAGCACCTGGATGTGCACCCACGGGTTGTCGCGGAAGGTCAACAGGTGGGCCAGTTGCCCGCGCATGACCTCGCGGCTGCCCACCTTCTGCAACAGCGCGGCCTCGCTCAGCACGACCCACAGGGCCGGTGGCTCGTCGCGCTCCAGGATGCGCTGACGTTCGAGCCGGGCGGCCACCATCTCCTCGACCTTGTCCGGGTGGTCGACGGCCAGCAGGGCCCGCGCGTACTCCGGCGTCTGCAACAGGCCGTAGACGACCTGCGCCTGGAAGACGGAGATGTACGTGGCGCGCGCCTCCAGGTCCGCGTACGGCTGGAACCATGCCGGCAGTCGGCTGTGCAGCACCAGGCCGATCAGCCGGGAGAAAGCCCCGTCCGTACCGAGTGCCGCGTCCGCCCGCTCCGAGAACTCCCGGGTGGGGACCTTCCTCGCCGTCTCGATCTGGCCGATCAGCGACCCCGTGCAGAAGATGATGTCCCCCAACTGCTGCTGAGTGAGCCGGTGTTCCTCCCGTCGGCGGCGGAGTTCCCACCCGTAGTAGTCCAGCGGCGAAGCGCTGGGATCGAGTTCCTGAATGTTGACCACGGTCAGTACCTCCGGCCTGCGGCTCTCCTGTCGCTGCGTCGCCGAGCGTAGTCAGAAGGTCGCGGGCCGGAGGCGTGAACCGCGTAAACCACCCCTGGGGTGGGCCCGTTGGCGCCCCGGCTCAGTTCAGGGCGCTCTTCGCCTTCCAGTCCGCCCAGCTCACGTTCCACGCGCCGTAGCCGTTGCCCTCGGCGACCGTGCCCTTCGTCTCGGCGCCCTTGATCTCGAAGGGTCGCCCGGCTTGACCAGGGCGTAGAGGGCGGCGGCGTTCTCGTCGCTCATGCCGATGCAACCCGAGCTGTGGTTGGCGTTGCCGAAGTAGCGCGCGTTCCACGGGGCCGCGTGGGCGTACATGCCCGACCAGGTCAGGCGCATCGAGTAGTCGACCATCTTGTCGTAGGCGTCGCCGAGGCCGACGGTCTCCGAGTTCATGTTGATGGTGCCCTCCTTCGCCATCAGGACGGCCGTGCCCCGCCAGGAGCGCTTGTCGCCGCCGGGGTGCCGCCGGAGACCGGGATCGTACGGACGGTACCGCCGTTCTTCCGGACGGTGAGCTCGTGGCCGTCCAGGTCGACCTTCACCACCTGGGCGTCACCGACCGTGAAGCCCGTGGCGTAGTCCCGTACGAACCAGCCGCCGCCCGAGTCCGTGCCGTTGAGGTCCGCCTTGAGCGTGACCTTCGTGCCGGGCTTCCAGTACTCCTTCGGCCGCCAGTCCGCCCGGTCCCGGCCCGACCAGTCCTTGATCCAGCCCCAGGAGCCCTCGGTGCCGTTCGAGGTCGTCACCTTGAGCTGCTTCTCGACCTCCGCCTTCTTCGTCACCGGGAGGTCGAAGACGATCGAGAGGGGTGGGCGATGCCCACGGTGGTGTTCTTGCCCGGCGCCAGGGTCAGCTTGTTGACCTTCCCGGCGGCCGGGGTGGAGAAGGACGAACGGGTCGTCGTCTCCTTGTCGTCGGCGCCCCGGGAGGTGATCTCCGCCGTGTACGTGGTGCCCGGGGCCGCCTTGCGGTCCGACGTCCAGCGCGTGCCGTTCGCGTCCGTGCGGCCGGTGAGGGGCTCGCCCTTCGCGTCGGTGACCTTCACCGCGGTCAGCTTGCCGCCCGTGGCCGTCACGGTCACCGGCTTGCCCGCCGTCCGGTCCGCGACGGTCACCTGGGCCGGCGCCGCCGGGCGCCCCGCCGCCGGTTCCTTGTCCGCCGCCTGAGCCGAGCAGGCCGTGAGGGAGACGGCCAGGGCGACGGCCGCGAGGGTGGGACGGGATGTGCGTATCGGCAGCACGGAAAGGCCTCCGCGGAGTGGGAAAGGTGGATGTTCCGGACCCTATGACGGGCGGAATCGCCCAGAGGTTGCCGCGTACCGCTGTGACGTGGACTGCGACGGAACGGTCATCGTCCGGTCACACGCGCCGCGCGGCCCCGTCGCATTCCGCTGTGAGCCTGCTGTGCGCCCCACCACCGAGGGGCGGAACCAGGAGGCCCCCGTGGTGTCAGCGCTGCTCGTGACGGCCGCGTCCGTCGAACGGACCGTCCCCTCCGGCTCGGTCCCGTGTCCCCGAGGCGTACCGCGCGTTCCTCGCGACCCGGACCGGGGCGGACGGGCCCAGCTTCCTCCAAGTGCCCGCGTGGGCCCGGGTGAAGGAGGGCTGGTGCCACCAGTTGGTGGGGTGGGGGCCCGAAGGGGCGGGTTGACCGGTGTCGCGCTGGTGCTGCTGCGGCCCTTCCCCGGCACCCGGAAGTACTTCGCCTACCTTCCCGAGGGGCCCGTCGCCGACTGGGCCGACCCCGACCTGGACGGATGGCTCGGGCCGCTCCTGCGGCACCTGAGGGCCTCCGGCGCCTTCGCCGTCCGCATCGGCCCCGGACCCGCCCACCGCCGCTGGAACGCCTCCACCGTCAAGGCCGCCACCGGAACCGGACGGCGGCTCTCCGACGTCCTCGCCGACGAGGTCGACCCGCTCGGGACCGCCGTCGCCGAACGCCTCCGGGCCCGGGGTGGCGGCGCTGCGGCGGCGACTCCGAGGACGGCGCCGACGCCCAGCCCCGGCACGTCTTCCAGGTCCCGCTGACCGGCCGCAGCGCCGACGACCTGTGGTCCGGGCTCAACCAGGAATGGCGGAGGAACGTGCGGAAGGCGCGCAAGGCGGGGTCGAGGTCACGGTCGGCTCCGCCGCCGACCTGCCCGAGTTCCACCGGCTGCTGCGGATCACCGAGGAACGGGACGGGTTCCGGCTCGGGCGGTCCCTCGCGTACTACGAGCGCCAGTACGCCGTCCTCAACGCCGAGGAGCCGGGGCGGATGAGGCTCTACCTGGCCCGGCACGAGGGCGAGGTCCTCGCCGCGCACACCATGGTCACCGTCGGCGGGCGCGTCTGGTACCAGACCGGCGCCTCCGCCGACCACCGGCGCGAGGTCCGCCCCTCCAACGCCCTCCAGTGGCGCATGCTGCTCGACGCCCACGCCCTCGGCGCCGCCGTCTACGACCTGCGCGGGGTACCCTCCACCCTCGATCCGGACGACCGCGCCCACGGCCTCCTCCGCTGGAAGCTCGGCACGGGCGGCCGGGTCGTCGAGACGCTGGGGGAGTGGGAGACGCCGATGCACGGAGCGACCAACCAGGCGCTGTACCGCGCCTTCCGGGCGTACCTGGCCCGTCGATGACGGCGCCCGTGTCCGTGACGGACGCCCCGGCCGCCGCTCCGGTCCCGGAGAAGGCGAAGGCCCCTCCGCCCTGCGCAGCGGGCCCTCATGGCGGCCGGGTCGCTCGTCTCCCGCGCCACCGGGTTCGTCCGCGCCGCCGTCGTCGCCGCCGCGCTCGGCGCGGCCACCGTCGCCGACGGCTACGCGGTCGGGAACTCCGTCCCCACGATCGTCTACACGCTCCTCCTGGGCGGCGCCCTCAACGCCGTCTTCGTCCCCGAGCTGGTCAAGGCCGCCAAGGAGCACGAGGACGGCGGCGTCGCCTACACCGACCGGCTGCTCACCCTGTGCGCGCTCGCCCTCGTCGCGCTCACCGCCGTCGCCGTGCTCGCCGCGCCGCTCATCGTCGACACGTACACCGACTACACGGGCGCGCAGCGGGAGACGACCGTCGCCTTCGCCCGCACCTGCCTCCCGCAGATCCTCTTCCTCGGGCTCTTCACGCTCCTCGGACAGGTCCTCAACGCCCGGGGCCGGTTCGGCGCCATGATGTGGACGCCCGTCCTCAACAACGTGGTCGTGGTCGGGGTCTTCGGCCTCTTCCTGGTGGTGAGCGACGGGGCGCGCTCAGCGCGGGGAGACCGCGCTCCTCGGGTGGGGCACCACCGCCGGCATCGCGCTCCAGGCCCTCGCCCTCGTCCCCTCGCTGCGCGCCGCCGGGTTCCGCTGGCGGCCCCGGTTCGACTGGCGCGGCAGCGGCCTCACGGGCCCGCTGCGGTCGGCCGGCTGGCTGGTGCTGCTCGTCCTCACCAACCAGGGCGCGTACTGGGTGACCACCTGGATCGCCACCTCGGCGGGCGGCTCGGCGACCGGGGGCGGCGCGGGCCTCGCCGGGTACAACAACGCCTACCTGCTGTGGGCCGTCCCGCACGGGATCGTCACCGTCTCCCTGGTCACCGCCCTGCTGCCCCGGATGAGCGGCGCGGCGGCCGGCGGCGACCTCGCCGGGGTCCGGCGGGACGTCTCGTACGCGCTGCGGACCAGCTCCGCCGCCGTCGTCCCCGCCGCCTGCGCGCTCCTCGCGCTCGCCGTGCCCCTGATGACGGTGGTCTTCCGGTACGGGGCGACGGGCGACGACGACATCCGCGCGATGTCCTGGATCCTGATGGCCCTCGCGCCCGGCCTGATCGCCCTCTCCGGCCAGTACGTGTGCACCCGCGCCTTCTACGCCCTGCGCGACACCCGCACCCCCTTCCTGCTCAACCTGGTGATCGCCGGCCTGAACGCGGGCCTCTCGTACGTCGCGTACCTCCTGCTCCCCGCGCGCTGGACCGTCGCCGGCATGGCGGGGCGTACTCGCTGGCGCTGTGGGCGGGCTGGGGCGTGACGGCGTACGTGCTGCGGCGGCGGCTCGGGGCCGGGGGCCCAGGAGCCCGGCGGCTCCGGGGGCTCCGTCGCCGGGCTCGCGCGGCTCCTCGTCGCCGCCGTGCCCGCCGCCGGGTACGGGCTCCTCGTCGCCGACCTCGTCGGCCCGGCCGGGCCGTGCCCGCCGGGCTCGCCGGGGCGCTCGCGATCCTCGCCGTCTTCGCCGTCCTGGCCCGGCCCCTGCGCCTCACCGAGGTGCGCGCCCTCCTGGACGGGCTCCTGGGGCGGCTGCGTCCCTCCGCCCGCCGTGCGTGAAACCCGCCCCGACGACCTTGGGATACTCCACACATGCCCCGCGTGCTCCTGATAGAAGACGACCCTCCGTCCGCGAGGGGGTCGAGCTCGGGCTGCGGCGGCGCGGGCACGAGGTGCGGACCGCCCCCACCGGGGAGGCGGGGCTCGCCGCGCTCGGGGAGTTCCGGCCCGACCTGCTCCTGCTCGACCTGATGCTGCCCGGCATGAACGGCGTCCAGGTCTGCCGCCGGGTCCGGGAGGGCAGCCAGCTCCCGATCATCATGCTGACCGCCCGGGGCGACGACTTCGACGTCGTCGTCGGCCTGGAGGCCGGAGCCGACGACTACATCGTCAAGCCCGCCCGCACCGAGGTCATCGAGGCGCGGATACGGGCCGTGCTCCGCCGCATCGAGGAGCCCGGCTCCGGGCGGTCGGCCGTCGAGGTCCACGGGGAGCTGGCCGTCGACCGGGCCGGGCTCACCGTCGCCAAGGCGGGCGAGCGGATCGCCTCGCCCCTCCGAGATGAAGCTGCTGCTCCACCTCTCCGCCGCCCCCGAGCAGGTCTTCAGCCGGCAGCAGCTCCTCGAACACGTCTGGGAGCACAGCTACCACGGGGACGCCCGGCTGGTCGACGCCTGTGTCCGCCGCCTCCGGAACAAGATCGAGGACGTCCCCGGCGAGCCCCGCTACATCCAGACCCTGCGGGCTTCGGCTACCGCTTCGGACCGCTGTGAAGGTCCGTACGGGTATGGATACGGATACGGGTACGGACGAGGGCACCGAGGCACCCGGTTCCCAGGCGCCCGGCTCGGAAGCCCCCGTTTCCGAAGCACCCGGTTCTGAAGCACCCGGCGCCGGGCCCCGCCGCCGCCGGACCCGCGCCCCGCGCCTGCGGCCGCACCCCTTCGGGCTGCGGACCCGGCTCGTCCTCGCCTTCCTGCTCGTCGCCGCCGTCGGCTGCGGCACCACCGCCGCCCTCACCTACCGGGCCGCCCGCAACGCCATCCTGGAGCAGACCCAGAACACCGCCGTCTCCGCCTTCCGCGAGCAGGTCGACGCGCTCTACGTCCGCCTGCCCGCCGACGCCGCCAGCCTGCGGACCGACGTCCTGCGGATCGCCCGCCAGGGCAAACCCCGCTCCTGGCGCGTCTACGCCGAGTACGGCACCCTCCGCGTCTCCTCCACCGACCGGCCCACCTCCTCCGTCATCACCCCCGAACTGCGGGCCCGCGCCCGGGCCCGGGACGCCGCCCCGCACGCCGGCTTCCAGCGGGTTGTGAAGAACGGCACCCCGTACCTGACCATCGCCGTCCCCGCCGTCTTCCTGGCCGATGCCCGGGGAACCGCCCAGCCCACCGGCCTCGTCCTCTACGCCGTCATGGAGCTGAACGAGGAGGAGGCCAACGTCGAGGCCATGGTCACCGCCGCCCGCGACGGCGCCCTGCCCGCCCTCGCCGTCGCCCTGATCCCCGCGCTCCTCGCCGCCCGGGGCGTCCTGCGGCCCGTGCGCGAACTGCGGCAGGCCGCCCACCACATGGGGCAGGGCCGCCTCGACACCCGCATCCACGTCAAGGGCGGTGACGAACTGGCCGACCTGGCCCGCACGTTCAACGAGTCCGCCGGCCGGCTCGAACGCTCCGTCGCCGAACTCCGCAGCGCCGAGGCCCGCGCCCGCCGCTTCGCCTCCGACGTCTCGCACGAGCTGCGCACCCCGCTCGCCGGGATGCTCGCCGTCACCGAGGTCCTCGACGAGGACGCCGGGAGCCTCGACAGCGACACCGCCCGCGCGGTCCGCCTGATCAGCGCCGAGACCGGGAAGCTCGCCGTGCTCGTCGAGGACCTGATGGAGATCTCCCGCTTCGACGCGCGCGCCGCCGAGCTCCACACCGACGAGGTCGACGCCGCCGACTGCGTCCGCAAGACCCTCCAGCGCCGCCACTGGGACGACCCGGACCGGGTCGTCCCGCACCTCGCGGAGGGGATCAGGGCCCGGCTCGACCCGCGCCGCTTCGACGTCGTCGTCGCCAACCTCGTCGGCAACGCGCTGCGGCACGGCGGGACGCCGGTCACGGTCGAGCTGTACGCGGAGGGGACGTGCTGGTGACGGAGGTCGCCGACCGGGGGCCGGGCATCGACCCGGAGGTCCTGCCGCACGTCTTCGACCGCTTCTACAAGGCGGACCGGGCCAGGACCCGCTCGGAGGGCAGCGGCCTCGGCCTCGCGATCACCCTGGAGAACGTCCGGCTCCACGGCGGCACCGTCACGGCCGCCAACCGCCCCGGGGGCGGGGCCGTGTTCACCGTGCGGACGCCCCTGTGAGGCGCCGGGCCGCCGCGGCCGGGGCCGTCCTGCTCGCCGCCCTGTCCGGCTGCGGCATACAGCGGACCGACGTCGTCGAGGCGGGCGGGGCGGCGACCGTCATCGTCCAGCCGGTCCCCGAGGAGCGGATGACGCTCTACTTCCTCGGCCCCGACGACCGGCTGATGCCGATGGTCCGCGACCTCGGGCGGCCCGAACCGACCGCCACCCGCCCGGCCGGCGGCACGGTCCCGTACGACGGGTTCGGTCCGGGGTACGAGGTCTCCACCGGGACCCTGCGCCGCGAGCCGGTCACCGTCGACAAGGCCCTCGCCGCGCTCCTCGCCGGACCGGGGCCGGAGGAGGCGGCGGCGGGCGCCACCACCGCCCTGCCGAGGGGCGGCACCCGGGCCCCGCGCGTCGAGACGGAGCGGAGCGGACCGTCCGCCCCGGCGCTCCGGATCAGGGCCCCTTCCCCGTAGGGGACCTCCCGGAGACGGCCGTGCGCCAACTGGTGTGCACGGCCGCCTACGCGCACCACTCGACGGGCCGGGCCGAGGTGACGGTCGCCGGCCCCGACGGGACGCTGCCCGCCACGCGCTGCGAAGACTGAGGGCCCGCCCGGCGGACCGTGACCGAGATCGCGACTACGGCCGGCCGAACGCCCTGCTGGCGATGACGTTCGCGATCACCACGTAGACGACCGCGGGGATGCCGTAGTCGAGCAGCACCTGAAGCGTGTGCCCGGCGACGTCGAAGAGCCCGATCGACCAGGCGGCGAGCCAGTCGGCGGCGGAGTGGAACCAGCCGACGACGGTGTTGGCCCGGTTGGCGTCGAGCAGGGCCATGATGATCCAGATCACCAGGATGCCCGCGAGCACGTGGGCCACGGTTCTTATGACGGAGTCGATGCCTCTCATGGACTCCGTTTTGCCCGCACCGCCCGGGACAAACGGGCGGTGCGACAGACCCTCAGACCGCCCGCAGGTCCGCCAGGACCGCGTCCGTGAACGGCGGCCAGGCCTCGACCGCCCACGGCCCGAAGGGCCGGTCGGCGAGGGCCACGCACGCGGCCCGCGCGTCCGGGTCGATCCACAGGAAGGTCCCGGACTGCCCGAAGTGCCCGAAGGTGCGCGGCGAGGACGTGGCGCCCGTCCAGTGCGGGGACTTCCCGTCGCGGATCTCGAAGCCGAGCCCCCAGTCGTTGGCCGCTGGTGCCCGTAGCCGGGCAGGATGCCGGTCAGACCCGGGTGCGTCACGGTCATCGCGTCCAGGACGGTCCGGGCGTCGAGCAACCGGGGCGCCTGCACCTCGGCGGCGAACCGCACCAGGTCGTCCACGGTCGACACGCCGTCCTTGGCGGGCGAGCCCTCCAGCGTCGTGGACGCCATGCCGAGCGGCTCCAGGACGGCCTGGTGCAGGTAGTCGGCGAAGGGGATGTCGGTGGCCTTGGCGACGTGGTCGCCGAGGGCCTCGAAGCCGGTGTTGGAGTAGATCCGGCGGGTGCCCGGCGCGGCCTGGACCCGGTTCTCGTCGAAGGCGAGGCCCGAGGTGTGGGCGAGGAGGTGGCGGACGGTCGAGCCCTCGGGCCCGGCCGGCTCGTCCAGGTCGATCGCCCCTCCTCGTACGCGACGAGCACCGCGTACGCCGCGAGCGGCTTGGTCACCGAGGCGAGCGGGAAGCGCCGTCCGGTGGGGCCGTGGGCCCCGGCCAGGGTGCCGTCCGCGCGGACCACGGCGGCGGCCGCGGTGGGGACGGGCCAGTCCTCGATCGACGCCAGGCTCGGCAGACCGTTCTCCACGCTGTTCTCCACGGGGCTCTCCATGACACCGAGCCTACTGGCCCTCCCGGAACGGGCTTGCTTCGAGTGCGCTCCAACCCCCTAGCGTGGAGGCATGAGCGTGATCGCGAGCACGAGCGGTACGACCACGAACGGTACGGCGACGACCGGCACGACCGGCACGACCGGCACGACCGGCACGGGCACGGACGGCGGCCGGACGCCGCACCACACCATCAGCGAGGTCGCCGCCCTGACCGGCCTCTCGGCGCACACCCTGCGCTGGTACGAGCGGATCGGCCTCATGCCGCACGTCGACCGCTCGCACACGGGACAGCGCCGCTTCACCCCGCGCGACCTGGACTGGCTGGCCTTCGTCGGCAAGCTGCGGCTGACCGGGATGCCGGTCGCCGACATGGTCCGGTACGCCGAGCTGGTGCGGGCGGGGACCACACCCGTGAGGAACGCCGCGAACTCCTGGAGGCCACCCGGCGGGACGTCCTCGCCCGGGTCGCCGAGCTCCAGGACACGCTCGCCGTGCTCGACGTCAAGATCGCCCACTACGGGACCGCATGCGGAGGAACGCCATCATGACCAGCGTGACCAGGATCGACACCGTGCGCCTCGGGGGCCAGGACGGACCGGAGGTCGGAGTCCAGGGCTTCGGCGCCATGGGGATCAGCGAGTTCTACGGCGCCACCGACGAGGCCGCCGCCCGCGACACCCTCGACGCGGCCCTGGAGGCCGGCGTCACCCTCATGGACACCGCCGATATCTACGGCAACGGCGCCAACGAAGAGTTCTCGCCCCTTCCTGGCCGCCCACCGCGACGAGGTCGTCCTCGCCACCAAGTTCGCCATCGAGCGGCGCGCCGACGACCCCTCCTACCGGGGCATCCGCAACGATCCGGCGTACATCAGGAGCGCCGTCGAGAACAGCCTGCGCCGCCTCGGCGTCGAGACCATCGACCTCTACTACATGCACCGCCGCGACCCGGAGGTCCCGTTCGCCGAGTCCGTCGGCGCGATGGCCGAACTCGTCCGGGAGGGCAAGGTCCGCCACCTGGGCCTGAGCGAGGTCACGGGCCCGAGCTGCGCGAGGCCCACGCCGTGCACCCGATCGCCGCCCTCCAGTCGGAGTGGTCGCTCTTCTCCCGGGACGTGGAGCGCAGCGCCGTCGGCGCCGCCGCCGACCTCGGCGTGACCGTCGTGCCGTACTCGCCGCTCGGCAGGGGCTTCCTGACCGGGGCGTTCGCGGACGCCGGCAAGGACCTCCAGAGCGGCGACTTCCGGGCCCACCAGCCCCGGTTCACCGGCGAGAACGCGGAGCGGAACGCCGCCCTGCTCGACCCGGTCCGCGAGATCGCCGCCGCCCACGGGGCGACCCCGGCGCAGATCGCCCTCGCCTGGGTCCAGCAGCGGGCCTCCGTGCACGGCGTCACGGTCGTCCCGATCCCCGGCACCCGCAAGCGCTCCCGCCTCCTGGAGAACGCGGCCGCCACCCGGATCACCCTCACCGACGCCGAACTGGCCGAGCTGGAGCCGATCGCCGGCCGGGTGGCGGGCGACCGCTACCCGGACATGAGCTCCACGGCGGTGAGCCGGGAGGTCTGAGCCCTTCAAGGAACGGGCCGGGAGGTCCGAGCCCGAAGGCCCCCGGGCCTTCGGGAAGCCGGACGGGCCGGGGCCCGAGCGGGCTGTGGGCGCGCTCACCCCAGCCCCAGCGCGAAGACCGCGAAGCCCGCCGCGAGCAGCCCCGCGAGCGCGCGGCGGCCCGGCCCGGTCCCCGCCCACGGCGACTCGAAGCCCCGCGCGTACCGCCCGATCAGCAGGAGGAGCCCGGCGAAGACCGGCATCCAGGCGAGCCGGGCCAGGATCCAGCCCGTCGAGTCGGGCGCGCCGACCAGGCCCGGGACCTCCCCGGCGTACGCGGCCGGGACCGCGGCGGCAAGCATCGCCGTCTGGTGCCAGCACAGGACCGTCATGGCCGAGAGGTTCACGACCACGACCGGCGCCCAGAGCGCGGGCCGCCGCAGGAGCGCGCCGAGCCGGTCGCGGAGCAGGATCGCGGCGCCGCTCTGCGCGGCGGCGAGGGCCAGGACGAGCAGCGACGGCGGGTGCGAGTTGGTGCGGGCCTCGCCCGGGACGCCGACCATCGACGCCGGGTAGCCGAAGAGGAGCAGCAGAACGGCGAAGAGGACGGCCCCGCCGAGGAGCAGGGCCCACGCGTGGCGCCGGGCCACCCGGCCCTCGCCCCACGAGACGCCGAGCTGATAGGCGAAGAGCCAGCCGGGCAGGACGTTCAGGAGGCCCAGCCAGGACGGCACGGCGTCGGCGTACGGCCCGTACCGCAGGAGGTCGACGACGGCGACCGAGCCGAGCAGCGGGGCCGCCGCCCACGCCCCGAGGCGGCGGGCGGCCCGCACGCAGTACGGGGTGAGCGCGGTGACCACCGCGTAGACCCCGACGAACCACAGCGGCTGGACCACCAGCGTGGACGCCGTCCGCAGGGTGTCCACGGGCACCCCGAGCCCGAAGTGGAGCAGAGGCAGGAGCGCCGCCCACACGGCGGTGACCCCGAGTACCGGCCGCCCGAGCCGGGCGAGCCGGCCACCGAGCCACGCGCGCGTGGAGCCCTTCCGGCGCCGGTACGAGAGGACGGACGCGTACCCGCCGACCAGGAAGAAGATCCCCAGCATCTGGAGGACCCAGCTCACCGGCGCGAGCCCGGCGAAGGTGCCGAGCGGACTGGCGTTGTGGAGCGCGCCGTCGGGGAGCGCGTGAAGCCGCCGAGCAGCCAGTGCCCGGTGGGCACGGCGAGCAGGGCGAGGGCCCGCAGCCCGTCGACCGCCCGGTCGCGGTGGGCGGGGTGGCGGCCTCGATCCGCCGGGCGACGACCGCAAGGGAACTCATCGGACGTCCCCTCGGCGATCGCGGCGAACGCCCGCAGGGACGAGGTCCCGGCCGCGAAGTAGCCGCCGTGTCCGGCGGCGTCCTCCGCCGGGATCCGGCGCGCCCCGAAGGACGGCCCGGTGGGGTCGGCGCCGTGCCCGAGCCCCGCGAATTCGACGTTCGGGACGCGGTCGATCCAGTCGGTGGGGTCCTTCGCCGCCCACACCCGCGCGGAGGTGCCGAGGTCGGCGACGTTCTCCGCGCGCATCCCGGGCGAGCCGAAGACCACCAGGTCCTTCGCCTTCAGCTCGTGGGCGGCGAGCCCGCAGACCACCGAGCCGTAGCTGTGGCAGAACACCGAGGGCTCGGCGGCGCCGACGGCCGCGAGGCCGTCCGCGAACCGGGCGAGCCGCCCGGCCCCGGCCTCGGCGAGCCGGCCGGTGGCCGCGTCCAGGCCGACGCCGACGGGGGTGGTGTACCCGGCCCAGGCGACGACCGCCGTCCGGCCCCCGGTCGCCCGGCGCAGGGCGGCCGCCATGTCCGCGAGCGGCCGGACGTGCCCGGCGTCGACGTCGGAGCCGGGCACGACCACCGCCACGTGCGCGGCCCGCGCCAGGTCCCCGTAGACCAGGGCCACCTGCCCCCGGCCGCGCGGATCGTAGGCGAGCACCCGGGCGTCCCCGAACGCCCCCTTCGTGACCCGGGCGTTGGCCTCGTACCGCAGCTCCAGCGGGGCCCCGTCGAGGTTCCCGACGACGGCCGGGTGCTCCCGCACCAGCCTCTTCCTCTGTACGGGATCGAGTCCCGCGAAGAACCGCGCGGTCCCGGCCACCCCCATCCCCTCCGGGTCCGGCAGCCCCGCACCCACCCACGCCCCCGTCCCGACCGGCGCCCCGGTCACGGCCTCCTGGGCGTCCCCCGACGCCCAGCCGGCCGTTCCGGCGACCGCGACGGCCGCCAGGGCCACGGTGATCAGGGTCCTCGCAGTGCGGCGCATGGGCCCGCCCTCCCTCTCCGGCTTCTCGCTCGTCCGCCGGTCGTCCGGCGACGGGAGGAAGGTAGGAAGCGGGTGGGTGACGGCACGTCACACCGGGGGCCAACTGCCCTTTGATACCGGGGTAGGGGGTGGGGGAGGGCCGTCCCCGGGGAAGGGGTGGGGTTTTCCCCGGGGGTTTCCCGGTCCTCGTCCGGGCGTCAGGCTGTGCTGGGCGTCAGGCTGTGCCGGGCGTCACGAGCCCCGACTCGTAGGCGAAGACCACCGCCTGGGCCCGGTCGCGCAGGTCCAGCTTGGCCAGGACCCGGCCGATGTGGGTCTTCACCGTCTGCTCGGCGAGGACCAGGCTCCGCGCGATCTCCTGGTTGGACAGGCCCCGGGCGATCAGCTCCAGGACCTCCGTCTCGCGCGGGGTGAGACCGTTCAGGCGCAGCGCCGTGGTGTCCCGGCGCGGGGCCGGGCGGGACGCGGCGAAGTCGGCGATCAGGCGGCGGGTGACGGACGGGGCGAGCAGCGCCTCGCCCGCCGCCACCACCCGTACCGCCGCGATCAGGTCGGCCGGCGGCGCGTCCTTGAGGAGGAAGCCGGACGCGCCCGCGCGCAGCGCCTCGTACACGTAGTCGTCCACGTCGAAGGTGGTGAGCATCAGCACCTTCGGCCGGTGCGTGACCCCGGCCGGCGGGTGCAGGATCTCGCGGGCCGCCGCGAGCCCGTCCAGCTCCGGCATCCGCACGTCCATGAGGACCACGTCCGGGTGTGCCGACCGCGCCGCCTCCACGCCCCGCCGCCCGTCCGGGGCCTCGCCGACGACGTCGATGTCGGGCTGCGCGGCGAGCAGGGCGGCGAAACCGGCCCGCACCATGGCCTGGTCGTCGACGATGATCACGCGGATGGTCACGCGGGGTCCTCCATGCGCAGGGGAAGCCGGGCCGCGACCCGGAAGCCGCCGTCGGGGAGCGGCCCGGTGTCCAGCGAGCCGCCCGTCAACCGTACGCGCTCCCGCATGCCGACGAGCCCGTGCCCGGTGCCGGGCGCCCCCGCTCGACGGACGAACCCTCCTCCAGGGACGGCCCGTTGACGACGAGGACCGTCAGCCACTCCCCGTCCGCCCGGACCGAGACCCGGGTCGCGGCGCCGGGCGCGTGCCGGACGACGTTCGCGAGGGCCTCCTGCACGATCCGGTACGCGGACAGGTCCACCGCCTGCGGCACGTCCCCGAGGTCGGCGGCGAGCCGCAGTTCGGCCGGCACCCCGGCCCGTACGGTCGCCTCCACCAGTTGCTGGAGCCGGTCGAGCCCCGGCTGCGGGGCCCGCTCGCCCTCGCCGCCGTCGCTGCGCAGCACGGAGAGCAGCCGGCGCATCTCGGCGAGGGACTCGCGCGCGCTCGCCGCGATGGACCCGAACTCCTCGCGGGCCGCCTCGGGAAGCTCCGGGATGCGGTACGGCGCCGAGTCGGCCTGCACGGTGATGACGGACATGTGGTGGGCCACGACGTCGTGCAGTTCGCGCGCGATCCTGGCCCGCTCCTCCAGGAGCGTGCGGCGGGACCGCTCGGCCTCGCTGATGGTCTCCTGCTCCACGAGCCGCCGCTGGGCGTCCCCCGCGCGCGTACCGCCGAGGTGAGGAGGAGCAGCACCCCGCTCAGGACGAACAGCAGGGTGTGGACGCTGACGTGCCCGGCGGGCCGGAACACCTCCAGGACGTATCCGGCGGCCCCCGTCGCCAGCCAGACGCCGAACAGCGCCCGGCGGGACTCGCGCAGGCCGAGCGCGACCATCAGCGCGCAGTAGCCGACGACGAGCGGCGGGGTCCAGGGCCACAGGTGGGCGCGCGGGCCGTCGGCGGCGAGCAGGACGAGCGCGCCGAGCACGTCGGCGGCGAAGACGACCCACCAGGCCTGGAGGGGCGGGTGACGGCGAGCAGCAGCGGCGCGGTCTGCGCGGTGCCGATCGCCCCGGCGAGGGCTCCCGGCGACGCCGTAGTCCCCGGCGAGGAGGTGGACGGTGGTGGGGAGCAGCGAGGCGACGAAGGCGAGGGCGACGGCGTACGGGAGCAGCCGCACCCAGCGGGAGGAGGCGTCGGCGAGGAGGGGCGCCCCGGGGGCGGTCGGGGTGGTGAGCGCGGCCCCGAGCCCCGGAACGCCCCGAGCCCCCGGAACGCCCCGAACCCCCGGAACGCCTCGCGCGCCCGGACGAGGGGCCGGTGGCCGGACGGCCGGGACGGCGGTTCGGGGCGGGACGGGGCGGCCGGCTCGGCGCGGGAGCGGTGGGCGGCTCGGGCCGCGGTTCGGTGGTCATGGCCCGCCCAGCGTAGGCAGCGGCCCGGGCCCCCGGCGTCATACCGGGGGCCGGGGTGCGGGCTGGTACCGGGGTATGACCCGGGACGTCCCCGAGGGCGGGGCCGGGGTCCCGGTAGTCCCAGAACCCCGGCGGTCTCAGAACCCCGGCGGTCTCAGAGCTCCGCGAGCAACTCCGCCTTCTTCGCGGAGAACTCCTCGTCCGTCACCAGCCCCGCCCGGTGCAGCTCGCCCAGGTGCCGAATCCTTTCGGCCACCACTCCGGGGGTCCGGGAGCCGACGGGCACGGGGCGCGGTCCGCGGTGCGGATCGCCGCGAGGACGGCCGCGGCGAAGGGCAGGGACTCGTGGACGAGCCCGTAGCCGAGGCCGAAGACGACGGACGCCGGGTCGTGGTCGGGCTGGTGGGCCGGGGCCCGCCGTCCCGGAGCACCAGCCGCAGGTGCCCGTCGAAGACGTCGGGCGAGCGCCACTCGACCCCGCACAGGTCCCGTACCGAGAAGGTCTGGTCGCCCGCCTTCCACTTCTCGGAGGACGCCCCGGTCCAGAACCAGCGGAACGCGACCTCCGCGCTGCCGTCGAAGCTGGCCTTCCCGTCGTACGCCTTGAAGGACAGCGGTCCCGGCGGCGGCGCCACGAGGAACCGCTCGGCGGGCGCCACGGCCCCGCCCGTCCCGTACGGCTCCTCCGGTCCGTCGAGTCCGTCGAGCCCGTTGTCCGGGGCGGGTCCGCCGCCCGGGGAGGGTCCGTCGAGCACGTCGTACGGGTCGCTCCCGCCGTGTCCGGCGGCCCCCGCGGCCCCCGGCTCCGGCGGCAGGAGCGCCCGCAGTTCGTCCCGGTAGTACTCGGCGAGCGTCTCCCGGTCCGCCGGCAGCACGAGCCGGTACGGATCGGAGCCCTCCTTGAGCTGCCCCGCGGCCGCCTCCATCAGCGGATCGGCGCCGGGCCTCGGCACGGCGTGCAGCACGACGGTGCCCCGCTTGCCGGGCGCGAGCGCCACGGACGCCAGCGCTTCGTACGGTACGCGTCGTTCGCGCAGGACCTGGAACAGCTTCGGCGTGCGGATCCCCCGTTCGAAACGGATGACGAGGGCGTCGCTCTCGAACTCCCAGGCGGCATGAATTCCGGCCAGCACATCACCCATACGCCTCATCGTAAGCGGCGCCCGCCCCGGCGTCGCCCCTGTGAAAGGTCCCGAAATCGCGGGATCTACGCGCGTCGCGACCCTTCCGTACCGGATATTCCGTCGTGGCAAGCGCTGTCGGCACGTGCGCAGACCAGCCGCGGATAGGCGCCGACGCCTATCGCGGCGAAGTTCCCGAGGCTCACCGTCCCCGGCGCGAAATAGCCGCTGTGCCCGACGGCCCCGCCCGCCGAGAGCAGCCGCGCGCCGAACTCGGGGCCACCGGGTCCGCTCCGTGCCCTATCCCGCCCACCTCCAGGTGCGGCACGTCCGCGATCCAGTCGTCCGCGTCCCGCATCGCCCAGATCCGGGCCGTGGTGGCGAGGTCGGCGGCCCGCTCCACGCGCATGCCGGGGCTTCCGGAGACGGCCACGTCCGTCACCCGGGCGGGCAGCTGGGGCGCGGCGGCCCCGCAGAGCACGGAGCCGTAGCTGTGGCAGAAGAGCGCCACCCGGGCGTTCCCGGGCAGCGCCTCGGTCAGTCCGACGAGCCGCTCGGCGCCCGCCCCGGCGAGCCGGCCGGTCAGCGCGTCGATGCCGATCCCGGCGGGCGCGGTGTAGTCGGCCCAGGCGATCACCGCGACCCCGGCTCCGGGCGCGGCTCGCCGCTCGGCGTCGTAGAGGGCCTGCGCCATGCCGACGGGGGCCCCGTACCGGCCGTGGGTCCGCTGGAAGGTGAGGAGGTTGGTGTCGACGCCGGGCACGACCACCGAGACGCGCCGGGCCCGCTCCAGGTCCCCGAGGACCTCGGCGGCCCGTCCCGGTCCCGTCGGGTCGAACGCGAGGATCTGCCGGCCCGGCCGCAGCAGCGAGGCGAAGCGGTCGATCCGGCGCTGTGCTCGTGGCGGCCCTCGGGGAGAGCCGGGGTCGTCGACCCTGCCGCGCTCGGCGCCGTACGCGCGCGCGAGGGTGATCCGGTTGGCGCGGTAGCGCAGGGCGACCGGGGCGCCGTTGAGGTTGCCGACGACGAACGGGTGCCGTGCGGCGAGCTGGGCGCCGCCCGCCGGGCCGAGCCCGGCGAAGAACGCCGCGACGGTACGGGGCGGGGCCGCCGGGTCGGGCAGCGGGCGGCCGGCGGTCCGGTCGTGCGCCCAGGCGGCGAGCGCGGCCTCGCGGGAGGGCCCCGGTACGGGCCGGTGCCGGATCGTGGTCCACCCGGTGGTCGCGAGGAGCACGAGCACGACGACGAGCGCGAGCAGGGCGCGCGCGGCGAAGGGGGCGGACGGGGTCTCGACAGGTGTCACGGGCCGCCACCCTACGGGGCGGTGGGGGTGGTTCCGTACCAGGTGGGACGCAGGTCACGCCTCCGCGGGACCGGGAACCGGGGCCTGCACGAGACGTCTCCGTACGGGCCCCCGGATGTCTCCGTACGCGCCCCCAGACGTCTCCGTACGGGCCCCCTAGAGGGCGCGGCGACCCTCTTCGCACCGGTCCCGGTCCCGGTCCCGGTCCCGCCAGTGCGGGGCCAGCGCCGGGCCGAGGTGGTCGAGGTACTCCTCGGTGAGCGCGCGGATGGCCTCCAGGCTCTGGTCCGCGCCCCGGCCCCACATCTGTCCGGTCACCCGCATCACCCCGCTGAACGCGGCCACCACGATCCGGGGCCGCGGGTCCTCGTCCACGTCGACGCCCTCGCGCTCGGCGATGATCCGGGCGATCGTCTCCTCCATCTCGGTGGAGCGGCGCAGGTGGACGGCGAGCAGCGCGGGCGTCGACTCGATCAACTGGAAGGTGCGCAGGTACAGCCCGACCGGGACGACCGCGGTGATGGCCTCGCCGATGGTGTCCCAGGAGGAGAGGACGGCGTTGCGCAGCGCGTCGAGGGGCCCTCGGCCGGGGCCGCTGCGCGAGGGAGCGGACGAAGCGCTCCTCCACCATCTGCTGGACGGCGAAGGCGACCTCCTCCTTGGAGGAGAAGTAGCGGAAGAAGGTGCGCTGGGAGACCTCGACGGCCTCGACGATCTCGTCGACCGTGGTCCGCTCGTACCCCTGGGCGGTGAAGAGCTCCAGGGCCACCCGGGTCAGCGCGTCGCGCGTCCGCTGCTTCTTCCGCTCGCGCAGGCCGGGCACGCTCACCTCGGGGTCTCTTCTCCGGCGCCACCGGCGCTTTGCGGGGTTTTCTTCCAGCTCAGGGTACCTGTGAGCTACGTGACAGTTACCGACGCGTGAATCGCTTTGTCAATTGTCAGCGACTGTCACTAGCCTCGGTGTATGACTAGTCAGACCACCGTGGAAAAGGCCCCGCAGGGCCAGGGCACCCGGGACCCGTACCGGGTCCGGCGAAGGGACTGCGCGGCCATCCCTGGCTGACCCTGTTCGCCGTCGCCGTGGGCGTGATGATGGTCGCGCTCGACGGCACGATCGTCGCGATCGCCAACCCCGCCATCAAGGAGGACCTCGGCGCCACGCTCGCCCAGGTCCAGTGGATCACCAACGGCTACCTGCTCGCGCTCGCCGTCGCCCTGATCACTGCCGGCAAGCTCGGTGACCGCTTCGGCCACCGGCAGACCTTCCTCATCGGCATCGCCGGCTTCGCCGCCGCCTCCGGTGCGATCGGCCTCTCGCACTCCATCGGGGCCGTGATCGCCTTCCGCGTCCTCCAGGGCCTCTTCGGCGCCCTGCTGATGCCGGCGGCCCTCGGCCTGCTGCGCGCCACCTTCCCCGCCGAGAAGCTGAACATGGCCATCGGCATCTGGGGCATGGTCATCGGCGCCTCGACGGCCGGCGGCCCGATCGTCGGCGGCCTGCTCGTCGAGCACGTGAGCTGGCAGTCCGTCTTCTTCGTCAACGTGCCGGTCGGCGTCGTCGCGCTCGCCCTCGGCCTGGTGATCCTGAAGGACCACCGCGCGGAGAACGCGCCGCGCTCCTTCGACATCCTCGGCATCCTGCTGCTCTCCGGCGCCATGGGCACCCTGGTCTGGGGCCTGATCAAGGCCGGCGAGTCCTGGGGCTGGGGCGGCGCCAAGACGTGGGGCTGCCTCCTCGGCGCGGTGCTCCTCTTCGCGCTCTTCGCCCTCTGGGAGACCAAGGTCAAGGAGCCGCTCGTCCCGCTGGGCATGTTCCGCTCCGTGCCGCTCTCGGCCGGTGTGATCCTCATGGTCCTGATGGCCTTCGCCTTCATGGGCGGCCTGTTCTTCGTGACCTTCTACCTCCAGGGCGTGAAGGGCCTCAGCCCGGTCGACAGCGGTCTGCACCTGCTGCCGCTGACCGCGATGATGATCGTCTCCTCGCCGCTGGCCGGCGCGCTGATCACCAAGTTCGGCCCGCGCGTGCCGCTCGTCGGCGGCATGGTCTGCACGGCCGTCGCGATGTTCGGCATGATCTCGCTCTCCGCCGGCACCGGCACCCTCGCCATGTCCCTCTGGTTCGCTCCTCCTCGGCCTGGGCCTCGCCCCGGTCATGGTCGGCGCCACCGAGGTCATCGTCGGCAACGCGCCGCTCGAACTCTCCGGCGTGGCGGGCGGTCTGCAACAGGCCGCCATGCAGGTCGGCGGCGCGCTCGGCACGGCGGTCCTGGGCGCCGTCATGTCCTCCAAGGTCTCCGACGTCTTCGCGGACAACTGGAAGGGGGCCGGCATCCCGGCCCCGCCCAACCCGCAGTTGGAGCAGGCCGCCGAGTTCGGCATGGCCCCGCCGGAGCTGGCCAAGGCGCCGGGGATGACCCCCGACCTCGTCCAGGTGATCACCAAGGTCATCCACGACACCTTCCTCCAGGGCATGGGCCTGGCCTTCACCGTCGCCGGTGTCGTCGCGGTCGTCGCGGCCGGCGTCGCCCTGCTGACCAAGCGCGGCGAGAACGCGGAGGCGGGCATGGGCGGCGCCCACATCTGACCTGCCCGTTCCCGTCCGCGACGGCCCCCACCGGATCCGGTCCGGTGGGGCCGTCGCCCGTTCGGGTGAAGAGGCTTTGGCCCTCTTCTCAACGGGGGTGACCTCCGGCAGAGTTCTGATCACAGAGAGTGACGAAACCGGGGGTTCAGTGCCATGCGCGACCTGTATACGAAGCGACTGACGGCGAAGCGACTGACGACGGAGCGACCGCCGACGAAGCGACTGACGATGAAGCAACTGTCGACGAAGCGACACGCGAAGCGATTCCTCACGGCCGCCGTCCTGGCGGTCCTCCTCCTCACCGCCCTGCCGGCCACGGCCGCACCCGCCGCCATGACGGTGACGGCCTCGGGACCGAAGCTCGGCGCCTGCGGGCCCGGGAAGCTCTGCCTCTGGTCCAAGCCGGACTTCAAGGGCAGGGTCCGGACCCACGAGCTGGCCACGACCGACATCGACAGTTGCGTCGCCCTGCCGGCCGGCACCTCGGCCCAGTCCCTCGCGAACCGCACGGGGCGGCCGGTCACCACCTACCAGTCCGCCGAGTGCGCGGAGACGGGCGAGTTCGAGACCTACCCGGGAAGGGGACCTGGGTGCCGCAGACGCCCTACGAGGTCAGAGCGTTCAAGATCTGGGAGCGGTAGGAACCGGAAACGACGAGGGGCGGCGGAACCGTCGGTCCCACCGCCCTCGGCTCCCCTTACGGGGTACGGCTCACGCGTCGCCGCCCGCCGCGCCCGGGTCCGCCGCCGCCACGTCGAGCAGTTGGTAGCGGTCCACGGCCTGCTTCAGGGCCGACCGCTCGACCTTGCCCTCACGGGCCAGCTCGGTCAGCACCGCGAGGACGATCGACTGGGCGTCGATGTGGAAGTGACGACGGGCCGCGCCGCGCGTGTCCGCGAAGCCGAAGCCGTCCGCGCCCAGCGAGGTGTACGTGCCGGGGACCCAGCGGGAGATCTGGTCCGGCACCGCGCGCATCCAGTCCGAGACCGCCACGAACGGGCCCTCGGAGCCCTGGAGCTTGCGCGTCACGTACGGGACGCGCTGCTCCTCGTCCGGGTGGAGCAGATTGTGCTCCTCGACGGCCACAGCCTCGCGGCGCAGCTCGGTCCAGGAGGTGGCGGACCAGACGTCGGCCCGCACGTTCCACTCCTCGGCGAGGATCCGCTGCGCCTCGATCGCCCACGGCACACCGACACCGGAGGCCAGGATCTGCGCGGGGATCGTGCCCGACTCGGCCGGCTTGAAGCGGTGGACGCCCTGGAGGATGCCCTCCACGTCCACGTCCTCCGGCTCGGCCGGGTGCTGGATCGGCTCGTTGTAGACGGTCAGGTAGTAGAAGACGTCCTCGGCCTCGGGCCGTACATCCGGCGCAGACCGTCCTTGACGATGTGCGCGATCTCGAAGCCGAACGCCGGGTCGTAGGCGACACAGGCGGGATTCGTGGAAGCGAGGAGGTGGGAATGTCCGTCCGCGTGCTGGAGGCCCTCGCCGGTCAGCGTCGTGCGGCCGGCGGTGGCGCCGAGGACGAAGCCGCGCGCCAGTTGGTCGGCCATCTGCCAGAACTGGTCGCCGGTCCGCTGGAAGCCGAACATCGAGTAGAAGACGTACACCGGGATCAGCGGCTCGCCGTGCGTGGCGTACGCGGAACCGGCGGCGATCAGCGAGGCAGTGCAGCCGGCCTCGGAGATGCCGTCGTGCAGCATCTGGCCGGTCGGCGACTCCTTGTAGGCGAGGAGGAGTTCGCGGTCCACCGCCTCGTACTGCTGGCCCAGCGGGTTGTAGATCTTGGCGCTCGGGAAGAAGGCGTCCATGCCGAAGGTGCGGTACTCGTCGGGGGCGATCAGCACGAAGCGCTTGCCGATCTCCTTGTCCCGCATGAGGTCCTTCAGGATGCGGACGAACGCCATGGTGGTGGCGATCGACTGCTGGCCCGAGCCCTTCTTGGCCGCCGCGTAGGCCTTGTCGTCGGGGAGCTCCAGCGGCTGCGCCCGCACGACCCGGGTCGGGACGTACCCGCCGAGGGCCTCGCGGCGGTCGTGCATGTACTGGATCTCCTCGGAGTCCCGCCCCGGGTGGTAGTACGGGGCAGGCCCTCCTCGATCTGCTTGTCCGTGATCGGGATGTGCAGCCGGTCGCGGAAGCGCTTGAGGTCGTCGACCGTCAGCTTCTTCATCTGGTGGGTCGCGTTGCGGCCCTCGAAGTTCGGGCCGAGCGTCCAGCCCTTGACGGTCTGCGCGAGGATCACGGTCGGCTGGCCGGCGTGGGCCTTCGCCGCCGCGTAGGCCGCGTAGATCTTCCGGTGGTCGTGGCCGCCGCGGCCCAGGTGCAGGACCTGCTGGTCCGACATGCCCTCGACCATGGCCCGCAGCCGCTGGTCGTCGCCGAAGAAGTGGTCCCGGATGTAGCCGCCGGTCTCCGTGGCGTACGTCTGGAACTGCCCGTCCGGGGTGGTGTTCAGCTTGTTGACCAGGATGCCGTCCCGGTCCTGCGCGAGCAGCGGGTCCCAGGAGCGGTCCCAGATCAGCTTGATGACGTTCCAGCCGTTGCCCCGGAAGATCGACTCCAGCTCCTGGATGATCTTGCCGTTGCCGCGCACCGGGCCGTCGAGCCGCTGGAGGTTGCAGTTGACGACGAAGGTGAGGGTTGTCCAGGCCCTCGCGGGCCGCGATGGAGAGCTGGCCGAGGGACTCCACCTCGTCCATCTCGCCGTCGCCGAGGAACGCCCACACGTGCGACTTGGAGGTGTCGGCGATGCCGCGCGCCTCCATGTAGCGGTTCATCCGGGCCTGGTAGATCGCGCCGAGCGGCCGAGGCCCATCGACACCGTCGGGAACTCCCAGAAGTCCGGCATCAGCCGCGGGTGCGGGTAGGAGGAGAGGCCGTTCGGGAACTTCGACCTCTCCTGGCGGAAGCCGTCGAGCTGGGCCTCGTTCAGCCGGTCGAGCAGATACGCGCGGGCGTAGATGCCGGGGAGGCGTGCCCCTGGAAGAAGATCTGGTCGCCGCCGTCGCCCTCGTCCTTGCCGCGGAAGAAGTGGTTGAAGCCGACGTCGTAGAGGGAGGCCGAGGAGGCGAAGGTGGCGATGTGGCCGCCGACGCCGATGCCCGGGCGCTGGGCGCGCGAGACCATCACGGCCGCGTTCCACCGGGTGGCGTTGAGGACCTTGCGCTCGATCTCCTCGTTCCCCGGGAAGAAGGGCTCGTCCTTGGTGGCGATGGTGTTGACGTAGTCCGAGCTGCGCATCTCGGGCACGGCCACGCGCTTCTCGCGGGCGCGCTCGATCAGGCGGAGCATGAGGTAGCGGGCTCGTGCCCGGCCCCGCTCGTCGACGGCAGCGTCGAGGGAGTCGAGCCATTCCTGGGTCTCTTCCGGATCGAAGTCCGGGACCTGGCTGGGAAGGCCGCCAATGATGATCGGGTTGCGATCGGATCCGGGAGCCACGCTCTTCCTTCGCTGTTCGGGGTGGTCACGGGGCCACGGGGTGGTCGGGATCTCCATCGTGTACCCCGCCGACACCGGACGTCATCTTTACCGAGGGGTAACCCTTCGGGGCGCCCTCCAGATGCCAGGGTGCGGTCAAATCGCAACCTTACGCCCAACCCGCGCATGCGTTTCGTCCGGGCGTTCGGCAGACTGAAGAGTCAGAAGTCCTCGTAAGCGGACGAAACGCTCGCACCTGATCACGGAGGGGTCCGACAGTGCCGGAAGTTGCGGCGAGACGGCCCCAAACGTCACCGTTTCGGCGGTCTCCGGGGCCGGGTACTTGCGCGATCCGCCCCGGCACGTGTGGACTACGGCCAGCGCCGCGCGCACACGCGCGGCCCACAGCATTTTCCGAATGAGCAGGAGGCAAGCCGTGAGCGCGACCGCGGACCACGCGGAGGAGCGGACCAACCCGGCATCCAGGCTGGGGTTCGAGCCCGGACAGGTGGTCCAGGAGATCGGCTACGACGACGACGTCGACCAGGATCTCCGTGAAGGCATCGAGTCCATCATCGGGGCCGATCTCGTGGACGAGGACTACGACGACGTCGCCGACGGCGTCGTCCTGTGGTTCCGCGACGAGGACGGCGATCTCACCGACGCCCTGGTGGACGCCATCGGTCTTCTGGAGGACGGCGGCGTGATCTGGCTGCTGACGCCGAAGACCGGCCGCGACGGCTACATCGAGCCGAGCGACATCAACGATGCCGCGCAGACTGCTGGTCTCTCCCAGACCAAGAGCATCGTCGTCGCCAAGGACTGGGCGGGCACCCGCCTGGCGACCCCGAAGCGCTGATCACCCACGCTACGAAGGGCCCCCGCCGGACCCGGTCCGGCGGGGCTCGTCGCGTACGGAGCCCCGGGCGCGGGTCCTCGCACGCGCGTAGGGGCTTCCCGTACGCGCGAGGGGCTTCCCGTACGGGCGTAGGGTGGGTCTCACCGTTTCGGCCCAGGGCCCGGGTTCCCGTCGGCCCGGCGCCGCGGGCCCCGTCGAGAGGGACGCGCACGCGATGGCGATCGAGGTCGGCACCGAGGCCCCGGATTTCGAGCTCAAGGACAACCACGGGCGCACCGTGCGGCTCGCCGACCTCCGCGGCGAGAAGAACGTCCTGCTGTTCTTCTACCCCTTCGCCTTCACCGGCGTCTGCACCGGCGAGCTGCGCGAGCTCCGCGCCCACCTCCCGGCGTTCGTCAACGACGACACCCAGTTGCTCGCCGTCTCCGCCGACTCCGTCCCCACCCTGCGCGTCTTCGGCGACCAGGAGGACCTGGAGTTCCCGCTGCTCTCCGACTTCTGGCCGCACGGCGAGGTCTCCCGCGCCTACGGCGTCTTCGACGAGGAGAAGGGCTGCGCGGTGCGCGGCACCTTCGTCCTCGACAAGGCGGGAACCGTCCGCTGGAGCGTCGTCAACGCCCTGCCGGACGCCCGTGACGCCGCCGCCTACGTCGAGGCGCTGGCAGCCCTCTGAGGGGCCGCGGCGGGGTTCCGGAAGGGCTCCGGGGCCGACACCCTCGGATTCACCGGGCGAATCGACTGTTTCGACCGGGAACCCGTCACTAGGATCCAGACGTTGATCCGATGCCAACGCACGACCGGGGGCGCTGCCCTGGAAACCTATGGAGGGACTCGTGGGAGTCAGCCTCAGCAAGGGCGGCAACGTCTCGCTGACCAAGGAGGCCCCTGGCCTCACCGCCGTGACCGTCGGTCTGGCTGGGACGTCCGCACCACCACCGGTACGGACTTCGACCTCGACGCCAGCGCCATCCTGGTGAGCGAGGCCGGTAAGGTCCGCAACGACCAGGACTTCGTCTTCTTCAACAACCTGAAGAGCGCCGACGGCTCCGTCGAGCACACCGGCGACAACCTCACCGGTGAGGGCGAGGGCGACGACGAGCAGGTCAAGGTGGACCTGGCGGGCGTGCCGGCCGACGTGGCCAAGATCGTCTTCCCGGTCTCGATCTACGACGCCGAGAACCGCCAGCAGTCCTTCGGCCAGGTGCGCAACGCGTTCATCCGCGTCGTGAACTAGGCCGGCGGCGCCGAGATCGCCCGGTACGACCTCTCCGAGGACGCCTCGACCGAGACGGCCATGGTCTTCGGCGAGCTGTACCGCAACGGCGCGGAGTGGAAGTTCCGCGCCGTCGGCCAGGGCTACGCCTCGGGCCTGCGCGGCATCGCGCAGGACTTCGGCGTCAACGTCTGAGCCGCACCCGCACCAGCCGTCCGGCGCCGCACTCGGAAGTGCGGCGCCGGACGTGCCTCATCATCCACCGGGGAGGAAAAGAACCATGGGCGTCACGCTCGCCAAGGGAGGCAACGTCTCCTCTCCAAGGCCGCACCCAACCTCACCCAGGTCCTCGTCGGGCTCGGCTGGGACGCGCGCTCCACCACGGGAGCCCCTTCGACCTGGACGCCAGCGCCCTGCTCTGCCAGGCCGGCCGGGTGCTCGGGGACGAGTACTTCGTCTTCTACAACCAGCTCCGCAGCCCCGAGGGCTCCGTCGAGCACACCGGGGACAACCTCACCGGCGAGGGTGACGGGGACGACGAGTCCCTCATCGTGGACCTCACCAAGGTGCCGGCCCACTGCGACAAGATCGTCTTCCCGGTCTCGATCCACGACGCCGACAACCGCGGCCAGAGCTTCGGCCAGGTCAGCAACGCCTTCATCCGGGTCGTCAACCAGACGGACGGTCAGGAACTCGCCCGGTACGACCTCTCCGAGGACGCCTCGACCGAAACCGCGATGATCTTCGGCGAGCTCTACCGGTACAACGGCGAATGGAAGTTCCGGGCGGTGGGCCAGGGTACGCGTCCGGGCTGCGGGGCATCGCTCTAGACTTCGGGGGTCAACGTTTCGTAAAGCCATGTAATTTCACGATGGGGTAGACAGTGGTTCTGAAAACCTTCGGCTGGTCATTCGCGATCACTGCGCTGGGCCTGGTCGCGGCTGTGCTCTACGGGGGTGGCAGGCCTTCGGAGTGGTCGCGATCCTCTGCATCCTCGAGATCTCGCTCTCGTTCGACAACGCGGTGGTCAACGCCGGAATCCTGAAGAAGATGAACGCCTTCTGGCAGAAGATCTTCCTCACGATCGGCATCCTGATCGCCGTCTTCGGCATGCGTCTCGTCTTCCCCGTCGTGATCGTCGCGATCAGCGCCAAGATCGGCCCGATCGAGGCGGTCGACCTCGCCTTCAACCAGCCGGACAGGTACCAGGAGCTGGTGACCGACGCGCATCCGTCGATCGCCGCCTTCGGTGGCATGTTCCTGTTGATGATCTTCCTCGACTTCATCTTCGAGGACCGTGACATCAAGTGGCTCGCCTGGATCGAGCGCCCGCTGGCCAAGCTCGGCAAGGTCGACATGCTGTCGGTCTGCATCGCCCTCATCGTCCTGCTCGTCACCTCGATGACCTTCGCCACCCACGCCCACCAGCACGGCGGCGCGCACGCCGACAAGGCGCAGACGGTCCTGATCTCCGGCATCGCCGGCCTCATCACGTACCTCGTCGTCGGTGGTCTCTCCAGCTTCTTCGAGAACAAGCTGGAGGAGGAAGAGGAGCGGGAGCACGAGGTCGAGGAGGAGGCCAGGCGCTCCGGCAAGAAGGTCTCCGCGGTCCAGTTGGCCGGCAAGGCCGCCTTCTTCATGTTCCTGTACCTGGAGGTCCTCGACGCCTCCTTCTCCTTCGACGGCGTCATCGGCGCCTTCGCCATCACCAACGACATCGTCCTGATGGCGCTCGGTCTCGGCGTCGGCGCCATGTACGTGCGTTCGCTGACCGTCTACCTGGTCCGCCAGGGCACCCTCGACGACTACGTCTACCTGGAGCACGGCGCGCACTACGCGATCGGCGCCCTCGCCGTGCTCCTCCTGGTCACCATCCAGTACGAGATCAACGAGGTCGTCACCGGCCTCATCGGCGTCGTCCTGATCGCCTGGTCCTTCTGGTCCTCCGTCCGCCGCAACAAGGCGCTCGCGGCGGCCGAGGGCGGCTCCTCGGGAGACAAGACAGAGGTGACCTCGGGGTGTGACACCCCGTCGACGAGGAACGCTTCACTGCGGGCGGCCGGAGCACCCGGCGCCCCGCGGGCATGTGCGGGCGCAGACGAGTGGTGGGGGTGGGGCGGCATGGCCTTCTGGGACAACCTGTTCGCGGGGAGGACGGCCCAGTTCGATTCGGGCAACGCCGTGTCGAACGCGATCGACCTGACGAAACGGCGTCCGTCCGTCTCGCTCAGCAAGCAGGGGGCCGCCACCGGCAACCTCCGGGTGAACCTCTCCTGGCGGATGCGGACCTCCGACATCGAGGGCCGCTCCCGCCAGAGCGGCCGGTTGCTGCGCAACCCGGCCCAGCTCTTCAAGCCCGAGGTCGTCCAGGCCCACACCCAGGGCATGGTCAACGTCGACCTGGACCTGGGCTGTCTCTACGAGCTCGCCGACGGCTCCAAGGGCGTGGTGCAGCCGCTGGGCAACTTCTTCGGCGACCTGAACGCGGCCCCGTACGTGAAGCTGAGCGGGGACGACCGCTTCGGCGGCTCCTCCGGGGAGACGATCTTCGTCAACCTGGACCAGCGGGACGCGATCAAGCGGCTGCTGTTCTTCGTCTACATCTACGACCAGACGCCGGCCTTCGACCGCACCCACGCCAAGGTCACGCTCTACCCGAGCAACGGCCCCCGGATCGAGATCGAGCTCGACGAGCGCGCCCCGCAGGCCCGCTCCTGCGCGGTCTTCTCCCTGGAGAACGTCAAGGGCGACCTGACCGTCCGGCGCGAGGTCCGCTTCGTGTACGGCTTCCAGGCGGAGCTGGACCGGCTGTACGGCTGGGGCCTCCAGTGGGGCCGCGGCTACAAGACCAAGACCTGAGGGGCGGGCGCGGTGCCCGCCCGGAGGGCGTCAGGACCTGACGAACTGGGGACCCATCGGCGGCATCCGGAAGTCCGGGGACGGGTTCTGCTCGGGAGCGCCCACCGGCTGGGGATAGCCGTACGCGGGGACCGGGACGGCCGGCTCCTGCTGCGGGTAGCCGTAGGAGGGCGCCCGGTCCGGCCGGGGCGGCACCGCGGGCCGCGGCGGCACGGGAGGGCGGACGACGGTCGCGTCGAGGCCGGCGGAGCCGGCGGCGGGCGTGCCGTGGACCGGGGAGCCGGTCCCGGCGCCCTCCGGGACCCGCGCGCCCCCGGGGGCCCCGGGAAGGCCGTCCCGGCCCTCCTGGGCGCCTTCCTGGGCGTCCTCGTCGACGGAGATGCCGAAGTCGGTGGCGAGGCCCACGAGGCCCGTGGGGTAGCCCTGCCCCACCGCGCGGAACTTCCAGGCGTCCCCGCGCCGGTACAGCTCGCCGCAGATGACGGCCGTCTCCTCGCCGGTCTCCGCCGTCACCTCGAACAGGGCCAGCGGCTCGCGCTCGGGCCCCGTGGCGTCGTACAGCAGGATTCGCAGGTCGGAGACGGAGCGGAAGGTGCCGCCGTCGGAGGAGGCGGCGACCACCACCCGGTCGACCGAGGCGTCGAGGCCGCCGAGGTCGGCCTCGACGGTGTCCGTCAGGCCCGCGGCGTCCCGCTTCTTCGGCAGGCGCCGCACGAGCCCCGAGGGGTGGCGCGGCTGGTTGTAGAAGACGAAGTCCTCGTCGGACCGCACGCGCCCGGAGGGCCCGAGCAGCAGGGCCGAGGCGTCCACGTCGGGGACCCCGGGGCCCGGGGTCCAGCGGAGCACGGCCCGTACGGCCGCGGTGTCGAGAGGGACGTTGGAGCCCTTCAGCATCGCGTGCGTCATGACCGCAATCCTGCCCTCCCGGCCGACCCGCGGACAACGCGGGGCGGTACCGAGACCGGGACGAGACCGACGGACGCGGACGGGTTACCTGAATTTCATACGCTGGGGGAACTGCGGACACCCGCACCTACGTACTATTACCGGCCACGTGTCGCCAGGACACGGCAAGGCAGACGGGTTGTATATATGCGTCATTTCGGGCACATCCCGTCCGTGAAGCGGGCCGGGCTGTTCCACCGGGAGCCGGTCGAGTTCACGGCCGCTTCGCCCGCGCGCACGCTCGCCACGGCCCTGGGCGCCACGCTCTACAGCCCGGCCACCCGGCCGCGGCTCGCCGCCGCCGTGCGCAAACAGGCCGCCCGCGGCGTGGTCTCCATGGTGCTCTGCCTGGAGGACTCCATCAGCGACGCCGACGTCGAGGCCGGCGAGGACAACCTCGTCCGGGAGTTCGCCGAGCTCGCCGCCGATGGGGCGGACGTGCCCCTGCTCTTCATCCGGGTCCGGGAGCCGGCCCAGATCACCGGCCTCGTCGACCGCCTGGGCGAAACGATTCACCTGCTGTCCGGATTCGTACTGCCCAAATTCACCGAGAACCGCGGCCGCGCCTTCTCGAAGCGCTCGTCGAGGCCGAGCGGACGAGCGGCCGGCGCCTCTACGCCATGCCCGTCCTGGAGTCCCCCGAGCTCCTCCACCTGGAGACCCGGGTCGAGACCCTCGCCGGCATCGCCTCGATCACCGACGCGTACCGCGACCACGTCCTCGCCCTGCGCCTCGGCGTCACCGACTTCTGCTCCGCCTACGGCCTCCGCCGCTCGCCCGAGATGACCGCGTACGACGTCAAGGTCGTCGCCCACGTCATCTCCGACGTCGTCAACGTCCTCGGCCGCGCCGACGGCACCGGCTTCACCATCACCGGACCCGTCTGGGAGTACTTCCGGCCCGGCGAGCGCATGTTCAAGCCCCAGTTGCGCCGCAGCCCCTTCCTGGAGGGCAGCGCCGAGGACCTGCGCACCGCCCTCATCGAGCACGACCTCGACGGCCTGCTGCGCGAGATCGAGCTCGACCGCGCCAACGGCCTGCTCGGCAAGACCTGCATCCACCCCACCCACGTGCTGCCGGTGCACGCGCTCTCCGTGGTCAGCCACGAGGAGTGGAGCGACGCCCAGGACATCCTGCGGCCCGAGCGGGCGGCGGCGGGGTGCTCGCCCGCGTACACGAACAAGATGAACGAAGTGAAGCCGCACCGCGCGTGGGCCGAACGCATCCTGCTGCGCGCCGAGGTCTTCGGCGTCGCCAAGGAGGACGTCGGCTTCGTGGAGCTGCTCACCGCCGGACTGACCGGCTGACGAAGGGACGTCGACGACGTGGTGTGGACCGGAACGTGGGTCGCGGAGCGACTGGGCGTCGAACTGATCGGCGACGAGGAGCTGCCGGCCCTGTTGGGCCTCGCCCTGCGCCGCAACCCCAAGCGCGCGCACCTGCTCGTCTCCGGCGTGCTCGGCAAGCACGTGCCCCAGCGCCCCTCGGTGGTGTACGGCGCGGGGCTCGACCTCGGCCGGCGCGTACGGGAGCTCCTCGGCGACGAGGAGGCCGCCCGCGCCGTCGTCCTCGGCTACGCGGAGACCGCCACCGCCCTGGGCCACGCCGTCGCCGACGGCCTCGCCCTCGCCCCGTACCTCCACTCCACCCGGCGGCCTGTGGCCGGCGTCGCCCGCGCGGGCGGCTTCGAGGAGTCCCACTCCCACGCCACCTCCCACCTCCTGCTCCCCGAGGACCCGAAGCTCCTCGCCGGTGGGGCACCTCCCGGGCCGAAGGCTCCGGGGAGGCCTCTCGTCCTCGTCGACGACGAGTTCTCCACCGGCAACACCGTCCTCAACACCATCAGGGACCTGCACGAGCGCCACCCGCGCGAGCGGTACGTCGTCGTCGCCCTCGTCGACATGCGCTCGGCCGCCGACCACGAGCGCCTGGACGCCTTCGCGGAGGAGATCGGCGCCCGCGTCGACCTGATCGCCCGCGCGGCCGGCACCGTACGCCTCCCGGAGGGGTCCTGGAGAAGGGCCGGGCGCTCGTGGCGGAGCACGAGACGGCACCGGAGCCGCAGGCCGCCCCCCGACCTCCGCCGTCGTACGGGCCGCCCTCGACTGGCCCCGGGGCCTGCCCGACGGCGGGCGGCACGGCTTCACGCCGGAGCACCGGGAACGCCTGGAGGCGGCCCTTCCGGCCCTGGCGGCCGGGCTGGAGGAGGCCCTGGAGACCCCGGGGAGCCCGGCGCCCGGCGAGACCCCGGGGACCCGCGAGACCCCGGCGCCCGGCGCCCGGCGCGTCCTCGTCCTCGGCTTCGAGGAGCTGATGTACGCGCCGCTGCGCCTCGGCACCGCCCTGGAGGAGGCCGGACACGACGTCCGCTACTCCACCACCACCCGCTCGCCCGTCCTCGCCGTCGACGACCCCGGCTACGCGATCCGCACCCGGCTCGTCTTCCCCGCCCACGACGATCCGGCCGACGGCCCCGGCGAGCGCTACGCCTACAACGTGGCGGGCGCGGGCTTCGACGCCGTCGTCCTCGTCGTCGACTCCGTCGCCGACACCCCGGCCCTGCACGCCCCGGACGGCCTCCTGGCCCGGCTCGCGGAGCACGTGCCGCACGTGGTGCTCGCGGTGGTCCCCTCGTACGTCCCCGGAACCACCGGAACCGCCGGGACCGCGCGAAACGTCGGGAACAGCGGAGCCGACACCCTCACCGCCACCGAAGCCACCGAAGCTCCCGAAAGGAGCTCCATGCTGCCCGAGCCCCTCCGCGGCCCCGCCTTCTCCTCGTACGCACCCGACGAGGTCGGCTGGCTGCTCCAGGACCTCTCGGACGTCGAACTCGAAGCCCCCACCGAGGAGCGCGAGGAGGCCATCCAGAGCGGCGGCGCCCACTACGCGGAGTCGCTGCCCGTCGAGTACCAGCCCAGCGAGCGCTACCAGGATCTCTTCCAGGCCGCCCTGGAGAGCTCCGCCGCCCGGGTCGCCCGCGCGGTCGGCACGGTCACCGAGACCGTCCTCGCCGAGCGCGCCGGCACCCCCGTGCTCGTCTCGCTCGCCCGCGCCGGCACCCCCGTCGGCGTCCTCATGCGCCGCTGGGCCCGGGACCGCCACGGCCTCGACCTGCCGCACTACGCCGTCTCGATCGTGCGCGGCCGGGGCATCGACGCCAACGCTGCGCTGGCTCGCCGCCCACCACGACCCCGCCGACGTCGTCTTCGTCGACGGCTGGACGGGCAAGGGCGCCATCACCCGCGAACTCGCCGAGGCGCTGAAGGACTTCGACGGCTTCGACCCGGAGATCGCGGTCCTCGCCGACCCCGGCTCCTGCGTCCGCACCTACGGCACGCGCGAGGACTTCCTCATCCCCTCCGCCTGCCTCAACTCCACGGTCTCCGGCCTGATCTCCCGGACCGTGCTCCGCCCCGACCTCGTCGGACCGGACGACTTCCACGGCGCCAAGTTCTACCGCGAGCTGGCCGGATCCGACGTCTCCGAAGCCTTCCTGGACGCCGTCGCCGCCCGCTTCGACGAGGTCGCCGCGACCGTCGACGCCGACGTCAAGGAACTCCTGGCCGCCGACCGCACCCCCACCTGGGAGGGCTGGGCGGCCGTGGAGCGGATCAGCGAGGAGTACGGCATCCACGACGTCAACCTGGTCAAGCCGGGCGTCGGCGAGACCACCCGCGTCCTGCTCCGCCGCGTCCCCTGGAAGATCCTCGCCAAGCGGGGCGCCGACGCCGACCTCGCGCACGTGCGGCTGCTCGCCGAACAGCGCGGCGTGCCGGTCGAGGAGGTCGACGACCTCCCGTACAGCGCCGTGGGTCTGATCCACCCCAAGTACACGAGGGGCGCGACGGGCGCCGACGGCAAGGCGGTGGCGTCGCAGTGAACACGACGACGGACACGCCCCGGGCGCAGACCGGGGACGCGGCTCGGGCCCAGGTCGAGATCGCGGCTCAGGTGCAGACCGGGACCGCGGCTCAGGATCAGGCCCGGACCGCGGCCCCGGTCCTGGTCGCCAGCGACCTCGACCGCACCCTCATCTACTCGTCCGCTGCCCTCGCCCTCGGCATGCCGGACGCGCTCGCGCCCCGGCTGCTCTGCGTCGAGGTCCACGAGTCCAAGCCGCTCTCCTACATGACCGAGGACGCGGCCGCCCTCCTGACGCGCCTGTCCGACGAGACCCTCTTCGTGCCCACCACGACGCGGACGCGCAAGCAGTACCAGCGCATCCGACTCCCCGGCGCCGCACCGAAGTACGCCATCTGCGCCAACGGCGGGCACATCCTCGTCGACGGCGTCTCCGACCGGGACTGGCACGCCTCCGTCCTCGACCGGCTGGCCGGCGAGTGCGCCCCGCTCGCCGAGGTCCGCGCGTACCTCTCCGCCACCACGGACCAGACCTGGGTGCGCAAGCACCGGGTCGCCGAGGACCTGTTCACCTATCTGGTCATCGAGCGGGACCTGCTCCCCGAGGGCTGGCTGGAGCTCTTCGGCCACTGGGCGGGGAGCGCGGCTGGACCGTCTCGCTCCAGGGCCGCAAGGTGTACGCGGTGCCGAAGCCGCTCACCAAGAGCGCGGCCGTCCGGGAGCTCGCCCGCCGCACCGGCGCCGCGCTCACCCTGGCGGCCGGGGACTCCCTCCTCGACGCCGACCTGCTGCTCGCCGCGGACCGGGCCTGGCGCCCGGGCCACGGCGAACTGGCCGACAGCGACTGGACCGCCCCCACCTCGATGTCCTCGCGGAACGCGGGTCGCGGCGGGCGAGGAGATCCTGCGCCGCTTCAGGGCGGCGGCCGCGGGCTGAGACCCCTGTCCCGGGTTCAGCCGCAGCAGCCCCCACCGCAACAACTGCCGCCGCCTCCGCCGCTCTGTGCGGGGCGGCGGTGCTGCTTCCGCCGACGGCCACGGCCGAGAGCAGCTTCACGGTGTCGTCGTGCCCGGCGGGGCAGGCGGCCGGGGCGGAGGACTCGGCCATGGGACGGCTGAGCTCGAAGGTGTCGCCGCAAGGTGCGGCAGCGGTATTCGTAACGAGGCATGGGGACAGGTTAGAGGCTGCCCGGCGAACCGTCCGGCCGACCGCCCTGCCTGACCGGTCAGTGCCCGGCGCCGCCTCCCCGCTCCTCCCGGATCCGCCCGACGACCCGGGCGGCGGTGGCGCGGACGTCCTCCAGCTCGGTCAGGAAGTGCCAGTAGTCGGGGTGGCGGCCCTCCAGGGAGGCGACGGCCCGGTCGATGCGCGCGACGGCCCGGTCGAGGGGTTCGGCGTGGCGCGGGTCGGGGTGCTCCGCCCGTCCATGGCGAGCCGCTGGGCGTCCCGTACGGCGAACCGGGCGCGGTCGACCTCGGCGTTCGGGTCCTTCGCGACGGCCTCCAGGCGGCGCAGCCGGTCACCGGCGGCCGAGACGGCCTCGTCGGTCGCGTCGAGGAGGGCGCGGACGGTGGAGAGCAGCGAGGTCGCGTCGGGCCAGCGCTGCTCGGCCCGCGCCTTCCCGGCCTCGGCGAGCCGCTCCCCGGCCTGCGCGAGGCTCGCCGCGGCCTGCTCGGGCACGTGCTGGAGGTCCTGCCAGCAGTCGAGCGAGAACCGCCGCCGCAGCTCGGACAGGACGGGCTCGACGCCCTCGGCGCGGGTGGTCAGCGCCTCGGTGCGGGTACGGAGGGAGACGAGGCGCCGGTCGATCTCGGCGGCCCGCTCGGGCAGCCGCCCGGCCTCGGCCCGTACGGCCTCGGCGTCCCGCAGCACCCGGTCGGCCCGCTGGAGGGTCTCGGGGACGCCGTGCCGGCCCGCCCCTCGTTGAGCCGGGTCAGCTCGGGCCCGAGCCGGGCGAGCCGCAGCGCGAGGTCGTCGGCGCGCAGTCCGCTCTCCCTTACGGCGTCGAGGGCACCGCTCGCGTCGCGCAGGGCCTGCCGGGCGCGCTCGACGGCGGGCGCGAGCCGGGCGAGCTGGGTCTCGGCGCGCCCGAGGAGCGGGGCGAGCCCGGCCTCGAACCGGTCGAGCTCGCCCTTCACCCGGTCGAGCTCGTCCTTGGCGCGGGTGAGTTCGCCGCGGGCCCGGGAGGCGGTGGCGGCGTCCAGTTCGTCGCGGTCGAGGTCGTGGGCGTCGACGGCGGTGATGTAGGCGTGGCTGACCTCGTCGATGCGGCGCCCGAGCGCCTCGAAGCCCTCGACGGCGCGCAGCGCCTCGGGGGAGCCGTCGACGGCGGTGATGGTCTCCACCGAGATGCGCAGCCCGCGCTGGGCGGTGTCGAGCTCGTAGAACGCGGCCGCGGCGGCGTCCTTCGCGGCCTGCGCCTCGGCCCGCTGGCCTCACCCCGCCCGCCGAACCAGCGGCGGGTGCCGCCTCCGGCGAAGGCCCTGGGAAGCACCGCTCCCACCACCAGGGGCAGCAGGAGCGCCAGCCGAACGCGGAAGGAACCCCGGGCGCCGACGCGCTCCTCGTATCGCTCGCCGCCACGTACCTCTCCCCGTGCTGTGTCCGCCGTGCCCGGTCCGGGTCCATTCTCCCACCCGGTAAGGACGAACACACGGGCCGGTCAGTTCACCGTACGGACGGTGACGTTCCCGTTCTCGCTGCGGGCCCGCACCCCGTGCCCGCTCCCGTCGTTCCTGGGCACGTCGACCCGTACGCTCCCGTTCCCGCTGCTCCCGGCCACGGCGTACTCGGCCTTCGGCACCTCCACGGTGATGCCGCCGTTGTCGGTGGCGACGTCGACGTTCCGGGGCACGGCTCCGAGGGAGAGCCGCACGTCCCCGTTGTCGGTCCGCACGGTCAGGTCGGTCGACGTGGTGCCGGCGTCGACGGTGACGCGCCCGTTGGTGCTGCTGAGGTCGAGCGCCGCACCGGCCTTCCGCACCCGCACGTCCCCGTTGTCGGTCCGCACCTTCAGGGGCGTGGCGAACCCTCGGCGGTCACGTTCCCGTTGTCGCTCTCGACGGCGACGGCGACCTTGCGGGGCACCTGGATCCGGTGCACGGCCTCGCAGTTCGAGGCGACCGCGTCGCAGTCGACCCGCAGCGTCAGCCGCCCGTCGACCAGCTTCCAGCTCGCCTCGGGCCCGGACCCCATGAACACCCACCCGTCGACCTGCCGCTCGACCCGCACGTCGTCGACGTCGGCGGGCGTGATCACCAGCCGCGAGTCGTCGGAGTCGACGACGAGCTCACTCCCGTCGAACGCGAAGCTCTTCCTCTCCACGGCGGCCCCTCGGCATCGGCGCTCCCGCACCCCCGACCCCGAGCATCCCGACCAGCACCCCACCGCAAGCGACCAGCACCCGACCCCGACGACGACCCACGACGACCCACCCCCACGACGACCCGACTGACCTGCCGAACCTATGCCCCGCCCACCCCCGGTCACGATCCGGCGACCCACCGTCCCGGGGTGGGGCTACCCCCGCCCGGCCCCTCATCGGTTTGCGACACCCGCCCACGGGCCATGTAGGCTGTTGCCTCTTCCACGGGTGCGTAGCTCAGGGGTAGAGCGCTGCTCTTACAAAGCAGATGTCGGCGGTTCGAAACCGTCCGCGCCCACCAGTGACGAAGGCCCCCAGTCGATCTTGGCTGGGGGCCTTTGGCGTCCACATCTGAGGCCAAAGGGCGTGATCAGGGAAATGGTGGGGTAAGTCTTCGACACGAAAGGAGTGGCTCCGGGAGAGGGAAGGGGCGGCGGAGGGATTCGGGGCGGGTTCGTGGTGCTGATGGGCGACGGACCGGTGGCCGGTTGCGCTCGAAGGCGGGGAGGGCTTTTGGGCGCCGGTTCGTGTGACTCACGGCTTCGTGCTCGATGACGGATGCCGTGCGCGGCCTTCTGACGTGCGGCAGCCGTCTGGTTCCAGTCAGCAGGTCTCGCCTTGGGTGACATGGGTGGTCGCGTCCCTGCCGCAGAGCGCTCGGTGGTAGCGAAGGTGCGCTTCGTCGAGTGGGTGGGCGGGGTGCTTGCGGAGCGGGCCTATGGGGCTGTTGTTCGCGGTCGAGCGAACGGTTCCTTCGGTGTCGATGTAGATCGCCAGGGTGTCGAACTGGATGTGGTGATTCGGGCACAGGACGAGCAGGTTGGCCTGTTCGTCGGGGCCGTTGTGGGGCGGCCAATGCCACGGATGTGGGCGGCCTCGCTGTAGGTGCCGAAGCGGGTCGACAGTTGGAGGGCGCACACCTGACAGTGGTCGCCGTGTAGCTTCTTCACCTTGGCCGTCAGGGTGGTGTCGCGGATGACGCGGGAGGAGGTGACCGTGCGGCGTGCGGCAGGAACCGTTTCCCTCGCGTGATCCTCTGTGGAGTCCTCGATGCCGCCGGCGCTTTCGTAGCCGGCCAGGCCCAGCCGCTCCAGCAGGGCGTGCTGATCTATGTCTGCCAGGTAGGTCTCCCGCAGGACAGCCACCGCCTGAGACCGGACGAAGGGGTCTCCCAGCAGCCGCGCGACCTGCTCGGTCACTCCTCCTTCGGGGTTGAGCCTGTCGAACGCTGCGGCGTGGGCCACGGCGTCCAGCTCGGGTGGGAGGCCATGGACATCCCACAGTTGGCTCGTCTGCAGGTGCACGAACGGGTACTCGGGGGTGACGGAGGATTCGGGAAGGCCGAACTCGGCCAACAGGCTGCCCACTTCCTCGCGGAACTCTCGCCAAGGTGCGAGGTGAGGCCTGCCCGTGGCCACTCGGGAGATGCCCCACAGCAGAGCCAACGGTTTGTGCCTGCTCTGCCGACCGTTCCTCTTGTGGACCCGGAGGTTCCTCAATCTGTCCATGAGCACGCTCACCATGAGCTCGGCGGACGATTCGGTCCGTGTGGGAGGCCGAACCGGAGACGCCCGGTTCGTGTGGTGCGGGAAGCGGCGGCGGGAGTTCCCGGCCACTCTCGGGCGACTGCCGGATCGGTTCCCTGTCTCTGGGGGTGAACGGCCCGACGCCGAACCTCGGGCATCGCGGCATGCCCCTGCTCCACCCACTGACGCCAGGAACGGGGAGCGAGCTTGAGCGCGTCCGCGGTCGAGAGCTCAGGGTTGCCCCGAGCCTCGATCCAAGCCCAGTCGACCCGATCGTCCTCTGCGCTCAGATCCAGGACGGACAGTTCGTATCGATAGTTCGGGAAGGAGATTCCCTTCGCCTGTTGCTCGATCTGCTCGGCATGGTCGATCACCGCCACGCCGCAGAACTCGACGTATCCCTTGGGCGTCTTGTTGCGCGAGACCGCGGCGAACACCAGCAGTGGTACGGCCGGTGCGCGCTGCTCCGCAGTGGGCCCCTGGTGTTCCTCCAGTGCCTCCAGCAGTACCGCATTGCCTTGTGTGGTGCCCACCGGCACCGTGTGGTCGACCCGATGGTCACCGAAATAGAGGATTCGGCCGTTGTCCAGGTCGAACACATCGTGCCAGGGCGTTTCAGCCGTTCCGGCCTTCCACGGGCTGGAACGGATCAGGATGCACGGACGGCGCGGCCCGCCGGGCGCCTTGATCTTGGCAATCGGGTTGATGCCCTTGCTGAGCTGGATCTGAGCGAGCCTCTCCGAGGCTGTGACATGGTGGATGTTTGGGTGACCGTCGATGAACGCCACCTCGGGATCTCTGTTTCGAGCAGACCGAAACACGTCCCCGACACGCAACAGGCTTCCCACCGGTCCTCCCTCTCATGGCACTGCCCCGCCTCCTCGATCTTGCCAGGTCCGCGAGGCCACTGGCCCTGCAGGTCAAGTGGTGGCTCGCCTCAGCTTCGTAGGTGCGGCCAACCGTCTCTGTTGGAGTAGCTCTCGAAGCAGTGGCGGGTCGTGCGGTCCCACTCCTTGCCGGTGGCCAGCTCGTACGCCTTGTCCGGTGTGGATAGCAGCCATTCACCGTCGTACTCGGTGGAGGTGTACGAGGCGAATTTGTCGACGTCGAAGAAGACGCTCTCCCACACGGTTCGGCCTGCGGCTACGACGGCGCAGCGTGTGTACAGGAACACGTCGGACGATTGCGGGAACGGGCTGCCGTCTCGGTCCGTCAGGTCGACCACGGGAGGGTGCCGAACTTCTCCCGGTCCAGGCGATAGAGGGCCTCGGCGTGACGTTCGGCGAAGCCGATGATGTCGGGGACGGAGCGGCGGCTCAGCTCCTCGGCAAGGCGCTGGCAGCTCTCTTGGGTTGCTTCGCCGTCCAGGGTGGCCATCAGCGCTCAGAAGTCGGCCCATGTCATTCTCACAGGCGCAGGATGTCAGGGCGGTCTGACATCAACGAGAGCGCACAACCGAACTGGGTTGTCAGTGCTTCGGCGTACCTTCTCGCCATGGCGAACAGACCCCTGAGAACTGGCGTGCCTGGATGGCGGAGGTGGCCCGAGATGTCGAGGCCGGGATCTTGGAGCCCGAGTGTGCCGGCGCGGCGGAGATGTACCCCGAGTCTCTGCTGAGGACGACGGATTCAGCGTTGGAGGCGTTCGAGGCGGAGGTACGTGGGCTCTTGGAGCCCACCGACGATGAGATCCTTGGAGCGGTCGAGAGGGTTGTTCTCGCACTCAATGCTGTCGACGGCGACGCGAGCCACGATGGCGCCGGCTACTGCACTGAAGAGCGGGAGCAACTGTGCGAGTACATCGATCTCACCTTGGGGGAGCACGGTGGACGTGGCTGCTCTGGCAGCGAGGAGGGGCATCGATCGTGCCGAGATCACGGAGGCCTGGCGCGACTGGTGACCACCGTTTCCTGAGCTCCCGTCAGTGTCTGTGTATGAAGACCGAGCCCCTGCCTCCGGTGCCTTGTCAGTGCGGCGGCATCATGAGTTCCATGACTTCCGGAACCGGCTCAGTGCCGATCGAGAGTGCTCACGTCACGGCCGCCGTCGAGGGCACAGGGCTCCGCTTCTCCTGGGATGCCGATGCCCGGATCGAGGTGCGGAACCTCGGGGCCGAGGTCGTCATCGAGGCGAATGCCGCGGGGCTCAGGACGCTTGCCGGGCATCTTCTGGTGCTGGCAGGCGAAGGAGTTCCCGATGGAGCCCATCTGCACCTCGAAGACAGCAACGGGCTGGAAGACGGGTCCGTCGGGCTGGTCCTGGAGCGCATCGACGAGGAGCGACCGACCCCTCGTAGCCCTCGCCGGAGCTGACATCCAAAACTGACATCAACGACGGCGGATGACGGCGGTCGTACGCGGTTTGTCGTGGCGGAGGTGACCAGCGATCCGCCCCTGGTGAGAGTGCTCCGCACGAGCTTACAAAGCAGATGTCGGCGGTTCGAAACCGTCCGCGCCCACAGACGAAGCCCCCGGCCACTGCGGCCGGGGGCTTCTCCGCTTTGCTCGTGCGGGCCTCGCCGACGGTCGGGTTCCGGACGGTGCCGTCGTCTCCGTCTCAGGCCCGGCGAGTGGACGTTTCCCCGTCGTTCAGGGCGTCGCTGATCTCCACGAGGCGGTTTCGTGGCAGCGCGAAGGCGTTGGCGGGGTGTCGGCGGGCCTTCTGCCGTCGGCTGCCGGGCGACGGACAGCAGGTCCGGCCAGGCCAGGCCGGGTCCCATGAAGTGGCCGTCGTCCACGGCGAGGGTCTCCGCCGCCGGCCACGTCGAGTGGTGGAGCAGGTAGTCGACCCCGCGCTCCCCCTCGATGTTGCGGTAGACGACGTGGAAGGTGTGCCCGGAGCGCAGGGGCACGTCGAACACCGGCCAGGCGCGCTCGTCGTGCAGCAGGTGGAGCAGGTCCGTCGCGGCGTCCCAGTCGGCACCGAACGCGGCCCGCTGCGCGTCCTCGCCCCGCAAGCAGGTGCCGAGGTGCACCGGCCGGAACAACGGGTCGTTCAGATGGGCGGAGCCCTGGACCAGCGGGCCTTCCTCGCAACCGGGAATCCTCAGCACGGGAGGACGGTGGCACGGGGACTGACACCGTCTCGACCGCCGGCTGTCCGAGCGGCCGGAATGCGCCTTCCTCAGTTCTTGCTCAGAAGGGCGCTCTTTTCTGCCCGTTCCCCGTTCCCTTGGTTACGGTCGTCGTAGGGGGCCGTCTCACTGACCCGGCAGGCGGTCCCGTGAGCTGTTCTGATGCGGGGAAGACGTGCGGATGACGGAATGGGGCAGGACGGGCGGCGAGGGTGAGTGCGTGGCGGCGTCGCGGAGGATGTCGGTCGCGGTTCTTGTTCTCGTGTCCCTTCTCGTGGCCGGATGCACCGAGGGTGCCGAGCCGGCGGGTGCTCCCTCGGTGTCGGCGGGGGTGAAGACGCCTCGGGGGAGACGGAGGAGAGCCGGGGGAGCGGGCCAAGGCCGTTCTCGAGACGGTTTCGGTGGATGATCCGGGATTCGTGGAATCCGGGCTGGAGCGGGTGCGGGACGGCCTGCACCACCGGTCCTCGCTCGTGAAGGGGAGGCCTACGAGGTCTCCGTGGTGTGCGTGGGGACCGGGAGCGTGCGGGTCGTCGTCGGCGGTGGGGATCCGCAGGCCGTGCCCTGCGACGGGGTGGCCGTGAGGCGGGACGTGGTGAGCGCGCCGGAGGAGCTGCCCGTCGACGTCACCGCGGAGGCCGGAGCCACGGGCATGGTCGCCTGGCAGGTCGTCTCCGTCGCTCCGGCCTCCTGAGCCGGAGCCTTCAGGGATACCCGGGCGGCGGTCAGTAGGCCCGGGCGAAGATGCGGGCGCCGTTGTGGAAGGTGAGGGTCAGGCCCGTCTGGGAGGCCGCTTCCGGTTGGGTGGACCAGCGTTCGACGGACGCGATCTCCGGGGAGGCGGCCTGGGCCAGGGCGGCGGCGAGCCAGGCCTCGGGGAGTCGGTCTTCCGAGGCGGTTCGCCGGCGGGGATCGGGGTGCCGGTGGACGGTTCGTCGAGGAAGCCCTCGTGTTTGGCGCCCTCGGGGAGCTGGCCGGTGAACTGCCATCGGCTCTCGGTCGTGCCCACCGTGATGACCACACCGAAGGGTGCTTGGTGTCGCCGGATTCGGCGAGGGTCCGCACGCCGTCGGCGGTGGGCTGTTCTTCACGATGTCGACGACGAAGTCGCTGAATCGCTGGGGGCGCATGTGCGGTCATGTCCTTTCTTGCGGGCTGTCCATCCTAGGGATCGTGGGGTGGGTGGTCGGATTCGCACGCGAAAGCCCTGAAGTGCGATCGGTTCGGGGCCTTTGTGTTCGCGGTGGCACTGTGTCAGGTCGGGCTTTGATCACTTCGACCTTCTTGTCGCCCGCCGTCGCTTCGGCGAACCCCGGGAGCGGGGAGAATTGACGTGGACCTCGGGCCGCGGGTGTACTCCCGCATGGCTGAGGTGGGGGACGCGCCCGAACCGGGCGCGCAGAGCGGCGAGATGACGCCGCAGCGGTACATCGAGACGCGCGTCGAGCAGTACCAGGAGTGGTACGACGCCAAGGCGACCCGCATGAAGGCGATGCACCTGCGGATGCGGACCGTGTCCGTCGTCGGCGGGGCGCTCGTGCCGGTGTTCGTGAACGTGGACCTGGGCTTCGCGCGCGTCACGGCCACGGTCCTGAGCGTGGTCGTCGTCGCCGCGGTGTCGCTGGAGAGCGTCTACCGGTACCGGGAGCAGTGGAAGAACTACCGCTCGACCGAGCAGCTCCTCGGGCACGAGCGCGTCTACTTCGAGACCAGGGTGGGGCCCTACCGCGGCCTGTCGAAGCGGGAGGCGTTCTCCGTGCTGGTCGCCCGGGTCGAGAAGGCCATCGCCAGCGAGAACTCGGCCACCCTGAACGTCATGACGCTCGGCGGGCAGGCCGACTCCGACGTACAGGCCGGGGTCCCCGCCACCCGTACCGAGAGCGTGGTTGTGGAGAGCGTCCGGGCCGAGAGCGTGAAGGTGGCGCGCGCCCGGAGCGACGAGGACGCCCGGAGCGGCGAGGGCGGCGCGTAGGAGGGCTTGCGGCGCGGGCCCCGGCGGTCTCCGGAGCCCGCCCCCTCAGGCGCGGTGCCGCGTCAGCACCACTTGTAGTCCACCCGCGTCGAGTTGTACGAGCAGGTGTCGACGCTCGCGCCGTTCGCCTTGCGCAGCGTCGCCGTGTCCCGGTCGTTGTTCCAGACGTACGCCCCGCGGTTCTGGTACACGTTCGCGGCGGTGTTCGTGCCGCGGCCCGTGCGGACCGTCACGATCTTGCCCTTGCCCAGGGTGAAGTTCCCGAAGGTGTACTTGTGGTTGGCCGCGTCCGTGAGCGTCCAGCCCCGCAGGTTGACCGCCGTACCGGTGGTGTTGCGTATCTGCACGTACTCGCCGTTGAGGCTGGCGGTGGACCGGTTGTCGTGCCGGGGCTGTCGTACCAGATCTTGTAGAGGTGGACCGAGCCGGCGGCCTGGGCCTGCGCGGGCAGCAGGAGGACGCCGGAGGCGGCGGCCGCGGTCACGGCCGCGAGCGTGCGTGCACGAAGCATGGATGTCCTCGATTTCTGCCGGGTCCCCGCCGATGGGGATCCGGCGAGCACACAGGATACGCACGATCTTCACCCCTCCGCACAACTTGCGGGAAAGCGGGGCGGGAGGAGACGTGCCCGTCCTAGGCTCGCCGCATGGTCAGCGACGTCCTCCGAGACACCGGCGCTCTCCGGGACCCCGGCGCCCTCCGGGACAGCGATACCTTTCGGGTCACCGACCCTCCGGGTCACCGTCCTCGGGTCCGCCTCCCCTGCCCCTCCCGCTCCTCGGCCCGCCCGGCACCGCCGACCGCCTCGCCGGATTTCTCACCGACGGGCCTGTCCGCAGCCCCGTCGAGGACGGGCGGGCCGCTCGCTCGTGTACTCCGGGGACCGCGAGCCCGTACCCCGTACACACCCCTCACGCGTCGAAGTCGTACTCCAGGACGTACGACGACGAGTCCAGCGTCATCTCGTTCAGCTCCACCGCCACCCCCGCCTCCGTGAAGGCCGTGCGGTCGACGAGGATCACCGGCGTCCCGGGCTCCAGGGCCAGTCGCTCCGACTCCTCCGCCGTCGGCATCCGGCAGCGGATCTCCTCCCGGAAGCGCACCGGCCGCCTGCCCAGCTCGGCCAGGCGGGCGTAGGTGCCGCCCGGGCCCGTGTCCCGCTCGGCGATCGGCGTCCCGCGCACCAGCTCGGCCGAGAGGTACGAGACGGAGAGCAGCACCGGCCTGTCGTCCAGCACGAACCGGCGGCTCCGGACGCAGACGGGCGCGCCCGGCGGCAGGTCGAGCGCCTCCGCGACCCGGGCGCCGGCCTTCGCCTCGCCCACCTCGATCCGGTCGACCACCAGGTCCCGGTCCTCCACGTCCGCCGACCAGACCGAACGGCCGCCGCCCCAGAGGTCGCCCGCCAGGCGCGGGATGCCCCGGCGGCGCAGCGGGCGGAAGACGCGGACGAACACCCCGGAGCCCTTGCGCGCCTCGGCGAGCCCCTCGGTCCGCAGCACGGAGAGGGCCTGCCGGGCCGTCATCCGCGCCACCCCGTAGGTCGCCATCAGGTCGTTCTCGCCGGGGAGCCGGTCGCCCGGCGCGAAGGCGCCCGACCGGATCGCGTCCCTCAACTCATCAGCGATCCGCTGGTACTTGGGCCGTCGAGCGCTGTCCTGGTCAGCCACGGGTGGACCACTCCCTTCGTCTGCGGGACACCCTACGGCGCACCCCTCGACGCGGAAGCACACGTGTACGCCGTCCCGGCCGGTCGATCCATCCATCGGGGACATCTCTAGAGATACGTTGACAGGACCGGGTCGCCGCGCTTCCCTGAGTGTCCCCATGCTTCAGGTTCCGGGACGGAGGGGACGCGTGCAGCCACTGCCGGAGGTCGGTGACCTCGTCCGTGACACCGCCACCGGGCGGGTCGGGTTCTACGTGGACGGCGCCTCCGGGCGCTTCCGCATCCGTGCCGTCCACGGCGGCACCGAGTGGGAGGCCGAGCCCGTCGACGTCCAGCTCGCCACGCCCCTGCACGAGCTGCGGGCCCGCACCGCCGAGATCAACGCCCGGAGCAGACGCGGCTCGGCGGCGTCGGGGCGTAGGGTCCGCCCCTCCGGTCGGTGCCGGTGTCTCCGCGCAACGGACCGCGGCCGGGCCGGTCGGCAACGCACCACCGGGCCGGGGCCGGGAAGCCCGGCTCCACCTCCTTCGCCACGACCAAGGTCCGGGCCGTCCCCGGCAGCCCCGGAGACGGCCCGGCCGTGTCAAGAACGCCTGCGCCGGGCGAGCACGAGCAGGCCGGCCCCGGCGACCAGGACGCCCGCGGCGATGCCCAGCGGCAGCACCGGGTCGGACCCGCCGGTCCGCGCCAGCGGTTCGCTCCCGCCGTGGGCCGTGAGGCCGGAGCCCTCGTCACCGACCGTGCTGTGGTCCACGCCCGCGCCGGTCTCCGTCTCCGCGCCGCCGGTCGCGTCCGCGCCGGCCGAAGCGCCCGCGCCCGTGTCCGCACCCGTGTCCGCACCCGTGTCCGCACCCGTGTCCGCGCCCGCGTCCGGGCCCTCCCGCCCCGGCGCCGACGCGTCACCGCCCCCGCGGCGGCCCCCGCGGCGGCTCCGAAGCCGTATGCGCCCCGGTCCGGTGCGCTGCCCTTGCGGGCCGCCCCGGTGAAGTCGGTGGTCACGGCCGGGAACGGGGTGCCGGAGCCGATGGCGGGTGAGCCTCCGCGAGCCGGAAGTCCGCGTCCGGGCTCTTGCCGGGGCGAGGAACCTCGGGTCCGCGATGATGTCGTGCGGGCCCTTGGTCTCGGGTGCCTTGCCGCCGAAGTAGACGTTGTAGTCGTACGTCACGTCCACGTTGCGGGACTTGCTGTTGGTGGCCTGCCCCGGGCGGCCGTAGGCGATGTTGTTGAGGAGCCGCACGTCGGTGCTGTCGTGGGCGAAGACGTTGGCGTAGGGCTTCTCGACGCGGGTGCTGCGGCCGTTGAGGTAGGCCGTGTTGTGGACGATGTCGACGTGGTGGCTCTTGTAGGCGTGGATGCCCGAACCGCCGTTGTCGTAACTGATGTTGTCGGCGACCAGGACGCGCCCGTCGTAGGCGGGCCTCCCGCGCCCGGGTCGCCCTTCGTCGTGTCGACGATGATGCCGTTGCCGTCGGAATAGCAGCGGCAGCCTTCCCACTTGACCTTGGTCTCGTTGTCGTGGACGCGGTTGCCGGTGATGCGGATCTTGTACGTCCGGGGGTCGCCGCCGTCGGTGTCACGGGGGTGAGGACGGAGATGCCGCTGGTGCCGTAGACGGTGAACCAGGCGTTGGAGTGGACGTGGTTGCCGGTGATGTCGACGTGGTCGGCCTCGATCGCGGAGATCCCGGCGCCGGCGCAGTCGTGCACCAGATTGCCGGTGATGACGACGTGGTGGGGAACGCGCCGGACTCCCGGTTCTTCTCCACGGATACGCAATTGGTGTTGTACGTGGGTCGGTCTTGCTCGACGAGCGTTCGGCGTCGGCCAGGGACAGGGCGGCGTTGTTGCCCTTGACCTCCAAGCCCTTGATGACGATGTGGGACGCGCCGTAGACGCTGATGCCGTTCCAGGCCGTCCTCGGGTTCAGGACCGGCCGGTGGCCGGGATACGCCGTGAAGGTGAGGGGGCTCCCGGACGCCCCGAGCGCTTGACGGTCAGCACGTTGGAGGCCCTTGCGGGGCTCGGTGTACGTGCCGTTCATGACGGCGACGACATCGCCGGGGCCGGCGACGTCCGCGGCCCTCTGAAGGGTGCGGAACGGCGATCCGGCCGACGTGCCGGGTTGGAGTCGCTGCCGCCGGGGCTCACGAAGTAGGTGGGGCGGGGCCTTCGCGGGCAGGGACGTACGGAGGACGCGCACGGCGATGGGGGACGGGGCGGGGCGCGGCTCTCCGCGGGGGCGGCTGGCCCGGGGTCGCGCGGGATCGCGCTCCTGGAGGCGGGCGTCCTCGTCACCGTCGCCGACGCACTCGTCGAGGCGGGCGTCCTCGTCACCGTCGTCGACGCACTCGTCCGGGAGGTCGTACCGTGCGCGCCGGCCGGGGACTCCGCCCCGACGGGACCATGACGAGGCCCGTCGCGACGAGCGCGGTCACCCCGGCGGCGACGGTCGCGCCCGTCGCCTTGGCGGAGAGTCCGCCGAGCACGCTGTGGTCGCCACGCGGGCGGCCGGTCGCCCACCGGCCGTGCCTGCGGGGCGCCGGCCGCTGGGCGGTGTGCCGGGCGGGCGCGGCCGGGTGGAGGGCCCCGGCGCCGCCGGCACCGGCTTCGACCGGGCCGTTCGCGCCCGGGCCCGGCTCGCCGAAGGCGTGCGCCGGACGCCCCGTCCCACCGAGCGCCGACTGCTCCGACGGCCCGGTCCACCCCGCCGCCCCGACCGCTCCGGGATCTGCGGTGCGGCCCGGTACGAGTAGGGCAGGCCCGCGAGCAGCCGCTCGGGCGGGACCAGGCGGCCGGCGGGACGACCGCACGGCTCGCAGGAACGGAGGTGCCGGGCGATCCGCTTGCGCAGCAGGGGACTGGGAGCCGGGTCGTCCGGGCCGGCGAGCTCGGCCAGCTCCGCGCAGCGCGGGACGCGGGACAGCGCTCGGACGACCGTCCGCGCCACGTCCAGTTGGGTCTTCATCCGCTGGACCTGGACCGCAAGATGGGCCGCCGGAAGGTTCATGGCCACCGCGATGTCCTTCCGGGACAGCCGTCCGCACGCCTCCAGCCACCACAGCGACAGCAGGTCGCGGTGCGACGGGTCGAGCCACGCGGTGGCCGCGGCGACCTGCCGCTGCTCGGCGGAGAGCGACTGCCGCAGCAGGAAGAGGGTCGCGAAGTCGGGCTCCGGCGCGTGCCGTTCGTCGGTGTGCTCCAGCGTCGTCAACTGGCCGGACCGCGCCCGGCGCCGGGCGTCGGTGAGCTGCCGGACCGCGATGGCCACCAGCCACGAGCGGAACTTCGCCGCGTCCCGCAGGTCCGGCAGCGCACGGATCACCGCGACCATGGTGTCCTGCACGATGTCGTCGACGTCGAGGTCGGTCTCCGCCGCCCGCCCGACCACGTTGTAGACCAGGGGCAGCGCGCCCGCGGTGAGCCGTTCGACGGCCCGGGCGTCCCCGTCGCGGGCTGCCTCCACCGTGCGGCGGTCCGAAACGTGTCGGTCCTGTCGGACCCGTCATGTCGCATGCGATACATCCTCGGACGAGAGCAGGCGTGGCTGCTCCGGTGGGCGGTTGTCGCCGCAGTAGACGAGCGGGCGCCCCGGACATAACACTTTCCGCACCCGGCCCGCCCGCCTCCTCGCGGGACGGCCGGGCTCCGGGTGGGCGGTTGTCAGTGGCGCGCGCCACACTGGAGGCATGTGCCGCAGCATCAAGACGCTCCGCCCGCCCGTGCTTCCCGAGGAGGCGACCGAGGACGACATCCGCGCCGCCGCCCTTCAGTACGTCCGGAAGATCTCCGGCTTCCGCGCCCCCGCCGCCCACAACCGCGAGGTCTTCGAGCGGGCCGTGGACGAGATCGCCGAGGCCACCGCGAGACTCCTCGACGGCCTGGAGGTGCGCGGGGCGCACCCGCACCCCGCGAGGACGCACTCGTGATCCCGTGTGCTGTGCGGGACCGCACCCGCACCCCGCGAGGACGCACTCGTGATCCCGTGCTGTGCGAGACCGCACCCGCACCCCGCGAGGACGCACTCGTAACCCCGTGCCGTGCGGGACCGCGTCCGCACCCCGCGAGGGCGCGCTCGTGATCCCGCACTGCGCGGGACCCCGCCCTCAGGAAGCGGGCGCCGCGGTCGTGGCCGGACGGCGCAGGAGATACGCGGCGAGGCCGCCCGCCAGGAAGAGCGCGAGGGTCGACACCCCGCGCTGAACCAGGTCGCGCCCATCCACTGACCGCCCAGCCAGCCGAGCCCCACGCTGTACGACGCCCAGGTCACGCCCGCGAGCGCCGACCACGGCAGGAACTCCTTGCTCCGCTGCTTGCCGCGCCCGCGCCCAGCGAGACCACGGAGCGGCTCCGCCGGCGCGAAGCGCGCGAGCACCACGAGCAGTCCGCCGCCCCGGGCGAGCGCGGTGCCGAGACGTTCCTGCGCGAGGGAGAGGCGCCGTGAGCGCGCTATCGCCCGGTCCAGCCTGGCTCCGCCCCGGCGCGCCAGGCGGTACGCGAGGAAGTCGCCGAGCACCGAGGCCGTGGCCGCGCAGAGGAGCAGGGGGAGCAGCGACGGCACGTCGGGGAGGCCGCGGTCGCCGTCGCGGCGGTCGCCGCCGTGGCCGCGGTGATCACCAGGAAGCCGCTCGGCAGCACGGGCAGGAAGACGTCGAGCAGGATCGACGTCGCCACCACCGGGTAGATCCATGGACCGGCGGTGAGCGACCGCAGCGAGCCCAGGCTGTCGAGCAGATTCACAGGGCAGAGCCTACGCGGGATCGGGGGCCCGCCGCCGGTGGGTGCGCGGCGGGCTCGACGGGGCGCCGGCGAGCGGTGCCGGTGCCGCGCCGGAGCCGCCGCCGGTGCCGTGCACCGCCGCCGCGCCGGTGTTCGATCGTGCGGGAACCTGGCGGGAGTCGTCCGGTACGGGGTCGGTACCGGACGCGCGCCGCGTGCGGAAAAGGCCGGAATCCGTGCTGCGGACACCGGCCCCTCTCCTGTAGGACGCCGAGACGGGTGAGCCTGCCGGTCCTGTTGGTCTTGTACGTCTCCGGGCCGGGGCGGCGGTAGGGATCCGGCCCGGCCCCGGCCTCAGGCCGTGGCCGGCGCGGCCTGCTCCTCGCGCTCCTCGGTCTTCTTCGCGGTCTTCTCCCGTGCGCCGTCACGTCCGCGCCGCTCCGGGCCCCGGCTCCGAAGAGCCCGTCCAGGGCCAGCGCGCCCGGGCCGGTGAAGACGAGCAGGAAGAAGGCCCAGCAGAACAGGGCCGAGGTCTCGCCGCCGTTCTGGAGCGGGAAGAGGGCCTCGGGCTGGTGGACGTTGAAGTACGCGTACGCCATCGAGCCCGAGGCCAGGAAGGCGGCGCTGCGGGTGCCGAGGCCGAGCAGGACCAGGCCGCCCGCGACGAACTGGATCACCGCCGCGTACCAGCCGGGCCAGGTGCCCGCCTCGACCGTGCCGCCGCCGTGGGCCCCGCCGAGGACGCCGAAGAGCGAGGCGGCGCCGTGGCAGAGGAAGAGCAGGCCGACGACTATGCGGAAGAGGCCGAGCGCGTACGGCCGGGCCTGGTCCAGGCGCGCCGTGAGACCGGCCGCGCCCTCGGCACCGGCACGGGTGCCGGCGCTCGCGCCGACGGCCGTACCGGCCGCCTCGCCGGTCTTGCCCGGTGCGGTGGGATCGCTGGTGTTGCTCATGGGGTGGAACTCCTTCGGTCTGGCCTCGTCCGTCGGCGGACGAGGTGGGGACGGAACCGATGAGTCCGTAGGTTAGGTTCACCTCACTAGTACTTGCAAGTTCAACATCGGACCGCCGGGAAGTGTGTGGTCGTGTTCACTTCCCGGCCGGCGTGCCGTGACGTTTCTTCAAGTGGGTGGCGTCAGCAGCCGTTGAGGACGGACTGGAGGGCGCTCTTCTCGGCGGAGTCGACGCTGAGGTTCCAGTGGTACTTCACGTGCACCCAGGCCCTGACGTACGTGCAGCGGTAGGCCGTCCGCGAGGGCAGCCACTTCGCCGGGTCGAGGTCGCCCTTGGCCTGGTTGACGTTGTCCGTGACGGCTATGAGCTGCGGACGGGTCAGGTCGTTGGCGAAGGACTGGCGCTGGGCGGTGGTCCAGGAGCTGGCGCCGGAGCGCCAGGCCTCGGCGAGCGGGACCATGTGGTCGATGTCGAGGTCCGAGGCGGCGGTCCAGGTGGCGCCGTCGTACTCGGAGTACCAGCTACGCCGGTGGCGGCACAACTGGAGTCCGTGACGACGTTCTCGCCGTCCCGCTTGAGGACGGTCTCGCGGGTGTTGCAGGCGCCGGACTGGGTGATCCAGTGCGGAAGAGGTCCCGGCTGTAGCCCGAGGTGGACCCTCCGCCTTCACCGTGAGGGCGGCCAGGTAGGTGCGCGCGGTCGCGGCGCTGACCGGGGTGGGCATGGCGGCCTGGGCGGCGGGCGCGGTGGCGAGGAGACCGGTGACGGTGAGGGCGGCGGAGGTGGCGAGCACGGCGAGTCGACGCGCGTAGACGCTGCGGACGGACATGTGAACTCCCTTGAGGTGGGGGACCGTGGCGGGTGCCGTCCCCGTGGGGCACCGGGCGGCGGCCCGGCCATCGTGGCGGCGCCAGGTTTCCGTACGGGGTGCGCCAGGTAACAGCGTGACGACATGGGCACGTCACATCAAGGGGTGTGCGCGTGCTGACGGAGCGCCAGATTCCGCTCGGCGGTCGGGGATTGGGGAGTGGAGCGCGGGGTGGTGCGGGTGAGGCGCGCGCGGGGGCGCGTGCGGGACGCCGGGGCACGTGCGGGGCGCCGGGGCGCGTGCGCGTGCGGGACCCCGTAAGGCGTCCGCTCAAGTCCCTTGCGCGTAGGGAGGTTACGCGTTCGTCCGCGTGGGTGCGGGTCGGGGCGGGCCGGCGGCGGGCGGGCGTCGAGGAGCCGTACCAGCGCTGCGCGCGGCCGGGCGATCCGGCCGCGCGCGAGCGGGGAGTGCGGGTGGGGAGGGACGTTACGGCGCGGTGGTCGTCGTCAGCGTGATCGTGCCGTCCGGCGCCGCCTCGACCCGCAGGTGGGTGAGGTCCGGCACGTACGCGTCCGGTGCGAAGGCCGCCGCGCGCGGCCCACGCCCACGACGCGCATGCCGGCCGCGCGACCCGCCTGGATCCCCGCTTCGGAGTCCTCGAAGACCACGCAGTCCTCCGGGCGAAGCCCAGTGCGGCCGCGCCCTTCAGGAAGCCCTCCGGGTCCGGCTTGCTGGCCCCGACGCACTCGGCCGTGATCCGGGTCTCCGGCACGCGCAGCTCCGCTGCCCCCATCCGCGCCCGGGCGAGCGCCTCGTCCGCCGAGGTCACCAGCGCGTGCGGCAGGTCCGCGATCGCGGCCATGAAGGCGGGTGCGCCGCCGACGGGCACGACCCCGTCGAGGTCGGCGGTCTCCTCGGCGAGCATGACCCGGTTGTCGGCGTGGTTCTCCTCCATGGGGCGGTCCGGGAGGAGCACGGCCATCGTCGCGTATCCCTGGCGGCCGTGGACCACCTGGAGCACGGCGTCCCTGTCCAGGCCCTGCCGCTCGGCCCAGCGGCGCTAGCAGCGTTCGACGACGGCGTCCGAGTTGACGAGGGTGCCGTCCATGTCGAGGAGGAGGGCGCGGGCGGTGAGCGTTGCCGGGGTGGGGGCAGGCATCGGGGTCTCCAGAGGGGTGGTGCGGAGAACAAGGCGGACCCGCCCACCGGTCAGGGAGTGCGGGCGGGGCCACTTTGTTTTCAACGATACAAAACCGGGGCGGTCTTGGCCAACCGGCCCTCTCGGTGTCCGCATCCTGGGACCGCGGAGTCATGGAGTCACGGGGCCGCGGGGCCGCGGGCCGTGGGCCGCGGGGCCGTGGGGCCGCGGGGCCGTGGGGCCGTGGGGCCACAGGGGCGCAGGGTCGCGGCGCCGCGGCGGCCGGGTCCGCTCCCGGACCTCGGCGCCCGCTCAGTGCCCGCGCCGTTCCCGGTCCAGCTCCTTGCGTGTATGGGGCCCGTACACGCCCGGCGGATCGCCTTGGACGGAGAACCAGAACTGGAAGCTCTGCACGGAGTCCTCGACGTCGTCGTCGAAGCGGCCGTGGATGGGTCCGAAGTAGAACCCGGCGTTCCGCAGCCACCGCTGGAGCTCCTTCACCTCGGTCCCGCGGTCACCGTGGCTGAGGCTGCCGGCTGCCTTGGTCGGTTCCTCCGTCTCCTCGGGGGTCCGGGAGGGCGTCGGAGCCGTCGTCGGCGACGTGACCGGCGGCGCCGAGGTCGCGCCGGAGGGCGGAGGGGCGCTGGTCACGGCCGACGAGCCGGGCTCCGGCGTGGTCGCCGAAGCCGATGGGGAGGGGTGGCGGCCGTGGTGGACGAGGAGGGCGGGCGGAGGGCGTCCGGCGCGGTGTCGGTGACGACGACGTCGGTTCGGGGGTCCCTGGGAAGAGGAGGGGAGGGCGCTTCGGACACCGCTATGTTCAGGGACGCCTTCGTGGTCACCTCGGGCAGGGCCGCCCGGTCGTCCGCCGTCTCGTCCGCGTCGCCGCTGCCGAGGACGGCTGCCGCCAGGGCGGCGGTGGCCACCACGGCCGCCGCGGACACCGCCACGACCACCGCTCCGCGCCCGCGCTCCCGCCTCGGGCCGCGCCTCCGCCGCCCTCCCCGGCCCGCTCCCGGACGGCGTTCCGCCGGGCCCGTGCAACAGCAGTGGCATCGTCTCGGAGGGTCGCCCTCGTGGAGGGTGCGAGGCGTACGGCACGTACGCCGCGTGCGCCGGGCGCCCTCCGTCCCGTACGCCTCCGGACCCCCGGCGCCGTACGCCCACGGGCCCCGGCGCCGTGCGCGTCCGCGCCCGTACCCGCGCCCGCATCCGTACCCGTGCCCGTACCCGCGTCCGCGTCGAACGTCACGTACGGCCTGATTCTCAGGGGTCGAAGTCCCCGGCCTCCGCCCGCTCCGTCCGGGCGCACGCGCAGCCAGATCTGTGTACACCGCATTCAGGACAGACGTGTCCCACCATAGTTGAGTCCCCTACCCGAGATAGTTGCGAGCGATTATGCAGCCCAAGCCCATCTGTTGGGGGAACAAGCGTGCCTTCCGCAGGCCATAACCAGACATTCGGATCAGGATGGAGGGACTGTCCGAGCAACCGCCCGAAGAACTGTCCGGTGAGACGCACGAGAGGACGCCCGCGGCACGTCCGAGGGGACGCCGGCGAGACGTCCGAGGAGACGCCCATGGCCCAGGACCTACGCCCGTCCCCGCCCGGCGGAGGCGCCCCGCACCGGGGAGGGGCAGCGCCACAGCACCGTCCTCGTCGCGATCGGCGCGCTGCTGCTCGGCATGCTGCTCGCCGCGCTCGACCAGACCATCGTCTCCACCGCCCTGCCGACCATCGTCAGCGAGCTCGGCGGCATGGAACACCTCCTGGGTGGTCACTGCCTACATGCTGGCGTCCACCGCCGCCACCCCCTCTGGGGCAAGCTCGGCGACCAGTACGGACGCAAGAAGCTCTTCCAGGCCGCCATCGTCATCTTCCTCATCGGCTCCGCCCTCTGCGGCATCGCCCAGAACATGCCGCAGCTCATCGGCTTCCGGGCCCTCCAGGGCCTCGGCGGCGGCGGGCTCATGGTCCTGTCCATGGCGATCGTCGGCGACCTCGTCCCGCCCCGGGAGCGCGGCAAGTACCAGGGCTCTTCGGCGCCGTCTTCGGCGCCACTAGCGTCCTCGGCCCCTCCTCGGCGGCCTCTTCACCGAGCACCTCTCCTGGCGCTGGGTCTTCTACATCAACCTGCCGATCGGGGTCGTCGCCCTCTTCGTGATCGCCGCCGTCCTGCACATCCCGGTCCGCTCCACGAAGCACACCATCGACTACCTGGGCACCTTCCTCATCGCCTCGGTCGCCACCTGCCTGGTCCTCGTCGCCTCCCTCGGCGGCACCACCTGGGACTGGGGATCGCCGCAGATCATCGGCCTCGCCGTGCTCGGAGCCGTACTCCTCGTCTGGTTCGTGTACGTCGAGGGGCGGGCGGCCGAGCCCGTGCTGCCGCTCAAGCTGTTCCGGATCCGGACCTTCACCCTCGTCTCGGTCATCAGCTTCGTCGTCGGCTTCGCGATGTTCGGCGCGATGACCTATCTGCCGACCTTCCTCCAGGTGGTGCAGGGCGTCACCCCGACCATGTCCGGCGTCCACATGCTGCCGATGGTCCTCGGTCTGCTGCTCACCTCCACCGCCTCCGGCCAGGTCGTCAGCCGCACCGGCCGCTGGAAGGTCTTCCCGTCGCCGGCACCGCCCTCACCGCGATCGGCCTGCTCCTCCTCCACCGCCCGACGGAGACCAGCTCCACCTGGGAGATGAGCGCCTACTTCTTCGTCTTCGGCGCCGGACTCGGCCTCGTCATGCAGGTCCTCGTCCTCGTCGTGCAGAACGCCGTCTCCTACGAGGACCTCGGCGTCGCCACCTCCGGGGCCACCTTCTTCCGCTCCATCGGCGCGTCCTTCGGCGTCGCCGTCTTCGGCACGATCTTCACCAACCGGCTCACCTCCAAACTGGAGGACGTCTTCGCCGCCGCCGGACTGGGCCTGCCGCCCGGCGTCGGCCCCGGACAGGTCGCCGCCGACCCGCGCGCCGTCGCCCAGCTCCCGCCCGAGCTGCGGCCCGCCGTCCTCCACGCGTACTCCACGTCCATCACCGACGTCTTCCTGTACGCGTCGCCCGTCGTCCTCGTCGCCTTCGTCATCGCCTGGTTCCTCAAGGAGGACCGGCTCCGCACCTCGGTCACCGCGCCCGACACCACGCAGACCCTCGCCTCCAACCCGGTCGAGCGCTCCTCGTACGACGAGTGCGCCCGCGCGCTGTCCGTCCTCGGCTCCCGCGAGGGGCGCAAGGCGGTCTACGTGAAGATCACCGAGCGCGCCGGGCTCGACCTGCTGCCCGCCGCGAGCTGGCTGCTGCTGCGCATCCGCCGGCACGGCACCGTGGAGCCCGCCCGGCTCGCCGAGACCACCCCCGTACCGCTGCGGGCGATCACGGAGGCCTCCCGGCAGGTGGAGGAACGGCGCCTGGTCGCCCGCGAGGGCGTGCAGCTCATCCTCACCGAGGAGGGCGTACGGGTCTCCACCCGGCTCGCCAAGGCGCGGGAGGAGTCGCTCGCCGAACTCCTCGGCGACTGGTGGGGCCCCGAACGGCCCACCGACCTGGTGAAACTCGTGGAGGAACTGACGGCCGAACTGAGCGGCTCGGACGCGGAACGCCCCCGCACGTCGGAACCGCCCCGCGACTACCACGCGTGAGCGCCCGGGTGCCGCTCACAGCTCCTTGCCGTACCAGACGTCCATGTACGGACCGGTGCAGTACGCCGGTATCTCCGCGTACCCGTGCCGCACGTACACGGTCCGTGCCTCGATCAGGTCCAGGCGCGTGTTGAGGACCATCCGGCGGGCGCCGAGCGCGCGGGCGGCGTCCTCCAGGGCGTCCAGGAGGAGCCCGGCCCCGCCCCGGCCCCGGAAGGCGGGCCGCAGGTAGACCCGGGTCAGCTCGGCCCGGACCCCGTCGTCGGCGTCGGCTTCGGCGTCGAGGAGGAGCACCCTGCCGCACCCGGCCGGCTCGCCCCGAACCGGGCGACCCGGAAGTCCCCGGTCGGCGGGGCGAGCAGCCCGGCCCCGTCGTCCGTCAGCCCCTCGTCGATCTCGGCCGCCGTCGCGGCCGCTTCCAGTACCGGCTCGCGACCTCGTCGTAGTAGTCGCGGCGCAGGGCGGTGGCGTCCGGGGTGTCGACGCGCTCGGGGAGAAGGTCCAGGTCACGCGCGCCATTGTGGGGCGCGCGCGACCGGCGGCGCACCCGGGTTTTCTCGGGCTCAGCCCTTCGGCGCCGCCTGCTGCACGACCTCGAACGACCACAGGGTCGACCCGGACGCGGCGGGCTTCGGCCGCTCGCCCCCACCCTCCCCGCCGCCCTGGTGGGCGGCCCGCATGGAACCGTTCATCCAGTTCTGGAAGTCCTTCTCGCTGCGCCAGCGGGTGTACACCAGGTACTGGTCGGTCCCCTCCAGGGGCCGCAGCAGCTCGAACCACTCGAACCCGTCGGACCCTCCACGGCCCCGGCCCGCGAGGCGAACCGCTGCTCCAGGACCTCACGCTGCTCGGCCGGCACGGTCAGGACGTTGATCTTCACCACACTGGGCACACGACACCTCTCAGCAAGCACGGACCGGGCGCCGCGCCCGGCCTCGAACGGACGCTATCCCAGGTAGGGGGCCGACCGGCGCTCCAGGGCGTGCCCGACGCGCAGCCGCTGGGTGTGGTGCATGGGGAGCGCGGCGAGTTCCCCGGGCGCCACGAAGCGGAGCTCCGTGCTCTCCTCCGAGATCGCCAGAGTGCCGCCCACGATCCGGGCCGTGAAGCAGACGTTGAACTGCCGGCGCACTTCTCCGTCGCCGTACGCGATGACGTGACGGGGTCGGTGTACGTGCCGACGAGACCCGTGATCTCGACGTCCAGGCCCGTTTCTCCTTGACCTCCCGCACGGCCGCGCCGGCAGGGACTCGGTCATCTCCATCGCCCCGCCCGGCAGCGCCCACAGGTCGTTGTCACGACGCCGCTGGAGGAGCAGACGGCCCTGCTCGTCCACGACGACGGCGGAGGCGGCCACGACGAGGCTGTTCGGTTCGGGTGCGTCCGGATCGTCGTAGTACTCGGTGCGGGCCATGCCCTCACTCTTCCACGGGACGCGCCGTCGCCCACAGGGAGTCGAAGCTCTTCGTGTAGGTGTCGAACATGCCGCCGTGGTCGCGCCGCAGGTGCCAGACGGGCGCGGCGTAGGCGTTGACGCCCCACACGTGGGCATTGACCAGCATCTGGTCGTCGGCACGGTACACGCTGTTGTAGAGCGTCGTTCCGTGCGTGCGCAGTTCGATGCCGGGCACGCCCGCGAGGGGCTGGTAGTGGAGGAGCGCGAGGCGACACCGGGATTCGATGCCGTGCCCGAACCTCTCTTCCCTGCCGCGCTGTTGCACATTGGGGTCATCGGGATCGCCCACCGCGATGCGGATCACGCACCCCTCGTCGGCCCGTTCGCGCAGGAGGTCGTTGAGCCGGGGGTACGCCTCGTGGAGGAAGACGGCCGCGTACACCAGTACGTCGATCTGCCGGTGTGACCGGGAAAGAAGCTCCACGAAGACGGACACGGGGACGTCTGCCCGCTGCTCGTACAGGGTGACGAGTTCGAGCTGACGGCCCGTGCCGGGCGTGCCTGCCGGAGCGAGGGCCACAGGGCGTGCACGTCCTCCTCCAGTGCTGCGGCCGCTTTCATGGCGGTCGTCCGGTGCGGGGTGCGGCCGAGATTGACCCATCTCTCCACGGACTTCGGGTCGACTCCGACCGCTTCCGCCAAGGTGGTGTGGGCCCAGCCGCGTGATTCCATGACAGCTCGCAGACGTTCGTTGCGCATGTTCCCCATCCCTGCCTGTGGACGTTCCGAGGGACGTTTTACTTCTCGTGGGACGTCCTCGAATGGGAAACGTACGAAGTTCCCCCGTCCTGGCGACCGAAGCGACGATCGGGACATGAGCGAGCCCACGCGATACAGCACCCCGCCACTGGAACTCCCGGCCATCGTGGAACCGGAACCGTCCCCCGTGACGGGTTGCGCGGGTTGTGCCGAACTCGCCGCAGTACGGAACAGGGCGCGCCGGGTGGGCGACTGGACGACCGTGACCGACTGCAATGTCTTCATGCGGCGCCACGACGAGGGGCACTGATGATCACCCCCGCGGACGTCGGTCGTCGGGTCGACGACGGCACTGGACGGGTCGGAGTTCTGCGTGAAGTGATGCGGGACTACGAGGATCCGGCCGAACCGCCCCTTCGACGGCGTAAGCGGGCGGTGGCGTTTCTGCGGCCGGAAGACGGAGGCAAGGAGTGGATCGTCCCTTGGAGGACGTCACTCGCGCCGAAGGAGCGGACACGGGTGGCCGGTGAAGCCGAGCGTGTCCGGTACACCTACCGGCTCAGAGTGTCGTCGGGCGCGCTCGCCCTGCTGCTCGGGGAGTGGGACCGGTGCCGGTGGGTCTGGAACGAGTGCGGCCAAGGCCACGTCCGTACACCGACACAATGTGGGTCACCCCGACTCCAGGATGACCTGCGGGCCGGCCCGGCTCGACAGGATGCTGACCGAGGCGAGGCGGACGACACCTTGGCTCTCGGAGGGTTCCAGTGTTCCCCAGCAACAGACCATCCGTGATTTCGGAGCCTCTCGGACCAAGGCGCTGAAGGACATCGCGGGGCGACTGCCGGTGCACCGCCGGGCCGGGTTGCCGAAGTGGAGGAAAGAGGACGGTCCGCCCCCACGCTCAACTACACCAGGCACGGATTCCGCCTCAAGGGCGGTCGTCTGCACTTGGCGGGTGGGATCGTGCTGGGCGTCGTGTGGTCGCGCGACCTGCCCGGCGAACCGTCGAGCGTGCGTGTGTACCAGGACGCCCTCGGTCCCTGGTACGCCTCGTTCGTCGTCCCTGCGGTGAGGCGGCCCATGGCTCCGAACGGGCGGGCGATCGGTGTGGACTGGGGCGTCCGCGAAACCGCCACCACCACGTCGGACGAGCACGATCTCCCGCACGCGGAGTACGGGCGCAAGGCCCGGGCGAAGCTCACGAGGTACGACCGGATGATGGCCCGCCGCAGGCCCGAGCGGGGCAGGCCGCCTCGCGTGGTTACCGCGAAGCGCGAAGGCTGCGGGCGAAGGCGCACAAGAAAGTGGCTCGTCAGCGTCAGGACACCGGCCGTAAATGGGCCAAGAAGGTGGTCCGCGATCACGACGCGATCGCCGTGGAGGACTTCCGGCCGAGGTTCCTCGCCAGGACCACGATGGCCCGCAAGGCCGCCGACGCGGCGATCGCCACCACCAAGAAGGCCCTCGTCGAGATGGGGCGGAAGCACGGCCGGGACGTCCGTCTCGTCGACCCGGCCCACACCACCATGGACTGCGCGGCATGCGGAGCGAGAGCCAAGCACGCACTGCCGCTGTCCGAGCGCACCTACACCTGCGTCGCGTGCGGAGTGTCCCGGCCCAGGGACAAGAACTCCGCGTACGTGATGCTCGTCCGGGCGGGTCTGGCCCCGGCTGGTGTCGACGGCGGAAGACCCCCGGCCCGCCGGGCCAGGAGGCGGCCCGAGCCAGGAATCCCCGTCCTTCCGGGTAGGGGAGCAGTCAAGATGCTCATAGAGGCAACGGCGCACAGGCAGGGGAGAGAACATGGGCGGCTTCGAGTCGACGGTCCCGGCGGACACGGTACGGACCCTGGCCGCGCGCTGGCTGTCCCGGCTCGGGGACGGGGACTTCGTCGTGTCGCCGGTCGGGTTGTGGCTGGCGCTCGGGGCCGTCGCGGCCGGGGCGCGGGGCGGACCGCCGGGGAGTTGTACGGGCTGCTCGGGGTCGAGGGGAGGCGGCCGCCGGGGCCGTGACCGGGGTCGGGCGGCGGCTCGCGGGGGCGGAGGGGCTCGCGGTGGCCACCGGCGTGGCCGGGGTGCCGGTCCGCGAGGAGTTCCGGCGGGGCTGCCCGACGTGCGGTTCGGGGAGTTGGGCGAGGGCGCGCAGGGCGTGCTCGACGCGTGGTGCGGGAGGCCACCGGCGGGCGGGTGGAAGGGCTGCCGCTCGGGCTCGACGGCTCCGAGGAGCTCGTCCTGCTCAACGCCCTGGCCCTGAAGGCCTCCTGGGCCGTGGCCTTCCCCGGCACCTCACCCGCGACGAGCCCTTCACCGACGGGGGCGGCCGCATCCGGCCCGTGCCGACCATGCGGCTGCGGATCCCGTCCGCCCGGGTCTGGTACGTCGACGGGGTCACCGTCGTGGAACTGCCCTGCGCGGGTGAGGGGCCGCCCTGGTGCGGTTCGTGCTCGGCGCGGAAGGGGCCGGGCCCGGCGAGGTGCTGCCCGCCGCCTGGACCGAGCCCGGGGCGCGGAAGCGGCTCGCCGCCGACTCGGCCGACCTTCTCCTGCCCCGCTTCACCCTCCGTACGAGGACCGAGGCGCACCCGCACCTGGCGGCGCTCGGCCTCGACCTGGCCCTGCGCCCCGGAGCCGACTTCTCCGGCCTCTCCCGCGATCCCCTCTTCATCGACGAGGTGGTGCAGGAGGCGGTGGTCGAGGTCGCCGAGGAGGGCGTCGAGGCGGCGGCCGTCACCCAGGTCAGGATGGCCCGGAGCGCGGCCCCGCCCCGCCGCGAGGCAGTGGAGCGGATCGCCTTCGACCGGCCTTCGGCGTCGTCGTCCTCGACGCCGAAGGGGAGCTGCCGCTCTTCGCGGGGTGGCGGCGGAGCGCGCCGTCCGCCGAGGACCAAGAGGGCTAAGGGGTGTCCGGCGGATCTCGGAACGGCGCCGCTGTCAGTCGGTCGGCCCGGCGCGGAGTCGCCGCACGTCCCGCACGAGCGTGTACGAGGCGCTGAGGAAGAGCACCGCGCCGGCCACGGGCCAGAGGACCGACGCCCCGGAAAGGTGGTCACGGACGGAGGCGACGAGCAGCACCACGGCGGTGAGGACGCCGAGGGCCGAGATCAGGGCGCTGATGCGGTGGGTCACACGGACATCGTCGTCGACGACCCCGGCCGGCAGAAGCGAGGCGGACGGGCCCTAGTCGACCACGCGGGCGAGCAGCAGCCCGTCGTGGCCCTTCGAGCCGACCGTCTGGAACGCCGTCGCGTCCAGGCGCGGTTCGCGGGCGACCAGGTCGAACATCTCGCGGGTGCCGGTGACGGACGGGTCGTCCGGGTGGGCGGTGGCGACCTTGCCGCCCCGCACCACGTTGTCGACGACGATGACCGTGCCCGGCCGGGAGAGCTTCAGGCCCACTCCACGTAGTGCGGGTTGTTGACCTTGTCCGCGTCGATGAAGACCAGGTCGAACGGGCCCGCGCCCTCCGCCTCCAGGCGCGGCAGGCTGTCCAGGGCCGCGCCCGTGCGGACCTCGACGAGCTTGTCGAGGCCGGCGCGGGCGATGTTGGAGCGGGCGACGTCCGCGTGGGCCGGGTCGTACTCCAGGGTGATCAGGCGCCCGTCGGCCGGCAGCGCGCGGGCCAGCCAGATCGTGCTGTAGCCGCCGAGGGTGCCGATCTCCAGGATGGTCCGCGCCCCCGCACCCGGGCGAGGAGGTGGAGCAGCTTGCCCTGGTTCGGGGCGACGGCGATCTCCGGCAGACCGGCCGCCGTCGAGGCGGCGAGCGCGGCGGACAGCGCCTCGTCGTCCGGCGCGAGCAGCTCGGTGAAGTAGTGGTCGACATCGGTCCATTGAGGGTTCGTCATGCGGTCGAACGTACACCCGCCCCCGGGGCCCGTCGGCGTTGCGACGCCCGTACGGCCAGGAGCGTCGCCACCGCCACGAGCAGCGGGCCGCCGCCCACCGTCAGGAGCCAGACGGGCACGCCGCCGGCGACGGTCAGCAGCCGGTCGGTGTACACGACTTCGCGGTACGGGGTGTCGGCGACCCGCCGCAGGCGGTGGTCGTCGTCGATCCGCTCCGGGTGCGGGAACTCCTGCCCAGGACCGTCAGATGGACCGGCCGGTCGCCCGCGAGCGCGGCCACGGCCCCTCGGGCCGCTCGATCCGCCCCGCGAAGGTCACCTCGGGCCGGTCGCCGCCGAGGGGGAGCGGGGCTCCATCCGGTGGTCGGCCAGCACGGACAGGCCGAGGGTCTGCGGGGTCGTCGCGAGCCGCGAGAGCCGCATCGGATAGATCAGCTCGGGTGAGGCGAAGGCGATCCGCAGCGGGGTCAGCTCGCCCCGCAGGACGGAACCCTTCTCCTCGGGCGCGAGGCGGACCGCCACGTACTCCCACGCCCGCTCGACGTACGGTCCGAGCGCGCCGGTGAGCCGGTCGGGCAGGTCGAAGCCGTTCGTACGGAGCCAGTCGCCGAGCGCGTCCGGGTCGGTGGCGGTCAGCCGGGCCACGTCGAAGGGCCGAGCCGCTCCCGGCCGACGACGCCGACGCCGGTGCCCGCGCCGGGCGCCGCCCCGGCCCCGTCGCCGTGGCCGGTGTCGAACGGCCAGTCGTCCTCGCGCGGCCAGAAGTGGAAGCGGTCGCGCCGCTCGGGCGCGGTCAGCCGGTCGATCTCGTCGAACAGCTCCGGATCGCCGAGGGAGACGTCGGCCCGGCTCGGCACCGGCATGATCCAGGCCGCCCGCTCGGCGTCCCCGTGGACGCTGAAGCGCATCACGATCGTCTCGGTGCGCCCGTCCCAGCGGACGGCGGACTCCTCGCGGTCGACGCCGATCCGCCGCGCCTTGTCCGGGATCATCGCGCCGCAGCCGCAGGCGTACGCCGGTGCGACGAGCGAGCCGGCCTGGAGCGCGAGCAGCGCGACGAAGGCCGTCAGGATTCTTCTGACCAGGATGGTTCTTCTGATCAGGGTGATTCTTTTGATCAGGATGTGGTGTGTCCCCGCATGGCGGTGTGGACGCGCGCGGGGAGATCCGGTTCCCCGGGAGGGGCCCCGGGAACGCCGCAGGCCCCGCCCCTCCGTGAGGAGGGCGGGGCCTTGCGTGAGCGCTGTGCGGTGCCGGACTGGTCTCTCAGTACCAGCCGTGGCCTGCCAGAACGCCCAGGCGGCGTTCGGGGAGCCGTAGCGCTCGTTCATGTAGGTGAGACCCCACTTGATCTGGGTGGCGGGGTTCGTCTTCCAGTCGGAGCCGGCCGAGGACATCTTCGAGGCCGGAGGGCCTGGACCAGGCCGTAGGCGCCGCTGGAGGAGTTGGTGGCCTTGTGGTTCCAGCCGGACTCGTGGGCCACGATCTTGCTGAAGGACGCGTACTGCGAGGCGGGAACGATCTGTCGCGCGACATCCTGCGGGCTGGCGGCCGAGGCCGAGCCCGTCGTGCCGAGCACCGCGCCCGACGCGCCCAGCAGCACGGCTGCGGAGGCGGCGAAGGTCTTCTTGCGGGCGGCGACACGAGTGGTGAGCGAGCGGATCAAGGTTTCTACCTAACTTCGGGGACAAAGGCCGCGCCGGGCGTTTTCGGCAAGCCGGAACCAGGGCCCGGGAGACCCGGGAACTGGGGGACCGGCCTGCCTGAGGCGCTGCGACGAGCACCGGCTGCCTGGCGACGTCCACCAGAGAAGCAGGGCCGGAACGGCGATGCAACGACCCCCTGTACGAGGAGGTTCGGACCCGGGAGGAACGTCCCGGGGCGCGGATGGGGTGCGTTTCCGCAGGCTATGGGGGTGAAGGTGGGGCTTTGGGTGGTTCCGTACGCCTACTATTCCGGCTCGTACGTGACCTAGGTCCTGTGGGCGGCTCACTCGCGGGGGCCCCTTCCGGGCCCTCGAATGTGACCTGGGCCTCGAAGTTCGCCCGCCGCGTCGCCCGCCGCAGCGCCCTCAGGAGCGTGCCGCCGACCGTGAGCGTGAGGACGACGGTGAGCACGGCCCGGCCGAGGTCCCAGCCGAGGGAGGTGGCGGTGACGTACGCGAGGAAGCGGACCAGGTTCTCGTGGAGCGGGGCGCCCGGCTGGAAGGAGATCCCGCTGCTCAGGCCCTGGAGCAGGACCCAGCCCTGGAGGTTCATGACCGTGCCGTACGCGAACGCCGCCGCGAAGCCGTACGCCGAGAGCATCAGGAGCTCGCCCCGGCCCCGCAGCGTCCGCTGCCCCGGCAGCAGCCCCGCCCCCATCGTGAACCAGCCCATCGACAGCATCTGGAACGGCATCCAGGGGCCCACGCCGCCCGTGAGCAGGGCGGACGCGAACATCGTCACCGCGCCGAGGACGAAGCCGAAGCCCGGGCCCAGGACCCGGCCGCTCAGCACCATCAGGAAGAACATCGGCTCCAGGCCGGCCGTCCCCGCCCCCAGCGGGCGCAGCGCCGCGCCCACGGCGGCGAGCACCCCCAGCATCGCGACCGCCTTCGCGTCCATGCCGGAGTCCGCGATCGTCGCCACCACGACCGCGACGAGCAGCGGCAGCAGGGCCGCGAACAGCCACGGAGCGTCACCGGCGTGTGACGTCACGGCCGAGTCGGCGTCCGCGAACAGGGGCCAGCAGAAGGCGGCGATCCCGATCAGGGAGACGAGGGCGAGGGCGGCGACGGAGCGGGGGCCGAGGCGGAGGGGCGGGCGCTCATTCCGCTCCCTCCGGGCCGTCCAGCGCCCGTTCCACCTGCTCGACCGTGAGCCACGGCTGCGGGGCCAGGATCTTGGCCACCTGCGGCGAGAACGCGGGCGAGGAGACCACGACCTCGGCGGTCGGGCCGTCCGCGACCACCTCGCCGTCCGCGACGATCACCACCCGGTGGGCCAGCTCGGCCGCCAGCTCCACGTCGTGCGTGGCGAGCACGATCGCGTGCCCGTCCGCCGCGAGGGCGCGCAGGTGCTCGACGAGGCGGGCCTTGGCCGCGTAGTCCAGGCCGCGGGTCGGCTCGTCCAGGAGGAGCAGGGGCGGGCGGCCGGTCAGGACGACGGCCAGGGCGAGCGCGAGGCGCTGGCCCTCGGAGAGGTCCCGGGGTGGGTGTCGTCCGCGACGCCCGGCAGCAGCTCGGACACCAGGGCCCGGCAGGTGCCGTCCTCCGCGCCCGCGTCTGCGTCGGCCGCCGCGCACTCGGCGGCGACGGTGTCCGCGTACAGCAGGTCCCTCGGCTCCTGCGGCACCAGGCCGACCTGGCGGATCAGCTCGCGCGGGTCGGTGGCGTGCGGGGCCCGGCCCGCGATCCGGACGGTGCCGGAGGTGGGGGCGATCATGCCGACGAGGGTGGCCAGGAGGGTCGACTTTCCGGCGCCGTTCCGTCCCATGAGGGCGACGGTCTCGCCGGGGTCGACGCGGAGGTCGATCTTGCGGAGGGCCTCTACGCGGGCGCGGCGGACGTGGAGGGAGCCGGTGAGGACGAGGGGGTGGTGGGGGTGTGTCGTTCTGTTGCGGCTGCCGTCGCTGCCGCAAGAAGAGGGAGAAGCCCCGCCCCTCCCCTGAGGACCGGGGTCCGGGGCGGGCGGGGAGACGCCCCGCAGGAACCCCGCAAGGGCCCCCGTCCCGATCAACGGCTCCAGCCGCTCCTTCAAGCCCCCGCCCTCCTCCTCGCGTCCCGCACCGTCAGCGGCAGTGGTGTCCAGCCCGCCAGGCGGCCCAGGGAGACCACCGGGGGTGGATCGGGGAGCGGGACATGACGGTGGACGGGGGCCCATGACCGCGTCCGGGAGGAGGAGGACCTGGTCGGCGTACTGGACGACGCGTTCGAGGCGGTGTTCCGCGAGGAGGACCGTCGTGCCGAGGTCGTGGACCAGGCGCTGGAGGACTGCGAGGACGTCCTCCGCCGCCGACGGGTCGAGCGCGGAGGTCGGCTCGTCGAGGACGAGGACCTTGGGGTGCGGGGTGAGGACGGAGCCGATCGCGACCGCTGGCGCTGCCCGCCGGAGAGCGTCGCGATCGGGCGGTCGCGGAGTTCGGCGAGGCCGAGCAGGTCGAGGGTCTCCTCGACCCGGCGCCGCATGACGCCGGGCGCGAGCCCCAGGGACTCCATCCCGTACGCGAGCTCGTCCTCGACCGTGTCGGTGACGAAGTGGGCCGACGGGTCCTGCCCCACCGTGCCGACCACGTCCGCCAGTTCGCGCGGCGGGTGCGTGCGGGTGTCCCGGCCGTCGACCGTCACCCGGCCCGTCAGCGTGCCGCCGGTGAAGTGGGGACCAGGCCCGAGACCGCGTTGAGGAGGGTCGACTTGCCCACGCCCGAGGGGCCCACCAGGAGGACCAGTTCCCTCCGGGACGGTGAGGTCGAGGTTCCGGAGCGTCGGCTCGGCGTCCTCCTCGTACCCTCACCGAGACGTTCTCGAAGCGGATCACGGGTTCTCCTCGGGTACGGGGCCACGAACGCCGGCACCAGGCCCACCAGGATCGACAGCGCGGGCAGCAGCGGCAGCTCCGGGGCCGCCAGGGGACGACCCCGGGGTGCAGCGCCTCCGGGGCGTACGCGTTCGCCCGGATCATCAGGACCGCGACCGCCACCCCGGAGCCCGCCACCAGCCAGGACCGGGCGCCCCAGCGGTCGGGCCGGTACCGGGTGCGTACGGTCCGGCGCCCGCCGAGCCGGAGCCCGGCCACGGCGGCGAGGAGCCCGGCGCCGAGCAGCGGAGCCCGTAGCCCGCGCCCTCCGCCGCGAGCAGCCCGTACGAGCCGGCGCAGATGCCGAGGAGCCCGCCGAGGGTCAGGACGTTCGTGGTGCGGCGCACGGACGCCGGGACGTGGGCCGTCCGCCCGTAGCCCCGCGCGTCCATGGAGGCCGCCACCGCGATCGAGCGTTCGAGGGCGCCCTCCAGGACCGGCAGGCCGATCTGGAGGACCGCCCGGACCCCGCCCGTGGGGCGGCCCCGCAGCCTGCGGGCGGTCCGCAGCCGGACCACGTCGGCGACCATGTTCGGCGCGAAGGTCATCGCCACGACGACGGCGACCCCCGCCTCGTAGAGCGCCCCCGGCAGCGACTTGAGCAGCCGCGCCGGGTTGGCGAGCGCGTTCGCGGCGCCCACGCAGATCAGCAGGGTCGCCAGCTTCGCGCCGTCGTACACCGCGAAGAGCAGTTGCTCGGCCGTCACCCGGCCGCCGATCCGCACCCCTGCGCCCAGTCGGGCAGCGGCACCTCGGGCAGCGTGAAGAGGAGGTGCGTGCCCGGGATCGGGGAGCCGAGGAGGAGGGAGAAGACGACGCGGAGGGCCACCACGAACAGGCCCAGCTTCACGAACGCGCCGTACGAGCGGGCCCAGGGCGCGTCCGTGCGGCGGGCCGCGACGACGTAACCGGCGACGCCGACGATCAGGCCGAGCAGCAGCGGGTTGGTGGTGCGGGAGGCGGCGACGGCCAGGCCGAGCGCCCACAGCCACCACGCGCCCGCGTGCAGGGCGTTGGCCCGGGTCGCGACGGGAGCCGTGAGCGCGCTCCGGAGCGCGCCGCGGGCGGGGCGGTGCTCATCCGCGGCGGCGGGCCTTCCAGATCGCCGCCCCGCCGAGCGCCAGGACGGCCGCCCCGCCGACGAGCACGCCGACGGACGGACCGCCACCGCCGTCGTGCTCCTTCCCGGGAGTGGGCGCGGCGGTCGGCTCCCCGCCCACCTCCTCGCCGCAGCCCCGCGCCGGGTAGCCGGCGATCCCGCACAGCATGGCCCCGCTGTCGTACCGCAGCGGCTTCGCCACGGCGGCGAGGGCCTCCGCGCCGGTCGCGTCGGGGCGGAGCTGCGCGCAGCCGGTGGTGATCCGCCGCGGCGGCGGGCCTCGCCGGGCGGGGCGTCGGCCGGGCCGCCGAAGTCGACGACGACCGCGACCCGCTTCGTGCCGTCCTTCGCCGCCACGTCCCCGCAGATCCGGGTGAAGTCCGGGGCGGCGGTGGGTCGGGCGGTGTCGTCGGCCTCTGGCTGACCGCGAAGCGGAAGCCGACCGCGTCGCCGTCGGCGGGCCGGGCGGTCGCCGGGCCCTGCGTGGCGTACGCCCAGGGCTTGCCGCCGTCGCTCTCCCAGTACGACCAGTAGCGGTAGCCGGCGGCGTGCGCCGGGGCGGCCGCGACTCCGGCGAGGGTCAGTAGCGCCCCGGCCGCGGCACCCGCGACCCTGGCGGTGATCCTGACCGTGGTGGTCCTGACCGCGGTGGTCCTGACCGTGGTGGTCCCGGCCGCGGTGGTTCCGGTCGCGGTGGTCCCGGCCGTGGGGGTCCTGACGGCGGCGGAGGTCACTTCTGCGGCCGCTCAGGAGGAAGCCGATGCCGACGCCGACGACCGTGCCGATGCCGATGATCCACCAGAGGTCGAAGCCGGAGTCCTCGTCGTCACTGGTGGTGGAGGAGGCGGAGGTGTCGGGGCTCTTGGGCGCGGGCCCGGCGGCGTTGAGCTGCTCGACCAGGTCGACCGAGCCGAACTTGCGCGGGTCGGTCTCCGTCGCGCGGGCGGCCAGGACGAGCTGGGCGTAGGCGGCCGGGCCGTTCTCCTTCGCCCAGGCGGCGGAGTTCTTCTCCAGCCACTCCAGGGCGGGCATGGCCTCCTTGGCGGCGCCGGCGGCGGAGAGGGCGACGACGGCGTCGGCGGTGTTGCCGAAGTCGGGCTGCTCGGCGGTGTCGGCGGCGCCCGGCATCGGCGGCTGGACGAGGTGGTGGGTCTTCGCGAGGGCCTTCGCCAGGTAGGAGGCGCCGTTGAGGGCGGCCCGCTCGGGGGTCGGCTTCGACAGGTCGGCGCAGGCGGGCGCCTGGTCGGGGAGGCCTTGGTGGCGACGACGCTCTTGCCGAGGCCCGCGAGGGTGGCGGCGGCGGTGGCGTCGGCGTTGGCGAACAGCTTCCCGGCCTTGTCGGGCTGGTACGCGAAGGCGCCGGGGCCCTCCTTGTCCGTGCAGGGCAGGGCGAAGGCGAGGAGCGCGTCGTAGGGGTGCGGCCCTCCGCGGAGGTGAACGTGGTGGGGCGCGTGCCGGTCGCGGCGAGCGCGCCGACGACGACGGAGGTGGAGTTGGCGTCGCTGGCGCCGCCGGTGCTGTAGCCCCAGCCGCCGTCCTTGTTCTGCACGGTCTTCAGCCAGGCGGTGCCCTCCTTGACCGCCTGGTCGGCCTTCTCGGGGGTCGCGCTCTGGCGGCGGACGGCGCCGAGCGCCTGGACGGCGACGGCGGTGGCGTTGGTGTCCCGCATCGTCTTCGCGTCGCAGGGCTTCGTGGCGTCCGCGCGGTAGGAGGGGAAGGAGCCGTCGTCGCACTGCTGGCCGAGGAGCCACTCCACGGCCTGGTCGGAGGGCTGGTAGCCGGTGGCGCGCTGGGCGAGGAAGGCGAGCGACTGGCGCCAGACGCCGTCGTAGGTCGGGTCCTTCGTGCCGTACAGGCCGGCCGGGAGCTTCCCGGTGGTGGGGGTCGGGGAGGGGCGGCGGAGGCCTGCCCGGCTGCTCCGGTGCCGAGTACGGCGGCGGCGGCGAGCGCGGCGGCGGCTGCGCGGCGGACGGTGTTCATGGGGCCCTCTCCTGCGGCCGGGCACGGCACGCCTCGGGCACCGGGCTCGGCTCCGTATTCCTCGACGGTGCCGGCGGTCACGTCCCGTCCGGGGCATTCCGACTTGCCGCCTTCGCGAAGGAAAGGCGGTTGCACGGCTGCGGGTCAGTACCGGATTTCCACCGGTTTCCCCGTACGGGCATGATGACGACCCGCTCACTCTACCGGCCCGTACGCGCCGCTCACGGAGGGTGTGAGCGGCCTCGCACCGGCCCCCGGAAACGGACGGGCCGTCACATGCGGCCCTGTGCGAAACTCTGCGGCACTGCCGGACGATCACCGTCCGGCGGCGATCGACAGGGGCGGGGAACAGGGTGGGGAAGAACATGCGCAAGGGGACGGCGGTCCGGGCGGCCGTGGTCGTGGCCGTGGTGCTCGGCGCCGCGGGCTGCGGCACGGGTGACGGCGGGCCGTCCGCCGTCCCGTCGGCGACGGCCCGGGCCGAGGACACCGGCCCGGTCACGAAGGCCTCGGCCCAGGCGGACATCGACGCGGCCGTCGCGGACGCGGGGCCCCGGCCGACGATCCGGACTGGGCGAAGATGACCGCGGCCCGTTGCGGGGCCGGTTACCGCGGTTACGGGACGGAGGACGAGAAGGCCGACCTCGGCCGGTACGAGGCGGTGGTCGGCGAGCTGCGCGAGCGCGGCTGGCGGCCGTCCGGGGAGGCGCCCGAGCGCAAGGACGAGAGCGGAACGGTCCGGAGCGCCCAGAAGGTCTTCACGAAGCGGGGCTGGACCCTGACGGCGGAGTTCCAGGGCGTCGAGGCGGGACTGATCAACGTGTCGGCCGCCGACAAGGCCTGCATCGACGAGATCAGCGCCCGCATCCCGCTCCCCGTGCGGTCCGCCCTGTCCGCCGGCGGGGTCGACGGGCAGCGGCCGTAGCGGCGGTCACCCGATGGGCGCCGGCGTCCCGATCAGCCGGCACACCGTCTCGATGTCGATCTTCACCTGGGCGATCGAGGAGCGTCCCGACAGCCACGTGATCAGGGCCGAGTGCCAGGTGTGCTCGATGACCCGGACCGCCGAGCGCTGCTCCGGCGTCGGGTGTCCGGTGCCCATCGCGTCCAGGACGATCGCGGTCGTCAGCCGCGAGACCTCGTCGACCTCGGCGCTCGCCCCCGGTCCGCGAAGATCAGCGCCCGCACCATCGCGTCGGCGAGCTGCGGTTCCCGCTGGAGCGCCCGGAAGGCCCGCATCAGGGTCTCCGCGACCCGCTCCGCCGGGTCCGCGCCCGCCGGGGGCCGCTTGCGCAGGGTGGTGTGCAGGTGCCGGAGCTGGTCCTGCATCACCGCGACCAGCAGGTGGACCTTCGACGGAAGTAGCGGTACAGCGTGCCCAGGGCCACGCCCGCCTCCTCGGCGACCTCCCGCATCTGCACGGCGTCGAACCCGCCCCGCGACGCGAGCCGCGTGCTGGCGTCCAGGATGCGCCGCCGCCGCGCCTCCTGCCGCTCCGTCAGGGGCACGGCGGTGCCGTGCTCCGCTCTGTTCTCTGCGGTCATGGGGTCCCGATTCCGTGCGGTGGGGAGCGACAGTATGGCGGCGGCGGGGCCGTGGCGCGAATCACCCGCTCCGGATCTCACCGCGGCGCTACCTGCCGGTAGATTCGGTCCTTCCCGGACGGCCGGGCGACGGCCGGGTCTGTAACTTGTTCTAGATTAACGCCAGCGGTTACGCTCCGGCGAAACGCACGCTCGAAGGGGGCCGCGCATGACCGCCGAGGCCGTAGAGGCAGGCCCCGACAGGGCGTCACCGGTCCCGGTGACGTCCCCCAAGTTCTCGGCCGTGCTCGAACAGGGGGACCCCCACGTTGCGGATCGCTCTCCTCACGTACAAGGGGAACCCCTTCTGCGGGGGCCAGGGCGTCTACGTCCGGCACCTCTCCCGCGAGCTCGCCCGCCTCGGCCACACCGTCGAGGTCATCGGCTCCCAGCCGTACCCGACCCTCGACGAGGGCGTGCCGCTCACCGAGATCGCCAGCCTCGACCTCTACCGCTCCCCGGACCCCTTCCGGACCCCGAAGCGCGACGAGTACCGCGACTGGATCGACGCCCTCGAAGTCGCCACCATGTGGACCGGCGGCTTCCCCGAGCCGCTCACCTTCTCCCTGCGGGCCCGCCGCATGCTCGCCGCCCGCCGCGGCGACTTCGACGTCGTCCACGACAACCAGACCCTCGGGTACGGACTCCTCGGCGGCCCCCGCGCTCGGCGCGCCCCTCGTCACCACGATCCACCACCCCATCACCGTCGACCGCGGCCTCGACCTCGACGCCGCCGACACCTGGAAGCGCCGCCTCTCGGTCCGCCGCTGGTACGCCTTCACCACCATGCAGAAGCGGGTCGCCCGCCGCCTGCCGTCCGTGCTCACCGTCTCCGGCACCTCCCGCCGGGAGATCGTCGAGCACCTCGGCGTACGCGAGGACCGCGTCCGGGTCGTCCACATCGGCGCCGACACCGACCTCTGGTCCCCGGACCCCTCGGTCGCCGAGGTCCCCGGCCGGATCGTCACCACCTCCAGCGCCGACGTCCCCCTCAAGGGCCTGATCCACCTGATCGAGGCGCTCGCCAAGCTCCGCACCGAGAACCCCGACGCGCACCTCGTCGTCGTCGGCAAGCGCGCCGAGGACGGCCCCGTCGCCCGGGCCATCGAGCGGTACGGCCTCGAAGGCGCCGTCGAGTTCGTCAAGGGCATCAGCGACGCCGAGCTCGTCGACCTCGTCCGCTCCGCCCAGGTCTCCTGCGTGCCCTCGCTGTACGAGGGGTTCTCGCTGCCCGCCGCCGAGGCCATGGCCACCGGCACCCCGCTCGTCGCCACCACCGGCGGCGCGATCCCCGAGGTCGCGGGCCCCGACGGCGAGACCTGCCTCGCGGTGCCGCCCGGCGACGCGGGCGCCCTCGCCGCCGCCCTCGGCCGGGTCCTCGGCGACCCCGACCTGCGCGCCCGGCTCGGCGCCGCCGGACGGGCCCGGGTCCTCGACCGCTTCACCTGGGCCCGCGCGGCCCAGGGCACCGCGGAGCTGTACCGCGAGGCGATCGCCCGCCGCGGCGCCGGGGCGCGCGGGGCGCCCGGTGACACCCCGTCCTGTTCGCCGGGTGCGGCCCGGTGGGCCGGTTGTGCCCACCCGTTCCGCCCGGCGGAACGCCTGCCCACAACCTTCCCTCCACCGCGAAAGCAGGCCCTCGTGCTGACCGTCGACTTCACCCGCTTCCCGCTCGCCCCCGGCGACCGCGTGCTCGACCTGGGCTGCGGTGCGGGCCGGCACGCCTTCGAGTGCTACCGGCGCGGCGCCCGGGTCGTGGCCCTCGACCAGAACGGCGAGGAGATCCGCGAGGTCGCCAAGTGGTTCGCGGCCATGAAGGAGGCCGGGGAGGCCCCGCCGGCGCGACCGCGACCGCGATGGAGGGCGACGCCCTCAACCTGCCCTTCCCCGACGCGTCCTTCGACGTCGTCATCATCTCCGAGGTCATGGAGCACATCCCGGACGACAAGGGCGTCCTCGCCGAGATGGTCCGCGTCCTCAAGCCGGGCGGCCGGATCGCCATCACCGTCCCGCGCTACGGCCCCGAGAAGGTCTGCTGGGCGCTCTCCGACGAGTACCACGAGGTCGAGGGCGGCCACATCCGCATCTACAAGGCCGACGAGCTCCTCGGCAAGATCCGGCAGGCCGGTCTCAAGCCGTACGGCACCCACCACGCGCACGCGCTGCACGCGCCGTACTGGTGGTTGAAGTGCGCCTTCGGCGTCGACAACGACAAGGCGCTTCCGGTCCGGGCCTACCACAAGCTCCTGGTCTGGGACATCATGAAGAAGCCCGCCCTGACCCGGGTCGCCGAGCAGCTCCTCAACCCGGTCGTCGGCAAGAGCTTCGTGGCGTACGCGACCAAGCCCCACCTCCCGAAGGCCGATGCCGAGTGACGAGTCCCGAGCGGATCGCCGAGCACCTCGTCCTGCCCGGCGTGCTCACCGCCGAGCAGGCCGCCGAGACCGTCGCCGGGATCCTCGCCGTCCAGCGCGAGGACGGCGCGATCCCCGGTTCCGCGGCCACCACCTCGACCCCTGGGACCACGTCGAGGCCGCCATGGCCCTGGACGCGGCCGGCGAGCACGCCGCCGCCGCCCGCGCCTACGAGTGGCTCGCCCGCCACCAGAACGCCGACGGCTCCTGGTACGCGGCCTACCACGACGGCGACCCGGAGCGGGTCACCGACCGCAGCCGGGAGTCCAACTTCGTCGCGTACATAGCGGTCGGCGTCTGGCACCACCACCTGTCCACCGGCGACGACGCCTTCCTCGACCGGATGTGGCCCGTCGTCTACGCCGCCGTCGAGTTCGTCCTCGGGCTCCAGCGGCCCGGCGGCCAGATCGGCTGGAAGCGCGAGCCTCCGGCGAGCCCGTCACCGACGCCCTCCTCACCGGCAGCTCCTCGATCCACCAGGCCCTGCGCTGCGCCCTCGCCATCGCCGAGGCCCGCGAGGAGCCGCAGCCGGACTGGGAGCTGGCGGCCGGGGCCCTCGGCCACGCGATCCGCCGCCACCCCGAGCGCTTCCTCGACAAGTCCCGCTACTCGATGGACTGGTACTACCCGGTCCTCGGCGGCGCGGTCACCGGCGAGGAGGCCAGGGCTCGGATCGACGCGTCCTGGGACGCGTTCGTCGCCCGGCCTCGGCGTGCGCTGCGTGGTCCCCAACCCGTGGGTCACCGGCGGCGAGAGCTGCGAACTCGCCCTCGCCCTCTGGGCGGTGGGGAGTCCGACCGGGCCCTCACCATCCTCCAGGACGTCCAGCACCTGCGGGCCGCGAACGGCATGTACTGGACGGGGTACGTCTTCGAGGGCGCCACGGAGGCCGACAAGGCGATGTGGCCCGAGGAGCAGACGAGCTGGACCGCCGGGTCCCTGCTGCTCGCGGTGGCCGCGCTCGGCGGCGAGGAGGCCACGGTCGCCGTCTTCGGCGGCGAGCGCCTCCCGGTGGGCCTCGAACCGGACTGCTGCGGGACCTGAGGCAGGGCCGGGGACGCACCCGTACGGAGTCGCCCCGGTGGCGCCCTTACGGCCCCGGGGCGAGGCTGGCGCCACAGCCCCCAGGGAGGACCCCGCCGTGCCCGGAACCCTTTCGCGCGGAGCCGTGGCGCTGCCGCTGTGCTGCGCCCTGCTCTGACCACCGCCGCCTGTGGCGGCGACGACGACACGCAGGGCGCGAGCGCCTCCGCGAACCCGTCGGCGTCCCCGTCGAGCAGCGCCGAGCGGCAGAAACTGGCCAAGACCCGGTTCGTGGCCAACGCCGGTCTGCCGCGGGCGCCACGTACCAGTGGATCGTGAAGCCGTACCGCGCGGGCAAGTTCAAGAAGGGCGCGGACGGGCGCACCTTCGCCGTGGTGAAGGCCGGTCTCGCGGGCGCGTTCACGTACAACCGGCTCAAGGCGGCGCTGAACAACGCCCAGGGCGACCCGCTGCTCTCCAAGGCGGTCGCGCCGCTCACCGCCGGCATCGACTCGCTCAAGGACCTCGGCACCAAGTTCCGCAAGGGCGAGGTCGGCGAGGGGACGTCGGGGCCTTCGAGAGCGTGATCAACAGCGTGAAGGACGCGGGGAAGAGCGCCGGCGCGGAGGTCGAGGACCAGGTGCCCAGCACGTCCCAGCTCGGGGGCTGAGCCCGGGAACGACGAAGGCCCCCGTCCGGACGGGGGCCTTCGTCACGTACGGAACCGTCAGCCGCGCTGGATGCCGGTGGTGTCCTGGAGGACGCCGCGGCGCCCGTCCTGCGTCTGCGCCACCAGGGCCTGGCCGCGCTGCTCGACCGCCAGGTACCAGGTGCCGGGCGCCAGCTCCGCGATCGGGGCCTGTCCGCCGTCCTCCGCGTACAGCGGACGGGCGACCGGGACCGCGAACCAGAACGGGGCGAAGTCCGAGGCGGGCTGCGCCGGGGCCGGCTGCGGCTCGGGCTGCTTGGCGGCCTGCGGCTGCGGCTGGGGCTGCGGGGCGGGGGCCTGCGCGCCGAACGGGTGGCCCGTGCCGTGCGAGGCGTCGTGCGCGCCGCCGTACGGCTGCTGCTGCGCGCCCGGTAGCCGTAGCCGCCGGGGACGCCCTGCGGACCGGGCTGACCCGGCTGCATGCCGTACGGCTGCGGGGTCTGCGGACGCGGCGCGCCCACCAGCGGGGCCTGGAGGGCCGGGACGAGCGGGCCGGCGACCGCGGCGGCGGCGAGGACGAGCGCGGCGATCAGGCCGAGGATCAGACCGGCGCCCGCGTCGACCTCACCGAGGTCGAGGACGGTCCAGAAGAGGACCAGGCGGTGAAGAGCGTCGCCGCGGCCCCGACCTGGCCGAGGTCGAGCCCGAGGACCTTGCGGGGCTGGGGCAGCGCGCGGTTCAGGACGACCAGGGCCGCGCCGATCACTCCCACCAGGTAGACGCCGATGGCGTTCCCCAGCGAGTCCCAGGCGTTCGGGGCGTCGATCGTGAGGCCCTTGTAGGAGATGTAGTCCAGGAACGAGGCGATGAACAGCACCACCGCTGCACCGATCAGCACGCCATCGCCTCGGGTGAGGGAGCGGATATTCACGTGAGAAGTCCTTCGTCGGGTCGTCGTCGCGTCGGTCGCCGTCGCGACGGAGTGGCGCTCGAGTTCGTGGCAGGGGGTGGCCCCATCGTACGGAGAATCTATCGCCCGCCGGTTCTACCCCTCGAGGTAGGTGCCGATGCCGTCCGCGATCCCCTGCGCCGCCTTCTGTCGCCACGCCGCCGAGGTGAGCAGTCGCGCGTCCTTCGGATCACGCATATTGCCGCATTCGACGAACACCTTGGGGACGGTTGAGAGATTGAGTCCGCCGAGATCGTCCCGTACGTCCAACCCGGTACCTCCGCCGAGGTAGTTGGAGGGTTCGGTGCCGGTGGCGCGGGCGAACCGGTCCGCGATCCGTTCGCCCAGTTCACGGGAGGGACCGACGATCTCCGCGGTGTCGGCGGCGCCCTCCCGCACGCGGGCGGGGAGGATCACGTGGAAACCGCGGTTCCCGACGGCCGAACCGTCCGCGTGGACGGAGACGACGGCGTCGGCGCGGGCCCCGTTGCCGATCCGGGCCCGCTCGTCGACGCAGGGGCCCCAGGGGCGCTCGGCGTCGTGGGTGAGCACCACCTTCGCGCCCCGCGCGACGAGGAGGTCCCGCAGCCGGTGGGAGACGTCGAGGGTGAAGGAGGCCTCGGTGTACCCGGCGTCGGTCGACGTGCCCGTGGTGTCGCACTCCTTGTGGTTCGTCCCGATGTTCACCTTCTGGTTGATTTCCCGGGAATGCTGGAAGTTGCCGGGGTTGTGACCGGGGTCGACGACGACGGTCCTCCCGGCGAGGGAACGGTTCTCCGGCGCGGTGGGGGTGGGGACGGGGCGGAGGGGAGGCGGGAGCGGACGTGGACGGCTCCCGGGAGCCCGGAGCCTCGTCCGACGGCGGACCGGCCGGGTCTGGGGCTGTCCCGCACCCGGCGAGCGCGACGCAGCAGCCCGTGGCGGCGAGGACGAGGACGAGGGCGAGGGGACGGCGGGCGGTCTTCCGGTGGTCGTTCGGCACCCCGCGACTTTAGGCCGTGCGAAGGGCGAAAACGCGCAGGGGTGCGTCGTAGGTTGGTCACCGCTCCCGAAGAACGGTGGACGCGTGTGCGGAGACGGTGAAGGGTATCCAGCAAGAGGCGACGGTGGAGTGCCACCGCGCATGGACCCACGAGGGGACCGTGGTGGGGGAAGAACCGAACGACGCACGTCCCGAGCCGGTGGACAGAGTCCCGGGCGAGGACGCCCCGAACCATCCGAACCGGAACCGGAGCCAGGGTGGGGGCGGGCAGGGCCCTCGGCTCCCGACCCGCGCGTGGGTCCGGCGCCCGAGGCGGCGCCCTGGGCCCCGGCGCGCCCGGCGGCGGCCCCGGGGACACCGGCGGCCCCGCCCCCGCCGGCCCAGCCGCCCGCCACGCCCACGCTCGCCTTCGGCACGCCGCCGGAGGCGTCTGGGCAACCGGCCGGGCAGCCGTCCGGACAGGACCCCGGCAGACCTCCGGGCAGCCGTTCGGACAGGACCCCCGCCAGGCCCCCGGGCAGCCCGCGGGCGAGCCCTCCGGCCCGGTCCCCGTCGGCGCGGGCGCCGCCGCGCCCGGATACGGCTATCCGCAGTCCGGCCCCGCGACCGCGCCCGGCTACGGGCCCCCGCCGGGATACGGACCGCCGGGGTACGGACCTCCCGGCTACGGCCCGCCGCCCGGTCCCGGGACCCCGCCGCCCGCGCAGCCGCCCGGCCCGGCGAACCCGGCGCAGGCCGTCGCGATCGGTCTGCTCAACCTCTCCGGCCTCGGCCTGGGGTACGTGCTCCTGCGCCACTGGATCGGTGCCGCGCTCTGCTGGCTCGCCACGATCGCCCTGCTCGTGGTCGCGCTCCCCGCCGACGTCGACGGCGTGCCCGTCGGCGTCCTCGTCGGATACGGCGTCGTCCTGCTCGCCGCCGCGGCCGACGGCTTCCGGCGCGGACTGCGCGCCACTCTCCGGATCGGCACCGGCTTCCGGCGCCTGGCGCTGCCGCTCGCCCTGGTGCTGCTCGCCGTGCCTGCCGGGAGCGCCCTCGCGTACGGGGCGGCCCGCGACGAGGCGAAGGAGGAGGCCCTGCTCGCCCGCCTCACCGTCGCCGACGAGCGGGTGAAGTCCGGCGAGGGCCTCTCTTCGAGCGGGCCGAGCCTCTACCGGCTTGCGCTCGACACCTACCAGGACCTCGGCACCAAGCACGCGGGGTCGCGGGCCGGGAAGCTGGTCCCCGCGCGCCTCGACGCGTACTACGCGCAGCTCTCCGCCCCGTACGGGAAGAAGGACTACTGCACGGCGGTCGCGCCGCTCACGCACCTGCGGGCCTGTCCGGCACGCTCGACAAGGACCTCCTCGGCTCCCGCCCGGCGAAGGCGGACGAGCCGCTGGCCGAGTCGCTGTACGAGTGCGGGACGGCCGCGCTCGGCGTGCAGGCCGCCGACCCGTCCGCCGACAAGAGCCTGAACGCGCTCCTGGAGACCTTCCCGAAGTCGGACCGGGCGGCCCGCGTGGGACCGGCCGTCCGCGAGGCGATCAAGACGCGGTCCACCGCGATCGACGGCGGCACCGCCCCTGCGACACGGTCGTCGAACTGCGCACGATCAGCACCACCGTGGCCGCCCTGCCGGACTCCGCCCTCGGGGGCGCCTCGGGGCAGGCGGAGGCGGCCATCGAGAAGGGCGACTTCGCCTGCGGCACCTCGCAGTTCAGGAACAAGGACTTCGACGACGCGGCCACGACGATGACCCGGTTCGCCAAGGACCACCCGGGCAGCCCGAAGGCCGCGCACGCGCGCTCGATCGCCATCGCCGCCGAGATCGCGGACGAGGAGCCCGAGGCCGGCAAGAGGCTGCCCCGGCGAAGGCCTCGGCGGCGCCCGGATGGTCATGGTCGTGAGCAACGACGGCCCCGGCTCGGTCGACCTGCTCTACACGGGCCCGACGACCGGGAAGATCACGCTGAACGCGTGCGCGACCTGCACCAAGTACCCGGGCTCGGTCTTCCTGGACCCGAAGAAGATCAAGGCGTGCACCGGCCCGGCCTCGAAGTACCCGAAGGCGACCCTGCTGCTGCCCGCCGGCGATTACCACTTCCTCCAGAAGCGGGCCGGCACCGGCACGTCGTCGGCCGGGGACACCAAGTCGAGCAAGGCGAAGATCGAACCGGGCTACAGCTACACGAACTGCCTGTACGTGACGTCGGGGTTCTGAGGCGAGCCCCCGATGGGTGGCCGCTCTCCTCGGACGAGGGGCGGCCACCGCCCGTTCCTGCCTCAGCGGCGGCGCAGCACCCGCAGCGAGTCGGTGACCGAGACCTCCTCGAAGTCGCCCGACTCCAGGGCCCGGAGGTAGATCCGGTACGGGGCCTGGCCGCCGTCCGCCGGGTCCGGGAAGACGTCGTGGATGACGAGCAGACCGCCGGGGGCGACCTTGGGGCCCAGCCCTCGTAGTCGTTCACGGCGTGCTCGTCGGTGTGCCCGCCGTCGACGAACACGAGGCCGAGCTGCCCGGCCCACACCTTCGCCACCTGCGGCGAGCGCCCGACGACCGCGATCACGTACTCCTCCAGGCCCGCCTTGCGCAGGGTCCGCCGGAAGGTCGGCAGGGTGTCCATGAGCCCCACCTCGGGGTCGACCACGGTCGGGTCGTGGTACTCCCACCCCGGCTGCTGCTCCTCGCTGCCCCGGTGGTGGTCCACGGTGACCGCGACCGTCCCCGCCTGCCGGCCGCGTCCGCGAGCAGGATCGTGGACCGCCCGCAGTACGTCCCGACCTCCAGGAGCGGCAGCCCCAGCTTCGCGGCCTCGGCGGCCGCCCCGTACAGCGCGAGCCCCTCCCCGACGGGCATGAAGCCCTTCGCGGCCCTCGAAGGCGGCAAGGATCTCGGGGCTGGGCTCGGACATGGTGGCTCCTACTGACGGGTACGGCGGTACGGGCGCCCATCGTGCCCTACGCGTCGCACTCGAACCACACCGTCTTGCCGCCGGCCTGCTCCTCGACCCCCACCGGTCCGTCACGGCCTCCACGAGGACGAGCCCCGCCCGCCCTCGTCCAGCGGCCCGCCCGCCTTCGCGGCCAGGGTCCCGGGCACCCCGTCCGCCACCTCCACCCGCAGCCCGTGCGGCTCGCGCAGGATCAGTACGGAATACCTGCGGTCCGGCACGTGCCGGACGACGTTCGCGACCAGCTCGGTGAGCGCGAGGGTCGCGGGATCGGACAATCGGACGAGTTCCCACCGCGTGAGGAACATGTGCAGGATGCGGCGCATGTGACCGGCCGAGTGCTCACCCACGGTGAACCCCATCCGGTAACTCGTGGCAAGTTCCGCAGGGTAGAGGTCTGTTGCCTGATTCATGCCCCCAGGATGGTCCTCTTTCGTTACGCTCGGCTACGGCCCGAACACAACGCCTTGATGCGTCGATCTGGGGGTGACCTCGCCGTGGTCAACATCCGCAACCTCGATCCCAGCGCCTCGCCGCTGGACTATTACGGGGCGGAATTACGCCGTCTGAGGGAGGCGGCCGGACTGAACCAGTCGCAACTCGGTGACGTCGTCTACTGCACGGGCTCGCTGATCGGCCAGATAGAGACGGCGAAGAAGGTCCCGACGAGGCGGTTCTCGGAACAACTTGATGCCGCGTTGGTCACGGGCGGGACGTTCTCGCGGTTGGTGGGGCTGGTGCTGCGGTGCCAGCTTCCGGCGTGGTTCCAGCCCTACGCGGACCTGGAGGCGCGGGCGACGTACATCTCCTCGTTCCAGCCCCAACTGGTCGTCGGCCTGCTCCAGACGGAGGCGTACGCGCGTGCCGTGCTCGGAGTGCGGACGGACGGGGACCTCGACGCCAAGGTCGCCGCACGGATGGACCGGCAGCGGATCCTGGAACGGGAGACACCGCCTCTCGTGGGTCATCCTGACCGAAGCGGTGCTGCGTCAGGAGATCGGCGGCAAGCAGGTCATGCGAGATCAACTCGCCCATCTGTTGCGGATGCAGGGGCACGACTGGCTCAAGATCCAGATCCTGCCGTTCACGGCCGGGGCGCATGCCGGTCTGCCGGGTGAGTTCAACCTGCTGCGGTTCGACGACGATCCCGACATCGTCTACACGGAGGACTTCGTCCAAGGGCATATGACCGCCGATCCGGCCGCGTTCAGGGAAGGCTCGCTCCGTTACGATCACCTGCAAGCGGCCGCCCTCTCCGTGGAGAACTCGGCCGCACTGATCGCCCGTGTCATGGAGGAGCACTATGGGGAGCAACCAGAACCTGACGGGCGCGCGCTGGCGTAAGTCCTCGTACAGCTCGGACACCGGCGGCAACTGCATCGAGTGCGCCCCGCTCGGCAACACCGCCTGGCGCAAGTCGTCCTACAGCGGCGACACCGGCGGGCAGTGCATCGAGGTCGCCGACCTCACCGCGCACGTCGCCGTCCGGGACTCCAAGAACCCCGAAGGCCCCGCCTTCCTCGCCGCCCCGGCCGCCTTCGCGGCCTTCGTGAGCGCCGCCGCCGAGGGGCGTCTCGGCCGCTGACCGTGGCGACCCTCGTAGGAATGGTGATCCTCGCCCTGGCGCTACCCGCCTGGGCGGGGATCACGTACGCGGGCCTCGTCCGGGCCCGCAGGGGCGACGAACCGCCCTGGCCCCGGGCGCCCCGCCCCCTCGTACCGCTGCCAAGAAGGCCGCCTGGATCGCCGCGTTCGCGTACCTCGCGGGCGGCGCGCTGCACCTTTACGGCCTCTCGTACATGCCGTTCCTCTTCCCCGAGGACGCCTGCTACTTCAAGGCGGGGACGAAGACCTACCCGGACCACAGCAGCGCGCTCCCCGTGAGCCTGGTGTGCCGGGGACGGAGATCGTCCCGTGGTGGGTGAACCCGGGGCTCCTGGTCCTCGGGGGACCGCCGTCGCCGCGACCGTCACGAGCGTCGTGCTCGCGGTCGGCGCCGGCGGCGCGCGTCCCGCTGAGAGGGGCCTCAGAGGTCCAGCGCGTGGCCGGTCGTCGCGTCGACGTGGGACGGGACCTCGTCGTGGCGGTCGCCTACCGTGGACGTGCCGGTGGGCTCGAACAGGAGGATCGAGGCGCCGCCGGGGAGGACGGGCGGTGCTCGGTGCCGCGCGGGACGGTGAAGACGGAGCCGCGGGGAGGTGGACCGTACGCTCGCCGGCGGGCTCGCGCAGGGCGATGTACAGCTCGCCGTCGAGGACGAGGAAGAACTCGTCGGTGTCGTCGTGGACGTGCCAGACGTGCTCGCCCCGGACCTTCGTGACGCGGACGTCGTAGTCGTTGACGCGGGCCGCGATGCGGGGGCTCCAGAGGTCGTCGAAGGAGGCGAGGGCGGTGGCGAGGGAAAGGGGTTCGTTGCGCATGGACCGATCCTCGGCCGTGGCGCGGACCGGGCGCGAGTGCTAGGAATCGCACATGCCGCAAGGATCCTCGCAGCCGCGTCCGACTACGCCGCTCCACCGGGTGGTCGTGATCGTCGACGCGCACTCCAACCCCTTCGAGCTCGGCTGTGCCACGGAGGTCTTCGGCCTGCGCAGGCCGGAGCTGGGGAGGGGCGGGAGCTGCTGTACGACTTCCGGCTCTGCTCGCCGGATCCGGACACCCTCATGCGGGACGGCTTCTTCACGCTCACCGGGGTCGCCGGGCTGGAGGCGGCGGACGGGGCGGACACGGTGATCGTGCCGAACCGGCCGGACGTGGAGGTGCCGCGCCGCCCGGACGTGCTCGACGCGGTCCGGCGGGCGCACGCGCGCGGGGCCCGGCTGGTCGGTTTTTGCAGCGGGGCCTTCACGCTGGCGGAGGCGGGGGTGCTGGACGGGCGGCGGGCCACGGCGCACTGGCAGTGGGCGGACTCCTTCCGGCGGCGGTTCCCGGCGGTGCGGTTCGAGGAGGACGTGCTGTTCGTGGACGACGGGGACGTCCTGACGGCGGCGGGGAGTTCGGCGGCGCTCGACCTCGGGCTGCACGTGGTGCGGCGCGACCACGGGGCGGAGACGGCGAACGCGGTCAGCCGGCGCCTGGTCTTCGCGGCCCACCGGGACGGCGGACAGAAGCAGTTCGTCGAGCGCCCCGTACCGGACGTCCCCGACGCGTCGCTCGCGCCGGTCCTCGCGTGGGCGCAGGAGCGGCTCGACCGGCCGCTGACCGTCGCGGACCTGGCGGACTGGGCCGCCGTCAGCCCGGCGACCCTCCACCGCCGCTTCCGCGCGGAACTGGGCACGACCCCGCTGGCGTGGCTGACGGGAGAACGGGTCGCCCTGGCCTGCCGGTTGATCGAACGGGGCGAGGTCCGCCTCGACGCGGTCGCCCGGGGCAGCGGCCTGGGCACGGCGGCCCGCCTGCGCACCCTGATGCGCCGCGAGACGGGCCTCACGCCGACGGAGTACCGGCACCGCTACGGGCCCCGGTACGGCGAGGGGCGGCATGAAGACGTGTGAGGACACGGGCACGAGGGAGGGCATGCGCATGGGGTACGGAGTCTCCCTGCACCGGTTCGTCGGCGGTGAGCCGGAGGTGCTGGACGACCGGGTGATCCGGGACGTGCTGGCGCCCCACGTCGCACGCGCGGGCCGGGATGCCGGGGAACTGCTGGTCCGGGCGGCCGACGGGGAGAGGCGGAGGTGGACGTGAGCGCCACCGGCGTCGACGTGCACCGTTTCCCGTCCGGTGGTGTCGTGCACCTCGTCGCCGAACTGGCCGCCCGCCTCGGAGCCGCCGTCGTCCTCCCGGACGGCGTCCTGGTGGGCGACGAGGAACAACGGGCGAACCTGCCGGACGGCTTGCGGGAGGCGGCCGTCGTCATCGAGATGACGGGGTCGGCCTGCGGGGCGCGCTCGACGGCTGAGGACGGGGACCGGCCCGTTCGGCGGGGACCCGGAGCGCGATCACGAGGAGGGGGCGGAAATGGAAGCCCGTGAAGAGGACCCGTACCCGGACGTGACCGCCGCGGGCGGCCTCGCGCGGGCACTGCGGGAGGAGGCGGCGCGGCGCGGCCGTGACACCGGGCTGCCGCCCTGGGCGACCGACCCCTCGCCATCGACACGACGCGGGGTTACCTGTCGGTCGACCTCGCGCCGGGGAGCGCCTGTTCCGGCTCCGCGTGCACATCCCGGACTTCGGCTGGGACATCGGCTCCACGGACGACCTCGGCGCGCTCGTGGAGGCGATCGCCGCGTGGCGGGAGGGCGTGCCGTACGGCGAACTGGCTTCGAGGTTCGGCTTCCTGGACCTCGACGGGTTCACCGGGGCGCTCGCGGCCGGGGAGCCCACGGCCACGCAGTGGGCCGGCCTCCTGTCGTCCGCCTACTACCGGGGAGCAGCGGGACCTCCTGCGCCGCCTCCACGCGGACGGGACGCTGCGGAACGCGTTCCCGACGATGACGCACCGCGCGGTCCGCCTCCGGGTGGACCCGATGCACTGGGAGAGCCGCCAGGTCCTGGTGTACGAGCGGGGGACGGGCACTACGAGGTCCTACGCGCCGGGACCGCCCGGACCGAGGTCCCGGACGACGACCTGATCGCCCACCTGCGGGAGGCGCTGTACGAGTGAGCTCCCCGGCCGGGGCGTCCCGCCCTGTCAGGGAGGCCCCTGTTCCGCGAGAACGGCCCGCAGCCCCCGTACCCCCGCTCTTCCACTCCTCCCCGTCCGACTCCTCCCACAACTCCAGCAGCTCGGACGGCTCGACGAGCACGCGGTCCAGGGCCGCCACGGCCTCCGGACGGAGTGCGGCCGGGAGCACGGGCAGGGGTTCCTTCGGGCCGTACGACGTGGTGACCGGCTCCCCGCCGGGGCACTGCGCCGCGAGGAGGGCCGCCGAGGCGATGGCCTCCACCGCCAGGTCCGCGTCGAGGTACGCACCGCCGGTACCGACCACCTCCCGGAAGGCCACGCGCAACACCTCCGCCTTCTCCTCCACCGGCGCCTCGTCCACCCGGTAGGAGAAGTCGGCGGCGGTGTCGTTGTCGAAGGGCCGATGTCCCAGGTACCCATGGCGTACTCGCTCTCCAGTCGTCCGGACTCGTGGAGATCGTGACAGGCCCCACTGACAACGGGCGCCCGGGGAGCGACGGCCCGGCTCAGTAGCGGTAACCGGGCCAGTGCGGGTCCTCCCAGCGGGCGGGGCCGGTCAGGCCCATGAGCCTGACGCGGTGGAGCAGGTCCTCGTGGGCGCCCGAGGGCCGAGCCGGGCGGGGCGTGGCGGACGAGCCAGGCGGCGAGCCCGGTCCGGAAGAGCTCTCGTTCTCCTCCTCCCAGGTGTCCCAGGGGAGTTCGTCGCCCAGCAGGTCGTAGTCCCAGTGACCGGCGGCCTCGGCCAGGTGCCGGTCGGCCACGTCCTCGTCGAGCGCCTCCCAGACCGCGAGCCACGGACCGAGCGTGCCGGACGCCTCGCGCACAGCGCGAGGAGCTCGTGGACGGGGACGGCGGGGTCCGGATCGGTGAGGGCGTGGGCCCACCAGGCGTGCAGGAACTCCCGTACGGCATCCGCCTGTTGCTCGGGCCACTTCCACCACTCGCCCCAGAGGATCACCCGCCCCACCTCGTACATGCCGAACATGGGCTCCACCCGGCCGGCGACGAGCGCCCCGGCGAGCTGGGGCAGTATGCGGCGCAGCACCGCGCCCTTGTCCCTCCAGTCGGGTGCCGTCCACGTGCGGTGCAGGAGGCCCGGGTCGAGCACGACGTCCGGGACCTTCAGCAGCGCGAGTTCCTCCTCGCTGCCCCAGTGGCAGTCGCACTGGACCTCGCCGCTCCAAGCGGTCATGCTGCGGAAGACGACGGCCAGGCCGTCCAGGGCGCGTTCGAGCCGGAGCCGCGCGGGAGTCTCGTCGACGTTCATCGGTGTCGGAACCGCCTTGCCGGTACTCCGGACGACTTCCGCCGACCGAAGATTCGCACCTTACCGGCCTCGGACGCCGCCGTTCGCGGGAGCGGGTCCGGATTCCGCGCCCTGGCTCCCGGTATCGCTCCACCGGGTGGGCTTCAGGACAAGTTATGGCTTGAGTTCGCCGTCCCATGCACCTCTTCTCCACAGGCTTCACGACAGGTTGCACCCCGCGTGACCTCGGGGATTGCGTGCGCCGTGCCACGAGTTGTCCGGCAAACGGTTTTCCGTTCCGCTTTCCGGACCCCCGGTCGGCCCTTGCCGAGCTTTGTCGACTCGGGGTTGAGTAACGCCGCGCGTCGGGGACCGACCATCCCCGTCATGACGCGCGCACCTCATCAACGGCGGCCGGGGACAGCGCCGCCACGGGGAAGAACGGCATCGCCATGCTCGGGTGCCGGCTCGCTGTGAACGTCGCCCGGGTCACTCCCGCCTGCCTTCGTTCCCTGTGGAGGAAGCACCCTTGCGATTCAAACCGGGGCTGTTCGTCCCCCGTTCACGCTCCTCAGGCCCCCTCGCCGGCGCCCTCACCACCGCCGTCACGTCCGCCGCCGCCCTGGCGGTCCTCACAGGTCTGGCCGTACGGCCAGACCTGGCCGTACCGGACGCCGTGCCCGCGGCCGCCACGGCCGACTCGTACGACGGCTACGACGCCAAAGCGGCCCAGCAGTTGCGCGAGGACCAGTGCCTGGCCGTCGACTCCCTGCGCAGGGCCGGACCCAACGTGTTCGCCCTCGCGCAGAGTTCCCTCGCGCTGCCTCCCGACCAGATGCACAAGCAACTGGAACGGAACATCTTCAGCGACAAGGTGACCCGCTGCGCGAGGCCGCGAACGCGGACCAGCTCCTCCAGGACCAGTGGTCCGACAAGCTCCAGAAGCAGAAGTACGCCTGGAACAGTGCCGCGAGCCTGGACTCCTACCCCAACCAGCCGCAGGACGTCGGCAAGGTCTTCGAGCAGTCCGGCGTGGGGCTCCCAGCTCTACTGGGAGCCGACGGAGGTGTTCAACCCCTGGTACGACTCCTCGCCCACCGCCGACGACAAGACGAAGGCCGCCGCACTCGCGGTCGGCAACCCGCTCTACACCAACGCCGGCACGCCGAAGGAGCAGGAGGCGTGGACGCTGTGGAAGAAGAACTCCGGCAAGGTCGAGGAGAACGTCTACTTCGTTCCCCGGGTGTTCGCGGACGACGCCCGCATCTTCCTTGCCTCCGGCGGCTTTCCCCGCACGGCCCCCGAGCCTGACACCCCCGAGTTCCGGATCGCCGTCGAGGACTTGAAGGCCCGCTTCAGCGCGTGCGGCTGGCACGACCCGATCGACCCGAACCGGGTCCTGGGCAAGCAGGTCGCGCAGGCCGCGGCCGAGTGGCAGCAGGAGGTCGCCGGCCAGGCGCGCAGCGGCAGCAGATCCTCACCGCGGGCAAGGACGCGGCGAAGGCGCTCCAGGAGGGCACCTACTCCCTCAGCATGCTCCTCGGCCAGTCGTGGCTCGCCGACTACTACACCCGCTGGCAGGACCACTGGACCCCCGGCGGCGTCGGCTGGATCGGCAACGGCTACACGGTCGTCGAGGTCCCGGGCGCGAAGGGCATGTGCCTGGACGTCCAGGGCGGCGGCAAGACCAATGGCACGCCGGTCCAGATCTACACCTGCAACGGCGGCGCCGCGCAGGAATGGACGCTGGAGGGCGGTGAGGAGGACCTCCACCTCCGCAACTCGGGCTCGTTCAAGTGCCTCGACGTGGCCGGGAACGCCTCGGCCAACGGCACGAAGATCCAGATCACGGACTGCTACAGCACCAAGGGCCAGTCCTGGAAGGCCGACGTCCGCGCCCCTCCGTCCTGAAGAGCCTGACCACGGGCAAGTGCCTGGACCTCAGCTCCTTCACCAAGAGCACGGATGTGCGGCTGTGGGACTGCAAGGACACCAGCGCGCAGAAGTACCTGATCAAGCCGACCGGCAAGAAGGGGCCCGGCAGCACCCCCTACCCGGTCAAGACGCAGTTCGACGCGGCGAAGAAGGGGCTCACCGACGCCCAGACGGCTGCGAAGACCCATCTGGCCGCGGTGAAGGCCCAGATGGAGAAGGCCAAGAAGTCGGCCGCCTCCTCCGACGTGGCCGTGCAGGCCTCGTACGGGATCGCGGACGCCGCCGGGGTCCCGCGCGGTCGCGGCCTCATGGTCGGCCAGCAGAAGGCCCAGATCACCAAGGGCGCCGTCGCCGCGCTCACGGCGATGGTGAAGGCCGGTGAGACCGCCGAGGCCGCCACCCGGGCCGCCGCGGCCGACAGCGCCACCATCACCCAGCGGGCCATCGCCCAGACCGCCCAGGCCGGCGCCGAGTTCCGCAAGGAGGCCGCGCGCACCGCCGAACTGCAGGCGAAGGCGGCGGCCGACGGGGCCAAGCTGCACCGGGACAACGCCAAGAAGGACAGGGAGACGGCCGAGGCCAAGCTGACCCTCGCCCTGAAGGCCGAGGGCGACGCCAAGGCCGCCGCGGCCGACGCGCACGCCAAGCGCCTCGCGGCCGAGGCCGAGGAGGCCAAGGCGAAGGCGGAGAAGGACACCGCCGCCGCCAAGCAGTCCGAGGCCGCCCAGCACAAGAAGACCGCCGACGCGGAAGCGGTGAAGGCGGAGGACGCCAGGAAGGCGGCCGAATCCTCCGAGGCCACCGCGGTCGCGCGCAAGAACGACGCGGTCAAGGCGCGTGACAACGCGAAGGCCAAGCGGGACGACGCCTGGGACGCCGAGCAGAAGGCCGACGCGGCCCGCGCCAAGGCCGACGCGAAGGACGCCTACGCCCGCTCCCTGGACGCCGGTGCGGACGCCGACGCGGCCCGTGCCGCCGCGGACCAGGCCGACCGGCACGCCGACGCGGCCGAAGCCGCCGCCGGCCGGTCCCGAGTCGCGGCGGACGCCGCGACCGAGTCCGCGGCCGACGCGGACGCCGCGGCCACCCGCGCCGAGGCCGCCGCCAAGCGGTCCCGCGCGAACGCGGACGCCGCCCAGGCCGCGAAGCTGAGGGCCGACGCCGCGGTGTGGACCGCGACCAGCGCCGCCGCCGACGCCATCGAGGCGTCCGACCACGCCGCCGCCGAGGCCCGTATGGCGGTCGCGCTGGCCGACGAGGCCCAGCGCAAGGCGAAGGAGGCTAAGTCCCACGCGGACGCGGCCTCGAAGGAGGCCGCGACCGCGCGGGCCGCGTCGGTCAAGGCCGCCGGGTTCGCCTACGTCACCGCCCGGGCGGCGGCGGAAGCCGGTGCGGCGGCCTCCCAGGTCGCCAAGCCCGCCAACGACGCGATCCAGCTCGGTTCCCCGTACGCCGAGACGGACACCGCCGCGAGCCTGGTGGTCCTCGCCGGCCAGGGGCGAAGACGATCGCCGAGCAGCAGAAGGCCGTCGCCGACGCCCACGCCAGGAACGCGAAGGCCGAAGCGGCCGCGGCCAAGAGCCTCGCGGACAAGGCCACGGGCGACGCCAAGCAGGCGTACGTACACGCGGCCAATGCCGCCGGATACGCCGCGGACGCCCGTGGTTACGCCAAGGAGGCCCTCGACCACGCCGCTGCCGCCGCCGACGCGGCGCTGAAGGCGTCGCAGTCCCTGGCCCGCACCGTCGAGTACGACCGCAAGGCCGCCGAGGACGCGGCCGCCGCCGACAAGGCCGCCGGCCGCGCCGAGAGCCATGCCCGCGCGGCCCGCGACTCCGCCGATCAGGCCGCCCTCGACGCCGAGGGCGCCCGCCAGGCAGCCTCCCGGGCCGAGCAGTCCGCCAAGGACGCCAGGGCGGCGGCCGACCGCGCCGGCGCCGCCGCGACCGAGGCCGAACAGGCCGCCGAGGACGCCGTCGCGTACGCCAAGGAGGCCCAGGCCGCGGCCGACCGCGCCGAGAAGGCCGGGAAGGCGAAGCAGATCACCACGGGAACCGTCGTCGACGAGACGGGCGGCTCCATCGGCAACATGTTCTACGTCGTCGACCGCATCGAGAACATCGGTGAACCACAGACGGTGAGCAAGACGGAGGGCTGCGACGGCTGGATCGACAAGCTCGCGTACACGGGCAACTGCACCATCACCACCAGGTTCACGTTCAAGGCGTTCATCGACCTCATCTGTGCACCACGCAGGAACTGAACCCGTCGAAGGCCACGTGCCCCGTCGACGCGACCGTGTACCTGGGCGAGTTCCCGACCAAGGAACTGTCCCAGGAGGCCACGCACACCATCACGATGGACGAGTACCAGGCGAACATCGATCCGATCGACATCCTCTTCGGTAGCTGGATCAGGTGCGCGCAGAAGCTCGTCCCCGGCGGTGAGAGCGGAAGCCTGGGCGGGTGCGGTTGGGCGGCCCTGGACGTCGTCACCCTGTTCGCGGGCAAGATCCTCCGGCCCATCGCGGACGCGGTCCTCGCGGTGGACGCCGCCGCAAAGACCGGCATCGCCTTCACCGAAGCCTTCACCGCCCTGCGTGCCCTCGGCCTGAGCGACGAGGTCGTCTTCCGAATCGGGGTCAGGGGCTCGACGGGTTCATCAAGACCTGTGTCAGGACCCGAGTACCTTTGGCCGCGCGGGCGTCCGTCGCCACGGCCGCCGACGGCTGCCCCGTGGGATTGATCGCCTACAACAGCGAAGAAATGAGTCACTTGGCTTACAACTTCAGGAAGGAGTCCGGGTTTTTCGGGGCGGACCACAATGTTGCCGTCGCGAAGGTGCCGGGATGGAACGACCCCAAGACCGGTGACTACGTGATCGGCAGCAGTGGTTTCGACGGACACTCGGAGACCGTGATCCTGGACAAGCTGAAGCAGAAGGGTTTCGACCCCACCCAGATCAAGGCTCTGTACACCGAGCGCCAGCCCTGCCCGAACTGCGCCTCTGCCCTGACGGGCGCCCTCGCGAAAGGCACTCCCGTCACTTGGTCCGTCCCCTACCACCCCTCCTTCGCGAGTGCGGCCAAGCAACTCCTCGCCGAGTACGTCAAGCGGGCCGGTGGAGGACGCATGGCGCGCTCCGCGTCGTACGCCGACCAAGCCGAAGAACGAGGCGCACATGAGTGACCCCTGTTCGATCTGCCCCCAAGGCCGCCCCCGAAGTCGTCGCCGGACGGAACGACCTGGCCGATGAGGTCTGCCGTGAACTGCTCCGGGCCGGACTTCCCGCCCGCAGAAGCGACCTCGAAGGTGACCCGCCGGACGGGTCGGGCGCGGACGTACACGTGGATCCCCTGGCTCGGGGCGGGGTGTACGTGGACTGGCGAACGGGCACGGAGCTGCGGACCACCGCCGTCGAAATCTTCGCGAAGGGCATCGACTACACGAACCCGCCTCCGGTCGTGCGCCACTACGAGAACGTCCAGAAGCTCATGGGGAACGCCCTGCTGGGAATCCTCGCCTCGGCCGGATTCCAGGTGGAGGAGGCAGATCCGCACACCCATGGAAGCGCGGTGCGTGTGACGGGCCGCCGGCCCTGATGCCCCGCTCGTCGCCCGGCGGGATCGTGCGGGCGGACCGAGTGCCGTCCTGCTGAGACGGAAGCCCCGTCGGGCGATCCCGACGGGCTTCTCCACGTCTCCGGAAAACCCCGTCAAAGCGCCGCGCCCGGACCGCCGAGACGACTGCTTCCACCGGCCCCCGGCGCCGTCGGCCCCCGGCCGTAGGACCCACGGCGTATGTACGGGCCCGGAGGCCTCTGCGACCATGACCGTCATGCCGCAGACCGACTCCGTCTCCCGTACGTCCCCCGCCCCTCCCGTCCCCGCGGCCCGTGCCTGGGCGGTCGTTCTGGTCGCCTGTGCCGGGCAGTTCCTCGTCGTGCTCGACGTCTCCGTCGTGAACGTGGCGCTGCCGTCGCTGCGGGCCGACCTCGGGCTCTCGGCGCTCGGCCTGCAGTGGGTGCTCAACGCGTACTCGATCGCCTTCGCCGGGTTCATGCTGCTCGGCGGTCGGGCCGCCGACCTCTACGGGCGCAAGGGGATGTTCCTGCTCGGGCTCGCCGTGTTCACCGCGGGATCCGTCGCGGGCGGGCTCGCGCAGGAGGGCTGGCAGCTCGTCGCCGGGCGGGCCGTGCAGGGGCTCGGCGCCGCCGTCCTGTCGCCCGCCACCCTGACCCTGGTCACCGGCGCGGTCGCCCCCGGCCCCGCCAGGACCCGGGCCATCGGCACCTGGACGGCGGTCGGCGCGGCCGGCGGCGCGGCGGGCGGCTTCGTCGGCGGCCTCCTCGTCGACCTGCTCTCCTGGCGCTGGGTCCTCCTCGTCAACGTCCCCATCGGCGCCCTCGTCCTCACCGGCGCCCTCCTCTGGCTCCGCGAGAGCCGCCCCGGCACCGGCCGCCGCCTCGACCTGCCGGGCGCGGTCCTCGTCACCGGCGGGCTCGCCACCCTCGCGTACGGCATCGTCCAGACCGAGGAGGCGGGCTGGGGCGACCCCAGGACCCTGCTCACGCTCCTCGGCGCGCTCGTCCTGCTCGCCCTGTTCGTCCTGGTCGAAGCCGCGCGCGGCGGCCCCGCTGATGCCCCTGAAGATCTTCCGCACGCGCACGGTGTCTGCGGCCAACACCGCCATCCTGCTGTTCGGTTCGAGCTCCTTCGGCATGTGGTTCTTCATGACGGTGTACGCGCAGAACGTCCTCGGCTACACCCCGCTCCAGGCCGGCCTCGCCCTCGTCCCCAGCTCCCTCGCCGTCGTCCTGGGCTCCAAGCTCGCGCCCCGCCTGATGCCCGCCCTCGGCGCCCGCACCCTCGCCGTCATCGGCGCCCTCGTCGCCGCCTCCGGCTTCGCCTGGCAGTCCACGATGGGCGTCGACGGCACCTTCCTGACGACCATCCTGGGCCCCGGCATCCTCATGATGGGCGGCATCGGCCTGGCCACCACCCCGCTGGCCACCCTCGCCACCTCCAGCGCCGCCCCCGGCGACGCGGGCCTCGTCTCCGGCCTCGTCAACACCTCCCGCACCATGGGCGGCGCCCTCGGCCTCGCGACCCTCTCCACCGTCGCCGCCGCCGTCACCGGCCCGGTCCACGGCACCCCCGACCCGGCCGCCCTCACCTCCGGCTACGCGGCCGCCTTCCGCGTCTCCGCGTCGATCCTGCTCGGCGCGACCGTCCTGATGCTGCTCTGGCTGCCGAGGCCCGGGCGCCGGGACGACGAGCACCCCTAGAGCCTCTGTCAGAGGGGCGTGTCAGAGTCTGCGCATGCTCGACATCGTGGTGTGTACGGAGAACGGGGAGCGGCACGTCCGCGTGTCCGCCGGGGAACTGGCCGCGCTGGTCCGGCGCGTCGGCGACGACGAGGACCGGTTCCTGGTGGTCCAGCGGATACCCGACCTGCCCGACGTCTTCGCCCAGGTCTGGCACGAGACCGGCGGCGACTACACGCTGGAGCACCGCGACGGCGCCGCCGACCGGCACTTCCAGGTCGTGGTCGAGAGGCCCGAGGACGTGATCGCGGCGATGACCGGCTGGGCCCGCCGGGAGGCCGACTGGGACGACGGCCTGTCCTGGTCGCCGCTGGACATGGGCCCCGCCTGCGAGGGTGCCGCCGCTCGACCTCGGCGAGGACGAGCGCGCGACGCTGGAGGCGCGGGTCCGCGAAGTGCTGGCCGGCGGTTACGCCACCCGCGACGAACTGGCCGAGGTCGCGGAGGAGTACCTGGTCACCGAGGACCGCCGGCCCGTCTCGCGCGAGCAGGCGCGGGCGCTGGCCGACCGGTTGTGGCGGGAGCGGGTCGCGGAGCAGGCCGCGTGGCGGGGCGAGACCGACCCCGAGCGGCTCACCCGCGCGTTCACCGCCCTGGAGGAGGCCGGCATCACCGCCCGCGAGAACTTCACCTGCTGCCGTTCCTGCGGCGAGGCCGAGATCGGCGACGCAGCAGGGCCCGACGCCCGCGGCTTCGTCTACTTCCACACCCAGTGCACGGACTCCGCCGCGACCGGCCGCGGACTGACGCTCCTCTACGGAGGCTTCGACGGCTCGTCCGAGACCACCGCGGCCGTCGGCCGCGAGGTCGTGGCCGCCCTCGCCGCGGTCGGCCTCCCCGCCGAGTGGGACGGCGACCCCGGCCGGGCCGTCACCGTCACGCCCCTGGACTGGCGCCGCCGCCTCGTCGGTTAGGGACGGGCCGCGAGCCGGCCGCATCGGCCGCCGTGGCCTGGGAGCCGTACGGTTCAGGCGCGGTCATGTGAGCCGTACGGTTCAGGCGCGGCCCGTGAGCCGTACGGTCCAGGCCCCGCCCGCGAGCCGTACCGTTCAGGCGCGGACCGCCGGACGTCGATCGGGTGACGACGCCGGCCAGGCGACGTCGTCGATCGCGAGCCACGGCGCGGCCGCCACCGCCGAGGGAGTGAGGCCGGTGAACTCCCTTACCTCGCGGTGGAGATGGGACTGGTCGGCGTAACCGCTCCCGGCGGCGACGTCGGCGGCGGCGCGCCCGCCGCGAGGAGACGGGCGGCGCGGTCGAACCGCACCAGCCGGGCGGCCCGTTTGGGCGCGATCCCGAGCTGGGAGCGGAAGCGGGCCGACAGGCGCTTGCGGCTCCAGCCGACCTCGTCCGCGATCCCGTCGACCCGCATCCGCCCCCGGCGGCCGAACGTCCGCCGCCAGGCGTGGGCCACCTCCGGATCGACCCGGGGCCGGTGCCGAGCCTCCGGCCGAGGACGTCCGCCGCGAGCGCGAACCGTTCGTCCCACGACCCGGCGGCGCGCAGCCCTCCTCGAACCGCTCGGCGTCACGGCCCCAGACGTCGGAGAGGGACACCACCGCCCCGCCCGCTCCGGCCGGCATCCCGAACACCGAAGCCGCCACGACCGGATCCAGCCGGATCTGGAGGCACTCGCCGGCCCGGCCGCCCGCCCGGAGGTCACCGGGGAGGAGCCCGACGACGACACTGCCGCGCCCGTGCCGGTCCCGCGCGCGGTGGACGAGTCCCCCTCCCCGCTCAGGTCGACGAGCAGGGTGACGGCGGGGTGCGCGACCATCGCGATGTCCACGGGCGCGGAGAGGCCCTGGCGGAAGCCGGCCATGCCGACCCCCGGCACCCGGAGCGGGGCGCGCGGGACCACGACGTCCACGCGCGTCCAGTCGAACGGTGCTTCCGTCGGCCGCATGGAACCAGCCTAAGGGCGTACGGGAGGGGCGTCAGCGCCCGGTGCCGTGAAGCCCAGCAACAACGCGGCGGTCCTGCCGGGCGCTTCGAGCATGGCCAGGTGCCCGACGCCGGGCAGCGTCTCGACCCGCGCGCCCGGCACCGCCGCGTACCGGTGCGCCGACGACGGCTCCCAGCGGGGTCGGCGCCGCCGAAGACCACCAGCAGGGGCACGCCGAGGGCGGCGAGCCGCTCCGGCACGCTCCGTTCGGCGATGTAGGCGCCGTTGCACCGCAGCACCGCCCTGGTCGTGCGGTACGTGCCGTGCCGCAGGTCGGCGACCATGTCGTCCGGGACCTCCACCGGGCGGGCGGCCGTCGCGCCGATCCCCTTGCGGATCACCGCGTCCGAACGCCACGCCCACAGGAGCGGACCGAGGGCGGGGCCAGCAGGGCCCGGAGGACGAGCGGCTGCGGGAGCAGCGCGTCGGGTGCCGGACCGGAGCCGATCAGCGCGAGCGACCCCACCAGGTCGGGGCGCCGCTCGGCGAGCGCGGTGGCGACGTAACCGCCGCTGGAGTGCCCGGCCACGGCGACGGCGCGCAGCCCGAGGCCGTCCAGCACCGCCGCCACCCGGTCCGCCTGCGCGGGCACGTCGTACGACGGCGCGGGCGGGGACTGGCCGCAGCCCGGCAGGTCGACCCGGACGACGTGGTGGTGGCGGGCGAGCGCGGGGACCACGGGCCCCCACGTGGCGCCCGAGGCCCCCGATCCGTGGATCAGCAGCAGCGGGGGCGCCTGCCGAGGACCGTCGTGGACCACGTGCAGCCCGTGGGCGCGCCCGGTGTCGTGTTCACCCGTGAGTTCGCTCATGGAGGGAGCATGCGCGGACCGCCGCCCGCCCGTCTTGTACGTATGTCCGCGCGGAGCCGCCGCCGCTCGTACGACCCACGGCGTGGCGGTCGTCGCACCGCGCGGGTTCAGAGCCAGCCCTGCCGGCGCGCCGCCCGCACCGCCTCCATGCGGTTGCGGGTGCCCGTCTTGCCGATCGCGGAGGACAGGTAGTTGCGGACCGTGGACTCCGACAGGTGCAGGGCGGCCGCGATGTCCGCGATCGTCGCGCCGTCCACCGAGGCCGCCAGGGCGTCCCGTTCGCGGGCCGTCAGGGGTTCGGGCCCGCGCCGAGGGCCGCCGCCGCGAGCGCCGGGTCGACGACGGTCTCGCCCCGCAGGACCTTGCGGACCGCCTCGGCCAGCTCCTCCACCGGCCCGTCCTTCACCAGGAACCCGGCCGCCCCCGCCTCCATCGCCCGCCGCAGATAGCCCGGCCGGCCGAACGTCGTCAGGATGAGGACCCGGCAGTCCGGCACCTCGTCCCGCAGGTCCGCCGCCGCGTCGAGCCCCGAACGCCCCGGCAGCTCGATGTCGAGCAGCGCCACGTCCGGCCGCGCCACGAGCGCCGCGTCCACGATCTCGTCCCCGCGCCCGACCTGCGCGACCACCTCGATGTCCGGCTCCATGCCGAGCAGCAGGGCCAGCGCCCCGCGCATCATCCCCTGGTCCTCGGCGAGCAGGACTCTCACGGACTTTCCCGGGCGGTGGTCCCGCGGCATCTCGGTCACGGGGAACAGGGTAGGGCGGACGGGTCGGGATAAGGTGATCGCGCCCCGGGGGACGGGGCCGGAATCCGTGGAACTTCGTATGTGTGGGTGGGAAATGCCGAAGCACCGGCTGTCCAGAAGAGGCCGCTACATCGCCCTGGCGACGACCGGCGCCGCCGTCGTCGCCGGTGCCGGGATCGCGGCGCAGACCTCGATGGCCGCCCCCGCGTGGCCCGCGCAGAAGACCTACACCGGCCGGGCGTTCGACGCCTGCACGGCGCCCTCGCTCGCCGCGATGACGGCCTGGAAGAAGGACGCCTACTACGGCGGCGTCGCCGTCTACATCGGCGGCAAGAACCGCGGCTGCGCCCAGCCCAACCTCACCAAGCCCTGGGTGAAGTCGGTCGACACGCTCGGCTGGCGGATCATCCCCTGTACGTCGGCGCCCAGCCGCCCTGCCAGAAGAGCCTCAACAAGGAGCGGTTCACCGCGGCCACCGCCGCCTCGGTCGGGGCCGCCAACGCCAACGACGCGATCGCCAGGGCCGCGGCGCTCGGCATGAAGCCCGGCAGCCCGATCTACCTCAACATGGAGTCGTACGACATCGCCGACAAGGCCTGCAACGACGCCACCCTCGCCTACGTGCGCTCCTTCACCAAGACCCTGCGCGCCAAGACCTACCGCGCCGGCCTCTACGGCTTCAGCACCTCCGGCGCCAAGGCGATCGCCACCGCCAAGGACCGCACCGACCTGCCGGGCAACCTCTGGTACGCCCTGTGGAACGACCAGGAGACCACCACCAAGGACTGGCCCTGGGACCCGAAGCTGTACACCGACCACAGCCGCGGCCACCAGTACAAGGCCAACAGCAAGGAGACCCGCGGCGGTCACACCATCAACGTCGACCGCAACGCCTGGGACGCCCCGGTCGCCATCGTCGGCTGACCGGTCCGTCAGCAGCGGCCGGTCCGCACCTCCCCTGGGTCGGCCCCCGGTACGGGTCCGGCTCCCGGTCCGGTGGCCTCCACGGGGAGTTCCGCCACGACCCTGAACCCGCCGCCCGGGGCCGGTCCCGACTCCAGCGTGCCGCCCGCCGCCGCGAGCCGCTCGCGCAGGCCGCGCAGCCCGCTGCCGGGGCCGTCCGGCCCCGGCGCGGCGGCCCCCGGTCCGGGGCCCGTCGCCCCGGCCGTCGTCGGTGACCGTCAGACGGGCTCGGCCGGCGGCCGGGCCGGAGACCTCGACGACGCAGCGGGACGCCCCGCTGTGCCGCACCGCGTTCGTCACCGACTCCCGCACGACCCAGCCGAACAGCGCCTCCGCCGCCGGTTCCAGGAGCGGCCCCGAGCGGCGCACGACCGGCTCGATGCCCGCCGAGGAGAGCGCGTCGCGCGCCCGATCCAGCTCGGCCGCCAGACTGCCTTCCCGGTAGCCGGTCACCGCCTCCCGGATCTCGGTCAGCGCCTGTCTGCCCACCGACTCGATGTCCGCGACCTGCGCCAGGGCCGCGTCCAGGTCGCGCGGGGCGAGCCGCCGGGCGGCCTCCGACTTCACCACGATCACCGAGAGCGTGTGGCCCAGGAGGTCGTGGAGGTCGCGCGAGAACCGCAGCCGCTCCTTCTCCACCGCCGTCCGCGCCAGCTCCTCCCGGGTCGCCCGGAGCTCGCGGACCGTCTCGTTCAGGGCGAGGATCGCCGCCGTCACCATCACCGAGATGAACGTCCCGTACACGACCCCGAACGAGTCCCAGCCGTCCCGCCAGAACGTCACCGCCGCCACCCCGGCGACCAGCGGGAAGGTGATCCGGGACAGCAGCCTCCCGCGCCGCACCACCGCCCCCACCGCCAGGCCCAGGAGCGGGAAGAGCAGCAGCCACTCCCGGCCGTAGCCGATCGCGAGCCCGAAGGTGAGCGCCGCGAGCGCGCCGAGCAGCCACCAGGTCAGCGGCGCCTCCCGGACGCGCGGGTCGAAGGCGCGCAGGACGATCGCGATGTACAGGGAGTTGAAGGCGAGCAGGCCCAGGCCGCCGATCCACGGGTTCGGAGCCTCGCCGCCGAGCAGGTGAGAGCGCGCCCAGGCCCATGAGGAGCCAGGGGAGCAGGCTGAGCCCGCTCGGCCCGCTCGCGCAGCCTCTCCCTCCGCCGCCGCCAGATCTCCATGGATGCCCCCGTGTCCTCTCGTGCTTCCGCGTCCGTCACGCCGTCCGTGCCGAACGACGGTACGAGACCGCCGCGTACGCGCCGAACAGCGCCGCCCACCCGGCGAGCACCGCCAGGGCCGCCGCCCCCGGCGCCCGCCCGTCCGTCACCGCCACGCCCAGCTCCGCGAAGCGGTTCGTCGGGGTGTACTCCGAGAGCGTCCGGAGCCAGTCGGGGAAGAGCGCGACCGGGAACCACAGGCCGCCGACGACCGCGAGCCCCAGGTTGCAGGCGACGTTCACGGCGCCGGTGGTCTGGGCCGTGAGCCGGTAGCCGTTGCCGATGCCGAGCAGGGTGAAGGGGAGCGAGCCGAGCCACAGCGTGACGGCGACGGCCGCCCACTGCCAGGCCGCCATCCGCACCCCGTTGGCGAGGCCGCCCGCGAGCAGCACGCCCGTGAGGGCGGGCAGGACGACCACCGAACCGGTCAGGGCCCGGCCCGTCACCACCTGCCGGGGCGTCATCGGGGTGATCCTCAACTGCCGCAGCCAGCCGGTGGACTTGTCCTCGGCGACCCCGGTGCCGAGCGAGAGCGCGGCGCCCAGCGCCCCGTACGCCGCCATGCCGACCATCGCGGCCGTCCGGTACGCGCTGTCGTTCGCGCCGCCGAGGTTGGTGAAGAGGAGGTACATCAGCACCGGGACGCCGACCGTCGAGATCGCGAATCCGGTGTCGCGCAGGGTGCGGCGCACTTCGAGGCGTACGTACGCGGTGATCATCGGGTCGTCTCCAGGGTCGTGAGCGGCTTCGGGGCGGAGGACTTGCGGGTGAGGGCGAGGAAGGTGTCGTTCAGGGAGGCCGGGGCGGCCTCCAGGCCCCGTATCGCGTCCCGCTCCGCGAGCGCCCGGACCGTCGCGTCGGAGTCGGCGGTGCGGAGCCGGGCGCGGTCGCCCCGGATCTCGTACGAGGTCACGCCCGGCAGCGCGTCGAGCCAGCCGGTCGGGCCGCCGGCCAGGTCGAAGGAGACCAGGCCGCCGCCGACCGTCCGCTTGAGCTGCTCGCTGGTGCCGTCGGCGGCGACCCGGCCGGCGTCGAGGACGACGATCCGGTCCGCGTACGCGTCGGCCTCCTCCAGGTAGTGGGTGGAGAACAGGACGGTGTTGCCCCGGCGGGCGTAGCCGCGCATCGCGTCCCAGAACTCCTGCCGGGCCTCGACGTCGAGGGCGGCCGTCGGCTCGTCCAGGACGATCAGCTCCGGGTTCCCGGCGAGGGCGACGGCGAACCGGACCCGCTGGACCTGACCGCCGGAGAGCCGGTCCACGCGGCGGTCGGAGAGGCCGGTCAGACCGGCGAGCGCCAGGGCCTCCGCGACCGGCATCGGGGCCGGGTAGGTGCGGGCGACGAAGCCGACCAGCTCGCGGACCGTGACCCGGGGGACCGGCCGGCCCTCCTGGAGCATCGCCCCGACCCGGCCGGCCGCGACGGCCTAGGCCGGCGGCCCGCCGAAGAGCTCGACCCGGCCGTCGTCGGGCTCGTCGAGGCCGAGGAGCAGGCCGATGGCGGTGGACTTGCCCGCGCCGTTGCGCCCGAGCAGCGCCACGGTCTCGCCCGCCGCACGGCGAGGTCGAGCCCGTCGGCGGCGCGGACCGCGCCGTACGCCCTGGTCACGGCCCGGAAGGCGATCGCGGGCGCTCCGGTCGGATCCTTCTTCTCCTGCTCCTGCTGCTTCATGACCACGACGTTACGGAGAGTGAGGGGCGTCCCGGTAGGCCGTTATGTACGCGTCCGGCGGTGACAAATGTCCTGGGGGTCGATCCCGTAGGGGTTCCGACGTGCCGTCGGCGAGGGTTCCCAAGCCCTGCCGCCTCGGCTATACAGGAGGGCCACCGAACTGGAACGCGTTCTATGTCGATCGCGTGCGAACCGATCGCGTGCGGACCGACTGCGTACGAACCGATCCCGTACGAACCGATCCCGTGCGGACCGACCGCGTGCGAACCGATCCCGTGCGGACCGACCGCGTTCCGGGGCGACCCCGTGAGGAGCAGCAGCCCGATGCCCATCGACGCAGCCAAGGCCGTCGCCGCCGAACCCCGCAGCACCGAGATCGCCTGGGACCACAAGGACGTCCAGCTCTACCACCTCGGCCTCGGCGCGGGCACGCCCGCCACCGACCCCGCCGAACTCCGCTACACCCTGGAGTCCCGGCTGCACGTCCTGCCCAGCTTCGCCACCGTCGCGGGCGGCGGCATGGGGATCGTCGACGGGCTCTCCGCCCCCGGCGTCGACGTCGACCTCATGAGCGTCCTGCACGGCGCCCAGTCGATCACCCTCCACCGCCCCCTCCCCACCGGCGGGCGCGCCGTCTCCACCTCCCGCGTCGCCGCCGTCCACGACAAGGGCAAGGCCGCCGTCCTCGTCCTGCGCTCCGAGACTGCCGACGCCGACGGCCCGCTGTGGACGAGCGACGCCCAGATCTTCGTGCGCGGCGAGGGCGGCTGGGGCGGCGACCGGGGCCCTCCGACCGGCTCGCCCCGCCCGACCGCGCGCCCGACCGGACCGTGGAGCGGCACGTGCGCGAGGAACAGGCCCTGCTCTACCGCCTCTCCGGCGACTGGAACCCCTGCACGCCGACCCGGAGTTCGCGGCCCTCGCCGGATTCGACCGGCCCATCCTGCACGGGCTCTGCACCTACGGGATGACCCTCAAGGCCGTCGTGGACACCCTGCTCGACGGAGACGTCACCCGCGTCCGCGCCTACCGCACCCGCTTCGCCGGGGTCGTCTTCCCCGGCGAGACCCTGCGCGTCCGGATGTGGACCGTGGAGGGCGGCACCCAGGCGACGGTCACGGCGGCGGAGCGCGACGACGCCCCCGTACTCGCCGACACCTTCGTGGAACACGCGTAGGGCCTGTCCGGCGGGTCACGGCCCAGGGCGGCGGGGAGCGCGATACGCCCAGGGCTGCCGGGAACGCGGGAGGGCCCCGGGGTGTCCCCGGGGCCCTCCGACTCATCGCACGCGCCCGGTCGACCGGACGCCCCGGTCACTGGGCGTCGGGTTCGCGGCGGTGACGGCCGTGCGGGGAGGACGAGGAGTCCTCCGCCGGCGAGGCCTCACCACGATGCCGCCCGGAGCCGTGCGGCTCCGTACCCTCCGTGCTCGCTTCCGACATGCTGCAACTCACCCCGTATAAATCGTTCCTGCCGTGCGGCCCGAGAGTCTAGCCAGCGGGCCGCCGGTCCGTGAGGGGAGCCTGCTGGAGCGGTACGGGACGGCACACCCGGGGCTCCTCGGGGACCGTCACCGGCTCCGGCCGCGGCACGGGATCCGGCTCGGGCGGCGGCTCCAGGGCCGCGAGCCCGCACGGCGTCCCCGGCGTCGCGTACGGCAGCCGCAGCACGCCCCCGGCGGTCCACAGGCCCGCGCCCGCCAGCCAGCCCTGGGGAGCCGCCGACTGGTCCATCCGGCGGGACGAGGGCCGCCAGGTCCCCACCCAGCTCCCGGCCGCCGCGTCGATCCGCAGCGCCACCGCGCAGCCCTCCGGCACGAGCACCTGCCCCGGCTGCACGGCGAACGGCGTCACCGCCGCGTCGTCGAGCCGCAGGCAGTCCGGGAAGCGCACCGGGAGCAGGCTGCCGAGGACGCCCCAGCCGAGCCGGTGGTGGCCCGGCGACGGCGCGTCGGAGCGGATCAGGAGCAGCCCGCTGTCCGGGTCCGCGAGCAGCAGCCGGTCGTCGCTCTCCTCGGTGATCTGGAGCAGCGGCGTCACCTCGCCGCCCCGCTCCAGGTCGACGGCGACCGCCTTCACGGGCCCGTCGCCGAGCCGCCGGTCCAGGGCGAGCATCCGGCCCGTGCGGTCGAGCCACACCCCGCCCGAGCAGTGGCCCCGGACCTCCGCCACCTGCTCGGGGCCGAACGCCCCGCCCGCCACCAGCCACAGCGTCGTGGTCTCGGGGCCGACGCACATCGCGTACGCGCAGATGCCGTCCGGCGAGGGCGGGAGCAGGACGAGTCCCTCGGAGCCGGGCGCCTCCACCGAGCCGAGCCGGAGCTCCCCGGTGGCCGGTCCTGTGGGGTAGAGCAGGGAGAAGGAGTGCCGCCGCCCGTCCACGCGGCGGCAGACGAGGACCCGGCCGTCCGCGAGGGGCAGGAGCTGGGCGCCCGGGTCCTCCGGCTGGTCGAGCGGGAGCGGCACGGCGTACGGCTCCGGGCCGTCGAGGGTCCACCTCTCCACGTACAGGGCGTCCCCGGCGCCCGCGAGCCTGGCCGCGTACGCGCCGTTCGCCGTGGTCGTGAACCCCGTCGGCCGGCCGGTGCCCCCGCCGTACTTCTCTTCGCGGTCGTCGTCCTCGGCCGTCGTCTCGATGGCACACGCTGTCATCGACTCGTCACCTCCGGCGACGAAGCTAGTTTTCGCACTTCCAGCCGAACAACATGAGCCCGCTCACTTCACACGTAAGGGTGGCCGTCCGGCGGTTCTGCTGAGCGGGGAGGGCGGGTGTGCTGGAGTGACCGGCGGTGACCCGGGGTAAGGGGAACCTAAGTGGAGTCGGCGGCTCCGGTGGCGGGGGAAGCCGAGGCGGCGGGCGTCGGGGTCGTCCGGCGACGGGGCGGGGCCGAAGGGGCGGGCGCCGGGGTTATCCACAGGCCAGGGCGGTGGAGCGCGCGGGACAGGTAGCCTTTCCCCGTGCCCCGTCTGTCTGAAGTCATCGCCGAGCTCGACGCCCTCTGGCCGCCCGACCGGGCCGAGCAGTGGGACGCCGTCGGCACCGTGTGCGGCGACCCCGACGCCCGGGTCGGCCGCGTCCTCTTCGCCGTCGACCCCGTCCAGGAGATCGTCGACGAGGCCGTCTCCCTCGGCGCCGACCTGATCGTCGCCCACCACCCGCTCTACCTGCGCGGTACGACGACGGTCGCGGCCGGCCACTTCAAGGGCCGCGTCGTGCACGACCTCATCAAGAACGACATCGCCCTCCACGTCGCGCACACCAACGCCGACACTGCCGACCCCGGCGTCTCCGACGCCCTCGCCGGCGCCCTCGACCTGCGCGTCACCGGCCCGCTCGTCCCCGAGAACGGCCTCGGCCGGATCTGCGAGCTCGACCACCCCGAGACCCTCGCCGAGTTCGCTGCCCGCGCCGCCGCGCGGCTGCCCGCCACCGCGCAGGGCATCCGCGTCGCCGGCGACCCCGGCATGACCGTGCGCCGCGTCGCCGTCAGCGGCGGCTCCGGCGACAGCCTCTTCGACGCCGTGCGGGCCGCGGGCGTGGACGCCTTCCTCACCTCCGACCTGCGCCACCACCCCGTCTCCGAGGCCACCCAGCGGACCCCGCTGGGCCTGGTCGACGCCGCCCACTGGGCCACCGAGTGGCCCTGGTGCGAGCAGGCCGCCGCGCAGCTCGACGCGATCTCCGACCGTCACGGCTGGGACCTCCGCGTCCACGTCTCGAAGACGGTCACCGACCCCTGGTCCTCCCACCACACCTCTCCTGGAGCCCCCAACTGAACGCCGCGCCCGCCGACCAGATCCGCCTCCTCGACGTCCAGGCCCTGGACGTCCGCCTCCAGCAGCTCGCCCACAAGCGCCGCTCGCTGCCCGAGCACGCCGAGATCGAGGCGCTCACCAAGGACCTCACCCAACTGCGCGACCTGCTCGTCGCCGCGCAGACCGAGGAGAGCGACTGCGGCCGCGAGCAGACCAAGGCCGAGCAGGACGTCGACCAGGTCCGCCAGCGCGCCGCGCGCGACCAGCAGCGCCTGGACTCCGGCGCCGTCTCCTCCCCGAAGGACCTGGAGAACCTCCAGCGCGAGATCGTCTCCTCGCCAAGCGCCAGGGCGACCTGGAGGAGATCGTCCTGGAGGTCATGGAGCGCCGCGAGTCGGTCCAGGAGCGCCTCGCCGAGCTGACCGAGCGCGTCTCCGCCGTCCAGGCCAAGACCGACGACGCCACTGCCCGCCGCGACGCCGCCCAGGCCGAGCTGGACGCCGAGGCCGCCTCCGTCACCAAGGAGCGCGAGCTCGTCGCGGGCTCCGTCCCGGCCGACCTGCTCAAGCTGTACGAGAAGCTGCGCGAGCAGCAGGGCGGCGTGGGCGCGGCCCGCCTGTACCAGCGCAAGTGCGAGGGCTGCCACATCGAGCTCAACATCACCGAGCTCAACGAGGTCCGCGCCGCCGCCAAGGACGCGGTCGTCCGGTGCGAGAACTGCCGCCGGATCCTCGTCCGCACCTCGGAGTCCGGCCTGTAATGACCTCGCGCGCGAGCTCGTCGTCGAGGCGGACGGGGGTTCCCGGGCAACCCGGGACCCGCCGGGTACGGGGCGGTGGTCCTGGACGCGGCGACGGGCGAGACGCTCGCCGAGGCCGCCGAGTACATCGGTGTGGCGACGAACAACGTCGCCGAGTACAAGGGCCTGGTCGCGGGCCTCAAGGTGGCCCGGGAGCTCTTCCCGGACGCCACCGTCCACGTCCGCATGGACTCCAAGCTGGTCGTCGAGCAGATGTCCGGCCGCTGGAAGATCAAGCACCCGGACATGAAGCCGCTCGCGGCCGAGGCCGGCCGGGTCTTCCCGGCGGGCCGCGTCCGCTACGAGTGGATCCCGCGCGAGCGGAACAAGCACGCGGACCGGCTGGCGAACGAGGCGATGGACGCGGGGCGGCTCGGTCGCCAGTGGGAGCCCTCCGGCTCCACGGCGTCCCTCGACGCCTCGGCTGCCCGCAACGCCGCCGCCCCGCCGCCGTCGGGCCCGCCGGGCGACGCGCGGGCGGGGGCCGCGCGGGCGAGGGCGGCACTGTCGACGACCGCCGCCGGTACGGGTGCGGGGACGCGTACGGGTACGCCGGCGGGTGCGGGTACGCCTGCGGGCACGGGTACGCCTGTGGGCCTGGGTACGCCTGCGGGCGTGGGCACGGGCACAGGCGCGGGCGCCTGGCCGGCCGTGGACGACGGCCTGTTCGCCGCCGAAGAGGCCACGGTGGCCTCGCCCGGCGGCGAAGAAGGTGCGTCGACCCCGTCCGCCACCGCAGAAGCCACGGCGACCTCGCCCGGCGACGAAGAAGGTACGCCGACCCCGTCCGCCACCGCAGAAGCCACGGCAGCCTCACCCGCCACCGCAGAAGCCACGGCGGCCTCGCCCGGCACCGAAGAGGTCACGGTGACCTCCTCCACCCCTGTCGCCTCGGGCGACTTCGAGGCCGAGGCCGGTGCCCTGGCGTCGACCGGCCACGCGGCCGCCACGACCACCGCGGCCGGTACCACCGGCACCGGAACCGCACGGGCCGGCGCCCCCGCCTCCGTACAGCCGCGAGGCACCTCCCCGCAGGGCTGGGCCGCCCCCGACATGGGCGCGCCCGCGACCTTCGTGCTGCTGCGGCACGGGGAGACCGCGCTCACGCCCGAGAAGCGGTTCTCCGGGAGCGGCGGGACCGACCCCGAGCTGTCGGCGGCCGGGCTGCGGCAGGCCGAGGCCGTGGCCGCCGCGCTGGCCGCCCGGGGCACGATCCAGGAGATCGTCACCTCGCCCCTGACCCGCTGCCGCCAGACCGCCGCCGCCGTCGCCGCCCGCCCCGGACTCGGCGTGCAGATCGAACAGGGCCTGCGGGAGACCGACTTCGGCGCCTGGGAGGGGCTGACCTTCGGCGAGGTCCGCGAGCGGTACCCCGAGGACCTCGACGCCTGGCTCGCCTCCCCGAAGGCCGCGCCGACCGGCGGCGGCGAGAGCTTCGCGACCGTCGCCCGGCGCGTCGGCGCGGCCCGGGACCGGCTCACCGCCGCCCACGCGGGCCGCACCGTCCTCCTCGTCACCCACGTCACGCCGATCAAGACCCTGGTCCGGCTCGCCCTCGGCGCCCCGCCGGAGTCCCTGTTCCGCATGGAGCTGTCGGCCGCCTCGATCTCGGCCGTCGCCTACTACGCCGACGGCAACGCCTCCGTACGTCTCCTCAACGACACCTCGCACCTCAGGTAGGACGGTGGAAAACGGGTGGCGGGGAGACCCGCCCCGTACCACCATCACCGTCCATGACCTGGCACTTCACCGAGGACCCCGCCGTCTTCCGCGCGGCCGCCGGCGCCCTCCTGTCCGCCGAGCCCGCCCGCAACACCGGCGTGCTCACGCTCATGGACGCCGCCGGGCGGCTCGGCTGGTGGACCGAGCCCGACGGACGGGTCACCGGGGTGCTCGTGGTGGCCGCGCCGGGGCAGCCGACCTTCGGGACGGTGACGCCGGAGGCGGCCCGCGCGCTCGCTCTCCTCCCTGCCCCCTTCGGGGACGAAGGGGTGACCGTCCTGCGGGGCGAGACGGCGGCCGTCGAGGCGTTCGCGGAGGCCACCGGACGTCCCTGGACCGCCACCTTCCGGATGCGGCTCTTCCGGCTCGGGACGCTCACCCCGCCGGACCCCGCCCCCGCCGGGCGCGCCCGCGTCGCCACCGCGGCCGACGTACCCCTCGCCGCCGCCTGGGCACGGGAGTTCGTCCGGGACCTCGGCGAGGAGCCGGGGAGGACTACACCGGGCCCGTCACGGAGCGGATCTCCGACGGCCGGATGCTCCTCTGGGAATCGGGAGAGGAGGAGAGCCACGGGCGGCCCGTCTCCATGGCTCTCCTTCTCGCCCGTGGCCGAGGGCCACTCCCGCGTCCACTTCGTCTACACCCCGCCCGCCGCCCGCGGACGCGGATACGCCGCCGGGGTCACTGCCGCCGCCACCCGCGCCGCCCGGGACGCCGGGGCCGCGCGGGTCCTGCTCTTCACGGACCTGGCCAACCCCACCAGCAACGCCCTGTACCGGCGGCTCGGCTACCGCCCGGTGACCGACCACCTGACCGCCGCGTTCACCGGCCGCTGACGGGCGTCCGCAGCGCCGCCGCCTCGCGCGCGAGGGACTCGACCCGGGCCCAGTCGCGGGCCGCGAGGGCGTCGGGCGGCAGCATCCACGTACCGCCGACGCAGCCGACGTTCGGCAGGGCGAGGTAGGCGGGCGGAGGCGGCGGAGACGCCGCCGGTCGGACAGAAGCGGGCCTGCGGGAGCGGGCCCGCGAGGGACTTCAGGTACGGGACGCCGCCCGCCGCCTCCGCCGGAAGAACTTCATGGCGTCCACGCCCTGTTCGAGCAGCGCCACGACCTCCGAGACCGTCGAGACCCCCGGCAGGAAGGGCACGCCCGACTCCCGCATCGCGCCGAGCAGCCGCCCCGTCCAGCCGGGGCTGACCAGGAACCGGGCCCCGGCGCCGACCGCCTCCGCGACCCCGGCCGCCGAGAGGACGGTCCCGGCGCCGACGACCGCCTCCGGCACCCCGTCCGCGACGGCCCGCACGGCGTCGAGCGCGGCCGGGGTGCGCAGGGTGACCTCGATCAGCGGCAGCCCGCCGGCCACCAGGGCGCGGGCCAGGGGGACCGCGTCGGCGGCGTCCTCGATCACCACCACGGGGACGACGGGGGCTTCCGGGGCAAGGTCGAACACGCTCGTCATGGCCTCATCCTGACGAGGGCGAGCGCCACCCGCAACGAGCGTTGCGCAGGGTGCAATCGAGGGTCAGTGGATCTCGTCCACCAGGACGTCGAGCGCCCCCGCCTTGCCGCCCTCCTCCACCATGTACCGCAGGTCCCGCAGCGCCTCCACCAGCTCCGCCGGAGTGGCTGGCTCCGCGCCCGCCTCCAGCAGGCTCCGTACGATCCGGCCCTTCGTGGCCTTGTTGAAGTGGCTGACCACCTTCCGGGTCGGCGCGTGCAGCACCCGTACCGTCGCCGTCCGCGCCGCCACCTCCCCTTCGGCCGCCACGCCGTCGCGTACGCCGCCGAGCGCAGGTCCAGGACCAGGCCGTCCCCGGCCGCCCCGGGGAGGACGGAGGCCATCGGTCCCCGCCAGTACGCGCCGAGCGCGCCGAGGCCCGGCAGCTTGATCCCCATCGAGCAGCGGTACGACGGGATGCGGTCGGTCACCTTCACGGCGCCCCACAGGCCGGAGAAGACCAGGAGCGCGTCCCCGGCCCGCTCCCGGGCCGCCGCGTCCAGGGTCGCCAGGCCGAGCGCGTCGTACAGGACGCCGGTGTAGACCTCCCCGGCCGGACGCGCGCCGGCCGTCCGCAGCTCGGCGTTCTTCGCGACCTCGCCGCGCAGCCCCTCGCTCAGGCCGAGCACCTCGCGGGCCTTCTCCTCGTCGGCGACGCACAGCTCGACCAGCTCGTCCAGGACTGCCGCCCGCGCCTCCGCGAGCCCCGGCAGGGACAGCGACTCCGGCTTGAGGGGCGCCCCGCTCCCCGACGGAGCCTTGCCTTCGGAGGGCGGCAGCAGCACGAGCACGGTGGTTCTCCTTCGTACGTACGGGGTGGGGGTGCGGCCCCGGCGGCCCAGCCTACAAAGCGCGACGGACCCGCGAGGGCGCGCGGCCGGGTCGCGGGCCACGCGGAAACGCGGCCGCACCGCGAAGCCGCTTCGACATGACGGACCCGCCCCCGCCCCCTACGCTCGGTCCATGCCCCGCCGCCCCATACACGTGACCGGCGCAGCCGAGGCTCCGTTGCGGGCCGCCCTGCGCGCGCTCCGGACCGAACTCGCGGTCCCCGAGGAGTTCCCGCCCGCCGTCCTCGCCGAGGCCGAGGCCGCCGCGAAGGCGCCCCGGCTCCCGGCGCACGACGCCACCGACCTGCCCTTCTTCACCGTCGACCCGCCCACCTCCACCGACCTCGACCAGGCTGTGCACCTGGCCCGCAGGGCCGACGGCGGCTACCGCGTCCACTACGCCATCGCCGACGTCGCTGCCTTCGTCGCGCCCGGCTCCGCGCTCGACGCCGAGGCGCACCGCCGGGTCCTCACCCTCTACTTCCCCGACGGCAAGGTCCCCTCCACCCCGCCGTCCTCTCCGAGGGCGCCGCCAGCCTCCTCCCCGGCGAGCCCCGCCCGGCCGTGCTGTGGCGGATCGACCTCGACGCCGAGGGGCGCAGGGTCGCCACCGACGTCCGCCGCGCCCTCGTCCGCAGCCGCGCCAAACTCGACTACGCGGGCGTGCAGCGGCAGATCGACTCCGGCACCGCAGAGGAGCCCGTCGCCCTGCTCCGCGAGATCGGACGCCTGCGCGAGAACATCGAGATCGAGCGCGGCGGGATCTCCCTCGACGTCCCCGAGCAGGAGATCGTCGAGCGCGACCACGGCTACGACCTCGTCTACCGGGCCCCGCTCCCCTCCGAGAGCTGGAACGCGCAGATCTCCCTGCTCACCGGCATGGCCGCCGCCGACCTGATGACCGCCGCCGGCACCGGCATCCTGCGCACCCTCCCCACCGCGCCCGACGGCGCCGTGGCTCGGCTGCGCCGCTCCGCGCAGGCCCTCGGCGTCGAGTGGCCGCACCACGTCCCGTACGCCGACGTCGTCCGCTCCGCCGACCCCTCGAACCCGCGCCACGCCGCCTTCCTCCAGGAGTGCACCACCCTCCTGCGCGGCGCCGGGTACACCGTCTTCACCGACGGCCACGTCCCCGTCCCGGCCGTGCACGCCGCCGTCGCCGACGAGTACACCCACTGCACCGCTCCGCTGCGCCGGCTCGTCGACCGGTACGCGAGCGAGCTGTGCGTGGCGGCGGTCGCCGGGGACGAGCCGCCCGAGTGGGTACGGGCCGCCCTGCCCGCCCTCCCCGACGAGATGGCTACGGGCTCGCGCCGCGCCGGCGCCGTCGAGCGCGAGAGCGTCGACATCGTCGAGGCGGCGCTCCTGAAGGACCGGGTCGGGGAGCTCTTCGACGCGTACGTGATCGACGTCAAGGAGCGCGAGCCGTCCACCGGCACCGTCCACCTGGACGACCCGGCGGTGGTCGCCCGGATCGCGGGCGGCGAGTCGGCGCTGCCGCTGGGGGAGTGGCTGCGGGTCAGGCTCGCGGAGGCGGACCCGGGGCGGGCGAAGGTGCTGTTCGCGCCCGCGTGAGGGCTCCGTACAGGGCGTGCGGGTCGTCGGCGTGGACCCTGACGACCCGTACGGGCCGGGGCGCGCCGAACAACCGGGGCGCGTCGACCGGATCGGTCAGCTCGACGGTGACGGAGGTCTGCGCGCCGACGGCGAGGTTCAGCTCGCCGTCGGCCCTCTCGTGGAGAACAGCGTCTCCCGCCGGACGGACGCGATCCGGTCGAGCGGGATCCGCAGGTCGACGTGGGCGGCCTGCCGCAGCCGCAGGACGCCTCCGGCGAGGACGTGCGGGCGGGTCGCGGAGGCGGCGTGCAGACCGAGGACGAAGAGCACGGTGTAGACGTCCAGGACGAGGACGATCCCGTGGACGAGGGCCAGCGGGCGAGCAGGTACGACAGGCCGACGGTCTCGACCACGCAGACGAAGGCGAAGCCGTACATCAGTGCCGCCTGGTCGCGGGCGTGCGGGAACACCCCGTCCGCGCCGGCGGTCCCGTGCGGCCGGCGCGCGACCCACCGCCCCAGACTCGCGAGCAGCCGCAGCTCGTGCCCGAGGAGCCGCAGCACGGGCTCGGGCACCAGCTCCGCGACGGCCTCCCGCCGCGAGAGCCCGCGCCGCCGCAACCGCAGGTAGGCGAGGGCCTTCGGCGAGGAGGAGCGAGCCGACGAGGGCCTCGGCGACGCCGAGAACGACGCCGGGCACCCGTACGCCCCCGACGAGACAGAGGACGAGGACGACTTCGAGGGGAGGAGGACCCAGGAGAGGCGCCGAAGGAAACCCGTCACGAGGCCCCTCCTGCCCCTCCTGCCGCTCCTGCCGCTCTTGGACGAGCCGTATCGCGAGCCGCACGGCCGCCTCCTGGGCGGGGAGAGGTCCGCGAAGACGGCGTCGGCGAGGAGGGCCCCGGGCAGGCCCCTGTCCACGGCCCGCTCCGGCAGCCCGGCCACGGCCGCGTCCGGCAGGCAGCCGGCGAGCACCCGGGCGGCCCCTCCACACGGGGATCGTCCGGCGCGGCGTCCTCCAGGGCGTCGAAGAGCGCGTACACCTCGTGCGCGGACGAGGCCGTCCCGCGCAGGGTCTCCATCAGGCGCGCCCGGTCCTCCGCCGGTACGACGGCGTCGAGCAGGGCGAGGACCTCCCGGTCCTTCGCGGCCATGGGGAGGCGGGCAGCTCGCCCAGGCCCGCCAGGAGCGCGGCGAACTCCGGCGAGACGGGCCCGTCGGCGGGCAGATGCCCGGCCGGCGCCTCGGCGAGCAGGACGGCGAGCCGCTCCCGCCGCTCCCGGAGGACGGCCTCCTGCCGGGCGAGGTCGTCGGCCAGCTCCTGGAGGACCTCCACGAGCCCGCGCCCCTCGTCGCCCGCTAGCACGTCCCGCACCTCGTCGAGGCCGAGCCCCAGCTCGGTCAGGCGCCGGATCCGGGCGAGCAGGACGGCGTCCCGGACGCCGTACTCCCGGTACCCGTTGGCCCGCTGCGGGGCTCGGGCAGCAGCCCGGACTGGTGGTAGTGCCGCACGGCCCGGGGGTGACCCCGACCAGGGCGGCGATCTCGCCGATGCGCATGGGGCCAGTAGAAACCCTGACGCTGCGGCAGGGTCAAGCGCGGGCCGGTGCGGCGGGTAGCATGGTCGGCACGGCAGACGAGCCGGGCGGGCGGCCGCGTGGGGATCCTCGGATCCTCCCGAGGAACGTCCGGGCTCCACAGAGCAGGGTGGTGGCTAACGGCCACCCGGGGTGACCCGCGGGACAGTGCCACAGAAAACAGACTGCCGGGGACCTCGGTCCTCGGTAAGGGTGAAACGGTGGTGTAAGAGACCACCAGCGCCTGAGGTGACTCAGGCGGCTAGGTAAACCCCACTCGGAGCAAGGTCAAGAGGGGACACCCCGGTGTCCCTGCGCGGATGTTCGAGGGCTGCTCGCCCGAGTCCGCGGGTAGACTGCAGGAGGCCGGCGGCAACGCCGGCCCTAGATGGATGGCCGTCACCCCGACGACCGCGAGGTCCCGGGGCACAGAACCCGGCGTACAGCCCGACTCGTCTGCCCCTCAGGGCCTTTGACCAGCGAAAACGCAAGGCGATGGCCCTTTCCGTGAACTCCCGAAGGTCTGTCAGGACGCCGGAGGCTTCCGATGTCTGCCGGTCCCGGGGCCGAGCTTCGGTGTCGCCTCAGGGCGGGGCCGCCTCGGTGTGGGGAAACAGGACGAGCCGTGCTTCCGCGAGGTTCGCCGCGAAGCCGTACGCCTCCCACAGGTGGCCGTTCCACCGCTGGATCGCGCGGGGAGCGTCGGGGTTCAGATGCGATGCCCGCGGGCCGTCGCCCGTCACGAGGGGAACGGCGCGGAGCTGCCCGATCCTCGCGTCCCGGCGCTCGGCCCACTCTGCGAGCGGTTCGTCGTCCATGGCCGGAGCGTAGTGGGTCAGGTGATCCGGTGTTCCCAGCGCAGGGAGGGGCCTGGTCGATTCGGTACAGGTGGGACGCGGGCGTCACGCGGAGCCGTACGGTGTCGATCTCCGGCGCCCCGGCGTCCTGCCAGGCGACGAGGGAACGTTCCACGTCGTCCCACAGGGCTACCGGGCCGCCCTGGCGGACGGTCCAGCTTTCGCCATCGGCGACGAACTCGGCGAACGACTCCCTCTCCGGATCGAACAGATACCGCAAGGGCGAGCTGTCGCCGTCCGTCGCCCGGACGAACTGAGCGCCGGGCGCCGCCAACTGCGCCAGGAAGGCGGGCATCCACTCCTCCAGGACGAGAGGAGACACCCGAGTGCGCTGCTCACTGTCCGCGTACGCGGTCCGGGCGGAGAGATCGCCGGCCAGGGGGCCACTGCCTGGGCCCGCGCCTGCATGAAGGAGGAGCGCCCGACGATCGAGCCTCGGCGGTGCCGTCATCGCCGACGATCAGTCTCGCGAGGCCGGTTCCCCACGGCCACGAGCCGACCGTACCGAGGACGACGCCTCCGGGTCTCGTCTGCCTGATCCACGCGTACGGGATGCGGCGGACCGCGCAGGTGGCGATGACCCGGTCGTACGGTGCACGGTACGGGTGGCCGAGGAGCCCGTCACCCGTCACCGTCCACGTCGAGAAGCCGGCGGCTTCGAGAGCGGCATCGGCGCGTGCGGCCACCTCTGCGTCGACCTCGACCGTGGCGACGTCGTCCTCGCCGAGGTGGTGGCACATCAGGGCGGCCGAGTAGCCGGTGCCCGTACCGATCTCCAGGACCCGGTGGCCCGTCGCGAGGTCCAGGGCCTCGATCATGCCGACGACGGTGGCCGGGTCGGTCGAGGAGGACGTGGGCACACCCACGACGGGTTCGTCGGCCTGGTCGGCGGTGAGGTGGCCGTCGAGCTGGGTGGTGAGGGTGTCGACGCTGTACGCGATCTTCAGCCACTCATCCGGGTCCGTGTCGGCGGCGGTGATAGGCCGCCAGGTCCGCCCCTCGTCCAGGAAGACTCCCGGGTGGAGGAACCGCTCACGGGGACGACCTCGATGGCCGCACGCAGCCAGGGGGATTTCAGGATGCCGTAGTTCATGAGCACGTCCGCCATGTGGCGGCGCTCGGATGCCGAGTCGGTCATCGGCGGTCTCCTCGTGCGAGTAGGTCGGCGAAGGCAGAGGACATCGGGAGGTCGGTCTCGGTTTCCAGCCACCCCCACTGCCCGTTGGGATTCAATTCCAGCCACCAGTAGTTCCCTGCGCGGTCGACCGCGAGGTCGAAGCTTCCCGACACCAGCTCCAGCCGGTCCAGATAGGCGCGCAGTGCCTGGCCCAGCCGGTCGGGCAGGTGCTCCACGGTGTAGGTCAGGGCGCTGTAGTCCTTGCGCCAGTCCAGGAGGTCGGAGTCGATGCGTACGGCGAACGCATGCCGACCTACGAGCAGTACGCGAACGTCGGCGACCTTGTCCACGCGGGCCTGGAACAGATGGGGCGCGACCCGAACGCTGTCGTCGATCTCGTCGGGGGTGACGGGGCGGCCCATCCCGTCACCGGCACGCCATCACGCGTGTAGGGGGTCCATCGCAGCGTCTTGAAGATCGCCTGCCCCTGAGCGTGAACGAACTGGCGGGCCTCGTCCGGGTCGTTGGTGACAAGGGTGGGCGGGATGGTGAAGCCGAGTTGCTGGGCGAGAACGAGCTGAGCGGGTTTGTAGTCGGCTGCGGCAATGCGCAGGGGTGGTTGACCCAGAGCGGGTCACCCAAGGCGTAGAGGGTGCCACCGAGTCTGTAGCGGACCTGCGCCGCCGCGAATCGTGAGTCGTCGGCGGACAGGTGGGGAAACGTAGGCCATTCCGGGCGGCGCCAGTACACCGATCGGACTTGAGCCACATCAGCGGTTCTCGACGGTGTGCACCTGCCCGACCACAGGGCCGGGCAGGTGCCGAACCGAGCCGAGACCATGAGGTCCTCACCGATGTCGGCGGGATTGAACCGGACCACCGGCACATCGCGCCGGTTGAGTTCGGTGATCACCATGTCGGCGGTGATGTCGTCCGCCTCGGTGACCACCAGAACCGGCCTCTCCTCGGTCAGCGGCCATCAGTCCTGATTGCTGTCCTGGTCGTGACCCTGGTCGTTCTTGGAGTCCGAGTTCGTCGTCGTGGAGGTCTCGGTCCCGGAGCTGGTGCCGTGCTTGCCCATGTCGAGCACCTGCCCGACGCGGTCGCGGAACACCCCGAGCTGCGTCGTGGGATCGAGGGCGACCGTGGCGTGAGGTCGACGGATGACCGTCGGGTAGGGCGCGAGTCGGCTCGCACCCCACGGCCGCGTGGGGGAAGTGAGTGCGACAGAGGTGGTCATGAGACTCCTTGGGTCGAAGAGTGTGGTGCGGGAATCCGCCTGAGCCAGAGGGCACGGACGGCGATCTGTGGGCGGCGGCTCAGGGGCGAGCGGCCTGGATGTTGTCGGCCGCGGTCGTCCACTCGACTCCGGACGCGGGCCGGATGTGCGCGATGCGGACCGTGCCGTGGCTGTGGAGCTCGTGCGTGACGGCGACGAGCACGCCCTCCCCACGCGAGGCGATGTCACGGACACGGGTGTCCAGGAGCGGGTGGTGCTCGTAGCCGTCGGAACCGACCGGGTTCACTCCTCCGGCTCCTGCCGGGCCTCGGCGCGGCGCATGAACCTCTCCCAGCCGCCGGCCGCCCGTACCCGCAGAGCTCGGCTCGGCGCACCCGGCCGGGGCTCCGGCGGCGTGTACGTACGGCCACTGGCACCAGGGCCCCTGCGAGGCAGTCCGGAGGTCGTCACGCGATCGCTCCTCTCTGTGAGGGAGTCGCCCGGAGGGCCCTTTGACCTCCGAGCGGTGTGTGACCAGTGAACGACGATCCGTTACCGTCTCCCAGAGCGGACCTCGCGCAATAACCAGGCGTTTTCCAGGCGTTGGCACGTGGCGGGCGCGAGTGAGTGAAAGGGTTCTCGTGAGGGGAGGCCTATGACGTCGAGACGAAAGCACTTTGCGAACGGCGCGCGGCCCGGGGTTACTCTCAGGAGGAATTCGCAGAAGCGCTCTCGGTGGCCGCGTCCACCGTGGTCCGTTGGGAAAGCGGTCGCGCCACCCCGCGCCCCCACCAACGGCCGAATATTGCCGGACTGTTAGGAGTGACCCTCCCCGAGCTGGAAGCCCTTCTCTCCGACGATCAGCCGGCCGAGACAGCTGGACTCTCCGCCGCTCCACCCCTCCTCCATGGTGATGATGACGATATGAAGCGCCGCGAAGTCCTTGGTCTGCTCGCCGTTACGGGTGCCCTGGTCGCTCTTCCCGATTCCGGTGAGACCGCCCGGGGCGGGCGGCGTCGACGCTCTTGGAGACGGGGACGCCCTCCAGCGCAGCCTCTGGCAGGTCTACGCGCTGTCGGACTCCAAGCAGGTCGTCTTCCCGCGGTGCGCGCACAGCTCGATGTGATGGCGAAGGGACTGGCCGAGACCCGTACCGCTGCGGATCGGTCCCGACTGTGTCGGATGACGGCCGACCTCTACCAGCTCGTCGGTGAGCTGTTCTTCGACGCCAACCGGTACACCGACGCCGCGCACTGCTACACGCTGGCCGCCAACGCGGCCCACGCCGGTGGCGACCACGACCTGTGGGCCTGTGCCATGACCCGCCACGCGTACGTCGAGTTGTACGCGCGCCGCGCACACGCGGCCCAACCCCTGCTCATGGCGGCTTTCCGCATCGCTCGGAGCGGCGACGACACTCTCTCCACCCGTCACTGGGTCGCGGCCGTCCAAGCGCAGGCGTACGCGGCCGTGGGCGATCTCGACGCGTGCAACCGGGCTCTGGACGAAGCCGAGAAAGTGCACGCCCTCGACGGCGTTCACTCCCACAACGGCGGCTGGCTCCGCTTCGACGGCTCCCGCCTGGCCGAGGAGAGAGGGCCTGCTACTCCAACTGGGCCGCCCCGACCTCGCCGAGGAAGCTCTCGCCGCAGCCCTTGCCCAGCCTCTGTCCCTGCGTCGCCGCGCTGCTGTTCTGAGCGACCTCGCCGTGCTGGGGGCGCACAGGCGGGACGTCGACCAGGTCGTGCACTACGCGGAGCAAGCACTCGGACTGGCCGACCGGTCGAATTCGGGATTCATCGGCAAGAAGCTGGACGGGCTTCGGGGGCGTCTTGCCCCGCTCATGTCCGATGACCGAGTCTCGACTCTTGATCACCGAATCGCGGCGCTTCCGCGCACCGCATGATGAGAGGGACACGCGCATGAACGACGGCCGGATCTTCCGCGAGGCGTGGATCGACGGTGTGAACAAGCACTATCCCGGCGAGCCGAAGCCCGGCTACGTCACGCCGTGGGACGAGACGCCGGAGTGGGAGCGCGAAGCCGCCGCCGCTGTGTACGGGCAGGTGCGCGACTTCATCGAGGTCAGCGGCGGACACGCGGCCCGGCTCACCCGCGAGCAGAAGGGGCGGTTCGTCGCGATCTGCTGGACCGCCCAGATGTTCAAGCACTTCGAGGACCCGAAGCCCGGATATGTCGCCGACTGGTCCGACCTGCCGGTCTGGCAGCAGGAGACGGACGCGGACATCTTCGAACGCATTGAAGGGACCGTCTGATCTCAGGAGCGACGACGTTCCCGTCCGGGCCGATCCGTGCGGGGACGCCTTGTTGCATAGCCCTCAAAGTAGCCACGGAAGAGCCATCACCGCACTTTTGTTCAGGTCATAGCGTTGCGCCGACAGAACCCGGCGTACAGCCCGACTCGTCTGCCGGCCTTCTCCCGAATCAGGATCCGAACGGACCTTCGGTTAAGGTGCGCGGATGATATTCGGACGCAAGTCGTTCCCCGCCGCCGTGGAGGCCTTCGAGGCGGCCGTACGGGCTCGGGACGCGGACGCCGCGGAGCGGGCCTTCGGGCGGTTGACGGGCGCGGTGGCAGGGCCCGGGACGCGGAGCTGCACGTGTCGGGCCCGCGCCTCGCGTCCTTCCTCGGCGAGGTCCCGCCCGGCCCCCGCGCCATGGTCGCCGTCCTGGTCGGGGCCTGCGTCGAGCGGGGAGCCGATCCGGTCGCCTGCGCGCCCGCCGTCTTCGCGGGCGCGCGGGACGCGTTCGAGCGGGCGGCCGACTTCTGCGCGTCCTGGAAGGAGGCCGGCTGCGGCGAGCTGCCCTCCCACGAGGGCGAGGGCCTGGAGGAGGCCGACTTCGAACGGATCGGCTTCGAATCGGTGATGGCCTGGCAGTCGCTCCCGCAGTTCGAGAGGGCGTGCGTGGCGATGCTCAACTCCCCGGCCGTGCGCCGGGCCGCCTCGGCAGGGCCGAGTTGCGGGACGCCGTGGCGCGCGTCGCCGAGCTGTCGGGCGAACGGTTCCAGTGCCTCGGCTACGCCCTCGCCGTCCTGGACGACGAGCCGTTCGTCGCGATCGACCGCGCCACCGGTGCCGGTTTCGCCCTGCGCGCCTCCGGCATCGGCGACAACTTCCAGCTCCACACCCTCCTCGCCGACACCCTGATCGGCGGCGGGCACCTGCCGGGCACGGCGCCCTCGCCCGAGGCCGTCGCGATGTGCCGGGACCGGCCCGGCCAGACGCCCACCACCGGCTCCTTCAATCTGGTCGGCGCGGACGGCGAGTGGATCTGGAACGAGGGGAACCCCGCCGACGTCCCGGTCGTGGACGGCATGCGCCTCGTGGTCCTCGACCCGCCCCCGTACGAGCGGAGCTGGTCCGCCGGCAGGTTCTTCCCCGGCATGACCGGCGAGCTGGTCCTGGAGCGCGTCCTGGCCGCCGAGGAGAGCCGGTCCCTGCTCGCCCAGGTGGCCCAGCCCCGTCGCTGACACGCCGGGACGTGCGGCCCGGTTCCGGGGGAAGGGTGGGGCGGGCGGTGTACCGGTAGGGCATGACCATTCCCGTGGAGCAGCTCTCCGACCCGGCCGTGCGCGCCTTCGTCGCGGCCCTCAACGCCAACGACCAGGAGGCCTTCCGGGCGGCCCTCGCGCCCGGTGCCACCATGTCCGACGACGGTACCGACCGGGACCTCGACGCGTGGACCGAGAAGGAGGTCTTCTCCTCGCGCGGCCACATGGAGGTCGAGTCCCAGAAGGCCGACGGGCGCGACCTCGTCGCCCGGTACCGCAACGACACCTGGGGCGAGATGCGGACCCGCTGGCGGTTCACCGTCGAGGACGGAAGGTCGCCCGGTTCGAGACCGGACAGGCGTAGGAAGGAGCGGGCGTGCGCCGGCCGGGGGCTCAGCCCCGGCCGACGTACGGCATCGCCGTCGCCATCACCGTCGCGAACTGCACGTTCGCCTCCAGCGGCAGCCCCGCCATGTGCACCACCGTCGCCGCCACGTCCGCCGCGTCCATCACCGGCTCCGGGGCCAGCCGGCCGTCCGCCTGGAGGATGCCGGACCGCATGCGGGCCGTCATGTCGGTCGCCGCGTTGCCGATGTCGAGTTGGCCGCAGGCGATCCGGTACGGACGCCCGTCCAGGACAGGGACTTCGTCAGGCCCGTCATCGCGTGCTTCGTCGCCGTGTACGCGATCGAGTGCGGGCGCGGCACGTGGGCCGAGATCGAGCCGTTGTTGATGATCCGGCCGCCCTGCGGCTCCTGCTCCTTCATGGCCCGGAAGGCCGCCTGCGCGCACAGGAACGCGCCCGTCAGGTTGACGTCGACGACCGCCCGCCAGGTCGCCGGGTCCAGGTCCTCGACTGGGGTCCCGCCGCCCGCGAACGTACCGGCGTTGTTGAAGAGCAGGTCCACGCGCCCGTAGCGGTCCCGTACCGAGGAGAAGAGGGCCGCGACCCGCGCCTCCGACGTCACGTCCGTCGGGGCGCACAGGAAGTCCCCGTCCGGGGCGAGTGCCGCCGTCTCCTCCAGGGCCTCCGCCCGGCGGCCCGCGAGCGCCACCGACCAGCCCGCCGCCGCGAGCGCGAGGGCCACGCTCCGGCCGATGCCCGAACCCGCTCCCGTCACCACTGCGATGCTCATGGGCGCGCAGCGTACGCGAGACGCGTGCACCGTGAACTCATCCGTCCGACACGTGGATGTTCTGTACCCGACAACACGCGGTCGTCCCGGCCCCCTCGAATGACGGACGCACCGCATTCGTCAGGGGAGGGGCACATGAGTCGGACGCATGAGCATCATCAGGAACTCCGGGACGCCGCGCGGCACTTCGGGCGGCGGCGGTTCTCACCGTCACCGGCGCTGCCGCGGCGCTCGCCTTCGCCACCCAGTTGCCCGCGGCCGGCTCCGCGGCCGCCGCCGAGCTCGACGCCCGGCGCGTCACCGAGGACCCGTTCACCCTGGGCGTCGCCTCCGGCGACCCCCGCCCGGCTCCGTCCTGCTCTGGACCCGGCTCGCGCCCCGTCCCTTCGAGCCCGGCGGCGGACTGCCCGACCGGCGCGTCACCGTCCACTGGGAGCTCGCCCGCGACGAGCGCTTCCGGCGGACCGTCCGGCGCGGGACCGCCACCGCCCACGCCGAGTTCCGGCACACCGTCCACGTCGAGGTCGAGCACCTCGAACCCGGCCGGGAGTACTTCTACCGCTTCCGCGCCGGCGCCTGGACTAGCCCGGTCGGGCGCACCCGTACGGCTCCCGCCGCCGGAGCGCACCACGCGTCGCTCTCGCTCGCCGCCGTCTCCTGCCAGGCGTACCACGACGGCCACTTCACCGCCTACCGCCACCTCGCCCAGGAGGACGTGGACGTCGTCTTCCACCTCGGCGACTACCTGTACGAGTACGCGGTCGATTCCGCCGGCGGCGCCCGCGGCTACACCGACCGCGTCCTGCCGGCCGTCTTCAACCGCGAGACGCTCACCCTGGAGGACTACCGGCTGCGCTACGCCCTCTACAAGACCGACCCCGACCTGCGGGCCGCGCACGCCGCCCACCCCTTCGTCGTCACCTGGGACGACCACGAGACCGAGAACAACTACGCGGACGACACCCCGAGAACACCGTCCCGCCCGAGGAGTTCCTGCTCCGCCGCGCCGCCGCCTACCGCGCCTACTGGGAGCACCAGCCGCTGCGCCGCCCCCAGCTCCCCGACGGCCCCGACATGCGGCTGTACCGGCGGCTGACCTTCGGGCGCCTCGCGCAGTTCGACGTCCTCGACACCCGCCAGTACCGCTCCGACCAGGCGTACGGCGACGGCTGGCAGGTCCCGGGGCCCGAGTCCGAGGACCCGTCGCGCACCCTGACCGGCGCCACCCAGGAGCGCTGGTTGGTCGACGGCTGGCGCCGCTCCCGGGCCCGCTGGAACGTCCTGCCCCAGCAGGTCGTGTTCGCCGAGCGCCGCGACCGCCCCACCGCCGGCTTCAAGCTCTCCATGGACTCCTGGGACGGCTACCCGGCCTCCCGGCAGCGGATCCTGGCGGGCGCGGAGGCCGCCGGCGTCGAGAACCTGATGGTGCTCACCGGCGACGTCCACGTCTCCTACGGCCTCGACCTCAAGGCCGACTTCCGCGACCCGGCCTCCCGGACCGTCGGCACCGAGATCGTCACCACCTCGATCACCAGCGGCAAGGACGGCGCCGACCGCCCCTCGAACCACGACACGCTCATGCGGGCCAATCCGCACCTGCGGTTCTTCAACGGGCGGCGGGGCTACGCGAAGGTCTCCTCGGCCGCGAGAGCGCCCGCGCCGACTTCCGTACGGTCCCGTACGTGACGACGCCGGGCGCCCCCGTCACCACCGCCGCCTCCTTCGTCACCGAGGCGGGGAACCCGGGCTCGTACCCGCGTGACCGTCCGTACGGACGTCACTCCCCGGGATAGCGGACGCCGATGCGGTCCCGTACCGCGTCGAGCGTCCGCATCACCGCGAGCGAGCCGTCCAGCGGCACCAGCGGGGACTCCTTCTCGCCCGCCCGCAGGCAGCGCATCACCTCGGCGGCCTCGTGCCGGAAGCCGTGCGGATCGGCCTCCGCCGTGAACTCCTCCGGCGCGGCGCCCTCGCGGCGCAGGGTGAACCGCTCCGGGAAGAAGAAGCCGCGCGGCACGTCGATCCGGCCGAGGGAGCCCGTCACCGAGGCCGTCAGCGGGGTGTCCGCGGCGATCGAGCAGGAGAGCAGGGCCGACGCCCCGTGCCGGACCAGCCCAGCAGCATCCCCGTGTTCAGGTCGACGCCCTCCGGCGAGAGCAGCGCGTGCGCCTGGACCGAGTCCGGCTCGCCGAGCAGCAACTGCGCGAACGCCACCGGGTACACCCCGAGGTCGAGCAGCGCCCCGCCGCCCGTCTTCGGGTCCCGCAGCCGGTGGTCGGCCCCGAACGGGCCCGCGAGCCCGAAGTCCGCCTGGACCGTGCGCACCTCGCCGACCGCCCCGTCGCGCACCAGCTCCGCGATCCGCCGGATCAGCGGGTTGCAGTACATCCACATGGCCTCCATCAGGAAGAGGCCCCGGTCCCGGGCGAGGGCGACCAGCTCCGCCGCCTCCCGCGCGTTGAGCGTGAGGGCCTTCTCGCAGAGCACCGCCTTGCCCGCCTCCAGGGCGAGGCCGGCCGCCGTCCGGTGCGCGTGGTGCGGGGTCGCCACGTACACCACGTCGACGTCCGCGTCGGCGAAGAGCCCGGCCCACTCCCCGTACGCCCGCGGTATCCCGAACCGCTCCGCGAAGGCCTTCGCGGGCGCCTCGCTGCGGGAGGCCACCGCCACCACCTCGGCGTCGTCGAGCGTCCGCAGGTCGGTGGTGAACCGCTCCGCGATGCCGCCCGTCGCCAGGATCCCCCAGCGCACCTTCTCGCCCATGTCCCCACCCGTCTCACAGAGGTCCCGACCATGCCGGTCGAGCTGAGAGCATAGGCAAGGATTCAACGAAATGGAGCTGTCGATGCCGGAGAGCGGCCAGAGAACGACACAGGGAACACGACCGAAAAGGTGCCCGTCACCCCCGACGCGGCCGGCGCCTCCGCCGGGATCACCGTCCCGACCGGGTCCGCCGGGGCCACCGGGCCCGCCGCCGGGTCCACTGAGCCCGCCGGGTCCACCGCCCCCGTCACCCCCGTCACCCCCGGCGTCGCTGCCGCCCGGCGGACCGGTCTGCTCGTCACCTCGTCCTGGGCGGCCTCACCGCCCTCCCCCCGCTCTCCATGGACATGTACCTCCCGGCCCTGCCGGAGGTCACCGGCGCGCTGCACGCACCCGCCGCCACCGTCCAGCTCACCCTCACCGCCTGCCTCGCGGGCATGGCCCTCGGCCAGCTCGTCGTCGGCCCCATGAGCGACAAGTGGGGCGGCGGCGCCCGCTGCTCGCCGGCATGGTCGTGTACGTCCTCGCCACCGCCGTCTGCGCCCTCGCGCCCACCGCCGAGACCCTCATCGGCTTCCGGCTGCTCCAGGGCCTCGCGGGCGCCGCCGGCATCGTCATCGCCCGCGCCGTCGTCCGCGACCTCTACGACGGCGTCGAGATGGCCCGCTTCTTCTCCACCCTGATGCTGATCTCCGGCGTCGCCCCGATCGTCGCCCCCTCATCGGCGGGCAGATCCTGCGGATCACCGACTGGCGGGGCGTCTTCCACGTCCTCACCGGCGTCGGCGTCCTGCTCACCCTCGTCGTCCACCGCTTCCTCACCGAGACGCTGCCGCCCGAGCGGCGCCACGAGGGCGGGGTCGGGCAGGCCCTGCGCACCATGCGGGGGCTCCTCGCGGACCGGGTCTTCACCGGCTACATGCTGACCGGCGGCCTCGCCTTCGCCGTCCTCTTCGCGTACATATCCGCCTCGCCGTTCGTCGTCCAGGAGATCTACGGCGCCTCGCCGCAGACCTTCAGCCTGCTCTTCGGCCTCAACTCCGTCGGCCTCGTCGCCGTCGGCCAGATCAACGGCAAGCTCCTCGTCGGCCGCGTCAGCCTCGACAAGGTGCTCGGCTGGGGCCTCGGCCTCATCCTGCTCGCCGCGTCCGCGCTGCTGCTCATGACCAGCGGGGTCCTCGGCGAGGTCGGGCTCGTGCCCGTGGCCGCCGGGCTCTTCGTCCTGATGTCCGCGATGGGCCTCGCGATGCCGAACACCAACGCCCAGGCCCTGATGCGCACCCCGCACGCCGCCGGGTCCGCCTCCGCGCTCCTCGGCACCTCCTCCTTCCTCGTCGGCGCCGTCGCCTCCCCGCTCGTCGGCATCGCGGGCGAGCACACGGCCGTCCCGATGGCCGTCGTCCAGCTCACCTGCGCCGTCCTCGCCCTGGCCTGCTTCCTGGGTCTGTGCCGCCCGTGGCAGAAGGCCCCCGGCACGGCTCGGGCCGGGAAGGCGCAGGACCCGGCCGCCTAGACTGCCCCGGTGAACGCCTCCGCTCCCTCCGCCGACTCCCTGCGCGCCGCCCTCGCCGGACTCCTCGCCGACCTTCCGCCCCACCGGGCCGCCCAGGCCGTCGACCGGCTGATCGCCAACTACCGGGGCACCACCCCGACGGACGCCCCCGTGCTCCGCGACCGCTCCGACGTCGCCGCGTACGCCGCGTACCGGATGCCGGCGACCTTCGAGGCGGTACGGGGCGTCCTGGACGCCCTGCGGGAGGCCGCGCCCGACTGGGCGCCGCACACCCACACCGACGTCGGCGGCGGCACGGGCGCGGCGAGCTGGGCCGTCGCGGAGGCCTGGAGCGGTCGGCCGCCCCGCACCACCGTCCTCGACTGGGCCGAGCCCGCCCTCGCGCTCGGCCGCGAGCTGGCCGGCGGCGTGCTCGACGCGGAGTGGCGGCGCGAGCGGATCGGCGGCGCGCTGCGCCTCGCCGACACGGACCTGGTCACCGTCTCGTACGTCCTCAAGGAGCTGACCGAGGCCGACCGCGCCTCGCTCGTCACCGAGGCGGCCCGCGCCGCGCAGGCGGTCGTCGTGGTCGAGCCGGGCACCCCGGACGGCTACGAGCGGATCATCGCGGCCCGCACCCTCCTCGTCGGGGCCGGGTTCACCGTCGCCGCGCCCTGCCCGCACAGCGGGGCCTGCCCGATCGCGCCCGGCACGGACTGGTGCCACTTCTCGGCCCGGGTCAGCCGCTCCTCGCTGCACCGGAAGGTGAAGGGCGGTTCGCTGGCGTACGAGGACGAGAAGTACGCGTACGTGGCCGCCACCCGGTTCCCGGTGGATCCCGCCGCCGCCCGGATCGTCCGCAAGCCGCAGACCCGCAAGGGCCTGGTCCTGCTGGAGCTCTGCGACTCCGGGGGCCTCTCCCGCGACACCGTCACCAAGCGCCACGGGCCCCTCTACAAGCAGGCCCGCGACGCGGAGTGGGGCGACCCGTGGCCGCCGGAGGGGACACGGTCTGAGGCCCGGCCGGGGGCACGGCACTCGGCGTACTGCCTGAGGCCCGGTCGGGGTCACGGCGTGCGGCGCGCCCCCTGACGCCCGCCCGGCATCACCGTCCCCCGCCCGTCCGGCCTCACAGCCCCCCGCCCGAAGCCACCGCCTTCAGCTCCGTGAAGGCGTCCCGGACGAGGCGGGACAGGTCCTGGCCCTCCGGGTCCACGATCCAGCGGTCGAAGGCGACCCCGAAGGCGGCCATGCCCGCCTCGGCGGCGAGGCGGGCGGCCGGTTCCGGCACGCCCCGCTCCCGCAGCGCCCCGGCGAGGGCCGCCGCCAGGGCGGCCAGCTTGATCAGCTCGCGCTCCCGCAGCTCGGCGTGGGCCGCGATGACGGCCTGACGCCGCCGGGCCAGGTCCCCCGCTCCCGGAAGAGGTCCGAGGCCCCCGGAGGGCGGCCGACACGGCGTCGATCGGCGCCGTCTCCGGCGGGACGTCGGCGAGCGCGCCGACCAACCGCTCCAGGAGCGGGTTCCCGTGCGGGAAGAGCACCTCGCGCTTGTCGGCGAAGTGCCGGAAGAAGGTCCGCTCCGTCAGCCCCGCCCGCTCGGCGATCTGTTTCGCGGTGGTCGCGTCGAACCCGTGCTCGCCGTACAGCTCCAGGGCCGCCTGCTCCAGTCGGCCGCGCGCGTTCGGCTCCCATCTCCCCATGCCCCGATGGTACGCGACGACAGTCGCTGTCATCACGTGTTAGCTTCGATGTCAGTGACTGTCATCGCTTCCGTGGTGCCGCGTCCGTCGGCGCCCCTGGCGGTGGCTCGTACAAGGAGGTCTTTCCCATGCGTGTTCTCGTCACCGGCGCGACCGGGTGGATCGGTTCCGCCCTCGTCCCCGACCTCGTCGACGCGGGGCACCGGGTCGTCGGGCTCGCCCGCTCCGACGCCTCGGCCGCCGCGCTCGCCGCCGCCGGGGCCGAGGCCGTCCGCGGCTCCCTCGACGACCTCGACGTCCTGCGCGCGGCGTCCGCCGCCTCCGACGGCGTGATCCACCTGGCGTTCGACCACGAGACCGCCTTCGCCCGGGGGACATGAAGGCCGCCGCCGAGGCGGACCGCCGTGCCGTCGAGGCGATGGCGGAGGCGCTGACCGGCACCGGCAAGCCGTTCGTCCTCGCCTCCGGCACCCCCGTGGAGGAGGGCAGGACGGCCACCGAGCGCGACGGGCACGACGTGCCCCCGGTGGACGCCGTCCCGCCCGCTGCCGCGGGCGCGGTGACCCGGATGGCCACCGGGGAGTACGTGCTCGGCCTCGCGGACCGGGGAGTGCGCTCTCGGTCGTGCGCCTGCCGCGCACCAACCACGGCGAGGGGGACCACGGCTTCGTCGCGACCCTGGTCCGCACCGCCCGCGAGAAGGGCGTCGCCGGTTACTACGGCGACGGGACCAACCGCTGGCCCGCCGTCCACCGCGACGACTCCGCCCGCATGTTCCGGATCGCCCTGGAGACGGCCCCGGCCGGCTCGACGCTGCACGCCGTCGCCGACGAGGGCGTCGCCCTGCGGGACGTCGCGGAGGTCGTCGGGCGCCGGCTCGGCCTGCCGACCGCCTCCGTGCCGCCCGAGGAGGCCGCCGGCCACTTCGGGTGGCTGGCCGCGGTGCTCGCCGCCGACCAGCCCGCCTCCAGCGCGCTGACCCGCGAGCTCACGGGCTGGCGGCCCGTACGGCCGGGGCTCCTGGCGGACCTGGAGGCGGGGCACTACTTCCGTGCCCCCACCGCCTCCGCCTGAGGCGCGCCGCCCCGCACCGACACGCGCGGTACGGGGCGGCGGTCCGTGGCCCCCGGACCCCTACGGACGCAGCTCCTGCGTGCAGCACTTCACGCTGCCGCCGCCCTTGAGGAGCTCGCTCAGGTCCATGCCCACTGGCTCGAAGCCCCGCTCGCGGAGCGGGTCGAAGAGGCCTACCGCCGCCTGCGGCAGCAGGACGTTCCGTCCGTCGCCGACCGCGTTGAGCCCGAAGGCCGCCGCGTCCTCCTCCGTCGCGATCAGGGCGTCGGGGAAGAGGCGGGCCAGCACCGCCCGGCTGCCGGGGGAGAAGGCCGCCGGGTAGTACATGATCTCGTCGCCGGCGTCGTCCAGGACGCACAGCGCCGTGTCCAGGTGGTAGTAGCGCGGATCCACCAGGTCCAGGCCGATCACCGGGCGCCCGAAGAACTCCTGCGCCTCGCCGTGCGAGAGCGGGCTGGCGCGGAAGCCGCGTCCGGCGAGGATCCAGGAGGCGGTGACGGCGAAGTCGCCTCGCCCTCGTTCACGTGCTCCGGGATCCGCAGGTCCTCCTCCGCCCAGCCGTGGTCGCGGAACCAGGCCAGGTGCGCGTCGGCCTCGGCCGCGCGCTCCGGGTACGCGAACTCGCGCCGAGGACCCGGCCCCCGACGACGGTCGCGCCGTTCGCCGCGAAGACCATGTCCGGCAGCGCCGGGTCCGGCTCCAGGACCTCCACGGTGTGGCCGAGCGCGCGGTAGCGGTCCCGCAGGTCCTCCCACTGGGCGAGGGCGAGCGGCAGGTCGACCGGTTTCGTGGGGTCCATCCAGGGGTTGATGGAGTACGCCACCGTGAAGTGCGCGGGTGGGCACATCAGGTAGCGGCGGGGCGAGGGCGAGCGCGGAGTGGTGCGCAAGGAGGGCTCCTCACGGGCGGGCGGTGGGACCGGGATTCGGTGGACCCCATGGTCCGTCCTCGCGGCCCCGTGCGCAGTGGGCCGTTCGGGTGGTTCGATGACCATCCGCCAAGGCGAGACGTAGCGTCTCGCCTGCTGCTAGATTGACCCCATGTCCAAGCCCCTGCCCGAGCCCGCGCCCGAGTCCCCGTCCGGGCCCGCGCCCGAGTCCCCGTCCGGGCCCGCCCCCGGCTCCCCGTCCGGGCCCGCGTCCAAGACCGCCCCCGGCTCCCCGTCCGGACCCCCGTCCAAGCCCGCCCCCGACGCCTCCCGCCGCAGCGAGCGCTCCCGCCGCGCCATCTTCGACGCCGCCTCGCCCTCGTCGCCGAGAACGGCTACGCGAAGACCACCATCGAGGGCATCGCCGCCCGCGCCGGCGTCGGCAAGCAGACCATCTACCGCTGGTGGCCCTCCAGGGCCGCCGTCCTCCTCGACGCCTTCCTCGACCTCACGGCCCGCGCCCACGAGGCCATGGAGGGCGAGGCCGAAAGTGAGATCCCCGACACCGGCGACCTCGCCGCCGACCTCAAGCGCGTCCTGCGCGCCACCGTCGACGAGCTGAACGACCCCGTCTTCGAGGCCCCCACCCGCGCCCTCGCCGCCGAGGGGATCGTCGACCCCGACCTCGGCGCCCGCTTCACCGAGGCACTGCTCGAACCCCAGCTCCAGTACTACGTGCGCCGCGTCGAGGCCGCCCGGGACGCCGGTGACGTCGACCCCGGCACCGACCCCCGCCTCGCCGTCGAACTCCTGGTCGGACCCCTCCACCACCGGTGGATCCACCGCACCCTGCCGCTCACCCACGCCTACGCGGACGCCCTGGTCGACCACGTCCTGCGCGGCCTCGCCCCGAGGGCCTGAGCGTCCCGGGACCACCCCGGTTCCGCACTCCGGTCACCCGGGGCGCAGGATGGTGGGACCATGGGCAGAGCCGAACGGGCGAGCGCGAGGTTGTGAGGGGATAGATGGGCGACGGCATCGGCCGCTACCGCGGCACGGAGAGCAGACTCCCGCAGTGGCTGCGCAGGCGCCCCAAACGCGTCGCGCGGCCGACGACGGGAACGACCGCGAGAAGCTGCTCCTGGCCGTCGCCGCCGCCGGGCTGCTCCCTGGCCCCCGCCGCGTACCCCGTCGGCTATAGCTGTTCCTGCGAGCGGATCGGCTGTCCCACTCCCGCCCGCCACCCCGTCTCCTTCGCCTGGCAGACCCAGTCGACCACCGACCGCGGCCAGATCGAGCGCTGGGCGCGCAACGAGCCCCGGGCGAACTTCGTCACCGCCACCGGCATGGTCCACGACGTCCTCGACGTGCCGCTGGCCGCCGGCCGCGCCGCCCTGGAGCGCCTCTCGCCGAGGGCGTCGAGGTCGGCCCGGTCGCCGAGTCCTCCGCCGCGGCCCCGGACGGCGGCCGGATGCTCTTCTTCACCGCCACCCGGGGCACGCCCGAGGACGAGGACGAGTGGTGGCCCTGTGAGCTCGACTGCCACCCGGAGACCATGGACGAGCACCCGGGGCTCCGCTGGCACTGCCGCGGCAGCTACGTCCTCGTCCCCCGGCCCGGCTCCCCGGCGACGAGGACGCCCACCCGGTCGTCGCCTGGGTGCGCGGCCCCGAGCACCCGCTGCCCGACCCGCTGAACCTCCTGGAGACCCTCCAGGACGCCTGCGCCCGCCACGCGGCCGAGCGCGGGGCGGCCGGCGACGGCGAGCACGCGGCCCACGAGATCGCCTGGCCGCTGACCCGCTGACCCGCTGACCCGATCGGGAACAGGAGGGACAGGAGGGGCGGGACGTTACGAGCCCACCGCGCCCACCACGCCCTGGAGCCGGCCCGTGACCGTCACCCCGTCCCGGTCCGTGCCCGCCGGCTTCACCAGCACCGTCTGGCTGCTCACCCACTCCCGGGTGACCGTGTTCCCGACCTCGCCGGTCATCAGCGCCTTCACGTCCGGGGAGACCTTGGGCCGGTAGCCCGGCGCCGCCGTCTGCCGCTCGAAGTACCGGGTCGCGAAGAAGACGAGCGCGCCCCGTCCCGGGTCCGCAGCCCCAGCGGCGCGAAGTCCCCCGGTCGGTGGTCCGGTCCACGTACTGGGTGGCGAGCCCCGGCCGCTCGGCTGCCTTCTCCCGCTGCGCCCGCCACGCGCTGGTGTGCGGACCGGCCGCGAACGGCCCCGGCTTCCCGTCCCTCAGGTACGCCACGTACTCCGCGCCCAGCTTCCCGGGCGCGACCGCCAGCGCGTCGGTGTCCGCGGCGACCGGCACCGCGTACCCCTCCTCCTCGGCGAAGGCGGGCACCTCGGCCGCGCCCATGACGCTCAGGTAGGCGACCTCCCAGCGTTCCCGGGGGCCGTTGCGCACGAAGACCAGGAGCCAGCGCCGGTCGTTCGGGCCCCGGTCGACGTCCCGGTTGGAGTCGGCGTCCGCGAGGAACCAGCGCGGCCAGCCCACCTTGCGGGGCAGCAGGAAGCGCGCGTCCGTCAGCTCCAGCGGCTCGTGCTCCGCGTTGCCGCCCGGGCTGACGACCGCGCGGGCGCGCAGCCCCGCCTGGTTGATCTCCCCGAGCGGCCCGGTGACCCGGTCCGCGTCCAGGGCCGGGTCGTAGGCCTCGTCGGCGCGGTTGAAGGCGGTCGTGAAGTCCGTCAGGGCCTTCGCCGCCTCGGCCTCCGTCGCCGGGGGCAGCAGCGCCAGCTCGCCGTGGACCGTCACGCAGCCGCTCGCCGTCAGCGCCAGGGCGGTCACGGCCGCCGTCGCCGCCAGCAGCCTCGCCGGTCGCGCCGGCCACCGCTCACGCGGTCGTCCCGGCGCTCGCCCCACCCTCAGCCTGCTCATCGGTCGCCTTCTGCTCCTTCTCCCGCGCGGACGGACCCGACCCTATCGGGGACAGGAACAGCGCGAGCGCGGGGACCAGATACAGCGCCCACACCGTGACCTGAAGGACCGTCGGGTCCGGCTGGAAGTTGAAGACGCCCTTGAGGAGCGTGCCGTACCAACTGTCCGGCGGGATCGTCGCCGAGACGTCGAAGGCCTTGTCCGCGAGGCCGTCGAGGAAGCGCGCCTCCTGGAGGTCGTGCACGCCGTACGCGAGGACGCCCGCCGCCACCACGACCAGCATCCCGCCGGTCCAGGTGAAGAACTTCGCCAGGTTGATCCGCAGCGCACCCCGGTAGAACAGCCAGCCGAGCAGGACGGCCGTGAGCAGGCCGAGGAGGACTCCGGCGAGCGGCTCGAACGAACCGCCTCCGGCACCGCCCGACGAGGCCGCCCGCACCGACGCCCACACGAAGAGCGCCGTCTCCAGGCCCTCGCGGCCCACCGCGAGGAAGGCGGTGACGACCAGCGCGCCCGTGCCCATGCCGAGCGCCGCGTCCAGCTTCCCGTGCAGTTCGTCCCTCAGGTGCCGGGCCGTGCGCCGCATCCAGAAGACCATCCAGGTCACCAGGACCACCGCGACGATCGACAGCGAGCCGCCGAGCAGCTCCTGCGCCTCGAAGGTCAGCTCCCGGGAGCCGAACTCAGGCCGGCGCCGAAGGCGAGGGAGACGCCGACGGCCACGCCGATGCCGGCCCAGACCGGCCGCAGCGCGTCCCGGCGCCCGGTCTTCACCAGGTACGCGACGAGGATGCAGACGACCAGACTGGCTTCGAGACCCTCGCGCAGGCCGATCAGATAGTTGCCGAACACGGCTTTCCCTCCGGGTGTCACATGAACAGGGCACGGCCCCACCAGTCGTCGCGGTCGCGGACGCCCGGGGAACCGCGAAGACCGCCGAACCCACGTGCTGGACGTACTCGTTGAGCGCGTCGGCACGGGCCAGCGAGGTCTGCACCGGGACGAAGCCGGTGCGGACGTCCTTCTGGTACGCGAGGAAGAACAGGCCCGCCTCCAGGCGCCCGAGGCCGTCCGTGCCGTCGGTGAACGAGTACCCCCGGCGCAGGATCGTCGCGCCCCCGTTGGTGTCCGGGTGGGCGAGGCGGACGTGGGAGTCCGGCTTCATCGCCTTCAGGAACGGCTCGTCGTGCTCCTTCGCCTTCCCGACCGGGGCGCCCTCGCGCTTGTCGCGGCCGAAGACGTCCTCCTGCTCGGCGAGGGAGGTGCGGTCCCAGGTCTCGACGTTCATGCGGATGCGCCGGGCGACCAGGTAGGAACCGCCGTCCATCCAGGCCGCCGGGCCCTGCGCGTCCTTGCCGGATACCCACACGTGCGCGTCCAGGCGCGCGGTGTCGGTGCCCGCGACGTTGCGGGTGCCGTCCTTGAAGCCGAAGAGGTTGCGCGGGGTCTGCGCGTCCGGGGTCGTCGAGGACGTCTTGCCGAAGCCGAGCTGCGACCAGCGCACCGCGACCTTGCCGAAGCCGATCCTGGCCAGGTTGCGGATCGCGTGCACGGCGACCTGCGGGTCGTCCGCGCAGGCCTGGACGCACAGGTCGCCGCCGCTGCGGGCCGGGTCCAGGTTGTCGCCGGGGAAGCGGGGCAGGTCGATCAGGGCCCCGGGCCGCCGGTCCTCCAGGCCGAAGCGCCCGTCGAAGAGCGAGGCCCGAAGCCGATCGTGAGGGTGAGCCGGGAGGGCTTGAGGCCGAGGGCCTCGCCGGTGTCGTCCGGCGGGGCCTCGGGCAGCCCGCCGTACGCCCCTCGCCGACCTCGGCGCCGGCCGTCAGCCGCTCGGCGGCCCGCGTCCAGTCCTTGAGCAACTGGACCAGCTCGGCGCGGTCCTTCGTGGTCACGTCGAAGGCGGCGAAGTGCAGCCGGTCCTGCACGGCGGTGGCGATGCCGGCCTGGTGCGGGCCGTGGAAGGGCACGGCCCCGCCCGCGTCGGCGGCCGGCACCGTGCCGCCGTCCCGGGTCAGGGCGACGGCGCCGCCGGCCGCGGCGGCACCGAGCGCGAGCCCGGCACCGCCCCAGCCGATGACGGCGCGCCGCGAGGGCGCGGGGCTTCCGGGCGCGGCGGTCTCGTCGGCGGGCTCGTTCATCTGTCGGGGTCCCGCTTACTTGACGACGGCGGCGGCCAGCTTGGAGAGCGGCTCGGCCAGCGCGTTGACGCCGTCCGACAGCTCCTTGCGCTGCTCCTTGCCGACCTTGTCGTACGGGGTGAAGTCGTAACCGGTCTTGTCCTGCCGGTACTCGTCGAGCAGCGCGTTCAGGGCGGCGAACCGCTTGTCGAGGTCGGCGACCAGCTTCGGGTCGTTCTTCGAGGCGACCGGCTTCAGCAGGTCGAAGGACTTCTGCGCGCCCTCGACGTTGGCCTTGAAGTCGACGAGGTCGGTGTGGGAGTAGCGCTCCTCCTCGCCGGTGACCTTGCCGGTGGCGACCTCGTCCAGGAGCTCCTTGGCGCCGTTGGCCATGGAGGTCGGGGTGATCTCGGCCTTGCCGACCCGCTTCACCCAGTCCGCGAGGTCCGCGTCCAGGGCGTCCGCGAGCTGCTTCTCCCGGGGGTGATCTTCTTGTCCTGCCAGAGCGCCTTCTCCAGGCGGTGCCAGCCGGTCCAGTCCTTCGCCGGGTCCTGGCCTCTCCAGGCCGTCCTCGCGGACGTCCACCTTGGGGTCGATGTCGCCGAAGGACTCCGCGACCGGCTCGGTGCGCTCCCAGCCGATGCGGGAGGCGGCGTACGCCTTCTTGGCGCCCTCCAGGTCCCCGGCGCGGACGGCGTCGGTGAAGACCTTCACCTTGGGAGGGTCTGGTCGGCCTGCGCCTGGACGTACTGCCGGTAGGCGGCGACGGCGGCGTCCATCTCGGGGAGCGCTCGGTGCCGGTGGCGCCGTCGCCGGTGACCTTGACGGCCTGGCGGATGCCGGTGCCCGTCATGCCGGGCTTGCAGGCGATCGCGTAGTCGCCGGCCTTGATCTCGGCGGTGAGCGTGGCCTTGGTGCCGGGGCCGATGTTCTCGCGCTCGGTGACGATCCGGTCGTCCGGGTAGAGGACGTAGACCTCGGTCACCTTGGAGCCGCGGTTCTCGACGGCGAGCTTGACGTGCCCGGCCGGGAACTCCTTCTTCGACACCTCGCAGGAGTCGTCCTTGGCGACGACCGTGATCGCGCCGTCCTTGGCGTCGTCACCGCCCTTCTCGGCGCAGCCCGTGACGGCGGTCAGGGCCGCCGCGGTCGCGGCGGCGGTGACGACGGAGAGGCGGACGGCTCGCATGGGGACTCCAGGAACGAGGGGACGGTATCGAGGCGGAGCTAACTTAGCCCAGGCTTACCTGACTCAAAACTGTCCGTCCGGTGATCCGCCTCTCATCTCCGGCACACCGGACACGGGTGGGTCACGGCGGTTCCAGGATCGTTCACGGTCTGGTCAAGAGCGGGTCAAAGAGGGTGGATTGTCCGATTTCGCGTGCCGCACGGGCACGACGAGGGGGACCCCGGTCCGGGGGTGCGGGAACACCTCCACCGGCTGCCGGTAGACCCGGCCCAGGAGCTCCGCGCCGAACACCTCGGAGGGAGGACCCTCCACCGCGATCCGGCCGTCGTGCAGCACCCCGACCCGGTCGGCGTGGGCGGCGGCCAGCCCCAGGTCGTGCAGGACCACCACCACGGCGACCCCGGCCGCCGCCCGCTCCCGGCAGACCCGCAGGACCAGTTCCTGGTGGCGCAGGTCCAGGGCGGCCGTCGGCTCGTCGAGCAGCAGCAGCCCGGTCCGCTGGGCCAGGACGCGGGCGAGCGCCACCCGGGCCCGCTCGCCGCCGGACAGCGCGGAGAACGGGCGGCCGGCGAACTCTTCGGTCTCGGTGGCCGCCATCGCCTCCGCGACCGCCTCCTCGTCCTCGTCCTCCCGGACGGTCCCGGCCCAGGGCGCCCTGCCCATCCGTACGACCTCGGCGACGGGGAAGGGGAAGGACAGGGTGGCGTCCTGCGGCAGCACGGAGCGGCGCAGGGCGAGTTCGCCGGCCGTCCGGGCGGCCGCGGGCCGGCCCCCGATCCGCACCTCCCCGGCGTCCGGGGCGAGGTCGGCGGCGAGGGCGGCGAGCAGCGTCGACTTCCCGGCCCCGTTCGGGCCCACCAGGGCGAGGACCTCCCCGGCCCGCACCCCGATCCCGACGCCGTCGAGCACGGCCCGCCGGCCCCGCTCGATCCGCACCCCGACGGCCTCGGCGACCACCTCGCCGGGCGCGGCGGGGACGGGCAGCTCGCGCGGGTGCCGGCGCGGGAGGCGCCCCCGGAACGGTACGGACGTCATGCCCAACCACCTTGCTTGCGACGGGTCCTGCGCAGCAGCCAGAAGAAGAAGGGGCTGCCGATGAGGGCGGTGAGGACGCCCAGGGGAGTTCGGCCGGGGCCGCGACCGTACGGGCCGCGAGGTCGCCGGCGGTGAGGGCGACCGCGCCGCCCAGCGCGCTGCCCGGCACCAGGAAGCGGTGGCCCGGACCGTTCACCATGCGCAGGACGTGCGGGACCACCAGGCCGACGAAGGTGACGATGCCGGAGACCGCGACCGCCGCCGCCGTGAGCAGCGCCACCACCAGGATCAGGGCGATCCGCAGCCGCTCCACGTCCACGCCCAGGTGGCGCGCGGGCCGTTCGCCGAGCGCGAGCAGGTCGAGGCGGCGGGCGTGGAAGGGGGCGGCGAGCAGGCCGGTGAGCGCGCACGGCAGGACGGCGAGCACCTTCGGCCAGGTGGCCTGGGCGAGCGAGCCGAGCTGCCAGAAGGTGATCTGGCTGATCTGCGCGTTGTCGGCGAAGAAGATGAACAGGCCGATGAGCGCGCCCGCGAACGCGGTCACCGCGATGCCCGTCAGGATCAGCGTCACCACTTCGGTGCGCCCGCCCGAACGGGACATGGCGTACACGACCGCCACGGTCACCAGGCCGCCGGCGAAGGCGCAGGCCGTCACCGTCCAGTTGCCGAGGAAGGTGAGCCCGAGGGCGATGGCGCCGACCGCGCCGACGGCCGCGCCCGAGGAGATCCCGATGACGCCGGGCTCGGCGAGCGGATTGCCGAACACGCCCTGCATCAGGGCGCCCGCGCAGCCGAGGGAGGCGCCGACGAGGACGGCGAGGACGACCCGGGGCAGCCGGATGTTCCACAGGACGCTCTCCGCCGTGCGGTCGAGCGCGTGCCCGCCGAGCCCGGCCCGGTGCTGGAGGGAGGCGAGGACGTCGCCGAGGGGATCTCGTACGCCCCGATCCCGGCGGACAGGAGCGCGAGGAGGAGCAGGGCGGCGAGCAGGGAGGCGGTGAGGACGGCGGACCGGCCGCACCGGGTGCGCGGGGCGGCCGGGGCCTTGCCGGACGGTCCGGTCGCCGCGGGGTTCTCCTGGAGCGCGGTCACTTCTTCTTCCCGTACAACTGGTCGACCAGGGACCGCAGCACCAGGTCGGTGCGCGGCCCGTAGTTGAGGAGGACGCCGTCGTCCACGGTGACGACCCGGCGGTCCGCGCCGGCCGGGGTCTCGGCCACGCCGGGGATCCCCACCAGGCCGTCCACGCCGCCGACCGATGCGAGTCCCTTGCTCATGACGAGGATCGCGTCGGGCGCGGCCTTCGCCAGGGCCTCGCTGGTGATCGGGGTGAAGTCCTTGACCAGGCCCGACTCCTTGCCCGCGTCGACCGCGCCGGCCGCTTCGAGCAGGGAGCTCGCGCCGGACCCGGCGCCGCCGAGCAGATAGACGGCGGCCGAGCCGCGCACGTAGAGGAAGGCCACCCGGGGCTTCTCCGCGCGGGCCGGGACCGCCTTCCGCACGGCGTCGATCCGCTCCTGGGTACGGGTGCGCAGGGCGGCGCCCGAGTCGGGGACGCCGAGGGCGGCGGCGACCGCGTCGATGCGGGTGCCGACGTCGGAGAGGGACGTGGCCGGCTTCACGACGACGAGGGGGACGCCCGCGTCGCGGATCTGCGCGATCGCCTCGGCCGGTCCGGTGGTGCCCTCGGCGACGACGAGGGTGGGCTTCAGGGAGAGGACGCTCTCGGCGGAGACGTCGTGGGCGCGGGTCACCACCGGGAGCTTCTCCGCCTGTTCGAAGGTGGCGGTGATGTCCCGGGCGACGACCCGGTCGCCGAGGCCGAGGGTGAAGACGATCTCGCTGGGGAGCCGCTGAGCGGGACGATCCGCTCGGTGGAGGTCACGGTGACCTTCCGTCCGTCGGCCGAGTCGACCGTGACGGGCAGGCGGGGACGGCCGGGGCGGCGAGCGGCTCGACGCGATCGGGGGCGGCCGCGCTCTTCCCGGCGGGGCTGCTCTCCGTGGCGGAGCCGCTCTTCGCGGCGGGGTTGCTCCTCGTGCCGGGGGCGCCGCCACCGCCTTCTCCGCTTCCGTTTCCGCAGCCGGTCGCCACGAGGGCGAGGGTGAGCACTGCCGTCAGCGCTCCCGCGAGGCGAGTTCTGCGCACCGGACACCGTCCTGTCGTCGTTCCGCTTGTCCTGCTCGTGCTGCCGGGGCCCGGCCTGGGGCACGGCCCCGGGGGTCCGGGGCCGGGGCGGGGATCGGGGATTCCGTCCGGAGCCCGGCATAGCTTAGGTTAGCCTTGCCTAAGTCGCCAGCCCTCGGAGGGGTTCCATGCTGCTGTCCAGACCCGCCCGCGCGCTCGTCGTGACCCTGTTCGCGGCGCTGCTCGCCGCTCTGGTCCCGCCCTCCGCCGCCCATGCGGAGAGCCGCACGGTCCAGGGCGGGCGGCTCGACTGGGGCATCAAGTCCTCCTTCCAGAGCTACGTCACCGGGCCCATCGCACAAGGCAGTTGGAGCCTCACCGGCGGAGCCGCCACGGTCGGCGGCAGCCAGTTCCGCTTCCACTCCGCGCAGGGCTCGTACGACCCGGAGACCGGCGCCTTCGAGGCCGCCTTCTCCGGCGGCGTCCGGTTCACCGGCCACCGCAAGGCGGACGGCACCGACGAACTGGACCTCACCATCAGCCGCCCCCGGATCCGGATCCAGGGAGGACGGGGCACCCTCTACGCCGACATGACGAGCAAGGCCAGGGGCAGCGGCCGCGCGAGCGTCTCCTCGCAGGTGCCGCTCGCCACCCTGCACCTCGGCGGCGTCGACATGCGCGGCGGCGGCAGCCCCGTCGCCCTCGCCGGGATCCCCGCCACCCTCACCGCGCAGGGCGCCACGGCCTTCGCCGGGTACTACCCGGCCGGCACGCGGCTCGACCCGGTCTCCCTCTCCGTCGACGTCCGGACGCCGAAGCCGAGCGCGCCGAGCGCCGCGCCCTCCTCCGCCGCCCCCACCGGGAAGCCCGAGCCCTCGAAGACCCCGGAGCCCTCGGAGAAGCCGGCCCCGGCCGCCGGTTACTTCCGGGACGCGGCCGTCGACTGGGGCGTCCGCCGCACCTTCCGCGAGTACGTCACCGGCTCCGTCGCGCAGGGGAGGTGGACCCTGGCCGACGGCGCCCGGGACGGCGGCGCGCTCTTCCGCTTCACCGGCGGCAAGGGCACGTACGACCCGGCCCGGAAGACCCTCGACGCCGCCTTCGCGGGCAGCGTCCGCTTCACCGGCACCCACCTCGACCTCACCCTCGGCAAGGTGACCGTCCGCGTGAAGGACGGCAAGGGCACCCTCGGCGCCGACGTCACCACCTCCGGCAGGACCGAGAGGAACGTCCCGCTCGTCACCTTCGCCGCCCCGGACCTCGCCCCGGAGGACGGCCTCGCCGCCGTCACCGAGGCCCCCGCCACCCTCACCGAGGGCGGAGCGAAGGCCTTCGGCGGGATGTACCGGGCCGGGACCGCGATGGACCCCGTCTCGCTCGCCGTCGCCGTCGACGGAAGGCGGAGCTGCCCGCGCTCCCGGACCTCGGCAGCGACGCGACCGCCACCCCGCGGGCCACGGCCACCGCCGCCCCGGCGACCCCGGCCGCGACCGCCCCGGCCGCCGCCCCCGCGTCGTCCTCCGGCTCCTCCCTCGGCACGTACCTCGCGATCGGCGCGGGCGTCCTCGTCGTCGCCGCGCTCGCGGTCTCGCCGCCCTGCGCCGTCGCCGCACGGACACCCCCACTTCCTGACCGCCACCTCCCGAACCGCCGCACGGACAACCCGGCCACCCGAACCACCGCGTACCGCACTTCCGCCGCCCGAACCACCGCACCGCGCCCCGCGCCCCCGCCCGGGCACCCCATGCCTCCACCGCGCACACCCCGCGCGGTCCCTTCCCGCGCGCACCCCCTGCGCCCCGCGCACCCCTAGGAGAATCCGTCATGGCCCTATCCATGCGCCGTTCCGTCACCCTGGCCGCCGCCGTCGCCACGGCCGCCGCCCTGGGAACGGGCGCCCTCGCCCTCGCCCTGCCCGCGGCGGCCGAGGGCGCGCCCCGCTGCCGCTGACCGGCGGCACCCTCGACTGGGGCATCAAGCAGTCCTTCCGCTCGTACCTGATGCAGCCCTTCGCCCACGGGAGGATCACGGTCGAGGGCGGCGCGCGGCAGGCCGCGAACAACGGCGTGTTCACCTTCGTCGACGGTGCCGGGACCTACGACACGACCACCCACGGCACCGCCACCGCCTTCAAGGGCGGCGTGCACTTCGAGGCCCACGAGGGCGTCCTCGACATCCGCGTCTCGGACGTGAAGCTGTCGACGAAGGGGTCGGCCGAGCCGACCGGCGAGATCACCGCCGACGTCGTCACCAAGGAGAAGGACGGCACCTTCAGCACCCGCTCCGACATCCCCTTCGCCGCCCTCGACATGACCGGTGTCCGGCCCGCGCAGGGCGTCGGCGGCGCCATGGTCTTCAAGGACATCCCGGCGAAGCTGACGAAGGAGGGCGCCGCGGCCTTCGCGGGCTTCTACAAGGAGGGCGACGCGCTCGACGCGGCCACCCTCACGGTGAAGGCGGGCAGCAGGCCGACCACCCCGGCCCCGACCACCACCCCGCCGACCACCCCGCCGACTCCGACCACCCCGGCCCCGACGACGACCACGCCCACCGGCCCGGCCCCCACGACCACCGGACCGACGAGCCCCGCGCCCACGACCACCGGACCGACCGGCCCGGCGCCCACGACCACCGCGCCCACGAGCCCCGCCCCGACCGGCGCCACCACGGCCCCGCCGGTCGCCGGCCCCGCCGAGGTCGTCAACGGCAAGCTCACCTGGGGCGTGAAGGAGAGCTGGCAGCGGTACGTCGGCGAGATCTGCGGCGGCACGGTCACCACCTCCGAGGGCGCGAAGAAGAACGGCGCGGCCTACGACTTCGGCTTCGCCAAGGCCGACCTCGACGCCGAGGCCCGCAAGGCCGAGGCCGCCTTCTCCGGCAGACTGGCCTTCGTCTGCGAGGCGCACGGCATCCGGTGGACCGTCTCCGACCTCAGGGTGAAGGCGGCCGGCGCCACCGGCACCCTCACCGCCGACGTCACCTCCGCCACCGGCACCAAGCAGGACGTCGCCCTCGTCGACCTGGACCTGTCGAAGGCCGACTGGGCGGCGAAGGACGGGGTCGTCACCCTCGCGGGCGTCCCGGCGAAGCTGACCGCGGCGGGCTCCGCGAGCTTCAGCGCCCCCGGCGGCCAGGGCGGTTACCCGGCGGGCACCGCCATGGACCCGGTGACCGTCTCCCTCGCTCGACCGGGACGCCACGCTGCCCCCGGCCCCGGCGGCACCTCCGGTTCCGGCGGCACGGGCTCCGACGGCGGTTCGTCCACCACGGGCGGCTCGTCCACCACGGGCGGCGGCACGGGCGGCTCCGGCACGGTCGGCGGTGGCGGCACGGTCGGCGGCGGGACCGCCGGCGGGGCCGGCGCGATCGGCGGCTCCGGCGCCCTCGCCTCCACCGGCTCGGACGTCCCGACCGGCCTCCTCGTCGGCGCCTCCGCCCTGACCGTCGCGGCCGGAGCGGCCGTCGTCGTCGCGGCCCGGCGCCGCACCGCGGCCTCCTGATCCGCCACCCCCACCGGCAGGGCCGCACCCGGATTCCGGGCGCGGCCCTGCCCTGCGGACGAGTGGTTGAATTCCGCCATGAACACGACCGCCACTGACATCGACGTCCTGCGGGTCTTCTGTGCGGGCGACGGCCGGTACGGCAACCCCTCGGAGTCGTACGGGACGCCCGTACCCACCCCGACGAGTCCTCGCGGCAGGCGCTCGCCAAGGAGCTCGGCTTCAGCGAGACGGTGTTCGTGGACGACCCGGAGCGCGGGCTCGTCGACATCTACACGCCCGGTCTGCGGCTGCCCTTCGCCGGGCACCCGCTCGTCGGCGCGGCCTGGCTGCTCGACCTGGAGGTCGTCCACCCGCCCGCGGGCGAGGTGTGGGTGCGCGGCGACGGGGAGTTCACCTGGATCGAGGCGCGCGCCGAATGGGCCCCGCCCGCACCCTGCGCCGGTACGCCTCCGCCGCCGAGGTGGAGGCCCTGGAGGTCCCGGAGCCCGGCGATTGGATCTACGCCTGGGCCTGGGAGGAGGAGGCCGCGGGCCGGGTCAGGGCGCGGGCCTTCCCGGGGCGCGGCGACGGCATCGACGAGGACGAGGCGACCGGCGCGGCGGCGCTGCTCCTCACGGCGGAGCTGGGACGGGCCCTGAACATCACGCAGGGCCGGGGTCGCAGTTGCTCACCGCCCCCGGCCCCGACGGCATCGTGGAACTCGGCGGACGCGTCCGCCTGGAGGGCACGCTCACGCGCTGACCCCTCCCGTACGGTCCGGAGGCCTCACGCGCTCAGCGGAAACTCGCTCCCGAGCTGGTGGAAGACCGCGCTGTTGAAGGCGAAGGCGCGCTTGCACTCGTCGACGATCCGCTGCTTCTCCAGGTCGTCGGCGTTCACCCCGTCGAGCAGCTCGGTACGCCCGCTTGAACGCGGCCGGGTTGGAGATCCCCTCGAAGACGTAGAAGCGGACGCCGTCGCCCTTGCGCGCGAAGCCCCAGGTGCGCTCCGCCTTGTCGCGGATGATCTGACCGCCCGACAGGTCGCCCAGGTAGCGCGTGTAGTGGTGCGCCACGTAGCCGGCGGGCCAGTCGCGGGCGCACGCGGCGACCCGCTCGGCGTAGACCGTGGTGGCCGGCAGCGGCGTGGCGGCGGCCTGCCAGCCGGGGCCCCGCAGATGGGTGAGGTCCTGCTCCAGGGCGGCCGTGCGGAACAGCTCGGGCTGTATGAACGGCCCGGCGACCGGGTCTCGCGCAGCGCCTCCGCGCCCTCCTCCAGGGCCCGGTAGACGAACCAGAGCTGCTCGGTGTAGCGCGCGTAGGCGTCGACCCCCAGGCGCCCGCCGAGGAGGTCACCCATGAAGGACGACGTCTCCGCTTCGGTGTGCTGCTCGTGCGAGGCCGTGCGGATGAGCGTCGAGAAGGGCGTGTCCAAGGCGTGCCTCCGGGACCGATGGGACGGGAACCAGTGACGATCCTGCCAAGTTAGGCTTACCTAAGTCAACTGGTTCCCGACGTCCTGTCGGTAAAAAGCTACCCACTTCCCGGGGCGCGGCAACGTCAGGGCAGCGTGAGGATCTCCGCCCCGGTCTCGGTCACGACGAGGGTGTGCTCGAACTGGGCCGTCCGCTTGCGGTCCTTGGTCACCACGGTCCAGCCGTCGTCCCACATGTCGTAGTCGTGGGTGCCGAGCGTCAGCATCGGCTCGATGGTGAAGGTCATGCCGGTCTTGATCTCGGTGGTGTGGTGCGGGGAGTCGTAGTGCGGCACGATCAGGCCGGAGTGGAAGGACGAGTTGATGCCGTGCCCGGTGAAGTCGCGCACGACCCCGTAGCCGAACCGCTTGGCGTACGACTCGATGACCCGCCCGACGATGTTGATCCGGCGGCCCGGCTTCACCGCCTTGATCGCCCGGTTCAGGGCCTCCCGGGTCCGCTCCACGAGCAGCCGGGACTCCTCGTCGACGTCGCCGCAGAGGTAGGTGGCGTTGTTGTCGCCGTGGACGCCGTTGATGTACGCGGTGACGTCCAGGTTCACGATGTCGCCGTCCCGCAGCACCGTGGAGTCCGGGATGCCGTGGCAGATGACCTCGTTGACCGAGGCGCACAGCGACTTGGGGAAGCCCCGGTAGCCGAGGGTGGAGGGTAGGCGCCGTGGTCGCACATGAACTCGTGCGCGACCCGGTCGAGCTCGTCGGTGGTGACGCCGGGGGCGATGTGCTTGGCGGCCTCCTCCATCGCCTGCGCGGCGATGCGGCCGGCGATCCGCATCCGCTCGACGGTGTCGGAATCCTGCACCTCGGGCCCGGTGTACGGGGTCGGTGCGGGCTTCCCGACGTACTCGGGGCGGCGGATGGAACCCGGAACGGAGCGGTGGGGAGAGCTCCCCGGTACGAGAAGCGACTGGCCAGACATGCCAGCGAGTGTAACGACCGGGTCTGGGGCACCATGATCTTCGGAGGAAGGAGCCGACGATGGCCCTGTTCAAGAAGCGCACGGCGGGCAAACCGGGCGAGTGGTACTACTGCCTGGAGCACAAGAAGGTCGAGGAGGGCCCCGAATGCCTCGAAGAACCGTTTCGGCCCGTACACCACCCGTGAGGAGGCCTCCCACGCCATGGAGACCGCCCGCGAGCGGAACCTGGAGTGGGAGACGGACCCGCGCTGGCACGACGCCGGGGGAAGAAGGACGAGAACCCCGAGTAGCCCGTGTGACCCGCGGAGGCGGTACGGGAGCCCCGGGGCCGCTCCGGTGCTCCCGGGGCCGGCTCCGGGGCCCTGGGCCGCTCTAGGCTGTCCCGGCGGTCTCCTCGCGGGCCTTCTCGGCCGCCTCCTGCTGCGCCCTGCGCCGCAGCGAGTCCGGGTCGGTCGAGGAGTCGTACCGCAGGAGCTTCGGCAGCGTCAGGCAGAGCAGGCCCACCGAGGCCACAGGCCACGCCGCCCGTCCAGATCGCCGTCCGGGTGCCGGTCCAGCCCGCCGCCACGCCCGCCCGCACCTGGCCGAGCTGCGGGCCGACGCTGTAGGAGAGCACCTCGATGCCGGCGAGCCGGCCGCGCAGCTCCTCCGGGATCGTCTGGTTCCAGATGGTGGAGCGGCCCAGGCCGCTCAGCATGTCGCCGGCGCCCGCGAAGGCCAGGCAGAGCAGCACCAGCCAGACGTTCCCGAACCAGCCGGCCGCCGCGATCGCCAGGCCCCAGGCCGTCGCGCCCCGGCCACGAGCAGACCGTGCCGCCGCACCTTCGAGGTCCAGCCGCTGGTCAGGCCGAGCACCAGCGAGCCGACCGAGCCCGCCGCGTACATCAGGCCGAGCGACCAGTCCGCGTCCAGCTCGTCCGCGAGGAACGGAAGATCGTGTTCGGGAAGGCGAAGAACATCGCCGCCAGGTCGATCGCGTACGTGCCCAGCAGCACCGGCCGCGACCAGGCGTACCGGGCGCCCTCCGCGATGCCCGCAGCGAGGGCTTCTCCGCGTCGTGCGCGGGCGGCGCGGGGAGAGGCGCCGGCACATCAGGACCGAGACCGCGAAGCCGCAGACCGTCACCGCGTACGCGGCGCGTGCCCGCGAGCGCCACGACCAGGCCCGCGATCGAGGGGCCCGCGATGGCGCCCATCTGCCAGCGCAGCGAGTTCAGCGCGGCCGCCGCCGTCTGGTGCTCGTGCGGCACGATCCGGGCGAAGAGCGAGTCGAGCGCGGCCGCTGGAGCCCGCGAGCGCGGAGACGCCGGCCGCGACCACGTACAGCGGCCAGAGCATCGGCTCCGGCAGCAGCGCGTTGACCAGCAGGACCGCGGCAGCGTGCCGAGGCCCGCCTCGGTCCACAGGATCACCCGCCGCCGGTCGACCGCGTCGGCGAGCGCCCCGCCGTACAGGCCGAACACCACCAGCGGCACCAGCTCGACCGCGCCCATCGCCCCGACCGCGAGCGGCGAGTTCGTCAGCTCCTTGATCTGGAGCGGCAGGGCGATCATCGCCATCGCGCTGCTGAAGAACGTCACGAGCCCCTGCACCCACAGGAGCCGGAAGTCACGGGAGGCGCGCCAGGGCGCCAGATCGGGCAGGAGGGCGGAGAGCTTCGAGCGCGGGGGACACGAGGGGTCATGTTCCGTCCGAAAGGTGCAGAAGGCAACCTGATTATCGGTGAGCACCACCGGAGACCCGGACGGGACCTCGCCGGCGCTTCGGTGAGAGGCCGGATGCGGGTCCTGCGGGTGCTTCGGTGGCGGCCTGGATGCGGGTCCTGCGGGTGCTTCGGTGGCGGCCTGGGTGCGGGTCCTGCGGGTGCTTCGGTGACGGCCTGCTTGCGGGTCCTGCGGGTGCTTCGGTGACGGACCGTGCGCAGGTCCTGCCGGCGCTTCGTCGACCGGCCGGGCGCGGGCCCTACCAGCGCTTCGGCGGCGGGGCCGTCAGGCGGTCCGCGAGGGTCGAGAGCCGGTCCCGGAAGCGCCGGTTCCCGCGCGGCGACGGCAGGCTGTTCTCCCCGGCCGCCGCGCTCACCAGGTGCTGGACCGTGTCCAGGTCCACCCCGCCCCCTCCGTCACCGCAGGCGCCTCGTGCGCGAGCCCCCACCGGGTCGTCCCCGCCGAGCGCGAGGACCGTCGCCCCCGCCCGCCGGGCGTCGTGCACCCGCTGGAGCAGCCCGCCTCCGGCCGCTCCGGCGCCACCACCAACAGGGTCGCCCCCGCCCCGCCGCCTCGAGCCTGCCCAGGCCCACCGCCAGGGTGGTCGCCCGGCCGCACCCGGTGCCGCACCAGCGTCGGCGCCAGCTCCGGCAGCCCCGACCAGGTGGACTCGTCGACCAGGTGCGCCGCCAGGTGCCAGGGCTCGTACTCCTCCGTGCCCACCAGGAGCAGCCCGCCCGTGCGGGACCACCGAGCCCGCAGCGCCCCGCGAACCGGCGGGCCGCCCCGGCCACTCCGTCCCGGCGAGCACTTCCCGCAGCAACGCGACCCGTACGGCATCCATGCGGACGCATCATGGACGACGCCGGGCCGCGCGCGGCCGAATGCAGTGGATCACTCGTGCAGGGGAGGCCCCGGCGGTCCGACCGGTCGGTAATGTCGGGGTCATGACTTCCTCCAGCGCACCCCAGGACCCCGCCGCCCCCGCGGCCAAGGCCCCAAGGACCCGTGGGACCTCCCGGACGTCTCCGGGCTCGTCGTCGGCGTCCTCGGCGGCACCGGCGAGCAGGGCCGGGGCCTCGCCTACCGGTTCGCCCGGGCCGGACAGAAGGTGATCATCGGCTCCCGCGCCGCCGACCGCGCCGGGACGCGGCCGCGGAGCTCGGCCACGGCGTCGAGGGCGCCGACAACGCCGAGACCGCCCGCCGCAGCGACGTCGTGATCGTCGCCGTGCCGTGGGACGGCCACGCCAAGACGCTGGAGTCGCTGCGCGAGGGCTGGCCGGCAAGCTCGTCGTGGACTGCGTCAACCCGCTCGGCTTCGACAAGAAGGGCGCCTACGCCCTCAAGCCCGGGGAGGGCTCCGCCGCCGAGCAGGCCGCCGCGCTCCTCCCGGACTCCCGGGTCACCGCCGCCTTCCACCACCTCTCCGCCGTCCTCCTCCAGGACGCCTCCCTGGACGAGATCGACACCGACGTGATGGTCCTCGGCGAGGAGCGCGCCGACGTGGAGGTCGTCCAGCTCGTCGGCCGCATCGCCGGCATGCGGCGTCTTCGCCGGCCGGCTGCGCAGCGCCCACCAGGTCGAGTCGCTCGTCGCCAACCTGATCTCGGTCAGCCGCCGCTACAAGGCCCACGCGGGCCTCCGGGTCACCGACATCTGAGGACGCCCGGGCCGGGGAGGCGAGCCGGAGAACAGGCGCTTCCGGGCATGGGGACACTGGACGGGCACCGAGACCCATCCGCACCGGACAGGAGCCGACCCCCATGCCCCGCCTCGCCCTCTACGCCCTCGTGGTCTGCGCCCTGGCCGCCGCCGCGTGCGTCGTCTCCTTCGTCCAGGGCAGCTTCCTCGGCATCGTCTGGGTCCTCCTGGCCGGCCTCTCCTCCAACATGGCCTGGTACTACCTCCGCCGCGCCAAGGCCGAGAAGGCCGCCGCCGCCCAGGTCTGAGCCGCCCAGGTCTGAGCCGCCCGGGGCGGGCTCAGACCCGCAGAACTCCGGGGTCCCCTCCCAGAACCGGAAGAGCTCCGAGCCGCAGTACCGGCTCTGCTCCGGCACGCCCAGGGCCCGCATGAGCGCGTCGATCGCGTCGAAGAAGGCGCCGTTGACCGCCGGGACGAACAGCAGCGCGATCACGACGAAGAAGCCGTACGGCGCGTACGGCTCGATCCGCCGCTTCACCCCGTACGACAGCCAGGGCTCCACCACCCCGTACCCGTCGAGCCCCGGGACCGGCAGCATGTTCAGGAGCGCCGCCGTCACCTGGAGGAACGCCAGGAACGCGAGCGCGTACCGGAAGGCCGGCGGCACACCGTCCAGCGCGTCCAGCCAGAACGGGGCCGTGCACACGAGCGCGAAGAGGACGTTCGTCAGCGGGCCCGCCGCCGAGACCAGGCTGTGCTTCCAGCGGCCCTCGATCCGCCCCGCTCGATGAAGACCGCGCCGCCCGGCAGACCGATCCCGCCCATGATCACGAAGAGCACCGGGAGCACGATGCTCAGCGCCGCGTGCGTGTACTTCAGCGGGTTCAGGGTCAGATAGCCCTTCGCGCCCACCGTGACGTCCCCGCCGTGCAGGGCCGTCCGGGCGTGCGCGTACTCGTGCAGGCAGAGCGACACCACCCACGCCGAGGTCACGAAGAGGAAGACCGCGAGACCGGGCAGGGCGGCGAAGTCCGTCCACACCGCCCAGCCGGTGACGGCCATGACGGCGAGGATCGCCAGGAAGACAGGACTGATCCGCCGCTCGCGGCTCCGGGCGGTGGCCGTGGTCATCACGGAGGCTCCCAGGGGGGACGGGGAAGGCTGGTGTGCGGGGAACGTACCGGGACCGGGTCCGGTTCCGGGCCGGGGCTCACGGAGAATGGGGCCGTGCGCTATTCCGTCCTCGGTCCCACCCTCGTCCACGCGTCCGACGGCACCGACGTGGCCGTCGGCGGCCCCGGGTGCGGGCGCTGCTCACCGTCCTCGCCCTGCGGGCCGGCCGGCCCGTGCCCGTACGGGAGCTGGTGGACGAGGTCTGGTACGGCGACGAGCCGCCCGCCGACGCGGTCGCCGCGCTCCAGGCCCTGGTCGGGCGGCTGCGCGGGGCCCTGGGCCGGGACCGGGTGGCCTCCACCGGGGCGGCTACCGGCTCGACGCCCGCCCCGGGGACGTGGACGCCCGCCGCTTCGAGCGGCTCGCCGCCGACAGGGCCGCCGCCCTGACCGCCGGGGACGCCGGGCGGGCCGCCGCCCTGCTCGACGAAGCCCTCGGGCTCTGGCGCGGCCCCGCCCTCGCCGACCTGCCGGACCGGGCCGCCGAGGCCGCCCGCTGGGAGGCCCGCCGCCTCGACGCCCGCCGCGCCCGGCTCGACGCCGCCCTGGCCCTCGGCGACGCGCCCGCCGCCCTCCCGAGCTGACCGCCCTCTGCGCGGCCCACCCGCTGGACGAGCCTCCAGGCCCTGCGCATCCGCGCCCTGCGCGACACGGGCCGGACGGCCGAGGCGCTCGCCGCGTACGTCCGCCGCGCCCTGGCCGACCGTCTCGGCGCGGACCCGTCCCCGGCCCTGCGCGCCTCCTCCGCCGCACTGCTCGCCGGGGAGACGGCGCCGGCGCAGCCCGCGCCCGCTCCCGCCCCGTCCGGGGGAACCTGCGCGCGCGGCTCACCAGCTTCGTCGGCCGCGACGGGGAGATCGCCGCGCTCCGGGAGGACCTGCGGGCGGCCCGGCTCGTCACCCTGCTCGGGCCCGGCGGCGCCGGGAAGACCCGTCTCGCAGGAGGCCGCCGAGCGCGGCGCCGAGGCCTGGCCGGACGGCGCCTGGGTCGCCGAACTCGCCCCGTCACCTCCCCGGAGGCCGTGCCCGGGCCGTCCTCGCGGCCGTCGGCGCCCGCGAGACCGTCCTGCGCGGCGCGGGGCCGAGGCTGCGGGCCGGGAACGACCCCTCGCCCGGCTCGTCGAGCACTGCGCCGGACGCCGGATGCTCCTCCTCCTGGACAACTGCGAGCACGTGGTCGGCGCCGCCGCCGAGCTGGCCGAGGCCCTCCTGGCCCGCTGTCCGGGGCTGCGGATCCTGGCGACGAGTCGGGAGCCGTTGGGGGTGCCGGGGGAGGTGGTGCGGCCGTTGGGTCCGTTGCCGGTGGGGATGGCGTTGCGGTTGCTGGGGAGCGGGGGGCGGCGGCGCGGCCGGGGTTCGTGGTGGGGAGGACCGGGAGGCGGCGGAGGAGGTGTGTCGTCGGCTGGACGGGTTGCCGTTGGCGATCGAGTTGGCGGCGGCGCGGTTGCGGATGTTGTCGGTGCGGCAGATCGCGGAGCGTCTTGACGATCGTTTCCGGTTGTTGACGGCGGGGCGCGGACGGTGTTGCCGCGTCAGCAGACGTTGCGGGCGGTGGTGGACTGGTCGTGGGATCTGCTGGAGGGTGCGGAGCGGTGGTGTTGCGGCGGCTTGCGGTGTTCACGGGCGGGTGTGATCTGGCGGCGGCCGGGCGGTGTGCGGGGTGCGGAGGCCGGGGACGTGCTGGATGTCCTCGGGGCGTTGGTGGACAAGTCGCTGGTGGTGGCGTCGCCGGGTGGGGCGGATGCGTTACCGGCTGCTTGAGACGGTGGCGGAGTACGCGCGGGAGCGGTTGGTGGAGGCGGGGGCGGGCGGGGGTGGAGCGGCGGCATCTGACGTACTACCGGGAGCTGGCCCGGTGTACGGATCCGGAGCTGCGCGGGCCGGGGCGGGTCGCCGCCATCGCCCGCTTCGAGACCGAGTACGGCAACCTCCGCACCGCCCTGCGCCGGGCCGTCGACGCCCGCGACGAGGACGAGGCCCTCGTCCTCGTCCACTCCCTGCTCTGGTACTGGCAGATGCGCGACCTGCGCACCGACGCCCTGCACTGGGCCCGGGCCGCCGCGGCCCTCGGCCCCGACCCGTTCGCGCCGCCCGCCGCCCTGTCGTCCCCCTGCAGGCCGTGCACGCCGCCCCGCCGCCGCTCTCCGAGGAACAGCGCTGGGAGGCCCGGCGCGGGGTGCGGCTGGTCGAACTGATCAGCATGAGCCCGACACGGCCGCTGGACCACCCCGAGGGCGTGCGGCGGCTGCGCGAGATGACCGCCGCCCACGACCCCGGCCTGCCCCAGTCCTGCCGGCTTCCCGGCGCCTTCGCCTTCTTCGCGCTCCTCCTCATCGGGGAGGCCGACCGGCTCGTCGACGTGCTCGACGTCACCGTCGACGCCTGCCGCCGGTACGGCTACGACTGGGACCTCGCCAACGTCCTCCAACTGCGCGCCAGCCTGCTCGCCAACCGGGGCGACCGGGCGGCCCAGGCGATCGACGACGCCGACGAGAGCCTGGAGGTCTTCGTCCGGTTCGGCGACGCCTGGGGCGCGGCCGAGGCGCTCTCCTCCCGCGCGGAGGCCAGGAGCAGCTGCTCCTGTTCGAGAGGCCGCCGAGGACTTCACCGCCGCCATCGGCCACGCCGAACGGATCGGCGCCCAGGCGCAGGTGCTGCTCCTGCGGGCCCGGTACGCCGGCACGCTCGTCGAGGCCGGGCGGCCCGACGAGGGCGAGGCGATCCTGCGCGAGATCCTGGCCGACGACCACGGCCTGGGCCACGAACCCGCGCGGGCGCCCGCATGTTCCTCGGGGTGGCGCTCGGCCGCGCGGGACGCACCGACGAGGCCCGCGAGCACCTCCACGCGCTCCTCGGGGAGTTCGACTCGGACACCCTCGCCCTCTTCCAGGGCTTCACCCTCGGCGTCCTCGGCTGGCTGGACGTCCTGGACGGGCGGTACGCCTCGGCGCTCGCCCTCGCGACGGAGGCGTACGAGAGCTCCCTGGGCCCGCTGTCCATGATGATCGGCCCGCAGATGCCGGCCATGCACCTGATCGTCGCCGCCTGGGCCCTGGCCGGACTCGGCGGACCGGAGGCGCGGACCGGCGCGGTGCTGCTCGGGGCCAGGGACGGCCTGCTCCCGCCGGGGCACCTGCCGCCGCCGACCGAGCGGGAGCAGTGGGGTGGCCACCGAACTCGGCCGTTCCGTACTCGGCGACGCGGAGTTCGAGGCGGCACGCGCCGAGGGCGGCGGCCTCTCCTTCGAAAGGCCGCCGCCCTGCTCGGTCGCGCCGCCGACGCGATCAGAGAGCGCGCCGAGTCCTGACCCCCGGGGACCCCGGCTCAGGTCTTCTTGCGGAACTTGGCGACCGCGATCGGCGCCGTGACGACCGTGATCAGCACCGACCAGCCGAGGGTCATCCACACCGAGTGGGCGAGCGGACCGCCGTTGACGAGGTTCCGCGCGGCGTCGGCGAGGTTGGAGAGCGGGTTGTAGTCGGTGAAGGTCTCCAGCCAGCCCGGCATCGAGGTCGGCGGGGCGAAGATCGACGAACCGAACTGGGCGGCATCAGGACCAGCATCGCGACCCCTGGACCGCCTGCGTCGTCTTCATGGTGAGGCCGAGCAGGATGAAGATCATCAGCGAGGCGCCGAAGACCATCGACAGGCCGATCGCGGCGAAGAGTTCGAGCACCGAGGTCTTGACCTCCATGCCGAGCAGGAAGCCCATGCCGAGCAGGATCGCGGTGGCGATCAGCATCCGGCCGACCTCGACGACGATCTTGGCGATCAGGACGGAGGACCGGGCGATCGGCATCGTCGGAACCGGTCCATGACCCCCTTCTTGAAGTCCTCGTTCACGCCGGACCCGACGGCCATGGCGATGTTCATGCCCATCATCGCCATCAGGCCGGGCGTCACGTAGTTCACGTACGCGTCGTTGTTGCCCTTGCCGGCGATCGCGCCGCCGAAGGCGATACACGAACAGCAGGATGAAGATGATCGGCATCAGGACCGCGTCGAACATCGACTCCGGGTCCTGCTTGATCTGGAGGGCGTTGCGCCGGGCGAGCGCGCCGATGGCGCAGGTTGGCCCGCAGGCCGATCCGGCCCTCGCCGGCCGGCGTCCGCGCCGGGCCCGTGCCCCTGTCCGGGCTGCCGGCGGGAGTCGTGGAAGCGGTGTGGTCGTGGTGGCGGTGCTCATGCGGCGACCTCCTCGGGAAGCGCGTCGGACATGGTCGTCTTCTGGCCGGTGATCGCCAGGAACACCTCGTCCAGGCTGGGCAGATGGGTGCCGATGTGGGCGATGCCGAAGCCGCGCGCGCCGAGCAGGGCCACGACGGCGGTGAGCTGCTCGTCGGCGAGGATCGGCACGTACAGCGCGCCCTCGTCGGCGACGACGGTCGCGCCGGCGACGCCGTCGAGACCGGTCTCGCGCAGCGCGGCGGCCATGGCGGTCAGGTCGGCCGGGTCCACCGGGCGCACCTTCAGGGTGCGGCCGCCGACCAGGCCTTGAGGTCGTCGACCTTGCCGTTGGCGATGACCTTGCCGCGGTCGATGACGGTCAGCTCGTTCGCGAGCTGCTCCGCCTCCTCCATGTACTGGGTGGTGAGCAGGACCGTGGCGCCCTCGGAGACCATCCGCTGGACCTCGTCCCACACCTCGTTGCGGGTGCGCGGGTCGAGACCGGTCGTCGGCTCGTCCGGGTAGAGGACGGCCGGCTTCCCGATCATCGAGGCGGCCAGGTCGAGCCGCCGGCGCATACCGCCAGTAGTTCATCGCGGGCCGCTTGGCGGCCTCGGTGAGCGAAGCGCTCAGGAGCTCGTCGGCGCGGGCCCGGGCGTCCTTGCGGGAGAGGTCGAGCAGCCGCCCGATCATGTAGAGGTTCTCCCAGCCGGACAGCTTCTCGTCGACCGAGGCGTACTGGCCGGTGAGGCCGATGGTGCGGCGCAGTTGGCGGGGCTGGCGCACCACGTCGTAGCCGGCGACGACGGCGGTCCCGGCGTCCGGGAAGAGCAGGGTGGACAGGCAGCGGACGAGGGTGGTCTTGCCGGCGCCGTTGGGGCCGAGGACCCCGAGACCGTGCCCTCGCGGACGTCAGGTCGACCCCGTCGGGGCCTTCGTCGCGCCGAAGTGCTTCACGAGGCCCCGTACCTCGACGGCGTTGGTGTGTGATCGCGTCATGTCCACCATGGAACACGGCCCCACCGACAGCGCCCCGACAGACGGCCGACAGCCCGCCGATGGGGGATGTCGGCGGGCTGTCGGAGGTGCCGCGGTGGCTTCTCGGGGTCTCCCCGGATCCCTAGTGGAAGGTGTGCTCCTCGGCGGGAACGCCCCGCCGGAGACGTCCTCGGCGAAGGCGCGCGCGGCGTCGCCGAGCGTCTCGCGGAGGTTGGCGTACTGCTTGGTGAAGCGCGGCACCTTGCCGCCGGTCAGACCGGCCATGTCGGTCCAGACGAGGACTGCGCGTCGGTTCCGGCGCCCGCGCCGATGCCGATGGTCGGGATGCAGCGAGCGGGTGACCTCGGCGGCCAGCTCGGCCGGCACGAGCTCCAGGACGACCGCGAACGCGCCCGCGTCCTGCGCGGCCTTGGCGTCGCGGGCAGCCGGTGGGCGGCCTCGTCGGAGCGGCCCTGCACCCGGTAGCCCATGGTGTTGACGGACTGCGGGGTCAGGCCCAGGTGGGACATGACGGGGATGCCGGCCTGGACGAGCAGCTCGGTCTGCGGCAGCGAGCGCTCGCCGCCCTCCAGCTTGATCGCGCCGACGCCGGCGTCCTTGACGAGCCGGGTGGCGTTGCGCAGGAGCCTGGACGGGCCCCTCCTGGTACGAGCCGAAGGGAGGAGGTCGCCGACGACGAGGGCCCGCCGGGTGCCGCGCACGACGGCGGCGGAGGAGGTCATCTCGTCCATCGTGACGGGCACGGTGGTGTCGTAGCCGAGGTGACAGTTGCCCATCGAGTCGCCGACGAGGATGACCGGGATGCCGGCCTCGTCGAAGACGGAGGCGGTCATCGCGTCGTAGGCGGTGAGCATGGGCCACTTCTCGCCGCGGGCCTTGGCGGCGGCGATGTCGTGGACGGTGATGCGGCGGGTGCCCGTCCCCGTACAGCGACTTGTTGGTGTCGCCGGTGGCGGCGGGCGGCTTCTGGGCAGCCTGAAGCGTCATGGTGAACGGCTCCTTGTTGTCATCTCGAGGCGCCCTCACGGCGTCCCCGGACCACGTCCATGGTGGCACTTCGGCGGGCGGACGGGAAAGTGGGCCGAAGTGGCGCTGTTCACACCGCCGTCATGTGTGAAGTCCGGCGGGGCGTGAAGCGGCGCACCGTGAAGAAGATGTCGGTGCAACGTAAAGACTCGTCCAGCTTTTTCGATACGAGACCGTTCCGTATCGAAATGGTCATACGCTGATCGGCATGTCACAACCGTCCACCGCACCCGCCGCACCCGCGATACCCGCCGGGCCCCGCGTCCCCGAAGCCGTCCAACGGCGCCGCTGGGCGATCCTCGGCGTCCTGATGCTCAGCCTGCTGATCGTCGTCCTCGACAACTCGATCCTGAACGTGGCCGTCAGGACGATCGCCGCCCCCGCCCCCACCGGCATCGGCGCCACCCAGAGCGAGCTGGAGTGGGCCATCAACTCCTACACGCTCGTCTTCGCCGGACTCCTCTTCACCTCCGGCCTGCTCGGCGACCGCCTCGGCCGCAAGAAGGTGCTGCTCTTCGGCATCACCGTCTTCGGCCTCGGCTCCGCCTTCTCCGGCTCCCCGGGCGAGCTGATCGCCTACCGGGCCGTCATGGGCTTCGGCGCCGCCTTCGTGATGCCCGCGACCCTCGCCGTCCTCATGAACGTCTTCAGGCGCGACGAGCAGCCCAAGGCCATCGGCATCTGGGCCGGCAGCGTCGGCCTCGCCATCGCGATCGGCCCCATCACCGGCGGCCTCCTGCTCGAACACTTCTGGTGGGGATCGATCTTCCTCGTCAACGTGCCCGTCGTGCTCCTCGCCCTGGCCCTGATGGTCTGGCTCGTGCCCGACTCCCGGGACCCCCGCCCCGGCCGCGTCGACGTGCCCGGCGTGCTCCTCTCCGTCGTCGGCCTCGTCCTCCTCGTGTACGGGATCATCCGGGGCGGCGAGCTGGCGGACTTCACCGACGTCACCGTCCTCGCCCCGGTCCTCGGCGGCCTCGCGGTCCTCGTCGGCTTCGTCCTGCACGAGCGGCGCAGCGACCACCCGGCCATCGACATGTCGTACTTCAGGAAGCCCGCGTTCTCGGCCGCCGTCGCCGCGATCGCGCTCGTCTTCTTCGCCCTCATGGGCGTGACCTTCTTCTCGGCCTTCTACCTCCAGAGCGTCCGCGGCTACACCGCCCTGGAGTCCGGCCTGCTCCTGCTGCCGCTGGCCGTCGCGCAGATGGCGTTCGCGCCCGCGCCCGGATCGTCGTCGAGCGCTTCGGCGCCCGGACCGTGTGCGCCGCCGGCATGCTGCTCGTCGCCCTCGGCCTCGCCGCCTTCGCCCTCTTCGACGCCTCCACCCCGGTCTGGGTCCTCGAAGTCGTCTTCTTCCTCCAGGGCACGGGCATGGCGCACATCATGCCGCCGGTGACGGTCGCGATCATGCAGGCGCTGCCCGCGAAGGCGGGCTCCGGCTCGGCGATCAACAACACCTTCCGGCAGGTCGGCGCTCGGCGTGGCCGTCCTCGGCTCGGTGCTCTCCTCCACGTACCGGGGCGAGATCGAGGGACACCTGGGCGGGGTGCCGGCGGCGCTGCGGTCCCTGGCGGGCGAGTCCGTCGAGGGGCACCCTCGCGGTCGCCGAAGCTCGGCCCGGCGGGCCGGGACCTGGTGGCCCCGCGTACCAGGCCTTCCTGGACGCCATGCGTCGGCGATCGCCTCGGCCGCGATCGCCCTGGTCGGCGCGGCGGTCGTCGCCGCCTTCCTGCCGGGCCGCGCCCCAGCGGACCCGGGCGCAGGCGCTCCCGGCGGCCGCCCGGAGGGCGACACCCCGGGCCTCGGTATCGGCCCCGGCGCCGGGGCGGGAGAATCGGCCCGACGGTAACCCGCAGCCCCGGACGAGAGGCGGAACGCACGTGTCGCTCCAGAACGGCGAGAACCCGGACCCCCACGCCGACGGGGGCGCCCCGTCAGGGGGCCGGAGGCCAGGACGGCGACACCCGCGGCGGGGGCGGGTGCGGGGACCCGCGCCCGCCCCCGCCGCGGCCGCCCCCGCTCCGGGCCGTCGACCAGGCGATCTTCGAGGCGGTCGGGGGGGCTCCTGGACGACGGGGTCCCGCTGACCGAGCTGTCCATCGGCGGATCGCCCGCACCGCCGGGGTCGGCAAGGCCGCCATCTACCGCCGCTGGTCCGGCAAGGAGGACCTCTTCGTCGACCTGCTGCGCTCCTGGAGCCCCCGGACCCGGTGCTGCCCGGCACCTCGGCGGGACGACCTCGTGGCGCTCCTGGAGGCCCTGCGGCAGCGCGGCCTCGCCAAGCGCTCCTCCGCCCTCCTCCACACCGTCTTCTCGCAGATGCAGCTCTATCCCAAGCTGTGGGACGCCTACCACCTCACCGTCATCGAACCGCGCCGCCGGATCGGCTGGACGCCGTGCGGCTCGGCATGGCGGAGGGCGAGATCCGCGACGACCTCGACGCCGAGTTCGTCAACGACCTCCTCGTCGGCCCCTGCTGCTGCGCACCGTCATCCGCCCGGACTCCTCCGACCTGGCGCCCGGCCTCGCCGAGTGGGTCGTCGACACCGTCCTGGACGGCCTGCACCCCCGTACCTGACGCCCCTGCCCGACACCCGGCCCGGCGCCCGGCCGACTCCCCGCCCGGCACCCGGCCGCCCCGGCCGGCCCGGGGTGCGGACCGGCGCGAATATGAGCGTTCTGTCACAACAGCCCCGTCCGCGCACCCCGGAGAAACCCGCCACGCGCACGGTGTCGTCCCTGGGGGAGTACGGCCGCCCCTCATCGCCTAGTGTCGACGTCGGGTCACGGCAACAGGCAAGACGGCACGGCGCACGGCAGTGAGGGCAGCGATGACGCGGGTGGACACGACGGGGACCGAGTACGGCGGCGCGAACGGCGAGCGTCCCCGTTCCCGGTTCCGGACCGCCCTCGACCGGCTCCGCCGCGACCGGGGATCTGGCGCCGGGGCATCCTGATCGCCCTGGCCGCCGTGGCGCTCACCCTCGTCATGGTCCTCCCTCCGACATCCCCAACCGGATCGGCAACCTGGGCAGCCTCACGGAGACCTTCCCCCCTGGTTCGGCCTCTTCGTGCCGCTCCTGCTCGTCCTCGCCCTGCTGCGCCGGTCCGCCACCGCGCTGATCGCGCTGCTGCTGCCGACCGCGGTGTGGCTCAACCTCTTCGGCGGGCTCGTCGCCGACAAGTCGGCCCCGGCGGCGACCTGTCCGTCGCCACCCACAACGTGAACGCCGACAACCCCGACCCCGAGGGCGCCGCCCGGCAGCTCGCCGCCTCCGGCATCGACGTGCTCGCCCTGGAGGAGCTCAAGGGCGACATGGTCCCGGTCTACGGAGGGCCTCGCCGAGGCCTACCCGTACCACTCCGTCCAGGGCACCGTCGGCCTCTGGAGCAAGCTGCCGCTGCGCGCGCCGCGCAGCCCGTCGACATCCACATGGGCTGGACCCGCGCCATGCGCGCCTCCGTCGTGACCCCGAAGGGGCGAGGTCGCCGTGTACGTCGCCCACCTGCCCTCGGTGCGGGTCAGGATGAACGCCGGCTTCACCGCCAACCAGCGCGACAACAGCGCCGACGCGCTCGGGGGCCGCCATCTCCCGCGACCCGCACGAGCGGCTCGTCCTCCTCGGCGACCTCAACGGCACCATGAACGACCGCGCCCTCAACGCCGTCACCTCGCAGCTCCCGCTCCACCCAGGGCGCGGCCGGCGGCGGCTTCGGGTTCAGTTAGCCCGGCCTCGTTCCCGATGGCCCGCATCGACCAGATCATGGTCAAGGGCGTCGAGCCCGTCTCCTCCTGGGCGCTGCCCGCCACGCGGGCGACCACCTCCCGATCGCCGCCCGCGTGACGTTCTGAACCGGCCCCGCGCCGAAACGTCCCCGAGCCCGACCGGCCCCGCGCCGAAACGTCCCTTCACCTTCCGGAAGCCACCGGGAACACGCCGTCTGCGACAATTTGTTCAGATAGCGAACTAATCCCCGTCCCCACCTCCGGAAGGCTCCCCTCCCATGCCCCTGGCGTTGCTCGCCCTGGCCGTCTCCGCCTTCGGCATCGGCACCACCGAATTCGTGATGATGGGCCTCCTGCCCCAGGTCGCCGAGGACCTCGGCACCTCCGTCCCCACCGCAGGACACCTCGTCTCGGCGTACGCGATCGGGGTCGTCGTCGGCGCCCCTGCTCACCGCCCTCGGCTCCCGCGTCCCGCGCAAGCGGATGCTGCTCCTGCTCATGGCCCTCTTCACGGTCGGCAACCTCGCCTCCGCGCTCGCCCCCGGCTTCGGCTGGCTCCTCGCGGGCCGGGTCCTCGCCGGCCTCCCGCACGGCGCGTTCTTCGGCCTCGGCGCGGTCGTCGCCGCCCGGCTCGTCCGCGAGGACCGGCGGGCGCGGGCGGTGGCCACCATGTTCCTCGGCCTCACCGTCGCCAACATCCTCGGCGTACCGGCCGCGACCCTCCTCGGCCAGCACCTCGGCTGGCGGGCCACCTTCCTCGTGGTCGCCGCGATCGGCCTGCTCGCCGTGGCCGCGCTCGCCCGCCTCGTCCCGCGGATCCCCGCCGACCGGCACGGGGGCCTGGGCCGCGAGGTGCGCGCCCTCGGCCGCCCACAGGTGCTGCTCGGCCTGCTCACCGCCGTCTTCGGCTTCGCGGGCGTCTTCGCCGTCTACTCGTACCTCGCCTCGATGACCACCGAGGTGATGGGCTTCGGCGACTCCACCGTCACGCTCGTCCTCGCCCTCTTCGGCCTCGGGATGACCGGCGGCGCGCTCGCCGCCGGGCCGCTGACCGACCGCGCCCTGCGCCCCACCCTGTACGGCTCGCTCGCCGCCCTCGTCCTCGCCCTGGTCGCCTTCCGCTTCACCGTCCACGTGCCCTGGCTGGCCCTGGTCACGGTCGTCGTGCTCGGCGCGGTCGGCTTCATGACCACCACCCGCTCCAGATGCTGGTCATGAACAAGGCCGCGGACGCGCCCACGCTCGCCTCCGCCTCCAACCACTCGGCCTTCAGCCTCGCCAGCGCGGGCGGCGCCTGGGCGGGCGGCGCGGCCGTCGCCGCCGGCTGGGGCTGGACCTCCCCGACCCTGGTCGGCGCGGGCCTCACCGTCGTCGGCCTGGCGGTCGCGGCGGTCGCGGGCCTGCTCGACCGCCGTACGCCGGAGGGGCCTCCCGCGTCGTCGCGGGAAGCCCCTCAAGGCCGCCGAAGAGGAAGGGGCCGGGGCCGGGGTCAGCCGGCGGGGCTCTCCCGCCAGCGGTTCGTGATCGGCAGGCGCCGGTCCTTGCCGAAGCCCTTCGCCGAGATCTTGGTGCCCGGCGGGTACTGGCGCCGCTTGTCTCCGCCGTGTCCACCATCCGCAGCGTCCGCGTCACCAGCTCCTCGTCGTAGCCCGCGGCCACGTCGCGTCGCGCCCCTGGTCCCGGTCCACGTACAGGGCGGGGATGCCGTCAGGACCTCGTAGTCCGGCAGCGAGTCCGTGTCGACCTGCCCCGGCCGCAGCTCGGCGCTGGGCGGCGGAGATCGAGTTCTCCGGGATCGGCGGGGTCTGGCCGCGCTCCTCCGCCGCCCGGTTCCGCCAGCGCGCGCAGCCGGAAGACGTCCGACTTGTACACGTCGTCCTTGATGGGCCCGAACGCGCCGACCGCGTCCCCGTACAGCGTCGAGTACCCCACCGCCAGCTCGGACTTGTTGCCCGGCGCGAGGACCAGGTGCCCCTCCTGGTTGGAGAGCGCCATCAGGGCCGTGCCGCTCAGCCGGGCCTGGAGGTTCTCCTCCGCGAGCCCGGTGAGGCCGAGCGCCCCCATGTACGCGTCGAACATCGGCTCGATCGACACCGTGCGGTAGTTCAGTCCGGTCCTGCGGGCCAGCTCGGCCGCGTCGCCGCGCGAGTGCCCGGAGGAGTACTTGGACGGCATCGACACCCCGTACACGTGCTCCGCGCCCGAGCGCGTCGCAGGCGATCGCCGCGACGAGCGAGGAGTCGATGCCGCCCGACAGGCCGACCAGGACCGAACGGAAGCCGTTCTTCGCGAGGGTAGGCGCGCAGTCCGATGACGAGCGCCGAGTACACCTCCTCGTCGTCGTCGAGCCGGTGCGCGTAACCGCCCGTCAGCTCCGGCTCGTCGCGCGGGCAGCGGCTTCTCGGAGAGCACCACCCGGTCGATCCGCAGCCCGTCCTCGCCGACCGGCCCCTCCGGGGCGTCCGGGTCGTACGCGGGAAGGTCAGGTCAGGATCACGCTGCCCTCGACGAACTGCGGGGCCCGCGCGACGACTTCGCCCTCCGCGTCGACGACGATCGAGTCGCCGTCGAAGACCAGCTCGTCCTGGCCGCCGGTCGTCGCCAGGTACGCGGTGACGCAACCCGGCCTCCCGGGCCCGCGTCCGGACCAGTTCGAGGCGCGTGTCGTCCTTGTTCCGCTCGTACGGCGAGGCGTTCACCGACAGGAGCAGCCCGCCCGCGCGGCGCGCGCCGCCGGGACCCGGCCGCCGTCCTGCCAGAGGTCCTCGCAGATCGCCAGGGCCCGTCGATCCCGTGGACCCGGACGACCGGCAGGGTGTCGCCCTGCACGAAGTAGCGGTACTCGTCGAAGACCCGTAGTTGGGCAGGTGGTGCTTGGCGAACCGCAGCACCACCTCGCCGCCGTACAGGACGGCGGCGGCGTTCTCCGGCGACCCGGCCGGCCGGCCGAGCCGGGGCTTCGCCCGCTCGGAGCGGTCCAGGTAGCCGACGACCACCGGCACCTCCCCGAACCCTCCTCGGCCAGGCGCCGGGCGAGCCCGCGCAGGGCCGCCCGGACTGCCTCCACGAAGGAGGAGCGCAGCGCGAGGTCCTCGACGGGGTATCCGGTCAGCACCATCTCGGGGAAACGCGACGAGGTGCGCGCCCTGACCGGCGGCGTGCCGGGTCCAGTGCACGATCGCCTCGGCGTTTCCGGCGGAGGTCTCCGACGGTCGAGTCGATCTGATTGAGGGCGAGGCGTAGTTGAGGCACGGGCCCAGTCTAATCGTCAGACCGACGCTATGTCGTGGGTACGGGGTTCGGGAACGGTACGGGGGTGGCTCCCGGGCGCGTGACCCGCCGCACGCCGGACCGCCCGGACGCGAGGGCCCGGGCGGCCGTGGTCCCCCTCCGGTGAGGTTCCGGTGAGGTTCCGGTGACGGGGACGCTCAGGAGGAGGCGTAGACGCTCATGCAGAACGCCTTGATCTGCTCGTCCGACAGGTGCTCCGCCAGCTCGGCCTCGCTGATCATGCCGACGAGCTGCTTGTCCTCGATGACGGGCAGCCGCTTGATCCGGTGGCTCTGCATCTCCTCCAGGACGGCGCCCACGTCGGCGTTCGCCTCGACCCAGCGCGGGGTGCCCTTGGCCATCTCGGCACAGGTCACCTTGGACGGGTCGTGGCCCATGGCCACGCAGCCGACGACGATGTCGCGGTCCGTGAGGATGCCGCAGAGGCGTTCGTTCTCGTCGGCGATGGGCAGTGCGCCCACGTTCAGGTCGCGCATGAGCTGCGCGGCGCGGTCAGCGTCTCGTGAGCCGGGATCCACTGGGCCCCGGGGTGCATGATGTCCTTCGCCGTGGTCATGGGGTCGCGTACCTTTCGTCGTCGAACGTCGTCGTACGAATCCCCGAGCACCCTCATTGTCGGCGCACGTCACGGCCCCCGCGACCGCAGCGGGTCACGGGGGCCGGGGACGCCTCCAGGAGCCAGGATCAGGCTCCGCGCTCCTTCAGCATGTCCGCCATCAGCAGCATCTCGGACTTCTGCGCGTCGACCATGCCCTGGGCGAGCGCGCGCTCGGCGCCACCGCGCACTTCTGCACGCAGCCCTCGGCCATGTGGACCCCGCCCCGGTGGTGCGCGGTCATCAGCTTCAGGTACAGGACCTCGGCCTCCCGGCCACTGGCCGCGCGCAACTCCTCGATCTGCGACTTGGTCGCCATGCCCGGCATGAGCGCCCGTCCAGCGGACCGGTGTCGCCCGAGCCGCCCATGCCCATCCAGGCCATCGGCTCGACGCCGGACTCGTTCTTGGGCAGCCCCACAGGTCGAGCCAGCCGAGCATCATGCCCCGCTGGTTGGCCTGCGTGTTGGCGATGTCGTACGCGAGCCGGCGCACGGCCTCGTCCTTCGTCCGGTCCCGGACGATGAACGGTATCTCGACGGCCTGCTGGTGGTGGACCGCCATGTCCCCGGGCGAACCCGGCGTCCGCCGAAGCGGAGACCGGGGTCGCGGGCGCCTCGTCGCGGTCCGCCGACGCGACGGTGACGGCGCCCCGGCGAAGAGCAGCGCGAGGGCGACGGTGGTCGCCGCCCCCTGCGTGCGGTTCACCTTCACTGGCCCATCCCGCGCCGCCCGCACCGCTCGCGTCGAGCCCGCCCGTGCAGGCGGCGCCCGGCTCGGGGTCTGCGTGCCCTGCACGTACTTGGTGAAGAAGGCGTCGACGCGCGGGTCGTCCGCGCCGTCCACGGTGTGACCTGCTTGCCCCAGGCGGACAGCATGATCGCCCCGGTCTGGCCGTCCACGGGGCTCATGAGCAGTACTTGGTCTTGCCGACCTTCGCGGCCAGCTTCTCCACGTCGGCCTTGGGGGCCTTCTTGTTGTTGGTGGTGACCCAGACGGCGCCGTGCTCAGGGGTGGACGGCGTTCACGTCGGGGATCGCCTTGTCGTAGACGTCGCCGTCGCAGTTCATCCAGACCGGGTTGTGGTCGCCGCCGACCGGCGGCGCTTCATATCGTACTTCACGGCCGTCTGGACGTGGTTGCGGCCGAGCTTGGCGGGGTCCCAGGTCTTCTCGGCCGCGATCGGGGCCTTGGCCGCGGCGTCCTTCTTGTCCTGCTCGTCGGACTTCTTCAGCAGCACGAAGCTGCCGAAGCCGACGAGGCCGAGCACGACGACGGCCGAGACGCCGACGGTGATCAGACGGTTGCGGCGCTCGCGGGCCTGCTCGGCGCGGCGCATCTCCTCTATTCGGGCGCGGCGGTCGGCGTTGGCGGAGCGGTTGGCGGCCATGGTGGTGTCGTCCTTCTTCGGGAGGTGGGGGTGGAGTTCGGTCCGCGCACGGACGTGCGTGCGGGGGGCGGCGAGCGGGCCGCCCTTCCTCCGGCTAGGTCGGAGAACCTGAAGGACGTGCAGGTCCGGCGCGCGCGGCCGGACGCCGGGCGGCGCGCCGGCCCGTCGCCGGAGACCGGGGCGAGGCGCGGCAGCCCGTCCGCCGCCTGGAGCGGGGGATCGAGCGGGGGCGCGCTGAGCACCGCGGGGAGAGGGAGGGAAGAGGAGCAGCCGCCGCGGTCGTACGGACAGACGTACTCGACGGTGACGGCGGCGGCGGCCCGATGCCTCCTGCTCAGGACCGCCCGGTGATGGGATTCCGCCCGGCCCCGGTCCGGCGCCCAGACAGAAGAAGAGCGCGGCGAGGAGCGTCGCCACGGCACTCACCAGTGCCATGGGACGCGCGATGCCGGGACGGGCGTACGAGCCGTGGGGCCCCATGGGCGGAGATCGTAGTGGGCGAAGGCCCTCCGTGGGCCGAACGGGGTACCACCGAGTACCGGAGGCCGGGCGGGAGAGGAGGAACGGAGACGGGAAAGGCCCCGTCCCCGTTACCTGAGTCACAACCGAACAGGCAGTATGGGTGTGCAACGTGCGCGAAACCATGTGGTGGGATGCTCAGGTGCCCCCGATGTGCCCGAGGCGGTGGGATCAGGCGGCCTGACCAGCGAGGATGGGTGTGGAAATGGACAAGCAGCAGGAATTCGTGCTCCGTACGCTCGAAGAGCGCGACATCCACTTCGTACGCCTGTGGTTCACCGACGTGCTCGGCTTCCTCAAGTCGGTGGCCGTGGCGCCAGCCGAACTGGAGCAGGCCTTCGACGGGGCATCGGCTTCGACGGCTCCGCGATCAGGGGCTTCGCCCGCGTCTACGAGTCGGACATGATCGCCAAGCCGGACCCGGGCACGTTCCAGATCCTGCCGTGGCGCGCGGAGGCCCAGGTACGGCCCGGATGTTCTGCGACATCCTGATGCCGGACGGCTCGCCGTCCTTCGCGGACCCGCGCTACGTCCTGAAGCGGGCCCTGGCCAAGACCTCGGACCTGGGCTTCACCTTCTACACCCACCCCGAGATCGAGTTCTTCCTCCTGAAGGACAAGCCGCTCGACGGCTCCCGGCCCACCCGGCCGACAACTCGGGCTGCTTTGACCACACCCCGCAGAACGTCGGCATGGACTTCCGCCGCCAGGCGATCACGATGCTGGAGTCGATGGGCATCTCGGTGGAGTTCTCCCACCACGAGGGGCGCCGGGCCAGCGGGAGATCGACCTCCGCTACGCCGACGCGCTCTCCACGGCGGACAACATCATGACCTTCCGCCTGGTCATGAAGCAGGTGGCCCTGGAGCAAAGGGTGCAGGCCACCTTCATGCCGAAGCCGTTCTCGGGTACCCGGGCTCGGGCATGCACACCCACCTCTCCCTCTTCGGGGCGACCGGAACGCCTTCTGCGGGTCGGGCGCCGAGTACCAACTCTCAAAGGTGGGCCCGCTCCTTCATCGCGGGCCTCCTGAAGCACGCGGGCGGATCTCGGCCGTCACCAGCCAGTGGGTCAACTCCTACAAGCGCATCTGGGGCGGCTCCTCCCGCACGGCCGGCTCGGGCGGCGAGGCGCCCTCGTACATCTGCTGGGGCCACAACAACCGCTCGGCCCTCATCCGCGTCCCCATGTACAAGCCGGGCAAGACGGGCTCCTCCCGCGTCGGGTCCGCTCCATCGATTCGGGCGCCAACCCCTACCTGACCTACGCCGTCCTCCTCGCGGCCGGCCTCAAGGGCATCGAGGAGGGCTACGAACTCCCGGCCGGCGCCGACGGCGACGTCTGGGCCCTCTCCGACTCGGAACGCCGCGCGATGGGCATCGAGCCCCTCCCTCAGAACCTCGGCAGGGGCGATCTCCTGATGGAGCGCAGCGAACTGGTCGCGGGAGACCCTGGGCGAGAGCACGTCTTCGACTTCTTCCTGCGCAACAAGAAGCAGGAGTGGGAGGAGTACCGGAGCGAGGTCACGGCCTTCGAGCTGCGGGAAGAACTTGCCGGTGCTGTAGCACCAGGCCAGAGCCGATCAAAGCTCCGAACCGACGTCAGGGCCGGCGGTCACAGACCGTCGGCCCTGACGAGCCGCTACCGGCCCCGTCGACAAAGGGCAGCGGCCCCGGGAGCCGGTACGGGGCCGCGCTCCTCAGGCGACGCGGTTCTCCTGCCGGTACGACTCGAAGTCCTGGACACGACCCAGGGGACGCCCTCCCGTGATCTCCGAGCAGCAAAAAGCCTGTGACGTCCACCGGTGCGGACGTCACAGAAGAGCAACCCTCGTGGCTGTCCGTTCTGGTTGAACGGCACCAGGGTCAGTGAAACGGCTTCGATGTGGCGGGCCTGACCCACCGTCCCGATCTGGATGTAGCTGCCTGTCGCCCAACCCTGCCAGCCCACATTCTGAACGTGGGCGTTCCCCCGAACCCAGTAGCCATCGGGGATTCGGACGCGCAGGGCCTCCATGGGGCGGTTCTCGTACTGAGTTCCCACGTAGATGTCCCCACCGTCACCGGCACTTCTCAGGCATCCACCCTTCGTTCCGGACGCCAGGCCTGGGCGCAGAAAACACCTCGCCCGCCGATGCTGATGTGCATACCCTCCATCGCCCTGTTCTGGCCGACGGTGCCCGTCCAGCCCTCCTGGCCGGCCTGGTTGCACTCCTCGGCGCTGGTTCCCCAGCCGGCGACGTGGGCACCGCATGCACACCTCGTTGGCCCTCGCCGCCTGGGCAGGAGAAACACCAGCGAATGCAAGAACGGTCGCGGCACCGAACATGAAGGCCGTACGGGCGAATCGACGCATGATCAACTCCATCGGAGAAAATGAGGGTGTTTCGAGAGCGCATCGGTGTCGGGTTTCGCTGCGCAGAAACCGTATCGACGGCCGGGCGGAAGAGGCTGGTGTGGGGGCGGTCGTCCAGTCGCCGCTCTGCGCGGTGGGCACCATGCGTTCGCCTCTCCGTCATATGTGGCGAAAGAGCAGGAGCCGTTCTTGCAGAAGGTGACGGTGACTCCCCTTCCACCAGCCGCCGACCCAGGTGTCCTTGCTCGGGGTGACGAAGCACCCCGATGCCGCATCGCCGTTCTGTTCACACCGAGGCGACGTCTCCAGAGGTGAATCTGGGCCCGAGCACCGCTGGGCGGTGTTCATGGCGTGCAGGGTTTCTGTGTGCTCTGCGCGCCGTGGGAAAGCCAGGGACACCGCACGATGTTCGGTAGGGGTGATCCCATAGGTTTCGCGAAACGCTCGGCTGAATCCGGTGGCGCTGGAGAAGCCCCAGCGAGCCGCGATCGCCTGAACGGGATGAGCGCTCAGTTCCTCGCACGCGAGGTCGGCGTAAGCGCGCTCCAGCCGACTTCGGCGGATGCGTGCCGCGCGACAGTCAGTGGCTGGTCGCCGAAAGGGGCATGGAGACACCGCAGGGACATGTTGTGCCGATCGGCGATCGCCCGAGGAGTCAGGTCCGGGTCGCCAAGGTTGTTCTCGATGAAGCGGTGGATCCGCTGCAGTGTCTCCCGGGCGCGGGCCTCGGCAGGCGCCTCACCGGGATCACCGAGCTGCCGCGCGAGAAACGCGGTGGCCAGGTCGGGGCGGACGGACCCCCATCCCGCGCAGCTCCTCCGGGCGACAGTGCGGGCCGCGTATGAGCAGCGACTTCAGGAAGTCGGCGGGACTGCCCCCGACCCCGCATCCGCGGCCAGGCTCTGCGCGAGGAGGCGGTCCACGCGATCGAACCCAGCGCCAGGGCTTGGCGGGGAATCTGCAGGATGACCGTCTCGATCTGCTTGCCTGTGCACGTCCCTTCGCTCGGTCGTGAGGTGTCCCGTGAGCACCGAGCCCGCCGGCGACGGCAAATCGATTCGTTGCGTCGCTGGGAGACCCTGGAAAGCACCCTGCGTGATGAGGGGCCAGTTGCAAGTGTTCGGGATCGCCACGCCGGATGAGCCGAGGTGCGGCGCGGAGCACCGCTGAGCGTCACAGCGGACAGCCCCACCGCGCCGAGATCAGATTTGTGATGCCCGCGTGGAAGTCGGCCGCCCGCCAGTGCTCAGCGTCACGGGCATGACGTCACTGGACACCGTCTCGCGGAAACCAATCGAACCTGTGCTCACACGCTCCCACAGCATCTGGCGCAGCCAGCGATTCCAAACGTTCCCCCGCTTCTCGACGTGGCAGCCGTCGGCCCCTTAACGGCCGTCGTACAGCCGCGTGTCACGCCCACCGCCCTTGATCGATTATGAATCTCCTGCCGTTCGGCAACGGGTGAACCGATCTCGACTGTGCATGGCTCCCGCATCGCGCGGGCTGGCGGGACCTCGCGGTGTCCCCTCCGAAGGTGTGGACGATCCCGCACCCCCGGGCGACTGGTGAAATAAGCTCCTTCACGAACAGGCCCTTGCCGTGGCTGGTGTCCACGAAGCCCGCTCGCGCACCTCCGCCATCGCCTTGCCGGATTGTTTCGCCCGCCACCCCGTACCGCTCGATCGGTTCCGGACTCGCTCGGGACCATGTCCCCGGGCCAAAGCGCTCCGGCGCGGATCTGCTGGACGATCTCGTCCGCGATCTGCATTACCGAGTACGGCCCGGTCAGTTCCTGCGGGGTTCGCACGGTTCTTCCCACCCTCCTAAGCTCCTGCACTCCGTGTCCGTTGGCTCCTCCCGCCGAGGTCCGGGGCGGATGATGGTGGAGTGCGCCGGCTCGATGCTCGATACCGTCAGGGGGCCGGGCCTATGTGCGTGCTCATGATGGGCGGCGGTTCGTTTCGTAGGAAGTGGCGGTTTAACCGGTGGGCCTCGGGCCGGTGTTCTCAATTGCAGTCTGGGCATGTGCACCTCGCCTTCTACCCACAGAAGCTGCACTGCGCGTACGTCCTCCTGCCCGTCGGCTTAAAGCCAGTACTCCCGACGCCGCGCCCCCGTGCCCCGCTGCTCCAAGGCCGATGCTGTGCGCCGGGCACGACTTCGCCGCGCCGCGACGCAGCGACCGGAAGGCGTGGTCGGTCGTCGCGGTCGTGCTCCGGGCCGGGCGCTGCTGCGGTACAGGAGGTTCGAAGGCGTGCGGATGCTGGCAGGGCCAGAAGTTCCGGCCGCGGACCCGGGCACAGGTGCGGGCCGGCGCATCGCCGCCGCCCGCACCCCGGAGTTCCACACGCTCGCGGAGGCGCTCGGGCGGAGTCGAGCCGATGGAGGCGCGGTGATCCCGTGGGCCTCGGGCGGAGGTCTCCCCATGGTCACCGCGCGGCTTCTCCTGCATCCGTTGAGGCGTTCGTGAAGCCGAGCGGATCGTCGCGCGGGCGCCCTCCCTGGGGACCTCTGGGCCGAGGGGGTATCCGCAGGACGGGGACGTCCGGGGGTGCGGGGCGGGTTTCTGCGGGGGGTCTTCGAGGGGGGACCCGGGTCTTTCGGGCCTATGAGGGCGGCTGGTCGAGAGCGGGCTCGCCGTCGGCGGCATCGGTTCCACGGGCCGCGGACGACGGTCGGGGTCGTGACCGTGGGGGTACGGGCTCGTGCCCGGCGTTCGGGGAAGGGGTACGCCTCCGAGGCCCTGCGCGCTCTCCTCGGCGACACCGCCCGGGTGGCCGGCGTCGCCAGGGGTGAAGGGGACGCCGATGGACAACTCCGCCTCGCACCGGGTCATGGAGGCTGCCGGGATGCGGTGCGTCGCGGAGGGTGACGGGCTCCGGCACTTCTATCGGGGGTTCTGAGGGCGTTCGAGGTTCTGAGGCGCCTGGGGTTCTGAGGGCGTTCGAGGTTCTGAGGCGTCCGGGGTTCTGCGCGCCCGGGTTCAGGGCTCCCCGCGCCCCGTACCCTCAGCGTTCCGTCAGCTCCGACGGCGCCTCCTGGACCGTCCAGCCGTTGCCGTCCGGGTCCTCGAACGTCATGAACGAGTTCAGGTACCATGCCCTCCCTCCCAGTCCGTCAGCGCCGACGTGCATTCGCAGGGGAGCCTCGGCACAGTCCACCAGCTCCTCCGCGCCACCTCGATGTCGTGACGTACGCAGAGCTGGAGGCCGTGCAGCGGGCAAGGCCACCAGGGGCGTCCGCTACGTGCCCGGCATCGGAGGCATCCCGCTCAGCATCGCGATCGAACAGCGCGAGCCGGCGAAACCTGGACCGACCCGCACGCCCGGGGCCACCCATCACTGTCCAGGTCGATCGTGAGCGCGCTCGCGAACTCCTTCGCCAACCCGGGTGCATCAGCGGGCGGGGTTCGGGACGACATCAAGGGTGATTCATAGCAGGTTCTTCTCGTTCTACCGCCGAGGCCAGGACCCGTCATCGCCGAACTGACGGAAAATCGTCCCCTCCCCTCAGCCAGTTCCGGGCGGGCGCGCAGGCGGTGCTCACCGTTTCATTGTTTACTCGGCGCGCTGTTCATAACAGCCAGCCTCTTCCATCCGCTTCGCGTTCGGTCTGATGGAGGCTCTGCGACACCGGCCTCCCTGAAGTAGACCAGGTGAATCAGGAACGCGGCCGTGGCTTATCGCCGGTCAGGAGTTCAGGTTTCATGACGCATCCCACCCGAGCAGCCGCCAGCAGCAGCCGCCGCCAGCAGCCGCCCGCCCCGCAACCGCGGTGCCCAACCCACGCCGTTACGGCTCCCGCCGCCGTCTCCCTCGACGGGCCCGGGTTCCAGGTCGACCAGACCCTCTACCGGGCCATGCGGCGCGACCACGGGTATGTTACATCAGGCTGCGGGCGGTGCCGCCAGCTGATCGTGGGGTACCGCTGGCTCCGCGGTCTTAGCGACAGCGAACTGTTTACCGCGGCGATGGAGGCATAATAGAGACCGTGGCCCTTTATCCGACGGCTGGCGCTGCTCACGTGGATCGGACGGCCTGCCGTCCATCTACTTCACCCGCCGGGGAAGACACCGGCGGCACGATCCGGATGGTTGTTTTACCTCGAAGGCGTCCGTTCGAGATCGCGGGCGCGGGCAACATGACCAAACAATAGGCGCCGATGCCTGCAGCCGGGGCGAAGAAAAACCGACCTCGTGGCCGACTTCTGCGAGCCCTCCCGTCCTCGTCCTCGCCCGCCTCGTCGGCTTCCCCGACGCCGGGGCGGGACATCACCAGGTGTTGAAGGACCTGGCCGACGGCGGGCCAGGGCGCCACCACGCGCCACCAGCCAGTTCGGTGCGCACATGGCGCGCCTGAATTAGCGACGGGACGCGCCAGCGACGACGTCACACCTCTATCGCGCTGGAGACGTTCACCCAGGCGGTATGACGGCCCGTCGTACCGTTCACCGCCGACTGGCTCGGCAACTCCTGCGCCTACGATGCTCACCGGGGACGCGTTCGCCGACCGATGGCCGGCGGCAAACGCCAGCGTCTCCGAACACAGGGTGCCGGGACGCTGCCGGATCTCGCCGGACGCTGGGGCGTGCGGACTGTCGGCGACGGCATCGGGGCAGGGGGACATGCTGCTGCTCGGTCTCGGCGCCACCAGCACCGACCCGCTGATCCGTCAGGAACGCGGAACGCTTACGGCGGCAGCGGCGCACGGCCTTCAGCCACGGCAGTACCGCTGCCTTCCCGCCCAGGAGATCGCCGAGATCATCGTCCGCACCGGCAGTTCTCTCGATAGCTGCCGATTTCCTCGAACTCACGCCGTCCCCGCCAGAGCTCGTCCGGCAGCCCTCCGCCTTCCTGCGCGGCACCACCTCGCTCCCCGTCCAGTTCACCCCGTTCATTTTGACAGGAGACCTCTCGTGAAGCCTGCCCCATGCCGCCATGGCTGGGCGCGAACGTGGACGTAGTGTCAGGCCCGGTCCGGGTTCGGACGGCGGGAATGAAGCGCGCGGACGAGACGCTGGGCGGATCATTTTGCTGGGGATGCGCACCATCACTGGCAGCGGCGGCTCGGTCGTTGGCTGGTGAACGTCGACACAGGGGGCCTCGTGGCGCGGCGGCGGTCGCACCTCGGCCAGCTAAATCGACATGAGTCGGCGGACGGTCCGTGTTCGCAATGGGCAGGACTGGCTGCCAGGCTGTGGGCTGTCTGGGCAGCTACTTTACTTGCCTCAGGCGATACGCCCCGACGTCAGGGTTCGCGCCGAACTCTCGACGCGCTGGAGGAGGGGCGGCCGGTTCGGGCAATGATAATTTCAGTCGTGTTCGGCGCGGCCACCGCTGACGGTCGATAAGGCAGCACGGTGGGCGTCATTGCCGAACGTGCTGCTGGCGGTACAAAGGTTCGGCTGGTAACCACTTTACGGAAGGGCGCCTCGCCCTCCTCGCCGTCTGGATCGGCTGCGGGTCTAATTCGCGAAGATGACGCGACCACCAGACGATGACTACTCATGATCCACTCGCTGGCGGGGGCGGCCATCTCAAAGGAGGATCAACCTCAAAGCGATGATGGGCGCGAGACCACGGTCGGGCTCATCACATAAACGCGGTACGACCTTGTTCGTTGCCGGGGCTGATTATCGACGAGGGAGGTCTGGAAGCGATCGGTCGGAGACATTCCGGTGGACACCCCATACCACTATCTCGTACGGTTCGCCGGACGTCAGTTAGCGGGTCGTCACGGAACAGGGGCGATGCTCTGAGCGTCGGCCCGAGCAACGGGCCGCCGACGCGTTGACATCACCGACCGCGATCGGCTTTGACGACTCGGGCACGGCCCGTCACCGGCTTACGCCGTCGGGCCGGAATAATGTTATCGACCTATCGTGGTACTGGACTTCGGTGCTTCAAGACTTCGGTGCTGGGCCTGGACTGGAACTAAAACAAGTCTGGGCTAGAGCACGCGAAGGGCGCTCACGTGTGAGGATGACGACTCGACACGGGTGATGCGGAAGGGACGGCGCTGACTGCTGTAAATCCCGGGGATACCGTCATCATGAACCACTGCGGTCATGCCGCGGCGCCGCGATATTCGTCTTCGACCGCTCGACAAAATGGCAGACGGACCATATGGGCCCGTGCCGGAATGACCGACTTCGCGTTTGGGTTTCAAACTACTGGGGCGAACCGTCGACCCATATTCGACGGAGGTCCATCATGCGGTTTGTTCGGATCGCCCTTCGATCCAGGCGACCCGACTGGCCTCGACGCTGAAATATGGCGGAGCCATAAATCGAGCCGCCGCCGTCCGACAGGAACGCCGACGACTGCCATCAACGGAATTCGCCGTGATCCATACGTCATCTTCGGGGCGTCGATGCGACGGCGGACTTCGACATCGAGCACGTCGGCGAGCAAACCATTCGACTGGAATTGATTAACGACTTCTTCGGGAAGCGCATCGGGCGCGTCAACGTTAACAGCAAACGCCATCGTGGACCCATAGAGAGCGATATCGTCAGTCGTTCAAACCCGTCCAGTTACTCATACCGGCAATACTGGACGTCGACGACGCATGGAACATACGGTGCCAGCAAAGTGCCAGCGTCGACCCTCGACGCCTTCAACCGCGAACTACCCTTCTTTCCGGCCGTGCCAGGCCCTGCGGTGCCTGCGGGACCTCCACCGAACAGACGGCATACCGACACCTCAACCCGCAAACATCCTGGTGAACAATCCGGCGATACCACCGGCCTAATCAAATCGACGATTCCGTACCGCTCTCGACCTATCCCTGCGGATGATATGTAATCCGCCGACGTACCGGAGCGCATTTCAAATCTTCGGTTTCGCCATCAAAATCAGGACGCCGCAATCTACGGCATCACCGATACCGACGGCACCGGCGACCGAGTCCGTGGACCCGATCTCCATTACGGCAACGAGTCCAACTCCCGTACCATTCACGATTCGCCAAAAGCTCGGCGACCCGCGTCTACCTCATCACGGCATCGCGTCGCTTCGTGGACCAACGTGGACATCCTCTTTCCACCGCATCCTTACGGATACGGGGCGCAATTCGATGAATCTTCGGATCCGGGGATATCGACTCCTCACCGTCTGCCGGAGTCGAATAAACCGCTGCGCAAATCTCCGTGCCGGGTTATAAATGAATCGAACTCATTTCGATTACTTCATCAACTAAGAATAAAGACGGCGAACGCAATTCAACGATCCATAAATGGTAAACGATAAAGTCGCATCTTGATCCGTTGCATCCGGCCTTCCCCACGAAGAAACGGTTCCGTCACATAGCGTCACTTCGATCAACATTACGTCACCGCGGTGCGAGGCCGTTCTTCATCGATGGTGCGCGGATATGTCGCCGCCCTTCCACCGGACCATTGCGACTTTGATTGCAACGAAATCATGAACGAGGACAAGACAACCTGGAGAATTCGGCATCACGAACCACTTCGGACAGCTGGAGCAAAGAACGCACCCCGTCCGTCAAACAGGGCATCCATTCAACATCAATCGAGCAGACGGTCGGTGCCGATGTCAGCGACCGCCGAGCTGCCGCCGACCGAACAGGTCGTGGTTAACCACGAAAGAGACATGCCGCCACTCCGTCAATCGCCATACCGGTCGCCATGCCTCCGCCATAGGACCGCCACGACTGATCCACTTAAAACCGCTCGACGTTGAAATGGCGAACTGGATTCAGGTCGTCGACCGTCGCTTACGATGCGGCAGGCGCTGATCCGACCGACGTCAATCCATTCGAGGTCACCGAGGACCGCCACGGCCGAACCGCCTGCCGCGGTATTCCACCTCGATGATGCGGGATGGTACGGTGCCAATACCGATCCAGCCAGTCGGACCGGTGACGCCATGATCCGGACGCCATGGGCAACTCCGGGCCGTAATCAACCGTCGAACGCCGGTCGCGCGTCGAAGGTTGGAAGGCGCGCGCAAACGAATAAACTCCGCCGGGTGGAGATTGCCGGGCGACGGACGGTCTGGTCCATTACCAGCAGGCTAAACCGCCGGGATGCCGGCCCGCAGGAGTCCATGGTCCGCGAGCCGCGTCCAACCCGTACGTCGCTGGTCATCGCTTCGCCACCGTCTCAAGCGTCGGGAGAACACGGGCGCTGGTCAGATCGGCAGGGCAGTTCTACGCGACGTTGCGGGTGCCGAGCACCTCCATTCTGCGGGCCGGGAACCTCAGACGAACCGTTGCTGGGGCCAATTATGATGATACGGTACGCCCCGTCACCGGTATGCCGGTCGGGTCCATCACTGCAGAAGGTCGACCGAGCCACTTCCGAGGCCCGGTCGGCATCATGACTGTCGGTATTTTGAAAGTCGGCGGCGGCTGGGCTTTCATGGCAAACTGGAACCGAATATTCCGCAAACGCCATGCCAGGCAAATCAGGCTGTCCGCGGGCGTCATCCGCTGATGGGCTCCATCTCCGCGCATCTACGGCTGCACCCGGCAGGCCGGCTTCATACCGGTGTCGGCTCGGCCACGCCGCAAATGTCGGATCGCGGTCACTCCCGGAGGCTGTTCTGCTGCGCCGGTCATATCTCAAACGCGGCGCAAGAATGCCGTTCTGCCGACCTCAGCAGCCCGCCTGTCGACCACGGGTCCAACGGCGTCGCTGAGCGCGCGTTCAAATCGCCATCGGCTATAATGAGGTGAACAAAGTCGGGGCTGCCAATTGAGCATTCGGGATATGTCAGGTTCCATGAAAAATTGGTCAATCGTCGGACCGTTCGGTATCGACCGTCCCGCCGAAGCGGGATATAGCGACGCCAGGCCATTACGCGACCCTCGCATGCGCCCGTCGCCGCGTTAAAATATCCATCGAGCGTGCCAATCCGCAAAGTAGTTGGCGAGGGCACCGCCCGCCAGGGCGACCGTCGCGGCGATTGCGGCAGTTGGGAGGTCGAACCGGCGGACGGCGGGGGCAGCGGGACGGGCATGAAGTCGATGGCGCGCTTCCGGAAGTCGCGGACGTTCGCGGGGTCGGGAATAAAGGGGCCGTCGCAGGGGCAGGGAACGGTGCCGAGCAGTCAGGGCGGTGCGGCACCGGCGACAAACGACAACACCGGCGGGCCGCCGGGGAGGTGCAATTGAACAGACCGGACGGATCTCTTCGTGACGGTTTCATCCGGTTCTCGACAACGTCAATGGCCGGGGGACGTCACGTGCGATCGCCGCGAACCAGTATCCCGCCCCATGGAATGAACAATCCACCGGGTCGGCGGGCCGCCCGGACCAGGACGTCACTCAGGAAGAACGGCGGAATGACGATTACCGGACTTGCAGAACGATACGTTCCTCCGTCTGGTGCGGCAGTTCTGCGACCCTCGGAACCGAGCGAAACTTCCTGAACGTACCGGCTGTCGCGCTGCGCGGGCATCGTCGCTACTCGACGCCTCGGCACTACCTCAATGTCTGCGCGTAAATTCATTCAATCAGGCCGGCCAGACAAACGAATTCACCACCACCCTGCTCTCACGCCAGGCCTTCCGGACCATCCTCGTGCTCGAGCGCTTCCGGCATCAGGACTCTTCGGCCCCGCCGCTGGTCCATAAATCCATTGAGGCGGCCGTCCTGGGGATCGCCGACTTCAGGCAGAGGAAGATCGCTCGAAAACCACCGACCGGTCAACGCTTCCGCGGGTCACTTCACCGCCGCTAACCATGAAGCCGTGACATGTGCGCTGCCAGGCATCGCCAGTACCGCCAGAACTGGCGAACCTCTGGCGGTGAACGACCTCCGCCAGCCACTCATATCGCCAGAAGACGCCGCGCCGCCGTCTCCGCCAGTGCCGGACTCGCGGTGTCTGATGAGCAGTGCGGCGTGCAGGGCTCGAACTACGTCTCGACGGACGTGATCTTCAATGGGGAGCCGAACCTGAGGGCACCGACGAGGAACCGAACGAATCAGGCGGCGACCAGGCTGCTCCACCGGTCACGGATCTGTCCGGGAATACCGTCGAGGGGCACCATCAACCGGTCACGGGCTTTCTTCGCCGGAGAATCTGCTTGAACTGATCACGCCTCTCCTCCCTCGCCTATACCCAAGCGCTGGGCGAGACCGCAGTTCAGGGCCCTCTGAAGGCGCGCGCGGTCATGGCGACCGAACTCAAACCACTTCCATCGAGGCCGTCTCCCCGCTCGTCCACCGGCAGGCCGCCGGCTGAACGCTAATCCCGACGTGCGGCAGGTCGCCGCCGGGTCGTCGTCAGCCGCCAGATCAGGCGCAGAATGACTCAGCCCGGACCTCGGGAACGATCCGGAGTTCGCCGTCCGGCTCTCCAACTCCGTGCACGTGCAACGTACCACCCTGCACGCAGCGGCGCCGCCATCCGACGCTCGCATTCGCCCGCCGACGACATCGACCGAACCGACGCGACCCAACTCGACAGGGCGATACCGCTTCCTGCGACCGTGGGCTGCATCCGACTCCGCCAAACACGCGCCCACCTCCACCTCGTCCCCGGGACGGATAGGTATCCATACCTCGCCGCTCTGGTGCCGACGATCGCCCTCCTTCCGCCAGGTGGCGACGGCGCAATCATCACCGCCTGCGAGATCTTCAATCGCCTCGACGCAGTATCGACTCACCCGGCGGACAAACTCCGGCTCCAGGCGACCGGACGACATCAAAACCCTGGGTGCCGGACCGTCACGCCACCGGGGCCTTCATCCTCGGTGGGCAGGAAGACCGCGGTCGGATTCGCAATCGCTCGGCTGGTTCGCGGATAAATGAACCAGTTCAAGACTCTCAGCTTCTGGAGTCCGTGCCTCGACGATTGACTGCGAACGGGGAACATGCCGAATTTCAAACCTGGAACGGCTCATAAATTATACTGCTTCGGGGCGGTCGCTCATCGGCGGAACCAGATCGGCTTGAAATTCGACCGACCTTCGAACAGGGAGTTGGCGGCGGTCCGTGCATGGGATGACGCCAAACAGGCGGTCATAACGACATCGGATTACGCCATGGAATCTTCACCATGCCGATCTCATCATGCACCGGACCCCAGGCCGGACCGGGCATCGTCGTCAGGTGGAATAGTCGCAAACATATCAACGACCCGCGATCGCGGGCGCGGTCGCCGTGCACCGCCAGAATGGAACGAAGAACTGACCGGTTCAAAGTCATCGACGTAGACGCTTCGGCAATGCGAGGGTGGTCGGCTCAAACGTGCTCTTCGTTACCGTGCCGGTAAATCGAACAGGGCGAAATTGAACCTGAATAAGTGCGTCCACCGAGGATATGGCTCCTCAACTTCCGCACCGTCGCCAAACCAATTCGCTGATCGACCGGAACCTCGATGGAGACGAAACCCCAATGGTCACCTAAATCGTGCGGATACCGCCATGGTCATCGGAGAACCGACATACCGTGAACGACTGAACTCAGACGAACAGGTTCATCAATCAATCGACCTAACCTGCGCCTACCGACGAAGTCGGCGGAACGCGATCCACCCGAGGATCGCTCTCGAACCCGGATGGTCGGGCAACCGCGCGACATCGAGCAAAACCACTCCACGCCAGGCTGGTTTGGCAGATCTCAAAACGACAATCCTGAGTCCGGATGATCAACTGCTCCAGATGCGTTGGCTGAACGAACCGGAACCGGACCGACCGTACCACGACGCCAGCCGTCATATCCACCAGAACACCAGACCTGGACTGACGATGGTCCTCTGCCGTCACAACGATGTGATGCTGGTGACCACCCGACGTATTCCGTCGAACTCGCGGCGATGGCGCGATACCGGATACCGGGGATCGGGGCACGTCGGCCGAGATGGTCGACGACAAACTGGATACCCGCCGATTGCCGATCGATCGAACTATTCCGGGGTGACGCCCTCGACGGTCATATCGTCAACAAAACCCGGTATGCCCGCCAGAAGTACCGCCGGGTCAGTTCGAAGGTTCGGTCCGCCCTTCATCTTCGGGCGCGAACCGGCCGGAAGTCGGTACCTCGTCAAACCGTTCCATCGATTCGGGGCAATATGTCGGTCGACCGAAAGTCCCTCAGGGCGATGATCTTAAACGCTGACGAATCCGGCCGGTGAACTCCGCGTCGACAAACGCCCGAACAGCCAGTCGATACTGACCGGGTTGAACGCAAACGGTCGATGAACGGATCAACGGATGAGCGGCGAACGCAATGATTCGGGCCGAACGTTGAATGCGTCCGGTTTCTGGTCGGACCCTCAAATCGGCGGAGACCACCAACTCATGCCTCGATCCCTATAAACGGTGATGGTGAACCGTCACCGAACCGCTTCGCGGCTACGGGTTGAACTCTTATCGTCGACGATCTCCATTTTCCGTGGTGACGTCGCTCCCCGTCGAAAGGTCCGTAAAGCCGCGAATATCATTGAATCGTCGTCCGGTCTTCGGCGTTCCGGTCTTCCGGGTCCGTCGAACAAAGGCCCACATTGCACAAATGAAAGGCTTTGGTTTACGTCGATGGACATCGATACCTACCGGAAATATGCGTATCGCATACCGACATACGGGTTCCGGACAACGCCTCACCACCACCAAATCCTCGTTCTTCGTCGTCCATACCCTCGTCGCGGCTGGCGTCAACCCCGTCACCGATCCTCATCGACGGCGTCGGCATCGTCGAGCTTCATCGGCGGGATCACCTCGTCTTCGCCGTCAAACTATACCGACCGCCGTCGCGGCGCATACCGCGTCACCGTCGCGACATCATGCTGATCGGCATCGCCATATCATCGCCGTATCGACTACAAACGACGTCGGATCAAATCTGGAATCCTCGTCATATCGGACATATGCCGCCTCAATTGCGACGTCTGCCCGTCTCCTGTGGGCACATCCTCGTCGGTGCGGCGGTTCATCGATCATTCGACAAAGTTCTCCGTTCTCCTCGTCAGGACCAATCCTCAATCCTCATCGCCGACGATCACCATCGACGAACGGTTGCGGAACCTATCACCTCGACGATATTTATACGTCCTCTGGCGGCTTCCATCCATATATCACCGACGATTCGTCATCTGGCGCGGACCGGGACCCGCCACGATCCCGCCATATCGCGATTAACGCTATCGGCATCTTCGTCGTGGTTCAATCATCGAACGTCGGCAGGTCGATCCGACCCGCCATCCGAACGACCCGACCCTCTTCTTCGCCATATCGCCCTCGTCGGTCGACGCAAAGACTTCGATCGTCCTCATCATCGTCTGGCATCCATATCTTCCCTGACGCCATCAAACCGCTTCCATATCTCGCTCGTCGGGCGTCACCAAAGACCCTCAAACCGGATCCACCTATCACCGCTCCCGATGCGTCGAGGATATTGGTCATATCGGCATCTTCGTCGATCATCGCTCCGCCAAGGACGATATTCAATCATCTGATTGGTTCCGGATCATCGGAATGGTATCAACATCATACATCGTGCCGTTCTTCATTCATGGATCCACCGCGACGAACGTCTGGATCGTCTTCAATCTCTTCGATCCATATCGCCAGACGTCATATCATCTTGACGTCGACCTTCGTCATAGTCCTCGCTCTCCGTCGCCAATCTTCCTCCTCGGACTCCTCTATTTTCGACATATATTCTTCAAAGGTCGTAACCAACCATCGGTCGTCCACCGGAACCGATTCGTATTACCGTCATCCTCATCAACTTTCCGCGTCATTCCGGATCGAATAAACATATCGTAAAGTCGTTCGATCCATATCCGGCCGCCAGACCGATTCGGTTCGGACCAACACCAGTCGTCGATTCAGCCGACGCCGCCCTCTTCCCAGACCTCGACGCCAATATTGTCTGAATGGAGTCATTCCACCGTTATCCTCGACGATCTGTGGAACCTCGAACATCCGGATATCCGATGGATAAACTGATATCGATAAACAACTTCGGCGATGGGCTGATCATTGATCAGGATCCCTCGATACCCGCCCTGACGTATCAATGGAACGGGATGGAACGCCGGGATGGAACCATCGGATCATCGATGAACGGACATGGGATGGTGATTGATTCATACCGAACGCCGATATCACCTGCTCACGGCGGCGGCGCGCCTGAACTCTCACCCGTCGCTGGACTCGCGGTTGCGACATCCGGCCACCACTCCACCGCGATAGGGAGACGACCTGCTGCGCCGGGGTACCCGGCACCACCGAACTCCGACGCGTACGCTCGAAGTGGGCCGTGGCTGGCAGATCTAGCAGGGTAGGATTCTTCGCCGGTTGGCACCGTCAGGCGGCTTTCACCTGGCTCGTTTACCGACTACGAGCGGGCGCAGAACGCTTCGGCGACTTAACCGCCACTCGCCGTGGCCCGCCGCCGCACCGCCGGGTCGGCACCACCCGCACCATCGGCGACGCGGCCATCGGCATCCTCGACACCGTCCGAAGGACTTGTGCCGACGACCCCGGCACCGGATCGACCATCAGGACGATCCCGACGACCAGCTCAGGCCGCTTCTCCGCGCTCGCGTCGTCATCGTGCGGCCTCGCCGCGCCGCGCTGCCACGCCACGACCGCAAACGGTGGTCATGGCTCGGGGATGAACCGGGCCTGGCGCTGCCGCGACCTACGGAACGCCAGGCGCACCTCGCTCAGCTCCGACCGACCACTCCGCTACGGCGCTGACGGTCTCGCCGCCCGCCGCGCGCAATGGCCTCAACCGGCTTGCGATCACGAATTCCTCCGCTGACTGGAGGGGATAGACCACGCACGCGGCATTCCGCGTAAGGAGGAGACGATCACCGGCCCGGTCACTTCGAAGCCTGCGAACGAATATACCGCTTCGCCGGACCGGTGGAGGCCCCGCAGCGGACAGTTCGCCGACTTTTCCGGTCCGGCTCGCCGTCAGGCACGGATCCGCACCGGAGATGGGGCAGACCCGCCACGGCGAAAGTCGACCCGACCAGGCCCGACTCCATCTCCGGTCACCTCCGGGAGACGGATATGTCGACTTCCGCGCCTTAATCTGGCTCAAACCGGCTTCGGCGGCCGGTGAGACGCAAAACCTTCAAGAAATTGCCGAGACGAAGCGAAGGCCAAAGGCCGGTAAAACGTACCAGGCGACCACGTCCAGCCGAAGTGGTGCTTGATGGCAAATCACCACGAGGTCGCCGTCGGGTGGGAACAGGCCGGATCCGCCGGGCATATTCACCCGTGGAATCATGCCGATCCGCGCCGAGCGACCAGCCGTGTGCATCGACAGCATCGCCGCGTACTGATTCGACACGTGGCCGGGTTCCGAGGCCGTCGAGCCCCAAATTATTGGTGGACCGGGGACCGTGCAAAGTCCTGGCCGTTCATCAGCCGGGCGCAAATGATACGAATGGTCGCCGACCAGGCCACGCCAGTGGTCGCGGATAATGCGGAACTGCGTAAACGGCAACTGCCACCGGTATGCCGCTGATGGTCGGCGCAATTGGCATCGCCAGTAATGGTTCATCGTCACGATCAACCATCACCAGGTTCACGACGTGGTTGACGGTGTGCTCGAAGACGGTAGGGAACTCCTCAGCCGCCGATCCGATCGAAACGTTCGGAGACTTCAGGCGCTTCAACAAACATCGTGGAACGAAATTGCATCCCGATAGCTCACCTGATGATGACGGATCCTGGAACCAGTCGTGGGGCGCTGGGGGCATATCGTTAAACCGCGACAACTCACCACCATCAAACGACAAGGTGACGACGGTCATCGGTGTCCTTGCGCTTCGCGATCGGTGCGTTTCACGCCACGGGAGAAGTCCGCCGATGGCGCTTAAACCGATCATCCAAGGTCGGGATCCGCCGCGCCGATCAACCCTGGGAAGGAGACCTGACGGCGGACGCTGGAAGGCGATGAGGCCCCAGATCACCAGCTCCGGGCGCGAAGACCATGAGCTCGTTCGCGAGCCGGTGCCGCCCACCTCTTCGACAGCGCGCGGACCGCAGCCTGCCCCATCACCTTCCGCAAGCTGCAGGATGGTGGTCAGCAGCGGCGGATCATTGGTGCTATTGAGAGTCAATAAACCGACGGAGACGTCGACGTCGACCCCTTTCACCGGAACGCTGGATCGCGCCGGCAGCAATATCGCTCGCACCAGTTGACGCCGTGCAACCACGATCAACGCCCGCCGCCGCCAGCCGCCCTCCAGGTCGAGGAGTGCCGGATCAGCTCCTCGGGCTCCTCGGGAAGACCGGATAACTCCACTCATGCGCCCATTCTGGGCCTCTCTTTTTCAAACTGGACCATACAAACCCCGACGGCCGACCGTCCGTTCATGCCGAACGCAACCAAATTGCGTCACCGCCGCGTCGCCGCCGGAATAAATGGTGTTTGAAGACGCATACCCAGGGCGAAAGCCGTTCGGAGGACATGCGGGACGCCGCCACCGCGCGGCCGATCGTAACCGGGTGGTGTCGTGATGATGATAAAACGTTAAACCCGGAACGAAGATAATGCCGACGACCGCCATGCTCACCAGCATCATCGGTGAACTCGTCCATAAGTGGTCCGCCGGTCAGTGTGAGGTCGACGTGCCTGCGGTCAGGACGTATCGATGATACCAACCGGGGCAGGAAAGATCGGTCGTCGCTCGAGTGATGATTGACGAAGTCCGCTTCCGTTAGCTGGTACGGGCCGCTCGTAACCGAGCACGTCGACTGGCAGGGGAACAAGTTCATGGTGGCGGTGGCCGCATAAGACTTTCCGTTAAACGCATGACGACTGACCGGCCCTCCGCTGGCCCCATATGAACTTGCGATGGGAAGGCCGCGCGGTCGCGGGGAGTGGATTCATGCCGGTCTGGCGTATTACCGCTACCGGCTTTTAAATCGCAAAGGGATGAATCCTCACCGGGTCTTTGATGCTACAGGACGCATCAGAACAGACAGGGGCGCGTGAGTTGTACGCAAAGGCGCATCTATCCGGCAGCCGTCGGCAACCGCAAAGGACCCTGCGGTTCATAACGGTCGCCGCGTCTTGCGAAGTCCGAAGATTTTCCGGCTCGTTTTCATCCCTATTACGTTCCACCGCCAGCCAGGGCATACGAGGAACGGTCTGTGGAAGGTTCCAGCCTCGTCCCCAGTTCAGTTGAAGGTTACCGGGCGGCCGGCGCAGCGACCACCGCGCTGGGTCTGGCCGCAGGGCGACCTGGGCGGCGTGCGAACGACAGCGGTTCAAACAACGCGGCTCGAAGAACTCGAACGGCTCTCGACATGGCGTGGGACACCTCCGGTCGGCTCGGAACAGGTCTTCGAAGGCCGCGGACTTCTGGAGCTTCCAAAAGGATTCGCCATCAGTACGTGAACCATGCCTTCGCGGGGCGCGAACAGTTCAGGCGCCATAAGTCGACCGGCGCCCGACGTCCGTCGCTTCAAAGAGATGCTTCGGATTGAGTTCGCGGACCTCGATACTGACGCTCGACGGCACCGCCGCGAACAAACGACTTCCTCGTTGGACGCCGCCTCGCCGGTACAACGACGAGACCGCGGTCCCTGCGGGTCATCGACTCGGGCATCGCTACAGCAAAGAGATCTTCGGAATGGCGTCGAGGTCTTTAATTCATCGCCGACTGAACCGATCCTCGCCAGGATCAAACTTGAAGACCAGCAGGATAAAGCTCTGCGACGACGCCTCCGGTTCCTCCATCCTGACGAGGGCGGCGGCCTCGTCGACACCGGACGATCGCCGAATCGACGACAACCAGCGTGAAAACCTTCAGACATCGGGACCTGGTGGACTCCGGCATTGAATAGTACGACCGACGACGGAACAGCAATACGACCTTCGGACGGCAGGTCGCCGATCAACGTACATCGACTGATCATAAACCACCGAACCGGGGTTGGACAAAGTAAAACCTGAACATCGCCCGGGTCCGACCAAGCTCCAGGCGGCCGGGGGCATATGAAATCGGTAACCTCATCAATCGCGATCCCGAACCTGGACGCCTCTACTTCGCTAACCGGTGCGACCTCGGTCGAGACGCAGTCATCCACCAGAAGGACTCCAAGCCTCCGCCGATACCGGTCCGTCATCAAACCGGATGGCGAATGATCTCCTTCTTCCGGCGGATGGTGGAAGAACAAAATTCAGAGCCTTCGGATCAGGAGACCAGCCGGCTTCTTCGCGCAATACCGACGCCAGGGTCCTGACCGACTGAATACCCCAGGCGGGAGGCCAGGCGTCCGGCGACGCCACCAACTCATCCGGATTTCGGAAGTAACGGGAAGTGGGATGGCTGATGGCCGTGGACACCACCGACCAGATCGTTGGCAAAGGCCAGAACATTCTATCCGCCGGTAGGCTACCAGTTCGTTAAACACCGGGAGAATGAAGCGCTCCTCCGCCACCATAAATGCGCCTGAGCGTCAATTCGCCCGTGATCATAATCGCCGTGATCATCATTCATCACTGGTCGCGGCGTCATACCTACCATCGCTGAAGCCAGAAGACAAACAATTTTGCTTGTCGCGCTCGTCAATAAACGGTCAACCACCTACGGGTTCATCGACCTGGACCAAACTACGCCAACCGACCGCCCTCGCGGCGACCGATTCCTCTCACCTGGGGCTGGACCCTGGTCGGACGGTCGCCGTCCTCCGGTGGTAACCGCCTCGAACTAAATATCATAACGTCCTCGCCGGAGGATCGCCGCTCCTTCCTGTTCTCAATTCTCCTCAGACGTTACCGGCAATCTCGATGCCCTTCCATCTACCGGATTGGCCTCTCAACAGATCCATCATGAACGTCGTGTCGAACCATTGCCGGTATTCGAACGACCCCACCTGGTTGAGTTCATCGGTCTCGTTATCGTCACCGGCTCGACGTGCCATTCGATGCGATCCATCTCTCGAGCGACTCGGTCATCGGCGAGGGCCGCCGGAATCGGACGAACATTCTCGACCGGCGGTTCCGGCATCTGTGCCTCGGCTCAGTCTCGACAGGTCGCTCTCTATCGGATTCTTCAACATATTATGATCTTCCATCTCTTCGGACGTTAAACAGATACCCGGATCCTCAATCGCCGATTCCTGGTTCTCATACCTCGGGATCGGTCGCGGGCTTCCTTCGTCAAATACCGCTCATCCTGGTCCTCGATGCTGTTCGCCAGTCTGCCGCCAGTCCTCCTCGTGGGAAGTCTGGTGATACCGAACCCCCCACCCCCGGACGATGACCAACCATGATGCGATACCGTTCGCCATCTCGTTAAGCATACCCTGACGCTGATCGGCCTCGTGATCGCCAATCTTCCAGTCCTCTGGTTGCTGCGACCTCGCTCAACCATAGAAGTCGCCATCACCGGGCTTCTTCGAAAGAGACGGCAGTTCGGAACTGGACTCCTGGAACGACACCCCGTTCTCACCTGGTTCGTAAACTCACTGCTCATCATAGGCCTCACCGCTCGTCAAACGTCGTTAAATCAAATACCATAAAATTCGTCGGCCCTTCGCTTCCGGCGGCGCGACGCGATGTCGGACCTTCAACTCATCACCGAATGTTAGTTCAACGATCTGATCGTGCCGATCTACAACATCA
>CP042280.1 GCA_007858575.1 Streptomyces sp. WAC08241
GATCGCGGCGTCGATCTGCAGGGGCCGGGCCGCGTAGTAGTCCGGGCCGGGCCAGGATCCGTCGAGGGATGGCTGGTCGGCGTCGTTGTCGCGGACCGGGGCCGGCCGATGCCGGTGATCTCCCGGATCTGTACCAGGGTGCCCTTGCCGATGACGGTGCCGGCCAGGTCGAGCTGGCCTTCGGTGAGGATCGGGTCAGCCACGGGTTGCCACTCCCCTCTGCGGGCGCGGCGGGTCTGGCGCTGGAACTCGGAGGCGATCTCCGCTGCGGTGGCGCCGGGCCGGACGGCCGTGATCGAACATGGAAGGTGTCGCCGGACTCGCGGACGACGATGACTTGCCGGGAGGCGAGGTCGGTGACGCCGACGCCCATGCGGCGTGCGGCTTCGTGCAGGACCGGCAGGGCGCTGGAGCGCTTGTTGCCGCCGAGGGATGTAGGCCTCGCCGCCGGTGGACGGCTCAGCGAAAGTCACGGCGCCGCCGCGGGTGGAGTAGATGCCTTCGCGGATGCCGCCGTCGGCGTACGACAGGCCGCGGTTGGCGCGGGCGAGGTCGGCGAGGAACTTCGTCGCCCGGGATCCGAGGCTCTTCTTGATCTGCCCGGAGGCCTTGTTGGAGATGGTGATGATCTCGTCCTCGCCCAGGCCGGTGGCCGCGGCGACGTCGTGTAGACCTGTCTTGGCCGTCCTTACCGCGGCGATGACCTGGATGAGGGTGGCCAGCTCGTCCTGGGAGAGCTGCCGGTTACTGGTCTTCGCCGAGGCGTTCGCGGCCGCGGCCCGCCGCTTGTCACGGACCGCTTCTGCGGCCAGCTTCATCGCGGCGTCGTCGCCCTGTCCGGCGAGCATCGACGCCAGGTCTCCGTAGCCCCGCGCGGACAAGGTCGCCAGGTTCTGCTGGAACGCGGCGTTTCCTCTGTTGGCGGTGTTGAGCTGGGCGGTGAGGTCGGCGAGGCTGGCTTTGGCGAGTGGGCCGAGGCGCCGAAGGTTCGCGACGATCTCGTTGAACTGCCGGTTGCTGGCCTTGGCGAGGGCGGCGACCATCTGCGCGCCCTCTTCGCCCATGTCGCGGAGGATGCCGATGACGTCTGTACCGCCCCGGCTGGCGATGCGGCGCAGGTTGGTCTCCCAGGCGTTGTTTGCCGCGACCGTGCCCCGCAGCGTCCGGGCCCAGTCGGCCAGGGAGAAGGTCTTGTTGTAGCGGGCCTGCGCGAGGTAGGCGGCTTCGGTCGCGGTGGCGAGGGACCGGCGGGCGGCGGCGACCTTCCGCTCGGCGGAGCCTTCCTGCGCGCCGGTGTGCTTGCGGCGGCGCAGCGCGGAGCTTCGCCTCCGCTTCACGGAGCCGGTCGACCGCGTTCGCGCGGGCCCTCAGCTTGGCGTTGTAGTCCTCGCGGGTGATGGGCTGGTGGGCCTCGTCGTAGCGGGACTGCACGTCGCTGACGGTGCTGCGCAGGCCGGTGGGGCGTAGGAGAAGCCGCCGCCGGCGAAGGCCTGGATGCCGCCGTCGGCGTACCAGGCGATCGTGTCCGGGTCGCCGCCCAGACGGCGGATGGTCTCCTCGGCGATCGCGCGGGAGCGGGGCCGCTTGGACGGGGCGAGGGATGTAGGCCTCGCCGCCGGTCTCGGGCTCGGCCCAGATCCGGTAGGTCGGCATCGGGCGGGAGATCTGGGCGGTGTGCTGCTCGACGCCGCCGCCGGCGAAGGCCCGTATACGAGGGTTGTAGAGGTTGCCGTCGGCGCTGCGGCCTGCGGTGGAGCCGTAGTAGGTGCCGGCTGCCGGGCCGTTGGGGTTGCCCTTGATGACGTAGCTGGTGGTGATGGTGATGGCCCGGTCGCGCAAGGCGTTGATGGCGGCGCCGAGGGAGTTGACGGCTGCTCTCTGGCCACCGGTGGGGACGCTGACGGTGACGGTCTTGCCCTTGACGCTCTGGATCTTGAAGCCGAGGGCCTCGAGCTGGCGTCGCCCCTCGGCGGTGGGGACGTTCATGGTGATCGTCTTGCCCTTGGTGTTCGCGACCTTCGCCTTGAGGGCCTCCAGGTCGGCGACTGCACCTGCGGTGGCGGCGTCCATGTTGATGGTCTTGCCGTTGGTGCTGGCAAGCTTCTGGGCGAGGAGGTCGAGCTCGCGGCGTGCACCTGCGGTCGGGGCGGTGATCTTGTATTCGCGGGTGCCGGGGATCAGCTCGATCTCGTAGCCGATCGCTTTCAGCTCGCGCTGTGCTTCCTCGCCCAGGACGTCGACCTTGACGGTCATCTGGTTCGGGTGGAGGCGTACTCGGCCTGAACGGCCTGGATCTCCGCCAGAGCGGTGTCGACGCCCTTGGTCTGCAGGAGGATGGAAACCTGGCCGGGGATCAGGCCCATGGAGTCGGCCATGTGGCTGCGGCCTTGGACCCGATGTTGTAGCCGTCGGCGACCTTCAGGGCGGCGTCCCGGCCCTTCTGCATCTCCCGCTGCGCCGCCTGGATGGCGGCCGGGACGCCCTGGTTCTGGGAGATGGCGAAGTCGTAGGCGGCGACCGCGGCAGAGGCGCTGGCGTCGGCAATGGTGTTGAAGGTATCGAAGAGCTGTTGGCCGTTTCGGGTGGTGGTGCTGATGGCTCCGTTCAGGCCGATGAGCTCCTCGCCGTAGCCTCGGCCTTGTCGATGCCTGTAGACATCGACTCAGTCGCCCGCAAGACGGCTTCGTTGACGCGGGCCTGTGCGGCCTGGAGGGAGACCGATCCGCCGGAGAGGAGGTCGAGGGCCTCGCGCAGGGCGCGGGTACGGTGTCGGCGTCGGCCGTCTTGTCCGCGAGCTGCCCGACGGACCGCTTGAGGAGGTCGTAGGCGGTCGTGTTCTTACCGGCCTTTGCCACACCCTGTGAGAAGAGCTCGGCATCCGTCTGGGCTGCCTTGAACCGGTCGGACAGGCCGGTGATGCCGGCGCGAAGGTCGTCGGCGGCGCGGCCCGCGACGGTGAGGCCCTCTGCTTCGATGCCGGTCTCGGAGTCGGTGATCAGGACCTTCTGGGACTTGGCGGCCGCGTCCAGCTTCCCCTTGAGGTCTTTGAGGGAGGATCCCTGGTTGGTGTAGGCGTCGACGAGCTCCGACATGGGGATCTTGGCCTGCTTGGCGACGTCGACCAGGCGCTGCTGTCCGTCCAGCGTGGTCTTGATCTTCGTGCTCATCAGGTCTTGCATGGCGAGCTGCCGGACGTTGTCGTCGACGATCCCGTTGGACTCACGCAGCGCGGCGGACAGGTTCGCGATCTGAGTCTCGTGCTCGCGGGCGGCGGCTGCGGCTTTCTGCTGGCGGGAGGCGAGCATGCCCAGGCCGACGGTGGCTGCGGTCAGTGCAAGACCCCAGCCTCCGCCGAGGACGCCCATGAGGCCGCTCATAGAACGTGCCAGGCCAGTACCAGCGGCGGCGGCGACGCCTCGGAGAGATCCGGCGAAGCCGGTGGCCTGGGCTGAGGCGGTACGGAAGCTGGACGTCATCTGCCCGAGGAAGCCGACACGGGCCTGGAGGACGGCGAACGCGGCACCGTACCGGCCGAGGGAGGCACCGGAAGCGGCGGCCAGGGAGCGCTGGAGCGCCATCTCTTGATTCAGGGTGCGGTAGGCGCCGGTGAGGCGTCCGCTGACCTGGCCGGCCAGGTTGGAGGCCATGGGGCCGACGCGGCGCATCAGGAGCATGGCGAGCACGGCGGACTGGACGGGCCCGGGGAGGGCGCCGAACGCGGAGACCAGGCCGCCGATCATGTGGCCGATGGGGCTGAGGACTCCGGAGAGGGCTTCGATGACAGAGACGGCGTGGTCGAAGACGTAGATGGCGGTGTCGAGGGCGGCTGATGCGCCGCCGCTGCCGCTGGCGACATCACCCAGGGCGGTGACGATGGGTTCGACGCCTGCGGCAAGGTTTTCGAGGACGGTCAGGACTGCCTTGCCGGCGGTCATCAGCACGTGGAGTGCGGCGGCGGCCGTGTCCGTGGCTCCGCCCTTGAACGGGGCGAGCATGTCCTTGACGGAGTCACCGATGCCGCCGAAGCGTTCCCGCAGGTCAGCGGCGATGCCAGGGCCGAAGAGGGTGGCGAAGTCGTTGCCGTACTTGAAGAACTTCGATCTTCGGGGTGGCGTCGGCGAGACCGGAGGTGATGGCGCGGGTGAAGTACTCGATGCCGGGGCGGCGCCGTTGTAGATGGACAGGCCGGTCTGCGTCGCCTGCGTCTTGAGCTGGAGCATGGCGCCGGCGAGGCCCTTGCCCTTGGCGGCGGCGATGTCGGAGGCGGCACCGGTGCGGGAGACGGCCTGGATGAGGGCGTCGTAGGAGTCGGTGCCCTGGTGCGCGAGGGCAATGGCCCCGCTCATGGCGGGCTTGCCGAAAGCTTTCGCGACGGCAGCCGTGAAGTCCTTCTGAGACAGTGGTGTTCGGCTTCGCCGAGCTTCTCCACGATGTACCGGAGACCCTTGAACTTGCCCTGGGTCGTCCATGCCTCGATGCCGAGGCCGGCCAGGCCCTCGCGCATGAGCTTGGTGGGCTTGGCGAGGTTGGTGAAGATGCCTCGGAGGGTGGTTCCTGCGGTCTGGCCGAGGATGCCGGCCTTGCCGAGCATGCCGACGCCGGTGGCGGCTTCCTGCATGGAGACGCCGAGGCCGTGGGCGACCGGCCCGGCGTACTTCATGGAGTAGTAGATGTCGATGATGTCGCCGGAGGCCGCGTTCGCGGTGGCGGCCAGGGTGTCGGCGGCAACGCCTGCCTTGTCGGCACCCATGCCGAATTGGTCCATCATGTCGCCGAGGTACTTCGCGCTGTCGGCGGCGTTGACCTGGGCGGCGGAGGCCAGGGTGAGGGACGCGCGGGTTGCGTTGATGGCCTGGTCGGTGCGGAAGCCGGCCTTCGCGAGTTCGACCATGGATTCGGCGGCGTCAGTGGCAGTGGCGCCCGGGAGGACAGGTCGTTGCCGAGCTGGGCAGCGGTCGCGGCCGCGCGCTGCATCTGCATCGCGGTGCCGGAGGTCACGGCACCGAACGTGTTCATGGCCTGCTGGTATTCGTTGCCGTGCTTGATCAGCTCGGCGCCGCCCATGACGAGCGCGCCGCCGGACAGCAGCGCAGCCGTGCTCTTGAGGTGGTCGCGGAGCCGGCCGGTCTCGTTGGCGTAGCGGCGCATGGAGGCCGCGCCGCGGGCGCCGACTCGGTCGGTCTGCTGTGCGGCGCGCTGGGCTGCGGCTGCGAGCCGGTTGAGGTCGCGGACGGCGGAGTCGATCTGCCCGGACATGCGGGCCAGGTCCCGGCCGGCGGAGCGGGAGTTCGAACCGAGGGCGTTGAGGTGCCGGTTGGAGTTGCGGGCGGCGTCGCCGTACCGGCCGAGACGGACACCGGCGCGCTGTGCGTCGTTGCCGAGGCGGGCGACATCGCGGGCTGCGGTGCGGGCGGCGTTGCCGAAGCTGCGCACGTGCCGGGCAGCGGCGTTCGCGTCGCGGCCGAGACCGACGACGTGGGTGCGGGCCTGCCGGGTCTCGGTGCCGAGGGTGCGGGCGTGGGTGGCCGACTGGCGCAGCTCCCGGGCCAGACTCGTGCCCGTAGCGCGCAGGTCGACCGACAGGTTCCAGTTCGCCACCGGCCCGCACCTTCCTCTCGTCTACTCCGTGCTGCGGGCTTCCCGGCGGGCCGCCCACTGTTCTTCCTTCCAGGTCGCGTTCGATCTCGAGCGCCGCGTGCACGGCGGCAGGAATGAGCGCGATCTTCTTGCCGTGCAGGTCGGCCCCATCTTCTGGAGTTCGTCCTGTTTCTCGCCGATGACCTGGCAGCCGATACAGCGCTGGACGGTGACCTCGTAGGCGTCCTCGGCGTCGTCGGAGCCGCCGTGGTCCCAGTCCTCGTGGCGGGTGCCGCAGCCGGGGCAGACAGTGCGCTGGTACTCCCTGTAGGCCAGGGCTTTTTCCCGGTCGCGTTCTGTCCAGCGACCGTCCCCTGCGCCTCGGAAGAGGCTGTGGGGATGCCCCAGCGGTCGCACAGCTCGAGCTCGGCACGGAACCGTTCATCCGCGATCAGTCTTTTCCCACGTCCGCGCGGACGGACTGCTGTACGTTCCAGGCGGTGTCGAACAGGGTGATCGATTCACCCTCGCCCCAGGTGTCGAGGAACGTGCGGGCGTCGTCGACAGTGAGGCCGTCGAGGACGCGGCGGCAATCAGTTCGGGGGCGAGGGTTTCGAAGTTCAGGGCGGTGCCTTCCTCGGCCTGGGCTTCGGTCGGCGGGTGCTTCTTCTTCAGTTCCTCGAACGCCGGACGAGGCAAGGCCTCGAAGCGCAGGATGATCGCGGCGGCATCGAATGCCTCCTGCGCTATCTGCACGTTCTGCTCGGCTGCGGCCACCGCCGCGGTCAGATTGGGGTTCTTCGGGTCGTCAGTGGCGGCTGACTTGGCCTTACGCAGTTCGAACCGTGCGATGTCGAGATCGGTCTTGACCTGGAGGTCGTCGCAGATCGTCATCTTCAGCGTGGGGCGCTGGCGGGCGAGGAGTCGCTCGCGGGCGGTCATCTGCGGCGGGGTGGTCTTGGTGGGCATGTGGGTTCTCCGTCAGGGGAAGGGCTCGGCCGGGCGCCAAGGCGCCCCTTCCCGAACGCGTCGGGGCCGGCCGGGGCCGAGGGTGATACGGCGGATCCGGCTACATGTGTGCGGGTAGCTGGTGGATCGGTGCCGCGGGGGTGGCGGGGTGGTGGATCAGCCGCCGGGCGTGGTGGTGGTGACCGCGACGGCCGGGCTGGTGCCGCCGGTGAGGGAGGAGGTCGCGGTCATCTGTACGACGTTGGTGCCGTCGTACTGGCCGCCGAAAGTCACGGTGACCGGGGTGGTCGGCAGTGCGCCGCCGGCGCAGACGACGTCGCCCGGGTTGATGTTGGACAGCGCTTCCAGGGCGGACTGCACGGCGGACGCGGCGGCGTTGTAGGCGATGCCGCTGGTGGTCTGGCCGGAGAAGGTCAGCGTGAAGGTGCCGCCGGTGGGGCCGCCGGTGATGGTGACGGTCTGGACCTCGTCGGCGCCGGCCACCGGGACCGCGACGTCGAGCGCCGGGGTGTCGGTGATGACAAACTTCGCCATCCACTTCGCGGACTCGTTGTCGACGGTGATCGTCGACGACTTGGAGGCGACGGTGACGGGGTAGACGTCCATCGAGTTGGAGCCGGGTACGTCGCCCTTGCGGAGGATGATGATGTAGCCGGAGGTGCCCTTGGCGAGCGCGGCCTCGAGGACGCTGTCGGTGTCGTCCTCGTAGAACGTCAGCGTTGAGTCGCTCGCCTGGTCCTCGCCCTGGATCTTCGAGGTGAACGTGCTCTCGAGGTCCGGGGTGTCGATGGTCTGATTCTCGAGCGTGAACCCGTCGACGGCGGCGATGGCCTTGGTCAGCTTGGTGGCGCTGCTGAGCTCGGCGCGGGTGGGGATGTAGGCGGTGGACGCGATCGTCGGCGCGAAGAGGATCTTCGTGCGGCCGCGACGAGAAAACCTGGGCATTCGGGGACCCCTTGCAGCGTGGCTGTGGTTGGCGGCCACCTGCGTGGTGGCGTCCGCGTGGGGTCCCGCCGCGGTGCGGTGTGGTGCAGTGCCTGAATGGGTCAGGCCGGCGTCAAGGTGACCTTGAAGCGCTGTACGTAACTCATGATGGCATCGCCTGGATCATTCGTTCCCCTGGTTCGGTGTCGAGTGCCCGGGACACCACGGTGGCGCCGTCCACATTGATGGGCCATGCCCAGGTGCCGTTGGCGGGGTTGCGGGCGAGGAAGGCGGCGCGGGCCTTGTCGGCCATCCACTCGACCTGCTCGGCGCTGCCGGCGCTGCCGGGCTTGGCCGGGTCGGGGAGGGACACGGACGTGATCTGGAAGGTGACGGCGAGGTCTTCGTTCTCGTCGGCGAGTGGCGGGCCGGATACGGCGCCGTCGAGGGCGTAGAGGACGTAGTAGTGCCGGCTGGTGGTCGTAGGGGCGCGGCCGCGGCCGACCGGGAGGCCGGTGGCCGTGGTGAGCATGGTCAGGGTGGCGTTGGTGACGAGGCGGCGTTCGATCATGAGAGGGCCTCCGCGACGGCGAGGCGCATCTGGGCGTGGAGGGTGCCGCTGATGAAGTCGATCGCCGGTCCGACGTGGGCAAATGGTGGTTGGTTATAGCTGCGCCCAAGGCTGTCGGTCCCTACGAACCCGAACTCAGACGCCGGCCCTGGGGCCGGTCGGTGCCAAGGGTGCACATGGCGCCGTAGGGGATGCGGTGAGGGACGGGCTTCCAGGAGCCGCGGTAGTCGCCGGTGATGACGTTCGGTCCGGGTCGGCCAGAGGCATTGCCTCGGATGCGGGCGACGCCGACCATGCCTGTGTGGGCGACGCCCTTGTAGATGGCGTGCGGCAGCTGGTCGGCGGCGCGTTCCAGGCGGGCGGCGAGTTCATCGGCGGTCACGGTGGTCACGGCGTGCTCCCGGCCCGGTTCTGATCAAGCGGCGTCGATTTGACGGCTTGGACGGTGGAGGCGGCGGTGACGTCGGTGCATGTCCAGGACCGGCCGATCAGCCCGGTGCGGGTCGGGTTGTGGACGGCGATGACGGTGACCTGCGCGTCCTTGGGCAGGTCGGGTGCGTCGAGGGGTGTGAGGAGCCGGTATCGGGACTTCGTTTCGGGGCGCCAGGGCAGGTTGGTGTCGGCTATGGCGACGAGGTCACCCTGCGCGGTCGCGGGCAGGACGGCGCCCGGGCCGGCGTAGAGGACGGTGTCGCTCGGGTACTCGACCTGCCCGGTGTCCGGGTTGAAGACGGGCTCGCCGGTGCCGGGGAGGGCGACGCGGATGGTGTCGACGAGGAGATTCCCCTCGATCCAGCGGACGGCACCGGCGAGGGCGTTGTCGAGACCGGGGCCGGGGATGGTCATGTGCGGCCCTCAGCCCAGTCGATGAGCTGCGCCAGCATCGCCTTCGTGAGCTCGTTCGGGGAGCCGTCGAGGTCGTCGCGGTCCAGGGCGGCCTGGTCGAGCGCGGCAGGGTTGATGGCGCGCAGGAAATCGGTGATGAGCGGGCCCGGGTCGACCTGTTCGACGACGGCAACGCGGGCGAGGCCCTGCCACTGCACGTGTCCGGGCTGCCGGGTGTGGAGCAGGAGAGTGGGGAGCGCGTTGGTGATGCTGTGCTCGAGGACGTAGCCGGTGATCTGCTCCTCAGGCAGCGGGGCGTTGTCGAGGCAGATCTTGGCGTGCCCGGGCTGGGCATCGATCCGGACGCTGTGCACGGTCGGCTCGGCAGGGGTGCTCATGCTGTGTCCTGGGGGTCAGGGCCCAGTTCGACCCTCAGAGGAACGGTGCGCTGGATCACCATGGCCTCGTTCTTGCTGCAGGGGTCAACGTACCGACGGCCTGCTTCATTACGGCGGAACTCGCTGAAGCAGATGACCTGATCTTGCTTTTCTCCCTGGTAGATGCGTCCTTCAACAGTGATTGGGCGCCGGATAGACACCTGCATGGTGTCGACGCCGTTGTCCAGCAACCAGTCGCGCACCCGGATCCGCTGTTCCTCGCTGAGGGGCTCGTCTCCACTGACGACGGTCGTGACGAACTGATCGACAGGGTTCGGCACCAGGGCAGGCCTCGGGGTTTCCTCCGGCAGGATCTGGTACTCGCCCAGGCTGACGTGGTTGCTCATTCGTTGCCTCCCAGGGGAGAGCCGCGTCCTCGACTCGAAGCAGGTGCTGGATCAGGTAGTACTCAGCGCGATGGCCGCGCGTGCGCTCGGTGTCAGCATCGGCAGCGGGAGGATCGAAGCTAGCGCCTAGGAGACGCTCGGGCAGCGTGAGCCAGGCGTAGTAGTCGTCGAAGGTGGGCGACTCGAGAGCCTTACGGACCTTGGCGATGGTGGCCTGGCGGGCCCCTTCGGTGGAGTCCTCCCAGCTCGGGTAGCCGTCGGTGTTGCCGTTCTGTATCTGAAGGAAGGCGAGCAGTGTGCCTTCGTGGAGCGCGCGTGCCGCAACCTCGGTGGCTTCCTTTGACATGGCAGGACGGGGCTTCTGCTCGTTGCGTGCTTCAACCGGGTTGTAGGTGTTGGCGAAGATGCCCGGCTTGCAGGGGTAAAGGTGCCGGGCTTCCCGTCCGAATGACCCAGTCACCGGCGCGAGCGGGTGCTTCGTCCCCGTGGACGGTGGTGAGGATCAGGTGGTCCGGGTTCTTCTCCGTCGGTCCGTAGATCCCGGCAGTGCCGAAGGCGTCCCAGATCTCCTGGACGTTACTGCCTGTGAACTGGATGGCTTCGATCTCGACGGGCTTCTTGCGGTACTTCTGGGGGCGGTTCATGCGAAGGCTCCGGGTTCGATGTCGGTGCGGCCGTTGAGGTCGGGACGTGGGGTCCAGGTCCGGATGCAGCCGAAGTGGGCGACAGGGTAGGTCTCGGCGTCTTCGGCGGAGCGGATGGTGTTGTGGGCCTTGTCGATGTCGCCGTGCTGGGTAAAGCCGCAGTCGCGTCCGTCTGTGCACTGGAACCACTCGGCTTCGAGGTCGTACCGGCCGAAGCTCAGCGCCGCGGTGTTGCGGGTGGTGATGGCCTGGGCGCCGAGGGCGGCACGGGCCCAGGAGTCGGCAGGGTGGCGGGTCTGGTCGCGGTAGACGACGGTGTCGAGGCCGTGAGCGGTCAGGAGCGGCTGGCGCTGGACGCCGGACTTGGTGCGGGCCTGGGCGCGGGCGGCGCGGAGGAAGGCTTGGGCGCGGCGGACGGTCTGCTCGATGCGGGCGATGAGGTCGCTGTAGTACTGCGCGGACAGCGTGGTGATCGCGCCTCTGTGGCGGTCGGTCCAGTCGAAGGCGCGGGCATCGATGCCGGCAGCGCGGATCGCGCGCAGGAGGGCGCTGTGGGCGCCGGTCCGGTAGATGAGGGCAGGTCCTGTATGGACTAGCGCTCGACGACGACACGGGCAGTCCGGTCGAAGACCGCGATCTGCTGGAGGAAGTCGTCGAGGGTGAGGCGGATCTGGCGGGTGCGGTCGATGGCGGGGAGGCGCCGGTGAGCGCGGAGGGTCTGGATGGTGGCGAGCTGCGCTTGGTAGAGGGTGTCCCAGGCTGCGGCCAGTTCGAGGATCGCCGCGGCGACGAGGGCGTCGGTGGTGGTGGGGCGGTCGGTGGCCGGCTGGGTGGGGTGGTCATCGGCGGGGCCGCGGGATGAGCTGGATGGTGCCGTACCCGTCGGGGATGCCGGTGTCGGGCGGGACGGGTGCGGGGTCGTCAGGCGCGAGGGGCTGGCCGCTCGAGCTGGGCGATCTGCCGTTCGAGGGCCTTGATGTTATCGCTGTAGGAGGGAGACGACGCCGGTGACGGCGAGGGTGGAGGGCTGGTCGCTGATGAGGGCGGCGAGGCGCTCGCGGAGGATCTCGATGGCGACGGCGCGTGCGGTGCGGAGGCGTGCGTAGCGGAGGTCGAGGTTGGCTTGGTCGGTGGTGGTGCCGAGGTGCGAGGTGAGCCAGGCGCGTACGGCGGCGTCCATGTGGCTCTCCGGTGGTGTGTGGGTGCTGGGAAGGGGGTGCGGGTACGGGCCCGGCCCGTGGCGCCCCACCAGGGGCTGGGCCCGTACGCCGCGGTGACCGCCGTGCCCTCGGGGCGGTCGGTTACTGGGAGGACGACTGGCGGCGGCTGGTCGTCTTCTTGGCCGTGGCCCGCGGGGCGGGCTTGTCGTCCGGGTCGTCGCCGGGGTCAGCGGCGTCGGGGCCGGGGTCCGATCCGTTGCCAGAGGCGTCGTCCGGGTCGTCGCCGGAAGCGTTGTCGTCTTCCGGGTCCTTCTCGGTCTCGGCCTTGTTCGTTCGCAGGCGCGGGAGCTTGCCGTCGACCCAGGCGGCCGGGTTCGTCACCAGGGCTGCCAGGCGCGGCTCCGGGAGTGTCCCGGGGCGAGCTCGATGGTTTGGTTGGTGTCCGGGTCCTTCACGAACACGGTGCTCTTCAGTTGGGCGGCCATGGGTCACCACACCGTCGCTGCGATGTGGATGTCCGGGGTGTACATGACCGGCATCGCGGCCGCGTTGCACTTCGTCCACACCTGGACCGGGTCGTCCTGGTAGCCGGAGGTGACGATGATGCCGGGAGCGACCTCGGCTTCGATGGACGGGTTGCCGCCGGAGGACAGGACGATGCCTTCGGCGGTGAGACCGTACTGGGTCTCGGCCATCTGGCGGGTGTTGGGCGGCAGGAGGAAGAACATGTTCTCCGGCAGGGGCCGCTTGTTGGTGCCGTCGTCCAGGGGATCTGGACGTCGTAGGTGGTGATCGGCGGGAGGCCGTAGCGGCCGCGGACGACGTTGACCTGGTCGGGGGCGAGGGTGGCGGTGGGGGTGTTGGAGGGGCTGACCGAGTTGTAGTAGGCGGCCCGGTAGGAGTCGTTGCCCATGGCGAGCGCCATCGTCTTGTACGAGGTGAGGGCGCGGGTGGGCATGGGGCGCCGGAGGCGCGCAGGACCTCGATCCAGGCCATCTCGTCGGCGAGCATGGTGGCGGCGGGGTTGGTCCAGGCGACGGAGGCGGTCGGCATGTTCGCGGCCGGGACCTTGTGGTCGGCTTCGAGGGTGATGCCGTTTTCGTTGGTGAGGGTGAACTTGCCGTCGGTGAGGAGGTCGCCGGCGGCGAGTTCCATGCGGTTCTGGATGGACAGGACGTGGGCGGCGACGTCGTCGTAGATGGCGCGGACGAGGTCGTTGCCGTCCATGCCGCGGGAGACGTTCTGCAGGATGGTCTCGAGCTCGCCGACGATGTACTTCTGGCCCAGGGCAGGAGCTTGCCCTCGGTGACGACGCTGGTGATCTCGCGGCTGGCGACCTTGGTCTGGGCGTCCCAGGCGCGGTAGGAGGCGGCGGCGACCCGGCGGCGGGTGGAGCGGGTCTGCCACTTGACCGAGTTGACGGTGCGCTCGGGGATGACGGACTGGGTGAGCTCGTAGTCGGCCGGGGTCTGGATCGCGCGGACGAACGCGTTGATCTCGGTGGGGTTGATGTCCCGGAGGAGGACCTCAAGCATGTCGTTCGGCATGGGTGGTCCCCTCTCAGACCTTGTAGATGAACTGGGTGTTGGAGCCGGCGGGGATGTCCTTGGGGTCGAAGGCGACCGGGAGCTTGGCGACGTCGATCTGGCCGTGGACCATCAGCGGGGCTGCGGCCTTGGCGGAGCCGGGGTAGAAGGACACCTCGGTGAAGAGGAACCCGGCGAAGAGCTGGGTGCCGTCGGAGGCGGTGGCGGTGCCGCCGGCGGTGGTGGTGGCGACGGTGACGCCGGGGGTGGAGCCGCCGGTGAGGGAGGCGGTGGCGGTCATCTGGGCGACGTTGTCGCCGAGGTACTGGCCGGCGAAGGTGACGCTGTAGGGGCCGCCGGCGTTGCCGGTGACGGTGACGTCGCCGGGGTTGATGTTGGGCAGGGCGACGAGCGCGGCCTGCACGGTGGCGGCGGTGGCGTTGTAGGCGATGGCCGCGGTGGTCTGGCCGTTCCAGGTCAGGGTGAACGTGCCGCCGGTCGGGGAGCCGGTGACGGTGACGGACTGGACCTCGTTGGTGACGGCCGCGTAGGGCTCGTACAGGCCGGTGGAGGTGTTCTTGCCGAGGGGATGCCGGACTTCAGCTTCCGCTCGGGCTGGTACTTGGAGGCCTCGGCCCAGTGGAGGTTCTGGTCGAAGGCGGTGAGGTCGAGGGTGATGGACTGGTTGGTCTCGATGCCGAGCATGCTCATCAGCCACGGGCGGCCGACGGCGAGCGTCTCGGTGGTGGTGTACGGCTGGATGTCCACGCCGAACCCCTTTCGCGATGTTCGCGGCTGGTGAGAGGACACCTGCGTGGTGCCGTCCACGTGGGGTCAGGGCGTGGTCCCAGGGTGGTGCGGGTGGTGCTGGTCAGGCGGCTTCGGGGCGGCGCAGGCCCATCTCTTCGGCGCGCTTGCGGGCGGCTTCGTTGATGGCGTCCTTGCCGCTGATGGGGGTGCGGGCGGGGCCCGCCGGCGGGGCGCCGCCGGGGGCGGGCGGCAGGGCCTGCGGGGCCGGGGTGGTGCCGAAGAAATCTCCGCGGCGGGTCTTGAGGGCGGTGGCGGCTTCGGTGATGGCCGTGTCGTCGGCGTCGGCCGGCAGCTTGTCCTTCAGGAGGGCGTAGGCGTCGTCCTGGTCGTCGTCGTAGGCGCCGAGGCGGGCGAGCGCGCCGCGGATCTTCGTCTCGCGGTCGCGGGCGGCAGCGGCCTGTTCGCGGGCTTCGAGCTGGGCTTCGCGTTCGGCGGTGGCCCTCGCGTTCGGCGAGGGTTTCGGCGGCCTGCTGTTCCTGGGTGAGCTTGGCCTTGCGGGTTTCCTCGGCGGTCTTGAGCATCTCGCCGAAGGCCTTGGGGTCGAAGTTGTCGACGTCGATGGGCAGTCCGGATGCGTCGGCGAGGTCGCGCAGGAGTGCCTTGCGGCCCTTGGCGTTCTCCTGGTCATGATCTTCGTGAAGCGTTCCTGGGTCATCGCGAGCCCGGTCTCGATGTCGATGAGCGGGGTCGGCGGTGTCGGTACGAACGCGGGGCCGGGGGCTGGGCCTGGGCCTGGGCGCGGGCGGCGAGGTCGGCGGGGTGGGTACCGGCGCCGGGGCGGGCGGGGTGCCGCCGTCGTTGTAGAAGACGGCGAGGGCTTCGATGCCGCGGTAGGGGTGGGTCCAGGCGGCACGCGACTGGGGCATGGCGGGCTGCGTGGGGCGACGCATGAGGGCACAACCTCCCAAGGAGTCTTCAGGCCCCGCGCCTTGATCCAAGGGAAGCACACGTTTCACGATTCGATCCCCTGTCGCCTCGTGCGGGGGTTTCCTCGTCGTCGTCGTTGGTTCCGTCGGTCAGGTTCGTGGTCGGGAACTGGGGGTGGGCGGGGCGGGGTCGGTCTCGATGTCGATGCCGAGGTAGGTGCCGACGGCTTTGGTGGAGTTGGTGGCGTCGGCCAGGAGCCGGGCCTGTTCGAAGGCGCGGGACTGGATGAGCTTGATCTCGGTGTCGATGTCTCCATGGCCCATCCGGCTTCGGTGAGGGTGCGGATGGCGGTCTCCAGGGACATGACGCCGGCCTCGAATGCCTTGGTGACCTGCTCGAGGACAGCAGCCTTGTCGGTGGGGGTGTAGCTGCCGAAGGCCAGTTGTGCGCGCTGGGGGCGGACGCCGGTCCAGTCGGGGTGCTGGCCTGCGAGGGACAGGCGCTGCACGAACTTTAGGAGCAGTGCGTACTTGTGGGCGCGGGCCAGGCGCATGGCGCCGACGAGGGAGTCGAGGGGCCGAGGGAGATCTCCAGGGCGTAGCCGGAGGGGACCTCGGAGGGGTTGACGGTGCCGAGGGTGACGGCGGGCAGGCGGGCGATGGTCGCGGCGCGTTCGGAGAGCGCTTCTCGCTGGTTGCGGAGTTCGGCAAGCATGGGGATGTGTCCAGGACGTCCATGCGTCTGCCGTCGCCGACCTCGATGAGCCTTGCCGGGGGCAATGGTCATCTGGCCCTGCTTGCCGCTGGCGGGCCGGCCGGAGACGGTGATGAGGGGCGATCCGGTGGTGGCGGAGGCCTTCGCGGTGTCGGTGTCGGTCCCGGAGATCTCGTCGAAGATCTGCAGGACCTTGGCGAGGGATGAGGTGCCCCAGTGTTCCTCGGCGTCGGGGACCGAGTTGGGGACGTGGATGACCGGGATGAAGTCGAGCATGAGGTCGAGGTGGTCGAGGACTTCGCCGGTGGGGCTGGTGGCATAGTGCGCCTTGTCCATGGGGAGGTCGTCGACGTCGTGGGGCCTTTGAGGTCGCCGAGGTCCCAGGTGGCGTCGGTGAGGTAGCAGGTGGCGTAGGACGGGGTGTCGTTCCACGGGTACTGGCGGGCGATGAAGCCGGTGGGGTGGGGAGGTCGCCCTGGCCGAGGACGGGCTGGGCAGGGGTCTCGTCGGTGGGGTCGCTCATGACGGGGGCGCGGACGGGCCGGCCGTCTCGGTCGACGCCGGAGGCGGTGACGGGACGGATCCAGTCGATCTCGTAGGTGATGCGTCGCAGCCGGGCCTTCAGGCCCCGTTTCTTGTCTTCGGGGAGTTCCCAGGCGAGGTGGATGCGCTCGGGGTAGTCGGAGCTGTCGCCGTCTTCGCCGAGGACGGGGAAATAGAAGCCGGGGTCGTAGGTCTTGAGGCGGACGCGTTGCTTGGCGGGGTCCCAGGCCAGGAGGTAGACCCCGTCGCCGAGGCTGACGGCCTTGCGTTCGGCCTGCTGCATCCGCATGGCGAGCTGCTCGTCCTCGGCCCAGTCCCGCAGGAGAGTCTGGACCCGTTCGGCCATCGCCTGGTCGTTGCCCTCACCCGGGGTGCCGGAGGTCTGTTCGGCGCCGGGGACGACGATGGTCTGCTCGCGGCCGAGGACGTTGGCGAGGACGGCCTCGACGAACATGCTCGGGTCGCCGTACTCGCGGCGGTCGGTGGGGCCGGTGTCGCTGGTGAGGTCGGTGAGCTCGGCGGCCTGGTTGCCGACGTAGGCGGCGAGGCTTGTAGGCCGCGAGGCGGCGTTCGTCATCGGCGGGAACCCAGGTGGCGGCGGCTTCGGGAAGGCCCGGCGGTGGGGCATGCCAAGGGTGTCGCTGTAGATGGGCTTGTAGTTCGCCCATCCCCAGGCGTCGACGATGACGTCCTTGACGCCGCTGAACAGGCCCACGGGGCACACCCCTGTCGTGTCAGGCCCCGCGCCTTGTGATCAGCGTACGGTCAGGACGCCGTGGTGATCCCCCGGGCTGTGAACGACATGGGCCCGCCCGAGGGATGTCGGGCGGGCCGGAGTGGTGCTGATGGTCAGAAGATCTGGGCGATGGGGTCAAGGGCAGGGACTCGGTAGCGGATCTTCTCGACGGAGGAGGCAGGGACGATGTAGACCTCCCACTCCGTCTGGCCGACATGAGCGGGCTCCCCGTTCTGGGGGTCGATGTGGAGGAAGGCGCCTTCGACGGCCACGCGGACGTTCGTCAGGCTCTTCAGTAGGTCGTGGGCGGCGTTGGGGTTGGGGATGAGCTTGTCGTTCAGGGCGACGTCGGCGTTACGCCAGCGCAGTTCGGACATGGAGTGTCCTTCCGGAAGGGGCGACCGGGTTGGTCACGGGTGCTGGCAGCCTTCCATAGGGCACTGACAGTTCAGGTGGTGCGGGAAAGTCAGGCGGAGAGCCAGCGGCCGCGAAGAGCGGCGGTGTTGAAGCCGGGTCCGTAAGCGATGGCGAGACCGTAGGTGCCGTGGCTGGGCGGATCGGCGTGGGTGCGTTCGAGGACGCGGAGGATGGAGACGCCGCCGAGGTTGCCTTCGTGGGCGAGGGTGTCGACGGAGTGGCGGGTGCCGGTCTCGTGGAGGCTGATGGCCTTGGCGGTGTCGGTGATGATGCGGGGCTGCCGGGGTGGATCGCGGCCCAGTCGATGCGCTGGCCGTCGAGCCAGTCGAGGACGGTGGGCAGGACGTCGTCGGCGGCGGTGAGGGCTTCCTTGGTGGAGTCGAAGTGGAAGCCGTCGGCGCCGATGCGGCCGCTGTAGCGGTCGAGGCTGCCGGGGAGGACGTACTCCAGGGTGTCGGCGGGGTTGTCCACGCGGAAGGTGGGGCCGGCGGGGGCTCGTCGGTGACGATGACTGCGGCGGCGGAGTCCCCGAAGAGCGCCTTGTAGATCATCGCTTCGACGGAGGTGTCGTGGTGGTTGTAGACGCTTGAGATGACTTCGGCGGCAACGACGAGGACCTTGGAGCCGGGGCGGGCGGTGATGTAGTCGATGGCGCGGGTGAGGGCTTGGGTGCCGCCGGCGCAGGCCATGGTGGTGAGGGCGATGCGGGAGACGGTCGGCCTGAGCCCGAGGGGTGCTATGAGGTGGATGTCGAGGTTGGGGACGGCCCAGCCGGTGGAGTGGGTGGTGATGATCGCGTCGATGTCGGCGTAGCTGCCGGGGTCCGGGCCGGGGGCAAGGCCTGCGGTGGCGAGGGCTTGGCGGGCGGCGTCGGTCGCGAGGGCCAGGGCGTCGGCGAAGGCGGTGTTGGAGCGGGCCTGGATGTCGGCGGCGCCGGAGACGGTGGGGGCGGTGAGGGGCGGGTGAAGTAGCGGGTCTGGACGCCGAGGTTGCCGAGGATGCGGGGATGACGGCGGCTTTGGGGTGGTCGGGGTGGTGGGTGCGGATGTCGTCGATGATCTCGGCGGTGGTGACCTTGTGGGCGGGGAGGGCGGTGTGGGGGCGGTGGATGTGGGGCACGCGGGGCCTCCGGCACATGCTGGTCGGGGTGGGCGAGTTCCGGACAACGTACGGCAGATCCGGGCCTCGCGGTCCCCTGACCTGCGAGTCAGTTCACCGGGGAGGGCTCGGTGTCCTGGTTGTGGGCGCGGAGCATGGGCAGTCGGGTGTGCCTTTTGTCCGTTCCGGGGTGGTAGATGAGGATGATGAGGCGGGCGCCGCGGGCGGTGAGGGGCTGGGCGGCGCACATGGTGACGTGGCCGGGGCCGTAGCGGGCGTGGTCTATGGGGCGTTCGTCGCCGTCGGGGTGGATGTGGGCGCCGCCGGCATGCCAGATGGGTGCGAGGTCGGGGTCGCTGGTGACGTCGCGAACGATGCCGTTGAGGACGGGGTCCTCGGGGCGCTGGGTGAGGGCGGCGCGGAGCTGTGGGAGGACGAGGGGGCCCAGACGGTGTCCCACTGCAAGAGCATGCGTCGGGCGTTTTCGTCGAGGAGCATCCAGCGCATGGTGTTGGTGGGCACTTGGCGGTCGGGGAAGAGTTCGGCGAACTGGTCGTTGTGGGCGAGGAGGTCCCAGCGGGCGTCGGTGACGTAGGCGGGGTGGGTGAAGCCGTCGACGGCTTCTTGCCAGACGCCGGGGACTTCGAGGCCGGAGGAGTCGTAGAGGGCCGGGTGGGTCGCCGAGGCCGGCGTAGCGGTGCAGGGCTTGCCATTCCTGCTCGTTGAGTCCGAAGAGTTGGGCGATGGAGCGGAGGTAGTCGCTGGAGGGGAGGCTGGTGAAGCGGCCGGACTCGAGGCGGTAGTAGGTGTTCAGGGGCGGTTGGTGAGTTCGTCGACTTGCTGCTGGGACAGGCCGGGGCGCGGCGGCCCTTGCCGCGGGGCGGGGAATCCGTGCTCGGCGGGCTGTACGAGGGCCCGTCGTTTGACGAGGAGCGCTTTCAAGGCTTGCCTGTCTGCGTTCACGGATTCCGTGCCTTCCCGTTGGGTGTGCGTGCGCATCGTTCGCTTTTATTAGTGGCTGTTCTACCAGTAAAAGACCGCCTATGGATATCCCTCTGTTGAAGCGTCAAGCTGTGGTTGGTGAGGCGCTGACCTGCTGGGAAGCTGCGGAAGGTTGCCACACTGCAACAAACCAGGGGTTTCCTGCCCGATGTCGGGTGTGAATCCGTCACATCGCAGCAGAAGGACTCTTGGCGCCCTCGTCGAGGCCCCGGCAGGTGGATAGGAACAGCGACGCGACCCGTGGCTGGGAAACCACGGATTTCGCAGCACGTGGTTGTTCCGATTCGCTTGAGCCGGGGCTTTGAGGGTCTATCAGCTACGGTCGGCGCCCGACGGCTGCCCTTCGCGGGGTGTGCGTGGCGCTGGCTGTGTGAGACCGGCCGCGGTGCTCATCCCCGGCGCTGGCGGTCGTCCCGGGTGGCCCCGGACAGCATCCCCTACCTGCTGTCCGGGGCCTTCCCAACCCAGGCGCGGGTGGTGGGGTGCTGGGTCCGAGGCACGGTGGGCCTCCCTGCTGAGTGCCGACCGCCCCGTGGGAGGGGGGCGGCTGGGGCGGCACGGTCCGCCTGCCCCGGAAACCGCCTTGGGCACGCGCTTTCACTCCGAACGAGTGACCGGGGTGGGTGTGTAGGCGGGGTGGGACGGGCAAGCGGTTCAGGTTGCGGAATCCGTCGTGGCGCTCTCGGTGAGCGCGGCCGCGAGGGCCTGGGCGTGCGGGTCGCGGTAGGGGTCCTCGCCTCGGGCGGTGGCCTCGGCCCGCCATTTCGCCACCAGTTCCCATGCGCGGTTCTTAGCTGCTGTCGCAGCGTTCTCCTGCCGGATGGGCACGAGGCCCATGGCGTCGACGGCGCCCCAGAACATCTCGGCGGCCGCGTCCGGGGTGTAGTCGGGACTGAACGTCATCTCGCCGGTCTCGAGGTCAAGGGTGACGAGTGGCCGTCCGCTGGAGCCGATGGTGAGCTTGCTGGTAGCAGAGGACGCCGGGTCGATGACATGAGCGTCGGGGAAGTCCTCGCTCAGGAAGAGTCCCGAGTGCGGGTCTTGTTGGTCGGCGGTGTCCATAGGGGCTCCTGCTGGTAGTCGGGGCGGAGTGGGCAGCCGAGTCAGGTTGCGGAATTCGTCGCAGAGCTGTTGATGGCGCGGGCCACCACGAGCGCTTGCTCACGGAAGGGGCTGTTCGTCTGGCTGGTGGGGCCCAGCGTTCGGCGTACTCGGCGGCAACGTCGAGCCACTTGGCGAGGGCTCCGAAGAGTTCGTCGCGGCCGAGCTCGATCCATTCTGGCTCGAAGCGGACCGCGTTGGCGGCGGCCCTGAGCTCGTCGGCTGGAGTGGTCATCGCTCGTCCTTGCTGGTGTCTCGTCCGAACTGGCGGTCCCAGACTCGACAGGTGAGGCGGTGGCCGATCGGGCTGTCGGGATCCGGATGGCCGCAGTCGCAGGTGCGAGTCATGTCGGGCGTGGGCATGAGGTTGGGCTCCTGATGGTGGACGTCGGCCAGAGGGTTTCTTGTTCGTAGGGCGGGCAGACCCATGCGGTGGTGATGTCGGTCTGGCCCTGGAGTGGTGGCGGGGTGGGGCGGCGAGTTGCCGTTCGAGGGTGGTGAGGCGGGCGTGGGTCTCAGGCGTCGTCACCGGCCTGCCTCTTCCGATTCACGGGATAGCGGTCGGCGTCGATGTCGATGAGGCCGAGCTCCAGGAGGTGGAGGAGGGCTTCGTGGACGGCGCCGTCAACGACGGTCATGAGTGGCATGGGCTTCTTGAGCGGGCCGTCGGGGCTGTTGCAGGCCCAGCTTGTGGCAGCGAATCCAGCGATTCGGTTGATGATGGCGAAGTCGCTGCGCGGGTTGGTGTCGACGAGGATGCGGTCCCAGTCGTTCCAGCCTTTGGGGGTTGGGGGCTTCTTGGTCACGGGTCAGCTCTCTCCCATGTCGCGGGCGACTTGTGCGTCGGTCTCTCCGTTGGGTCCGGCTTTGGCGAGGGCGGTGCGGTGGCGGCGGAGGGCCTGGACGACTCCGGGGTGCCATCGGTGTTTCTCGGCGATGCCGTCCATGGCGGCCGGGCAGTCGCCGGTGTGCTGGTGCTGTTGTTCGCAGTCCCAGCCGATGAGGAGGGCGTAGATGGCTGCGTCGTCGGCGTTCTGCGCCCAGTCGCGGTCGAGGTGCCGGACGCGGTGGCGGAGGGAGAGGAGGGCGTTGTGGACGCGGGCTCCGCGCGTTGCCGCTTCGGTGAGGATGGCGCGGTGCTCGCTGAGCGAGCGGTAGAACTCCTGGGCGACCTGGCGGGCCTCGGCAGCGTCGGCTTCGGCGTCCTCTGCCCGCTCGTAGAGCGCCTCGAGCTGGTCTGCGGTCAGGTCGGCGAGTGGAGTACGGGTCTCCTTCGTCATTTCGCCTCCTGCCCAAGGGCGGCTCGGATCTGGGTGGCGAAGTTGCTGTAGCTGATGTCGGATCCCTCCCAGTGCGCGAGCACGGCGCGTACGGCTTCGAGGGTGGCCTGCGTCTCGTCTCGCTCGGCCTCGGCCTGCTGGCGGGCCTGGTGCGGGGTGAGCTTGCCGACGCGATGGAGAACGAAGGCGAACCGTTCCGGCGACTCGGCGACCTTGACCTCCATCCTCGATGGGGGTCTCGGTGTAGTTCGGGGCGTCGCCGAGTATGGCTCGGGCGGCGCCGATCCAGTGGGCGACGAGTTCGCGGGCGGGCTCGATCTCCATGGTCATGCCGTTGCGGAAGTCCACGGCCATGAGGCCGGTCTGGTCGAGCTGGTTCTGGATCCAGCGTTCGCGGGCTTCTTCATCACGGCCGGCGAGTTCGGCGAGGAGTTCGTCGCGTTCGGCGTGGAGCTTCTGGAGTTCGGTGTCACGGACGCGGAGGACGGCGTCGGCGTGGTCGCCGTACTCGTCGGGCTCCAGCATGTCCAGGTCCCAGTCGAAGCCTTCGGCCTCGCAGATCGCGCGACGAATCTGGTCGCGGAGGCCGGTCGAGTCGTTGCCGGGGTCCTGCTCGCTGGCTGGCGGGGTGGCGTGGGCGTTGAGGACGGCGGTGACGATGGCGTTGCAGGTTTCGGGTTCGGCCCAGTGGCCGGCGGCGTTGAGGATGCTGCTGACGCTGTTGATGGCGAGTGCGCGCTGTCGGTAGAGGGTGGGGTCGGGGTCGGCCATGGGGCGTCTCCTGGGAAGGGGTGGTTCTAGGGTCGCGCGGTTTGGCGCTGACGATCCCCCTGTCCGGGCTTGGGTTGGGGTGTCCTTCAGGGAGGCTTCCACACTACCGGTTACCTGTTGCGTACGCAACAGATTAAGGGTTACGGTTGTACTGCCTACGAAGGAGCTTCATGTCCGACTTCACGGTTTCCGTCTACCAGACCTACGTCTCCTGCGCCCCCGGCCGGCGCACCTGGCTCTACATCTCCAGCATCAACCGCACCACCGGAAAGGCGGGGTCACCGACCCGAACAGCATCTACACCAACTACCGGCCCCGGACGATCAACCTGACCCAACTGCACTCGTCCGGCAGGACCCGGTCCGGGAAAGAACGGCGATCCGGATACCGCTTCCTCAGCCAGCCTTCCGACACCGCTGTTCACCTGTGCCGCCACTGCTTCCACTACAAGAAGCCGGAGGAACTGCACCAAGAACCGGGAGTCATCCACAGCGACATCTGCGTTCCGTGCAAGGCGGAGGTCGCGGAGCTGATGAAGCAGATCTGCCAAAACCGCGCACTCATGCTGGAAGACTGACCTGCAAGTTAGTACCTGCCTGGAGGAGTGACCACCGTGGCCGACAAGACCCCCGCCAGCCTCTCGGATCAAGCCGCTGAGGCTGTCCGGGCCCTGAACCACGTCACCCTGCCGCGCCCTAACCTCGGCTGGGAGTACCCGGGGACGCCTATACGACAGTGGCCAACCTGTCCGCGCTCGCCAGGATGCTGTCGCAGGCCCTCGGCCAGATCGACTCCTTTGTCACTGATCTGGCCGAGGGCGACCACCTACAAAGCGATAAGGGGGCAGACGACCTGCCTAACAGGCTTGCAGGCCTCCACATGTGGCTGTCTGACGCCCAAGGGCAGGCCAAGGCCCTAATGCGGGCGCTCGAGCAAGCACACCAGCTTCTCGGGCCGCTGTCCTACAAGGACTGAGGCCGCCTCGCGGCAGGCTTGATCAAGGCTTGGTGTCGGAAATTCCGAACAATGTACAGAGTTTCTCCGCCCATGTCGGCAACCGGAAACCCGACGCCCCTGGCCCCTGGCTGGCGGAATGCGGGCGCAGCTCGGCCCCGGGACCGTGATGGTCGCCGGGGCCGGCCAGCGGTTCCTCAGGAGCAGGAGGCGCTTGGAGAAATCGTTACGCCCTTCCAGTGTGCGCCACACCTGCCGAATCAATCCCCCTGCCCGAGGGCGGGCTCGAGCTGGGTCAGTCGGCTTCGACGTAGGTGACGATGAGGATGCTGCCGAGGGCGGTGGCGTAGAAGATGATCCGGATGCCGTCGTGCTGGTAGTCGCGGAGCGCGGACGCGGTCGCGTGTGGCTTCACGTCGGTGGGCGCGGCCGCGATCAGGTTGAGGGCTTCGTCGAGGCGGGTGGTCTGCGCGAGGGTGAGGGTGCGGACCTGGGTTTCGGCGGGCTCGATGAACACGATCCGAGGCCGGCGGGCGCCGCGGTGGTGCTTAGGCGACACCCTGCGCACCGTCCTCACGGTCGGGCAGGCCCTGCTCGGTACGGATGTCGTCCCAGTCGCGGCAGCCGTCGAGGCGGATGCCTTCGGCGGCGAGGCTCTCGAGGACGTAGGCGAGAGCAGGGTTGCCGGGGAACTCGGCGCGGGCGGCTTCGCGGAGCTCGCGCTGCTCGGTTGCGCTGAAGGTCAGGTTCGCCATCGGGTCCTCCGCGGTCGGGTACGCAACGAGGCTAGCGCAGCGGGTCGCGCCCGGGTGGCGGGTCAGACCGTCTCGGCGGGCTCGTCGTCGGGGATGATGGCGCCGACGTAGGCGAGGAGGTTCACGACCTGCTGCAGAGCCTGGGACGCCTCCCGGATGTGTCCCACGGCCTCCACGAGTTCGGTCTTGGCCCTGTCGGTGATGTCGTCGACGTTGGAGTCGTCGTAGGCGTAGAGGTGCTGCGTGGAGCTGACGGCGTCGATGCCGTGGTGAAGCTGGTCGAGGGTCTGCGGGAGGCCGAGGAGAACGGCGGACAGGCCGACGGCGGTGCTCTGGATCTCGCTGGGGTAGGTGAAGGTGCTGTGTGCCTGGGTGCGGTGGTTCAGGGTGCGGATGGCATCGCCGGCGGCACGGGCGATCTCTTCGGGGGTACGGTCCAGGTCCACGTGTACGCCTCCCTCAAGGCCGGCCGGATGCCGGAAGCGCCGAGTATGCCAGGGGCCACCGACACCGCAGGCCGGTTCTCGCCAGTCGGCGGCTGGCTCTACTTCTCGGGGTGGAGTCGTCGCAGCAGGGCGCCATCATCGGTGTGCCCGAACAGGAAGTTGGCCAGGGCCGCGTGGTCCTCGCCAGGAGGGCGACCTTCTTGATGTCGTAGCGGGCGAGTCGGCGCCGCATTTTAGGGGCGGGGCCGCGTCGCCGCAGAGGCTTGCCAATGGCCTTGGCACACAGTTTATTGGCCTCGGCGTCGATGACGTGGATGCCGGTCTCGACCGGAGGGGACAGACGCGGTTCGTCCCATCCGTCCGTGCTCACGACCGGAGGCTCCAGGGAGCCTAGGGGTCGGTGTTGGTCACGGCTGCGTGGAAGGCTGCCAAGGCTGCGGCCAGGTAGCTGCGCGCGGCCCGCTCGGCAAGGTCATGCAGTTCTTCGGCGTGCGCGGCGGCGAGCTCGGCCCGCTGACGGGCAGTCTCCTGCCACAGCCGGTGCCGTTCGTCAGCTTGCTCGATGAGTGACTGAGGAAGTGGCTTGGGCAGCTCTGGTGCGGTGCTGGTGGCCTCTTCCTCGGCTGCCTGGCGGGATTCGTCCGTCATCCTCCACGCCTTGCTGATGGCCTGGTAGGTGCGGCGGTGCTCCTTCAGTAGCTCGTCTGCCTTCTTCGGCCAGGGCTCGGCGTCGGTGCCATCCGGGTGCGGGGCGTGCACGTCCGGATGGGCCGCAGTGTGGGCGGCATAGTGATCGCAGTAGAAGTCCCGGCCCCGGTCGGTGATCTGGTAGCCGTAGTAGTCGTCGGAACGCGCGGCCAGCGGCGGCTGATGCCTCTCCATTAGCGCGAACTCGATCGTCTTGGAGTACGTCCACCTCAATGGTTCCCCTCGCTGGTCTGCCGCCCAGAGGAGAGCGAGGACCTCCCAGGACCTGGCGCCGAGTGCAGCCTTGGGCGCTCCGTCCGGACGCAGGGACAGCCCCGCGCGTGCAGCGGCACGTCCCTCCCGGGTCAACGCGACCGTGCGCATCATGCCGAACTGGGTACCGTAGGCGTCCCGGGTGAGAAGCCCCCGCGTAGTGAGTGCCGCGATGGTTGACCCGTTGCCCTGGTTGTCCCAGCCGTGCATCGCAAGGCGGGACTGCATCTCAGTCGTGCCGACCAGGTCACGCAGGGACGGGTCATGGGCGAAGTCGATACGCCGCCAGATCGCGGCCGGGGTGTCGTCGTAGCTGCCGCGGGCGGCGCGCCGCCGCCGGCCCGCGTCCTTTCTTGGTCGAGGTCGTAGATAACAGCAAGGGTGCCTTGCTGCCGGTCGTTCAGCTCGGTCCACGCGGTCAAGGCCTTCGACGTACGCGCTGCCATCGTTCACACCTCCACGAGCCGGGCATAGCCCTCGCAGGCAGCGTAACGAAGGGCACCGACATTACCGTGGCCGCGTGGAAGGATCCGCCGTATGAGTGAGCTTCAGATCGCCTTGATCGCCGCGGGGTCGGCCATCCTGGGCAGTGCGGTAGCGGGGTTCTTCGCGTGGAAGGCCGGCCACCGCCAGGCCGCCGCGGCCGAGACTGCGGGGCAGGCGCAGGCGGCGGCGCTGATGTCGACCGTGCAGGCCACCCTCGACGAACAGCGGCGGGCTCGAACGGAAGAGCTTCAGCGTCAGGCGTGCGCGGAACTGCTGTCGGCTGGCCTCGGCTATCAGATCAATTCGACGGTCGAGAACGGCGCGCGGGTGCTTCAGGCAGCGGCTGCGGTTGAGGTGGCGTGTCCGCAGGACATCACGCGTCCGGCTCTGGCATACGGGCAGGCGGTTTCCGCGTTCGTTCAGAACCGGAGTAACGGTCCGCAGCCGGACGCCGAGGTACAGGCCGTGATCGATGCTCGAGGCCAGTTCTTGTCGGCCGTGCGCCGCGTTCTCAACGGCACCTGACGAACCAAGCCCGCCACCGGCTGGTGACGGGCCCTGGTCTCCTGACCCCGCGATGCCTTTCCCGTGCCTTTCCGTCGACTCAGCCCGTTGGCCGGGCATGACGACGAGTACGACGGTCCACGGCATGTTCGCTGCGTGGGTGGGGTGCAGGATCTGCACGGCGACAACCCGCTTTGTCGAGATGCGTGAGCCACGGGATGCGTTGTGGGAAGAGGCGCGGGTGCATGTGGCTGCCGAGCATCCGGGGAAGGATGCTTCGCTGGTGCTGTGGGAGCAGTCCGGTCGTTTGTCGGCGCTGTCGATCGTTGCGGAGACGGAAGCGGACTGGCTGGCCGTGTACAACACGCGCTGCCCGCCACGGATCCCCCGGTCCCCTGACTGTCGAGGCCCGCCACCGGCCGGCGGCGGGCTTACCCCCGCCAGCCCCATAGTGACGGGCGTCCCGGTTGATCCGGCCGAGCAGCCACTGCGCGTCGGATTCGGCGACGTGGGCTCCGGCGACGCGCATGACGTGGATGGTGGTGGGCTGTCCGCCGCCGTCGCGTTCGGGGCCGAGGTGCGCGCCCCAGGGCTGGGAGCCGCAGTCGGGCGGGGTGTGCCCGTCGGGGCAGTGCGGGCACGTCATGTCGGAGGCGGCGGGTTCGGGATCGTCCCACACGATCTCGGTGGCGCCGCCGTGCCCGTGGACGGCTTCGGCGTGGGCTATGTCGTCCCAGTGGACCGTGGAGGGGCGTTCGCCGCGCCAGCGGACGGACGCAGTGCCGTCGGGCCACAGGACACCGTCGGCGACGCGGCCGGTACCGGAGACTCCGGTAATGTCGACGGTCCGCTGGAGGTGGAAGCGGCGGGGCTCGGTCATGTCGGGTCTCCCTGCTTCGGGGCGGTGAAGCTGTCGTTCTGGAGGAGGTTCTCCAGACGGGCCATGAATCGTTCGCCGAACTCGGGCCCCATGCGGTGGGCGAGGCCATGAGTTCGGTGACGAGGGCGGCGGCACCGTCCTCGTTCATGAGGTACAGGTTCCGGGCCCGGTCGGTGGTGTGGTTGATCCGGCCTTCGAGGAGCATGCCGATGATGGGGCCGTTGCTGGCGCTTTCGACTTCGACGACGGTGCTGGAGTCGAGGAGGACGGCGTTGGTGGTGTCGACGATGACGCTGTCGCGGTCGTGGGGCCGCCGGGGCCGGCGATGTCGCCACCGCTCTTGCGGGGGTCACCGCTGATCCGACGGCCGGTCCTCTTACGTGCCATGGACGGTCTCCTCCAGAGGGAAGGGGCGGGTGGTTCCAGGATCCCGTGGATCCGGCCGATCGATCCCCCGGATCGGCAGAGGCCCGCCACCGGCTGGTGACGGGCCCTCAGCAAGCAAGCAGGCAGCGTTACCGAGACCGGGCTCCAACTGCGAAGCCGTCCTTCCACATCGCCGCGAGAAGATCGCGAAGCTCCCTGAGCTGCTCCGGTGTCAGGGTCTTCCGCAGAGTGCCGTTCCCTTCGAGCATCAGGTTCGCTCGGTGGGCAGCAGCTCCGAGGAGAGCGAAGCTGTCGTATCCGGCGATCTTCCCGCCCTGATCGGGCTGTTACCGCCAGCCTCGTCGTGATCGAAGATCAGGAGACAAGTCGGAGGCTGTCCGGGTGAGGCTGAGTCATGCGGCTCATCCTGTCGTATGAGAGGTGGGCAGGCGGTTCACGCGTTTCGGCGCAGAAGATGCGCGGCTTGGAGGACGGCTCCGGCTCCCTGGAGGGCGATGCTGACGTGTTCGGCGTCCAGCTTGGCGGTAAGGCTCAGGAGGAGCAGGGTGGCGATGAATGCCCACAGCTTGGGGTCGTTGGTCGGGATCCGGTCGTGGGCGTGGCTGATGTTCGTCATTGGGGGTCCTTGGGGCGGAGAGCGGACAAGCTGACGGAGCGCTTGCCGTTGGGACCCTTTTCGCAGTGGGTGGCAGGCCGGGGCCCCGCCGTCTCTTGCCAGACGGTTAGGGGCCCGAACCTGTGACCACGTTAGCTGTTACCTGTTACGCGCGCAACACGCTTCGGCTACTGGGGTACACGCCTCGGCGCTAGAACGGTGCCCCCACAAGGTCCGTGCAGTCCTTGCACAGGTGAGACCCCGCAACCGCCGGCCTCCCGCAGAGACCGTCCTGCCCGTCGCACTCCGGTTGCCGACCTGCCGAGTGGTCGATAACCACTCGGGCACGCTGTGCGGGCATGGCGGGGTTGAGTCCCGTCGGTCCCGTACATCATCGACAGAAGCAGCGTGACCTCGAGCGGCTCCCCAGCCGGCACGCTTGTCCTCCGCCCGCATCGCGCATGCCGGGCAGGGCTCCCGGGTGTGGACGTCGGTCCGGTCGTCGCAGGAGATGCTGCTGCACTCCGGGGTGTCCTCCAGCATCCGCAGCAGTGGCCCGTACGGCGGCCGCGGTGTCCGGCCGGCGTCCGTCTCGGTCTTCCAGGCGGGCAGGAGCTGCTCGGCCCAGTACCGGTCCCACCTCGGGAGGACGCGGTACTCGACGAGCTGCTGCACGGTCCGCTCCCGGGGCTGTCCGGCAGCGAGGGCCTCGACGATGCCGTGGGAGACGTTCGTCGGCAGCTTGTTGCCGAGAACCGCATTCAGCTCCTGGGGCAGGAGAGCCCGGACGGCCTGCACCTGGTCGCGTTGCTGCTTCGAGAGACGGGGCTTGCTTGTCGCGGGCGCGGCGGAGCCGCCTCCCGAGAGCCCTTACTACCTGTAGAGGCCTGACGGCATCCAGCGGGGCTACGCCCCGAAGGGGCAGCGTTCTGACTGAGGGTTGCAACTGATGGTTCAAGGGGTGACATCGGTGACGCCCCGGGGGTGACATAGATGTCGGGGGAGGGTGACATAGATGTCACCCCTCCCCTTCTGCAGGTACGCGTTCCGACTCGGTTCTTGAAGGCTCGCTTCTGGCGAGCGGCTTGGAGGCGGCGGCCTTCCGCCCTCGGGCCCGCTGGGACTCCTTCGCCGCCGCTGCGCGTGCCGCGGCTGCTGTTGCGGCCGCGTAGGAAGCCTTGATCGCGTCCGCATCTGCTGACAACGCAGCAGCCGCCGCAGAACCTTCACGGAAGTCGGCCTCGACGGGAGCCTGTGCCCACATGCTCGAGCGCGCTTCCTTCGGCGTCACGATCTCCTCGAATGGGACACCCGTGCCCGCGTACTCATCCCAGGGCCATGAAGGAAGTACCGGTTCGACGTCTGGGAGCCATCGCTACGGAAGGCTGGCTTGTCGGACATGAGCCGAAGCTCGATGAGGAACTCGATCGCCCGCTGAACGGTCCGCTCGCTCTTCTCAGCCTCGGCAGCCAGCAGGCCGATGGAGGGGTGGCAGGAGAAGCGCTCGTCAGCACGATCGGCCAGACGCCCAAGGACGAACTTCGCCGTCAGGTTGCCGACCTTTAGGCGCGTTGCATAGTTGTATGCCTCGATGCTCACTGCATACCTCCGGCCATCCGGACGATCACGCAGCGTGGACTTGCGAGGGAAGTGATACTTGCAGGTACTCTCGACACCGAGATACCTCTTTCGCGAGATGGGTCTTGGTGCAGCGGGTCGCAGTCCGCTGTTGTGCTTCGGAGGCCGGTGAGTCGCTAGCTCGCCGGCCTTCGGCATGTCCAGGCTGAGAAGCCCGGAGGCTCACGTGGTTCGGGCCTGTCTCGCGCGTTCGCGTTCCCGGAAGAACTCCAGGAAAGGTTCCGTGGCCATGACGGTGGCGTTGGCGAGCGGCCAGTACGGGTGGGCCCGGCCTTCACCAAAAGGCCAGGCGGGGTCGTGTTCGGCGATGTGGCGGACGCCCTGGTGGGTGATCCGATCAACGATGCCGAGCTCGACGAGTAGGGCGGCGCCGCTCTGGAAGGTGACGGCCGGCGGCAGCGGGTTATCGGCCACAAAGCACCCCATTTAGGGCGCAGGTCTTCGTACTAGTGAGAGTCACTAGTAGGCTCATCTCGAACCTCTCTCGCAAGGGTTGGTTCACATGGCCGCGTACGTCTTCGCAGGACAGCGGCCATAAGGGCGGTCGGCCGGTCGGGAAACCGGTCGGCCGTCATCACGCTCGGGCTCGTCTACGGGCCCATGCCGTCACTCCTCTCCTCACGCGGCCAGCGCGTTGATCGCGGCCACAGTCTCAGCGGCAGTCCGATTCCTGGCATACCGGGGCGCACCGAGCATGCCCGCCAGTCGGTCGGCTCGCTTCACGATCCACGAGATCTGCTCTTCCTCAGGCAACGAGAGGATCGGCTGGATGGCGTCGGCCGCTCCTCGACGTCGTCGAGCTGTACCCGAGCTGTTGCGAGGTAGATGTGCGCCAGGCGCTCATCGTCCAGCGACCGCTCCGTCTCGGGCCCGGCCTGCCACAGCTCAATCGCCGCAGTCGCCTCCCGGGCTGCGCGCTCGGCGTCGTGACCGCCCTGGAGCCAGATCAGCGACGAGCCGGCGTAGTACGACTGCTTCGCCCTCGAGAACCCGAAGAGCCCCTCAAGGGAGTCCGGTCGGCGGATCCGTTCCCGTGCGGCCTCGGCCTCGTCGAGCGCGCTGTTCGCCGCCCGGGAGTCTCCGAGGTTCGCCAGGCACTGGGCCTCGCCGCATCGCAGCCGGGCCTCGCCCGTACCGTGACCGGCGCCGACCCACTGGTAGCCGTCCTGGATGTGCTCCAGGGCCCGCCCGTAGTCCCCTTGGAACCGGGAGATCAGCGACCGCGTGCCCGCCACCCAGGCGGCAAGCTCGGAGTCGCCCGCGAACTCGGCACATCGGCCCGCAGCAATCGCGTGCTCGTGCGCTTCCTCCGCGTCGCCCAGGTCGAGCAGGGCGTACGCCAGAACCCCGGACAGCCTGCCCGCGGCAACGTACAGGTCCGTACGGTCTGTAGGCCGGAAGTGCCCGGACCGAAGCCGCTCGAACGCCTCACCCCTCAGGGCGTGCGCCCGGTTCATCATCGGCGCCGGCGGATTGCCGAGGTAGTCGAAGGCTGTGGCCTCCACGCCCTCCTGGAGCTCCGAGATGTCGAGGTCCGCGAGCGCGGTGAGGTCCCGCGACATCGCGAGTGCTGCCGCCCGGGTCCTGTGCGCGGCCGCAGCCGCGCGCCGGTCGAGGTCCTCGCGGCGCCAGAGCGAGACCAGCTCGCCGTTCGCGCCGAGCACCTCGTCGGCCTTCTCCGCCACGTCACCCGGCGTGGGCCTGCGCCCGGACTCGAAGTGGTGCAGGGAGGTCCGGTCGTAGTGCACGCGCTGAGCGAACTCGGCATCGACATGCCAGCCAACAGGCGTAGCTGGCGGAGACGTTCAGGGAAGGTCGTCATGCTCTGAGCTTTCCTCCTCTCGGGGTTCTAGGGCAGTGGTTCGTGACGTTCTTTGGCAGCTATGCGGCTTATGGGGTGTGGCAGATCCGGGCTGGATCACTTGCCACGCTGCCGTAGCTCCTCCTCCTGACCCTCCAGTGCTGGCATGGGGTTGTACCTGATCCCAGCCGCTACGGAGAGCCGCATGCGCCGCTTACGAATCGGCCGACTCGCCGGTCTGCCTTCGTTCCTCTCTCTTCGCAAAGTGCACTCCGTGCTGGGGGTTGCGGGCCTCGAAGTAGGCCTTCACGGGCTCCCACGGCAGGAAGTAGTAGCGGCCGACCTTCTGCCACTGCTCCTTCGGGATCGGGAAGTCCGGGTCTCGGTGCGCGAGCTGCTGGACTCGCTGCTTGCTGAGTTCTACGCGTCTCGCGATCTCCGCGAGCGTCACCATCTCTGGCGCCCTCCCTTCCTCAGTCGCGTTCGGTTCGTTCTCAACATTACCCATGATGTTGACCCAAGTCTATATCAGTGGTCTACTGGAGATACAGCACGACCCCGGGCCAGCTTTCGCCGGAACCGGGGCCGCGTGTCCTCAAGCGGTGCTCGAACACCACTAAGGACGTGGAACCCGCCCTACCTGCACACACAGGAGGCCGATCCCATGAAGGATCGTCGCACAAGGAGTCTCGGGAGTGCTATGCACCCCGCTGACGTCGTCAACCAGGTCCCCACCACCAACTTCTTCTCCGAGGCCGGGCGCCGCGCCGAGGCCGACGACATGCACGTCACTTGCCGGGCCCGCCGGACGTACGCCGACATGGTGCCGGGTGAGTCCCGCCAGCCCGTCCTCACCCTCGCCCCGACCGTCCGCTTCCTGCCGGTCGTCGCTGCGAACACCGAGCCGTGCATCTTCTGCGAGCACTACTCCTGCAACGGCACCGACTGCCACGGCTTCACCCCGGCCCCGACCAGCCTGCGGAGCGTGGCGTGATGGCCGACACCGACTACGACGACATCGACCCCCAGCTCATCGCCGACATCGAGGACCTGTTCGCGGGCCTCCACCCCTCGACTTCTCGACGACGTCCTCCACTCCGACTTCCCGGAAGCCGCCGAAGAGTCCTACAAGACGCTCGTCCTCAGCCAGATCCCCGCCTTCGACGACGAGGACGCCGTCATCGACTGGGACGCCCCGAGCACCCAGGACACGACGCCCACGGGTGAGGTCGACCCGCTCCTGATCGACGCCATGGAGTACCTCCACTCCCGCATCAACCGGTCGGCGCTGCTGAACGCGGTCCTCGACTCGGCGAACCCTCAGGGCGCGGTCCAGGCGTTCGAGGACCTGGCGCCCGGCGGCTGGGGCGGCGAGCCCCAGTGAACGAGTACCCGCCCATCCACCGCCCGGGCGAGATGGCCCCGATCCCGGACCGCCGCCATCCGATGCCCCCGCTCGACGACGGCCTCGGCGGAATCCTCGACGACACCGCAGGCATCCACCCCGGCATCGACCTCATCCGCGACGGCCTCCGCCTCCTCGCCCTCGACCACCTCACCCGCGAGCAGACCATGAGCGTCCTCGCCGCCCTGGCCGGCGCCGAACAGAACCTCGCCGACGGCATCGGGCACCTCGTCGAACGCCTCACCAACCCGACCACCAACCCCGCCCTGACTCACCTCGACCCCGACACCGCGAAGAACGTCCAGCTCGAAGGCGAGCGGTACCGGCACGAGACCACCGCGTACGGATCCCGGCCTCGTGCCGCCGAAGCCATCGCCCTCATCGACGGCATCTAGCCCGCTTCACCAACCACCTTCCGAAGGGACCTCTCATGCCGAACAAGATCAACCTCAACGCGATCGTCCTCCTGCTCACTTCAGCGATCGGCGGCCTGACCACCGGCTACCTGATCCGGTACACGGACACCTCGCTCAGCATCGCCTTCATCGTCGCCTTCCTCACCGTGAGCGCCATCCGAGGCGAGACGCGCGCCAACAGGCTTGCCGCGGCCAAGACCACCGCTGGCTCCTGACCCCGCCTCACCGGGGCCCGGCACCACCGCCGGGCCCCGACCACCAAGCCCCGAAGGAACTCGCCATGACCACCACAGCCCCCGCCGAGACCGCCTGGCCCGAAGGTGTCATCGCCCGCTACCTCACCGTCGGCGGCGCCACCGTCGACCTGACCGAGGAGTCCGCCTACTACATCCCCACCCCGCCCACCCAGACCCGAGCGCAATGCAGCGGCTGTGGCGACCGGGAGACCAAGGAGTGGGGCTTCAACATCCTCGCGCACGAGAACGGCCGACCCCAGCCCGACGAGTTCGACGAAGGCGGCCGCTACACCACGCCCAGGCTCCGCAGGTGGGCCCAGCGCCACGCCGAGAAGTGCCGCGCCATGCCCAAGCCGACCACCTGACCTACCCAGCCCCGGACCCGGCGTGACGCTGCCGGATCAGATCCGGCCCGGGGCACTCCACCCGACCACCCCGCACACCTGAAGGAGCCCCGCCATGCCCGTTCTCGCCCTGATCCCGTCCGACGGCCCGTCCGAGCAGCAGCTCGCCGAGATCGAGGCCGGTGTCCGCGCCTCCGTCGTTGCCGACTACCTGGCCGCGCAGCGCACCGGTGACCGGCTCGGGCTGCTGGCTGCCGAGTACCTGGCCGCCCGCATCGACGAGTCCACTCCGGACGGGCCGCGGCTCGCCGACGAGCTCGCCGGCCTCAACCAGCCCGCCGCGGCCTGAGGTCACCCGATGAGCATCGCCCCGTACAAGCTTGACGCCCGGCACCAGCCCGGTCTCGCCCGCGTTGAGGCCATCGCCGACAACTGCTCCGGCATCGTCATCCGCGAACTCGGCGAAGGCGTCGGCCACGTCGACATCCACGTCACCAACCGCCGCTACTTCGCTGCGGCCGTCATCGCCGCCGAGCAGCAGGCCATCGGCACGACCGGCCGACCCGTACTGAGCGAAGGCTACGACAACTGGAGCTTCACCACCGTCTCGCCCGCGGCGCCGTCATGGTCATCGACGTCGAGTCGTGCCGCACCAACCGTGAGATCGACCGCACCCTCATCCACGAGTTCGTGCACGCCGCCCAGTTCCGGCGGCCCGGCGTCCGCGACTCCGTCCTTGCCGGACTCCACAATAACTACGGCCTCCACCGGCTGTCCCGGTGGGAGGCGAAGCGGCTGAACCGGCAGGTCGCCGCCCACGAACGCGAGGCCCGGAGCCTCGAACGCTACGCCCGCAAGCTCCCCTGACCTCGAAAGGAGGCCCGTCATGGGCTGGAGCATCTCGCACGGCGGCACCTGCCACGGCTACTCGTACAGCGGTGTCGACGAGCTCGTACACCGATGCAGCGGCATCCTCACCCGCAGGGACTTGGACCGAGTCAAGAAGGTCATGCGGCCCGGTTCCGGTGACGCGTTCAAGGTGAAGCCGAAGCAGGCCAGGGAAGTCGGCGAGGCCCTCGTCCTCGCGGCCGGCTACCTCCCCCGGAGGGGCGACATGGCCCGCCAGATCGGTCAGTCCGCCCTCCGCGCCGCGTCCGCCAACGAGCCGTGGATGTGGTCCTGATGGCCAACCCGTGGCGCAGCACCCAGACGATCGGTGACCTCGGCCAGGCGATGGCCGACTGGCTGGAGGCCCGCATCCCGGCCCGGCCCGGCTACTTCGACACCCGGCCCGACACCGAGACCGACCACCTCATCCCGACCCTGGCCCGCCTGTGCCGCGGCGGGTACGTCACCGTCGACAGCCAGCCCGGCCTGGAAGGCCCCGGCCACGACGGTGCCCACTGGCGGCAGAAGGCCTACGTCGAGGGCTACCTCGACGGCCGGGGCCCGCTCCTGCGGCAGATCCTGCGGGCCGCCGAGGGTGCGGGGATGGGCACGATCCGCGCCAACCGGCCGCCCGCCACCCCGGTCCCGTTCACCGACCGCGACGGGCAGCCGACCTCCGGGATCACCACCCGGTTCCCGAGGAACCAGCTCGCCCGCGAGTGGGACGGTATCGGCCGCCGCGCGTTCCGCGACCTCCGTGCCCACGGTGTCCACCTCGTCATCTACGACCCGGTGTGGGGCCGCAACGACCGTCTGTGGCCCGCGTTGACGGGGGCGGTCCGGTGAGCATTGGCTGGCTGATCGGCCTCACCAGGGCCCGCGTGTTCTTCCTGTTCGCCGGCCTCGCCTGGGTCTTCGGGCTCCAGGCTCCGGCCCTCGTCCGCCTCGCGCTCGTCGTCCTCGCCGCCGTTGCGGTCGCCGGGGATGGCCTCCTCGACGAGCAGCGCGTCGCCCGCACCACCCAGACCACCGTCCCGCCGCAGCGCACCCACGCCTAACCCCCGAAAGGACTGATCGCCGTGAGCAGCAGCTACCGCTCCTGGGAGGAGCGTGAGGCCGAGGCCACGAAGACCCGCGCCGAAGCGGCCCTCCTCGCAGCGCAGGCCGAAGCCGCCAAGCAGGACCTCGGCACCGGGGCGGCGAAGACCGCGACCGAGCAGCTCGCCGAGCAGGTCAAGCAGGCCCGGCTCCGTAAGCAGCTCACCGCCGTCGAGGACGACGCCGCCGACGACCAGGCGCAGCGCGACGAGCGCCGCCGCGAGGCCGCCCTCGACAAGGGCGTCTTCAAGAAGCTCGTCGCCGTCATCTTCGTCCTCGGGCTCCTCGCCTCCCTGCCGTCGCTCACCACGTACTTCCTCGACCTGCGGGCCGAGGGCGGCCCGGACCGGCCGGCCTGGTACCTGCTGCCGGTGCCGCTCTTCCTGGAGCTCCTCGCCTTCACCGCGGTCAAGGGCGCCCAGTGGGCCGTCCGCAAGGGCTTCGCCCGCTGGCCGTTCTGGATCCTCACCGCGACGCTCGCCGGGTTTGCCGGGTTCATCAACGGCGCGAAGGGCGCCGAGCTGTTCGGTCCGATCGCCGGCCTCGCGCTCGCCGCCACCTCCGTCGTCGGCCCGGTCCTCGTCGAGGTCCGCGAGATCATCGAGGCCCGATCCGCAGGCGACAACCGGGACGCCGTCCAGCGGGCCGCCGACAAGGCCAAGGCCCGCGCCGAAGCCGCGGTGGCGAAGGAGAAGGAGCAGCGGGAGAAGCGGCAGGACGCCGACCGCAAGGCGATGTTCCCGGAGCAGCACGAGGTGTACCTGAAGATCCTCGCCTCCGTCCCGGCCGGCTCGATGGACCGAGACGAGGCGTGGAAGGAAGCCGGCGCCGCCGTCCGCTTCCCCGACGTCCACGACCGGATGCTGTCGCTCATCTCCTGCCCGGTGCCCCGTCCCGCCCGGAGGCGTTCGCTGCCTCGTGGCGCGACCTGTACGGCGGCCCGCTCGGCGTCACCGCGAACGTCCTCGACCGCCGGCTGAAGGCGGAGGCGGACCTCGCCTCCGTCCTGGAGGCCGCCGAGGTCACCCCGAGCGCATCGCCGTCGACCGTCTCCTCGCCGACCTGTTCCCGACCCGGACGGGAGGCGACGACGGCCCCGCGATGGCTGCCCCAAAGAGGGGGCCCCAGGGCCGTCCAAGACCCCCGGAGCCCTAGGGGGATTGAGAAGCGCCCGTCCGGACGGCAGCCCCGCGCTGACGCCACGGAGCCCCTCAAGGCCGAGGACATCGAGAAGGCGACGAAGTTCCGCGACGCCGTCCCTCCCGCCCAGTTCTCCACCCCGCGGTCGCCAAGCTCCTCGGCCGCAGCAAGGTCTACGCCCGCCGCGTCCGTGACGCCGTCCAGCCCGAGCAGAGCTGAGGACCCCCGCCATGACCACCGCCACCCACACCCCGCAGGACACTGGCCGCCCGACCCTCACCGTCGTCCCCGAGCAGACCGCCCCCGCCGTTGAGGGCACGGTCGTCGAGCACCAGGGCAACACCGTCGCCCGGCCCGCGTGGGCCGTGTCCGCCGCCGAGCGGGCCCGGCTCGCCCGGCGCCACGCCACCGCCAACCGGCTGTACGGCCCGTGGATCGCCCGCGGCTACTGGCGCCTCACCCGTAGCTGGTTCGCCGGCTGGCGCGACGACCACCCCCAGATGATCGCCACCGCCAAGGCCGACCGGAAGAACGCCAAGGGCGACGCCGCCGCCGAGGCGAGGGCCCACGGTCTCGTCCGGGCCCGCCGCGCCGACTACCTCCGCCACCGCCTCATCTACAGCGCCAAGACCGGCGTCTGGACCGGGCTCGCTGGAGGCGGCGTCACCGTCGCCACCCTCGGCGCGCCCCTCCTCGACATCCCCTCGCCCTCGCCGCCCTCGGGCTCGGCGCCTGGCACGGGCGGCCCGACGCCCCCACCCAGCAGCTCCTTCACCGCAGCCGTCGCCGACGGCGCAGCGCCCGCCCCAGCAGCCGGACTTGCCGCCCCCGAAGACCAGCGAGTCCTCGGCGCGCTGGCGAAGCTCGGCTTCGACGGCGAAACCGTCCAGCCCATGACCCGGCAGCCCGGCGGCGCCTTCACCACCGTCATCGACCTCGACGACACCGTCACCGCCCTCAAGAGCAAGACCGAAGCGCTCGCCGGCGCCCTGCGCAGGGACGTGTCCATGGTCGACGTCAGCAAGGGCGAGCACGCCAACCAGGCCCGGATCTGGCTCGCCGACACCGACCCGTTCGAAAACACCCGCCCCTCCCCGCTCGTCCAGGCCCCCGGCCCGGTCGACGCCTGGAACGACGGCGTACCCGTCGGCTGGGGCAAGCGCGGCAACACCGTCCGCCTGCTCGTCCGCAACCAGCACACCCTCATCGGCGGCACCACCCGCTCCGGCAAGGGCGTCGGCATGGCCAACCTCCTCGTCGGCGCCGCCATGGACCCCCGCATCAACCTACGGATCGTCGCCGGCAAGGAGAACGGCGAGTTCGACGCCCTCGGCCGCGCCGGAGTCGCCGCCACCTACTTCAAGCCCCACCCGGCTCGGCTCCTCGCCCTCACCGAGGCGCTGATCGCCGACATGGACCGCCGCAACAGGCTCCTCGGCGACCTCGCCAAGTCGAAGATGACCGAGGACACCATCATGCGGCTCGGCGGCATCGAACTGGTCGTCATCGACGAGGTCGCCACCTACACCGGCCCCGGAAGCCACGACGACCGCGACCAGTTGCTGGAGAACTTGATGAAGATCGCCGCCGTGGCGACCGGCGCCGGGATCCTCCTCGTCCTCACCACCCAGTTGCCCCAGGTCGACGTCATCCCCACCCGCCTGTCGATGAACTGCGGCACCAAGTGGGCCATGAAGGTCGACAGCGGCACCCAGTCCAACACGATCCTCGGCTCCGGCCTCGCCGGCTCCGGCGGCCCGGACGCCTCGAAGTTCGACCCGCCGCGGCCCGGCCTGGGCTGGCTGAACAACCCGTTCGCCGGCGGCACCGACCTCGCCCGCAGCTTCGACCTCGACGAGGACGAGCGCGGGAGGTCACCCGGCTCATGAAGTACGCGGCCAAGCTCCGCGAGGACGCCGGGCGCCTGGCCGGACAGTGGGACGACCCGATCGAGCAGCACCTGACCGCCGCGACCGGCCTGTCGTCGGCCGCCGGCGGCCCCGAGCGCAACGGACGGCCCGGCCGCACCGGTGGACTGCCTGCCAGCGAGCTCCTGGTGAACCGGGCGATCGAGGCCCTGACCCGGGCCGGGGTGGACCGGATGCGGCCCGAGCCCCTCGCGGACGCTTTGCGGGCGGAGTGGGGCTACCCGGACCTGACGGCCGACGAACTCAAGAAGCGGCTGAAGGACGCCGGCGTCGGCAGCCCCGTTCCGCTCGGCGAGATCGACGGGATGGCCAACCCGCGCGGCTACAAGCTCGACGCCCTCAAGGCCGCCGGAAGCCTGTAATGCCCTGATCGTCCCCTGCTCGGGCCTGCTCGCAAGTGCTAAGCCGCAGGTCAGGCCCTGCTCGGCCCACTGCTCGACCCCGCTCAGCTCCTGCTCGCGAGCACCCTCCGAGCAGGACGCCGAGCACCCCTGACCTGCGCATTAGCGGCAGCTCTATGCCGTTGAGCACCCGATATCCACCCATTCGTCCCTGACGAGAGGAGCCCCGACGGACGCCTGCCAGACCACCTACCGGGCCACCCGAGCCGACTGCACAGCCCTCACCCAGACCATCCAGCCCGGCCAGCGCCTCTACGTCCACCACGAAGGCCACACCCGCGAGTTCGAGGTCACCGACGACCTCCGCGCCACCCCGTCGGCCAGGCCGACGGCCCCCGCATCACCCTCCCGCACCTCCTCGCCCGCTGCGGCGCCATCCACACCCAGCACCCCGAAAGGACCACGACATGAGCCTCAAGGCCAAGTACCCCGACACCCGCGGCGGCCTCAAGGAGCTCGTCCGCGACGCCCGCCCTGGCACCCGCCTCTACACCGTCACCGAGTACACCGCCACCGCCTACATCCCCGGCGGGAAGGCCTACTCCGAGTGGGTCGTCACCGACAAGAAGTCCTGGATCGACAACACCTTCTACGTCCGCAGCCCCTCCAACGGCAGCGAGATCACCATCAAGACCCTCCTGTCCAAGGAGCGCGCCGTCTACGGCCAGCGGCCCGCGAACATGCCCAACACCGCCGCCCAGGTCCGGCACGAGACCTACAGCGACGCCGCCCACCGTGCCGCGCAGGCCGTTGCCGACCGGCACGCCGACGAGGCCGCCGCCCGACTCTCCCGCCAGTACGCCGGCCGGTGACCACCGTGACCACTGCCCTCGCCCCGGCGCCCGCCGACCTCGATGCGACCGGCCTCATCGCCGACATCGAGGCCTACCTCGCCGCCCACGCCCCCGCACCGCGCACCCGCTCGTCACCAAGACCACCGCCCAGCTCGTCGCCGAAGCTCTCGCCACCCAGCCCGAGCCGGATCCTGCGCCCGCCCTCGCGCCGCCCAGCCGGGCCCTGCGGATCCTCCCCGACTGGGTGCTCAGCCTCCTCGGCCACCGTACCGGCACCCGACGGGCCGTCACCGTCGCCCAGCACTTGGAGCTCACCGCGCTCGTCCTCCAGCGCTACGGCTGGACCCAGCGGTCGCTCCGCACCGCCGGCGGCCGACGGTGCATCCTCGGCGCCCAGGCCGTGCTCTACCGGCTCGGGTACGGCGACGAGCGCACTGCGGAGGAAGCCGGACGCTGGATCCAGGGCGTCCTCCGGCGGCGGGGAATCAGCTCGCCGTACTGGGCGTGGCAGGACGGGCCGGGACGGACGGAGGTTGAGGTGCTGCACCTTCTTCGCGAAGCAGCCCACCAGTAGACCCACGAAACAGATGATGATCCTATGGATGCGCCCCGCACCATCCCCTCGCCGACGTCCTCAGCGTCACCACCGGCCGGGCAGGAGGTCCGCGGCTCGTACGGCCTCGGCCCCGCCACCGCCGAGGACACCAACACCGACGAGGACAGTGACTGAAGCGACTCAACATCCGAAGTCCCGCAACCACTATCGAGGGGTACCGGATTCGGGGGATCGCACCTCAGACAAACCGCCCTCAGCCTGCCACCATTGATCTCGGAAGCAGGAAGTCCTGACTCATGGTGTCCCCGCGCCGCGGAAAGGTCCCACTGCTGCCAGCCCGGCCCCGCCAGTCTCCCCGTCTGGCGGGGCCTCCCCTTCCGGCAAGCCCCAGCCGCAAGGAACCCCCATGGACGACCAGACCGCGTACGAGCAGCTCAAGCCCCACCTGAAGCCCTACAACCCCACCATCCCCCTCGGACCACGCGACGGCCTCTTCATCGAGCAGGAAGACGGCCCACCCCTGCTATACATCGGCGGCATCAAGCACGCCTACACCATCGACTAGCCGAAGGACGCCCCTGTGGACGACCTGTCTGATAGGAACCCGGCAGGAGGGCCCATGACACCTGACCAGATCGCTGAACGCATCGCAGCCATCCACGCCACCCACCCCCACCAGTACTACTCCAAGCTCCAGCCCTCTGGCGAGACGTCCTCCACGCCATCGCTGACGGGGCCCCCGACGCCCACCTCCTCGCAGCCGCCGCACTCCGCACCGGCAAGCCGCCCACCACGCAGGAGAAGCCCTCGGCTACGCATCGGTCCTCTCCCTGGTCAAGGCGTCCGAAGGCGTCAGCGCAGCAGCCGAAGCCGCCGACCTCGGCCTCACCTCAAAGGCCATCCAGGCCAGGCGCCGCAACGCTCTCCGGAAGCTCGGCGCCCGCGACCCGGCCCACGCCATCGAGATCCTCCGCGAACGCGGTGAAATCACCGACGCCGACCTAAAGCCATAGGAAGTAGCACAAAGCCCCCGGCCGGAACCGGGGCTGAGGCATTGCGAGCCCGCCTGCACGAGTTCGCGGCGCTGTCAGGGCGCCAGAGGCCCGACAGGTGCACTCGGCGGCCAGGGCCACCGCTCACCGGGCGGAAGGGGCCTACACCGCCAACCCTGGACGGTTCAGCACCTGCCCCCAGCATGACAGACATGCAGAGGCACGATCCCCAGGAATCCGGCACCAGCCCCACCGCGGGCCGGCGAATCCATCACCAGCGGGTCACTTCACCGGCTTCCACGTCCCGCACCGCTCAGTGGTGAACTGCCCGTCCGACGACCGGATCGTCACCGTGATCTTCCGCGCGCTGGTCGCGAAGTTGTTGTCGATGATCTCGCCCGACTCGCTGGTCCGCTCCCAGTAGCAGTCGTCCAGCTTCCCCGTCGTCTGGTACGTCCCTGGCGGGATCTCCCGCTCCCCGGCGATAGCCTTCGACGACACCACATACGTCCCGTTGCCATACCAACGGTCGTAGTCCCCGACACAGCCTGCTTCACCGCCGACGTCCACTTCGGGCACAGCTTCGGCACCCCCGCCTGCAGAACATGCTTCTTGTCGCCCTCCAGGTAGCCCATGTCAACCAGGTACTCCGGCGGCGACGACAGCTCGATCCCCTCATCCAGAGCTGCGCACGCGCGCAAGACGAACGTCGATGGCGACCCGTCGTTGTAGGCGTCGAGGACCCAGCCCTTCTCCTCCACAAGCCGGTCGAAGTCGGCTTCCGGCCCCGGCGTCTCCGTGGGCTCCTCCGTGGCGTACGGGTCCTCCGTCGAGAACGGCAGCCCCGTGTCCGTATCCGTCGGCTCCGGCGTCGTCAGGTCGATGATCGGCGTCCTGCTCGCCCCCGGCGCCGCATCCGGCACCCCATCACCACCGCACCCGGCCACCAGCACCGCCACCACGACCATCCCGGCCGCCGCGGCCCCCACCCTGCATATCTGTGTCATCAGCGCAGGATGCCACCCGAGCCCGCCCGGGGATCGGAAACCGGCTGATCGGGGATCATCAACATAAGGCGCGGGGCCTCGACAACCACACACGGGAGCCCCACCGTGCCAGTCTCCAAGGCCAGAGCAGCCGAGATCGCCCTCAGGCGCAGCGAAATGCTGACCTGGAAGATCATGGGCCGCACGCCAAACCAGATCGCCGAACACTTCGGCGTCTCACCCGGCACCGCCCGCTCCGACGTGTCCCGCGCCATCAAGAAGGCCCGCCAGCTCGAGGTCGAAACCGCCGAGCTTTACCGCTTCATCCAGGGCTCCCGCCTGGAGACCCTCCTGCGCGTCCTCTGGCCGGCCGCCACGGGCATGAGTGGACCACTCGGCCAGGAAGGCGAGATCGAGGTCGACCTGAAGGCCGTCGAACAGGTCAGGAAGATCATCACCGATATCAACGTCCTCTTCGGTCTCAATGCACCCGTCCGCACCGAGATCAGCGGACCCGACGGAGGCGACATCCCTTCTCCGGCGGCGAGGCCGCCGAGGTCGAAGCCCTCATCGCCATCTCCGACCGCGACAACGCCGAAATCCCCCGATCAACCCCGACGCCGGCCTCGACGACGAAGACGAGGACGAAGAGGAGGACGAGGACGGCCTGGACGACGAGGACGACGATGACGACAGCGCCTGAACGCCGCCTCTCCATCGAAGAGCAGTACCGCTCTCTGCCCGCAGAGCAACGGCGCCGGGTCATCGCCCGCGCCCGGCCCGAGACCCGCATCAAGCTCGCCCACGTGGAACGCCAGATGGCCATGGACCGCTCCCCGGGCGCGCTCGCCGCAGTCCTCACCGGGGCCGGGAGAAGCAGGCCCCGCACCTCGACATGATCGACAGCGCATTCCGCCGCATCGCGGCCGGGGAACGACTCCAGGTGATGCTGACCTGCCCACCAAGACATGGGAAGTCTCAGCGCGCCTCTCGCTGGGGACCCCTGTGGTACCTGCGCCGCAACCCCGAGCACCGCGTCATGATCGCCTGCTACGGTGCCGACCTCGCCGACGACCACGGACGCTGGATCCGCGACCAGCTCAAGGAGTACTCACCCGCCCTCGGCATCAAACTCCACCCCGCCTCCCACGCCGCGAACCGATTCGACCTCGAGCAGCGCCGCGGGTCCAGCGTCCGCGGCGGCATGGTCACCGCCGGCGTCGGAGGGGCGCTGAACGGCAAGGGCTTCAACCTCGGAATTATCGATGACCCATTTAAGGGTCACGACGACGCCGCCAGCCCTGCCCAGCGTGAACGAATCTGGGAGTGGTACCGGTCCGTGTTCTTCACCCGCCGCGCCCCCGGCGCCTCCCTCATCCTCATCAACACCCGCTGGCACGAAGACGACCTCTCCGGCCGACTCCTCAAACACGAACCCCACCGCTGGCTCCAGATCGACCTCCCCGCCCTCGCCGACAGCCCCACCGACCCCTCAACCGCACCATCGGCGACCCCCTCTGGCCCGAGCAATACGACCTCGACGAACTCACCGACATCCGCGAATCCGTCGGCGAACGCGTCTGGTACGCCCTCTACCAGCAAAACCCCGCCCCTCGAAGGCGGCGTGTGGAAGTGGGCGTGGATCACCAGCCACCGCATCACCCCCGAAGCCTGGCGTGGCATCAACCCCACCCGCGTCATCGTCGCCGTCGACCACGCCGGCGGCGACACCATGCGCAACGACGAAGTCGGCCTCGTCTGCGCCGCCCGAGACGACGACGGCCACATGTACATCCTCGACGACCGCTCCCGCAGCATGGGCGCCGACACCTGGGGCACCGAAGTCTGTCGCCTCGCCATCGAACGCCAAGCGGACGCGATCGTGGTGGAGAAGAACTTCGGTGGCGACATGGCGTCCCAGATCGTCACCCAGGCATGGCGCGAGCTCGAGCGCGACGGCGAAACGAACCGGATGCTCATGCCGGCGATCGTCGAAGTCCACGCCAAGCAGGGCAAGCGGCTGCGGGCCGAGCCGATCGCGCAGCTCTACAAGCAGGGCAAGGTCCACCACGTCGACGAGCACACCGAGCTCGAAGGCCAGCTCGTCACGTGGATCCCGGGCATGGACTCCCCGGACCGTATGGACGCCGCGGTGCACGCCTTGACCGAGCTTGCGGATCCGGCTGCGGTGTCGACGGGCACGGGCTCGTACACCGACCAGCGACTCGCGGGCCGCCGATGACCCCGGGCCTGCATATGCCGATGGGCTGGTTCGTGCACGCCTCTAGCGTCCTGACCAGCCCAGTGGCAGTGTGAACGGTATGCGGCACCCCGCCCCCACCTCGCGGGTTGTGCCGCCGGCCCTGCCCCAGCGGGCCACGCTCCGGCCACGTCCCAGGCCGGAGAGGGCAGGGCCGCGCCCGCCTCCCGGCTCCCCACGGGAGGCCACAGGCGCGCAGGGCCTCACCGCCGGAGGACGTTGACCAGCTTCTCCGGGTCGAGGATCGGCGCCCCGTCCGGGCCCTTGATGTGCTGGTCGATCCAGATCGGCCGGTGCGTCTCCCTGGAGGGGTAGTACTGGTTGCGCCAGTGCCCCGCACGATCCACCTGTGCCGGTAGCCCCGCCCGCCCGCGCCGTCCTCGGGCCCGGCCTGCTGCGGCACCGCGTGATGGCGCAGGCGGACGTAGCGGACGGCGGTCAGCAGGTTCGGGTCGATCCGTGCGATGTGCTTCGCCGACGAACGGGGAGCTTCGACGCTCTCCTCGCTGGCGAGGGACTGGCCCATGAGCAGCCACGTCACCACCAGCGCCCGCTCTGCCTGTTCGATCCGGTTGGACGAACGGGTGTGGTCCTCCATCTCGGCCCAGCTCATGCTGCTGGTGTCTTCGGGCGCCATGGCCAGCCAGCCGGGAACCTTCCCGAACGGCAGGCGAGCGCCGGACATGCAGACGATCGGGTACGGGTACTGCTGGCGGATCAGCCGCACCTCTGCCGGCGTCAGATCCCGCAGCCCGGCCTGGGGTCGCCCTTCGCCATCGAGGTCAGCCACTCCTCCTGGCGGGCCCAGGAGCGGATGTAGACGCCGCCGCCGTAGACGGCCCACGTGACTCCGATGATCGGTGCACCGACCAGCTCAGTGCCGTCGTACGTGTCTGTGACGGGCTCTTCCCACAGCAGCAGCCCGTGCGGCGCGGGGAGGTCTTCGGGGTGCAGCCGGTAGGCGGGGAGCGCCATGCCGGCCGACACGGCGAGACGCGTCATGTCGGCCGAGGCATAGAACAGCTCGGCCGACTTGAGCGACACCGCCCAGTCCTTCGCGGCCTGCCGTTCCCTGGCCGCGGTCTGCGGGTCGAACCCGCGGGCCCACGTCTCCGGCCCGCCATGCTCACCCGGGTCCTGGAGCCACTGGGCGAGTTCGGCGCGGATCTCGGGGAGCTGACGGGCCTGGAGGGTGGGCGTCTTGGGCACGGGCTTACTCCTGGGTGGGGAGAGCGGCGAGGTCACCGCGCAGGATGGCGTCGATGACGGCGAGGGCTTGGATGCGGGTCCAGTTCCGGCAGGCGGTCGCGAGGTCAGCCGTGCCCTCGTGCTCGTCGTCCAGATCTTCGGCCTCGTCTGCGAGCAGCAGGCTGGGTTCCTCGAGCCAGGTGATGTCGATGATGGTGTCGTTGACGATGTACGCCAGAGCCTGCCAGTGCTCGGCGGGCAGTGCGGGGATGTCGCGGAGTTCGAGGGCGAGCAGCCGGTCGAGGGTGTCGTGCGGCAGGGCCCGGTAGGGGTTACCGGCGTTACGAGCGCGGGTGACGGCCTGGCTGATGGTCTTCTCGCTGACGCCGAGGTCGCCGGCCAGGGACTTGGCGCCGCCGTGGCCTCGGCGGGCGACCTCGTCGGCGATGGCGCGGGCTTTGTCGTCGGCGCCGGCGGAGCGTTCGCGGGTGCCGTGGTCGATGCGCTGTTCGGCCTGGCGGAGGCGGTTGAGGAAGTCGGTCATGACGAGAGGCCTTTCAGGAGGGCCCGGCCGCCTTTGGGGCGCGGCCGGGCAGTCATGCGAGTGGCGGTGGACCGGCTCAGGCCTCGTCGTCCTGGTCGGCGTTGTCCCGCAGTTCCTCCAGGTACCGCTTCAGGCCCTCGACGACGACGGTGTCCACGCTCCGGCCGGGGCCGTCGCATCCGGCAAGCCCGGTGCGGATCTCCTTAGCGATCTCGTCCAGCCGCTCGTCGGTGGTGTCCAAGGTGATCTCGTACTCCTCGGCCTCGCAGCCGTTGGTCGCACCGTCCAGGTCCCACACCACAATCAGGTCGGCCGGGTCGACGTCGTACTCGTTGTCGTAGTGGGAGACGATCTCTTCGATCTCCTCCTCAGCCGCGGCGGCGTCCTCACCGAGGCGGGCCACCATGTTGTTGCCGTCCCAGATCTCCTCCCAGTCGGCAAGCATCCGCTGGGCGAGGGGCTTGATCTCCTCGATCAGTCGGTCGGCGGCCGTGCCGGTGAGTGCAGGGATGCCGTAGCGGCGGTCGAAGCCGTGGAAGACGGAGGCCGGGGCCCCGCTGCCGATCACGGAGTCGACGTCGGCGTACAGGCGGCCGTTCTTGAGGTCGAGTTCCAGGTAGGCCGGCTGGGGCTTGTGCTGTCCGTCGTACTGGAGGTGGAGCTCGGTGGCGCCGGTGGGGATGGTCGTCAGCTTGGTCATGGTGGTTACCCTTCGGGTTGACGGATCTGGTCCTGCAAGACCTTGTCCGGCGGGGTGTCGGAGGGCGCTTCCTCCGACACCCACTACGTTACTTACCTCTTGGGGTAAGTACAACCCCATGGGGTAAGAAACTGACGTTCGAGCCACACCATCCATCGCCTACGCGTCGCCGTCAGACCTGCATGCGAGCCTGTCCCCACCCCCACCATGAGGAGCAGCCAGTGCAGAACTACAAGGTCGCCTGGGTTCAAGACGGCGAGCCGAAGCGGTCCGGCGTCGCCTACGACAAGCCCAGCGCCGAAGACCGCAAAGCCCGCCTGGAGCAGGAAGACGGCATCACCGACGTGCAGATCATTCAGGTGAAGCCCGGCGAGTAACGGCCACGCGCCCGGGCGCTGTCAGTCCCGGCCCCTACCGTGATCTCCAAGGGCTGGGGCTCGCCCGGCCAGCGCACGGAGGTCGCCATGGGCGAGATCACCATCCACCCCCAAGACCTCGACCGACTCCTCACCGACGGAACCAGCTCGAGGCCGCGCACCATCTCGTACCAGCAGGCCTACGTCGACATCGCCGCCACGCATTACGGGCGGCCGGTCTCCGAGATCCTGCCCTCCTCCACGCAGCCGCCCACACCGCGGGGGTCCCGTTCACCGAAGACGACCTGACCGGGCAGGCCGAAGCGATCCGGGCCGGTGTTTCTTACGAGCTTCGCGTGCGCGTCTCCCGGTAGTCGGCTCACGTCTGGGTGTCAGGCGGCCTTCGGCTTCGGCTGTCGCCTAGCCTCCACCTCGGCCCGGCAGGAGTGGCACAGCGGGTTCGCCGTGCCCGTACCGGTGGCACGGGGCGTGGCAGCGGGAGCACCGGCCACGCAGGGACGACGGGCACTGCTCGGGCGGGAGGTTCACGGGCGTGGTCATGGTGGTTCCTCGGTCTGATCAGGGCGAACGTGCCAGAAACGGGCCAGCGGCCCGGAGGGTCTGGCGCTACTGAAATCCTACGACTGTTCGATTTGCGGGCCTGACACGGCACGCCCCTCCCGGGTACGGTCACCCCACCGGTGCACACCGCACCCCACACAGGAGGGGGACACGCATGCGCCGCGATCCGGAGTGGGGCCTGACCGACACCGGCTGGGGCCTGGACGAACCCGAGTGGGGCTGACCCCACGACAGCGGCCCGTCACCCCACGATGGGGGTGGCGGGCCGCTCGGCTACTTCCCGCTAGCCGCAACCGCCGCAGCGACCGCGATCCAGCCCTTATGCCAGGCCTGGTCCAGCAGCGGCCCCGCGCCCGGGTCCCGTTGAAGCCAGCCCGCAGAGCCCTTGCGGTGGGCGAGGCGGACCAGGCGGGTCGACGGCTCCGTCTCCTGCCAGTGGCCGGCGGATCGGTCAGCGAGGTAGTGGGTGACGGCGGAGACCGCGAGGCCAGCAGCGGCCCGGCGCCAGTCCAACCGAAGCCCGAGCCCGCGGTTGGCGGCCACGAGGGCGAGGGCCTGGACGGCGGTGTAGGAGGCGACGTGCCGAGCACATGCCAGACGGCCCTCCCTCCCGGGTCGGCCCTTGGCAACAGCGTCCCTGTCCTGTTGGGCCCAGTAGTCACCGACCTCGTGCGCGGCAGTCAGGACGGCGTAGGAAGCAGCGAAGCGTTCGGGAGCGGTGGTCATGGGTCCCTTTCTGAGGTGATGTAACGGAAAGTAGGTGCCCGCCCGTGGAGCAGGGAGCCTTTCGTAACCCGCTGCTACGGGACAGGCCAGTGTGGGCTGCTACGCCGCATCCGATTCGACTTCACGGACTGGCCGAAGCCGGTACGCAACCCCTAGCAACGCACGCTGGTACTGCTGTGAACCTGCGCCGACAGACCAGTCAGGAAGCCGGCCGCCTTCGACGCCTCCTGCCGTACCGCGGCCAGCACCTCCCGAATCTCCTTGAGCTCACCCCGCGCTTTCTCCAGCGCCGCGTGTTCAGCACGGCTCCCCACACGCGCCCGGTGAAGCCGCTCGATTCCCTCCTGAAGCACCCAGCCCTCCTCAGGGGAAAGCCGGCGCTCTACGGCCTCGGCCGCGAGGAGGAGGGGCTCCTGCTTCGCTATCTGCCCTGCAGGGCGACGAACTGCCGGAGCGGTCACCGTCACCACGCCTGCGGCGACCGCGACCGCAACGGAGTGCGCGCGGTCCGCTGTGCGCAGGCGGTTCCTGATAGCCCGCCAGTGCTCCCGCACGGTATGGATGCTGATGTCGAGAGCATCGGCAATCCGCTGGTCGGTGTGCTCGGTTGCCGCGTACTGGAGAACGCGGACCTGGAGGTCAGTGAGAACGGTCTCGGGCCCGCCACCAGCCGGTGACAGGCCCGGAGTGCTGCTCGTATGGGTCATGGCGATTCCTTGGGACTCTGCGGGCGGTACGGTGTGGCGCCGTGAGGGGCGTGCCCGGCCTGAGGAGGTTGTGGGCGCGCCCCTCACGCGTCTCGGTCAGGCGGGCCAGGTCTCGGGCGGCTCGACAACGAGCGGGGCCTCGCGGTCCACGCGAATGGCCTTGCTGCTGTATGCGGCAACCGGACGGCCTTCCTCAGTGACGAAGACCTGGTAGCAGATGACGCGGTCTCCGTTCGGCTTCGTGTCGACGTGCAGGTTGCTGTGCAGAGGGACGGCGTTGGGGTTGATGCCGTTGGCGGTGAGCCAGTCGCAGATGGTAAGGCGGCGGGCTTCGCTAGGGCCGAGGACGGCCATCTCAGCTCTCCTTCGGGTAGGGCCCGGCGGGGTCTCCGGGCTGGGCGGGGCATATGAACGGGTACGGCGGGTTGGTGCCGGAGCAGCCGGGGCAGTCCTCGGCATTGGCCTGGTTGCCGACGTGGACAGGCGGGGTCGTCTCCGTGGGTGTGGTGCGGGCGTCGAGGGCGGTCCGGGCTGCCGCGAGGCGGGCGCAGTGGCCGCACGGGCTGTCGTCCTTGCCCCAGCGGCCGGGGGTGAGGTGGGAGTGGCCGGGGCCGTCGTAGTCGAGGACGTAGCGCAGATGGCCAGCCATGGCAGCGAGCTCGGCCTCGGCCTTCTTGGCGTGCTGGAGGGCGGTTTCGAGGTCGGTGGCGTTCGTGCGGGCCTGCTGGCCGTCGCGGCGGGCGACTTCGAGCAGGGCGGCAAGGCGCCGTTCGGCGGTCTCGGCGCGTTTCTGCTCGGTGATGACCTGGGCGCGGAGGTCGGCCGCGAGCCGCTCGGCGCGGTTGGCGCCCTGCTCGGCGGCGACCACCGCGTTGACGGCGTTCTGGTAGTGGATGGCGATGTCGTCGGGCAGGTGCTGGGTGCGGGCGGCGGTGAGTTCGGTGCGGAGCTGATCCCGCTCGGCTCCGGCCTGGTTCATGAGCTGGATCGCACGGACCGCAACATCAGCGGCGCCTTCGAGGTCTCGGGCGCGCGCTTCGGCGACCTCGGCTCGGACGCGAAGCCGTTCCATCTCGGCGTCCCGGGTGGCGAGGACAGCGTCGGCGTGGGCGTACCAGACGCTCCGGACGTGCTCCCACTCGGTGCCTTCGCCGAGGAAGGCCTTGGACCCGGCGTGTCCGGCGAGGGCTTCGGCGTACTGCTGGCGGAGGGCTTCGCGGGCCTCGTCGGCCGTGTGCCGGGGCTGGCGGGCTCGGGCCCGGCCGGGTCCCATGCGGCGCCGCCGATCTCCTTCCCGTTGACGACGAGCGGCCTCCGTGGGGCCGGTGTGCCCGACGTGGTCGGTGCAGATGGTCTCGGGGTACTGGTCGCAGGCGACGCCGCAGCGGGCGGGCTCGAGCTGGGCGGGCTCGCCTTCCTCTCGGGTACGTCGGACGGCCACGTCGACGAGCGCTTCCAGTCCCTGCGCGGCGGCCGGGCTGAGGTCCGGGCGGGCGTGGACGGTGATGGCGGTGGTGTCGCGGGGCGGGCAGTGGGCGGGCTCGCCGCAGTGGTCGCCGTCGGTGCAGGGAGGGCGGTGAGAGTGCTCGGGCACGGTCATCGGTCTCCGTTCAGGGCGCGGGCCACCGCGAGGGCGGGGTGGTCGTCGGGGATCAGGGGCGGGTCGTCGAAGAGCTGGGCCAGCCGGTCGGACATGGCGGCGTGGTAGTCGAGCCAGTCCGCGAGGGCGTGGCCGACGTCGGGGTCCATGAGGGCGATGTACGCGGCGTCGGCGCGTCCCTGCTCGCTGTCCTCCAGCCCGGCCCCGGTGCCGGGGTGGGAAGGCGACGTTCCACCCGAAGTCCCCGACGCCGCCCTCCGTCCACGGCCCGGGGCTGGCGGCGTCGGCGTGCTCGCGAAGCTTTTCGGCGGCAGCCCTCAGTTCGTCGGCGGGGCTGGGCTGGGTCATCGGTTCTCGTCCTCCTCGTCGATCCCGTCGCAGGCCGGCCGGTAGCACGCACGCTCGGGGTCCTGCCAGTGCTCCCGGTACGCGGCCAGGCCGGCAGCCAGCCAGTCGTCTCCGTCGGCGAACTGCGGGCGCCGCTCTTCCCAGTAGGCGACTGCCTTCCGGAGCGGCTCCAGGTCGTAGGCGGTGCTGAACCCTGGAGCTTGATGTACGAGATCCAGGAGCGGCGCTGATGCTCGTAGGACTGCCGGGTCAGGCTGTAGCCGCGGGCGGGGTCGATGTCGTCGCTGGTGTTCCCGCGGAGGATGCACAGGGCGGTGTGGGCGTCGGCCAGGGAGGTTCTTCGGTCGGCGATTTGTGCGGGTGTCAGAGTTGCCTGCTCTTCCATGTAGACCGCGGCCGCTCTCATCCGGGCCAGTGCGGTCATGTGCTGGACGCGGGGTGTGGCGGGCACGGCGGGCCAGCGCAGGGGCTTACGTTCCGGGCCTGGCGTGGGCGGGGTCTCGGCCTGGGTGACCGGAGGGGTGCCGTAGTCGGCAAGGTCGCGGATGACGTTGATCTGCCGCGGGGGTCTGCGGTGAGTGGCAGTTCGAGCTGTAGCGTCATCGGTTCTCGTCCTCCTCGACGGTCCACGTGGTCGTCTCCCGCACGAGGCGGAACTCAGTGTCGGGGTGGCGTTCGCGGCGCTGGGCGAGGGTCTGGAGGGCGTCGTGGTGGTTGGAGTGGGTGAAGCCCCAGCCGATCCAGTTGTTGCCGTCCTTGCGGGCGACGTGCCACCGCGTCTCGGCGGGCCGGGCTTCGGTGCCCGTCTGGGTGTCGTCCGGCCCGGCAGCGGGGCCGTGTCAACCCCGCTTGCAGGACGTGCAACGGGCGCGGCGTCCGACTGCTCGGGGTGCCCACCGGTGGGGTCAACGAAGGCGGTGCATCCGCAGCCGTCCTCTCCGGCCGTGACTCGGCAGCGGCCGCCGGCCACGTGCCAGTTGAGGGTGTGCGCGCAGTAGCCGCAGGGCGTGGCGAGGGACCAGGTGTCCGGCTGCTGTCCGCCGGCCTGACGCGCGGCTCCGTCGCCGTGGAGTTCGATCGTGAGCGGGGCGTTGAGGTACCGGAACGCGGCCTGGAGGACGCTGACCGGGTGGTCGGCGATGTGGCGGGCGAGCGCCCACGCGGCCGGGTTGTCCGGCTCACGGGGCTCGGCCTCGGGCTCCTCGGGGGCGGGCGGGCGGCGTCGGCCGCCTTCCCGTCCACGGCGATGTCCCGGCCGGTGGTGTCGATGCCGACGTGCTCCAGCAGGCCACGGAGACCGCTCCTGCGCTGGATGTGCCACACGTCGGAGTAGCCGAGCGTGCCGCCCTGGCAGGTCATCTTCGGGTGGCAGGCGGTCTCGGCGCCGACGAGGTTGAGGCACAGGCAGCGGTGCCAGCGCTTCAGGCCGTGCTCAACTCCCGCCTCGCATTCGGTGCCGGGATGGTGGGCGGTGTGGCCGCAGCCGGGGCAGGCGGGCTGCTGGTTGATGGCCTGACGGGCGGCGGCTTCGTCCATGTAGCAGGGCGCGCCTACGCGGTGGACGGTAAGCGGGGCGTTCGTCTCACCACAGCCGCATACGGCGGGGGCGGCGTGCCTGTCACACTCGCACCCTGTAGCGCCAGCGTCATGGATGCAGATCCCGCCGGAAGGCTCGCCGCAGCACGTATCGCGCTTCTTGGAGATGGGGGCGTCCTGACGGGCGGCTTCCGGTTTCCGGCGGCGCCAGTACGACTCCTCGGTGTAGTCGAACCGCTCCCAGCCCTTGCGGCCCATGTCGACGTTGCGCTCCCACGTGGTATCGGGCTCGCCGTCGTCGCCGTAGGGCGGCTCGTCCGAGTAGTCCCACTGCTTTCGGGGGCCTTCGGTGAGGGTGTACTCCCAGTCGGGGTGGGCGCAGCGGGCGTGGAGTTCGGCGTCGGTCGGGGTCTGGTCGGTCATGTCGGGTCTCCAGGGTGTGGGGGCCGCCCGGGTGCGGGGCGGCCCCAGAGGGACGGGCAGGGGTCAGGCAGTGAGGTGCTCGACGGCGTGGACCGCGCGGCCGGTCCACGAGAAGCGGCGGCCCTTCCCGGCCGGGCCCTTCGCCCGCTGCATGAGGCGCCAGACCTCGCCGGGCTGGTACTCGTCCCACCGGTAGTCGTAGCGGTCGCCGGCCCACTCGGTCTCGGCGGAGACCGCGTCGTTCTGGACGGCGTCGAGGGTGTCGGCGGCGGCGATGGGACGGTCGGCGAGGGTCGCGACGTAGGTGGTGGCCATCGTGTGCTCCTGGTGGGGGCCGGGCCGCAGGGGCGACCCGGCGTGGGACGGGCAAAGGGGTCAGGCGGCGGGGGTGACGGGCGGCAGGTCCGGGCGGACGTCCTTCAGGTCGTCGGCCGTGATGTTCCGGTAGTGCTGCGCGTGGCCGTGAACCGCGCGCCGCAGCCTCCACCGGGGCGGGGCGCCCATCCGGAGATGTCGGTGTGGTGGGTCTTACTGGGAGGGTGGGCTTCCGGCATCCGTCGCAGTACGAGTCAGTGCGGTTGATGACGAGGGTGGCGGTCAGCTCGGGCTGCTCGGTGGCGGTCATGGTCGGGGTTCTCCTCCGGGTCGGTAGGGTCTGGGCCGGGCCGCCTCGCACTTCGACTGCGGGGCGGCCTGCGGCGTGTTCAGATCCGGCTGGGGTGGGACGCGATGTCGGCGTCGGCCATCGCGGCCAGGCACTCCGCCTTCTGCTTCTCGTAGCTCTTGCCGGAGGCCTGCCCGGCGCGCTTGGCGAGCAGGTAGGCCTGCTCGTCCTCGGCGGTCGGCGCCTCGATCCGCAGGGCGTGCAGCACAGCGGCGAGGACGGTCCCCGGGTCGGCGTCGGGCTGGCCGGCGGCGCCCTCGATGGCGTGCCACGCGCGGTCGTGCTCCTGGACGGTGAGCTTGCGGGGCTGCTCGGCGCCGGGTGCTCGACGACCCACTGCCGCACGGTCTTCTCGACCTCCAGCAGGGCCGCGGCACCCTGCTCGCGGGCTGCGGTGTCCTGCGGGCTGTCGCTGGCCGCGCGCCACGCGTTCCGGAGCGACCGCTGGTAGGTCTTCAGCGGCCCGTTGAGGGTGTCGGCGAGGGCAGTGAGGGCGTAGATCTGGTCACGGGTGGGCTGCGGCTGCTCGGGCATCGGTGTCTCCTGGGTGTGTGGGCGGGTGGAACCGGATTCAGGCGGCGGTGGTCAGTCCTCGTCGCCGGGAAGCGGGTGGCCGGCGGCGCGGAGCCGGTTGGCGAGGTCGTTGCAGTCGATGCCGCCGATGTCGTTGGACTCGACGACGTACTCGGTGACGATCCGCAGGACGTCGTTGCGCTGTTGTTCGGCGCGCTCGCGGAACTGGTGCGGGGTGGGGCTGGTGCGGCGCTGGATGGTGACGGTGTAGGAGTCGCGGGGGTCGGGGCCGTGCCGCAGGTCCATGGAGACGGACGGGGCGGTCATCTCGGTCTCGACGTAGTTCTCGGCGCCGTATCCGTCGAGGATGCCGCGCATTGAGGCGACGAAGATCTTGAGGATTTCGGTGGCCTCGGAGAGTTCGAGGGCGGCGACGCCGTCCTTGATGGTGAGGGAGCGCATCATCGTGCCGTCGACGAGGATCTCGGCGGCGAGGTCTCCGAGGGCTTCGAAGGCGCGGTCGGCCAGCTCGGCGGGGTTCGCGGAGGCGGGGCTGTTGGCGATGGCGGTCTCGATGGCGTTGCGGGCCTGTTTTCGGCGGGTGGCGCGCTGGGGTTCGGTCAGCTCGGGCATGGGGTGCTCCTGGGTGGGTGCGGCAGGGGTCAGGCGGCAGATGCGGTAGTACGGCGGCGAGCAGCCCGGCATGGCTCACACGGTCGGGTGCCTTGCCGGTAGTGGGCCTGGTGGCCTGCGGGGGTACCGCACTGGCCGGTCCAGTCGGGGCGGCCATCGGATCGTCGATGGTGTCGTCGTCCCAGGCACCGATGGTGCCCACTGCCTGTCGCGTGCGATGCGGCAGGCTGCCTCTGCTCTGTGCAGTGGAATGCCTTCGGCGACAGGGTCAAGGCGCCACAGTTCGTCGTAGAGAGCGATGACGGTACGAACGGTGCCTGCTTCGGACAGAGGACGGACGATGGTGCGGCCGAAGTTGCTTCGGTTCATGCCCAGCCGTCGCGCGAGCTCTGACTGTGTCCATCCCTTGGCGACTAGGGCCTGGAGCCGGCGTCGGGTTCCGGTGCCGTCGATAGGGGTACGGGCGCCGAGGTTGTTGAGCGTCGGCTGAAGAGCGAGGAGTTTCACTGCGGTCGCGGGCCGTACTCGTTTGCTGGGTTCGAGGCCGCGGAGCCGGTCCCCGTACAGGAGCTTGGATACGCCTCCGGTGGAGACGCCGGCGAGTTTGGCGGCGCGCATCCATCCGATGCCGAACTCTCCGAGTGCTCGTACATGCTGGCGGACGGGTTCGGCGTCGACGAAGGGCGTCCAGCGGCCGTAGGCGATGGCCCTGTACCGGTTGTTCTCGTAGTCGCGAGCGGCTCGGCAGCATGTTTCGCATCGACACTTTTCAAGGTGGTATTTCGCGTTGCCGTGGACGCGTTCCTGCATGGCGGTCTCCTTCAGGCGGGGCCGGCGGGGTGTCAGAACGACCAGTCGGTCGACCAGCCTCCGGTTCCACGGGGCTGCGGGACCAGCGGCGCAGGCCCTGACGCTTGAGCTGGAGCCGGTTGGAGATCCGCTCCCAGCGGGCGCAGGCGGTTGTGCCGCAGTCGAGGCAGTACGGTTCGGCGCTCTCTCCGTCGTACTCGGGGCCCAGCCGGTGGTGGCGTGATGCTGGGCGGGCGGCACGGCGGGCACGCATCCGGGCGAGGATCTGCGCCTGCGTCGGCGGCTCGTACTGGTGGTAGCCCTTGCCCGGGCGCCAGTACTGCCAGTGCGGGTTCGAGAGGCCGCACCAGCGGCAGCCGGACGGGACCGGCGGGTGACCGTCGGGGTAGTAAATGTGGCCGCGGAGCATGCCGGTCTCGGGGTGCCGGTGGCCGTAGCCCCGAAGGTGCTTAAGCGGGTCAGGAGTGGTCACTTGCTGGCCTCCTGGCCCTCGGTGGGCCGAACGGGATGGCGCCGGTGCGCTGCTCGGCGGGGACGATGACGGCGTTGTCGGGGAGTCGGTTACGCCAGTGGGTGGGGATCTCGCCCTGGCACATGACGTTGTTGGAGGTCACCGTGCTGCCGTCGGCGAACTGGAAGGTGAAAAGCCGGCCTCCGAAGCCGAGGTACTGCGCCGGAGTGGTGTGGTCCATGGGGCGGATGACGTAGTGCAGGCCGCGGGCGCGGGCCACACGGTCGTCCGGGCTGCCCGGGGTGCGGGAGGGCACGGTGTCACCGTTGGCGGCCCAGGTGACCTTCTCGTTCCAGAAGCGGCAGTCGAAGCAGTTGCCGGTGGTGCAGCAGGAACGGGCTGATCGGGCATGGCGGGCTCCTTGGTCGTCCTGAACAGAAGGGCGGGGCCGCGCGCCCCGGTCAGGGGTTCGGGGCGCGCGGCCGGGGTGGGCGGTCTCGACAGGCCTGCGGGGCACGAAGGGGTGTCGTGCGCCGTGGCGTGGAGTCCTGCCCGGGTGCCGACCGCCCGCGGGAGGGTGCAGACGGCCGGCGGGGCTCCCCTAGGGGTTGGGGAGCCGTCTAAGGGTCAGTACTTGGTGACGAGGGTGCGGTAGTCGCGGCCGTCGAAGCCCCACAGGCGGGCGTGGCCACCGGGCTTGAGCGCCTCGGCGTACAGCTCCCGCTTGGCGTCGTCGACCTGGTCGGCGGTAAGGTCACGGCGGATCAGGCAGGGGACGGTGTAGCCGCGTCCGTGACGCTCGATGAGGCGGACCTCGTAGCGGGGCTCCATCGGCAGGGCGTCGGGGCCGTAGATGACGTAGGCGATGAAGCCGAGGTAAAGGTCGCCGACGAGGTGGATGGCGTGGGCGAGGCGGGCGATCTCGGCGTCTTCGGCGTCGGCCTGGGCCTGGAGGACGTCGGCCTGGTTCTGGAGGTGGTGGAGGTTTCCGCGGGTGTTGTGCTCGTCCTCCCAGGAGCGGAAGAGGCCGATCTGGACCTTGCCGGTGAGGGCGGTGATCTTGCGGTGGAGGGTGGCGAGTTCGGTGTGGAGGTCGCGGTGGTTGTGGAGCCCGAGGTTGGTGATCATGTTCCGCCCCTTGGATTACAGTGGGTCGTTGTCGGCTCCACCAGACTAACCCTTACCTGTTGCGTGCGCAACAGGTAAGGCGGATACGGTACACGAAAGGGGCCCGATCCCTCAGGACCAGGCCCCTCACCAACCCCCTCAGAACGGCGGCTCATCCGAGTAACCACCACCGCCACCCTGCTGCTGACCACCCGCCGAAACAGACGCCCACGGATCCTCAGCCGGCGCACCACCACCCTGCCGACCACCAGAGCCACCGCTCTGCTGGCTACCACCCTGACTTCCCTGACCGCCACGGCCCGCAGCCTTCGTGACCTTCGCCGTCGCACCCTTCAAGCTCGGGCCGACCTCCTCAACATCCAGCTCGTACACCGTGCGCTTCACCCCCTCACGGTCCTCATACGACCGCTGCCGCAGCCGGCCCTGCACGATGACCCGCATCCCCTTCTGCAGGGACTCCGCCACGTTCTCCGCCGCCTGCCGCCACACCACACACGGCAGGAACAGGCTGTCACCGTCCTTCCACTCGTTCGTCTGCTTGTCGAACGTCCGCGGCGTCGACGCGATCCGGAACTTCGCCACCGCCGCACCCTGCGCGGTGAACCGCAGCTCAGGATCGTCCACCAGATTCCCAACCACCGTGATGGTCACTTCGCCTGCCATGCCGCACTCCTCCGTGTGTAGGTCAGCTCGCTTGCTTCTCAGGGAACTGGTAATCGCCGGTCACCCAGTGCTCTCGGCTCCTGCGCGACGGGCCCTGACGCGGCGCCCGCACCGGACCCCCGTACTGCCCGTACCGGCGGCCCCGGCAGATGTGCCCGATGTCCTCCGGCGTTGTGTCGTACTCCACCGCCAGCACGTGGTCCGACGTCCCCGCCACCGACCGAGTCCGCACATCCACGACCTCGAGCTCGGTGAACTCCCGGCCGTCCGACGGCCGCGGCATCTCCGGGAACACCCGGCCCTGCTCCTCGTACTCGCGGCGCATCCGGAGCACGAACCGCTGCGTCGACCCCTTGTAGAGCCCGTGCGCTTGGTCGACCTCCGCGTACTTCACGCCGTACCCGACCGCGCGGACGATCCCGTGGAGGCGTTCCTCGTCCGTCACCGTCACCCGCCGGCCCCGCGCGTAGGCGGCCACCGCGACCTCGTCGACCTCGTCGACCATGTCCACCTCGTCGGCGATCTGCCGCAGGGTCCGCCGGTCCTCCTGGTCCGGCTCCACCGGCCGCCCGTACTCGTCGAAGTCCACCCACCCCCACAAGGCACCCAGGAACGGTCCGGATCAACCAGACCGGCCAGGACGACCGCGAGCGCCCCCGTCTGCATGAGGTCGAGCCGGCCGAGGAGCTCGGCCACGTCCTCGCGGCCACCGTCGCCCTGCACGATCGTCGCCAGCCGGGCAGCGACCGGCAGCATCTCCTCCGCGAGATCCCCGCACTCCTGCGCGCTCAACACGCTCATGCCGCGACCTCCGCGTCCTGCTGCGCGTCCTCGCAGTCGAACCGCGCGAGCGCCTTACGGACCACAGCCCGGTCGACACCGAGACGGGCCGCGATCTGCCGCAGCGGGATCCCCTTCCTGCGCCATAGGAGGATCCGGTCACGGGCCTCCACGCACCGGTCCATGCCGCCACCCGGGCCCTGCGGGACGACCCGGATCAGCGGCCACCGCTCCTCCTCCGTCATGCCGCCCAGGACACCGAACTGCTCACGGTTCTCCAGCGCCCAGTCCAGGCACTCTCGGCGGACGGGGCAGGACATGCACACCGTCTTCGCCTGCGTGGCCTGTTCCCGCGCGGCCCTGCTGATACCGACGGGGAAGAACAGCTCGGGGTCGGCGTACCGGCATTCGGCTTGCTCACCCCAGCGGGGGTCGCGCGTGGTCGTTGCGGCGGCTGTTATGGGAGGCTGATTTCGGTGGTCATCGGGGGTCTCCGAGGGTGTAGAGGCGGATGACGGCGCCGGGCTCGGTGAGAGCGTCGGGGTGCTCGTTCGGGTAGACCTTGCGGCTGTGGTTCTCGATGACGGAGCCGTCGTCCTTCCACGCTTTGGCGGAGGTGATGGCGTCGTAGGTGGACCGCTCGAGCTTGTCGATGTCGGGCTTGACGTTCGGGTAGGTGCGTCGGCGCTTGGGGGCGCTGGCGGGCTTGGGCAGGGTGAAGGTGATGTGGGCGTAGACGGGGCCGGTGAGGGGCTGGGCCTTGCCTTTGGCGATGGCTTCTTCGATGGCCTTCTGGACCTTGTCGCGCCAGGGCTTGACCTTGTCGGATGACTCCTTCATGACGGTGACGAGTCGTCCGGTTCGGCGGCTGCGTCGCTGTCCGACGGCGGTCTTGCTGCCCTGAGGCCAGGGAGTCCGTGGACGGCGACGGTGAGGCTGGGCTCGGTCTTCCAGTCGTAGGTGCCGGTGAGGACGGGGGCGGTGGTCATGGGGTGGGCTGCTTCCGGTGGAAGGGGCGGCTGGTGAGGTGCCATCCGCGGCAGGTGCGGCAGCGGTAGACGCGCTTCTCCTGCCGGTGCGGGTTGTTGCTGCGTTGGATGCGGGCGAGGACGATGTCTGCTCGGATCCGGTCGTAGTAGCGGCGCTTCCCTGTGGGGCACTGGCCGCATGGGCGGGTCATGGGGTGGCCGGGTAGTCGTCGTGGATGCGTCCGTCGAGTTCGCGGCCGGCGGCCTTCTTGCTGACGCGCTTCATTTCGACGCGGTGGCCGAGGTCGTCGACCGGTCGCCGACGGCGATGTTGCTCTTGGTGCGGGGCCGCCGATGACGAGATAGTCGGTGGGGATGTAGGCGCCCCACTGCTTGAACAGGTAGGGGATGCGTTCTTGGGCGCACTGGTCGCGGAGGGTGCGGAACCAGTCGGGGTGTGCGGGGCGGGCGCCGTGGCCGGACTCTCCACCTGCGACAACCCAGCGGAGGGCCTTGATGCGGCCGCTGTCGCAGTGGGTGTCGGCGCAGGGTCCGCAGGCTTCGTCGTGTCCTTCGCCGTTACAGCAGGGGCAGGGCTTCCAGGTGTAGTCGGTGATGTCGATGGGGCCGAGGAGGGGTTCGGCGCTGATCCAGCGGATGGTGGCGGGGGTGTCGAGGAGGGCGGGGATGCGGATGTCGGCCCACTGCTGGTTCTCGACGGAGACGCCGAGCCACACGTTGGGCAGGGGCCAGGTCCAGGCCTCGGTGTGAGGCCCTTGCCGATGGCGCGGGAGCGGACCTGGTCGACGAAGGCCGGGTCGGCGAGGAGGCTGCGCATGCGGGCGTGCCGCTTGGTGAGGACCTGGAAGGTGTGACGGGGGCGGCAGCCATGACGGCGAAGATGTCGGCGATCCAGGCGCGGTCGATGCCGGCGTGGAAGAGGTCGCTCATGGAGTTGACGAACACCTTGGCGGGCTTGCGCCAGGTGAGGGGCGTTGACCTTGTCGGGTCGGACCTGGATGTCGAAGCCGTGGGGAAGGCAGCCCCGCCGCGGAAGCGTTCGGCGATGGTGCGGGCGTAGCAGTTGTCACACCCAGCAGAGATCTGGGTGCACCCCGTAACCGCATTCCACGTGCGGTCGGTCCACTCGATGTCCGTCTTGTCAGCCACGTCGAACACTCCGGAGGTTGTGGCCGCTGGCGTAGCGGCGGGGCGGTTTTCCTGGTCGTACTTGAGGAGGGTCTGTCCGCAGCCGCACGCACAGTCGATGGCTACGTTGGGTTCATCCGGGTTACGCAGATCGGTTCGCTTTCGGTGTTCCAGCGCATGGTGTGCCCGGCTGGATTTGACCGAGAGGTTTTCGGGGCGGTTGTCGGTCTTTACGTGGTTCTTGTGGTGAACCTGCTCGCCTCGAAGGATTGGTCTGCCTATCACCTGCTCGGCTACGAGGATGTGCTCGTACACGTAGCCGCGTGAGTCGGCGCGGTGGTGGTCCGGCTGCTTGACCAGTACGTAGCCGCTGGAGGCGATAGTCCGACCGCCCTTCCATTGGTGGTTCCTGGCGCCCGGCTGCGCTCCTTTGCGGGGCATGGCGGATCTCCTCTCTACTCGGGCCGGCGGGCGGGGCACCGCCGGCCCGGCAAGCTCACTGGCTGGCTCGCGGTGCGGAGGGCGTAGTTCTCGTAGGACTCGGTGTGGCCGTCCCTGACCGAGGCCGTGAAGTCGGCGGACACCGCAGCGCGGACGAGGCGGCTGGTGGGGTGTTTCGGCATCGGGATCAGCGGCCCGTGGTCGTGGTACACGGTGGGCAGCGGGATTGGCGTGGGGACTCTGCGCCAACGAGGAGGGGTTCTCCTGTGTCCGAGTAGCGGCCGTTCCAGGTCCATTCGACGCCGATGACGTCGATGAAGCCGGCGTCCAGGTCGAATTCGGTGCCGTCGTGCAGGTAGGTGTTCATGCGGGCCTGCCGGGGATCCAGCCGGGGTAGCTGGCGTCGGTGGAGACGGGGGCGGTGGGGTGGGTGACGAGCTGGATGGCCTCGGCGTTGGCGACGTACTCGGCTTCGTCCCAGTCCTTTGCGGCGGTGTGGCGGGCGCGGAGTTCAAGGAGGACGGCTTCGGCGGCGACCTGCTCGGGCGGGATGTCGAGGAGTTCGATGCCGGTGGCGTTCATGCGGCACGCCCCAGGTGCTCGGTGTGGGCGATGTCGGCCTGGAGGTCGTTGATGTCGGCGGTTTCGCGGCGGATCTCCAGGACGCGGGCGTAGTAGCCGGCGGCGTACATGGGGTTGTGGTGTTCAGCGTTGTAGGCGGCGCGGGTGTTGAGGGTGTCGAGGGGGTGCCGGTCTGGTGGTCGTCGTAGGCGTCGGCGCGGCCGGCGTAGAAGTTGGGGTCCTGGTTGCCGGTGATGGCGGTGGTGAGGGTCATGAGGCTCATGGCGTGTGCTCCTTCGCGGGTCAGGCGGCGCGCTGGCGGGGAAACGGGACACAGCGGTGGGGCTGGTGGTGCGCTGGGTGGGGACGCCGGTGGTGCGGGCCGTGTTGGCGGCTGCGGTGCGGAGGCGGTCGGTGATCTCGTCGCGGGTGGGCGGCGTCTTGCGGCCGATGGGCGGGGTGGCCGTCCAGTTGGAGATGTGCTCGATGTAGTCGGGGATCTCGACGCCGTCGTCGGTGAGGGTGGTGCAGGGCTCGGTGTCGAGGACGGCGGAGATGGCGTGGAGGAGCTGCATGGTGGGGGCGCTGTTCTCGATGAGGCGGAGGGAGGCGGCCTCGTCGTCGAAGAACGCGCGGGGCGGGGTGCAGCGTTCGGCGGTGATGTAGGCGAGGGCGGCAATGTCGATGTCGCCGGTGTCGTGGCCGATGAGCTGCTCGCCGGTGTGGAGGCCGTGCGCGGTGATGTAGGTGGCCATGGCGGTGAGGTCGGCGGTGAGTGTGGGCATGGGTGTCTCCCGGCGGGTGTGGCGGGTGTTGGTGCGGGTCTTGTCGGCCCGGCCGCAGGGACGGAGGGGTGTCGACCTGGGGCCGGGCCGTGCTGTGGGGTGCCTAGTCCTCGACGGGGTGGGGTGGTCGTCGGCGCAGTCCGTGCACTGGAGGCGGGGAGGTTGTAGGTGCTGGTCTCGACGACGATGAGGCCGGGGGGTGTGGGTGTCGAAGATGGCGGTGCAGTAGCAGTGCGGGCAGGCGCACTTGGTGATTCGCCGCTGGCCGGAGGGGATGCCGGCGGCGAGGCGGCGGCGGCCATGAGGAAGGCGTATGGTGGCGTCGCGGGTGTTGTCGGCCTGCTCCATGAAGGAGTCGAAGTGGGCCTGGTGGGTGGGGCCGAGCTTGTTGTAGTCGGCGAGTGCGGGGTGTTGCGGGCAGGGCTGTACACGCTCATGGCGGTGCTCCTGGATTGGTAACTCGACGCTTGCCCGGTGTTGGGCTGGCGCCTTGTCGGCTCCTCCAGATTAGGACTTACCTGTTGCGTGCGCAACAGGTAAGCGGGATTGAGTACAGAAAGCCCCGCCTCCGCAGAAGGGAGACGGGGCTGGGTACGGGACGCCCTGGCAGTGGGGTGTCAGGGGATGGTGCCGGTGGCTCCGGCGGCGCGGGTGGCCAGGAGTTCGGAGTAGGTGTGGTTGACCCATGCCGCATGGGGGACGAGGAGGTCGGAGTAGGACACGTACACGCGGCCGTTGATCTTCGTGGTCCGCAAGCCGAAGTCTTGTACCCACCGGCGCATGGTCGTCTCGGGCGGCGGCTTGTGGCCTGTCTCGGCGAAGAGCCGGCGGGCTTCTTGGTACTTGACCAGGCCGCGCGGGATCTGGCTGGCGCGGGGCTGGGCGATGCTGATGGCCATGGCGGCCTCCCGGGTTTCGGCGGGCCGTCGTTCGCAGCTCCGGCGGCCGATGCGGGTGGTGGTGCGGGTTGCTGAGGCGGTGGAAAGGTCCGCTTCAGGTGATGAGGGTGTACGGGTGGACAGTTCCTAGACTCGCGAGGTGCCCGTCAGGTTGCACGGACCGCCGCGCGAGTTCTGCGATTGATGTAGTGGCGGGCGACCTGTTCGAGCGTCCAGGTGGTCGGCTCGCCATTGTTGTCGGCGCAGTGTTCGTTGAGGCAGGCCACGACCTCGTTGTCCCTGTCCCAGTGCAGGCCGTAGGTGTGGCAGCGGCGGCAGGGTGCGGGCGGACGACCTTGTGGTCGCCCATGAGGATGGCGTGCTCCAGGCCCTGCCGGTAGATGAGGGCGTCCCGGGCCTTCTGGCGTTCCTCGTCGAGGTTGGCGGTTTCCTCGACCATCCACCGGTAGACGTCCTCGGCGTCGGCCGGGGCGGGGCGGTGACTGGCTGGCCGGCGCGGAGCTCCTTGGTCGTCTCGACGGCCTCGGTGACGGCCTGGGTCATGTAGTCGACGAGCTCGAGGTTGAGGGGGCCTGGGCTTCGGTGGCCGTGGCGGTGCGGCGGCCGGTGCGCCTGGTCCCGCTGGGGGCCAGGTATTCGGTGCGCAGGATGCGAAGTGCGTTGGCTGCGTTGATGTCCCCACTGTCCAATGTACTGTCCCCGTCCGCTGTGCGGCCCCGTGAGGCGCGGTGCGTGACGGTGTGCCAGGGACGCGCGCCCGGGGCCGGAGTGTTCACTCCGGGTGGTTCCGGACGCCTCATCGTGGCACAAGTGGGGCGGTTGTTGACAGCGCTGTGTACGGATCGGTCAACTCCGCGCGATCATGGTGCCGGGGGTTCTCCCGATCCGTCCGCATTCTCCATCGGCATGTGCGTCTAGAGGAGTTCGGGGGCGTTCCTCATCTGGGTGAGCATGCCGGTCAGGGTCTGCCACTGCTCGTCGTCGACGACGCCTTGGTGGCGGGCGCCGTCGACGAGGAGGAGGACGGTTTCCATGGTGGTGTCGTAGACGGCGGCGGTCTCGCGGTCGGTGAGGGACCGGTCGGTGAGGCCGAAGGCGGCTTCGACGGTGAGGGCGAGCTCGAGCGCTGGCCCGCCGGAGACGGCGGGTGTGTGCTGGACGCCGGGGGCCGGGGTGGGGCGTTTGCGGCGCAGGAGCCGGTCGGCGAGGTGGATGACGGATCCGCCGTGGTGGCCGGGGGTCCGTCGTGGGGCACGGGGCGTGTGCTGAGGGCATGGGGCGTCTCCGCCCTGGGCAGTAGAGGGAAGGGCCGCGGCCGTGAGACTCCCCAGTCCGGGTCGCGGTTCTGAGGTGACTGCCTGAACCTCAGATCTGCCACTGTGCACTCATTCTGTGCTGGTGGCGAGGTCGGATGCTGCTCTTCACGGCACCTTAACTCGACAAAAGCCGCATTTAAGGTGGTGTGGTGATGGTTTGTCCGGAACTCGCGGGTAGACCGGGGCCGGGCATGCCAAAGCCCCCACAAGCACGGGACGGAGTTTCGCCGACAACGCCAAGGCTTGCGGGGCTTAGAAGACCTCACGGGCACGCCCGTCAGATGACGGTGATTGTAGCCAGACAGCTCACCACGGGCATAGCCCTTAGCCGGTTTCGGTCAGCCCGTCGCCGAAGGCGCCTGGGCGGCCTGGAGACGAGTGAGGAGGATCTGCCGCTGCTCGGGCGTCATCCGCTGGACGATGATGTCCGCCACGGCCGCGCCGTCGCTCCAGGGGATGGCGAGACCGACGACGCGCGGAGGCTGCTCTGCCCACGGCTCCGCACCTGACGGCTCCGCCGACTGGGCCGGCTCGTCGGGCTCCGGACGAGGGTCGGGCACAGGCGCGAGGTGCTGAGCGGAAGTCGGCGTGCTCGAGGGCTTCATTACGTCGTGATGACGAGCCTCAGGCGCGGGGGAGGCTGGTCGGCTTCCCGCTCCGGCTGACTCTGCTCGGGCTGAGTCGCCGGGGAGGCCGGAGGGTCGCAGGTGTGTATACCGCGGTATACACACCTGTGGTTCCAGGCTCGGTGCCCGGGTCGTCAGTCTCCTTGCCCGAGGAAGCGACTGGCGCGGCCGGAGGGCGGCTTGGTGACTCTGCCGAGCGCCGCGCCTTCTCGAGGTCGGCCTGCCATGCGGCCATCTGCTGATCCGGGGCATCGCCGCGTACCTGCGCATCTCGCGGAACGCGGTGAGCTCTCCGTCCCGTACGGCCTGCTGCATCTCGGGGCTCAGGCGCAGGATCCCGATGCGCTGGCTGAACCACTGCCGCGACTTGGAGAGCCGGGTCGCCGCGTCGGTCTGGTTGCCGCCGGACATCTCAAGCATGCGCTGGAGACCAAAAGCTTCCTCGATGTAGTTGAAGTTCTTCCGCTCGATGTTCTCGGCGAGGACAGCGGCGAGGAACTTCGCCGGCGTCTCGGCGATGTCCTGTCGGATGTGGAGGTCGAGGGTGGGCAGGCCGACTTCGAGAGCGGCCCGCCAGCGGCGTTCGCCGGCCGCCATGACGTACTTACACGACGGAAGTTCCTCGGCATGCTCAGGAAAAGCCCGAGGTACTTCGCTCGGGGATGGCGACGCAGGGGCGAGCTGGCCGCTCTTCATGCTCGTGCCGAGCTCGACGAGTGTTTCCTTGTCGAAGTCGATGCGAGGGTTGAGCGGGTGGGGCTACGTCGCTGGGTGCAACGTGCACCAGAGCGGGGCGGGTGATGCCGGGGACGGTTTCGACCTTGGCGCCGGCAAGGGAGGAGAGAGCAACGCGCTGGCCGGCCATCAGCGGGTGCCTCCGTACCCCGCTCCAGGGCGAGCTTGAAGTAGTCCTCGCGGGCTCGCAGCGTAGTTCCGCTGTCGGGGTACTGCGTGACGACCTTGCCCTCGGCCGCCGCCCTCGTGTGAATCTTGTATCGGCGGATCACGGTGTTAGCCCGCGGCCAGCCCTGTGCCTCGATGTACTCGATCGTCTCGTCCCTGTCGGCCTTGCCGTCGCGAGGGTCCCAGTTGTTGACGACGACCTTGTAGGGGAGTTCCCGGGGAGGATGACCTGCTCGATGGTGCGGGCGGTCGGGTCGAAGGCGAGCGGCTCGGGGAAGAGGGACGAGGACGTCGTCGGCGACGTCCAGAGCGGCCATGAGGATGTGTTCGTTCTCGAGGCTGCCGGGGGTGTCAACGAAAATGTGCAGGCGCTGATCTGAATCGCCGAGGACTTCTTGGGTGACAGCAGCCAGGTTGACGGTCGTGGTGGTCTTGCCGACGCCGCCCTTCTGGTTACAGATGACGTGGATCTGCGCGCCGGTGTCCTTCAGGTACTTCAGGCTGCCGGGGTCGTCGTGAGCTGTGGCGAAGTCGAACGGCAGAGCGATGCCGACGCGATCCGCCCACCAGACGGTGGACCCTTGTGGGTCGGTGGATACGACGAGGATGGAGGAAGCCATGGTTGTGCTCCGTTTCCGTGTGCTTCCCGAGCTGTGCTCGGTACTCGGACCGGGACAGGATGGCAGATGATCGAACCGGACATTTGCATTGGGTCCGTGAACGCAGGACACGAGCCGCCCGTATACCGCGGTATACGGCTAGATGATCCGCTCAGTCACTGGGTCTGGTAGGTTCAGGACACCGGACAACTGGCAACCGGGTGGGTACGTCCCGCGAAGGGCTCTAACGAACCCGGCTAGTGCAAAGCCGCCCTTCGGGGCGGCTTCTGCCTTCGAGGGGTTCAGGCAACGCCGAACAGCCGCCGAGGTTCCCGGCCTCCCTGGGTAATCCGGTCGGTGCAGGCGTAGAGCCGGGCGGCCTGGATGCTGGCCTCAATCCCCGAGACCGGCTGCTGATCCGGCTGGTGCTCAAGCTGGGCGAGGTACTCGGCGTGCTCCTCGGGCGGAAGTTGACGGGCAGCGAGGGCGGCGTCCTGCCGGGCGCGGGCAGCGGCAACGCGCTGGGTGAACTCAGTCTGGCTCTCTTCCTCGACTCGGTGTGCCTAGTGGGCGGCAAGAGCCAGCCGGTACCTGGCGGAAGTAGCCTCCCGGCTCCAGACCGGGCCCGCAAGGACGTTCACCCGGCCTGCCGCAGGGCGGGGGCGACACCGGTCGTCCGGCACGTTCGGCGCGGGCCCGCAGGATCGCGGCAATGCGGGTGGCGTCGTTGGCCTGGCGCTGCTGGGCGCGAATCTCCTCCAGCGACGTCGGCGTCTGGTCCTCCTGGTCCTCGTCGGTGTCGGGGAAGGCGCGGGCGCCGAGGCCGAGGCGGACCTGCTCCTGGCGGTCGACGGCGGCGGCCAGGGCCGGGTCCTGCTGGAACGGCGTCCACGCCTCGTGGTGGAGGGCAAGCACGCGCCGGAATCCGGCGGAGGCGTTCTCGCGGGTCTTTACCGGCCCGGCCGGCTCGGCCGCCGTCTTCCCGGACGCGGGCGCGGGGCCGGGGTGGCGGGGAGTGTGCCGGGCTGGCGGACGCGGACCGTGCGCACGGCGGCCGCGCCCGACGTCTCGTTGGCGGCGGTGATGATCCGGGGGTCATCAGGCGGAGCTGGGTGGCGTAGGCGGGTGAGTCGGGCAGCAGGTCGAGCTGCCCGGTCTCCGGGTCAAAGCCCACGGCGGTGGTGTGGGCGGCGAGGCGGGGGCGATGGTGGCGGCGATGTCGGGCCAGCGGTCCAGGATGCTGCCGCCGGCGGCCGGGACGTCCCAGCCCCGGTCGGCCAGCAGGCTCTGAAAAGCACCGACGAGTCCGACGGGGCACGTCCGTGGTACTGGATGGACGCCTTCTTCTTCGGACGGCGGGCCGGGCCGGGCCGGTCGTCGCCGCGCTTCTTGGCGTCCTGGCGGGCGCGCTGGAGCATGAGGCGGGCTAGGTCGGCCCCCGACATTCCGGAGCCGGTGTCGGCGGTGGTGGTCTGGGTGGTCTCGGTCATGGTCGATGCCTCCTAGGCGCCGAAGTTGAGGCTGGTCACGGAACTGCGGCGGAACTGGTCGATCCGGCGGGCACGATCCATCAGTTCGGAGCCGTAGACGCGCAGGGCCTCGTCGTAGCCGCAGCCGTGGATGGTGTCGGTGATCAGGCTGGTGACGCCGGCCTCGAGCTCGGCCAGGGCGGCGGCGCGCATGCCCTCGAACTCGCTGTCGCCGACCTTGTAGACGGCCGCGCCCGGGCCCGAGGCGTCGTCGGGGAGGTCTTGGACGACCGGCCGCGAGAAGCTTTTGAGCCGGGCGACGGCGCCGTCGACCTCGCTGCGCACCGCGCGGCTGGCCGGGGTGTGCCAGTCGCCCTCGTAGCGCTCGCGCTCGGCCCGCACCCGCTCGATGTCGTGACGCCGCTGGGCTTCCTGGGCACCACGCCACTGGGCGACGGCGTCGGCGCGCTTGGCCGGGGTGTCGAGGACGTTCTCAGCGTTCGTGAGCAGGACGGCGAGCAGGCCGGAGCTGCGGTGGACCCGCTGGGCGGTGCCGCGCAGGTGCAGCCACGCCAGGACCTCGGTCACCGTCCATCCGGCGTCGGCGAGCTCCCGGGCCACCCAGGCGATGCGGGGCACCGAGCAGCCGCGCAGCCACTCCACCTGCTGGTGAGCTCCCGGCCGAGCTGGTAGCGGCGGCCGATGACGTTCAGCTTGCGGCGGCCCTTCGTCTTCCGCCCACCGGTCTTCGCCCTGCTCCTCCTCTTGGTGTCCGACTCGCTCTGCCCGCTTGCGAGCTTGCTCTCAGGGGGATAAGTACCAGCCGCAGAAGAAGACGTAGAGGAACCACCCTCCATTGGGGTGCAACGCGCCTTGCTGTCCACAGGCTTATACACACCCTGCTTTGTCCGCTTCTTCCGGATCTTGCGGGTGGCCTTGCGGGCGAGGTCTCCGATGACGCTGCGGCCCGCCTCGGCGATCCCGACTGCGGTCCGCGTGTAGGTGGGGCGGTCTCGTCGCGCAGCACGGTCCGGATCCCGAGGGCCTGATCGAACTGGGCGGGGATGACTCGCTCGTACACCGACGCGAGACGGACCCGGCCCGCGAGACGGGTGCCCTTGGAGCGGTAGACGAGGAGCCCGGCGGCCCGCAGGTGCGCCAGGTGGTACTGCACGGTCCGCTCGGAGACGCCGAGCTTCCGCGCGAGGTAGTCGATGCTCGGCCGGCACTCGGTGAGCGCCGCGATCTCCTGGGCGATGGCGACGGTCGTCGGGCCCCACTTCGGGCCGTGTCCGGGTTCTTGGTCGTACAGGCCGCAACCGGCGATCCAGTGGACGGCCTGCATCCAGGAGTAGGCCTCGGGGGCGATCCGGCCGGTGGTGGTGTCGATCCACTGATCGGCCTCGGTGACACGGAAGGCCACGAGGGCGGGGGTCTGCTGGCCCTGAGTGCCATCCGACTGGGGGAGATAAGCCGCGAAACGCACTTTGAGGCGCGCTCAAGCTGACAAGAGGTATGCGCGTGCTGCACTATGTACCTGCCTTCCTGGTTGGACCTGGGAATGCAAAAGCCCCGTTTCGGTGGGGCTGGGTTCCGGAAGAACCTGAAGTCGCTCGAACGCTTGATCCGTCGCCAAACGGGTCACGAGGTTCGGGCCTTAGCTCGGACGCCATATCCGAGCCGTAGGAAGTGGCCGCGCACGGTGCGCCAACACCAAGCGGCCGGCGGTAGAGGATGAGCCCCGCCAAGGGGCCCACGGACCTCCCGCCCGAGAGCGCTACGTCATCTGATCGTCCTCACTAGGTGCGGTCTGCTTGCCATCGCCAGCTCGGGAGATCACTCGAAGCGAGGCGAGGCTGGTCTCGTCGTCGTACACCACGCGGCCGCCGTTAACGCGCTGCCAGAGATGCACGCCGTCCTCACGCGCTACGCGCATGAGGGGGCCGTATCCGTCCTCTACGACATCACCGGGCTGCCATCCGTTCTCAAGGATGGTCATGCCAAGGCCGGAGAGTTCGGTGTAGTCGATGCGGGTTCCGCCAGTCAGCTCGAGCTCGCGGTGCCCTAGGGACTCCACGGTGGCCTCGATGACGATGCGCACGCGTGCGCCAGCGGTCAGCCGTGAGGCAACATCGTCGCCTTGGCCGGTCATCGCGTGGTGGTAGTAGGAGTGGTGTGACCCGCGCTGCTCGCCGGTGTGATCTTCACGGCGGTGCGCTGGGTCCCACTGGTCGACGCCCAGGGAGGGCGGCTACTCTGGCCCACGTCGGTACTGCCTTTCTCTCTGGCGGCGTGCCGACAAGGCCGGCACCTTCTCGCGTTGTGTGTCGACCACGGCCCCGCTCCTTCGGTGTTGGTAGCACCGAGGACTACAGCGGGCCTTCATCCTTTCAGGACTCCGGCCGGCGGGCGTCTCGGGCCGACTCATATCTGAGTGGTCGTCTGGCGCCAGGCGCAGCCTATCTCCTGGGCTCGGCACAGTGCTACCTCTCTCGCGCATTCGGTTCGGCTGTGTCGTACGAGCCGACTAGTCATCAGATAGCCAGGTCATCGGACATGCGTACGGTCCACCACCGATGTCCGGAGTTTCTGCACACTAAATAAGGAGTGCCAGCAGGTCAGGCCGCTCGGCCAGAAGACGGAAGCGGCAGCAAAAGGAAGAGGGAGAATCCCGGCCGCTGCCGAGGTCGATGACCCGCCCCTCGGCTGCCCGGTCGTCGGCCCGGTGCCGCCGGTCCTTCCGCTTGGCGGCGTGGTCCTTGCGGCAGTCCGGGCAGTGACAGCCGTAGTACCGGTAGCGGCTGGCGTTGTGGGGCCGTTGGCTCGGCGTGCTTCCCGCCCGCGGGCTTTCGCTTCCTCAAAGGCCTTCGCGAAGGCGGTGTCGGTGCGGGCGTGGCGGGCGGGGACGTTGCGGTGGACTCCGACGGTGCTGGCGGCGTCTTCCAAGCGGGCGCCGGTGGTGATCTCGTCGAGGTAGCGCTTCTGGACGGTGGGGGTGAACGGTGAGGGCAGGGCGGGGCGGCCGCGGCCCCTGCTCACTGGTCTCCTCGGGCGGTGGTGGTGTCGGCGGGGTGGACGACGGCTTGGGAGCGGTCGACCTGGCGGGCCATCTGCGGTACCCGGCGTTGTTGAGGGCAGTTTTCAGGCGTCGGATGCCGGCCTCGTCCCATTGGGGGTTCTCTACGATTCGGCCGAGGCGGTAGCCGACCGCGAGGGCTTGCTTCCAGACGCGGTCGACGTCGGCCGGGGAAGGTCGGGGAAGAGGAGGGTGGGGAGTTTGGTGGGCTGGCCGACGACGTCGAGCATGGCGCGGGCGGTGAGGCCGGCGAGGTATTCGCCGTGGCTGGCGGCCTGTTCGGCCAGGGCCTGGTCGACAGCCACGATGTCGGCGGGGCGGGGTTGGTGGGGTGGGTCATGCGGCTCGGGTCTCCAGAGTGAGGACGGGCAGGAGGAGCTGGACCGGCTGGGGAGCCGAGGGACGGACGAGCGTCAGGTGCCGTGCCGGTCTGGCAGCGACAGGGCGGGCCCGGGCGAGCGTGGTGCGGGGCGGGTCGGGCAGGGCAGGGAGGGTGAGCTGCGTCGGCCGTTTCGGGGCGAGACGCCGCTGACGCGAGCCGTCCGTGTTGGGGGCGGCGGCGATCGGCCAGGGCCCGTCCGGCACGATGCGTGTCCGCGCGGGCAGGACTCGGTAGCGGATCGCGGCGTCCAGGAGCTGCTGTCGGGACGCGGTCTCCTTGTCCAGGCCGAACAAGGTGCAGAGGGCGGCCCGGTGCCAGTTGGAGGTCCGCAGGTCCATGCCGGCGCGGTAGGCGATCAGCTCGGCGTCCGTCTCCCACGCGAGCTGCCGCAGCACCGCGGCCTTCCGCGCCCACCCCTTCGACAGTCGCGCCTCGCGGACCTGGTCGCCGATCTGCTGAGCAGACGGCCCCAGCACCACCGGCGGGGTGTCGCCTTGCGGCGCTGGATGAGTGCCCGGTGCCGCTCCAGGGAGGTCTGGCCGCCCTGGACACCGTCCGGCTCCGCCAGGCCCCCGCCGGGCAACTCACTGTTGGCGTAGGTGCGGCACAGGGCGAGGACCGGGCACCGCCCGCAGATCGCTATCGCCCGCCGCTGCCATCCCAGACGCTTCGTGGACGGCAGGTCGTCCTCGGTCGATCCGCCCCACGCGTCCAGGGGCAGGGTGTCGTCGGCGGCCGCGTACTGGGGCCGGTCGGGGTCGGGGCGCACCCGCGGTAGTGGTAGTGGCGGTGCTCGCTGAACGCCTCGTAGGCGTCCTTGCTGCTGGCGGTGGTCGTGGTGGTCACGGGGTGGGGCCCCTTCCTGGGATCGGGCGGTGAGACGGGCGTAGGCGGCGTCGATGGTGTCGGTCGCGGATGCGGGGACGCCCTGCGCTGCCTCCTTCTCGGCGAGGCGGCTGCGCAGGGCGTTGATGCGGTCGGTGTCCCGGCCGCGTAGGAGACGGACGTCGGTGTCCTGGTCTCGGGCACGGCGCCGGTGGTAGAGGGTGGTGGCGCCGTACCCGGCAAGGACACCGATGAGAGCGGCGAGGGTGGGCAGCACGAAGTCGGTCACGGCGGGACCTCCAGAGGGTGAGGTGGGCCCCGCCGTGGGCGCGGGATAGGGGTCAGGCGGCGGCGTTACGTTCCTGGGCGGCCTGCTGCAGCTCGGCGATCCGTACGGTCACCAGCGTGCGCAGAGGCATCCATGTGCCGTCCGGGCCCTGGGCCTTCCTATCGAAGACGTGGTGCTTCTCCGCGTCGGCCTTGATCTGCTTCAAGGCAACAGCACTCTCCCAGGACCGAGGAAGCTGGCCGACGATGCGGTCAAAGTCGGCCTGCCCTCCGGTCTCCTGAGCTACCGGCTGGGGAGCAGACTTGATGGCGGGGGCGTCGTTGGTGCGTCCTAGTTCGGCGGCGAGTTCAGGGGCGAGAGGTACGCCGGGTTCCAGGATCTCCAGGTCTGAACTCGTCCAGAGGTTCAATGCCATCCCGAACCGCATGCCGGCGTTGCGGATGGCATCGCCGATGATCTCCTTGACGGCGTTGGCGCCGTCCTTGCCGGTAGCGTCGCCATAGCCGATGCGAGTCACTCCACACACCGTGAGCCGAATCCACATGCCACGGTTGCCGTCGTACTGCGGCAGACCCAGTTGGTCGAGGGAGAGCGGCTCCCAGTTCCAGAACGGGTCAACGTTCAGAAGCCGGTTGGTGGCTTCGGCGTGGCCGATGTACTTCAGGCAGATGTGCGCATCGGTGATCTTCTGCCCACCGCACCGCTGGCACTTGATCTCGTGGTGGTGCTCGCAGACCTTCGGCCAGCCCTGAGCCTGGCTGCACTTCTTGCACCACGGTTGGGGCCGGTATCGGACTTCCTGCGGGGCGAATGGCTCGCGCAGCTTGTGCAGTGCAGCGATCCGTTCTTCCCGTGTGTAGAGCTCCGCATCGGCAGCGGTCAGCCTCTGCAGCAAGTCTTCAAGACGGTCGAGAAGCTGGTTCGGGACGTGCTGGTCGAGCCCTCCGCCACTGCGGCGGGGGCCTCGGTGGCCGGGGCCATGAGATCTCCTATGGGGTTATCGGTGATACGGCGGCGGTAGGGCCCGGTTGTCGGCGTCCAGGCCCGTATGCCACAGGCCCGGCTACTCGGCCGGCTTGTCGTACTTCTCGGCGAGGTACGCCTTCACGACGTGCCCGATGGTCGTGACGTAGCCGAGTTCGGCCTCACGCAGCTTCGCAGCGTCGTCGAAGAGCTGCTTGAACTCGTCGGTCATCCGCAGGTTGATGTAGGTGGCGGCCCCGGTCCCCTTGGCGCGGCGCGGGTAGTCGGCCGGGGAGAACTCGCCGGTGATGAACGCCGTCATGGCGTCGATGACATCAGTCGTGGAGGAGCTGTCGCTCTTGCCCACTTGCGCTTGTACCTGTCGTGGGCGACCTTGCCGATGCTGATGGAGAAGCTGTCGCCGCCGGAGAAGGGCGAGTACCCCTTCTGGGTGCCGAACTGGGCCAGGCGCTTCTTGAGGTCCGCCATTTCGGTGAGCTGCCTGCCCATCGCGTCGGCCTCGACTGCGGTGCGCAGGTTCCTCCACCCGTTGGGGGTGAGCAGGTCGTCCACGGTGTTGGCGAGCTCGTCGGCGTCGGTGGCGCGAAGGTGGGTGGAGGCGGCTCGGAGGTTGCTGAGGAGCTTGGTGGAGGCGGAGGTCACTGGTCGGGGTCCCTTCGAGGGCCGGCCACTGGGGGCTGTCGGCGGGCGGTTGCGTGCGTAAGGCATTCCAGTCTCCTTCTTATCTGGTACGCCTGCAACAGGGTGCGGCTTAGGTGGGGATCAATCCCTGAAGCCCACAGTAAGACTTTCCTGTTGCGTGCGCAACACATAAGGGCTAACCTGGCGTCACGTCACGACAGCCGGGGCCACCATGAAGCACACCAACCGCCAGACCCAGCACCACACCCTCACCGACCTCTACAAGGCCCTCGACCGCCAGCACGCCGCCACCATCACCTGCCTCAAGGAGGAGAAGAACACCGCCGGCAAGAAGACCGGCCACCTCGTCCAGGACATCCGCACCCTGGAGATCTACGAGATCCGCACCACCCGCGACGGCCACATCGTCATCGAGGCCATGGACCGCCAGAGCGGCGAGACGCGCACCGTCCGCGTCGACCGCATCCTCACCTACACCCTCCACCGCATCGGCTACACCCTCACCCGCCCCGAGCCCACCACCTACGAACGCCCCGCACCCGCCCCGACCACCGACGCCCAGGCCCTGTTCTTCACGAACTCGCCCGCGACCAGGACGACGCCGACTATCGCCCCCGCCGCAAGCTCACCCAGACTGACACTGACCTCGTCGCATAGGAGACCCCATGCCAGGAACCCGCACCGTGGACCTGCTCCGCATCGCCGCCACGCTGGTGATCGAGACCCACCACGGCTCACCGTCCATGCTGGCCCGCCGAATCCACCAGGATCACGACACCTTCATCAGCTTCAAGACCGCGCAAGCACTCCTCACCGAACTGTTTGCCGCAGGAATCGTCGGCCCGATGAACCGTGACACCCTCTCCTACCCCGTCCTGCTCGACCACGAGGCCGCCATCGCCGCACTGGACAACCGCAACGGCCTCGCCGACTGGGCCACGCTGTACGAGTGCCCGCAGTGCAGCCGCGTCGCGCCCTGGACCGACGGCCGGAAGATCTCAACGGGCGACGAGACCGACGAGTTCTGGTGCCAGACCTGCGGAGCGGAGGTCCTCTCCTCTCCTGCACGGTAGTAAACGGCTGTACCGATGTTCCCGGGCCAGCATCGGCCGGACCGTGATCACCGGCTTAGCGTTAACCGCTGTACCGATGTTCCCCGAGGCCGTAGTAGCGACCTCCTGACCCCGGACACGACAAAGGCCACCGCCCCGAACCTCGGGTGGTGGCCTTTCAGGTCATATGGATTGCGCACGCGCAGCGTAGCCGAACAGCTCACCAAAGCGCCAGACCTACCCCGCAACCAGGCCCCGCACCGCCTCCTCAGACAGCGGCTCGGCCTCGACCGCACGCCGCAACTGCTCCATCCGTGTCGGCAACGGCGCCCACCCGTACTGCCCCGCCATCACCGTATTGAGGGCCGCAACGCCCTTCGTGTACGCCCGCTCCAGGCCGTTCTGCCGCAGAGTCACCCCCGGCGGGCCAGCCGTCGACGCCGCCAGCGTCACCCACAACGCCGACCGGCCACCCTCCAACGGCAACGCCTCCAACACTGCCTGCCGGACCCGCAGCCACCGTCGCACCGCCACCCGCGTGCCCTCCCGCAGCCGGTGCCACTCCACCTCCGGCAACGGCTCCAGCTCCGCCATCGCCGCCAGCACCCTCTGCCGTGTGGCCTCCGACCGCTGCTCCAGCCGGCCCAGCCGAATCTCCCGCACCGACGCCGGATGCACCTGCGCCAGCGCGGCGATCTCCTCGTCCCGGATCGGCGACGCCCGCTGCGGCCGCCGCCGCAACCCCACCGCCACCGCATCGCCCGCCAGGTCCTCCAGGCGCAGCGCACACAGCTCACCCGACCGGGCGCCGGAGTCCAGCACGATCCCGACCATCGCCAGCAGCCGGGCCCGCGCCTCACCCGACAACCCCAGCCCGTCCCCGCGCCCGGTCCGGCCGCGGCCATGTCCGCCAGGCCCCGATACAGCGCCGCCCTATCCCGCGCCGGCACCACCGGTCTCAGCGTCGGCTGATCCACCACCGGCAGTGGTACCCGCTTGCCCGGCACCACCAGGTCCGCGAGGATCCCCAGCACATCCCGCACGATCCGCTGCGACGCCAACGGCAACGCCCGGCCCACATCCTCCGGCCGCGCCCGCAACTCCCCGGCCACCGCCAACTCCCAGAACCGGCCCAGCACCGGCCCGGTGAACAACCGGCGGGCTTCGAGGCGGCACATGCGCGGGAACTCCTCCCACGCCATCGCCCGGTCCCACATGCCCACGACCATCCACAACTGGTCCGCGCGCGGCCGCGACACCGGCAGCAGCACACCCCCACCCGACCGGATCGGCTCCCGCGACTCCCACCGCTCTCTGTCCCGCGGCGCGACGCGGGTGACGACCTGCGCGAGCTGACGCACCGATGCCGCGCTGTACTGCCGACTGTCCACCCTGAACCTCCTACAGGCCGATCCCCGTGAGCGGGTTTCGCTCATCCAGCCCGTCGGCTTCCTCTACATACCCCTGGAAGGCCTTCGACCCGTCGGCCCATCCTCCATGCCGACTCGTATGGATGGGGTCGGCTTTCGCCAGGAGCGCCGCAGTGGCGAACCCTCGGCGCAGGGAGTGCGAGCGCCACCGGCCGCTCATGCCGACAGCGGCCATGGACAGCTCGACGACATCGGAGATCGCATCGGTGGTCAGGCGGCCATCAGGGTCACCGACCTGCTCGCCACCCCGGTAGCTCGGCGGGGCAAGGTAGCCCCAGCGGTCGACGCGCACGAACAACGGCCCGCTCGTGTGCCCCTCCACGGCGAGCGCGTCCAGATAAGTACGGACGGCGCGGACCGGGCAGGTCTCCGGCTGCGACCCGTACTTGACCGTGACGTTCTGCCACTCTTTGATCTTCTTGCGGTAGATCCGCACCCGGACTCCGACGCCCTCGACCTCCGCAGGCTCGGTGACGGACCCGACGTTCAGCAGCGTCAGCTCAACCGCACGCGCCGCGCAGGCGAACCCCAGAAGGAGAATCGCCGCATCCCGCTTGCCCTTCAACGTCGCCCGGTCGACGACGGACAGCGCCTTCTTCAACACTGCGGGTACGGCAGGCGACGTCTTGCGTGCCCGGGCATGCCCGGCATCCGCCTCCGACAGCCGGCGCCGGTACCCGGCAACGACCTTCCGGGCTCCCTTTGTCTCCGGCGGCTGGACCCCGGCCGCGCTGTGCATGGTCCGGATGGACGCGATGACCCGCTCCATCGTGGACGGACTGTACGGCCGGCCCGTGCGCTCCCGAGGAGTACGCGTCAGATGAGAGATGTAGTGCGACACCGTCTGCGGCGCTGCCGGGACAGCTCTACGACCCACGGTCTGACACCAGGCGACGTACTCGGCGAAGTCCCGCTTGTAGGCCTTGTCGGTGGAGTCGGCGATACCGGCCTCGATGTCCTCCCGCACCTCGTCCGGGAGCCAGGCGTCCGGGTCATCGGCAGCGTCCGGCCGGATAAGGGCCGTGTCATGCCGTACAACGTGGAGCCGATCGTCCTCGACCAGTTCCCCGTCCACCACTTCATCGTTCACTGCGACTCTTCCTCGTCGCGCACCAGACGGCCCACCACTCGCCGGATCTGTTCCTCGGTCACGGCCATGAACTCGGTGAAGAGGGCTTCGCCTTCCTCTGCGGGAATCGGTTCGCCGCTCAGGAGGTAGCTGGTGAGGCCGTTGATGTACCGCGGAGAGGGGTCGATGAACGTGCCCGGCTTGATCTTCTCGCCGCACAGGGGACATTCGAACCAGGTGTCGGTGTGCTCGTCACGGCAGTCGTCGCACCAGTACGGTTCGCTCTCGCGCCGGACCAGCGTGGGATAGCGCACGCGCCTGTTCTTGGCCTCGCGTTCCGCGCGGTGATGGTGGAGTGCGTTGTCGGTGTAGGCCCACCGTGGGTCAGGCTGAGGCAGGTTCGTGCTGACCTCGATGCGTTCGGTCTCGATCTCTAGGACGCGGTCGTCGTGCACCAGCTCCATGATCATGGCCGCCACTCCTCCTTGTAGTCCGGATGCGTGTCGTAGGGGACCGCAAGTCGGCAGGCCACGTCCCATGAGGCCATCGCCGCGTCGTCGAATCCGGCACCGTACGACAGGTCGTACGCCTTGGGGAACACCTCGTTGAGGATGCTCTGTACCGCGTCGACCTCCGCCATGGCGATCTGGGCCTCCTCCAGCGGCAAGCTGTGCGCTCTTGCCCGGCGCTCGGCAAACCGGTCGTTCAAGAAGACCATCAGCTTGGCGGCGGAGGGCCCGAACATTTCCTCGGCTTCTTCTGGCTCCATAGAAGGAACATTATCTGGAGCTAGACCGATCGATCCCCCAGCGGACAGAGGTGGGTGGGTGATATGTGAGCTTATCGTGCATGACGGCCCGTCAGATTCTTCGTCAGGAGCGATTCTGCGCTCAAGCACCTCGGAACGATTACGCAAACCTCTGGCGATCACTACCTTAAGGAGCTTAAGGTTTGTTCATGAGTAGTCATCAAGAGGTAGGCATCGAGACGGCCCGCCCTCAACTCGGAGACCTCGCCAACCAAGCCCACTACGGCGGGACCATCAGCTACCTGACCCGGAACGGGAGGCGGGTCGCCGCCATCGTCCCGGTCGGATCCCAGGCCAGCGCTCTCCTGCGTCGATCATCGATGCCGCCGTGCAAGCCGCGTGGCCGGGCCTTCCCCGGGAGTCAGCGCGGAAGAAGCGCGGCGTCGGACGATCGCAGCCCTAAATGCTGCCCAGCCGCATCTGGCCGATCTCATGGACCGAGCAGAGCGAGAGGCGCAGCTGCTCAGCTCGGCACCACGATGCGCGACCGACTTGCGACCGTGGTGAACGCAGAACTTCCCGAGCCCGCTCCGGGGCTGGTGAACCGTCTGGCCGACTTGATCGTTGAAGCCCGCATCCGGGCCAAGCAGGACGCTCCGTACCGCGCCACCGAGAAGTGAGGACACCGACCATGAGTAGCACTCTCCTGCCGACCAGCACGAATACGAGGCGCAGATGCGGCGCCTGGAGGAGGACGCCGAGTCCGCCCGACAGGCCTACATCCGTGCCAAAACGAACTACGATCGTCTCTGCGACGACATGCGAGACCTGCGCATCGCGTGGCGGGACCAGCAGAAGGCCGCCAACCGCACCACCGAAAAGTGAGGGGAGCCTGTCATGCCTGACGTTGATGATCTCTCCTGCCGGATCGTGCAGAACCAGCTTGCCGACGAAGCCCGCCGCGTTGCGCAAGAGGCCGAGAGGCTGAGCGAGATGGCCCTTCAGCTCGCAAGGTCTGCTACCGGCTCCAGCAGCCTCGGGGGCGATGCGTCCCGGATCGTGCAGGCGGCCGGAGCCCTGCTGGAACGGGCCGCCCGACTGGACGGAAAGCGCGAGATTGCGCATGTGGCTGGACTCGACGAGGCGGTACAGCCCTCACCTGCTGTCGAGAAGTGAAGGACGCGATCATGCCGCTCTATCGCGTGCTCGGCACCAGTAAGGCGTACCCGACCGAATCGGACTGGGAGCTGATTCTGGAGACGGACGACGCGGTCGAAGCGACCACCACCGTCCACGAATCCGAAGGCACCTTCTGGCGCCGACTCACCGAAGACGACGAGATCGTCTCGCCCGCGTCTGAACGCGATGATGGTCCAGCCCGAGGAAAGCGGGCTGGACCATCTGCGTGTCAGGGTAGTGCCGAACGGACTGTCGGCGAGCACCACTACCGTTGCCGCCATGACACAGACGAACGAAGATCCCCGCCCGGTCCCGCCTCTCGGCTGGTGCGCCGAATGTATCCGCGAGGCCGGGTGGAACCGTGCGGCCACGCTCTGGGAGGGCACCGCCCTCTGCGCTCAGCACCTGATCTACAAGGCCGGCATCGGCGACATAGACATCGAGGAGGAGAACGCCCCCATGGCAAGCCGCAGGCCGTAATGGACCAGCTCCGACGGAGCATGCACGCCCCCGGCAGGAACGCCGGGTTCTAGGACCTGTGTGGCCCCAGAACCGTCTGGGGCCACACCCTTACGGCACCGTCCACTTTCCGGTCTCGTCTAGGAGCATCCCGACACCGCACCGCTGGCACATCCCCGTAGGCCGCGGGTGACCGAGTTCCGTAGTGTCGATCGGGTCGTGCTGCAGGCAGGTGCCCGCTCCTCGCATGGCGATCGACAGGGCTGCCGCAGTACCCGGCTGGGGCTTGATGCCGAAGAGGTCGTGCTCCAGGACCGCGATGCGGGTTGGATTGGAGCGCGGCCCTGGCGGAGGAACGTCTCGGCGGCGCCAGGGCCAGAGCCTCACTGCGGCTTCCCCTGCTTGAGGCGGCGCCAGTACGACTCCTCGGTGTAGTCGAACCGCTCCCAACCACGGTCGCCCATGTCGACGTTGCGTTCCCACGTGGTGTCCGGCTTGCCGTCATCGCCGTAAGGCGGCTCGTCCGAGTAGTCCCACTGCTTCCGGGGACCTTCGGTCAGGGTGTACTCCCAGTCCGGATGAGCGCAGCGTGCATGGAGCTCGGCGTCGGTAAGCCCCTCCAGCTCCTTCCGGCGCTCAGCACGCTGGACGTCCTCGGACCACATGACCACACCGTCGTACCCGTCGGCGAAGAGCTGCCCGAGGGCCATAGCCGTGACGACCTTGTCCCGGGCGGTGTCCTCGACGGCTACGTGCCCAGAGGGGAACTGGACGCCGTGCAGGATGCCGCCGGCGAACAGGTGGAGCTGAAAGGGGCGGGAGAGCTGTTCTGGAAGGGGCCATGCTTCACTGTGGCACGCCAGTCGTGAATCGGTCCCCGGGACTAAGCCAGGAAACACAACGAGGCTCGTGCGGCCCTGCGCCAACAGGGAGACAGCCGGACGAACCTCATTGCTTGCTGCCAGCCATAAGCCGGAACGTGATCTCACTGTAGGAGGCCCTGTCTATGTGGGGCAAGCGGAACAGCCCTCACGCAGACAAATGAGCCAATTCAGCCTCTGGCGGGGGGGATTAAACGCCCTGGCCACTGCCACGCTGGAAGTCTCATCCCCTTCCTCTCAGCGAGGTCACCATGACCGACATCCAGTTCCGTTCCGACGTCACCGTCGACCTGGTCAAGAGCGCGGCGGCCGATTCCGACGTCCTGTGGGCCGCCCGGGTCTCCACCCAGGGCGAGCAGTCCTTCGAGAACGTCTATGACGAGCCCGAGCGCTCGAAGGGCCTCATCAACTTCTTGATGCGGGACCGCCACGGCAGCCCGTTCGAGCACAACTCGATGACCTTCTTCATCAGCGCCCCGATCTTCGTGTTCCGCGAGTTCATGCGGCACCGCGTGGGCTGGTCGTACAACGAGGAGTCGGGCCGTTACAGGGAGCTCCAGCCGGTCTTCTACGTCCCCGACGCCTCCCGCAAGCTCGTCCAGGAGGGCCGCCCCGGCAAGTACGTCTTCGTCGAGGGCACCCGGGAGCAGCACGACCTGGTGAGCCGCACGATGGAGGACTCGTACCGGCAGGCGTACGAGACGTACCAGGAGATGCTGGCCGCCGGCGTCGCCCGCGAGGTCGCCCGTTCGGTCCTCCCGGTCGGCCTCTTCTCCTCGATGTACGCCACCTGCAACGCGCGCTCGCTCATGCACTTCCTCGGCCTGCGCACCCAGCACGAGCTGGCCGCCGTCCCGTCCTTCCCGCAGCGGGAGATCGAGATGGTCGGCGAGAAGATGGAGGAGCACTGGGCCCGGCTGATGTCGCTGACCCACGCCGCCTTCAACAAGAACGGGCGCGTGGCCCCGTAGGGCTCTGACCTGCTGGCACCCCTTATTTAATGTGCAGAAACTCCGGACATCGAGGGGTGCCTGTCAGGCAGGTTCGAAGATCAGCCAGGCCACGACTGACGTGTCGGACGAGCTCGAGCTGGTGATCGTGAATCCGGTGCCCGCGGTCCGCGCGGAGACGTAGAGGAACCCCGGAGTGCCGCCCGGGGTCTGGCACGTGAGCAGGATCCGGCTGGTGGCGGTGACCGACGTGTTCGCAACGGTCACCGTGCCTGCGGCGAGGGTCGCCACGCCCATCTTCGCGCCGGTGCCCTCCTTGATACGCAGACCCTTGCCCGCGAGGCCGATGATGACGTCGGAGTCGGGGGTCCCGATCTGGGCGACACCTCGCCGGCCCCATGTCGTGTCTCGTGCGGCGGTACCGATCCCGTATGTCTGGGTACCGTCGATGGCGCCACGCCACATGTCGAAGACCTGGCCGCCGACTCCGCTGCCGAACGCCGCGGTGGTTCCCGCGTTTCTGCGGTGCCGGCGTTGACAGTGATGCCGCCCGTGAGGGTGCCGCCGACCTTGTCCAGCTTGCCAGCGACCGACCCCTCCAGCGTGGTGGCACGGCCCTCCAGACTCGTCGCCCGGCCCTCGACGGTGGTGGCTCGGCCTTCCAGGGTCGTCGCGCGGGTTTCCAGACTGGTGGCCCGGCCCTCCACGGCTGTAGCCCTGGATTCCAGACCGTAGGGAGTGCCGCCGACCCGGGTCTGCAGGTCAGTGACGTACGTGTTGAGGGTGTTGCCGTCGGTGGCCGGGTAGGCGCCGATCGCGGCAGGGGTGATCTGGTCGCTGCCGCCGGAGGCGTGGGTGGCGGCGTGCGCGGTAGGGGTTCTCGAGTTCGTGAGCCGGGCGTCGGTGGTGACGACGAGCTGGGCGGTGTCGGGAATGCCGTGCACGTCCGTCGTATCGGCGTTGTGTACCCCGACCTTAGCGGTCGCGTCGCTCGCGGCCGCGGCCTGAGCGGCGGCTGCGGATCCTGCCGGATCGGCTCCCACCGCAGACGCGTTAAGGACGACGGCGCCCTGCAGCCCGTTGACGGAGGTGACTAGGTTGGTGGCCGGGTCACCAGGATCGCCCTTGTCGCCTTTCTGCCCCTCGGGGCCTTCCGGGCCCGAGGGCCCGACCAGGAAGCCAGCCAGGCTGTCTCCGTCCCGACAAAGCCTTCGGCTACGGCCACTTCGTAGGCGGACTCGCCCGGAGCCCCTGGGGCGCCAGGCGATCCGGGAGTGCCCGGTGAGCCGGCAGGGCCAGCGTCGCCCGGTTCGCCCTGCGGCCCCTGAAGCGAGGCGAGCCACTGCTGCTCTGTGCCGGCGAACCCGTTACTGACGGCGGCCTGGTAGGCGGACTCTCCAGGCTCACCCTGGCTACCTGGTGCTCCAGGGATGCCCTGCTCGCCCTGAGGCCCGCGGAGGGAGACCAGCCATTGCGTCTCGGTACCGGCGAACCCATTGTCGACAGCGAGCTGGTAGGCGGACTCCCCTGGCGCTCCCGGTGCGCCGTCCTCTCCGGGTGCACCAGGCAGGCCGGGAGCGCCCGGTTCTCCTTGGTCTCCCTTCGCTCCAGGTTCTCCGGGCGCTCCGTCGAGACCGGGTAGACCTTGCACGCCGGAGGTCCCTGGTCGCCCTGTGGCCCGGGTACGGCCACGTAGTGGGCGCGGCTGGCGTCGGCCTGGTCGATCTCTGCGAGGTCGACTTCGTCTTGCTGGACCGACAGGCTCATGTAGAAGCTGCGAGGGGCGGCGCCCACGATGTTCGTGGTGACCAGCCATACCCAGTCGGTCGGGTTGGCGCCGGGGACGTCGCGCGGTAGAAGACGAACGCCGACGTTGCCCTCTGCGTCGACGAGACGGCCTTCGCTGTCGAAGCGGTACGTGCCGGCGCCGGTGAATGCCACCCCGAACTCCGGCAGGTTGATGACCTGCGGGATCGGGGCGAACTGCATCGTCCCGACCGCGGGGCCACCACCGGCGGGGCTGAGGCCCGGTAGTGCACGAGGACGGTCGGTACCCCGGTCGGGAACGGCATGACGGTCTCCTCAGGGGTCTTGCGGGGTGGGGCGATGTCGGTGGGGCGCTGGGCGCGGATGACCTGGAGGGTGCGCTGGAGCATCAGGACGGCGATGGCGAGGACGATGACGGTGCGGGCCCCGCGAAGGATGACGGCGACGCAGCCGGTGGGCCACAGGGTGATCAGGATCGTGTACAGGCATAGGGCTCCGACCACCGCGGCGAAGCCCATGACGTTGCGGCCGATGTCGGAGCGCCACCAGGTGGCCCGCTGGTGGTAGACGAGGGCGAAGACGAGGCAGGAGAGGGCTGCGGCCCCGGATGCGATCATGTTGATCCACTGGTCAATGGTCTGGTTGCGCATGGGCACCCCTTCATAGATTTCCTTGATCCGTTCAGCGAAGTGGTTCTCTGCCCGCTCCCGTCGCAGGTCTGCGACGACGGCCTTGACCTCAGGGCGCCGCGCTTTAGCAGCGAGGTGGGCGCGCTCGGCTTGAGCGAGCGCGCCCGTGGCAGCGCGCATCCCGTCGGACGGCCGACCCCTACCGATCAGACGTCTCAACCACATCCACACCACCCTCCACCTCCTTCGGCCTGGGGAGAGCGGAGAGGACGTGTCCGGCGACGCGTGAGAGCTCGAGGAGCTCGGTAACCTGGTCCCGCTCGGCCTGCCGGGCGGCCTCGCTCTGTCGTGGGCTGCCTGCCATTTGTCCCTCTCGTCTCTCATGTCCTGCAGCGTCGAGCGGGGCACGAGCCGGCCGGTGAGGACGAGCAGGACGACTAAAGCCAGGAGGCCGGATATGCCCAGGTCGGTCGGGGTCAGGCCGAAGAGATCGTTCATGACGGCTCCACCCCGGAGTTCGGATCAGGCAAGGGTCAGACGTTGCTCTGCGCGCGGACCGGGATGGGCTCCGGGGGACAGGGGCGGTGACCTGGGTGCGGTCCCACATGGCGACGACGATGGTCACGAGCGCCATGGCGGCGACCTGCTTCTCGGCGGACCAGCCCAGGCCGTAGCCGAGGGAGAGAGCGAGGCCGGACTGGGCGAGGCCGATCAGTGCGGCGCCGAGACCGTCGTGGACGATGACGGCGATGAGGATGCCCATCGCGGCGGCGGCGACCGCGTTGACGTTGGCCTGGACCTCGGCGGAGGCGTCCCAGCCGAAGGCGACGGCGAGCTTGACGATGATCGCGACCAGGGCCAGCCAGGCAGCAGGCTCGCGGCCGAAGATCAGGGGGTCTTCATGTGAGGTCCTCTCGGGAGGGTGAAGCCTTGTGGTGGTGAGGGGCGACGCAGCCGCTGATGAGGCCGCCGAACGCGACGGCGGCCGCCATGAGGGCGGCGATGCCGAGTGCGAGCAGGAGGCTGCCGGTCAGGATGATGACGAGGAGCCCGATGGCGAGGCCGCAGGTGATGCTGGAGCGAAGGATTCGGGGCACGTCCATGGCGGGCTCCTGCTAGAGCTGCTTGGGGACGCGGAGCTTGTCCCAGGACGTCTTGCCGGGGATGCCGTTGGCGTCGTTGCCGGTGTAGCCGAGCTTCCGCTGCCAACGCTTGTAGGACTCCCGGTCGGCATTGGTCCAGTGCTCGCCGGGGCCCTTGGCGTAGGCGGAGCAGCCGAGGGCGACGAGGCGGCGGCCCATGGCGGTGATGATCGGGGAGCGGCGACCGGGGCTGAAGAACGCGGCGCCGGGGTACGGCTCGTAGGCGGCTGTGGGTGCTGTGGTGGTCTTGCTGGGGAGGGGTGCCGAGGAGCCTGGTCAGGCTGGTCTCGCCCGGTACGCCGTCGGCCGCGTCACCGGTGTAGCCGAGGGACCGCTGGAAGGTCTGGTAGTTGCGGGTATCGGCGTCGGACCAGGTCGGGCCGGGGCCGGACTGGTAGTAGGTGCCGAAACCCTTAGACACCAGGGCCTGACCGACCTTGGTGACGTGGTCGCCGACGGCGCCGTAGCCATAGGTCAGGCCATTGATGGTGACCTGATAGCGGGCCGGGGTGCTGCTGGTGGGCGGCTGGGTGGGGTGCTGCCGCCTCCGGTGGACTGCCCGCCGGGCACGATCGTGATGTCGATGGCACCCGGATCCCAATGATCGTTTCCGGGAACCTGGCAGTGGCCGTAGTGGCCACCCTCGTTCTGCCAGACGTTGCGATCGCGCGCGGTGTACGAGGAAGCCGTGGCGACGGGCTTGCCGGCGGGCCAGTCGTCGGGGACGCCGTGGGCACGGCCGACGGCGATGAGCTTGCGGAAGTTCGGCTTGTCCACCGGGTCGAAGCCGTTCGTCCACGGGGAGGCGGCGCGGGCGAGGACCTCGACCTGGATGTTGACCTTGCCCTCGCGGTTGGTGCGGCGCGAGCCGTCGTTGCGGAGGGCACGGCCGGACTGGGTCAGGGGCCCGAACTGTCCGATCAGGTCGGAGACCGGATCGTAGATGACCTGCGGCTCGGCCGCGACCCTCATCAGGTAGGCGGCGACCGAGTAGAAGTAGCTTGAACCGGCCGGGGACTCGGTGGTGTGCCAGGTGAAGCGGGGCGGGTTGCCGGGGTGTCCATGGCGCCGCCGATGACCTGGTCGCCGAAGCGGACCACGCCGTCGATGTACGCCGGACCGTCAGAGGAGGAGGCGGCGAAGGCGACGAGAGTCGTGGCGACGTTCTTCGCGGCCTTCTTCTGCGCTGCGGTCTTGCGTACCGGGAGCGCTGTCCCAGGTGCTGTCTCACCGACCGAGGCCATGGTGCCCGTGGCCAGGACTCCGCCGGTCGCGGGCCCGTCTTTCGGCGCCAGGTCGGGGGTGCGGGCGGTGAAGTCGGGGGCGTCGGTGGGGACGTAGACGTCGAGATCACCGTCGTCACGCAGCACCATGAACGCGCCGGGCTGACGCGGGTGGTCCTTGACCCAGCGTTCGGTGGTCTCGAGCTCGGCGATGGCCCGGACTTCGTCGACGTGGGCCTGGTCGACGGTGCCGAGGTAGGTGGTGGAGACCGTGTGGGTGTCGCGGTCGAGGTGGTCGACTGCGACGTGGAAGTCAGTCATGGAGGGCGCTCCTGTTCCCCATGCCGGTGGTGTGGTCGGCGCGCACCTGCGTGGTGCGGTCCCTCGGGGAGTGGAGCTGAGGGCGGAGGGTCGCCCTGGTGTCCAGCGTAGAGGCCGAACGGTCGTTTGATCCCCTGCTCGGGTGGGGCTAGAGGAAGCGGGCGGATGGGTAGTCGGTGGCGGCGCCGATGTCCTCGACTTCCACCCAGGCGGGGTTGTTGGCGTTGGCGATGACCTGCACGTTTCCGGTGCCGGAGGCCCGCAGGACTGAGCCGATGAGGATTGAGGAGATGTTCGATGCGGTGCTGTTGGTGATGATCTGAGTCATGTCCATCAGAACCTGCTGGTTGGCGATGGGGATCTGGTGGGCGTTGATGGAGTCGACGAGGGAGATCCCGCTGCCTCCGATCGCGCTGCGCCACACGCGGCAGCGGACGATGTCGTTGGCGACGGAGGAGAGCAGCAGGCCGTGGTAGGAGATGCGGTAGGCGCGTCCTGCTGCGAAGGTGATGGTCGGGGTAGTGATGGCGGCGATCTCTGTGGTGGTCGTGGTGGCGGTGTTGGCTTGGATCGCGTTGAAAGCCACACGGCCACGGCCCTGGGAGACCGTGTTGATCGCGAAGCCGGGCGCGAACAGTTGGAGTTCTCCGGTCAGGGCGATGGTCATGTCTTCGCTGCTGATCTCTAGGTCTTGGGAGAAGTCGGGTGACGAGGAGCCGAGGCGTATGTACGGGGCGTTGTAGCCGGGGGTGAAACCGCCGCGGATCTCTGTGGTGACGTGGTTTTCCCGAAAGGCCAGGTGCCGGCGCCGATGTTGATGCTGGCAGGGATGACGGTTACACCGGGGATGGTGACTGATAGCTGGAGTTGTGCGGCGGAGAGCTGGGATGTGGTGGCGTATCCGCCGGGGGAGCTGCAGCGTAGGAGGTGAAGCCGTTGGTGGGAGCGACCGAGAAGACAACGTTCCCGTCGGTGTCGTATCCAGTGATGATGCCGGTTGCGCCGTCAATGACGATGCGTTGCCCGCTGGCAGCAGTACGCAGGGTGGAGCCGGTGATGACCCGTCCGTCGATGGCGTCGGCAGCGAGTTTGCTGCCGGTGATGATGCCGTCGGCGACGTCGTCGGCGACGATCGGCGCGGGCGCGATCAGGCTGCTCTGCGCGGAGGGGCGGAGGCGGTGCCGGAGGTGGTGCGGGTGACGAGCCGTACGTACAGCGGTGTGGTGGTGGGGATGGGCACGATCGCGCCTTGAGGGGTTTCGACGGTACCGACGAGGGTGGCCGCGCTGGGCGTGAACCCGGAGGAGGTGGAGGCGTGGACTTCGACGCGGGCGAAGTCCAGAGGGACAACACTGCTGCCGGTGAGCTGCCCGTCCCATTCGGCTGCGATGCCTCCGACGATGGACGCGGTGAGCGGTGCGCTGGGCGCGGGCGGGACGGGGCCGTTGACGACGTTGACGGCGGTGGTGCCGTCGCCCTGCTGGCCGACGAGCGCCCGCAGGGACCCGGTGTCGTCGCGGACTTCGACGGCCGTGCCGTCGATGGCGGCGGAGCCGAGGCGGGATGCGCGTTCGACGGCGGAGATCCGGGTCTCCAGGCGGGTGATGCGGGTGCCGAGGTCGGCGGTCATGCAGTTCCTCCGTACTGGTAGGTGTCGGCTGGTGCGAGTTGGACGGTGGCTTGGGGGCCGCCGGGGGCGTCGGGGCGGATGGACCAGCCGGTGATGCGGCACCAGCCGGTGTAGGTGGTCCAGGCGTTGTAGATGCGGGTGTAGATGTCGTCGCCGACCTGCCAGGACCCGAGGGGCGCGGCAGGGTGGTCGCGGACGATGACCTCGGCGACGGTCCCGATCCGTTGCCGGCGGGTGCGTTCGCGGGCGGCACGGGCGGCGAGGACGTCGTTGGCTTTGACGTCGGGCAGGTCCAGGACGTGTTCCATGCGGAGCCGGCCGTCGCGGACCGCGGAGGTCTGACGGCGCTTGGCGGAGCCGTCGCCCTGACCGGAGGCGATGACGACCTGGGCGTAGTCGTCACCGGACATGACGATCGTGGGGTTCTCGAGGACGTTGACGCCGGAGGCGAAGCTGATGTCGGTACGGCGGGCTCCGAGTCGTGGCCAGCCGATCCGGATCCGTTTCACGACAGCGGTACGTGCCGCATTCCATTCGGTGGTGCAGGTGTAGTCGGGGTGGCGTCGCCGTCGGCGAGTTGGTCGAACCGCTCGCCCAGGTTCGGGGTCTCCCAGGCACTGAAGCGGTAGGTGTCGGCGGGGCTGCCGATGGTGGAGCCGGAGGTGGTGGTGTCGACGATGACGCCGAGGTCACCGTCGGCGATGGACTGGGCGTAGGCCCAGATGTCGCGCATGACCTTGGTGCGGTCGGCGTAGCTGTAGGGCCGCGGCCGTTGAGCTCTCCGTGGAGGTCGTGGCGCTTGTGGAGGTAGGACGACCAGGAAGCGGCTTCGATCTGGAGGACGTTGCCTTGGGGGCGGGCGTCCCAGATGAGGCCTCCCAGGTGATCTGGCCGGCTTCCTCGACGTACAGGCAGGTGGTGCCTGGGTCGACGAGGCGGAGGGACTGGGAGGCCAGCTTCGGGGTGAGGGTACCGGTGAGGGATCCGGGCCCGTTGAGCTCGGGTCCGTACTCCAGGTCCTGCAGAGGGAGGGTGTGGGTGAGCCACTCCCCGGTCAGGACGTGCTGGGTGAGGACACGGCGGTCGCTCACCGGGGGCCTCTTCGAAGGTCACGTCGGCGATGAGGGTGGAGCCGGTGTCGACGAGCATCGTCGCGGCGTTACCGACGAAGCACCGGCCGCGGGCGCGCAGGAGCTGGGTGGTGCCGCGGTAGGCGGAGGGATGGTGAGGGTGTCGCCCATCAGGTGGGCGTAGCGGCGGCCGGAGGTCTGGCTGTCGTCGACGGAGACGGCCTGGATGGCGAGGGAGGCGCCGAAGGTGGCGGAGATGTCTCCGTAGACGGCTCCGCTCGACAGGCGCAGACCGCCGATATCGAAGCGGATCTTGGCAACGGAGGCCCAGGAGGGATGGGGATGTTCCAGCCGGCGGCGGTCGTGAAGTAGGAGTAGGTGCCTGAGGTGCCGCTGATGGCGGTGGAGGGGGACGCCGGGACTGGGTCCATAGGTGCGTTCGCGGCGAGGGTTCGCGACCTTCCGGACGTCCTTGATCATGGCGTCGGTGATGGTCGCGGTGGAGGCCGGGATGTCGATGCGTGCCAGAGGGATGCCGGTGCGACCGTCGGGGATCGCCGTCGCGCTCGAGGAGACGTTGGAGATGACCTGGAAGTAGGCGATCGGGTCGACGGCGGGATTGCGGGTTCCCTCGTACTGGGGGTCCTCGATGCGGAGGATGACCATGTCGGAGCGAGGGCTGCCAGCAGTGGGAGCGATGGTGACTGTGGCTGATCCGACATTGCAGGCCGAGTAGGAGCCCTGAAAGGGTTCGCGCGGCCACGAACGATGCCGGAGCCGTCGGAGATCTGGACGCTGCCGCCGGGTGTGGAGAGTTGCGTGACCTTGAGGTCGTCGCCTTGTGTGATGCCTTCGGATCCGAGGGATAGGTCGCGGACCAGCATTCGGAACACTTCGGCAGGATGTGTGGCTCCGTTGACGAGGATCGGCGCCGGGTAAAGGGTCATGGCTTGCGTCTCCTCAGAGGGCGGTGTAGGCGTCGCGCCAGGTCAGGCGCATGCGGGCGGTGTTGGTGTTGTCGAATGCGGTCCAGCGCATCTCGGAGGTGCCGGGCGGCAGGGAGAACAGGTCGATGCGGGAGGCCGGGGCCAGCAGGGTGAGGGCGTTGCCGCCGTTCTCGCGGGTGATGGTGCGGTAGCCGGGCCGGGTGTCGATCTCGATCCACTGGCCTACGGTGAGGGTGAGGGCGGGAAGGCGAGGGTGCGGCCGGTGGGGACGTGGGTAATGGTGACCTGCGCGCACGGGCCGGTGATGCGGATGATCGGCCAGGTGTCGGCCGTGCCCGTGTTGGTGACCCAGCCGGGCCGGTTGGCGGCGACGGTGCCGTCCTGGACGTAGATCGGGGCGACGACGGGTGCGGCGAAGCCTCCGCCGGTGAGCCAGCCGAGGGGATCTCGACGGTCGATTCGGTGTCGGCGTACCAGAGCGGGTCGGTGGCCAGGAACTCGATGTCGAGAGGGATGAACCCGAAGATGGACTTCTCGACGTTGGCGTCGAGGCGGCGCAGGCGGCCGTTGAGGCGCTTGATGGGCGTCCGGGCCATGCGATCCGCAGGGCCTGGGTTGCGCCGGAGGTTAGGCGGACGGTGGAGGTGGAGGAGGTTCAGG